>NZ_FOBX01000040.1 GCF_900109945.1 Bradyrhizobium sp. OK095
TCACATAACTCGGAATTATGTCGCGGCTTGATGACGAGCTTATTGTTCGAGATGCCGCGAGGCGCCTCTACGGCGACGGTCAACCTATCTGGGATCCGAAGGATCGGTGGAACAGCTACAAGCGCGCATCTATCAGCGCCTTTTGTAGTCGCCACGCGAGTCATTTGCTTAGCGAGGCTGAGGCGATACTCGATGCCGGATGTGGCTCGGAAGCTTATCCTTGGATGCCCGAGCGCTCGATATGTCTTGATCGACACTTCCTACAAACGAGAGCTAAATCAAACGGAGTGGTAGGCGATCTATGTTCGCTGCCGTTTGAGAAAGGATCGTTCGATTTTGTCGTCTGCGTCGCATCCGTACTAAATTACGTGTCAGCAATCGAAGCAATATCAGAAGTCTCGCGAGTTCTACGTCCTGGTGGACATCTTATACTGCACTACGAAACGTCAACTAGCTTCGAGCACGTACTAAAATCAACGTGGGGTATGCCGGTAGCAAGGACCGAAACGATAAACGGGGGGCGACCTGACACGCTTTGGGTTTATCGCCCATCTTACATAACTACGATCCTAAGGGGAGCTCGTCTCCAAGGCCGGAAAGTTCAGCGGTTTCATATTGCATCCGCATTGGGTCTGCGGATCGGTCTCGGTCAACAAACCTCTGCGAAATTTGCGGTACTTGACCCCTTTGTCCAACGATTGGGAATGTTCGCCGACGATGTGATCATTTTAGCCGAAAAGCTCGCATAAGAAGACCCCGGAGCTTTCTGTTGATTGCGAATAGGGCGATAATGACGATCGAAATCGTTGTTGCAATAGCCGCAACCTTTAGTTCCTGCGCAAACCCCACAGCGAGTCCGACCGCTGCCGGGAGCGCAATCAATGCTACATAGAAAATAGTTGATGGATCAGGTCTAGGCGACGAATCCAGGGAGAAAACAAGATCAAAGTTCTTCATCCCGTTGAGAACTACTCGTTTTTCCTTCGCAACGCTCAATTTAATCTTCGCTAAGAGCTTGTCTGAGGCGTGACGATAGCGTTCGTATTTTTCCTTCGTCATTGTCCGTTCATACCAAAGTCCGTAGTGAGTTCTGTAAATTAGTTCGACGATACGGGTGAATTCACTGGCCGGTAAATCGTCTCGTTCGGGTTGAGACGCCAACAAAAGTGCGGCTCTGCAGCTATCCACGTCTTCTAGGATAGCCGGGTCTGGCGCCCAATAAGCTGAGCGGACTGCCTTGAACCCGACGAGTCTCATCATCCGCACCAACACGGCTGGTCTAATCGTGGGTGCTGAACTCGGATGACTAAGCGTCACTTCTGAAATCAAATGGTCAATTGGAATGCGCTTTTGCTCGAGGCATTTCGCGATCAGATCGCAAAATATGAAGAATCCGCCGAAGCCGCGCAGATTCGGAGCCACCACGAGATGATCGATCACTCCTATTGGACCGTCAGGATAGTGCATGAAGGTAGCGAACCCGCACGGCTCACCGTCGTACGTCAGTCCGAAATAGAGAATTGACTGCCCTTTGACTGGTGACAGAAGGAATTCCACCAGTTCATTAGTCGGAGTTCGATGTTCGGGGCCGAAATGTTGAACATAGATCAAAAGGAATTCGGCCAATCGATCGGAGCGAGCCCTCCGTCGGTCGAAAACTTCCAGGGCAAAGGCGGAAGTAACTAGAGCCATAATTCCGAGTTATGTGA
>NZ_FOBX01000019.1 GCF_900109945.1 Bradyrhizobium sp. OK095
CCACGCCAAATGCAAAGATCTATACCCAAGCCCCGTTCGGCACGCTTGACTTAAAAGCCCTCATATGAGGGTGGGCAAAGCGAAGCGTGCCCACCATCTCCACCATCTGCGCCCAGTTGCCTGAGCAGATGGTGGGCACGGCGCGAGGGCGCCTTTGCCCACCCTACGGCGTTCGCGATTGCGGCGAGCCCTACTCCGTCACGGGCTTGTCCGAGACCTCCCAGTCCTTGCCGTTGAAGGTCGAGATGAAGAGCGTCTTCATCGGGGTGTAGTCGTCGGGCGTATAGTTGTAGTTGACGCCATCAAGGAAGAACGGCGAATGGAAGCCGTTCAGATTGGACGCCTTGTTCAACACATTGGCGCGCGTGAGATCGTCGCCGCAGCGGCGCAGGATCTCGCCCATGGTCACGGCCTGGCCATAGCCCGCATAGGCGATGGTGTTGTCGGGGTCGATAGCCGGCAGGTACTTCTTGCGCAACTCCTCGAACGCCATCGCCTCAGGATCCTTCTCCCAGGGGCCGGGTCCTGCGTCCTTGGAATAGCGGATGGCGACGATGCCCGTTGCATTTTCAAGGCCCGCGGCATTGAGGATTGACCGGCCCGTCGAACCCGCCGACAGCAATTGCAGCGGCTTCCAGCCGAGTTCGGCGACTTTTCGGATCGATTGCGACGTCGCCTTGCCGGTGGTGATATTGTAGAAAGCGTCGGCGCCCGACTTCGAGAGATTAACGAGCTGGGAATCGATGGTCGGGTCGCTCAGATCGTAGGTCTGCTCCATGATCACCTGCGCGGTGCCGCCGGCATCCGCCAGTGCTTTCTTGAACGGACCGAGGAAGTCACGGCCGAAATCATCGTTCTGATAGAGGATGCCGATCTTCGCGTTCGGCTTCACAGCGATGACGTGCTTGGCCAGGATCCGCGCCTCGGTCGGATAGAGCGGCAGACCCGCCATGGTCCATTTGAACTCTTTTGGATTGTTCCACTTGGACGCGCCGGTGTTGAGCAGAAGCTGCGGCACGCCCTTGGAATTGAGATATTTGTGCACGGCGGTCTGCGGTGCGGTGCCGAGCGAGCCGTAAAGCGCGAGCACTTCCTCCTGCTCGACCAGACGCCGCGTCGCCTCGACGCATTTCGGCGCGCTGTAGGCGTCGTCCATGGTGAGGAACTTGACCTTGCGCCCGTTGATGCCGCCCGTCTCGTTCAGCATCTGGAAATAGGCCTCGCCGACGCGGCCGAGCACGCCATAGAGCGAGCCGGGACCGGAGTGCGGCACGGTCTGCCCGATCTTGATCTCGGTGTCGCTGGCGCCGGCGTCGTATTTCTTGTCCGCGGCCCATACGTAGGGCGCAGGCAAGGTGGATGCAGCGATGGTCGCGAGCGCGCCGGCGCCGAAATCGCGCCGCGATGGATTCTTGGTCATTATTTGTTTCTCCCTGGTGCGCGCATTGTGCTGGCATCCCCGCACAGCTCGCAAGTGGGAAGTCGTCGCTTTGCGACGCAATGACCCTCAAATCGGAGCGCGATTAGCGCCTAGACTCAAGTTTTGTCGGCGACGATGACGAGGCCGCGCACCGGCTCGTTGTTCTCGATGCGCGGCGACCCCGGCTCCAGTGTCAGCAGCTTGAGTCCGGCCCTCGCAATCGCACTGCGCACATATTCCGCCGAGTGGGCATAGCGCAGGCCCTCGCCGAGAATGATGCCGCCGCCGTCATGGGTCTCCAGCGTGAAGGCGAGCACGCCGCCGGACGCAAGCACGCGCCTGGCTTCGGTCAGCACCGGCGCGAGATCGGAGAGATAGACGAAGGCGTCCGCCGCAATGACGAGGTTCGCGCTCGCATCGGCCTTGCCGCGCAGGCCATCGATCATGTCGGCGACTTCGAGCTCGGCATAGAGGTTTGTCGCGCGCGCCTGCTTGATCATGCCGGGCGACAGATCGATGCCGATGAAATGATCGACCTGTCTGGCGAAGGCGGCGGCTGCGAGACCGGTGCCGCAACCGAGATCGACGGCACGCTTGAACAGAGCGGGCTTCCTCGCGGCGACGCGTGCGGCCACCACCGCCTTGAAGATCAGGCTGGGGCCGCGATAGTCGAGATCGTTGACCAGCGTATGCTCGAAGCGCGGCGCATATTGATCGAACAGGGCCTGCACATAGGCTTTTGGCATTTCCGACAAATGCGCATCGCCGAGCCGCATCAGATGCAGGCCGGCGCCGTGCTGGTCGTCGGGATCGGATCGCCACGCTTCCCGGAATGCCACGATCGCCTTGTCGCGCTGGCCAAGTTGCGCGCGGATTTCGCCGAGCGTGAACCAGGCGGAGGTGAAGCCGGGCGCGAGCTCGAGCGCCTGCTCGATGAGGTCGGCAGCGGCCGGCAAGTCACCCTTGAGCTGGAGGTCACGCGCGAACTCGAAGCGGCGGTCGGCCATGAGATCGCCGGAAGTCAGAAACAGGCGCAGGGGCATTGGGAACCAAAGAGGAGTGGATGACGACTCGAAGATGCGGTGGCGCAACCTATATAACAGGCATGCGTCCGCAAGACATCCTGCTGCCAGTCGCGAGCGGCCTATGCTGCAAGCCCGGCGGCTTCCATATCGACCCTGTCCGTCCCGTCGAGCGGGCCGTGATTACCCACGGCCATTCCGACCATGCCCGCCCCGGCCATGGCGCTGTCCTCGCGACGCAGGAAACGCTCGACATGATGCGGTTGCGCTACGGCGAGAACTTTGCCGGATCGACGCAGGCGATCCGCTATGGCGAGGAGATCCGGCTCGGCGATACCAGCGTCAAATTCCATCCGGCCGGGCACGTGCTGGGCTCGGCGCAGATCGCGGTGACCTGCAAGGACACCTGCATCGTCGCCTCCGGCGACTACAAGGACGCGCCCGACCCAACCTGCACGCCGTTCGAGCTGGTGCCCTGCGACGTCTTCATCACGGAGGCCACGTTCGGGCTGCCGGTGTTCCGGCACGGCGATGCCGCTGACGAGGTGAAGAAACTGCTGGCCTCGGTTGCTTTGTTTCCGGAGCGCGCGCATCTCGTCGGCGCCTATTCGCTCGGCAAGGCGCAGCGCGTGATCGCACTGCTGCGGCAAGCCGGCTATGACGCGCCGATCTATCTGCATGGCGCGATGGAGAAGATCACCGAGTACTATCAGAGCCGCGGCATCGCGCTCGGCGAACTCCGGCCAGTGATGGGCATGAAGAAGGCGGCGCTCGCCGGCACCATCACGCTGGCGCCGCCGTCGGCGACCTCTGATGTTTGGACGCGCCGCTTTCCCGACCCCGTCACTGCGTTTGCGTCAGGCTGGATGCGCGTGCGCGCCCGCGCGCGGCAGCGTGGCATCGAACTGCCGCTGGTGATCTCCGACCATGCCGATTGGGACGGCCTCACCGCGACGATTGCCGCAACGGGCGCCGGCGAGATCTGGGTCACCCACGGCCAGGAAGATGCGCTGGTGCATTGGTGCCAAAGCAAGGGTCTGCGGGCGCAGCCGCTCGATCTCGTCGGCTATGGCGACGAGGAGGAGAGCGAGACGCCGCTTCAGGACGAGACGGAAGCATGAACCGCTTCGCCGAACTGCTGGACCGCCTCGCCTACGAGCCCGGCCGCAACAACAAGCTGCGGCTGATCACCTGCTATTTTCGCGAGGTCGGCGATCCCGACCGCGGCTACGCGCTGGCCGCGCTCACCGGCGCGCTCAGCTTCAAGCACGCCAAGCCGGCGCTGATCCGCGATCTCATTGCCTCGCGCACCGATGAGGTGCTGTTCGGATTGAGTTACGATTATGTCGGTGATCTCTCGGAAACGGTGGCGCTGATGTGGCCGAAGGCCGCGATGGCCGCCCACAACAACCCACCGCCTCCGACGCTGACCGAAGTCGTCACCACGCTGCGCACGCTCGGCAAGACCGAGCTGCCGAAGCAGCTCGAACGCTGGCTCGACGAGCTTGACGAGACCGGCCGCTGGGCGTTGCTGAAGCTCGTCACGGGCGCATTGCGCATCGGCATCTCCGCGCGGCTGGCCAAGACCGCAGCCGCGGCGCTCGGCGACAAGGACCCGCACGAGGTCGAGCTGATCTGGCCGGCGCTCAGCTCCCCCTATCTCGACCTGTTCGCGTGGCTGGAAGGCCGCGGCGAAAAGCCGGTCAATCGCGATCCCGCGCCGTTCCGGCCCGTGATGCTGGCCCATGCGATCGAGGACACCGATTTCGCCGCGCTCGATCCCGCCGACTACATCGCCGAATGGAAATGGGACGGCATCCGCGTGCAGGCGGTGGCGGGCCGCGACGAGCGCGGCCAGATCACGGCGAGGCTTTATTCGCGTACCGGCGAGGACATCACAGGCAGCTTTCCGGACCTCGTGCCGTCGCTGCGGCTGGCAGGCGCGATCGACGGCGAGCTGCTGATCCTGCGCGAAGGCCGCGTGCAGAGTTTTAATGTTCTGCAACAGCGCCTCAACCGCAAAATCGTCTCGCCAAAACTGATCAAGGAATTTCCGATCCATTTGCGCGCCTACGATCTGCTCGGCGACGACGAAAACGATTTTCGCGAACTCCCCTTTATCGAACGGCGCGAACGGCTGGAGACCTTCGTCAAGAAGCTCGATGATCCCCGCATCGATCTATCACCCACCGTCCCTTTCGCAAGCTGGGAAACCCTGACCGCCGCGCGCGCCGATCCCGCGAGTGCGGGTGCGGACGAAGACGCGGACGCCGTCGAGGGCGTGATGTTGAAGCGGCGCGATGCGCCCTATCTGCCGGGACGGCCGAAGGGCCAATGGTGGAAGTGGAAGCGCGATCCGCACATCATCGATGCCGTGCTGATGTATGCGCAGCGCGGCCACGGCAAGCGCTCGTCCTATTATTCCGACTACACTTTTGGCGTCTGGACCGAGGGCGAGACCGGCGACGAGCTGGTGCCGGTCGGAAAGGCCTATTTCGGCTTCACCGATGAGGAGCTGCTCCAGATCGACCGCTTCGTCCGCCGCAACACCACCGAAAAATTCGGCCCTGTCCGCCATGTGGTGCACGAGGCCGACAAGGGGCTGGTGCTGGAGGTCGCCTTTGAGGGCCTGCAACGCTCGCCGCGGCATAAATCCGGCGTCGCGATGCGCTTTCCCCGTATCAGCCGCCTGCGCTGGGACAAGCCGCCGCGCGAGGCCGACCGGCTGGAAACGTTGGAAAAGATGCTGAAGGCGGAGGTTGAGGCGTGAATCCGATCGCCGCCACGAAGGCAGCACGCCCCCTCTCCCGCAAGCAAGCGGGAGAGGTTGCAGCCAGCCCGCCGCATGTTCTTGCCCGAATTAAAATCCCGTAAGCCGATTGACGCTCCGTTGCGGGTTCCCCATGTGCCTCGCCGTGCCCTATAATGGGGTCGAATCCCCTGAGGAGTTTGAGATGGTCCAAGACGTCAGAGATTTGCCGGCCGGCCGCAGCGATGGGCTGAACCGCTTTCTCGGCGGCTCGCCGCTGGCGGTCGCATTTCGCCTGGTCCTGCTCTCGATCCTGGTCGGCGTCGTGCTGGCCGCGATCGGCTTCGATCCCTGGAACATCCTCATCAGCATTCGCCTGCTGTTCCAGCGTCTGTGGGATCTCGGCTTCGATGCCGTGAACTGGCTGTGGCGCTACTTCCTGCTCGGCGCCGTCATCGTGGTTCCGATCTGGCTGCTGATGCGCGTGTTCGGCTCGCCGCGCGGCCGGTAAGGTTTTGGAGGTCCGCAGCCGATGCAATTGCGCTTTGTCGGCTGCGGCGACGCCTTCGGTTCGGGCGGCAGGCTCAACACCTGCTTCCATATCTCGGGACGAGAAGCCAATTTCCTGATCGATTGCGGCGCGTCGGCTCTGCCGGCGCTGAAGCGGCTCGAGATCGAGCGCAACGACATTGACCTCATCCTGATCACGCATTTCCATGGCGACCATTTTGCCGGGCTGCCGTTTTTCCTCCTCGACGCACAGTTCTCGCGGCGGACAAGGCCGCTGACCATCGCGGGCCCGCAGGGCATCGAGATACGGCTCAAGCAGCTGATGGAAGCGCTGTTCGAGCACTCCTCCAAAACGAAGCAGCGCTTCGAGCTCTCCGTCGTGGAGCTCGCGCCGGAACAGGGCCAAAACTTCGGCGCGGTAATGGTGACGCCCTACCCGGTCGTGCACGGCGAATCCGGCGGACCATTTCTCGCCTATCGCGTCGAGGCCGAGGGCCGCACGCTCGCCTACAGCGCCGATACCGAATGGACGGAGACGCTCATTCCGCTGGCGCATGGCGCCGACCTTTTCATCGCGGAAGCCTACATGTACGAGAAAGTGGTCAAGAACCATCTCAGCCTGAAGACCTTGGAACAGCACCTCCCCGCCATCGGCGCCAAGCGGCTCGTCCTCACTCATATGAGCGACGACGTGCTGTCGCACCTCGACGATTTGGAACATCTCGCCGCCGAAGACGGCATGGTGCTCGTGTTCTGACATGCACGCGCCCGTTCATCCCAAAGTCGGCTCCCGTCAGGTGTTCGCCATCGCCGGCCCCGCGATGGTCGCGAACCTGACCACGCCGCTGATCGGCGTGGTCTCGACCACCGCAATCGGACGGCTCGATGATGCCGCCCTCCTCGGCGGCGTCGCGATGGCCTCCGTGATCTTCGACTGCCTGTTCTGGCTGTTCGGCTTCCTGCGCATGAGCACGCTCGCCTTCACCGCGCAGGCGCTGGGCGCCGGCGAGACCCGCGAGCAGACCGTGATCCTGGTGCGCGGCTTCATCGTTGCAGGCCTGATCGGCGCGGCACTGATCGCGCTGCAATTGCCGCTGGCCGCCGGGCTGTTCGATTTGATGGGCGGCAGCGAAGGGGTGACGCGGGCCGCGAAGACCTACTTCACGATCCGGATCTGGTCATCGCCGTTCGCGCTCGCCAACTACGTCATCCTCGGCTGGCTTATCGGCAAAGCCCGCGCGAATCCGGCGCTGCTGCTCCAGGTCGTCATCAACCTCGTCAACATGGTGGCGACGATCCTGCTGGTGCTGGTCTACGACGCCGGCATCGCGGGTGCTGCGGTTGCCGCGCTGCTGTCGGAGGCGATCGGCTTCGGGCTCGGCGTGGTTGTTTGCCGACGCTATGCAGACGGCCGTTTCGCCGTGCCCCGCGCAACGCTGTTCGATCGCGCAAAACTGATGCGGCTGCTGGCGGTGAACTCCGACATCCTGATCCGCACCGCGGCGCTGATCGCCGTGTTTCTTTTCTTCACCGCCAAGGGCGCGCGGGCCGGTGACGTCATTCTGGCGGCGAATTCCGTGCTCAACAATTTCCTGCTGGTCAGCGCCTTCTTTCTCGACGGCCTTGCGAATGCGGCCCAGCAGCTCTGCGGCCGCACTTTTGGCGCGCGCGATGCAAAAGGTTTTGCGGATTCGACCCGGCTGGTGCTGCTGTGGGGCCTCGGCTTCGCCATCGTCGTCGCCGCGCTGTTTGCGCTGTTCGGGCCGGCCTTGATTGATTTCATGACGGCGAGCGAAGCCGTCCGCCACGGCGCGCGCGAATTCCTGCCGTTCGTCGTACTTGCGCCAATTCCCGGCGTATTCGCCTTCGGCTTCGACGGCATCTATATCGGCGCGACCTGGGCGCGCGAGATGCGCAATCTGATGCTGGCCTCGCTCGCGATCTTCCTTGCCGCCTGGTGGGCGCTGCAATCGTTCGGCAATGCCGGACTGTGGGGCGCGCTGCTCGCTTCCTACGTCTCGCGCGGCGGCTTGCAGGCCGCGCGATATCCGGCGCAGTTCAGGGCGACGTTTCCGAAATCGTAGCCCAGATGCCTTACATCCCCGGCCAGTCTTCCGCGGTCAGCGTCGCGGCATCCGCGCCGACGATCTCCGACAATGAATCCCGTCCCGTCCGCAACATCGTCGAAGTCAGATCGCGCTTGATCTCGTCGACGAGGCCGAGGCCCTTGTAGACCAGCGACGAATAGAGCTGGATCAGGCTCGCACCGGCGCGGATTTTCGTCAGCGCCGCGCCACCGGAATCGACGCCGCCGACGCCGATCAGCGGGAATGCACCCTCGACGCGCACATAGGTCTCCGCGACCATCCGCGTCGACAAGCGGAACAGCGGCCGGCCGGACAGGCCGCCCTGTTCCTTGGCGCGCATCGCCTCGCGCAGCGTGCTCGGTCGCGCAATCGTCGTGTTCGACACGATGATGCCGTCGACCTTGCGTGAGCGCGCGACCTGCACGACATCGTCGAGCTGGGCGAGGCTCAAATCCGGTGCGATCTTGAGCAGTACCGGCGTGTCGCCGGCCTTCTGCCGCACCCGCTCGCGTGCATCGATCACGCGCGCGAGGAGCTCGTCGAGCAGTGCGCCTTCCTGGAGATTGCGCAGGCCAGGCGTGTTCGGCGAGGAGACGTTGACGGTGAAGTAGCTTGCGACCGGCGCGAAGGTCTCGATCAGCTTGACGTAATCATTGACGCGGTCTGGCGAATCCTTGTTGGCACCGACATTGACGCCGACGATGCCGCCGTGCTGCGCGCGCGCGGCAAGCCGGCGCAATGCGACTTCCGCACCGTCATTGTTGAAGCCCATGCGGTTGATCACGGCCTCGTCGCGCTCGAGCCGGAACAGCCGCGGCCGAGCATTGCCGCTTTGCGGCTTCGGCGTCACCGAGCCGATCTCGACGAAGCCAAAGCCGAGCCGCAGCAGCGCGTCCGGCACCTCTGCACTCTTGTCAAAGCCCGCGGCCATGCCGATCGGATTGGGAAAGTTGAGCCCGAAGGCGCGCACCGCGAGCTTGGGATCGTCAGGGCGCGGCTTGACCGGCGGCAGGAAGCGCAAGCCCTGGATCGCGAGGCGATGCGCGTCTTCCGCATCAAGCCAGCGCAGCAGCGGCAGCGAGAGAGCATCGAAGGCGCGGATCACGGCAGGAGCTCCGGAACATCGTGGCCGCCATCGGAGCGCATGTTGAGGTTCATCACCGAGAGCACCGCGCCGAGATCGAGCTCGCCGTAGAGATGCGGAAACAACTCCTCATTGCGCGAGCGCTCCCAGCGCAATTCGCTGCCGAGCACGTCGCCGTCGACCTCGACCAGGAACAGCGCGCGCTGCCCGAAATAATGTTTTCGCAGGGTCTCGGGAACCTGGGGGGCGGTCGAAAAATGGATGAAGCCGTCGCGCGCATCGTCCGCACTGCCGCGGTAGACACCCTGCCGTTCCGCCTCGCGCCAGGCCGAGGCCGGACAGATTTTGTAGATCTTGACCACCGCTTACGGAGCCCTTTGAATCTCTTGGGGTTTTTCGTCTCTTACGGGTCTTAAAACCCGAGCGCGACCGTAAAGGCCGCCCCCTCCGAACTCAAGAGTTAGAGCCATTCCCGCTCCGATGAAATCGGAGCGGGGCTCTAAATTCTTGTTTTGACGCGTTTTCTTCACGCGAACCGGGCATCCACTTCGCTTGAAAACGCTTTCCTTGCCGCCCCTTGCGCGAAAATCGGAAAACCGGTTGATTTGAGGACAGTTTTCCTGAGTTGCGACGGGCTGGACCTCCCATGGTCAGACAGGCCAAAGCGCAGAGGATACTGACACACGACCAGATCTGGGTCGCGCTGGATCGGTTGGCGGAGCGTGCCGGCCTGTCGCCATCCGGCCTTGCCAAACGCGCCGGGCTCGATCCCACCACCTTCAACAGGTCAAAACGCGTCACCCCCGACGGCCGTGAACGCTGGCCATCCACCGAATCGATCGCCAAGGCCCTCGAGGCAACCGGCGCCTCGCTCGACACTTTTGCCAGCTTGATCGGCGAGGCAGCAGGCGACGCCCGCGCGGTGCCGCTGCTCGGCTTTGCGCTGGCCAACACGAGCGGCGCTTTCGACGAAAGCGGCCTGCCATCCGGCAAGGGCTGGACCGAGACCGCGCTGCCCGCCACCGAGGATGGTCGCACGTTCGCACTTGAGATCGCCGGCAATGCGCTCGCGCCGGTCTATCGCGACGGCGACATGATCCTGATCTCGCCCGGCACGCCGATCCGCAAAGGCGATCGCGTGGTGGTGAGGACCAAAGCGGGCGACATGATCGTCGCGACGCTGAAGCGCCGCACGGCGAAGGCGCTGGACTTGCAGCAGATGGACGAGACGCAAGCGGAGCGGACGATCGCGGCGAGCGAGGTCGCGTGGATTGCGCGGATCGTTTGGGCGAGCCAGTGAACCGCGTCCCTCACGCACTCCGTGCCAGCGCGCCGTCGATCATGTTGACCGCGTTCTGCACGCCGTACACCGCGACGAAGGAGCCGAAGCGTGGGCCCTTCTCCTGGCCGAGCAGCACCTGGTAGAGCATGTTGAACCAGTCGAGCGTGACACCCGGACGGCCGTCCTTGCCCTTCTTGACCTGATCGAGGAACGGCTCGCGGCGGCCGATCTCGTAGACGACGTTCTGGATGTCCTCGGCCGACGATTCCTGCGGCAGCTGCGACAGCGCTTCGCGCAGATCCTGCAACGCGGCGCGCTCGACTTCGCTCGGCTGGCGGAACGTCTTCGTCGGCGCGACGAAGTCGCGATAATAGTTGATGGCATAGCCGACCATCGCATCGAGCTTCGGATGCGTCTGCGGGCTCACGCCGGGACGGTAGCGGCCGATGAAACCCCACAGTGTCTCGGCATTCTCCGCGTTCGACGACGACACCAGTGTCAGCAGCAGCTGGAACGTGACCGGCATGTCGGCTTTCGGCGGATGGCCTTGGTGAATGTGCCAGACGGGATTGCCGAGCTGCTGCTTGCCATCCTGCTTGGCAAAGCCGTCGCTGAACTGCTGGTAGTCGTCGACGTTGCGCGGGATGACGTCGAAATACAGCCGCTTGGCCGCCTTCGGCTCGCGATACATGAACAGCGTCAGCGATTCGGGCGAGGCGTAGCGCAGCCATTCGTCGATGGTCAGCCCGTTGCCCTTCGACTTCGAGATCTTCTGGCCCTTCTCGTCGAGGAACAGCTCGTAGTTGAAGCCCTCGGGCGGCGTGCCGCCCAGCGCCTTCGCGATCGCGCCGGACAGCTTCACGGAGTCGATCAGGTCCTTGCCGGCCATCTCATAGTCGACGCCGAGCGCGACCCAGCGCATCGCCCAGTCAGCCTTCCACTGGCATTTTACATTCCCGCCTGTGACGGGCGTTTCGACCTCTTCACCGCTGTCGGGATCGACATAAGTCACCGTGCCGGCCGCGACGTCGCGGCGGATCATCGGCACCTGGAGCACGATTCCGGTGGTCTTGCTGACGGGCAAGAAAGGCGAATAGGTCGCGCGGCGATCGGGCCCGAGCGTCGGCAGGATGATGTCCATCACCTTGTCGTAGGCCGCGAGCATCTTCAGCAGCGTCGCGTCGAAGCGGCCTGACTTGTAATAGACGGTCGAGCTTGCGAACTCGTAGTCGAAGCCGAAATGATCCAGAAACGCGCGCAGGCGCGCGTTGTTGGCATCACCAAACGACGGATATTCGTTCGAGAACGGGTCAGGCACCGCGGTCAGCGGCCGCCCCAGATATTGCGCCAGCATATCCTTGTTCGGGACGTTGTCCGGCACCTTGCGGAAGCCGTCCATGTCGTCGGAGAAGGCGAGCAGGCGCGTCTTGATCTTGTCCTCGGTCAGCACGCGGAAGGCATGGCGCACCATCGAGGTGCGCGCGACCTCGCCGAACGTGCCGATATGCGGCAGGCCGGACGGGCCATAGCCGGTCTCGAACAGCACCTCGTCCTTCGGGCTTTTCTTCAGCCGCGCGACAATCGCCTTCGCCTGCTCGAACGGCCAGGCGTTGGATTGTTCGGCGAGCGCACGCAGGTCGCTCGGGTTCGCGGCAAGATCGATAACAGACATCTAAGAGGCCTCCGGGCCGCGGAAAATAGCGATTTCCGGGCAGAATGCAATTTTGTGGGATAGTGCAGCCATACCCACCGTCATTGCGAGCGAAGCGAAGCAATCCAGAATCTTTCCGTGGAGACACTCTGGATTGCTTCGTCGCTACGCTCCTCGCAATGACGACGGGGGCAGTAGCGGCAGAACTAAAACGGGCTTACCGAAAAATACCGCAGCCACAGATCGGTGTAGCGGCCTTTTTCCCAGACGCGGAACAGGGCCCAGTTCAGGGCCTGGCGCAACACGTCGTTGCCCTTGCGCACGGCGATGCCGATGCCCTCGCCGAAGAACCGGCTCTCGACGAAGGGGCCGCCGGAGAAGGCGCAGCAATCTCCGGAATCCGTGCCGTTGATCCAGAACGCCAGCGAGATGGCATCGCCGAAGATGAAATCGACCTCACCCTTGCGCAAAGCGCCGCGCAGCGCATCGTCATTGGGATAGCCGTGCAGCTCGGCGTCAGTGAACATCGCCTTCAGATACGCCTCGTGCGCGGAGCCGCCGATCACGCCGACCTTCTTGCCCTCGAGATATTCGGGGCGGATCTCCGGCATCACCGCATCCTTGCGCGAGACGAAACGCGCGGGCACCCGGTAATAGGGATCGGTGAAGTCGACGCGGGCACGCAGCTGCGGGCTTACCGCCATCGAGGCGATGATGGCATCGCCCCGGTTGGAGGAGAGCGCATCGACCAGCGTCTCGAAGCGGCGCATCTGCACGGTGCAGGTGACCTTGATCTCCTCGCAGAGGCTGCGTGCGAGATCGACGTTGAAGCCGGCCGGATTGCCGTCCGCACCGGTGTAGTTGAACGGCGGGTAGTCGGTCTCGGTCAGGAAGCGGATCACGGTCAGGCGCGACAGGTCCGGCCGCTCCGGCCGCCGCCGTGGGTCCCAGAAGCCGGGGACGGCCTGGGGGGCCGCTTGAAGCGTGGTTTGCGGCGTGGCTTGGGGCGCAGCCGGAGGCTGCTTGGCCGGGGCCTGGGCCGTGGCGACGGTCAGGCCGGCGAGCAGGCAGACGCCTGCGACCAGCCCGGTCAGAAGCCCACGGGCAGATTTGGACGATTTCGCCTGTTGCGATGGAGCCATCGGCCGAAAATGAACTGATATCATTGGGATCGGAGGGCCTTATAGACCATCCGGCCGGGAACGCGAGCGCGGATTGAAGTTAACCCGAGGCGTCAGAGATACCGCTTCAAATCCGCAGCCGCCTCTTCCGGGGTCCGCTTCAAATTGAACGGCGAGACGAACCGGCCGTCACGGTCCATCAGATAGATCAGCGCGGTGTGGTCCATGGTGTAGTCGCCGTCCTTGGTCGGGACCTTCTTGGCATAGACCCGGTAGGAGGTGATCACCTTGGCGGTCTCGGCGGGGTCGCCGCTAAGGCCTTCGAGATGCGGGTCGAAGCTCGACAGATAATCCTTCATCGTCGCGGTCGTATCGCGCTCGGGATCGACCGAGATGAAGACGGCATTGACCTTGTCAGCGTCCTTGCCCATCGCACGCAGCACTTCCGAGATCTCGAACAACGAGGTCGGGCAAACGTCGGGGCAATGGGTGTAGCCGAAGAAGATCAGGGTCGGCTTGCCCTTCAGGTTCTTGTCAGTGACGGCCTTGCCGTGCTGGTCGGTGAGCTGGAACGGCCCGCCGATTGCGGCCGGCTGCACCACCTTGCTGACCCCGCCCATGGCCCAGAACACGATCAGGAGCCCGAGAACGAGGCTTGCGGCAAAGGCGGTCGCGATCACCAGCGGACGGGCGGTGGAGCTCATGAAAACTTCCTGTCGGGGGTCAGAAGCAGGCGGCGAAGCCGGTCCTGATCATTTCGAAGAACACCTGGGAGCCGTAGTGGAACCACAGCGCGAGCGCACCGAGCATAACCAGCCCGCCTACGCCTGCACCGGCCAACAGCAGCACGGTCGGCGTCCGGGCGGCAGTGGGCGAATTGTCCTGTAGCGGATGGGTGGGGTGCAGTGGTTGAGCCATGACAACGATCGGGGTCAACGATCGGGGCGACGGCCCCGGTTCCCTGCCTTTCAAATAGGCTTCACCCCGCCGGCGGGCAAGCGCCACGGGCGGTGCAGAGATCACGTCGTGCTGATAGTCTCAGTGAAGCAACTGGCCCCGGGCGGACTCGAGCTGCTCCAACTTCGGCGCAGGTCGGGGCGAAGCGGGCTTGTTGGTGGAGGCCTGCGCGTCGAGGTAGCAGGGCTTGTACATGGCCTGGAGCTGCCTGCCCTTCAGGAACAGCATATGCGGGGTGAGGCCGCCGCGCTGGTTGATCCAGCGCTTCACCTGCGAGGGATACATCGCATAGAGCATCTGGGTCGCTTCGGAATTGGTGACGGCGCGGCCGTTGGTGCCGAAATCCCAGGCGGCGTGGAAGCCCAGCGTCGCGTGCGAGGTCACACAGATACGGTCGTGCGGGATGGCGCCGAGGACGATGGTGCAGGCCGAGGCGCAGAGGCCATCGATGATGACAGTGTCACCTGATTGCCGCAGGTCCTGGTATTTGTCGACGTAAGTTCCGATCCGTCCACCACGGTCATCCGCGATGCGAACCACCGCGTGAGAAGCCCCCATGCAACCGACCAGGAGGACCGCCGCCAGCAACCCCGTCAGAAACTTCATTGTCCCCCGCCCCAGTCGAATTCGAATCTGTGTGTCAGGTGGTGATGCACGGCTAGCGTCTGTCGTAACCGGGGTTTTGTCTAGGCACGCCGGCTCGCTCAAAACAAATTCAAATCCAGTGTTGCGTCCGCGCTGCACTCAGGCCCGTTTCAATCCCAATGTGGAACAAGTTAACGAACTCTTACGCGCCTACCCCTTGATCTCAGTTGCAACCGCTGGCTTCAATCCGGGCAATTACAGGGGGGAACTCTATGACCGAGCATTCGACTGAGCAGGCTGACGTCATTGTCGTCGGCGGAGGACTATCGGGATTAGTCGCTGCAACCGAGATTGCCGACGCCGGCAAGCGCGTGATCGTGGTCGACCAGGAAGGCGAGCAATCGCTCGGCGGCCAGGCGTTCTGGTCGTTCGGCGGATTGTTTCTGGTCAATTCGCCGGAGCAGCGCCGGCTCGGCATCAAGGATTCCTTCGACCTCGCAATGCAGGACTGGCTCGGCACCGCCGGCTTCGACCGCGACGAGGATTTTTGGCCGCGCCAATGGGCCGAGGCCTATGTGGCATTCGCGGCCGGCGAGAAGCGCGCCTGGCTGCGCGCGATGGGCCATCGCATCTTCCCCGTGGTCGGCTGGGCCGAGCGCGGTGGCTATGACGCGATGGGCCACGGCAATTCGGTGCCGCGCTTTCACGTCACCTGGGGCACCGGCCCGGGCATCGTCGAACCGTTCGAGCGTCGCGCGCGCGAAGCCGTGAAGAGTGGCCGCCTGACCTTCAAGTTCCGCCATCGTGTCGATGCGCTCTCCATCACCAACGGCACCGTGGACGGCGTGAGCGGCGCCATTCTCGCGCCCGACACAGTCGAGCGCGGCAAGAGCTCGTCGCGCACTGTCGTCGGCGAGTTCGCGCTGAAGGCGCAGGCCGTGATCGTGGCGTCCGGCGGCATCGGCGGCAATCACGATCTGGTGCGGCAGAACTGGCCGAAGCGGCTCGGCGAGCCGCCAAAATTCATGATCTCCGGCGTGCCCGAGCATGTCGACGGCCGCATGATCGGCATCACCGAAAAATCAGGCGCGCGCCTGATCAACCGCGACCGCATGTGGCATTATGTCGAGGGCATCCAGAACTGGTCGCCGATCTGGCCGCGCCACGGCATCCGCATCCTGCCCGGCCCCTCCTCGATGTGGTTCGACGCCACGGGCACACGATTGCCGGCGCCGCTCTTCCCCGGCTCCGACACACTCGGCCAGCTCCAATACATCATGTCCACCGGATACGATTATTCCTGGTTCATCCTGACCCAGAGCATCATCAAGAAGGAGTTTGCGCTGTCGGGCTCGGAGCAGAATCCTGACCTGACCGGCAAGAGTTGGCGCATGACGATCAAGCGCGCCACCAACAAGGGCGCGCCGGCGCCGGTCGAGGCTTTCAAAAGCCATGGTGTCGACTTCATCGTGCGCGACAAGATCGAGGACCTCGTCGCGGAGATGAACAAGCTCGCCGGCAGCGACCTGCTCAAGCTCGAGCACATCAGGATGCAGATCGAGGCGCGCGACCGCGAGATCGCCAACCCTTACGTCAAGGATGCGCAGGTGATGAACATCCACAATGCGCGGCGCTATATCGGCGACAGACTGATCCGCACCGCATCCCCGCACCGCATTCTCGATCCTGCCCAGGGGCCGCTGATCGCGGTCAAGCTCAACATCCTCACCCGCAAGACGCTCGGCGGCTTCGAGACCGATCTCGACTCCCGCGTATTCGGTAGCGAGGGCGGCGTCATTCCCGGCCTCTATGCGGTCGGCGAGGCCGCGGGCTTTGGCGGCGGCGGCGTGCACGGCTACCGCTCGCTGGAAGGTACCTTCCTCGGCGGCTGCCTGTTCTCGGGCCGCAATGCCGGCCGCGCCGCGGCAAAGGCGGTGGGCTAGATCATGCGGCGGTGGATGCACATCGGGGCGCTTCTTGCAGGTCTCGCCGCTGCCCCGGCTGCGTCCGCCGACACCATCGACATCAACGGCACGATGCGATCCTACACCGCGCAACTGCCGGCGAAACGGCCCGCACCGCTGGTGATCGTGCTGCACGGCAAGACCCAGCGCGGCGCCGACATGATCACGCGGACGGCCTGGCCCGCAGTCGCCAAGCGCGAAGGTTTTGCCGTCGCCTATCCCGACGGGCTGAACAACGCATGGGCCGATGCACGGCCCGAGGAGCGGCGCGCCGGCCGCGGCCCGCCTGAGGGGACCGACGACGTCGCTTTCATCACCAAGCTGGTCGAGAAGCTGGTGGCCGACGGCACCGCCAATGCCAGGCGCGTCTATGTCACCGGCATCTCCAATGGCGGCGCGATGACGATGACGCTGGTCTGCGCGCGTGCCGATCTGTTTGCGGCCGGAGCAAGCGTGATCATGAACCTCACCGACGAATCGGCCGCCGCCTGCCATCCGTCGCGCGGCCTGCCGATGCTGATCATGAACGGCACAGTCGATCCCTTGATCCCCTATGAGGGTGGACGCGGGTCGAGCTATTTTGCCGCAGACGGGTTCTGGTCCACCGAGAAGACCGTGTCGTTCTGGCGCAAGGTCAATGGCTGCGAGGCAAGTGATGCCGCCAGGAGCGACCTGCCTCACAAGAATTCCGCTGACCAGTCCACCGTCACGCGGATCACATCGCGCTGCCCTGGGGGGCACGATGTCGTGCTCTATCGCGTCAACGACGGCGGTCACCGCATGCCCGGATTTGCGCCGGATGCCCGCTTCCCAAAGGTAGCAGCCGGCCTGCTCGGGCCACAGAACGGCGACATCGACGGCGCCGAGACAATCTGGACGTTCTTCAGTCAATTTCCCTGAGGCAGCGCATGCATGGCCGGCGACGCATGCGTGCCCGGCAACGCATGCGTGCCGGGGGTGGCAGAGCGCGGGGTGCTGGGCTAGACAGGGCCGCCATTCCAGCAGGAGATCCCAAATGAGCATTCAGCGTTTTGAAACCGGCCCGCGCATGAGCCAGGTCGTCGTGCACGGCAACACCGTCTATCTCGCCGGTGTCGTCGCCAACAATGCCGCCGGCGAGAGCGTGACCAAGCAGACCCAGGACATCCTGAAGACCATCGACAGCCACCTCGCCAAGGCCGGCACCGACAAGTCGAAACTGCTGTCGGCCACGATCTACATCACCGACATGAAGACCTTCGGCGAGATGAACGCGGCATGGGACGCCTGGGTCTCGCCCGGCAACACCCCCGCGCGCGCCACCGTCGAGGCCAAGCTGGCGGCGGCGCAGTACACCGTCGAAATCATGGTGACGGCTGCGAAGTAATTTCGCGCCAGAATTGTTGAGAACGAATGAAGCGCGATGAGACCATCATCGCGCTTCATTTTTTGCGCGTGACGATGACCTCCGAGGTAATCGATCAGCGCAAGCGAACCTTCGATAGTTGGGACAGCCGAACCCGGCAGCATCGAAGGAGAGCCCCATGACCGACCCCGTCACCATCGCCCACCGCTACGTCGAGCTCTGGAACGAGCGCGCGACAAGCCGCCGGCGCGAATTGCTGAGCCAGAACTGGACGGCGGATGCGAGCTATGTCGACCCCCTGATGAAGGGCGACGGCCAAGACGGCATCGACGCCCTGATATCAGGCGTGCAGCAGCGTTTTCCCGAGTTCAAATTCAAGCTGATCGGCGAGCCCAATGGCTACGGCGACCATCTGCGCTTTTCGTGGGGACTTGGTCCCGACGGCATCGACAGCCCGATCAAGGGAACGGATTTCGCGATGCTGAAGGATGGGCGGATCAGGAGCGTCACGGGATTCTTGGACCAGGTGCCCGCGGGGGCGTGAGAGGCTCCTCGTTACTGCGCCTCTCCCCTTGCGGGAGAGGGCAGCTCCGCTGGTAGACACAGACTCACCGGGGTGAAGGGTATCTCTCCCCGAGTGAATTTTGAGAGTTGAGTTCGCGGAGGCATACCCCTCATCCGGCGCTTCGCGCCACCTTCTCCCGCAAGGGGAGAAAGAGCACCGAGTCTGCGGCTTACGCAACTGCCAGCCGATACGCAGCTTTCGCGTTCGCCCCGAACGCCTTCTCCCGCACACCCGGACCCAGCTTCGCCAAACACGCCTCCAGCGCGCCCTTGATCTTACCATAGCTTCCCGCCAGCAAACACACCGGCCAGTCCGAGCCGAAGATCAGGCGATCCTCGCCAAAGCACGTCGCTGCGTGTTCGACGAACGGAAACAGCCGCCCTGCATCCCAATCATTCCAGACCGCTTCCGTCGCAAGCCCCGAGATCTTGCACCAGACATTGCCGCAGGCAGCTAACGCCTTGATGCGGTCGGACCATTCGGCGCTGCCACCATCGGCGATCGGCGGCTTTGCGGCGTGGTCGAGCACGAAACGCGCCTGCGGAAACGCCTTTGCGCTTGCGATCGCCGCGGGCAGCTCGCGGGTGCGGCCGAGGACATCATAGGCGAGATCGCGGGCAAACACTGCGCTGAGGCCGCGCTGGACGTCCTCGCGCAACAGCCAATCGGGATCAGGCTCGTCATGGACCTGATGGCGGATGCCGACGAGCTTTTCGCCGCCGGGCGAGGCGCGCAGCCGGTCGAGCGTGTCGCCGAGCGCGGCGTCGGTCAGATCAGCCCAGCCGACGACGCCGATTACAGAGGGCGTGGCATGCGCGATGCGCAAAAATTCCTCGGTCTCTTCGAGCGCGGAGCGGCACTGCACCACAATGCTCGCATCGATACCGTTCGCTCTCAGCAAGGGCGCGAGATCGGCGGGGCCGAAGGCGCGGCGGATCGGCGCGAGTTCGGGCGCGTCCATCCAGGGATAGTCGGCGCGCGCGGGATCCCAGAAGTGCTGGTGGCCGTCGATGATCATGGCTCACGCTCCGCCCGGCAGCGGCGCGCGTGCGTCGACGAGGTTTTGTGCGCGCAGTTCCTGCCAAAAGGCCGGCGGCACCGTCGCCTGCGACATCGCAATGTTGTCTGCGACCTCACCGGCGTTGCGCGCGCCCAGCACGGCGACCGTTACCGCCGGATGCGCCATGCAGAACTGAAGTGCGGCCGCCTTCAACTCGGTGCCGTGCTTGCGGCAGAGTTCGTCGAGCGCGAGCGCACGCGCGATCAGCGCCGCATCGGCGTCCTGATAGTTGAACTTGGCGCCGGTATGGGGGTTCGCCAAAATGCCGCTGTTGTAGATGCCGCCGAGCAGGATGCCGATGTTTTTGGCCGCGCAGACCGGAAACAGCGCATCCAGCGCGCCCTGGTCGAGCAGCGTGTAGCGGCCGGCGAGCAGGAAGCAATCGACCGGCACGGCTTCGGCAAAACGGACCAGCATTTCCGACTGGTTCATGCCGGCGCCGATCGCCTTGACCGTCCCCTCGCTGCGCAGGCGCTGGAGCGCGCGGAAGGCGCCAGCGACGGCCTCGTCATAATGATCGTCTGGATCGTGCACGAGCAGGACATCGACGCGGTCGAGCCCGAGCCGGACCAGGCTTTCCTCGACCGAGCGCATCACGCCGTCATAGGAGAAGTCGAACACCGGCCGCTCGCGCTGCCCGCTCTTGTAGTAATCGTCATCGGCAGCAGCGCCATCAGGCGCGCGCAGCAGGCGGCCGACCTTGGTCGAGACGACGTAGGACGCGCGCGGCTGTTGCCGGAGGAATGCACCCAGCCGCCGCTCGGCGAGACCAAAGCCGTAGAGCGGCGCAGTGTCGTAGAAGCGGATGCCGGCCGACCAGCCGGCTGCGAGCGTCGCTTCCGCATCGGCATCGCTGACCGGAGCAAACAATCCGCCGAGCGGCGCGGTGCCGAGGCCGATTGAGGTGACGTCGAGTGAGCCCAGTCGCGAACGCTGCATTCCAATTCCTTCCAGAAGCCAGTATCTCTCCCGCCTGCGGAGACCGCAAGCGGGAGAGACCATAGGAGTGTGGGGCTGGCGACACTCCTATTTTGACTCCATTACTTCAACATCTGCGCGACGTTGTCCTTGGTGACGAGATCGAGGCCGGTGTAGACGATCTCCGGCACCTTCTCGCCCTTCTTGATGGCGAGCAGCGTGTCCATCGCCTTCTCGCCCATCTCGAACGGACGCTGACCGACCAGCGCATTGGCATAGCCGTCGCGCAACAGCTCGAGTTGCATCTTCAGCGTATCGGCGACGACAAGCGTGAACTTGCCGGAATCGATGTCCTTCTTGGACCTCGAGGCAAAGGCCTTGAAGCCCTCGGGGGCGAACATCGGCCAGCCGCCGATGGGAACGATCGCGGCAAGGTCGGGCGTTGCGGTGCGCATATCCGTCATCTGCTGGACCGCGAGCGCGGGATCGTCGTTGCAGAACGTCGGCGAGCCCGCGACCTCGGCCCATTTCGAGCCCTTCAGCGCCTCGCGGACGCCGTCGACGCGCTCGGCGAGGTTCCTGGCGCCAGGGCCGCCCGAGACCATGGCGTATTTGCCGCCGTCGGGCCGGAGCTTGAGCAATTGCTTGCCGAGCGCGACGCCGAACTCCTTGTTGTTGGTGCCTATATAGGCGATGCGCTTGGAGCCGGGTGCATCGGCATCGAAGGTGATGACGGGAATGCCGGCCGCGGTCGCCGCCTCGATCGACTTGGACATGGCCGCGACGTCGGCGACCGAGATGGCGAGGCCGTCAACCTTCTGGGTGACGAAGTCCTGGATGATCTGCGCCTGCGTCGCCGGCTCGTGCTCGACCGGTCCCTTGTAGATGCACTCGATGTTACCGAGCTCCTTGGCCCGCTTCTGGCAGCCGTCGCGCGCAAAGTCGAAGAACGGATTGTTCATCGCCTTGGGCACGATCACGAAGCGGTAATTCGCCGCAAGCGCCGGCGTCGCCATCAGCGCGACGGCGATGCCGGCAAGAAGAAGTTTCCTCATTGTCTCCTCCACCCTTCTTTGGCGCCTGTCCTCTCGAATTTCGTCCGGGAAGCGGACAGGCGGCATTTTCGTTACCCTCCCGGAACGTTCGTTACGTCAAATCATCCGCGAGCGGATTCGGTCGACCAGTACGGCCAGGATGATGATCACGCCCACCAGCGTCTGCTGCCAGTAGGAGCTCACCTGCGCCAGCACGAGGCCGTTGCGGATCACCTCGAGCAGCACGCAGCCGACGATGGCCCCCAGCGGGCCGCCGATGCCACCGGCCAGATTGGCGCCGCCGATCACGGCCGCCGCGATCACGTTGAGCTCGTAAGAGGTCGCCATGTTGGCCGGCGCCGATCCGAGCCAGCCGGAGATGATGATGCCCTGGAGGCCGGCCGCGAGCGCGCAGACCACATACACCTCGATCTTCACCCGCACGACCGGGATGCCGGTGAGTTCCGCCGCCTTCTCGTTGCCGCCGAGCGCGAAGACGTGACGGCCGAACGAGCTGTGGTGCAGGACCACCGCCATCGCCAGCGCGAGGACCACCAGATAGATGAAAGGCACGGGCAGGCCGAGTATGTCACCCGAGGTGAGCGCGTAGAAATAATCGGCGTCCGGCCCACCCGGGAAACTGCCGCGCCCGTTGGAGACGACATAGCCGAGCCCGCGCACGATCGAGAGCATGCCGAGCGTGGTCACGAAGGGCGACAGGCCAAGCACGGCGATGCAGAAGCCGTTGACGAGACCCGCGATCAGCGCGACGCCGAGGCCGGCGAGGATCGAGACCAGCAGGATCAGCCCGGGCACGTTGGCCAGCACGGTCTTGCCGTCGGTCGCCATATGCACGAACAGCGAGGCGCCGAGCCCACCGGGCGTCGATAGCTCGGTCATGACCATTGAGGTGATCATGGCCGAGAAGCACATCATCGAGCCCACCGACAGATCGATGCCGCCGGTGATGATCACGAAGGTCACGCCGAGGGTGGCGATGGCGATGAAGGAAAAATTCTTCGCCACGTTCTGCATGTTGCCTTCGGTGAAGAAATACGGGCTGGCGAAATGCATGATCACCAGCAGCACGGCGAGCGCGAGCAGCACATAGCCGGTCTGGGAGGCGAAGATGCCGCGCTGCCACCATCTGGTCTTGCCGACGTTCGAGAACGTGACGGGAGATTCCATGGGCATGGCCATCACGCCGCCTCCTTCGCGCCGGTGATGAGGGCGGTGACTTCCTCAGGGCTGGTCTGGTGGATCGGCTTATCGGCGCGCTTCTCGCCGCGGCGCATGACGATAACGCGGTCGCACACCGCGAACACATCGGGCATGCGGTGCGAGATCAGCATCACGGCGACGCCCTGCTCCTTCAGCCGATGAATCAGGCCCAGCACCTGCTCGACCTGGCGCACCGAGATCGCGGCGGTCGGCTCGTCCATCATCACGAGCCTCGCGTTGGAAAGGCGCGTCCGCGCGATGGCAACCGCCTGGCGCTGGCCGCCCGACATCTGCTTGACGAGATCATCGGGCCTCGTCTCCGAACGCAGCTCGCCGAACAGCTCCAGCGCGCGCGCCGCCATCGCCTTGTGGTCGAGCAAGGCGATGGGTCCGAATTTGCGCTTCAGCTCGCGGCCGAGAAACACGTTGGCAGCGGCCGTCAGATTGTCGGCGAGCGCGAGGTCCTGATAGACGACCTCGATCCCGACCGCACGGGCGTCAATGGGCCGGTTGAAATGGACCGCATCGCCGGCAAAGCGGATCTCGCCATGGCTGGGGCGGAAATTGCCGGCGATGATCTTGACCAACGTCGACTTGCCGGCGCCGTTGTCGCCCATCAGGCCGACCACCTCGCCGGGATTGACGTGCAGATCGACGCCATGGAGCGCGCGGATCGCGCCGAACTCCTTGCCGATGCCGGAGAGCTCCAGGACCGGTGTCGCTTCAGCGCTTGTCATCGGCGGCCTCGCTCAGACATGGCGGTTGACCAGGGATTCCAGATATTCCTGCCGCCCCGAGCGCGGCTGCGGGTCGAAGCCGGGGCTCATCGCATGGTCGGCGAGATCGGCAAGCGACCGCTGGCCGCCGAGAATGGCGCGGCCCTCGGGAGCCGCCCATCCCTCGTAGCGCGTAGCGAGTGGCGTCGTAAGGACGCCGGCATCGATCATGTCGGCGGCGGCCAGGAACGCCCGCGCGCAGGCATCCATCGAGCCGACATGGGCATGAATGAGGTCATCGGGATCGATCGACTGGCGACGGATTTTTGCGTCGAAATTGAGCCCGCCCGAGGTGAAGCCGCCGCGGTTCAGGATCTCGTGAAACACCAGCGCCAGCTCGCCCACGTTCATCGCGAACTGGTCAGTGTCCCAGCCGAGCAGATCGTCGCCGCGGTTGATGTCCAGCGAGCCGAACACGCCGAGCGCTCCGGCCAGCGCGACCTCGTGATGGAAGGAGTGACCGGCGAGGATGGCGTGGTTCTGCTCGATGTTGAGCTTGACGTCCTTGAGCAGATCATAGCGCGCGAGGAAGCCGTAGCAGGTGGCGACGTCGAAATCATATTGATGCTTGGTCGGCTCCCTCGGCTTGGGCTCGATCAGGATCGGCCCCTTGAAGCCGATCTTGTGCTTGTGCTCCACGACCAGCGACACGAAGCGGCCGAGCTGGTCGAGCTCGCGCTTGAGGTCGGTGTTGAGCAGCGTCTCGTAGCCCTCGCGACCACCCCACAGCACATAATTCTGGCCGCCGAGCCGGTGCGTCACCTCCAGCGCGGCGCGGACCTGGCCGGCGGCATAAGTGAAGATATCGGGGTCCGGATTGGTCGCAGCGCCCGCCATGTAGCGGCGGTGCGTGAACAAATTGGCGGTGCCCCAGAGCAGGCGGACTTTTGCGGAAGCCATCTTTTCTTCGAACACATCCGCGATCGCATTAAGATTGGCGACGGATTCGCTGAGCGAAGCGCCTTCCGGTGCGGCATCGACGTCGTGAAAGGTGAAGAAGGGTACGTCCAGGATGCGAAACAGTTCGAAGGCGACATCCGCCTTGGCGCGCGCCATCGCCATGGGATCAGTGCCGTGATGCCAGGGCCGCAAAAAGGTCTCGCCGCCGAAGGGATCGCCACCCGGCCAGCAGAGCGAATGCCAGTAGCAAACCGCAAAGCGTAGATGATCCTCCAGCCGCCGGCCATGCACGAGCCGGTCCTTGTCGTACCAGCGGAAGGCATGCGTGTTTGCGGCATCCTTGCCGGCAAAGGCGACAGGCGTGCTTGCATCGAAGAATTTGGCTGACGCGTTCACTTAAGCGATCTCCTTCAACGCGGGATAAAGCTCGCGCCAGCGGCGATAGGCGTCGTCATAGGCGGAAGCGATGGATGCGCGGGGCACAAAACTCGCGAGCCGTCGCGGACGGGTACAAACCAACGCCGGATCCTCACCTGTGGCCGCAAGGCGGCCGAGCCGGGCGGCGCCGAGCGCGGCACCCACCTCGCCTTCCTCGACGCGGTGGACGGGAATCCCGAGCACATCGGCGCAGATCTGCGCCCACAGCGGCGAGCGCGAGCCGCCACCGACGAGATCGACTTCGCTGATCGGCCCGCTTGCCGCGCTCAGTGCCGCCAAATTGTCGCGCGCGGCGAAGGCAACGCCTTCGAGCACGGCCTGCACGATCTGGCCGCGCCCGGTCGCGCCGCGCAAGCCGACGAAGGCGCCGCTGGCGGCGGCGTCATTGTGCGGCGTGCGCTCACCGTCGAGATAGGGCAGGAATTTGATGGGGCTTGGCCCATCGACGCGCTCGCCAAGCGGCGCCAGCAGGGCTGCCGCCGGAATCTCCATCACGCCGGCGAGCCATGCGAGTGAGGCCGCCGCCGACAGCATCACGCCCATCTGGTGCCAGAGGCCGGGCAGCGCGTGGCAGAAGGCATGCACGGCGGTTTCAGGCGCCGGCGCGAAGCGATCGGTGACGCGGAACACCACACCTGAGGTTCCCAGTGACAGAAACGCATCGCCGGGCGCGATCGCGCCGAGCCCGATCGCGCTCGCAGCGTTATCGCCGGCACCGCCCGCAACCACGACGTCTTTGGCCATGCCCCAGCGCTGCGCGAAGTCCGGCGCGAGCACCGCGCTGACCTCGCTGCCCTCGACGAGGCGCGGCATGTGATGCAGATCGAGCCCGGTCGCGTGCAGCAGCGCTTCCGACCAGCAGCGCCGGCCGACATCGAGCCACAGCGTGCCGGCCGCGTCCGACATATCCTCGGCCATCTCGCCGGTGAGACGATAGCGCACATAGGCCTTCGGCAGCAGCACCTTTGCAACGCGCTTGAAAATGTGAGGCTCATGCCGCGCGACCCACAAGAGCTTTGGCGCGGTGAAACCGGGCATCGCGAGATTTCCGGCAATCGTGTGCAGCGACGGACAGCGTCGCTCCAGCTCGCCGCATTCGGCCTGCGAGCGGCCATCGTTCCAGAGGATCGCGGGGCGCAGCGGGCGGCCATCCTCGCCCAGCAGCGTCGCGCCATGCATCTGGCCCGACAGCCCGATGCCGCGCACCTGCGCGACCTCGCGCGGATGGTGGCTTGCGAGATCATCAACCGCGCCGGTCGCCGCATCGACCCAGGAATCGGGATCCTGCTCGGACCTCAGCGGCGCGGGATGCGACAGCGCAAGCTCGCGCGCTGCCGTCGCGACGATCGCGTCGGCTTCGCTCACAAGCACCGCCTTCACACCTGACGTGCCGATGTCCAGTCCGAGATACACGCCATCCTCCCTGTCGCCCAATGCGCTGTGCGAACTTGAAGTCGCCTTCCCCGCAACGGGCCTTCTCGAAATTTGTCCTGCCGCTTAAGGCAAATTGTCCCGCATCACGATGTCGATCCTGATCTTCTCCTGTTCGCGCAAGATCGGCTCGCCGCGCGCTAGCGCGAGCAGCACGCGCACGGCGGCGCGCGCCTCATGTCCGGGATTTTGCGAGATCCCGGCATCCATCACGCCCTGGAGCAGCAGCCGGCGCGTCAACGCGGTGACGTCATGCCCGACGAACACGACCTTGTCGCGGCCGGCATCGCTCAACGCTTTCGCAACGCCTTGTGTGCCGGCACCGACGTTATAAAGGCCGACAATGTCAGCATGCCTGCCCAACAGCCGCGCCAGCAATTGCCCGGAACGGTCGTCCTCGTCGCGCCCTTCCAGCACCGGCAGCACGCTCAGCTCCGGAAATTCCGACGCCATCACCTGGTTGAAGCCAAAAATGCGCTCGGCGTGGTCGCGCAGGCCCTGCGATCCCGCGAGGATGGCGACCTTACCGGACCGCCCGCCGGCCAGCCGCCCGACCAGCGCACCAGCGGTGCGCCCCGCCGCGATGTTGTCGATGCCGACATAATGGTGGCGGCGCGAGGACGGCACGTCCGAGACCAGCGTAACGATTTTGGTGCCGGCATCGACCAGATCGTTAATCGCAGCGCGGACACGGGGATGGTCGAGCGCGACCACGGCGACGCCGTCGTAATCGGCCGACAGCGCCTCCAGCGAGGCCGCGAGCACGGACGGATCGAACACGTCGGTCGCAATCATCTCGACGTTGAGGCGGCGTGCCGAGAGCCACGCCGACATCTCGCCGAGATAGGCCTCGATCTGCTGCATGAACGGGTTCGGCCCGGACGGCATCACGAAGGCGAAGCGACGGGCGCGGCCACGCGCAAGCTCTGCGGCGGCCACATGCGGCTGGAAGGCGTTGCGCTCGATCGCTTCCCTGACGCGCCGGACCGTATCCGGCCGCACGCCTGGGCGGTTGTGCAGGACGCGATCCACGGTCGCCAAGCTGACGCCCGCCTGGCGGGCGATGTCCTTCAGCGTCAGCGCGGTCGCGGTAAGGGTATCGGCCATCGCTGAAGGCTAGCAGAGGTGTTTTGAGGTACGCAACTCATTTTGAGGGCGTCCGCAGCGATTTCAAGCGATAGTTGCATATCACACGCTGGACACCCAGCCATTCCGGCAGTCTCGCGCCCTGCGACGTCGCACGTCTCGCTCGAACGCAGGACGCGCGGTTCCACGCTCTTGCCTATGGTTGCGCTGCACCGGACGAGCGCCGCGACGGCGTTCGCGGCAAGATCATGAGAGAGAGCCTTATGAAGTGGTTGCTTGATATGTCCGAGCAGTACCGGTCGCAACTCCGGCAAGGTCCCTTTTTCAGGCAAGTTGCCGGCGCGACGCTACCGAACGATCTGCAATGGGTTCACCAACTGATCCACCAGTCGCGCGAATTCACACAGGCGCTTTGCCTGCGCTCGTCGCTGTGTCAGGACAAACGTTATCAGCGCGTCTTCGCGGAGCACGCGGTAGAGGAAGCCGACCATCCCGATCAGCTCATTGCCTGGATGAAGGAGCACGGATTTCTCCGCGACGCCGAACCTGGCGATGTCCCGGCAACGATGGAAACACTGAATGCGATTTCATACTGTTGGCGCAGTGCGATGCGCGATCCGCATGACGTGCAGGTCGTCGCCCTGAACGTGCTCAGTGAAGGGGTCGCGTTCGACTTCTATTCTGCCGTGATCCCCGTGCTGGACAGGCTCAAGATTCTGAGCGGGCGCTATTGGAAGATCCACACCGACGTCGACGTCCACCATCTGTCCATGGGGCTCGATGTTTGCGGCGATGTCACGAAACACTCGGACAAGGGCAAGCTGTATCAACGCGTGCTGTGGCAGTCCGCGACGCTCTATCACCAGATGCTCAGCTCCTGGGTCGGCGAGCGGGTCCAGCCGCTGCCGCAACTGGCCTGAGCCTTGATCAGATTTGGTTCGACCTGGGCCGGTGTTGCTCAGCGGCCCAGGTCGAGCGTCAGAAACAGGCTGTTGGGATCCTCGGCATAGCCCTCGAACGGGCCGCAAGGCGCAAAACCGTGCGCTTGGTAGAGCGCATGCGCGGGCTTGAAATAGTCCCACGAGCCGGTCTCGAGGCTGAGCCGCTTCAGCCCGCGCGCGCGGCCTTCCGTGATGATGTGGCGGAGCATCTGGCCGCCAAAGCCGCGTCGCCGCGTGGACTGAAGCGTGTGCATCGACTTCACCTCGCCGTGGTCGGGCGACAGCATCTTCAGCGCGCCGGTGGCGACCAGCGCCTCGCCGTCCCAGCCGGTCCAGAACGCAATTTCGGGCGCACGCAAGCCGGCAAGATCGAGCGCATGCGCGCTACCCGGTGCGGTCTGCGCCCGCGCAGCGGTGACATGATGGTCGAGCAGCGCGATCACGCGCGGATCAAAAGTGTCGCCGGTGCGGATCTGCATCGTCAGGGCTGCACTCCACTTGCAAGGTGCTTCTGCATGAAGACGAGATCGAGCCAGCGGCCGAACTTGCAGCCGACCTCCGGCATACGGGCGACCTCGGCGAAGCCGAGCGAGGCATGCAGGGCGATCGAGCCGGCATTTGTCGCGTCGATGCCTGCGATCATCGCGTGCTTGTTCATGGCGGTGGCGCGCTCGATCAGTGCGGCGACGAGACTTCGGCCGATACCCGCCCTGTGGTGCCGCTCGTCGACATAGACCGAATTCTCCACGGTGTGGCGGTAGCCGGGGAAGGGACGGAAATCGCCGAACGAGGCGAAGCCGACAACGTCCCTGCCCTTCATCGCGACCAGCACGGGATAGCCTGCCTCTTGCCGTGCGCGGAGCCACTGCTGCCGCGACTCCAGATCAGTCGGCCCGTCGGTCCAGACCGCCGTGGTGTTGATCGCGGCGTAATTGTAGATGGCCAAAATATCTTCGGCATCCTCTGGCGTTGCGTCCCGCACGATCAGCGACATCACATTTTCCCGTACGATGTGCCGCGCCGCGTGATGATGACGTAGCGCGAATCCTGTTTGGTCTCGTTCTCGAAGGTCACCGCGCGCATCACGTCGAAATCGAGACAGTCGCCGTCGCGCAGGCGCACCGTCTTGGCGTCGATATGCACGCAGACAGCGCCCTCCAGCATCAAGAGCTGCTGGGTGAAGGCGCTGCGGCCCCAGGGGCTGTAGGAGACGCGCGCACCGGCCGGCAAGTCCACGACGATGATCTCGATGCCGCTGGCAGCATCCGGCGGCGAGGCATGACGCCGCCGGTAGCCGCTGTCGGGATCGCGCCAATGCGGCTGGTCGGCAAGCCGCGTCAACCGCTCCGGCGGCTTCTCCGCCAGCGCGACGACGTCGCTGAGCGTGACATCGAGCGCCGCGCAGAGCTTGTTGAGCAGCGCCGCGGTGGCACTGCTCTGCGCCCGCTCCACCCGCCCGATCATGGCCCGGCTGACGCCGGAGCGCGTCGCGAGTTCGTTCAACGTCATGCCCGCCTGCGTCCTCAACGTCTTCAAGCGACGACCGATCGCGCGGTCGAGTTTTTGCTGGTCCATTTTTGCGGGCCCTGGCTTTCATCCGAACATCGCCCGTCGCAGGGACCGCACCCGCCAGGGCATGAGGAGCTTAGGGCGGGCGGGGCGCGCGTGCCGGGAGCGAGCAGCTAATATATTAGAATCTTCTGCCTGCGCGCGAGCGCAACAGCGCAGTCAGATCGGATGATGATGCAGTCGGGGTTTTGGAGCGGGCGAAGGGAATCGAACCCTCGTATGCAGCTTGGGAAGCTGCCGTTCTACCATTGAACTACGCCCGCGGATGCGTTGCTCACGCCCGCTCTGATTAGCCGAGACGGCGCCGCCCGCCAAGCGGTTTGGCGCGCCCGGCCGGACGGTTCTTAACGTTTCAGTAAGATTTTGGGTGCGCCGGATTGTGGCGGTGTTATGATCAATGTGTCTGGGGAGAGACGTGCACTGAGTGGGGCGTGTGCATGGTGGGGCGTGGCTACACGATATTCGACACGGCGATCGGGCGCTGCGGCATCATCTGGAGCAGCACCGGTGTTGTGGCCGTGCAATTGCCGGAGGCGCGGGAGCTAGACACCCGCCGCCGGATCTTTCAGGTCCATCCGGAGGCACGCGAGCAGCAGCCTCCGCTCAATGCCGAGCTTGCGATCGAGGGCATCGTGGGACTGCTGCAAGGCAGCGATCCCGATTTTTCCGACGTCAGCCTGGATGCCGGCGCGGTGCTCGCCTTCAACCGGCGGGTCTACGAATACGCCTGCACGATCCCGCGCGGGGAGACACGCACCTATCACGAGATCGCCAGGGCGCTGGGCGCTTCCGGCGCTGCGTATTCGGTGGCGCAGGCGATCGCCAAGAATCCCTACATGCTGATCGTGCCGTGCCACCGGGTGCTGGAGGCCGGCAATTACGCCGACCGGCTCTCGCCCTATGGCGGGGTGATCTCCAAGCGGCGATTGCTGTCGCTGGAGGGCGCCCATCCGGTCGCCAGCAAGACGCTGTTCGAGGTGCTGCTGCCCGTTGCTCCGCCGCGCGCGCCCGGCTAAGGCGCGATCTTGATCGCACCTTAGCTTTGTTTTTTGGGCATGATCTTGTCGGACAACCGCTACACACTTGTCCGGATCATGCCTAGATAGGCGAGATGGACGCAACCACACTGCTGACCACGCCGTCGATGACCGTCTCCGAGTTTCGCTGCGATGCGGGACCGGGCGACAATCCGTTCGCCGAGTGCCGCACCGGCCATTCCATCGCCTATGTCCGCTCCGGCAGTTTTGGCTGCCATTGCCGCGCCGGCTTCTTCGAGCTGGTCGCGGGCGCGATGCTGGTCGGCGCGCCCGGCGACGAATACACCTGCACGCATGAGCACGTCTCTGGCGATATCTGCCTGTCGTTCTTCCTCAGCGAAGACCTCGTCGACGCTCTCGGCGGGCGGCGCGAGGCCTGGCAGGTCGGCGCGACGCCGCCGTTGCCCGAGCTGATGGTGCTGGGCGAACTCGCCCAGACGGCAGCAGATGGCAACAGCGACCTCGGCCTCGACGAGATCGGCCAGATTCTTGCCGGCCGCTTTGTCGATGTCGTCTCCGGCAACTCGCGCAAACCGGCAACGCCCACAGCGCGCGACCGCCGCCGCGCGGTGGAAGCCGCATTGTGGATCGACGACAATTCGCATGCCGAGATCGATCTCGAACAGGCGGCAAAGCAGGCAGGCCTCAGCCCGTTCCATTTCCTGCGGCTCTTTTCGAGCGTGCTCGGCGTCACCCCGCATCAATATCTGGTGCGCTCGCGGCTGCGGCACGCAGCGCGCCTGCTTGCCGATGATGATCTCGCGGTCACCGACATCGCCTATGACGTCGGCTTCGGCGACCTCTCCAATTTCGTCCGCACTTTTCATCGCGCCGCCGGCGTGTCACCGACAAAATTCCGGCAGGCCTCGCGCGGGGAGCGCAAGATTCTCGGCGAACGGCTGACCCTCAACTGAGTCAGCGAACCTTGCTAAGGCTTCGTTGACCAGACGAACTGAATGGCTCTCCGCATCCGGCGTACTGCGCTATCGTATCACTAAAGCGCGCGGCGAGGCTTAACGTGGCATGGATCTTCACGATCGGGGTTTTCGCAGCCTTCTATTGGATGGCGCGGCGCACCCGCGAGCAAGCGGCCGAGCATGCCGCGACGGGCATGCTGCACTCGCCGCTATATTGGTCGGCCGCGACGATCACCATGACCTTGCTCGGTGTCGTTCTGTACATGGCGCATCTCGGGCATCAGGGGCCGATCCCATGGTTCTACTATCCGTTTGTCGGGATCATGGCTGTTGTCGTCCTGCTGCTGCGGCGCGCCTTGAAATGGCGTTATCCGGTCTAGTCTGATTGCGACCATCCCGCCTCTAGAGATCACTCCGGCTATGGCAACGAAGCGCAAGATTCTCCAAGAGCGGCCTGCCCTCGACTGACTAGGGTCGTCTCCGGCGCGCGCCATTTGCGGCGCGCTTTGGACATGGAGACGATCATGTATGATCACATCGGACTGCGCGTGGCCGACCTCGACACTGCCACGCGTTTTTACACCGCGGTGCTGGCGCCGCTGGGTTACGTGCTGTGCTCCAGCGGCGACGGTTATGCCGGCTTCGGGCCGAAGGGTGAGCCCGCGCTGTGGTTGCATCTCAACAAGGGCCGCAAGGCCGACGGCGCCCATATTGCGTTTCGCGCCGGAGATCACGACGCGGTCAAGGCATTCCACAGCGAGGGCTTGAAGAGCGGCGGCCACGACAATGGCGGCGCCGGGCCGCGCAAGGATTACAGCCCGACCTATTACGCGGCGTTTCTGATCGATCCTGACGGCAACAATGTCGAGGCGGTTTGCACGTAGCGGCCGCCGCGCGCGAGCACTCGCAGGGTGGGCAAAGCGTAGCGTGCCCACCATCGCGTGCGACAATGCCGATGAATGGTGGGCACAGCGCGCGAAGAGCGCGCCTTTGCCCACCCCACGAACTTCTCAATCAAGGACACCTTCATGGCCTCCATCCACAACGACATTCCTCTCCCCGTCCCCGCGCGCGACCTCTGGGACGCGGTGCGCGATTTCGGCGCGCTGCATCTGCGGCTGGTGCCGGGCTTCGTCACCGCTTGCATGCTCGACGGCGATGCGCGCATCGTCACTTTCGCCAATGGCTCCGTCGCGCGCGAGGTGCTGATCGACTGCGACGATACGCGGCAGCGGCTCGTCTATGCCATCAACAGCGAACGGCTGAAGCATTACAGCGCCTCGGTGCAGGTGATCGCCGAGGGCGAGGCGAGGTGCCGCCTGGTCTGGATCATCGACATGCTGCCCAACGAGCTTGCCGCCTACGTGCAGGGGCAGACGAAGGAGGCAGTCGTCGCGATGCACAAGGCGTTTCCGGCCTAGTTTGTTATTTGAGCATGATTTTCTCGAAAAACCGCTGCGCACTTTTCCGGATCATGCTCGCGGCTGCGTGATCTTTCTCACAGAGCCCTCTCCTCACCAGCCGTAACCATGGCCGCGTGCGTCCGGTTGGCTCCGCTCTCCCGGCGGAGCCACGCACGCGAGGAGCATGCCATGAGAGGTGCGGACAAGGTGATCTGCCAGGCAGCCGCCGTGCTGCTGCTATTTTCGGTCGCGAGCACGCCGGCAAAGGCGCAGTTCCTCGGCGGCGGCGCCGGCGGCGAGGACATGATGACCCAGATGGCGCCGATGCTGGAGATGATGAAGGCGAAGATGGGCAAGCGCCGCTTCGCCATGCTGATGCAAACCATGGGCCCGATGATGAGCCGCATGATGGAGAATGGCGGCGGCGGCCTCGGTGGCATGATGGGCGGTGGAGGTTTAAGTGGCCTCGGCGGCGGCAATTTCGGCGGCGGTTTTGGCGCGCCCAATTACGGCGGCTACACGCCGATGAGCGGAGGCGGCACCATGCCGAGCGGACTCGGCGGCATGGGCGGCGGCGATATCATGGGCATGCTCGGCGGTTCCGGCGGCGGCGACATGATGTCGATGATTCCGCAATTGATGCGGCTCGCCAATGTCGGCGGCGGTGGCGGCCATCGCCGCCACAAGCATCGCTGAGGCGGGTCGGCCTATCGCCGCTGCGTGGCAAGCTGGCAACGAGGCAACCACCCTTCGCGGGGCACGAAGGATGGTTGCGCCGAATCGGCGGATGGGGCGCCGCCGGTATCAGACCCGGTCGTTGAGCAGGACGCCCGACACCGAAGAATCGCTCGATTGCGTCGCGCTGTAGGTCGAATCCGTGAGCGAGTTCTTCAGCGACTGAAGGAATTGTTGCAGCAGATCCGTCGCCGACGTGCTGCTTGAGGAACTATCCGTGCTGCTCCCAGTCGTCGTGTCGCTTGATCCCGTCGTGCTGGACGAGGTCGAATCGGTGGACGAGCTAGTCAGCGACTGAAGGAATTGCTGCAGCAAATCCACCACCGAATTGCCGCTCGACGAACTATCCGTGCCACTGGCCGAAGACCCGCCAGACGGCGGCGGCCCGGGCGGCGGTCCACCTGCTCCGCCCGGTCCACCCGGACCATGGGAGAACGCCGCCTTGAACACGCCTTGCAGCTCGGTGGCCTGCTGGTCGGTCAGCTTGCCGTTCGACACTTCCTGCTGGATGAGATCGTCGATCTTGGACTTGAACTCGTCGGGCGACAATTTGCTGCCGCTGGATTGATCGCTCGCGCTGGTCGATTGCAGGGCGGAATCGATATCGCCGAGCGCGGACGACAGCGCCGATTGATCGGTCGAGCTGATCGCGCCGGAACTGACTTCCGACTGCAGCTCGTCTTGCAGTTTTTGCAAAGGTGACGCGTGGTGATGATGGGAGGAGAGCGACGAAATCGAGGTCATGTGGCCTTCCGTGCTTCTGGTGGACTCGCGGCGAAATTGTCCCCAGGAGCTGGCGCGGAGCCTTCGGCAGAGGGCAGCCAGGTTGCTCGATATTGCCAGACAACGCCTGGAAATATTCAGAAACAAAAATCCGGCAAGCAGGCGTTAGTCGGCCGCGGCCGACAGAGCCGGTCTGATCGCGGGCTTGCTTTCGCGCGGCGCCCAGCGCGTCAGCACCACGCTGGAGCAGGAGAGCAGGCCGAGCACGACCATGGAGCTTGCGGCCAGCCAGAAGTAGCTCTGCGCGGTCGCCTCATGCGTCGACAACCACCAGCCGATCGACGCGATGTAGATCAGCCGCGCGGTCTGCGCCAGCACCGGCCCGATCACCTTGGCGGCACCTTGCGAGGAGAAATACATCGTCGAGGCGAGGCCAATGAAGGCGTAGAACGGCGCCACCGTCGACAGATATTGATGGCTGGTGGCGCGCACCGTCGCGCTGTCGGTGAAGATGTTGACCCAGAGATCCGGGAAGGTCGCAACGAGGCACGCCGGCGCACCGACGGCAACGAAAGCGGACGCGCCCGCGATCCAGGCGATGCGCCGCGCGCGCGCGATGCGGCCGGCGCCGATCGCCATGCCGACCATCGGCACCGAAGCGATGCCGAACGAGAACGCGATCGAGGTCAGCAGGAATTCGAGCCGCGCGCCGATGCCGTAGCCGGCGAGGATCGCGGTGCCGAACTTCGCCAGCATGTGGGTGAAGATCGAGATCGTCAGCACCGATTGCAGCGGCGAGAAGCAGGCAATGGCGCCGACCTTGAGGATGTCGAAAAACATCGCCCATTGGATGCGCAATCCGCGCAGCTTCGGCACGACACGGGCGCGGCCGGAGAACAGATACCAGCCCATCACGCAGATGTTCATGGAATAGGCGATCAGCGAGCCCGCCGCGACGCCGCGCATGCCAAGCTGCGGCACCGGCCCAAGTCCCAGGCCCAGCGTACCGCCGAGTACGATCTGCCAGACCGCGGAGTTGAGGATCAGCAGCGACGGCAGCTTCATGTTGCCGGTGCCGCGCAGCACGCCGGCCATGGTGTTGAGCAGCCAGGGCAGCACGGCGCCGCCGAAAAACACCTGCGTGTAGGCGATCGCATGGGTCAGCACGGCGCCGCGGCCGCCGAGCATCTCGAGCACCTTGGGTCCGAAGATCAGCATGCCCAGCATGAAGACGAGACCGAAGGTGATGCCGATCAGCAGCGCATGCGCGGCAAGCGTGCCGGCGCGCTCGCGATCGCCGGCGCCGAGCGCGCGTGCGATGGCCGAGGCCACTGCACCGCCCATGGCGCCGCCCGACATCGTCATGGTCAGGATCACCGTTGGAAACACCAGCGCCATCGCGGCCAGCGCCTCGACGCCGAGCCGCCCGATATAGGAGGTCTCCGCGATCACCACGCAGGTGCCAGCCGAGAGCGCGATGACGTTCGGCCAGGCAAGCCCCAGCAGCGTGCGCAGGATCGGCCCGTCCGTCAGCGCGCTTTTCACCGGACGCGGGGGCGGCGGCAGCGGACGCTCTTGTTCATCGACCGGGATCTCGGCGATGTCGGACATTTCCTCTCCCGGACACAAGCGCCATTCACGGCGCGGCAATGATGAGGTGTGCCAATCAATTTTTCGCGTAAAGGGCGTGGCAAGGCGCTTGTTAGCACGGCGCTTGCCGATTCCTCCTGCGTCCGGCGCAGGCGTGCCCCGCGACTGCGCATTTCGATAGGCGGAATTACCCGATGGTCCAGACCAGCGGTGGGCGGCCGCCTGCCGTCGGGCCCAAGTGCACGCTGATGTGCCGCCCGCATCCGGCAGCCAGTCCTTCGAACAGTCCTTCCAGCACCTTGGCGCAGGCACGGTGATAGTCGGTGACGTCGTCCATCAGCTTCCAGCTCTGCTGGCGGATTTCGAATGTGCCTTCGGATTGCGTCGTCTCGGCCGCATCGTCCTGCGCGGCGAACAGCGCGTTGAGGAATGACGCGAACTCGTTCGCGCCACCGCGGTTCGTCGCGAGTGCGGCTGCGACCTCGTCGAAATACTGCATCCCAATCAGCTTTCCGGTCAAATGCAGCAGATAGCCGGCATCCTCCGGACCAAACAGCTGCACCATCACGGGCGCGGCGGTGCGGACATATTCCATCGCATAGTTGCGATAGGCTTTTTCAAGCCGCGGCTTTGGCCAGCTTGCGACCGGCAAAGCCGGCGCGGTCTTGGCGTCGAACGTAGGGGCTTCCAGATGCCGCGCGAACACCAGACGCTGGTCGAGCTCGAGCGGATAGTCGTATTGATGATAATAGCCTTCGAGCCCGTCCTGGCCGTCGACGCTCTGCTTGGTGCAGACGAAACCAAGCCTGATATCGCCGAGCGCGACGCCGTTGTTGGCATGCCAGCCACGCAACATCGCGCGCGAGACCTCGCCCGGCACGCCGCAAATCGCAGTGCCCTTCCAGATCCAGCGCGGTGGCGGATAGCGGATCCAGGCCTTGGTGTCGCTCTCATACATGTATTCGACGTGCACGCCGCCGATCCAGTTGGAGAGGTAGTGATATTGCGCAGCAGCCACAGCCGGCGGCAGATGGCTGAGACCGAGTTTTTCGAGCCCCGGCAGGAAGCGCTCTTGCTGCTGGCGGCGAAACACGCGGAAGACGAACTCCGCTGCATCGGCCGTGCCGCGCCGCGTGACGACGGTGAGGATCAGGCCGGTGAAGTAAGCGTGATAGAGATCGGCGACCGCGCGCCAGCGTTTCCATTGGGCCTCCTGCACGGGGTCTGATGCTGCAGTCATGTTCGCTCCCGATCATTGTTTTGATCGAGTGTGTCACTGCGCTCAGTGACAAGCAACATAACGCGCGTGCAGGACGCCCTGCGCGCCAGCACCCCAATTCCGCATCACGAATTTTGTTCAGATCTTCGGCCGCGCCGTGTTGCAAAGCGCGACCACGTCCATGCGCATCGTCTCGGGAACGCAAATGATGGAATCGTCGAGCACGACGCAATAATAGGGGAAGCGGCAGCAGGCGGTGTTGAGGACTTCGCGCAGCGTCGGCCAGGCCTCGAACTTGAACGGCGGAGGCGGCGGCGCGAGGAAGGCACGCGCGTCGTCGATCACAATGACATGGGGATGCGGCGAAGCCCCGATGGCCTCGAGCTCGGCGAGGAGCGGGCAATTGTCGTCGTCGGCGAAGAAGCCGGCGCCGGCATGCCCGTCCAGCCAAAACAAGGTCGTGCCGGTCAGACCAGCGACGACATCCGGAAGCAGGGTTGCCGAATCTCCCAGCAGGAACTCGATGTTACTGCCCAGCGAGGCCGCGATGGCCTTCTCATGAAATTCGCGCTTGATCTCGATCGTCACCACGCGCGGAAAAATCTCGGCGGCGAACCGCGCGCTCGCGCCGAGATAGGTCCCGGTCTCGACAAAACAATCGATGCCGTAGTTCTGCGCCAGCTGTCGCACCAGCGACACCAGCGGTTCGGCCGCAATGGATCCCATGCTTGCTGCTCGCCGTTATAGGCCGGGCCCTACACCCGGAAATGCTTGCTCAGCTTCAGACCCTGCGCTTGGTAGTTGGAGCCGATGCGCTGGCCGTACATCGCGTCGGGACGCGCCAGCATCTTCTCGTAGACGAGGCGGCCGACGATCTGGCCGTGCTCGAGAATGAAAGGCACTTCGCGCGAGCGCACTTCAAGCACGGCGCGCGATCCTAACCCACCTGCGCCAGCATAGCCGAAGCCGGGATCGAAGAATCCGGCATAGTGCACGCGGAATTCACCGACCAGCGGGTCGAACGGCACCATCTCCGCGGCGTAATCGGGCGGCACCTGCACGGCCTCTTTCGACGCGAGGATGTAGAACTCGCCGGGATCGAGGATCAGCCTGCCGTCGGGACGCGCCGAGATCGGCTCCCAGAACTCTTCGACTGAATAGCCGGAGCGGCGATCGACATCGACCACACCCGTGTGGCGCTTGGCGCGATAGCCGACGAAGCCGCCACTCTTCTCGCCAGAGAGATCGACCGATACGGCGACACCGCCGGTGAGATCGGCATCGTCGACATCGACGAGACGCTCAGCCGCGTGCAGCGCCTCGAGATCGTCGATGTTGAGGATGGCATCGCCGGTGCGGAAACGCACCTGGCTCAAGCGCGAGCCCTCGCTGACCAGCACGGGAAATGTCTTCGGACTGATCTCGGCGTAAAGCGGTCCGTGATAGCCGGCGCCGATCATGTCGAAACGGCGGGTGCCGTCGGCTATCACGCGGGTGAAGACGTCGAGCCGGCCGGTCGAGCTTTTGGGGTTCGCGGCTGCGACGATCTCCGGCGGCAACGCCAGGCTCTCAAGCAGCGGCACGATATAGACGCAGTTGGTCTCCAGCACCGCGCCATCAGCGAGGCTGAACTCGTGCAGCTTCAATTCGTCGATGCGCTCGGCAACGGTCGCGCCGGGTCCCGGCAGGAAGCTGGCGCGAACGCGGTAGGCGATGTCGCCAAGGCGGAGGTCGAGGCTTGCCGGCTGGATCTGGCTTTCGACGAAGTCGTATGCAGGCAGAATGAGACCCGCCTCCGCCATCGCCGCGATCATGCGGTCGGGCAGGATACCATTGGCGTCGGCGGCAACCGTGAAACTCAACCGGGGGTCCTCGTCAGGGGTTAAACGCATCCGGACATACGGGAAATACTAGCGTTTTACGGCTATCCGATGGACGTCTTGACGGAAAGGCCATTGCGGAATAAGAGCATGACTTATCCCGTGGTGATTTGAGCCGGCCGGCTTGCAGCCACGTTAAATAAGTCGCTAAACAGGCCGGGGACCTCTGTGATCCCGGCCCGTGGTTTTATCCAGGCCGGTTTTTTTGTGGCCATTTTCGATGGTCACGCAGAGGAGGTCCTATGTCGAAGTCCCCGGCGCCCACCGCGCAATATCGTCCCGAAACCCGGCTGGTTCATTCCGGCACCCTGCGCTCGCAATATGGCGAGACGTCGGAGGCGCTGTTCCTGACGCAGGGGTATGTCTACAACAGCGCCGAGGAGTGCGAGGCGCGGTTCAAGGGCGAGGACCCCGGCTTCATCTATTCGCGCTATTCGAACCCGACCATCGCGATGTTCGAGCGTCGCATGATCGAGCTCGAAGGCGCCGAAGCGGCCCGCTCGGCGGCAACCGGCATGGCCGCGGTGACCACCGCGATCCTGGCGCCGCTAAAGGCCGGCGATCATGTCGTCGCATCCCGCGCCCTGTTCGGCTCGTGCCTCTACGTCATTCAGGACCTGTTGCCGCGCTACGGCATCGAGACCACGCTGGTCGACGGCCTCGATCTCGATCAATGGCAGCGCGCGCTCAAGCCGAACACCAAGACGTTCTTCCTGGAGAGCCCGACCAATCCGACGCTCGACGTGCTCGACATTCCCGGGATCGCCGAGATCGCCCACAGCGGCGGCGCTCGGCTCGTTGTCGACAACGTGTTCGCGACCCCGATCTGGCAGAGCCCGCTCGCGCTCGGCGCCGACGTCGTGGTCTATTCCGCGACCAAGCACATCGACGGCCAGGGCCGGTGTCTGGGCGGCATCATCCTGTCGTCGGAAGCGTTCATCGCCGAGCACATCCACAATTTCATGCGCCAGACCGGGCCGTCGATCTCGCCTTTCAACGCCTGGGTTTTGCTCAAGGGCCTGGAAACGCTGGCTGTGCGCGTGCGCGCGCAGACCGACACAGCGGCACGCATCGCCGACGTGCTGGCGAGCCATCCGAAGATTTCGCGGCTGGTCTATCCCGGCCGCGCCGATCATCCGCAGGCAGCGCTGGTGAAGAAGCAGATGCGCGGCGGCTCGACGCTGGTCGGCTTCGAGGTCAAGGGCGGCAAAGCGGGCGCCTTCCGCGTGCTCAATGAGCTGAAGCTTGCAATGATTTCCAACAATCTCGGCGACGCCAAGAGCCTGGTGACGCATCCGGCGACCACGACGCATCAGCGCCTGAAGCCGGAGGATCGCGCCGCGCTCGGTATCAGCGAGGGCTTTATCCGCTTCTCTGCGGGGCTCGAGCATGTGGATGATCTGATCGAGGATCTGACGGCGGCGCTGGAAAAGGCGTGAGGTTGGATCGTAGGGTGGGTTAGCTCGCGGCTGCGCGAAGCGCAGTCCGCTGGCGTAACCCACCAACTTCGTTCTGCATTCGCTGAAGCATGGTGGGTTACGCTTCGCTAACCCACCCTACGGCACCGACGGCCTACATCGGCCGGTACGCCCGCACGTCCGCAGGTACGTTCACCCCGATCTTGATCTGGCCGACGGAGCGGATGATGTCGTCGCCGAGCAGCTGGGCGAAGCAGGCATAGCCCCAATCGTTCATGTGCAGGCCGTCGGCGATGACGAAGCTCTCCACCGGGATAGATTGTTTCTCGTGCCAGTCGCGCATCACTTCGAAGCGCGGGAAGATGCCGACGTGACGGAGCTCGGCGACCTTGCCGAGCAGCTTCACCATCTTGCCGGCGCTCTCGGCGCGCTGGTTGACGGCCGGCGAATATTGCGGATCAACCAGCACGACGTCAGCATCGCCGGCAGCCTGGATGCGGGAAATGCCGTCCTCGACCATCTTCGCGGTGTCGCCGGGATCGAGGTTGCGCAGCACGGCGTTGGTGCCGACCTGCCAGATCACCAGATCCGGATGCACATCGATCACCTCCGTCTGGAGGCGTTTCATCATCTCGGGCGCGTCCTCGCCGCCGATGCCGGCATTGATGACGGTGATGTTGGCACCTGGATATTGCCGGCGCAGCTGCGCGGCGAGACGATTCGGATAATTGAAATCGGGCGAGCTTGCGCCATAGCCCGCCGTCGACGACGAGCCGAACGCGACGATCACGACCGGCTTGCCGGCCACGAGCTTGCCCGCGACATGCGGTAGCGAGCCCATCGTCTTGGAGCCGCCCTTCGGCGCCAGACACGGCACGCGGCTGAAGATGTCGCCGGCGGATTTGGCGACCTGCTTCACCTTGTCGATGGCGCGCGCGGTGATGCCGCGCTGCTCGGCGGAGGGGTGGGTCGCAGCAACGGTGGTCTGGGACGACGAGGAACTAGCGGACGGCGCGGGCGTCGCCTGCGCCTGCGCGCGCGACTGCGATACCGGCGACAGCGACAGCAGCGCCGCCAGCGCGGGCGCAGCCAGCCATGCCGTCAGGCAAAAAGGGCGGAGAGAACTCATTAACGCTAGACCTCAATTTTGCTGCTGGGCCGGTCCCAGATGGGCGGCATCAATCACGAACTGTGCCAGCGCCCGGCCAAGGCAATCATGGACCTGTTTCGCCAGCTCAGGCCCGCGGGACGGGCTGAACAGGTCGAACTGACCCTGATCATTCCACTGCCGCATGATCGCGAAACGGTCGAACAGCGGAACGTCATGCTCCTGCGCCACCACCCGCATATTATCGAGATAGGGCGGCACCGAGATCATGGTTTCGGTACGCGGGCTGTACTGCAAGTTCATCAACACGACGTCAGCCCCTGCGTTTTGCAGCGCGGCAACCCCATCGGTCACTGCGCCGCGAAAATCGTCGGGATCGATTGCTCGGATAGCATCCACGGTCCCGGTCTGCCAGATGACCAAAGTAGGCCTTTTTGCTTCCATCAGCTTAACGAAGGTGGTGGCCGCCTCCTCGGCCGTCTTCTTGCTCTGTATTTCTACGGAGACGTGCACGGCCTCCGACGGCGGCAGCTTGTCCTTCAAAATGGCCTGCATTCGCGCCGGATAGGAAGCGTCCTCGGAGGCCGGAATCGTGGTCGAACGGCTGCCGATGACCAGGATTTCGAGCGGTTTGCCTGATTTGATGGCCTCGCCGACCTTGGGAAGCTGGCTTTCGCTGCTGAGCAGATAGGACGGCAATTCGCAGGCTGGAGGCACGGCGGGAGTTGCAGGCACAGCATCGCCCGCGCGCGCCAGAGGCGCGGCGAGACCACCGCACAGCAGGATCAGGCTCAGGAGAACCTTCGCCTTCATCAGCCCCCTCCCGCCATATCGGCGTTGCCGACGGCGATTTTGGGTTTCGCACCGCTCTTGTCAGCCACGCGCTTGTACCACGAAATCACCCACGCAACGCCCCACATGATCAGGATTCCGGAGAGACTAATCACCGCATGCATGGCTGCGCCGCCGGAGACTTCGGCCAGGATGAAATGGCCGGCGAAGGCGAGGAAGACGCCGAGGCAGAATATCTCCAGCGAATGCGAGCCGCACAGGATCAGCGGCCGCAGCCATGGCGATTTCAGGCCCGGCCAGTCGCGCGGCAGGAAACGCACGGTGAGCGCGGCCAGCGCCAGGAAATGCGTCAAACGCAGCACGTCGAGGTCGGTCTTGTCGATCGGATACATCCACTGCTCGAGCCGCTTCGGCATCAGATGGGACAATTGCGGCACATACCATGTCAGCGTCACGCAGAACGCCGCTACGATATAGGCGACCGAAATCCACATCGTCACCGGTGACGCCAGAATACGTGACATGCGCCGCGCACCTCCGAGCGCACACCATGCACCGAAGACGAAAAGCAATTGCCAGGCCAGCGGATTGAACGCCCAGAAGCCGTTCGGATAGGCGGAGAAATAAAGGTCGTATTCCCAGGTCACCGCGTAGAGCACGGCGGACAGGGCGAGCGTGAGGTCGGGCTTCCACTTCATCGACCACAGGATCACGGGTAGCGCCAGCATCAGCACGATGTAGAGCGGCAGCACGTCCATGTTGACGGGACGGAAACGCAGCAGCAGCGCCTGCACGATAGTGACGTCGGGCTGCTTGAGGAAATCCATGATGCCCATCTCTTCGGTGTAGAGCGGGTTCTCGAAGCTGGTCGCGACATAGGAGATCTCGGCGAGGAAGATCGTGAACAGGAAGACGTGGGCGACATAGATCTGCCAGACGCGTCGCATGATGCGCGCGGTGGCGATGACGACGCCGCTCTCCAGCATCGCGCGGCCGTAGACGAAGGCGGCGGTGTAGCCGGAGATGAAGATGAAGATCTCGGTGGCGTCGCTGAAGCCGTAATTGCGGATCGTGAACCAGGTCAGCACGCTCGGCGGCAGATGGTCGATGAAGATCAGCCACAGCGCCAGACCGCGGAACAGGTCGAGCCGGAGCTCGCGCTCGCCGATCGCGGGAAGCGAGATCGCCGGCGCGGCGGCGCGCGGCTTCGCCTCCGCAGGTTTCGCACCGGCGGTTCCTGCGATTGGCGTTCCCGTCACTTGGTCCGCAATGGTCATCGGGGGCTAAAAACCCTTCCGCAAATCGCGCCGTTGATGAGGAGTGTACCGATCCGGGCGGCCCCTCGCAAAGCGGCCGGATCACATCCGGGTGTACTTCTCCGCCAATTCTGGCGGGACGATGTCGCGAAAGCGGCCTGCGGCGTTTGGTTCCCGGCCGGGTTTTCGTTATGATGGCAGCCATGTACCGCGCCGTGACCCGCCATATCGAAGTGACCGTCGAGCCGAACTTTGTTCCGGAGCAGTCGTCGGCCGACCGTTCCCGGTTTTTCTGGTCCTACACCATCGTCATCACCAATTCGGGCGAGGAGACCGTGCAGCTGAAGACGCGGCACTGGATCATCACCGACGCCACCGGCCGCCAGCAGGAGGTGAAGGGCGAGGGCGTGGTCGGCGAGCAGCCAACGCTGGCCCCCGGCGAACGCTTCGAATACACCTCCGGCGTCCCGCTCTCGACCGCCTCCGGCTTCATGACCGGCCGCTACCAGATGGTCAGCGCAAGCGGCGAGCGTTTTGAGATCGATGTGCCGACGTTCTCGCTGGACAGCCCGGATAATAAGAGGGTGTTGAATTAGCGCGGTGCACATCGTTGCCGTAGGGTGGATTAGCCGAAGGCGTAATCTACCACTGTCTGCTTCCTAGGAAATGGAAGAGGTGGATTACGCTGCGCTAATCCACCCTACGCAGATCGCGCCTACGCGTCCTCGACGCCCGCCTCATCGGGCGTGAATTCGTACACCGACGAGCAGAACTCACAGGTCACGACGACCTTGTCGTCCTTGACCATGGCGGCGCGGTCGTCGGCCGAAAAACTCTTCAGCATGGCACCGACCGCGTCACGCGAGCAGGAGCATTGGGCTTTCAGGACTAGCGGATTGAACACGCGCACGCCGCGCTCGTGGAACAGGCGATAGAGCAACCGCTCGCCGGACAGCTCCGGATCGATCAGCTCGACGTCCTCGACGGTCTCGATCAGCGAACGCGCCTCGACCCAGGCGTCGTCCTCAGCGACAGCGTGCACCTCGACGCCGTCGGGCGCATCGCCGGGATGCAGATCGGCCTGCCGCGCGCGCTCCGGTGCCTTCGGCAAAAATTGCATCAGCATGCCGCCGGCGCGCCAGCGATGCTTGCCGCCGTCGTTCGAACGCCATTCCTCGCCGACCGCGAGGCGCACGCGCGTCGGGATCTGCTCGGAGCGCAGGAAATATTCGTGGGCGGCGTCTTCCAGGCTGCCGCCGTCGAGCGCGACCAGACCCTGGTAGCGGCTCATGTCGGCGCCCTGGTCAATGGTCATGGCAAGATGACCGCTACCGAGCAGCGTGCCGGAGTCCATGCCAGAATTTTGGGCATCGCCCAGACGCGCGGCATCGAAGCGCGCATAGGCCCGCAGGCGATCCGGCGCCTGGTAGTCCACCACGAGGAACGACACCGGACCGTCGGTCTGGGCCTGGAGGATAAAACGGCCCTCGAATTTCAGCGCCGAGCCGAGCAGCGTCGTCAGCACGATGGCCTCGCCGAGCAGCTTGCCGACGGGCGCGGGATAATCGTGCTTGGTCAGGATCTCGTCGAGCGCCGGCCCGAGCCGAACCAGGCGTCCGCGCACGTCGAGCGCGTCGACCTCGTAGGGCAGCACGGCATCGTCGATCGGAACCGCGGATGGTGCGCGAACCGGGCCTTCGGGCCCGGTGTTCATGTCAGGGGATTGGGAAACCATGGCGCTTTATCTGGGGTCGGAGGGTGGAAAATGGAAGGGGCGCAGCCGCATTCCGCCGTCCGCGGAACCACGGGCAGCGTAGCCCGGATGGAGCGCAGCGCAATCCGGGACGCCTTACCTGCGCGTTGAAAACCCCGGATTTCGCTACGCTCCATCCGGGCTACAAGGTGATTATTTCACCGCGTCAAAGCACCAGGCCAGAATGCCCTTTTGCGCATGCAGGCGGTTTTCGGCCTCGTCGAACACGACCGATTGCGGGCCGTCGATCACCTCGTCGGCGACCTCCTCGCCGCGATGGGCCGGCAGGCAGTGCATGAACAGCGCGTCGGATTTTGCCAATGACATCAGCTGGGCATTGACCTGGTAGGGCTTGAGCACGTTGTGGCGGTGCTCGCCTTCCTTATCGCCCATCGACACCCAGGTGTCGGTGACGACGCAATCGGCGCCCTTCACGGCGGCCTCGGGATCGGTGCCGATCATGATCGGCGCGCCGGTGGCCTTGATGAAGTCGCGCATTACCTTCTTCGGAGCAAGCTCCGGCGGAGTCGCGATGTTGAGCTGAAACTTGAAGCGTTCGGCCGCGTGCGCCCAGGACGCCAGCACGTTGTTGTCGTCGCCGGTCCAGGCCACCGTCCGGCCCTCGATCGGGCCGCGATGCTCCTGATAGGTCATGAGGTCGGCCATCACCTGGCAAGGATGCGAACGTCGCGTCAGGCCGTTGATGACGGGCACGGTCGCGTTGGCCGCAAGCTCGAGCAGCGCATCATGGTTGAGGATGCGGATCATGATGGCATCGACATAGCGCGACAGCACGCGCGCGGTGTCGGCGATGGTCTCGCCGCGGCCGAGCTGCATCTCGGCGCCGGTGAGCATGATGGGCTCGCCGCCGAGCTGGCGCATGGCGACGTCGAACGAGACGCGCGTGCGCGTCGAGGGGCGCTCGAAGATCATCGCCAGCGTCTTGCCTTCGAGCGGCCTGACCGGCTGATGCGCCTTCTGCTTCGCCTTCATGGCAGAGGAGGCGTCGAGCATGCTCTTGAGCTCCGACAGCGGGAGCTCGTTGATATCCAGGAAGTGTTTCGGCGACTTGCTCATCAGCTTGCCGCCCGCTTGGTCTGACTGGACGAGATCGCGGTGCAGGCGCGCTCCAACCGCCCGACGCTGTCCTCGATCTCGGCTTCGCTGACGATCAAGGGCGGCAGGAAACGCACGACATTGTCGCCGGCGCCGACCGTCAGCAGTTTTTCGTGACGCAGCGCCGCGACGAGATCGCCGGATGGCACCACGGCCTTGATGCCGATCAGGAGGCCTTCGCCGCGCACCTCGCTGACGATGTCAGGATAACGGTCGATCACGGAAGCGAGCTTCTGCTTGAGCAGCAGCGACATCTTCTGGACGTGATCGAAGAAGCCGGGCTTGAGCATGACGTCGAGCACGGCATTCGCAGCGGAGATCGCCAGCGGATTGCCTCCGAAGGTCGAGCCGTGCGAGCCGGGCCCCATGCCGGAGGCAGCGTCGGCAGTCGCCAGCACCGCACCGATCGGGAAGCCGCCGCCGAGCGCCTTCGCCAGCGACATCACGTCAGGTGTGACGCCGGTGCGCCGATGGGCGAACAGATCGCCGGTGCGGCCCATGCCGGTCTGCACCTCGTCGAACGCGAGCAGCAGGCCCTTGTCGTCGCAGAGCTGGCGCAACGCCCTCAGGAACGCAGGCGTTGCCGACCGCACGCCGCCCTCGCCCTGAATCGGCTCGATCAGGATGCCGGCGGTGTGCGGACCGATCGCCTTCTTCACGGCCTCGATGTCGCCATGCGGAATCTGGTCGAAACCGTCCATCGGCGGACCAAAGCCTTCGAGATATTTTGCAGATCCGGTCGCAGCCAGCGTCGCCAGCGTGCGGCCGTGGAAGGCACCTTCGAAAGTGATGATGCGGTAACGCTCTGGATGCCCCTTGGAGAAGTGATGATGGCGGACCAGCTTGATCACACCTTCCAGCGCTTCGGCGCCGGAATTACAGAAGAACACGAAGTCCGCAAAACTCTCGTTGCACAGGCGCGCGGCAAGCTTCTCGCCGTCCGGGCTCTGGAACAGGTTCGACATATGCCAGAGTTTCGTCGCCTGCTCCTGCAACGCCTTGACCAGCGCGGGATGGGCGTGACCAAGCGCGTTCACGGCGACGCCGGAGGTAAAATCGAGATAGCGATCGCCATTTGTCGCAATCAGCCAACAGCCTTCGCCGCGCTCGAAACCGAGGTCGGACCTGGCGAAAACGGGGAGCAAATGCGGCGCTGCGCTGTTAGTCATGACGGTCACTTGATGTTGCGGACGGCGTGAGCGTGCATTGCGCAACGCACCATCAACCGGCCCGGAAAACGAAACGTGCCGCCTTTTAAGGGCGGCACGTCACACTATCTTAGGCCTGGTGAGACGGGTGTCAATGCCGCCCGAAAGCCTCGCGAAACGCTGAATCCGTAGTCTTGCGGTGCCGAATTTGCGGGTTTTTGCCACGGAACATGTGGAAGCGAGTCGGCGGACTCTTGCGCGTGAGTCACGCCATATTGTAGCGTTTGAATTGTCAGATACGACATCTCGTGCAGTGTTTCTGATCCCAAGAGTCCTCATGTACCGGCGTAAACGTTCGGGCGCTCAGTTGCGCCCGGCGAGCCTTAAGGGATTCTGGCGGCACGGGTTTTTGGAAGCTTAGGCATTCGCCGCAGGGCGCCAGCATGGCAGCCGCGTGGCGAGGGAAAGGGTGCAATGACAGTTTTGACCTGGTCCGATGATCGCGTCGAGCAGCTAAAAAAGCTCTGGGAGGCCGGATTGTCGGCCAGCCAGATTGCAGCCGAGCTCGGGAACGTGACCCGTAATGCCGTAATCGGCAAGGTGCACAGGCTCGGCCTGTCCGGCCGCGCCAAGAGCCCCTCATCGGCAGCTCCCCGGCCGCGCAAGGCGCGCCCCGCGCAGCACATGATGCGGGTGACCCGCCCGATCGCGCGTGGCAACACCGCGCTGGCGCAGGCCTTCGAGGTCGAGGTCGAGGCCGAACCGCTCACCTACGATAACGTGGTGCCGATGAGCCAGCGGCTATCGCTGCTCGAACTCAACGAGGCGACCTGCCACTGGCCGATCGGTGATCCCTCGAGCCCGGACTTCTTCTTCTGCGGCGGCAAGGCGCTTTCCAGCCTGCCCTATTGCGCCCAGCACTCGCGCGTCGCGTACCAGCCGGCATCCGATCGCCGCCGCGCACCGGTGAAGCCGAGTCCCCGCTGAGGTCAGCCCCAAACGACATCGTCCCGGCGCAAGGCCGGGACGGATCGAGAAAGAGCGCGCCACCGAGCGCGCTTTTTATTTGCGTGTTTGAAGCAAACCCTACGCCTGCTCCGCCTTCGCGAAGCGATCATCGAGTGCATAACCCGCGCCGCGAACTGTGCGGATCGGGTCCTGCTCGCGGCCGAGATTGAGCAGCTTGCGCAGGCGGCCGATATGCACGTCGACGGTGCGTTCGTCGATATAGATGTCGCGGCCCCAGACGCTGTCGAGCAGCTGCTCGCGCGAGAACACGCGACCGGGATGCTCCAGGAAGAACTCCAGCAGGCGATATTCGGTCGGGCCGAGATCGATCGGCCGGCCCGAGCGCGCGACACGGCGCTTGTCGCGATCGAGCTCGATGTCGCCATAGGCGAGCACTGTGGCGAGCCGCTCGGGGCTGGCGCGCCGCAACAGGCCCTTCACGCGGGCCAGAAGCTCCGGCACCGAGAACGGCTTGACGATGTAGTCGTCGGCGCCGGTCGCAAGGCCGCGCACCCGCTCGCTCTCCTCACCGCGCGCGGTGAGCATGATGATCGGGAGCTGCTTGGTCTCGGGACGGGTGCGAAGCCGCCGGCAAAGCTCGATGCCGGACAGCCCCGGCAGCATCCAATCGAGCACGATCAGATCGGGGATGTGCTCCTTGAGACGGGTGTCGGCATCGTCGCCGCGCATCACCGTCTCGACGTCATAACCGTCGCCTTCGAGGTTGTAGCGAAGCAGCTCGGTGAGAGCTTCCTCGTCCTCAACCACCATAATGCGTGCGCCCATCGGGTCGTCGCTCCTTAAAGGATTCAGGTATTCGGGACCGTCGTGGCGAAATTCGTCATATCGCCCTTCGGCCGCTTGTCGGTGATCGCCTGGCCCTCGATCATGTAGAACACGGTCTCGGCGACGTTGGTGGCGTGGTCGCCGATCCGCTCGATGTTCTTGGCGCAGAACATGAGGTGGATACAGAACGAGATGTTGCGCGGATCCTCCATCATGTAGGTGAGGAGCTCGCGGAACAGCGAGGTGCAGATGGCATCGACTTCCTCGTCGCCCTTCCACACCGCCATCGCCGCCGGCAAATCGTGCGCGGCATAGGCGTCCAGCACCGATTTGACCTGCTGCTGCACGAGGTCGGTCATGTGCTCGAGGCCGCGGAACAGTTTCAGCGGATGGAAATCCGTCTCCAGCGCCGCGACGCGCTTGCCCATGTTCTTGGCGAGATCGCCAATGCGCTCGAGATCGGTCGCAACGCGCATGGCGCCGACGATCTCGCGCAGATCGACCGCCATCGGCTGGCGGCGGGCGATGGTGAGCACGGCGCGCTCCTCGATCTTCTTCTGGAGCGCATCGAGCTCGGCGTCGATGACGACGACGCGCTGACCGAGCGCGACATCACGGCGGATCAGCGCGTCGACGGAATCGACGATCATGCGCTCGGCGATGCCACCCATCTCGGCGACCAGGCGGGTGAGTTCCTGGAGGTCGGTGTCGAAGGCCTTTGCGGTATGTTCAGTACCCATGTCCCGTCTCCTCAGCCGAACCGGCCGGTGATGTAATCCTGCGTGCGCCGATCGGTTGGCGACGTGAAAATCTTGCTGGTGTCGTCGAATTCGATCAGCTCGCCGAGATACATGAAGGCGGTCTTGTCGGAGACGCGGGCCGCCTGCTGCATGTTGTGGGTGACGATCGCGATCGTGTAGTCCTCGGACAGCTCCTGGATCAGCTCCTCGACCTTGGCGGTCGAGATCGGATCGAGCGCCGAGCAGGGCTCGTCGAACAGGATCACTTCAGGCCGCACCGCGACCGTGCGCGCAATGCAGAGGCGCTGCTGCTGGCCGCCGGAGAGCGACAGGCCGGAAGCGTTGAGCTTGTCCTTGACCTCGTTCCACAGTGCGCCGCCGCGCAGCGCCTTCTCGACGCGGCCGTCCATCTCGGACTTCGAGATCTTCTCGTAGAGACGGATGCCGAAGGCAATGTTCTCGTAGATCGTCATCGGGAACGGCGTCGGCTTCTGGAACACCATGCCGACGCGGGCGCGCAGCAGATTGAGGTCGAGCTTGGGGTCGAGGATGTTGGTCTGGTCGAGCATGAGCTGGCCGGTGGCGCGCTGGCCCGGATAGAGGTCGTACATCCGGTTGAAGATGCGCAGCAGGGTCGACTTGCCGCAGCCCGACGGGCCGATGAACGCCGTGACGCGGTTGGCACCGAGCGTCAGGTTGATGTTCTTCAGCGCGTGGTGCTCACCGTAATAGAAATTGAGGTTGCGAACCGTCACCTTGGCCGGAGCTTCGGGCAGCGGCTGCGAGCCGGGATGAACGGAGGCCGTACTGACGGAAACAGACATTTCGCTCATTTTGCAGTCCTCTCGGCGCTCAGGATGCGCGCGCCAATGTTCAAGGCAAGCACGGTCAAAGTGATCAGCAGCGCGCCGCTCCAGGCCAACTGCTTCCAGTAGGCATAGGGGCTCTGCACGAAGTTGTTGATGGTCACCGGCAGGTTGGCCATCGTCTTGTTCAGGCCCAGGCTGAAGAACTGGTTCGACAGTGCGGTGAACAGCAGCGGCGCGGTCTCGCCGGCGACGCGGGCGGTGGCCAGCATCACGCCGGTGATGAGACCAGATCGGGCCGCACGATAGGCGATCCGCTTGATCACCAGCGAGCGCGGCAGGCCGAGGGCGGACGCCGCCTCGCGCAACGGATTCGGCACCAGCAGCAGCATGTCCTCGGTCGTACGCAGCACGACCGGGATGACGATGACGGCAAGCGCGAGGCTCCCGGCGATCGCCGAGAAGCCGCGCATCGGCACCACCACCGCGCCGTAGATGAACAGGCCGATGATGATCGAGGGCGCCGAGAGCAGGATGTCGTTGATGAAGCGGATCACCGAGGTCAGCTTGTCGTTGCGGCCGTATTCGGCGAGGTAAGTGCCGGCGAACAGGCCGAGCGGTGCGCCGATGCCGACGCCGATCACGGTCATGATGACCGAACCGACGATGGCGTTGCGCAGGCCGCCCTCGGTCGAACCCGGAGGCGGCGTGTCCGCGACGAAGAGCTCGAGATTGAGGCCGGCCAGGCCGTTGAAGAGCAGCGTGATCAGGATCAGCGCAAGCCAGGTGACGCCGAAGGCGGCCGCTGCGAAGCAGAGCCCACGGATGACGATGTCCTTGCGGCGACGGCGCGAATAGATCGGATTGAGGGCCATGACCTTACTTCCCCGCCTTCTTGTCCAACCGCATCAGCATCAGCCGCGCGCCGGACAGCACGAAGAACGTCAGCACGAACAGCAGCAGGCCGAGCAGGATCAGGCCGGACTGGTGCAGGCCGTCGCTCTCGGCGAACTCGGACGCGATCGCCGCCGAGATCGTGGTACCCGGGGCGAAGATCGATGAGGAGATACGGAACGAGTTGCCGATGATGAAGGTGACCGCCATGGTCTCGCCGAGCGCGCGGCCCAGCGCCAGCATGACGCCGCCGATGATGCCGACCCGGGTGTAGGGGATCACCACGCTGCGGACGACTTCCCAAGTGGTGCAGCCGACGCCGTAGGCGGCCTCCTTCAGCACCGGCGGCACCGTCTTGAACACGTCGACCGAGATCGAGGTGATGAAGGGCAGCACCATGATCGAGAGGATCAGCGCGGCGTTGAACAGGCTGAGATAGGACGGTGGTCCTGCGAAGATCGCGCCGAGAACGGGGACGCCGTCGAAAATCTTGATCATGAAGGGCTGGAAGGTGTTGGCCAGGAACGGGCCCAGCACGAAGAAGCCCCACATGCCGTAGATGATCGAGGGAATGCCGGCGAGCAGCTCGATCGCCATGCCGATCGGGCGGCGCAGCCATTGCGGGCAGAGCTCGGTCAGGAAGATCGCAATGCCGAGACCGACCGGAATCGCGATCAGCATCGCGATGAAGGAGGTGACGAGCGTGCCGTACATCGGGCCGAGTGCACCGAGCACGGGAGGATCGGCCGACGGCGCCCAGCGCTGCGTCCACAGGAAGGCGAAGCCGAATTCCTTCATCGCCGGGAAGGCGCCGACGATCAGCGAAATGATGATGCCGCCGAGGATCAGCAGCACTGAGATCGCGGAAAGCCGCGTGATCCAGTAGAAAGTGACGTCGCCGAGCTTGAACGCGCTCAAGGCCTTGGCGCGATCATATGGTCCGACGTCGTCGACGATATCGCTCTGAACGGCCATCTCTGCCACGCCGATCCCCTGTACCCGTTTAATATACGCTTTTGCCTGGTCTCGTGCCCCGGATGCGGCGCCAGCCGCGAAGCGGTGCGATGCTGATCCGGGGCCTGGTCTGTTGTGGGTCCCGGCTCTGCGGAGCAGCACGATTTGCTGCTCCGCGTCCGGGATACGAGATGAGCGCTTAGCTCTTGATCTCGGCAGCCCAGGTCTTCTCGATCAGGGTCACGACGCCCGCGGGCATCGGGATGTAGTCGAGCTCTTCAGCCGCCTTGCCGCCGTTCTTGAAGGCCCAGCGGAAGAACTTGATGGCTTCCTGCGAGGCCGCCTTGTCGGTCGCGTCCTTGTGCATGAGGATGAAGGTCGCAGCCGTGATCGGCCAGGACTTCTCGCCGGGCTGATCGGTCAGGATGACGTAGTAGCCGGGAGCCTTGGCCCAGTCGGCGTTGGAAGCGGCCGCCTGGAAGGCCTCGACGGTCGGCTGCACCGTCTTGCCGGCCTTGTTGACGAGGCCGGTGTAGGTCAGCTTGTTCTGCTTGGCATAGGCGTACTCGACGTAGCCGATCGAGTTCTTGGTCTGGCTGATGTTGCCCGACACGCCTTCGTTGCCCTTGGCGCCGACGCCGACCGGCCACTCGACCGCGGTGCCCTCACCGATCTTGCTCTTCCACTCCGCGCTCGCTTTGGCGAGGTAGTTGGTGAAGTTGAAGGTGGTGCCCGAACCGTCCGAGCGGCGAACCACGGTGATGGCTTCCGAGGGCAGCTTCACGTTCGGATTGAGTTTCTTGATCGCGGCGTCGTCCCACTTGGTGATCTTGCCGAGATAGATGCTGGCGAGGGTCTCGCCGTCGAACACCAGCTCGCCGGCCTTGACGCCCTCGATGTTGACGACGGGAACGATGGCGCCCATCACCATCGGCCACTGCGCGAGGCCGTCCTTCTCGAGCTGCTCGGCCTTGAGCGGCGCGTCGGTCGCGCCGAAGGTCACGGTCTTGGCCTGAATCTGCTTGATGCCGCCGCCGGAACCGATCGACTGGTAGTTCAGACCGTTGCCGGTCTCCTTCTTGTAGGCGTCAGCCCACTTGGAATAGATCGGGAACGGGAAGGTCGCACCTGCACCCGTGATGTCGGCAGCAAAGGCCGCCGTCGTCGTTGCGGCGACCAAGCCGGCAGCGACGATAGTTTTGATGAAATTCATGGTGGTCTCCATACAGGGGAGCGAAGCGCCATCAGCGCCCGATCGCGCTCCCCGTGCCGCCCCTTTAGGAGCGGTCGGCTGTGCTTTTACGAAGGTTTCGTGACAGCTGGATGACACACCCAAGCAATTGAAATTGCTTGAATTTCAGGCCGCTCCCGGCATCCTGACCTGGGGAAAACAGGCGGTGAAAGTGGCGCCCTGCTTGGGTACACTTTCGATCACCAGCCGGCCGCGATGGCGGTTAAGAATATGTTTCACCAGCGATAATCCGAGCCCGGTGCCGCCCTGCGAGCGGCTGTCGCCGACGTCGACCCGGTAGAACCGCTCGGTCAGCCGCGGCAGGTGCTCGGGCGCGATGCCGGGGCCGAAATCGCGCACCAAGACCCGGATTTCCTGAGTTCCATCAGGGGCCGCGCCGGGGGTCAGCGTCACGATGACGCGTCCACCCGAGGCGCCGTATTTGAGCGCATTCTCGATCAAATTCTCGAACAGGCGAAGCAGCTCCTCGCGGTCGCCCGCAATCATCACCGGTGCCTCCGGCAGGCTGGTCTCGACCTCGACCTGGCGTTCCCGCGCCAGCGGCTCGAGCCCGTCGGCGACCTGGAAGATGATCGGCAGCAGGTCGACCAGGGTGTCGGGCCGCACATGAGCCGACAGCTCGACCCGCGACAGCGACAGCAAATCGTCGATCAGGCGCGCCATGCGGGTGGCCTGGTTGTGCATGATGCCGAGGAAGCGCTCGCGCGCCTTGGGATCGTCCCTGGCCTGGCCCTGGAGCGTGTCGATGAAGCCCGACAGCGCGGCCAGCGGCGTGCGCAGCTCGTGGCTGGCATTGGCGACGAAGTCGGCGCGCATCTCCTCGACCCGGCGCAGCGGCGTCTGGTCGTGGAAGGTCATCAGCATGCATTTGTCGGCGCCGCCGAAGCTGGTCGGCACCGGCACGGGCGTGATGATCAGCTCCATCCAGCGATCGACCGGGACATGGTCGAGATAGGTCGCGCGCCGCGGCTCGGTGGTCGCGATCGACTCACGCAGCGCCGTGATGATCTCCGGCGAGCGCAGCGCGAACTGGGCAAGCTCGTTCCGGCGCAGCGCCGGCGCGAGCTGCGCGGCGGCGGCATTGAGATGGATGACGCGGCCGGCACGGTCGAGCAGCACCGCCGGATCCGGCATGCCGGCGACGACCGCAGCCACCGCGGCGCTCTCGACCGGATTGATACGGCGGGTGTCGTCGCGCGAGGCGGCGGTATCGTGCAGCCGCCACGGGATCAGGGCCGCAACGGCAATGCAGAGGAACACGGCAATGGCGTGCAGCGCCGACAATTCGCCGAGCGAGACCACGACCGACAGCGCCAGCGCTGCGGCGATCAGGATGATCGTCGAGTGCCGCAGCCGGTCGGACCAGGGCTGGGCGGAGGGAGAAGATGGGGCGTCGATCGCCATCGGGGCGGGCTTCTCCTGGAGGGCTCGTCTTAACGATTTGGTGCCGGTCAGGCGCCGCTGTCGCTGCGCTCTCTCACATAGGCGGCTTCAGGCGCCGGGCCGGGGTCGAGCTTGAGCGCCGCCTGCTGCAAACGCTTCGATCGGGCACCGATGATAACTTCGCGAAACGTCAGCAAGATTACAGATATGACGAAAGGGGACAGATAATAGAGGACGCGGAACAGCAGCATGCCGCCGAGCAGCTCCTCCCGGTCCATCTGCCAGAGCCCGACCAGCATGGCGGCGTCGAACACCCCAAGCCCTCCGGGCGAGTGGCTGGCAAAGCCGAGCAGCGTCGCCGAGACGAAGATCACCGCCACCACGACGAAGCCGAGATTGGGCTCGTCGGGGACAAGCACGTACATCGCCAGTGCGCAGAAGCCGAGATCGATGATGCCGATCGCGATCTGCAGCAGCGTCAGCGGGCCGCCCGGCAGCTCCACGGTCCACGGGCCGCGCCCGACCACCCGAGGCTGGGTCCAGACCCAGACCACATATCCAACCAGCGCTGCGAGGATCATCATCGCAAACGTCCGGTTCAGCCAGGGCGGAAGCATGTCGATCGAGGCCGCCGCCTCCGGATGATAGGCGATGCCGAGGCCGAGCACGGCGGCGTTGCCGAGCCAGAAGGTCAGGCCGGCGAGGAAGCAGATCTTTGCGACGTCGATCGCGTTCAGCCGATAGGCCGAATAGATGCGGTAGCGCACCGCGCCGCCGGTGAAGACGCTGGCACCGACATTGTGACCGATCGAATAGCTGGTGAAGGCCGCGAGCGCATTGACGCGGTAGGGCACATGGGAATGGCCGATCGCGCGCACGGCGAACAAATCGTAGAAGGTCAGCGTGAAATAGCCCGCTGCGACGAACAGCCCCGCCATCGCAATCTGGCGCGGCTCGGTGCTCTTGATCGCCTCGATCACCTCGTTCGTGTCGATGCCGCGCAGCATGTGGTAGAGCACATAGCAAGCGATACCGATGACCGCGACGCTGATCACAACGCCGAGCTTATGCAGGATTTGCTTCTGGCGCAGAATCGTCATCGCTCTGCGTATGGCTTCCAGCATCTAGACCTCGAACAACGCTTCAGCGGCCGGGGTGGCCGGCGAACAGGCGGACGACGCACAGGCACTCAACGAACCTTCACCGCCGGCTCCGGCATCGCGCATGCCCCCCGCCCTTCCACTAGCGCGTTTTGGGGCGGAGTGGAATTCGGCAATTCGAACAAAAACTCGTGCCTTCAATGTTTTAGGCAGGTTGCGGGCTCCGGATGCACGGTTTGGCGCTTTCGGCGGCAGGACTGACGCGAATCTCCATGGCAATCCTGCGCAGGCGCCATGAAGTTTTGATGATTTCGGCCGCACAATGTTCCGCCACGCCTTAAGCCGAAATCAATCTATGGGTCGCGCCTGCCTGTTGAAAGAGGGGGGTAAGGGCCGCGTTGTTCACGGTTTTCCGATGCGCCGAAGGCCATGGCAGCAGGCTCCTGCTCCCGGCGCCCAACCACAATGGTCAGGGTGCACGGCAACATCACGGAGCGGCCGGCGGCATGCTCCGCGCGACCACCCGGTCGCGTAGCCAGGCGCCGATGGTGCAGCCGACGAGGTAGCAGGCGAACATGACCAGCCCAAGGTCGAGCCAGTAACCGAAGCGGCCGGGCACCACATGTGCGAACGAAGCCGAGACCAGGGCGACGGCGAGCGCCGCAAGCCAGTATGCGGTGACCTTCGAGGTGCCGTTGCCGCGCTGGACCACCGAGATCCAGCCCATGCAAAATCCGAGCAGCAGCGAGCCGATCAACCAACCCATATGAAACGAGACCAGATAGGGCATCGTCACCTCACCAGAAATTCGATGCGGCGGTTTTGCGCCTTGCCGTCGTCAGTGTCGTTGCCGGCAACGGGCTGCGTGGCGCCATAACCGACCGCGGTGAAGCGGCTGGCGGGCAGCCCGGCCTTGACCAGATAGTCGATCACCGCCTGCGCGCGCTTCTCGGAGAGAGCCTGGTTGAAGGCATCCTCGCCGTCGGCATCGGTGTGGCCTGCGACCTCGATATTGGTGGTGGGACAACGCAGCGCGGTCTCGATCAGATGATCGAGAATGCCTGCGGAATCCGGATCGATGTCGGCGCGCTTGGTGGCGAAGCGGATCTTGCCCTTGTTCAGCAGCTCCGTGAACAGTTGCTGGCAGACGGTGCCGTCAACCGGGCCTGCCGCAGGCTTCACCGTGATCTCCGGCTTGTACTGCCAGTTCTTTGGAAAGTCCTTGCCGAGGCCTGCGCGGATGTCGTTGGCGGCGCCTTCATAAAGCGCATCGCCCGACAGCTTCACCTCGCGGTCGGACACCACGAGCGTGCCGGTGGACAGCCGCGACAGCGCGCCAAGTGCTGCGACCGCGGCCGTGTTGAACGAAGCGGGCGCACCGGCACTGGCCTTGAGATTGTCCACGACCTTCTCGGTGAAGAATTTTCGCGAGGCGCTGCTTGCGATCGCTGCGTGCACATTGTTGTCCGGCACGTAGCCGGTCAGCGTCACGGTCGCTGCAACCGGATCCTTGTAGGCCTGGAAGATGTAGGGCGGCGCCTTGACGTCGTTGGCCGCGATCGAGAAACCCTCGGGCAAATTCTTCAGCGCGGCCGCAATCGCTTCGCGACCGCCGAGGTCGCGCGCCATGCCCGACAGATCGACCTTGGTGTCTGTGATCGTGATCTTGCCGTCCTTGAGCTTGCCGATCTGGTCGAGCAGCAGCATCGCTGCCGCCTCGAATCGCGCAGGCGCGCCACGCGCCAGCCCCATCTGATCGGCCACCTCTGCACCGCCGACCTCCTTGCGGGCCGCCTCGGTCAGGCGGGTTTTCATGGAAGGCAGGGGCGCGGAGCCTGATAGCGTCACCCGGACCACGTCGCGTTCGGCGTTCCAGACGAAGGGCTTGGCCTCGGGAACCAGGCGGGTCCGGTCGTCGACCAGGCGCACGCCGGGGACCAGCTCGACCGTCATGACCGCGTCGCGGCGGCCTTCCTCGGAAAAGGCGTCGGCAGCCAGGCTGACGTCGCGGCCGTCCACGGCGATCCGGGTCTTGTCCAGAACGGTGTCCTTGAGGGCGGCCGAGCTGCGGGCCGACAGGTCGGCCTCGACCGGCAAGGTGTTATTCCAGGCCGCAAATCCCCACATGACAGCCAGGGGGATCAACCCCGGCCACCATTTACCGGCCCACCTGAAAAGCTTCTGCATTCGACGACCCGAACTCTGGAACCGGAGACAAAACAAACCCTTGGCGGGCTGTCAAACCGGAAATGACGCCTTTCCGGGCCCCTTGCGTGAACAATTGGAATAACTTTTTCTTCAAGGGTCCTTCCTTAAATAGAGGGTGGAATGCCAGGGGTCGGCCAACCGGTCATGAAACAACTCCGTAACAACGTCATCCGCGCCGGGCTGGGAGCACTCTATTTCAGCGGGGCGCACCATCTGCTGCGCCCGCTTTTGTCGGGCGTCGGCGCTATTTTCATGCTGCACCACGTGCGTCCGGCCCGCGAGGGCGCGTTCCAGCCGAACCGGCACCTCGAAGTCACCCCCGATTTCCTGCGCGCAACGCTGAGCCATTTGCGCTCGCGCGACATCGACGTCGTCAGCATGGACGAGCTGCATGAGCGGCTGGTGCAAGGACGGTTCGCCCGCCGTTTCGCCGCCTTCACGCTGGACGACGGCTATCGCGATAATTTGGAGTTTGCGCTGCCGGTGCTGCGCGAATTTGACGCGCCGTTGGCTGTGTATGTCGCCAGCGATTTTGCCGAAGGCACCGGACGGTTGTGGTGGGCGGCGCTGGAAGCCGTGATCGCAAAAGCCGAGCAGATCGAGGTCAGCATCGGCAATTCCACGCTGCGGCTCGATGCGACGACGCCGGCCGCAAAACAGGCGGCGTTCGACCGCCTGCACGACTGGCTGCGCGCGCTGCCCGGCGAGCATGATCTGGCGCGCGAGATCGCCGCGCTCTGCGTCAGGCACGGCGTCGACATGGAAGCGCTGTGCCGCGGCCTCTGCCTGTCCTGGGACGGGGTGAAGCAGTTCGCCGCAGATCCCCTGGTGACGATCGGCGCACACAGCGTCAGCCATTGCAATCTTGCGAGGCAAAGCGAAGAGATCGCGGCGCAGGAGATGGCCGAGAGCCGCGCACGGATCGAGCACGCGCTGGAGCGTCCCGTGCTGCACTTCGCTTATCCCTATGGCGACCGCGAAGCCGCCGGCGAACGCGAATTCGCCTTGGCCGCAGCCGCCGGCTTCAAGACCGCGGTGACGACAAGGCCGGGCATGCTGTTTGCCGAGAACGGGCGCCACATGACCGCGCTGCCGCGCGTCTCGCTCAACGGCAATTATCAGGACACGCGGATTTTGCCGGTGTTGACCTCGGGCGCGGCGACCGCGATGTGGAACGGCTTTCGCAGGTTTGCAGCGGCGTAGGCCCCGATCTCCGCAACCGCGCCACACCGGCGCATTCCTTGACTCCCCTGCCCGCCCCGCTCACAACGGACGCCAAATCAAGGGAGGCACCATGTTCAACGATCTGTTCTCGCTCAAAGGCCGCGTCGCGCTCGTGACCGGCGGCTCACGCGGCATCGGCAAGATGATCGCGGCGGGCTTCCTCGCACAAGGCGCGGCGAAGGTCTACATCACCGCGCGCAAGGCAGGCCCCTGCGAGGCGACGGCCAAAGAGCTGTCAGGCCAGTATGACGGCGAGTGCATCGCGCTGCCGATCGACATCTCGAGCGTCGAAGGCTGCGACAGGCTCGCCTCGGAAATCATCAAGCTGGAGCCGAAGCTCGACATCCTCGTCAACAATGCCGGCGCGGCCTGGGGCGCGGAGTTCGACGAATTCCCCGAGAGCGGCTGGGACAAGGTGATGGACCTCAACGTCAAGTCGCTGTTCTTCCTGACCAAGGCGCTGGCCAAACCGCTGCGCGCGGCGGCTTCGCATGAGCGCCCGGCGAAGGTGATCAACATCGCCTCGGTCGACGGCATCTTCGTCAACCCGAGCGAGACCTACTCCTACGCCGCCAGCAAGGCCGCCGTGATTCATCTGACGCGGCGCATGGCGACGAAACTGATCAAGGACAACATCAACGTCACGGCGATCGCGCCGGGCGCGTTCAAGTCCGACATGAACAAAGCCGCGCGCGACCATTCGGACGAAGTCGCAAAGCGCATTCCGGCGCGGCGGATCGGAACCGATGAAGACATGGCGGGAGTCGCGATCTATCTCGCCTCGCGTGCGGGCGATTACGTGGTCGGCAACACCATCGCTGTCGACGGCGGCGTTGTGTATGCGAATGCAGGGCTCGAGATCGCGGGGTAGCGCGCAGTAAAACGCACCTCTCCCGCAAGCGGGGAGAGGTGAAGAGATTACGACTCGATCTTCACGTACTCGAAATCGCCGGGCTTGTTGTCGATGCCGACTTTCGGCGGCGAGATCCACGAGGCGAACACGCCGGTCTCGGTGACGGGCTGCATCAGCGAGCTGATGAAGTCGCCGTCGGCGGTCGAGGGCAGCCAATTATCCTTGCGCTGCGCCCAATTGGCCTCGTCGATCAAAAGGCCATCCGGCGTGGCATGAATGGCCTTGAACTCGCCGATGTGGCGATGGAACGCGACGTTGGGCAGCTTGAGCTGGAAGTCGTAGCCCGCGGTCGAGATCACCTTGTTCCAGCGCAGCATGCCCTTGACGCAATCCTGGCTGTAATCGTCGCGCAGGCGCATGTTGAGCGCGGTCAGCGCCGGCTCGTCGACCAGCTTGATCTCGCCGTCGATGAACTTGAGCACCGGATAGGTCGCGTTCTTGAGCTGGTGATCGTCGTCGATCTGGGTCTCGTGATAGCGGCCCTTGATGCCGGTGTTGAAGGCGTTCGCCGCGTTGGTCGAGACTTCCGAGCCAAAGAGATCAAGCGACAGCGTATAGTGCAGGTTCAGCTTCTTCTGGATGGTCGGCAGATCGATCACGCCGAGCGCACGGACTTTTGCGATATCCGTGGGATCGGTGATGCCGGCCTCGCGCATCGCATCGCAAGTGCGCTGCACGACGCGGGTGATGCCGGTTTCGCCGACGAACATGTGGTGCGCTTCCTCGGTCAGCATGAAGCGGCAGGTGCGCGACAAGGGGTCGAAGCCCGACTGCGCCAGCGAGTGCAGCTGCATCTTGCCGTCGCGGTCGGTGAAGTACGTGAACATGAAGAAGGACAGCCAGTCCGGCGTCGCCTCGTTGAAGGCGCCGAGCATGCGCGGGCTATCCGCATCGCCCGAGCGGCGGCGCAGCAAATCGTCGGCCTCTTCGCGGCCGTCGCGGCCAAAATACTTCTGGAGCAGGTACACCATCGCCCAGAGGTGACGGCCTTCCTCGACATTGACCTGGAACAGGTTGCGCATGTCATAGAGCGAGGGCGCGGTCTTGCCGAGGTGGCGCTGCTGCTCGACGGAGGCAGGCTCGGTGTCGCCCTGGATCACGATCAGGCGGCGCAGCATGGCGCGATATTCGCCCGGGACTTCCTGCCAGGCCGGCTCGCCAAAATGCTCGCCAAAAGGAACGACGCGGTTCTCTTCCTGCGGCGCAAGCAAAATGCCCCAGCGATAATCGGGCATGCGGACATAGTCGAACTTGGCCCAGCCGCGCGGATCGACGGAGTAAGCGGTGCGCAGGTACACCAGCGACTCCTGGAAGCCTTCCGGCCCCATGTCGCTCCACCAATCCATGTAGCCGGGATGCCAGCCTTCGAGCGCTTTGAGCACCTGGCGGTCTTCAGCGAGATTGACGTTGTTCGGAATCTTGGTCGAGTAGTCGACGTTCATGATGTTCATGGCCGTGCTCCTTGCTCCGTCTCGTGTCCCGGACGCAGTGCTAGCCGCGAAGTGCTGCACTGCTGAGCCGGGACCTATTGTTCGGTCCGTCTGGGTCCCGGTTCTGCGCAGCGTCATTTCATGCCGCAGCGCGCCCGGGACACGGGTAGCTACACCCGCGTCATATCGAATTTCGGCTTCTGGCCGCTGCCGTAGCGACGCAGCGCGCCTTCCTCGCCGACGGCGTTGGGACGCTGGAAGATCCAGTTCTGCCATGCGGTGAGGCGCGAGAAGATTTTTGATTCCATCGTCTCCGGGCCGACGAAGCGCAGGCTCGCTTCCATGCCGGTGAGACTGTCGGGCGAGAAGCTGGCGCGCTCTTCGAGGAACACGCGGACCTCGTCGTCCCAGTCGATGTCGTCCAGCGCGAAGGTGACGAGGCCGAGTTCTTCCGCCTGCTCGGCGTCGAGCGCGGTGCCCATCGTGGCTTCCGCGCGCTCGACATCGGACGGGTCGGCCTGGAAGCGCGATTGCAGACGCGTCAGGCCGTGGCTCATCGGATAGGGGCCGAAATTCATCGCCGACAGCTCGATCGACGGCGCCGGGCGGTTGTCGCCCTGGCGCGTGCCGATCAGGATGTAGGAGCGGTCGGCGGCGAACACGAGCTCGGCGAGCGTGCCGGCGAAGCAGGAGCCGGGCTCGACCAGCGTCACCAGCGTGCGCGAGGTGACGTCGATGCGCTTGAGCACGCGCTTCCAGTAATGCCTGATTTCGTTGACCAGCCAGTGCGCCTTGTTGGCTTCGAGGAAGGCGTCGCCGGCGAGCACATGGGCGCGGTCGCCATGGCTCTTGAACACCAGCATCGCGATCTCGAGCTCGTTGATGCGCAGATGCAGGATGGCGTCATCGAGCTCGCGCGCCACTTGCAGCGGCCAGAACGAAGCGCCCTGCGCCATCATGCCGTCGATGTCGGCTGGCGGCGCAACCTCGGGCGCCTTGATCGAGATGGTGGCGATACGCGCGGCGCGATCGATGTCGACGGTGACGAAGCCGTAGCGGATGCTGGTCTCGTCGATGACGCGCTTGAGCGGGGTCAGCGCAACGCCCTTGCCGCTGGCCTTGCGCTTCGAGCCATCGGCAAATTCCCTGGCGCGCTCGGCGACCTTGGCCTCGAGCTTCGAGTTCGGCGCGATCTCGTCGACCAGACGCCATTGCACGGCGCGCTTGCCCTTCACGCCTTCCTCGATGGTGCAGAAAAAGTCGGCGTGGTCGCGGCGCACCTTGCGCTTGTCGACGACGCGCGTCAGACCGCCGGTGCCCGGAAGCACCGCGAGCAGCGGCACTTCGGGCAGCGACACCGCCGAGGCGCCGTCGTCGGCGAGGATGATGTGGTCGGTCGCCAGCGCAAGCTCATAGCCGCCGCCGGCGGCGGAGCCGTTCACCACGGTGATGAAGCGCTGGCCGGAGTTCTCCGAGGAGTCTTCCATGCCGTTGCGAGTCTCGTTGGTGAACTTGCAGAAGTTCACCTTGTGGGCGTGGGTGGAGCCCGCAAGCATGCGGATGTTGGCGCCGGCGCAGAACACGCGGTTCTTGGCCGAGCGCATCACCACGACCTTGACCTCCGGATACTCGAAACGCAGCCGCTGGATTACGTCGGCAAGTTCGATGTCGACGCTGAGATCGTAGGAATTCAACTTGAGCAGATAGCCTTCGAACAGGCCGCCGTTCTCGTCGACGTCCATGGTCAGGGTGGCGACATCGCCGTCGACCGCGAGCTTCCAGTGCTTGTAGCGGGATGGTTCGGTCTGGAAATCGATGAATGTCGCGCCGCCTGCGAGGCGCCGATCTTCCCCAGCCATGGGACCACCCTGAGCTTGATTATGCATTTTCGCCGTAGCGTTAGATGCACAATAATGCATCTTTTTGAGCGCGTCTAGCCCTTAGACGAGACAATATGCATTTTGCTTCATGTAGGCTACTGGGACCGCACAATGGCGCTGAGCGCGATCCAGTCGGCCTTGGAGAGCTGGGGACGGCCGAGCTTAGCCTGGAGCAGCGCGTTGAGCGCCGGGACCGGAAAGCTCTCGACAAAGCCGTCGCCGCCGGCCAGCGCCTTGCGCGAGTTCAGCGCCCGCAACTCTGCCTGCGCCTCGCCGAACAGGCGCGCGGCCGAATGCGAGCGCTGCATCCGCAGCCGCAGATTTGCGTTGGCGACGTGGATGCAGGTGCGAAGCAGAATGCGCTCGCGCCCGCCTTGCGGCGCTGCGGCCCAGACCGCCTCCAGCACCTCCTGCGATTCCCAGAAATAGCCGCGGTCGTTGAGCGTGAGCCCGTAGCGCAGCGCCGGATGGCGCGCGGGCACATAGCCGCGGAAGGCCGAAGGCACCAGCGCCTTGGCCATGTCGAGCGTCTCGGAGTCGGCATCGGCCCCGGTCTCGCCGGGCACATAGGCCCAGCGCGGCCACGGCAATTGGCCGGTCGCATGTGAAGGCACATTCATGGATGTGCCTCCGCAGAATCATGCGGCGCGTCCCTGAAGTCCCTGATCGTCGCGCAGGGCCGCCCTTGCAAATTGCTCAATTGCGTCAAGCGTCGCCCCCGGCGCTTCACGATGCGGGGAATGGCCCGCGTCTGAAATGATTTTTAAATCTACCGGACAGTAGCACTCTTCCTGCGCAATTTCGACCTGTCGCAATGTCCCATATTGGTCTTCCGCGCCTTGCACGATCAGAACAGGAACGCGGACATAGGCCAGATATTCCGAGATGTCCCAATCGCGGAACTTTGGATCGAGCCAGGCGCCGTTCCAGCCAACGAAGGCGTTGTCGACATCCTTGTGCCAGCGCGCGAGTTTTGCCTTGAGGTCCGTGGTCTCGAAGGTCGCCTTGATCGCGGCGATAGATGCCACCGAGATGTCCTCAACGATGAAATGCGGCGCGATCAGCACGAGGCCTTGCAGCCGGTGATCCTGATGCGCGCCGGCATAGATCGTCGCGATCGAGGCACCGTCGGAATGGCCGAGCAGCAGACCGCGCTTGAAGGAAATCGCATCGAGGATTTTCGGCAGCACATCCAGCGCCTCGCGCTGCATGTAATCAAGCGGCCGCGGCAGCGCGACCTTACTCGACTGGCCATAGCCCGCGCGCGAGTAGACGAAGATGCCGGCGCCGGTGGCGTCTCGAAGCTTCTCGGGAAAATCGCCCCAGAGGCCGACCGAACCGAGGCCTTCATGCAGCATCACGATGGTCGGTGCGTCGGCAGCTTGCGGCGCCAGCCATTTGTATTCGAGGCTGGAGCCGCCGATGCTGAGGAAGCCGGTCGGGGGGAGATTTGACATGCTGTCACTCTTCTTCGTGCGCGCAGTTAGAACGAGATGCGTCCGCTGGCTCGGTCGTTCCCTCCCCCCTTGCGGGGGAGGGCTAGGGAGAGGGGTGCCACACAGGGACTCCCGCTGTGACGAAGAACATCTGGTGCGCGACAGCAAACACCGTTTGCTGGGCTTCCCCTCTCCCCTACCCTCCCCCGCAAGGGGGGAGGGAGCGCAGCGGAGTTTGGTGCAGCAGTGTGCATCGCACTGAGCGCTCTCAATTCGCCCCGTCACGCAGCTTGAAGCGTTGGATCTTCCCCGTCGCCGTCTTCGGCAAGGATTCCACCACATCGATCCAGCGCGGATATTTCCACGGGCCGATCTTCTGCTTGACGTGGTCCTTGAGCATCTCCTGCAAGTCCGTCACCTTCGCGCCGGGACGCAGCACAACGAAGGCCTTTGGCTTCAGCAGGCCTTCCGGATCGGCCTCGGGCACGACGGCGGCTTCCAGCACGGCGGGATGTGTGATCAGCGCGCTTTCGACCTCGAACGGCGAGACCCAGATGCCGGAGACCTTGAACATGTCGTCGGCGCGGCCGCAGAAAGTGTAGCGGCCTTCACCATCGCGGACATATTTGTCACCGGTGCGGGTCCACGGGCCCTCAAAGGTGCGGCGGCTCTTGTGGCGCTGGTTCCAGTAGCCTTCGCCGGCCGAGGGCGCATCGACCAGCAGTTCGCCGACCTCGCCATCGGCGACGTCCTGGCCGGCTTCGTTGACGAGCCGCACCGCATAACCCGGCACCGGCTTGCCGGACGAGCCGTATTTGATGTCGCCGGGCGCATTCGACAGGAAGATGTGCAACAGCTCGGTCGAGCCGACGCCGTCGAGAATGTCGACGCCGAAGCGCGATCTCCAGCTATTGCCGACGGATTCCGGCAGCGCCTCGCCGGCGGAGGTGCAGATGCGTAAAGCGCCGCCGCCGCGCTCGCTCTTCATCGTCTCGTCGTTGAGCATCGCCGCGAACAGGGTCGGCACGCCGTAGAAGATCGACGGGTTGTAGCGGTTCATCAGGTCGAACATACGCGCTGGCGTCGGCCGTTCACTGTTCAAAATCGTGGTAGCGCCGACCGACATCGGGAAGGTCAGCGCGTTGCCGAGGCCATAGGCGAAAAACAGCTTTGCCGCAGACAGACCAACATCACTCTCGCGAATGCCGAGCACCTGCTTCGCATAGGTGTCGGCCGTCGCCTGCAAATTCGAATGGATGTGACGCACGCCCTTGGGCATGCCGGTGGAGCCCGACGAATAGAGCCAGAATGCCGGCTCGTCGGGATGCGTCGCGGCGGTGGTGAATTGATCGCCTTCGCCTGCGATTTCTTCGGAGAGCTGCTTGTGGCCATTCTGCTTGGCGCCGGAGACCACGACATGCTCGAGGTCGGGCATGCGGCCGACCACGTCCTTGATGACGGGATAGAGCGCCTCGGAGACGAACAGCACGCGCGCGCGGCAGTCGGCGAGGATGTAGGCATATTGATCGGCGGTGAGCAGCGTATTGAGCGGCACCGGCACAATGCCGGCACGGATCGCGCCGAGGAAAACGACCGGGAAATCGACCGTATCCAGCATGATCATCGCCACGCGCTCCTCGCGACGGACGCCAAGCCGGCGCAGCATGTTGGCCGCGCGGCGGGTCTCGCGCTGGAGCTCGCCATAGGTGAGCCGCGAGACGGTGTCGTCGAAGGCGAGCTTGTTGCCGCGCCCTTCCTCGACGTTACGGTCGAGCAGCCAGGTCACCGCGTTATAGGACCCCTCGCTCACGGTCGTCTCCCCCGAACTTAGAATTATAATTCATACAAAGACACTGCGACGGCTTGCTGTCAATGCTAGCAGGCATTATGTTTCATTAAAACACGCTGCAAGGCCTCCTTTAAAGAAGGCATCCGCTAAAGAAGGTCCATGATCGACAGTCCCGACGCCGAATCCCGATTTCTCGAACAGCTCGGCCAACGCGTGCGCACCATGCGCGCGCTGCGCGGCATGTCGCGCAAAGTGCTTGCCAAGGTCTCAGGGATTTCGGAGCGCTACATCGCGCAGCTCGAGAGCGGCAAGGGCAATGTCTCCATCGTGCTGCTGCGCCGCGTCTCCGACGCGATGGGCGCGCATCTGGAAGATTTGCTCCCCTCGGCAGACCCGACACCGGACTGGCAGATGTTCCGCGATCTCCTGCGCAAGGCGACGCCTGCACAGATCGCGCAGGCCAAGGACCTGCTCGCCGGCGGCAGCGCATCGGCCCCACGGCGCGCGCCGTTCTGCGGCATCGCGCTGATCGGCCTGCGCGGCGCCGGCAAATCGACGCTTGGGCGAATGCTGGCGAAGAAGATCGGCTGGAGCTTTGTCGAGCTCAACAAGGAGGTCGAGCAGCAGAACGGCCTCTCGGTCGCCGAGATCATCGCGCTCTACGGCCAGGAAGGCTTTCGCCGCATGGAGCAGGCAGCGCTGCAGCAACTGCTCGCGCGCAACGAGCTGATGGTGCTGGCGACCGGCGGCGGCATCGTCTCCGAGCCGCTGACCTTCGACCAGATCCTGTCGTCGTTCTACACGATCTGGCTGAAGGCCGAGCCCGAAGAGCACATGGCCCGCGTCCGCCGCCAGGGCGATCTGCGTCCGATGGCCGATGACCGCTCCGCAATGGCCGAGCTGCGCAACATCTTGCTCAGCCGCGAGCCACTGTATTCGCGCGCGACAGCGGTGGTGGATACGGCGGGGCTGTCGGTCGATGCGGCCGCTGCAAGGCTGATCGATGCGGTGCGGCCGGTGCTGCAAAACGAAGCCCGCAGCTTCGGGCTGCGGAGTGTGGCGCTGTAGAAATGACCGACAGCGACGCCGCAATCTCCATGTTCGAGCGGATCGGCGGCAGTGCCACGATCGACCTTCTGGTCGACCGTTTCTACGACCGCATGGATACGCTGCCGGAGGCGAAGATCATCCGCGCGATGCATGCGGGCGACCTCGGCCTGATCAGGGACGTGCTGAAGCGCTATCTCACCGAATGGACCGGCGGTCCAAAACTCTATTCTCCCGAGAAAGGCCATCCGCGGCTGCGGCAGCGGCACATCGGCTTTACCATTGGCGATGCCGAGCGCGACGCGTGGATGGCCTGCATGCGCGGCGCGATGGAGGAGACGGTCGCGGATGCGGTCGCGCGACAGGACCTCGATCGGGCGCTGTCTGGTCTCGCCGACTGGATGCGTAATCGATAGGTGCGTAGCCCGGATGAGCAAAGCGACATCCGGGACTTCCCGCGACGCCTTTCCCGGGTATCGCTTCGCTCACCCGGGCTACAGCAATTGCGACCGCACGGAGTCCGCGGCGTCGCGCAGCAGCGGCAGGAAACGCTCGATCAATTCCTGCGCCGGCACGCGATCGACATGGGCGCCCATATTGATGGCGGCGACGATCACATTGTCGTAACGGCGCACGGGAACCGAGATCGAGCGGAAATGCGGCTCGGCCTCGCGGTCGACCAGCGAATAGTTTTGCGCGCGATCGGTGGCGATGCGCGCGAGCAGCGCCTTGGGATCGGTCTCCGTCTGCGGTGTTACTGCCTCGCGCTTCATCGCCTTGAGCCGTGTGGCGAGATCGGCATCGTTGAGCTGGCCGAGCATAGCGCGTCCGACCGAGGTACAGAACGCCGGTAGCCGGTAGCCGATTTCGAGACCACCGGAGAACATTCGCGCCGGACTACTGCGCGCGATGAACACGACCTCATCACCATCGAGCACTGCGAGCGATGATATCTCCTGCGCCGCAGTCGCGACGCGATCGAGCACAGGCTGAAGTACGGCGACAAGCTGATTGGAGCGCAGATACGACGCCGCCAGCGTCAACACATGCGGCGTCAGGGAAAACAGTTTGCCATCGCCGGAGACGTAGCCGCCGCGCTGGAGCGTGAACAGCATGCGCCGGGCGGTCGCGCGCGGCAGATCGGCAGCGCGAGCGAGATCGCTCAGCGTCATCGGTCCTGTGGTCGCGCCAAAACATTGCAGCAGGCGCAGGCCGCGATCGAGGCTCTCGACGAAATCCGTCGCGCGCTCGTCGGTCTCGCTCCGCTTCAGCTTGGGCATGGGCTTCCGGACAATCCTGCAAAATAGTGCTTGCTGCCTCTCCAAGGCATGTCATAATTCGCCCATTCGTTCAATAGGCGAACAATCGCCACTCCACAAAGGATGCACTCGCCATGATGAGCCAGGAGCAGAACGACCAGATCACCCGCACCGGGCCGAAAGACCCTTGCGGGAAGCTGATGCGGAGCTACTGGCAGCCGGCGGCGCTGGTGGACGAACTGGAAGGCGATCGTCCGATCCGCCCCATCAAACTGCTCAGCGAGAACCTCGTGCTGTTTCGCGACGAGACCGGGCGCTACGGCCTGATCGACCGCCATTGCGCGCATCGCGGCGCCGACCTCGCCTTCGGGCGGTTAGAGCATGGCGGTTTGCGCTGCGCCTTCCATGGCTGGCTGTTCGATGCCACCGGCCAGTGCATCGAGACCCCGGCCGAGCCGAAGGATTCAAAGCTCTGCCAGAACATCCGCCAGCGCTCCTATCCCGTGGTGGAGAAGAGCGGCATCCTCTGGGCCTATCTCGGCGAGGGCGAGCCGCCGGCATTTCCGGAGCTCGACTGCTTCGTCGCGCCCGGCACGCACACTTTTGCGTTCAAGGGCCACATGGCCTGCAACTGGCTCCAGGCGCTGGAGGTCGGCATCGATCCCGCGCACGCCTCCTATCTGCACCGCTTCTTCGAGGACGAGGACACCTCGACGGCCTATGGCAAGCAATTCCGCGGCGCATCGGCGGGAAGCGACCTGCCGATGACGAAAATCCTGCGCGAATTCGACCGCCCGATCATCAATGTCGAGCACACCGAATACGGCCTGCGGCTGATCGCTCTGCGTGAGATCGACGAGGAGCGAACGCACGTGCGCGTCACCAATCAGCTCTTCCCGCACGGCTTCGTCATTCCCATGAGCACGGAGATGACGATCACGCAGTGGCACGTGCCGGTCGACGATGAGAACTGCTACTGGTACGCGATCTTCACCAGCTATTCGAAGCCGGTCGACAAGCAGAAGATGCGCGACCAGCGGCTCGATCTCTATGAGCTACCCGACTACGTCTCGCGCAAGAACCGCAGCAACGATTACGGCTTCGATCCGCACGAGCAGCAGACCGCGACCTACACCGGCATGGGCAACGACATCAACGTCCACGACCAGTGGGCGGTGGAATCGATGGGCGCGATCCAGGACCGCACCAAGGAGCATCTCGGCACGAGCGACAAGGCGATCGTGCAGTATCGCCGCCTGCTGCGGCAGGAGATCGAGAAGGTTTTGGGCGGCCAGAAGCCCATGCTGTTCCTCGACGACAGCAACGCCCGCGCAATCCAGGGCCCGGCGACCATGGACGGCATCGGACCGACGCGGGGCTGGGAGACCTACTGGATGGAAGTCGACGTCAAGCGCCGCCGCGGCGCGCCGTGGACCGCGCCGGTGCCGAAAGAAATCGCGGACAACGTGCACCGGCTGACAGCGGCGGAATGAGGGTGATACTCTCTCCTTCGTCATTGCGAGCGCAGCGAAGCAATCCAGGCTGTCTCCGCGGAGGGATTCTGGATTGCTTCGCTGCGCTCGCAATGACGGAGAACGTGACAGGCGTTTTGCGTCCGTCGAGCATCGTGACTGAGGAGCAATCAAAGTGACTTTCGTCGCGCGTCATGCGCTGTGGTCGGATGAGCAGAAGGACGCCGCAGCGCGCATGCGCCGTCTCGTCGAGGAGAAGAATCTCGAAGTCATCCGCCTCGCCTTCCCCGACCAGCACGGCATTTTGCGCGGCAAGACCATCATCGCCTCCGAGGCGATGGCGTCGCTCGAGAGCGGCTGCTCCATCACCACCACCATGCTCGCCAAGGACACCTCGCACCGCACGGTGTTTCCGGTGTTCACCGCGGGCGGCGGCTTCGGCATGAAGGAGATGGAGGGTGCGGCCGACGTGCTGATGGTCGCCGATCCCACAACGTTCCGTGTGCTGCCATGGGCGCCGACCACGGGCTGGGTGCTGTGCGACCTGTATTTCAACGACGGCCGTCCGGTGCCGTTCGCGACGCGCGGGCTCTATCGCAAGGTGCTCGACGAAATCGGCAACCGCGGCCATGATTTCGTCGCCGGGCTCGAGGTCGAATTCCATATCTTCAAGCTCGACGACCCGCATATGCGAGCGGAGGATGCCGGCCAGCCGGGCACGCCGCCGTCGGTGAGCCTGCTCAGCCATGGCTATCAATACCTCACCGAGCAGCGCTTCGACCAGATGGAGCCGGTGCTGGAGATTTTACGGCGCGACATCGTCGCGCTCGGGCTGCCCTTGCGCTCGGTCGAGGTCGAGTTCGGGCCGAGCCAGTGCGAGTTCACCTTCGCGCCGAAGAGGGGCCTGGAGCCCGCCGACAACATGGTGCTGTTTCGCTCTGCCGTGAAGCAGATCGCGCGCCGCCACGGCTATCACGCCACTTTCATGTGCCGGCCAAAACTGCCGAATACGTTGGCGAGCGGCTGGCATCTACATCAGTCGATCGTCTCGCGTACGTCTGGCGAAAATCAGTTCATGGCGAAAGAAAGCGGCGAACCGCTCAGCGCGTTCGGCCGTTCATATCTCGCCGGCCTGCTCGACCACGCCCGCGCGTCCACCGTCTTCAGCACGCCGACCATCAACGGCTACAAGCGCTACCGCTCCTATTCGCTGGCGCCCGACCGCGCGATCTGGGGCCGCGACAATCGCGGCGTCATGATCCGCGTGCTCGGTGGGGCCGGCGATGCCGCCACGCGCCTGGAAAACCGCATCGGCGAGCCCGCCGCCAATCCCTATCTCTACATGGCCTCGCAGATTCTCTCAGGCCTCGACGGCGTCGATCGCAAGCTCGATCCCGGCCCGTCGGCCGACTCGCCCTACGAGACCAAGGCGCCGCTGCTGCCGAAAAGCTTGCGCGATGCGGTCAGCGCGCTGAAGGACGATCCGTTCTTCCGCGAGAAGTTAGGGGCGGAGTTCGTGGATTACTACACCCACATCAAGAATGCAGAGATTGATCGCTTCCTGAGCGAGGTGACCGATTGGGAGCATCGGGAATATTTCGAGGTGTTTTGAACTGGACCGCAGCCCTCTCCCCCGTCATTGCGAGCGAAGCGAAGCAATCCAGAATCCCTCCGAGGAGACAGTCTGGATTGCTTCGTCGCAAGAGCTCCTCGCAATGACGGGGAGAGAACGGGGGCTAAATCCCCAGATATTTATGCTGCAGATCCGGCTCGGCCATCAGCTCAACCGACGTGCCGCTCCACACCGTCTTGCCGCGCTCGATGATGGTGTGGCGGTCGCAGATGCGGGCGAGATGATCGACGTTCTTGTCGACGACGAGAATCGACTGGCCGCGGCTCTTGAGCAGCGACAGGCAGTGCCAGATCTCTTCGCGGATCAGCGGGGCGAGACCTTCGGTCGCTTCGTCCAGGATCAGCAGCTTTGGATTAGTCATCAGCGCGCGGCCGATCGCGAGCATCTGCTGCTCGCCGCCGGAGAGCTGGTTGCCCATGTTGGACGCGCGCTCGGCCAGGCGCGGAAACATCACGTAGATCGCGGCCAGCGTCCAGGGATTGGGGCTATCGAAGCGATCGGCGGCGGCCGCGACCAGGTTTTCTCGCACGGTGAGGTTCGGGAAGATCTGGCGCCCCTCCGGCACAAGGCCGATTCCGAGTTTTGCAATTCTGTAGGATGGCTGCGTCCGCACCTCAGTGCCCGCAAAGCGGATGCTGCCGGCGCGCGCGGGCGTCAGACCCATGATGGAGCGGATCGTCGTGGTCTTGCCCATGCCGTTGCGGCCCATCAGCGAGACCATCTCGCCCGGCTTGATCGACAGCGACAGGCCGAACAGCACCTGCGAGAGGCCGTAGCAGGTTTCGATGCCGTCGACGTCGAGCAGGGTGTCAGTCACCGCTTTTTCAGACATGGTGCGTCACCACATGCGCCTCGCCGAGATAGGCGCGTTTGACGTCCTCGTTGGCGCGGATCGCGGCGGGATCGCCGGAAGCAATGACGCGGCCATAGACCAGCACCGAGATGCGGTCGGCGAGTGCAAACACCGCGGGCATGTCGTGCTCGACCAGCACGATCGAGACTTCTTTCCGCAGCTCCTGGAGCAGCTTCACCATGCCCTGGGATTCGGTGACGCCGAGACCGGCCATCGGCTCGTCCAGCAGCAGCAACTTGGGCTTGCTCGCGAGCGCGACCGCGAGCTCGATCTGGCGGCGCTCGCCATGGCTGAGTCTGGACACCAGCACATCGGCACGATGCAACAGGCCGACGCGGTCGAGCGCGGCGTGGGCGGCATCGCGCAGACCCTTTTCCTTGCGCGCATCGGCGAAGAAACGGAACGAGTGGCCGGCATGCGCCTGTGCCGCCAGCGCGACATTGTCGGCGGCGGTGAAATCAAGCAGCAGCGAGGTGATCTGGAACGAGCGGGCGAGACCCAGCGCGCAGCGGCGATAGGCCGGCAGATAGGTGATGTCGCGGCCGCCGAGTGAAACGCTGCCGGAATGTGGCTCGAGATGTCCGGTGAGCTGGCTGATCAGCGTGGTCTTGCCGGCGCCGTTCGGGCCAATGATGGCGTGCAGCTCGCCGCTCGCGACGTCGAGCGAGACGTTGTCCGTCGCGACAATGCCGCCGAAGCGGCGCACCAGCTTTTCGACGCGGAGCAAGGGTTCAGCCACGATTGAGCCTCCCGAGCAGGCCCATGATGCCGCCACGGCCGAACAACACGATCAGCAAAAGCAACGGGCCCATGATCAGCGCCCAGTATTCGGTGAGCTGCGACAAAAACTCTTCCAGCAGCAGATACACCACCGCGCCCATGACCGGACCGAACAGCGTGCCCATGCCCCCCAGGATCACCATCACCATGAGGTCGCCGGAGCGGGTCCAGTACATCACGGCCGGGCTGATGAAGTCGGTGTTGTTGGCGAGCAGCGCGCCGGCAAGGCCGCACATCATGCCGGAGATGACGAAGCAGACCAGCTGGTAGCGTTTTGCGGGGAAGCCGATCGCCTGCATGCGCTGCTCGTTGGAGCGCAGGCCCTGCACGACGAGACCGAAGCGCGAATTGACGATGCGCCAGATCAGGACAATGACCGCGAACAGACAGCCGAGGCAGAGATAATAGAACTGCGTGCGGTTCGACAGGTTGATCAGCCCGGAGAAGTCGCTGCGCTTGTAGACGGTCAGGCCGTCATCGCCGCCGTAGCGCGCGAGGCCCGAGGCGACGTAATAGGCCATCTGCGCGAAGGCGAGCGTGATCATGATGAAATAGACGCCGCGGGTGCGCAAGGAGAGCGCGCCGATCACGAGTCCGTAAATCGCGGAGGCCGCGAGCGCGACCGGAAACTGGATGAAGCCGCTTCCGACGCCTTCCTGCGCGAGCATCCCTACTGCGTAACCGCCGATGCCGAGATAGGCGGCATGGCCAAAGCTCATCATGCCGCCGAAGCCCATGATGAGGTTGAGGCTCGCGGCGGCCAGCGCCAGGATGATGACGCGGGTGAACAGCGTCAGGATGAAGATGTTGCCCGACAGCTGCGAATACAGCGGCAGCAGCACGAGGCCCGCCAGCATCAGGGCCGTGACGGCCTTGCTTACCGTGAAAGTCTTCATCGACGGTTGGCCGGAAACAGGCCCTCCGGCCGCACCACCAGCACAATCGCCATCACCAGATAGATCAGCATGGACGACAGCGCGGGCGCTGCGGTCGAGGCCGCGGCACTGCTCAATACCTGCCGCAGCAGGTTCGGCAGGAAGGCGCGGCCGAGCGTGTCGATCATGCCGACAGAGATCGCAGCGATGAACGCGCCGCGGATCGAGCCGATGCCGCCGATCACGACGATGACAAAGGCGAGGATCAAAATGTTCTCGCCCATGCCGATCTGCACGGTGAGGATCGGCGCCTGCATCAGCCCGGCAAGGCCCGCGAGCGCGGCGCCAAGGCCGAACACCAGCGTGTAGAGCAGCTTGATGTTGATGCCGAGCGCGCCGATCATCTCGCGGTTGGAGGCGCCGGCGCGGATCAGCATTCCGATGCGGGTGCGCATCACGCCGAGATAGAGCAGCAGCGCAACCATCAGCGCGACGACGATGATGGCGAGCCGGTAGGCGGGATAATGAATGCCGGGCAGGATCGGCACCGGCACCGTGAGCCAGACCGGCAGCGGCAGCGCAAGGCCGGCCGGGCCCCAGATCAGCCGCACGGCTTCATTGAAGAACAGGATCAGACCGAAGGTCGCGAGCACGTGGTCGAGATGGTCGCGGCCGTAGAGATGCCGCAGCGCCGACATTTCGAGCACGATGCCGAGCACCAGCGTGGCGCCTAGCGCCAGCAGCGCGCCGAGCAGGAAGCTGCCGGTCCAGGCCGCGAAGGTCGCCGCGAAATAGGCGCCCATCATGTAGAGCGAGCCGTGCGCGAGGTTGACGAGATCCATGATCCCGAACACCAGCGTCAGGCCGGCAGCGAGCAGGAACAGCAGCAGGCCGAACTGCAATCCGTTCAAAAACTGTTCGACGACGAGTAGCATCAAAACTCTTTCAGGCGCACGCGGAATAGCGCCGATGTTCGAACACAGTCGCCATCAGTGAAAGAGCTCCCCCTGCCTGTTCAAGGCGGAAAAATGGGTAATGGCAGTATCGTTCCGAGGCAAGAGCGATTCGACACCCAACATGCACTTTGTTGCATGCCGGTGCATGCGATCGAAATCGAGCCTGCAAGAAAGCTGCCGTGCAGGATGGGGCAACCTGCCGCACCCAAACGATCACCCTCCCACCGGCAGGCCGGAGGGAGGGTGCGAATGTCGTCGGAATGGAGAGAGGATGCGCCTAGTGCGACGTGATCTGCCGGGGAGCATCGGCCCGCTCGGCAAGCACGGTGTTGGCCGTTGACGCCTCCAGCGCCGCCATCCGGAACAGATAGGCGAGCGTCGCCAATCCGGAATCGTCCGCCATCTGCGCCAGCTCAAGCGCCATGTCGGACATGTAGCCGAGATTCTCGTCCTTGGTCTGCGCCATGATCTGGCTGTCCCGCATCATGTTCGACATCTCAGGCGCTCTTTCGTTGCGCGGCAAGGCCGCAGATGTTGGCACGGGCAACGGCGTCCAGACGCGGGCCGTCCTGTCGCACGATCGAAGTCACGCCGATGCGGTCATGCAGGGCGTCGACGGTCTCCCGGCGAATGTCTATGGTCGCGGCCATGGTCCAGGCGTTCTCGACCAGAGCCGGCAGACCAAGCGGGGTCACGACGAAGCCGGCCTCGTGGAAGCGCGGCAGCCACCAGGTTTCCATGATCGCGCTGACCTGCGCGATGCCCTGATTGAGGCAGAACTCCTGCACCGCCGCCATCAGTTGCAGGTTGAGGGCGCCATCGCGGCGATCGCGCACGACGAAGTAGCGCGACCATTCCCAGACCAGCGGATCGGAGGGGCAACCGCGAACCGACGCCAGATGCGGGAAGACCTCGCTCATCATCGAGGGCTTGGTCGTCGGGTAGAGCCGGTGACCGCCGATGACGCGCCGATCCTCCAGCGCGAGCAGATAGACAGTGTCCTCGTCGTCATAGGAATCGACCTCGCGGCAATCCGGCCGGCGCAGCGTTTCCCAGCGCCGCTCCTCGACGAAGATGTCATGGCGTATCCGGAAGTGCTGATCGAGCACGTCTTCGTAAAGGTGGCGATTGACCGAGGAAATTGCGTGAATCATGAAAACCCCCATTGAGCCTCAATGGGGAGAAGAATCTTCGAAAAGAGGCGGGTTCGATATTGGGAAATTTCCCAGTACGCCGCCTAGGGATTGATGATCTTGTTGCGAATCGCCAGTGCAACCGCATGCGTACGGTTGACGGCGCCCAGCTTGCGCGCGGCGGTTGCGAGATGCTCTTCGGCGGTCCGCTGCGTAATGTGCAGGATCTCGCCGATCTCCCAGGCCGACTTGCCCTGCGAGGCCCACGAGATCACCTCGCGCTCGCGCGGGGTGAGACGCGTCAATGGATACGGCGTCGGCCGGAGCAGACGGCGGATGTGGTCGAAGCCGTACATCGCCATCAGGTGCAAGGCCGGCTTGCTGCGAGAGTTGAGATCCAGATGAACGCCGCCGAGCGACACCGCGGCCTCATAGCCGGTAAGCCCGTGGATCGGCACAATGAAGCCGCGCGACATGCGAAAATCGGTGGCGCGGTTCATCACCTCGGCCGCATTCGGCTCGAGTTCGGCATTATAGGGCGCTTCCGACCACTCGAACGGATTGACCGATTGCCGGCATAGCCGCACCACGGGATCGGCGCGATCGTAATTGTTCTGGGTGTAGAGATTGAACCAGCCTGCCGGCCAGCGCTTGGCGAGCACCATCTGCGCAAACCGCTGATCGGGATTCGGCAAGCCGGTCACGATGATGGTCTCGAAGCCGAAGCGACCGAAGGCCGATTCAAGCGCATTCATTGCGTCTGGCACCTTGCGATAGGTATCCAGTCCTTCAATGAAGTCGAGCGCTTCCCGGCCATAGTCGACGGCGGACATCGGTGCGTTTCCTACCCCTCGCTCTCGGGTATAGCACGTATTTGAGGGCTGCCTCAATTCGCTGCTCCCGTAGTTTTCCGGAGCCCACCCGTTCCGAACATTTAATCTACTTGTGGAAGAAGTGACGTCAAGATACACCTATGGCGTCTGAAGCGGGAAAACCACGATGCAAGACGAGGACATCGCCCTCAACAGCGTGCTCGGCCTGGAACTCAACCGCGTGTTTTTCGCCGTCCGCGAAACGGCAAACAAGCAGAAGATCATCGAGTTCGCGCGCGAGATGCTGCAAAGCGAGCGCGCAAAGCGGCCCGACAGCGCCGCGCCCGACGGCCCGGCGAGCTAGAACGCAGTCGCGACAAACGACGCCGCAGCATCGCATCGCGCGTCGACACCGCCCTTCCATCTGAACGCGCAGATTTTAGTCGAAAGCAGTCTGGCTGTTGCCTTCCCTTTTTCCCGGCCACGCTCTCGTGCCCCGGACGCAGCGCAGCGTCTCTTCGACGATGCGCTGCAGAGCCGGGGCCCACATTGCCAATAGCAACCGCTGTGACATGGGTCCCGGCTCAGCGCCGCAACGCTAGGGGCGTTGCAGCGCGTCCGGGACACGAGAGCGACTTGCCTCCTCTCTCCACATCGACAAGCACTTGCCACTGGCTGCCATCGCATCTCTCGTGAGATGATCGCCGCCACGATCCTCTTTCGGATGCCCTGTTCATGATGACGCTGCGCCAGGTTGAAGTGATCCGTGCCGTGATGGTGACAGGCACCATTGGCGGCGCGGCCAAGCTGCTCAACGTGTCGGCCCCGGGGATCAGCCGGCTGGTCAAATACACCGAGCGCTCGCTCGGCATCCGCTTCTTTCAGCGCCAGAACGGCCGCTACTTCCCGACGCCGGAAGCCGAGACCATCTTCGAGCAGATCAACGGGGTCTACAAGAAGGTCGACGACCTCTCTGAGATCATCTCCAAGATCGGCCGCGGCGGATTGTCGGAATTGCGCATCGGCTCGGTGCCCAGCATCTCGCAGGTGATGGTGCCGCGCGCGATCGAGCGGGTGCGCCGCCGCTATCCTGATTTGGGCATCGACATCAACATCCTCAAGCTCGAGGAGGCCATCGACTATCTGATGCTCGGCCGCGGCGAGTGCGTGGCGATGAGCTACCGGCTCGAGCATTCCGGACTCGACTTCATGCCTCTCGCCTCTGGCGAGCTCTATTGCATCGTGCCATCAGGCCACGAGCTCGCCGGACGCAAGCAGGTCTCTGCGGCCGAGATCACGCGCTATCCGCTGATCGGCATCGATCCCAACGATCCCTATGGCCGGATCATGGCCGAGATTTTTTCGCGCAACCGGCTCGACTACAACATCACCATCCGCGCGCGCTTCGGCACCACCGTCTGCGCGCTGGTAAAGGCGGGCCTTGGCATCGCCATCATCGACCAGTTCACGGTGGCCCATGGCGGCTATCCCGGGATCGAGCTGATCAAGATCACCGAGCCGACGCGGTTCGACACCTATATTGCGGTCAAGCACGGCGCGCCGCTGTCGCTCCACGTCGAGTATTTCATCGAGTCCCTGCGCGCCGAGATGCGCGCGGTCGAGCCGTCCCGCGGCAACGGCAAGGCCACTGCCGCGCGCGGGCGGAAGAAATAACATTATGTTAGGTTTGCCGGATAAAAGGGTAATTGTGTTAGGCGAGGGAAAAGCTATCGTCCCACGCGTGAGCCCCCTTGGAATCGCGCGCATTTCGCGGCTAATGGCCGGAAACCACCGCTCAGCATCAGGCGATAGTCGATCATGTCAAAGCGCGGACCTGCCGCATCCAAGAAGCTCCTGACCGGCCTGATCGGCGCGCCGATCGCGCATTCCGCCTCCCCCGCCATGCATGAGCGCGCCGCCGAGGCGCTCGGCCTGCGCGGTCATTATCAGCTCATCGAAGTGGCCGGCGCCGACGCAGCCGGGCTCGCCATGATGCTCGAAGGCGTGCGGCGCCTCGGCTTTGCCGGCGTTAACGTCACCTTTCCCTACAAGGAGGCGGTGGTCCCGCTGCTCGACGAGCTGGCACCGGCTGCGGCCGCCATGGGGGCGGTCAACACCGTGGTCGTGAGGGATAACAGGCTGATCGGCCACAACACCGACACGACGGGCTTTGCGCGCGCCGTCGCGCCGCTGCTGGCGCCTACGGGAAACGCGGTCGCCGTGATCGGCACCGGCGGCGTCGGCAAGGCGATCGCCTTTGCGCTGGCGAGCCTTGAGGTCACCGACCTCCGCATCTTCGACAGCGAACCGGCGCGCGCCGAAAAGCTCGCCGCGCTGCTCGCCAAACAGGGTGGCGCCAAGGTGACTTCAAGGGTGGCCGCAAGCGTCGCGGACGCGCTCGATGGTGCAACCGGCCTCGTCAATGGCACGCCGGTCGGCATGCTGCCGAACCGGGGCATCCCGGTCCCGGCCGCGCTGCTGCGCGAAAACCTGTGGGTCGCGGACGCCGTCTATTCGCCGCTGATCACGCCGCTGCTGGCCGCGGCGCAAGCCAAGGGCGCGCGGATCATGACCGGGCGGGAGCTTGCGATCTACCAGGCCGCCGACGCGTTCGAATTGTTCACGGGCCTTGCCCCATCGACCGAGGTCATGGGAGAGGCATTTGACGAGGTGATGGCGGCACGAAGTTCGACCTATCACGCAGCGTAACCGAAGCGGCCGGACACAAGGCCGCAGACAAATTCAATGAAATCGGGAGGAGAGACCATGAAATCGACTTTGCTGGCAGGCGCCCTGCTTGCCTTCGCGACTGCAACCAGCGCCCACGCCCAGGCGATCAAGCTCGCGGACGTGGCCGAGCTTTCGGGCGGCGGTGCCACCGTCGGCACCAATTGGAAGAACGGCATCGACCTCGCGATCGAAGAGATCAACGCCAAGGGCGGTGTGCTCGGCCGCAAGTTAGAGGTCACCCACGCCGACTCGCAGTCCAATCCCGGCGTTGCCCGCGCGCAGGTGCAGAAGGCGCTCGACGCCGAGCCCTACGTGCTGCTCGGGCCCGGTTATTCCGGCTCGGTGAAGGTCACGGCGCCGCTCGCGGCCGAGGCCGGCATCGCGCAGATCATGGGCGGCGAAGCCGCCGAGCTGACGCAGGCCGGAAACAAATTCCTGTTCCGCACGTCTTTCGGCCAGCAATCCTCGATGCCGAAGGTCGCCAAATATATCCACGACGACATGAAGGCGAAGACGGTCGCGGTGGTCTGGGTCAACAATGACTTTGGCCGCGGCGGACGCGACGTCGTCGTCAAGGAGCTCGACCGGCTCGGCTCCAAGGTAGTCGCCGACCTCTCGACCGAAGCGGGCCAGGTCGATTTCGCCGCCGACGTCGGCAAGATCAAGGCCGCCAATCCGGACGCGGTGTTCGTCTATGTCAACGAGGAAGAAAGCGCGCGTATTCTGAAAGAGCTGAAGCGCCAGGGCGTCACTGCGCCGCTGATGGGTGAGACCACGCTGATCGGCCAGAAGGTGATCGAGCTCGCGGGCGACGCCGCCAACGGCGCGCGCGGCCATGTCGGCCTCACCACCGACGCGCCGGTCGATTTGATCAAGGCGTTCCGCGACAAGTTTGCGAAGAAGTATAATTACGTCCCTGATCATAACGGCCTGAAGGGCTATCTCGCCGTCTACATGGTGAAAGCCACCACCGAGAAGATGGGCAAGGTCGATTCCAAGGCGTTCGCCGACGCACTGCACGGGTTGACGATCAAGGCCGCGGACGAGCCGGGCATTTTGATGGACGTAACCTTCAGCGACACCGGCGACATCGATCGCCAGAGCTTTCTGGTCGAGGTGGTCGAAGGCAAGCAGGTGGTAAAGCAGGTGCTGCCGAAGGTGAAATGAGGGCCTCTTTCTTCTCCCTCTCCCCGCAAGAGCGGGGCGAGGGAGACGATAGAGCGGGGCGAGGGAGGCGAAAGAGAGGAAAATGTCCAACCTGTTCGATCTTCTGGTCGCAGGACTGGCCACCGGCGCGATCTATGCGCTGGTCGCGGTTGGCTTCACGCTGCTGTGGCAGACCTCGCAGACCATCAATTTCGCGCAGGGCGAGTTCGTGATGCTGCCGGCGTTTTTGATGCTGGCCGCGATGCATGCCGGCGCGCCGTTCTGGCTCGCGATCATCCTCGGCATCCTGCTCTCGATGCTCCTGCTCGGGCTCGCCTTCAAGATGCTGCTGGTTGATCCGATGATGCGCCATGGCGTGCTGCCGCTGGCGATCGCGACGATGGCGCTCGCAATCGGCCTCAAGGAAGCCGTGAAACAGTTCTTCAGCGCCGAGGCCTCGCCCTTCCCCTCGATCGTGCCGACCGGCGACATCTCCATCCTCGGCCACGCCGTGTCGCTGCAAAGCATCAGCGTCCTCGTCGTCGCCATTCTTGCCGTGTTCGGCCTGACCGCGCTCCTGAACCGCACTTCGCTCGGCCATCAGATGCAGGCAGCCGCGCAAAACCCGACGGTCGCGCGCATCATCGGTGTTCCCGTCGAACGCATGATCCTCCTGACCTTCCTGATCAACGCCTTTCTGGTCGCGCTGGCTTCGCTGCTGATCACGCCGATTTACCTGGCAAAGTTCTCCTCCGGCGAAGTGCTCGGACAAGCCGCCTTCATCGCCGCCATCGTCGGCGGCTTCAACCAGGTGCGCGGCGCGATTGCCGGCGGCCTGTTGATCGGCGTGCTCGACAATCTCGCGGCCGCCTATGTCTCGACGCAGTACCGCGCCGCCGTACCGATGATCTTCCTGATCGCCGTGATCCTGTTCCGGCCGCAGGGATTGCTCGGCCGTGCCGAGGAGCGCACGGTATGAGCGGATTCGCCAAACCGTTGAAGATCGCGCTTGGCCTTGCCGTCATCGCAGGCCTGATCATCGTCCCCATGAATTTCAATCGCTATGGCCTGTTCATTCTGAGCCAGTGGGCGGTGATGAGCATTGCCGCGATGGGGTTGAACCTCACACTCGGCTATGCCGGTCAGGTCTCGCTGGCGCAGGGCGCCTTCGTCGGCATCGGTGCCTATGCCGCCGCGATCATGACCACGCATGGCTGGCCGCTGCCGGCCGCGATCGTGGTCGCGATTGCCCTGAGCTTCGCGGTCGGCTGGGTGCTCGGCTATCCGGCGCTGCGCGTGCAGCATCATTACCTTGCCTTCGTCACGCTCGCCTTTTCGACGCTGGCCTTCCTGGTGTTCCGCAACGAGAGCTGGCTCACCGGCGGCATCTACGGCATCTCCAACATTCCGCGCCCGCACTTTTTCGGGATCGCCACCAGCAAGCCGCTGCCGTTCTACTATGTCTGCCTCGGCTCGCTCGCGATCGTATCGGTCGCGGTGTGGTGGCTGATCCGCTCGCCCTGGGGCCGCGCCTTCATGGCGCTGCGCGAAAACCCGCTGCGCGCACAGTCGCTCGGCATCGACACAAGACGCTACACGCTGATGGCGTTCGCGATCGGCTCGGCGCTCGGCGGCGTCGCCGGCGCGCTCTATGCGCCGCTGACGCAATATATCGACCCCGTGCCGTTCAACCTGTCGCTCTCGCTCGATCTGCTGATGATGGTGATCGTCGGTGGCGCTGGTTTCTTCCTGGGACCGTTCCTCGGCGCGATGATCGCGGTGCTGCTGCCGGAATGGCTGCGCTTCACCGAAGGCTATTATCTGATGATTTACGCGGTCGCGGTGATGGGGCTTCTGATCTGGTCGCCGACCGGCATTCTGGGAATCCTCGATCGCTACATGGCCGAGCGCCGCACCAAGGCAGCCTCCGCGCTGCGCGCCGTTGCAAAGTCTCGCCTGGAGACGGCGCAATGAGTGCCGTCCTCGAAGTCACCGACATCAAGAAGAACTTTGGCGGCATCAGCGCGGTCGACGGCGTCTCGTTCGACGTGCGCGAAGGCGAGATCCTCGGCCTGATCGGCCCGAACGGCTGCGGCAAGTCCACTTTGTTCAACTGCATCCTCGGCCAGCTCACTCCCAGCGGCGGCGAGGTCAAGCTCGACGGCAAAGTCGTCACCGGCTTGCGGCCTGCCGAACTCAACAAGCTCGGGGTCAGCCGCACGTTTCAACTCTTGCAAGTCTTCCCAAAGCTCTCGGTGCGGGAGAATTTGATCCTCGCGGGACAGGAGCATCAGGGCAGCATGGCCTCGCGTCTGGTCGGCCGTTCCGATGCCGGGTTGACGGAGGCTGCCAACCAGATGATCGGCTTCTTCAAGCTCGATCATCTTGCAGCAGAGCCCGCCGGCGGCCTCTCCTACGGCCAGCAAAAGCTGCTCGATGCCGCCATGGCCTTCATGGGCGGCCCGCGCCTGGTGCTGCTTGATGAGCCCGCTGGCGGCGTCAACCCGTCGATGCTGGCGGATCTCAAGGAGCGGCTGGTCGCGATCAACCGCGAGAAGAACGCCACCTTCGTCGTGATCGAGCACAACATGGAATTCGTGATGTCGCTGTGCTCGCGCGTGATGGTGATGGCCGAAGGCAAGGTGCTGGCGATGGGACGGCCGGACGAAGTGCGAAAGAACCCGGCCGTGATCGAAGCCTATCTGGGACATTAGACCATGAGCGATCCGATCCTCTCGGTTCACAATCTTGTCGGTGGCTACGGCAAGATGACGATCTTGAACGGCACCACTTTCGCCGTGCCACAGGCAACCATCACCACCATCATCGGCCCGAACGGCGCCGGCAAGTCCACCGTGTTCAAGGCGATCTTCGGCCTCTTGAAGCTGCGCGAAGGCAAGATCAGTTTTGCAGGCCGCGACGTCACGAACCAAAGCCAACGCGCGCTGCTCAATGCCGGCATCTGCTACGTGCCGCAGGGCCGCAACATCTTTCCCGAGCTCTCCGTGCGCCACAATATCGAGCTTGGCGGCGTTGCCGCCGGGAAGGGCCTCGACCTGCCGAAGCGGATCGAGGCGGCCCTCGACCTGTTTCCGGCGCTGCGACGTAAATCAGCGCAGCAGGCCTCCACACTCTCGGGCGGCGAGCAGAAGCAGCTCGAGATCGCGCGATCGCTGCTGCTCGAGCCAAAGCTCGTGCTGATCGACGAGCCCTCGATCGGCCTGTCGCCGCTGATGGTGCAGCAGACCTTCGACATTCTCAAAAGCTTGCGCGACCGCGGCGTCACCATCCTGATGATCGAGCAGAACGCACGCTCGGCGCTGGAAATCTCCGATATCGGCATCGTGCTCGAGCTCGGCCAGACCCGCATGGTCGACGACGCGAAGCGCATTCTGAATGATCCCCGCATCGGACAATTGTTCCTGGGCGGCGCGATGGAGGACAATGCAGCATGACCAAGCGCTCGATCGCGACCGTCTCTCTCTCAGGCGCGCTGGACGAAAAGCTCCGCGCCATCGCATCGGCTGGCTTCGACGCGGTCGAGATCTTCGAGAACGATCTGCTCTCGTTCGGCTCGGGCCCGCGCGACATCGCAAAGCTCTGCCGCGATCTCAATCTCGAAATCTGCGCGTTCCAGCCGTTCCGCGATTTCGAGGGCATGCCTGAGCCGCAGCGCGCGCGCAACTTTGCCCGTGCCGAGCGCAAGTTCGATCTGATGCAGGAGCTCGGCACCGATCTGCTGCTGATCTGCTCCAACGTCTCGCCTGCCTCGCTCGGCGGCATCGACCGCGCCGCGGACGATTTTCGCGAACTCGGCGAGCGTGCGGCCAAGCGTAGCTTGCGCGTCGGCTACGAGGCGCTCGCCTGGGGCCGCCACGTCAACGACTATCGCGACGCCTGGGAGATCGTGCGGCGCGCCGATCATCCCGCGATCGGAATCATCCTCGACAGCTTTCACGCGCTCGCCCCCGGCTTTCCGGTTCGCGCGATGGCGTCGATCCCCGGCGACAAGATTTTTCTGGTGCAGCTCGCCGACGCACCCAAGCTCGAGCTCGACATCCTGTCCTGGAGCCGGCACTTCCGCTCCTTCCCCGGCCAGGGCGATCTGCCGGTCGGCGAATTCATGCAGGCGATCGCGGCCACCGGCTATTCGGGGCCGTGGTCGCTGGAGATCTTCAACGACCAGTTCCGCGCCGGCTCGGCCACGCAGACCGCGGTCGATGGCCTGCGATCGCTGATACTGCTGGAGGATCAGCTCGCACCGGACTGGCCAAAGCTCGTGAGCGAGCCCTTGGCGCCGAAGGCCAAAAGCGGCGGCACAGGGTTCATCGAGTTTGCCGTCAACGAGACCAAGGCCGGCGAGCTTGCCGGTCTGTTGTCGCAACTCGGCTTCCGCAAAACCGGCAAGCATCGCAGCAAGGCGGTGGAGCGCTGGTCGCAAGGCAAGGTCGAGCTCGTGATCAATTGCGAGACCGACGGCTTTGCGCATTCGCACTACGTCACCCACGGTCCCGGTGTCTGCGCCATCGCGCTCGATGTCGACAATGCCGGCCTTGCCATGCAGCGCGCCGAGACGCTGAAGGCGCGCACCTTCTACCAGCCGGTCGGGCCGGGCGAACTGGAGATCCCCGCGATCCACGGCGTCGGCGGCAGCCTTCTGTATTTCCTCGATCAGGCCGGCAAGAACTGGGACACCGATTTCGAACCCGTACCAAGCGATGCGGGCGCGGACGCGCTGCTTGCGGTCGATCACATCGCGCAGTCGATGCCCTATGACGAGATGCTGTCCTGGTTGTTGTTTTACACCGGCATCCTCGACCTCAAGCGGCTGCCGCAAATGGAGATCGCCGACCCTCGTGGCCTCGTGCAGAGCCAGGCCGTCATCAACGCCGACCAGAGCCTGCGCTTCGTGCTCAACGGATCCTCCGCCAACCGCACGCTGCCGGCGCGCTTCATCTCCGAGTTTTTCGGCTCAGGCGTGCAGCACGTCGCGTTCACGTGCCGGGACATCTTTGCGGCGGTTGCCGAGATGCGCGCCCGTGGCGCGGACTTCCTGGATATCCCCGACAATTATTACGATGATATTGAAGCCAAATACGATCTCGCACCCGAATTGATGGCGCAGCTGCGCGCCAACCACATCCTCTACGACCGCGAGGGCGACGGCGAATTCTTCCAGGTCTATACCCACATTTTCGACGAGCGGTTTTTCTTCGAGATCGTCGAGCGCAGGAATTATCAGGGATTCGGCGCCGCCAATGCCGGGATCAGGTTGGCAGCGCAGGCCCGCGAGGTAAGACCCGCGAGCATGCCGCGGGTGTGATTACCCTCTCCCCTTGTGGGAGAGGGTGGCTCGCCGCGAAGCGGCGAGACGGGTGAGGGGTTCTCTCCGCGCACTCGATGGAAATTACTTCGCGGACAGATACCCCTCATCCGGCGCTTCGCGCCACCTTCTCCCGCAAGGGGAGAAGGGGCAGCATCGCTCGTGGCTACTTCATCGGGCACTTCTCGTGGAAGCGGTCCTGGTCATCGGTGACGATGGTGGCAACGGTCTTCAGCGAAAGCTCGCCCCCGGCGCCCTTCACCACGTCCTGCAAATAGAAGTTCTGGATCGGGATGTGGTTGTTGCCGAACTTGAAGGGGCCGCGCAGCGACTTGAAGTTGGCCTTTTCCATCTCGGCCTTCATCGCGTCCTTCTTGCTGGTGTCGCCCTTCACCGCAACGACCGCGCTGTTGATCAGCTGCGCCGCGTCATAGGCTTGCGCGCCGTAATAGGTCGGGCGCAAACCGGTGTACTTCTTGCGGTAGTCGGCGACGAAGCGCTTGTTCTGCTCGTTGGGGAGGTCGTTGACCCATTCCTGTGCGCCGGGCACGCCAAGCGCATTCTCCTTCTGGAGCGGCAGCGACAGCTCGTCGACGGTGAACGCCGTATAGAGCGGCATCGTGCTCTTCAGCCCCGCCTGCGCATATTGATTGAGGAACTGCACGCCGGCAGCACCCGGATAGAACACGAAGATCGATTCCGCGCCCGAGGCGCGCGCCTTGGAGAGCTCGGCGGAGAAGTCGAGCTGGCTCGGCCACACCGTGTATTCCTCACCCTTGACCTCGCCCTTGAACGTGCTCTTGACGCCCGCGAGCATGTCCTTGCCGGCGGCGTAGTTCGGGCCGATCAGGAACACGCTCTTGACGCCGTTCGCATTCATGTAGAGGCCCACGGCGGCCGGCGTCTGGTCGTTCTGCCAGGAGGTCGAGAACACGTAAGGCGAGCACAGCTCACCCGCGACCTGCGACGGACCGGCATTGGCCGAGATCATGAATGTCTGCGAGTCGACCGCGGTCTTGAGCGAGGCGAGGAACACGTTCGACCAGATGTAGCCGACGATGAAATCGACCTTGTCGGACTGCACCAGCTTCTCGGTCTTCTGCTTGCCGACATCGGGCTTCTGCCCGTCGTCCTCGTAGATCACCTCGACCGGTTTGCCGTCCATCTTGCGGCCGATGTGATCCAGCGCCAGTTCGAAGGAGTTGCGCATGTCGTTGCCGATCACGGCGGTCGGGCCGCTGAAGGTCGAAACGAAACCGATCTTGATGGTGTCGCCGGCGAATGCCGGATTTGCCAGCACCAGCGCCGCTGCGCCCGCCAGCCAGAATGCCGTCCTCATAACCACTCCCCTCCTTATTATTGATCCCGGAAGCGGGGTGATCGCCGCCCCGGGTCTGTCTCTATTGAACGCAAAATCTGTCGCGCCGCCAATGGCTCAGCACCCGCCCTGCACCATATTTCGCCCCAATCGGAGATGGCAAGAAATATAATTCTACTTACTTCGGCCAAGGCATGGTCAAGGCTGCGGCGTTTTCCCGCGGCAGAGCGATACACCGAGCCTATGCGGCGATTGATGACGGCTATTGGACCGCGGCACCCAATCCGCACTTAAATGAGGAAGTAGCAGCAGCAAGATTCGAGGGTACATCATGACCACGGCACCCCATCGCGTCGTCATCGTCGGAGCCGGTTTTGGCGGGCTGGAGACGACCCACCGGCTTGCGGGGGCACCCGTCGAGATCACGCTGATCGACCGCCGCAACCATCATCTGTTCCAGCCGCTGCTCTACCAGGTCGCGACCGCATCGCTGGCCACTAGCGAGATCGCCTGGCCGGTGCGACATCTCATGCGCGACCGGCGCGAGGTGACGACGCTGTTTGCGACGGTCAGCGGTGTCGATGCTGACAGGCGCTGCGTGCAGATCGACGACGGCAGCGAGGTGCCCTACGACACGCTGGTGCTCGCGACCGGTGCGCGCCACGCTTATTTCGGCCACGACGAATGGGAGCAGTGGGCGCCCGGCCTGAAGACGCTGGAGGACGCGACCACCTTGCGCCGTCACATCCTGGTAGCGTTCGAGCACGCCGAGCGCGAGACCGATCCCGCGAAACGCGCGGCGCGGCTGACCTTCGTCATCGTCGGCGCAGGCCCCACGGGGGTCGAGCTCGCCGGCACCATTGCCGAAATGGCGCATCACACGCTGCCTGCCGACTTCCGTAACATCGACACCCACAAGGCGCGCGTCGTGCTGATCGAGGCGGGCTCACGCGTGCTGGCCGGCTTTCCCGACGATCTCTCGGCCTACGCGCAGGCATCGCTGGAAAAGATCGGCGTCGAGGTCGTGCTCGGGCAAGCCGTGACCGAGATCAATCGGGAGGGCGTGGTGTTCGGCGACAAGCGGCTCGAGGCGAAGACCCGGATATGGGCCGCCGGCGTCCGCGCCTCACCCGCGGCCGAATGGCTGGGCGCACCGGCCGATCGCGCCGGGCGCGTGCAGGTCGAAGACGATCTCAGCATTCCCGGTCATCCGGAGATATTTGCGATCGGCGACACCGTCTTGATCAACGCCTGGGACGGGAAGCCGGTGCCCGGCATTGCGCCGGCGGCCAAGCAGCAGGGGCAACACGTTGCCGAGACCATCAAAGCCCGCCTGCGTGGCGAGAACAAAGGCGCGTTTCGCTACAAGCACTCCGGCAGCCTCGCGCAGATCGGCAAGCGGCTTGCGGTGATCGACTTCGGCAAGGTCAAACTGCGCGGCACCATCGCATGGTGGATCTGGGGCATCGCCCACATCTACTTCCTAATCGGCCTGCGTCACCGCCTCAGCGTTGCGCTCAGCTGGCTCTGGATCTACGCACGCGATCAGCGCGCGGCGCGGTTGATCACGCAGGGGAGCAGCAAGGTGGTGTAGGGCTCCTCCCTTCTCCCCTTGTGGGAGAAGGTGGCGCGAAGCGCCGGATGAGGGGTCTCTCTCCGCGAATTCAATCGTGAGAGGCGTACACGTGGAGAGAACCCCTCACCCGGCTTCGCTACGCGAATCCACCCTCTCCCACAAGGGGAGAGGGTACAGCGTCGCTCGTGGCAACAGCGTTCCCTACTTCACCAACTCACAGCCGCCCTCCGCCATCGGCCGGAACGCCTGCTCCGCCGGAATCGTCGAGACCAGCTTGTAATAATCATACGGATATTTCGACTCCTCCGGCTTCTTCACCTCGAACAGATACATGGGATGCACGACGCGGCCGTCCTGGCGGATGACGGTGTCGCCGAACAGCTTGTCCTTGCCTCTAAACTTCTTCATCTCGGGCACCGCGTCCTTGGCGTTGTCGCTGCCAGTCGCGGCGACTGCGTTGAGATAGGCAAGCGTCGAGGCATAGACGCCGGCCTGGTTGCCGCTCGGCATCTTGCCGTTCATGCCGGGCCGCGCGGCGAAGCGTTTTGCGAACGCGCGGGTGTCGTCGTTCATGTCCCAGTAGAAGGCTTCCATCAGTTGGAGGCCCTGCGCGACCTTGATGCCCATGCCGTGGACATCGTTGATGAAGAGCAGGAACGCCACGAGCTTCTGCCCGCTCTGCTGCACGCCGAACTCGGCGGCCTGCTTCACGGCGTTGATGGTGTCGCCACCGGCGTTCGCAAGCCCGATCACCTGCGCCTTCGAGTTCTGCGCCTGCAACAGGAACGAGGCGAAGTCCGACGTGCCGAGCGGATGCTTTGACGATCCCAGCACCTTGCCGCCATGCCCCTCGATATACTTTTGCGCTTCCCCCTCGATGCCCTTGCCGAGCGCATAGTCCACCGTGAGGAAGTACCACTCCTTGCCACCGCGCGACATCATCGCGGCCGCCGTGGTGTTGCCGGTCGCCCAGGTGTCGTTAACCCATTGAATGGTGTTGGGCGAACAGGCCTTGCCGGTGAGATCCGAGCTTGCCGTGGAGGACGCCAGGAACGTCATGCGGCTGTCGCGCAGCAGCGTGTTGATGGAGAGACCGACTGCCGAATTCGGCACGTCGACGATGGCGTCGACACCCTCGACATCGAGCCATTTGCGCGCAATCGCATTGCCGACATCAGCCTTGTTCTGGTGGTCGGCATAGACGATCTCGACCTTGATGCCCTTAGCCCCGCCGTTAAAATCCTCGGCTGCCATGCGCGCGGCCTCGACCGAGCCCATCCCATTGGTGTCCTGAAAGATGCCTGAGATGTCGTTGAGCACACCGACGCGCACAACGTTGTCCGATATCTCGGCGCTTGCGACGCCGCTCATCAGGCTCGCGGCCAGTGTCAGCGTCCACTTCAGGTTCTTCATTGGTCCCTCCCCTATTATTGTTTCGCCACCGACCGCGTCAGGCCGGCGAGATCGTCACCGGCAGGCTGTCGAGCCCGCGCAGCGTGTTGTTGAAGCGGCGCTTTGGTTCACCCGTGATCTCGATGCTGGCGACGCGGCGAGCCAAAGCCGAAAGCATCGTCTCGCCTTCGAGCCGCGCCACGAGCTGGCCGACGCACATGTGAATGCCGGAGCCGTAACCGACATGGCCGGACGTGCGGCGGGTGATGTCGTAACTATCCGGCTTGTCCCATCGCCGCGGATCGCGGTTAGCGGCAGCAAGGAACATCAGCACTTTCTCGCCCTCGCCGATCGTCGCGCCCGACAGGTCGACCTCACGCGTCGTGGTGCGGAAGAAGGTCTGCACCGGGCTCTCAAAGCGCACGGCCTCCTCGAAAGCGTTACGCGCCAGCGTGAGATCGCTGCGCAGGCGCTGCCATTGGTCGGGGAAGCGGGCGAGGCAATAGACGGCCGCGCCAATGCCGTTGACGGTGGTATCGAGCCCAGCCGACAGCAGCGAACGCACCAGCAACGGCGCTTCCGTGGCCGTGATGGCGCCATCGTCGACATGGGCGTGAATGCAGGCGCCGATGCCGCCGGGCGTCAAATTATCGCGCTGGCACTGCGCGGTGACATAGGCCTGATGCGGCGCCGAGCGCGCGATCGCCTCCTTGCGCAATTCGTTCGGCGGGCCGAACGCGTTGAACACCAGGCTCGCATAGGGAATGAGGTTTTCGCGACCCTCGGGCTTCAGCCCAAGAGCATCCGGAAAGATCGAGAGCGGATAGGCCTCCGCCAGATCCGCGATCGCATCAAAACTGCGCTTCTCCAGCAGTGCGTCGACCCGTTGATCGGCCGCCGCGGCGAAGCGCTCGCGCAGCCCCTTCATCACAGTCGGCGACAGCACTTTTGACAGCACGGCGCGGGTGCGGGTGTGCTCGGGAGGATCGGCCTCGAGAATCAGGCTCTGCGGCCGCCACGGCGTCTCCTTCTTGAAGTCGGACAGGCCAACGCCGCGACTGGAGCAGAACGTCGCGGGATCGTTCAGCACGGCATGGACCTCGGCGTACCGCGCCACGCCATAGAGCTTCCACTTGTCGAGATAGACGACCGGCCCCGTCTCCCGCAGCAGCTCATGGGTCGGATAAGGGTCGGCAAAAAAATTCATGTCGAAGGGATCGACATCGAGATGCGGGACGCCTGATACAGTCGAGCCGGGTGCGCTCATAAAGGTCCTCCCTCATTTTGATCTTGTGAAAGCGCCACGCTTGCCCTTAGGTCTTCAGGCACGCAGCGAGACAGAATCCCGATATGCCGCCGTCTTCGACCAGAGCCCGCCAAAAGCCTGCGCCCACGGAGGCCGGACCGACGCTCGATCTCGACCGTTACGTCCCGGCTTTCATCACCTTCATCGCCAACAAGCTCTCGAACAGCGCGACCGCGTTCTATCAGAAGCAGTTCGGCGTCAACGTCACGGAATGGCGGATCATGTCGCTGCTGGCGATCGAGCCCGGCATTCCGGCCTCGCGCATCTGCCACGTCATCGGCTTCGACAAGGGCCCGGTGAGCCGGACGCTCGCAGGTCTGGAGAAACGCGGGCAGGTCGCGATCCGCACCGACCCGAATGACGGCCGCACCCATTCGATCTCGCTGACGGCGAGGGGCCGCGCCACCCATGACAAGGTGATCGTGGCGGCATTCGAGCGCGAACGGCGGCTGTTGTCTTGCTTGAGCAAGGACGAGCGCGAGGTCCTGATTGATTTGTTGCGCCGGCTGCACGAAAATTTGGGCGCGGTGACCGGCGGCAGCACCAGCTGACGCGGCGGCCGTGAGGCGCATCGTCTCGCCGCCTTCAGGCATACGCCGGCAGTTGCCAGCGGCACCCTCTCTGCCGAGCATTCGTTTCCTCCAGGATCAGGCGCAGCGGTTCCCCCGCCGTCATCCTTGTCTGGAACGGTTCGCACGAATTAGTTGCTTAAGCAACAAAAGAATCATGCAGGATATTGCGGCAGGTTGGCTGGCGTATTGCTTTGCCAAACTCTCGTGTCCCGGACGCGCTGCAGCGTGAAACGCTGCTGCGCAGAGCCGGGACCCATCGCCCTGGGCGAAGGATGGGCCCCGGCTCTGCAGCGCACCACTGCGTGCTGCGCTGCGTCCGGGGCACGAGAGGTGCTAGCTCAGAGACCAGCGGTCAATCGTTGCAGCCGATCCACTCCGCCGACGCATCATCATTCAACCGCGCCACCGCATCCGCGCGTCGCGTCAGCACGGCGCGTTGGTTGATGTAGCCCTTGTCGGTGATCTCGCCGCCGTCAACCGACGGCGGCTCGGCGAGCAGCAACGCACGGGTGGCATGGCCGGAGGAATTGGCGCCTTGCTGTTTCAACTTTGCGAGGCCCTGCGCGATCGCGACCCTGACCTTGTCATGCGTCAGCACCTCATTCACGCCGACCGTTTCGGGCAGACCGACATGAGCGCGGCAAGCCGCGATGTTCGGAAACACCAGAAACCGCACCTCGTCGCCACCATGCCCTGTGACGACGATATCCTGCGCAAGCGGCGCCAGTGCTGCAATGCCAGCGACGCGCAGCGTCCCGACGCTGACCCATGTGCCGGAGTTGAGTTTGAAATCTTCCGCGACACGGCCATCGAAGAACAGGCCGCGCTCGGGCCGCACGGGATCGGCAAGCTTCACGGCGTCGCCGATGAGGTAGAAACCTTCTTCGTCAAACGCCTGCCTGGTGAGCTCCGGCGCCTTCCAATAGCCCGGCGTGACGTTGGGGCCGCGCACGCGCACCTCCAGCTTGTCGCCAGAGCTGACGAGCTTCAGTTCGGTGCCCGGAATCGGCACACCGATATTGCCGGAGCGCTCCGCGAGGAAATGGCAGTCTGTCGCGAGCGGCGAGGTTTCGGTCGAGCCCCAGGCCGAGACCATCGGCAGCGCACGGCCGACGGTCTCGATCGAAAGCTCCTCAAGCGCATCCCACAGATTCTGCGGCAACGCTGCGCCGGCATAGAAGGCAAACTTCACCTCGCTGAAGAAGTGGCGGCGCAACTCCTCGTCGCCGCGCAACGCCGCGATCAGCATGTCGAACCCGCGCGGCACATTGAAATAGACCGTCGGCGTCACGCTTTTCAAATTGGCGAGCGACGTCGCAAACAGCCCGGGTGCAGGCTTGCCGCCGTCGATATAGAGCGAGCCGCCGTTGCGCAGCACGAGATTGAAATTGTGGTTGGCTCCGAACGTATGGCTCCACGGCAGCCAGTCGAGAATGACGAGATCGCGGGTCTGTTCGAGAAATGTCCAGGTCTGCGCCTTGGCCTGCTGGCTCGACGTCAGCATGCGCTGGGTGTTGATCACAGCCTTGGGCGTGCCGGTCGAGCCCGAGGTGAACAGGAATTTTGCGATCGTATCCGGCGTCACGGCGGCGAAGGCTTTTGCGACATCCGAAGTTTCAGGCGTTGCCGCAACCGCGCGGAAGGCGAGCGCATCGGCATCGCTCGCATTGCCGCTGATGATCTGCGCACGATGCAGCGGCTTGATCGCGGCCAGCGCCGGCGCGAATGGCCTGGTCGCGGAGACATAGATCGCGCCGGGCTCTAGCAGCGAGATCATGCCCTTGAGCTTGTCGAAGTCCTTTGACATCAGCGAATAGGCGGGCGAGATCGCGGTCGAGGGGACACCGACATGCTGGGCGGCCAGCGCGAGCAGCGCATGATCGATGCCGTTGTCGGAGAGGATGACGACGGGGCGTTCGGCGCTGAACTGTTGCGCGAGCATCCAGGATGCCGCCGCGCGTACCCGCCGCAGGGCACCCGCGTAGGTCACGGTGGCCCAGGGCGTATCGGCGCTGTCGCGCTCGGCGAGGAAGATTGTATCAGGCGCCTGCCGTGCCCAGTGCTCCAGCCAGTCGCCGATGCAACGCGCGCTGTCGCGCAAGGGCTCGCCCGAGCGCAGCACGATGCTGCCGTCGGCGCGATGCTCGGCGACGGTTTTTGGCGTTGCGAACAGGCTCGAAGCGTCGCCATGTGCGGCGGTTGTCATGTTTTCCTCCTCCGCCCGGATGCCCGGATCGGCCGCAGCCTCGTTCCGGGCTGCTTTGGCCATAATGTTGGGCAGGACAATTGTTGTCGTCAACAACAATCTTCCGCTTGAGGCATCAAGGCGCTAAGCTTGCCCGACAGGAGACGCGATGTGACAGCCAGCGCAGCCAGAGTCGATGCTCGCCCTTCCCTACGCAAACGCGTCGGCAACGGCGCCGCGCGGCGGATCGACGCGGACGAGATCGGCCTCGACGCGCTGGTCGGCCACGCCGGCTATGCCGTGCGGCGCTTCCAGATCTGGATCTTTCAGGACTTCATCAGGACACTCGGCGATGTCGACATCAGGCCGACGCAATATTCGGTGCTGACGGTGATCGGCGCCAACCCCGGCCTCTCGCAGATGGCGGTGGCCAAACGCCTCGGCATCGAGCGCGCCCGGCTGGTGCATCTGCTCGACAGCCTCGAGCAGCGCAAGCTGGTGAAGCGGGTCAAGTCGAAGACGGACCGGCGCTCCCACGCCCTGCACCTCACCGGCCAGGGCGAGACGGCACTGGCGAAGTTCAAGCGCCTCGCCGCCGAGCACGAACGGCATGTCGAGGCCAAGATCGGCAAGGCGAACCGGGAGCGGTTGCTCCAGATCCTCGCGGACTTCACTTGATCGCGACTGCACATGATTTGGGCAGATGCCCGTAACAGGGCGCTGGCGCGGCGACCTGCTCAATCATCGAAATATCCCCCAACCCACTGATCCCACGATAATATCCGAGACACCTGCGCTGCCCGGATTCTGTACACAATGGCACATCGCTTGCTTCAATCCGGGTGAGGACAAGTTGCCGGAGTTTTGTCGCCATGAAGGCTGAAATGGGGGCTGATCAGCCTGAAACGATCGCCGCGATTGTGGCCGCGCATCGCGCGGGCACGGTCACGCCGGCGCAGACGATCGCGCGGACCTATCAGCGCATCCGCGACCACAACGATCCCGCGGTGTTCATCAGCCTGCGCGACGAGAAGGACGCCATCGCGGAGGCCGAAAAGCTCGCCACGAAGGATGCAGCCAGCCTGCCGCTCTACGGCGTGCCTGTCGCGGTGAAGGACAATATCGACGCGCTGGGCTTTCCGACCACGGCGGCCTGCCCGGCCTTCTCCTATACGCCGACGCATGACTCGACCGCGGTGGAGCGGCTGCGCGCGGCGGGCGCCATCATCATCGGCAAGACCAATCTCGACCAGTTCGCGACCGGCCTCGTCGGGGTGCGCTCGCCCTACGGCATTCCCAAAAACTCGATCCGCGAGGATCTGATTCCCGGCGGATCGAGCTCGGGTTCGGCAACCGCCGTCGGCGCGGGCCTCGTGCCGCTATCGCTGGGCACCGACACCGCCGGCAGCGGGCGCGTGCCGGCAATGCTCAACAACATCGTCGGGCTGAAACCGAGCCTGGGCATGATCTCGACTGCCGGTCTGGTGCCGGCCTGCCGTACGCTCGACTGCATCTCGGTGTTTGCGCTGACGGTCGACGACGCTGCGTTGGCACTGTCCGTGATGACGGGGCCGGACCAGGCCGATCCATTCTCGCGCGACCGTCCGCTTGGCGCGATCACACCGTTCCCGGCGAATTTGCGCCTCGGCGTGCCGCGCAACGGGCAGCTGATCTTCTTCGGCGACAAGAAGGCGGAAGCGGCATACGCAGATGCTCTGAAGCGCTGGACGTCAATCGGTGCAACGCTGGTCGAGTTCGATCTCGAGCCGTTCTACGAGACGGCGCGGTTGCTCTATGAGGGGCCGTGGGTTGCCGAGCGCTATCTCGTGATCAAGAATTTGCTGGCGTCCGCGCCTGATTCTATTCACCCCGTGACACGCGAGATCACTGCCGCCGGCGCGCGGCTCACGGCGGCGGACACCTTCTCGGCGCTCTATCGCTTGCAGGGCCTGCGCAAGATCGCCGAACGGACGTTCGCCAACATTGACGCACTGGTGCTGCCGACGGCACCGACGGCGTATACGACGGCGCAGGTGCTCGCCAATCCGATCGAGCTCAACAGCCGGCTCGGCACCTACACCAATTTCGTCAACCTGCTCGACCTCTGCGGTCTCGCAATCCCCGCAGCGATGCGCGCCGACGGCATTCCGTTCGGCATCACGCTGCTCGCGCCTGCCGGACGCGATGCGCTGCTCGCGAGCATCGGCCGCGTGTTTCATGCAGATACCAAGCTGACCGTTGGCGCGAAGGGCGTGGCGCAGGCGCCGCTCGCACAGCTCACCGCGAGCAGCAGCGACGAGATTCCGATTGCCGTTGTCGGCGCGCATCTCTCCGGCATGGCGCTGAACGGTGAGTTGAAGGCGCTGAACGGCAAGCTGGTCGAGGCAACCAAAACCGCAGCGGATTACAAGCTCTATGCGCTTCAGACCACGCCGCCGAAGCCCGGCATGCTGCGCGTCGAGGCCGGCACGGGCGCGTCGATCGAGCTGGAGATCTGGTCGCTGTCGTCGTCCGCCTTCGGCAAGTTCGTGAATGCGATTCCGGCACCGATGGCAATCGGTACTGTTCGCTTGGCGGATGGCCGCGGCGTGAAGGGCTTTCTCGTTGAACCGGAAGTGCTGAGCGAAGCCCGCGACATCACAAGCTACGGCGGCTGGCGCGCGTATATGGCGGAAGCTGCGACGGCGTGAATGGTCTCGTGTCCCGGGCGCAGCGCATCACGCAGTGGTGCGCTGCTGAACCGGGACCCACCACTACAATCTCAAGAAAAAATGGGTCCCGGCTCAGCGGAGCAGCGCTTCGCGCTGCACCGCGTCCGGGACACGAGAGTGGAGTTACACCGACACAGCGTAAATCTCGTACTCCCCGCGCACCAATTCGATATGCGCACGCATCGCAGCCGCGGCGCCCTGCTTGTCGCCGCGCATGATGGCGACGACGACGCGGTCGTGTTCGGCTTGCGACTTGGCCAATCGGCCGAGATTGCGGAACTGGGCGCGGCGGAACGGCTGCACGCGCACGCGCGTCGCCAGCGTGATCTCGGCGATGTAGCCGTTCTGCGAGCCCGCATAGATCGCGTTGTGGAAGCGCTCGTTGACCTCGTGGAAGCGATCGGGATTGCCGGCGTAGCTGAGAACACGCAACTCTTCGTGCACGGCTTCGAGACCATGACGCTCAGTGGCGGTCATGCGCTCGGCGGCAAGGCCGGCGCACATCGCCTCGAGCTCCGCCATCGCCTCGAACATGCCCGTCAGCCGCTCGAACGAGGGTTGCGCCACCACTGCGCCGCGATGGGGCCGTGCCTCGACAAGGCCGCTCGCCACCAGCTGCCGCAACGCCTCGCGCACCGGCGTCCGCGAGACGCTGAAGCGCCGCGCGATGTCGGTTTCATCAAGCGGCGAGCCGGGCGCCAGCGTTCCCCGCACGATCTCGTCGGCGAGTTGAAGGCGCAGCTCCTCGGCGCGCGTAACCTTGTGCACGCTTGGCTGCGCCCGGTCGACCCGTGGCACCACCGGCTCGGCCGGCAATGTTCCGGGCGGAAGATCGTCAAGCGTCATACAATCAGGTCTCTTTCGGCTCGTCGATGATGCTGACATGGGCAGCGGCGACGCGCCAGCCCTCCGGGAAGCGAATCCAGGTCTGCATCTGACGGCCGACCCTGCCAGGCGCGGTGTCGCGATAGAACAGGGTGGAGGCGACGGCCGTGTCGCGGCCATAGCTGGTGATCACCGTCTTGGCGGTGCGGCGGTTGAGCCCGACCGGCGAGCGGCCGGCGCGGAAGCCGGAGATCGCCTCGTAGCCATAGAGGTTCTCGCCGATGCCGTAGCGCAACGTGCGGGGATCGTTGCGGAAGAGTTCGCCGAGCACTGCGACGTCGTTGGTGACGAGAGCCTGCTCATAGCGGTCGAACGCGGTTTTGACTTCCGCGAGCACGTCGGGGAGATCGATCTCCATTTCAAATTCCTCTCAAAGTCCCCTTGGCGCGGGCGCCGCGGCGACGCCCATCTTCTCCAATGCGTACGCGACGCGTAGCGCGATGTCCTCGCGCCAGGGCGCGCAAATGATCTGCACGCCGATCGGCAGCGGCTCGAGCGGCACCGGCACGGCGACGACCGGCAGGCCGACGAACGAGATCGGCTGGGTATGGATGCCGATATTGGCGCGCACCGGCAATTCGACGCCGTCGAGCTTGAAATTCACTTGGCCGAGTTTTGGCGCGGTGCAAGGCGTCGCCGGCGCGATCAGCACGTCGACCGATTTGAAGACCTCGGCAAATTGCGCGCGATACCAGCGGCGGAATTTCTGGGCGCGGTCGACCAGCGGCGCCGGCACCATGGCGCCGGCGATCAGCCGGTCGCGCACGGCCGGATCGAAATCGTTGGGGCGCTTGCGCAGGCGATCGAGATGCAGCGAGGCGCCCTCGGTGGTGCTGATGACGTAAGCCGCCGCGCGGGCGCGCGCGGCTTCGGGCACATCGACCACGCGCGTCGCGCCGAGTGCCTTGGCAACGCGGCTGACGGCTTCGACGGCCTCCGGAAACAAATTGTTCTGGAAGTAGCCGCCGGCAATCGCAATGCGCAGGTCCGAAACCGGATTGGCGAGCAGCGGCAGTGTCGGCTCCAGGCCACGCGTGGTGCAGGCGGCGTCGTCCGCATCCGGGCCCTGCATCGCGTCATAGGCGAGCGCGAGATCGGTGACGGAGCGCGCGAACGGGCCGAGATGATCGAAGCTCGCCACGAACGGGAACGAGCGCGCGCGGGAGAGCCGGCCATAGGTCGGCTTCAGACCAAAAATGCCGCAGAACGAGGACGGCACGCGGATCGAGCCATTGGTGTCCGATCCCAGCGCGATCGGCACCAGCGCGCCGCCGACGGCGCTGCCCGAACCGCCGGAGGAGCCGCCGCTCATCCGCGTGGTGTCATGCGGATTGCGCGAGGGGCCGTCATGGACGTTCTCGCCGGTGAAGTCGTAGGCGTATTCGCCCATGTTGAGTGCGCCGACGAGAACGGCACCGGCGGCTTCCATCCGCTCGATCAGCGTGGCGTCGCGTTTGGCCGGTGCGAGATCGCGGTTGATCTTCGAGCCGGCGCGTGTGGCAAGGCCCGTGACGTCGAAGAGGTTTTTCACCGCGAAGGGAACGCCGGCGAGCGGGCCGACTTCCTTACCTGCGGCGACATCGGCATCGATCGCGCGCGCCTTGGCACGGGCGCGATCGGCGGTCACATCGGTGAAGGAATTGAGGATGCCGTCGTGCAGCTTGATGCGCGCGAGCGCGGCTTCGATAGCATCGAGCGCGGACAATTTTCCGCCGGTCACCGCCTTGGCGATGTCGGCAGCATTCATCTCTGGATTGGTGGTCATGGCGGCGTCAGGCGGTGAAGACCGGCGCCGGCTCGGTCTCGTCCGGCAGCGCGAATTCGTCGACCAAGCGGGCGAGCCGCAGCGACACTTCGAGATTGGCGCGGACCACCGGTCTCCAGGCCTCTTCGACCGGCAGCGCCAGCGCTTTGGAAACGGCGTCGATATAGTCGTCCAGCGGCTCGGCCATCACGCTCCCAAACAATCAGTGCACCGGCAACGGCGGATGCGGGATCGCCGTCAGCAGTTCCTTGGTGTAGTCGTCCTGCGGATCGCTCAAAACCCTTTCGGAAGAGCCTTCCTCGACGATTCGACCCGACCGCATGACAATGACACGATCGCACAACAAGCGCACTACATTCAAATCATGCGAGACGAACAGATAGCTCATACCTAGCCGCGCCTTGAGGTCCTGGAGCAGGTTCAGAACCACGGCCTGGACCGAGACGTCCAGCGCCGCCGTCGGCTCGTCCAGGATGACGAGCTTCGGATGCAGGGCGATGGCGCGGGCGATGCCGACGCGGGCCTTCTGGCCACCGGACAATTGGTGCGGAAACCGATCCAGCAGATTGTGCGGCAGGCCGACCATGGTGGCGAGCTCCTCGCAGCGAAAGCGCAGCGCGTCGCGGCCCCTGATGTCGCCGAGCTGCATGATGGGATCGGCGATGGCGCGCACGGCGGTGAAGCGCGGATTGAGGCTGTCGGTCGGGTCCTGGAACACCATCTGGATGCGGCTGCGCTGCGGCAGCCGGGCGAAGGAGGCAGGCGCCATGGCGCCGATGTCCTCGCCGTCGAACTGGATCAGGCCTGAGGTCTGGTCGAGCAGGCGCATCACCATCATCGAGGTGGTCGATTTGCCGCAGCCGGATTCGCCGACCAGGCCGACGCTCTCGCCATGGCCGATCGAGAAGCTGATGCCGTCGACCGCGCGGAACACATCGGGCTCCACGGGCGGCTTGCGGCCAAACAGTTTTCCGAGCGTGGCAGTCGCACCCTGGCGGGGATATTCCTTGACCAGCTTCTCGATGAGGAGGAGCGGCGTCTTCTCCGCGCCTGCTGCGGCCGTCGGAGCGGTTTCGTGCGCGGCGCTTGCGGCGGCGAGTGCAGCACCCTCCTCCTCCGGCAACAGATCCCGCAGGCTCACACCAAGCCGCGGCGTCGCGCGCATCAGCTTCTTTGTATAAGGGTGCTGCGGGTTGGCAAAAATGTCGGCGGCCTTGGCGGTCTCGACCACGCGGCCCTTCTCCATCACCACGACACGGTCGCAATAGGCGGCGGCCAGTCCGAGATCGTGCGTGATCAAAATGGTCGACATCGCCTTGCGCTTGGTCAGCTCGACGATCAGATCCATCACCGCCTTCTGGGTGGTGACGTCGAGACCGGTGGTCGGCTCGTCCGCGATCAGCAGCTGCGGATTGCAGGCCAGCGCGAGCGCGATGACGACGCGCTGGCACATGCCGCCGGAGAGCTCGAACGGATAGGCATGATAGCGCTCGCGCGGACGGGCGATCTTGACCTGCTCCAGCGCCTCGATCGCCTTTTCGCCGCGATCCGAAACCATGGCCTGCTGCACATGGGTGCGCAGCACGTCCTCGATCTGGTCGCCGACTTTGCGGATCGGGTTGAGCGCGGCACGCGGGTTCTGGAAGATCATCGAGACTTCGCGCCCGCGCAGATCGCGCATCTGGTCTTCGGTCGCGGCCTTGACGTCGATGCCGGAGAACATCACTGAGCCCTCGGCGATCCGCCCGGCACGATCGAGGATGCGCATCACCGCATAGGACGTCACCGACTTGCCGGAGCCGGATTCGCCGACGATGGCGAGCGTCTCGCCCTTGGCGACGGAGATGTTGACGTGCTGCACGGCTTTCACGATGCCGCGGCGGGTGGTGAATTCGACCGTGAGATCCTGGACGTCGAGCAGCGGCTGGGCGGTCATGGACGGCTCCCGTCACTCAGGAGATCGAAAACAACCCCATGCACAGTAGAAGCCGCACTGAGATCATTGAAGAATTTTCGTGGGGCCTTTTCCATCACGTCCTCCGCTGGGGATCGACGATGTCGCGAAGGCCGTCGCCGAGGAGGTTGAAGCAGAACACGGCGATCATCAGCGCGAGGCCGGGGAAGAGCGCGATCCACCATTCGCCCGAGACCATGAAACCCGCACCCTCGGCGACCATGATGCCCCATTCGGCGGTCGGCGGGCGAACGCCGAGGCCGATGAAGGAGAGGCCGGCGGCATTGAGGATGGCGTAACCCATGGTCAGCGACATCTGCACGATCATGATCGGCATGATGTTCGGCAGGATGTGCACCAGCAGGATACGGAATTCGCCGTTGCCGGAGAGGCGCGCGGCCTGCACGAAGCCGGCGTTGCGGCGGACATTGGCTTCGGCGCGGGCAACGCGAGCATAGAGCGGGAAGTTCACGATGGCGGTCGCCAGAATGATGTTCTGCACGGTGTTGCCGAGCGCCGCGACGATACCCATCGCCAGCACGAACAGCGGGAAGGCCATGATGGTGTCGGCGATGCGGCCGACGATGCGATCGGTCCAGCCGCCAAAGTAACCCGCCGCGATGCCGGCGAGGCCGCCCATCAAGAACACCAGCACGACGGAGGCGACCGCGATGAACGTATCGAGCCGCGTGGCCACCACGACGCGGCTGAAGATGTCGCGGCCGAGCTGGTCGGTGCCGAACCAGTGCGCGGCCGACGGCGCTTTCAACGCCGCCACCGTGTCGGAGGCGAGCGGATCGTACGGCACCACATAGGGGCCGAAGACCGCGGCCAGGAGAATGACGATCAGCAGGCCGAAGGAAAAGCCAGTGACCTTGTTCTCACCGAGGACGTAGCGGGTCTGTTCGAGGAGCGCGACAAATCCCGACGTACGCGCGGGACCAGCCGGTTCAACAGCAGGTGCAACGGAGCTCATCTTTCACCCCTAGCCTTCAAGCCTTACGCGCGGATCGATCACGCCATAGAGAATGTCGATCACGAGATTCAAAAGCACGTACATGACCGCCATGGTGAGGACAAAACCCTGCACCGGCGCGAAATCCGACGAGATCAACGCTTCCACCGCGTAGGAGCCGATGCCGGGCCAGGCGAACACTTTTTCGACCAACACGTTGGCGCCGAGCAGGAAGGAGAACACCATGCTGAGCGTGGTGATCACAGGCAGCATCGCATTGCGAAACGCGTAGGTGACGATGACGGTGGCCGGCGACAGGCCGCTGGCGCGCGCGGTACGGACGAATTCGGAAGACAGCACCGCGAGCATCGAGGCGCGCGTCATGCGCGCGATCGGTGCCAGCGAGAAGATCGCAAGCGTCGTCGCCGGCAGGATGAGCTGACTGCACGCCGAACGAAACGCCTCGAGATCGCGCGCGAGCAGCGTGTCGATCAGGTAGAATCCTGTGACCGTCGGCGGCGCGCTGTAGAACACGTCGAGCCGGCCGAGTGGCGCGGGCGACCAGCCGAGCTGGAAGTAGAAGACATAGACCAGCACGAGACCGGTGAAGAACACGGGCAACGACACGCCGGCTGTCGTCGTCACCCGACATAAATGATCGACCCATGATCCCGGTCGCGTTGCCGCCAGCACGCCGAGCGGAATGGCGATGACGATCGAGACGATGAGGCCGAGCAAGGTCAGTTCTGCGGAGGCCGGCAGGCGATTGCGGATCTCGGCCGCGACCGGCTGTCCCGTTGTCAGCGAGTTGCCGAAATCGCCGTGTGCGAGATCGTTGGTGTAGCGGAAGAACTGCTCGATCAGCGGCTTGTCGAGGCCGAGCTTTTTCCGGATCTGCTCGACGGCTTCCTTGGTGGCAGCGGGCCCGGCGAAGTACGCGGCGGGGTCGCCGGGCAGCGCACGTGTCAGCAGGAAAGTGACGATGACGACGCCGATTAGCGATGGAATCGCGAACATCAGGCGCTTGCCGATCATGGTCAGCATGGCATGGGACTCCAAGATGACGAAGCTCCGCCAGTTGCTGGCAAGAGTTCTGCCGCTTGCGCGGCTGCGCTCCCTCTCCCCTTGTGGGAGAGGGTTGGGGTGAGGGGTAGCCGCAAGCGAAGTCGGAGTTCGTGGCTACCCCTCACCCTGCCCCTCTCCCACAAGGGGAGAGGGAATGAGAGAGCGGTGGCCACCTCACTCGAATCCGAAAGACCAACAGATGCCGATGCGTCGCCGACGATCAGCATGACCCCCTCACCCCTTCGCCATCGCGCGATAGTCCAGGCGGCGGTGGAACCAGTATTGGTAGCCGCTGATGTTCTTCTGCATCGCGACGTTGACGAACGGTTGATACAGCGGGATGCGCGGGATGTCGCTGAAGGCGAGATCGACAAAACCCTTCACGTCCTTGTCGTAAGTCGCCGTGTCGCCGACAGCTGCCGCGTTGCGCGCGCCGTCGATCAGCTTGTCCATCTCCGGCGACTTGTAGCTCATGGTGTTGAAGACGGAATTGTTGCCGTGATAGCACCAGTAGAAGAAGTATTCGGGGTAATCGAGCCAGCCCGAGAACACGTTGGTGAAGAGCGGCATTTCCTTCTTGTTCAATTCGGTGCGCCAGTTGGCGCCGGGCACCTTGTTGATGGTGGTCTTGATGCCGATTTGTGCGAGGCTTTCCTGCACCAGCACGCAGAGCGGTTCGTTGACGCCCGCGAAATTCAAGTCGAACGAGATCGTGGTCTCGAAGCCGTTGGCGAGGCCTGCTTCCGCCATCAGCGCCTTCGCCTTCTCGATATCGGTGTTGTATTTGTGCGGCTGCGGCCAGGCGACTTCAGTCGGCTTGTCCTTGGGTGCACCGAACATCGGGTTTGCCAGCCCGAACATCACCGCGTCCATGATCTTCTGATAGGGGATCGCGTAGGCAACCGCCTGGCGTACCTTTGGATTGTCAAAGGGCGGCTTGGTCACATTCATGCCGATGTACTGGATGCCGTTGGAGAACGGCAGCGACACCACATTGAGCTTGCCGCTCGCCTTCATCTCCTGAAAGTCCTTGAACGGCAATTCGTAGGAGATGTCGGCGTCGCCGCGTTCCAGCAGCGCGCGACGGTTGCCGGCCTGCGGCACCATGCGCCAGATCACGCGCTTGATCTTCGGCAAGGGGCCGCCGACCCAATCCTCATTGCGCTCCATCACCACTTCGGTGCCGGCCGTCCACTTCGTCACCTTGTAGGCGCCGGAGCCGGCGGTCTGCTGCTTGGTATATTCGAGACCCCAGGGGTCCTTCTCGCTGGCGTTCTTTTTCACCAGCTCGGAATTGATGATGCAGGGAACGATGACGGCGAGATCGGGAATCGTCAGCCTGTCCTTCTTCAGGAAATCGACGCGCACCGTATAGTCGTCGATCACGACGAACTGCTCCGGCTTGGTCAGCGAGCCCGCGCTCATCTGGAAGGTCGGGAAGCCGCCGACGGTGACGGCGCGATCGAGCGACCACTTCACGTCTTTCGCCGTGACCGGCGTTCCGTCGTGGAATTTGGCGTTCTTCTTCAGCTTGAAGGTGACCGACATGTCGTCGATCTTGAAGTCCTCGGCGAGCTCGCCCTTGAACTTGTCGCGGTCGTAATAGGGCACTCCGCCGGGGCCGACCTTCATCTCGTGGCTGATCAGGCGGTCGTAGCAATTCCAGGACACCTCATAGCCGGGCACGTTGGTGCCGACGCCGTGGATGTCGAGATTGTTGGGGCCACCTTCCGAGACGATCAGCAGCGTCTCCGAGCGCGCATCGGCATAAGCGGACGAGATTACGGACGGCATCGCCGGAAGCGTCGCGCCCGCGGCCAATCCGGAAACAGACTTGAGGAAATCGCGGCGTTTCATGAAACTGCTCCAACTCGAAAGTTTCTGGTTGGAACAGGGATTCGCAAGGTTCGTGCCAGAGCTTAATGAAACCTCGATTTCCGTCTAATCCATTGAAATAGCTAATTAATATAACATTATGCGCAAATGACGCCCGAGGCCCAAGACTCAGGCATTGCATACAAAGACGCTCATTTGCTCATCAAATAGACTAAAAAGATCTGCGGCTTATTTGATAGGCGGGCCTATTGGCAGAAGTCCTCGTTGTTGACCCGCAAGCACCTTGGCGCCGCGACCGTCTTCTGCCTGGCGCAGCCGTCGTTGCCGTCCACCTTCTTCAGCGCCCGCAGCGCGGCCATGGTCGGACGATACCAAAGGAAGTGCTCGTCGGAGAGCTGCGACGCCCGGCGCAGGCCCTGGATGGTGGCGGCATCGAACGCCCCGCTTTGCTCGCCTGAGAAGCAATCGAGCCGCGCCAATTGCGCCTGGATGAGCTGTACCAGCTCACGGCCCTCATAGGTCGGCCCGGCGCTGTCGAGCACGGTGATCTCGCGCAGGCGCGAGGCCGCGCCGCGCGCTTCGTCGGCTTCGGGGGAATTGGGAAACAGCGCGGCGACGAGATCGTAGGCCTCTGGCGTCCGCGTCTGCCGCGCGCGATCGAGCACGATTGACGCGGCGGAAGCCACCACGGGCCCGCTACCGGCCGCCCCCTTTTTCAGCTCGGCCACGGCGGCGCGCGCCTCATTGGCTTCCGGGCTCGCCGGAAAGCGGTCGATCAGGAGATCGTAGAGCGCGACATTGCCGGTCTCCTTCGCCGCGGCGAGCAATTGCGCGGCCGGGCTCGGCGGTGGCGGCGGCGGCACGAAGAAGAAGTCGAGCTCGAGCGAGGTGGATTCCCAGGGGATCTGCTGCTCGCCGGTGGCGAGCCGGACCTGGCGGCGTACGCTCTTGAACACGTCCTCCAGCCGCTCGCCGGGTACGACCACCGCATCCGCAAGCGCCTTGGTATAGGGGCTATGGCCGTCCTCGCCGTCGAAGGCGGTCTTGCCCGAGCCGGTGGCTGACGCAATGAACACGCCGTAGACCGCGCCCATCGGCACCAGTCCGGCCGTACTCACTGCTATGCCCGGCGGAAACGGATTATCGCGGCAGGCATCGACGATGAGGATGTTGAGCGCATTGCCGGCGCTGGCGAGACGATCGGCGATGCGTTTGACGGCGAGTGATTGCTGCACGATGTCGGCGCGCCGCTTGATGTCGGCATTGACGGGCACGAGATAGTTGGCGCCATCGCTCTCGACGCCATGGCCGGCATAATAGAGCAATGCGACGGTCGAAGGTCCGCTTGCCCTGACCTTCAGTGCAAACTCCTCGACATCCTGCGACAGGCTTTTCAGGTCGCGGTCGGCAACGGCGGTGACCTCGAAGCCGGTCTGCCGCAGTCTTTCTGCGATGAGCTGGGCATCGCGCCCGGGATTGGCGAGCGTGCCGAGCTTGGAATAGCTGGCATTGCCGATCACCAGCGCGAGCCGCGGCGCGGAGGCAGCCACGGTCTTCCGTTCGCTTGCAGCCAAGGCCGACTGGGCCGCAAGCAGGCTCAAGAGCCAGACCAATAATCCGAATTCAAAAGATTTTCGCATCTGCGTCATGACCATCAGGCAACGCAAAACCTTAGGCGAACGCCTCGCCGCTGTCATTCCGGAGCCCTCAATAAATTGACGGTCAATGAACGATATGCTTGGATTCTGCGGATTGATGATTCCGATCTTTTCCGCGATGCGGCAGTCGCGCTCGCGATCACAGATTTCCTCTTGCCCCGGCCACCCTTGCGAGATCGCGCGTGGCCCTGACGTGCTGCGGATCACATTGGGAAGGGTTTTTCGCAGTTAAAGGTGATCCGGGAATCAGGACATGCCGCGCGGGTTCGCGGCCGGCAGTGGTATCGCTGCCGGTTGCGAGGTCGAGGTCATTCCCAAGCTTTCAAGTTGTTCTTTCAAGTTTGTCCTCGGAGCAAGAACCGCTCTCAAAATTCGTTTCAGACGGCAGGGGTATATTCATGAGGGGCCATGCATCTGGAATTCCGCATCGCAGCCTGTCGAGACTTGCGATTTGCGTCGGCGTATCGGGTCTGCTGGCGCTGCTCATCGGCGGAGCGCCATTCGAAAGCCGTGAGGCCATGGCGCTCACCCCGGTCGGCACGGCCGCACACAACGCGGATGCCGAACTCAACAAGTGTGGCAGCAACACCGGCACGGCGCTCTACGGCTGCGTCGCAAATGTGCTGAACAATTTGTGCTACCAGATCGGACGGAGCGCGATACCACCCGGGATAAAACAACCGTTCGACGGAGCCGTTTCGCGGCTGCGACGCGCCGTCGACAAGGTTCAGGCGCTCTCGGCGCTCGCGCAGGCCCGGGCGGTGATTTCAGGCGCCTTGCAGCAGGCAAGATCGATCGGGCATGTCGAGGGCGGCACCGCCGATGCTCAGGACCTCGCGGCCATTTCCGCAGTGCTCGGCCACGCCGTCCAACTGATACAATCCAAGGGGTGATACGCCTGACTCCCATAATCCCCCTCAGGCCAGCGAGGCTGGCCGCGACCGTTGCGGCGGTTGCTGCCTTGGCGGGGCTCATGGCCTCGGCGGGGCTTATTGCCTCGGCGGGGCCTTCCTCTGCCGGCGTGCTGAGCGGACGCGAATTCCAGAACCTGATCGCGGGCGGGCCTGAAGGCACGACCATCGTGTTTCAGGGCGGCACCGACAAGATCTTCTACTCGCCGAGCCTGAAGAACCGGCTGCGCCAGAGCGCCGAGCTCGGCCCCGACTTCCTCAAGCAGAAGATCCTCCAGAACACCGTGACCGAGGGCACCTTCATCGGCGCGACCATCGAGGACGGCAAATGGCGCACCATTTCGGGGATCGCCGGCATCGCCGCCGATTCCGACAGCGGCCATGGCGTGCTGACGCTGCTCCAGACCTTTCCAGAGGACACCAGCATCAAGGCCTTCCAGAAGCGCGACCGGCTCTATGCCGTCGTCATCGTCGAGGACGCGCCGGGCGGCGTCGTGTGCCGCAGATCACAGTGGGAGAGATTGTTCGCACTTAAGGGTGAACCGAAGCTGACGACGGTGCCGTGCGAATTCACGGTAGGCAACGCGGTGACGCCAACGGCACCGCGATAGGGGGACGTTCATGACGACACTGATTCTCGGAGCCCGCACGGGCTTCCGGCGTAAGGGCGTGCGGATCCTGGCGCTGATCCTGCTGGCGATGCTGGCCGCGCTGGTCCCCAACCGGGACGCATCCGCTTCCACCGTGCTGAACGCCGCCGCGGCCACCGCCAATTCCGGCCTGTCCGGCTGCAATACCAGCCAGGGCAAGGCGCTCTACAATTGCGTCGCCGATGTGCTCGAGCGCACGGCCAACGACCTCAATTCGATCAGGGTCGGCGAGACGCAACGGGCGCTGCTGACGGCCGCGAGCCAGCTCCGCGCCGCAAACAGCAAGGCGCAGGCGCTCTCCGCCATCACGCAATGCCAGGCCGCCATCGCCGGCGCGTTGCGGCAGGTGAAGGCCACCCCCGGCGGCACCATGAGGGTGCCGGGATGGGGCGACAACGGGCTAGCCTCCATCGTGGGCGTGCTGGCGCGCGCGGCGCGGATGATCCAGGCCAAGGGATAACGAGGGATAGAGGAGGACTACGTCATGATTTCAGGAAACAAACTGATCAGGTCGACGGTAACGGGCCTGCGGATCGTCACGGCCTTGCTGTTGCTCGCAGCCATCCCGCTGAGCACCGGCTCGGTCCGTGCCGGCATGGGGATGGCCGCGGCCGCAGCGGTCGGCAGTTCGGGCCTCGAGGCGTGTCGCACCACCAGCGGCAAGGTTCTCTACGACTGCGTCGCGGGCGTGCTGGACAGGATGAGCGGCACCCTGCCGCGAGCTGCCGATCCCGAGGTACGCGGCGCGTTGCAGACCGCGGCGGCGCAATTGCGGGCCGCGAGCAACAAGGCGCAGGCGCTCTCCGCCATCGCGCAATGCCGCTCGGTATTCTCAGGCCTGATCCAGCATCTGCGATCGACCGGCGGAGACGCGCCCGGCCTCAGCGCCATCGCCGGCGTGCTGAGCAAGGCGGCGGCGCTGATCCAGTCGAAGGGATAGGCCCGATCCCGGGCCGCGGCGGGCAGTGCTCGCCGCAGCCTGCTCGCCGCTTCAGCTCGCCCAGATCAGATCCTGCAGCGCGACCAGATCGTCCGCTTGCTGCTGCCAGCCCTCGATGCAGATGTGGCTGTTGAGATCGCTGGCCTGATGCAGCAGCATCAGGGCCATCAGCCGCCGCTTGAGCGCGAAATCGAGCTTCGCATAGCCAAAACCTTCGAGCAGGCTGCACACGCGGCCGGGTCGGCCGGCCGCCATGAAGGCGCTGGGGCCGAGCAGATCGTAGTCGCGCCATCCCGCCCGCACGTCGCCGAAATCGAACAGACCCGCGAGCGACCATGTGCCGTCATCGCAGGCGAGCAGAAAATTCTCCGGAATGTATTCACCGGTCAGGATCACCGGCGATGCGTCCATCGGAATCAGTTTTGTCGCATCGCGCAGCAGATCATCGAGGCCTTCGAGAAATTTTTGCGCAAGGCCGAGGCGCGCGTGCCGTGCCTTGCAGCCTTGCATCTGGGCGCGCATGAAATCGTCCCAGCGCGGCTCGATCTGCGCGAGCGGTCCAAGCGGCGCGCGCTGCACGGCGGCGATGGTCTCGCCGATCTGGCGCAGCACGCGCTCCTTCTGCGCTTCCGGCAAGGACGGCCAGACCTCCGAGCCGAGCGTGCCTGATAGCCGCGTGATGACGAGATAGGGCCAGCCATCGCGGGTCCCTTCTGCGACGATTTTGGGGATCGGCAGATGAAGCCGCCCTGCGAGCTGCGTGAGAGAGCCGCGCTCGGAGACGAATTGCGCGCGGAGCAGCGGCGGGAAGATTTTCAGGATCAGGCTTTCGCCGAGGCCGACGACGAGATTGGTGCCGGTCGAAAACACATGCGGCGAGCCGACATCGAGACCGTGGCTGCGCGCGATGTCGAGCGCGACCGGCAGCCATCGCGCCCGCTCGGCACGCAAGGCGCGGTAGGCATCCAAGCTCGTCGACGCGGACATGCCCCAAGCCCCTGCCGAACAAGCGCCCGCGGAATCCGGCGGCAGCGTCCCCTCCATCACAGCATCAACCTATTCCAACACATCCTTGACGCTGTTCTTGATGGTCGGGGGCACCGCATGCTCGGGGATTTCGATCGTCGTGGCACCGCGCGTGATCCGGTAACTGAACGCGTCGGCTTGGCCCGGATGCGCGGCAGGAACTTTCTTTGGATCGGCAAACAACGCGTCCACCGTCTTCTGATCGGCGGCCGACAGATCCGACAATGCCACTTCACCGCGACTCTTGAGGTGAGGGCCGCCGAAGCCGGCGACCCCTCCGATGCGCTCGATCTTCAGACGATCCACGCGTCCTTCCTTTCGTAACTCGCTTTAGAGCCCGACCTTCTTCCATCCCGTATCGACGGCGGCCGAGACCGCGGCGTCGCCAGGATACAACGTGTGGGCACCCTGCCGGGTCCGCGCCGCAAACGCCTTCATGGTCATGTTCGGCGTCGGCCCGAAACCCGTGAGCGAATGATACCACACCTGCCCGATCTTGGCCCAACTGTATCCGCCAAGCGTCGTGCAGGCCGTGCAGAAGGCGAGGTTCGGCGGGCCGCTGGAGTAATGCGGATCCATGCCGGGCGTGATCTGGGAGTATTTGGTCGGCTGCGGCGCCAGGCAGTGCTTGGCCGCGGGATCGGCCATGTCGCGCAGGCAGATGAAGCCCTGCTTCTTGGAAGCGGGACCCATGATGTCCTTGCCGATCAGCCAGTCGGCCTTCTTGACGTCCTGCTTGGCTTCCCACTGCCGGAACATCGAGCCGAAACAGTCGGAGATGCTCTCGTTGAGGCCGCCGGCATCGCCGCTATAGGCGAGCTGGAGGCTGTGCTGGGTCACGCCATGGGTCAGCTCATGGCCGATGACGTCGTTGCCCCTGGTGAAGTCGACGAAGATGCTGCCGTCGCCGTCGCCATAGATCATCTGCGAGCCGTTCCACATGGCGTTGTTGTACTTGTCGCCGAAATGAACCGACGACATCATGGTCATGCCGTGATCGTCGATCGAATTGCGGTTGAAGACCTGCTGATAGAACTTCGCCACCTTGGAGGTCTGGTTGAAGGTGCGCTTGACCGAGCCGTCCGAAGACGTCTTCGGCTTCGGTATGGGCGTCCCCGGCAGCGTCTGCGTGTGTTTGCAGTCGTAGACGGTGACGGACGGCGCCGCCGCCAGCGTGATCATGCCGCCGGCGCGCGCCGCGGCAACGCTGGTCAGTCGCCCGGCCTGTGTCCGCATTTCGCGCAGCTCATGACTGATCTGGACCGTGTCGACCAATTGCTTGCGAAGCGGAGCAGACAGCTTCTTGTCCTGTGAGAGCCTGGTCAGAACGTCGTTCGGGATGATGCAACATGTGCAAGGCATAGGTGATCTCCACTAGTTGTTCCGAAAATGGATGGATCAAACAACCCTAGGATTATTCCTGCCGGCGAGCGGCAAGCGTCGGCGCCAGCCTGGCGTCACGCGTTCGAGATTATCGCAGGTGGGCGGCCCGTTGCGTGTGAACTCGCACACACTTCGGGGTTGTGCGATGTCCGGCCGCAGTCGCCGGCGAACGAGGCCCGCGGGTGTGGCGTAGCCCCTATCGATCCGGGCTGGCGCGCTCGAACTGGCGCAGCAGCTTGTTACCGCGCTCGACGGCGGCATCGAGCGCTGATTGCGCGCTCTTCTGGCCGGCAAAGGCCCGCTCGAGCTCGTCCTCGATCGCGCCGCGGATCAGCACGAAGGAGCCGAGCCGGATGCCTTTCGAGTTCTCGGTCGGCGGATGCAGCGTGATCTCCTCGAACGAGATCGCGAAGCCCGGATTGCGCTCGTAGAAACCTTGCGCGCGCGTCAGCTCGAATGCGGCGCGGGTAACAGGCAGATATCCGGTGTTCTGGTGCCAGGCAGCCTGCACGCCGGGCTGCGACAGATAGGCGAAGAACCGCGCCACGCCCTTGTATTCCTCGCGCGGCCGGTCGCGCAGCACCCACAGCGTGGCGCCGCCGATGATCGAATTCTGCGGCGCGTCCTTCACGTCGGGCCAATACGGCATCATGCCGTAGCCGATCTCGAATTTCGAATTCGCCTTGATGTCGGCGCGCGTCGCCGAAGAGCCGATGAAGATGCCGCATTCGCCGTTCTGGAAGCGCGGCTCGGCCGTTTGCCCACGGCCGCTATAGTCGAACAGTTTCGTCTTTTGCCACTCGGCAAGCTGGGCGATGTGTTTCACGATAACAGGATTGTTGATGGTCAATTCCGCATCGAGGCCGGCAAAACCATTCGCGCGCGTGGCCAGCGGCAGATTGTGAAACGCCGAAAAATTCTCGATGTGGATCCAGGACGGCCACGACGTGGTGAAGCCGCACGCAGCGCCGCGGTCGCGCAGGCGTTTTGCAGCGGCACCAAGCTCGGGCCAGGTCTTCGGCGGCGTCTCCGGATCGAGGCCCGCGTCACGAAACATGGTCTTGTTGTAGTAGAGGATCGGCGTCGACGAATTGAACGGGAACGACAACAGATTGCCGGCCGCATCGGTGTAATAGCCGGAGACCGCGGGAAGGTAATCGTTGAGCGAGAACGGCTCGCCCATGTCGCGCATCAGGCTGAACACCGGGTAGATCGCGCCCTTGGCCGCGGTCATGGTCGCGGTGGCGACCTCGTTGACCTGGACGATCGCGGGCTGGCTGCGCGAGCGAAAGGCGAAGATCGCCGCCGTCACCGTCTCGGTGTAATTGCCCTTGTAAGCAGGCACGATCCGGTAATCGGATTGCGCGGCGTTGAAATCGGACGTGAGTTTTTCGAGCTGCTTGCCGAGCTCGCCGGACATGGCGTGCCACAGCGCGATGTCGGTTGCAGCGCGCGCCTGCGCGGTGACCATGAAGACCGCGGCGGCGGCAATGACCTGTAAAAAGCGTAATGCTGAAATCACGATGGCACTTCCCATCTCGCGCGGCAAAAAGCGACCGCATCCTGCTTACGGCGGGGCATTGCCGGTTTCAACCGGGAATGAGGCCGAGACGCGGCGCACAATCACCCCGCGGGCCCGGCGCGGGATGGCCTTCCCCTAACCATCTGCTAGATTGCATTGAACCTTTTGCTCCCGCCATAGACTCCACCACTGAGGGGTTGAGTGTGCCAGTGTTGAACCGTGCCGAACTCTCGCGGGCCGGGGTGGTTTTCGTCGCGCTTCTGCTCGCCACCTGCGCGACGAGCGCCGTTGCGCGTGAATTCCGCGCTGCCGACACCCAGACCGAGGATTACCCCACCGTGCAGGCGCTGCGCTTCATGGGCGCGCTGATCAATGAGCGCACCGGCGGCCGGCACGAGATCAAGGTGTTCCACTCCCGCCAGCTCGGTGAGGAAAAGGAAACCATCGAGCAGACCCGGGTCGGCGCGATCGACCTCAACCGGACCAATGTCGCTCTGATCGGCAACTTCGTCCCGGCGATGAACGTGCTCGCGATGCCGTTCCTGTTCCGATCGATCGAGCACATGCAGAAGGTGCTGGACGGGCCTGTTGGCAGCGAGATCCTGGACAGTTTCGAGCCCTACGGCTTCGTCGGGCTCGCCTTCTACGATTCCGGCGCGCGGTCGATCTACAACGGCGTCCGTCCCGTCAGGAGCGTCGCCGATCTGAAGGGCCTGCGGATCCGGGTGCAGCAATCGGAGTTGATGAGCGAGATGATCCGCGCGCTCGGCGCCGAGCCGGTCGAGATGCCCTATGGGCAGGTGCTCACCGGGCTTGCCAACCATCTGATCGACGGCGCCGAAAACAACTGGCCATCCTTCGTGACCACGGACCATTACAAATATGCCGGCTACCTCGCGCTCACCGGGCACACGATGAGCCCCGAGGTACTGGTGATCTCGCTCAAGGCCTGGAAAAGCCTGTCGGCGGACGACCAGCAGATTTTCCGCGAGGCCGCGGCGCGCTCCAGCCGTTTCATGCGCGAGAAATGGCGCGATCTCGAGGAGCAGTCGCAGCTTAAGGCGCAAGCGGCCGGCGTCACCATCGTCAGTGAGATCGACCGCAAGCCGTTCGAGGACGCGATGGCTGCGATCTATGCCAAGGCCGGACGCGATCCCGCCGCGGCGGCGCTGATCGAACGCATTCGCAAGGTGGAGTGAGGCCTGTTGCCTGCGCTTGGACATAGCGAGCACGCAGACCGGCCACCCGGCCCGATCGGGCGGCTGCGCGCGCGTCTCGTCGGCATGCTCCGGGCCGTGCCGATCCGCTGGCGCATCCTGTCGATCGCTGCGCTGAACTCCGCCGTGGTGATTGTGCTGGTGGCGATGATCTGGAACGGCTCGCAGGTGCTCGGCTCGGCCTGGGACGACGTGCGCCAGGTGCGCGAATCCGACCGCATCCTGGCGCTGCTCGAAAGCGAGACCGGGCGGCTGCAGAACCTGATCCACCGCTACATCAACCAGCCGAGCCCGGACCTGTTCGCCGAGATCCTGCTGCTGCGCGAGGCGGTGCTGGGCACGCTGACCAACCGCGCCGCCAAGGACCCGATGCTGTCGGGCTCGGTCGAGGAGCTGGAGCGCACCACCGACCGCTTCCTCAACGGCTTTGGCGAGCTGCGCAGCGTGCAGGCGACCATCGCCAGGACCTATGAAGACCAGGTGCAGGGTCCGGCCAGGGACATGGCCGGCCTCTACTCCGTCATCGAAGGCGCCACCGGGCATCGCGACGCGCTGATCTGGCCCTCGCTCGGCAAGTCGCGCGAGGCTTTCACCGCGATGCTGGTGGCGGCCAATTCCTATTATCTGTCGCTGTCGCCGGGCGCGGCCGACGATGCGCGCCGCAACACCGAGACGATCGAGAAGACCATTCCCGTGATGATCGATCTCGCCGACAACGATCTTCAGCGCATGGCGCTGCAGCGGTTGGCTGCCCGCACCATGGCGCTGCGCGAGGGGTTCGCAAAGCTCTCCGAGCAACTGACGAGCCGAACTGAACTGCTGCGCAACACCATCGATGCCAGCCAGGCCGAGGCGATCGGTGCCATCGACGACCTCTCGACAAAAATGCGCCAGCGCGAGCAGAAGGCGCAGGAAACCTTCGACCGCACGCTGGCGGATATTTCGCGGCGGGTGCTCTCGATCGCGGTGATCTTCCTCGGCATCATCCTTACCGCCGGTGTGCTGATCGCACTGTCGATCCGGCTGCCGCTGCAGCAGATCATGACCGCGATGCGCGCGATCACGCTCGGCGATCTCGGCCGCGAGGTGCAGGGCACGCGCGCGCGCGACGAGGTCGGCGCCATGGCGCGCGCGGTGGAAGTGTTCCGCGAGAACGCGATTGCCAAGCGCGAGACCGAGGACGAGCTGCGCGCGTCGAAGGAAAAGGCCGAGAGCGCGCTGCTCGAGCTCAACACCGCGCAGCAGAATTTAATCGACGCCGAGCGGCTCGCAGCCCTCGGCGGCCTCGTCGCCGGCGTCGCCCACGAAGTCAACAACCCGATCGGCATCAGCCTGACGGTTGCGTCCAGCTTTGCCCGGCGCACCGACATCTTCGAGGCCCAGCTCAAGGGCGACGGCGGCCTGCGCCGCTCGCAGTTGGAGGAATTCGTGCAGTCTTCGCGCGATGCCTCGCAGCAGTTGGTCGCCAACCTCACCCGCGCCGGCGAATTGATCCAGTCGTTCAAGCAGGTCGCGGTCGACCGCTCGCATGCGGAGCGGCGGCAATTCTCACTCAGCGAAGCCACCGACCAGATCATTGCAAGCCTCAGGCCGGTGCTGAAGCGCTCGCCGACCACGCTCCAGGTCGACGTGCCCGAGGGACTGCTGCTCGACGGCTATCCCGGCTCCTACGGCCAGATCCTGACCAATTTGTTCCTCAACGCCGCCAACCATGCCTTCGCCGACGGGCGCGCCGGCACCATCACGATCTCGGCGCGGCCGCGCGGGGCCGACGACATCGAGATCATCTTCACCGACGACGGGGCCGGCATGACCCCCGACGTGCAGCGCCAGGCCTTTGACCCATTCTTTACCACTCGGCGCAATGAAGGTGGCACGGGACTCGGCCTCCATATCGTCTATAACCTCGTCACCCAGCAGCTCGGCGGTCGCATGATGCTGGAATCCAAGCTGGGACAAGGCACTACTTTTCGCATTATCATACCCCGGGTCGCCAAGGGCGGCGCGCAAAGCACAGAGACTGACGGGACTTCTCAATGGCCGAACAGGACGATGTCCTCCACCTGATCGACGATACCGGTACCGCGTCGGAGGAGACCAACGCCCGGAAATGGAAGATCGCCGTCATCGACGACGATCAGGCCGTGCATGACGGCACCCGTTTTGCGCTCTCGGACTACAATCTCAACGGCCAGGGCCTGGAGATCCTCTCGGCGCATTCCGCGGCCGAAGGTCGCAAGCTGATGGCCGAGCACGGCGACATCGCCGCGGTGCTGCTCGACGTCATCATGGAGACCGACGTCGCCGGCCTTGAGCTGGTCGAATACATCCGCAACGAGCTTCAGAACGAGACCGTGCGCATCATCCTGCGCACCGGACAGCCGGGCCAGGCGCCGGAGCGGCGCGTGATCGTGCAGTACGACATCAACGACTACAAGGCCAAGACCGAGCTCACCGCCGACAAGCTGTTCACCTCGCTGACCGCGGCGCTGCGCTCCTATCAGCAGCTCGAGCGCATGGTGCAGACCCGCCGCGGGCTCGAGATCATCATCGACGCGGCATCGACCCTGTACGACTTCAAGTCGATGCAGCGGCTCGCCGAGGGCGTGCTGACCCAGCTCGCCTCGCTGCTCAATGTCGATTGCGCCGGTATACTGGTTTTGCGCGACAATGGCGGCATCGACCCCGAGCTCTCGGTGCTCGCCGGCAGCGGCTGCTACAGCCGCTTCATCGGCACCACGTCATCCAAGGCACTCGACCCTGATTTACGCGCGATGGTGGAAGCCGCCTTCCAGGGCCGCAAGAACGAATTCGCCGACCATCGCAGCGTGATCTATCTGCGCACCGGCAGCGGCCGCGAGGTGGTGGTGCTGCTCCAGGCCGAGCGCGAGCTGTCGGAGACCGACCGCTCGCTGGTCGAAATCTTCTCCAGCCGGCTCTCGATCGCCTTCGACAACGTCATCCTCTACCAGCAGCTCCAGGACGCCAACACCCAGCTGGAAGACCGCGTCGCCCAGCGCACCCGCGCGCTGATGCAGGCCAACCGCCGCCTGTCGGCGCAATGGCTGCGGCTGCAGCGCGCCAACGGCTTCAAGAACGAGATTCTGGGCACCGTCGCGCACGATCTGAAGAATCCGCTCGGCGTCATCCTCGGCCGCACCGAGATGCTGAAGGAGCTGATCTCGACCGGCGCTTCGGCGAGCGGCGTGGTCGCCCAGGTCGACCACATCCGCGACGCCACCAAGCGCCTGACCACGATGGTCGATCATTTGATCTCGGACGCGATGGCCGACGCCTTCGACATCACCATCCGCCGCGAGCCGGTTGATGTCGCAGCCCTGGTCAAGGAAGTCGCCGAGGCCAACCAGCCGCTCGCCGTCAACAAGCAGCAGGCGATCCACGTCACGGCGCCGGCCAACATCGTCACCATGTGCGACACCGACCGCATCCGCGAAGCCATCGACAATCTCATCAGCAACGCCATCAAATACTCACCGATCGGCGGCAAGATCACCGTCGCAGTCACCCATGAGGGCCATGACACCGTGGTCCGCGTCAGCGACGAGGGCGCGGGCCTGTCGCCGGAGGATCTCGGCCGCCTGTTCGGCCGGTTCCAGCGGCTGTCGGCAAAACCGACCGCCGGCGAGAGCTCCACGGGGCTTGGGTTGTCCATCGTCAAGCGTATTGTGGACATGCATGGCGGCGAGGTGACCGCCGACAGCGGCGGCCCCGGCAAAGGCTCGACCTTCACCATCACCCTTCCCGCGACCGAACTGCCGTGATGTAGAGACCATGACCCAAAGCCAGCACATCATGATTGTCGACGACGAGGCCCCGGCCAGGGAGATGGTCGGCGATTACCTCAAGATGCACGGCTTCACCGTGACGCTGTGCGACGGCGGCAAGTCGCTGCGCACCGCGATCGACGGCGGCATGCCCGACCTCGTCGTGCTCGACCTCAACATGCCCGAGGAAGACGGCCTCTCGATCATCCGCGACCTCAAGAGCCGCATCAACGTCCCCGTCATCATGCTCACGGCGACAGCGAGCCCGATCGACCGCGTCGTCGGATTGGAGCTCGGTGCCGACGATTACGTGGCAAAACCCTGCGAACTGCGCGAGCTGATGGCGCGCATCCGTTCGGTGCTCCGGCGGAGCACGCCGATGAAGGCTGCTGCGGCCGAGGCGACGCCCACGAAATCCGACAAGGAGCAATTGGTGCGGTTCGGCACCAAATGGCTCGATCTCGAAGCCCAGGCCTTGCGCGACGACGAGGGCAACGAACATCCGCTGACCGCGTCCGAGTTCGGGCTACTCAAGGTGTTCGCGGCCAATCCGAAGCGCGTGCTGTCGCGCGAGCGTCTGCTGGAATTGGCCAATGCGCGCGATGCCGAAGCCTTCGACCGCGCCGTCGATCTGCGCATCATGCGCATCCGCCGCAAGATCGAGCCCGACCCGACCAAGCCCGCCGTGATCCGCACCATCCGCGGCGGCGGCTATCTGTTCTCGCCCGCTGGCGAGAAGGCGTAGGGCTGGCCACGGACTAGGTGCCGAGGGTGGCTGGTCCCGGATCTGCGCTGACGCTTGTCCGGGACGACAGTGGCGGGTGAGGCGCGACGGAACGCAAACGTTCAAAATTCGTTCCGCGCCCCCAAACCCCACCCCCGTATTTTCCGTACATTGAAATTCCACGACTTTTTGCCCCGAATGTTTCGTCGCGACCCTCGCGACGAAACAATTTGACGGCGCACGAAACCATTTTCCCCTTTTCGTGCAGACGTCCCGAAACGTTGGCTCATTAACACTTTGATCCAAGGAAACGCCGCTCGGTTGCGGCGCTACGGGGAGCCAAGTCAATGCCGAACGTCATCGCCATCAACGCCCAGGCCAGCCAGAGCATCATTGCCGCTCAGGCGACTTCGGACGTCATGCTTCTGGAAAGCATTGCCGACGGCAACCGGACGTCCATGCACATCCTTTATTGTCGGCACAATGTGCGGGTTTATCGCTTCATCCTGCGCATCGTGCGTGACGCAACCACCGCCGAAGACCTGGTCAGCCAGGTGTTTTTGGATGTGTGGCGGACCGCCGGCCAATTCCAGGGCCGCTCGCAGGTCTCGACCTGGCTGCTGTCGATCGCCCGCTTCAAGGCGCTGACCGCGATGCGCCAGCGCCGTTTCGAGGACATCGACCAGGAAGACGTGCGCCAGATTCCCGATGGCTCCGATACGCCGGAGACGTCGCTCGACCGCAGCGACACCAGCGCAATCCTGCGCGCCTGCGTCGCCAAGCTGTCGCCCGCGCATCGCGAGATCATCACCCTCGTCTACTACCATGAGAAGTCGGTGGAGGAGGTCGGTCAGATCATCGGCATCCCCCAGAGCACGGTGAAGACCCGGATGTTCTACGCCCGCAAGCAGTTGGCCGATTTGCTTAAGGGTGCCGGCGTCGATCGCTTCGCTGCCTGAAGGGCAAGGATTTCAATGGGATAGGACCTCGGTTTTGGCCCCATCCCGGACACGGAAGTGTTACCGCCCACGAAACAATTGAAACAAACCACAACATCAGGCGGAAAAACTTCGTCCCTATAAAGATCACATACGGTTTCATTAAACCTCCCAAGACCTCCAGCGACCCGGACGATGCCCCCGTCCGGGTCGTTTTGTATTTGGGCTTAGGCGCATCACGGCACCATGTTGTGACTGAGCCAGGTCAGGCGGGCACAGGTTTCTCATTCCCTCCCCCCTTGCGGGGGTCCGAGGCGAGCGAAGCTCGCTCTCGAGGGCAGGGAGAGGGGTCCACACCGGGACTCCATCAACCTCTCTTCTTCGCAACGGCGACACCATTTCCTGGGCCACCCCTCTCCCCCGCCCTCCCCCGCAAGGGGGGAGGGAGCGCACCGTTGCTGCGGCCGGCAGAGTGCCGCGCGAAACAGCGGCGCCGTCACGAACGTGTGACGCGCGTAACGATCCGCGCATTGGGCCGAACCTCCCCTCGTGACCTCCATCACGAGTGCCCCGATGCTCGAATTTCTCTTCGCCGTCCTTGCCGGTGTCCTCACCATCGCCGCGCCGTGCACCTTGCCGATGTTGCCGATCCTGCTCGGCGCCTCAATCGGGCGCGCGGGACATTTGCGTCCCACCATGATCGCGCTCGGTTTCGTCGTCTCGTTCTCCGCAGTCGCGTTGCTGCTCGGCGCACTGACGCGGCTGTTCGATTTCGATCCGAACGTGCTGCGCGAGGCCGCCTCGGTCCTGCTGCTCGGCTTCGGCCTGTTGATGCTGTGGCCGGCGCCGTTCGAATGGCTGTCGATCCGGCTCAATGGCTGGCTCGATCTCGGCAATTCCAGCGCCACACAGCGCGAAGGCGCGCTCGGCGGGCTCATCCTTGGCACCACGCTCGGCCTGGTCTGGACGCCCTGCGCCGGCCCCGTGCTCGGCTCGATCCTGACGCTGGTTGCGACCTCCAGGAATTTGGCCTGGGCCAGCGTGCTGCTGATCGCCTACGCGATCGGCGCGGCGATCCCGATGCTGGCGATCGCCTATGGCGGACAGGCCGTGACCACGCGCGTGCGCAGCCTCGCCCGCATCTCGCCGCGGCTCCAGCAGGGCTTTGGCATCGTCGTGATCGCCTTCGCGGTCGCCGCCTACTTCCAATACGACACGCTGATCGTGGCGTGGCTCACCGGGTTCTACCCCACCGGCCAGATCGGCCTGTGATCATTCTGCATCTCAACCGGAGGACGTCTTCCATGACTTTCAAACTGCTCGCCGTCTCCGCCGCCCTGATCGGCATCGCCGTGACAGGCGCCGTCATCCCCGGCATCTGCGACGAGGCTGCGCGCGCAACGCCCATCGTCAGCGCCCCTGCGGTGCCGATCCAGGTCGCGGCCGCGAGCCAGCAGGCCGCGCCCGATTTCACCGGCATCAGCAGCTGGTTCAACTCAAAGCCACTCAGCATCGCCAACCTCCGCGGCAAGGTCGTGCTGGTCGATTTCTGGACCTATGGCTGCGTCAACTGCGTCAACACGCTGCCGCACGTCACCGAGCTCTACGCCAAATACCGGGATAAGGGCCTGGTCGTGGTCGGCGTGCACACGCCGGAATTCCCGTTCGAGCGCTCGGCCTCCAACGTGCAGGCGGCACTGAAGCGCCACGGCATCACCTATCCGGTGGCGCAGGACAATGATTCCAGGACCTGGGATGCCTACAGCAACCGATATTGGCCGGCGCAATACCTCATCGACCAGAACGGCAAGATCGTCTTCCAGCACGAAGGCGAAGGCCGCTACGACGAGATCGACCGCGCCGTGGCGAAGCTGCTGAACGCCAGCAGCTGATCCCGCACGGGCATCGGCGGCTGGTTTCGAGTCTCGCCGTTGTTGCTTGACTCCACGGACCCGTCCGTGGAGTTTCGCGGCGACTCAAATCAGCGCCCGCAATGGACGACGCGACCACCAGCACCGACATCCGCCTTCGTGAAGGCGCCTCAATCGCGCAGCGGCTGGTCGTGGCCGGCTCTGCGGCGGCCGTTGCGCTGTGTTTCACGCCGGGCCTGTTCACGCACGATGCCCTGGAAATTATCATTTCCGTGCTCGCGCTGCTGGTGGGCGCAGGGGTCGTCGGCGGCATCATGCTGGCGCCGGCGGTGGTGTGGATCATCACGCCCAACGAGATCCTGATCGGGCGACAAAGTCCGTTCGGAAAGCTCCGCACCAGGGTCGTTGCGAAGAACGAGATCGCGGGATTGCAGGTTCCCGGCAGCAAGCGGGTGAAAGCCCGCTTTCAACTTGTTTTCACGCTCGTTTCAGGGGAACGCCTGGCCTCCCCGCCGATCGCCGACGTCACCCATGTTCGCGAAACCGTGGCCCGGATCGCCGCGCAGTTCGAGGTCCCCAATTTCGAGCAGCCGGTCAATCCGCTCGATGCCAGCAATCCCGAGATGCATCTCGGCGAGCCGCTCGAGGCGTTTTCCACGCGCGACATCAGGATCGTCGCGTTGATCGCCGTCGCCTTGTCCACCGTGCCCTACGCCACCAAGCTCTGGCGCGGATGGCCGCCGAGCCACGTCGACATCCTGCTGCTGCCGCTCGGCGCGCTCGCCGCATTCGCGGTTTACAGATATGCCAACCTCGTGACCGGCGCCTTCTGGATTGTCCGCGAGGGCGATATCCGCGTCGAGCGCCTGTGGGGCAGCGGCGAGCCGCGCGCGGATCATATCGAGGGGCATGACGTGAAGACGATCACCGTCGACCGCCGTGGCCGGTCTGAGGACGAGCACTGTATCGTTACGATCAGAACGCGCTCGGGACGACGGTTTCGCAGCCCGCGCATCGGCTCGCGGCCGGAAGCCCGTGCCGTGGGGACGGAGATCGTGCGGCGGCTCGGAATTGCGCCGGAGAGCAACAAGATCTAGCGGTCCTCCAGCCGGCGAGGATGCCGCCGGCACTGCTTTTCGCGCCATCCCCTGTTTGTGGCATTGCCGGGGCCCGTCAAAAAACCAAAGCATTCTCGTGACATACCAGCCGGGCGCGCCATCAACTTGCCATGATGCTGCCTCTGGGTTCAGATGGTTTTGAATGATATTCGCTGTAGCAGCGGGGAGAGCTTTACATGACGGATTTTCGTCGCCTGACCGGGATGTTTGTGGCTGCGATCGGCCTGATCCTGGCTGCTCCCCACGCTTATGCCCAGCAGCCCGACCGCGGCGATGAGCCGGGCCTGGTCGCCGACGATAGCTACGAGCTCGATCCGGAATGGCAGAAGCAGGTCGTGTACTACCGCACGACCGAATCCCCGGGCACCATCATCATCTCCACCACCGAGCGCCATCTCTATCTGGTGCAGCCGGGTGGGCGCGCGATCCGCTACGGCATCGGCGTTGGCCGCGATGGCTTCCAGTGGCAGGGGCTGGTCCAGATCACCAACAAGAAGGAGTGGCCGGACTGGACGCCGCCGCCGGAGATGATCCAGCGCCAGCCCTATCTGCCGCGCTTCATGGCCGGCGGCCCCGGCAATCCGCTCGGCGCCCGCGCCATGTATCTGGGCACCACGGTCTACCGCATCCACGGCACCAATCGGCCCGATACGATCGGCACCAAGGTCTCCTCGGGCTGCTTCCGGCTGGTCAACCGCGACGTCGCCGATCTCTACGATCGCATTCCGGTCGGGACCAAGGTGGTCATCCGGCAGAAGCCCGAAATCTAAGGGTTATAGTTGGGGCATGATCTTTCCGGAAAACCGCTTCACACTTTTCCGGATCATGCCCTCCGCCCTCGTCCAAATTCCTTTTCCCGATTATTTCGAGAGAGCAACATGATGCGCACATTTCGAGGCGGCCTGCTGATCGGGCTCGCTGTTGCCGTGCTGGTCGGCGTCCTGGCGGTGATCTACGAGTTCTACGATACCCGCACGCTGAAGCGCACCGTGCGCCGCGGCGAAGTGCTGTGCGGCGTCAACAAGGGCCTGCCGGGCTTCTCGATCCCCGACGACAAGGGCAACTGGACCGGCTTCGACGTCGATTTCTGCCGCGCGGTGGCCTCGGCGATCTTCAACGACCCGAGCAAAGCGAAGTTCGTTCCGCTCGACGCCAGCGAACGCTTCAAGGAATTGCAGAGCCGGAAAGTGGACATCCTCTCGCGCAACACGACCTGGAGCATGGCGCGTGAGCTCGACTACGACCTCTATTTCCCCGCGGTCGCCTATTACGACGGCGCAGGCTTCATGCTGCCCCGCGCGCGCAACAAGGAAACCTCGCTGGACCTCGACGGCAGCAAGGTCTGCGTGCAGGCGGGCACCACGACGTTGCTCAACGTCGCCGACTACTTCCGCGCCAACAACATGAAGTACGAAGAGGTGAAGTTCGACAAGCTGGATGACGTCGTGAAGGCCTACGACACCGGCAAGTGCGACACGCTCTCCGCCGACGTCTCCCAGCTCTACGCGCTGCGGCTGAACCTGTCGAAGCCCGGCGACCACATGATCCTGCCGGACATGATCTCCAAGGAGCCGCTCGCCCCCGTCGTGCGCCAGCGCGACGACGATTGGATGATGATCGTGAAGTGGACGCTCTACGCCATGATCAACGCGGAAGAACTCGGCGTCACCTCGGAGAACATCGACGAGGCCCTGAAGTCGAAGAAGCCGGAAGTGATGCGCCTGGTCGGCACCGAGGGCAATTACGGCGAGCAGCTCGGCCTCACCAAGGACTGGGTCGTCCGTATCATCCGCAACGTCGGCAATTACGGCGAGATGTACGAGCGCAATATCGGCGAGAAGTCCAAGCTGAAGATCCCGCGCGGGATGAATCAGCTGTGGAACGCGGGCGGCGTGCAGTACGCACCGCCGATCCGGTAAGCTTCGCGCAACAACAACCGCGCTCTCGAACGTCATGCCCGGGCTTGTCCCGGGCATCGACGTTTTTGAGGCACGTTAAGAACGTGGATAGTCGGGACAAGCCCGGCCATGACGGCTTGCGTTGCTGCCGTAGCCCGGATGAGCGAAGCGACATCCGGGGCCACTGCCCGCGACATTCCCGGATATCGCTGCGCTCATCCGGGCTACAAGCTCAATACCCCCGCGCGCGCGCCAGCTGCTCGGTGTGGTAGTTCGCATCGCCGAACAATTCCTCGCAAACGCGTGCGCGCTTCATGAAGAAGCCGATGTCGAACTGGTCGGTCATGCCCATGCCGCCATGCATCTGCACGCCCTCCTGCACCGCACGGGTGGCGGTGGTGCCGGCGCGCGCCTTGGCCACGGCGACGCTTGAGGCGGCCTTGGCGACATCGGTATCCAGCGCCTGCAGCGCCTTCATCGTGGCGGCGCGGGTGATCTCGATATCAACATAGAGCTCGGCGGCGCGGTGCTGCAGCGCCTGGAATTCGCCGATCAGCTTGCCGAACTGCTTTCTGTTCTTGAGGTGCTCGACGGTGCGGTTGAAGACTTCCTCGCTCAAGCCCACCATCTCGGCGGCCACCGCGCCGCGGCCGATGTCGAGCACACCGTCGAGCAGAGCGGCGCCCTGATCGACCTCGCCGAGCACGCTGTCGGCATTGACCTCGACATTGGCAAGCTCGATCCGCGCCGCATTGTGCGCGTCGACCATGATGGTGCGTTCGATCGAAACGCCCTTGGCTTGGGGGTTGACCAGGAACAGCGTCAGCCCCTCGCGCTCGCCGGCGGAGCCCGAAGTGCGCGCGGCGGCGATGAAGAGATCGGCGACGTGACCGTCAACGACCAGCGCCTTGGCACCGGAAAGCTTGAATCCGTTGCCGGCGCGAACCGCCTGAAGATTGGTCTGGAGCGGGCGATGCTTTGCGCCCTCGTCAACCGCGAGCGTCGCGAGCAGCGAGCCGTTGGAAATTTTTGGCAGATACTCCGACTTCTGCGCGGCATTGCCGCCGCGGTTCAGCGCGGAGGCCGCGACCACGCTGGTGGCGAGGAAGGGCGACGGCATCAGGGTGCGGCCGATCTCCTCCATCACGACGCCCGCTTCCATGAAGCCGAGACCAGAGCCGCCGAACTCTTCCGGCACCAGCAGGCCGGCAAAGCCCATCTCGGCGAAGGAGTGCCAGAGTTCTTTCGAGAAGCCGGTGGGGTCCTTGCTATCGCGCAAGGATCGCAGATGCGACACCGGCGCCTTGTCGCTGATAAGCCCGCGCGCGCTGTCGCGGAGCATCGATTGTTCTTCGGTGAGGACGAGGGCCATGGTGTTCAGTCTCTAACGTCTAGCGAAATGCAATTTGGTTGATGTCATTCCGAGGCGATGCGCAGCATCGAACCCGGAAAGACGGTCAGGCCCCCGGCAGATCCAGGATGCGCTTGGCGACGATGCCGAGCATCACCTCCGTCGTGCCGCCCTCGATCGAGTTGGCCTTGGTGCGCAGCCAGGCGCGCGGGCGCGCGCCTTGCCGCGAGCGCTCGCTCTCCCATTCCAGCGCATCGACACCGCCGGCCGACATCAGGATCTCGTAGCGGCGCTTGTTCAGTTCGGTGCCGTAATATTTCATCGCGGACGAGAACGCCGGATGCGCCTGACCGGCCTTGGCGAGATCGACCGCGCGCTCCGCGCAGGCCGCAAGGGCTGCTTCATCGACATCGAAGCTGGCGATCCGGCCACGCAGCATGGAATCATCCAACTTGCCCTGCGCATCGGAGCCGACGGAATCGGCCGCGATCTGGCCGAGCGGGCGGCCGACGCCGCGCTCGCCCATGCCGGAAATCATCGCGCGCTCGTGCTGGAGCAGATATTTTGCGACGTCCCAGCCGCGGTTGACGGTGCCGACCACATGCGACTTCGGCACGCGAACGCCGTCGAAGAAGGTTTCGCAGAACGGCGAATAGCCTGATATCAAGAGGATCGGCTTGGTCGTCACGCCCTTCGAGGTCATGTCGAACAGGATGAAGCTGATGCCGTCATGCTTCTTCGCGGCGGAATCCGTGCGGACGAGGCAGAAGATCCAGTCGGCGTAATTGGCGTAGGACGTCCAGATCTTCGACCCCGTGATGACAAAATCGTCTCCGTCGCTCTCGGCGCGGGTCTGCAGCGAGGCGAGATCGGAGCCGGCGTTCGGCTCGGAATAGCCCTGGCACCAGCGGATCAGGCCCGCCGCGATTTTTGGCAGATGTTCTTTCTTCTGCGCGTCGTTGCCGTATTTCAAGAGCGCCGGCCCGAGCATCCAGATGCCAAAACTCGACAGCGGCGGACGGGCGCCGATCTTCGCCATCTCGGCGCGCAGCACCTTGTGCTCGGCGGCGCTGAGGCCACCGCCACCATATTCCCTAGGCCAGTCCGGCACGGTCCAGCCCTTGTCGCGCATGCGCTCGAACCAGATGCGCTGCGGCTCGGACGCGAACTTCGTATTGCGCCCGCCCCAGAATACGTCGGCATCTGACGTCGCGGGCTTGCGCATCTCCGGCGGGCAATTGGCTTCCAGCCAGGCGCGCGTCTCGTTGCGGAACTGTTCGAGATCGACGTTTTCAGTCACGCTCATTGGTCGTTTCCATCAATCATAACAGGCTTGTTGGGCGCGACTCTGGGCCATCGCCTTGCGGAATTCAACCACTTCCACAGCCGCATTCCGCTATAGTCGCGGCCACGACGGTGCTTGAAAACAAAGAGGAAACGAGAATGCGCCTGAAACTTCTTTCGCCTGGCGAAATGAACGCGAGCCAGCGGCAGACCTATGACGAGTCGATTGCCGGCAAGCGCGGCAAGCCGCCGGCGCCGATGATGGCCTGGCTCAACAGCCCCGACATGGCCCGTCATGCCACGCGGCTCGGCGAAGTCCTGCGCTACGACACGATATTCCCTGCCAAACTTTCGGAGATCGCGATCCTGGTGACGGCGCGGCACTGGACCGCGCATTACGAATGGTACGCGCATAAGCGCCTCGCGCTCGCGGGCGGCATGAACCCTGAAATCATCGACGCGATCCGCGATCGCCGCACGCCTGAGTTCGACGACGCCAAGGGCAAGATGATCTACGATTTCGCGAAGTCGCTGCATGAGGGCCACGGCGTCGAGAAGGGGCTCTATGATGAGGCGGTGAAATTGCTCGGCGAGCGCGGCGTGGTCGAGGTGATCGGTCTCTGTGGCTATTACACGATGGTGTCGATGACGCTGAACACGTTTGAGTTCGCGCTGCCCGAGGGCGAGATGCCGGAGCTCGCTTAGTTTCGCATTCGGAAACGATGGGTTTCGGGATAGGGCCGTAGCGCTGTCCCGACGCCGGGCTTATCTCGAGCTCACCAACGGAGCAACACCATGTCGCAGAACCAAGCCGTCGCCGCCGGCACCCGGATCGGCCACGTCCACCTCAAGGTCGCCGATCTCGATCGCGCGCTCGGCTTCTATTGCGGCGTGCTCGGTTTCGAGCTGATGCAGCGCATGGGCTCCGGTGCGGCCTTCATCTCGGCCGGCGGCTATCACCACCACATCGGGCTCAACACCTGGGAGAGCAAGGGCGGTTCGCCGCCGCCGCCGGGGACGACCGGGCTGTTCCACACCGCGATCCTCTACCCGACGCGCCCGGCGCTGGCGGATGCGCTGCATCGCGTGCTCACGGCGGGCATTGCGCTGGACGGCGCCAGCGACCACGGCGTCAGCGAGGCGCTGTATCTGCGTGATCCCGACCAGAACGGCGTGGAGCTGTACTGGGACAAGCCGAAAGAGCAATGGCCGTTCGGGCCTGACGGCAAGCTTTCGATGTTTACGAAGCGGCTGGATGTGGAGGGGTTGCTGAAGCAGCGGGAGGCGTAAGCTCTGCTCCCTCCCCTCGCACCATGATCAACGCTGCGGCGATCACCTCCAGCGCAATGCAGAGATAGAACGGCAGCGCGTACCCGCCGGACCAATCTCGCAGGAAGCCGACAATGCCCGGGCCAAACGCATAGGTCACCTGGTTGATCGCGGTGTTCAGGCTGATCAGCACGCCGAACGAGGCGCTGTCGAACTCCCGCTGCACGATCAGCGACGGCAGGGTGATGAGATTGCCCACCGAGAAGCCGAACACCGCGCAGGCCGCGATCAGCACATAGTCGTCATGGATGTTGATGACGACGCACAGCGCCGCCGCCTGGCTGAGGAACGACAGCGCGGAAGCGAGGCGCTGGTTGAGGCGGTCGATCACCATCGAGAACAGCACGCGGCCGAATACCGCCATCGCGGTCAGCACCGCGACAGCGACCGCCGCGCGCTCGCGGCCGATCACGGGATCGAGGAACGAGATCAGGTGCACGATGAAGCCGACTTGCGCGAACAGCACCAAAGCAAAGGCAATGGTCACCGTGAGGAAGCCGACGTCACGCAACGCCCATGCGCGGATCTCGCTTGAGGATTGCGGCTTTGCCTTCGCCGCCGCATGCCAGCCGTGAAGATCGGGCGGCCGGCCGACGACGAAAAGAATCACCGGCAACAGCAGCACCAGCATGGCGCCGGCAGCCGCGTACATCGCGCCGGCAAAACCGACATGGCCGATCAGGGCCACCAGCAACGGCACGCCGACGATGCCGCCGAAGCTCGCGCCGTTCAGCGCCAGACTGATCGCCATGCCGCGCTTCTGGTCGAACCAGAGACTGATCGTGTTGGTGATCATGGCCAGACTCGTGCCGGCCCAGCCGAAGGCGAGCACGGCGTCGGCCAGATAAAGCTGCCAGGGCTCGCGCACCGCCCCGATCGCAACGGCCGCGGCCGCCATCGCCAGCGTGCCGGCGATGAGACAAAGGCGCGGGCCATATTTTCTCACCGCCTCGCCGACGAAGACGACGAGCAGCGCGCCGAACAGGTAGAAGAACGTGGTCCCTGCGGAGATCAGCGAGGTCGGCCAACCCCGCGCGCGCTGGAGCTCTGCGACATAGACGCTCTGGCCGTAAAAGCCGAGCCCCCAGCCGAAAGTCGCGAGCAGGAAGCAGACCGCGACGATGCGCCAGCCTTCGTAGCCGAGCGAGGATTCGTCGATCGTAGGATGTCGGGGATTGTCGAGCATGCTGGCTACTCCGACGCATCACTTAATAGCCATTACCCCGAAAATCACTTCGACCGGGATCGAACTATCGACGTTGCTGACAGCCTCCTGCCAACCTGTTGCGCATGATCTTTTCGGAAAACCGCTTAGCACTTTTCCTGATCATGCGTCAGATCGCATCCGGGAACTCGCCCATCGCCGCCTCCAGCCGCGCCTTGCGGCGGCGGCTGTAGGAGATGAGCGAGAGCACGGCGAGGCCGAGCACCACCGGCGGGAACACCACCATGTTCACCGCGGACCAGCCGTAATTGGCAAGCAGCTGGCCCGAGGAGAACGAGCCGATCGCCATCATGCCGAACACGAGAAAATCATTGAAGGCCTGCACCTTGTTGCGCTCCTGCGGCCGGTGCGTCTCCAGCACCAGCGCGGAGGCGCCGATGAAGGAAAAATTCCAGCCGATACCGAGCACGATCAGCGTCGCCCAGAAGTGCATCGCGGTGATGCCGGACAGACCGATGGTGGCCGCTCCCGCTTCCAGCAGCAGGCCGGCAGCAACGATTCTGGGCGCCCCGAAGCGGGCGATCAGCGCGCCGGTGAAGAAGCTCGGGCCGTACATGGCGACGATGTGCCATTGAATGCCGAAATTGGAATCGGACAGGCTGAGACCGCACAGCTTCATGGCGAGTGGCGCCGAGGTCATGACGAGATTCATCATGGGATAGGAGATGACGCCGCACAGCGCCGCCGCGATGAAACGCGGCTGAGTCACGATGTCGAGCAGCGGCCGCCCACCATGCAGATCAGCCGGAGCAGGCTTCGGCATATCGACGCCGGCGACGATGCCCATTGCAATCAGCGCGACGGCCGCCTGGACCAGGAAGCTGAAAGCGAACAGATAGGGCTGCCAGACATCCATGGTCCACTGCACGAGCTGGGGACCGAGCACGCCGGCGAACACGCCGCCCGCCATCACCCAGGACACGGCTTTCGGCCGGTAGGCCGCGCTGGCGCCGTCGGCGGCTGCGAAGCGATAGGACTGCGCCACGGAGCCATAGAGGCCGCCGAGGAAGGTCGCGAAACAAAACAGCGCGAACGAACCATGCAGGATCGCGAACGAGCCGCACAGACCGGTTAGCACGCCCAGACCCGTACCGACGATAAAGGCTACGCGGCGACCGAAGCGGCGCGAGATCGCACCGGTCGGCAGCGTGCCGGCGGCGAGGCCCACCACATACATCGAGATCGGCACGGTCGCGAACGACATGTCGGGCGCGAGCGTGGCGCCGACGATCGCGCCGGTGGCGAAGATCACCGCCGAATTGGCGCCGGTCAGCGCCTGCGCCGCGGCCAGGCGCACCACGTTGGCACGCACCCGCGCGTCGGCGGCGATTTCATTGGCTGTCGTCACGTCTAACATCGGCATTTCCGCCCGCAGGGTCTTTTAAGTAAAAGGCTTGGTTGATTCCCGGCACTATGGAGGGGCGCGGGAGGGCGAGCAACCGGCGCAAACGGGCGCAGGCCATGCCTCTGACGCAATCGGGCCGATGATACCGGGGCGCACCCTTGACGGCTTGCGTTCGATCAAATCCTATCCGCCGCGTTCTCCAAGCGCTTCGGTCATCAGGAGTTTCGTTCATGTCCGTCGACGACAGGCCTACGCTCAGCGCTCCCGACGACGATCCCTGGCTCTGGCTGGAGGAGATCGAAGGCGCGCAGGCGCTCGATTTCGTCGAGCGGCAGAATCAACTGACGCTAGCTGCGTTCGGCGGAGCGGCCTTCGCGCGCGATCGCGATATCCTCGCGGCGATCTACGATCGTCCCGACAACATCCCCTATGTCAGCCGGCGCGGCAACGATCTCCACAACCTCTGGAAGGATGCCACCAATCCGCGCGGCCTGTGGCGGCGGACCACGCTGGCGGAATTTCGAAAACCCAATCCGGCGTGGGAGACCATGCTGGATATCGATCAGCTTGCCGCGAGCGAAGGCGAGGACTGGCTGCTCAGTGGGATCGGCACGATGCCGGGAAGCGCGCGGGCGATTTTGAGCCTGTCGCGCGGCGGCAGCGATGCCGTCACCTTGCGCGAGTTCGATCTCGCTACGAAGAGCTTCGTTGCCGACGGCTTTGCGCTGCCGGAAGCCAAGGGCGGCGCCGACTGGCTTGATGCCGACACGCTGCTGCTGTCGAGCGCCCACGGCGAGGGCATGGCGACGACATCAGGCTATGCACGGACGGTTCGCCTGTGGCGGCGCGGCCAATCGGTCGAACAAGCGACGGTGCTGTACGAAGCGTCGGCGAACGACATGGCAGCGTATGGCCATATCGATCGCATGACGCCCAATCGAACAATCTGGTTCGGCCGCATGCTGGATTTCTTCAACTACAGCGTCTCGATCGGAGACGAGAGCGGCCCCACCTCAAAGATAGACCTCCCCACCAACATTGAGCTGCAGGCCCATGGTGACTGGCTCGCGATCAAGCCGCGCGCGGATTGGTCCGTGGCCGGACAAACGTACAAGGCGGATGCCGTGCTCGGCATGTCGCTCCCGGCCTTTCTCGCAGGCAGCCGCGAGTTCACAGTGCTGTTCGAGCCGGCGCCTCGCCGGGCAGTCCAAGGCTTCTTCTGGGCGGCGGGCAGACTGGTGCTGTCAATCCTCGACGAACTCAGGCCGCGTTTCGATGTCTGCACGCCATCCGCCAACGGCTGGAGCCGCGAGGCACTTGGCGACCTTCCCGACATCGGCGTCGTCGACATCTGGCCGCTTGATCGCCATCCGTCCGAAAGCAATGGCGATTTAATCGCCAATGTGCAGGATCCGCTCACGCCACCATCGATGCTGCTGATCGCGCGCGGCGTCGCAAGTCCGACCGTGCTGAAGCAGGCGCCGAAGATTTTCACTGCCGACGGCCTCGTGGTGACCCAGCACGAAGCGATCTCGATCGACGGCGAGCGCATTCCCTATGTGCAGACCGGCCCCGCCAAGGAGACCGGCGATGCGCCGGTTTATATGAGCGCCTATGGCGGCTTCGCCCATTCCGTGAAGCCGTACTACAACTCCTCGCTTGGCAAGTTGTGGCTGGAGCGCGGCGGCACCATGGTGCAGGCGAATTTACGCGGCGGCGGCGAGTTCGGTACGCGCTGGCACGACGCCGGCCGGCTCGCCGGCAAGAAACTCTCGCATGACGATTTCGCGGCCGTGGCCGCCGATCTCGTGCGCCGCGGCGTGACCAATGCAAAGCGCATCGCCGCCCAGGGCGGATCGAACGGCGGCATCCTCATCACCAACATGCTGGTGCGCTATCCCGAACGTTTCGGCGCGCTGTTCTGCACCATCCCGCTGATCGACATGCGCCGCTACACAAAGCTACTGGCGGGCGCGAGCTGGATCGCGGAATACGGCGACCCTGATAAGCCAGAGGAGTGGGAGTGGCTGAGGACCTACTCCGCCTACCACAATGTCAAAGCCGGTCAGGCCTATCCGCCGATCCTGATCGCCACCACGCGGCGCGACGACCGCGTGCATCCCGGCCACGCGCGCAAGATGGCGGCAAAGCTCCAGGCGATGGGCTATGAGGCCTGGTTCTACGAGCCGGAAGCCGGCGGCCACGGCTACGGCAAGGACAACAAGGAGCGCGCCGGTTTCGAGGTGATCGGCTTTCAGTTCTTGAAGGAGAAGATCGGGTGGCGGGATGGCGAGGCGTAGTCGATGCGCCCCTTGGATGTGCGTAGCTTCACTTCGTGAGGGAGGCACCGCTCTCTCATTCCCTCCCCCCTTGCGGGCAGGGCTGTCCGGGGAAACTCAGCCATAGCAGAACTCGATCTGGCCGGGGAGTTTGCAGGATTGGCGGCGGCTGGGGTTGATGGGCGGGGGCTTGTCGATCGTGGCAAGGGCTCGGCGGGTGAACAGAAGCTGGCCGACGAGTTCGG
>NZ_FOBX01000021.1 GCF_900109945.1 Bradyrhizobium sp. OK095
AGCCCCCGCCCATCAACCCCAGCCGCCGCCAATCCTGCAAAATCCCCGGCCAGATCGAGTTCTGCTACGGCTGAGTTTCCCCGGACAGCCCTGCGCTTGCGGGGAGAGGTCGGATCGCTCTTGCGATCCGGGTGAGGGGGTACATGTCTCTCGACGATCTCACGTGCGGAGAGAGGCCCCTCACCCCAACCCTCTCCCCGTAAGAACGGGGCGAGGGAGCGCACCGTCGGCGTGGCGCGTCTTGCGCTAACGCGCCGCCATCTTCGCCGGCGCCTTGGCCTCGACCTTTCCCGCCGTCAGCGCCATCGTCGCGACACCGACCACGCGCGCGACCACGTCTTCGACGTCATCGAGATCGCATTTGCCTTCCGACAGCTTTGTCAGCCGCTCGCTTTCGCGGATGGTGTGGTGCGCCATCGCGAGCGCGAAATTGAGGCCCCAATAGATATCGACGTCGCTGCGATCGGGCAGGGCGCGCCGCATGGCGCCGGCGAATTTGCGCAGATGGTCGATCTCGCGGTTCTTGATGCGGCGGATCGGCGGCACGGACTCGATCGAGGCGCGGATCATGAAGCGCGCCGCGGTGGAGCGCTGGTTCTCAGGTCCCAAGCAACCGCGCAAGGTCGGGCCGACCAGTGCGTGCAGGATCACCTCGATCGGCGCGCGGCCGCCGCCTTGCTCTTCCGCCGCCTTCAACTCGCGCAAGCGCTCGCGGTTGGTCGCGATCGAGCGGGTGACAAATAATTCCGCGATCAGCTCGTCCTTCGAGCCGAAATGATAGTTCACCGCGGCCAGGTTGACATTGGCCGCCGCGACGATGTCGCGCAGCGTCACGTCGCCAAAGCCGCGATCGGCATAGAGCCGTTCGGCGGCGGCGAGAATGGCAGACCTTGTATGATCGCTGGCCATGGATGCCCTCTAAAGCGCGATGAGATTGGGATGAATCGTCATCGCGCTTTAGGTTGTTGTTTGCGCATAATCTTTTCGGAAAACCGCTTCGCACTTTTCCGGATCATGCTTCAGGCGGAGGGAGTTGCAATTCAAACACTTGTATGAAACTATCGTTTGAAGGCCGGAGAAAGTCAATCCGCAATCGAGACTCGTTCGCAAACGCGCGATCCGGTTCCGAAGCTCGCAAAGCGCATGCATTCGCGCTTGCGGGCCGTGCGCGGCGGGAGGACAGTCCGGCGCAAAACAGTTTCGCAAAGAGAAACCGAGGAGCGTCCCATGGATTTCGATCTGTCCCCCAAGCAGAAGGAATGGCTCGACCGCGTGCAGTCCTTCATGGCCAAGCACGTGCGTCCGGCGGTGCCCGTTTATGACGAGCAGGATCGCACCGGCGAGCGCTGGAAGGTCATTCCTGTGCTCGAGGACCTCAAGAAGATTGCGAAGGCCGAAGGCCTTTGGAACATGTTCATGCCGCCGAACCAGCATGAGGACGACGAATTCCGCGGCGCGGGATTGAGCAATCTCGAATACGCGCTGTTGTCGGAAGAGATGGGCCGCGTCACCTGGGCCTCGGAAGTGTTCAACTGTTCGGCTCCCGACACCGGCAACATGGAAGTGTTCATGCGCTACGGCTCCAAGGAGCAGAAGCGTAAATGGCTGCGCCCGCTGATGGACGGCGAGATCCGCTCGGCCTTCCTGATGACGGAGCCGGCGGTGGCTTCGTCGGATGCGACCAACATCGAGACCAGCATCAAGAAGGACGGCGATCACTACGTCATCAACGGCCGCAAATGGTGGTCATCAGGCGTCGGCGATCCCCGTTGCAAGATCGCGATCCTGATGGGCAAGACGGATTTCAACGCGGCCAAGCACCAGCAGCAGTCGCAGATTCTGGTTCCGCTCAACACTCCCGGCATCAAGGTCGAGAAGATGCTCCCGGTGTTCGGCTACGACGACGCGCCGCATGGCCACGCCCAGGTGCTGCTCGACAACGTGCGGGTGCCCAAGGAGAACATCCTGCTCGGTGAGGGCCGCGGCTTCGAGATCGCGCAGGGCCGTCTCGGTCCGGGCCGGATCCATCACTGCATGCGCACCATCGGCAAGGCCGAGGAAGCCCTGGAGAAGATGGTGAAGCGGCTGACCTCGCGCTCTGCGTTCGGCAAGAAGATCGTCGAGCACTCTGTGTGGGAGCAGCGCATCGGCGATGCCCGCACCAACATCGAGATGACGCGGCTGCTGTGCCTGAAAGCCGCCGACATGATGGACAAGGTCGGCAACAAGACCGCGCAGGCCGAGATCGCCATGATCAAGGTCGCAGCGCCCAACATGGCGCTGAAGATCATCGACGAGGCGATCCAGTCGTTCGGTGGCGCCGGTGTCTCGGACGAAGCGGGCCTTGCCAAGGACTACGCCCACATCCGCACGCTGCGTCTCGCCGACGGTCCGGACGAGGTGCACAATCGCGCCATTGCAAGGCTCGAAGTTCGGAAGTATGCCAATTCTCCCAAGCATTAAGCGGGAGGGCAGGATCGCGCTCCCGACTTAAGAAACGACAGGGCATGATCCGTGATCGGATGACCGCTTGACGCAAGTGCAAGAGCAGTTACCGATTAGGATCATGTTCGGACTGAAGAGGGAGCGTCACCGTGGCTGACGGCGTCAGGAAAGACGAAGAGTTCTCGGGCACCAAGCCGGTCGAGGAGCGTCATCGCATCGACGAGATGCGGCTCGAGGCCTGGCTGCGCGACAATGTCGAAGGCTATGAGGGCCCGCTGGTCATCCTCCAGTTCAAGGGCGGCCAGTCCAATCCGACCTATCGCCTGGACACGCCGAAGCGCTCTTACGTGATGCGCAGAAAACCGTTCGGCAAATTGCTGCCGTCGGCGCATGCGGTCGATCGCGAATACCGCGTCATCGCAGCCCTTGGAAAGCAGGGTTTTCCGGTCGCGCGCGCCTATGCGCTGTGCCAGGACGACAGCATCATCGGTTCGGCCTTCTACATCATGTCGATGGAAGATGGCCGGGTGTTCTGGGATCCGACGCTGCCGAGCCAGACGCCGGAGGATCGCCGGAAAATCTTCACCAGCAAGATCGAGACGCTGGCCAAGCTGCACATGTTCGATCCCACGGCGATCGGCCTCGGCGATTTCGGCAAGCCCGGCAATTATTTTGCGCGGCAGATCGACCGCTGGACCAAGCAGTATCGCGCGTCCGAGACCCAGCACATTCCGGAGTTCGAGAAAGTCGCCGAATGGCTGGTGAAGACCGTGCCGGAGCAGGCGCGGGTCTCGATCGTGCACGGCGACTACCGCCTCGACAACATGATTTTCCACGCGACGGAACCGCGCGTGCAGGCGGTGCTCGACTGGGAGCTGTCGACGCTCGGCGATCCCATGGCCGACTTCACCTATCTGCTGATGCAGTGGGTGATGCCGGGCCTGGACGGCGCCGACCTCAAGGCGCTCAACATTCCGAGCGTGGAGGAAGCAGCCCAGATCTATTGCAACGTCACCAAGATGACGGTGCCTGATCTGAACTGGTACTTCTCATACAATCTGTTCCGCCTCGCCGGCATCACCCAAGGCATCGCCGGCCGCGTCCGCGACGGCACCGCCGCGAATGCCAAGGCGCTGGAGTCAGCCAAGCGCACCGTGCCGCTGTCGAAGGCGTCATGGGAATACGCGCAGAAGGCGGGCGCGGTTTAATATCAACTCGCCACTCTCGTGTCCCGGACGCGCTGCAGCGTGCAACGCTGCTGCGCAGAGCCGGGACCCAGTCACTTGGCTGCGCCGCTCTCCGGCTACCCCTTCACACAATGCGCGATCAGCTTCGCCACAAACCCCGCACACTTCTCCAGCTCCGCCATTTCCACGAATTCATCCGGCGTATGCGCCTGCGCGATCGAGCCGGGGCCGATCACCACCGAGGGGATATCGGCGATGCTGGCAAACAAACTCGCTTCGGTGCCGAAGGCGACCTTGGCGTGGTCGTTGCGTCCCGCAAGGCTCTTGGCGAGCGTGACGATGGCCGCATCGGCCGCCGTGTCGAGCGCGGGATAGTCGAGGATCTCCTCGAAATCGATGCCGCACTGCGGATGTCTCGCCTTCATCGCCGGCTCAAGCTCGGCCTTCGCCCAGGCGACGATCGCATCCGTCACCTCCCTGGACTCGGTGATGCCGATGCCGCGGCATTCGAAATCCACCGTGCAGGTATCAGGCACGATGTTGAGTGCAGCGCCGCCATGCACGATGCTGGTCAGCAGCGTCGAGTGCGGAACGTCGTAGAGACTGCCGCGCTCGGCCTGGCCTGCGAGCTTCACCGCGCGGCGACGGATCTCGACGATCAGTTCGGCCGCATATTCGATCGCATTGACGCCGTCGGGTGCGATCGAGGAGTGGCGGGCGAGGCCGCGGAACGTCGCGCGCACGCCGTGCTTGCCCTTGTGGCCGATGATGACCTTCATCTCGGTCGGCTCGCCGATGAAGGCGCCGAGCGGCTTCACTTTCTTCTTCGCGACCTCGCCGAGCATCGGCCGCACGCCGACGCAGCCGATCTCCTCGTCATAGGAGATCGCCAGATGGATCGGCGTTGTCAGCTTCGCCTCCAGCATCTCCGGCACCATGGCGAGGCACACCGCGACAAAGCCCTTCATGTCGGTGGTGCCGCGGCCGTAAAGCTTGCCGTCGCGCTCGATCAGCTTGAACGGATCGTGGCTCCAGTCCTGGCCGATGACAGGCACCACGTCGGTATGGCCCGACAGCACGAGACCGGGGCGATCCTCCGGCCCGATCGTGACCCACAGCGAGGCCTTCTGACCGGTCTCATCGGTGATGCGCTCGCCCTTGACGCCGAGGAAAGCGAGATAGCTCTCGATGTGGGCGATCAGGGGCAGGTTGGTGCGATCGCTGATCGTGTCGAAACCGACGAGGTCGGTGAGGAGGTGGCGAATGCGATCGGGGCGTGAGCTCGGGAAAATCGGGTTCGGCATTGTCATTTCTTGTCGGAGGAAGATTGAGGCTGATGTGCTTGCACGAACCATACCAATGTGGCGGCCGATCGGGCAAATCAACTCAGCCCCGTAGCCGGATGGAGCGAAGCGCAATCCGGGGCCGCTGTGTCTGCGCGGATAGAATCCCGGATTACGCTTCGCTCCATCCGGGCTACGAGACCTTGTGTTGCCCGACGGGCAAAACACCCAAGCTGCCGGTCAATGCCCGCTCGCAAAAATATTCCACTTTACCGAAATTCGGAAACGGCGTATGCATCGCCGCAACCCGGCCCAAGGAAGAGGGGCGTATCGCGATCGTCACGAACGCGGGCCGGGCGGCGGTGGACGCTGATGACATCGGCGCGAAGGCTTTCGCAGGGCGGGCAACCGTGAGCGATGCGCGTCGCGCGCACGACCGGTGTGATCGGCGTACGGCAAAATCGTGTGGTCCTGACGCCCGGGGTCTGTGCGTCAAGTGTTGCGGTGATGTGGCGGCCCGACCGGGCACGCGCATCAGCCATCCGCAAGGCGACGGGGGCAATAGTGCATCGCTCCCCGGGGAGAGCACGACATAAGCCGTAAAACCATTGCGCAGGGAAGGCCGGTTGTTAGGCTTCACCTGTATGCCGCTGTGCAAATTCTTGTTGCCACCTTCCGCACAGTGGACCGTGGGTGCCCGGCCGGCACCCGGTCTTCCCTGCGCCCTCTTTCAATTGAGGGTGAGACGACGAAGCAAAGCTCGGGCGAAATGAGCCGCGAGGATGAGAAGGTGTGTCTAATCTTGAACACAGGTCTCGTGCCCCGGACGCAGCGCAGCGTCTCTTCGACGGTGCGCTGCAGAGCCGGGGCCCATGTAGTAGCGAGTGCGGTGGCTTCTCTGGGTCCCGGCTCTGCGCAGCAACGCCAAGAGCGTTGCAGCGCGTCCGGGACACGAGAGCTGTGCTAAACCGGCTTCCCCGCATACGGCATCGACGCCGTCAGCCCGCCATCCACCGGGAATGCCTGACCATTCACATACGACGCTTCGTCGCTCGCCAAAAACAATCCCATCGCGGCGAGCTCGTGCGGCTGGCCGGGGCGCTTCAGCGGATTGAGCTGACCGATCTTGTCTTGGGTGCCGCGCTCCTTGGCACGATCGAAGATCGGCTTGGTCATGCCGGTCTCGATCAGGCCCGGGCATACCGCGTTGATGCGAACGCCGGTGCCGGTGAGCGAGTACGCCGTGGTCTGCACCAGCGAGATCACACCGGCCTTGCTCGCGGCATAAGGATGACCGCTGGCACCGGCCTTGAGGCCCGCGACGGACGCGGTCAGCACGATTGCGCCGGACTGCTGCTTCGCCATGTGCGGCATCGCGTGCTTCACCGCGAGGAACGGCCCGATCAGATTGACGCGCAACACCTCTTGCCACTGTTCCACGGTCTGCTCGCCGAGCGGGACGAGTCCGCCGGAAACGCCGGCATTGGCCCAGATCACATCGAGCCGGCCATGCGTCTTCACCGCCCTGTCGATGACGGCCATCACGTCGTTCTCGGAGCCCGCATCCGCCATCATGGCTTCCGCGACACCGCCGGCCTTCTTTACCTCGTCGACGGTCTCCTTCACGGCCTCGGTGCGATCGACCGCGATCAGTTTGGCGCCTTCCCTCGTGAACAGGAGTGCCGCCGCGCGACCGATGCCGCTGCCGGCGCCGGTGATGATGACGGATTTGCCTTGCAGACGGCCCATGCGTTTCTCCCTTTGGCTCACACGCGGCGCTTGCCGCGCGACGGAATTTCAAACAGAATTTGAAACAGTAAAGTGTCTTGAGACACGTTCACACCTGACGTACAGCGACATCACACGGGATGGAAGGGCTTCAATGGCAACCGCAGACAAGCCGAATGTGGTCACGACACGGTGGTGGTGGGTCCGTCATGCGCCGGTGCGCAACGACGGCGGCAACATCTACGGGCAGAGCGATCTCGCCTGCGACACCAGCGACACCTACGTGTTCAACGCTGTTGCCAAGGTGCTGCCACGCAACGCGGTCTGGTATTCGAGCAATCTGATGCGCACGCACCAGACCGCGGAAGCGATCTGGGCAGCCGGCTACCCGAAGCCCGCGTCGATGCCATGGGAAGCGGACCTCGCCGAGCAAAATCTCGGGACATGGCAGGGCATGAATCGCGCCGCGTTCATCGCGAGCCGTCCTGTCGGTTCGAGCTGGTTCGCCGACATCAACGAGCCTGCGCCCGGCGGCGAAAGCTTTATGGATCTCTATAACCGCGCGCGCCGCACCATCGAGCGCATCAACAGCGATGCGGCCGGCCGGGATGTGATCGCGGTTGCCCATGGCGGCACCATCAAGGCCGCGCTTGGGCTCGCGCTCGATGGCCAGGTGGAGAAGGCGCTGTCGTTCGATATCGACAATTGCTCGATCACGCGGCTCGACTATTTTGCGAGTCCTGAACGCAGCGTCTGGCGGCTGCCGATGGTGAACCAGCAGCCGTGGATCGCAGATGACGCGCATGCGGAGATGCATCAGCCCGCGGGACCGGAAGTCAAGAAGCTCGCCTGAAGCTGTTGTCCGCTCGCGCGGACGCGACGTAAGCTTCGGGCCAATCAAATCATACTCTGGGAGAGAAACATGACCTTGTTCGACATGAAGGGGAAAGTCGCCGTCATCACGGGATCGACGCGCGGCATCGGACTTGCGATCGCCGAGCGCATGGCCGAGCACGGCGCCAAGGTCGTGATCTCCTCGCGCAAGGCCGATGTCTGCGAGCAGGTGGCCAAGGGCATCAACGACAGGTTCGGCAACGGCACGGCGGTCGCGATTGCCGCCAACATCTCCTCGAAGGAAAATCTGCAAAACCTCATCGACGAGAGCAACCGCGCCTTCGGCAGGATCGACGTGCTGGTGTGTAACGCCGCGTCGAACCCGTATTACGGTCCGCTCGCCGGCATCTCCGACGACCAGTTCAGAAAAATTCTTGACAACAACATCGTCGCCAACAACTGGCTGATCTCGATGGTGGTGCCGCAGATGATCGAGCGCAAGGACGGCTCGGTGATCATCGTCTCCTCGATCGGCGGCCTCAAGGGCTCGACCATCCTCGGCGCCTACGCGATCTCCAAGGCCGCCGACATGCAGCTCGCGCGCAACCTCGCTTGCGAATACGGCAAGCACAACATCCGCGTGAACTGCATTGCGCCGGGCCTGATCAAGACCGATTTTGCCAAAGCGCTGTGGGACAATCCTGAGAATTTGAAAGCTTCGACCGCGCGCTCGCCGCTGCTCCGCATCGGCACCCCCGACGAGATCGCGGGCGCAGCGGTGTTCCTGGGCTCCGCAGCCGGCGACTTCATGACCGGCCAGACCATGGTGATCGACGGCGGCGCGACGATTAGCTGAGGCGATCACGCAGGAGGGGACGGTTGGCGAGCCGGTGCGGCGGGAACCAACCGGTTTCCGGCCCGTTAGCCCGCGCATTCGCCCCTGATCGTGGCGGCAGGCGACGGCCACAGCTAGACAGATGATCCCCACGGTAATCAAGCCGCAATCTTCCGACGACGTCTCCGCAATGGTTTTCGCGGTGGGCGCCGCGATCCTAGGGATCATCATCGTCTCGGCTCTCTATCTGGGTCGGGAAATCTTCGTTCCGGTCGCACTCGCCATCCTGCTGAGCTTTGTTCTGGCCGCTCCCGTCAGGTTGATGCAACGTCTTCACGCCCCGCGCGCGCTCGCCGTGGTCGGGGTTGTGCTGTTCGCCTTCGCCATCATTTTCGCCCTGGGAAGCGTGATCGCGACCCAGCTCAACGGCCTGGCCGGAGATCTGCCAAAATACCAGGTCACGATCTTGTCGAAGATCCAGTCGGTTCGCGGCGTCGCGGGCGGCAGCTCCACGTTGGAGCGTGCTGCCGGGATGCTTCAGGACCTTGGCAAGGAGCTGGACAAGCCCAAGTCGGTCGCGCCGGCCAATCCGCTGACCTCCGGCACTCCGACCCCCGGCGTCAAGCCGGTCGCGGTGGAGGTCTTGCAGCCAGATCCTGGCGCGCTGGAGAGCCTGCGCTCGCTGATCGCACCCCTGGTGTCGCCGCTGGCAACGACAGGCATCATCGTCATCTTTGTGATCTTCATCCTGATTCAGCGCGAGGATCTCCGAAACCGTCTGATCAGGCTGGCCGGCTCCCACGATCTGCAACGGACCACTGCGGCGCTGGACGACGCCGCGGCGCGCCTGAGCCGGCTTTTCCTCAATCAGCTCATGCTCAATACAGGCTTCGGCGTGATGATCGGCACCGGCCTGTGGCTGATCGGGATTCCCAGCGCGGCACTGTGGGGCATTCTCGCGGCCGTGCTGCGCTTTGTGCCCTATATAGGCTCGATCATCGCGGCTGCATTTCCGCTTGCGCTCGCGGTGGCGGTCGATCCGGGCTGGTGGATGCTGGCCTGGACAGCGGCGCTGTTCTTCGTCATCGAACCGCTGGTCGGCCAAGTGGTCGAACCCCTGTTGTACGGCCGCACCACCGGCCTTTCGCCCGTGGCCGTCGTCGTCTCGGCGACGTTCTGGACGGCGCTGTGGGGACCGATCGGGCTGGTGCTCGCAACGCCCCTCACCGTGTGTCTGGTCGTGCTGGGCCGGCACGTGGAAAGGCTGTCCTTTCTGGACGTCATGTTCGGCGATCGCCCGGCACTGTCGCCTCCGGAGATTTTCTATCAGCGCATGCTGGCGGGCGATCCGACCGAAGCCGCCGAGAAGGCCGAGCAATTTCTCAAGGAGAGGTCGCTCGCGGCCTATTACGATGAAGTCGCGCTCAAGGGCATGCAACTTGCCCAGTCGGACTTCGACCGCGCGGCCCTGGACCGGACGCGGCTCGCGCGGATCCGCGATACCGTGGTCGAATTTGTCGACGATCTCTCAGACCAGGACGATGGCCGTCCTGTTGGAACCGAGCGGACCGTGGACGCTGAGGCGGTCGATGCGGTGGAAGCCGTTGCGCCCGCCAGTGACCGGCCGGATATACCTGTGCTCGATGCGGCGGCCCTTGCAGAGCAATTTCGCGGCGAAAATGCTGTGCTCTGCATTGGAGGCCGAACCCTGCTCGACGAAGCCGGTGCCATCATGCTCGCGCAACTGTGCCGCGCGCATGGCGTCGGCAGCCGAGTCGAAGGACCGGAGGCCTTGTCCACCGCCAACATCTTCCGCCTCGAGACGTCAGGCGTGGCGTTGGTTTGTCTCGGCTATGTCGGCATCACGAGCCCGGCGCATTTGCGCTACGCGGTGCGCCGGCTTCGCCGCAAGCTGCCGCATGCGTCCATCATGGTCGGATGCTGGGCGGAGGGCGTCGCCAACATCGACGAGCTGCGTGAGACGGCGAAGGCCGATCTGTTTGCCACCTCGCTGCGAGAGGCGGCGCAAATCGTCGTCTCCATGGCACAAGGCCAAGATGGCTCCGAGCCGTCTGTCGCGGAGCCTGCCTTGTTGGCGCGTGCTTGAAAGGCTAATCCACCGCCGCGTAAACCAGATCCCGCACCAGCGTCCGCGTAAAATCGCGCTGGCCCGGGCCCTGGCTCATGAACATCGTGAACAGATCCTCCTTCGGATCGATCCAGAAGAACGTCCCGGCGATACCGCTCCAGAAATACTGGCCGACGCTGCCGGGGAACGGCGCGATGCCGGCCTCGCGGCGGACGGCGAAGCCGAGACCAAAGCCGTGGCCGGGCGACAGCAGCGTGCCGTTGGTCACGACGTGCGGGCCGAGATGGTCAGAGGCCATCAGCTCCAGCGTCTTGCGGCCGATGATCCTGTTGCCGTCAAGCGTGCCGCCATTGCGGAGCATCAGCGCGAAGCGGGCGTAGTCCATCGTCGTGGAAACGAGACCGCCGCCGCCGGACTCCATGACCGGCTGCTCGAGCATGTTGAAGAGCGCGACCTTGTCGCCGGTCCATGGATCGGCTTCGAACGGCTGGGCGAGCCTGTTGGCATTGGCCTCGGATGTCGAGAAAGCGGTTTCGGTCATCTGAAGTGGCGCGAGGATTCGTTCGGCGAGGAACGTGCCGAGCGATTTGCCGCTGACGACTTCGATGATGCGGCCGAGGATGTCGGTGGAGCGGCTGTAGTTGAACTCGTCACCGGGATGGCAGACGAGGGGGAAGCTCGCCACCAGCGCGGCGTGCTCGGCATTGGTGATCTTGCGGCTGCGGACGCGGGAGTCCTGATAGAGCTTGTGCACGGGGCCATCGCCTTGGTGCTCGTAGGTCAGGCCCGAGGTGTGGCGGAGCAGGTCCTGCACCGTCATCGGCCGCCTGGGCGGAACCAGTTCTAGTCTGCCGCCGCTGACCACGCCGACCTTCTGGTCGGCGAACTCCGGGATGAACTTGGCGACGGGATCGGCCAGGAGCAGGTGGCCGTCCTCAACCAGCGCCATGATGCCGACCGACACGATCGGCTTGGTCATCGAGAAGATCCGGAAGATCGAATCAAGCGCCATCGGCGTGGACCCGGCCGGGCTCTGCTTGCCGAGCGCCTCGAACCAGCCGACCTGGCCGCGCCGGGCCACCAGCACGGTTACGCCGGGAATGGTTCCCTTGTCGATCTCGCGCTTGAACGCATCCGACATCGCCTCCAGGCGAGGGCGCGACAGGCCGAGCGTTTCCGGCTTGGCCTCGGGCAGAGGCGGGGTATTCGGCGTGGTCGTGGGCCGAGGGGCGGCGTTCGCAGTCATGGTCACTCCCGGTTGTTCTTGATTATCGGGAACGGAGAGTGGCCCAGAAGGCTCGGCACAAACAAGCGAGGCCAGCGCGCTTCACCCTTGCAATCCAGCCGTCCCCTGTGCTTGAAAGCGGCCCTGATCCTAAGGCGACGCAGGGTCCGTAGGAGTGTAGCTCAATTGGTAGAGCACCGGTCTCCAAAACCGGGGGTCGCAGGTTCGAGCCCTGCCACTCCTGCCAGCTAATCCCAGACAATCAGGATCGACAGGCAGGACAGCGCGGGGCCGAAAGGCCCCGGGCATGGATCATGCGGGCCGGGTAAGCCCTTGATCCGGATCAGGTCCGCAGGCCGCGGCCGCGGGCATCCCGGCCTGGCCACACCTTGACCTTTGGCCCCATCCGCAGTAGATAGCCGACACTCGCAGCCGGCCCGTTAAACGCGGATCTCCGGCGCGGCTTTGAAATCCCCGAACAATCGAGCCCGGTTTCCGGCTCATCCTTCGAGACAGAGGGTTGGGCCAACGGCGGCTGTTCGGGTCCCTGAAATTCATTCGCGTCCGGCGACGGACGTTGGACATTCAAACGATGGCAGTCAGCCCGTTCAAGTTCTTGCAGGAAGTGCGCTCGGAGACCGCCAAGGTCACCTGGCCGACCCGTCGTGAGACCACCATCACCACGATCATGGTGTTCGTGATGGTCGCCGTGGCTTCGGTCTTCTTCTTCGCCGCCGACCAGATCATCCGCGTCCTCATCACCTTCCTTCTGGGCATTCACTGATGGCTACCGCAACCGCTCAACTGTCCGACAAGCGCTGGTACATCGTCCACGCCTATTCGAACTTCGAGAAGAAGGTCGCCGAATCGATCCGCGAGCAGGCCAAGCAGCGAGGGCTCGAGGAGCTGTTCGAGCTGGTGCTGGTTCCGACCGAGAAGGTTACGGAAGTGCGCCGCGGCCGCAAGATCGACGCCGAGCGCAAGTTCTTCCCGGGCTACGTGCTGGTGAAGATGAAGCTGACCGACGAGGCGTTTCATCTGATCAAGAATACGCCGAAGGTCACGGGCTTCCTCGGCGCCGAGAACAAGCCGATGCCGATCTCGGAATCCGAGGCCATGCGCATCCTGCACCAGGTGCAGGAAGGCGTGGAGCGGCCGAAGGCGTCGGTGTCGTTCGAGATCGGCGAGAACGTGCGCGTGGCCGATGGCCCGTTCGCCTCGTTCTCGGGTGTGGTCGAGGAAATCGACGAGGCGCGCTCGCGCGTGAAGGTCGCTGTGTCGATCTTCGGCCGCGCAACGCCGGTCGAACTGGAATTCGGTCAGGTCGAGAAGGTCTGATCGGGTAGCGCGTGAGACTTCGGTCTCACGTGAGAAGAGGCCGTGGGAGGGAGAGGGCGGTTGCCAGCCGCATCCGACCCAGACCACGAACCTGAAACCGCCGGCCTTGCCGGCACAACAGGAGTGATACATGGCAAAGAAAGTGACCGGATACCTGAAGCTTCAGGTCCCGGCCGGTGCGGCGAATCCTTCGCCCCCGATCGGTCCCGCGCTTGGTCAGCGCGGTCTCAACATCATGGAGTTCTGCAAGGCGTTCAACGCCCAGACCCAGAAGGAAGAGAAAAACACCCCGATTCCCGTCGTGATCACGATCTACGCCGATCGTTCGTTCACGTTCGAGATGAAGACGCCCCCGATGTCCTTCTTCCTCAAGCAGGCCGCCAAGATTCAGTCCGGTTCGAAAGCTCCGGGCCGTGACAAGGCCGGCGCGGTGACCAAGGCGCAGGTGCGCGAGATCGCCGAGAAGAAGATGAAGGACCTGAATTGCGATACCATCGAATCGGCCATGAAGATGGTCGAGGGCTCTGCCCGTTCGATGGGTCTGGAAGTGGCGGGGTAAGGGCTCATGGCAATCGGAAAGCGTTTGAACAAAGCCCGCGAAGGTGTTGATCGCGAAAAGCTTTACCCGCTCGCGGACGCCATCAAGATGGTCAAGGAACGCGCGAAAGCGAAGTTCGACGAGACCATCGAGGTCGCGATCAATCTCGGCGTCGATCCGCGTCACGCCGACCAGATGGTCCGCGGCGTCGTGACCCTGCCGAACGGCACTGGCCGTACGCTCCGCGTCGGCGTGTTCGCCCGCGGTGCCAAGGCCGATGAGGCCAAGGCTGCAGGTGCTGACGTCGTCGGCGCTGAAGACCTGGTCGAGAAGGTGCAGAACGGCACGATCGATTTCGATCGTTGTATTGCGACCCCCGACATGATGCCGCTGGTCGGCCGCCTCGGTAAGGTGCTCGGCCCGCGCGGCCTGATGCCGAACCCGAAGATCGGCACCGTGACCATGGACGTCACCGGTGCGGTGAAGGGTGCCAAGGGCGGCTCGGTCGAGTTCCGCGTCGAGAAGGCCGGCATCCTGCAGGCCGGCGTCGGCAAGGCCTCGTTCTCCGAGGAGAAGCTGGTCGAGAACATCAAGGCTCTGGCCGATGCTGTCTCGAAGGCAAAGCCGGCCGGTTCCAAGGGCACCTACATCCAGCGCGTTGCGGTGTCCTCGTCGATGGGCCCCGGCGTGAAGGTCGAGCCGGGCACCATTCTCGGCTGAGGTTCGAAAATTGCATGAGGCGAGGGGCGGAATCGGGCAACCGATTCCGCCCCTCGTCGTTTGTGGCAGCGTTTACCGGAAACAAGAACAATGACTGACAAGGTCCTGATCTATTCGCGCTTTCCCAAGACGATGATGGCGCGCTTCGCCGAGCGGTTCGAGCTGCTCGACACCGGTGGCAAGCCCGCGCGTGAGGTGTTTTCGTCCGATGAACTCGGCGGCATCCGCGCGGTGCTGACCGCAGGCGGCACGCCGTTCAGCGCGGAGGCGATGGACCTGTTTCCGAGGCTCGAGGCGATCGTCTGCTACGGCACCGGCTATGACGGCGTCGACCTGAAGGCGGCGGCCGCACGTAACGTCGCGGTCGGCCACAGCCCGGGTGCCAATGCCGCCTCGGTCGCCGATATCGCGATGACCCTGATGCTGGCGACGACAAGGCGGATCCTGGTCGCCGACCAATATGTCCGCAGCGGCGATTGGGCGGCCTCAAAGCAGTCGCCAATGATGCGGCCCCAGGCCGGCATGCCCGGCCGCCGTATCGGCGTCTACGGCATGGGCGAGATCGGCCGCAAGATCGCCGCACGCTGCGCCGCCTTTGAGAGCGAGGTCGGTTACTTCAGCCGCAGCAAGTACGATTTGCCCTATCAATATTTCCCGACGCTGGAGGCGCTGGCCGACTGGTGCAGCGTGCTGATGATCGCGGTCCGGGCCGGGGCCGAGACCCAGCATATGGTCAATGCCGATATCCTGAGGCGGCTCGGCGCGGACGGCTACGTCGTCAATATTTCGCGGGGCTCGGTGATCGACGAGAAGGCACTGGTCGCGGCGCTCACCGACAAGACCATCGCCGGCGCCGGCCTCGACGTCTTCGAGAAGGAACCGCACGCCCCCGACGCCCTGACGGCGCTCCCCAATGTGGTGTTCGCCCCGCATATCGGCGGCCACACCCTCGAATCGCACGTCGCCATGCAGAACTGCGTGCTGGCGAACCTGAGCGCGTTTTTCGAGGGCAAGCCGCTACCCTATGGGGTCAAATCGGCCTGAATCGGCCCTTGTCAGGCCGGGTCAAGCCCGGCCGGCAACGGATTGGAACTGGTGTGAATTTTGCTCTTGGCAAGCAGGCAGAGAGCGGTTAAAGAACCGCTTCCGAACGGGCTGGCCTCGGCTGGCGCGTTCGTGCACGCATTCCGAAAACCCGACAAGACAGGAGATCATTCCTTTTCAGGACGTCCGTAAGGATTTGCCCGAAAAGGAAGGAAAACCCGTCAGTTGGTGGGGTGCGGGCAGGGGTCGGGCGGTTCGCCGGCTGACCTTGTCCTGTCCAAGACTGCAGGCGCCCGCGGGAAGTTTCGATTTCTCAACGGCTTAATCGCATGGCCTGCATAGACGGGTGAAGACCGGATTTCACGCCGCATCCCACCTGAGGGTGGTTGCGGAATGGGTTTGGTTCGGACCTCGACACGCCGTGGGCTCCAAAGGGCTCCCGGAGGGCAGGCTTTGAATTGTCGTCTCGCCCGGCGCGTGTCCGATGGGTTTTTGACCCAGAGGTTCAGGTTTGGGTGGGACGATGGGTGCAACCCGGCGGTCCCGCTTTCTCGCGATGGCCGCCAACCGGAAAGAGCTTGCTGTGGAACGAGCGGCAAAAAAGGAAGCGGTCGAACAGCTCAACAAGGCCTTCAAGGCCACGAGCGTCGCGGTCGTTGCCCAATATTCCGGCCTGACCGTTGCCCAGATGCAGAAGCTGCGCATGCAGATGAAGCAGGCTGGCGCCTCGGTGAAGGTCTCGAAGAACCGTCTCGCCAAAATTGCTCTTGAAGGCACTGACGTCGTTGCCATCGGTCCCATGCTCAAGGGACCGACCGTGATCGCCACTTCGGACGATCCGGTAGCGGCGCCAAAGGTCGCCGTCGAATTCGCCAAGGCGAACGAAAAGTTCGTCATCATTGGCGGGTCGATGGGAACGACCGTCCTGAATGTCGACGGTGTGAAGGCGCTTGCCTCGCTGCCGTCGCTTGATGAACTGCGTGCCAAGATCGTCGGCCTCCTCGTGGCCCCGGCGACCAAGCTTGCGCAGCTCGCAAACGCGCCCGCGGGCAAGCTCGCGCGCGTCATCCAGGCCTATGCCTCAAAGAGCGAAGCGGCCTGACGCCCTTCGCAAAACTCAAACCCGAACCAGACTTACATTCAAGGAAACTGAAAAATGGCTGACTTGCAGAAGATCGTCGACGACCTGTCGGGCCTCACCGTGCTCGAAGCTGCTGAACTCGCGAAGCTCCTCGAAGAAAAGTGGGGCGTCTCGGCCGCCGCGGCCGTGGCCGTTGCCGGTCCCGCCGCTGCTGCCGCTGCTCCGGCGGAAGAGAAGACCGAGTTCACTGTCATGCTGGCCGCCGCCGGCGACAAGAAGATCGAAGTCATCAAGGAAGTCCGCGCCATCACCGGCCTGGGCCTGAAGGAAGCAAAGGACCTCGTCGAGGGCGCGCCGAAGGCTGTCAAGGAAGGCGTGAACAAGGACGAAGCCGAGAAGCTCAAGGCCCAGCTCGAGAAGGCCGGCGCCAAGGTCGAACTCAAGTAAGCAACGCTTACTGGCGAGATCCCGGGCGAGCTTCAGGCGGAGCCCGGGATCTTGGTCCACCCCTTGAAAGGGTGGGCCGGATGCAAAAGGCGTGCGACGGAACCTTCCGACGCAAGCCAAACACGAAAAAGTGTGGGGATTGGAGGGTTACCCCCTCGAATCTGCACTATTGTCGCCCCATATCGGTTCGGCAGCACGAAAGCGCGGTGGGCAGGGATGTCAGATTTCCCTGTAAGCCGTTGGGAGAGCAGGCTATTTCGGGCTTTTGCAGTCCGTGAAAACGATCATAGAGACGGGCGGGCGTGCCTATGCGCCCCGCGCGTCGTTTTGCGTTTTGAAGGTCTGAAGAACAGATTCAGGACATGACGGCCTGAAACTGAGTTTCCGACCCCCAAGGCGGGTTCGAAAAAATTCAACCCGGGGAGCGGCGGCAGCTGCGTTCCGGACGGCGCGCCCAGAGCGGGCGACGAAATGAGAGGCCACGATGGCGCAGCAGACATTCACCGGTCGCAAACGCGTTCGCAAGTTCTTCGGACACATCAAAGAAGTGGCCGAGATGCCGAACCTCATCGAGGTTCAGAAGGCGTCCTATGACCAGTTCCTGATGGTCGACGAACCCCAGGGGGGGCGTCTCGACGAGGGTCTGCAGGCGGTGTTCCGCTCGGTGTTCCCGATCTCGGACTTCTCGGGCACCTCAATGCTGGAATTCGTCCGCTACGAGTTCGAGCAGCCGAAATACGACGTCGACGAGTGCCGCCAGCGCGGCATGACCTTCGCTGCGCCGCTGAAGGTGACGCTGCGCCTCATCGTGTTCGATATCGACGAGGAAACCGGCGCGAAGTCGGTGAAGGACATCAAGGAGCAGGACGTCTACATGGGCGACATCCCGCTCATGACGATGAACGGCACCTTCATCGTCAACGGGACCGAGCGCGTCATCGTTTCGCAGATGCACCGTTCGCCCGGCGTGTTCTTCGACCACGACAAGGGCAAGACCCATTCCTCGGGCAAGCTGCTGTTCGCCGCCCGCGTGATCCCGTATCGCGGCTCCTGGCTCGACATCGAGTTCGACGCCAAGGACATCGTCTATGCGCGTATCGACCGCCGCCGCAAGATTCCGGTGACGTCGCTGATGTTCGCCCTCGGCCTTGACGGCGAGGCGATCCTCTCCACGTTCTACAAGAAGATCCAGTACAAGCGGACCAAGGAAGGCTGGCGCGTTCCGTTCGACGCCAACCGTTTCCGCGGCTACTCGACCGTCAACGATCTGATCGACGCCGATACCGGCAAGGTCGTGCTCGAGGCCGGCAAGAAGCTCACCGTCCGCGGTGCGCGTCAGATGCAGGAGAAGGGCCTGAAGGCGCTGCGCCTGTCGGATGCGGAACTCGTCGGCAACTACATCGCCGAGGACCTCGTCAATCCGAAGACCGGCGAGATCCACGCCGAGGCCGGCGAAGAGATCACCGACAAGTCCATGAAGGCCCTCAACGAGCAGGGCTACAAGGAATTGCCGATGCTCGATATTGACCACGTCAATATCGGCCCCTACATCCGCAACACGCTCTCGGCCGACAAGAACATGACGCGTGAGGACGCGTTGTTCGACATCTACCGCGTGATGCGCCCGGGCGAGCCGCCGACGGTGGATTCGGCGCAGGCGATGTTCCAGTCGCTGTTCTTCGATTCCGAGCGCTACGACCTCTCCGCGGTCGGTCGCGTCAAGATGAACATGCGCCTCGACCTCGATGCGCCCGACACCCAGCGCACGCTGCGCAAGGAAGACATCCTCTCCGTCATCAAGACGCTGGTGGATCTGCGCGACGGCAAGGGCGAGATCGACGACATCGACCATCTCGGCAACCGTCGTGTGCGTTCGGTCGGCGAGCTCATGGAGAACCAGTACCGCATCGGCCTCCTGCGTATGGAGCGCGCGATCAAGGAGCGCATGTCCTCGGTCGATATCGACACGGTCATGCCGCAGGACCTGATCAACGCGAAACCGGCCGCCGCAGCCGTGCGCGAGTTCTTCGGCTCCTCGCAGCTCTCGCAGTTCATGGACCAGACCAACCCGCTCAGCGAGATCACCCACAAGCGTCGTCTCTCGGCGCTTGGACCGGGCGGTCTGACCCGCGAGCGCGCCGGCTTCGAGGTGCGCGACGTGCATCCGACGCATTACGGCCGCATCTGCCCGATTGAGACGCCGGAAGGTCCGAACATCGGCCTGATCAACTCGCTCGCGACCTTCGCGCGCGTGAACAAGTACGGCTTCGTCGAGACGCCGTACCGCAAGGTCAAGGATGGTCGCGTCACCGACGAGGTCGTGTACCTCTCGGCGATGGAAGAAGGCCGCTACACCGTCGCGCAGGCCAACGTGCCGCTCGACGCCAAGGGCCGCTTCACTGAGGACCTCGTGGTCTGCCGTCATGCCGGCGAAGTGCTGCCGGTGGTGCCGGACAAGGTCGACTACATGGACGTGTCGCCGAAGCAGCTCGTTTCGGTCGCCGCGGCGCTGATCCCGTTCCTCGAGAACGACGACGCCAACCGCGCGCTGATGGGCTCGAACATGCAGCGCCAGGCAGTGCCGCTGGTTCGCGCCGAGGCGCCGTTCGTCGGCACCGGCATGGAAGGCGTCGTTGCGCGCGACTCGGGTGCCGCGATCGCGTCGCGTCGCTCGGGCGTGATCGACCAGATCGACGCGACCCGCATCGTCATCCGCGCCACCGAAGATCTCGATCCGACCAAGTCGGGCGTCGATATCTACCGTCTCATGAAGTACCAGCGTTCGAACCAGTCGACCTGCATCAACCAGCGTCCGCTGGTGAAGGTCGGCGACATCGTCAAGAAGGGCGACATCATCGCCGACGGTCCGTCGACCGATCTCGGTGAGCTCGCGCTCGGCCGCAACGTGCTCGTCGCGTTCATGCCGTGGAACGGCTACAACTTCGAAGACTCGATCCTGCTCTCCGAGCGGATCGTGAAGGAAGACGTGTTTACCTCAATTCATATCGAAGAATTCGAGGTGATGGCCCGCGACACCAAGCTCGGGCCTGAGGAAATCACCCGCGACATTCCGAACGTCTCGGAAGAAGCGCTCAAGAACCTCGACGAAGCCGGTATCGTCTACATCGGCGCGGAAGTGCGCGCCGGCGACATCCTGGTCGGCAAGATCACGCCGAAGGGCGAAAGCCCGATGACGCCGGAAGAAAAGCTTCTGCGCGCCATCTTCGGCGAAAAGGCCTCCGACGTTCGCGACACCTCGCTGCGCGTTCCTCCGGGCGTGCAGGGCACGATCGTGGAAGTGCGCGTGTTCAACCGTCACGGCGTCGACAAGGACGAGCGTGCGCTGGCGATCGAGCGGGAAGAGATCGAGCGTCTGGCCAAGGACCGCGACGACGAGCAGGCGATCCTGGACCGCAACGTCTACAACCGTCTTGCCGAGCTGCTCGAAGGGCGGCAGGGCATTGCCGGTCCGAAGGGCTTCAAGAAGGACACCAAGATCACCCGTGCGGTGCTCGAGGAGTACCCGAAGTCGCAGTGGTGGCTGTTCGCGTCGCCGAACGACAAGCTGATGGCCGAGATCGAGGCCATGCGGAAGCAGTACGACGAGTCGAAGAAGGGGCTCGAGCAGCGCTTCCTGGACAAGGTCGAGAAGCTTCAGCGCGGTGACGAATTGCCGCCCGGCGTGATGAAGATGGTCAAGGTCTTCGTCGCGGTGAAGCGCAAGATCCAGCCCGGCGACAAGATGGCCGGCCGCCACGGCAACAAGGGCGTGGTGTCGAAGATCGTGCCGATCGAGGACATGCCGTTCCTCGAAGACGGTACGCACGCCGACATCGTGCTCAATCCGCTGGGCGTGCCCTCGCGCATGAACGTCGGACAGATCCTCGAGACCCATCTCGGCTGGGCATGCGCCGGCCTCGGCAAGCGTATCGGCCAGACGGTCGATGCCTATTTGGCGAAGCAGGACATCCGGCCGCTGAAGGAAACCTTGAAGAAGGTCTACGGCGAGGACGAGACGATCAAGTCGCTCAACGACAACGAGTTGATCGAGCTTGGTCATAACCTCAGCCGCGGCGTGCCGATCGCGACGCCGGTGTTCGACGGTGCCAAGGAAGCCGACATCGAGGAGATGCTGAAGCTTGCCGGTCTCGACGCTTCGGGTCAGTCGACCGTCTATGACGGCCGCACCGGCGATGCGTTCGATCGCAAGGTGACGGTGGGCTACATCTACATGCTCAAGCTGCACCATCTCGTGGACGACAAGATCCACGCGCGTTCGATCGGTCCGTACTCGCTCGTCACCCAGCAGCCGCTGGGCGGCAAAGCGCAGTTCGGTGGTCAGCGCTTCGGCGAAATGGAAGTGTGGGCGCTCGAGGCTTACGGCGCGGCGTACACGCTCCAGGAGATGCTGACCGTGAAGTCGGACGACGTCGCCGGCCGTACCAAGGTGTACGAGGCGATCGTGCGTGGCGACGACACCTTCGAGGCCGGTATTCCGGAATCGTTCAACGTGCTGGTCAAGGAAATGCGCTCGCTCGGCCTCAACGTCGATCTGCACAATTCCAAGGTCGGGCCGGGGACGGCGGAAGCGGCCGAGTAACGCGACCTATCATGCCCGGCCTTAACGGCCGGGCATCGGCGCCCCACCCGAGGCCTTGAGGGCAGGGCGCCCCGCTTATGTGATTTTCGAATTTGCTGCCGGAGGCGACCGGCACGCGAGGAGAAGACGATGAACCAAGAAATTATGAATCTCTTCAACCCGACGACGCCGGCTCAGGTCTTCGACCAGATCCGGATTTCGATCGCGAGCCCCGAGAAGATTCTGTCCTGGTCGTACGGCGAGATCAAGAAGCCGGAAACCATCAACTACCGTACCTTCAAGCCCGAGCGCGACGGTCTGTTCTGCGCCCGCATCTTCGGGCCGATCAAGGACTACGAGTGCTTGTGCGGCAAGTACAAGCGCATGAAGTACAAGGGCATCATCTGCGAGAAGTGCTCGGTCGAGGTCACGCTGTCGCGCGTCCGGCGCGAGCGCATGGGCCATATCGAGCTCGCTGCCCCCGTCGCCCACATCTGGTTCCTGAAGTCGCTGCCCTCGCGCATCGGCCTTCTGCTGGATATGACGCTGAAGGATCTCGAGCGGATCCTCTACTTCGAATATTACGTCGTGCTCGAGCCGGGTCTCACCGCGCTCAAGGACCGTCAGTTGCTGTCGGAAGACGAGTATCTTCGGGCGCAGGACGAGTATGGCCAGGATTCCTTCACCGCCATGATCGGCGCCGAAGCGATCCGCGAGCTGCTCAAGGGCATGGACCTCGAGAAGCTCGAGCTGACCTTGCGTGCGGAGATGCAGGAGACCGACTCCGAGATCAAGCACAAGAAGCTCGCCAAGCGCCTGAAGATCGTGGAAGCGTTCCGCCACTCCGGCAACAAGCCGGAATGGATGATCATGACCGTGGTCCCCGTGATTCCGCCGGACTTGCGTCCGCTGGTGCCGCTGGACGGCGGCCGCTTCGCGACCTCCGATCTCAACGACCTCTACCGCCGCGTCATCAACCGCAACAACCGCTTGAAGCGGCTGATGGAGCTGCGCGCGCCCGACATCATCATCCGCAACGAGAAGCGCATGCTTCAGGAAGCGGTCGATGCGCTGTTCGACAACGGCCGCCGCGGCCGCGTCATCACGGGCGCCAACAAGCGTCCGCTGAAGTCGCTCGCCGACATGCTCAAGGGCAAGCAGGGTCGCTTCCGCCAGAACCTGCTCGGCAAGCGCGTCGACTATTCGGGCCGTTCGGTGATCGTGGTCGGTCCCGAGCTGCGCCTGCATCAGTGCGGCCTGCCGAAGAAGATGGCGCTCGAGTTGTTCAAGCCGTTCATCTATTCGCGGCTTGACGCCAAGGGCCTGTCCACCACCGTGAAGCAGGCCAAGAAGCTCGTCGAGAAGGAACGGCCCGAGGTCTGGGACATCCTGGACGAGGTGATCCGCGAGCATCCGGTGCTGCTCAACCGCGCACCGACGCTGCATCGTCTCGGCATCCAGGCGTTCGAGCCTGTGCTGATCGAGGGTAAGGCGATCCAGCTCCACCCGCTGGTCTGCGCCGCGTTCAACGCCGACTTCGACGGCGACCAGATGGCCGTGCACGTTCCGCTGTCGCTCGAAGCGCAGCTGGAAGCGCGCGTCCTGATGATGTCGACCAACAACATCCTGCATCCGGCGAACGGCCAGCCGATCATCGTGCCGTCGCAGGACATCGTGCTCGGTCTCTATTACGTCTCGATCGTGCGCGAAGGCCTGCCCGGCGAGGGCAAGATCTTCGGCTCGATGGCCGAGCTCGAGCATGCCCTGCATGCGAAGGTCATCCACCTTCACACCAAGATCAAGTACCGGTGGAACGGCATGGATGAGACCGGCAAGGTCACAACGCGCTGGATCGAGACCACCGCGGGCCGCGTCATGCTCGGCAATTTGCTGCCGAAGAACCCGCGTATCTCGTACGAGATCATCAACAAGCTGATGACCAAGCGCGAGATCTCAGGCGTGATCGACCAGGTCTACCGCCACTGCGGCCAGAAGGAGACGGTGATCTTCTGCGACCGCATCATGGCGCTCGGCTTCTACAACGCGTTCAAGGCCGGCATCTCGTTCGGCAAGGACGACATGGTCGTGCCGCACAGCAAGTGGAAGATCGTCGACTCCACCCGTACGCTGGCGAAGGATTTCGAGCAGCAGTACAATGACGGTCTGATCACCCATGGCGAGAAGTACAACAAGGTTGTCGACGCCTGGTCGAAGGCGACCGAAGAAATCGCCAAGGCGATGATGAAGGAAATCTCCGCCACCAAGAGGACGGCGAGCGGAGCGGAAGCCGAGGTCAACTCGATCTACATGATGGCGCACTCCGGTGCGCGCGGCTCGCCGGCGCAGATGCGCCAGCTCGCCGGCATGCGCGGCCTGATGGCCAAGCCGTCAGGCGAGATCATCGAGACGCCGATCATCTCGAACTTCAAGGAAGGCCTCTCGGTGCTCGAGTACTTCAACTCGACCCACGGCGCCCGCAAGGGTCTCGCGGACACCGCGTTGAAAACCGCGAACTCGGGCTACCTGACCCGTCGTCTCGTCGACGTTGCGCAGGACTGCATCATCACGCAGAGCGATTGCGGTACCAAGCTTGGCATCAAGATGCGCGCCATCGTCGATGCGGGCACCGTGGTCGCTTCGCTCGGTTCGCGCATCCTCGGACGCACGGCCTGCGATGACATCCGTGACAGCTCCGGCAAGGTGATCATCAAGCGCGATACGCTGATGGAAGAGAGCCATCTGGATGCCATCCATCAAGGTGGCGTGCAGGAGGTGAAGATCCGCTCGGCACTGACCTGCGAGCTCGTCAACGGCATCTGCGGCATGTGCTACGGCCGCGACCTCGCCCGCGGTACGCCGGTCAACCACGGTGAAGCCGTCGGCGTCATCGCGGCGCAGTCGATCGGCGAGCCGGGCACCCAGCTGACCATGCGCACCTTCCACATCGGTGGTGCGGCGCAGCTCAACGAGCAGTCGTTCGTCGAATCCAACTTCGACGGCAAGATCGTGATCCGGAACAAGGCCATCGCCCGCAACAGCGAAGGCCATCTGGTCGCGATGGTGCGCAACATGGTGATCGCGATCGTCGATGCCGACGGCACCGAACGTGCGACGCACCGTATCCAGTACGGCTCGCGGCTGCATGTCGACGAGGGCGACACCGTCAAGCGCGGCCAGCGCATCGTCGAGTGGGACCCGTATACCCGTCCGCTTCTCACCGAAGTGGAAGGCAGCATCGGCTTCGAGGACCTGGTCGAGGGTCTGTCGATCACGGAAACGCTGGACGAAGCCACCGGTATCGCCAAGCGCGTGGTCATCGACTGGCGCTCGACGCGCGGCGGCGGGGACCTGCGTCCCGCCATCGTGGTCAAGGGCAAGGACGGCAAGGTGCTCAAGCTCGCCCGTGGCGGCGATGCCCGCTACATGCTGTCGGTCGACGGCATTCTGTCGGTCGACATTGGAGCCAAGGTCCAGGCGGGCGACATCCTCGCCCGTGTCTCGACCGAAAGCGCCAAGACGCGTGACATCACCGGCGGTCTGCCGCGGGTGGCGGAGCTGTTCGAGGCACGGCGTCCGAAGGATGCGGCGATCATCGCCGAAATCTCGGGCACCATCCGGTTCGGGCGCGACTACAAGAACAAGCGTCGCATCGCGATCGAGCCGATGGACAAGACCGAAGAGGCGCGCGAGTACCTGATCCCGAAGGGCAAGCATATCCACCTTCAGGACGGCGACGTCGTCGAAAAGGGCGACTTCATCGTGGAAGGCAACCCGGCGCCGCACGACATCCTTGCGGTCAAGGGCATCGAGGAACTCGCGGCCTATCTGGTCAACGAAATCCAGGAGGTCTATCGGCTCCAGGGCGTGCTCATCAACGACAAGCACATCGAGGTGATTGTCCGTCAGATGCTCCAGAAGGTGGAAGTCACCGACCAGGGCGACACGGACATGATCTCCGGCGAGCAGATCGACAAGATCGAGTTCGACCAGATCAACGCGAAGGCCAAGGAAGAGGGCAAGAAGATTGCCACGGCGACGCCGGTTCTGCTCGGCATCACCAAGGCGAGCCTCCAGACCCGCTCCTTCTTCTCGGCGGCCTCGTTCCAGGAGACCACCCGCGTCCTCACGGAAGCGGCGGTCAACGGCAAGGTCGATCCGCTCGAAGGCCTCAAGGAGAACGTCATCGTCGGCCGGCTGATCCCGGCGGGCACCGGCGCCTCCATGGCCAAGATCCGCGAAGTTGCTGTGAAGCGCGACAAGATGATTCTCGACGAGCGCGAGAAGCAGGCGGCCGTTGTGTCGCCCGCGCCGGAGGCGGAGCTTCCTGCGCTCCCGCCTGCGGAATAATGGTTCATCCGTAGGACTACGAGGATAACGAAAAGGCCGGCGCAAGCCGGCCTTTTTGCTGCTTTGTTTCCCTGTTGCGGTGCGGGATCAACCTTTGTTCATCTTCCCTTCAGTCGCAAAAGCGCTTCTGCTAGGGGAGCTTAGACCGGTGATCCCGTGACGGGGGCAGGGCCGGAGACCACGGAACTGACATGCTTGATCTCGCAATCGTAGGCGGCGGCCCCGGCGGGCTGATGAGCGCCTGGTATCTGAAGAAGAAGCTCGGCGATCTCTGCCGCATCACGATCTATGAGGCGTCCGACCGGCTCGGTGGCAAGATCGTCACGCGCAAATTCGATTCGGCGCCGGCGATGTACGAGGCCGGCGTCGCCGAGATCTACGACTACTCGATGACGGGTCCGGATCCCCTGCGCGAGCTGATCCAGCATTTCGGTTTGCAGACCATTCCGATGGACGCCGAGCAGGTGCAGTTCGGCGGCGAGCTCCTCAACGACGTCGCCGGCATGCGCCGCAAATACGGCGCCAAGACTGCGGCCGCGATCGAGGCGTTCCGCAAGCGCTGCGCCGAGGCGATGTCGCCAATCGAATATTACGAGGGCGTCGGCGCGCACGACAACGAGAATCCCTGGGCCTACAAGACCGCCGAGCAGGTGCTCGACGAGGAGGTCGAGGACGAGACCGCAAAGCGTTTCTTCAAGGTGATGGCGCGCTCGGACCTCGCGACCGAGACCCACAACACCAACGGCCTCAACGCGCTGAAGAACTATCTGATGGATGTCGATGGCTATATCGGCCTCTATTCCATCCAGAACGGCAACGAGCAGCTGATCGAGTGCCTCCAGTCGGAGGTCAATGCCGACATCCAGCTCAATCACCGCGTGCTCACCGTCGGCAAGGCGCCGACCGGCCGCTACCAGCTCAAGATGATGAACGGCAAGGGACCGGAGACGCGCGACTTCGACCTCGTGCTGATGTGCCTGCCGCATTCCTGGCTCTCCACCGTGGGCTGGGAGGGCGAGCAGCTCCGCAAGTCGATGGTCAAGCACGTCTCGTATTTCGACCGTCCCGCGCATTATTTGCGTGTCTCGATCCTGTTCGACACGCCGTTCTGGGACGAGAAGATTCCCGGTGCCTGGTTCATGTCGGAGGCGTTCGGCGGCTGCTGCGTCTACAACGAGGGCGCACGCCACGACGTCGGCAAGCACGGCGTCCTGAACTGGCTGATTCCCGGTTCCGATGCGCTGGCCTTCGCCAATCTGTCGGACCAGGAGTTGATCGACGCCGCGTTGAAATCGCTGCCGGCCTCGCTCGGCGATGCGCGCGCGCATTTCGTGGAAGGCAAGATCCACCGCTGGCTGTCGTCGGTGAACGCGATCCCGGGCGGCCTGCCTGTGCGCGACGTCATGACCAACCATCGCCCTGAGCCGAAGGAGCATCCCGGCATCGTGGTGGTCGGCGACTATCTGTTCGATTCGACGCTGAACGGGCTGCTCGACTCCTCGGATGCGGCGACCGACATCATCCTGACCGAGATGATGCGCCTGCGCCGCGAGCGCGCACAGGACGACAAGCCGGTTTCCGACAAGATCGACCGCGCCTATTTCGAGAACTATCGCGGCCTTGGTCCATACAGCGAAGCGTGGAAGCACTTCACCGATCCCGATTATCTCGCCAAGCTGATCGGTATCGTCTGGGGCAAGGCGAAGGGCGCGAAGCTGCTGGTCGCGGGCTCCGCCAGCGGTGAGCTGGTCGGCGCGCTGCGCGAGCGCGGCATCGACGCCTTCGGCATCGAGAACAACCGCGCCATCCACGCCAAAACGCCGAAGGCGCTGAGGAAGTACAACAAGCTCGGCTCGATCATCGACATGCCGTTCAAGGACGGCAGCTTCGACTTCGTGTTCGAGACCAGCCTCTGCCATCTTTCCCCGAAGCAGGTGGTCCGCGCGATCCGCGAGCTCAACCGCGTGGTCAAGACCGGCCTCGTGTTCGGCTCGATCACCTCGGACATGGCTTCAGTTGTGATCGATCGCTACGACCTGTTGCGCGGGGTCAAGAAGCTCGGCACCTGGTGGGAATGGTCCGAGCTGTTCTTCGGCAACGGCTTCGACCTGTCGATGCATCGCAAGGACTGCGCAGATGCGCTCTGGGAGGCGACGCTCGCCGCCAACAAGGGCCCGGGCCAGTGGTACGCCGACGCCGACTCTTTGCGCTATTCCTTCTTCGACAAGGTCGAGGACGAGGACGACGACTAGCCGCAAGATGGAAACGGACGAGCCAATTGCTTTGCCGAATTCATTCTGATCGCATAGAATCAGTGCAATAGCGGTTGCCGCTATTTCCTGCTTTCTCTGCGGTCATGCCGGCCGTCAGCATCGGTTGGTTTCATGGCGTCCAGGCCTCCCTCTCCCGACAAACAGAAGCTCGCTGCGCAAGAGGCGGCCGAGCGCGACGACAAGCTCGCCCCCGTCAAGCCGGACCTTGAAGACGACGAGGACGACGAAGACGAGGATGATGACGAGCTGGAGCTCGACGACGATGATGATGAGGACGAGGATCTCGTCGTCTTTACCGCGCGCGAGGCCGCCGGCGCGCTCGCTACCATCCTGGGTTTCGTCAAACCCTTCCTCGTCAACTACAAGCGGATGCTGTCATTCGTGGCGTTCGGCGTCGTCGTCGAGACGCTGTTCAACGTCATCATGCCGCTCAGCCTGAAGTATCTGATCGACGACGCGCTCGGCGAGGAAGACTTCCAGGCGCTGTACAAGATCCTCGGCGTGCTCGCTGTTGCCGGCATCTTCACCTCGATCGTCGCGGTCTGGTATGAGCGCTGGGACGCACGGCTTGCTGCCTGCATCATCTCCGACGTCCGCAAGCGCCTGTTCGAGCATGTCCAGGATCTGCCGACGGCCTATTTCGGCCGCACCAAGCGCGGCGAGATCCTGTCGCGCTTCTCGGTCGACCAGGCTGCCTTCGAAGGCTCGGTCAAGACCTTTGCCAACAGCGCGGCGCTGCCGTTCCTGGAACTCATCGCCGGCATCATCCTGATGTTTTTCTTGAACTGGCAGCTCGCGGTGGTCGCGCTGCTGGTGTTCCCGATCACGCTGATCGGCCCGCGCATCCTCACCCCGAAGGCGGTGCAGGCCAATTACGAGCAGAAGCAGAACGAAAGCGCGTTGCTCGGCATGGTGCAGGAGAACGTGGCCGCGCAGGCGGTGATCAAGGCATTCAGCCTGCAACGCAAGATGTTCGGATTCTTCGCCTTCCGCAACGACGAGACACGCCGCAAGATCGCGTCAGCCGCGTTCCTCTCGACCATGGTGGAGCGGACGGTCACCATCTCGGTCTTGATGCTGCACCTCGTGGTGCTCGCTATCGGCGCGTATCTGGCGACCAAGGGCCAGATCACCATCGGCACTTTCGTCACCTTCGAGAGCGCGTTCTGGGAGGTCTCCTACAACATCGCCCATGTGATGCACTTTATCCCGGTGTCGATCTCCTCGGCCGCCGCGATCCGCCACATGCAGGAACTGCTGGATGAGCCGACGCGCGGTGCCGATCGTCCCGGCGCGCCCGACCTGCCGCGCGTCACCAATGACATCACCTTCGACCATGTCACGTTCCAGTACGAAGGCAGCCAGACGCCGGTGCTGGACAATCTCAGCCTCAAGCTCAATGTCGGCAAGCGCATCGCCATCGTCGGCCCCTCGGGCTCCGGCAAGAGCACGCTGCTCAACCTGATCCTGCGGCTCTACGTGCCCGACGAGGGCCGCGTCACCATCGACGGCGTGGACGTGCGCAAGGTGACGCTGGATTCGCTGCGCCGGAGCATGGCGGTCGTGTTCCAGGAGAACATGCTGTTCAACATGTCGATCCGCGAGAACATCCGGCTCGGCAAGGAGGGCGCGACCGATGCGGAGGTGGAGGAGGCCGCCAAGAAGGCCGAAATCCACCGCTACATCATGAGCCTTCCGCAGCGTTACGACACGCCGGTCGGGGAGCGCGGCGACACGCTCTCCGGCGGCCAGCGCCAGCGCATCGCGATCGCGCGCGCGATCATCCGTAACCCGTCCGTGCTGCTGCTGGACGAGGCCACCTCGGCGCTGGACCAGACCACGGAAGCCGCGATCAACCGCACGCTGCTCAAGGTCGCCAAGGGCCGCACCATGATCTGGTCGACCCATCGCCTGAGCTCGGTGGTCGAGATGGACGAGATCATCGTGATTTCAGGGGGCAGGGCGATCGAGCGCGGCTCCCACGCCGCGCTGCTGGCCGAGAACGGCACCTACCGCAAGCTGTGGAACGACCAGACTCACCAGCCGCATGGCGCGGCGGCTCAGGCCGATGACGACAGCGACGATGACGAGGATGAAGACGACCTCGAGGATGATGAGGACGAGGACGACGAGGAGGAGTGACCGAGGAAGTTCGCTCCTCCGAGCGGCCGTAACAGCCCCTGAGCCGACCAGGCGATGAAGCGCGCCCAGCGCTGCGCGGTCCAGTAGGGGCTCGTGGCGATCGACACTGAGCGGAAGTCGAACGCCTTCGCCGCCGACCATTCATCGCAATCCCGTTTGACCGGATCGGCGTAGAAGCCGGCGATCTTGGCCGCATCCATGCCGTCGGAGGCGAGCCATTGCGGGATGTAGACATTGCAGAGCCGCTCGACGTCGGTGAAGACCTTGTCACAGCCGGTGCCAGCGACGGGGCAAGAGGTCGAGAACGCATCGCCGACCAGCGCGAGGCCGTGCAGGCCGCCGGCATCGTTCACATAGAGATCGACCGGGCGAATCTTCAGCTCGCCAGAGATGTCGAAGGCGCCGGTGATGCGTTTGAGCCGGGGCAGGGCGGCATTCAGCGTCTCGGCCGGTGCGCGGCGCAGATCGTGCAGCCAGGGATCGTCGAAGCCGCGATAGACGAACAGATTGGCGCGCATCCGCGTGCCGACCGGAAACAGCGTGATGTAGGGGATGCGGTCGCTCGGCCGCTCCGAGAAATAGGTCAGCGCCGGGAAGCCGAACGCATTCCGCCCGGCCGGCACCACGTCGAATCCGATCGAGATCGAATGGCAGGCGCTGACGATCTTTCGTGTGATTCCGAGCTGGTGGCGCAGGCCGACATTGAGGCCGTTGGCGAGTACGACCAGGCGGGCGGAGAGCGTCTCGCCGTTGGAGAGCACGACCTTCTGCCGCTCCGAGCTGGTCTCGAGCGAGACAGCCTTGGCCCAGATGCGCTCGACGCTGGCAGGGATTTCGTCGCGGACCGCGTTGACCAGGGAATCATAAAGGATGTTGAACTGCCGGCTCGGTGCCTTGTCGAGCAGGTGGCCGAATCGGGCGATCCAGTTCTCGCCGGCAAAAGTCGCCCGCCGCAGCACCGATTCTCCGATTCCCGTCCTCAGGAATCGGTCGACCTGGGTGTGACCGCTGAGTTTTTCGACCCGAAAGTCCGCCGGATAGCTCTCATGCGGATCGATCAACACCGCCGAAATGCCGGCGCGGCCGAGCATTGCGGCGGCGGTCGAGCCGGATAAGCCCCCGCCGATAATGGCAATGTCGGTGTACCGCATGACGCAAATCTCTGCCGAAGGTGGCAGATTGGCGCATCAACAGGAAAAAAAGCCTTAGCAGGAGTTATAAAAGTATATTTCTTCCGGGTATAAATAGGTCGCTGGGGTAGCGGAACAGGCCCGGCGTTGCCATATCGGGGAGGTGCGGCGAGTGCGGTAAACATCGGTTTGGGCAGTGCCAGAAGCGGTTTCTGACTGTCGTTTCGCCTTGACTTGATCGATTCCCACTTATAGAAAGCGCCTCACTTACACGACAGGCGGTGAGCATTGCCAACGTCGGAACGGGCCACCCGTTGATCCCAGGGATTAGATCCCCAGGGGTCGCTAAAGCGGGCACCAACCTCGACGAATGCCGCTCAAACGCTGTCGATTATAGCTAGGCAATGCCAGTGCGATTTTAGATCTCTTGAGCTTGTTCTCTCGAGATCGAATTCGGATGCATGACCTCGGTACGCGGGCCGCGGCTTTACGCTGATCGGCTTCAATATCGCGGTCCTCTGTGGCGTCGTAACGCTTTCCGCTCGGTGATGGAGCGGTTGGCGCAATTTCGCTTTGTGCGGATTGTTCCGTGCGGGCGGCCTCGTCGGGCGGGTGGCTCGAAAGAATTTGCGGTTCCGTCAAGGGGTCGCGCTCAAGACAGCGGATCCGGAAGGGTTCGCCACAGAACAAAGGGTAAGGCCAGGATGCCGACGATCAACCAGCTGATCGCTCAACCGCGTGAAGTGCAGAAGTCGCGCAAGAAGGTGCCGGCGCTGCAGCAGTCGCCGCAGAAGCGTGGTGTTTGCACCCGCGTCTACACCACGACCCCGAAGAAGCCGAACTCGGCGCTTCGTAAGGTCGCCAAGGTGCGCCTGACCAACGGTTTCGAGGTGATCGGCTACATCCCGGGTGAGGGCCACAACCTTCAGGAGCACTCGGTGGTCATGATCCGCGGCGGCCGCGTCAAGGATTTGCCCGGCGTTCGCTACCACATCCTCCGCGGCGTTCTGGATACCCAGGGCGTCAAGAACCGTAAGCAGCGTCGTTCGAAGTACGGCGCGAAGCGTCCGAAGTAAGCGGGAACCAGCTCAATGTCTCGTCGCCACTCAGCGGAAAAGCGCGAAGTCCTTCCCGATCCGAAGTTCGGGAACATCATCGTCACGAAGTTCATGAACTCGGTGATGTACGCCGGCAAGAAGTCGGTCGCCGAAGGCATCGTCTACGGTGCGTTCGGTATCATCGAAGCCAAGACCAAGCAGAGCCCGCTCGGCGTGTTCGAGCAGGCACTCGAGAACGTCATGCCGACGATCGAAGTGCGTTCGCGCCGCGTCGGCGGCGCGACCTACCAGGTCCCGGTCGAAGTTCGCACGGTGCGTCGTCAGGCCCTGGGCATCCGTTGGTTGATCTCGGCTGCGCGCGATCGCAACGAGAAGACGATGACCGAGCGGCTCTCCGCCGAGCTCCTGGACGCATCAAACAACCGTGGCAACGCCGTCAAGAAGCGTGAAGACGTGCACCGGATGGCGGAAGCCAACCGTGCCTTCTCGCACTATCGCTGGTAACGGCGAAACACGGAATCTAAGGAACACTCCATGCCCCGCGTTCATGCCATAGAGAATTACCGCAACTTCGGTATCATGGCGCATATCGATGCCGGCAAGACCACGACCACCGAGCGCATCCTCTATTACACCGGCAAGAGCCACAAGATCGGCGAAGTGCACGAAGGTGCCGCGACGATGGACTGGATGGAGCAGGAGCAGGAGCGCGGCATCACGATTACGTCGGCCGCGACCACCGCGTTCTGGGAAGGCAAGCGTCTCAACATCATCGACACTCCCGGCCACGTCGACTTCACCATTGAAGTCGAGCGCAGCTTGCGCGTGCTCGACGGCGCCGTGTGCGTGCTCGACTCCAACCAGGGCGTCGAGCCCCAGACCGAGACCGTCTGGCGTCAGGGCGACAAGTACAAGGTTCCGCGCATCGTCTTCGCCAACAAGATGGATAAGACCGGCGCCGACTTCTACAAGTGCATGCAGGACATTATCGATCGCCTCGGCGCAAAGCCGATCGCGATCCAGCTTCCGATCGGCTCCGAGAACAACTTCAAGGGTCTGGTCGATCTCGTCCGTATGAAGGGCGTGGTCTGGGAAGAAGAGAAGCTCGACGCCAAGTTCGTCGACATCGATATTCCCGAGGACATGGTCGAGAAGGCCAAGGAATATCGCGAGAAGCTGTTGGAAGCCGCCGTCGAACTCGACGACGAAGTTCTCGCCGCTTATCTCGATGGCAAGGAGCCTGATGAGGCGACGTTGAAGCGCCTGATCCGCAAGGCCGTGCTGACTGGCGCGTTCTTCCCGGTGTTGTGCGGCTCGGCCTTCAAGAACAAGGGCGTGCAGCCCTTGCTCGACGCGGTCGTGGATTATCTGCCGTCGCCGGTCGACGTGCCCGCCATCAAGGGCGTCGATGAAGACGGCAACGAGATCGTTCGTCTGCCGGACGACAAGGAGCCGCTGGCTCTGTTGGCTTTCAAGATCATGGACGACCCGTTCGTCGGTACCATCACCTTCTGCCGTATCTATTCGGGCACGCTGATGTCGGGTACCGGCGTGATCAATTCGACGCGCGACCGCAAGGAGCGCATCGGCCGCATGTTGCTGATGCATGCGAACAATCGCGAAGACATCAAGGAAGCCTATGCCGGCGACATCGTCGCGCTGGCTGGCCTGAAGGAAGCGCGCACCGGTGACACGCTGTGCGATCCCGACAAGTCGGTGATCCTCGAAAAGATGGAATTCCCCGAGCCGGTCATCGAGATCGCGATCGAGCCGAAGTCGAAAGCCGACCAGGAAAAGCTGGGCGTGGCGCTGGCGAAGCTTGCCGCGGAGGATCCGTCCTTCCGCGTGTCGACCGACCAGGAGTCCGGCCAGACCATCCTCAAGGGCATGGGCGAACTCCATCTCGACATCAAGGTCGACATCCTCCGCCGTACCTACAAGGTCGACGCCAACATCGGCGCGCCGCAGGTTGCGTTCCGTGAGCGCGTCACCAAGAGGGCCGAGGTCAAGTACACCCACAAGAAGCAGACCGGCGGTACCGGTCAGTTCGCTGAAGTGTCGATCGTGGTCGAGCCGAACGAGCCCGGCAAGGGCTACGAGTTCGAATCCAAGGTCGTCGGCGGCTCGGTGCCGAAGGAATACATCCCCGGCGTCGAAAAGGGCCTCAACAGCGTCATGGGCGCCGGCGTCGTCGCGGGCTTCCCCGTGGTCGACGTCAAGGTCTCGCTGGTGGACGGCAAATACCACGACGTCGACTCGTCGGCGCTCGCCTTCGAAATCGCCTCGCGTGCTGCATTCCGCGAAGCGCTGCAGAAGGGCAAGTCCGTCCTGCTCGAGCCGATCATGAAGGTCGAAGTGGTGACCCCGGAAGACTACACCGGCTCGGTCATCGGCGACCTGAATTCCCGGCGCGGTCAGATCCAGGGGCAGGACATGCGCGGCAACGCCAACGTCATCAACGCGATGGTGCCGCTCATGAACATGTTCGGTTACGTGAATAACCTGCGCTCGATGAGCCAGGGTCGCGCAACCTTCACCATGCAATTCGACCACTACGCAGAAGCGCCGGCGAACGTGTCGGCGGAAGTCCAAAAGAAGTTTGCCTGATTATCGTCGGTCTCGAACTGACGATTGAACGGAGAGTCAAATGGCCAAAGCAAAGTTTGAACGTAACAAGCCGCACTGCAACATCGGCACCATCGGTCACGTCGACCATGGCAAGACGTCGCTGACCGCGGCGATCACCAAGATCCTCGCCGAGACCGGCGGTGCGACGTTCACCGCGTACGACCAGATCGACAAGGCGCCGGAAGAGAAGGCGCGCGGCATCACGATCTCGACCGCCCACGTCGAGTACGAGACCAAGAACCGCCACTACGCCCACGTCGACTGCCCGGGCCACGCCGACTATGTGAAGAACATGATCACCGGCGCCGCTCAGATGGATGGCGGGATCCTGGTCGTGTCGGCTGCTGACGGCCCGATGCCGCAGACCCGCGAGCACATCCTGCTCGCCCGCCAGGTCGGCGTGCCCGCGCTCGTCGTGTTCCTCAACAAGTGCGACATGGTCGACGATCCGGAGCTGCTCGAGCTGGTTGAGCTCGAAGTTCGCGAGCTGCTCTCGAAGTACGAATTCCCGGGCGACAAGATTCCGATCATCAAGGGTTCGGCGCTCGCTGCGCTCGAAGATTCCGACAAGAAGCTCGGCCACGACGCCATCCTCGAGCTGATGAAGGCCGTCGATGAGTACATCCCGCAGCCGGAGCGTCCGATCGACCAGCCGTTCCTGATGCCGGTTGAAGACGTGTTCTCGATCTCGGGCCGCGGCACCGTCGTCACCGGCCGTGTCGAGCGCGGCATCGTCAAGGTCGGCGAGGAAATCGAGATCGTCGGTCTCCGTGCCACCCAGAAGACCACCGTCACCGGCGTCGAAATGTTCCGCAAGCTGCTCGATCAGGGCCAGGCCGGCGACAACATCGGTGCGCTGCTCCGCGGCACCAAGCGCGAGGACGTCGAGCGCGGCCAGGTTCTGGCCAAGCCGGGTTCGGTCAAGCCGCACACCAAGTTCAAGGCTGAGGCCTACATCCTCACCAAGGAAGAGGGCGGCCGCCACACCCCGTTCTTCACCAACTACCGTCCGCAGTTCTACTTCCGCACCACCGACGTGACCGGTGTCGTGCATCTGCCGGAAGGTACCGAGATGGTGATGCCGGGCGACAACATCGCGATGGAAGTGCACCTGATCGTGCCGATCGCGATGGAAGAGAAGCTCCGTTTCGCGATCCGCGAAGGTGGCCGCACCGTCGGCGCCGGCGTCGTCGCCTCGATCATCGAGTAACAAGCGATAGGGAATGGCGAGTAGCGAGTGGACTAGAAACCATTCGCTATTCGCTACTCGCCACCCACTAAGAAAGACACGGCAATGAACGGCCAAAATATTCGTATCCGTCTCAAGGCGTTCGACCATCGTATCCTCGATACGTCGACCCGCGAGATCGTGAACACGGCGAAGCGCACCGGTGCGCAGGTTCGCGGACCCATTCCGCTGCCCACCCGCATCGAGAAGTTCACCGTCAACCGTTCGCCGCACGTCGACAAGAAGAGCCGCGAGCAGTTCGAGATGCGCACTCACAAGCGCCTGCTCGACATCGTCGATCCGACTCCGCAGACCGTCGATGCTTTGATGAAGCTCGACCTGGCCGCCGGTGTCGACGTCGAGATCAAGCTCTAAGATTTTTGGATCACGTTCGCGACTTGCGGACAGAAAGAACAGGAAGCACGCCGATGCGCTCCGGAGTGATCGCACAAAAGGTCGGGATGACGCGGGTCTTTACAGAGGCCGGCGAACATATCCCCGTGACCGTGCTGAAGCTCGGCAATTGCCAGGTCTTAGGCCACCGCACTGAAGAGAAGAACGGCTACGTGGCGCTCCAGCTTGGTTCTGGCAGCCGCAAGACCGTTTACATGCCCAAGGCGGAGCGCGGCCAGTTCGCGGTCGCCAAGGTCGAGCCGAAGCGGCAGGTCGAGGAATTCCGCGTCTCCGCGGATGCCATGATCCCGGTTGGCGCCGAAATCCTCGCCGACCACTTCGTCGTCGGCCAGTTCGTCGACGTCACCGGCACCTCGGTCGGTAAGGGCTTTGCCGGCGGTATGAAGCGCTGGAACTTCGGCGGTCTGCGCGCCACCCACGGTGTGTCGGTGTCGCATCGTTCGATCGGTTCGACCGGTGGCCGTCAGGACCCCGGCAAGACCTGGAAGAACAAGAAGATGCCCGGCCACATGGGTGTCGACCGCATCACCACGCTCAACCTCCGCGTCGTTCAGCTCGATGTCGAGCGCGGGCTGATCCTCGTCGAAGGCGCCGTTCCCGGCTCCAAGGGCGGCTGGATTCGCGTGCGCGACGCCGTCAAGAAGCCGCTGCCGAAGGATGCTCCGAAGCCCGGCAAGTTCAAGGTTGCTGGCGAAGCGGACGCTGCTCCGGCTGCGCAGGAGGCGTGAGATGGAATTGAAGGTCACCACCCTCGAAGGTAAGGAAGCGGGCTCCGTCCAGCTGTCCGATACCATTTTCGGTCTCGAGCCGCGCCAGGACATCATCGCACGTTGCGTGCAATGGCAGCTCAACAAGCGTCAGGCCGGTACCCACAAGGCCAAGGGCCGCGCCGAGATCTGGCGCACCGGCAAGAAGATGTACAAGCAGAAGGGCACCGGCGGTGCTCGTCACGGCTCGGCCCGCGTGCCGCAGTTCCGTGGCGGTGGCCGTGCCTTCGGTCCGGTGGTGCGTTCGCACGAAACCGGCCTGCCGAAGAAGGTCCGTGTGCTTGCTCTCAAGCATGCTCTGTCGGCCAAGGCCAAGGACGGCGATCTGATCGTGATCGACAAGGCCGCGCTGGAAGCCGCCAAGACCAAGGCGCTGCTCGGTCATTTCTCCGGCCTCGGCTTGACCAACGCGCTGATCATTGATGGTGCCGAGCTCAACAACGGCTTTGCCGCTGCTGCCCGCAACATCCCGAACATGGACGTGCTGCCGATCCAGGGCATCAACGTCTATGACATCCTGCGCCGTCGGAAGCTTGTTCTGACCAAGGCCGCCATCGATGCGCTGGAGGCGCGCTTCAAATGACGAAGAACATCGAGCCTCGCCACTACGACGTGATCCTGTCGCCGGTTGTGACCGAAAAGGCCACGATCGCCTCGGAGCACAACAAGGTGCTGTTCAAGGTGGCCGCGAAGGCGACCAAGCCGCAGATCAAGGAAGCGATCGAGAAGCTGTTCGACGTCAAGGTCAAGAGCGTCAACACGCTGGTCCGCAAGGGCAAGACCAAGATCTTCCGCGGCAATCTCGGCTCGCAGTCGAACTCCAAGCGCGCGATCGTGACTCTCGAAGAGGGTCACCGGATCGACGTGACCACCGGTCTGTAAGGTCGTACGACGATGGCACTGAAGACATTCAATCCTACGACGCCGGGCCAGCGCCAGCTGGTCATGGTCGATCGTTCGGCGCTCTACAAGGGCAAGCCGGTCAAGGCGCTCACCGAAGGCAAGCATTCCTCGGGCGGCCGCAACAACACCGGTCGCATCACCGTGCGCTTCCGTGGCGGTGGTCACAAGCGGACGCTGCGCACCGTCGATTTCAAGCGTGAGAAGATCGACGTTCCCGCGACCGTCGAGCGGCTGGAATACGATCCGAACCGCAGCGGCTTCATCGCGCTGATCAAGTATCAGGACGGCGAGCAGGCCTACATCCTGGCGCCGCAGCGCCTGGCCGTGGGTGACACCATCATCGCCGGTAACTACGTCGACGTGAAGCCGGGCAACGTCATGCCGCTCGGCAACATGCCGGTCGGCACGATCATCCACAACATCGAGCTCAAGATCGGGAAGGGCGGCCAGCTCGCCCGTTCCGCGGGTACCTATGCCCAGCTCGTCGGTCGCGACCAGGACTACGTGATCGTCCGCCTGAATTCGGGCGAGCAGCGCCTGGTGCACGGCCGTTGCCGCGGCACGATCGGCGCGGTGTCGAACCCGGATCACATGAACACGTCGATCGGCAAGGCCGGCCGAAACCGCTGGCTGGGCCGCAAGCCGCACAACCGCGGCGTTTCGATGAACCCGATCGACCATCCGCACGGCGGTGGTGAAGGTCGTACCTCGGGCGGTCGCCACCCGGTCACTCCGTGGGGCAAGCCGACCAAGGGCAAGAAGACCCGCTCCAACAAGTCGACCAACAAATTCATTCTCCTAAGCCGCCACAAGCGGAAGAAGTAAGGAACGCCGGACATGGTTCGTTCAGTCTGGAAAGGCCCGTTCGTCGAGGGTTCTCTGCTCAAGAAGGCAGATGCCGCGCGCGCGTCCGGCCGTCACGATGTCATCAAGATCTGGAGCCGTCGCTCGACGATCCTGCCGCAATTCGTCGGCCTGACCTTCGGGGTCTACAACGGTCAGAAGCACGTGCCGGTGGCCGTCAACGAGGAAATGGTCGGTCACAAGTTCGGCGAGTTCTCGCCGACCCGTACCTTCCATGGCCACTCCGGCGACAAGAAAGCCAAGAGGGCTTAAACGATGAGCAAACCTAAGCGCGAACGGAGCCTCGCCGAGAACGAGGCCAAGGCTGTCGCCCGGATGCTTCGGGTGAGCCCGCAGAAGCTCAACCTGGTCGCCCAGCTTATTCGCGGCCGGAAGGCGGCTTCTGCGCTCGCCGACTTGCAGTTTTCGCGCAAGCGGATCGCGGTCGACGTGAAGAAGTGCCTGGAATCGGCTATCGCCAATGCCGAGAACAATCACGACCTCGACGTCGATGATCTCGTCGTGGCGCAGGCCTTCGTCGGCAACGGCCTCGTGATGAAGCGCTTTGCCGCCCGTGGCCGTGGCCGCTCGGGCCGTGTCTACAAACCATTTTCGCAGCTGACGATCATCGTTCGTCAGGTCGAAGCCGAAGCAGCGGCTTAAGGGACGCAGGAGCACACGATGGGTCAAAAGATCAATCCGATCGGTCTGCGTCTTGGCATCAACCGTACCTGGGATTCCCGCTGGTTCGCCGGCAAGCAGGAATACGGCAAGCTGTTGCACGAGGACGTCAAGATCCGCGAGATCCTGCACAAGGAGCTCAAGCAGGCGGCCGTCGCCCGCATCATCATCGAGCGTCCGCACAAGAAGTGCCGCGTCACCATCCACTCGGCTCGTCCGGGCGTGGTGATCGGCAAGAAGGGCGCCGACATCGACAAGCTGCGCAAGAAGGTCGCGGACATCACGTCGTCCGACGTCGTCATCAACATCGTCGAGATCCGCAAGCCGGAGCTCGATTCGACGCTGGTGGCCGAATCGATCGCGCAGCAGCTCGAGCGCCGCGTTGCGTTCCGACGTGCCATGAAGCGCGCCGTGCAATCGGCGATGCGTCTCGGCGCGGAAGGCATCCGGATCAACTGCTCGGGTCGTCTGGGCGGTGCGGAAATCGCGCGTATGGAGTGGTATCGCGAAGGTCGCGTGCCGCTGCACACGCTGCGCGCCGACATCGATTACGGCGTCGCGACCGCGTTCACGACCTTCGGCACCTGCGGCGTCAAGGTCTGGATCTTCAAGGGTGAGATCCTCGAGCACGATCCGATGGCCCAGGACAAGAGAATGGCCGAAGGCGAGACCGGCGGCGGTGGCGGTGGTGATCGTGGCGGCCGTCAGCGCCGCGACGCGGCCTGAGCCAGTACAGAGAATTTGAGGGCTTGAAGCCATGATGCAACCTAAGAAAACGAAGTTCCGGAAGGCGCATAAGGGCCGTATCCACGGCGTTGCGTCTTCGGGCGCGACGTTGGCCTTCGGTCAGTTCGGCCTGAAGGCGGCCGAGCCTGATCGCGTCACCGCGCGCCAGATCGAGGCCGCTCGCCGCGCGCTGACCCGCCACATGAAGCGTGCCGGCCGTGTCTGGATCCGCGTGTTCCCCGACGTTCCGGTGTCGAAGAAGCCCGCCGAAGTCCGCATGGGCTCCGGCAAGGGTGCGCCGGAATTGTGGGTCGCGCGCGTCAAGCCGGGTCGGGTGATTTTCGAGATCGACGGTGTCACGGTGCAGACCGCAAAGGAAGCGCTGACGCTCGCGGCCGCCAAGCTGCCGATCAAGACGCGCTTCGTCGAACGCATTGCGGAGTAATGGCCATGGCCCAGATGAAGATCGAAGACATCCGCGCGTTGAGCCCCGATCAGCAGGATGACGCCATCCTGAACCTGAAGAAGGAGCGCTTCAACCTGCGCTTCCAGCGTGCCACCGGGCAGCTCGAGAACACCTCGCGCCTGCGCGAGGCCCGCCGTGACATCGCCCGGATCAAGACCGTCGCCGCGCAAAAGCGCGCGAAGAAGTAAGAGGCTTACGAAGATGCCGAAACGTACTTTGCAGGGCCTGGTCGTCAGCGACAAGCAAGCCAAGACCATCGTGGTGCGCGTTGACCGCCGCTTCACGCACCCAATCTACAAGAAGACGATCCGCCGTTCGAAGAACTACCACGCGCACGACGAGAGCAACGAGTTCAAGCCGGGCGACATGGTGTGGATCGAGGAATCGAAGCCGATTTCCAAGTTGAAGCGCTGGGTCGTGATCCGGGGCGAACACAAGAAAAGCGCCTGATCTGTTGGCTTTAGCCGACTGACTTCAGGGAAATGTTGAGCGCCGGCTGGGCTGGCGCATAGAGAAGAGGACGAGGTGCATCAATGATTCAGATGCAGACCAACCTCGACGTGGCCGATAATTCTGGCGCACGCCGTGTTATGTGTATCAAGGTGCTCGGGGGCTCCAAGCGCCGCTACGCCACGATCGGCGACATCATCGTCGTCTCGATCAAGGAAGCAATTCCGCGTGGCAAGGTGAAGAAGGGCGACGTGATGAAGGCCGTCGTGGTGCGCGTCCGCAAGGACATCCGCCGCGCCGACGGTTCGGTCATCCGCTTCGACCGCAATGCCGCCGTTCTGATCAACAACCAGTCCGAGCCGATCGGTACCCGTATCTTCGGGCCCGTGCCGCGCGAGCTGCGTGGCAAGAACCACATGAAGATCATCTCGCTTGCGCCGGAGGTGCTGTAATGGCTGCCAAGATCCGCAAGGGTGACAAGGTCGTCGTGCTGACCGGCCGCGACAAGGGCCGCACCGGCGAAGTGTTCGAAGTGCGTCCTGACGCCGGCACCGCGCTCGTGCGTGGCATCAACATGGTCAAGCGTCACCAGAAGCAGACGCAGGCCCAGGAGGGCGGCATCATCTCGAAGGAGTCGCCGATCCAACTGTCCAACGTCGCGTTTGTCGGCAAGGACGGAAAGCCGACCCGCGTCGGATTCAAGATTCTGGCGGACGGCAAGAAGGTCCGCATCGCCAAGAGCTCGGGAGCAGAGATCGATGGCTGAGGCCGCTTACACGCCGCGCCTGCGCGCGGAATACGACGCGAAGATCCGGACGGAAATGACCGAGAAGTTCGGTTATGAGAACGTCATGCAGGTTCCGCGGCTGGACAAGATCGTGCTGAACATGGGCGTTGGCGATTCCGTCAACGACCGCAAGAAGGCCGAGAACGCCGCCGCCGAATTGACCCAGATCGCCGGCCAGAAGGCGATCGTGACCTATTCGCGCGTCGCGATCGCGACCTTCAAGCTGCGTGAAAACCAGCCGATCGGCTGCAAGGTCACGCTGCGCAAGGCCCGCATGTACGAGTTCATCGATCGCCTGGTGACGGTCGCGCTGCCGCGCGTCCGCGACTTCCGCGGCCTGAACCCGAAGAGCTTCGATGGTCGCGGCAACTACTCGCTCGGCATCAAGGAGCACATCATTTTCCCCGAGATCGACTTCGACAAGGTCACGGATACCCGCGGTATGGACATCACTGTCTGCACCACGGCCAAGACCGACGATGAGGCGCGGGCCCTGTTGACCGCTTTCAATTTCCCGTTCCGGCAGTGAGACGCTGACCTAAAGCCTCTCAAACGCGGATACCCAGGAGCCAAGCATGGCAAAGAAGAGTTCAGTCGAGAAGAACAACCGGCGCAAGCGGATGGCGAAGAACGCCGCCCCGAAGCGCGCGCGGTTGAAGGCGATCATCGCCGACAAGACGCTGCCGATGGAGGAGCGGTTCGCCGCGACCCTGAAGCTTGCGGAAATGCCGCGCAATTCGTCGGCCACCCGCATCCGTCTGCGTTGCGAGCTGTCGGGCCGTTCGCGCTCGAACTATCGCTTGACCAAACTGTCCCGCATCGCGATGCGCGACCTTGGCTCCAAGGGCATGGTCCCGGGCCTCGTGAAGTCCAGCTGGTAAGGAGGGTCGTTTAGATGTCTACGCACGATCCAATCAGCGATCTGATCACCCGTATCCGCAACGCGCAGATGCGCGCCAAGAGCAAGGTCTCCACGCCTGGCTCGAAGATGCGCGAGAACGTGCTCGAGGTCCTGAAGACCGAGGGCTACATTCGCGGTTACGCCACGCTCGAGCATTCCTCGGGCCGCAGCGAGATCGAGATCGAGCTGAAGTATTTCGACGGCGAGCCCGTCATCCGCGAGATCGAACGAGTCTCCAAGCCCGGGCGTCGTGTCTACGCCTCGGTGAAGGCTCTGCCGCGGGTCAACAACGGGCTCGGCATTTCGGTGTTGTCGACGCCGAAGGGGATCATGGCTGACCACAGTGCGCGTGAAGCGAACGTGGGCGGCGAAGTCCTCTTCACCGTGTTCTGAGAAGGATTTTTGATCCATGTCACGTGTTGGCAAAAGGCCTGTGGCGGTTCCGTCCGGTGTGACCGCGACCGTCGATGGGCAGACCGTCAAGATGAAGGGGCCGAAGGGCCAGCTTCAGTTCGTCGTTCATAGCGACGTCGAAGTGAAGCTCGAGAGCGGCCAGGTCAAGGTGAACCCGCGGGTCGAGACCAATCGCGCGCGGGCGCTGTACGGTACCGCTCGCGCCCAGGTCGCGAATCTGGTCGAAGGCGTCACCAAGGGCTTCGAGAAGAAGCTCGAAATCACCGGCGTCGGTTACCGCGCCGCGTTGCAGGGCAAGAACCTGCAGCTCGCGCTCGGCTACAGCCACGACGTGGTCTATGCGATCCCGGAAGGGATCACGATCACCGTGCCGAAGCCGACTGAGATCACGGTGACCGGCAGCGACATCCAGCGTGTCGGCCAGGTCGCCGCCGAGATTCGCTCCTATCGTCCGCCGGAGCCCTACAAGGGCAAGGGCGTGAAGTATGTTGGCGAGTTTATCTTCCGCAAGGAAGGCAAGAAGAAGTAACGGAGCCGGTCATGTCGAAAGCCAAGATTACGAATGCCCGGCGCAAGCGGAGTGTGCGGCTGAAGCTGCGCCGCTCCGGTGCCGGCCGTCCGCGTCTGTCTGTGTTCCGCTCGTCGAAGCACATCTACGCCCAGGTCATCGACGACCTGAAGGGCGAGACGCTGGCCTCTGCCTCCTCGCTCGAGAAGTCGATGCGCGACGGCGGCAAGACCGGCGCCGACATCGATGCGGCGAAGGCGGTCGGCAAGCTGCTGGCCGAGCGCGCTGCCGAGAAGGGCGTCAAGGAAGTCGTGTTCGATCGCGGCAGCTACCTCTACCACGGGCGCGTCAAGGCTCTTGCCGACGCGGCGCGTGAGAGCGGGCTGAGCTTCTAACAGAATTTGAAGGTTGAGGCGTAAGCCTCTGAAGGATTGGAAAAATGGCAGAACGCGAACAACGTGGTGGACGCGATCAACGCGGCGGCGGACGTGACCGCCAGCAGCGCGAGGAGCGCGATAGCGAGTTCGTCGACAAGCTCGTGCACATCAACCGCGTGGCCAAGGTCGTCAAGGGCGGCAAGCGCTTCGGTTTCGCAGCGCTGGTCGTGATCGGCGACCAGAAGGGCCGCGCCGGCTTCGGTCACGGCAAGGCGCGCGAAGTTCCCGAGGCGATCCGCAAGGCAACCGAGTCCGCCAAGCGCAATCTGACCCGCGTGTCGCTGCGCGAGGGCCGCACGCTGCATCACGACATCGCCGGCCGTCATGGCGCGGGCCGTGTCTACCTGCGTGCAGCTCCGGCTGGTACTGGCATCATCGCGGGGGGCCCGATGCGCGCCGTGTTCGAGACGCTCGGCGTCCAGGACGTGGTGGCAAAGTCGATCGGCTCGTCGAACCCCTACAACATGGTTCGCGCGACGTTCGACGCGCTGAAGCATCAGGATTCGCCGCGTTCGGTCGCTGCCCGCCGCAACATCAAGGTGTCCACCCTCCAGTCGCGCCGTATCGGTGGCGATGCCGAGGCGGCTGCCGAGTAACGGAAGCTTTTCGGAGTAGACCATGATGGCCAAGGCCGCAAAGACGATCAAGCTCGAGCAGACCGGCAGCGCGATCCGCCGCCATCACTCGCAGCGCTCAACGCTGATCGGGCTCAAGCTCAACAAGATCGGTCGTATCAGCGAACTGCCGGACACCCCGGCAGTCCGCGGCATGATCTTGAAGGTTCACCATCTCGTTCGCATCGTCGACGAGAAGTAAGCAAAGGCGCACGACCCCGAAAAGCGGGCACCCGTTTTCGGTGAAGGTCATGCGCAAGAAACAAGGAGCAGGGCGATGAAGCTCAGCGATATCGCCGACAACGCCGGCTCGCGCAAGAAGCGTATGCGCGTCGGCCGTGGCATTGGTTCGGGCAAGGGCAAGCAGGCTGGCCGCGGTGGCAAGGGCCAGACCGCGCGTTCGGGCGTGCGCATCAAGGGTTTCGAAGGCGGTCAGATGCCGTTGCATCGCCGTCTGCCCAAGCGCGGCTTCAACAACATCTTCCGCATCGAGTTCGCCGAGATCAATCTCGACCGGCTCCAGGACGCGGTCGATGCCAAGAAGATCGACGCCGGCAGCGTCGTGAACGTCGAAGCTCTGGTCAAGGCTGGCGTGCTGCGCCGCGCCAAGGGCGGCCTGCGGCTGCTCGGCCGCGGCGAGTTCAAGGCCAAGCTTAACATCGAAGTCCACGGTGCCTCGAAGACCGCGATCGCGGCAGTCGAGAAGGCCGGCGGTTCGGTGAAGATCCTCGCCCCTGCCAAGGAAGAAGGCGAGGCGGCGTAACAACTGCGTCATTGGCCCGCGGCTCGCGGGCCTTTACGCATGAGTGACAATGGACTTATCGAAGCCGTAGCCCCAGATAATGTCCGGCGTCCGCTAAAGTAGCCCGGCCGCGGGCATGACGGCGCAATAGGCGGCGGGAGAAAGTCCAAGATGGCCTCTGCAGCGGAACAACTGGCAGCCAATCTCAATTTCGGCGCGTTTGCCAAGGCCGACGAACTGAAGAAGCGCATCTGGTTCACCCTGGGTGCTCTGCTCGTTTATCGGCTCGGGACCTACATCCCGCTGCCCGGCATCGATCCCAACATCTGGGAGCAGGTGTTCCGTTCCCAGGCGGGCGGCATCCTCGGCATGTTCAACATGTTCGCCGGCGGTGGCATCCACCGCATGGCGATCTTCGCGCTGAACATCATGCCGTACATTTCGGCCTCGATTATCATCCAGCTCCTCACCACCGTCTCGCCCCAGCTCGAGGCGCTGAAGAAGGAAGGTGAGTCCGGCCGCAAGCTGCTGAACCAGTACACCCGCTATCTCACGGTCATCCTGGCCGCGTTCCAGTCCTACGGCATCGCGGTGGGCCTCGAGGGCGCCGGCAACGTCGTCAGCGACCCCGGCATGTTCTTCCGTCTGTCCACCGCGATCACGCTGACCGGCGGCACCATGTTCCTGATGTGGCTGGGCGAGCAGATTACCTCGCGCGGCATCGGCAACGGCATCTCGCTGATCATTCTCTCCGGCATCGTCGCCGAGCTGCCGGCGGCGCTCGCCAACATGCTCGAGCTCGGCCGTCAGGGCGCGATGTCAACCGGCCTGATCCTGGTCGTCATCATTATGGCAGTCGCCGTGATCGCCTTCATCGTGTTCGTGGAGCGCGCCCAGCGCCGGCTGCTGATCCAGTATCCGAAGCGCCAGGTCGGCAACAAGATGTTCGAGGGACAGTCCTCCCATCTGCCGCTCAAGCTCAACACCTCGGGCGTGATCCCGCCGATCTTCGCGTCCTCGCTGCTGCTGCTGCCGACCACGGTTGCGAACTTCAACGCGGGCCGTGGGCCGGAATGGTTCCAGTGGATCACGACCCAGCTCGGCCATGGCCGTCCGCTGTTCCTGATCATGTATCTGGCGCTGATCGTGTTCTTCGCGTTCTTCTACACCGCGATCGTGTTCAACCCGACCGAGACCGCGGACAATCTGAAGAAGCATGGCGGTTTCATTCCGGGTATCCGTCCCGGCGAGCGCACCGCCGAATATATCGACTACGTGCTGTCGCGCATCACCGTGTTAGGTGCGATCTATCTGGCGATCGTCTGCTTGATCCCGGAGATTCTGATCTCCTACGCCTCGGTGCCTTTCTACTTCGGCGGCACCTCGCTGCTGATCGTCGTCAGCGTCACCATGGACACGGTGGCGCAGGTGCAGGGCTATCTGCTGGCGCATCAGTACGAAGGCCTGATCCGCAAGTCGAAGCTGCGCGGCCGCCGTAGATGAGCAGGGAGCTCGCGCGCCGGATCGCTTTCACGATTGGCGCGCTGCTCTTGTTCAGGCTCGGCACCCAGATCCCGATTGCGGGACTGGATGTTTCGCGCCTCACGTCGTTGCCCAACTTCAACGTCCGCCTGTCGCTCTTTTCGCTCAGCCTCATTCCCTATCTGACTGCGGCGATCTTTGTCCGGTTGCTGTCGGTGGTGTGGCGCGGCCTTAGTTCGCTCGAGCGGTCGGGCGAGGGCGGTCGACGCAAGGTCGCCCGTGCCACGCTCGGACTCACGCTGGCTCTTGCGGCCTTTCAAGCCTACGGCATCGCCTCCGCGCTGATTTCCATTCCGGAGCTCGTCAAGAATCCCGACGGCTGGTTCGTCGTGACGGCCACGGCTTCGATGGTCGGCGGCGTCTTCGTGCTGGTGTGGCTGAGCGAACAGATCACCCGCTACGGCATCGGCAATGGCCTGGCGCTGATCTTGAGTGTCGGCATGCTCGTCTCCCTGCCGCGAGACGTCGCCGGCGTCGTGGGTCTGGTGCAGAGCGGGGCGATCTCGGGCAATCTCGTGTTCGCCCACGTCGTGTTCTGGGTCGTGACCGTCGCTGTGATCGTGCTTGTCGAAGGTGCGCGGCGAAATATCCGCGTCGAGTTCGGCGCGCTCAATGCCGGCGCCCGGCAGTTGCCAGTGCGCGCGGGCGTGCTGCCGATCAAGATCAACAACGCCGGGTTTCTGATTCCGGTCACCGTGGCGCCGTGGATCTTCTTTCTGCCGCTCGCCTTTGCGGGCGTCATCCTGGGCGGCGATCATCCGCTGGTCGCCGCAGCGTACCGGCATCTCCAGCTGGGGCAGCCGGCGCACCTCGTCCTCGTCTCGATCGCGGTGTTCGTGCTCGCCTTTGTCTACACGGCTTATGTCGTCGACCCCGAGCACACCTCCAAATCCCTGGCGCAGCGTGATGGCACAATTCCCGGTGTCGCACCGGGCGAGGCGACAGCCGACTATCTCGATCGCGCCGTGTCATTGACGACGGTCGTCGGAGCCGTCTACCTGACTGCGTTGCAGTTGATTCCGGAGGTCTTCGAGCTTTACGGGATCGGTCTGCCTTATAGTATGATCGTCGATGGTGGTGCGGCGCTGGTTCTGGTTTGCACTGCTCTTGATATCAAAACACAGGTGCGCGACGTATCGCTCACCAATCCGGGGGGCGTACGCCGATGAGAATTATACTTCTGGGACCGCCGGGGTCGGGCAAGGGGACCCAGGCGCAGCTGCTGGTGCAGCGCTATGGCATCGTCCAGCTCTCGACCGGCGAGATGTTGCGTGCAGCCGTCGCGGCGGGAACGCCGGTCGGTCTGAAGGCCAAGGAGATCATGGCCGGCGGCGGCCTCGTCCCCGACGAGGTCGTGGTGGGAATCATCTCCGACCGCATCGACCAGCCGGATGCGAAGAACGGTTTTATCCTCGACGGCTTCCCGCGCACCGTGCCGCAGGCCGAGGCGCTGGATGAGCTGCTCAAGCACAAGCATCTCAAGCTCGACGGCGTGATCGAGCTCCGCGTCAACGAGAGCGCGCTGCTGAGTCGCGTCGAGACCCGCGTCGCCCAGATGCGGGAGCGCGGGGAGGAGGTCCGGGTCGACGACACCCCGGAGGTCCTGACCAAGCGACTCGCCAGCTACCGCAACCAGACGGAACCGCTGATTCACTACTATTCCGAGCGGCGGAAGCTCTCCACCATCGACGGAATGATGGCCATCGACGAGGTCACCCGGGCCATCCACCGCCAGCTCCTGGCGCTTGGGGCGATCGAACCCAAGAGTCACGCCCGCAGCGCGGCCAAGGCGGCGCCCGCCAAGACGGGGACCAAAAAAGCCAAGGCAACGAAGAAAACGGCCGGAAAGCCGGCCAAAGCGGCTAAGAAGGCCGCTAAATCGGCCAAAACCGTCAAAAAGGCGGCCAAGAAGGCCGTGAAGGGCACCAAGAAGGCTGCCAAGAAAACGGCCAAGAAAACGGCTAAAAAAGCAGCCAAAAAGACCGCCAAGAAGGCTGTCAAAAAAGGTTCGAAGAAGGGACCAAAAAAGGTCACGAAAAAGCGAGCCAAGCGCTAGCAGCGGTTGACGAAAGCCCCTGGAATCCCCTAATAAGCCCAGCATCCAAGTCGGATAGTTTAAAACGATGCCGAGCCCCAGGAAGACTAGGGGTGGGCGTCGTGTTCGCGTTTGTGAACACCTGCCCGAGAAACCAAGCACTTAAAGCCAGATTCCTGACGAGGGGTCGGCGACAGGAGAGAAGGCCGTGGCCCGTATTGCCGGCGTGAACATTCCGACCAACAAGCGCGTGCTGATCGCGCTCCAGTACATCCATGGCATCGGCCAGAAGATCGCTGGTGAAATCATCGAGAAGGTGAAGATCCCCGAGGATCGTCGCGTTAATCAGCTCAGCGATGCCGAAGTGCTCCAGATCCGCGAGGTGATCGACCGCGACTATCTCGTCGAGGGCGACCTGCGTCGTGAGGTCGGCATCAACATCAAGCGTCTGATGGACCTCGGCTGCTATCGCGGCCTGCGTCATCGTCGCGGTCTGCCGGTGCGGGGTCAGCGTACCCACACCAATGCGCGCACGCGCAAGGGACCGGCCAAGGCCATCGCTGGCAAGAAGAAGTAAGTTTTCGAATCCAATCGCGGCGTGCGGCGAACAGGGGACATCCCGTTCGCCGCACGCCTTTCGTTCCATCAGGTGTAGCCGCTGGCATTACGGCGGCGTTTGAGATCTTCAGGAAAGGTACTCTATGGGCAAGGAAGCCACCCGCGTTCGTCGTCGTGAGCGCAAGAACATCGCCTCCGGCGTCGCGCACGTGAACTCGTCGTTCAACAACACGACCATCACCATCACCGACGCGCAGGGCAATACCATTGCCTGGTCTTCCGCCGGCACGATGGGCTTCAAGGGCTCGCGCAAGTCGACCCCGTATGCCGCGCAGGTTGCCGCCGAGGACGTGTCGAAGAAGGCGCAGGAACACGGCATGCGCACGCTGGAAGTCGAAGTCGCCGGTCCCGGTTCGGGACGTGAGTCGGCGCTCCGTGCGCTGCAGGCCGCGGGCTTCACCGTCACCTCGATCCGCGACGTGACCACGATCCCGCACAACGGTTGCCGTCCCCGCAAGCGTCGGCGCGTTTGATACGAAGTTGCGGGCGCATCGTCGCCCGCGATGACTTTTTGCAAAGCCGCGGGAATGATCTGCGGCCTTTCTCCAACGCCAGTGTCTGCGACAGCAGTTTGACTGGCCTGTATGGGTGAAACAGTGACGATCCAGAAAAATTGGCAAGAACTGATTCGGCCGAACAAGCTCCAGGTGCAGCCCGGCAGCGATCCCTCGCGTTTCGCGACTGTCGTTGCCGAGCCGCTCGAGCGCGGATTCGGCCAGACGCTTGGCAATGCGCTCCGCCGCATCCTGCTCTCCTCGCTCCAGGGCGCGGCGGTGCAGTCGGTGCATATCGACGGCGTGCTGCACGAGTTCTCCTCGATCGCGGGCGTTCGTGAGGACGTCACCGACATCGTGCTGAACATCAAGGACATCGCGATCAGGATGCAGGGCGAAGGCCCCAAGCGCATGGTCGTGAAGAAGCAGGGCCCGGGCACGGTCACGGCCGGCGACATCCAGACGGTTGGCGATGTCGTCGTGCTCAATCCCGACCTGCAGATCTGCACCCTCGACGAGGGCGCCGAGATCCGCATGGAGTTCACGGTCGCCACCGGCAAGGGCTACGTGCCCGCCGAGCGTAACCGTCCCGAGGATGCGCCGATCGGTCTGATCCCGGTCGACAGCCTGTACTCGCCGGTCCGCAAGGTCTCCTACAAGGTCGAGAACACCCGCGAGGGCCAGATCCTCGACTATGACAAGCTGACCATGACGATCGAGACCAACGGCGCGCTGACGCCGGATGATTCCGTGGCCTATGCCGCGCGCATCCTCCAGGATCAGCTCAACGTGTTCGTCAACTTCGAAGAGCCGCGCAAGGAAGTTGCCCAGGAGATCATCCCGGACCTCGCCTTCAACCCGGCCTTCCTCAAGAAGGTGGACGAGCTCGAGCTGTCGGTGCGTTCGGCCAACTGCTTGAAGAACGACAACATCGTCTACATCGGCGACCTCGTGCAGAAGTCGGAAGCCGAAATGCTCCGCACCCCGAACTTCGGCCGCAAGTCGCTGAACGAGATCAAGGAAGTGCTGGCCCAGATGGGTCTGCATCTCGGCATGGAAGTGCCGGGCTGGCCGCCGGAGAACATCGACGAGCTCGCCAAGCGCTTCGAGGATCACTACTGAGTTAGGCGAATAGGGAGTGGCGAGTAGCGAATAGCTGCTTGCCACTCGCTGATCGTTATCTGGGCGAACGCAGGCAGCCCACCTGAGCAATATGTCCGACGAACCGTCGCGACGAAGTCAAATCAAGGAATAGATCAATGCGTCACGGCAAGGTTCATCGTAAGCTCAACCGCACCGCCGAACACCGCAAGGCGATGTTCGCCAACATGTGCGCCGCGCTGATCAAGCACGAGCAGATCGTCACCACGCTGCCCAAGGCCAAGGAGCTTCGTCCGATCGTGGAGAAGCTCATCACCCTCGGCAAGAAGGGTGGTCTCGCTTTGCGCCGCCAGGCGATCTCCGAGATGCGCGACAAGGACCAGGTCAGGAAGCTGTTCGACGTATTGGGGCCCCGCTACAAGGACCGCCAGGGCGGCTACACCCGCATCATCAAGGCCGGCTTCCGCTACGGCGACAACGCCCCGATGGCCGTGATCGAGTTCGTCGATCGCGATGTCGATGCCAAGGGCCAGGACTCCGGACCGGTGCAGGAGAAGGAAGCCGAGGCGGCGTAAGCCGACCGGTACTGAGTTTTCGAAAGCGGCGCCTCTGGGCGCCGCTTTTTTGTATGGCGCGGCGATTTCTCATGCCGCGCATTGTTTTGGTGCACGCGATTCCGGGCGGGGGCTCTCATGAGGATTGTGTTTGGATTTGCGCTGGCGCTGCTGATGTCGCCGGCCTCTGCCGAGACGCTGGTCGAGCGCGGCGCCTATCTCGTCAACAGCGTGATGGTCTGCCACAACTGCCACACGCCGCGCGGGCCGCAAGGGCTCGATCTCTCGCGTGCGCTCTCGGGTGGCAGTCAGGTCTTTGACGAGCCGGCGTTCAAGGTCACCGGCTCCAACATCACGCCGGACAAGGATACCGGGATCGGCAACTGGAGCGATGCCGAGCTGAAACGGTTTCTCGCCAGCGGCATCAAGCCGAACGGCACCCACGTTGCGCCGATCATGCCGAGCGCGTTCTACACGGTGCTCACGGCCCGCGATCTCGATGCGCTCGCGGCTTATCTGCGCTCCGTGCCGCCAGTGCGCCACGAGACGCCGGCGCCGGAATACAGGGTCGCGCTGAAGCCGGAAACGCCGACCTATGCCGGCAAGCAGGCAGCCGAGGCTGACCTGTCCGACAAGCTCGCGCGCGGCCGTTATCTGCTGACGATCGCCCATTGCCTGGAATGCCACACGCCCGAAGGACCGTCCGTCGTGCACGATTTCGCCGCAGCAAGCGGCAAGGGCGGCCGGACCTTCAAGGGGCCGTGGGGCGAGTCTGTCTCTGCCAACATCACCGCGGACCCTGCTGCGGGCCTCGGCCAATGGAGCGACGACGAAATCAAACGTGCGATTACGCAAGGCATCGCGCGCGACGGCCACAAGCTCAAGCCGCCGATGGCTTATGCTGGTTATGCAAGCATGACGGCCCAGGATCTCGACGCCATAGTCGCGTTCGTCCGGACGCTGCCGCCGAAATCGTAGGGTGGACACAGGCACGCTACGGCTCTGCCGTTGTGGCGACAGATCCTCACGCGTCGGTGAGAGGTGATTGCATCCGCCTGTGCTGCGCACGATATCCGTACCAGCATCAATGGAGATAATTCATGAAGATCGACCTTTCCGGAAAGACCGCCCTCGTCACCGGCTCGACAGCCGGCATTGGCCACGCCATTGCCAAGGGCCTGGCTGCTTCCGGCGCCAGCGTCGTGATCAACGGCCGCGGACAGGACAAGGTCGATGCGGCCGTGCGCAAGCTGGAAGCGGCTGGCGGCAAGGTGCGCGGCATTGCCGCCGACGTCTCGACCGCAGCGGGCTGCAAGGCGCTTGTGGCGGCGCTGCCGGAGGTCGACATCCTCATCAACAACGCCGGCATCTTCGAGCCAAAGGACTTTTTCGAGATCCCCGATGAGGATTGGAGCCGCTTCTTCGAGGTCAATGTCATGAGCGGCGTACGCCTCTCGCGCGCCTACATGAAGGGCATGCTCAAGCGCAATTGGGGCCGCATCGTCTTCATCTCCTCGGAATCCGGGCTCAACATTCCCGCCGAGATGATCCATTACGGCATGAGCAAGACCGCGCAGCTCTCGGTCGCGCGCGGCCTGGCGCAGCTCACCCGCGGCACTGCGGTCACCGTCAATTCCGTGCTGCCGGGGCCGACCATGTCGGAAGGCGTCGAGACCTTCGTGAAGGATCTCGCCAAGCAGAACGGCCAGTCAGTGGATGAGGCCGCTGCTAATTTCGTCAAGCAGCACCGCCCGAGCTCGCTGATCCAGCGTTTTGCCAGCGTCGACGAGATCGCGAATATGGTGGTTTATGTCGCATCGAAGGAGGCGTCCGCGACCAACGGCGCGGCGTTGCGGGCGGAAGGTGGCATCGTCAATACGATTGCGTGAGGATGCACGCGGCAACACAACTGCCGTAGGGTGGGCAAAGCGGAAGCGTGCCCACCACTTTTACGCGACGCGTTGAGAAGATGGTGGGCACGGCGCAAGTGCGCCTTTGCCCACCCTAAGATACCTGTGCCTACCACCCCTCCAGCACGATCTTGCCGCGTGACTTGCCGCTCTCGAGCAGCGCATGCGCGCGCTTGAGGTTGGCTGCGTTGATCGTGCCAAAGGTCTGGTCGAGCGTGGTGCGCAGCACGCCCTTGTCGATGAGGTCGGCGACGTCGCCCAGCAGATGATGCTGCGCGATCATGTCGGGGGTCTGGAACGAGGAGCGCGTGAACATCGATTCCCAATGCACCGAGATCGCCTTGCCCTTGAAGGCGCTCATGGTGAATTCCGGGGGATCGTCGATCAGGCCGAACCGACCCTGCGGCGCCATGAAGTCTGCGATCGCCTTGTAGTGCTGGTCGGTGAAGGTGAGGCTGGCCACCAGCGCGACCGGCGGCAGCTTGAGTTTCTCGATCTGCTCCTTCATCGGCTTGCCGTGATCGATCATCGCATGCGCGCCGAGATCGAGGCACCATTTTTGTGATTCAGGCCGCGTCGCGGTCGCGAGCACCGTGAGGCCGGTGAGGCGACGGGCAAGCTGGATCAGGATCGAGCCGACGCCGCCGGCGCCGCCGGTGATCAGCAGCGTGCGCGGATCGACGCTCTTTCCGGGCACCGCGCCGAGCCGGTCGAACAGCAATTCCCAGGCGGTGATGGAGGTGAGGGGGAGGGCTGCGGCCTGCGCAAACGAGAGCGACTTCGGCTTGTTGCCGACGATGCGCTCGTCGACCAAATGGAATTCCGCGTTGGTGCCCTGGCGCAAGATCGAGCCCGCGTAGAACACTTCATCACCGGGCTTGAACAGTGTGACCTCGGGCCCGACGGCATCGACCACGCCGGCTGCGTCATAGCCCAGGATCTTGGTCCCGCCCTCGGGCGGGGCGGCGCGCTTGCGCACCTTGTAATCGACCGGATTGGCCGAGATCGCCTTCACGGCGACGCGGATGTCGCGTCCCTCAGGCTCGGGCTTTGCGGTTTCGAAGTCGATCAGCGCGTCCTGATCCTCGATCGGAAGCGATTTTTTGTAGCCGACGGCCTTCATGGCTTGTCTCCATCAGATGGCGTGCTCGCCTGCCGTGCTAACTGTCGCTCTGGCTCCGATTTGGCAAGTACTGTAAATTCGGGGATATAGTCCCTGTTTGGATACTATTGGGAAAATACCCATGAAACGGCGAGATTTTACCCGGCGTCCCGGCTGCTCGGTCGAGGCGACGCTGGACCTGATCGACGGCAAGTGGAAGGGCGTGATCCTCTATCACCTCCAGGATGGCACCCAGCGCTTCGGTGAGTTGCGCCGCCGGATGCCTGGGATCACCCAGCGCATGCTGACAAAGCAGCTTCGCGCGCTGGAAGAGGACAAGCTCGTCATCCGCAAGGTCTATGCGGAAGTGCCGCCGCGTGTGGAATATTGCCTCTCGGAGTTAGGTGAGAGCCTGCGGCCGGTGATCGACATCCTGAAGGCCTGGGGCGAGAGCCATCAGCAGCGGCTCTCTTGCGCGTCGCCGCCGGTGATCGTGAAGAAGAAGCGCGCGGCGTAGAGATCCGGGAGCGGCGTGTCGCTCCCGGATGAGATCGTCTCAGAACGCGAACTGCGTACGCATCGCGACGGCGTCGAAGTTCGAGCCTGTATTCGTGTTCGCCCCGGGCGGGAGCGTTTGCTTGGAAATGTTGCCATGCAGGTAATCCAGCATGAAGCGGACATTGCCGTTGACGTACCAGTTGAGCGCGAGCGTGTAGACCGTCTGGCGTCCGCCGGCGATGCCGGTGGCAGCCGCGATCTGATCGTTCAGGTCGACGGTGGAGTAGCGGCCGGCTATCTCCCAGGCACCCCAGCCACCGCCGTCGATTGAGAACGGATGATCGGGCTTGACGCCGGCATAGGCGGCGTTGCCTGGATTGTACTTGCGTGATTCACCGGTCAAAACGTAGGCCGCTTCCGCGTAACCTCCCTGGAATTTCAGGCTTGGTGCTCCCACGATCGGCACGCTGGTATTCGCGTTGCGTTCGATGTTGAACCAGTAGTATTCGCCCTGGAGGAACAGCGAGCCGTAGGTTGCCGCGGCTTCCACGCCATAGACCTGGGCGCCCGAGACATTGGCAATCGCACCGGTCGAAATCAGTGTCGTGGGATCGATGCGCAGTTCGGGCCGGTCGCTGAGCGCGAGCGTTTGCGTGTTCGCTACCAGATTGCGCGGCGGCTGGATCAGCCACTGGGCGTCGCCGCCAAGATGCACCGAGTAGTCCTTGCCGCTGACGATCTGGCCGGCGACGCGGGCGGTCGCGCCGTATTGCTCGCTGGTCCCGGGAGGTGAGGCGCTCGAGGCCGAGTGAATGGCACCCGTCGTCGGACCGGTCACGTAAGCGCCGGCATAGAATACATCGTTGTACCAGCGCGCGCCCGCCGCAGAACGAAAGTCACCGGCAGCGATGTTTTGTGCGATGATGCCGACCGAGGCGCGCTCCATGAAGGGAATATCGTTGGAGCTCATGGATTCATCCATGGTCCATGCAATATCCATGACGCCGGCTTCGATGGCCATTTTGCCGCCGAACGGCTTCAGCCCGGTATAGCTTACATACGCGTTCTCGATGCCGGAGGTGCCTCCGCCGGGCAGGAAGCCGACAGGGGTCGCACCGGCGGCGCCGGTGCCGCCAAATCCGTCGGACGAGCCGCCGAAGTCGTAGATCAGAGCGAAATTCCAGTCGTTGAAGAACTTGCCGGCGATGCCGATGCGCGCGCGGCGGACGTTTTCGCCGCTGTCGAGCTTCTGCGGCACGGTGGCCGCCGTGTTGGGACGATAGTCGTAGCCACCAATATCGTAGTGCAAGCGGCCGGTGATCGCGACGCAGTTGGCTTCGTCGGCGGTACAGATGGTCGGCCGGTTGTTCGGCATCGTGACCACCACGCCGGATGGATGCACCGGTCCCTTGAGCGGGATTGCCGCATTGGCGTTGGCGACGACGGCCTTCGCCTCGGAGCGCGCCTCCGCCTTTGCTTCGGCCTTCGCTTCGACCTTGGCCTTTGCGGTCGCCGCCGTGTTCGCTGCGGTCTGGCTCTGGAGCTTGTCGAGCTTCTGCTCCAGCATCTTCAACTGCTGCTTCAAGAGCGCGATCTCCTGATCGCTGCTGCTCGCCGATTGCGCCTGGGCCTGCGAGGCCACAAGCGCGCCGGCAAGACCAATCGCCGTGGCCGCTATTCTTGTCCTGTTCACGTCACGCCTCCATCGTTTGACGAACTTCCCCAAGTCGCCGGCGGAGAGCCTAGGATTGATCGATGACTGCCCCGCGACGCTGCGCTCCGGTTGCGCGGTTCCCACTGGTGCAAATTCGCCGCAACCGAATCCACCGCAGGATAGAATGCTGGATGATGGGCGTCATGCCAATCTGTTGCGCCGGCCGGCTTGCGATTTCGCACGGAGGCTTGCATTCCGGCGACACCCGGAAGGGGGTGAATAATGCCGCCTTGCGCCCTTCTATTAGGGGGCGAACGCGCCTATATTCCGGCGTCTTTTCCGAGAGGTAGGAATGTTTCGATCGATCTCGACCGCCGTCGTCACGGCATTGTGCATAGCGTTTTCGGTCCACTTCAATCCGGCCGCCGCGCAGGACCGCCGCGTCCCGTCGTCGCCGGCGGAGCTGCGGCTGTCCTATGCGCCGATCGTGCAGCGGGTGCAGCCGGCGGTCGTCAACGTCTATGCCGCCAAGGTCGTGCAGAACCGCAATCCGCTGCTGGACGACCCGATCTTCCGCCGCTTCTTCGGCGTGCCGGGCCAGCAGCAGGAGCAGGTCCAGCGCTCGCTCGGTTCGGGTGTGATTGTCGATGCGTCCGGCCTCGTCGTCACCAACGTCCACGTGATCGAGGGCGCGGACCAGGTGAAGGTCTCGCTGTCGGACAAGCGCGAGTTCGAGGCCGAGATCGTGTTGAAGGATTCCCGGAGCGATCTCGCGATACTGCGATTGAAGGATACCAAGGAGAAGTTTCCGGCTCTCGAATTCACCAATTCGGACGAGCTGATGGTGGGCGACGTCGTGATGGCGATCGGCAATCCCTTCGGCGTCGGCCAGACCGTGACTCACGGTATCATCTCGGCGCTCGCGCGCACGCAGGTCGGCATCACCGACTACCAGTTCTTCATCCAGACTGATGCGGCGATCAATCCCGGCAATTCGGGCGGCGCGCTGGTCGACATGAATGGCCGGCTGGCCGGCATCAACACTGCGATCTATTCGCGCTCCGGTGGCTCGCAGGGCATCGGCTTTGCCATTCCCGCCAATATGGTGCGCGTCGTCGTCGCCTCCGCCAAGAGCGGCGGCACGGCGGTGAAGCGTCCCTGGCTCGGCGCGAAATTGCAGGCGGTGACGCCGGAGATCGCCGAGAGCCTCGGCCTGCGCTCGCCGATCGGCGCGCTGGTTGCGAGCGTGGTGGCGAACGGCCCTGCGGCGAAGGCCGGCTTGAAGTCCTCCGATCTCATCACCGGGATCGACGGCCAGACCGTGGATGATCCCAACGCCTTTGACTATCGCTTCGCGACCCGTCCGCTCGGCGGCACCGCGCAGATCGACGTCCAGCGCGGCGGCAAGCCGGTCAAGCTGACGGTGGCGCTGGAGAGCGCGCCTGACGCCGGCCGCAACGAGCTCGTCGTCACCGCGCGGTCGCCGTTCCAGGGCGCGAAGGTCTCGACCATCACGCCGGCGGTCGCCGACGAGCTGCATCTGGATGCCGACACCGAGGGCGTCGTGATCACCGATCTCGGCGGCGACTCGCCGGCGGCCAATGTCGGTTTCCAGAAGGGCGACATCATCCTCACGGTCAACAATCAGAAGATCGGCAAGACCGGCGACCTCGAGAAGGCGGCGGGCACAAGCCAGCGGATCTGGCGCATCACGCTGGTGCGCGGTGGCCAGCAGATCAACGTCACGCTGGGCGGATGAGTCCGAAGCGACCACAGGAGACGCCAACTCTCTTTGCCGCGGCGGGGCTCGATCACGAGGCCCCGCATCCGCTGCCGGACCGGCTGCGCCCGCGCGCGCTGTCGGAGGTCGTCGGCCAGGACCACATTCTCGGTCCCGACGGCGCGTTGACGCGCATGCTTGAGACGCGCACGCTGGGATCGCTGGTGTTCTGGGGCCCGCCCGGCACCGGCAAGACCACGGTGGCGCGGCTGCTGGCCGATGCGACGGACCTGCATTTCGAGCAGATCTCCGCGGTGTTCTCCGGCGTCGCAGATTTGAAGAAGGCGTTCGATGCCGCGCGCGCCCGCCGCGAGATGGGCAAGGGCACGCTTCTTTTCGTCGACGAGGTGCATCGCTTCAACCGCGCGCAGCAGGATTCCTTTTTGCCTGTCATGGAAGACGGCACGGTGGTGATGGTCGGCGCCACCACCGAAAATCCCTCCTTCGAGCTCAACGCGGCGCTTCTGTCGCGTGCGCGCGTGCTGGTGTTTCGCTCGCTCGATGCCGCCGCGATCGAAAAGCTGTTCGCGCATGCCGAGGAGGCCGAAGGCAAGAAGCTGCCGCTCGATGACGAGGCGCGCGCGGTGCTGGTGCGCATGGCCGACGGCGACGGAAGGGCGTCGCTGACGCTCGCCGAGGAGGTCTGGCGTTCGGCGCGGGCGGACGAGATTTTCAATGCCGCGCAATTGCAGGACATTTTGCAACGCCGCGCCCCGATCTACGACAAGTCGGCCGACGGCCATTACAATCTGATCTCGGCGCTGCATAAGTCGGTGCGCGGCTCCGATCCCGATGCCGCGCTCTATTACCTCGCGCGCATGCTCGATGCGGGCGAGGACCCGCTGTTCCTGGCCCGCCGCGTCGTGCGCATGGCGGTCGAGGATATCGGCCTTGCCGATCCGCAGGCGCTCGTCATCGCCAACGCTGCCAAGGACGCCTTCGACTTCCTCGGAAGTCCCGAGGGCGAGCTCGCGATCGCGCAAGCCGTCGTCTATCTCGCCACCGCGCCGAAATCGAACGCGGTCTATACCGCCTTCAAGGCTGCGATGCAGACGGCAAAGCAGGCCGGCTCGCTGCTGCCGCCGAAGCACATCCTGAATTCCCCGACCAAGCTGATGAAGTCGGAAGGCTACGGCGCGTCGTACGAATACGACCATGACACCCCCGACGCGTTCTCTGGCCAGGACTACTTTCCGGAAGCGCTGGGACGCCAGACCTTCTACGACCCGCCCGAGCGGGGTTTCGAGCGCGAGATCAGGAAGCGGCTGGATTACTGGGCCAAGCTGCGGAAAGAGCGGGGCGGGAAGTAGGCTTAATCTCGCCACAGGGCGTACATTTACGGTTTACGTAACACGTAAATCTTGCTACTCGGCCAGTGAATTCCCATGCCCCACGCACCAACACATCCCGGTGAGCATCTTGCCGAAGAGCTGCGCGAACTCGGCATCACAGCTGCGGAGCTGTCGCGTCAGATTGACGTGCCAGTCAATCGCATCACCGGCATCATCAATGGGCAGCGTGGCATCACCGCTGACACGGCGCTGCGCCTTGGTCACTGGTTCGGTACTAGCCCGCAATTCTGGATGAACCTGCAACAGCAATATGAGCTGCGGCTAGCGGAGAAAGAGGTTGGCGCGCAAGTTGCGTCGCTGCCCCGCCGTGCCAATGCGCAGTCGACACGAAAGCTTGGAAAAACCGCATGAGCCGCCGCATCAAGAGAATGAATCCGAAACCTCGCGAGCGCGACGAGCGCAAGGAGGCGCGTCCGTTCAAGGCGGGCGGTGCGAAGACAGCGGGACCGCGTCCGGGCGGCAAGCCCGGTGGAAAGCCGCCGCGATTTGCGGCCGAGCGCGCCGAGCGGCGTGCGCCCAAAGTTGAGCTGGAACAGGCTGCGCCGGCAAAGCCCGTCGTCGAAGCGCTGCTGCCGACCAAGGTGGAGACCGTCAAGGTGACGGCCGACGAGAATAACATGCGCGTCGATCGTTTCCTCGAAGCGCGCTTTCCCGGCCTGTCGTTCTCCCACATCCAGCGCGTCGTCCGTAAGGGCGAGCTGCGCGTCGACGGCAAGCGCGTCGACAGCAAGGATCGGCTGGAGGAGGGGCAGAGCGTCCGCATTCCGCCGCTGAAGCTCGACACGCCGAAGGCGCCCAGCCCGCAGTCGGAAGCCGCGCAAAAGACGTTGGCCGCGCTAAAGGAGATGACGATCTACGAGGACGACGATGTCCTCGTGCTCAACAAGCCGTTGGGCCTTGCCGTGCAGGGCGGCTCGGGCATGACGCGGCACATCGACCAGATGCTGGAGGTGATGCGCGATTCCAAGGGCCAGAAGCCGCGCCTCGTGCATCGCATCGACAGGGAGACGTCGGGCTGTCTCCTGATCGCCAAGACGCGCTTTGCCGCCTCGTATCTGACCGGCGCATTCCGCGAGCGATCTGCGCGGAAAACCTATTGGGCGTTGGTGCCGGGAATGCCGAAGCCCAAGCAGGGCCGCATCTCGACCTTTCTCGCAAAAGAGGAGAGCGAGGACGACACCATCATGCGCGTCGCCCAGCACGGCGACGAGGGCGCGAGCCACGCGGTGACCTATTACGCGGTGGTCGAGACCGCCGGCAGCAAGCTGACCTGGGTCTCACTGAAGCCGGTGACCGGGCGCACCCACCAGCTGCGCGCCCACATGGAGCATATCGGCCACCCCATCGTCGGCGATCCCAAATATTTCAACATCGAGAACTGGCAGCTGCCGGGCGGTTTGCAAAACCGGCTGCATCTGTTGGCGCGCCGCATCGTCATTCCGCATCCGCGCGGCGGCGTGATCGACGCCACCGCGCCATTGCCGCCGCACATGCAGCAGTCGTGGAATTTGCTCGGGCTCGACGCGAGCCGGTTTGATCCGATCGAGAACGCGCCGGAGGAGTAGGGGCTGGGTCCCGTTGCTAGCCCCGTCATTGCGAGGAGCTCTTGCGACGAAGCAATCCAGACTGCTTCCGCGGAGACATTCTGGATTGCTTCGCTACGCTCGCAATGACGGTGTGGAGAGGGCGATGGCTGCCCTTCAATTCCGAAACTGTTCCAGAAACATCCGCAAAGAATCATGCGGGCTCTCGACGTCCGTGATCAGCCAGCCTTCGGGCCCGTTGACCAGGACGAAGTTCAGCGCCACCCGGCGGCCGTGATTGTCGAAATTCGCCGCAACATAAGTCTTGTCGTATTGCCTGCGCACAACCGCGATCGTAACAGGGCCGAGCTTCCAGCTCGGGCTCTGCACCAGGAAATCATAGGGCTCGAGCCGCGGTGTGCTCCAGGCCTTGCGCAGGGGGGCATCGAAGAATTGCCGGGCGGCCACGGCATCGCGCGGCAGGCCTTTTGACAGCTCCGGTGCGCCCTGACCGTAATAGGCGTAGACATTCCGGACCAGCGATTCCGGGGTGCGAAAGCCGGCCTCGGCCGCGGCCAGCCAAAGCCCGGCCAACAGGGCCACAATGCCCGCAAGTTCCCTCATGCCCGCCGCTCGCTTTATTGGCCGCAAGTCTTGGCTTAAAACTGTCTTGGCTTAAATTGGTCCTAGCTTAAAAGCCTAGCATCCAGCGACCGGGGCCGAAAACTCACATGCGCGAATTGTTCGATGAAGCTGCGGGGCAGCCCCCGCCGGATCCCCGGGAATCGGTGCGCGCGTCCGCACGCACGCCACTACGCAAGCGCTTCTACAAGGAGGCAGGCGTCACCGAAGCCGAGGGCGGCTTTGCTATCACGCTCGACGGCAAGCCGATCCGCACGCCGTCCAGCCGGCAGGTGGTGATCCCGGCGCGGACGCTCGCCGATGCGGTGGCTGCCGAATGGGCGGCCCAGGGCGAGACGATTGATCCCGTGACCATGCCGCTGACGCGCATCGCCAACAGCGTGGTCGAGGGCGTGGTCGACCGCGTCGAACTCGTCAGCGACGATCTCGCCAAATTCTTCGAGTCCGATCTGCTGTTCTACCGCGCCGGTCACCCAGAAGCGCTCGTCGCCCGCGAGGCCGCGCATTGGGACCCCGTACTGTTCTGGGCCGCGGAGCGGCTCGGGGCGCATTTCATCCTGTCCGAGGGCGTCATGCACGTGAGGCAGCCGGACGAGGCCATTCAGGCCGTCCGCGCTGTGCTGCCCGGGGATGCCTGGTCGGTCGCGGCCCTTCATGTGGTGACGACCCTGACCGGCTCGGCGCTGTTGGCACTGGCGCTGGCCCATGGCGTACGCGATGCCGGCCAGATCTGGGACGCCGCCCATGTCGACGAGGACTGGAACGCCGAGAAATGGGGCGTGGACGAGGAGGCGGCCGCCCGCCGGGCCGCTCGCCTGAAGGATTTTCAGGCCGCCGTGACGGTTTTGGCGGCCGTGAGGCCGTAAGCGGCCAAAGGTCCTTAACGAGAGGTTTACGAGGGCGGCCTTAGGATGGGACCAGCGTTCCCCGGGCCCCCCAGAGATGCCGACGCCGATAAGCTCGATCGTTCCCGTCAGTGCCGCCAGCCCTGTGGCTGATGCGGCGACGCCCGATCTCGTGCTTCAGGCTGGCAGCGTCGTCGATGCCAGAGTCGTCAGTGTGCTCGCCGACAATCTGGTGCGGATCGCGATCGCCAACCTCTCGATGGACGTGATGTCGGAGGTGTCGCTGACACCGGGGCAGAACCTCCAACTTACGGTGTCGCAGAATGACGGCACCATCCGGCTCGCCGTCGTGGGCGGGACAGGCCAGGCGGCGGCCGATCAGGTCACGCTGACGCCGGGGGCCGCGTCGCTGGTGGAGAGTCCGTCGCTGGCGCCGTCTGCGAACGCGGCACGCAACACGCTGACGCCGCTGGAGCAGGTTGCCGTCACCGTCGCCTCGGCCGAGGCGGTGACAAAACAGGGCAGCCAGGCGCCGCTATTCGCCAACCTCGCCTCCGTCGTCACCGGCAGCGATCTGCCGGCGGGGCTTAAGCAGGCGGTGCTGGACGTGCTGGCGCAGCAGACGCCGCTCAACACCGCCCTCGATGGCGGCAATATCGAATCCGCCTTCCAGAAGTCCGGGTTGTTCCTCGAGGCTTCGCTGGCCGCAGGCACGACGCCGTCCTCCGGCAATGTGCCGGACCTGAAAGCGGCGCTGCTGGTGTTGCGCCAGACACTGGCCACGCTCGAGACGGCCGCACCGCAGGCGCAGGGCGCGGCGATCCCGACGAACGCCGTTGCGACACCGCAGGTCGCCGCCGCGCCGGCTCCCGCAGCAGGTGAGGCCGTGCAGGCCGCACAACCTTCGACGGAAGCTGATGTCTCCCAAGCACCGCGCAGCGCCAATCTCGCGGCCGTCGTGCTGGCTGATATCGCTGGCGGCGCTCCGCAGACAGCGGTGCCGCGAACCATGTCCGCAGGCCTTGCCGCGAGCTTGCTGCAAGAGGTCACGCAAAATCTGCCGCGCCTAATTGGGAACGTGCCCGGCTCCAACAAGGCCGTGCCCGATGGCCACCTCTTCGAGGCCGCCGCGCGCACGACGCCGCCGCCGTTTCGCGGCGCGTTGCCGGCTGTGCAGGCTATCGCCTCGCCATCGCTCGCGCCGGATACACCCCTCGCTGCAACCATGCATCGCCTGCTCGACGACACCGATGCCGCAATCGCACGGCAGACATTGCTGCAGGTCGCATCACTCCCTGATCGCACTGACGCCAGCGGTCACCGCATCGATCCGACCGCGCCGCAGTGGAATTTCGAGATTCCGTTTGCGACGCCGCAGGGCACCGCGATGGCGCAGTTCGAGATCTCGCGCGATGGCGGCAACGAATCCGCCGATCCCGCAAAACGCGCCTGGCGTGCACGCTTCACGCTCAATGTCGAGCCGGCCGGCCCCGTGCATGCGCTGATCACGCTCAACGGCGACAAGACTTTTGTGCGGATGTGGGCGGAGCGGCCGGCGACCGCGCAACAGCTTCGCGCCGGAATCGGCGAGCTCAGCCAGGCAATGACCAGGGCCGAGCTCAAGCCCGGCGATATCGTGGTGCGCGACGGTACGCCGCCGCAGCCGGCGCCGGCCCGCGCCGGCCATTTTCTGGATCGCGCGACATGAGCGACGCATCAAAAATCGCGATCGCGCTGCATTACGAGAAGGGCAGCAACGCGCCTGTCGTCGTCGCCAAGGGCAGGGGCACGATCGGCGAAAAGATCGTCGAGATCGCCAAGGCCAACGACATCCCGATCGAGGAGAACGAGATTTTGGCCGGTGCGCTCTCCAAGGTCGAGCTCGGCGAGGAGATCCCGCCCGACCTCTACAAGGCCGTCGCCGAAGTGCTGGTGTTCGTGCTGCGGCTGTCGGGCCGGCGCTGAGCGCTGTCATCGTTTCACCACGTGGCGGCTGCATGGTCGCGGCCACTCTTATTGTTCAACGGATACCGCCCTTGCTCACCCGCCGTTCCACCCTCGGCCTTCTCGCCGCGACTGCCATCCTGCCACAGCGCGCGTTCGCTCATGTTGCTCCGCCGCGCAACGAGATTCGTGAGAGCCTGGCAAAACGCTTCACCGACCTCGGCACATCGGGCACTTTCGTCGGCTACAAGGTCGAGGATTATCTGATCGTCGCCAGCGACAAGGAACGCTCGGGCGAAGCCAAGCTGCCGGCCTCGACCTTCAAGATTCCGAACTCGCTGATTGCGCTTGAAACCGGAATCGTCGCAGACCCCGACAAGGATTTGTTCCCGTGGGACGGCGTGAAGCGCCCGATCGAGGCCTGGAACAAGGACCACACGCTGCGCAGCGCCATCGCGGTGAGCGCTGTGCCGGTCTATCAGGAGATCGCGCGCCGCATCGGGCAAGAGCGGATGCAGAAGTTTGTCGATCTGTTCGACTACGGCAATCGCGACATCGGCGGCGGCATCGACCAGTTCTGGCTCACCGGCAATTTGCGCATCGACCCGATCGAGCAGATCGATTTCGTCGACCGGCTGCGCCGCCGCGCGCTGCCGATCAGCAAGCGCAGCCAGGATCTCGTCGCTGACATCCTGCCGGTGACCAAGGTCGGCGACAGCGTCATCCGCGCCAAGTCCGGGCTGCTGGGGGCCGAGCGCGGCGCGCCGTCGCTGGGCTGGATGGTCGGCTGGGCCGAGAAGGGCGAGGCGCACACGGTGTTCGCGCTCAACATGGACTGCACCGAGCCGCGTCTCGTCGGTGAGCGCATGCCGCTGACGCAAGCCTGCCTTGCCGAGATCGGCGCGGTCTAGCTGGCGCGCGCGAACCTGCTCGATTAGCATCATCCCGACCAAGCAAGAAAAAAGGTCGGGAGGATAACGATGAACTCAACGCCACTATGGCTGTCGTCGATCACGTTTGCCGCTGCGGGCGGCTGGCTTGCCGCCACGATGTTTGCTGGCCGCGCCACCAGCAAGGAGCCGCGCTTTCCGCAGCTCACCATGGACCAGCTCGACGAGAAGCAGAAACCGCTCGGCGAGCAGATCATGAAGGTGTCGAGCGTCGGCATTGGCGGCCCGTACAACCCGATGATCCGCAGCCCCATGCTCGGCCAGCGCCTGTTCGACCTGTTTTATTATCTGCGCTGGGAAACCTCGGTCCCGACAAAACTCAACGAGTTCGCGATCCTGATCATCGGCCGGCAGTGGCGCTCGCAGGTGGAGTGGTTCGCGCACGCGCCGCTGGCGGCGAAAGCGGGCCTGTCGCCTGAGATGATCGCGGAGTTGAAGGCTAACAAGCGACCGTCGAAAATGGCCGAGGACGAGGCCGTGGTCTACGACTTCGTCACCGAGATCACCACGACCAGGAAGGTTTCCGATGAGACCTACGCGCGCGCCAAGAAGGTCTTCAACGATCAGCAGATCGTCGATCTTACGGCGGTCGCCGGAAATTATGTGATGGTCGCCATGCTGCTGGCGATGGCCGAGGAAACCACGCCGCCGGACAAGCAGGAGCCGTTCAAGCCCGGCGAGCCGTGAGGCGAACAGCTTCCTTGCGGCCATCCTTCGAGACGCCCGCTTGGCGGGCTCCTCAGGATGAGGTCTTATTTCGCGGCGAGACATTAGACCCTCATGGTGAGGAGCCCGCAAAGCGGGCGTCTCGAACCATGAAGGCCGAGCCCTATCCCAGCTTGAACAGCGCCTGCAAAAACTCCTCCACGGCCTTGCGCGACTCCGCGGCCGTCGTGGGATTGCCGCCGACATGCGGGTTGAGCTCGATGCAGGCGTCCTTGTAGGTGAAGGGCGCCTGCGTATCGGCATTCATCAGCACGCCGCTGTCGCCTTCGCGGAGGTGGCAGTTGCGCGCGGTCTGGGCGCCGGTGGAGACGGAAACGGTGTTGACGCCGAGCAGGCCGCTGTCGAACCCGTGCGCGCTGTCGGGGTATTCGGTCAGCACGACGTCGCGCTTGGCAGCCTTGAGCCGCTCGACGAAGGCCCTACAGCTGTTCACGGGATTATAGTCGTCCGGTGTGCCGTGGAAGATGCGGATCGGACGCGCCGCAACGTCCGTGTCGCTCTGATACGTGGTCGAGCAATCCGGATAGAACGGGATGTAGGCGGCGAACTGGACGCCGGACTTGTTCCAGAGCTTGTTGAAGCGCTCCAGGCTTGCATAGAGCGCCGCCTGTCCGCCGCGCGAAAAGCCCATCAGCACGATGCGGTCGGGGTCGACGCGCGGATGCTTCGCGAGAATCTCCAGCGAGCGGTAGATGTCGACGATCAGATTGAGCCGGCCGAGCAGGGCCTGGTTCGGCCCGACCACTGTCAGCCCGCGGCCGGTAAAGCCGTCGATCACGAAGGTCGAGATGCCCATGGCGTTGAACGCGTGCACCCAGGCCTCGGTGGTGGCGCCGACACCGCTCGAGCCGTGCATCAGCACCACGACGGGAAGCTTGCCGGTGCCTTGGGCGACGCGGAATTCGCCCGCCACCGTCACCGGCTTGGCGGCGTCCGTGTCGCCGCTGAGGAATTGCTGGTCGGACAGAGTAAGCGAGGGGATTGGAAAGATCTCGGTCCGGGTCGCGGCGTCCTTGGGGAGGGATTGTGCGTCGGCGCCAATGCCGGCGAAAAGAGTCGAGATACAGAGCGCCATAGCGACGCGGAATGCCGTCGGCATCGGATCCTCCCTTATGATTTTGAGGGAGTAGACCAACCGACCTGCACGCTGTCAATTTGTCGCTGATGGCCTCAGGCCTTGGCAGCCGTCTTCTTCACCGTCAGGGCCTGGTCGATCGCAAAGCCGCCGATCTCGCTCATCGCCTGCGAAATCACGTCGCCCTTGCGGGCAAAGCCGGCGGAGAGGAAATCGAACTGGGTGCGCGCCAGCCGCAGCACCTCGATCGGCACGGAAACCACGGTCTCGTTAAAACTGTCCACGGAGGCATGCAGCGTGTCGAGCTCGGTGGTGAGCTTGCCGATATGGCTCTCCGCGTGCTGCATCAGGCCGAGCAGCTTGTCGCGCTCGCTATCGAACGCCGCGCGCTCGGCGGCGGCTGCCGCGGTGACCTCGGCCAGTTGCGCCCGCAGCGCCTCGATCTGGCCGACCATGGCATCGGAGGCGAGCTCGGCGGCTTCCCGTAGCTCGACATGGCGCGTGCTCTCTTCCTGCGCCTGGTGATAGAGCCGTTCGGCCGTCATCGCCCGCTGCGCCAGCGACTCGATCAGGCTTGCCGCGCGCAGCAGCATCTCGCCGTTCCGCCCCGACACCATGCTGGCCATGCGCCGCAGGAAGTCGACGGTTTCGGACGAGGAGTTCGGCGGCAGGGGAACGACCGTCGCGGACATGAGGTGATGCTTGCAGCCAGACGTGATGGACCGCCGCCGTACCGACTGGGCTCACGCAACATTCGGCGCCTGATCGTAGGCCTGGAGCAAGCCTGAATCGGCAGGCCGGGTCAACCGGCCGGGCCGCCAAATTTGCGGTGACTGGGATCAGGCGTCCTTCTGCCGCCCGATCCGCCCCAGATGGGTGAAGCCGAAGCCTGCCGAATATTTCAGGCCATAGCCCAGCGCCCGGTCGAAGCCGATATGGGCGAGCCAGATCATGGCGACGGACAGGGTGAGGGGGGAGGCGAGACCAAAACCCAGCGTCAGCAGCGCCACCGGCGCCATGTAGCTGTGGGCGGCGTTGTAAACCAGCGCACCGAATTTGGCGTCGGCGAGGTAGGCCAGAAAGCTCAAATCGGGCACGAAGAACAGCAGGGCGAACACCAGCCAGGAGCCGTCCCAGGCCCAGTAGAGCATCACCATCCCTGCGAACAGGGTCAGCCCCTCCAGCCGGAGCACGAGCTTGACGCCGCCTGTCACAGCCCCGGTCTCGGCAGCTCTCTCGTCCATGGTCGCCTCCCAGGCAAAACTTTGTAATTCCTTGCGCTTTGGCGCTGCGGCAAGGCAGCCCTGCGGCGCCGAAAGCGGCTTCCCGGCCCGCAAAATGCCGTGTTAGAACCCCCGGCAATCGCATTTAGGCTAAGAACTGGCGGGAGCAAATGAAGAATATTTTGGACGCCCTTGAAGATCGTCGTGCCGGCGCAAAGCTCGGCGGCGGGGAGAAGCGCATCGAGGCGCAGCACGCCCGCGGCAAGCTGACCGCGCGCGAGCGCATCGAGCTGCTGCTCGACAAGGGATCGTTCGAGGAATTCGACATGTTCGTCGAGCACCGCTCCACCGAGTTCGGCATGGAGAAGAACAAGGTGCCCGGCGACGGCGTCGTCACCGGCTGGGGCACCGTCAACGGCCGCAAGACCTTTGTGTTCGCCAAGGACTTCACGGTATTCGGCGGCTCGCTGTCCGAAACCCACGCGCTGAAGATCACCAAGTTGCAGGACATGGCGATGAAGGCGCGGGCGCCCATCATCGGCCTCTACGACGCGGGCGGCGCCCGCATCCAGGAGGGCGTCGCCGCGCTCGCCGGCTATTCCTACGTGTTCCGCCGCAACGTGCTCGCCTCGGGCGTGATCCCGCAGATCTCCGTCATCATGGGCCCCTGCGCCGGCGGCGACGTCTATTCGCCGGCGATGACCGACTTCATCTTCATGGTGAAGAACACCAGCTACATGTTCGTCACCGGCCCCGACGTGGTGAAGACCGTCACCAACGAGGTCGTCACCGCCGAAGAGCTCGGCGGCGCCTCGGTGCACGCCACGCGCTCCTCGATCGCCGACGGCGCCTTCGAGAACGACGTCGAGACGCTGTTGCAGATGCGTCGCCTGATCGACTTCCTGCCGTCCAACAACACCGACGGCGTGCCGGAATGGCCGAGTTTTGACGACATCGGCCGGGTCGACATGTCCCTGGACACGCTGATCCCCGACAATCCGAACAAGCCCTACGACATGAAGGAATTGATCCTGAAGGTCGTGGACGAGGGCGACTTCTTCGAGATCGCGGATAGCTTTGCCAAGAACATCGTCACCGGTTTCGGCCGCATCGCCGGCCGCACCGTCGGCTTCGTCGCCAACCAGCCGATGGTGCTGGCCGGCGTGCTCGACAGCGATGCGTCACGGAAGGCCGCGCGCTTCGTTCGTTTTTGTGATGCCTTCAACATCCCGATCGTCACCTTTGTCGACGTGCCGGGCTTCCTGCCCGGCACCGCGCAGGAATATGGCGGCTTGATCAAGCACGGCGCAAAACTGCTGTTCGCCTATTCGCAGTGCACCGTGCCGCTCGTGACCATCATCACCCGCAAGGCCTATGGCGGCGCCTTCGACGTCATGGCCTCCAAGGAGATCGGCGCCGACATGAACTACGCCTGGCCAACGGCCCAGATCGCGGTGATGGGCGCCAAGGGCGCGGTCGAGATCATCTTCCGCGCAGACATCGGCGACCCCGACAAGATCGCCGCGCGCACCAAGGAATACGAAGACCGTTTCCTGTCGCCGTTCATCGCCGCCGAGCGCGGCTACATCGACGACGTCATCATGCCGCACTCGACGCGGAAGCGGATCGCAAGAGCGCTATCGATGCTGAAGGACAAGAAGGTCGAGACGCCGGCGAAGAAGCACGACAATTTGCCGTTGTGAGGTCTTGTAGCCCGGATGAGCGAAGCGACATCCGGGTCTTTGCCGGATTTTCTACCAAAGTGCCCGCATCTCGCTTCGCTCATGCGGGCTACTGGCTACGTTCCTGATTTGAAAACTCGATCAACATCCAATGACCGAAGACGACGCGACCGACGAGATTTCAGAAATCGAGGCCCGGATCGCGGCTTTGGCCGAGATCGCCGAGCGCTGCCGCAAGTACATCCTGGCGTCCAAGATCGCCATCGGCGGCGGCGCTGCATTGCTGCTGGTCACGATCCTCGGCGTGTTTGGCTTCGGTCAAACCGCTGCGCTCGGATCGATCGCTCTGGTGCTCGGCGGTATCGTTTCGCTCGGCTCGAACGTTAGTACGCTACGGCAGACGGATGACGCCATCAACGTCGCGGAGGCGCGTCGCTCGGCGCTGATCGGAAGCATCGAACTTCGTGTTGTCGCCGATACGCCGATGAAGCTGGTGTGACGCGCCGTTCGGCGCCCGCAGGCTTCACGCGGCGGTCTTGAACGTCAGCACCGTCAATTCCCCGCGGCATTCGGCTGCGGAAGCCTGAAGCCACTCCGCGGTTTGCCGATCGAGGAACGCCTTCGCCAGTCGCGCGGCGAGGGCAAGCTGCTCTCTGAGATATGCGATGCGGGCCATGTGTCACCTTCCGCTGAAATCATTTGAAGGACACTGCTTCCGACTGTGACCCTATGACTATCACCGGGTGAGTTATGTGCGGTTCGTCACGCTCCGGCGCGTGTCGCATCCGCCGCAGCGAAATGCGCCATCTGGTCGGCGTGGGCTTTTGCGAACGCCGGGCGGCCCGTGGCGCGCGCGACGTAGGCGCGGCAAGCTGGACTGACCGCCAGCCCGTCGAAACAATCGACGACGCGCAGCACGTCCGACATGAGAATGTCGGCGACCGAGAAAGATCCCGCCAGCCATTCGCGCTTCGCCAACACCGGCTCGAGATGCTTGAGGCGAAGCTTGAGGAAATCGTCGACGAATTTCCACGCCGCCGTGTCGGTCGGATGGCCCATGAACTTCGACATTCCCCACGGCAGGCTCGCCATCTCGACGGAATTGAGTGCGGCGAACACCCACTCCGTCGCCTCGTTACGGCCGCGCGGATCTGATGGCATCAGCTTCGCGCTGAGCTCACCCAGATGCAGCAGGATTGCGCCGCTCTCGAAAATCGAGAGATCGCCATCGGTCAGCCACGGCACCTGGCCGAACGGCTGGTGCGCGAGATGCGCGGGGCCCTTGTCGCCGGACACTCTCGCGACGCGATAGGGCAGGGCAGCTTCTTCCAGCGCCCAGCGCACGCGAAGGTCCCGCACGAAGCCGCGCGGGGGCGGGGGAACCCAGTCGAAGGTGGTCAGGGTGAGGTCGGGCATGCGGTGTCTCCGTGCTGTCTGGACATAGGACGGATGGAGGGCGCGCGTTCCGACAAAGGGACGGAATGTTTTGCAGAAATTGTTGGGTCGATCGGTAGATCAGCCAATCCGCCCAGCACCAAACTCATCACCGCATCGACGACACCAGCAGCGCCGCGCCTGCAAGCGCAGATGCAATGCCGGCAGCGCGCGCGATCCAACGTCCGACCGGCGTCAGCTTCTCCAACAGGACGAGCAGCGCCAAAAGCGCAATCCACAACACGTTCATCACGCCGCCTATGAACAAAAGCGTCATCAGGAGCCAGCAGCAGCCGACACAATAGCCTCCGTGCCGAAGCCCCAGCAGAAGGCAGCCACGCGGATGGTCGCGAAAGCCGCCATGGCGCATCAGGAACAGAAGCGGCGACTGGCATTGGACGAGACAGACGTCCTTGAGCGGCGTCCATTGATAGATGCCGGCCGCGATCAGCACGAATGCGCCGAGCAGGTTGCTGGCGAGCGTCATCCGGGAATCCAGCAGGGTTGCCCGCTCGACCAGCCATTGCAGAAAGGTCGCTGCCAGCGAAAAGCCGGTCCAGGCGAGGACGTAACCGGCCGCAAACCAGCCTGTCGCCGCGAATGGCCTGTCTTGCACCTTCGCCTGTCGAACCACGCGGGCGTACATGAGGATCATGGGCGCGGCCGACGGCGCCATCATCCCGACCATCATCACCGCCCACATCAGGAACACGTAGGCGAACTCGATCGCTCGCCACGGCTCGTCGGCCGGCAGCATGATTCCGATCCCCGCCGGAATCATGCGGAATCCGGTCATGTCCATGCCGCCCATGTCCATGTCGTTGGCGAGCCAGAGCACATAGCCCCATGCCAGCGCGACGATGATTCCGATCGCGCCGCCGACAATCCAGCGGTCGCGCCGCAGCACGGTTTCGAGGGCGCTGTCAGTCATTTGCGAAGCGTGTTGCCGGCCTTCTCGCAAGCCGTCACGTCAGGCGCGGCTTCAAGCCTGGTTGGACCACTCGATCGGCGCATAGAGGCCGTTCTTGCCCGAATTGTCCCAGCGCATGCCATGATCGCTGAAAATATTGCCGGGGGCGCCGACCGCCATCACCATTCTGTCGGGGCTCACGGGATGGCCGATGTTCGCCCACATTTCCCCGCTCGGATGCATGGTCGGCAACGGATCGACGGACATGTGCAGAATGTCAGGGATTTCCGCGGATCGCGTCTTGCCGTCGATCCGGAATGTGATCGGGACCTTGCTCACCCCCAGGTTCTTGCTGATCAGCGGCGTGAACGCAGCCATGGGACCACCGGCCGTGCCGCCGAAGATCGCAGCCAGCGCCTCGGTCTGCGGATCGTCCGCGCGCTGATCGACATAAGTGGCCTGCGACCAGTCTCCGTCGGCCATGACGCCCGGCGCGTGGAGAATGACCAGGACGTTCAGTCCATCAAGCGCTATGTCGCCGTAGCGGCCGCTCTCGACGTGGAAGATCAGCGGCACGTTGCAGAAGCCCTCGGTCGGTCGCGCCGTCAGCGGGGCAGCCGCCGACACGAGGCACGGACACACGATGCTGCAACTGCAATTTTCGAAATAGTCGCCGGAAAGGTGCCACGAAACCTGGTCCACCATCGCTCTCTCCCGCTAGGCCGAACCCCACAGATCGCTTTCGAATGAGCTACCTATGGTAGAAGGCTACGCCGCGTGAGCGGGAACCGCAAGGCGATGCGCCGATCAAGCTGATGTGATACGCCGGCTGGCGCGCGCGGCACCATCACTGCCCAAGCTTCGCCAGCTTGCCTTGCTTCGCCGATTCCACCGCGCGCTCCGCATCGTCCGGCAGCAGCAATCGCTCCGCTACCTGCCGCGCCGCCTCGCGCTTCACCGCAGCCACATACGCCCCGTCATCCGCATATCGCTCCGCGTTCGACGGCCTGGGATCGTGCACTTCCTTGCGCGCGGCCTCCGTCGGCGCGAATGGTACCATTGCGCCTTGCAATGGATAGAGCGCCGTCGGGCCAAATCCCTGCGCGCGCGGATTCCATGCGGTGTAGGTTGCGCGCGGCACGGCGAGCGCGAGTTGGCGGATGCCCGCGATCGCCATGCCATCATCATCCGCCTTCGGCACGAACACGGGGTAGCGGCCGATTTCCTTCGGCGGCAGCACGCTCTGGTCGGAGAAGGCGGCGAGCGTATGGATGCCGGCATAGGGCAGGCCGGGGATATCCGTCGGCACCGCGCCTTGCGCCGGCACAAGCGTGCCGTGGGCGCGCATGGGGACGCGGCTTGCAGGCGGTTTTGTGCCGTCGCTGATCCAGGCGTTGAGGTCGGTGAGCAGCGCACGCATCGGCATGCCCGCATGAACAGGGTTTTGCGGCAGCGACATCGCGGGCACGCCCTTGCGCATGATGTCGGCGGCTTCGGCGAAATGCGGCGTGCCTGAGATCATGTAGGCGCGGACGTTGTCGGGGAGATCGAGATGGTTGCCCGAGAGATCAGTGACCAGCAGCGAGGCGTGCGAGGCCCACCATTCGTGCTCACTGTCGGTTTGCATCACTTTTGGACAGGTGACCGAGAGCGAACAGCGCCGCAGGATACCATCGGTCTTGCCGGAGTAGGGATCGCTGAGGCTCGCATAGGTGAAGGGGAAGAGGTCGGCCTGCCACGCCGGATCCTGCGGATGGCGCGGGTTGCGGCCGGGCTGGCCGAAGCGGACATTGGTCGCCATGCGCCGCGTGCCCGCGACATGCGGCATCAGGCCGTCGAACACCGAGCGTCCCTGGAGGTCCTCGTTGAAGCCGAGATAGAGAAAGTCGCGCAGGAAGCGGCCGGATTGCGAGACGCCGAAGCCGATGGCACGGCTGACGGACGGATGCAGGCCGTTGAGCAGCGGGTTCGCCTGCGTCTCGTCGTGGCGAAGGAAGCTGACGACATCGCGCACGGCGGCATAGCCCATGCCGAGCGGCACAGGATCGCGCGCGGTGTAGGTGATCTCGTAGAGCGCGCCGGCGTCAAAGTTTTCGGGGCGGGTGATCTCCGCCGTGGTGGGATCGACGAGCTTTGCGGAGAGGCCTGACGGCGCTTGTCGCGCGTCGGCCCAGGCGGCGCGCACGGTGACATTGAGATTGGCGGCCTCGGCCGCCGGCCAGGTCAGCGTTGCGCGCGCGGGATTGGTCGTGTTGTCGAATACGAATTCTTCGCGCGCTGGCCCAGCGATGTTCTTGATCACCGGCGCCGTTAGCGCGAGTTGTCCCGGCTTGGAGGGGATGTCGCCCTGCCAGCCGACCCAGACCATCGTAAAGCCCTGGCGGTGCAGGAAGCCGATGCCGGCATCTTCCGCCTTGTCGGCATTGTTGGCGCCGGGCTGGGCTGAATCGTCGAACAATTGCGGCGCGAGTTTTCTGCCGCGATTGGGCACCTCCAGCAGCAGCGTGCCGTTGCCGTGCGTGGGATCGCTGGGCCTGAGGATCACGACGTCGGCGGTGGCCTCCACCTTGCCATTGGCATTGCGTGGCGCGACCGCGAGATCGGTAATCACGGCATTGCGGTCGTCGGCCGGGTTCAGCGCAAACGTCGCGCGGGCGGTGATGCGCTCATAGGTGCCGACATTGCCGAAGCTGCGCCCGGCGAAGGCGGGCACGCGCTCCAGAATGTCGAAGCGGATGATTTCGGCCGGCGAGGCGGCCGGCCACAGGCAGGCAATCGCAATGAGGCCGGTGATGATCCTGCGCATGGCGCCATTCCCTCTCTTATCGGCGCGAGGGCATTGTCCATCGCGCCGGCTTTTTGTTGCCGCCATCATAACCGTCTATGCTGCGGCCAAACAACAGGAGCAAACACATGCCCGCTGCCTACTTCGTCGTCCGCGCCACCGTGACCGAGGCGTTTGGGACGCAGGGACGCATCCTGTCATCTTTGCAATGAATCTGAACGCGCGATTCAGCCGCAGTTCATGTCGCGCGCCCGACACTTGTTCCGCATCATGCAACGCTCGCCTGAGAGGAAGATGTCATGGAACGCCGCAATTTTCTGAAGCTCGCATTCGGGGCCGCCGCGGGAGCCGCCGCGTTCACCGCCGCCGCGCAGGCCGCGCCGCTGGCGCCGCAGCCGGTCGGCGGTCCCGCCCGCATGCCGGAAGGCAATCCGGACGCTCATCCTGCGGTCACCACCAGTGAGGAAGCGGCGCAGTTGAAGCCCGAGCAGGTGCACTGGCACCACGGCGGCGGCCACTGGCATCGCCGCCATTGGGGTTGGCGCCGCCGGCGCTGGCATCGCCGCCACTGGTAAGCTCCACGCAAGCCAGGTTTTGAACGGGGATCGCAATTGCGGTCCCCGTTTTGATTCTCCGCCGAGACCTCAGGGGCCAAAAAGAAAATGGCCGCGCAGCTTTCGCTACGCGGCCACTTCGCAATGCAAACAGACGAGATCAGAACGGGCGGCAGCGGCCGGCGTACCAGCGGAAGCCATAGGGGCACCCGCGGGGGCGCACGACCACGACCGGTGCCGGTTCGACCACGACAACCGGACCACGGGCCATCGGACGGCAGCCACCATAGGGGCCGCGGGCCCAGCCGGGGCCGCAACCCTGCATGGCGCTGGCGGACTCGCTGAAACCGACGGCCGCGCTGGCGAGCATGACGGCGGCGAACAGATATTTCATTAGATCTTCCTTCTCGTCCTTAGGGGCAAGTTCTTGGGGCAAGTTCTTGAGGAGCAGGGCGCTTGCGGCGCACAATGAATCAAAAGACACGATTCGACATGTTAAATTTTGCACCATATCGACACGTCGCGATCCAAATCTGCCAATCATGACCTGAATGCGGCATGAACATTATCCGCATGCGGCTTCGCGCGACAGCAATGGCGCTAGCGGCCGAGGAAGCCCAGCAAGAGCTCCTTGTACTTCTCCGGCGCTTCCAGGAAGACGAGATGGCCGGTGTTCGGGATCACTTCGGCCCGCGCATTCGGCATCTTCGCGGCAAGCGCTTTTGCCAGCTCGGCGTTCTGCCCCATTTTCGCGCGCAGCGCTTCCGGCGCAAGCGGCCGGCCCGGCGCGTTGTGGTCGTCGGCGCCCATGATGAACAGCGTCGGCTCGGTGATCAGCGCGACCTCGTGCGCCACCGGCTCGCGATAGATCATCTGGCCCGAGCTGACGTAAGCGCGTAGCCAACGTGGATAATCCGGGCTGTTCTTGATGTTGAAGCGGGTGTCGACATACGGCGTGATCTGGTCCTGCGGCAGCTTGATCGCGTAATTGGTCTGGAGTTGCTTGCGATAGCCTTCGGCCGTGAGCTTGTCCTCGCTCGAGATGATTGTCTCGGTCGGCGTCGGCGGTACGTAGAGGCGGTAGTCTTCGAGCCCGATTGGGGCCGTCAGAACAAGGTGCGCGACGCGATCCGGATAGGCACGGGCGATGCGCACGCCCAGCATGCCGCCGAGCGAATGGGCGACAATTTCGGCCTTGTCGATCTTGAGGTGGTCGAGCAGCGCGATGGTGTTGCGCGCCAGATTGTCGAAATGCAATTCGCCATTCGGTTTGGAGGATTTGCCGAAGCCGATCTGGTCCGGCACCACGACGCGGTAACCCGCCTCGCTCAGCATCTTGATCACGGGCGCCCAATAGCTCGACGGGAAATTACGCCCGTGCAGCAGCACCACGGTGCGGCCGTTCGGCTGCGCGGGCGCGACGTCCATATAGGCCATGCTGAGCTGCTCGCCGTCATTGACGACGGGCAGGAGGTGCACGGGGTAGGGATAGGCAAAGCCTTCGAGCGCGATGCCATACGGCTCGCGCGGGGTGGTGTCGGCGGCGCGGGCAGAGGTGAGCGGGGAAGCGAGCAGGGCGACGGCGAGGGCAGCCGGGAAGATGCGGTTCATAGAGGGCTCTAATCTGTTGCACTGTCATTCCGGGTCTGGTCCTTTGGACATCCCGGAATGACTTTGCGCATAACGGCGTGGATGGCCGGGTCAAGCCTGGCCATCACGACCATCGTCGTTTACACGCTATTGTGTGCTGTCACGCATCAGTGGAACGGCTCGTTGCCGTTCCACTGCGCGCGTCGGCCGCAGCGATTTCAGGGCGCCTGCTATTTCTTCGTCTTGGCCTTCTTGGCTTGCTTCTTCTTGGGAAGCTTGGGCCCGGCCGCCGCCGCCGGTGCGGATTTGCTGCCGAGGAACGGTAGGGCGATCAGCTGATCCGGCCCATGCAATTGCGGCACTTGCGGATAGTGATTGTCCTTGAGCCGCGAGACAACGCGCGGAATGACCTTGGCCAGCGGCTGCCTGAAAAAGGTCTCCGACTTGAGCGTCTCCAGCAGGAAATAGGTGAGAGCCCCGTTGGGACGATTGGCGAAGGTGGCGTCCGCGGATTCCTGATCGGAACGGCATCCTGACAAGAAGGCGCAATTGTCGTGAACTGCCGACCTCAAGGTCTTGAGTGGCAGCCTCTTCTTGTCGGCGGTTTCGACGCGCCAGGCCATATCGGCCGGCGGCACCAGGAATTTCACCGCGAAGGGACGCATGCCCCTCGACAGATCGCCCGAATTGCAGGAGTCCGAAACGAAAACGAACTCCACGCCCGTGGGGATCGTCGCGAAGGCTTTCTGAAGGTCGCTTGCCAGGATCGCGCGCTCGCGCGACCAGTCGAAATCGACCGGGCAAATCGAGTCCTGTTTGTCGATCACCTGTCCTTGCGAGTTTCGTCGTGAGAAGATCGTGCCGTGTCCGCTATAGTGAAGCAGCACGCGGTCTCCCTCGCTGAGGCCGGTCAGCAGCCAGCCCAGCCGCTCGTAAATTCCGTCCGTTGTTGCGCGTGCATCGACAAGGAGTCGAATGTCGTCTTCCGCGAAATTGCAGGACGTCACGAGAAAATTTGCCATATCCTTGATGTCGTTGACGCAGCCACGCAGCGGCTGTCCCGGATAGGCGTTGATACCAATCAGCAATGCACGATTTGCCATATCTACCTCCTTTGAAATGGAAGGAAGGCTAGCAAAGGCAACACCTTTATACAACTAAAAGGGGATTATTTGATGGATAAACGCCGGCCGTGTGCGCGGCCTATCGGTCGTCATTCCCGAACAGCGCCGCAAACTGCTTCTCGCCGGTGCGTGTAAAGTTCACCACACGGCTGCCGGGTGTGGCGTCGCGCGCGGCCCATTTCAGCTCATTGAAGCGCTGCATCATCGCGGCGCCCAGGGTGCCGGCGAGGTGATGGCGCCGCTCGCTCCAGTCGAGGCAGGCCTTGCAAACCGGGCGGCGGGGGTGGGCCAGCATCTCGGCCGAGATCTGCAAATGTTTTGCGAGGAAACGCTCGCCCTCGGCCGTCAGCTCGATCTCCTGCTTCTTCTGCCTGACCAGGTTGCGCTCGCGCATGGTGTCGAGCATCTGCACGCCGAGATCGCCGGCGAGATGATCGTAGCAGATCCGCGCGCGCCGCAGCGCCGGATCCTTTGGCCCCGTGCGCACGCGCATATGGCCGGTGCGCGCGGCGAGGCCCGCAAGACCTTCGAGCACGCCGGCGACGTCGTCGTCGGTGAGGCGGTAGTAACGGTGGCGGCCTTGCTTCTCCGGTTCAATCAGCCCGCCGGCCTCGAGCTTGGAGAGATGCGAGCTCGCGGTCTGCGGCGTGATGCCGGCCTCCTGCGCCAGCTCGCTTGCGGTGAGCGCGCGGCCGTTCATCAGCGCCGTGAGCATGTTGGCGCGGGCGGGATCGCCGACCAGCGCGGCGATCATGGCGATGTCAGGACCGGATTTCATGCTTCGATGGTAGCCGAAGCATTGTTGTGGGGCAAGGGCGTAGTCTCTCACCACGTCGTCATTGCGAGCGAAGCGAAGCAATCCAGTTGCTTCAGCGGCGGCGGTGTCGCTCACGCTTCGCAATGACGGTGAAAACACAGGAGCTCCACATGTCCGTCACCGTCTTCATCCGCTACCAGCTCGATCCGTTCAAGCGCGCGCAGTTCGAGGAATATTCGAAGCGCTGGCTCACCATTATCCCGAAATGCGGCGGCGACCTGATCGGTTATTTCATGCCGCACGAAGGCACCAACAACATCGCCTTCGCGCTGATCACCTTCGAGAGCCTCGCTGCCTACGAGTCCTACCGCGCCCGGCTGCGGCAGGATGCGGAAGGCATGGCCAATTTTCACTTTGCCGAGGAGAACAAATTCATCCTCGCGGAAGAGCGCACGTTTTTGCGCAAGGTGGTATTGTAGGCCACCAACGATGAGGAGACGCCCATGATTGCCGTGATTTTCGAAGTCTGGCCCAAGCCGGAACATCGCCAGGACTATTTCGATCTCGCGGCCGATCTGAAGCCGATCCTCCAAACCATCGACGGCTTCATCTCGGTCGAGCGTTTCGAGAGCCTGTCCGACAAAGGCAAGATCCTGTCTGTGTCGTTCTGGCGGGACGAGGCCGCAGTCCAAGCCTGGCGCAACACGATGGAGCATCGCCGCACCCAGGCCAAGGGCAGGGCAAAAATCTTTGCCGATTATCACTTACGCATCGCCAGCGTCGTCAGGGACTACAGCATGAATGATCGCGAGCAGGCGCCGAAGGACAGTCGCGCGGTGCACGACGCGCACTAGCGCGCTCGAATGCGCGTGCCTATGTTCGCGCGGCCAACAAGGGAGAGAAACATGCATGTGACAACCGCTGACAAGCGCGCGGCGTTCAAGAAGATGCACGAGAGCGGCTGCTTCATTCTGCCCAATCCGGTCGATATCGGCAGCGCCAAGGCGTTGCAGCATCTCGGCTTCAAGGCGCTGGCCTCATCCAGCGCAGGCTTTGCCTGGACTATCGGCAAGGCCGACAACCACGTCAGCGTCGAGGATATCTGTCAGCATCTGGCAGCATTGAGCTCGTCCGTCGACATCCCCGTGAATGCGGATTTCGAGGGCGGCTTTGCGGTCGAGCCGGACAAGGTCGCCGACAATGTCGAGCGCTGCGTGCGCACCGGCGTCGCGGGCCTGTCGATCGAGGATTCCACCGGCGACAAGGACAGGCCGATCTACGAGCGTGCGCTTGCGGTCGAGCGCATCAAGGCTTCGCGCAAGGCGATCGGCGACAGCAACACGATGCTGGTTGGTCGCTGCGAGGCGTATTTGTGGGGCGTGACCGATCTCAAGTTCGTCATTGACCGGCTCACCGCTTACGCCGATGCCGGCGCCGACTGCCTCTATGCGCCGGGCCTGAAGACCCGCGAGGACATCGCGGCAGTGGTGAAGGCGGTGAGTCCAAAACCGTTCAACCTGCTGATTGGTGCGTCCGGCCTGTCACGGCAGGAGGCCGAAGATCTCGGCGTGCGCCGCATCAGCGTCGGCGGCTCGCTCGCCCGTGCCGCCTGGGGCGGTTTTATGCGCGCGGCGAAAGAGATGGCGGAGAAGGGGACGTTTACGGAGCTCGGCAGCGGCTATCCCGGCGGCGAGCTCAACAAGATGTTCAGCTAAAACGAAGAGCGGCGGGACTTTCGTCCCGCCGCTCTCACATGTCATTGCAAACTGTTACTTCGCGCCGTCAGCCGGGGCCGCCGGATCAGGCGCGGCCGGCTTGCTCGGCGCAGCACCCGTGGTTACGCCCGGCTCGATGTTGGCGCGCGGCGTCACGTCACGCATGCCGGGAGGTGCGGCCGGATTGGTCACTGGCGCCTGCTGGGCGGTCTGCGTTGCCGGCGCGTTGCTCGCCTGGTTGCCCGTGCTGGAATTGTTCAGGCCGTAGAACACGGCGCCCAGCACCAGGGCGACAGCTACGGCGAACAAAGCGACCTTGCCGCTGGACGCGGGACCTTCGCCGAGCTCGGGATCGGCCTGGAGGTTCGCGTCCTGGCGACGCGCCATGCGCAGATACTCGTCGTCGGTGAGGTTCGGGCGATACGGATCGTTGGGAAAACGCTCGTCAGCCATCTTGGGTCTCCTCGTTTATTGAGCGGGGACAACCCGTAGCTGCGAGATTATGTTCCGCGTGCGTTATGCTTTCGTCGCATGTTGCCCCCGCGCCGGGAATCGGGAACCTGTTCATTTGGGAACTCGGCGCCTAGGTTCCATCAGGGAGCACAGGAACAAGACAATGTGGAGCCTGCCGCCGAGCGATAGCGTGCTGCATTTCCTGTCGCTGATCGCCATCGCCGCGCAAGGCATGAGCGCCGCGCTCGCCGCTGGCCGGCGCAGCATGGATTGGCTTGGCGTCTGCTTTCTCGGCTGCATCACCGCGCTCGGCGGCGGCACGCTGCGCGATCTCTTGCTCGGACACTATCCCCTGGCGTGGGTGCAAAACCCGATCTATCTCGCGCTGGCCGGCGGCGCAGCTTTCCTCACCATTCTGATGGCGCGCCTCGTGCACCGGCTCAAGCTCGCCTTCATCGTGCTCGATGCCATCGGCCTCGTCGTTTTCACCATGACCGGCTGTGACGTGGCCTGGCAGATGGACGCCACGCTGCCGATCGTCATCGTCTCCGGCATGGTGACGGGCTGTGCCGGCGGCGTGTTGCGCGATGTGCTCTGCAACGACGTGCCGCTGCTGTTCCGCTCGGAGCTCTATGCGAGCGTCTCGGTGGTGACGGGGCTGTTCTATGCCACCGCGTTCGGCCTGAATCTCAATGCCGAGCTCTGGACCATTTTGACGTTTATTCTCGGCATCACCCTGCGTCTGCTCGCGGTGCGCTACAAATGGGAGATGCCGAAATTCGTGTTTACGGAGGATGAGGAGAGGTAGCTGCTTTTTCTCACAGCTCTGTCCACGACGGAGAGAGGTCAATCTCCCTTCCGCGCCTTCGCGACTTGCGCCGGCGTCACCAGCGGCCCCGCATTGCCCCAGGAATTGCGGATGTAGTTCGTCACCGCCGCGATGTCGTCGTCGGACAATTGCTTGGCATAATTAGGCATCTCGCCGGTGTTGGGCGCGCGCGGCGTCGTTACGGTGTGGGCGCCGTCGAGGATGATGCGCAAGGTCGAGGACGGATTGACCGATTGCAGCAGCGCGTTGCCGGGCAGCGGTGGATAGATGCGCGGGGCGCCTGAGCCATCGGCCTCATGGCAGGCGATGCAGAGTTTTGCGTAGACGGCCTCGCCGGCCTTCATTTCGGCCTCGTCAGGCGGCGTGACGATGGTCTCGCGCCGCGACGGCGGCAGGCTCTTCAAATAGACCGCGATCGCGCGCAAATCGGCATCGCTCATCTTCGCCGTCGAGTTGACGACCACCTCCGCCATCAGCCCGCCGGCATGGCTTTTGGCGTTGCGGCCGCTTTGCAGATATTCGGTGATGTCCTCGACGCTCCAAGATTTCAGCCCTGTGCGCGCGGCGCCGTCGAGCCGTGGTGCGTACCAGCCGCCGACCTCGCTGCCTGACAGCGCCTGCGCGGTCTTGTCCGCGCCAAAATAGTTCTTCGGCGTGTGGCAGGCGCCGCAATGGCCGAGCCCGGTGACGAGATAGCCGCCTCTGTTCCACGCCGCGCTCTGGCTCTGGTCCGGCTCGAACAGGCCGGGCTTGAAGAACATCGCGTTCCAGACCCGCATCAGGCTGCGATAATTGAGCGGCCAGCGCAGCTCCGGCGGCTTGTTGCGGCTCACGACGGGTGCGAGCGTGCCGAGATAGGCCCGGATCGCCAGCGTGTCGTCCTTCGTCATCTTCGTGAAGTAGGGGTAGGGGAAGGCCGGGTAATAGTTCGAGCCGTCAGGCGCAATGCCAGTGCGCACTGCACGGGTGAAATCGGCGTCCGTCCAGGCGCCGATCCCGGTGTCGCTATCCGGCGTTAGGTTCGGCGCATAGATCGCGCCAAAGGGCGTGTCGATGCGCTTGCCGCCCGCGAACGGCTTTGCCGGATCGGCGGTGTGGCAACCCGCACAATCGCCGGCCTCGACCAGCGTCTTGCCGTAGGCGATCAGCTCCGGCGAGGGCTCGGCGGCGAGGGCCGTGCTCGCAACGGCACTGCACAACGCGAGACCAGCCAGAATCGTCCGCATCCGAAGGTCTCCTGCGACCAATCTCCCCGTCCCGCATGATAGGGGCGTCGATTCATTTCGCGACGGCGGGGGTATGGTGACACAAATTGAAAATGCGTGATGCCTTTGCAGCCACGAAATTGCGATTTTTACCCGGCGCTCGCTTTGGTCCAGATTTGTGATGCGCCGCGTTAAATATCCGACATAGAGTGGCGGGGATGGTCGGCGCGCCCTAGCTAAAAACAACGGGCAGGCAACGGCTTAAGCAGCCAAACGCTCAAAAAGGGCGGAAGAGGACATAATGGGCATCAACCAGGGTCCGATCAGTCTCGATCAAAAATACACCCAGGACACCGGCCACATCTTCACGACGGGCATCCAGGCGCTGGTCCGTCTGCCCATGGCCCAGATTCGCCGCGACCGCGCCGCGGGGCTGAACACCGCGGGCTTCATCTCCGGCTATCGCGGCTCGCCGCTCGGCGGCTACGACCAGCAGCTGTTCGCGGCGCGAAAACATCTCGAGCAGTACAACATCAAGTTCCAGCCCGGCGTGAACGAGGATCTGGCGGCAACCGCCGTCTGGGGCTCGCAGCAGCTCAACCTCTCGCCCGGCGCCAAATATGACGGTGTGGTCGGCATCTGGTACGGCAAGGGCCCCGGCGTCGACCGCTGCGGCGACGTGTTCCGCCACGGCAATGCCGCCGGCTCCGCCAAAAACGGCGGCGTCTTGTGTCTGGCCGGCGACGACCACGGCGCGAAATCCTCCACCGTCCCGCATCAGTCCGACCACGCCTTCATGTCGGCGCTGATGCCCTATCTCTATCCCTCGAGCATCCACGAGATGATCGAGATGGGCCTGCTCGGCATCGCAATGTCGCGCTATTCGGGCTGCTGGGTCGGCATGAAGGTGATCACCGAGACGGTGGAGACCACCGCCGAGATCGACCTCACCGACGAGATGACGCCGTTCGTGATCCCCGCCGATTTCGAGATGCCCGAGGGGGGCCTCAATCTGCGCTGGCCCGACGACCGCTTTGCCCAGGACCGCCGTCTGCAGGACTACAAGGGCTTTGCCGCGATCGCCTTCGCGCGCGCCAACAAGGTCAATCGCATCACCATGGATTCGCCGAACGCCCGCTACGGCATCATGGCGTCCGGCAAGAGCTACGAGGATATAAGGCAGGCGCTGCGCGAGCTCGGTATCACACCCGAGGTCGCCGCCAAGATCGGACTTCGATTGTACAAGATCGGCATGCCATGGCCGCTGGAGCCGGAAGGCGTGCGACAATTCGCTGTAGGCCTTGAGGAAATCTTCATCATCGAAGAGCGCCGCGAGATCGTCGAGAATCAGGTCAAGCAGGAGCTGTTCAACTGGCGCGACGATGTCCGTCCCCGCATCGTCGGCAAGATGGACGATCACGACAAGCGCTTCCTCCCCTTTGCCGAGGAACTCAGCGTCGCCTCGCTGGCCAGCTCGCTCACCGAGCGCCTGCTTCGACTTGATCTCAATCCCGAAATTGCAGCCATGCTGCGCGCCAAGGCCGACTGGTTCAACGGCCGGCAGGCCTCGCAAATGCAGGCGACCGCGCCTGTCTCCCGCACCCCGTATTTCTGCTCCGGCTGCCCGCACAACACCTCGACCAAAGTGCCCGAAGGCAGCCGCGCCTTTGCCGGCATCGGCTGCCACTTTATGGCGCTGTGGATGGATCGCTCCACCGAGACCTTTACGCATATGGGCGGCGAGGGCGTGCCGTGGGTCGGCGTCGCCCCCTTTACCAAGGAAGAGCACGTGTTCGCCAATCTCGGCGACGGCACGTATTTCCACTCCGGCAGCCTTGCGATCCGCCAGGCGGTCGCCTCCGGCGCCAACATCACCTACAAGATCCTCTATAACGACGCGACCGCGATGACCGGCGGCCAGCATGTCGACGGCGAATTGTCGCCGCAGCAGATCACCTTCCAGCTCCACAGCGAAGGCATCCGCGAGATCTATCTGGTCTCCGAAAATCCCGACGCCTATCCGGCGAGCGAGATCGCGCCCGGCGTCAAGACCGCGCATCGCGACGACCTCGACACGGTCCAGAAAACGCTGCGCAAGGTTAAGGGCGCGTCCGCGATCGTGTTCGTGCAGACCTGTGCCGCCGAAAAACGCCGCCGCCGCAAGCGCGGCACGCTGGAGGATCCCGCGCGCCGTGTGCTCATCAACCCCGCTGTGTGCGAAGGCTGCGGCGATTGCTCGGTGCAATCGAACTGCATTTCGGTCGAGCCGCTGGAGACGGAGATGGGGCGCAAGCGCGCCATCAACCAGTCGACCTGCAACAAGGACTATTCCTGCGTGAAGGGCTTCTGCCCGTCCTTCGTCACCGTCGACGGCGGCAAGATGCGCAAGCGCGCGCCGGCGGGCGTCGGTGATATCGGCGATCTGCCGGAGCCGGCGTCGCGGCCGACGCTGGAGCGGCCCTACAACGTCGCGGTCGGCGGGGTTGGCGGCACCGGCGTGCTGACGATCGGCGCGCTGCTCGGCATGGCCGCCCATATCGAGGGCAAGGCCAGCATGATCCTCGACATGTCCGGTCTCGCGCAAAAGGGCGGCGCTGTGCTGAGCCACGTTCGGCTTTCCGAGCACACGGCCGACGTCACCTGTTCGCGCATCGTCACCGGCACGGCCGATCTCGTGCTTGCCGCCGATGAAGTGGTTGCCGTTGCCAAGGACACGATCTCGCTCTGCGACACCAGCCGCACCCACGGCATCATCAACAGCCACGTCATCCCCACCGCCGACTTCGTCCTCAACCGCGACTTCAATTTTCAGACCCGCAAGCTGAACGGCTTGCTGGAGACGGCGCTGCACAAGGACTCCGTGTTCTTCGATTTCACCAAGCCGGCCGAGCAGCTGCTCGGCGACAGCATCGCCACCAACATGATGATGATGGGCTACGCCTATCAGAAGGGGCTGTTCCCGCTGTCAGCGGAGTCGATCGAGCAGGCGATCGAGGTCAACGGCGTCGCGATCAAGATGAACAAGGAAGCCTTCCGCCTCGGCCGCCTCGCGGTCGCTGATCCCCAGCGCCTTGCCGACATGCTGAAGGGCACGGACGAGGTGGTTGCGCCCAAGACGTTGGACGCCATGACGCTCGATGAAGTCATCGAGCATCGCGCCAAGCATCTCACCGCCTACCAAAACGGCCGTCTTGCAAAGCGTTATCGCAAGCTGGTCGACCAGGTCAGCGGCGCCGCGAAGCAGGGCGGTTATGACGAGGCGCTGACGCGTGCGGTCGCGGTGAACTACGCCAAGCTGCTGGCCTACAAGGACGAATACGAGGTCGCGCGCCTGTTCACCGACGGCGCCTTCGAAAAACAGCTCCGCGACCAGTTCGAGGGTGACTTCAAGTTCAACTTCAACCTCGCCCCGCCGATCCTCAGCCGTGGCGTCGATGCGCTGGGACGCCCGAAGAAGCGCGCCTTCGGTCCGTGGATGCTGAAGGTGTTCGGTGTGCTCGCAAAATTCAAATTCCTGCGCGGCACCCCGCTCGACATTTTCGGCGGCAGCGCCGACCGCAAGCTCGAGCGCGATCTGATCACGGGCTACGAGAAGGACGTCGCCACCGTGCTCGGCCTGCTGTCGCCGGTCACCGTCGATACCGCCGTGGAATTGCTGTCGCTGCCCGACCGCATCCGCGGCTACGGCCCGGTGAAGGAGAAGGCAGTGGCAGACGCCAAGGCCCGCTACGCCCAGCTCGCCGCGGACCTCGCGAGCCCGCCGCCCGCGCCGCGGCAGATCGCTGCGGAGTAGGGTGGTCTCCAATGGGCGAGTGGCTGGCGTTCCACTGGCCCGAATCGCTCGGTTTCGTGTGTGGTGTCATTTGCTCGCTGACCGAGAAATTTCGGGAAAGAGTCTTGTTCGCGGGCGGGCTTGTCCTGGCAATCTACTTCCTGGTGGTTCGCGCGGTGGCCCATGCCGGATTCCGGTGGGATAACGAAATCGCGGCCCTTTGCTTGCTGGGCGCATTTCTCGGATGCCTTTTGCGTCCGGTGCTCAGTTTGCTCTGTCGGCGGATGAAGCCCCGTAGCCCGGATGGAGCGAAGCGCAATCCGGGATGAATGCATCCGCGGGTGAGGCCCCGGATTGCGCTTCGCTCCATCCGGGCTACAAGCCAGCAGGTCGATTTACCCGTTCCGAGCGGTTTGGTAATCGTATCCTCGCCCCTCCTGGGATCGGATACCCGAGCGATGTTCACGGCACTGGACGCTCCGCCTGATCGGCTAGACCAACACGAGCAGAACTTCGTCGAAAAAATTCGCGCGCACGGCTGGCTCGGCACCCACGTCATGCCGGATAGCGAGGGACCGGGCTTCGTCTACACGACCGGCTTCTGGCTGAAGTTTGGCTTTCCGGAGGTAATCCTGTTCTCGATGCGGCAACAGACGGCGCAGGATACGTTCTGGACGATCTACCGCGAGCTCGAGGCAGGGCGGCGCCCGCCGATCGGTGAGCCGACCGATGCGATCTTTCAGAACGTCGACGCGGTCTTTCTGCCGGTATCGTTGCAGCAGTACCCGAACTACCTCGGCTGGAGCCGGTGGTTCTACGGCAATGACGCGTTCGAATGTCTCCAACTCGTGTACCCCGATCGCGACGGGCATTTTCCCTGGGCCGCGGCCGCATCCGCCGAAGCCCGCGCGGCACAGCCGGACTTGACCGAGGGCAACTGGTCGGGACGACGCAAGGTCTCGTAGGGTGGGCAAAGCGACTTGTCCGCCGTAGCTCGAAGAGCGAAGGCGGAAGCGTGCCCACGTCTTCGGGATTGATCTCGACGAGATGGTGGGCACGGCGCGTAGCGCCTTTGCCCACCCTCATATGAGGGCTTTTAAGTCAAGCGTGCCGAACGGGGCTTGGGTATAGATCTTTGCATTTGGCGTGGAGGCGGCGCGCGGAG
>NZ_FOBX01000035.1 GCF_900109945.1 Bradyrhizobium sp. OK095
GCTCTCCATCGCCTCGCGTCCGACCTGCATTGTGAAGGCGAGATCGGCGAGGTCGGGGCTGTTGCCGGTTTCCAGAGCGCTGCTGACGAAGGCGAGCAGCGAGGCGGCGTATTGCTTGAGCTGCTCCTCGGTTCGCGCGGATAGCGGGACCAGATATGGACCGTTCGTGGCAGCTGCTGCCGGGCTCTGCGGCAGCTCCGGCGCCTGCTCCAGGATGGCGTGGGTGTTGGTGCCACCGATGCCGAACGAGCTCACCGCCGCCCGGCGCGGCTGGTCGCTCGGGGCGAAGTCGGTCGCAGTCGCGGCGATGTAGAACGGCGAGTTGATCAGATCCAGATGCGGACTGGCGTCGTGATAGTTGATCGTCGGCGGGATCTTGCCGTGCTGCAGCGCCAGCGCCGCCTTGATGGTGCCGGCGAGCCCGGCGGCGACATCGAGATGGCCGATATTGCTCTTCACCGAGCCAAGGCCGCAGAACTGCGCCTTGTCGGTGTGCTTGCGGAACGCCTGGCTCAGCGCCGCAAACTCGATGGGATCGCCAAGCGAGGTCCCGGTGCCGTGCGCCTCGACATAGCCGATCGTCTGCGGATCGACGCTACTGGCCGCAAACGCACGCCCGATCACCTCGGCCTGCCCCTGCACGCTCGGCGCATAGAAGCCGGCCTTGCCCGTCCCGTCATTGTTGACCGCAACGCCGCGGATCAGCGCATAGATGTGATCGCCGTCCGCGACCGCGTCCTCCGCCCGCTTCAACAGCAGGACCGCGACCCCTTCGCCCCCGATCATGCCGTCCGCTTTGGCGTCGAACGTCTTGACGTGGCCGTCGGAGGCGAAGTTCAACCCTTCCTGATAGACGTAGCCGGCAGAGCTACCGGCCCCAAGTGCTGCTGCCGCCACCAGCGCGTGCCTCGCATCACCCAGCAAGATGCTCCGGTAGGCGGTGTGCAGGGCGATCAGCGAGGATGAGCAGTTCGAGTGAACCGCATAGCTCGGCCCCCGCAGCCCCAGCCTGTAGGAGATGGTGGTCGGAACCGTGCCGCTCTGCGACAGCAGCCAGGCCTGGTAGTGATCGTAATTGTCCAACACACCGGCCTTGTTGGCCGAGGCGAACAGCCTGGCGCCGTAGAAGCTGTTGCTGGTCGACGCAAACACACCCGTATCGGGGAGATCCGACGGGACATAGCCGGCATCCTCGATCGACCACCACGCATGCTGCAGCAGAAGCCGCAGTTGCGGATCCATCAAGGCGGCGTCCTTCGGCGAGATCTTGAAGAACGCCGGATCGAACAGATCCTTGCCCGCAATCGTCGAGCGCACCGGAACGTAGCGCGGATTGTCCATGATCTGCTCGGGCACGCCGAGCTGGCGCAGCTCGGCCGCGGTGAGAACCTCCACGCCTTCCTTGCCTGAGATCAGATTGTCCCAGAACTGACGATGGTTCTCCGCGCCCGGCACGTGGCACGAGATCCCGATGATCGCCACGCTCGAGCGATAGTAGTCGGGGTGGCCGGCGACGCTGCCATGCTCCACCCGTGTCTCATTGCGTAAATGCATGACCGCATCGGCTTGCTGTTCCGTCTCGCGGCTGGCCCCCGCATCCGCCGTTGCAGCGGCAACGTAGCGTCCGATCGCCCCGATGCTGGCGTACTCGAACAGGCGCGTCACATCGAAGTCGACTGCAAAACCGTCACGGATGCGGGCCGCCAGCGTCACCGCAAGGATGGAATCGCCGCCGCTCTCGAAGAAGCCGTCGTCGGCATCGACGTCCTCGCGATCGAGAACGCTGCGCCAGATCGCGACAACCCGACGCTCGATCTCGCTTGCAGATCGACGGCTGGCCGGGGCCTTGCGCTCCTGACCGACCCGGAGCTGCGCCAGCCCCTTGTGATCGACCTTGCCGTTCGGTGTCAGCGGGATCTCGTCCAGCGGCGAGAAGAACGCCGGGATCATGTAATCCGGCAGCGTGACCTTCAGATGCTCCCGCAGCTGGTCCGCGGCCGGCGCCTGACCATGGCCTGTGTCCCAGACATAGAACGCGATCAACCGACTGCGCTCTTCCGAGGCCTGCAGCACCACCGCGCAATGGCGGATACCGCCATAGCTTGCAAGCCTGGCCTCGATCTCACCCGGCTCGATCCGATAACCCCGCAGCTTGATCTGGCCGTCCAGCCGGCCAAGATATTCGACCTCGCCAATCACCAGCCATCGCGCCATGTCCCCGGTGCGGTACAGCCTTGCTCCCGGCGTGAAGGGATCTTCGACGAAGCGCTCTTCCGTCAACTCCGGCCTGTTGTGATAGCCACGTGCCACACCAGCGCCGCCAATGCACAGCTCGCCCGCAACGCCAACCGGCACCGGGCGAAGATGGCTGTCGAGGACGTAGACTTGCGTATTGGCGATCGGACGGCCGATGCTGATCGGGCCATTCCCGCTCACCCGCCACGCCATCGACCAGATCGTCGTCTCGGTCGGGCCGTACATGTTCCAGGCTTCAGAGCCGCTCGCAACGAAGCTCTGCCGCAGCGTCTCGCCCAGCGCTTCGCCGCCACAGACGATCCGCACCCCCTCCTCGTTGCGCCAGCCCGAGCGGAACAGCATGGTCCAGGTCGCAGGCGTCGCCTGCATCACCGTCGGCTTGCTGGCCCGGATGACCCGCTTGAGCTTCTCGACGTCGCCTGCCACATCGCTCGGGCAGATCTCGCAGCAGCCTCCCACCAGCAACGGGCCGAACAGCTCAAAGCCCGCGATGTCGAAGCAGTAGGTCGTCACTGCCAGCAGCCGGTCCTCGCTGCGCAAGCCGGGCTCCCGGATCATCGACGTCAACAGATTGGTCAGCGCCCGATGCGGGATCATCACACCCTTCGGCAGGCCCGTGCTGCCCGAGGTGTACATGACATAAGCGAGATCGTCGGGGCTTGCGTTACCAGCGCCGACTTCCGCCTGCACATCCGCCGGCGCCGTCTCGCCCCCGCTCCAGTCGAGATCGATCGCGACGATCGCAGTCTCCGCCGCCACCCACAGGCCCAGTTCGCCGAGCAGCTCCGATTGCGTCAGCAGCAGCGAGACGCCGCTGTCCGACAGGATATGTTGCAGCCGTTCGCGCGGATGGCTCGGATCCAGCGGCACATATGCACCGCCCGCCTTCAGGATCGCCAGCAACCCGACAAGCATCTCCAGCGAGCGTCCAACGCAAATCCCGACCAGTCGATCCGGCCCGACCCCGCGCTGGCGCAGATATCCAGCCAGCACGCTGCTGCGCCGATCCAGCTCACGATAGCTGAGCGAAGTCTCGCCGCACCTCACCGCGACCGCATCGGGGGTCCGCCGCGCCTGCCCGGCGAACAGCTCATGGACACAGACACGATCGGGATAATCGGCCTGCGTCGCGTTCCACGCCCGCACCAGCTGACCTTGCTCGGCCTCCGTCAGCAGCGCGTAATCGCCAAGCGCCGCCGACGGCCGTTCGACCACCGCCTCAGCCAGGCTCACATAGTGGCCCATCATCCGCTCGATCGTCGCCGCGTCGAACAGATCAGGATTGTATTTGAGATGAAGCTGGAAGCCGCCATCGCCCTCGAACACATCCAGCGCCAGCTCGTACTCGCCTTCCTGGTTCAGACCCGGCACCGGCTCCAGCTGCAATGTCTCGCCATGAGACCTCACCAGCTCCCCAAAGCCCGCCACATCAAAGTTGTTCTGATAGGTGAAGGCCACCTGGAAGATCGGCGCCACGCCGGGCACACGCGGTGTCTTCAACTCACGCACCAACATCGGGAACGGATAGACGCTGTGGTCCAAGCAATCGGCCATGCAGCCCTGCAGCGCTGCCGCATGCTCCGACCACGGACGGCCGCGATCGACGCGCATGCGCACCGGCACCATGTTGATGAAGTAGCCGATCAGGTCCCTGAACTCGGGCCGCGGCCGCGTCGCAACCGACATCCCCACCACGATGTCCTCCTCGCCCGCGTAGCGGCTCAGCAGCAGCTGATAGAGGCCAAGGAACAGGGTCGCCGGCGTGATCCGCAGCTCCCGCGCCAACGCGGCAAGACCTTCCTTCAGGGCGCCGCCGATGCGCCGCGTATGGGTTTGCCCGATCGCCGCTGATGCCATCCGCCGCGGATGATCGCTCGGCAATGTCAGCACCGCCGGCGCGCTCGCCAGATGCTGCTTCCAATAGGCAAGGTGCTCCGCCGCCGCGGGACCCGACAGCATCTGCCGCTCCCACCCGACGAAGTCGGCATAGCTCGCTGCCGGCTCCTCCGTCGACGGCGCGCGGCCGTTCCGTAGCAACGCTTCGTAGGTCTGCACCAATTGCCGCAGGAACGGCACCAACGAACCGGCGTCGAACGCGATATGATGCACCACGATCAGGATGATGGTCTTGTCCTCGCGGTTCAGCAGGTGGACCCGCAGCAGCGGACCGCGCTCCAGCACGAACGGCTCCTTCGCTCGCCGACGCAGATGCGCAAGCAGCTCGTCATCCGCAAACCCGGAGATATCTTCCT
>NZ_FOBX01000018.1 GCF_900109945.1 Bradyrhizobium sp. OK095
TCCGTCATCGTCCACAATCCGCTTCGCTGATCCGCGATGAAGCTAACCCGTTGGTCCATTGCGCAGCTCTCTCGCCAAGGCATCGGCTGTTCCTCCCAGCCGACAGAGAACTGTCACCTATCCATCCGGTCTACTGTGTTACCTATCTATCCGGTCTGGACATCGCGCCACCTTCTCCCGCAAGGGGAGAAGGGGCAGCGGTGATTGCGGCGAGATTTACTCCGCCGTCTGCTCCCGCAACTCCGCGACATCCTTCGCCGTCAGCTTCGAGCCCTTGGTCCCGAACCGCGCCGTCACGTAGTTCGCCACCGCCGCGATCTCGTCGTCCGTATACGCATTGCCAAACGCCGGCATCGAGAGTGCGCCATCCGGCGTATGCCGCTTGGTGCCTGAGAGCACGATCTGCGCGACGTTGGTGGCGGCGGGGTCGTTGACGGCCCAGGTTCCGGTCAACGTCGCCATCGGCGAGACCGGGCTCTCGCCGCTCCAGCCGTGGCAGCTGGCGCAGGCGCCGGCGAACAGCATCTTGCCGCGTGCATCCGCCGTCACGCCGTCCTTGTGAGCGGCGGGCGCGACCGGCGCCGTGGTGGCGGGCAGGTCGGGCGAGGGCTGCGGCGGCACGCTGCGCAAGTAAGCAACGATGCTGCTGATGTCTTCGGGGGCGAACTGGCTGAAGCTGTGATCGACGGCTTCACCCATCGGACCCGAGGCCGAGCCGTGGCCCGGTGCGTGACCGAGCGAGAGATACGAGATCAGATCCTGGTCGCTCCAGTTGCCGAGGCCCGTAGCCTTGTCGGAAGAAATGTTGAAGGCGCGCCAGCCAGCGGTGATCGCGCCGCCAAACTTCTTGCGGTTGTCCAGCGCAAAACCGAGATTGCGTGGCGTGTGGCACTCGCCGCAATGCGCCAGCGCTTCCGCAAGATACGCACCTCTGTTCCACTCCGGGCTCTTCGAGGCATCCGGCGCAAAGCGCGTGTCCGGATTGAACACGGCCGACCAGACAATCATCGCCCAGCGCTGGTTGAACGGGAACGACAGCGTGTTGTCAGGCGCCTTCGCGCGCACCGCCGGCAGGCTGAACAGATAGGCCTTCACCGCCAGCACGTCCTCGTCGGTCATGAAGGTGTAGGACGTGTACGGCATCGCCGGATAGAGCCGCGCCCCGTCACGGCGCTTGCCGTGCTGGACCGCGCCCAAAAATTCCTGGTCGCTGTAATTGCCGATGCCGGTGTCCTTGTCCGGCGTGATGTTGGTCGAATAGAGCGTGCCGAACGGCAGCTTGAAGCCAAGCCCGCCGGAATAGTCCTTCCCGCCGGGCGTGGTGTGGCAGACCATGCAATCGGCCGCCTTGGCGAGGTATTCGCCGCGTTCGACCAGGCTCGCCTTCTCGAGTTTCGCGGGCACGCCGGTCGGCTTGCCGGCGCGGTAATCCGCCAGCGCCACCTTCGTGCCGCCGGCGAAGTCGAGCGGACCGGGCCCGCGGATGATCCAGACGCCTGATACCGCCACCACAATGGCGATCACGATCAGGCTTGTGAGGATACGCATCTTGCCGCTCATGCCTTTTTCCCCGCAGCCAGCAGTTTCCGATCGATCGGCAGGCGCCGCAGCGCCACGCCGGTTGCGGCGTAAATCGCGTTGCGCAGCGCTGGCGGTCCGGCGGTCGTGCCGGTCTCGCCGATGCCGCCGGGCGCCTCGCCGCTCTTGACGACGTGAACCTCGATCTTGGGCATCTGGTTGATCCGCAGCATCCGGTAGTCGTTGAAGTTGGATTGCTGGACGCGTCCCTTGTCGATGGTGATCTCGCCGTAGAGCGCGGCGGTGAGGCCGAAGACCAGACCGCCCTCGATCTGGGCCACGATGATATCGGGATTGACGGCGATGCCGGTATCCATCACCGAGGTCACACGGCGCAGATGGATCTCGCCCTGCTCGTCGACCTCAGCTTCCACCACCGTGGCCATGCAGCTCCCGAAGGACGGCTGCAGGCACACGCCGCGCCCGACGCGCGCGGGCAATGGCTGACCCCAATTGGCTTTTTCTGCCGCGAGGTTGAGGACGGACAGGAAGCGCGGCTGATTGGCCAGCATACCACGGCGAAACTCGACCGGGTCCTTGCCCGCCTTGCGCGCCAGCTCGTCCATGAAGCATTCGGCGGCAAACACGTTGTTGTTGGGGCCGACCCCGCGCCAGAACCCGGTCGGGATCGCCGGCGGTTCGGCCCTGACATATTCGACGTGGAAATTCGGGATCTCGTAGGGCACGTCGGTGGCGCTATCGATCGCGTCGATGTCGATGCCCTTCTGGAACGCCGGCGGCAGCCAGCGCGCGATGATCGCCGCACCGGCGATCTTGTATTTCCAGCCGACGATCTTGCCGCCCGACAGGCTCGCCGCGATCGTGTCGCGATAGACCGGTCGATAGACATCGTGCTGGATGTCCTCCTCGCGGGTCCACACCACCTTGACCGGACCGTCGACCTGCTTGGCGATGCGAACGGCCGCGACCACCATGTCGGGCTCGAGCTTGCGGCCGAAGCCGCCGCCCAGCAGATGCTGGTTGACGGTCACTTTCTCAACCGGGAGTCCGGCGGCCTTCGCCGCTTCCGACTGCACGCGCGCCATGATCTGCGTTCCGGTCCAGATTTCGCAGGAATCCGGCTTGCAATGAACCGTGGCGTTCAGCGGCTCCATCGTGGCATGGGCGAGAAACGGGAGCTCGAACGAAGCCTCGAATTTTTCACCGGCCGCGAGGCCCTTGCCGATGTCGCCGGTTGATTTGGCGACCACGCCGTCCTTTGCGCTGGCGGCGCGCAGATCGTCCCAGACCGCTTTCGAATTGATCTTTGCGTTCGGCCCCTCGTTCCATTCGATATCGAGCGCATCGAGGCCTTTCTTTGCCGCCCACATGTGATCGCCGACGACGGCGACGAGATCGTCGAGCACCACGATCTGTCGCACGCCGGGAATCTTCTTCGCGGCGCGGTCATCGACCTTGCCGACCTTGCCGCCGAACACCGGGCACTGCGCCAGCGTCGCGAACTTCATGCCCGGCACGATGGCGTCGATGCCGTAGACGGCCTTGCCGTTGACCTTGTCGGGCGTATCGAGCCGCTTGAGCGGCTGGCCGATATAGACGAAATCCTTGGGGTCCTTGAGCGGGACGTCCTTGGGCGGCGTCTGGCCGCTCGCGGCGGCCGCCAGCGCACCGTAGGAGAGCGTCCGGCCGCTCGCCTTGTGCGTTACCTGGCCCTTCGATGTCGTGCAACTGGCGGGATCGACCTGCCATTGCGCGGCCGCGGCCTGCACCAGCATGGCGCGTGCGCTGGCGCCGGCGACGCGCAGCGGCTTCCAGAACGCCCGGACCGATGTGGAGCCCCCGGTCGCCTGAATGATGAAAATCGGATTGCCGTAGAGCTTCTCGTTGGCGGGGGCGTGCAACAGCTGGACCTTCGACCAGTCCGCGTCGAGTTCTTCCGCCAGAATCATCGAAACCGCGGTGTAGATTCCCTGTCCCATCTCGACTTGCGGCATCACCAGCGTAGTCGCGCCTGACACGTCGATGCGGATGAAGGCGTTCGGCGCGAACTTGCCGTCGGTCACGTCAGGCGGCTGCACCGGCTCGTTGGGGGCGGCGCGCAGCGGCAGATGGAAGGCGAGCAGGAAACCGGTCGCAAGGCCGCCGGTCAAAAGCGTGCGGCGGGAAAAATTATGATGTGCATTCATGGTGGACCTCAGGACTGGCCGTTGGCGGCGTGCTTGATGGCCTCGCGGATGCGGACATAGGTGCCACAGCGGCAGATGTTGCCGGCCATCGCAGCGTCGATGTCGGAATCATCAGGGTTGGGCGTTGCCGCCAGAAGTGCTGCCGCCGACATGATCTGGCCGGACTGGCAATAGCCGCACTGGACGACTTCGGCGTCGAGCCAGGCCTTCTGCACCTTCGCGCCCGCGGGCGTGCTGCCGACATGCTCGATGGTGGTGATGGCGCGGTTCGCCACCGCGCTGACCGACAGCACGCAGGAGCGCACCGCCTTGCCGTCGACATGCACCGTGCAGGCGCCGCATTGCGCAATGCCGCAGCCGAACTTGGTGCCGGTCATCCCGAGGATGTCGCGCAACACCCACAGCAGCGGCATGTCCGGTGGCGCGTCGAACGATTTCGTTTCGCCGTTGATGGTGAGAGTCGTTGCCATATGCATCCTCTTGCTCGATGGATCGCTGACGGCGATCGGTTCGGCGAATTTGCGCGACCATAATCATACCGATGCGAAATGATGAAGCGCCGATATTTCCGGCAATGCATATTTGCGCTGCTAACGCGTCAGGCCATGACGTTCACGAATTTGTGCGGCGATCGCTGCAACGGATTTGGGCTAGTTGATATGATAAGCGTCATGTTTTGACGCATTTTCGCGGCATGGTTCATTGATCGCCGCGATTGCTCGTGCGAATGCGCAAATTCATGCGATGACGAAAGTCGTGCGTTTGGGAAAGTCGGGCGACGGCACGTCCTCGCCTGCGGCCATCCTTCGAGACGCCCGCCTGCGGCGGGCCCTCAGGATGAGGACCGAGTGGGCGGCCGTCGTTTTGACGAGCACCGATGCCGCTTAGCCTCATCCTGAGGAGACCGCGAAGCGGTCGTCTCGAAGGACGAGGCGCTTGTTCAGAATTGTAGGGTGGGTAAAGGCGCGCTTGCACCGTGTCCACGAATTTTGCAAGACAGCAATAGACAATTGGGCACGCTTCGCTTTGTCCACCCTACGGCACTGCGCCATGAGTATGTCAGGTGACCGCGCCCCGCGCCGCGATCGGCCAAAGCGCCTCCACGCGGGCATCCGGCGTATTGAAGCCGCGCACGCCGATATACCAGTCGTAGAGATTGACGGTCGGGTCGCAATGACCCGGGATGAGCGTCACCTTGTCGCCAATCGCCAGTCGTGACGAAGCGCTGTCGAAGTCGAGCAGGCCGTGCTCGTCAGAGGGCCGATGATAGCGCAGGTCGGGCCGGCCCAGCACAACCGGAAATCCGCTGTCGTTTGACAGGGCCTTGTGGCCCGCATCGATGACCGCGCGTTCGCCGGAGGCGGTGCTCATCACGGTCGCGATCACGAACAGCGCATGTTCAAACAGGTTGGCATTGCGCGTCCCGTCGGCGACGTTTTTCGCGTAGTCGGCGTCCATGAAAATATAGGAGCCGGCCTGCAATTCGTTCCAGACGCCGCTTGTGCCTTCGAGCTCGAACGTCCCGGTTCCCGCACCTCCAATCGTCCGGCATTGAAAGCCCGCTTCCTTGAGGACGCGAAGTGTCTCCATGGTCGCGTTCGCGGCACTGGCGATGGCAGTGCGGCGCTCCTCCGGCGTGCGCAAGTGCTGGGCGGAGCCGTGGTAGGCCTGTAAGCCGCCGAACGACAAGAAGCGTGAACCCGCCATCTGCCGCGCCAGGCCGGCTGCGGCTGGCCCCGGCCTGACGCCGCAGCGACCGGCGCCGACGTCGACCTCGACCAGGACTTCGATCTGCGAGCCGGCCCGTTCCGCGGCGAGCGCCAGTTGCTCGAGCACGATCGAATCGTCGACGCAAACGCTGATGCGCGCGTGGCGCGCGAGGGATGCGAGCCGTTCCAGCTTCCGTAGACCCACCACCTCATTGCTGACGAGGACGTCACTCACCCCGCCCGCCACCAGGCTCTCGGCCTCGGCAACCTTTTGGCAACACATGCCAACCGCGCCGCGCGCGATCTGCTTGGCCGCGATGATCGGCGACTTATGGGTCTTCGCATGCGGACGCAACCGAACGCCGAGCTTGCGGACCGCTGCCGCCATCGTGTCGAGATTGCGCTCGAAGGCGTCGAGGTCGATGATCAGCGCCGGTGTATCGATCTCGGAAAGCGGCGCGCCGATTTGGGTGGGTGGAAGGGACATCGAAAACCAACTGATTGTGTTCGGGCTCGCGCCCCGAATGTGCGGCGGCCATTGTTATGGCAATAGCGGCCGCCGCACCAGTGCTGGCGGCTTCGACGCTCAGCAGGCGCGGGATCGTCAATCATTTGCCTTGAATGGTGCTGCAAGGCCGACGAGCAACGCGAGAAGGGCTCGGGCCAGGACCCGTCGCTGATGTGCTCCGGGGCGGACGCAGGCCTCGCGCGGTGAGCAGCCTCTCTCCTGTAAGTGCGATTTCGGAATATTGGTATTCTATCCCTGTTTTGCCCGACGGGTCAAGGGTTCATCAGGCGCCTTGCGTGCGATGAGGCCCAAGCCGTTGATTTCCCACGCACCGCCTACTGTGCATGGGGTTGTTTTGAATTTTTGATGTGAGGACCGTCGCGACGGTCGTCAGCCCTGCCGGAAACCCATCCGGAAGGCGCCCCAGTGCTTGCCGCGAATCATGATCGGCGAAGACAGGTCCTTCATCAGCACGAACTGCCCGCCGCCCATGTCGCGGCGATAGGTCTGCAGCAGGAACGGTTTTGTGTTGGCCCCGACCTTCTTCACCGTGCGGTCGGTGAACAGGCGGCGGTTGCGGCAATTGGCGTTGTTCCAGACCGGGTCCTTGCCCTGCGGCAGGCGGTAGTTCGGATTGTGGGTCGGCAGATAGCCACCCTTGGCCCAGGCGACGCAGAACACGATGCGGGGATCGGATTTCTGGATCGGGTCCTGGATCGCGGGCAGCACGCGGTCGGTGAAGTCGACATAGTCAGTGTTGTACTGCTTGGGATCGGTGCCCGGGATCTCCCGAAAGGTCTCGTCCATGAGCTGGTCGAGCGTGATCTCGCCGCGGCCGATCGCGGCCTCGAATTCGTCCGAGATCCGCCTGGCAGTCTCGACGACGACGCGGATCAGCGGCGCATCCGAGGTCTCCACGCCGCTGTCGGCGATGAGTGCGATCAGGCCTTCGGAGGTGTCGAGCAGCTTTGTCACGCGCTGATCGGCGTTCTTGAGATCGCGCGAGGACAGGTCGACGCCCTTGGCGAGCTCGCTGAGCTCGCTGATGACGGTGTCGCAATGGCCGAGATTGGAGGTCGCCGCGCGCGTGACGCTGTCGATCTCCGCCTCCACCGAGGCAAAACCCTGCTGGACGCGTGAAATGATGCCGGAGATCTGCTGGGCGCCTTCGCCCGCGGTCTTGGCGCGTTGCGAGGCGTCGCTGCTCTCGCCGATCAGGCCTTCGATCTGGCCGTCGAGATCGCGCACGGTGTCGGAGATCTGATGCGTGGCCTGGCGGGTGGCCTCCGCGAGGTTTTTGACCTCGCTTGCGACCACCGCGAAACCGCGGCCGGCATTGCCGGCGCGCGCGGCTTCGATGGTTGCGTTCAGCGCCAGCAGATTGGTCTGCTTCGCGATCGCCTCGATCGAGCCGGAGACCTTTGCCACCTGCGCCAGCGCCGAGCCGACCGCGCTGAGGCGCGCCTCGATCCGCTCAACGGCTGCGACGAGTTCGGAGATGTGGCTGACGGCGGCATCGACCGCGCTGCGCGACTGTGCGATCTCGCCGACCGCGGCCGACGTGGTCGTTTGCACGGCCTGCGATGCGTTGGCGATGTCGTGGTTGGCCGAGACCATCGTCTCGGCGGTCTTCTGGAGATGATGGAACCGCTCCGACTGGCCGGCGACGCGGCTTGCGACTTCCTGGACGTTGCCGGCAATGTCGGCGAGCTCCACGCCAAGACCGCCGATGCGGTCGGCGAGCTGGTCGATCAGCCGTTCGGCCAGCGTCCGGTTCGATCCGGTGTCGAATACTGCAAGCTGCGCGAGGGACATGTTACGGGCTTCCTCCAAGCGGAGCCGTTGATCGGCTCACCGCGGCATTCCCATTCCAATTCCAATTGCAGGCTTAGAGGATGATTCGCGCCCGGCGTCTTGCCTGAGCGTGCACTACAGTTTGTAGGCCGTGCGAAATCCACCCCAGTGCCGGCCCTGCACGCGGATCGGGACGTCGATCTCGCGCATCATCACCGTATTTCCGTTGCCCATGTCACGGGCATAGCTCTGGACCAGATACGACCGCAAATTGTGTGCGGCCGCTAACCCCGCCGGATCGTTGAAGATGCGCCGGTTACGGCTGTTGGCCGTGTTCCAGGCGGCATCGCCCGGCCGCTGCGGATGCGAATAGATCTTGTTGTGCACCGGCAAAAAGCCGTTGCGGTCGACCATGGCGCAAAAGGCCATGCGCGGGTCCTTGGCCAGGAAAGATTCCTGGAACGGCGGCAGCGCGCGGTCGGCCCAGTCCAGATATCTGGTGCGGTATTGCTGCGGATTGGTCCCGGCGATCTCGGCATAGTCGGTGTCGAAGAGATCGTCGATCTTGACGTCGCCGCGCGCGACCGCCTGCTCGAAAATCGCAGTCAGCGCATGGCCCGCTTCCATGGCGCGGGTGACGAACTCGGTGTTCTCCTCGTGGATCGACCAGAGCCTGTCTTCGATCTTCTCGCGAAGATCGGCATTGGGGCTGACGAACTGCGCGCGGGCGCCGGCCTTGGACTGCTCGGTCACGCGCAGGCGACAGGCGCCGACGTTTTCGAGGGTGCCTTCGACGATGGCCTGCGTCGCAAGCCGGCTCGCGTCGGCACCGCCGATCAGCACACCGTCCATCGAGATCTCATAGACCGGCAGCACGTTACGCGCCGTCTCGAACTTGAGATGGCAGGGCAGCCGCTCGGTCTTGCGGCGGTCGTCGTGCTCGCTCTGACGCAGCAGCACCGCGCAGCGCGATTTCAGCTTCTGTGCGAAGGTCGTGACCGCCTTGCCGGCGCTGGCAACGCTCTCGCCGTGGGTTTCGGCCGCCTTGGTCGCGGCATCGATCTCGGCCGCGCTCTCGCCGACCGAGACGATGAAGTCCGAGGCGCTGGCGGCATTGCCGGAGACTTCGCTGGTGGTGGCGTTCTGCTCGGCGACCGCGCCGTTGACGGTGTCGAAGACAGGGCGGATCGCCTCGATCGCCTGCGAGATCCGGTGCACGGCATCGGCCGAGCCGGCAGCGTCGCGCTGCAGCGCGTCGATCTTCTTCGTGATTTCTTCCGTCGCGCCCTGGGTCTGCACCGCGAGCGCTTTCACTTCGGTCGCGACGACCGCAAAGCCCTTGCCGGCCGCGCCCGCGCGCGCGGCCTCGATGGTCGAGTTGAGCGCGAGCAGCGTCGTCTGCCGCGCGATCTGCGCGATCAAATTGACGACATTGCCGATCGCGGCGGAGGATTCGCGCAGGCGGTCGACATTGGCACGGGCTTCCTGTGCCGCGGCGCTGGCCTCGTCGGCGAGCTTGCCGGCCGCGCGGACCTGCGCGCCGATGCCCTGCGCGGACTGGGTGAACTTGTCGGCGGCATGGGCGAAGGTGGAGGCGTTCGATTGTGCCGCATTGGTGCGGCCGGTGAGGGCGTCGGTGCGGTCGCGAATGGCGGCAAGCGTGGTGGCGGTCGCCTCGGCGCCGCCGGCGACCGAATTGGCGGCCCGCTCGAGCTGGCGGATCATGGCGCCAAGCTCGAGTTCCAGCAGTTCCAGGATTTCCTTGGCGGAATCGGCTTCGGCGGGAGCAGGCGCGGGCACGACCGGGGCCGCCTGCGGAGCGGACGCAGGCGCGGCCGTCACCGGCTGACGCTTCCGAAATAATGCGAACGCCATCAGGTCACTCTTGTCGGGGAACGGTCGGGCGCTATTTTCGCAGGCTGGAATGAAATCAGGGTTAACGGTGCCTGACTATTGGGCACGGGGCGCTACGGTGTTACCTTAAAGTCGCAGAGCCCCTTTCATTCCGGTGGGTTGGCGGCCTATAACGCCGCGCTTCCCACGCTCACCTTGGCGCACGATTCCTTTACGAGATCACGCATGGCCGGACATTCCCAATTCAAGAACATCATGCACCGCAAGGGGCGGCAGGATGCGCAGAAGTCAAAACTGTTCGGCAAGCTGGCGCGGGAAATCACCGTCGCGGCCAAGCTCGGCACGCCCGACCCCAACATGAACCCGCGCCTGCGCGCGGCCATCATCGCGGCGCGCCAGGAGAACATGCCGAAGGATAATATCGAGCGGGCCGTCAAGAAGGCGCTCGGCAATGACAGCGAGAACTATGACGAGATCCGCTACGAGGGCTATGGCCCCGGCGGCATCGCCGTCATCGTCGAGGCGCTGACCGACAACCGCAACCGCGCGGCTTCCGACATCCGCTCCTTCTTCACCAAATCGGGCGGCAATCTCGGCGAGACCGGCTCGGTCTCCTTCATGTTCGACCGCACCGGCATCATCGAATACGACCGCAGCGTCGCCGACGACGATGCGGTGCTCGACGCCGCGATCGAGGCCGGCGCCGACGACGTGCTGTCCGGCGAAGGCGGCCACGAGATCTACGCCTCGACCGAGAGCTATCGCGACGTCGCCAAGGCGCTGGAAGCCAAGTTCGGCGAGCCGCGCAAGGCCGCGCTGATCTGGAAGCCGCAGAACACGATCGCGGTCGACGACGAGACCGGCGAGAAGCTGCTCAAGCTGATGGATCTGCTCAACGAGCACGACGACGTCCAGCACGTCTACGCCAATTTCGAGGTGTCGGACGCGCTGATCGCGAAGATGGGCGGGTAGGGGCCGCGCCCGGGGCACGAGACCGCCTTTCCCCTGTTACTTCCGTTCTGTTTCTGTTTCCCCCACGGCGGCCAGCCGCTATCACTGGCCCATGACTGCGCTCCCGATTCGTGGCCCCGTTCGCATCATCGGCATCGACCCCGGCCTGCGCCGCACCGGCTGGGGCGTGATCGAGGCCGAGGGCAATCGCCTGATCTACGTCGCCTGCGGTTCGGTGGAACCGCCGGACGATTTGCCGCTGGCGAGCCGGCTGCTCGGGATTCACGAGGGGCTCGCCGCCGTCCTGTCCGATCACAAGCCGATGGAAGCCGCCGTCGAACAGACTTTCATCAACAAGGACGGCGCTGCGACACTGAAGCTTGGCCAGGCCCGCGGCGTCGCCATGCTGGCGCCCGCAATATTCGGCATCTCTGTCGCCGAATACGCGCCGAACCAGGTGAAGAAGACCGTGGTCGGCGCCGGCCATGCCGACAAGCACCAGATCGCGATGATGCTGAAGATCTTGCTGCCGAAAGCCGACCCACCGTCGGCCGACGCCGCCGACGCCCTCGCCATCGCCATCACCCACGCCCATCACCGCCAGAGCACGGCGCTGCGGTTGAGGGTGGTGGGACTATGATCGGCAAGCTCAAGGGCCTGATCGATTCCTACGGCGAGGATTATGTGATTCTCGACGTCGGTGGTGTCGGTTACCAGGTGCATTGCTCGACCCGCACGCTGCAGCATCTGCCGTCGCCCGGCGAGGCCGCCGTGCTGTCGATCGAGACCTACGTTCGCGAGGACGCGATCAAACTGTTCGGCTTCCGCACCGATCAGGAACGCGAATGGTTTCGGCTGCTCCAGACAGTGCAGGGCGTCGGCGCCAAGGTCGCGCTCGCCGTGCTCGGCACGCTGGCGCCTTCCGATCTCGCCAATGCCATCGCGCTGCGCGACAAGGCCGCGGTGGCGCGCACGCCCGGGGTCGGCCCCAAGGTCGCCGAGCGCATCGTCACCGAGTTGAAGGACAAGGCGCCGGCCTTCGCCAATGTCGATCCCGCTGCCGTGCATCTTGCCGGTGCCGTCGACGACCAGCGCGCGCCGCGCCCGGTGGCGGACGCAATCTCCGCGCTGGTCAATCTCGGCTACGGCCAGCCGCAGGCCGCCGCGGCCATTGCATCGGCATCGCGCAGTGCCGGCGAGAGCGCCGAGACCGCGCAGCTCATCCGGCTGGGCCTGAAGGAGCTGTCGAAGTGAGCACGGCCCGCGCCAATCCCGTCGCCGCTATCTTTCGTCGCCTTTTGCGCGCGGCCGGTATCGTCGTGATTTTCTCCGTCGTGGGGCCGCTGACGACCGCCGCACTGGTTTCGGTGATGGTGACGGCGCTCGGTGCCGCGGTGCTGCAGCTGTTTCTTGCGCTGCTCGAGTTGGAGGCACTGCGCGCGCTGGCGTCAATCGCGATCGTGCTGCTGGCCATCGCCACGGTTCTCGCCTCGTTCCTTCCTGCGGTCGCCGCCGGCCTGATATTCGCGCTCCCAGCGGTCTACGCCGACCTCAACATGATCTGGATGGCGTGGCTCGCCGCAGCCGTGGCCGCGGCCGGCTTCGTCGCGTTCGGCATGTTCGTCGTGCCCTCCGAAACCTCCGCGGTGATCTTGCCGGGTATCCGTTCCGCGCCCGAGGCGCTGAAGCTTTCTGCGATGCTCGCCATCGTCGCCGTCATTCCAGCCAGCCTGTGCTGGTGGCTCGCGAAACCGCTCCATCGTGTTATCCTGCCCGCATGAATACGCCTCCCCGCATGGTCACGCCCGAGCGCCGCAGCGACGATGTCGGCGACACCGCGCTGCGCCCGCAATCGCTGTCCGACTTCGTCGGCCAGCAGCAGGCGCGCAAGAATCTCTCGATCTTCATCGAGGCCGCACGCAAGCGCGGCGAGGCGCTGGATCACGTGCTGTTCGTTGGTCCCCCCGGCCTCGGCAAGACCACGCTGGCGCAGATTGTGGCCAAGGAGCTCGGCGTTGGCTTTCGCGCCACATCGGGTCCGGTGATCGCCAAGGCGGGTGATCTCGCAGCACTCCTCACCAACCTCGAAGAGCGCGACGTGCTCTTCATCGACGAGATCCATCGCCTCAGCCCGGCGGTGGAAGAGGTGCTCTATCCCGCGATGGAGGATTTTCAGCTCGACCTCATCATCGGCGAAGGCCCGGCGGCGCGCTCCGTGAAGATCGAGCTGTCGAAATTCACCCTGGTCGGCGCCACCACGCGCGCCGGCCTCCTCACCAATCCCTTGCGCGACCGCTTCGGCATTCCGATCCGGTTGAATTTCTACACGATCGAGGAGTTGGAGAGCATCGTCACCCGGGGGGCACGCGTGCTCAATGTCGGCATGAGCGCGGACGGCGCCAACGAGATCGCGCGCCGCGCGCGCGGCACGCCGCGTATCGCCGGCCGTCTGCTCCGCCGCGTGCGCGATTTCGCTTCCGCCGCCGATGCCACCTCGATCGACCGCAAGATTGCCGATCACGCACTGAGCGCGCTCGAGGTCGACGCCGCCGGCCTCGATGCCATGGATCGTCGCTACCTCACGACCATCGCGATGAACTATGGCGGCGGCCCGGTCGGCGTCGAGACGATGGCGGCTGCATTGTCCGAGCCGCGCGATGCGATCGAGGACATTATCGAGCCATATCTGATCCAGTGCGGTTATCTGCAGCGCACGCCGCGTGGCCGCCTGCTCACCTCGCACGCCTTTCGCCATCTCGGCATCACCGAGCCCTCGCGCGATGCGGCGTCACAGTTCGGGCTGTTCGGCTCGGACGAGAGCGACGACTGATCTGCGCACGCGGAGTGCTACGTTGTCATGAATTTCCGGTAACCTCTGTGCAGATGACCTGCACGAATGCACCCCAATTCCGCTCCAATCAGACCGCATCACGGAAGCGTATCGGAGGCGAGCTTTCATGATCACGCGCCGTCATCTCATCCGCTCCATCGGCGGCCTGTCTGCTCTCGGCGTCTCGACCGCGGCCTATGGCGTCGGCGTCGAGCCGGTGCTGCGGCTCCAGGTCACCCGCTATCATCCGACCCCGCAGCAATGGCCGGCGGATTTTCCGCTCAAGATCGCCGTGATCGCCGACATCCATGCCTGCGATCCCTGGATGTCGCTGGAGCGGATCGAGGGCATCGTTGAGCGCACCAATGCGCTGAACGCCGACATCATCGTGCTGTTGGGCGACTATGTCGCCGGGGTTCACCAAGTCACGCGCATCATTCCGTCGAGCGAGTGGGCCAAGGTGCTCGTGGGCCTCAAGGCGCCGCTTGGCGTCCATGCCGTCATGGGCAATCACGACTATTGGGTGGACAGGGCTGTGCAGCAGGCGGGGCACGGGCCGACGGTGGCGCATCGCGCGCTGGAGGCGGCTGGCATTCCCGTCTACGAGAACGATGTCATCCGTCTCACCAAGGACGGGCGCCCGTTCTGGCTCGCCGGCCTCGGCGATCAGCTCGCCTTCCTGCCGGCGCGGCGCTTCCGGAGCACGGGGCGCTTCGGCGCCGACGATCTCACCGCGACGCTTGCCAAGGTCACCGACGATGCTCCGGTGATCCTGCTCGCGCATGAGCCCAACATCGCGCCGCGTGTGCCCGCACGCGTCGCGTTGCAACTGTCCGGCCACACCCATGGCGGCCAGATCCGTCTGCTCGGCTGGTCACCGGCCGTTTCGCGGCAGCAGGGCCTCCGGCTCGCCTATGGTCACTTCCGCCTGAAATGCGATCTCATCGTTTCGGGCGGCCTCGGTTGCAGCATCGTGCCCGTCCGTTTCGGCGTGCCGCCGGAGATTGTCGAGGTGACGTTGGGGCAAGCTTCCTCGGTTGTGTCCTAACACGCTTGCGCGCCTGGCCGTTTTTGCGCAAAACGGGTGGGTTACCGAAAAGCGAAGGGGCTCGCGACGTGACTGCTCATCTCGACGGCGAGATCCGCGACGGCCGCCACCACATGCAGGTTCGTGTCTACTACGAAGACACGGATTTTTCCGGCATCGTCTATCACGCCAATTATCTGCGCTACATGGAGCGCGGGCGCACCAATCATTTGCGTCTGATGGGCGCCGAGCAGCAGGCGCTGTTCGAGCAGGCCGCGACGGAAGATTCCGGCTTCGCCTTCGTGGTGCGCTCGATGCATCTGGACTTCTTGAAGCCTGCCCGAATGGACGACGTGCTCGATGTCGTGACCTGGCCGACCGCGGTGAAGGGCGCCTCGATCATGCTGGCGCAGGAGGTGCGGCGTGGTGGGGACGTGCTGGTGAAAGCTGAGGTGCGCGTCGCCTTCATCAGCGGCGGCCGCGCCCAGCCGATCCCGAAATCGATCCGCACGCTGATGAAGGCCGATTTGATTTCCTGATCGCCCGATAAGTGATCGGCCGATAGGTCATGGCCTATCGACTCCACCAATCGCAGCGATAGATTGCGGCCCTGATCAACCGATGAGGCCATCATGTCGCGCCCGCCGCTTCCGCCTTTCACCCGAGAGACCGCCGCGCAAAAGGCGCGCATGGCCGAGGACGCCTGGAATTCACGCGATCCGGTGCGCGTCTCGCTTGCCTATACCGAGGACAGCCGCTGGCGCAACCGCTCGGAAGTCTTCCAGGGCCGCGAGGCCATCGTCACGTTCCTCACCCGCAAATGGGAGAAGGAGCACGACTACCGCTTGATCAAGGATCTCTGGGGCTTCGACGGTAACCGCATCGCGGTGCGCTTCCAGTACGAATGGCACGATGCCGGCGGCCAGTGGTATCGCTCCTACGGCAACGAGCAGTGGGAGTTCGACGAGCATGGCTTGATGCGGCGGCGTGAGGCCTCGATCAACGACATCGCGATTGCGGAGAAGGACCGCCGGTTTCACTGGGCAGCGCCGGGGCCGCGGCCGGCCGATGTAGCGGGGTTGGGAACGGATCCGTTCTGATTACCTAATCGCCCTCATTGCTCTTGCCTTTTGCTTTTGGGAGGTCCTCCCAAAACCACATACTGCCTAACGCCGTTACGAAACCGGCGGCCATCAGCATCCAGCCCTTCCACCAAAGCGCGAAAAACAGGAGATAGATTACTGCCCCCAGCCCTACGACAATAAGGGTGAGTGCAAACATCAGGCTTATCGTGCGGCGAATTGGGCTCATTCCCCGTCCTGCCGAAAGCGTCCAGAGGACAATTGTGCCCCATCATTGATGACACTCAAGGGGAGAAGGCAAAGGAATGCGCGACTAAGTTGCCGTGCGCCTTGCCAGAAACCGCGTGATCGCCCCGCCGAGCTTGGCGTTATCCATCGGCTCCGCCAGCGACACCCGCGCCGTCGCGACAACATCCTCCGGCGCCTTGCCGTCGCGGAGCTCGCAGCACACCTCGGCGAACTCCAGATCGAACTCCGGATGCGGCTGCACGGTCAGCGTCGCGCCATTGGCGTAAAGCAGCCCGGCATGCGGGGTGAATTCGGACGAGAGGATCGTGAGCGCATCGTTCGGCGCCTCGACCACCTGGTCCTGATGCGAGCAGGCGATGGCGACCGCATCGCCCTCGACGACGCCGTTCTCCGGCAGCACCTGATAGACGTGCCGGCCGATGCCCCAGCCCTTCTCCGATTTGCGCACGGTGCCGCCGAGCGCCTGCGCGATCAGCTGATGGCCGAAGCAGATGCCGACCATCGGCGTCTTGTTGGCGTAAGCCGTGCGCACGAAATCTTCCAGCGGCGCGATCCAGTCGAGCCCGTCATAAACGCCGGCGGCAGCGCCGGTGATCAGCACGGCCTCGAGCTTGCCCGGATCGGGGAGTGCGTCGCCATTGGGGATGCTGACCACGTCGACCGTGGCCGTCGGGTCCTCGGCGCGGACCATGCGTTCGAACATGTCCGGAAACGAGCCGTGCTGCTCGCGGTATTTTGGCGGGACCTGTCCGGTCTCGATGATGGTGATGCGTGCCATGTGCCCCCCAAGGTCAAAAGGTTGCGAAGCCTAGTTGCTTTCTGCCCCATGTTGCTGGTGTGGCGCTGTGCGCTCCAGCAGCGCGCTTTCCTTGCGCACCTCGTTGAGAAAGGCCTTGGCCAGGCGCGACAACGGCTCGGCCTCCGACCATAGCATATAGGCAATCGCGCGCGTCGTCGGTGTGAACGGCCGGACGACGAGACCGTGGCCGCCATTCTGCCGCGGCGAGAAGGGATCGACCACGGCGGCGCCGACGCCGGCGCTCGCGAGCACGCAGGCCGTGTTGCAGTAGCGCACCTCGACGGTCGGCCGGAACGGCGCGCCGGCCCGGGCAAAGCTGTCGCGCACGGCCTCGCCAAGACGTGTACCGCGCTCGAGCCCGATGAAGGGCAGGCCGGAGAGATCAGCGGCCGAGATCACGGGCCTATCGGCAAGTGGATGCTGCGGCGGCAGCACGCAGACCATCTCGCCGGAGTGCACCACCTCATGCGCAATGCCGGGATGATGCGTCAACCCGAGCGCAAAACCGAGCTCGGCGACGCGGCTGAGCACACCCTCGATGATGCCCTCATAGCGCCGGACGTCGAAGAACACGCGCGTCTCCGGGCGGCGGCGCAGGAAGCCTGATAGGGCAGACGGGATGATGCTGTAGGCCAGCGGCGGCGTCGCCACGATGGCAAGATGTCCGGAGCGGTTCTCGCGCAGATCGCGCACGCGGTTCTCGAGCTTTGCGTGCAGCGCGAAGATCGCCTCGCTCTCCTTGTAGAGCGCCATCGCTTCGGCGGTCGGAAACAGTCGGTTGTTGACGCGCTCGAACAGCGCAAAGCCCGCCTGCGCCTCCATCGTCTTCAGCGCGTTGCTGACCGCGGGCTGCGACAGCGCCAGTTCGTCCGCCGCCGCCACCGTGGTGCGATGGCGGATGACGGCACGGAGGATCTCGAGCTGACGCAGGTTCATATCACTGCCGATTATACTCTGGGCCAAAACATCATAGCAGAATGAATTGATTTTACAGCCCCGCTTCAGCGTAATGGCGGCGGATTTGCACGTCGCATCAAAGGGTTCATCCGCCCATTGAGGCAGCACTGCGCACAGATTGGAGGCAATCTTGGTTCGTATCCTTCGCGCCGCCGCAGCTCAGATGGGGCCGACGCAAAAAGCCGATACGCGCGAGCACACGCTGAAGCGGATGCTCGACATGCTGGAGGAGGCCGCCGGCCGCGGCGCCAGCCTCGTGGTGTTCCCGGAGCTGGCCTTCACCACCTTCTTTCCGCGCTGGCTGCTCGAGGGCGATGCGCTCGACAGCTATTTCGAGCGCAGCATTCCGAACCCCGCGATCGCAAAACTGTTCGACCGTGCGCGCGCGCTGCGCGTTGGCTTCTATGTCGGCTATGCCGAGCTGACCCCGGACGGCCGCCGTTACAATTGCGCCATCCTGGTTGACCGCGACGGCGAGATTTTGGGCCGCTATCGCAAGGTTCATCTGCCGGGCTCGGTCGAGCCTCGGGAGGGCGCGCGCTACCAGCAACTCGAGAAGCGCTATTTCGAATATGGCGATCTCGGCTTTCCCGCCTTCCGCGCCGGTTCGGCCTGGGCCCACGCCATCATGGGCATGATGATCTGCAACGATCGTCGCTGGCCGGAATCCTGGCGCGTGCTCGGCCTGCAAGGCGTCGAGCTCGTCTGCATCGGCTACAATTCGGCAGCCTATGATCCCAATGGCGGCACGACGGAAGACGGAGCGCTCCGCACCTTCCACTCGACGCTGGTGGTGCAGGCCAACGCCTATATGAACGCGACCTGGGCGATCTCGGTGGCGAAGGCGGGCGAGGAGGACGGCTCCGGGCTGATCGGCGGCTCCTGCATCGTCGATCCCAATGGACGAATTGTCGCACAGGCACAGACGCTCACCGACGAGGTCATCGTCGCCGACGTCGATCTCGACCTCTGCCGTCAGGGCAAGGACAAGATGTTCAACTTCGCCGCACACCGGCGGCCCGACCAATACAGAGTGATCACCGAGCGCGCCGGCGTCATCGAGCCGGCCGTTCTCGACGCTGACTAGCTAAATGGCACGGCGTTAGCAAAGAGATCGGCAAAGGAGCTGACATGACACGCCTCTCGCATTTCCTCGCTTTCGCAGCCTTGGCTGCCGTCACGTCCACGCAGGCGGCCGAACTTCCGGCGGAGATCAAGCAGGCGGGCTCGCTGAAGCTCACGGTGAACTCGACCTACGCACCTATGGAGTATCGCGATCCCGCGACCAACGAGCTGGTCGGGCTCGACATCGACCTTGCGAACGAGCTGGCGAAGCGGCTCGGCGTAAAGATCGTCTGGAGCGAGACGCCATTCGCCGAGCTGATCCCGTCGCTCCAGACCAAGCGCGCCGATTTCATCATCTCCGGTATCTCCGACCGCGCCTCGCGGCGCGAGACAGCCGATTTTGTCGACTATCTCGCGACCGGTCCGCAGTTCTTCGTGATGGCGGAGAGCGAGGCGAAGGCTGCGACCGATCTTTGCGGCAAGAAGGTCGGCACCACCCGCAGCACCAGCTTCCCGGTCGAGATCGAGAAGTGGAGCAAGCAGAATTGCGAGACGGCCGGCAAGCCCGCCATCCAGTACGTGCCCGGCGAGAATTCGATCGACGTCCGCAACCAGCTCAAGCAGGGCCGCATCGACGCCGCGGTCCAGGGCAGCGAGACCTTGCCCTATGCGCAATCGCAGGAGCCGGGGAAATATCGCGTCATTGGTGCGCAATTGTCCACGGGCTATCAGGGCATCATGTTCCGCAAGGATGACGCGGCCATGCGCGAAGTGGTCACGGAAAAACTCACCGCGATGATCGCCGACGGTTCCTACAAGGCCGTTCTCGACAAATGGGGCCTCGGCGCAAACGCGGTCGCCCAGCCGACGCTGAACGCGGCGCCGCAATGAAGCCGGTGCCGGCACTCGCGGAGGGTTTTCCCGATCTCTCGGGAATGCGGGTCGCGCGCGAGCCGCACTGGTTTCGCTGGCTCAGCGCGGCCCTGATCGTCCTTGTGCTGGCGGCGATCGGGCGCGCGTTTGCGAACGGTCAGATCGAATGGTCCTATGTCAGCCGTTTCCTGACCGTCAAGGTCATCCTCGAAGGCGTCGTCAACACCATGGTGATGGCGGTGCTCGCGATGGCGCTCGGTATTTTCCTCGGCGTCGTTGTCGCGGTGATGCGGCTGTCGCCCAATCCGGTGCTGAAGACGGTGGCTGCCGGCTATACTTGGCTGTTTCGCGGCACGCCGCTGATCCTTCAACTCCTGCTTTGGTTCAACCTTGCGCTGGTGTTTCCGACCATCGGCATTCCCGGCCTGTGGAGCGCTCGCGCCGTCGATGTCATGACGCCGTTCCTTGCTGCGCTGCTCGGGCTCGGCATCAATCAGGGCGCCTATACGTCGGAGGTGATGCGCGCAGGCATGCTGTCGGTCGACATCGGGCAATATGAGGCGGCACAGGCGATCGGCATGGGGCGCTTACGCGCGCTGCGGCGGATCGTCCTGCCGCAGGCGATGCGGGTGGTGATCCCGCCGCTCGGCAACGAGTTCATCGGCATGGTGAAGGCGACCTCGCTCGCCAGCGTCATCCAGTATCCGGAACTGCTGCACAACGCCGAAAACATCTATTACGCCAATTCCCGCGTGATCGAGCTGCTGATCGTCGCCGGTCTCTGGTATCTGCTCGTGGTCTCGATCCTGACACCGCTCCAGATGCTGCTCGAACGCCGTTTTGCCCGCGGCACATTGCGGCTTGCGCGATGACGAAACCCCTCGTCGCGATCCGCTCCGTAGCCAAGAATTTTGGAGAGTTTCAGGCTCTCAAAAACGTCTCGCTCGACGTCTGGCCCGGCGAGGTGATGTGCCTGATCGGCGCTTCCGGCTCCGGCAAGACCACGCTGCTCCGTTGTATCAACCAGCTCGCCATGATCGATAGTGGCGGCATCTGGCTCGACGGTGAGCTGCTTGGGGTGCGTGAGCAGTGTGGGCGGCTCCATCGGCTCAACGAGCGCGAGATCGGGCGGCAGCGACTGAAGACCGGCATGGTGTTCCAGCGCTTCAATTTGTTTCCGCACAAGACCGCGCTGGAAAACATTACCGAAGGCCCGACCCAGGTTCAGGGGCGCAAGCACGATGAGGTGCGCGGCGAGGCGCTCGAACTGCTCCGTCGTGTCGGACTTGCGGCCAAGGCCGATGCTTATCCCGCCCAGCTCTCCGGCGGCCAGCAGCAGCGCGTCGCGATTGCGCGCGCGCTCGCGATGAAGCCGATGCTGATGCTGTTCGACGAGCCGACCAGCGCGCTCGATCCCGAGCTTGTCGGCGAGGTGCTCGCCGTCATGAAGGAGCTGGCAAAGAGCGGCATGACCATGATGGTGGTAACGCACGAGCTCGGCTTCGCTCGCGAGGTCGCCGACCGCGTCGTCTACATGGACCAGGGCGCGATCGTCGAGCAGGGCCGTGCCTCGGAGGTGTTGGGCGCGCCGCGCGAGGAGCGCACAAAAGCATTTCTTTCGGCAGTGATCTGAAATGGGGGCGTGTTGATGAAGAGACTTTTGGTTGCGGCGGCGCTTATGGGCGCCATGAGCGCGTCGGTGATGGCCATCGAGCTGCCGGCAGAGATCGCCAAGCGCGGCAGCATCAAGGTGGCGGTGGTGCCGAACTATCCGCCGATGGAATTCCGCGATCCCGCCACCAACGCGCTGTCGGGCTTCGACATCGATCTCGGCGAGGCGCTCGGCCGCAAGCTCGGCGTCAAGATCGAATGGACCGAGACCAGCTTTGCCGAGTTCATGCCGTCGATTTCGACGGGGCGGGTGGATGCCATCCTGTCCGGCTTCACCGACTATGCGAGCCGGCACGAGATCGCTTCCTTCGTCGATTATTTGCGCAGCGGCCCAAAATTCTTCGTGCAGCAGTCCCGTGCGTCCGAGTTCAAAGACATGGCCGCGCTGTGCGGCAAGAAGGTCGGCGCCAGCCGCCGGACCATGTTTCCGGCAGAGATCGACAAGTGGAGCCAGAAGAATTGCGGTAGCAATTCGATCCAGTTCGTCGGCACCGACGGCTCGGCAGATGCGCGCACGCAGCTCAGGCAGGGCCGTATCGACGCCGCCGTGCAGGGCAACGAGACGCTGCCCTATCTGATCGATCTCGAGCCGGGCACCTATGCGCCGGTCGGCGATCCCATCGCGACGCAGTTCACGGGCATTGCGTTGCCGGTCAAGGAAAAGGCGTTGCAGCAGGCGATGGTCGAGGCACTCGATGCGCTGATCGCGGACGGCACCTATCGTACCCTGCTTGCCAAGTGGAAACTGAACGACAACGGATTAGAGAAGGCGACCCTCAATGCTGGACAGTAAGGCACTCAAGAGCATCCCGCTCACCCCAGCCAACACCGCGGATCCCGCGCCGGAATACCCGTGGCCGAAGCCGTACAATTCGGCGATGTTCCTCTCCTTCGATGTCGACGCGGAGAGTGCGTGGACCAGCAAGGACGCGGTGCACGCGCAGCGGCTCATCACCATGAGCTATGGCGGCTATGAGGCGCGCGTCGGCACGCCAAAACTGCTGGAGCTGCTCGACCAGCTCGATCTCAAGGCGACGTTCTTCGTCACGGGGTGGTCGGTCGACGCGCATCCGGCGATGGCCGAGTCGATCCTCAAGGCCGGCCACGAGATCGGTCATCACGGCTATCACCATCTCCTGCCTGATCCCGGCGATCCCTGGATCGAGGAGGAGCTGGAGCGCGGTTTTGAGGCGCTGAAGCGCCGGCTCGGCGTCAGGCCGACCGGCTACCGTGCGCCTTACGGCGAGTTCACCGAAGAGCTGCGTGTTGCGCTGGTGCGTCATGGCATCGTCTATACGTCCTCGTTCCGCGACGACGTCAGGCCCTATCGCCATCGTCTCGCCGACGGCAAGCCCGGCACGATCGAGCTGCCTGTCACCGCGAGCTATGACGACTGGATGCACGGCCTGTCCGCGCGCTTCAGCCCGCGCTCGATCTTCCCGAAGGAGCACGTGCTCTCGATCTGGAAGGACGAGCTCGACGAAACCAGGGACTGGGGTGCGATGGTGACGACTGTGCTGCATCCGCAATGCAGCGGCCGTCCGATGCGGCTGCGTCTGCTGCGGGAGTTCCTGACCTACGCAAAGTCGTGCCCCGACGTCTGGATCACGACCGGCGAGAAGATCGCGGAAAACTTCCTGCGCCACGAGGCCGGTAACCGCTAGGCAAAGCCATGACCCGTCGTCGCATCCTCGTCATCAACCCCAACTCCTCCGCGTCGGTGACGGCGGCGATCGACGACGCGGTCGCGCCGCTGCGCATCGCCGGCGGACCTGAGATCGAAGTGGTCGGCCTTGCCGAGGGACCGCCCGGGATCAGCTCGCAGCGCGATGCCGACAGCGTCGTGATGCCGCTGGTCAACCGCGTGTCGCGCGACAATGCGGATGCCTTCGTGCTTGCCTGCTTCAGTGATCCCGGCCTGCATGCGGTGCGTGAGGCCGCGGGCGCTCGCCCCGTGATGGGCATCGCCGAATGCGGCATCTTTCGCGCGCTGATGCTCGGCGAACGCTTTGGAATCATCGCGCTGTCGCCGTCGAGCATCCGCCGCCAGCAGCGCATGGCGCGGGTGATGGGCGTCGACAACCGCTACGCCGGAAGCTGGTCGGTCGGCGCGAGCGCGGCGGAGACGGCGGGCGCGGACATCCGCGGTCGCTTGATCGAAGCCGGCCGCGCGCTGGTCACGCAATGCCGCGCCGATGTCGTGGTGATGGGTTGCGCCGGCATGGCGTCGCACCGCGCCCCGATTGCGGATGCGATCGGCGTGCCCGTGATCGAGCCGGCGCAGCAGGCGGTGGCGGCCGCGATCGGCGCTGTCTTGTTGAACGCGTAAGATCCTTCAGGAGCCTCTTGTAATGCCTATCTCCCGTCGTTCGCTCCTCAAGGCCGCCGCAGCAATGCCGGTGCTGTCGTTCCCGGGCATCGTGCGCGCTGAATCTCAGTCCACGCTGCGCTTTATCCCAGTGATCGATCTAGCCTTCGTCGACCCCATCTATTCGACCGCGCAGGTGTCGCGAAACCACGGTTTTATGGTCTACGACACGCTCTACGGCATGAGCTCCTCGCTCCAGGTCTCGCCGCAGATGCTGTCGGGCCACGCCATCTCCGCTGACGGGCTGCAATGGGACCTGACCTTGCGCGATGGCCTGTTCTGGCACGATGGCGAGCGCGTGCTGGCGCGCGACTGCGTCGCGAGCATCAGACGATGGGCTGCGCGTGACGGCTTTGGCGGCGAGCTGATGGAGGCGACCGCCGAGCTTTCGGCGGCCGACGACCGCACCATCCGTTTCCGTCTCAAGCGTCCGTTCCCGCTGCTGCCGCAGGCGCTCGGCAAGGCCGCGATCAATGCCTGCTTCATGATGCCGGAGCGGCTGGCGAGCCAGGATCCGTTCAAGCCTTTGACAGAAGTCATCGGCAGCGGTCCGTTCCGCTATCTCGCCGACGAGCGCGTGCAGGGCGCCCGCAACGCCTACGCCAAATTCGAGCGCTATCAGCCGCGCACCGACGGCAAGCCGGATTGGACCGCCGGGCCGAAGATCGTGCATTACGACCGCGTGGTCTGGACCACTACGCCCGATGCCGGCACCGGCGTCGCCGCGCTCCAGACCGGCGAGCAGGATTGGCAGGAGACCACCCCGCACGATTTGTTGCCGATCATCAAGGCCGCCGGCGATATCGAGACGCGCATCCTCGACCCCCGTGGCTATGCCTGCATGCTGCGCCTCAATCACCTCCAGCCGCCGTTCGACAATCCGGCCGTTCGTCGGGCGCTGCTGGGTGCGATCGACCAGTCCGCATTCATGACGGCGGTGGCCGGCGTCGATCCGGCTTTCCAGGTGTCGCCGATCGGCTACTTCGCGCCTGGTACGCCGATGGCGAGCGACGTCGGCCTCGATGTGTTCCGCGGCCCGCGCGACTACGACAAGGTCAAGGCCGACCTGAAGGCGGCTGGCTACAATGGCGAGAAGATCGTCGTGCTCGTCCCCACCAATTCGCTGGCGCAGAAGCCGCTCGGCGAGATCGCGGTCGACTCACTTCGCAAGGCCGGCATGAACGTCGAATATGCCGGGCTCGATTTCGCCGTCGTGTTGCAACGCCAGCTCAAGAAGGACCCGATCGGGCAAGGTGGCTGGAGTGCGGCGGTTGGCAACTGGCAGGGCATCGACTGGCTCAACCCGGCCGGCAACACCAACATCCGCGGCGAAGGCAAGGTCGCGGGCTGGTATGCGAGCGGGAAGATGGGGCCCTTGCGCAGCCAGTGGCTGGCGGCCTCCGAGCTCGCCGAGCAGCAGCGCATCTGTCGCGAAATTCAGACGGTCGCGTTTGAGGAAATCCCCTATATTCCGATCGGCCTGTACAAGCAGCCGACCGCCTATCGCAAAGCCATCACCGGCATTCTCGACGGCACCGCCGTCTTCTGGAACGTACGCCCCGCATGAGCACGACAGCAATCTTCGGCAGCTATGTGCTGTCACGCAAAGACGGTGCGCAGGATGTGCTGCGCGATCATTGGGTTTTGGTCGAAGGCAAGAAGATCGCCGCGATCACGCGCGACAAGCCGCGCGCGGACGAGGTCTACGATCGTCCCGGCCGCTTCGTGCTGCCGGGCCTGCTCAATTTGCACAATCACTGCTTCTCTGAAGCGGTGGCGCGCAGCCACACCGAGGATGGCAATGGCCGCAAGAACAACCAGAGCATCGTCTATACGGTGTTGCTGCCGCTGACCAAGCGCGGCGCCGACCTGTTGTCGGCGGAAGAGCGCATGGCGGTGGCGCGGCTGGGCATCCTCCAGCTTCTGAAGGGCGGCGCCACCACGGTGATGGAGCCGTTCCGCAATTCCATTCCGGAGATGTTCGACGCGGCGGAAGAGATGGGCATCCGTTTTTACGGAGCGCCCTATCTGTTCTCGACGTCCGACGCCAAGGCCGGCGCCGATGGCGTGGTCCGCTACTCCGGCGATGACGGCGCCGCCGACATGGCGACATGGGATGCGCTCTACCAGCGCTGGAATAATCGTGGCGACGGCCGCATCAGCCTTGCGATGAGCCCGCACGCCACCGACACCTGCGGTCCCGATCTGCTGAAGGCTTGTGCCACGCGGGCGCGCGAGCTTGGCGTTCCCATCACGACCCACATGGCGCAGAGCCGCGCCGAGGTCGAAACGATCGGCAGGCGCTATGGCGGCCGCACGCCGGCGCAATATCTGGACTGGCTCGGCCTGCTCGCGCCCGATCTCATGGCGGCGCACTGCATGTTCAGCAGCGATGACGATCTCAAGCTGATGGCCGCGCGCGGCATGACCGTTCTGAATTGCCCGCGCGTGTTCGCGCGTGCCGGCGTCACCGCGGCCTTCAGCCGGTTTGCGGAACACGGCGTGCGCACGGTGGTCGGCACCGACGGCTACAACATGGATCTGCTTGGCGAGCTCAATGCGGCCTCGCTGATCTCCAAGGTCACCTCGGCGCGCGCCGACGTCGCCAATTCGCCGGAGCTGATCGAGGCGAATACGGCCGTTGCGGCCGACGTCATCAAGCGGCCGGATCTCGGCCGGATCGAGCCGGGCGCGACTGCCGACCTCACCGTCGTCGATCTCACCCATCCGCATCTTCAGCCGTTGTTCGACCCGCGCCGCGCGCTGATCGCGCTCGCCAACCGCGCCAATATCGATCAGGTGATGGTCGATGGCCGCATGCTGGTCGATGCCGGCCGCTATCTGGGCGCCGATGAAACGGCGATCACCGCAGCAGGCACCGCGGCGATCGGCAAGATCTGGGACCTGCCGGAGGCACAGGCTGCGTTCAACGGCTGAGCGTCGCTTCGTCGTCGAATTCGGCGAGCGATTTGCGCACGGCTTCGACCAGATCCAGCGCCACCGGCGAGGCGCTGCGCTGCGCCGGGAGAACGGCCGAGAATTCGAAGTCGATGCGCGGCAGGAAGCGGCGCACGACGATGCCGCGGGTGGAAAATTCCTGCGCGGTGAAGGGATCGCAGATCGCGACCCCAAGCCCTGACGACACCATGCCGCACATGATCTCCGACAGCGCGGTCTCCACCCGCAGCACGCGGCGGACGTCGTGGCGATGGAAGATCTGGTCGACGAGATGCCGGCTCGCCGATCCCGCCGACAGCGAGATGAAAGTCTCGCCTTCGAAATCATTGGGCTCCAGCACTGCTTTCTCCGCGAGGTGATGACCAGTCGGCAGCACCGCGACGCGCGCCAGCGCCGGCAGCCGCAAGCTGGGCAGGCCGGAATGGACGATCGGCACCTCGGCAAAGCCGACATCGCATTGGTTGTTGAGCACCCAGTCGACCACGATCGGCGAGATCACGCCGAAGAAAGCGAGGTTGAGGTTGGGCCGCTCTTTCAAGAAGTGTCCAGCGAGCCGCGGCAGATAGCCGTTCGACAGCGCTGGCAGTGCTGCGATCCGCAGCGAGCCGGTGCGGCGACTGCGGATTTCTTCGGCCGCAGCCGTGATGCGCTCGAGGCCGACGAAGGAGCGCTCGACCTCGGTATAAAGCGCGGTTGCCGCGGCGGTCGGCACCAAGCCCGTGCCGCGCCGCTCGAACAATTCGGTCTTCAACAACGCCTGGAAGTCTCGCAGCAACCGGCTGACCGCCGGCTGCGTCACAGCCATCAGCTTGGCCGCTTCGGTGACGCTGCCGGTCAGCATCATCGCCCGGAAGGCTTCCACCTGCCGTGAATTGATCCGCGCCATCCAATTTCCTATTCATAACATTTATGCATACAGACGGTGCCATTATTCATTGGACGATGGAAGTATAGGTTGCGATCTTTTTCATCAGAGCTGGAGACAGCCCGCTTTTTCGGCAGATTGGAGGAGTTCAAACCTCCAAATCGCGCCAAACCCGCCGAACAGGGGCCGGAGCCCTGTCCGGAGAGGATTTGCGCGGAAGGAAATGCGGCAGGCGCTTCGGCCGGAGATTTGTCGGCACGTCACCTCATTCCGGTATTGGAGATCGGTCCACATGAAGACTTTTCGCCTTCTGACAGCGGTCAGCATCGCAGCGCTCGTTGCCATCCCGTCGGCCGCCTCGGCCCAGCAAAAGACGCTCTATGTCGCCGGCTATGGCGGCTCGTTCGAGAAGACGATCCGCGACGAGGTGATCCCGGCCTTCGAGAAGGAGAACGGCGTCAAGGTCGAGTACGTCGCCGGCAACTCCACCGACACGCTGGCCAAGCTTCAGGCGCAGAAGGGCAATCAGCAGATCGACGTCGCCATCGTCGACGACGGCCCGATGTATCAGGCGATCCAGCTCGGCTTCTGCGGCAAGCTCGAGGGACTGCCGGCCGCCGATCTCTACGACACCGCCCGCTTCAAGGACGATCGCGCGGTCGCCATCGGCATCGTCGCTACCGGCCTGATGTACAACACCAAGGTGTTCGCTGAGAAAGGCTGGGCGCCGCCGACCTCGTGGAACGACCTGAAGGATACGAAATACGCAAAACAGCTCGTGATCCCGCCGATCAACAACACCTATGGGCTCGAAGCGCTGGTGATGCTGTCGAAGATGAACGGCGGCGGCGAGACCAACGTCGATTCCGGCTTCAAGATCTTCAAGGAGCAGATCAATCCGAACGTGCTCGCCTATGAGCCCTCGCCCGGCAAGATGACCGAGCTGTTCCAGTCCGGCCAGGCGGTGATCGCCGTGTGGGGCACCGGCCGCGTGCAGAGCTTTGCCAATACCGGGTTCCCTGTCGACTTCGTCTATCCGAAGGAAGGCGCGGCGACGCTGCTGACGACCGCTTGTCCGATCGCCAAGGCCAGCGCCTCGCCGCTGGCGTCCAGCTTCGTCAAGATGCTGCTCGAGCCGAAAATCCAGCTCGTGATGCTGAAGGAATACGGCTACGGCCCGGTGCTGAAATCGCTGGTGGTACCGCCGGAGTTCGGCAAGATGGCGCCGATCGGCGAGCGCGCGGCAAAGCTCTATAACCCCGACTGGACCGTCATCAACGAGAAGCGCGAGGAGTGGACCAAGCGCTGGAACCGCGAGGTCGAGCGCTGATCTGATCGTCGCAGCGGAGACAGCGTATGGCTTTTCTCGAACTCGATCGGGTCGCCAAGCAGTTCGGCGCGCAGACTGTGGTCGATGACTTCAGTCTCGCCGTGGGCAAGGGGGAGTTCATCTCCTTCCTCGGGCCCTCCGGCTGCGGCAAGACCACGACCTTGCAGATGATCGCGGGCTTCCTTGATCCCACGCGCGGAGCGATCCGCCTTGAGGACAAGGATTTGGCTGCGATCCATCCAGCCAAGCGCGGGCTCGGCATCGTGTTCCAGAGCTACGCGCTGTTTCCGCACATGACCGCGGCGGAGAACGTCGCCTTTGGCCTCGAGATGCGCAACGTCTCGCGCGCTGAAAGGGCCGAACGCGTGCGTGCCGCGCTCGCAATGGTGGGCCTCGCCGGTTACGAGGACCGCCATCCGCGCCGGATGTCGGGTGGGCAACAGCAGCGCGTGGCGCTGGCGCGCGCGCTGGTGATCAAGCCGAGCGTGCTGCTGCTCGACGAGCCGCTGTCCAACCTCGATGCCAAGTTGCGGGAGGAGATGCAGATCGAGCTGCGCCAGATCCAGCGCACCATCGGCACCACCACGATCCTGGTCACTCACGACCAGAACGAGGCGATGTCGCTGTCCGACCGCATCGTGGTGATGAGCCAGGGCAAGATCGAGCAGATCGGCACGCCGCAGGAAACCTACGAGAAGCCGGCCTCGGCTTTCGTCTCGCAGTTCCTCGGCAAGACTAATGATTTTGCCGGGACGATTGACCGGACCGCGACGCCGGCGCGGCTGGTGGCGGGCTCATGGAACGCGCCGGCGCCGGCTGGCCTCAGCGGCCCCGTGACCGTCAGCATTCGTCCTGAGCGGATCGGCTTTGGCGATGTAGGCCTCAGCGCAAAGATCGTCACGCGCATCTTCCAGGGCAATCACTGGCTGTTCCAGTGCGACAGTGAATGCGGTCCGGCGATCGTGATCCGCCAGAATGACGGCAAGACGCAGCCGGTCGAAGGTGAGACGGTCCGTCTCGCCTGGCGTCCGGAGGACATGAGCGTGCGCGGAGGAGTTTCCGCATGAGCACGGCGGCTGATGAACGCAACGCGCGCGCGCCATGGGCGCTGACGGCGCCTGCCTTGATGCTGTTCGTCGGCGTGCTGCTGATTCCGCTGGCGATGACCGTGATGCTGTCGTTCCACGATTGGGGACAGTACAAGGGCATCGAGCCGGTCTTCATCCTCAAGAACTGGCACGAGATCGCGACCGATCCCTATTACGCCGAAATGTTCTGGCGGACCTTTCGCATTGCGATCCTAACCACGCTGCTCACCGCATTGCTCGGCGCGCCCGAGGCCTACATCCTCAATCGCATGAGCGGCCGCTGGAAGAGCATTTTCCTGCTGGTCATCCTCGGGCCGCTGTTGATCTCCGTGGTCGCGCGTACGCTCGGCTGGGCGTTGCTGTTCGGCGGCAGTAACGGTCTCGTCAACAAGCTCTTGATGTCGGCCGGTGTGATCCGCTCGCCCATTCCCTTCATGTTTACCGAAACCGGCATGGTCGTCGCGCTCGCGCATGTGATGATGCCGTTCATGGTGCTGTCGGTGTGGGCGGCGCTGCAGCGGCTCGATCCCCAGATCGAGAATGCCGCGATGTCGCTCGGCGCCGGTCCCATTACCATCATCCGCCGCATCATCATGCCGCAGATCATGCCGGGCGTGCTGTCGGGCGCAATCATCGTGTTCTCGCTCTCGGCCAGCGCCTTCGCGACGCCGGCGATCATCGGGGGACGCCGGCTCAAGGTCGCGGCGACGCTGGCCTATGACGAATTCCTCAACACACTGAACTGGCCGTTGGGTGCGGCGGTCGCGACGCTGCTGCTGGTCGCGCTGGTGCTGATCGTCGTCGGCAGCAACGCGCTGATCGAACGCCGCTATGCGGAGGTGTTCCGATGAGACGGAACGGGCCGCTCGCACTGATCTTCCACACCATCTTCGTCATCGTGATGGTGGCGCCGATCCTGGTGGTTTGTCTGGTCGCCTTCACGCCCGAAGGGTTTTTGTCGCTGCCGACCAACGGCTTTTCGCTGCGCTGGTTCAGGGCGATCGCGAACTACCCCGAATTCATCCACGCCTTCTGGGTCAGCTTGGGGCTGGGTGCGCTGTCCTCGTTCGTAGCATTGTTGTTCGCAGTGCCAGCGGCACTCGCGCTCGCGCGTTATCGCTTCCGCGGCCGTGATGCACTGGCGGCACTGTTTTTGTCGCCGCTGATGATCCCGCATGTCGTGCTCGGCATCGCCTTCCTGCGCTTCTTCACGTCGGCGGGCCTTGGCGGCAGCTTTGCAGCGTTGATCATCGCGCATGTCATCATCGTGTTTCCGTTCGCGCTGCGGCTGACGCTGGCGGCTGCGACCGGCATGGATCTTTCGGTCGAGATGGCGGCGGTCTCGCTCGGCGCTGGCGGCTGGACGCTGTTTCGCCGCGTCACGCTGCCGCTGATCATGCCCGGCGTTATCAGCGGCTGGGCGCTGGCCTTCATCCAGTCGTTTGATGATCTGACCATGACCGTCTTCCTTGCGGCACCCGGCACCGAGACGCTGCCGGTGCGCATGTTCCTTTACATCCAGGACAACATCGATCCGCTGGTGACGTCGGTCTCGGCCTGCGTGATCGCTGTTACCATGACCGCCCTCATTCTGCTCGACCGCTTTTACGGGCTCGACCGTGTGCTCGCCGGCAAGGGCGATACGGGACGATAGGAGAATTCATGTCAGGAGAATACGACGTCGCCGTCGTCGGCGGCGGACTGCTCGGCTCCGCCATTGCCTGGGGCCTCGGCCGGCTCGGCAAGAAGGTGGCCGTGCTCGACGAAGGTGACATTACCAAGCGTGCCTCGCGTGCGAATTTTGCGCTGGTCTGGGTGCAGAGCAAGGGGTTGGGTATGCCGGCCTACACGGTGTGGACCGTGCAGGCGTCGCATGCGTGGGGCCGGCTCGCTTCGGAGCTGAAGCAACAGACCGGCCTCGATGTCTCGCTTCAGCAGAACGGCGGCTTTCATCTGACGCTAGGCGACGATGAATTCGGCCAGCGCACCGAGCTCGTCAAGCGCATGCACAACCAGACCGGTGCTGCCGACTACAAGATGGAGATGCTCTCGGCGTCCGACGTGAAGAAGTCGCTGCCGCTGATCGGCCCGGAGGTCTCCGGCGGCAGCTATTGTCCGCTCGATGGCCACGTCAATTCGCTGCGCACGTTTCGCGCGTTCCACACCGGCTTCAAGGCGTTCGGCATCGACTATTTTCCGGAGCAGCCGGTCTCCGCAATCAGCAAGAGCGGCGGCGAATTCCGCCTGACCTCGCCGAAGGGCGAGCTGCGCGCCGCCAAAATCGTGCTTGCCGCCGGCAATGCCAATCAGACGCTGGCGCCAATGGTCGGCCTCTCAGCGCCGATGGGCCCGACCCGCGGCCAGATCGTGGTGACCGAGCGCACCATGCCGTTCCTGCCGCATCCGCTGACCACGATCCGCCAGACCGACGAGGGCACGGTGATGATCGGTGACAGCAAGGAAGACGAACTCGACGATCGCACGCTGAAGCATTCGATCAGCGCCGTGATGACCGATCGCGCGCAGCGGATGTTTCCGCATCTCGCGCGGCTCAACGTCGTCAGGAGCTGGGCCGGCATCCGTGTCATGCCGCGGGACGGCTTTCCGATCTACGACCAGTCGGAGACCCATCCCGGCGCATTCGTCGCTTGCTGCCATTCCGGCGTGACGCTCGCCTCCAACCACGCCTTCGAGATCGCCCGCATGGTGGCGCAGGGCGCGCTCGAGCCGGAGTTGGTCGGTGCGTTCTCGGCCAGTCGTTTTGGCACCGCCGGTGCTGCGAACACCAGCGGCTACTAGAGATATTGAAGGAGCCAAAATGTTCAAACGATCCGAACAGGACAAACGGCCGCCAGTGCAAATCTTCGTCGACGGCGTCGCCGTCGCGGCGCGCGAGGGCGACACCGTCTCCGCCGCGCTGCTGGCATCGAGCTGCGACGCACGCCGTTCGACCGCAGTGAGCGGCGCGCCGCGTCTGCCTTACTGCATGATGGGTGTGTGCTTCGATTGCCTCGTCACGATCGATGGCGTCGGTAATCGCCAAGGCTGCCTCGTGCCCGTCGCCGAAGGCATGCAGATCGAGATTCAGAAGGGCAAGCGGGAGATCGGAAAATGACTGTGGCTCCCAAGCGCGAAGATTACGACGTCGTGGTGATCGGCGCCGGGCCCGCGGGCCTTGCCGCCGCCGCGACATCCGCCGAAGCAGGTCTTTCGACGCTGCTGCTCGACGAGAACATCGGCCCGGGCGGCCAGGTGTTTCGAGCCATCGCGTCCACGCCGGTGACCGAGCGCAATCAGCTTGGCGAAGACTACTGGGTCGGTGCCGATCTCGTGGAGTCGCTCCGTGCGAGCAATGCAGAGGTCATTCATCGTGCGACCGTCTGGAGCCTCGACCGAAACCTCGACATCGCTGTCTCCATCGGCGGCGCGTCCGCCTTCGTCAAGGCGAAGCGGGTGATCCTCGCGACCGGTGCGCTGGAGCGGCCGTTCCCGATTCCCGGCTGGACTCTGCCGGGCGTGATGACCGCGGGCGCCGCGCAGACGATGCTGAAATCGTCGGCGCTGGTGCCGGATGGCCGCACGGTGATCGCAGGGCAGGGGCCCCTGCTCTGGCTGCTCGCCGCACAGATTTTGCGCCTCGGCGGCCGTATCGACCGCATCCTCGACACCACCGAGCGCGGCAATTATTTCGCCGCGCTGCCGCACGCCTTTGCGTTCCTGACCTCGCCCTATTTCGCCAAGGGCCTGTCGATGATGCGTGAGGTGAAGGCGAAGGTGCAGGTCGTCTCCGGCGTCACTGAGCTTGCGGCGTCCGGCGACGGCCAGCTTGCGAGCGTGAGCTATGTCGCCGGCGGCAAGCGCGAGACCATTGCTGCCGATCTTTTGCTGTTGCATCAGGGCGTCGTCCCCAACGTCAATCTGGCGATGTCGGCAGGTGTCGAGCATCGTTGGGACGAGCTGCAATTGTGCTGGTCGCCGGTGCTCGATGCTAGCGGCAATTCGTCGGTCACGGGCATCGCGATCGCCGGCGACGGCGCCGGTATCGGCGGTGCCAATGCAGCCGTGGTTCGCGGTCGCATCGCGGCGCGTGCGGCAGTGGAGGCGCTGGCGCCCCCGGCTGCTGCGAAGCTCAAGCCGATGGCGACGCTCCGCGCCGAGCTTGCCAAGGCCGAGCGCGGCCGCGTCTTCCTCGATACGCTGTTCCGCCCGGCACCGCAGTTCCGCATTCCCTCGGGCGATACGATTGTTTGCCGTTGCGAAGAGGTGACGGCGAAGGATGTCCTCGATTCCGTCGCGATCGGCGCGACCGGCCCCAACCAGCTCAAGGCCTATCGCCGCACCGGCATGGGCCCGTGCCAGGGTCGGCTCTGCGGTCTCACAGTCACCGAGCTGATGGCTCAGGCGCGCGGCAAGACTCCGCAGGAGATCGGTTATTACCGGCTGCGTGCGCCGGTCAAGCCGATCACGCTGGCCGAGCTCGCCGCTGTTCCGAAGTCCGAGGCTGATATCAAGGCGGTGGTGCGCGGATGACCCAAAACGTGGATGCGATCGTCGTCGGCGGCGGCATCCACGGATGCTCGACGACGCTGCATCTGTGCCTTGCCGGCCTGAAGCCGGTGCTGATCGAAAAGGACTATGCCGGCCGCCACGCGTCCGGCGTCAACGCCGGCGGCGTGCGCCAGCTCGCGCGGCACATCCCTGAAATTCCGCTGTCGATCCGCTCGATGGGGATCTGGGAGAAGATCAAAGACCTCCTCGACGACGATTGCAGCTTTGAGAGTTACGGTCAGGTGCTGGTCGCCGAGAACGAGGAGGAGCTCGCGGTCTGCCGCGCGCGCGTGGCTGAACTCAACGCACTTGGCTTCACCCATGAAGAGTTGATCGACGGGGCTGAGCTGCGGCGGCTGGTGCCTGCGGTCGCTGACACTTGCCCCGGCGGTGTCGTCTCGCGCCGCGACGGCGCGGCCAATCCGGCGCAGACGACGACGGCGTTCCGGCGCAAAGCCCAGCAGCTTGGCGCCACCGTCCGCGAAGGCGTAGCCGCCACCAACATCCGTTACAGCGACGGTCTCTGGTACGTCGATGTCGGCACGGAAACCTTTGCCGCGCCGGTGCTGGTGAACGCGGCCGGCGCCTGGGCCGGCAAGATCGCCGCCGCGCTCGGCGAACCCGTCCCGGTCGAGACCGTCGCGCCGATGCTGATGATCACCTCGCGCGTGCCGCACTTCATCGACCCGGTCGTGATCCTGCGTGGGCGCAAGCTCTCGTTCAAGCAGTTCTCCAACGGCACCGTGCTGATCGGTGGCGGCCATCTGGCAACGCCCTACCAGGACCGCAACGAGACCGTGCTGGACTGGAAGAGCCTCGCCGTCAGCGCCCGCACCGTCTTCGAGCTGTTCCCGATCATGCGCGACGCGACAATCATGCGCGCCTGGGCTGGCATCGAAGCCAAGATGAAGGACGACATTCCCGTGTTCGGCCCGAGCAGCCGCCACAAGGGCCTCTATCACCAGTTCGGCTTCTCGCTGCACGGCTTTCAGCTCGGCCCCGGCGCCGGCGCCGTGATGGCGGAGCTGATCGTCAACGGCGGCACCCAGACCCGCATCGGCGATCTCGGCATCGACCGCTTCCATCCCACTACGCTCTAGCAACAAGAGGACATCATGAGCATCACCCGCAGCATCCGCACGCCCATCATGCATCGCGCCGTCGAAGCCAACGGCTTCGTCTTCGTCGGCGGCACCATCGCCGACGACACCACGGTCTCGATGGGCGACCAGACCCGCAACATCCTCGGCAAGATTGCCGGCTATCTGAAGGAAGCCGGCACCGACAAGTCGCGTGTCGTCAGCACCTCGATCTTCGTCACCGACCTCTCCAAGAAAAAGGAGATGGACGCGGCCTGGACCGAATTCTTCGGCGACAATCTGCCGACCCGCGCCACCGTCGGCGTCGCCGATCTCGGCGGCGGTGCGCTGATCGAGGTGGTGGTCACCGCGCTCAAGGGCTGATGAGGCCTTTCCCCCGCCGCACCAGCACCGGCGCGGCGGGAAACGGCCGAAGGCAGCAAAACCTATCAGGGGGTCCACAGCCAGCATCGGGTCATGGAGATTGTTCGTGAAAATAGAACAATGATACCAGCCCGCGGCTGATTATCTTTCGCCGGAAAAGGGGCAAATCCTCCCGTGTCAGCCGCAAGGAGCGGCTCGGAACCACGGAGACGGCAAATGTCCAACGCAAGCGGAAAAGTCGCTGTTGTCACCGGCGGCTCGCGCGGCATCGGCGCCGCGATCGCCGAACGGCTCGCGGGCGACGGCTTTGCGGTCGTCATCAACTACGCAGGGAGCGCCGCCGACGCGGAGGCGCTGGCCGGCAAAATCGAGAAGGCCGGCGGCCAGGCCATCACCGCGCAGGCCGACGTCAGCGACCCGGTCGCGGTCGCGCGCATGTTCGAGATGGCGGACGCCGCATTCGGTGGTGTCGACGTTCTCGTCAACAATGCCGGCATCATGCGGCTCGCCGCGATCGCCGATGCGGATGACGCGCTGTTCGACAGCCAGATCGCGATCAATTTGAAGGGCACCTTCAACACGCTGCGGGAAGCTGCGCGCCGGCTGCGCAATGGCGGCCGCATCGTCAATCTGTCCTCGAGCCAGGCCGGCCTTCTGTCTCCGACCTACGGCATCTATGCCGCGACCAAAGCGGCGGTCGAAGCCCTGACGCACGTGATGGCCAAGGAGCTGCGCGGCCGCAACATCACCGTCAACGCCGTGGCGCCCGGACCGACCGCAACGAAGCTCTTTCTGGACGGCAAGACGGAGCAGTTGATCGATCATCTCGCCAAGCTCGCGCCGCTGGAGCGGCTCGGCCAGCCCACGGATGTCGCTGCCGCGGTCTCGTTCCTCGCCGGCCCCGACGGTGGCTGGATCAACGGGCAGATATTGCGTGCCAATGGCGGGATCATCTGAACCCGCCTGACGGTCCGGACATGGCAAGCCGGTCTTGGCTGCAATTCTTCAAAAACCCGACGCCCTGCCCCCAGCGCGTCGGGTGGAAAGATTGAGTATCAATCGGTGAGCCCAACACCATCCTTGTGACGCGTGCCTCACCAATTATCCACTCCGGGAAACTACCGCGTCGGAACCGGACTGCGCCTGCCGTCGATCTGTGCGGCCTCAGCCGGCGCCGCCGCCCGGCTCCAGCGCCTCGCCCATCTCCAGCGGATGCGCCATGGTCTCGTGCAGCGCGTCGCGGTCGAGCTCGCCTTCGGAGATGCTGATGACGACGCAGGCGACGCCATTGCCGATCAGATTGGTCAGCGCGCGGCATTCGCTCATGAACTTGTCGATGCCGACCAGGATCGCGATCGACTGGATCGGGATGTCAGGCACGATCGAGAGCGTCGCGGCGAGCGTGATGAAGCCGGCGCCGGTCACGCCCGAGGCGCCCTTCGAGGTGATCATGGCGATGCCCAAAATGCCGAGCTCCTGCCAGATCGTCAGATTTGTGTTGGTCGCCTGCGCCAGAAACAGCGTGGCCAGTGTCATATAGATGTTGGTGCCGTCGAGATTGAAGCTGTAGCCGGTCGGGATGACGAGGCCGACCACCGAGCGTGAGGCTCCGAGATGCTCCATCTTCTGGATCATCTGCGGCAGCACCGTCTCCGACGACGAGGTGCCGAGCACGATAAGGAGCTCGTCCTTGATGTAGGCGATGAAGCGCAGGATCGAGAAGCCGGCGAGCCGCGCGATCGAGCCCAGCACGATCAGCACGAACAGGATGCTGGTGAGGTAGAACGTGCCGATCAGCGCGGCGAGGTTGATCAGCGAACCGAGGCCATAGGCACCGACGGTGAACGCCATCGCGCCGAAGGCGCCGATCGGTGCCACGCGCACGATGATGCGGATGATGCCGAAGAACATCTTCGCGGCCTTGTCGATCGCCTCCGCAATGGGCTCACCGGCCTTGCCGAGGAAGGCGATGGCGAAGCCGGACAGGATCGAGACCAGCAGCACCTGCAACAGGTCGCCGCGCGCGATCGCGCCCACATAGCTGTCGGGGATGATCGCCATCAAATGGGCGACGATGCCGTCTTCATGCGCCTTGGTGACGTAGGTCGCCACTGATTTCGGATCGATGGTGGCGGGATCGATGTTGAAGCCGCGCCCGGGCTGGAGCACCTCGCCGACCAAAAGGCCGATGGCGAGCGCGACGGTCGAGACCGTCTCGAAATAGATCAGCGATTTCAGCCCGACCCGGCCGACCCGCTTGAGGTCGCCCATCGAGGAGATGCCGTGCACCACGGTACAGAAGATCACCGGTGCGATCATCATCTTGATCAGCGCGATGAAGCCGTCGCCGAGCGGCTTCAGGGTCTTGCCGAGATCGGGATAGAAATATCCGATCAGCACCCCGAGCGCGATCGCGATCAGCACCTGGACGTAGAGGATCTTGTACCAGGGCTGGTGCCGGCGATGGATAGCTGGCTGGATCGCAATCTGTGTCATAGTGTGTGCCCCGGAACGCATTGATTTTGCAAGATTTGATGATTTGCATCATGTGATGACCGCCGCAGAAGCGACAATCACAATTTTGTCGGATCGCACGAAGATCAATCGCTGCATTGCAGCGGGGGGAACATGACGGCCGCAACAGGCTCGGACGAGCAAGCACAAAGCTATTTTCCGCGCTGGAAGCTCAAGACCTCAGGCGTGATCATGCCGGAGGAGCGGATGTCATGGGGTCAGACTATCGTCTCCGGTCTCCAGCATTGCGTCGCCATGTCGGGCTCGACGATCATCGCGCCGCTGCTGATGGGGTTCGATCCCAATGTCGCGGTCCTGTTCTCCGGCATCGGTACGCTGATCTTCTTCGTCATCGTCGCGGGGCGCGTGCCGAGCTATCTCGGTTCGAGCTTCGCCTTCATCGCCGTCGTCCTCGCTGCCACCGGCTATGCCGGGCATGGGCCGAACCCGAATCTCTCCGTCGCGCTCGGCGGCATCGTCGGCGCCGGGGTGTTGTACGGCGTGATCGCGCTGATCGTGATGTGGTCGGGCGTCGGTTGGGTCGAGCGCCTGATGCCGCCGGCGGTCACCGGCGCTGTGGTCGCCGCGATTGGCCTCAACCTCGCGCCCGTGGCGGTCAAGGCGGTAAGTGCCAACGCATTCGACACCTGGATCGGGCTCGCGACCGTCCTGATCATCGGCGTGGTTGCCGTTGCAGCGCCGGGCCTGTGGCGCCGCCTGCCGATCATTCTCGGCGCGATCGGCGGATATCTTTTGTATTTGCTGTTCGCCAACGGCCTCGGCTTCGGCAAGCCGGTCGACTTCACGCAACTCTCGTCCGCGCCGTGGTTGGGCATGCCGAGCTTCACCACGCCGACCTTCCAGGTCGATGCCATCTTTCTGATCGCGCCTGTTGCGGTCATTCTCGTCGCCGAGAACCTCGGTCACATCAAGGCCGTCGGAGCCATGACGGGCCGGAGCCTCGATGCCTATCTCGGCCGGGCCCTGTTCGCCGACAGCCTCGCGACGATCGTGGCGGCCTGCGGCGGCGGCACCGGCGTCACGACTTACGCGGAAAACATCGGCGTGATGGCGGCGACGAAGGTCTATTCGACCTTGCTGTTTGCCTTCGCCGCCACCGTGTCGGTCCTGCTCGGCTTCTCGCCGAAATTCGGCGCGCTGATCCTGTCGATCCCGGGTCCCGTCATCGGCGGTCTCTCGATCGTGCTGTTCGGATTGATCGCCGCGATGGCGGGTCGGATCTGGGTCGAGAACAAGGTCGACTTTGCCAACCCTGCAAATCTGATCACCGTCGCCGTGGCGCTGACCGCGGGCGCGGGCGATCTCACGCTCAAGTTCGGCGCGTTCACGATCGGCGGGATCGGCACGGCGACCTTCGGCGCCATCATCCTCTACCAGATCCTGAGCTCGCCTCTGGCGCAGCGCGCGGAATGAATCCCAGCGATGCACTGATGGATGGAACAAAACGCCGGTTCCACCGATGATGAGGTATTCCGGAGAAAGCTCATGCCACAGACCTCGACCTCGTTTCCCTCGCGCCTCGTCGGCCAATACGCGCTGGTGACCGGTGCCTCACAAGGCATCGGCCGCGCTGTCGCCATCCGCCTGGCCCAGGAAGGCGCGACCGTCGCCATCAACTATTTCGGTCATCCTGAGGGAGCGGAGGAGACACTCGCGCTTGCACGGACCGCATCGGGCGATCGCGGTCACGGCAAGCTCGACCATATCATCGTCAAGGCCGATGTCGGCAACGAGCAGGAGATCGCCGCGATGTTCGAGACGATTTTGGCGCGCTGGAAGCGCCTCGACTGTCTGGTCAACAATGCCGGCTTCCAGCGGGAATCGCCGAGCGAGGAGCTCGATATCGAAACCTACCGCCGCATCATCGACGTCAATCTCAACGGCGCGGTGCTCTGCGCGCAAAAGGCGCTCGCGCATTTCGTCGCGCGCGGGGCAGGCGGCAGCATCATCAACTGCTCCAGCGTCCACCAGATCATTCCGAAGCCGGGCTATCTCGCTTATTCGGTCAGCAAAGGCGGCATGGCCAATCTGACGCGCACGCTGGCGCTCGAATTCGCCGGCCGTGGCATTCGCGTCAATGCGGTCGGCCCCGGTGCGATCGACACGCCGATCAACGCGGCTTGGACCGGCGCCCCCGAAAAGCGCGGCGTCGTCACCAGCCACATTCCATTGGGCCGCGTCGGCACGCCGGAAGAGATCGCCGCCGTGTTTGCCTTCCTCGCCTCCGACGATGCGAGCTACATCACCGGGCAGACCATCTACGCCTGCGGAGGCTTGACGCTATTCCCCGAGTTTCGCGACAACTGGGCGAGCTAGAACTCGCCGCCGAGGCCGACATAGGCGGTGTGCTCGGTGCCCCCACCATTGCCGTAGCCGCCGACCACGCTCAGCGGCATGGCGGTGTTGAGGCGATGCGCGAAGCCGAAACCAAAGCCGCCTTCGCCGTGATAGACGGAACCGCGCATCTGCCAGGTGGTCTTGCCGGGGGCCGACGGCATTGGTGCGCTTGCGGTGGCGACCGCCGCCGCGATGCCACGTCGCGCCTCGGTGCGATTGTCCCAGATCTGCGACTGCAGCCCGGAGAGCTGCGACTGGAAGCCCGAAGACATTCCGCTCAGCTGGCTCATGTTGACGGCGTCCGTCGGGTTGATGCCCGCGGCGACGTTGGTCAGCCGGCGCTCATTGCCGGCGGTGCCGAACGACACTGTATTGGCGGCGCTCGCCACCGAATTTGCGCCGATCGCGACCGAGTTTGCCCCCAGCGCCTGCGCCCCGGCGCCAAAAGCACTCGCAGTCGCGCCGTTGGCAACGCTGTTTGCGCCTGTCGCCGTCGCGTTGATTCCGATCGCCTGGCTGGCAGAGCCCGTCGCGGTTGCGAAATCGCCGGTCGCTCTCGCGAAGAACCCCGTTGCGGTTGCCTGCAGGCCGTTTGCAGCGCTGGCAGAGCCGACCGCGGTCGCGATGTCGCCGGTCGCGTTGGCCCCACTTCCGAGCGCGCTGGCACCGTTTCCGGTGGCAAACGCGTTGCCGCCGATCGCCGTGGCAATGATGCCGGTTGCAGTGGCGGCCTGACCGACCGCCGTCGCGGCGTTGCCGTTCGCAGTGGCTTGTTCGCCGAAGGCTGACGCAGCATTGCCGTTCGTGTTGGCTTGGCTTCCCACTGCTGTCGCGTCACCCGGGGGACCGTTGTTCACGCCGCCACCTGCGGCGTAGTCGGCCGCCGCAGCCTCTTTAGGCACTAGCAACGGGGTCGCGGCGGCGGCGAGGACGAAACTCGCCGATATCAGGCGGTGGATGAAACTCGCGCGGCGCGTCTTCCCGGGATTGCGATGATGTGGATCGTTTGGTCCGCGCAGCACCCTGAATGACATCGTTCGAACGCCCCATTTGTTATTCCGCGCACGGTGCGGAAAGCGCGATCGGGGCGCATCAACCGTTGGGTTGAAGGCGGATCAATGCCGCCGGGCCACAATTGGTTTATTGCGGTGTGTTGCAGATTTGCCGCCAACTTTGTCGAGCCGGGGAACCGGCACCGGCGTTCCAGGATGCATCTCGGCAACAGCCCGACGAAAAGCAGCCGACGGAAGCGGGGAACGCAGTGGCCTCAACCGAATGGTTGATGTGCGTCGCTCAATCTCGCTCCACCGTCTTTGGATATGGCACCCGCGGAAGCATATCGATCTGGTGAGAGACAGAACCCGTTCGCGAAGCCATTGCGTTGGTTGGGTGCGGCGCTGGGACTCCTGATTTTGGGGGCCGTCACGACGTCAGCGCAGCAGACGCCGCCGCAGCCCCATCAGGCGCCGCCGCAACAGCAGGCCGCACCCAAGCCCGCGAACATCGACCGCAATGGCGTGCTGATGCTGATACGCTCCACGCTGCTCGCGCTCGACCATGCCAACAGGACCGGGAATTACACCGTGCTGCGCGACCTCGGCGCGCCCGGCTTCCAGGTCAACACCGCTGCAAAGCTCGCGGAGATTTTTGCCAAGCAGCGCGGCGACAAGCTCGATCTTTCCGGCGTTGCCGTCATCGATCCGCAACTGTCGCTGTTGCCGCAGATCGAGCCGAACGGATTGCTGCACATGGCAGGATTTTTCCCGTCGGTGCCCTCGCAGGTGAATTTCGAGCTGATGTTTGCGCCGGTCGAAGGACAATGGCGTGTGTTCGGCGTGTCGTTGTCGGTCGGTCAGTCCGCTCCGGTAGCGCCGACCGCGCCTGAAGCTGTGCCGAGCAAGGCCGTCGTCTCGCAGAAACAGCCGGCGCCGGCGAAGCCCGGCGTGCCTGCGAAATAGCCGGTCATCCTCAACGCAGCGATCGTCTGCCGTTTCGTCGCGTAACGTGCGTCTCGACATTCGTGCACGTGAAATTTGCAGTCGTCGTGAACCCTGTGGTTGGTCGTTACTGAAGGTGCCTATGCCTTGCATGTTTTTGGAATGATGGAAGTTGGCCGTGACATCTGAAGCTGCTCTGCTGTCAGAGCTGATCGGTCTCGTTTACGACGCGGCACTCGATCCCACCCTGTGGCCACGCGCCCTGGAGCAGGCCTGCGTATTCGTCGGCGGCTCCTCTGGAGTCCTGTTCTGGCACGACGCGGCCACCGAGCAAACCGCGGTGCTGCACCTCTTCAATGAAGAGCCGAACTACACCAAGCTCTATCTCGAGAAATATCTCTCCTTAAATCCGTGCTTTCCCGCGGCGACTTTCTGCGAGGCCGGTCTCGTCTATGCATCCACCGACTTCGTCCCCTTCGAGGAGATGGCACAGACGCGCTTCTATGAAGAGTGGATGAAGCCGCAGGGCATGATCGATGCGCTCGGGTCGAATCTGGAGAAGGGGGCAACCAATTCATCGATTGTCAGCGTCCGGATGCATGAGAAGGACGGCCTGGTCGACGTCGACTCCCGCCGCCGGTTTGCACTGATCGTTCCGCATTTCCAGCGCGCCGTCTCGATCGGGCGGCTGTTCGATCAGAGCAAGGTGGCGCAGGCGGTTCTGACCCAGACCCTCGACAACGTCACGGCCGCCGTCTTCCTGGTCGGCCCGAGCGGGCGCCTGGTCTTTACCAATGCGCCGGGGCGCGCTTTGCTGGACGAGGCCTCGCTGCTGACCGAGAGGAACGGCGCGTTGGCGGCGGCCGCCCCCGAAGCGCAGCGGGCCTTGCGCGAAGCGCTCGCGGCCGCTGAGAACAGCAGCGCGACGGTTGGCGGTGGCGGCCCGATTCCGCTCTCGGCGGCGCTGCCCGGCCGCTGGTTTGCCAATGTGCTGCCGCTGACCTCCGGCGACCGGCAGCGCACCGGCACACTGCATTCCGCCATGGCCGCGGTTTTCGTCGGCAAGACTTCTCCGGCAAGCCCGCCGCCGCTGGAGGCGCTGGCAAAGCTCTACAAGCTCACGGCCAGCGAGATCCGCGTGATCGATGCCGTCATGAAGGTGAGCGGCGTGAAGGCCCTGGCCGACCTGCTCGGGCTGACGCAGGCCACCGTCAAGACCCATCTTCACAACGTCTTCCGCAAGACCGGCACCGCACGGCAGAGCGAGCTCGTGAAGCTGATCGCCGGCTTCGAGCTGCCGGCGCGGGAGTGATCTGGCAAAACGGGCCGGCGCGAACTACATCTGCGGCATGACAAATACTCCGTTGGTAAATCGATCGCTTGAGGATTTCGTCGGCCGGCACGAGCGTCTGTTCGTGTTGACCGGCGCCGGCTGCAGCACCAATTCGGGCATTCCCGATTACCGCGACAGCGACGGCAATTGGAAACGGACCCAGCCGGTCAATTTCCAGGCCTTCATGTCGGAGGAGCATACGCGCCAGCGCTATTGGGCGCGCAGCCTGATCGGCTGGCGGCGGTTCGGCCAGGCGCGCCCGAACGATGCGCATCATGCGCTTGCCCGGCTCGAGGCGGGCGGGCGCTGCGAGATGTTGCTGACGCAGAATGTCGACCGGCTGCATCAATCCGCCGGCCACCGGCAGGTGATCGATTTGCATGGCCGGCTGGATCTCGTCCGCTGCATGGGCTGCGGGGCGAAGACGCCGCGGAGCGAATTCCAGGATCGTCTCGGCCGCGCCAATGCGGAATGGCTGACGCTCGATGCCGCGGATGCGCCTGATGGCGACGCCGATCTCGAGCATGCGGATTTTTCGTCGTTCAAGGTGCCTCCTTGCGAGGCCTGTGGCGGCATCCTCAAGCCCGACGTGGTGTTCTTCGGCGAGAACGTGCCGCGTGAAATCGTCGCCACCGCGCAGGACCATCTGTCGCAGGCCGATGCCATGCTGATCGTCGGCTCCTCGCTGATGGTCTATTCCGGATTCCGCTTCGTCCAGGCCGCCGCGAATCGAAAAATCCCGATCGCCGCGGTCAATCTCGGGCGCACCCGCGCCGACGATCTGCTGACGCTCAAGGTCGAGGAGCGCTGCGAAGCGGCGCTTGCATTCCTGCTCTGACAGGCGGGCTTATCGAGCACTCCCCTATCGCATAGGTGCCACGCAAAGGGGGCGGACGGCTTCACCATTTGCGCCGTCGCTGGTATGAAAATTGCTGCAATTTCGACCCCAGTCTGACGATCAGCACGGAGAATTCTGGAATGCTTGAGGGAGCCGAGGTGCGGCTTGCCGTTGATATCGGCGGCACGTTCACCGACATCGTGCTGGACGTGGGCGAAGTGCGCAAAACCCGCAAGGTGTTGACGACGCCGCAGCGCCCCGAGCAGGCGGTGCTGGATGGAATGCGTCTCATTCTCACCGACGCGCATGCGCATATCAGCGATATCGACGTCTTCATTCACGGCACGACGCTCGCGACCAACGCCATCATCGAGCGGCGCGGCGCCAAGACGGCGCTGATTGCGACCGAGGGCTTTCGCGACGTGCTCGATATCGGCACCGAGAGCCGTTACGACCAGTATGATCTCACCATCGACAAGCCGAAACCCCTGGCGCCGCGCAGCCTGCGCTTCACCGTGCCCGAGCGCATCGATGCGCATGGCGCTGTCCGCCTCCCGCTGGACGAAGCGTCAGTGCGCGCACTCGCGCCGAAATTGCGTGAGCTCGGCGTCGAGAGCGTCGCGATCGCCTTCCTGCACTCCTACGCCAATCCCGACCATGAGCGCCGTGCGGCTGCGATCCTCGCCGAGGAGATACCCGGCATCTCGCTGACGGTGTCATCGGCCGTCTGTCCGGAGATCCGCGAATATGAGCGCACCTCCACAGCGGTTGCCAACGCCTATGTGCAGCCTCTGATCGACGGTTATCTCGCCCGCATGGCGGATGCGTTGCAGGTCGAACAATACCGTGGCGCTATCTATCTGGTCACCTCGGGCGGCGGCGTCACCTCGATCGAGACGGCGCGCCGCTTTCCGGTGCGGCTCGTCGAGTCCGGGCCTGCCGGCGGCGCCATTTTCGCGGCGCAGATCGCAGCGCGGCTCGGTGAGCGCAAGGTGCTGTCCTTCGACATGGGCGGCACCACTGCAAAAATCTGCCTGATCGAAAACTATCAGCCCGAGACTTCGCGCGTGTTCGAGGTCGATCGTGCCGCACGCTTCCTCAAGGGCTCCGGCCTGCCGGTACGTATTCCCGTGATCGAGATGGTCGAGATCGGCGCCGGTGGCGGCTCGATCGCGCATGTCGATGCGATGAAGCGCGTCACCGTCGGTCCCGAGAGCGCGTCGTCGGAGCCGGGACCTGCCTGCTATGGTCGCGGCGGCCAGCGTCCGGCCGTGACGGATGCGGACGTTGCCCTCGGCATGATCGATCCCGACGCCTTTGCCGGTGGCACGATCAAGCTCGACCCCGAGCTCTCGAAACAAGCGCTGCTGCGAGCCGTAGGCGAACCGCTCGGTCTGTCGGCGGAAACCGCGGCCTATGCCGTGCACGAGGTCGTCTGCGAGAACATGGCGAGCGCGGCGCGCGTGCATGCGGTCGAGCGCGGCGAGATCGTCGGCCAGCACACGCTGATCGCCTTCGGTGGCGCAGCGCCGCTGCATGCAGCGCGCGTTGCCGAGAAGATCGGTGTCTCCCGGGTGATCGTGCCGTCGAATGCCGGCGTCGGCTCGGCGGTCGGATTTCTGGCCGCGCCCATCGCCTATGAGCTGGTGCGCAGCCGTCACGTCCGGCTCGACGATTTCGACACCGAAGCGGTGTCCGGCCTCTTGCAGGAGATGGCGACCGAAGCGCGCGCACTGGTCGAGCCTGGCGCTGCCGGCGCGCCGGTACGCGAGCGCCGCGCCGCCTTCATGCGTTATGTCGGCCAGGGCCACGAAATCACGGTCGAGCTGCCAAACCGGCCGCTGACATCGGCCGATCTCGCCGGCCTGCGCCAAAAATTCGAGGCGGATTATTCCGCGCTGTTCGAGCGCGCGATCCCGGGCGCGGCGATCGAGGTGTTGAGCTGGTCGGTGCTTGCTACGACGGACGCGCGTAATCCATCTGTTGTCGCCGCGGTGACGCGCAAGCCTGCGGCAAAAGCCTCGGGCAGCCGAAAATTCTTCGACGGCCGGGCGGGCGAAGTAATCGAGATTCCGCTCTATCGCCGCGAGGACATGGCGCCGGGCGCGACCATTGCGGGTCCGGCGGTGATCGCCGAGGACGAGACCTCGACCTTCGTCTCCAACAGTTTCGATGCGCATATCGACGGTGCCGGCAGCATCGTCATGGAACGGAAGGCGGCCTGATCATGAGCAACGCAAATGGCGCGAGCCTGATCGACCTTCAGATCATGTGGCACCGGCTGATCGCCGTGGTCGAGGAGCAGGCGCAGGTGCTGCTGCGCACCGCCTTCAGCCCGATCGTGCGCGAATGCGGCGACCTCTCGGCCGGCGTGTTCGACCTCAGGGGGCGGATGCTGGCGCAGGCGGTGACCGGCACGCCCGGTCACGTCAACTCGATGGCGGAATCGGTCAAGCACTTCATTCATCGCTTCCCGCTGGAGACGATGAAGGAGGGCGACGCCTACATCACCAACGATCCCTGGATGGGCACCGGCCATCTCAACGATTTCGTCGTCACCACGCCTTGCTTCAAGGACGGCAAGGTCGTCGCGCTGTTCTCCTGCACCAGCCATCTCATGGACATCGGCGGTATCGGCTTCGGCCCTGATGCCACCGACGTGTTCATGGAGGGGCTCTACATCCCCATGCTGAAGCTGATCGACCAGGGCGTCGTCAACGAGACGTTGATGGCGATGATCCGCACCAATACGCGGCTGCCGATCGATACCGAGGGCGACACCTATTCACTCGCCGGCTGCAACGACGTCGGCTGCGAGCGGCTGGTCGAGATGATGACCGAGTTCGGCATCGACACGCTTGATGGGCTCGGCGACTACATCTGCGACCGCTCGCGCGAGGCGGTGCTCGCCGAAATCGCAAAGCTGCCCAAAGGAACATGGTGTAACAGCATGGTCGTCGACGGCTACGACGCGCCGGTGACGCTGGCGGCGACGCTGACGATCTCGGATACCGGCATCCACGTCGATTTCGACGGCACCTCGGCCGCATCGAAATTCGGCATCAACGTGCCGCTGTCCTACACCACGGCCTATACCGTGTTCGGCCTCGGCTGCGTCGTCGCCTCGCAGATCCCGAACAATGCCGGCTCGCTCTCGCCGCTGACGGTGTCGGCGCCTGCGGGCGCAATCCTCAATGCGCCGAAGCCCGCGCCGGTCGCCTCGCGCCACATCGTCGGCCAGATGCTGCCCGACGTCGTGTTCGGCTGTTTGCGTCAGATCATTCCCGAGCGCGTGCCCGCGGAAGGCACCTCGTGCCTGTGGAATCTCAACGTGCGCGGACAGACCCGCAGCGGCGTCGGCGGCAATTACGGCTTCTCGATGACAGTCACCAGCAATGGCGGCACCGGCGCGCGCTTCAGCAAGGACGGCTTGTCCGCGACGGCCTATCCCAGCGGTGTGCGCGGTACACCGGTCGAGATCGCGGAGACGCAGACGCCGCTGATCTTCTGGCGCAAGGAGCTGCGTCCGGATTCCGGCGGAGCAGGGCGCACCCGCGGTGGCCTCGGCCAGATCATCGAGGTCGGCACGGGCATCGATGCGCCGTTCGACATCCTGGCGGCGTTCGATCGTATCGAGCATCCGCCGCGCGGCCGCGATGGCGGCCGGAACGGCGAGGCCGGCTATGTCGGCCTCAAGTCGGGACAGAAGATGCGCGGCAAGGGTTTTCAGACCATTCCGGCCGATGACCGGCTGGTGGTGATGACACCGGGCGGCGCCGGCATCGGCGCGCCGGGCGAGCGTGATCGCGCGGCGGTCAAGGACGACGTCGAGAGCGGGCTCGTCTCGTCGGACAACGCGGCCGGGGTTTACAGCTACGCGCGGTGACGAAAAAGATCGTCCCGGCCTTGTCGGCCGGGACGATGGCTTGATTGTTCGAGCTTATGCGGCCTTCTTCCGCGCCTGCTCGGCCTTGTAGAGCTCGAACTCCTCGGCGATCGCTCTTGCGACCGAGGGCCGCTGGCGCAGGCGCTCGTAATAGGCCTTCACGTTCGGCCATTTCGCGAGCTCGATCGGCGGCGTTGCCATGGTCCAGTTGATGACCGTGACGAGATAGGCGTCCGCGACGGTGAAGTGGTCGAGCAGGAACTCGCGGCCTTTCAGGTGGTTTTCGACATAGTCGAGCCGCGACAGGTTCTTCTCCAGTGCATAGGCCTTGGTTTCCTGCGGCGCCTTGCGGTCGAGCACGGGGATGAACAGGCCCTTGTGCAGCTCGGTGCCGATGAAGCAGAGCCATTGATGCAGCCGCGTGCGGTCGATGCCGGGTCCGGTGCCGAGACCGGATTGCGGAAACCGATCGGCGACATATTGCAGGATCGCGGCATTCTCCGTCAGCACCACACCTTCATCGGTGCGGAGCGCCGGCACCAGGCCGATCGGATTGATGGCGCGGAAGTCGGAGCCGTTCTTCAACACGGTCTTGGTCGGAGAATCGACTTCGAAGAAGTTTGCATCTGCGCCAGCCTCGTACAACGCGACGCGGGTCGCCATCGAACAGGCGAGCGGCTGAAAATAAAGATCCATCTGGTGCCTCCTTGGCGAATTCCTGGGTGTCTCTTTGAGTCTCGCTCAACCTGGCCAGATTGATTTTTGTACTATCTTGCATAATATAATGCCGGTCAAGGATTGTTTGCGAAATGGTACAAAAATCGAAACCGCCAGCTGCTGCCAACGAACCCAAGCGTCGCGGCGAACCCGAGCGTCGCGGCGAACCCGAGCGCCGCGGCGAACCCGAGCGCCGCGGCGAACCCAAGCGCCGCGGTCGTCCGCGCGCCTACGAGCCCGAAATCGCCCTCGGCAAGGCGCTGGACCTGTTCCGCCGGCAGGGCTTTGCCGCAACTTCGCTCGACGATCTCAGCGAAGCCACCGGCATGAACCGGCCGAGCCTCTATGGCGCTTTCGGCGACAAGCGCGAGCTCTACATCAAGAGCTATCAGCGCTACCGCGAGGAAGCCCGCGCATCGATGCTCACGATCTTCCGCGAGGAGATGCCGCTGCGCCAGCGGCTGGAGCGCATCTTCGCCTCCGCGCTGAACATTTATCTCTCCGGCGAAACCGGTCCGCGCGGCTGCTTCACGGTGGTCACCGCGGCGTCCGAGGCGGTGAGCGACCCGGAGATTCGCGCCATGGTGCTCGATGGTCTGTCGGAGCTCGACAAGGCGTTTGCAAATTGCTTCCGCAAGGCGAAGGAGAAGGGCGAGCTGCCGGAGAGTGCCGATCCGGCCGTGCTGGCGCAGCTTGCATCAGCAACGGTGCACTCAATCGCCATCCGCTCGCGCGCCCGCGTGTCGCGCAAAGATCTGGAGGCGATCGTGAAAGGCGCGATCGATGTGATGGTGGGGGCGGGGTAATCTCGTGCCGAGGCGAGCGCGTGGCACCATATCCGGGAAATTCTTCGAGCTAAGCACGCTAACGGGCCGACAGCGAATCAACCAGAAGCTTTATTTTTATTGGTCTACCTTCATTCGGGTGTACGATTCCTGAATCGAATCACCTTCGGTCGGGGCGACAATCTCGTCGATAGAATGACGATGGTGCGGGTCGAAGACCTGCCCGGGGCTGGGGCTGCCGTCATGCCACGCATTCTTGTTGTCGATGATGATCCTTTGATTTGTACGAGCGTTCGCGCTTGGCTGGAGAGCCGGGACTTCGAGGTTATCGTCGCTTACGGCGCCGAATCTGGTCTTGATGCTCTCGACAAGGCGCCGATTGATTTGATGGTCATTGATATTTTCATGCCACAGATGCGCGGCTTTGAATCGATCCGGTTATTCCGGCAGCGCGCGCCAACGGTACCGCTGATCGCTATCTCCGGATATGTCTTCGCTGAACGACGAGCGCCGGCTCCGGACTTCCTGAGCATGGCGCTTGAACTTGGGGCCACGCGCTGTTTGCGCAAACCCTTCAAGCCGACAGAACTGCTCGCCGTCATCGCCGCGTGTTTTCTGGAGCAGGGTGGCCGGAGGACGGAAGCCGTTGGCTGACGACTTTCAAACCGATGTTTCGCTTCCCGAGGGTACGAACGCGCGGTGGCTGCGTGCCGTCGTCGAGACGGCCGTCGACGGCGTGATCCTGATTGACGCGAGCGGCAGGGTCCTGATGTTCAACCCGGCGTGCGAGAAGCTCTTCAAATACCGGTCTGATGAGGTCGTCGGGCAGAACGTCAAGATGCTCATGCCTGGGCATTATCGTCAGGAACATGACCGTTACCTCGACAATTTTGCGAAAACCGGCAAGCGCAAGATCATCGGCAGCGGCCGTGAGGTGCTCGGCCAGCGCAAGGATGGATCGACGTTTCCGATGGACCTGTCGGTCGGCGAAGCAAAGCAGGACGACGGATCAATTTTCGTCGGCATCATCCACGATCTTACCGAACGTGAAAGGGCCGAGCAGGCGCTGCGCGAAAGCGCTGCGCGGCTCAAGGCGGTCGTGGATACCGCTGTGGACGGGGTCATTCTGATCGATGCCCGGGGACGCATCATCATGTTCAATCCCGCCTGCGAAAGGTTGTTCCAATACAGCGTTGACGAAGTCATGCATGAAAACGTCAAGCTGTTGATGCCATCCTCGTACCGAATTGAACACGACGGCTACATCAGGAATTTTCTGGACAGCGGCGAGCGAAAAATTATCGGGATTGGCCGTGAGGTGGTAGGCCAGCGCAAGGACGGATCGACGTTTCCGATGAATCTCTCGGTCGGTGAAGCAAAGCAGGACGGCGAGTCCATCTTCGTCGGCATCATTCACGATCTGACGGAGCGTAAGCGGGCCGAGCAGTCCGTTCATGACAGCGAGCGGAGCTTCCGGTTATTGGTTGAGGGCGTCGCAGACTACGCAATCTACACGCTCGATCTCGAGGGGAGGGTGACGAGCTGGAACAGCGGCGCCGAGCGGATCAAGCAATTCACTGCGGCGGAAATTCTCGGCCGGCATGTTCGCGAATTTTACACCGAAGACGAACGTCTGAGCGGCGAGCCCGAACGCAACCTGGAAACGGTGCGGCGAGAGGGCAGGTATGAGGTCGAGGCTTGGCGCGTGCGCAAGGACGGCAGCAAGTTCTGGGCGAGCGTTGTCGTCGATGCGATCACGAACGAGCAGGGCCAACTGCTCGGATACGCCAAGATCACCCGCGACATCAGCGAGCGACGCCGTGCCGAGCAGGCTATCCACGACGCGGGAATGCGCATCAGTACGGTGGTCCAAACCGCCGTGGACGGCGTGATCTGGATCGACGCGGCTGGGCTCATACAAATGTTCAATCCGGCATGCGAGAAGCTCTTCGGTTATCTGGCTGAAGAGGTGTTCGGGCAGAACGTCAAGATATTGATGCCCGCTCCCTATCGTGACGAACATGATCGCTATCTGGACAATTTTCACCGCACCGGCCTCAAGAAGATCATCGGAAGCGGCCGCGAAGTGGTCGGTCGGCGCAAGGATGGATCGACATTTCCGATGGACCTGTCGGTCGGCGAAGCCAAGCAGGATGGCAAATCGATCTTCGTCGGCATCATCCACGATCTGACCGAGCGCAAGCGCACCGAAGAACAGTTGGTGCAGGCGCAGAAGATGGAAATGGTTGGACAGCTCTCGGGCGGGATCGCCCACGACTTCAACAATCTCTTGACCGTCATCGTCGGCAATGCCGAATTTCTCAGTGAACAGCTCAAGCCACGGCAGGATCTACGGCAGCTCGCCAACGACATCGGCCGAGCCGGCGACCGCGGCGCAGAACTGACGCAGCGGCTGCTCGCATTCAGCCGCCGGCAAATCCTCCGCCCGATCGAGATCGACAGCAACCAGCTGCTCGATGGCATGCAAAAGATGCTGCGGCGGGCGTTACGTGAAGACATCGAGATCAATACCAGTTTCGATCCTGGTCTCGCGCTTGCCTACGCAGACCCTGCCCAGCTCGAATCAGCAGTCTTGAATCTTGCGGTTAACGCACAGGATGCCATGGCGTCCGGCGGACGTCTTACGATCACGACGGCTAACGCGTCGTTGGACGATCATTATAAGTCCCTTCATCCCGAAGTGATGCCGGGCGAGTACATCATGGTTGCCGTCACCGATGACGGCGAGGGAATGCCGAAGAATGTGCTCGAGCGGGTGTTCGAGCCGTTCTTTACGACCAAGGAGGTGGGCAAGGGCAGCGGATTGGGTCTCAGCATGGTCTACGGTTTCGTCAAGCAGTCCAGCGGACACGTGTCCATCTATAGCGAGCCCGGGCTTGGCACCACCGTTCGAATATACTTGCCGCAGGTATCTGCGAAATTGCCGACGTCATCCGGGCCGACCCAGATGGATGAGGCCTTGCTTCCGAAGGGGACTGAAACCGTGCTGGTCGTCGAGGACGATCCGTTTGTTCGATCCTACGCAGTCATGAGATTGCAGAGCCTCGGATATTCGGTCGTGGCCGCCGTCGATGGCAAGGATGCCCTCGACAAGCTCAGAACCGATATTCGCGTTGACGTCCTGTTCACCGATATCGTGATGCCGGGCGGAATCAATGGCTGGAACCTTGCCGAACTCGCGCAGCAGATGCGACCGGGACTGCCGGTGCTTCTGACGTCGGGCTATGCGCTGGAAACCCTCATCAAGCACGGTCGGCATCGCGAAGGAGCGGTCGTTCTCACCAAGCCCTATCGCAAGGCAGATCTTGCGCTTCGTCTCCGCGAGGTTCTGAAAGCGCCGCCTCCAGTCACGCCGTCTCCGCCCTAGTTCGGTGCCCGCCCTACGCCGCCCGAATCTGCGCCAGGAAGCGATCCACCTCGTCCCGCAGCCGCTGCGACTGTTTCGACAGCTCGATCGCGGAGCCCAGCACTTCCTCAGCCGCCGTGCCCGTCGCGGCGATGCCGGCGGTGACGCCGGAGATGTTTTGCGAGACCTCGCCGGTGCGGGCCGCGGCCTGCTGGACGTTCTGCGCGATCTCCTGCGTCGCCGTGCCCTGCTGGCCGACGGCAGCGGCAATCGCGGCCGAGATCTCGTCGACCTGCTGGATCGTCGCGCAGATCGACTGGATGCCTTCGACGGCTCCGGTGGTCTCGCCTTGAACGGCGGTCACCTGCGCGCCGATTTCTTCCGTCGCTTTCGCGGTCTGCGTTGCCAGCGCCTTGACCTCGGAAGCCACCACCGCAAAGCCGCGGCCAGCTTCGCCCGCGCGCGCGGCTTCGATCGTCGCATTCAGCGCGAGAAGGTTGGTCTGTCCCGCGATGCCGCTGATGAAGGAGACGACGTCGCCGATTTTTTGCGCGGCGTCGGCAAGGCTCTGCACCCGCGCATTCGATTCCCGTCCGTCGCTCGCGGCCTTGCCGACCACTTCGGTCGCGTGCGCAAGACGCCGGCTGATCTCGGTCATCGACGAGGACAATTCCTCCGCGGCGGCCGCGACCGTCTGCACGTTCTCCGAGGCCAGCGCCGAGGCCGAGGACACGGCGCGAGTCTGGTTGCGCGATTGCTCGACGATGTCTGACATCGAGCGCGCGGTATGCTCCATCTCGACGGCGGCGGCGGACACCGTGGTGACGACGTCGCGGATGCTGGCCTCGAAATTGTCGGCGAGGGCTGCGAAAGCGCGCCGCTTCTCCGCTTCGGACTGTGCCTTGGCCTCGAGCTGATCGACCTGAAGCTTGCTGAAGTTGACGGCGTTGTCGCGGAACACCGCGACGGCCTTCACCATCGCGCCGACTTCGTCGTTGGCCTTGCTGACCGGAACGGTCACATCGAGCCGGCCGTCAGCCAGCTCACGCATCACGCTCGTGATGGAGATGATCGGCCGCGAAATGCTGCGGGCGATGAGATAGCCGACGATCCCCGCCAGCACGAGCCCGAGCGCGGCAATGCCGATCGCCAGCATCCAGGCGCGGTCGGAGGAAGCCACGTAATCGGCGTTATCCATCACCAGCTCGACGGCGCCGAGCGGCTTTCCGGAAAAGTCCTTGATTGGTCCGAGCAGCGCCGCGACGGGCGTGGTGTCGAGCTTGGCCTGCCGCACCGTGAAGTCGCCGCCGGTGGCGCGGCCGTAATCGGCCGCATCGAAGAAGCTCTTGCCCTTCAGCGTGCCGCCGAACAGCTTGAAGCCCGAGCCGTCGGCGAGATGGAAGGCGACGTCGACATGGCGGTTGGTCTTGAAGTCGTCGAGGAAGGATTGGCCGAAGGTCAGGCCGAATTCCACCGAGCCGAGATGCTTGGCCCCTTGCGCGATCGGTACCACACCGCGGATGCCGAGCCCGGCGATGCCGCCTTCGAGGCCGACCACGACCTTGTGCTCCTGGTTGGCGTCGATGACGGTCTTGCGGAAGCCCGAGAGGTCGTCGCCGAATTTCGCCGCCTGGTGCACGCGCAGGAACGACGTTGCCGGCGGCACGTGGAACTGGAACTGCTCGACCCCGTACTCCGACTTGGTCGCGGCAAAAACCGGCCCGAACAGGCGCATCAGCGCCTCGCGATCCTGCTTCGCCATCGCCTCCTGCGTCGCCGGAATCGCGGCCACGACGGCGCTCATGGCGGCGGCGCGGCGGGACTCTTCCGCGATCCGCGACAACAGCGCGTCATAATGGCTGCGCAGCTCGCGCTGGTCGGCGCGGTCGATGATCCCGGCAATGATCCACATCGCCCCCAGCACCGCGATCAGCGCGGTTGCCGCCGCCGTCACCGCCAGTGCAACCGTGATCCGCATCCTGAGGCCGAGGGGCGAGCGCATGTGTCTCTCGTTCTTTACCGTTGGTTAAGAACGACTATCAAATTCTCGCTAAGAGAGGGTGAACGGGGACGGGGGAAGCGGGGGTTGTGGTGTGGGCTATTGGCCAAACCACAGGTGTCGTCCCGGCCCCCCGCGCGTAATTGCGCGCTAGGCCGGGATGACACGGAGTTTGTAGGGCGGTCGCGCCTCTCTCAGGCAGCCGAGCCCTAATACCCCCTGCCCCGATCCACCACATTCTCCAGCGCGCCGCCCGCCTCAAACCTCGCGATCTGCTCGGCGACATAGGCCGAGATCGCGTCCGCGTCGGTGTCGGCGGCGTTGTGAGGCGTCAGCAGCACCTTGGGATGGGTCCAGAAGCGGCTGTCTTTCGGCTGCGGCTCCTGCACGAAGACGTCGAGCGAGACGGCGCCCAGCGTGCCGTCGTCGAGACAGGCGAGAATATCGGCTTCGTTCTGCAAGCCGCCGCGGCCGGCATTGATCACGACCGGCGCGCCGAGCGGGCTCTTGCGGTTGAGCTTCGTGAAGACGTCGCGGTTGAGGATGCCATGTGTGTCGGGCGTCAGCGGCAACAGGCTGACCAGGATATCGGTCGTGCGCAGGAAGGCATCCATCCCGGCAGTGCCGTGGAAACATTCGACGCCCGCGATGGTGCGCGGGCTGCGGCTCCAGCCGGTGACACGGAAGCCGAGCCGCCGCAGCACGTCGGCTGCATCGGCGCCAAGCGTGCCCAGCCCCATGACGCCGACCGTCACCGCGCTCGCCGGCCACTGATATGTCGGCTCCCAGCGCTTCACGCGCTGCGAGTCCCGCAAGTACAGCTCCTGACGATGGTGCATCAGCACGTGCAGCACGACATATTCGGTCATGCGGTTGGTGAGGTCAGGCACGGCGACGCGGACCAGCGGCACGTCGGGCAGGCTCTTGTCGGCCATCAGCGCGTCGACGCCGGCGCCGAGGTTGAAGATGGCGCGCAGGTTCGGAAACGCCTTGAGGTCGCCCGGTACCGGCTTCCACACCGCTGCATAATGCACCTCGGCCGGATCGAGCGCGGAATTGGGCAGCAGCACCACGCGGCGGCCGCCGCAGACCGCCTCGAATCGGGCCTTCCAGCGCTCCGGCAGCCAGTTCTGCTGCGTGCTGTTGATCAGGACTGCCAGTATGCCCACGGTCATTCGAAGTGCCTCATAAGGTTCCGCTTTTGGTTGCCCTCCTTGGCACGATCTGCCGGATTTTTCTTGCAATTTTTTTCCGCAGCCCTGTCGGGGCCGGGCATAGTGGATCGTCTTCAAAACAAGCGTTCAGGGAAGGTGCTGCCCATGCTTTATGCGATCCTCTGCTATCACGACGAGGACTTCGTCGGCTCCTGGAGCAAGGACCAGGACGAAGCCGTGATGAAGAAGCTCGCCGTGGTGCAGGAGAAGCTCACGCAGCAGGGCCGGCTCGGGCCGGTGGCGCGGCTGTTGCCGACCACGTCCGCAGCGACGCTGCGCAAGGAAGACCCACCGCTGGTGCTCGACGGCCCCTATGCCGAGACCAAGGAGCAGTTGCTCGGCTTCTACATCGTCGACTGCAACAATCTCGATGAGGCGCTCGACGTCGCGCGCGACCTCGGCTCGGCCAATCCCGGCGGCGCCTATGAGGTGCGCCCCGTGGGCGTGTTCAGGCCCGGAGGGAATCTGACGTGAGCGAAGCCGATACCGCCTGGATCGAGACCGCGCTGATCTCGGCGCGACCTCAGGCGGTGGGTGCGCTCTTGCGCTATTTCCGCGATCTCGATACCGCCGAGGAGGCTTTTCAGAACGCCTGCCTGCGCGCGCTCAAAACCTGGCCGCAGAACGGACCACCGCGCGATCCCGCGGCCTGGCTGATCATGGTCGGCCGCAATGTCGCCATCGACGAGGTCCGCCGCACCCGCAAGCAGCAGCCGCTGCCTGAGGACGATCAGGTGATCTCCGATCTCGACGACGCCGAAAGCAAGCTCGCCGAGCGGCTCGACGGCTCGCATTATCGCGACGATATTTTGCGGCTGATGTTCATCTGCTGCCATCCGCAACTGCCGGCGACGCAGCAGATCGCGCTGGCGCTGCGCATCGTCTCGGGGTTGACGGTGAAGCAGATCGCACGCGCCTTCCTTGTGTCGGACGCCGCGATGGAGCAGCGCATCACCCGCGCCAAGGCGAAGGTTGCCGAGGCCGGGACGCCGTTCGAAACTCCCGGCGCGATCGAACGCTCCGAGCGGCTCGCCGGCGTCGCCGCGATCATCTACTTGATCTTCAACGAAGGCTATTCCGCGAGCGGCGACACCGCCGAGATCAGGAAGCCGCTTTGCGAGGAAGCGATCCGGCTGGCGCGGTTGCTGCTGAGGCTGTTCCAGAGCGAGCCGGAGATCATGGGGCTCACGGCGCTGATCCTGCTGCAGCATGCCCGCAGCGCCGCGCGGTTTGCCGAAGACGGCACGCTGATCCTGCTGGACGACCAGGACCGTTCCTTGTGGAACGGCACCATGATCGCGGAGGGCCTGGCGCTGATCGACAAGGCGATGCGCCACCGCCGCGGCGGCCCTTATCAGATCCAGGCCGCGATCGCAGCGCTGCATGCGCGCGCCGCGACGCCGGAGGAGACCGACTGGGCCCAGATCGACCTGCTCTACGGTGCGCTGGAGCTGGTGCAGCCCTCGCCGGTGGTGACGCTCAACCGCGCGGTCGCGGTGTCCAAGGTGCGCGGGCCGCAGGCCGCGCTCGATTTGATCGAGCCGCTGGCACCGAAGCTTGCCAACTACTTCCATTTCTACGGCGTGCGCGGCGCCTTCCTGATGCAGCTCGGCCGCAACGACGAAGCCCGCATCGCCTTCGACCGCGCCATCGCGCTCGCCAACACTTCGGCCGAAGCCGCCCACATCCGCATGCACATCGATCGGCTGATCCGGGACAGCCAGCCGAAGGGCGGCGGCGCCCGGCAGGGCGCGAAGGCGAAGTGACGCAAAATAATTGCGTTTGCGATTGTCGGCCCCAGCCCGCCTCCTTCGTCCTATGCCCGTATCCAAGGAGTCCCTGATGCTGAAAGCCATTGCCCTCCTCGCCATCGCGCTCGCGGTCGGAATCGCGGGCATCCTCGTCTTTGCATTGACAAAACCCGACACGTTCCGCGTCGAGCGCTCCCTGGCGCTGAAGGCGCCCGCCAATGCGGTCTATCCGCTCGTTTCCGATTTCCACTTCTGGACCAACTGGTCGGCCTATGAGAACCGCGATCCCGCCATGAAGCGGACCTTTGGCGGAGCCGCGGCAGGCAAGGGCGCGACCTATGCGTGGGACGGCAACGACAATGTCGGCGCCGGCCACATGGAGATCCTCGAGGCGAATGCGTCGTCAAAACTGCGCATCAAGCTCGATTTCGAGCGTCCGTTCGAGGGCCACAACACCGCCGAGTTCACCTTTGTGCCGCAAGGCGATGCCACACTGGTGACATGGGCGATGTACGGTCCGGCCCCGTTCATGTCCAAGGTGATGCAGGTCTTCATCAACATGGACACCATGATCGGCAAGGACTTTGAGGCAGGCCTCGTCAGCCTGAAGAAGCTCACCGAGAAGTAACGCCCCGGTGGCGCAAGCAAACCAAAGGAGAGAAACGATGCTCAATCCCTATCTGTTTTATCAGGACAGCTGCGAAGCGGCGTTCAACTTCTACGCCAGGACTCTCGGCGGCAAGATCGATGCGATGATGCGGTCATCGGACGCGCCGCCGGACATGCCGGCCGCGCCCGGCCGCGAGAAGACGATCATGCACGCACGGATGTCGCTGCCTGACGGCACCGTGCTGATGGCCTCCGACGTACCGGGTGAGCACTTTAACAAGCCGCAGGGCTTTGCGGTCTCGGTCACGGTCACGGACCCCACAGACGGCGAGCGCAAGTTCAACGCGCTTGCCGACGGCGGCACCGTCACGATGCCATTCAGCAAGACCTTCTGGGCCAAGGGCTTTGGCATGTGCGTCGACAAGTTCGGCATTCCCTGGATGGTGAACTGCCCGGCGGAGGGAATGTGACAGGCGAGGTCGCCTGACACGCATCGGATCGCCGCATATCGTATCGTCACGTCATGGCCGGATCGGCCGGTTGCTCGCTCAACGGATTGATCCGGTCACGTCTTCGCTCGATGGGGGCGCCTGAACGCAGCGTGGGCAGATCACGAGCTTCGTGCCGAGCTGCCTGTCGTTCTCCGCTTCGATCTCGTCGTGGACCGCCCACCACGCCTCCGAGTAGGGGCGCAAGGTGCCCAGCACTCTTTCTCGCTCCTGATTGGGGTCGCTCACAGCAGGTGCGTGATCGGTCGCGCGCCGCTTTGTGACAACAGGCCGGTTCGGGTTCTGGCCCAGGCCGTCCCATCCGATCGGACGACGCTCCTGCGCCGGCGCGCCCGCGCATCCCATGAGCGCTGCGCAAAAAGTGAGCAAGACGAGGCTGTGTCGCATGATGCCGGACCCCAAGATATCAGACCCCAAGTGCGGTACGCGACACGCGAAATCCGCGTGGCAAGCCTTCACGTCGCAAAAGCCTTGCACTGCACAAGCCTTGCATCGCACCGGTAAAATGGAACTTAAGGGAAACAGGGTGGCCGGCATGGCCGAATATGGAATCATACTCTCGTGTGACATTGCGAGAGCAGTGAGGCCTCTTCGTGGAAATGTAAGGATCGCATCGCACAACAACTGGCGCAATATTAGGCTGTGAACCGCGCGCCAGAATCGCTAATTATTCATTCATAAATTTTACACACTGGGGCGGGCGTGACTTGGAAGGGGAGCGACCGATGGCAGCGGCGCTACAGATCAACTTTGCACTTTGGGGTATGCTCATCTGCGCGAGCATGGAATTGGCGCAGATGATCCAGAGGTTCTACTAGAACCATTGAGGCGCGCGACCAGCGCAATTTCGCCGGCGCGCTTTGCTTGCCTGCTAGCTCACGAGCAATGCGATGAGCGTGAAGCTGACGCTCGCGATCACGATCATCGAAACGATGTAGTTGCTGGCCCGCGGGGTTCGCGGTGGCCGCGGTCTCCTCGGTCGCGGCGGCTCGATGTCGCGGGCGGGCCCGGACGGCGCAAGCGGAGCCTCGGCGCTGCAACCGACATACTTCACATAGAGCTCGAGCAGCCGCAGCTCGGACGGCAGGTCCATCAGGCCCTCGCGGTCACGCTGCGACAATAACTCGAACTCGACGGTTTCCTCGGAGCTCAGCGGACCGAGGACGATCCGTCCCTGATCCGACAGGCGGTAGCGAAAATCGATGGGCAGCATGGCGTGCGCCCCGTTTGAAAATGAGCAATCTTGAAAAAGCGAGACCATCATAGCCTGTGACCATTGCTGAGTTTGTGACGCAGCCTCAGTCCGGCCATCACCATCATAGACCGCAGGGAAAAGCTGGAAACCGCGTAAATTGTGCAGGCATTGCAAAGCGGTTGAGCGGATTTCGTGTCCGGACAGTCGGAATTTTGCAAAACTGCCTAATCGCCGGACAGGAGAGGATTGATCATGGTCAAACCGCGCCTGCGCGTCCTCGGCGTCACCGGCAGCGCGGATAGATCGCGGCGAGGTCGCGCCCCTTCAAGACCAGCAGTCGCGAGGTGAGACCGCCGCGGCGGCTGATCCAGTCGCGCACCGGACCGGGATAGGCCTGGAGCACCGCTTCGGAGGCTTCCGGCTCGGCTGAGAAGCGCCCGCGACGGTCGATCGAACGCGCGGCATGGAAGCCGAGCACGGCGCGTTTCGTCACGCAGATGCGCTCGCCCGGCACGATGCTCAGCACCAGCGTGCAGGCCGACAGGCAGGGACCGTCGATCACCACGCGCTCGCCGCTCTCGCGCACCTTCTCGAACAGGTCGAGGAACGGCCCGACCTGTCCGCCCGGTGACTGGATGATGCGGATCTCGGCCGCGGCGGGCGCGGAAGCGAGCAGGGCGGATGAGAGCATCAGCGCTTTGAGGAGGGTGATGCGCATGAAGCCTCCACGAATGCGGTGCCGTAGCTACAAATCCCGTGCCTACCCGTTCCGCCTTTGCCCGCGCAGCGTCGGCAGGCCGATGCCGGCCGCATCGAAGCCGCCATCGACGGCCAAAATTTGACCGGTGATGTAGCTCGATCGTTCCGAGCACAGGAAATAGACCGCATCCGCGAGCTCTTCTTCCAGGCCGTAGCGGTTGAGCGGAATGGCGTCGTGATAGTCGGCGCGGATCTCCTTGGTGTGAACCTGCTTGGCCATCGCGGTGTCGACCGGCCCGGGCGCGACCGCGTTGACGCGGATGTTGAGCGAGGCGAGCTCGACCGCGAGCTGTTTTGTCAGGTGCGCTAGGCCCGCCTTGCTGGTGCCGTAGGCCGAGCGCAGCGTCGAGGCGCGCACGGCCGAGATCGAGGTGATGTTGACGATGGCGCCGCCATCGGCCTCGCGCATCAAGGGCACCGCGGCCCTGGTGCAGAGGAACGGGCCGGTGAGGTTGACCTCGAGCACGCGGCGCCAGTCGGTCTCCGACGTCTCCATCAGCGGCGCGAACACGGCAATGCCGGCATTGTTGACGAGCGCATCCAGCCGGCCGAAGCGCTGCTCGACCGCTTTCATCGCGGCAGCAACCGCGTCCGTGTCCGAGACATCGCAGGTCAGCGCCAGCGTCGTCTTGTCCTGGCCGATCTCGGCGACCGCGCGGCCGAGCAATTCCCCCTCGATGTCGAGCAGCGCCACCCGCCAGCCCTCGGCCAGAAACTTCTTCGCGGTCGCAAGCCCGATGCCACGTGCGGCTCCGGTGACGAGGGCGACTTTTTGCGGGGAGGCGGGCATGGGCTGATCTGTCCTTGAATCGAAAAGGTGAGCCGCATGGGCGGCGACCATCGCCCTTTTACGTCGCTTTTGTTCCTGCAAGAAGGGGGACCGACAGTCTATCTCCGTCACCCTGAGGTGGCCGCTTCTGAGCGGCCCTCGAAGGGCGACGGGGATAGTGAGAGAGCGAGAGCCTACGACAGCTCCGCCACGGCACGCTGCATGTTGGCCGACATGTCCGCCGTCACGGCGCTCTGCTCCTCGACCGCGGCGGCGGTGGAGGCGATGAACTCGTTGACGCCGGCGATTGCGACCTTGATCGCGGTCAGGGAGCTCGCGACGTCACCGGAGATGGTGTTCAGCGCGTCGATTTCGGACGTGATCGTGTCGGTCGCCTGCTTGGCCTGGTTGGCGAGGTTCTTCACCTCGGACGCCACCACCGCGAAGCCGCGGCCGGCTTCGCCCGCACGCGCCGATTCGATCGTGGCGTTGAGCGCGAGCAGGTTGATCTGGCTGGTGATGCCGGCGATCATCTCGACAATGCCGGTCATGGCCTGCGCAGCCGCGTTCAGCCTCTGTGCCTGGCCGTCGGCGGCGTCGACCCTTGTGGTCGCGACCTTGGAATTCTCGCGCGACTTCGCCATGGTCTCGGAGATCTCGCGGATCGAGGCGCTCATTTCCTCGCTGCCGGCCGCGACCGCCTCGATCAGCCCGCGTGCATTGTCGGCCTTCTTGCGTCCGATCGCCTGCGCGGTGATGTCGGTGGCGTATTTCACCACCTTGTAGGGTTTTCCGTTGAGGTCGAAGATCGGGTTATAGGACGCCTGGATCCAGATCTCGCGGCCGCCCTTGGCGATCCGCTTGTATTCGGCGGCTTGGTATTCGCCGCGGTTGAGCGTCTCCCAGAACTGGCGGTAGCCGGCCGAATTCTTCTCGTTCGGCTCGACGAACATCGAGTGGTGCTGGCCCTTGATCTCGGCCAGCGAATAACCCATCGCCCCCAGGAAATTCGCGTTGGCGGTGCGGATCGTGCCGTCCATGTTGAACTCGATCACCGCCTGCGACTTCTGGATCGCGGCGAGCTGGCCGTCGCTGTCGGCCGTCTTCATCTTCTGCGCGGTGACGTCGGTCGCGAACTTCACCACCTTCATCGGCCGGCCCATCTCGTCGAGGATCGGGTTATAGGTCGCCAGAATCCAGATTTCCTTAGCTCCCTTGCCGAGCCGCTTGTATTCGGCGGCCTCGAACTGGCCGCGGTTCAGCCGCGCCCAGAAATCGGCATAGGCCGCGCCGGCACGATCCTCCGGCGTCACGAACATGCTGTGGTGCTTGCCCTGGATCTCGTCGAGCGAGTAGCCCATGGCGTTCAGGAAATTCTCGTTGGCGGTGACGATGGTGCCGTCCATGTTGAACTCGATCACGGCCTGCGCACGGCTGATCGCGGCGAGCTTGCCCGCTTCCTCCAGGCTCCTCATCTTGTAGGCCGTGATGTCGGTGGCGAACTTGATGAAGGAGACCACCTTGCCGTTTTCGTCGAGCAGCGGCGCGTAGGAGGCGTGGACCCAGAGTTCCTTGCCGTTCTTGCCGTAGCGCCTGTATTGCGTGGTCTGGAATTCACCGCGATTCAAACTGGCCCAGAAGTCGCGATAGCGGGCGCTGTCGCGCTCGGCCGGGCTGACGAAGATGCTGTGATGCTTGCCCTTGATCTCCGCGAGCGAATAGCCGCTCATCTCGAGCAGGTTCTCATTGGCATCGAGGATGGTGCCGTCGAGGCCGAATTCGATCACCGCCTGCGAACGGTCGAGCGCCTCGACCTCCGCGACCGCGTGCCTGACTTTCTTGCTCTGGAAATTGAACACGTAAGCTCCGCAATGCCTTTGAAACGAATCGGCAGGATTGCCGTAACGTTTCTTCTGGGCTGAAAAGTTGCATGTCGTTCTTGAGCAACTGTAAATTCTTGCACGGATCGGCATTCGTTCCGTAGTTTCACGTGCGCGGGCCATGTTCCTCAGCGCGCAAGCGTTCTCGATTCATATGCACGGCGGAATTCATAGACGGGCCGTATTTGTACGGAACCGCATTGGAATTATTTTTCGCATGATGCGGAAGGATCCGCGTCCTCCGCAGCCGAGTTCGCGATGCGCAATGACCTCCAGAATAATTTTCGCCGCCGTGTCGGTTCCATAAAAGGGCGTTCGTCTTGAAGGGGAGCGCGGGTCGGTTGGGCCTGCGCCGTAGCGCCCTGGAATGGCGAGAGTACGAGGAGCCCTCATGCGATTCATGATGCTGATGATCCCGCTCGGCTACGAGACCGCGCCGCCGGACGTCCAACTCGATCCCGAACGCGTTGCCGCGATGATGCGCTACAACGAGGCGCTGAAGGATGCCGGCGTCCTGATTACGCTCGACGGCCTGCACCCGCCCTCGATGGGCGCGCGCATCTCGTTTGCGACCGGCACGCCCGTCGTCACCGACGGTCCCTTCGCCGAATCCAAGGAAGTTCTGGGCGGCTACTGGATGATCGAGGTGGACTCGCGTGCGGAAGCGATCGCCTGGGCGAAGCGATGCCCGGCCTCCGCCAATGAAGTCATCGAGATCAGGCAGGTGCAGGAAATGTCCGACTTTTCGCCGGAAGTTCAGGCCGCCGCCGCAGGCTTCGACGTCCTGAAAAAATAGTCCAGCGCTTGCGATCAAATCGCTGACGTCGTCAATCTATCAACAAGGGAGAGAACCGATGAGCACCGAACACAAATTCCTCGCCGTCTATCTCGGCAGCATGAGCGGCGAAAAGATGAAGGCATGGCACGCGATGCCCGAGGCCGAACGGAAGGCCAGGGAGCGTGAGGGCATGGCCGCCTGGCACGGCTGGGTCGAGACGCACAAGGCCGTCATCGTCGAGATGGGCGGCCCGCTCGGCAAGACCCGCAGGATCGACGGGAAAGGCATCACCGAGATCAGCAATGCGCTGACCGGTTTCACGGTGGTACGGGCTGCCTCGCAGGAGGAAGCCGCAAAACTGTTCGAGAACCATCCGCACTTTGCGATCTTTCCGGGCGAGGCGATCGAGGTGATGCCCGTGCTGCCGATTCCGCAGCTTTAGCCCCCACGGAGGTCGTTTCCGGGCTCGATGCTGACGCATCGGCCCGGCAGGACCCATGGAAGTACAGGGTTAATCACGCCCGATTCCCGCTAGTGACCTTCACGCCCGGCTCATGTAAAGCTCGTTCACATGAGCTGGCGCAAGGAAGAGCGCCGCGCCGAGCGCGGCTATCACCACGGCAATCTGAAGGAAGCCCTGTTGCAGGCCGCCCTCGGGCTGATCGCCGAGAAGGGCGCGGCCGGCTTCACCTTCGCCGATGCCGCGCGCATGGCCGGCGTCAGTGCTGCCGCGCCTTACCGGCATTTCCGCGACCGCGACGAGCTGTTGTCCTCGATCGCCCAGCGCGGTTTCGAGCAGTTCGAGGCGCGGCTGACCGCAGCCTGGGACGACGGGCGGCCCGACACGGTCACCGCGTTCGAGCGTGTCGGCAGGGCCTATCTCGCCTTCGCCCGCGAGGAGCCGGCTTTCTACAACGCAATGTTCGAATCCGGTCTGCCGGTCGATGCCAATCCGGCGCTGCAGGCCGCCAGCGAGCGCGCCTTTAACGTCATTCGCGCCGCCGCCGAGCGACTTGCGGCGCTCGCGCCTCCGGGCGCGCCTCGGCCACCCGCCATGATGATGGCGCTGCACATCTGGTCGATGGCGCATGGCGTCGCCTCGCTGTTCTCGCGCGGCGATGCCGCGCGCCGAAAACTGCCGATGTCGCCCGACGAGTTGCTCGAAGCCGAGGTGCTGATTTATCTGCGCGGACTCGGCTTCCCGACCGACCGCGGTCCGCCTGCGAAAAGCGCCGAGCCTCCGCCCGTGCCACCGGAGGCATCCTCCGGTTCTGGCGTGCCTCCCGGTGGCAATCCGGGTGGTCCTTGGGGCAAGCCGAAATAAAATTGCGCAAATAATCCTGCCGACCTGTCAGGCCGCCAGCTTGACAAAATCGCGGGATGATTTAGCTATGTGAATGTTATTTACATTCACAACGGCGCTGGTGCCGTGATGGAGATGGAAATGGCCTACACCGCTGATGTCAATCGATGGCGCGGTTCTTCGGACCAAAACCAACACTACGAGCGTCCTCGCATGCTCGATACGCCATGGCATCCCGGCTGGATCGCCGTGACCATCCTCGGCTTCATCATCTGGTGGCCGGTCGGACTTGCCCTTCTCTTTTTCACACTCGGGAGCAGAAGAATGTCGTGCTGGAGCGGCCAGGATCGCTGGCAGAACAAGATGGAGCGGATGCAGTACAAGATGGACCGCATGCGCGGCCGAATGGAGCGCCATGGCTTCGGCTTTGGCTTCGGCCCGCCGTCCTCAGGCAACCGTGCCTTCGACGAATACCGCACCGAGACGCTGCAGCGGCTCGAGGAGGAGCAGGTCGAGTTCAAGAACTTCCTCGATCGTCTGCGCCACGCCAAGGACAAGGCCGAGTTCGACCAGTTCATGGCCCAGCACAAGACGCGTCCGACCCCGCCGCCGACCGACCAGCCGCAAGGCTGATCTGACGAGGCTGATCTGAGGCCACATCTCAAAGCCTTCAGGCGTGCGCCCCCAAAGTCCTGATGGCCCCGAGCCGCCCGCTTGCGCAACACGCAGGCGGGCGGTTTGGTTTTGGGGGTCCCATAGAACCCGATCCAGGCGAGCCCCGACTAAGTCCTGAGCGCGCCTGCCGCGCGCTGACGGGTCCGACCATGACCGACGCCGAACGCAGGGAGATCAGTCGTCGCATCGCGCTGCTCGAGCGCACGACGGCGCTGTTCGGACGGTTCGGCGGCCTAATTCCCACGGCGATCGCTTTTCTCAATAAATGGCCGACGGAAGTTGAACTCTATCCGCACTGGCAGGTCGGCGAGTCCTGGAAGCTCTTCCTGAGCCTGTATCTCTATTGGTTCGCCTGGCTCGCACTCGGCCGTGCGATCAGTTTTGCGAAGCGGAGCATCGAACCATGATCATGCTCCGCGACTTCGCGCTCTTCGTCCTGCCCGCCCTCGTCGCGGCGGGCGGCTGGCTTTATGCGCTCAGCCTGCGCAAGCGGGCCCGGCCCGGTCTCGATAGCCAAAGCAATCGCGTCCCGGCGGCGTGACTGGCGCCCCGATCCGGACCGCCTATATTCGCCATGGCAGGCGCTGGGCCGCGCGGAGGCGACAATGGCGGAAGCTGCGATCACGGCGAGCGACGGCCTCTGGCAGACGATCCGCAGCGAGGCGCAGCGCGCGGCGGCTGCCGATCCCGTGTTCGGCAAGGCCGTTGCGAGCGCCATTCTCGCGCATGACGATTTTGCCGCTGCGCTGGCCGATCTGATCGGGCAGCGGCTCGGCAGCGGCGCCACCGAGCGCGCGCGCTTCACGTCCTTCTCCCGCGAGGCCTTTCACGGCGAGCCGGACCTGATCGAAGTGGCCGGCCAGGACCTGCGGGCCATTGCGCGCCGCGATCCCGCCATCGGCGACCTGTTGCCGCCACTGCTGCATTACAAGGGCTATGTCGCGCTGCAGGCTTGGCGCGTCTCGAACTGGCTCTGGTGCCGTGACCATCGCGATGCCGCGCTGCTGTTCCAGAACGAGGCGTCGAACCTCCTGCAAGTCAGCATTCATCCGGCAGCACGCATCGGCTCGTCCGTCTATCTCGACCATGCCACCGGCATCGTGATCGGCGCCAATGTGGTGATCGGCGACGACGTCACCATCCTCCAGAACGTCAGTATCGGCCGTCGTGGCGAACTGCCGGCGCGCTCGCCACGCATCGGCAGCAATGTCTTCATCGGCAGCGGTGCAACCATCCTCGGCGACATCAGCATCGGCGATTTCGCGAAGATCGGTGCGGACACGGTCGTGACCAGCGATGTGCCCGGCGGCTGCACCGCGGTCGGCAACCCCGCGCGATTGACCAATTGCCCCGAACCAGTGGCCTGACCCTCATCAATCTCTTGGAGAGTTGCAATGAAGACAGCAATCGTGATCGGCGTCGGCCCGGACCGCGGGCTCGGAGCCCGGCTCTGCAAACGCTTTGCGGCCGACGGACTCAAGGTGATCGTCGCGGGCCGGACACTGTCCGCGTTGCAGGCCGTTGCAGACGACATCACGAAGGCTGGCGGGACGGCCGTGCCCTTCGTCGCCGACGCGACGAGCGAGAGTGACATCGCCGCGCTGTTCGATGCCGCCGGTGAAAATCTCGACCTCGCCGTCTACAACGCCGGCAACAACACGCCCGGCAAAATCATCGAGATGGAGGCCGACTATTTCGAGCAGGCCTGGCGCGTCGTCTGCTTCGGCGGCTTCCTGTTCGGCCGCGAGGCGGTGCGCCGCATGGTGCCGAAGAAGACGGGAACGCTGCTCTTCACCGGCGCCAGTGCCTCGCTGCGCGGGCGCTCCGGCTACGGCGCCTTCAACTCGTCAAAAGCGGGCCTGCGCACGCTGGCCCAGGCTATGGCCAAGGAATATGCGAGCGACGGCATCCATGTCGGCCACGTCGTGGTCGACGGCGCGATCGCAGGCGACAAGATATTTTCGCGCTTTCCGGATGCTGCGGGACGCGAGGACAGCCTGATCGACATCGAGGGCATCGTCGATGCCTTCGCCTTCCTCTACCGCCAGCCCGAACGCGCCTGGTCGTTCGAGCTGGACGTGCGGACGTCGAAGGAGAAGTGGTGAGGGGCAGCGAAGCGACCTCTCCCCGTCACCCCTACGCAACGGCGAAGCCGCCTCTTCAGCGGCCCTCGAAGGGCGGCGGCCCGGCTGCATCGGGGCCGCTCATCCTTCGGGGCTCGCCCAGCGACGCAGTCGCGTCGCGGGGCTCACGCCTCAGGGATGACGGGCCTGCGGCCCTGCAAGGGGGGGAGGGAACCGACCTCGCCCGTAGCAGGCCGCAGCCCCAGCCGGCACCGCCACGCGACATCCTGCCTCGCCATCGCCGCCCCCATCCCCCTGGTCTGCCACCCTTTCCCGCAGCCAAATTCGCCCCTGGTAACCCAGCATTAACCATCGGCGGGCTCTGGTAATCCCGGACAATCGCGCCCGGAGCTGTCGTCGAGGCCCATAGTTTTGACATCTTGGCAGGGAATGCAGGCGACCGGCTTTTGGACGAGCCCTGCACCTCAGAAAGACAAGGCTTTGAGCGGGCTTGCCGGCTGCGCCCGGTTCTGGCGTGGCCATTGGGGAACCGGCGGCCATTTCGCTTGCCGGGACATGAGATAACGATCGCCTTGAGAGGATACTGCTTATGAATCCGGCCGAAATGGCTCAGTCAGCCCTCCCGGTTGCTGCTTCCGCGGACGTGTCGCTGATCGCGCTGTTCTGGCAGGCTCACTGGATCGTGAAAGCGGTGATGCTGGGACTTCTGTCCTGCTCGGTCTGGGTTTGGGCGATTGCCATCGACAAGATCTTTCTGTTTGCCCGCACCCGCCGCTCGATGGACCGTTTTGAGCAGGCGTTCTGGTCCGGCGAGTCGATCGAGGAGCTCTATCGCACCCTCTCGGCCAAGCCGACGCACTCGATGGCAGCGTGTTTCGTGGCCGCGATGCGCGAGTGGAAGCGTTCGTTCGAGAACCAGGCCCGTTCGGTCGCCGGTCTTCAGATGCGCATCGACAAGGTGATGAACGTCTCGATTTCGCGCGAGATCGAGCGGCTCGAACGCCGGCTGCTGGTGCTTGCCACTGTCGGCTCAGCCGGCCCCTTCGTCGGCCTGTTCGGCACGGTCTGGGGCATCATGTCGAGCTTCCAGTCGATCGCGGCGTCGAAAAATACCTCTCTGGCGGTGGTGGCGCCGGGTATCGCGGAAGCGCTGTTTGCGACCGCCGTCGGCCTTATCGCCGCCATTCCCGCCACTATTTTCTATAATAAGTTCACGTCCGAGGTGAACCGGCAGGCCCAGCGGCTCGAAGGCTTCGCCGATGAATTTTCAGCCATCCTGTCCCGCCAGATCGACGAGCGGGCCTGACGGACGGCATGTATAGTGTGAAGGGCAATTTGGGCACCAGACCATGGGCATGAACGCAGCCAGTTCGTCCGGAGGCGGCGGGCGCCGCAGCCGGCGCAAGCCGGTCATGGCCGAGATCAACGTCACGCCGATGGTCGACGTGATGCTGGTGCTGCTCATCATCTTCATGGTGTCGGCGCCGCTGCTCACCGTCGGCGTGCCGCTCGACCTGCCGCAGACCCAGGCCAAGAGCCTCGAGCAAAACGACCAGAAGCCGATCCAGATGTCCGTCGACATCAAGGGCAAGGTGTTCATCGCCGACGCCGAGATCGCGATCAACGAGCTGATCCCGAAGCTGAAGGCGATCACGGACGCGCGTGGCGGGCTCGAGGAGCGCATCTATCTGCGCGCCGACAAGAAGGCGGATTACGGCACGGTGGCCAAGGTCATGGGCCTGCTGTCGGGCGCGGGCTTCAAGAAGCTGGCGCTCGTCACCGAGGCGGATCAGGGATAGACCGGTGAAGGTGAACGTCGACAAGACACTGGTTGCGTCGATTGCTCTCCACGTCCTCGTGCTTGGATGGGGGTTGTTCACCTTTAGCAGTAGGGCTTTCGTGCCGGCAGAAGAGTCACTTCCGGTCGACATCATCTCCACCGATCAGCTCGCGCAGATGATGTCGGGGCAGAAGACCGGCGACAAGAAAGAGCCGAAGCCCAAGGTCGAGAAGATCGCGGAAGCCAAGCCCGAGGAAGACGCCGTCGGCAAGGTCACCGAGAAGAAAGAGCTGATCAAGACCAACTCGACGCCCGAGCCGCCGCCGAAACCCGTCGAGAAGCCGGTCGAGAAGAAGCCCGAGCCGCCGAAGCCGGTGGCCGAGGCAAAGCCCAAGGAAGAACCGAAGCCGCAGGAAAAGAAGCCTGACCCGGCCAAGGAAGATCCGATCGCCGAGCTCCAGAAGAAGCTGGAGACCAAGAAGCCGCCGCCCAAGCCTGTGGAGCAGAAGGTTGCCGCGGTGCAGCCGCAGCAGCAGCCGAAGCCAAAGGAGCGCTCGTTCGATCCTGCGCAGATTCAGCGCAACCTCGACAAGAGAGATCCGACCCGGCACGAGCTCGGCGGCGCGGCACTGAATGCGTCGGCCTCGCTGGGGTCGACGTCGGGGGCGGCCTCCAACAACGTCGCGACGTGGCGGGGCGCGTTCACGAGTGCGGTCCGGCGCTGCTTCACGCCCACCTATAACGGGCAGGACGCCGATCAATACGAAGCCGACATCGATATCCCGATGAAGATTGACGGCTCGCTTGCGTCCGAGCCTGTTATCGTCGAGGTGCGAGGGCCATCCAAGTCGATTGCCCAGGCCGTGGCCGAAAGCGCCAAGCGCGCCATCGTGCAATGTCAGGTCTATTCGTTCATGCCCAAGCAGCAATATGAAGGCTGGAAGAAGATCGAAATGACTTTCGGCCTGAAAGACATGTTGTGACATCCGGACAAAAGAATTTTGCGATGAATGACGCCCGATCGATGAACCGCCGCCGCTTCATGACCCTGACGGGATCGACGCTCGCGATGCTCGGGAGCGGAAGCAGCTTCGCCCAGGGACGAATTCGCCTCGACCCCACCGAGTTTCGTCCGATCCCGATCGCGATCACTAACTTCGTGCCGGGCTCGTCCGCCGACGGCGACGTCAGCAACGGCGTCACCCAGGTCATCACCAACAATCTGAAGCGGTCGGGCCTGTTTGCCCCGGTCGACCAGGCCGCTTTCATCGAGCGCATCAGCAACATCGACGTCGCGCCGCAATTCGAGAACTGGAAGACCCTCAACGCGCAGGCCCTCGTCACCGGCCGCATGACGCGGCAGCAGGACGGCCGCCTCAAGGCCGAATTCCGCCTGTGGGACGTGGTCACCGGCCAGCAGCTGGCGGGACAGCAATATTTCACCTCGCCGGAATATTGGCGTCGCATCGCCCACATTATCTCCGACCAGATCTATGAGAAGTTGACCGGCGAGAAAGGCTATTTCGACAGCCGCGTCGTGTTCGTCGACGAGACCGGGCCGAAGGAACGCCGCGTCAAGAAGCTCGCGATGATGGACCAGGACGGCGCCAATGTGCGCTATCTGACCCGCGGCGCCGACCTCGTGCTGACGCCGCGCTTCTCGCCGAACTCGCAAGAGATCACCTACATGGAGTTCGGGCAGGGCGATCCGAAGGTCTATCTGTTCAACATCGAGACCGGCCAGCGCGAGATCGTCGGCAACTTCCCCGGCATGACTTTTGCGCCGCGCTTCTCGCCGGACGGCCAGCGTGTCATCATGAGTCTGCAGCAGGGCGGCAATTCCAATCTGTTCGTGATGGATCTGCGCTCGCGCTCGACCACGCGCCTCACCGACACGCCGGCGATCGACACGTCTCCGTCCTACTCGCCGGATGGCACCCGAATCTGCTTCGAATCCGATCGCGGCGGCAGGTCGCAGATCTATGTGATGGCGGCGGGCGGCGGACAGGCGCAGCGCATCTCCTTCTCCAAGGACGACACCAACGCCAGCTATTCGACGCCGGTGTGGTCGCCGCGCGGCGACTACATCGCTTTCACCAGGCAGGGCGGCGGGCAGTTTTCGATCGGCGTCATGAAGCCGGACGGCTCCGGCGAGCGGCTGCTGACCTCCGGCTATCACAATGAAGGCCCGACCTTCTCGCCGAACGGCCGCGTGCTGATGTTCTTCCGCGATCCCGGCGGCAGTGGTGGACCGTCGCTGTTCTCCGTCGACATCTCCGGCCGCAACGAGCTCAAGGTGCCGACGCCGGGCTTCGCCTCCGACCCGGCATGGTCGCCGCTGTTGTCCTCGACGGCGGGTCAATAAATCGCGCGTTTGGACGCGCGATGTTTTCGAAAAATCGCGCCGATTTTTTCCGGTTCGGTTGGGAAAGCAAGGTTTCCTTCACCTTGTGCCCGGCAACGCTTGCCTAGTTGCTTGATATTTCAGCGGAAACAGGTTCGCTATTGCCGAAAAACAACTCGACTTTAACGATGTTCCCTCAGAAAGACTTCATCTGGTCTGGGTAAAAGTACGCGCCAAACAGGACGCGTAACAAGCAATGCAGCTGGCCGACCAGAAGCAGAGCGATCGAGACGAGCTGGAGCCCATACTCTACGCCGCTCTCATCAACTCTATGGTTCAGAATTTCTGGGCGATCTTTTTGGGCTCGGCCTCCGCGGCCGTGGCCGCGGTCATGACTGCGCTCAAGACGGGCGATGTCTGGCTGTGGCCGCTCGCGTTCATGCTGATCGCCATCGGCACCGCCCGTGCCTTTCAGATGCGCGGATACGAAAACCGAACGCAGCCACTGTCATTCGACGAGGCCAAGCATCTGGCGCCGCGCTACTGGATCGGCGCGCTCAGCTATGCAGCGGTGCTCGGCATTTGGGCCTTCGTCGTCATCTACAACAACGAGGATCCGGTGGCTGACATGCTCTGTGTCGCCATCGGCATCGGCTATACCGCCGGCGGCGCCGCCCGCAATTACGGCCAGCCCCGGGTGATCCAGTGGCACGTCGCGCTCGCCTGCGGGCCGATGTCACTCGCGCTGCTGCTGCATGGCGGCCTCTATCACATCGGTCTCGCCATCCTGCTCGGGTTCTTCTTCATCGGGCTGAAGAACATCAACCTCAGCCTGCATGCGATCTTCGTCAAGGCGCTGACCTCGAGCTTCCGCGAATCCGCGCTGGCGAGCCAGTTCGACACCGCGCTCAACAACATGCCGCATGGTTTGTGCATGTTTCGCGCCGATGGACGCCTTGCGGTGATGAACCATCGCTTCGGCGAGCTGATGAACCTGCCCGAGGATCTGGTCAAGCGCGGCGCCACCGCCGCCGACATCGTCTCGGCCTGCGTCGCCGCAGGCTCACTCTCGGCGGAGAGCGGCAACCAGGTTCTGGCCGAGATCGAGCATGCGCGGATCTGCGAGATCGTCACCGCCGATCCGGATGCCTCGCGCGGCCGCACGCTGGCCTGGACGTTCCAGCCGATGACCGGCGGCGGCACCGTGCTGCTGCTGGAAGACATCACCGAGCGCACCAACGCCGAAGCCCGCATCAGCCATCTCGCCCGCTATGACGAGCTCACGGCGCTGCCCAACCGGGTCTCGTTCCGCGACGAGATCGAGCGGCTGCTGGCGCAATCGCACCATGCCGAACGGCTCTCCGCGCTGCTGTTCGTCGATCTCGACCAGTTCAAGCAGGTCAACGACACGCTCGGTCATCCCTGCGGCGACCAGCTCTTGTGCGCGGTCGCCAACCGCCTGCGCGAGATGCTGCGGCCTGAGGATTTCGTCGCCCGCTTCGGCGGCGACGAGTTCGTCGTGTTCCAGCAGAACATCAGCGCGCCCGAGGATGCCGCGAGCCTCGCCCGCCGCATCGTCGAACGCCTGAGCGAGCGCTATCGCATCGACAATCACCTCGTCGAGATCGGCGCCAGCGTCGGCATCGCGCTGACCTCGCCGGACAGCGCCAGCGCCGACACGCTGCTCAAGAACGCCGACATGGCGCTGTACCGCGCCAAGGCCGACGGCCGCGGCACCTTCTGCTTCTTCCGCGACGAGATGGCGGCGACCGTCGAGGCCCGCCGCATCCTCGAGCTCGACCTGCGCAAGGCGCTCGCCAACGAGGAGTTCGAGCTGTTCTACCAGCCGCTGGTCAACCTAAAGTCCGGCAAGATCACCACCTGCGAGGCGCTGCTGCGCTGGAATCATCCGGTGCGCGGCACGGTCTCGCCGGTCGACATCATCCCGGTCGCCGAGGACATGGGCCTGATCGTCGATCTCGGCCGCTGGATCCTGCGCCGCGCCTGCATGGAATGCATGAAGTGGCCGGACGGCGTCAGCGTCGCCGTCAACTTCTCGCCGCAGCAATTCCACCAGCGCGACGTGCTCAGCGAAATCCGCTACGCGCTCGAAGTGTCGGGCCTGCCGGCGCATCGCCTCGAGATCGAGATCACCGAATCCTCGCTGCTGCGCAACACCCAGCTCACCCACGACATCCTGTCGCAGTTGCATGCGCTCGGCGTGCGCATCTCGCTGGACGATTTCGGCACCGGCTATTCGAGCCTCAGCTATCTGCACAATTTCCCGATGCAGAAGGTCAAGATCGACCGCTCCTTCCTCGAGGGCATCGATACCGACCGGCCGCTGACGCTGCTCCGCGGCGTCGCGCGGCTGTCGGCCGACCTTGGCATGGCCGTCGTGGTCGAGGGCATCGAGACCAACGAGCAGCTCGAGCTGATCAGCGCCGACGGCACCGTCTCGGAGGCGCAGGGCTATCTGTTCAGCCGTCCGGTGCCCGCCGTGCGGATGCGCCAGCTGCTCAACGCCTCGCATGGACGGCGCGGCGAGAGCCTGCTCCAGGTCGTCGGCTCGCGCTCCTTCGCCTAACGCGCATCACCGGGAATTCCCTGTCGTTTCAGTCTGTTGCTGGGCACCGTAGTCCTACGGGAGGTTAACCCTAACCCTTCGATTGCTTTGCTTCATTGTTAAGAAGCTGTTAATAAATCATCACGCGCGCGGAAGTTGTCCTCGCGCGCGTGGTGAGCGGTGGTGAGTTAAGGAGTTGGAATGCAGTCCTCAGCCAGAGCGATCATTTCGGCTGTTGGACGGGGTGCGGAACTCCTGACCGACGTCGATTATCATCTTGCGGAAACGGCCGCCGAGAAGGAGGAGATCTACAATCTCCGCTACCGCGCCTATCTGCGCGAAGGCGCCGTCAAGGACTCTCCGGAAGCCCGGGTCACCGACCGCTACGACGAACTGCCGAACGCCTGGACCTTCGGCGTCTATCTCCGTGGCCAGCTCTGTAGCTCGGTGCGCATCAGCGTGCTGACCTCCGAATGGCGCGAGTCCACCTCGGCCGACGTCTTCCCCGAAATCCTGCTGCCGCGGCTCGATAGCGGCGAGGTCATGATCGATCCGACCCGCTTCGTCGCCGATCCCGACCAGGTCAAGCGGGTTCCGGAATTGCCCTATCTGACGACCCGGCTCGCCTACATGGCGTGCGAGCATTTCAATGCCGATCTCGGCCTTGCGATCGTGCGTCCCGAGCATCAGGCCTTCTACAAGCGGGTGTTCCTGCACGAGACCATCGCCGAGCCCCGGCTGGTTCCGGGTCTCACCAAACCGTTCGGCCTGATGGCGGCTGACTTCCCGACCTTCCGCAAGAAGGTGTTCGAACGCTATCCGATCATGCGCTCCACCGCCTTCGAGCGGCGGATGCTGTTCGGGCGCGGTGGCCAGCGCCAGGTCCCGCAGCGGCCGGTGCTGGTGGCGGACGCCGCCCTCGCCTGATCGAGGCGCGCATGCCGCGCTCAAGGCGGCTTCTCGGCTTCTCCGGTCTCGGGCCCAAAATTCAAGCAAAGCCAGCGTTTTTGCCGGCTGACGCGGCTTGCCTTCACCCTCGCGCCACATTTACAACCCATTAACCATCACGGTTGCTTTTCGCGTGTTGGGGGCATTTGACCGGCTGAGGCAAGGTTCCGTCAAGGTTGACGGAACGTTCGCTTAACCAACCCCCTGTAGACCGGACAGCAGTGGACGAACGTGAGCGTGGAGGCTCCGGAATGAAATATCCTACGCGTATCCTCCGGGGATTGAAGCTGGCCGCGGTGGTCGCCATCGCGCTGTCGATGGGCGCCTGCGCCAAGCAGAACGCAGCCCTGGACGCCAATGGGAGCGCGGCGACGCCGGGCAGCCAGCAGGATTTCGTGGTGAACGTGGGCGACCGCGTGTTCTTCGAGAGCGACCAGACCGACCTGACCCCGCAAGCCATGGTGACCCTGGAGAAGCAGGCGCAGTGGCTCCAGAACTATCGCCAGTACAACTTCACTGTCGAAGGTCACGCCGACGAGCGCGGCACCCGCGAATACAACATCGCGCTCGGCGCCCGTCGCGCCCAGTCGGTGAAATCGTTCCTGGCCTCGCGCGGCATCGATCCGAACCGCATGCGCACGATCTCCTACGGCAAGGAGCGGCCGGTGGCCGTCTGTAACGACATCTCCTGCTGGTCGCAGAACCGTCGTGCTGTGACCGTACTGAACGCGAGCTCCTGACGCTTCAGTCAGGTCCCTGACGTCCAGTCAGGTGCCGTTCATCTTCTGAAACCGATGATGCTGGCGCCCTCTCGGGCGCCGGTTTCGTTTCAGCGATCTGTGACCGAAACCCCGTGGTGCCAGTCACATTTTTGGCGTAGTGCCTTTCAATGTGTGGCGCGTCGAATGTTCCGTCGCAGACCATTTCGCTTTCGTCGTCAGGGCAAGATGTCATCCAGATCCAAGGTCTTTACCGGCACCGTGGCGATCGCCGCGCTGCTCTCTTTCTGCTCGCCGGTCTTCGCGCAGTCGGACGATGATCCGGAGATGCGGATCGAGCGGCTGGAGAACCAGCTGCGCCAGCTCACCGGCCAGAACGAAGAGCTGCAATACCGCAACCGCCAGCTCGAGGACCGCCTGCGGGCGCTCGAAGGCGGGGCGCCAGCCGCGCCCGGACAGGGCCAGCCCAATGCCGCCGCCATGCCGCCCGCACAAGTCGCGCCGCCTTATCGCCAGCAGCAGCAGGCCGTGCAGCCGAATTACGAGCAGCCGCAGATCGCCGCGCCCGCGCCGATCGTTCAGGAGCAGCCGGCCCCCGGCGCCCCCGGCACGCGCCGCCGCGGCGATTCCTTCGACCCGAGCCAGAACCCGAATGCTCCCGGCGCACCGCGCGCCCTTGGCGGCGGACAGCAGCCGATGCCGGCGGGAGCCGGCGCGCCCGGCGGGCGCAACGCCGGCGAGCCGCTCGATCTTGCCAACACCAGCCCGCACTACCAGCAAGGCGTGCCGCCGGCAGCACAGCCCGGCTATCCGCCGGCCCAGCAGGGGCCGGCCGCGGGCACCGGCCTGACCACCCTGCCGCCCTCGGCGACGCCGCGCGACGAGTTCGACCTCGGCATCGGCTACATGCAGCGCAAGGACTATGCGCTGGCCGAGCAGACCATGAAGAATTTTGCGCAGAAATATCCAAGCGATCCGCTGCTCGGCGACGCCCAATACTGGCTCGGCGAGAGCTACTTCCAGCGCCAGCAATATCGCGATTCCGCGGAAGCCTTCCTCGCCGTCACCACCAAATACGACAAATCGGCCAAGGCGCCCGATGCCCTGCTGCGGCTCGGCCAGTCGCTCGCCGCGCTGAAGGAGAAGGAAGCCGCCTGCGCCGCCTTCGGCGAGGTCGGCCGCAAATATTCGCGCGCCTCCGCCGGCGTCAAAGCTGCGGTCGATCGCGAGCAGAAGCGGGTGAAGTGCTGATCCGCTGACAAAGCGGATGGCGTTGCGCTAAACTGTCGGTCCATTCGCGGACGATTGCAGCGTCATGCCAGACGACGACAATTCACCAATCTCGGCGCGCGCGGCGAAGCAACTCTTCGCCGGGCTCAAAAGCGCACCGGCGCTCGTGCTCGCGGTCTCAGGCGGGCCCGACTCGGTCGCGCTGATGTGGCTCGCCGCGCGCTGGCAGCGCGGCCTCGCACGCGGCCCTCTTCTCACCGTCGTCACAGTCGATCACGGCCTGCGTCCGGAAGCGGCGCGTGAGGCGCGCGAGGTCAAGCGGTTGGCGACCGGGCTCGGATTGACGCACCGGACCCTGCGCTGGCGCGGAGCGAAGCCGAAGACCGGATTGCCGGCAGCGGCGCGCGACGCCCGTTACAGTCTGCTCGCAGAGGCCGCACGCAAGGTGGGCGCGAGCCATGTGCTGACCGCCCACACCCGCGACGATCAGGCCGAGACCCTGCTGATGCGCCTGCTCCGCGGCAGTGGCCTTGCCGGGTTGTCGGCGATGGCGCGCCTCACGGAGCGCGACGGCATCGTGCTGGCGCGTCCGCTGCTCGATGTCCCGAAGTCCCAGCTGATTGCGACGCTCAAGCGGGCCAGAATCGCCTTCGCCGACGACCCCACCAACCGCGACACCGCCTTCACCCGGCCGCGGCTGCGCGCGCTGTTGCCGCAGCTCGCGGCCGAGGGCGGCGATAGCAGGAGCCTTGCGCGGCTCGCGACGCGGTTGTCGCGCGCCAATGCGGCGGTCGAGGTGCTGGTCGATGGCGCCGAGCGCTTCCTCCGTTTGCGGGATCGCGGCGATGCGCCGCAGGCGGGTGGTCGCAGCTTCGAGGCCCAAACCGTCTTCGAGGCCCAAACCTTCTTCGACGCCAAAGCCTTTGCCCTCCTGCCGGAGGAGGTCCGGCTGCGGCTGCTGCTGCGGGCCGTTAATGCCTTCGGCCACGAAGGGCCGGCGGAACTCGGCAAGGTCGAGACCCTCCTGGCCGCGCTCGATCAGGCCATGAACCAGCCAACCACCGCGGGTCCCGGTGCGCCCGCAAATGGCCGTGCGATCTTGAAGCAGACTCTGGCCGGAGCCTTGATCAGCCTAGCCGGGGGGCGTATCCACATCACGCCTGCGCCGGCCCGGCGGTCCCCAAGGGACCTATAAAGGGACGTGAAGGGCGGACCATGACACCGGCCGTTTCCGCTGTACCGCGTCAGGACACCTTAACCAGGCAGGAAAAACCCCGGCCAGGTCGCCATTATTTCAGCGGGAATCGCTCTAAGATGGGATAAATAGTCCCATCCCGTTCCCTTGGCAGCGACCGGGACTGCACCTAAATTGTATGCGTCTAATGATGAGGATTCCTTGGGGATTTCCTCGTATGCCCAAGGATTAGGGCCGCGATCCGCGCGACCACGAAGGAAGATCGATGAACGCCAATCTGCGCAATTTCGCCCTCTGGGTTATCATTGTCTTGCTGCTGTTGGCGTTGTTCACGCTCTTCCAGAATCCGGGCCAGCGCGCCTCCTCGCAGGACATCGCCTTCTCCCAGCTCCTGAGCGAAGTTGACCGCGGCAATGTCCGCGACGTCGTCATCCAAGGGCCGGATATCCACGGGACCTTCACCAACGGCTCGAGCTTCCAGACCTATGCGCCGAGCGATCCGACGCTGGTGAAGCGCCTCTATGACAGCAAGGTTCAGATCACCGCGAAGCCGCCCGGCGACAACGTGCCGTGGTTCGTCTCGCTGCTGGTCTCCTGGCTGCCCTTCATCGCGCTGATCGGCGTCTGGATCTTCCTGTCGCGGCAGATGCAGGGCGGCGCCGGCAAGGCGATGGGCTTCGGCAAGTCGCGCGCCAAAATGCTGACCGAAGCGCATGGCCGCGTCACCTTCGAGGACGTCGCCGGCGTCGACGAAGCCAAGCAGGACCTGCAGGAGATCGTCGAATTCCTGCGCGATCCCGGCAAGTATCAACGGCTCGGCGGACGGATTCCGCGCGGCGTGCTGCTGGTCGGCCCCCCCGGCACCGGCAAGACGCTGATCGCACGCGCGGTCGCGGGCGAAGCCAACGTGCCGTTCTTCACGATCTCGGGTTCGGACTTCGTCGAGATGTTCGTCGGCGTCGGCGCCAGCCGCGTGCGCGACATGTTCGAGCAGGCCAAGAAGAACGCGCCCTGCATCATCTTCATCGACGAAATCGACGCGGTCGGTCGTCATCGCGGCGCCGGTCTCGGCGGCGGCAACGACGAGCGCGAGCAGACGCTGAACCAGCTGCTGGTCGAGATGGACGGCTTCGAGGCCAACGAGGGCGTGATCCTGATCGCCGCGACCAACCGTCCTGATGTGCTCGATCCCGCGCTGCTGCGTCCCGGCCGCTTCGACCGTCAGGTCGTGGTGCCGAACCCCGACGTCGTCGGCCGCGAGCAGATCCTCAAGGTTCACGTCCGCAAGGTGCCGCTGGCGCCGGATATCAACCTCAAGACCATCGCACGCGGCACGCCCGGCTTCTCCGGCGCCGACCTGATGAACCTCGTCAACGAAGCCGCACTGACCGCCGCCCGCCGTAACAAGCGCATGGTGACCCAGTCCGAGTTCGAGGAAGCAAAAGACAAGGTGATGATGGGCGCCGAGCGCAAGTCGCTGGTGATGACCGAAGAAGAGAAGATGCTGACGGCCTATCACGAGGGCGGCCACGCCATCGTCGGCCTCAACGTCGTCGCGACCGATCCGATCCACAAGGCGACGATCATTCCGCGCGGCCGTGCGCTCGGCATGGTGATGCAGCTGCCCGAGCGCGACAAGCTGTCGATGTCGCTCGAGCAAATGACGTCGCGCCTGGCCATCATGATGGGTGGACGTGTCGCGGAAGAACTGATCTTCGGCCGTGAAAAGGTGACTTCGGGCGCGTCGTCCGACATCGAGCAGGCGACGCGGCTGGCGCGCATGATGGTGACGCGCTGGGGTCTTTCCGAGTCGCTCGGCACCGTGTCCTATGGCGAAAACCAGGACGAGGTTTTCTTAGGGATGTCGGTGTCGCGCACCCAGAACGCGTCGGAAGCAACGGTTCAGAAGATCGACACTGAGATCCGCCGTTTCGTCGAAGAGGGCTACAAGGAAGCGACGCGTATTCTCACCGAGAAGCGCGCGGACCTCGAAGCTCTCGCCAAGGGTCTGCTCGAGTTCGAGACGCTCTCCGGCGACGAGATCATCGACCTGCTCAAGGGCAAGAAGCCGAATCGCGAATCCGTGCTCGAGCCGACCACGCCGCGCGCTTCCGCGGTGCCCCCGGCCGGCAAGTCGCCGCGTCCGCGGCCCGATGCCGATCCCGGCCTGGAGCCGCAGCCGCAGGCGTAACCGCCCGCGTCTCATGGCCGGCTATTCCGGCAAACCGTTAGTGCAAAAGCTCGGCATCAAGCCGGGCTTTTGTATTTTTGTGGATGGTCTCTCCGTTGCCTATGGCGACATTGTTGGTGAGTTGCCTGATGGCGTCAGTCTCGCAAAGACCGCCAAGGCGCCGCTCGACATGGTGCATGTCTTCGCGGCCGAGGCCAAAGGCCTCGCTGCAAAACTGCGCAGCTACCGCAAGACGATCGCGCCCGACGGAATGATCTGGGCGTCATGGCCGAAGAAGGCGTCTGGCATCGTGACCGACGTGACGGAGACGCTGGTGCGCGAGACCGCGCTTGCCAACGGCCTCGTCGATATCAAGGTCTGCGCCGTCAACGAGGTCTGGTCCGGCCTGAAGCTCGTGATCCCCGTCAAGGACCGCGTCAAGGCGGCGAAGTAGCACCGGCTTCGTAGAGTGGGTAAAGCATAGCGCGCCCACCATTCAACAGCGCGTCCGGGACCCGAGAGGAAAGCGCGCCGGTGCCGCAAACTCCGTCATTGCGAGCGCAGCGAAGCAATCCAGAAATGTATCTGCGGAGGCAGTCTGGATTGCTTCGTCGCTGCGCTCCTCGCAATGACGACGTTGATGGAGTTGCTCCCGAAACCCCGGTCTCGTGCCCCGGACGCAACGCAGCGCCCCTCGGCGGTGCGCTGCAGAGCCGGGGCCCATGTCTCCGCATCCTATTGTGTGGCTTTCTGGGTCCCGGCTCTGCGCAGCAACGCCAAGAGCGTTGCAGCGCGTCCGGGACAGGCACCGTGCCTTTGTTACTTCGCCCCTGCTCCCGACCTCTTACCGCCACGCTCCAGAAAACGCAGCACATCATCATTGAACTGCTCCGGGTCCTGCAGGAACGAGAAGTGACTGACCTCAGGCTGGATCAAGAGGCCCGCGCCCGGAATGCTCGCCGCCATGAACTCGGTGTTCTCGCGCTTGATCGCCTCGTCGTGGTCGCCGTCGACGATCCAGGTCGGGACTTTGATCGCGGCGAGGTCGGAGGCCGTCCATTTCGGTTGGCTCTCCCACATCCTGGTGATGTCAGCGACAAAACCCTGGTACTCTGTCGGCGTCGGCGAGAGCCGCTTGTACTCCTTGCCGGCTCTCGCGATGTAAGCGTTGAAGACGTCGCTTGACGCAATATCGGCAACGCCTGACGGATCCGAGTTGGCCGCGAAGGCGAACAGTCTGCTCACCCGCTCCGGGTGCTTCATCGCGATGTCGAGGCCGATGATCGCGCCATCGCTCCAGCCGACGATCGCCGCCTTCTTGATCTCCAAGTGATCGAGCAGCCCGATCACGTCCGAAGCCATCAGATCGTAGCCATAGGGCTCCCCATTGCGGCTGCTGTGCCCATGCCCGCGGCTCTCCATGACGATGACCTGATAGTGCCGTTGCAGCGCACGGACCTGATGACCCCAGTAGTTGGCGTTGGCGAGGCCGCCATGCAGCAACAGCACGGGCTCGCCGCGGCCGAACATGGCGTACCAGATCTTCACGCCGTTGACGGGGGCGAGGCCGCTTTGCGTCGCCTTGGGTAATGTCGGCGTCGGCGGCAGGTTCAGCCATTGCGGCGCCGCATGCGCGGTGTTGATTGAAATCGTGACGAGACACGCGACGAAGAGATTGCGAAGCAGCATGACGCGCCTTTCTGTCCGACAAACCCCTCCGCCATAATGATTGGAGTTCGCCGCGATGTCATGGCATGTTGTCCTCAAATAAAGGTGCGGCCCGACCGCATCAATATCAGGGGAGGGAAGGGCGATGCGCTTTGCGACGGCATTGGGCGCGCTTGGCGCCGTTTCATTTGTAACATTGTCGAGTGCTTCCATTGCAGCCGAGATGCGCGGCGTCACCGCGACCGAAATCAGGATCGGCCAGACCATGCCGTACAGTGGCCCGGTGTCGGCCTTCGGTGCGCTCGGCAAGGGCGAGGTCGGCTATTTCAAGATGCTGAACGAGAAAGGCGGCATCAACGGCCGCAAGGTCAACCTGATCTCGCTCGACGACAGCTACGCGCCGCCGAAATCGGTCGAGCAGACCCGCAGGCTGGTGGAGAGCGACGAGGTCGCGCTGATCTTCTCTTCGATTGGCACCGCCCACAACACGGCGATCGCAAAATATCTCCAGTCCAGGAACGTGCCGCAGCTCTTCATCGGCTCCGGCGCCTCGAAATTCGCCGACATCGCGCAATATCCGCAGGCGACGATGGGCGTGCAGGCGCCGTTCCGTTACGAGGCGCGGCTCTATGCGCGCTACGCACTGGCGAAGAACCCGAACGCGAAATTCGCCGTGATCTCGCAGAACGACGATTACGGCCGCGACTATCTCGCCGGTCTCAAGGACGTGCTCGGCGAGAAATACGATAGCGTCGTGACAGGCGCGACCTACGAGATCCAGGATCCCACCATCGATTCCCAGATCGTGAAGTTGAAAGCGTCAGGCGCCGATGTGTTCGTGATCGCGGCGACACCGAAATTTGCAGCCCAAGCGATCCGCAAATCCTTCGAGATCAACTGGCGTCCGATGACGTTCCTGTCCAACGTCGCAGTGTGGGTCTCGACCGTGATGGAGCCCGCAGGGCTTGAAGCCGGCACCGGCATCATCTCGACCGCCTATGTGAAGGACCCCGACGATCCCGCCTGGAAGGACGATGCGGGTGTGAAGGGCTGGCGCGAGTTCATGACGAAGTATGTGCCGGAGGCAGACCAGCACGACACCAACTACGTCAATTCCTACAACAGCGCGATGGCGCTGGAAGCGGTGCTGAAGGCCTGCGGCGACGACCTCTCGACCGAGAACATTTTGAAGCAGGCCTACGCCATCCGCGATCTCGAATTGCCGATGCTGCTGCCGGGCATCAAGGTCAATACTGGCACGACCGACCACGTCCCGGTCGACCAGATGCAGTTCATGCGCTTCAACGGCAAGAGCTGGGAACGCTTTGGCGAGTTGCAGACGGGGAATTGATTGCCGGACGGGGAGCCGCGCTCGCAATGACAAGGGTTTGCGGCGATGGCTCGCGTCCTCTCGTGTCCCGGACGCGCTGCAACGCGTGAGCGTTGCTGCGCAGAGCCGGGACCCAGAAGGCCATGCAGGCCGCTGTGTGGGCCCCGGCTCTGCAGCGCACCGTCGAAGGGACGCTGCGCTGCGTCCGGGGCACGAGACCTCGCTGCCGATCTCTACGCACGCGGCGTTGGTGCATCATCCGCCGCATTCCCCAAACAAACGACTCTTTCCGGATTTGAACGACCGGATTGCGCTGATGGACAGTCCATGCGCGCAACGAGCTTGTCCCGCACACCGTGTCGATCCACTTCCTGCCGCACCGGCCGCACGTTGCACCGGGCCCATGATGGAGATCGACCATGACTGGACTTAGAACTCTCGCTGCCGCGGCTTTGTTGTCGGCCCTGACTGCAACCACCGCTTACGCCCAATCCGGCTTTGCGAGCAGCCATCCGGGTGCGTACGAGGCGGAGAACCCCGATCGCAACCTGAATGGCACGCTGACGCCGGCCGGTCGGCTCGGCCTCGAATTGCCGGATGGCGCAGCGCCTGTGCAAGGCGTGGACAACGCCCTGGCCCGCGCGGATGACGCTATGTCGCGGTCCTGCTCCGAGCGCTATCGTTCCTTCGATCCGGCAACGGGTACCTATCTCGGTCTGGACGGCAGCCGCCATCCTTGCAGGTAACGAGACGCGCCTGCAGCTCCGACGAAAGTGCGTTCCCTCCCCCCTTGCGGGGGAGGGCCAGGGAGAGGGTTAGCCCAGGAAAAGGTGCAGATCGTCGATGCACCGAAAGCCGCGTCCTTACTTCGACGTCGCCGCCGCCCCGTCCGCGCTGTCCCGCACATGGATCACCGCGATATCATCCGTATAGATTCGCTTCCAGCCCTTGAGGTGATCGAGGATCTGGGGACCCGGAGAATCCGCTCCCAGCAGCGTTGCGTCGATCTTGTGCTCGTCGAGCAGGCCGGGGAGCAGCGCGGGCTTGCGTCCCTCGGTCGCGTTGAAGAAGTCCATCACGAATTTTTCGCCATAGAGCTCGGCGCGGCCGTCGACGAAGACCGGGATGTCGCGCGCGATCAGATAGCCGCCGAATTTGTAGGCGTTGAAGATGCGCTGCGCCCCACGCTTCTCGAGCAGGTCGAGCGCCGCCACCGGCGTCTGGTCCATCGTGAAGTTGAAGCGATGATGCGACATGAAGAGCGAGGTCGAGGTCCAGGCCGCGGCCACGATCATCAGCGCGCCCGTTGCGGTCACGTAGCGGGCGGGCCAGTTCGCCTCGCCTTGTGCATCCGGCTGCTGCAGCGGGAATCTTTCGCCAAGCGGCTTGGCCAGCGCCAGCGGCACCAGGAAAGCGAAGGCCTCGATGCTCCTGACATGGCTGAGCGCCATCCAGGTCAGCAGCAGGATCAGCAGTATGCGCGGTGGCGACAGCGTCAGGCCGCGATAGAGCCCGAGCGCGATCAGGCCGAACAGCGCGCCTTCGAACGCGTTGAAGGATGCAAAATTCACCGGCGACCATTCGGAAATCACCGTCAGCAGCTCGCCGAGATTGAGGATGTTGGTCGCACCCAGCAAAGTGCGCCAGCCATAGGGCGTGGCGCAGCACGCGGCCAGCGCCGCGACACCGAACAGGAACCAGCGCAGCAGCAGCCGGACCTGTTTGTCGGATTCGAGGCCCCACAGCGCCACGAACGCCATCGGGCCGATCAGCGCGAGGCCCAGCACGAAGCCGCCATGTAAATTCGCCCAGAGCGACATCAGCGGCAGAAAGGTCCATGACGGCGTGCCCCTGCGATCGGCAGCAGCCATCAGCATGCCGACCCACGCGACCATCACGGGCAACGCCAAGATATGCGGCCGCGCCAGGATGTGATGCAACGACAGCACGACGGCGAGCATCGCGAACAGCATTGAGCGCGGCATCTCCAGATGCGCGTCGAGCAGGTCGACGAGGATCGCCGCCGACAATGCGACCGCGAGCGCGGTGAGGATCACCGGGCCGGCCCAGCTCCATTGCGTATAGGAGAGAGCGAACGCGACCTGCGACAACCACGAGGTCGAAACCCAGGGCGCACCCGGCCGCGTGAAGGAATAGAAGTCGGTATAGGGAAGGGCGTGGTGATCGAGGATCCATTGCCCGATCTTGATCTGCCAGAACGAGTCGGAGTCCTGAAGCAAGGTGTCGCCGACATAGAGGAAGAAGAGATAGGCGCCCGCACCGACGCAGAGCGGCACCAGCGCTCGCGCGCGGCTCTGCACCGCGATGCTATTGGCAAAGGAGAGGGACATGCCGCCTCGTCGTCCTGCTTGTTCTTGTCGGTTGGCGGGCTGCATCAGACCATAGCGGTCATAACTTCGAGTAAATCGGCGGGCGAGAGCGTTTTCGAGCGAAGTGGATGCCGGTTCGCGCCAGGAAAACGCGACAAAACAAAAATCCAGAGCCCGGTTCCGATGATCGGAACGGGGCTCTGGTTGCTGTGTGATGTCCCGACAATTTAACGGATTGTTTTTAATTTCGGTTTACCATCGCCGAATACACGCAAACCGCTCGGTGTTTACGCAGTCGAATTAACTGCGGCGCAATTCTTTGCAACTACGTTCGGTTCCATGGTCGGGCGGCGCTGGGAAGCCGAAAAGACCAGATCAGTTGTAGCCTCGTGTACCTTTTTGGAGCAGTCATGAAGAACCTCGTTGCGCGTTTCCTGAACGATGAATCCGGCGCCACCGCCATCGAATACGGCCTGATCGCCGCCGGCATCGCGCTGGCGATCATCACCGTCGTCAACAACCTCGGCAGCACGCTGAACACCAAGTTCGGCTCGATCTCGGCCAGCCTCAAGTAAGAGCTGACGAAGCCAGAGTTTAAAGAGCCCCGTCCTCCGACGGGGCTCTTTTCGTTTGGGCGGCGGGTTTGCGAAAAATCTGCTGCGATCCTCGCGATGAGAACCCGTAGGGTGGGCAAAGCGCAGCGTGCCCACCGTCACAAGCGCGCGGTAGATAGTCGGCACGTGCGCTCGCAATGACGAGGAAGCCTTGGCGTACTCGCGGCGTCTATCGCGATTGCGGAGAGATGGTGGGCACGGCGCTGTGCGCCTTTGCCCACGGCAGTTTGCCTACGACTAGCGCGCCGTCATTCTGCGAGGCTGGTCTGCCAGACTGGCGCCGGCACAGGCGCGGCAGACACAACCGACACGCGACCGATCCGCTCGACATAGAATTTCGTCGCCCAGATCGACGCTGCGGCGAGCGCGATGCCGCCGGCGACGTCGATGAGGTAATGCGCGCCGATCGCCGGCGTTGCCGCGATCATCAACAGGCTGAGCGCGGCCGCGATGCCGCCGATGCCGCGCACCGGCCACAGCGCCCACATGTAGAGCACGGCGGATGCTGCGTGAAAGCTCGGAAACGAGACGATGCCGGAGAGGAAGAACAGCCGCAGCTCGTGCAGGCTGCCGTCGCGCAGAGCCAGGATATCACGCAACTGCCCGGCATAAACCGCGGGGGTGATCTCGGGGAAATGCGCCGCCGGCAATTGCAGCCCGTAATAGGTGCCGATCGCCGGCACCATTGCGGAGATCGCGATGGTGACCGCGAGCGCGAGGCTCATCGCGAGCATGAACACCTGCAGCCGCACGTAACGCGCGGTCAGTGTCAGCACGACGGGAATGCCGAGCAGTGGCCATTTGATCAGTCCGTAGCCGCGCGCCAAGAGGTCAGCGAGCCAGGGATGGTCGTTGACGAAACGCATGATCGGCTCGGGATCGAGGCCGAACGCGCGGTCGATCGCGAGCAGCGCGTCGTCCTGGAGCGGCCAGTTCATCTTGCCCGCGACGTAGCTCAGCGGTCCGACGATGGCGCAGGTGAGAATGACTTGTCCGATGGTGCCGAGCGAGAACACCAGCTTTGGATCGGCAAGCTCGCCCTTGGCGAGCTGGTGGCGATAGGCGATTGCGATCAGGATCGCTGCGATCGCCAGCGTGATGCCGTAGGCGACGGGCTCGAGGCTCAGACCGGTTGCGGGCAGGCCAAACGCCAGCAGGCTGCCCATCGCAACGATGGGGAGCCAGTTCAGCTGGAAGAGCTGCCAGGCGGTCCGGGTATCCGTATCGAGCATGCTGCACCAGAGTGGAATCGCAGTACCTCAGCACAGTGGTGGGGTCGCCTTAAAATGGCGGTAACGGCCAGGATCAACCTTTTGCCAATCCGATTGCTGCAATTTGAATGATTGGCGCGCCACGCCTCTTTACCGTGACGTTTCACGCATTTGCTTCTTGTCATCACCTCTGAATAGTTGTTCAGTCCTTGCGGGCGATTTGCAGCGAAATCAGTGACTAAGCGTTCGGCCGCAGGGCGTGTGGCTAGCGTGTGGGACAGGAAGCGCGCCATGGTTTATCGGCGGACGCATCAAGTGGTTAAGCGCCTCGCGGCCCGGCGCAGTGCGATACTGGCGGCGGCGCGGGAGGCAGCGGCGGAAGGCGGCATGGCGGCGGTGCAGATCGCGCCGGTCGCGGTCCGCGCCAATGTCGCGGCGGGCACCGTCTATCGCTACTTCCCGTCTAAGGCCGAGCTGATCTCCGAATTGATTGCCGAGGTCTCTCGCGACGAGCTCGCGGCGATCCGCCGGGCGGCCGATGCAGCGCCCGGTCCGTCCTCGGCGCTGGCGGCCGCGGTCACCACCGTGGCGGTCCATACCCTGTCGCAGCGCAGGCTGGCCTGGGGCATTTTGGCCGAGCCTGTCGATGTCGATGTCAGTGCCTCCAGGCTCGCCAGCCGGCGCGAGATCGCCGGCGAGATGGCCGGGCGGATCGACGCCGCCGTACGCGCCGGTCATTTGCCGGCGCAGGACACCGCGCTTGCCGCCACTGCGCTACTCGGCGCGCTGCATGAGTCGCTGGTCGGGCCGCTCGCACCGGACAATCTCGACGATACCGCCCGGATGCGCGATGCCGTCCAGACCGTGACCCTGCTGGCGCTGCGCGCCGTCGGCGTCATGGACGCCCGCGCCCGGGGTCTGGTGGTGCAGCAGACGCTGCTGCCGACCGTGAAAGCGTTGGTCGGAGCTTAAAAGCAGGGCGCGGTCGAGGCTGAGACCTGATTACGCTCAGGTCATTGCCTGAGCGCAACTTTTCGACAAACCGCAGCATTCTCGCCGGACCAGCCGGCTACTGTGCATGGGGTTGTTTTCGACATTTTTGTTTGTCGAGGTCCGGCGCCTTAAATATTCGCGTCGCCCTCGGGGCCGACCGAAGCAATGCGCAGCATGTTGGTGGTGCCGGGTATGCCGAGCGGCACGCCGGCGACGATGATCACGCGCTGACCGGCGCGGACAAAACCGTCCCGGAATGCGATCTGGCCGGCGCGGCTCACCATGTCGTCCTGGTCGCGCGCGTCTTCGGCCACCACGCAATGCACGCCCCAGACCACGGCGAGCCGGCGTCCGGCCTGAATGTTCGGCGTGATCGCCACGATCGGCGGTTTCGGCCGTTCGCGTGCGACGCGCGCGGCGGTCGAGCCCGAGCTGGTCCAGCAGATCAGGGCGGGCAGGTCGAGCGTTTCGGCGACCTGTCGCGCGGCGTCGGCGATAGCGTCGCCGGCGGTCGCTTCCGGCGCCGGGCGCTGAGCGGTGAGCACAGAACGATAGATCGGGTCGCGTTCGACCTCTTCGCCGATGCGGTTCATGGTCGAGACTGCCTCGACCGGGAATTTGCCGGCCGCAGATTCCGCTGACAGCATGATGGCGTCGGCGCCTTCGTAGACGGCGGTGGCAACGTCGGAGACTTCGGCGCGGGTCGGCACCGGCGACTGGATCATCGATTCCAGCATCTGGGTTGCGATCACCACCGGCTTGCCGGCGCGTCGCGCCATCCGCGTCATCTGTTTTTGCAGGCTCGGCACGCGCTCCAGCGGCAGCTCGACACCGAGGTCGCCGCGCGCCACCATCAGCGCGTCGGAGGCCTCGAGGATCTCGGCGAGGCGGTCGATCGCCTGCGGCTTCTCGATCTTGGCCATCACCGCGGCGCGGCCGCGGATCATCTTCTTGGCTTCGATCACGTCGTCGGCGCGCTGCACGAACGACAATGCGATCCAGTCGACGCCGGTCACCAGCGCCGCTTCGAGATCGGCGCGGTCCTTCGGCGTCATCGCCGAGACCGGCAGATCAGTGTCGGGCAGGCTGACGCCCTTGCGGTCGGACATCCGTCCGCCGACCACGACACGCGTCACCGCGTGCTCCTTGGTGGTCTCCTCCGCGATCAGCCGTACCTTGCCGTCGTCGAGCAGCAGCGAGTGGCCGGGCCGCAGCGCAGCCAGGATCTCCGGATGCGGGAGATTGACGCGATTGGCATCGCCCGGCGTCTTGTCGGAATCGAGTGTAAATACCTGGCCGTTCTGGAGCTGCACCGCACCCTCGGCGAACGCGCCGAGCCGTAGCTTGGGGCCCTGCAGATCGACCAGGATGCCGATCGGCCGGCCGTAGCTCGACTCGACATTGCGGATCGTCGCGACCAGCTCCCGCATCTTGTCATGCGGGGTGTGGCTCATGTTGATGCGGAATACGTCGGCGCCGGCCTCGAACAGGCGGCGGATCATCGCGAGGTCCGAGGAAGCGGGTCCGAGGGTCGCGAGAATCTTGATACGGCGAAGACGCCTCATGGCTTATTTCCAGATGGTGGCGAGGGAACTGGCGGGAGGCCAGGCGCGGGGGGCGTACCACCGGGCGGACCATTGGGCAAACCCGGAACGCCGCCACCAGGGCCGACAGGGCCGGGCATGCCGGGCACGCGCTGCTGCTGCGACGGCTGCTCGTTGGCATCGGTGAGCTGCACCGTCCAGGCGCGCTGCTCGCCGGTATCGACCTCGAAATAGCCGGTCCGGTCATAGCCGCGCGCGAGGCAATCCTCGGTGCCGCGGATGGTGAATTCCTTGTCGCGCGAGCACATGAAGGCCTGGCCCGACCATTCGCCGCCGCGGTCATAGTCGATCGCGTAGATGTAATAATAGCGCGCGACCAGCGTTCCCCGCAGCAGGGTCTCGCAGGAGCGGGACGAGATGTTCCACCAGCCCTCGGTGGTCCAGCCCTCGGCGTCCTTGTAGCCGAGCGCAATGCCGACCCGGCTCGATGTGTTGTTGCAGAGCCGGAAATCGGCGGCGGCGGGGCTCGCCCACAGGCACAGCAGGGCAATCGCCAGCACCGGGACCAACCGGGCGAGCAGGCGAAGGGGGAAACGGGGAGATTCGGCGATCATTGTCGCGGAACGTATACCAGATGATTGACGATTTGGCGTAGGGCCCGGGGGGAACCGCCCCGAAGCCGGGCTTTGGCCCGTTTGCGCCGCGATATGGCAAAATCTGTGACAGGACCCCACCTGATCCCGTAAGGGTGACGATTTCAGGGGTCGCCAAAAGGGCAGTCAAGGGATCCAGCCATGGCCATCGACGACAAAACCAGAACGGAGCTCGAGGCGGCCGCTTTCCGGCGCCTGGTCGACCATTTGCGGGAGCGAACGGACGTCCAGAACATCGACATGATGAATCTCGCGGGCTTCTGCCGCAATTGCCTGTCCAACTGGCTCAAGGACGCCGCCGACGCGCAAGGCGTCGTCTTGAGCAAGGACGAGAGCCGCGAGGCCGTCTACGGCATGCCCTACGAGACCTGGAAATCGAAGCACCAGGGCACGGCCACGCCGGAGCAGATCGAGGCGATGAAGAAGGTCCATCCCCACGGGCACTGAGCGCGCCCCCTTGAGTCGCACCACACAACAGCTTTCTTCGCCTCCCCGCAGGAAGGTGTGGGCGCGCTGTGGACGAGCGCGATGCTTGCTTGAACGCGAGGGACGCCAACCCTAAGGGTTCTGCAGCACGCGCGGTGAGGATGCCGGCGTCACCTCGTTTTGCCAGTTCCATTTGGAGTACCAAGATGGCCACCACCGCCGCCGTCCGCGACGACGAGCCCGCGACGAAATTTGCCAAGGACCAGCTCAAATCCATCATCGAGCGCATCGAGCGGCTGGAGGAAGAGAAGAAGGCGATCTCCGACGACATCCGCGACGTCTTCGCCGAGGCCAAGGGCAACGGCTACGACGTCAAGGCGCTGCGCACCATCGTGCGCATGCGCAAGCAGGACCCGAACGAGCGCGCCGAGGCCGAGACCATTCTCGAGACCTACATGCAGGCGCTGGGCATGCTCTGAGGCGTTCGCGCCTCAGACACCGCTGCCGTAGCCCGGATTATGCTTGCGCTCCATCCGGGCTACAAATCCGTGGTGTGAACGGAGACCGCCGTGACTGCGCCAAAGCCGCCGCGCGAGGTGAGCCGTGCGTTCGACGCCCTGCCGGCGCCGATGAGCAAGCGGCTGCTTCAGGTGCGCGACCTGATCTTCGCGACCGCAGCTGCGCATGACGATGTCGGTGAACTCACCGAGACCCTGAAATGGGGCGAGCCCGCTTATTTGACCGACGAGACCGGCAGCGGCTCGACGATCCGGCTCGGCCGCCTCAAGGACTCCGAGCACGCCGCTATTCTCTTCAACTGCAAGACGACGCTGGTCGATACCTTCCGCGAGCGCTTTCCCGATCAGTTCGAATATCGGCAGACCCGGGCATTGCTATTGCCGGTGGCGGGCAAGCTGCCGAAGCGTGAGCTATCGGTCTGCCTGTCGTTGGCGCTGAAATATCATCTGGAACGGCGCCGGAGGCGCTCGGCGTAAGTTTCAGAGTCAGTGCAGCGCCGCCGTGCGCACGACGAAGGACGACGTCTGGAGCTTCGCCGTCGCGCTGCCCGAAAAACTGTCGCAGGACAGGCCCTGCATCGGATCGTCGGTGAAGCCCATCGCGACAACGGCCTGCGGCTTGACGAAATAGCCACGCAGTGTCGCCATGTCGAGTTCGCCCATCAGCGTGACCGACATCGCGCGGCTGGCGCTCGGCGACAGCATCACGATCTTCAGCCAGATGCTGCCGCCCTTGGCCGCGGACAGCCGGGTCGCCGTCGCGATCATGCCATCGGTGCTCTTGCCGACCACACTGTTGATCTCGGTCGCGGGCGCGAGGTTGCGTGCGGCGGAGGCGGGACGGGCTGAGCGCGGGATCGGCGCGGAGGCGGCGACCACATTGGCGCGATCGACGGGGGAGGCGGCCGGCGCGTAAGCCAGCGCCTGAAGCGTTGCGTTGGAGACGCTCGCGGTCGGTTGCGGATCGGTGGCGGCGGCAAGGGCTTGGCGCGCCTTCAGCGCTGCGATCTGCGCGGGCGTCGCCTGCTGCGGCGTGGCCGGGGCATCCCAGAAGCCGCGAGCATTGATGATGTCGGCCGGGGTCTCAGGCTTGCCGGCGGCCGGCTTGTCAGCCACGGGCGCGGGCTTCGGCCTTGGCGGCGCAACGAGCTGCGCATCGGCGGAAGCGAGCTGGATCGCGGCGGCAACTGACGGCTTGGCGCGGGGCGTGGGTACCGGATCGGCGGGCTTTGTTTCGACAGGCTTGGCTGCGGCGGCGACCACGGTTGGCGCGACAGGCTTGGCGGCCGGGGCGGGCGCGCCTTCGTCATCCTCGTCGCTGCTCGTGGCTGCCGGAGCCGGCTTGCCCTTGAACAAGGCGGCGAAGAAGCTCGGCTTGCTGCCGGCATCGTCGCCATCGCCGCGGCGTTCGATGTCGGCCTTGGCGAGCTCATAACCTTTGAGCGGGGTGCCGTCGGTCGGGACATGCACCGTGCGGCCGTCCGGGAACACGCGAGCGAGCTGGTCATGCGTCATGCGCGGCCAGTGCCGGATGCTGCCGGTATCGAGATGCACGAAGGGCGAGCCGGAGGTCGGATAGAAGCCGACGCCGCCGCGCTGCAGGCGCAGGCCGGCGAAGCGGATCTGCTCCAGCGGCACGCCCGGAATGTGGAAGTCCATCGCATGTCCCAGCATGTGCTGGCTGAAGCGCGCCACACCCGAGGAGCGGCGGCGGAGCATGGCGTTGGTGGCGGGGGAGCGATAGGAGGAGATGATCTGGATCGGCTGCTTGCCGTCGACGTCGCGATAGACTTCCCAGAGGATGTCGAACAGGTGACGGTCCATGACCGTCTCGTCCTGGGTGCGCCAGTCGCGCAGGAAGTGGTTGAGCTGCTTCAGCGCGGCTTCGTCGTAGCGGCCATCACGCTTGAAAGTGACGGTGAGATCTTCGCCGGAATGGGTGTGGTGGAAGGAGAGCGTCTTGGTCTCGTTCAGCGCGGCGGCGTTATGGACTGAGCCCGCGGCAGCAAGCAGCAATACGGACGCGAGGCCGATCCTGGAACCGACCTTCACTCCCGCATGGGACAACGACAGCACAGATAATTGGCGTGCGAGACCAGTCAGCACGTTAGAGCCCACCCAGTCGACCAGCGTTCAAAATGGACTCTCCCGCCAACCCCGTTAGCGCGCGAAAGAGGGTGAACGCTTTCTTAAAGCGAGAAGGTTAATCCGAACTTACCTTCCCGCCCCCAAAACCAAGCCAGAATACAAACCTAAACGCTTGAGTGTGGCGAAAAAACGCCCGCTGCCCGAGATCGGGTGGAGAATGGTTAACGTTAAGCGACCCCATCCAGGGGATGAGGTCGCTGATTTTATTGCAGAATTCTAGAAATTGAGACGCTGGGCCGAGTCTCAGCGGGTGAACACCCGCTGGGGCTTGCGGCCGACCGGGGCCGACGGCTGGGCCGGGGCCCCACCACCGAACAGCCGCTCGAAGAAGTTCGGGCCGGACGAGCCGCCATTGTTGGCCGCCAACACGCCGTTCGGCAGCGTCGTTGCCGGGCGCGAATAGCTCGGCTGGGAGTGGGCGACGACGTTCTCTAGGTCCTTGCCGCGGCTGTTCTTCAGGATGTTGCTCATGGTCGCGTCGCGGCCATAGACGTCCTTGCGGAATTGCAGCTTGCCGCCATCGTCCACAAACGCGGTCTGATAGGTGATGTTGACCGGGATCGGCGTCGGGAATTTCAGGTCGATTTCGCCCTTGCCGTACATGCTGCGCACGCGCTCCGGCGTGTACTTCTCGTTCGGCAGCGCGATGCCGAGCAGCACGGAGGCGTACTGATCCGGGTTCTGCACGCGCATGCAGCCATGGCTGAAGGCGCGTTCGTCCCGGGCGAACAGGTTCTTGTCCGGCGTGTCGTGCTGATAGACCAGGAACTTGTTCGGGAAGTTGAAGCGGATGCGGCCGAGCGCGTTGGCTTCACCGGGCGGCTGCGAGATGTGCACCGAGCCGTCGCGGTTCTGCTCGAGCTTCAGACCCATGCGCTGAAGCACGGTCGGGTCCTGCTGCAATGCCGGCAGATATTCGCCATAGACGATCGACGGCGGCACGTTCCAGGTCGGATTGACCGTGATGTACTTCATCGTCTCGGTCAGCAGCGGGGTCGCGTGCTGGCCCGGCTTGCCGGTGACAACGCGGGTGGTCCAGACCTGCTGTCCGCGCTGCATCACCTTCAGCGTGTAGTCGGGAATGTTGAGGATGACATAGGCATCGCCCAGCGAGGGCACGCCGAGGTCGCGCGGCAGCCAGCGCCAGCGCTCCATGTTCACCAGCACCACGTCGATCTGCTTGTCGCGCTTCGGGGTGTTGATCGCCTTCACGGTCACTGCGTCGAGAACGCCGGTCGCCTTCATCTCGGCGCCGTTCTGGAACTTGCGCACGGCTTCGGCGACGGTGGCGTCATAGCGGGTGTCGCTGGCGTTCTCGGCGAGGCCGAGCTTGGCGCGCAGTTGCGGCACGCGCGGATCTTCGACGACGATTTCCGCCTGCTTCTTGCCGGCCGGGGTGTATTTCAGCGCCGGGCCGTCGGCGATCTCGACCACCGGACCGCTGCCCTGGCCGCGGAGCTCCGCAAGCTTGGCCTTCAGCTCCTTGTAGAGCTTTTGCGGCGGGTTATAGCTGTCGAGCGCTGCGGAGGCGTCAGTCGCGGTCGTGACCTTGGCGAGCACGTCGCTCGGATCAGTCGGATGCTCGGGATAGAGGATGTCGGCGCTGACCTGAGACCAGTGCATGCGGCCGCTCTGCGCCTGGCGCGCATAGTCGAACATGCTGGCGGTGAGCTTCAGCTCGGCGTCGGCGAGCGCATCGGGGTTGGTGGCGGCGGCGAAATCCGGCACCGGATAGTCGGCGGGGTTGAGCCCGTCGGAGGCCGCATCCTTCAGCCGCGCGATCACGCCCTTGGCCGCAGCGGTCAGGCTGCCGGCTTGCGTCCAGACCGGCGCGAAGTCGCGTGCACCGTAGAACTTCTCGATCGCGGCGCGCTCGGTCTTGCGGTCGAAATGGCGCGAGGTCTTGGCGCCGATGATGTCCTTGAGCTTGTCGGCAACCGGCTGGTCGGCAGCGGGAACATTGCTCGCGGCCTTCACCGGCTCGGCGGCTGGAGCGGCGGGTGCCGCAGGCGTTGCCGTCGCAGTGTCGGCCTTTGCTGGTTCAGATTTGGCGGGCTCGGTCTTCGCGGGCTCGGTCTTGGCCGTCTCGCTCTTGGGCGCCTCGACCGGAGGCGTGGTGGCGACGTCGGAAGGCTTGGTCTCGACCTTGTCCGGTGCGGGAGCGGCTTCAGCCTTCACGGGCTCCTTGGCAGCGTCCTTCGGGGCGTCCTGCACCGTGGCGGTGGTGTCGAGCCTGATGTCGGATGCGGTCGGGGGCGGGACGTTTGCGGGCTCGGGGCGCGGGATCGCGGCTTCGATCGCGAGCTCGGCCGCGCTGCTGCGCGCCTGATCCTGCGCCAGCGCCGCACCGGCCGAGACCGTGAGGAAGGTCGCCGCGACCGTCATCAAGACGCGGTCAAAGCCTCGACGGTGGTTCAAACAGTCACGCATTGGTCGCACCCCTTGGGTGAACTGTTCCTCGTGGAACAGCTTTCGTTATCGCCTATTGAGCTTCGGCTAAACCGCGCCGGCCTCTCGAAAGTTGCACGCCTGCACGCAACGATTCTTACGCAGACGATATACAGGCCCCGATTTCGCAGCCAGCGCTACCCGGGACAACTCACGACAAACTGACTTCAAGGGAGCCTCTTGGCAACGGATTGTGCGCCTGCAGCACGCGCTTTTCCCTCTGTCTGTCACTTCCAAGTCACGGTTCAAGTCGCAGTTGAATTCTGCCGTCATGCGAACGGCTTACGACCGTCCCGCAGCGTCGCGCGAACCTCCGTTCGCATGAGGCTCAGTGCGTCTCCTCGCCGCTTTTCCCGCCATGGCCGGGAACCCCGGCTTCGTCGAGTTTTCGGTAGAGGGTGGACCGGCCGATTTTGAGGCGGCGGGCGACCTCGGACATCTGTCCGCGGTAATGCGAGATGGCGAAACGGATGATCTCGTTCTCCATGTCCTCCAGAGGGCGGACGTCGCCGGTTGGGGTCAGCATGGAGAGGGCGCCGGCCAGGGGCAACGGCGCGATCGGTATTTCACTACCCGATATCATCGAGGGGGCCGCGATCGGCTCGAGCATCAGCGGTGCGGTCGGAATGTCTGCCGCGAGATGTGGCTGCGAGGTGAGCACGGGGAAGTCTGCAAGGCCAAGCTGGTCGCCCTCGCTCATGACCACAGCGCGGTAGACCGCGTTCTCGAGCTGGCGGATGTTGCCGGGCCAGTCGAGCTGGGCGAGGTGCGCGACGGCCTCGCCGCTGATGCCGCTGATGGAGCGGTTCTCCTCGGCGGCAAAGCGCACCAGGAAATGCCGGAGCAGATGCGGGATGTCCTCACGGCGCGCCCGCAGCGAAGGGATCGTCAGCGGCAGCACGTGCAGGCGATAGAACAAATCCTCGCGGAAATGGCCCTGCTTGACCCGTTCCAGCAGCCTGCGATTGGTTGCTGAGACGATGCGGACATCGACCTTCAACGGCTTGCGGCCGCCGACGGCCTCGACTGCGCCTTCCTGGAGCGCGCGGAGCAGCTTGACCTGCGCGGCCAGCGGCAGCTCGCTGACCTCGTCCAGAAACAGCGTGCCGCCATGGGCTTCGACGAATTTTCCGGTGTGGCGTTCGGTGGCGCCGGTGAAGGCGCCCTTCTCGTGGCCGAACAGGATGGACTCGACGAGATTGTCCGGGATCGCGCCGCAATTGACTGCGACGAACGGCTTGGCCTTGCGCTCGCCGCTGCCATGGATGGCGCGCGCGAACATTTCCTTGCCGACGCCGGACTCGCCTTCGATCAGCACGGGGATCGACGAGCCCGCCGCCTTCTGCGCGGTGCGCATCACGCCCGCCATCGCCTCGGCGCGGGTGATGATGTCGGAGAAGGTCAGCCGGCCCTCGCGGCTGTGACGGATGCGCTGCAATTCGCCCTTCAGCGCGGAGGCGTTGAGCGCGTTGCGCAAGGAAACCTGGAGCCGCTCCACGCCGACCGGCTTGACCACGAAATCGGCCGCGCCTGCGCGCATCGCCGAGATGACATTGTCGATGCCGCCATGGGCGGTCTGCACGATGACAGGCACGGTCAGGCCGGCGTCGCGGATCTTCGCCAGCACGCCCATGCCGTCGAGGCCGGGCATCACGAGATCGAGGATGATGGCGTCGATGACAGGTGCGTCGGGGGCGGTGAGGGTGGCGATCGCGGCGTCGCCGGAGTCCACGACGATCGTCTCATAGCCGCATTTCTGCACCATGTTCTCGATCAGCCGGCGGGCCACTGCGTCGTCGTCGGCGATCAAAATACTGGCAGCCATGGTGTTCCCCGCACGCTACTACTATCTGTCTCGAATCGGGGCACTCTGGCCGAAGCCGATTAACGCACTCTTAAACCTTGATGCCCCCGCCCGCCGTCGCGATTGTTGAACACAGGTTTCCCACACAATGAATTCGCGCTCCAAATCTGCTCTCAAGAAGTCTGCCTTGAAGAAGCCCGCTCTCCGCAAGCCAGCCACCAAGACATCCGCCGTCAAGAAATCCGCCACCAAGGCAAAACCCTCCAGCAAACCTGCGAGCAAGACCGGCAAGCTTCCGGAGTGGAACCTGGCCGATCTCTATTCCGGGATCGATGCGCCGGAAGTGGCGCGCGATCTCGCAAAGATGGATGCCGATTGCGTCGCGTTCGAGACCGACTTCAAGGGCAAGCTCGCAACAGGAACAGCAAACGAAGATGGCGGAAAATGGCTCGCGCAGGCCGTGCGACGCTATGAGGCGATCGACGATCTGGCCGGCCGCCTCGGCTCCTATGCCGGCCTGGTCCATGCCGGCGACAGCGTGGACCCTGCGATTTCAAAGTTTTACGGCGATGTGTCGGAGCGGCTGACGGATGCGTCGACGCATTTGCTGTTCTTCGCGCTCGAGCTCAATCGCGTCGATGACGATATTTTGAACCGCGCGATCCAGGCGCCGGAGCTGGCGCACTACCGTCCCTGGATCGAGGATCTGCGCAAGGAGAAGCCGTATCAGCTCGACGACAAGCTCGAGCAGCTGTTCCTGGAGAAGTCCCAGACCGGCTATTCCGCCTTCAACCGGCTGTTCGACCAGACCATCTCCGGCTTGCGATTCAAAGTCGGGTCCAAGGAGCTCGCGATCGAGCCGACACTCAATTTTCTGGCGGACCGCGACGGCGCCAAGCGCAAGGCGGCGGCGGAAGCACTGGCAAAGACGTTCAAGGCCAATGAGCGCACCTTTGCGCTGATCACCAACACCCTCGCCAAGGACAAGGACATCTCCGACAATTGGCGCGGCTTCAAGGACGTCGCGGATTCCCGGCATCTGAGCAACCGCGTCGAGCGCGAGGTGGTGGACGCGCTGGTCGCCTCGGTGCGCGCGGCCTATCCAAAGCTGTCGCATCGCTATTACGCGCTGAAGGCGAAGTGGTTCGGCAGGAAGCGGCTGGCTTATTGGGACCGCAACGCGCCGCTGCCGTTCGCGGCGACCGAAATCATCGGCTGGCCCGACGCGCGGAACATGGTGCTGACGGCCTATCGCGGCTTCTCGCCCAAAATGGCTGACATCGCCGAGCGCTTCTTCACCGACCGCTGGATCGACGCGCCGGTGCGTCCGGGCAAGGCCCCGGGCGCCTTCTCGCATCCGACCACGCCGTCGGCGCATCCTTACGTGCTCATGAACTACCAGGGCAAGCCGCGCGACGTGATGACGCTCGCGCATGAGCTCGGCCATGGCGTGCATCAGGTGCTGGCGGCCAAGAACGGCGCGCTGATGGCGCCGACGCCGCTGACGCTGGCGGAGACCGCGAGCGTGTTCGGCGAGATGCTGACCTTCCGCCGGCTGCTGGCGCAGACCAAGAGCGCAAAGCAGCGCCAGGCGCTGCTCGCCGGCAAGGTCGAGGACATGATCAACACCGTGGTGCGGCAGATCGCGTTCTATTCGTTCGAGCGCGCGGTCCACACCGAGCGCAAGAACGGCGAGCTGACCGCGACGCGGCTCGGCGAGATCTGGCTGTCGGTGCAGGGCGAGAGCCTCGGTCCCGCGATCGAGATCAAGGCGGGTTACGAGAACTACTGGATGTACATCCCGCACTTCATCCACTCGCCGTTCTATGTCTACGCCTATGCGTTCGGCGATTGCCTCGTGAACTCGCTCTACGCCGTCTACGAGAACGCGGCCGAGGGATTTGCCGAGCGCTATCTCGACATGCTCGCCGCCGGCGGCACTAAGCACTATTCCGAGCTGCTGCGGCCGTTCGGGCTCGACGCCAAGGATCCCAAATTCTGGGACGGCGGCCTGAGCGTCATCGCCGGGATGATCGACGAACTGGAGGCGATGGGCTGAGGCAGCGGCGCACGGTCTGGCGACGGAGCGGCGGGGCCGCCGCGGGTCCCGGCCCGCTCCCGCCAAGCCACCTTCGCGACGGCGCGCGAGGCGTTGCTATTTTGGATTGAACGTTCGCGCGTCCTTGCCAGACTAATCCTGTGCGGCACTATTTTTTCAGAATGCAATTTTTGATTGTTGATTGTCCGAGTGCCGGGTTCGGAGGCCGATATGGCCAGGATGGGAGCCCGCGTCCCGCAGCCTGATCCGGTGCGGCATGTGGAAACGCAGAAGCCTTGGGGCGAGCAGCACCGGAACATGGTCAGGCTCGAGCTGGCGGCGATCAACACGCGCCGCCGGGCCGAGGGATTCGACCCCGTGCAATATCCCGGCGACGACAAGGCGATCGAAACGGTAGGCCTCGCCCTTTCGGGAGGCGGCATCCGCTCTTCCGCCATCGGTCTCGGCGTCTTGCAGGCGCTCAATCATCACGATCTCATCAAGCGCGTCGACTATCTGTCGACGGTCTCGGGCGGCGGTTATGTCGGCAGTTCCCTGACCGCGACGATGACCCGCTCGGGCCATTTCGTTTTCGGCAACCGCAGCGCCGACGGGCCGAAACTGGCCAAGGAGATCAGTGACACGCCTGCGGTCGGTCACATCCGCAATTATTCGAATTACCTCGTTCCCGCAGGCGTGCGCGACCTGATCACCGGCATTGCGATCGTCGTTCGGGGCCTCGTCGCCAATCTCGGCCTGACCTTGCCGGCGGTGTTGTGCGTCGCGGCGATCACGGTGCTGTCCAATGCGGCGCGGTCGTCGCTCTATGTGGCCAATTTCTTCGGGCTCAGCGTCGAGGATGACCAGCTTTTCGGACCATTGGCATGGCTCGGATCCGCGCCGGGCTTCATTCTGGCGGGCGTCGCGGCGGCGCTGTTGATGTTGTCGGCAGGAGGGGTCTATCGCGTCGTCTTCACGGTCGCTCGGCGTGAATTCTTTCAGTACACCGCGGGACTTGCGCTCGCGATGGGGTTCATCTGCGCGATCGCACGTTATCTGTCGGTCGACCATTTCGGGCTGACGCTGGCCGCCGTTCTGCTGGGGCTGATTCTGTTCTTCGCCTGGGCGATATTGCGATCCGTGCTGCCCATCACCCGAGGCGAATTCCGCGGCTATCCGCCGACGATCGGCGCGACCTATCTGGTGCTGCTGGCGGCGATCTGCTTCTTCGAATTCCAGCCCTTCATGATCGCGCAGATGTTCGACATCGCCGAGGCCAATGCGAACCAGTCGGGCGGCATCGTTGCAGGCGTTGCGATCAAGTGGGTTCAATCGCTCGCCGCCATCACGGCGCCGGTCGCCGCGGCCGTGACGGTGTTCAGGCAGCAATTCGCCGACCTGCTGAAGGGGGCCGGCGCGTCTGACCTGACGTCACGCCTGCTCGCCCATGTCGCGAAAGCCGCCGTGATCGTTGCCGGCCTCGCGGTGCCGCTGCTGATCTGGGTCGGATATCTCTACCTCTGCTATTGGGGCATCGCCGACGACAAGGTGCTGGAGGACAGGAGTCGCCAATATCAGATGGCGGACGAGTGGGGCCGGGCAGCCGTGAGGCCTATGCCGGGCAGACTGGCCCGCGCAAAGGACAGTGCGCGATTGGATCCGGCGTCGCGAACGCCATCCGCCGAAATCGGCGGCCGCAACCAGACCGGCAACGACACCAGGACGGAAACCAGGGCCAGGGCGAAAAACGAACCAAGGTCGCTGTCGGCGAAGAAGGATGTGACCCCGGTATCGCACATTCCATCCTGGCTGTTTTCGATCGCGCCCTGGCGTGCCTCCACGGACGTCGAGACATCCGCCGACGAATTCCAGTGGGTAAAGTACCGCTTCGGCAACAACGTCAATCTGCGGATGGCGGGGCTCTACCTGGTTGCCGCGATCATCCTGTTCGCGCTGTCGTGGATTCTGGGACCGAATGCAAATTCCCTGCATCGCCTCTATCGCGACCGGCTGAGCAAGGCCTTCCTGTTCAACCCGTGCTACTATGCTGATGGCGAGCCGGCACGGAACGAGCCGAGTCTTGACCAGGGGCGTGACTTCCTCCCGCTCGACGAGGAGAAGCTGAGCCATTTGCTTCATCCCACGGTCGATGAGGCCGACGGGCCGGCGCAGGTGATCGCCAAGGCCCTCGCTTCACCGTACCACATCGTGAACGCCGCCCTGAACATCCAGGGCTCTGACTTCGCCAATCGGCGCGGACGGAATGCCGATTTCTTCATGTTCTCGCCGTTGCGTGTGGGCAGCGAAGCGACCGGCTATGCGCGCACCTGCGCGTTCGAAAAGGTCGCGCCGGGCCTCGACCTTGCGACCGCCATGGCGATCTCGGGGGCTGCTGCGTCCTCGAACATGGGCTCCGGGTCGATCAAATCGCTGACGCCGACCCTGGCGTTGCTCAACGTGCGTCTCGGCTACTGGCTCAAGAATCCGCGCTATGTGGACTCCAAGGACAGGCCGCAGCATCACTCGACGCCGCTGTTCCTGTGGTCTGAAATCTCGGGGCGCCTCTACGAGAACGCCGACGCGGTCTATCTCACCGATGGTGGGCACATCGAGAATCTCGGCGTCTACGAATTGTTGCGCCGGCGGTGCAGGGTGATCATCGCGGTCGACGCGGAAGCCGATGCGCCGATGAATTTCTCTGCGCTGGTGACCTTGCAGCGATACGCGCGCATCGACCTCGGGATCATCATCGACCTGCCGTGGACGCCGATCCGCAACGCGACGCGGGAATGGATGAATTGCAACGCTGGCAAGCCGTTGGGGGAGCCGCTGCGATCGTCCGCCGGACCGCATGTCGCGATCGGCAGGATCGACTATGGCGGGGAAGAGACGGGATATCTCGTCTACATCAAGTCGTCCCTGAGTGGCGACGAGAACGATTACATCCGCGACTATGCGCGTCGCAACGATACCTTTCCGCACGAAACCACGGGCGACCAGTTCTTCTCCGAGGAGCAGTTCGAGGTCTACCGCGCGCTCGGCTTCCATATGACGCATGGCTTCCTCAGCGAGGATGCCGGCGCCGACGAGATCGTCGTCAACGTCCCGGGCGAGCGCTGTGCGAGGCGCGGCTTCTGCGACAGCAAGATGGACTCCATCCGAGCAGTCCGCCGCGCCCTCGGTCTGTCGGTCGAGGAGCCGCCGCCGCCGACCGTGACGGTCGCCGTGCTGGATATGGGGTGAGGCGAGGGGGGTGCCGAACGGGTGTAAAACATCTGTTGAACGCAGGGATTTTGTCGTGTTATACATTTGTATAACATAGGTGTGACCATGAATGCCTCCCCCAAGGACGTGAAGAGCGAATCCACCGTTCTTCAGGTGCGAAAGATCGGCAATTCCATCGGCGTCATTCTGCCGAAGGAGTTGGCTGCGCGTCTCAATCTCAAGGAAGGCGATAAGCTGTTTCCGGTGGAGCAACCGGACGGCGGGTTCTTGCTGACGCCCCATGATCCTGATTTCGAGAAGGCAATGGAAGTCGCGCGGCGAGGCATGAAGCGTTATCACAACGCCCTCGCTGAACTCGCCAAGTGAGCGAGCTGTTCTGGCTGACGCGTCAAATGATCATTGCCATCCACGACGAACAGCTCGCTATCCACGGTGGTGCTAGCGGCCTTCGCGATGCGGGCACGCTCGGCTCCGCGCTTGATCGGCCAAAAAACAAATGGTCGTACGAGAACGCCGACCTCCCCGAATTGGCGGCGGCGCATGCCTTCGACATTGCGCGCAACCATCCATTCGTCGACGGCAACAAGCGCACGTCACTGCTCGCGCTGTACACGTTCCTCGGCGTCAACGGCATCGACTTCGCTGTGCCCGAGGCGGAAGCGGCAGCGATCATCCTCTCACTCGCCGCCGGTGAAGTCAGCGAGCAGAGCCTGACACGCTGGATTCGCGACAATCTGGATTCCGAATGAGCTGATTTGCTGCAAAACCGCGTCTGCCTGCCGTTGCCCTGCCCGAAGGATTAAGGTATCCCAGCCCAAGAATTCGACTTTCGACTGGGGACAATCCATGGCTGACCATAGCGAAGTGGCCTACACCACTGCTGACGGCAACGACTATATTGCCCACGAGCAGACCTATGAGGGCTTCATCAAGCTGGTGAAGTACGGCACGGCCTCGGTTGCGCTCATCGTCATCCTGATGGCGATCTTCCTGACCTGATTGATCGCCTGCTGCATCCGCCAACGCCGGCGGCTGCTTATAAAATTTGCATACAAGCCGGTTCCAAAACCGGTATCCAACGTTGCGGGAGTGACGCTAAGTTCGCGTGCGCGTTTTTGCCCGCGTCGCCGGAGGGCCTATGAAGATCGCTGTTGCCAAGGAAATCGATCCGTCGGAGCCGCGCGTTGCTGCTTCGCCTGATACGGTGAAGAAGTTCAAGGCGCTGGGCGCCGAGATCGCCGTTGAGCCGGGCGCCGGCATCAAGTCGGGCCTGCCGGATTCCGAGTTCACCGCCGTGGGCGCCACCGTCAGCGCGGATGCGCTGAAGGACGCCGACATCATCATCAAGGTGAAGCGCCCCGAGGCCTCCGAGCTTTCGCAATACAAGCGCGGCGCGCTCGTCATTGCCATCATGGACCCCTATGGCAACGAGGCCGCGCTGAAGGCGATGGCCGATGCCGGCGTCTCCGCCTTCGCGATGGAATTGATGCCGCGCATCACGCGCGCGCAGGTGATGGACGTGCTGTCCTCGCAGGCCAACCTCGCCGGCTACCGCGCCGTGATCGAGGGCGCCGAGGCCTTCGGCCGCGCCTTCCCGATGATGATGACCGCGGCGGGCACCGTGCCCGCGGCGAAGGTGTTCGTGATGGGCGTCGGCGTCGCCGGCCTCCAGGCGATCGCGACCGCGCGCCGGCTCGGCGCCGTCGTCACCGCGACCGACGTCCGGCCCGCGACCAAGGAGCAGGTGGAATCGCTCGGTGCGAAATTCCTCGCCGTCGAGGACGAGGAATTCAAGAACGCGCAGACCGCCGGCGGTTACGCCAAGGAAATGTCTAGGGAGTACCAGGCCAAGCAGGCAGCGCTCACCGCCGAGCACATCAAGAAGCAGGACATCGTCATCACCACTGCGCTGATTCCGGGCCGGCCCGCGCCGAAGCTCGTCTCGGCCGAGATGGTCAAGTCGATGAAGCCGGGTTCGGTGCTGGTCGATCTCGCCGTCGAGCGCGGCGGCAATGTCGAGGGTGCAAGGCCGGGCGAAGTCGCCGAGGTCGATGGCATCAAGATCGTCGGCTACACCAATGTCGCCGGCCGCGTCGCGGCCTCGGCCTCCAGCCTTTACGCGCGCAATTTGTTCAACTTCATCGAGACCATGGTCGACAAGACCAGCAAGGCGCTCGCGGTCAACTGGGACGATGAACTGGTCAAGGCGACCGCGCTGACCAGGGACGGCGCCGTCATTCACCCGAACTTCCAGCCGAAGGTTTAAGGAGAGCCGCCATGGAGCATGTTGCACAGGTCGTCGATCCCTTCGTCTTCCGGTTGTCGATTTTCGTACTGGCCGTTTTCGTCGGCTATTTCGTGGTGTGGTCGGTGACCCCCGCGCTGCATACGCCGCTGATGAGCGTGACCAACGCGATCTCCTCGGTGATCGTGGTCGGCGCACTGCTGGCAGGCGGCGTCGCCAATGTTTCGAGCGGCTCGGGCTGGGCACGCGCCTTCGGTTTCGTCGCGCTGATCTTTGCCTGCATCAATATCTTCGGCGGCTTCCTTGTCACCCAGCGCATGCTGGCGATGTACAAGAAGAAGTCGAAGTAAGCGGCCACCTCGGGCTGATGGGATCAATGGGGACCTGAGATGAGCGCCAACCTCTCTGCATTTTTGTATCTCGTGGCGGGAGTGCTGTTCATCCTGTCGCTGCGCGGGCTGTCGAGCCCGGCTTCGTCGCGCCAGGGCAATTTGTTCGGCATGATCGGCATGGCGATCGCGGTCGCCACCACGCTCGCCAACCATCCGCCGGCAGACGGCCTCGCCTGGCTGCTCGTCATTCTCGGCATCGCTATCGGCGGCTCTATCGGCGCGGTCGTCGCGCGACGGGTGCCGATGACCTCGATGCCGGAACTGGTCGCCGCCTTCCACTCGCTTGTCGGCATGGCCGCGGTGCTGGTCGCCGCCGGCGCGTTCTACGCGCCCGAGGCCTTCGACATCGGCACGCCCGGCAACATCCATCCGCAGAGCCTTGTCGAAATGTCGCTCGGCGTCGCCATCGGCGCGCTGACCTTCACCGGCTCGGTGATCGCGTTCCTGAAGCTGTCCGCGCGGATGAGCGGCGCGCCGATCATCCTGCCGTTCCGCCACATCATCAACGTTGCGCTGGCGATCGCGCTCGTCGTCTTCATCGTCGGTCTCGTGATGTCGGGCAGCGCGCTCGACTTCTGGCTGATCGTCATGATCGCGCTGGCGCTCGGCGTGCTCATGATCATCCCGATCGGCGGCGCCGACATGCCGGTCGTGATCTCGATGCTGAACTCGTATTCGGGCTGGGCCGCGGCCGGCATCGGCTTCACGCTCGGCAACTCCGCGCTGATCATCACCGGCGCGCTGGTCGGTTCATCCGGCGCGATCCTGTCCTACATTATGTGCCACGCGATGAACCGGTCCTTCATCTCGGTCATCCTCGGCGGCTTCGGCGGCGAGACCGCGGCGGCCGGCGGCGGCAGCAGCGGCGAGCAGAAGCCGGTGAAGCTCGGCTCGGCCGACGATGCCGCCTTCATCATGAAGAACGCCCAGAAGGTCATCATCGTGCCCGGCTACGGCATGGCGGTGGCGCAGGCCCAGCATGCGCTGCGCGAAATGGGCGACATCCTGAAGAAGGAAGGCGTCGAGGTGAAATACGCCATTCACCCGGTCGCCGGCCGCATGCCCGGCCACATGAACGTGCTGCTGGCTGAGGCCAACGTGCCCTATGACGAGGTGTTCGAGCTCGAGGACATCAACTCCGAATTCGCGCAGGCCGATATCGCCTTCGTGATCGGCGCCAACGACGTCACCAACCCGGCGGCCGAAGACGACAAGACCTCGCCGATCTACGGCATGCCGGTGCTCCAGGTCTGGAAGGCCGGTACCGTCATGTTCATCAAGCGCTCGCTCGCCTCTGGCTACGCCGGCATCGACAATCCGCTGTTCTATCGCGACAACACCATGATGCTGCTCGGCGACGCCAAGAAGGTCACCGAGAGCATCGTCAAGGCGATGTAGCGCCGGAGAGCCGGCGCAACGATGACATTCCTGAAATGGATCGCCATCGTCGTTGCCGCCGGCTATTGCGCCGGTCTCGTCCTGCTTTTCGTGAAGCAGCGTGCCATGCTGTTTCCGATCCCGACCACTGAGCGCACCGCGCCCGCCGCGGCGGGATTTCCGCAGGCCGAGGAACACGTCCTCACGACATCGGACGGCGAGAAGGTCATCGTCTGGCACGTGCCGGCAAAGCCCGGCCATGCGGTGGTGCTGTTCTTCCACGGCAACGGCGATTTCCTTGCAGGGCGCGTCAGCCGCTTCAAGGGTATCACGGCCGACGGCACGGGCCTCATCGCGCTGTCCTATCGCGGCTACGCCGGCTCGACCGGCGCGCCGAGCGAGCAGGGCCTGTTGCAGGACGCCGCGGCCGCTTACGCCTTTGCGACAGAGCGCTATGACCCCCGGCGTATCGTCGCCTGGGGCTTCTCGCTCGGGACTGGCGTTGCAGTCGCCGTCGCCTCCCAGCAACCGGTCGGCAAGCTGATTCTGGAAGCTCCCTACACGTCGACGGTCGACGTTGCCGCTTCGCTCTTTCGCTTCATTCCGATTCGCCTCCTGATGCGCGACCAGTTTCACTCCGACGAGCGGATTGCGCGCGTTGCAGTGCCGCTGCTGATCATGCACGGCACGAATGATCCGGCTATTCCCATCACGTTCGGCGAACGCCTGTTTGCTCTTGCGCAAGAACCGAAGAAGCTGGTGCGGTTTCCCGGCGGAGGCCACGAAAATCTCGATGATTTCGGGGCTTTGGAGACCGCGCGAAACTTCATCAATGGGTCCTGAGGGCTGACGGGCGCGATCTTCTCGCGCATAATCGGTCTCCCAGTTGAAGGAATCGCCTGCATGAGCGCACACGGACCGATGCCGCGGTCGTCATGGATCTTCCCCGCTCTGGCGGTGCTGCTGTTCCTGATCGTCACTGCGACCGGCTATGGCTTCACCCTGTCGGCCGGCGGCGCCGCCTTTGCGGTCGTCCTGCTGGTGATCCTGTTCGGCACCGTGTTCGCGGCCGTTCATCATTCCGAGGTGATCGCCGAGCGGATCGGCGAGCCTTACGGCACGCTGCTGCTGACGCTCGCGGTCACCATCATCGAGGTTGCGCTGATCACCACGATCATGCTCGGCGACAAGCCGGCGCCGGAGCTCGCGCGCGACACCGTGTTCTCGGTCGTGATGATCGTCTGCAACGGCCTCGTCGGCATTTGCGTGTTCATCGGCGGCATGCGCTACCGCGAGCAGGGCTTTCAGGTCTCGGGCGCCAATGTCTATCTCAGCGTGCTGATTGCAATGGCGACCCTCACGCTGATCATGCCCAACTACACGCTGACGACGCCGGGCCCGTTCTTTTCGGCGCTTCAGCTCGGCTTCGTCGACCTCGTGACGATCGTGCTCTACGGCGTGTTCCTCTACACCCAGACTGTCCTGCACAAGGACTATTTCGTCCACGAGAGGGCGGATGGCGAGGGCGGGGAGACGCATTTGTCCGGCAAGATGCTGGTGCTCAGCATCGTTTTGCTGCTGATCTCGCTGCTGGCCGTGGTTCTCCTCGCCAAGAAGTTCTCGCTGGTGGTCGATGCCGTCGCGGTCAGGATCGGCGCCCCGCCGGCGTTTGCGGGCCTTCTGGTCGCGCTCCTGATCCTCCTGCCGGAGGGTGTCTCGGCAGTCGCGGCCGCCCGCAAGAACGACCTCCAGAAGAGCATCAATTTGGCGCTCGGTTCGTCGCTTGCCACCATCGGCCTGACCATTCCGGCGGTCGGGCTCGCCACCTATGCGTTCGACCAGCCGCTCGTGCTCGGCCTCAATCCCCAGAACACGGCGCTATTGGTCCTGACATTCTTGCTGAGCATGCTGACCTTCGGCACGGGCAGGACCAATGTCCTGTTCGGGCTGGTCCATATGGTGGTATTTGCTGTCTACGTGTTCATGGTTTTCGTGCCCTGAAGCAATTCCCCAGGAGAGTTCCGATGCTTGCCGCCAAGTCCGAGGTCCAGATCGACAACGACGAGGTCCGGGTGACCGAATGGCGGCTCGCCCCGGGCAGCGCGACCGGGCATCACACCCATGGCATGGACTATGTCATCGTTCCCGTCGTTGCCGGCGAAATGACCATCGTGGCGCCCAATGGGGAGCGTTCCAAGGCGCAGCTCGCGGCCGGAAAATCTTACTTCCGCAAGACCGGCGTCCAACACGACGTACTTAACGAAACCTCAACCGAGATCGTGTTCCTTGAGATCGAGCTGAAGCCGTAATGCACGCGTAACCTTTGCCATCGATCCGTCGCAGTTGATCCCTTACAATGCCCCAAAGTTCCCGCATCTGATCGCGCGGGGAGTGGCCGAGAAATGCTGAAATACCTCGCTAAAATCTCGATGGATATCTTACCCTCGGTGCTCGCAACGATCATCGGGGCCTACATCGTTAACCACTACATCAACGCCAAGCCGGCGGCTGATACCCCTGCGGCTATCGTTGCGCCTGCCGAGGCCGGCAAGAATGGCAAGCCTGCCGACACCGCCAGCCTTCCCGCTCCTGGCGTCAAGGCCAAGGGCGTCTCAGAGAAGAACGTGATCGAGAAGGCGGCGGTCGAGAAGCCTGCCGACAAGTCCGAGACCAAGACTGCTGACACCAAGACTGCGGACATCAAGGCTGCGGACACCAAGGCTGCGGACGTTGCTCCCTCCGACACTGCTTCGCACGGCCGCGCCCCGGCACGTGAGAAGGCGGCCGCCAAGTCGACCCCGGCTCCCACCGCTCCGGTGGTTGAAGCCAATTCGGCGCCGGCTGCTGCATCCCAGGCCGCGACCCCCGACGCCAACGATCTGGCGCGCGCCGCCATCGAGCGCCTTCGTAAGTCGCCTGAGGGCAAAGCTGCCGAAAAGGCAGCCGAGGCCAAATCTACCGAGACCAAGCCGGTCGAGCGGACCCCTGAGCCCGTGATGCGCGAAGCCGTCCGCATCCCCGAGGCCCCGCGAATCGTCACGACCGAGCCGTCCACGGTGCGTCCGCTGCCGCCGCCGATCACTGTGTCGACGCCCGCACCGGAGGCCTATGGCAATGGCGGCTCGTCGCCGTCCTACACGGCCTCGGTCGGCAACGACGACCCGAATCGGATGACGCCACCGGCTGACATTCCCGTGCCGGTGATCGCGCCGCCGCTCGACCTGCGCGCCGATGCTGGTGCAACCATGCCGCGGCCGAAGAAGACCAACGTCGCGGACGAGATGCTGTCGGGCATGAAGTCGATGTTCCACTCCGTCCTGCCGAAGAGCTCCACCCCCGACTAAGGCGGCGGCCCCTCAGCCGCCGACGCGGGCGAGGCCGCTGCGGGCGGCATCGTCGCGTGGACGCAGAGCGACCGCCTTGTTGTAGGAGGCTGCCGCCTTGGCCTTGTCGCCCAGCCGTTCATAAGCCTGTCCCCGCGCAGTCCAGACCTGAGCATTGTGCGGATCGGCTTCGGAGGCCTCATCGAGATCGGCCGCCGCTTCCTTGATCTTGCCGAGAGCGAGATAGCTGGTGGCGCGGCCGAGCAGCGGCTCGACCTTTTGCGGATTGAGCCCGTTGGCAGCGCTGAAATCGGCGACCGCGAAATCGTGCTCGTTGTTGCCTTGGTAGATCAGCGCGCGGCCATAGAGCGCCTGCGCATTGTAAGGATCGAGCCCGACGGCGCGATTGAACTCGTCCAGCGCGGCGGCCGTCTCGCCTGACTTGGCCAGGGCTTGGGCCTTTGCGGTGTGGGCCTGGGCTTCGGTGACGTTACCGGCGCTGACCGCGCTCTCCGCGGCGGCGGCTGCCTTGGGCGCCTCCTGCGGCTTGTCCTTCTCCGGCATCAGGGAGCCCAGGTCGAAGGAGCAGCCGCATAGCGCAATCCCCATTAAACCGAGCGCGAGCGGCTGACGCCAGATCCGGCGTAGTTGCGCCATGCTGCGCTCAGGGAAAGGGGAGGCCATCTACGGTTCGCTCGCGCTGGTGCCGCATGGTAGTGCCCCGTCCCAGAAAGGCACCGCTCACAAAACAATAACGCGGGCCAAGGGCCCGCGTCATCGAAAACTCAGTCTTGCAAGTCCGGCAAAATCAGCGCGGTCCGCGCGGACCTGCACCTGCACCAGCTCCTGCGCCCGGACCACCACGGCCGCCGCGATCACCACCGGGGCCGGCGCCGAACACCGGCTTCGGCTTCATCGGCAGCAGACCTTCGCGCTGCAGCTTCTTGCGGGCCAGCTTGCGCGCGCGGCGCACGGCTTCGGCCTTTTCGCGGGCCTTCTTCTCGGAGGGCTTTTCGTAATGACCGCGGAGCTTCATCTCGCGGAAAATTCCCTCGCGCTGCATCTTCTTCTTCAGCGCCTTGAGGGCTTGGTCGACATTGTTATCGCGAACGAGAACCTGCACGCGGCATCCTCTTCAGTGGATCGGATTTGAATTCTGGTAAGACAAAGGGGATGGCGAAAACGCGCAAGCCCTTAACCTTGAGGGCGCGGATGTATCAGACAAACCCAGACATGTCCACCTGTGAAGCGGGCTTTCGGGCCAAGTTACGCCATTAAATGGGGTGAAAAACCCACTGTACGGACGCAATTTGGGTGATTTGGCGCTAAAAGGCGGGCCGTTTTCCGGAAAGTTGATCCGGAGAGACTTGAATCAGGGGAGACGCCACATGGATATGAAGAAATACGCGGCCGAGGCAATCGGCACATTCTGGCTCACATTCGCAGGCTGCGGCAGCGCGGTGATCGCGGCCGGTTTCCCGCAGGTCGGGATCGGCCTGGTCGGCGTGTCCCTGGCTTTCGGCTTGAGCGTCGTCACCATGGCCTATGCGATCGGCCACATCTCGGGCTGTCATCTCAATCCGGCCGTCACGGTCGGCCTTGCCGCCGGCGGGCGCTTTCCGGCCGGCCAGATCCTGCCTTACGTGATCGCGCAGGTCTGCGGCGCCATCGTCGCCGCCGAGCTGCTCTACATCATCGCAAGCGGTGCCCCCGGCTTCGACGTCACCAAGGGCTTTGCGTCGAACGGGTACGACGCGCATTCGCCGGGGCAGTACAGCCTCGTCGCCTGCTTCGTCACCGAGGTGGTGATGACCATGATGTTCCTGTTCGTCATCATGGGCGCCACCCACGGTCGCGCGCCGGCGGGCTTTGCGCCGCTCGCGATCGGGCTCGCACTGGTGATGATCCATCTCGTCAGCATTCCCGTCACCAACACCTCGGTGAACCCGGCGCGCAGCACGGGCCCCGCGCTGTTCGTCGGCGGCTGGGCGCTGTCGCAGCTCTGGTTGTTCTGGGTCGCACCGCTGATCGGCGGCGCGCTGGGCGGGGTGGTCTATCGCTGGCTCAGTGATGAGCCCTCGGGCGTCGTCGCGGGCGTGAAGACGGCGTAATTGCCAAGCGGGATCGCGGCATTCGCTGCGGTCCCCTTACTTGTCCTTCGTCGGCCTGACTTCGGTGACATGGCCCATCTTGCGGCCGGGGCGTGGCGCGCCCTTGCCGTAGAGATGCACGGTGGCGCCCGGGACGGTCAGCCATTTCTCGTAATCGTTGATCTCGTCGCCGATCAAATTGGTCATGGTGACGATGTCGCCGTGACGCACCGGCTTGCCCAGCGGCCAGCCGGCGATGGCGCGGATGTGCTGCTCGAACTGCGAGACGGAGGCGCCGTCCAGCGTCCAGTGCCCGGAATTGTGCACGCGCGGGGCGATCTCGTTGACCAGCACCTTCGGTCCGGTGCCGTTGGCGAGCACGAACATCTCGACGGCGAGCACGCCGACATAATCGAGCGCGCTGGCGATCTTGCCGGCGATGCTGCGCGCTTCTTCGGCGAGCGAGTCCGGGATCTGCGCGGGCGCGCGGGATATTTTCAGGATGTGGTCGCGGTGCTCGTTCTCGGTGACGTCGAAGCATTCGACCTGGCCCGATGCCGAACGCGCGGCGATCACGGAGATCTCGCGCTCGTACGGGATGAAGGCTTCCAGGATCGCCGATTTGGTGGCGAGGCTGGTCCACACCTTGGCGATGTCGTCGCCCTCGCGGATGATGGCCTGGCCCTTGCCGTCATAGCCAAAGCGGCGGGTTTTCAGCACCGCCGGAAGGCCGATCTTCACGATGGCCTCGCGCAGCGAAGCGACCGAGGTGACGTCGGCATAGGCGGCGGTGCCGATGCCGAGGCGCGTGACAAAATCCTTCTCGGCGAGCCGGTCCTGGGTGGTCTCGAGGATCTTGCGGTTGGGCAGCACGGGCCGGCGCGCGTCCAGCACCATCGCGGCGGCGGACGGCACGTTCTCGAATTCATAGGTGATGACGTCGACGTCGTTGGCGAACAGCTCGAGGGCCTCGACGTCGGCATATTCGGCGCAGGTCGCATTCAGCACCACGTCGAAGGCGGGCGAGTCCGGATCGGGCGAGAACACCTGGCAGCGCAGGCCGAGCCGCGCCGCCGCCATCGCCAGCATCCGCCCGAGTTGTCCGCCGCCGAGGATGCCGATGGTGTCGCCGGGCTTCAGCTTCACCTGCTTTGCGTCCGTCACGCCTTGTCCTCCGGGCGCTCGGCGACCGCATCGGTCTGCGCCTTGCGCCAAGCGGCGAGGCGATCGGACAGCGCCGGGTCGGACAGGGCCAGCACGGCGGCCGCAAGCAGCGCTGCGTTGATGGCGCCGGCCTTGCCGATGGCGAGGGTGCCGACCGGGATGCCCGCAGGCATCTGCACGATCGAATAGAGCGAATCGATGCCCTTGAGCGTCCTGGATTCGACGGGAACGCCGAACACCGGCAGTTCCGTCAGCGCCGCCGCCATGCCCGGCAGATGCGCAGCGCCGCCGGCGCCGGCAATGATGACCTTGAAGCCTGCCGCCTTGGCGCCCTTGGCGAAGGCAAACAGCCTGTCGGGGGTGCGGTGGGCCGAAACGATGCGGGTGTCGGCGGTAACGCCCAAGGCTGCGAGCGTGTCGGCGGCGTGCCGCATCGTCTCCCAGTCCGACTGGCTTCCCATGATGATGGCGATTGGCGCGGTCATGACGTCAATTGTGCTCGGAAAACAGAAGGATAGGCCAGATTAACGGTTCCGGCCGGTGGCTCGCAAGGCGGTGGCAAGGAGAAGGGAATGGACTATCCTGTCTTGGTGAATCCCCGCAAGCCTTCAATTGAGCAGGATGCCCATGAAGAAACCAAAAAGGGCGAGCGCTGCGAAGGCCAAAAAGGGCCGAAAAGCTGGCGTGAGCCGATCCAAAACCGCCCCGAAGCGCCCGGCCAGGAATCCGACCAGGAATCCGGCCAAGAATTCTGTCAAGCCGTCGCGGCGCGGAGCGTCGACCGCCGACGACACCAAGGCGACCATCCGCGGCCTGCGGAGCAAGCTGAAGGCGGCGGAGCGGCGGGTCGCCGAGCTGGAAGCTGCCGCCGGCACCGATTTCCTGCTCGAGATCCCGAACCGGCGCGGCTTCGAGCGCGAGCTCACGCGCGCCGTCGCCTACATGAAGCGGTATCGCGCCAGCGGCGCACTGATCGTGCTCGACGTCGACCGGCTGAAGCCGATCAATGATTCCTTCGGCCACGCCGCCGGCGACGAGGTGCTCAAGGCGATCGCGGCGACCCTGACGCGGCAGATCCGCGCCTCGGATGTGGTCGGCCGGCTCGGCGGCGACGAGTTCGCGCTGCTGCTCTGGAATCTCAGCGAGACCGATGCCAAGGCGAAGGCGGCGGCCTTCGAGCAGGCGATCGACGAATTGTCCTTCGTCTTTCGCGGCCAGCACGTGACCGCGGGCGCCTCCGCCGGCGTCGCGCTGCTGGGAGCGCAGTCCGATTCAGCCCGTGCCATGGAGGAAGCCGATGCCGCCATGTATGTGCGCAAAGCCAGCCGGCGGCACGAGCCGCGGATCAGGCTCGTCAGCAGCTGATCTTACAGCGTGGCGAGATCTTCCGGCACGTTGCCGAATTTGCGCAGCAGCGTGGCGTCACCGAATTCGCCGGTCATGGGATCGCCGCTGCGGCTGAACGCGACTGCGCCGATGTTGCCGGCACCGTGCGACAAGATCTCGGCGCGCCGCAACGCGGCCGTCGAGCTCTGGCATTCCTCCGCGGCGCCTGCGACAGGCGATCCGTCGGCATCGATCAGGAAGGGCATTGCAACGTAGTAGGTCACGTCCGACATGGCGTTGCTCCGGGTCCTAAAATCAGGCGGCGCTGCTCTTGCTCCGCATCTTGCTGCGCGAGGTCTCCGGAATGCAGCCGGCCGAAATTGCCGCCTGCAATTCTTCCAGCTCTGCTTCCAGATATTCGTTGGCCATGATCAGCGCCTTGATGGTGCTGCGAAGATTGCCGTCGCACATCGCGATCGCCTGATCGCAGGCCTGTTCATAACGGCTGTTGTCGAGAAGGGCGGTTGCCGACATCTGCGTTGTCCTTGGTGTTTCTCGGGCGTTCCCAGGGGCGTTGGGCTGGCCAAATGTTCCTATTTTGTTCTTTTGGAGTCAAGCGGATTCACATGCGGCGAGCCGCCGCGAAATCTGCCCTGTGGATCAGGCGATGATGTCGGGCGTGATCTGGTCTTCGATGAATGCGATGCGGTCGCGCAACAACAGCTTGCGCTTCTTCAACCGCTGCAACCGCAATAGGTCGGGGGCAGGCGATTGATGCAGTGCATCGATCGCGACATCGAGATCTCGGTGTTCCTGGTGCAACCGGGCGAGCTCGGATTCGAGTTCGCGCGCATCTTCATTGGTCATGTCTGCGGTGGCCGAAAAACCGATAGGCGTGAGATTAAGGCTGTGGATGCCCTGTGGAAATTATCGTCCTTGCGCGCCGTGATCGCAAGCGATCTCGGGTAGCCGCTCACCGATCTCCCGCAAGATATTTCGACGATTCGCGGCAGCGCTGCGCAAGCGTATTGATATCATGGATTTTTCCAGCGTGGTTCCATTACTCACGCTTCGTTACATATGAATTTTCAAAAATGACACTGCGACGACGGATACCCATCGACAGAACGAATCGGTGATGTAGACTTCCTCGTCCGGATCGAATCCTAAGGTCAAACCCTACCGAGGAGGTTTCGAATGACAATTCAGGCACATCTGGTTGAATTGGAACGGAAGCACAAGACTCTCGAACACGAATTGCACGAAGCTCTCGTGCACCTTTCAACAGACGACCTGCAAATTGTTGAGTTGAAGCGCCGCAAGTTGATGGTCAAGGACCAGATCGAGCGTCTGAGGCACGGCGACACGCTCCACTAGTAACCCCCCGTAACAGCGTAGAGTTGATCGTACCCTTTCAGGCAGGGGTGAGAGCTATTGCGCTCATCCCTGCTGCAAGGTGCGCACCCGTGTGATCATTATTGCGCGGGAGCTGGAGCTATTTCCGTTCTGATGGAAAACGCTCTAGATGCCTGCGAGCTCGGCGACGTGATCGGCGATCGCGAGCGAGGACGTCAGCCCCGGCGATTCGATGCCGAACAGGTTGATCAGTCCTTCGACGCCGTGATCGTGCGGACCCTGCATCAGGAAGTCCTGCGTCGCCACCGCTGGTGGCACGATCTTCGGGCGGATGCCTGAATAGCTCGGCATCAACGCGCCATCGGGCAGCGTCGGCCAATATCTGCGGATCGCCGGATAGAAGCGTTCGGCCCGTGACGGGTCGACCTCGTAGTTGATCGTTTCGATCCACTCGACGTCGGGGCCGAAACGCGCCTGTCCCGCCATGTCCAGTGTCAGATGCACGCCGAGGCCGCCAGGCTCGGGCACCGGATAGATCAGGCGTGAGAACGGCGCTTTGGCGTTGCAGCTGAAGTAATTTCCCTTGGCGAGATAGGCCAGTGGAATCCGGTCAATCGGCATGCCGTCGATGTGGCGCGCCACATTCGTCGCCGCGAGCCCTGCAGCGTTGACGAGGAGGCTGCATTGCAGTGCCATCGGTGCCTCGCCGCCGGCATCGACCTCGATCAGTCCGGCCGCCGCCTTGGCGCGGATCAGCGGGGTGTGAAACGCGAAGGCCGCGCCGGCGGCCTCGGCCTCGCCGCGCAGCGAGAGCATATAGGCGTGGCTGTCGATGATGCCGGTCGAGGGCGAGAGTAGCGCGGCGTCGCAGGCCAGCGCCGGCTCCAGCGCGCGTGCGGCCTCGCCCGTGAGCAGCTGCATGTCGAGCACGCCATTGGCCTCGGCATGCGCCTTGATCGATTGCAGCTTCTCGGTCTCTTTCGAATTGGTCGCGACGATCAGCTTGCCGCAATTCTTGTGCGGGATGCCGCGCTCGCCGCAGTAGCGGTAGAGCGCGTGCTTGCCGTCGACGCACATGCGCGCCATCCAGCTCCCGGCGCGGTAGTAAATGCCGGCATGGATCACCTCGCTGTTGCGTGAGGAGGTGATGGTGCCGATGGCCTCGGCTTCCTCGAGCACGATCACCTCGCGCCCGGCCTGCGCGAGCTTTCGAGCCACCGCGAGCCCGACCACGCCGGCTCCGATGACGATGCAATCGACCCTATCCATGGTTGTGCAGGCTGTCCGCTGGAAGCGCCGGTGGCATTGGAGGCGAGAACGAGGGCGCGGGGCCGTTTTCCGTTAAGGAAGCATTTATCATGTCAGGGCAATTGCCGTATTTGGCGTCACATTTTTCTGTTGCGCGTACAGGCGTTTACCCGATCCAAACCGGCGAGGCCAGACAATCCGACGTTGAAATCGCGGGTGGCTGATGGCTGAAAAGAACTGGCACGCGGGCAGCATGCTTCCGATTGCTGTGCAGGCCGCCGTGTGCCTGGCGGGCGCGGTCGCGCCTGCGCGTGCCTCTGCGCTGTCGGACAGTTTCGAGGCGCCGAGCTATCTCGGCAAGCTCGATCCGAACCTGATCTGGGAAACCCTGATCGGGGGCATTGTCGTTTGCGCGTTCCTGGCGGCCGTCGCGTTGTGGATCCATTCCGCGCTGCGCCGGACCCAGCGGTCGCAACTGCGGCGCAACGCCTTCGTCTCCTCCGCCATGAACAATCTCAACCAGGGCGTGGTGATGACAGATGCGCAGCGGCGCATCATCTTCTGCAACGACCGCTATCTCGATATCTACGGCCTGGCGCGCTCGGAGCTGTGGGCCGGCATGACCGGCTACGACATCCTCGAGCTCAGGCGCAAGCGCGGGGTCGTCGGCGGCGTTTCCGACGACGAGTTCTACGACAAGGCGGCGAGCCCCAACGGCCTGATCACCGAACTGCCCGATGGCCGCGCCATCCTGGTGAAATATTTCGTGCTGCCGAACGGCGGCTCGGTCGCCACGCATCTGGATGTCAGCGAGCAGCGCAAGCTGTCGCGGCAGCTTGCTTCCACCAAGCAGTTTCTGGAAACGGTGCTGGACAACGTGCCGGCCTGCGTCGCCGCCAAGAACATCGAGGACGGACGCTACATCTTCGCCAACAGCGCCTATGAGCGGTTCTGGGGCTTTTCGCGCGACCATGTCGTCGGCAAGAATGCACGTGAGCTGTTCGCGCCCAGCTCTGCGGCCAGCATCGAGGCGACCGACCGGACTGCGCTCCTGGCGTCCGATGGACAGTATCGCAATGAGTTCGAGGTCGAGCGCGGCGGGTCGCGGCGCATGGTCGCCTCGATCCGGATCGTCGTCCGCAACGAGAGCAACAAGCCCGAATTCCTGCTGGTGGTGTTCGAGGACATCACCGACCGCCGCTCGCTGTCGCAGGAGCTGGAAAGCACGAAGAAGTTTTTGGAGCTCGTGGTCGACAATATCCCGGTCGCGCTGATCGTGGAGCAGGTCAAGGACGGCCGCTATCTGCTCGCCAACCGCAGCGCTGAAACCATCCTCAACCGCAGGCGCGAGGATGCCACCGGCCTGACCGCGTCCGATATCTTCAATCCCAAGGAAGCCAAGCTGATCATCGCGCGCGACGAGGCCGCGATCAAGAAGCGCGGGATGATCACCGAGGAGCATCCGATCTCCACCAAGGACGGGCTGCGGTTGTTCCTGACCCGCCGCGCCACCGTTTTGAACGATGCCGGCGAGCCGCAATATCTGATCAAGACCCACGAAGACGTCACCGACCGCCGGCAGACCGAGTCGCGCATGGCGCACATGGCCTATCACGACGGTCTCACCGATCTGCCGAACCGCGCCGCCTTCTTGCAGGCGCTGACGCAGATGATCGAGGCCTGCGAAGGCACCAGCGAGGAGTTCGCCGTCCTCTGCGTCGATCTCGACGGCCTCAAGGAGGTCAACGACGTCTTCGGCCATGCGCTCGGCGACAAGCTCCTGGTCGAAGTCGCTCAGCGGCTCCAGGATTCCGCGCGCGGCGGCGTGGTGGCGCGCCTGTCCGGCGACGAGTTCGGCTTGATCATCGACGGCAAGCAGCCGGAGTCGGGTCTTTCACTGGCGCAGCAGATCGGTGATGCCGTCGCCCGGGAATTCCAGATTGACGGCCGGCCGGTCCGCGCCGGCGTCACCACCGGCATGTCGGTCTTTCCGCATAATGGTGCCGATGGCGCCTCGCTGCTCGCCAATGCCGGAGCGGCGCTGTTCCGCGCCAAGCAGAAGTCGCGCGGTACGATCAGCCTGTACCAGCCGGAGATGGACCAGCAGATTCGCGATCGCCGCGTGCTGCATCAGGACCTGTCGATGGCGATCAAGAACGGCGAGCTGTCGCTGGCGTTTCAGCCGCAGGGCGCCACGGGCCACAGCGTCGCCGAGAGCGAGATCATCGGTTTCGAGGCGCTTGCGCGCTGGCAGCATCCGGTGCGCGGCCAGGTCTCGCCGGCCGAATTCATTCCGATCGCCGAGGAGAGCGGCCTGATCGTCGAAATGGGCGAGTGGATTTTGCGGCAGGCCTGTCGCGAAGCGGCGTCCTGGCCGACACCGCTCCAGGTCGCGGTCAATCTGTCGCCGGCGCAGTTCATGCACGGCGACGTGGTCGGGCTCGTGCATTCGATCCTGCTCGAGACGGGGCTTTCGCCCGGACGGCTCGAGCTCGAAATCACCGAGGGCGTGCTGATCGAGGATTTTGATCGCGGCTTGGCACTCCTGCGCCGCCTGAAGTCGCTCGGGGTGCGCATCTCGATGGACGATTTCGGCAGCGGCTACTCCTCGCTGAGCTATCTCCAGGCGTTCCCGTTCGACAAGATCAAGATCGACCGCGCCTTCATCATGAATCTCGGCCGCAACCCGCAGTCGGCGGCGATCGTGCGCGCCGTGATCGGCCTCGGCCACGGCCTCGAAATGTCGATTGTCGCCGAGGGCGTCGAGACGGCGGAGCAACTCGCCTTCCTTGCCAAAGAGGGGTGTGATGGCGTGCAGGGCTATCTGCTCGGCAAGCCGTTGCCGATCGGGAAATATGCCGGCCTCGTCGGCCGCGCCGAGGCCATGGAGCTTGCGCTCAAGACCGGCTGAAGCGTTTTCGAGCGAAGTGGGTACCGGTTCGCGTCAAGAAAACGCGTCAAAAGAAGAATCTAGAGCCCCGTTCCGATTTCATCGGAACGGAAATGGCTCTAGTGGTGTAGGCGCTTTCTTCGCTCCCACCCGACGGCTTCATGGCGGATTACGACCTTGCGATCATCGGCGGCGGCCTGAACGGTGTCAGCCTCGCCCGCGATGCGGCGGGCCGGGGCTTAAGGGTCATCCTGTTGGAGCAGGGCGATCTCGGTGGCGCGGCCTCGTCGGCGACGCCGCGTCTGATCCATGGCGATCTGTCGGTGCTGGAGCGCCGCGGTTTTTGGCGGGTGCGACGGGCGCTGGCCGAGCGGCGGACCTGGCTTGCCATCGCGCCGCATCTGGTGCGGCCGATGCGTTTCGTGATCCCGGCCCATTCCGAGGAGCGCCCGCCATGGCTGCTGCGCGCCGGCCTTTATGTCTATGACAGCCTGACGAACCGGAGCGGACTGCCTGCCGCGGCCACGCTCGACATCACACACCATCCCGTTGGCAACGCGCTGAAGCGTCCGTTTGGTACCGCGTTCGAATATTCGGACTGCGTGGTCGATGATTCCCGCCTGGTCGTGCTCACGGCGCTGGATGCCGCCGAACGCGGCGCTGCGATCAAGACTGGGGCGCGCTGCGTCCGGGCCGATCGGACCGACACCTGGCGGCTCGCGGTGGTCGATCGTGGCCTTCGCCGCACGATCACGGCGAGGGCGCTGGCCAACGCCTCAGGCGGCTGGACGTCGATGGTCGCCGACACCGTGCTGCGGCAGCCGCAGCCCGCCATGGTGGCGATGCAGATGAGCCAGATCATCGTTCCCAGGCTGTTCGAATCCGAGAATGTCTACGTCTTCCAGAACAATGACGGACGGCTGATCTTCGCCCGGCCCTTCGAGCGTGACTTCACGCTGATCGGTACGGTCACGCATGCCTTCACCGGCGATCCCGCGATCGTGGCGATGCCGGGTGCCGATGTCAGCTATCTCTGCGAAGCCGCCAGCCGCTATTTTCGCGAGCGCGTTGCGCCGACCGACGTGGTGCGCACGGTCTCTGGCGTCAACCTGACGCCGGCGTCCGCCCGAGGGCGCGACGGCACGACTCTGTTTCATGCACGCCGGCGCAAGGCGCCGCTGATCACGATGTTCGGCGGCGACGTCACCACCTCGCGCCTGCGCGCGGAGCGGGCCGTGACGCGGTTGACGCCGTTCTATCCGATGTCGCCGTCCTGGACCGCCGGCGCCACGCTGCCCGGCGGAGACTTTGCTTGGGACCGCTTCGACACCGAAATCGACCTCGCGCGCGACCGCTGGCGGTTTCTGTCGGAGCCAGAGGCCCAGCGTCTGGTTGCGGCCTACGGCTCCCGGTTGCCGGCGGTGCTCGGCGAGTCCAAGACCCGCGAAGAGCTAGGCCCTGCCTTCGGCCCCGAGCTGACCGGCGCCGAGGTGCGCTACCTCATGGCCCACGAGTGGGCACGCTTCCCGGAGGATGTCCTGTGGCGACGTTCCAAGCTGGGTCTGACGATGCTAGCGGCTGACCGTGACGCGCTGGCCGCGTTCATGGCGGGTGTGAGCTAGAGATATCTGCGCCAAGTAGCCTGGACTTGAGCTTCAGTCGCGAATTCGCCTCGTGCAGCCGCTTCCTTGGATGCGGCAATTGCCGTTCTCTCATCATCCGAGAGGATGATGAGAGCGGCCGCTTTGACGCCGGCAAGCTGCAGCACGATCCGGGCAATATCGTCCTGCGTCTCCGTAGATAGACCGCGTGCGATCTCGAAGGCCTCGTCCAGCAACTTGGTCATGTCTGTGATCATACGTCTTTCGGAGGTCCGGCATGAAGGCCAATTTGGGACGATCCGCCGCGAAGCGGTTGAGCAAAGGCCCTCCGGCCGCTAGCGTGCGGCGGAATCGGGGTTGGCAGGGACCATGACGGACGAGTTGCCCAGGACAGACGCCGCGGCCAATGCGGTCGGCGCGGATGCGTATCCCGCAGCGGGCCAGCCCCTGCTGCGCATCGAGGGCGTCGCCAAGACCTTCGGGACGTTCCGCGCCGTGGACGGTGTCTCGCTCGACATCAAGGCCGGCGAGTTCTTTGCGCTACTCGGGCCCAGCGGCTGTGGCAAGACCACGCTGCTGCGCATGCTCGCCGGCTTCGAGGCGCCCGACGAGGGACGCATTTTGCTTGGCGGCAAGGACATCGCGCAGGCGCTGCCGCATGAGCGCCCGATCAACATGATGTTCCAGAACTATGCGCTGTTTCCGCATCTCTCCGTGCGCGACAACATCGCCTTCGGCCTGAAGCGCGCGCGTCTGGCGCGCGCCGAGATCGCGACGCGCGTTGCGGAGATGGTCGCGCTGGTGAAGCTCGAAGGGCTCGAGAAACGCAAGCCGGATCAGCTCTCCGGCGGCCAGCGCCAGCGTGTCGCACTGGCGCGCGCGCTGGCGCGTCGGCCGCAATTGCTGCTGCTCGATGAGCCGCTCGCGGCGCTCGACAAGAAGTTGCGCGAAAACACGCAAGGTGAGCTGATGGAGCTGCAACGCCGGCTCGGCATGACCTTCATCATCGTCACCCACGATCAGGAGGAAGCCATGACGATGGCGAGCCGGATCGGCGTGATGAAGGCCGGCAAGCTCGCTCAGGTCGCAAGCCCCCGCGAACTCTATGAGGCGCCACGCTCGCGCTGGATCGCGGAGTTCGTCGGCGACATCAATCTGTTCGAGGCCGAATCCAAATTGCGCGATGGTCATCGTCTGATCATCGGCACAAGTGGTGCCGGGGCCTTGGTGGTGGCCGAGCCGCGCGAGCCGGTGGGTGCGGGAAAATTATCGGTCGCGATCCGCCCCGAGAAGGTCAAGCTGTCGCGCCGCGGTCCCGTGAGCGAGGCCGGTCATGAAACGGCGCTCAACCGGCTCGACGGCGTCATCGCCGACATCTGCTATCTCGGCGGTACCACCACCTACAAGGTGAAGCTCGATACCGGCGGGATGGTGCAGGCCTCCGTCGCCAACAGCGCGCGCCTCGATGTCGACGCCTACAGTCTGAACCAGCATGTCGTCGCCTGGTTCACGCCCGACGATTGCGTGGTGCTGACGTCATGAGCGGGCGCCGCATCTTCGCGCGGCCGGCGCGCTTTGCCGCCATGGCGCCTTATGTCTGGATGGTGCTGTTCTTCCTGGTGCCGTTCGGCTTCGTGCTCAAGATCAGCCTGTCGCAGACGGCGATCGCGCAGCCGCCTTACGAGCCGGTGTTCGATCTGACGGCGGGATGGGAAGCGCTGAAGGCGGCGTTCGCCGCGCTGTCGATTGACAATTTCAGGCTGCTCGTCTCCGACGACCTCTATGTGTTCGCCTATGTACGCAGCCTCACCGTCGCATTCGCCGCGACCGCGCTGCTGCTCCTGATCGGCTATCCCATTGCTTACGGTATGGCGCGATTGCCAAAACGCTGGCAGGCGGTGGCGATGGTGCTGGTGATCGTGCCGTTCTGGACCTCGTTCCTGATCCGCATCTATGCCTGGATCAACATCCTCCAGCACGACGGCCTGCTGAACCAGATCCTGCTGGCGCTGCATCTCGTCAGCCAGCCGGTGGTATGGCTCTCCACCGACACCGCGATGTATATCGGCATCGTCTATTCCTATCTGCCCTTCATGATCCTGCCGCTCTATGCCACGCTCGCCAAGATGGAGCCGGTGCTGGAGGAAGCAGCTTCTGATCTCGGCGCGCCGCCCTGGCAGGTGTTCTGGCTCATCACCTTTCCGCTGTCGCTGCCCGGCGTCGGCGCAGGCGTGCTCCTGTGCTTCATCCCCATCGTCGGCGAGTTCGTGATCCCGGATCTTCTGGCCGGCTCCAATTCGCTGATGATCGGCCAGACCCTGTGGCTCGAATTCTTCACCAACAAGGATTGGCCGGTCGCTTCTGCCGCAGCCATCGTTCTGCTGGTGGTGCTGCTGGTGCCGCTGCTGCTCTACGAACGGCTCCAGAAGCGCCAGTTGGAACAGGGACGCTGAGGCGATGCACAACATCTCCCGCCTGTCCCGCTTCAACATCGCCTCGCTCGCGCTGGGGCTGGCGTTCCTTTATTTGCCGATCATCATTCTCGTCATCTATTCCTTCAACGCCTCGCGGCTGGTGACAGTGTGGGGCGGCTGGTCGCTGCGCTGGTATCACGAGTTCTTCAATGACCGCGCCATGATCGAGGCGGCCTGGATGAGCGTAAAGGTGGCGGTCTCCTCCGCGACCATTGCCACGCTGCTCGGCACGCTTACCGCGGTGGCGCTGTCGCGCGGCGAGCGATTCCGTGGCCGCACATTGTTCTCCGGCATGCTCTATGCGCCGCTCGTCATGCCGGAGGTGATCACGGGACTGTCGCTGCTGCTGCTGTTCGTGGCGCTGAACGCCGAGCGCGGTTTCTGGACGGTGACGATCGCGCACACCACGCTGACGATGTGCTTCGTCGCTGTCGTCGTGCAGTCCCGCCTCGGCTCGCTCGACCGCTCGCTGGAGGAGGCGGCGATGGACCTCGGCTGCAACCCGGTGCGCGCGTTCGTCGCTGTCACGCTGCCGCTGATCGCGCCCGCGATCGTCGCCGGCTGGATGCTGGCGTTTACGCTGTCGCTCGACGACCTCGTGATCGCGAGCTTCACCACAGGTCCAGGTTCGGCGACGTTGCCGATCCGGATCTATTCGGAGGTGCGACTCGGCGTGAAGCCGGAGATCAACGCGATCTGCACGTTGGTGATCGGCTTGATCGCTGTCGTCATCGTGATTGCTTCGCTTGCTTCGAAATTGTCGAGCTCGCAAGGCGAGAGCGCCGCGCCGCTGTGAGCTGGGGAGACTGGCTGTGATGTTCGCCTATCAGGTCCTGATCCACACGCCGGTCTGGGTCTGGGCGCTGCTCGCCTATCTGGTATGGCAGGGTATCAAGGCGATGCAGCCGCGGACGATTCCGATCTGGCGGGCGCTGATCGTGCCGGTCGTGTTCATCGTCTGGGGAATGTCACGGATCGGGTTCGGGCATCAAGACAGCGCATGGCCGCTGGTCGCGTGGGCTGCGGCCGCGTTGGTGCTGCTGCCCCTTGGCGTGCTGACGCCGCGCTCTTTCGAGGTAGATCACACGACCGGCCAGATCATCCGTCCGGGCAGTCCATTTGGTCTAATCCGCAATCTCATTGTCTTCGCCTCGCAATACGCGGTCGGCGTGATCTCGGCGATCGATGCCGGTGACCGCGCGCTCGCGATCATCGTCGGACGTGCCATCTCCGGCGCCACCGCCGGCTATTTCATCGGCTCGACCATCGCGCTGCTGGTCGCGTATCGACGCAAACGCGCTGAAGGATGATCCGTGTGCGCGGTGCTCAGGCACCGCCCAACATAGTTAATAATTCATATAGCTTATCTCGTTATCGTCGCTTCGCTTGGGGAAGAGGGCGATGAAGCGGCTTTATATTGGTGTGGCCAGCACGGTACTGGCTTTATTCTGTTTCGCTGTGCGGCCGTCGGCTGCTGCGACGCAGATGGTGTCGCTGCTGTACAATGGTTCGCCGCAGTCGCCGCAGCAGATCGGCTCCGACGAATTTCGCCGCAAGCTCGGCGAGCTCGCACAGGGCCGCATCATCCTCGATGCACGTGCCGGCAACGCGCTAGGCAGCGAGACGGCGATCCTTGCCGCCATGCGCAGTGGTGTGGTCGACATGGCGACGCTGTCCGGTTCGGTCGTCAGCTCCGCCGTGCCGGAGTTCGGCGTATTCGACGTGCCGTTCCTGTTTCGCGATGCGGCGCAAGCCAAGGCAGTCGCAGAGGGGCCGGTCGGCGCGCTGTTTGCCAAGCATTTCGCCGACAAGGGTCTGGTGCTGCTCGCGATCGGCAAGCAAGGCTTTCGCAACGTCACCAACTCGAAGCGGCCGATTCATTCTCCGGCGGACCTTCGCGGCCTGAAGATCCGCGTGCTGCCGAACGACGTCTATCAGATGACCTTCAAGGCGCTGGGCGCCGAGGTCGTGCCGATGGAGTTCACGCTGGTGTATTCCGCGCTGAAGGATGGCCGCATCGACGGGCAGGAGAACCCGGTCATGACGATCGCCACCAGCCATCTCGAGGAAGTGCAGAAATATGCCAGCCTGACCGGGCATTTTTTCGCACCGATCGCCTTCGTCGCCAATCGCGACGTGTTCCAGGCCCTGAAGCCGGCCGACCAGGCCGCCATCATCGCCGCGGCCAAGGCCGGTGCGGAGGCGACCTGGCAGAGCGGCGTCGCGGAAGAGACAAAAAAGATCGAGGAGCTGCGCAAGGCCGGCATGGAGATCATCGAGAAGGTCGATCGCCAACCCTTCATCGATGCCGTGAAGCCCCTGGAGCCTGAATTCGAGAAGCGCTTCGGCAAGGATCTGCTCGCCCGGATCCGGGCTACGCCGTAATCGCGGGAAACATCATGAACCTGTCATTGATCCTGTCGCGCATCGGCATCCGCCCGCGCATCTTCGGCGGCTTCGCGCTGGTCCTGGGTTTTCTCTGCGTGCTGGCGCTGCTTGCCGTCATGCGGCTGTCCAAGATCGGAGGCACCGTCGGAGAGCTCGTCACCAGCGCCGATGGCGATGCCGGCATGGCGAGGGTGCACGCCGCGCTGCTCTCGTCGAATGTCACCGTCGAGAAATTCATCCGCACGCGTAATCTCGGCGACCGCGATAGCGCCATGAAGGCGATCGACGGCTTTGGCCAGACCTTTGACCAGGTCGATCAGCAATTCGCCCGCCTGCCGGCCATCGCCGCCGGCCGGAGCGCGCTGGTCGATGCGCTTGGGACCTATCGAAAATCCTTCACGGCGGTCGCCGCCGCAGTCGATCGTTTGCGCAACGCAAGCACCAAAAGCGAGGGACTCGGTGCCTCGGCAGGCCTCGACGTCGGCGCGATCAACGTCGCGCTTGCGAACCAGCCTGACCGTCTGATCCAGCCGCTGCGTCTGGCCGGCACGGTGGACGCGACGCGCGTCTCGATGCTGCGTTTCACCATCACCCAGGCCCAGGTCGACGCCGACGATGCAGGGATGACGATCGGCTATGCGCTGGCCGCGGTGGCCGATAGCGAGGCGGAGATCGCCGATGTCGAGGCGCCGCGACTGAAGAACCTGGTTGCGGCCCTGAAAAAGGTGCTTGCGGATCAATCGGCGACGCTGACGGAGCTGTCTGCGGCGATGGGCGAGCTGCGCAAGGCGCAAGCCGATCTGGTCAAGTCCAGCAGCGCGATCGACGCCAAGGCGGCCGAGATCAGCCGGGCGCTCGGCGCGACGCGCACCGAGCAGAGCCGGCTGACGGCTGAATCGGTCGATCAGACCCGCAATCTCGTGTTCACAGTGGCTGCGTTCGCGCTCGTTCTCGGCGCCTTGCTGGCCTGGCTGATCGGACGCAGCGTGTCGCGGCCAATCGGCCAGATGACCTTGCGCATGCAGAGCCTTGCGGCGGGCGAGCTCGATGAGGCCATCCCGGGCGGCGAGCGCGGCGACGAGATCGGTCACATGGCCGGCGCGGTCGAAGTGTTCCGCCAGAGCGCGCAGACCGTCCGACGCATGGAGCAGGAGTCTGCCGCGCAGCGTGCCGCAGCCGAGACCGAACGTGCATCGATGATGGCTCAGCTCGCCGACCGCTTCGATCGCGGCATGGAGGGCGTCATTGGCGGCGTCTCGAGCCGTGCCGAGGAGATGGGCCAGAGCGCCGGTAGTCTTGCCCGTGTCGCCGAGCGTGGTCGCTCGCTGGCCGAGCAGGTCGCCGCGACATCGGCCCAGGCGTCCTCGAACGTGCAGACCGTCGCGGCCGCGACGCATCAGCTCGCCGCCTCGATCAAGGAGATTTCGAGCCAGGTCGCGCGCTCCGTGTCGGTGTCGGATCAGGCCAAGGAAGAGGCCTCGCGTACCGAGACGTTGATGCGCGCGCTGTCGGATTCGGCGGAGCGGATCGGCACCGTGGTCCAGCTGATCCAGGCGATCGCGAGCCAGACCAACCTCCTGGCGCTCAATGCCACGATCGAATCGGCGCGGGCCGGCGATGCCGGCAAGGGCTTTGCCGTGGTCGCCAACGAAGTGAAGAGCCTTGCGACCCAGACCGGGCGCGCCACCGAGGAGATCGCAGGGCTCGTCGCCGAGATCCAGGGGTCGACCGGACAATCGGTCGCTGCAATCGGCCAGATCGGCAGAACCATCGCCGAGATGACGGAGATCGCGACGACGATTGCCTCAGCCGTCGAGGAGCAGGGTGCGGCAACCAGCGAGATCGCGCGCAACGTCGAGCAGGCCGCCAACGGCACAGCGGCCGTGACCGACCAGGTCGGCGACGTCCGCACGGTGGCCGGCGAGACCGATGCCGGCGCCGAAGCCGCACTCACAGCCGCGTCGGCGTTGCAGGATCAGGCCCGCGCCCTCAAGACAGCTGTCGCAGAGTTTCTGCAGACTGTGCGCAAGGCGGCCTGAGGATCTTTGCGCGCTGCCGCCCTTCGTTGGGCGCATCGTGGCGATCCGGCAGGCCGCGCCGCTCGGGCGCGACCTGCGGGCCAATTTCAGGACTTCACCGCACCCGCCGTGAGCCCGCCCACCATGTAGCGGCGGAAGGCGTAGTAGATCGCGGCCGGCGGCAGCGCGTAGATGAAGCCGGTCGTCATCAACAGCTCCCAGGGCGAGTCGTCGGCGGCGAGGAAGTTGCCGAGCGCGACGGGAAGCGTGATCTCGCGGTCGTTCGAGAGCAGCAGGAACGCGTAGAGATATTCGTTCCACGCCAGCAGCACCGCGTAGGTGCCGATCGCGACCAGCGAGGGCATCATCAGCGGCAGATAGACCAGGCGGAAGATCTGCAGCGTCGTCGCGCCGTCCATCACGGCTGCTTCATCCAGCTCGACCGGGAGCTTGTCGGAGGCCTGCTTCAGCACCCAGATCGCGTAGGGGCTGGCGATCGTCACCATGGCCAGGATCAGCGACCAGTGATTGTTGAGCAGGCCGTAATTGCCCATGGTGCGGTACATCGGCACGGCGAGGAACGCCGCCGGGATGAAATAGGTGAAGAGCGCGAGGTTCATCACGATACGCCCGCCCGGCACCCGCAGCCGCGAAATCGAGAACGCCGCGGCGGTCGCGATGACCAGCGTCAAGACGCCGACGGCAGCCGCGATCACCAGCGAATTCCAGAACTGAACGTAGAAGTCGCGCAGGAAATAATGCTGCTGCTTGAACACGATCTCGAAGTTATGCAACGTCGGATGATCCGGCCACAGCTTGCCCGAGAACGCGTCCTCCTTCGGAGAGATCGCGAACAGGAACATGTGGTAGATCGGAATCATCGTCCACAGGAAGATGGGAATTCCGATCAGCAAGAGCCGCGCTTCGGTCCCGACTTCGCGCAGGGTGGGGAGCTTCATCGCGACAACCGTTTCATCATGTAATAAACGAGCGGCAGGACGAACGGCATCGCGCAGACGATGGAAGCCATCGAGAGCGACAGCTGGTCGAGCCGGAGATAGCGGATGCCGAGCGTCGACAGCACGTGCGTGAGGTCGGCCGGGCCACCGCCGGTGAGCAGATAGACGCTGTTGAAGTCGCCGAGCGTCCAGATCATCGAGAGCAGCGTGCAGGTGATGTAAAGGGTCTGCATCGACGGCCAGGTGATGAAGCGGAATTTCTGCCACCAGCTCGCGCCGTCGACCTCGGCGGCCTCGAACAGATCTTGCGCGATCGCGAGCCGGCCAGTCATCAGGATCAAGGTCCAGAACGGCAGCGACTTCCAGATGTGCACGCCGATCGCCATGGTCAGCGCCACCGTCGGGTCGTTCAGCCAGTTCGGGCCGTCGTCGCCGGTGAAATTGAAGATGAGGTGGTTGACCACGCCCCATTCGGGATTGAACATGAAGCGCACCGACAGGATGGTCGGGATCGACGGCACCGCCCAGGGCAGGATGAAGACCACCGAGAGCCATTTGATCCAGGTCCGCTGCTGGGCGAAGAAACCGGACAGGAACAGCGCGATCAGCATCTTGATGTTGATGCCGATGACCAGGAAGATCAGCGTGTTGACCGCGGCGCGCGCAAAGATCGGATCGTTGTAGAGCGCGACATAGTTCGACGGGGCCCGCGCCAGCCACAGCCCGTAGCAGACGGGATAGACGACGAAGGCGAGGAAGACGAGCAGATAGGGCGCGATCAGCGCGATGCCCCAAATCTGCGTCGTGGTCAGCCGCGACGACAGCGGTGGAGTGGGGATCGACTGATCGCCAGAGAGTGTAATCGCCATTCTTCGGGACTCTTTGAAAGGACTTCCGGCCGCACGAGGCGGCCGGTATTAGCGTTTCGCCTCTCCTCGCGCCAGCGAGGAGAGGAAGAAAGAGAACTTAGCCTGCAACCTGCTTGATGCGGGCGATCAGCTCGTCGACGGCCTTGTCGACCGGGACCTTCTCGCTGACGACCCGGTTCATCGCCTTGGCCCAGACGTTCTCGTTGTTGAGGATCGTGAACTTCCAGTTCTTGGTGAAGTCGAACGCCGCGGTGCCACCGGTGAACTGCGCGTGGACGGCCTTGCGGTGCTTGTCGGCCTGCCAGAACGGGCTGTCCTGGCTCGCCTTGGTCACCGGGAACCAGCGGCCGAGCGCGCCCTCGATATAGGGGCGGACATTCTCTTCCTGGAGCAGGAAGCTGATGAACTGCTTGGCCTCGGTCTTGTTCTTGGCCGCGGTGAACACCAGCCCGGTCTTGACGTCGGAGCGGTAGCGGATGGTCGAACCATCCGGCGCCTTCGGGAAGGACGCCGTGACGATGTCCTGCTCATAGGCCTTCTTGCCGGCGTCGCGCTGCTCCTGGGTGAGCGCCTGGTTCTGCGAATCCTCGAACCACTTCGCCGCGATCGAGATCGTGAAGTTGTGGGTCATCACGATGGTCTTGTTGTGGAAGGCGACGTTGTTGTCCGGGTCCTTCCAGGTCGTGGAGGACGGCGGGGTGCAGCCCTTGATATAGGTGTCGGTGTAGTCCTTCAGCGCGCCGATCAGGTTCTCGCGCACCTTGGGATCGTCGACCGTGAGCTTGCCGTCGTCGTCGACCAGCTTGACGTGATAGGCGTCCATGAAGGTGTAGAACGACTGGAAGGCGTCGGTCGATTCCACGCCCATCGGCTGGCCGACACCGTAGATGCGCTGGCTGGTGGCCTTGCGGATTCCCGGCTGCACCTTGTCGCACCAGAACGTCCAGTAGCCCGCCCAGTCGGTCGGGATGTCGGCGAGCTTGAAGCCGGCCTTCTCCAGCATGTCGTTCCAGATCTCGACATGCATGCTCTGCTGCTTCAGCGGGAAGCCGTAATAGGCCTTCTTCTTGGTGACGTCGTTATAGAGGATCGAGGCGTCCAGCGTGTTCTGCACGAACCGGCCCTTGATCGGCTCCATGACTTCGGAGAGATCCTCGAGCTTGCCCTCATAGGCCCACTTGCCCTGCGCCTGCACGTCGTAGCTGTCGGAATAGGCGACATCGGGCACGGTGCCGGCGTCGAGCGCTGCGACCGTCTTCGGAATCATGTCCTGGATCGCGTACTGCGACAATTCGACCTTGATACCGGTCTTGGCTTCGAATTTCTTGATTGTGTCGAGCAATGCGTCGTCTTCGGAGCGGTAGAAGCCCTTGCCCCACCAGACCGTAATCGTCTTCTGCTGCGCAAATGCGGGTGCAGCGGCTGCAAACAGCCCGGCCGCAGCGACCGCCATTGATACTGCGCCAATAACCTTGGATTTCACGATTTTCTCCCTCAAGCCGCCGGTGTTTTAGCCGGTCGGAGAAAACACTAGCGCATGGTGGTAGCGCAATCAACGCATCTTGTCAGACCTCGGTCGTGGGGTGTCGGGCGAGAGGAGGTGCTTAATGCGTGCATCGATCCAATCGCCGCATCAATTCGGGCAGATCAATTCGCAGCTGATCGTGCCGCGCCGGACAAGCGCCGTCGTCAGTTGGACTTCGCGTTGTCCTTGGCGGTGTCCTTGGCGTTTTCTCTGGCGTTCTCGGCCGTCGGCGAGTCTGCCGGCGGGGGGCGCTTGACGCCGGTGATCTTCTCGATGACCGATCGCACCGTGTCGCCAGTCTTATCGTCCTTCTGCGGCTTGAGCAGTTGCGCACCGAAAGGCGAGCGGCGGATCAGGACTTCCGAATCGGGGAAGATCAGGGGATCGTCCCAGGGGCCCTGTACGACGAAGGGCAATTCGAAGCCGGACGTCGTGTTGAGGCTCGCCACACCCTTCATGTCGTATTCGCGTGTCGGCACGGAGGCGGTGCCGGTCATCGTGATCTTCGCAGCCGGCCCTTCAATGCGAATGTCCTCGGCAGTGGCGACGCCGTCGGAGAATTTCACCGCGATCGTGAGGTTGTCGTAAGGGGTCGAGCCGTTGCGGAAATTGCCGCCGCCCGACAGCGGCCGCCGCTCCAGCCGCTTCAACAACTGTTCGGCGTTGAAGCCCGCGATCGCGCCGTCATGCCCGGTGACGGTGGCGCTGCCGTCGAGCGACTGCACGAGGCCGAACGGGCTCGAGCCGGAGGCGAAAAGCGAGACGTTGATGTTGCCGCGGCCGGACAGCTTGCTGAGGCCGAACAGTTCGGAGGCGCAGGCCTGGAGGTCGACGTCGGTGAACTGGAATTGCGCCTTGATGTCGGCGACGGTGTCGGAGCGCGCGATGCCGAACGAGCCCTTGGCGATGCCGCCATAGACCTGGGCTTCGCCCACCGAAAGCGCCAGCGTGCCGTTGCGCAAATTGGCGCCGATCGCGGTGCGGCCGAGCTTCGTCGGCCCGACCGTCAGCTTGGCTGCCGACAGGCGCATGTCGAGGTCGGTGGTCGACAATCCGTTGAGATCGAACAGCTGCCTGTTCCAGTCGCGTGCGCCGCTCGCGAGCAGGCGGAAGGTCGAGATATAGGGCGTGAAATCGAGCGCGTCGGCGGCAAGCGTCGCCTGCAGCGTCTGCCGGCCGTTATTGGCGTAGGTCATGACGCCCTCGGCGGTATTGCCGTCGAGCTCGACATTGACGTTGGTGAGCGCGATCGAGGCGCCGACCACGTTGGCGCGCGCCTTCAGCGCGAAGCGGCCGAAGCCGCCGCTGCCGGGTTGCGGCTGGCCGGTCCAGCGCAGCGCGTTGCGCAAGGAGGGGCTGTCGATGGTGAGCGTGCCCTCCATCATCGGACTGGTCCGGTTGGCGACGCTGCCGTCGAAGGCGAGCTTGAGCGGGGTGCTGGCGATCCGCGCCTTCAGGCCGGAGCGGTCGCCGGAGAGCGCGGCGACGAAATCGGCAAAGCTGATCGAGCCGTCGACACGCTCGCCGCGCCAGTCGAACTGCCCGGTTGCGGCGAAGGAGCGCGAGATCGAGGGCCAGGCCAGCGACAGGTCGATATCGTCGAACTGCTCGGTGGCGTGGGTGGCGGCGTCCTCGTAATTGAGCACGCCGTCCTGGATCCTGATCTCCGAGAACGACACCTGGCTGTCGGCACCGGGCTTCATCGTGCGCGCGATGGTCTGGATGAAAGGCGTCCAGTTGCTCTCGCCGTCCGGCTTCAGGCTGACATGGATGCGGGGCCGCAGCAGCGTCAAATCGGCGATCTCGAAGCGCTGGAGCAGCAGCGGCAGCAGCCGCAGATTGGCGGTGAGCACGTCGACATGCAGCGCGGGGTCGCTGGTGCCGCCGCCCTTCAGGCCGACGTCATGGAACGAGATGTAGCTCGCCGGCAGCACCGAAATGTCGATGTTGCCTGCGACGCTGAGCTCGAGCCCGGTGACGTCGCGGATCTGCGCCTCGACCGCCTTGCGCAACGTGTCGCGGTTGATGAGCCAGGAGGTCGCGATCAGGGCGATCAGCGCAACGCTGAGCAGCGCCGCGATCGGCGTCCCGAGGCGCTTCATTCCTTGGGCCATGGTCAATGGCATGTCCTGATCGGGTTGGTCGTTGGAGCCAGAAGGGCGGGCCGGAAAACCTGCGCGCCCTCGCGCCCAAGATCCTGTCCAAGTCCTGTTATGTTAAGTGCCGCAACTTGATGGGTTTTCTTGTCGCTTTCAAGGCCGCGGGCGGTTCTGCCCACCGCGTGGGCAGCTTCTACCACCACCCCGTGCAGCGGAGAACCCGTATCATTGACGGCTTCGGACGATTTCGCCTAATAATCGCCGCCAATAAGGCGCGACGGCCTGCAAGCCGAAGGTTCGAGGGTTTTTGCATGAACAAGGTCTATCCCGACGCCAAGTCGGCGCTCGACGGCACTCTAAAAGACAACATGATGATCATGTCGGGCGGCTTCGGCCTCTGCGGCATTGCCGAGGCGCTGTCCGATGCGATCCGCGAGTCCGGCGTCAAGGGCCTGACGGTCATCTCCAACAATGCCGGCGTCGATGGCATCGGCCTCAGCCGCCTGCTGGAAACCCGGCAGATCAAGAAGATGATCTCGTCCTATGTCGGCGAGAACAAGCTGTTCGCCCAGCAATTCCTCGCCGGCGAGCTGGAACTCGAATTCAACCCGCAGGGCACGCTGGCCGAGCGCATCCGTGCCGGCGGCGCCGGGATCCCGGCCTTCTACACCAAGACCGGCGTCGGCACGCTGATCGCCGAAGGCAAGGAAGTGAAGGAATTCGACGGCGAGAAGTACCTGATGGAGCGTGGCCTGTACGCCGACCTCGCCATCGTCCATGCCTGGAAGGGCGACACCGCCGGCAACCTGATCTACCGCAAGACGGCCCGCAACTTTAACCCGATGATGGCGACCGCCGCCAGGATCACGGTGGCCGAGGTCGAGCATCTGGTTCCCGCCGGCGAGCTCAATCCCGACCATATCCACACGCCCGGCATTTTCGTGAAGCGCATCGTCGAGGTCGGCACGGCCAAGAAGCGCATCGAATTCCGCAACACCCGCCCGCGCAACGCCGCTTAAGATCAGGAGAGCCACATGGCCTGGACCCGTGAACAGATGGCTGCGCGCGCCGCGAAGGAATTGCGTGACGGCTATTACGTCAATCTCGGCATCGGCATCCCGACGCTGGTTTCGAACTTCATCCCCGACGGCGTCGATGTCAGCCTGCAGAGCGAGAACGGCATGCTCGGCATGGGACCGTTCCCCTATGAGGGCGAGGAAGACGCCGACCTGATCAACGCCGGCAAGCAGACTGTCAGCGAGTTGCCGACGACCTCGTATTTCTCGAGCGCGGATTCCTTCGGCATGATCCGCGGCGGCCACATGGACCTGTCGATCCTCGGCGCCATGCAGGTGGCCCAGAACGGCGATCTCGCCAACTGGATGATCCCCGGCAAGATGGTCAAGGGCATGGGCGGCGCGATGGACCTCGTCGCCGGCGTCAAGCGCGTCGTCGTGGTGATGGAGCATTCGGCCAAGGACGGTTCGAAGCTGCTGAAGCAGTGCAATCTGCCGCTGACCGGCGAGCGCGTGGTCGACATGGTCGTCACCGATTTGGCCGTCTTCACCATCGACAAGCACGGCGACGGCGGCATGGCCCTGATCGAGCTCGCCGACGGCGTCTCGATCGACGAGGTCAAGGCCAAGACCGAAGCCGAATTCCGGGTTGCGCTGAAGAACACCTAAGGTCGCGTTCGCGATAATCGTGAGATGGCCGGGCTTCGTCCCGGCCATTTTCGTTTGAACGTGCTCAGCGCACACTGTCTCCACATCGTCATTGCGAGGAGCTTTTGCGACGAAGCAATCCAGACTGTCTCCTCGGAGAGATTCTGGATTGCTTCGCTGCGCTCGCAATGACGGCCTGCTACGTCCTCGCCGCCCATCCCTTGCCCCACCGCGCCGACACGCTCGCGACCCACGAGGTCTCCTCGCGCACCAGGCGGAAGCCGAGATTGGCGGGTGGTACGCCCTGCGCGCAGCCGCCGGCGCGGGCGTCGCGGATGAAGTCGGTGACGTAGGCGCGGTGCGCGCCTTCGGCGACACGCACGCCGCAGTTCACGGTGGGACGGCCGGCCTTGCCGGCTTCGTCGATCCGCGAGCGCACGAAGCAGGTCGAGGTCCATTCCCAGACATTGCCGGCGAGATCCTCGATGCCGTGCTCGTTCAGGCCGAACTTGCCGAACGGGTAGGCCGTGGTGTCGGAGAGGTCGCGTTCGGATTCGCGCTCATAGCGGCTGATCCAGCGTTTTGCAGGATCGTCCACGTCGACCGGCGCGCCGTCATCCCTGAACCTTGTGCCTGCCGCAAAGGCCCATTCCGCGTCGCTCGGCAGGCGGTAAGTGTGACCGGTCTTGCGCGACAGCCAGTCCGCATAGGCCTGCGCATCATGCCAGTTCACCTGCACCGCAGGACGATCGGATGCAATCGCGACGCCGCGATCGAGCGCATGGCAGGCGCCGTCCTGCACGCAAAGCTGATAGTCCGACGAAGAAACCTGCTCGCGCATGATGTGCAGCGGCTTCGCAAATCGCATCGCGCGCAGCGGCGCTTCCGCCTGCCGCCCGGCGCGCGTGAAATCGCCGGCTTCGCGATAGGAGAAACTGCCGGGCGCGATGCTGACGATCGCAGGCTCTGCGGTCGTGCCATGCACCGCCATGTCCGAGACCAGCGGCGCCATTGCGATCGGCCCTGCGAGCCCCGCGACGCAGGCCAGTGCCAGTTTCAGTTTGAATGCGATCAGCATGGTCGTCCCCCCGAAAGAAGAAGGGGCCGGCGATCGGCCGGCCCCTCGTCGCCTCAGTTGGTCTTTGCGGCCGGTATCTCCGTGGGCGCCTTCACTTGGGTCATCAGATCGTCGTTCCACTTGCCTTCGACCTTGAAATGCGCGGTGGCGCCGAGGTCGGCGGCCTCGATCAGATTATGCGTGACGTAGGCGTAGATGCCGGGTTGCAGGAACTTGTACATCGCTGCTCCCGCCGAGCCGCCGCGGATGAACCAGGTCTCGAGGCCGGTCTCCGGTGGGTTGGAGAACTTGCCGGTTTCCCAGACATAGTCGCCATGGCCGCCGATCAGATGCGGACGGCTGTCGCGGTTGGCTTGCGAATGCACGATCAGCACGTTCTCGCCGACATTGGCGGTCAGCGCATTCTTGCCGGTGAGCGCGCCGACCTTGCCGTTGAATACGACGTGGGAGGGGATCAGCTTCTTCATCACCTCTTCGGTCTCGGTGAAGGCATCACCGGGCGAATCGTAGGATTTGAAATTGCCCTTCTCGTCGCGCGGCACGTACATGTCCTGCTCGCCGACATAATAGACCTTGTCGTATTTCAGCGCGTGGCCCTTGCCGTCGTTCAGTCCGTCGCGCGGCAGCACCATCACCGCGCCGTTCATGCCGGAGACGACGTGCCAGGGGATCATCGGGCCGCCCGGGGCACAGTGATAGACGAACACGCCGGTCCGCGTCGCCTTCCAGCGCAGCACGACTTCCTCGCCGGGATTGACCAAAGTGAGCGCGGCGCCGCCGAGTGCACCGGTCGCGGAATGGAAGTCGATATTGTGCGGCATGCTATTGGTCGCGGGATTGACCAGCGTCGTTTCGACATAGTCGCCCTCATGCACGACCATCAGAGGTCCCGGCATCGAACCGTTGAAGGTCATGGCCTGGAAGGTGGTGCCCTTCTCGTCGATGACGACCTTCTTCTCCTCAATGGTGAGCTTGAACTCAATGATCTTGGGACCCTGCTTGGTCGCCTGCTCGTGCGCATGCACGAAGGGCGGAGCGACCAGATCGACCTTCTGGCGCGGCAGCTTGAGTTCGTCGGCAGCGAACGCGGGGGTCGCCAGCATCAGGGCGGTCGCGGCGGCGCTGATCAATGCGGCTCTGCGGGTGAACATCGTAAAGCATCCTTCATCTGAAAGGGTTTTGATGACGGATGCAGTGTGCGCCGTTCCCGGCAAGTGTGTTTGCGCTGCGACAAGCTTTTGCCGAATTCGCCTCCGGTAGATTCCTTAAGAGGTATGCCGAGGCTCGCATTGGCGATGCGAGCAACAGGACGGCGCATCGCGCGAGATCAGCCGCGCCAGCGGCAAATCGTTCGCATGTTCAGATGCACTTGATTTTGAATGTATGGTTATGTCGATCAGAAAAGCTGGATCGCAATCCAGACCGTGCCCCAGAGCGCGAGCGATAGCGCGGCAAGGACGGCAGCGGTGATCGCCAGGACACGCACGGTATGGCTGACGCCGGCGGTGGGAGCGGCGGGGACAGGACGGAAATCGTCAAAGTGCGGAATATGGCCGCGAACGTCGGTGAGCCAGAGAACGAGATCGAGCGCGAGCGACGCCATGGCCTATCTCCAGAAAGCAAATCATTAAACATCATCATCGGCCAAATCCGGCGCGCAGACTTTGAGCGAGCGCAAGGTCGCCAATCCGGAAAACGGGTAATCCAATGCTATCCGCGCCGCGACGCCGTCTTGCGGGCGTCGATTTACGAATGGGTAAGACATGAGGACTGATCTCGCAGCGAGCTATGGCGAAGAACGTCTGCCGCGCTACACGAGCTATCCGACCGCGCCGCATTTCTCGCCGGCGATCGGCGCGGACACCTACGCAGGGTGGCTGTCCGGGCTGTCCTCCGGAGCCAGCGCGTCGCTCTATCTGCACGTGCCGTTCTGCCGTGAGATGTGCTGGTATTGCGGCTGTCATACCCAGATCGTCCGCCGCGACGAGTTAATTGCTGCCTATCTGCGGACGCTGCGCAGCGAGATTGCGCAGGTCGCCGAGACCATCGGCCGCCGCATCAAGGTCGAGCACATCCATTTCGGCGGCGGCACGCCGACGATCATGGCGCCCGAGGCCTTTGCGGAATTGATGGCAGCGATGCGCCACGCATTCTTCGTGCTGCCCTCGGCCGAGATCGCGGTCGAGATCGATCCGAGGACGCTGACCGCAGACATGGTCGAGGCGATGCGGCTCTCGGGCGTTAACCGCGCCAGCCTCGGCGTGCAGAGTTTCGATCCGGTCGTACAACGTGCGATCAACCGCGTGCAGAGTTTTGAGCAGACGGCGTCCGTTGTCGACATGCTCCAGCGTGCCGGCGTCAACGGGATCAACCTTGATCTCATCTACGGGCTGCCGCACCAGACCGTTGCTTCCTGCCTCGACACCGTGCGGCGTTCGCTCGAACTCGCACCCGATCGCTTCTCGGTGTTCGGCTATGCCCATGTGCCTGCTTTCAAGAAGCATCAGCGGATGATCAACGAGGCGGTCCTGCCCGACGGCCTTGCGCGACACGACCAGGCTTGCGCGATCGCCAATGCGCTGAAAGAGGCCGGCTACGTCCAGATCGGGCTCGATCATTTCGCGCGTCCCGACGACGCCATGGCCGTGGCCTTCGCGGAGCGCACGCTGCGGCGCAATTTCCAGGGTTATACGACCGACAAGGGCGAGGTCCTGCTCGGCTTCGGTGCCAGCGCGATCGGACATCTGCCGCAGGGCTATGTCCAGAACGAGGTGCAGATCGGCGCCTATGCACAGCGCATCGCCGCCGGCGGCCTCGCCACCGTGAAGGGTTATGGCCTCACCGATGACGACCGGCTGCGTGCCGACATCATCGAGCGCATCATGTGCGAGTTCAGCGCCGATCTCGGTGACATCTGCGCGCGTCATGGTGCTGAGCCCGAAGCGATGCTGCAATCGGCCTCGCGCCTGAGGCCGCTGATCTCGGACGGCGTGGTGAGGCTGGACGGCGACCGCCTCGCGGTCGCGAACGACTCACGGTTTTTGGTCCGCAGCGTTGCGGCCGCATTCGATGCGCATCTGGACCCGGCGAGGCAATTGCATAGCCGGGCGGTGTAGTTCACCCCGTGGCGCATCCTTCGAGACGCCCGCCTTCGGCGGGCCCTCAGGATGAGGACGGAGCGCGTAGTCGCAATTTCGACGGGCACAGTAGCCGGTCAGCCTCATCCTGAGGAGACCGCGGAGCGGTCGTCTCGAAGGACGAGGCGCTTGCTCAGGCCTCGCCGCCAGAGAAGCGACGGACAGCTTGCGCTTCAACAAAGAAACCCAACCCCGCTCCGCTATCGTCGCTTCGGAACGGAGTTGTCCATGCCCTTCCGATCCGACGATCTGGTCGATGACATCATGCGTACGGCGCCGCACACGATCCGGGTGTTTCTCGCTTTCAGGATGGCCTGTGTCGGCTGTCCGATCGCGACCTTCCACACCGTGGACGACGCCTGCCGCGAGCATGGCATCGATCGCGACAAATTCCTCTCCGCGCTGTGCGACTGCGTGCCGGCGTGAGGCGAGTTGGGGCTCGCGCGGGTCGCGCGCGGATCCCTGGGTGAGGGCGAGCTTCCGCCGTAAGCGGAAGCGCCCTCACTCCTATTTTTATGCCGCGCCGCTGTCCGGGTTTCGTTCCGCCAGCACGACGATCCCATGCGGGTCGCGCAGGATGATGCGCTGGCGGCCGCTCTCGACGAGGCCCTGGCTTTCCCAGCCGCTGAGGATGCGGCTCACGGTGTGCAGCGTGGTGCCGGTCATCTGCGCGATGTCCTGGCGGCTGATCGGGAAGTCGATCTCGATGCCGTGATCGAGCTTCTTGCCGGACTGTTTTGCGAGCCGCAGCAGCGCATGCGCGACGCGCTGCTCGACCTGTTGGGTCGACATTTCCAGGATGCGGGTGTGGCTCTCCTGCAGCCGCTTGCCGACGGTCTGCATCGTGTTGGCGGCAATCGCCGGAAACCGCTCGATCAGCCGCGGCCAGGCCGAAACTGGCCAGATCAGCACCACGCTGTCGTCTACCGCCATCGCGGTCGCCGGATAATGCGCGGCGCCAATCGCCATCGCGAGCCCAAAAGTCTCGCCGGGCGCGACATACCGCACCACGATCTGCTCGCCGGTCGGCGTGGTCTTGGCCGCGCGGACATGGCCGTGCAGCAGCAGGAAGAAGGACTGCGCATCCGCGCCCTGCTCGAAAATGGCGGTGTTTTTGGGATAGCGCGCCGAGCGGGCCTCGCGCAGGACCTCCTCGAGGTCCTCCGGCTTGACGCCGGCGAACAGCGGCAAATGCGCAACCAGCGATGTGTCGACCTTGGCCATTCCGTCTCCTCGGCGCTCGGGAGTGTGATGGCACCTGCAATCGTCAGGGTGTTTGCGATAGCGCAAAACGGGCCGGCCGGACTGCAGTATTTTTCCAGGCAACAGTCCGAATTCACAGGAGTTGCCCCATGGCTGGCACCCGATCCCGCAATTTTGAGGGCTGGCCGCTGTTTGCGAACAGCTTTCGGCCCTTTTTCCTGCTCGCCGCGATCCAGGCCGGGCTGTCGATCCTGGTCTGGCTGCCGATGTTTTATGGCGAGCTGTCGGTGACATCGGCCTTCGCGCCGCGCGACTGGCACGTTCACGAGATGCTCTATGGCTTCCTGCCGGCTGTCATCACCGGGTTCCTGTTCACGGCGATCCCGAACTGGACCGGGCGGTTGCCGATCCAGGGCGCCTCGCTGGGGGCGCTGCTGGTGGTCTGGCTCGCCGGGCGTGCCGCAGTGACCCTGTCTGCCGAGATCGGTTGGGCGTTTGCACTGATCGTCGATGCCGCATTCCTGGCGCTGGTCGTCGCCGCCGCGACGCGCGAGATCATCGCGGGCGGTAACTGGCGCAATCTCCCGGTGGTGGTCCTGGTGCTCATGCTGCTCGCCGGCAATGTCGGCTTCCATCTCGAAGCGCATTACGCGGGCGCGGCGGATGTCAGCATCCGCGTCGGCGTCAGTGTGGTCGTGCTGATGATCTCGCTGATCGGCGGCCGCATCATTCCGAGCTTCACCCGCAACTGGCTGGTCAAGTTCAATGCCGGCCGCCTGCCGGTGCCGTTCGGGCGCTTCGACGGCGCGGTGGTCGGATTGAGCGCGCTGGCGCTGATCGCATGGATCGCGGCGCCGCTGAACATGGTCACCGGCGTGGGGATGGCGCTTGTCGGCGCGCTGCATCTGGTTCGGCTTGCGCGCTGGGCCGGCGACCGCACCACGCGCGAGCGGCTGCTGCTGATCCTTCATGTTGGCTACGTCTTCGTGCCGCTCGGTTTCCTGCTGAACGCCTTGGCCGGCTTCGGCGTGCTGCCGCCGAGCGCCGGCATTCACGCCTGGATGACGGGGGCTGCCGGGACCATGACGCTCGCGGTGATGACGCGCGCAAGCCTCGGCCATACCGGACAGGCGCTGACGGCTTCACCGGCGACGCAAGCCATCTATGCCGCGATCATCGTCGCGGCCCTGGCGCGTGTCGCTGCCGTCCTATTTTCGACGCATAGCGACGCGCTCTTGCACATCGCCGCCTGCGGCTGGATCGTCGCGTTCCTCGGCTTTGCGATCGCGTTCGGCCCGCTGCTCGCCGGCAGCCCCCGGCGCGCACTCGCCATCATCGGCGTGCCGGCCCCGGCGCGCTGAAATTCCTGCAGGCGTAACAAACGCCATCGTCGATCCGAAACTCCCATCGAGGCACGCCGGCCGTTGGCCCGGGCGTGGAAACGCGACTGAGGAATGGATCGAAAATGATTGGCGAAGTCGTTGTGATTGGCGATCTCAAGCTGCGGGATGGCGTGCAGGCCGAGGAATATGACCGGCTTGGCGAGCGCATGTACGGCATTGTCAGCGGTCTTCCGGGTTTTCTGTCGCTCAAATCGTTCAAGGCGGATGACGGCGAGGAACTGACGGTGTTTCGCTTCGCCTCGGAGGAGGCGCTCGAAGCCTGGCGGACTCATCCGGAGCATGTCGAGACCATGAAGCGGGGGCATGCCGAATTTTATTCCAGCGGCTTCCTGCAAATTTGCAAGGTCATCCGCGAAGTCGGCCCTTTCAAGCACGCCTGATTCAGAGATGAGCTTAAGCCGCGCTGGCTGACGGCACGCTGTCGGGCTTGCTCAGCGGTCGCACACCCTTGCGCCATGCGGTGATGGTGCAGCCGAAGCGGCCGCGGAACCAGCGGGCCATCGCGCTTTGCGCAGAGAAGCCGAGCTGCGCGGCGATATCGGCCAGCGGCCTGTCGGGATCGTCGATCAGCTGGATCACGAGATCGGCGCGCTGTGCGTCGAGGATGGCCGAGAAGCTGGTGTCCGCTTCAGCAAGATGCCGGTGGATGGTGCGGCGGGTGCAGGCGAGGTGTTCGGCCACGCGCTCGACCGTGCAGTCGCCGGTGGCGAGCAGGCTGCGCACGACCTCGTCGACCTTCCCCTCCCAGCTTGCGGGGCGGGTCTCGATCGCCTCGATCCGCTTGCGCAGATAGCTCGCGATCAGCGGATGCGCGCTCGGAATCCGGCGCTCCATGTCATGCGCCGACAGCAGGACCGCATCGTCCTCGGCGTTGAACGTCACGCGGCAGCCGAAGAAGTCGCGATAGCGCTTGCGGTCGTGCGGCGGCGGATAATGCAGATGCACCTCCTGAGGCCGCCAATCGCTGCCGAACAGTGACTGGATGATGCGGTGGATGCTGCCCAAGGCCATGTCGATCGATTGCCGCGGCGCGGTCGGCTGCCGGCCGCGCAGATGCAGCGTGATGGTCACCGTCTGCTTGTTGCTGATAACGTCGAGCTTCATGCCGTCGTGATGGATATGAATGAAGCGCGAGAACGCGTCGATCGCTTCGCCGACGGTTGCCTGTTCGCGTACGATCAGGCCGACCGCGCCGAAATTGGTCAACCCGCCGCGCTCGGCGAGCCGCAAGCCGAAATCTTCGGCACCGGACGCCTCTGCCGACAATTCAAGCAGGCGACGCAGGCCTGAGACCGCAATGAGGGTGTCGGGCTCGTCGAGGCAGGCCAGCGGTAGCCTGACCTTGCGCATCATCTGTCTGGGGTCGAGCCCGACCGACCGGGCGACCTCCGGGTAACAGCTCAAGCCTGCGCTGCGAATGAGGTCGGTCATGCGACCTGTTCCCGTCAACCATCCCGGCAGATGTCCCGAAATGTAAAGTTTCTGTCCCGATCCGTCAAATCCGGGAACAGCGCGGAACATACATAAGGAGGACAGAAGCACGGGCGTGAATGCCGTGCTCATGGACGGCGGGGCGCGATGGAGCCCCCGGGCCGTCTCTTTTCATTTGACCAAGACATTGCTGGATCGGGATTATGCCGGGGAACATGCTTTCCAAGGGTGAGGTATTCGTCATTGAAACTGACGCCGCCTCCCGCGAACAACTTTCAAGCGCGCTCCAACAGAGCGCCTATGATTTGATCTGCTTCGCCGACGGCGCTTCGCTGCTGTCGGAGGCGAAGGCGCGAATGCCGGCCTGCGTGCTGCTGGAGATGCCGCCGGATCGCTCGGCTCTCGACGTGCTCAAGCGGCTGCGCGAGGAGAATTGCATGGCGCCGGTCCTGGTGACGTCGGCGAACGGCAGCATCGCCATGGCGGTCGACGCGATCAAGAGCGGCGCGACCGACTTCATCGAAAAGCCGTTCCGCACCCACGATATCGTTGGCCGGATCGATGCCGCCATCGACGAAGTCGCGCAGCCCGGCGCGAGCCGGCAGCGCTGGCTGCCCGGCTGCGGATCACTGACAGGGCGCGAAGGCGACGTGCTCGAACACCTTGCCGACGGCCTCACCAACAAGGAGATCGCCCGGCGCATGCATCTGAGCGCGCGGACGGTCGAGGGCTACCGCGCCGGTATCCTGAAGAAGGCCGGCGCCAAGAACGTGACCGACCTGCTCCGCCGCATCTTCGGCCAGGGGGCGCCCTCTCAAATGTGACGCTCCGCCGCGGGACCACGACACGTTCCGCGGCCATGGTGCCGCCGCAGCGGCGCCCCACGGAAACCCCAATCGAACCAGTTCCTTCCCTGCCGCGTCCAACCATGTTGGCGAGGCATCTTTTCGCGCGTTCGGCTGGCGGCGCGTCGATACGGCAGGAGGGACTTTTATGCGCATCACCGCAAGATGTTTGGCAACGACGAGTCTGGTCCTGGTGACCGCGGCATTGGCGTCGCCGTCATGGGCCGCCGATGTGGACGCCACATCGGCCATCGACACCGTCACCGTCTATCCCGATGGCGCCACCGTCACCCGTGTCATGTCGCTGGACCTTGCCTCCGGCGACAGCACGCTGGTCGCCAAGGACTTTCCTCTCTCGCTCGATCCGTCCTCTCTCCGCGTCGAAGGCGAGGCGGGTGCCAAGCTGACCATTGGCACGATCGATGCGCGGCCGCCGCGCGCGGCCCCGCCCGTCAATCTCCCCGAGCTCGACAAGCGCATCGAAGCACTCAAGGATCAGCGCGCCGATCTGCAAGGTGCGATCGACGCGGCCCACGCGCGGCGCAAGTTCGCGCAGCATTTTGCCGAGGCGTCTCCTGCTGGGCTTGGCGAGAAGGGCGAGGCGCGGCCGATCACTGAATGGCGCGCGGCCTTTACCGCGGTCGCCGAAGAGGTCGCAGCCGCAGACACCACGATTCGTGACGCCTTCCGAAAGCAGCGCGAGATCGATCGCCAGATCGCGCAACTCGAAGCCGAGCGTTCGGCCAAGCCGCCGAGCAAGCTCGAGGTGCGGATCGACGTCGCCTCGGCCGCCGCGACCAAGGCGACGCTGCGGGTGACTTACGCCGTGCGCAATGCGCGCTGGCTGCCGCTCTATGATGCCCGGCTCGACACCGGCGCCAAGGATCGCAAGCCGCAGGTTGAGCTGGTCCGCCGCGCCGAAGTCACACAGTCGACCGGCGAAGACTGGTCTAACGTCACGCTCGGCGTCTCCACGGTTCGCATCGGCCGCGGCGGCAGCGCGCCGGAGCTGAATTCGCTGGTGGCGCAATATCCGCAAGTCCCGAAGCCGATGGCGGTGGGCGCGATGCAAGAACAGGCGCGGTCAGCACCGATGCAGCGAAAGATGCAATCACCCGCCATGGCCGTGCCCCCAGATCAGGCCGATATGCCCGTACGCGCCGACGAGCAGCAGGCGGTCGCGGAGATCGGCGACTTCCAGGCCACCTTCAAAATTCCAGGCCGCGTCAGCCTCGGCGCCGCCGAGGGCGCCAAGAGCCTGAAGATCGCTGCGATGACCGTGCCCGCCGATCTCATGGTGCGCGCGGCGCCGGTGATGGACCCGACTGCCTTCCTCGAAGCCAGCTTCAAGCAGACCGACGATACGACGCTGCTGCCGGGCAAGGTCGCGATCTATCGCGACGGTGTCTTCGTCGGCCGCGGCAAGCTCTCGGCTTCAGCCAAGGACGACATCGTGCGGCTCGGCTTCGGCGCCGATGACAAGGTCAAGGTCGAGCGTGCCGTGCTCAAGCGCAACGAGGGCTCGGCCGGCCTGATCGTCACGACATCGAAGACCGACGAGCGTTCGTTCAAGACGACCGTTCGCAACGGTCACGACTTCCCGATTCACGTCGCGATCGAAGATCAGCTGCCGGTCAGCGAGAGCGAGGAGATCGCGGTCGAGATGCTGCCTGCGACCACGCCGCCGACCGCGAGCAACATCCGCGACAAGCGCGGCGTGCTGGAATGGTCGTTCGACGCCAAGCCCGGCGAGGTCCGCGACATCAACTTCGCCTGGCGCATCCGCTGGCCGAAGGACAAGAGCGTGGTGATCGTGCCGGCGGGTTAGAGTCTCGTCGCAGGCGGGGCCGCGCGCATCGATTGCGGCAATACAAAGGGAACGCCGTCGTCAGCCTGATGGACGACGGCGTCGATCTCGAAAATGTCGCGGATGATCTCACGCGTCACGATGTCCGCGCGCGGGCCGTCCGCCGCGAGCTTGCCGCCGTTCAGCACGATCAGCCGGTCGGCAAAGCGGATCGCGAGGTTGAGATCGTGCAGGATCGCGATGACGGCGGTGCCATTGGCGGCCCGGCGGCGCGCGGCCTCGACGAGGTCAATCTGGTGGCGCAGATCGAGGCTCGAGGTCGGCTCGTCTAGCAGCAGAAGCCCCGGTCCATGCTCGGCTTCGCCGCAGGCAAGCTGCACCAGCACGCGGGCGAAATGAGTGCGCTGCTGCTCGCCGCCGGACAATGTCGGCAATTGCCGTTCGCGGAAATGCGCAAGGCCGACTTCGTCAAGCGCGGCGTCGACGAGTGCACCGGCGTCGCGCGCGTTGCGCTCGCCCGCCCCCATCAGCACGATCTCCTCGACGGTGAACGGGAAGGTGACATTGATGTGCTGGGACAGCATCGCGCGGCGTGCGGCAAGCTCGCGCGGCGCGTAGCTCTTGATGTCGCGCTGCTTCAGCCGCACCTCGCCTTCGCTCGGGCGGAGATCTCCGGAGAGCAGCCGCAGCAAGGTCGACTTGCCGGCGCCGTTCGGACCAATGATCGCGACCATCTCACCCGCTCCAACCGTCAGGCCGACGCCGTCGAGCAATGTCGCGCGACCGGCGCGCTTGCTTAAGCGCCGCGCCTCGATCACCGCGCTCATAGCGAGCCGAGCCCGCGCTGTCGCAGCAGGATGCCCAAAAAGACCGGGGCGCCGACCGCGGCGGTCAAGATACCGATCGGCATTTCTGCCGGCGCCACGATGGTGCGCGCCAGCGTGTCGGCGCCGACCATGAGGATCGCGCCTGATAGCACCGAGGCCGGCAGCAGCAGCCGGTGCGCAGGTCCAATGACGAGGCGGAGCAGATGCGGCACGACGATGCCGACGAAGCCGATGACGCCGCTGATCGACACTGCGACGCCGGTCATGGCGGAGACCATGACGATCGAGATCCGCTTCAGGCGCTCGACGTCGACACCGCCATGAAAGGCGTCGGCCTCGCCGAGCACCAGCAGGTCGAGGCCGCGGGCAATGTACGCGCAGGCGCCAAGCCCGACGATGAGGATCGGCGCCAGCACGGCGGCCTTGGTCCAGGTCGCGCCGCTCATCGAGCCCAGCAGCCAGAACGTGATGTCGCGGAGTTGGCGATCATCGGCGATGAACACCAGAAGCCCAATGCCGGCATTGGTGATGGCGGTGATGGCGACGCCGGCGAGCAAGAAGATCGCAATCGAGGTGCGCCCGGCGCGGCTGGAGATGCCGTAGAGGAGGGCGGTCGTGGCCAGCGATCCCGCGAAGGCCGCGAGTGGCAACAGCTCGGCCTGGAGGAAACGTAACGTCTCGCCGAGCTGCGAATCGGTGAAGACGATCGCGCTTGCAGCCGCCAGCGCGCCGCCGCTGGAGACACCGACCAGTGCGGGATCGGCGAGCGGGTTGCGAAACAGCCCCTGCATGATCGCGCCGGCCGCGGCGAGCAGGCCGCCGACCATCGCCGTCGCCGCGATCCGGGGAATGCGGATCGACCACAGCACGAGCTGGTCGCGCGCCGTCATGGCATCGGCGGTGGTGTTGCCGGTGAAGCCGAGTGCGGCGGGTAAGCGGGAGAGGGGAATGCCGGCTGCGCCGACCGTCAGCGCAACGATGGCGGTGACAACCACCACTGCGAGCAGAAAGGGAATCGCAATCGATGTGAACCGCCGTCCCGCGCCCGCGCGTCGCGGGCTCCGCGCCTCGGTCCCGGCCGCCGCGCTCATTGCCGGCAATTCGCTGCTGACAGAGCCGATTTGAACGCGCCGCCGTCGGCCAATGCCGGATAGAGCTTGACGGAGAGATCGCGCGCCGCCGAGGCCGTGCGCGGGCCGAAGCCAAGCAGATAGAGCCCGTCCATCGTGATGAAACTCTTGTTGGCCGCGACTTGCGTCAGCGCAAAGCCGGGATGGGTGTAGACCGCGTCGGCCTGGAGCGATTCCTTGCCACGTTCGATCGACAGCACCACGTCGGGCTTGGCCGCCACGATCGCCTCGTCGCCGATGATCTTGTAGCCGTCGTAATCCTCGACCGCGTTGGCGGCGCCGGCGAGCTGGATGATCTCGTCGGCCGCGGTCTTGTGGCCGGCGACCATCGCGCGCCCGTTCTGGAGCGACATCACGAACATCACGCGCACCGGCTTCGTCACCTTGGTGCGCAGCGCGCGGAGCTGGGCGAGATCGGCACCGACCGCGGTGCTGAGGCACTCGGCGCGCGCATCGACGCCCATGGCGTGACCGACCAGCTTGATCTTCTCGATCAGGCCGTCCTCGGTGAAGGTCTCGGGCACCAGCACCAGCGGCACCTTCGCCGTCTCCAGAACTTCCATGGTCTCGCGCGGGCCCGATCCCTGGATCGCCAGGATCAGCGTCGGATTGAGGCCGAGCACGCCTTCGGCGGAAATCTGGCGCATGTAGCCGACATTGGGTTTGTCGTGCAGCGCCGCCGCCGGATAGAGGCTCGTGGTGTCGACGCCGACCAGCCGGCTTTCCAGCCCGAGCGCATAGAGGATCTCGGTGATGGCGCCGCCGATCGAGACCGTGCGGGCGAAGTCGGCAACGGTGACATCGCGGTTGCGCGCGTCATGCACCGTGATGCCGGCGGCGTGCGCGGCAGAGGCAACCGCAATCGTGCCGGTAAGAAGGAGCTGCGTGAGGGTGCGGCAAAATGTCATTGTAGGTTACTTGGCAGGTTACTTGGTCAGGATCAGCTTGTTCTGCGAGGTGAGGCGAAGGCGATAGCTATCCTCGCCATGCGCGATGATGATCTCGCGCTCGGCCGCAAACAGCTCGCGGCTGTCGATCCGGCTCCCCCGCATGGTGAGCGTTCTCGTTGTTGCAGAAGGGCTTTGCGTCGGCCCTGCGGCATCGCCGTGGTTGTCTCCGGATGCTGCTGACATTGTTGGTGTGATGCGCCTTCGAAATTTCAGATGGTTCCTGCTTGTACAGGCGGCATCGGGCGCATTCCAACGGCGGCGATTTACAATCGATATAAACTGCAACCTGATGACATTGACCGCCCGAGTGTTGCCACGTAACCAAATATGGCAATGCGGGCCGGGGAGCCTGCACCACAAATAGCCAGCCAGTCGCCCGCCTCGTGCGGCGCACGCCAGCCAAATTAAGATAGATGATTGGGTTGGGGTTATGGCTGACGGGGCTAGGTATTCGCGCGCCTTGATTTTGGGCGCGTCGGTGGTTTCAATCGCAGTATTGGCGACGGAAAGCAGTTTTGCGCAGACGGCTCAGCCACAGGCTGATAATGCGTCGGCGGAACGGCCGAAGCAGGCCAAGCGCAAACAGGCCAAGCCGCTAGTTGCGCAGCAGCCGACGCCCGACGCCATGAACGCCCGCGCCCAGGCCGGCACGGCGTCCGTTCAAACGCTCGACACCATCACGGTTGCTGCAACGAAGACCAGGGAGCGCGCGATCGACTCGCTCGCGCCGGTCAGCTCGATTTCGCTCGACCAGATCCAGGGGCTTCAGCCGAACCGGCTGTCGGGCATCTTCTATGCCGTGCCCGGCGTGTCGTTCCAGGAGCGCGGCGACGATCCCGCGACCGTCATCAACGTTCGCGGCTTGCAGGATTTCGGCCGCGTTGCGGTCGTCGTCGACGGCGCGCGGCAGAACTATCAGCGCACCGGCCACAACGCCAACGGCTCCTTCTTCCTCGATCCTGAATTGATCGGCGGCGTCGACGTCGTGCGCGGTCCGACCGCGAACATCTACGGCTCCGGTGCGATCGGCGGCCTGGTCTCGTTCCGCACTAAGGACATCAACGACGTGCTGCGTCCCGGCGAGCGCTGGGGCGTCGATCTCTCCGGCAGCTACGGCTCCAACAACAATCGCGGCCTCGGCTCGGTATTCGGCGGCGTGCGCGCCACGCCCGATGTCGATATCTTCGGCGGTGCGGTCTACCGCACGCAGAGCAATTACAAGGACGGCAACGGCACCGAGATCGGCAACACCAACAACCAGGTCGAGGCCGGGCTGTTGAAGCTCACGGTGCGCCCCGCCCTCGGTCACGAGGTCAAGTTCGGCGCCACCTTCCAGGACTATCAATACACGATCGGTCAGATGAACACCGGTCCGGTGGCGACCGCCGCCCAGCGCGCGCTCTATCAGGGCTCGTCGGTCTATTCGTCCGACGCCAAGAACTACACCGGCACAGTGACCTGGAACTATTCGCTGCCGAGCGACAATCTGTTCGACTCGCACGTGTCGGTCTACGGCAACCGCACCGACAACGACCAGACCAAGACCTATCACTATTCGACCTCGGGCGCGGCCTACTGCGGCGCCGGAAATGTCGGCAACAACATCTCCGGCTGCGTCGGCGACAAGCGCAGTTATTCGCTCGACACGTTTGGCTTCGACGCCAATAATACCACGCGCTTCAACGTCGGCGACTGGCGCAATGCCGTGACCTACGGCGTCGATGCGTTCCAGGACGACGTGATCACGACCGACAGCCGCGGCAACTCCAACATCACCACGCCGAGCGGCATCCGTACCGTGTCGGGTGGCTTCCTCCAGCTGAAGCAGAACTACGGCACCTGGTTCGAGGCGGTGAGCGCGATCCGTTACGACCGCTACAATCTGCAATCGGGCAGCACCAACACCGGCGGCGACCGCTTCTCGCCGAAGATCACCCTCGGTGTCACGCCGGTCGCAGGCTTCCAGCCCTATGTCAGCTACGCCGAAGGCTATCGCGCGCCCTCGATCACCGAGACCGTGATATCAGGCGCGCATGCGACCGGCGGCGGCCCGGCATTCTTCCCCTGTCCCGATGGAACGACTGGCCTGTTCTGCTTCCTGCCCAACCCGAACCTTCGTCCTGAAGTCGGCAAGAACAAGGAAGTGGGCTTCAATCTGAAGTACGACAACATCTTCAGCGCGTCAGACTCGTTCCGCGGCAAGATCAATTTGTTCCGCAACGACGTCAGCGACTACATCGACCTCGTCGCTTCGGCGCCGGTGCCGACCCCGTTCGGCATCTCGGCGAGCCAGTACTACCAGTACCAGAACATCGCCAGCGCCCGCATCCAGGGTTTTGAGGCCGAGACGATGTACGATGCCGGCAACTGGTTCGTCGGTGTTGCCGGACACTATATCCAGGGCAAGAACGTCCAGACCAATATCGGGCTCGCGACCATCACGCCGCGCAAGGTCGTCACCACCGGCGGTGTTCGCCTGCTCGATCGCACCCTGATCCTGTCGGCGCAGTGGGCATCGTACGGTGCGAACAACGATGTGCCCATCGGCTATGTCCCTTCGACCGGCTACGAACTGGTCAACCTCTACATGACCTACGCCGCAACCAAGGACATCGTGTTCTCGGCCTCGATCGACAACCTCTTGAACCAGTACTACCGGCCTTACGCCATTCCCGGCAGCTCGACCGACGGCACCACGCAGAATGACGTGCTGTGGACGAGCGCAGGGGCGGGCAGGGTCTACAAGGCCGGCCTGAAGATTCACTTTGGAGGTGCGTAGCCGATAGGCGTCGCAACACCAGCAATTCCGTCTGGCCGCGCTGATGCTCCAGCGCGGCCTCGACGCATTTTCGTTTTAATCAGAAGGAGAGACTCTCATGTTCATCGCCATGAATCGTTTCCAGGTGAAGAAGGGCGCGGAGACCGCGTTCGAAACCGTCTGGGCTACCCGTGAATCCTATCTCGGCAGCATGCCGGGCTTCGTCGAGTTTCATCTGTTGAAAGGCCCGGAGGCCGAGGACCACACGCTCTATTCGTCGCACACGCTTTGGGTCGACAAGGCGGCGTTCGAAGCCTGGACGCGCTCGGACCAATTCCGTCGTGCCCATGCCCGCGCCGACAATCCGACTGGCGCGAGCCTCTATCTCGGCCATCCCAAGTTCGAGGGCTTTGAGGTGATCCAGAGCGAGCGCAAGGCCGCGGCCGCCTGATGGCGTCGATAAGGAGCTGGACATGCTGAGCACCGATCTCGCCGATCTCAAGGCGTACATGGCTGAGAACCCCGGCGCGGTGATCGAGGACGTTGCGCGCGAGCGCAAGCTCGCCCCGCGCGCGGTGATCGAGGCGCTGCCGTCGTCCATGGTGCGGATGGGAGGCGGCGAGCATTTCGCCGCCGCCATGCAGGACATCGCGCAATGGGGCGAGGTCACGCTGATCGTCCACACCGATGATGCGATCTTCGAGTTCACGGGTCCCATTCCCGCGGGCGAGATCGGCCGCGGCTATTTCAACCTGATGCAGCCGAAGGGCTTGCACGGCCATCTCCGTCACGAGCGCTGTGCGGCCGTCGCTTTCGTCGAACGTCCCTTCATGGGCAAGACGTCTGCTTTCGTCGCCTTCGTCAATGCCGACGGCGGCATCATGTTCAAGGTGTTCGTCGGCCGCGACGAGACCCGCGCGCTGCGCAGCGATCAGCTCGTGCGGTTTCAGCAACTCGCGGAGCGGATCGCGGCGCAGCCCGTGGTGTAGCTTATTATCTGTCGGGAGATCAGGATGCAGGGCGTTTCGAAGCTTCGGCAAATGATCGTAACAATCGCGCTGGCCTTCGTGCCGGCGCCGGCCTTCGCGATCGACGAAGCGCTGCTGCCGCGCAATTTGTCGCCCTGGGGCATGTTCCTCGGCGCCGACATCATCGTGAAGACGGTGATGGTGGGGCTCGCGATCGCCTCGCTGGTGACGTGGACGGTGTGGCTCGCCAAGTCCATCGAGCTGCGCCGCAAGGGCACGCTTGCCATGCGGCGCACGCGTGCGCTGGAAGGCAACATCAAATTAGCCGAGGCTGCCGAACGTGCCGGCGACGCGCGTGATGCGGTGGCCCAGCTCATTCAATCCTGCGCGAAGGAAGCCGAGCTCTCCGGCGGCATTGTCGATGACGGCCTTCAGGAGCGCGTGGCGCTGCGGCTCGAGCGGGTCGAGGCGGCTATGTCGCGGCAGATCGCGCGCGGCACCGGTGTTCTCGCGACGATCGGCGCCACCGCACCCTTCGTCGGCCTGTTCGGCACCGTCTGGGGCATCATGAATGCCTTCATCGGCATCTCCGAGAGCCACACCACGAGCCTCGCGGTGGTCGCGCCCGGTATTGCGGAGGCGCTGCTCGCGACCGCGCTCGGCCTCGTCGCCGCGATTCCGGCGGTGGTGATCTACAACCATCTGGTCCGTGGCATCGTCAATTATCGCGCGCTGCTCGGCGACGCCTCGGCGCAGCTGATGCTGCTGGTGAGCCGCCAGCGCGACCACAGAGAGTTCCGCCTGTCGCGGGCGGCGGAGTAGGCCATGGGCGCGAAACTCGGCGCACGCGGGGGATCGCCGCTGAGGCGCGGCGACCCCGGCGATCTCGACGTCACCCATGAGATCAACGTGACGCCGTTCATCGACGTGATGCTGGTGCTGCTGATCATCTTCATGGTGGCAGCCCCACTCGCCACCGTCGACATCGGCGTCGAGTTGCCGGCGACCGCCGCCGAGCCGGCGCCGCGGCCGGACAAGCCGACGTTCGTCACGGTCAAGCCGGATCTCACAATTGCGGTCGGCGAAGACACGATGGCCCGCGACGGTCTCGCAGCCGCACTCGATGCCGTCACCAAAGGCCGCAAGGACGAACGCATTTATCTCCGCGCCGACAAGGCGGTGAGCTATGGCGACCTGATGGAGGTGATGAACATTTTGCGCAATGCCGGCTATCTCAAGGTCGCCCTCGTCGGCCTCGACGGACGCAGCTGATGGCCGCGGCGAACGCCTTTGCGCTGCACGAGCCGCTCGGCGAACGCCAGGCTACGCGCTGGGGTGTATCGGCGGCGGTGATCGTGGCGCTGCACATTGCCGCTGCGTTGCTGGCGATGAGCTGGATCAGGTCGCAGCCGGAGCAGGGCGTGACCCTGCCGGCGATCATGATCGATATGTCGCCGGCGACGTCGGCGCCGCAGCCAACGCAAGACGACGTCGCGCCGGGGCCGTTGATGCAGGAGGCCGACGCTTCGCCGCCGGAGCCGGTGCAGCGACAAGCCGTCGAGGAAACCATCACGCCGACACCACCACAGGAAAAGCCTGACGTCGTGGCGCCGCCTGAGCAGAAGCTGGAGCCGACGCCGGCCAAGCCGGAGCCGGCGAAGATCGTGCCGGTCGAAAAGCCCGCGCAAGAGAAGCCGAAGGTCGTCCGTCGCGAGGCGAAGAAGCCGTTGGACGCGACGCCTGCCCCACGCACCAGCGCGCCGCCGCGGGCCGAGCGTGAGGCGCCGATGGCACCCGCCATGAGCGCCGGCGCGGTCGCGTCAGCAATCGCGTCCTACAATCAACGCGTCCGGGCGCATCTGATGCGCTTCCATTCATATCCATCGGGCGGCGGCGGCGCGCGCGGCGTCGCCAGGCTGAGCTTCACCGTCAGCCGCAGCGGGCAGGTGACATCAAGCCGTCTCGGTGGTTCGTCGGGCGTTGCCGCCTTCGACGCCCAGGCCATGTCGATGATCCGCCAGGCCTCGCCGTTTCCGCCGATCCCGGACGAGATCAAGAACGGCGCGATGAGCTTTTCGATCCCGGTGGAGTTTACGGTGAGGTGAAGTTGCCTCGTCAGGGACGCACCACCCTCTCGCTCCCTCGCCCCGTTCTTACGCAGGGCTGTCCGGGGAAACTCAGCCGTAGCAGAACTCGATCTGGCCGGGGATTTTGCAGGATTGGCGGCGGC
>NZ_FOBX01000042.1 GCF_900109945.1 Bradyrhizobium sp. OK095
CAGGCCAACAACCTGTCTGCCACGATCGACGCCAATGGTCTGCTCACGATCTCGGCCACCAACGACTACGCGTCCTCGACGCTTGGTTCGGCGGCCGCGGGTGGTGCGATCGGCGGCACGCTGACCTCTGCGCTCACCTTCTCGACGGCGTCCGCGCCCGTCACGGACTCGGTCGCGCAGACCAGCCGTTCGAACCTTGTCTCGCAGTACAACAACATCCTGAACCAGATCGACACGACTGCGCTGGACGCGTCCTTCAACGGCGTCAACCTGCTCAACGGCGATCAGCTCAAGCTGGTGTTCGACGAGACCGGCAAGTCGAACCTGAACATTACGGGTGTGACCTACAACTCCAAGGGTCTGGGCCTTGCCTCGCTGACCAGCGGCGTCGACTTCATCGACAACGCTGCGACCAACAAGGTGCTGTCCAAGCTGAACGATGCTTCCAGCACGCTGCGCTCGGAAGCCTCGACCCTCGGTTCGAACCTCTCGGTGGTGCAGGTGCGTCAGGACTTCAACAAGAACCTGATCAACGTGCTGCAGACCGGTTCGTCCAACCTGACCCTGGCCGACACCAACGTCGAAGCGGCCAACAGCCAGGCGCTGTCGACCCGCCAGTCGATCGCGGTCTCCGCGCTGTCGCTGGCCAACCAGTCGCAGCAGAGCGTGCTCCAGCTGCTCCGCTAATCAGCGGACGACATCGCAAGCAGGATAAGGGCGGCGGGGCTTCGGCTCCGCCGCTTTTTCTTTGGCCGCGCGATCTCGAAGGCCCGTCGATGCGACCCGGAAAAAGTAACCGGCGGTTATGGTTAATGGAGCGTAAGCGCGAAGAAATGCCAATGATTTCAGTTTGATTGTCGGTCCATTCGAGCCTCTCACGCCGGTTATGGTGAACCGGCGCTTATGCGAGCGAGGCTCGTTTCACCCTTTGTTAGCCATGTCCGCGCAGGCTGTGCCCGTCACTCGATCCAGAAGCGATCGAACGAAGACGCGTAAACCAGAAGGGTAAGAGTTATGTCCGGTATTGTTCTCTCTGCGTCGGTTCGCCAGAACCTGCTGTCTCTCCAGTCCACCGCTGATCTCCTCGCCACCACACAGAACCGTCTGTCGACCGGCAAGAGCGTCAACTCGGCCCTGGACAATCCCACCAACTTCTTCACGGCGCAGTCGCTCGACAACCGCTCCAGCGACATCAACAATTTGCTCGACAGCATCGCCAACGGCGTGCAGGTGCTGCAGGCTGCCAACACCGGCCTGACCTCGCTGCAGAAGCTGATCGACAGCGCCAAGTCGATCGCCAACCAGGCGCTCCAGACCACCGTCGGTTACTCCTCGAAGTCGAGCGTCTCGACCACGATCGCCGGCGCGACCGCCTCCGATCTGCGCGGCACCACGAGCTATTCGAGCGCCTCGGCGTTCAGCAACGTCCTCTACACTGGTGCCGTCGGCGGCACGACCCCCGCGACGTCCGCCGCCAAGCTCGGCGGCGTCTCGGGCGTGCTGACCGGTGCCGTGGTCAACGACAACCAGGCGACACCGGCCCCGATCACCGGAACCACCTTGCTCTAT
>NZ_FOBX01000017.1 GCF_900109945.1 Bradyrhizobium sp. OK095
TCGGAAACTGACGGTTCTTCCCTCTTGCTGCCACAGGTCATCCTCGGAATGCCTGTCACCGAGATTATCGTGTCTCACTCGAGGGGTGCAGTCCACCACTGTCACCGTAATTCCCGTGCTGCCAGACTTCAGTGTGCTGGAACTTGATCGAGCGGAGACCGCGGTAAATTGGCTAGTTCTGGAAGACCTAGCTTACCGAGCAGACAATGGTTTTGATCCTCTTGATGGACGGAATCCGTTTTCGAGTTCGGTAGGCGATCGTTCCCTGAATTTCGAGCTAGTCGTGGTGTTCGAGCTGCTCGGCAGGATGCTACGGCCGACTGACGAGGACTGCATGTTTGCAACAAGTGCGCGCTATTGTTGCGCTTGTCTCGTAGTTCATAAAGATAAAGCACCAAAAGGGGCCAATGCGAAGCGCATTGGCCCCCTGTCAAAGATCGATCGCGGTAGGACTGTCGGTAGCTCGCAGATTAGACCGAGTAGTTGAAGTAGGATCCCTCTCCATAGTCATAGAGATTGACGGTCTTTCCGGTGACGCTGCCTGTGAAGTGATGGCCGCCATCGTAGTCGTAGCCAGAGAACTTATTGCCATTCACATTTAGCGAAATATGGCTGCCGACACCATAGTGATACAGGTTCGAGCCAGAATTGCCGATGTGCGCTCCTGCCTCGTAATCGTAACTTGGAGTCATGCTCGAATGCGTTCCTCTGTCATAGCTGTATATGCCAGACGGATTTCGGTTGTTGATCCGAGCAGCCGCATTGACTGCTATCGCACGTCGAATTTCCTCTCTCATCACGAACACCCCGTCGTGCCACCGCAAGTATCGCACTTCATACAAGTCCCATTCCGCACCAGCGTGAAGTTGCCGCACTCGCCGCACATCTCGCCTTCGTAACCCCTGGCCTTTGCTTCCGCGCGGCGCTCGGCCTTGCTGGGCACGGCCTGGGCGGCGCTGCCGGATTTGCTCCACTGGAGGGCTTCGAGCTTCTCGGTGGGCGAGAGGTCGTGGGCCACTTCCTGCTTCAGCGCGACCGCGCCTTCGAGGGCATCGCCGGCGCCGCGGGCGGTGGCGCCGTGGGAGGCGAGCGAGGTGACCTTGCTGCCGCCTGATGGAGCGCTGTCATTGCCGGAGACGACCGCGGCGGCGCCGCCGCGCATCACGAATAGATTGTCGGTGCGGGAGCGGGTGAGGCCGCGCGAGACCAGCCTGTTCGCCTGGTGGCTCGGCTCCTCCGGCTCCTTGCCTTCTTCCACGCCTTTGCCGAGCGCGTCGAAATTCGACTCGGTCGGATCGACATGGGCGAGGTCGAAGCGCGACATGTAGCTCACCGCCAGTTCGCGGAAGACATAGTCGAGGATCGAGGTCGCGTATTTGATGCTGTCGTTGCCCTGCACGGGGCCCGCCGGCTCGAAGCGGGTGAAGGTGAAGGCGTCGACATATTCTTCGAGCGGCACGCCGTATTGCAGGCCGAGCGACACGGCGATGGCAAAATTGTTGATGAAGGAGCGAAGGGCCGCGCCTTCCTTGTGCATGTCGATGAAGATCTCGCCGATCCGGCCGTCGTCATATTCGCCGGTCCGCAGGTAAACCTTGTGGCCGCCGACGACCGCCTTCTGGGTGTAGCCCTTGCGGCGATCCGGCATCTTCTCGCGCTCGCGCATCACGATGATGCGTTCGACCAGCTTCTCGACGATCTTCTCCGAGACCTGGGCGGTCCGCGCCGCCATCGGCTTGTCGTAGAGGCTCTCGACCGCATCGTCCTCGTCCTCATCATCGCTGATGAGCTGCGAGTTGAGCGGCTGGCTAAGCTTGGAGCCGTCGCGATAGAGCGCGTTGGCCTTCAGCGCCAGCTTCCACGACAGCATGTAGGCGGACTTGCAGTCCTCCACCGTGGCGTCGTTCGGCATGTTGATGGTTTTTGAGATCGCACCCGAGATGAAGGGCTGGGCGGCCGACATCATGCGGATGTGGCTCTCGACCGACAGATAACGCTTGCCGATTTTGCCGCAGGGGTTGGCGCAGTCGAACACGGAGTAGTGTTCCGCCTTCAGATGCGGGGCCCCTTCGACAGTCATCGCGCCGCAGATGTGGACGTTGGCCGCCTCGATCTCGCGCTTGGTGAAGCCCACGGCCTGGAGCAGGTCGAAGCCGGGCGCCGCAATGGCTTCGGCGTCGATGCCGAGCTGGTCGCGGATGAAATCCTCGCCAAAGGTCCATTTGTTGAAGGCGAACTTGATGTCGAAGGCGGTCGGCAGGGCCTTTTCGACCTTGGCGATGGCTTCGTCCGTAAAGCCCTTGGTCTTCAGGGTCGAGGCGTTGATGCCGGGGGCGTTGGAGAGCGAGCCATGGCCGACGGCATAGGCCTCGATCTCCGCGATATCGGCTTCGCGATAGCCGAGCGCGCGCAACGCGGCGGGGACCGCGCGGTTGATGATCTTGAAGTAGCCGCCGCCGGCGAGCTTCTTGAATTTCACCAGCGCGAAATCAGGCTCGATGCCGGTGGTGTCGCAATCCATGACCAGGCCGATCGTGCCGGTCGGCGCGATCACAGTAGTCTGGGCGTTGCGATAGCCGTGCTTCTCGCCGAGCTCGAGCGCCGCATCCCAGGCGGCCTGCGCGTGGCTGACGAGGTCAGCCTGCGGGCACGACACGAGGTCCATCGGCACCGGGTGGACGCTGAGTGCCTCGTAGCCGGAGGCCTCACCATGCGCGGCGCGGCGGTGGTTGCGGATGACGCGCAGCATGTGCGCGGCGTTCTTCTTGTAGCCGGGGAAGGTACCGAGCTCGGCCGCCATCTCGGCGGAGGTCTTGTAGGTGATGCCGGTCATCACCGCAGTCAGCGCGCCAGCGATCGCACGGCCTTCCTTGCTGTCATAAGACAGACCCATGGTCATCAGCAGGCCGCCGATATTGGCGTAGCCGAGGCCGAGCGTGCGGAACTCGTAGGAGAGCTCGGCGATCGCCTTCGACGGGAACTGCGCCATCATCACCGAGATTTCGAGCACGATGGTCCAGAGCCGACAGAGATGCTCGTAGCCCTCGACGTCGAAACGCTTGGTGTCGGTGTTGTAGAACGTCAGCAGGTTCGCCGAGGCGAGGTTGCACGCGGTGTCGTCCAGGAACATGTATTCCGAGCACGGATTGGAGGCGCGGATGTCGCCGGACGCCTTGCAGGTGTGCCAGTCGTTCATGGTGGTGTTGAAGTGCAGGCCCGGGTCGGCCGACGCCCAGGCGGCGTAGCCGATTTTTTCCCAGAGGTCGCGCGCCTTCAGGGTCTTCGTCACCTTCTTGGTGGTGCGTCCGATCAGATTCCAGTCGCCATCGGTCTCGACCGCGCGCAGGAAATCGTCCTTCAGCGAGACCGAGTTGTTGGAGTTCTGGCCGGAGACGGTGAGATAGGCTTCCGAATCCCAGTCGGTGTCATAGACGTCGAACTGGATGTCCTTGTAGCCTTGCTTGGCGAACTGGATGACGCGCTTGATGTAATTGTCGGGCACCAGCGAGCGGCGCGCCAGCTTGATTTCCCGACGCAGGGCAGGGTTCTTTTCCGGGTCGAAGCAATCGTCGCCCGAGCCTTCGCAGTTGACGCAGGCCTTCAGCACCAGCTTGAGGTGCTTCTGGTTGATCTTCGAGCCCGTGACGAGGGCCGCGACCTTCTGCTCCTCCTTCACCTTCCAGTCGATATAGGTCTCGATATCGGGGTGGTCGGCGTCGACCACGACCATCTTGGCGGCGCGGCGCGTGGTGCCGCCCGACTTGATCGCGCCCGCCGCACGGTCGCCGATCTTGAGGAAGCTCATCAGGCCGGACGAGCGGCCGCCGCCGGACAGGCGTTCGCCTTCGCCGCGCAGGCGCGAGAAGTTGGAGCCGGTGCCGGAGCCGTATTTGAACAGGCGGGCTTCGCGGACCCAGAGGTCCATGATGCCGCCTTCGTTGACGAGGTCGTCACCGACGCCCTGGATGAAGCAGGCGTGCGGCTGCGGATGCTCGTAGGACGACTTCGAGCGGGTCAGCTTGCCGGTGAAGGGGTCGACGTAATAATGGCCCTGGCCGGGGCCGTCGATGCCATAGGCCCAATGCAGTCCGGTGTTGAACCATTGCGGCGAGTTCGGCGCGACCATCTGCATGGTCAGCATGTAGCGGAGCTCGTCGTAGAACGTCTGCGCGTCCTCGTCGGAGGAGAAGTACTTGCCCTTCCAGCCCCAATAGGTCCAGCAGCCGGCGAGACGGTCGAACACCTGCTTGGCCGAGAGCTCGCTGACATAGCGCTCTTTCTCGGGCAGGAGGGCGAGGGCTTCGGTGTCGGGCACGGAGCGCCACAGGAAGGAGGGAACGGATTCCTCCTCGACCTTCTTCAGGCGCGCGGCGACGCCGGCTTTACGGAAATACTTCTGGGCCAGCACGTCGGAGGCGACCTGCGACCAGGCGGTCGGGACCTCGACGCCGTCCAATTTAAATACGACCGAGCCGTCGGGATTCTTGATCTCCGACGTGGTCTGCCGGAATTCAATCCCAGCATAAGGTGACTGTCCCGTGGTGGTGTGGCGCCGCTCGATCCGCATTGTCTTGCCCCGTCCTATTTTGTGCCGGATCGCCTCCGCAAGGCGACCGGATCGTTATTTCATTTCGCGAATCCCGCCGGGCCTTGTGGCCTCAAAGGCTTCGCAGTTCAGCCGGTGGACCCGGCCCTTGTTCTCCCGGCGGTGGTGAGGTGCGAGCACCTCTCATCTGCCGGCATGTCCAGATCCATCCGCCCCCAAGGGGATGAGCCCGACATGCGTTTAACGCCCCACAACGCTACTTCGACCGTGCCATCCGAGCCTGTTGCCGGCCCGTTCTGGCGCCCCTGGGAGTCCGCTTTCGCGGGCAGACAAGCCCTTATCCCGCTGCCTTCGGCTGGCTTGGCGGAGTGGCAATTTGCGAACCCTTTGGGGGAGTGCCGGCGGGACGCAAACACACTCGCGCCGAACGGTTCGAAAACTAGGACTCTCCGTTGCGCCCGTCAAGAATTAGTACGGGTTCCTGAATCAAATACTAAATATGGTGGACAGTGGGGGATAACAGGGGGGCAGCCCGCGCCTGTTATGGAGGCAAGTATCAGTGAGTCCTCAGGGATTCCCAACCGAAAAAATTTGCATCCCGTGGTGTTCCGGAGGCTTCATCCCGCTGTTCACAGGGCAGGTATATTTTTGAGCAACGGGGTTGCCTCGACGGGACTCACGTAGGGGTACGGAAGGTGAGGGCAGGCATGCCCGCCGGGGCGGTGGTGGGGGAGCCGAATCCGCGCCAAGCTGACCCCAGATTTTGCCGGACTGCCCACATGCTTGATTCGACTCGCCGGGATGCGCGACCGCGCATCGCCCCGGCCGGCCTGATGTTCCTCGCGATCACCTCGATCGGCTGGGGCTTTAATTGGCCGGTCACGAAATTCCTGCTCTCCGAGCTGCCGCCGCTGACCCTTCGCGGGGTCACCGGCGTGCTCGGGGCTGTTCTGCTGGCGGCGCTGGCGGTGATGCGACGGCAGAGCCTCAAGGTCGACCCCGCGATCTGGCCGCGCCTGATCACCGCCGCGATGCTCAACGTCACCGGCTGGATGGTGCTGATGGGCCTGGCGCTGCTCTGGCTTCCGGCAAGCGAAGCGGCACTGATCGCCTACACCATGCCGGTCTGGGCCTCGCTGATCGCCTGGCCGGTGCTGGGCGAACGGCCGACGGTGCTGCGCACCCTGGGGCTGGTGATGGCCTTTGCGGGGCTCGCCTCGATCATGGGCGGCAACGGCATTGCGGCCAGCGTGGATAAACTGCCTGGAATCATCATGGCGCTGTTCGGCGCGCTCGGCTTCGCCATCGGCACGGTGGTCTCGAAGAGGTACCCGATCCACCTGCCGCCGATCACGGCCGCAGCCTGGCAGATCGGGATCGGCTGCCTGCCGATCTCGATCATCGGCCTCCTGATCGAGACCACGCATCTGGACAAGGTGACGCCGGTCGGCTGGTGGCTGCTGGTCTATTCGACCGTGGTGCAGTTCTGCATCGCCTATGTCAGCTGGTTTGCCGCACTGGCGCGGCTGCCGGCGTCGGTGGCGGCGATCGGGACGATGGCGGTGCCGGTGATCGGCGTCGTCGCCTCGGCGCTGGCGCTGCATGAGCCGCTCGGGCCCGGGCAGATCGCGGCGCTGGTCTTCACGCTGGCGGCGGTGGTGCTGGCGACGCGATAGCTAGTCCGCCGCCACCACCCCGCCCAGCGCCTTCCTGATCATCTCGGCGAGCCGGTTGCGGCGATAGGGTTTTGTCAGCAGCAGCACGCCGTCGTCGAGCTTGCCGTGATGCACGATCGCATTGTCGGTGTAGCCGGAGGTGTAGAGCACCCTCACGCCTGGGCGCATCGTCGCGACCTTCTCGGCGAGCTCGCGTCCGCTCATGCCGCCGGGGATCACGACGTCGGTGAAGAGGAGATCGAAGGCCTGGCCGGCCTCGATCAATTGCAGCGCGGCGCGGCTGTCGGCGGCGGCAACCGTCTTGTAGCCGAGGCTTTGGAGTTGCGCGGTGACGAAGTTGCGCACCAGCGGGTCGTCCTCGACCACGAAAATGGTCTCGGCGCCGCCTTCGGCCTGCGGCGCGACGCTGGCTGCCACTTCCGTCGTGCCTTCGCCGGGCGGCAAATAGAGCTTGATCGTGGTGCCGTGGCCTTCCTCGCTGTAGATCTTGATGTGGCCGCCGGACTGCTTGACGAAGCCGTAGACCATGGAGAGGCCGAGGCCTGAGCCTTTGCCGACCTCCTTGGTGGTGAAGAACGGCTCGAACGCCTTCTCCTGGACATCCTGCTTCATGCCGGTGCCGGTATCGCTGACCGCAAGCATCACGTAAGGGCCGGGCCGAACCTCCGCATTGGCCTGCGCATAGGCTTCATCCAGCACGACGCGGTGGGTCTCGAGCAGCAGCTTGCCGCCGTTCGGCATGGCGTCGCGGGCGTTGATCGCCATGTTGAGCACGGCATTGGTCAGCGTGGACGGATCGATATGCGTCGTCATCGGTCCCTGTTCCAGCACGGTCTCGATCTGGATCTGCTCGCCGAGGGTCGGGCGCAGCAGTTTTGCGACATCCGATATCGCCGCGTTGATCTCGACATTGCGCGGCCGGAGCGGCTGCTTGCGCGCGAAGGCGAGCAGATGCTGGATCAGCTCGGCGCAGCGCTCGGCGGCATCGTCGATCAGCCGCGCCACGCGCTGCAGCTCGGGCTGCTGCTTTAGGCTCGCCACCAGCGTCTCGGTGTTGCCGGAGATGACGGTCAGCATGTTGTTGAAGTCGTGCGCGACGCCGCCGGTCAGCTTGCCGATCGCGTCCAGCTTCTGCGACTGGTGCAATTGCCGCTCGGTCTCGCGCGAGGTGGTCGCATCGTGATAGACCAGCACCGCGCCCGAGACGTCGCCTTGTCCGTCCCGCATCGGCCGGCCGCTGATCATGAGATGGCGCGCCGGACCGCCGCTATGCGGGCGGACGATCATCTCGAGATTCTCGAACTGCTCGCCGCGCAGGACGCGCGCCGACGGCAGCTCGTCGGCCCCAAGCGGTGTGACGCCGTCGCCATGGTAGACGTCGGACAGCCCGCGCAGATTGCCGAGGTTCATGCCGGTGCGATGCAGCAGCATGCGCTCGGCGGCCGGATTGGACAGAAGCACGGTGCCGTCGGCGTCGATGACCAGCACCGCCTCGGCCATGCTGCGAAAGGTGCTCTGGAGCACATTGACCGACAGGCGCAGCTCGTCATGGGCGGTGACGAGATGCCCGGTGCGCTCGGCGACCGCGGCCTCGAGCTGCTCCTTGGCAGCCGTCGTCTCCAGCAGCGTGCTCTTCAGCGCCACCTGGGTGCGCTGGCTCTCGCGCATCACCATCACGACCAGCAGCAGGATCACCAGCGCGCCGGCGACGTCGATGCCAAGCAGCACGATGCCGGTGCGGCGCGAATCCTGCGAGCGCGCGCTGAGCAATCGTTCTTCCTCTGCGCTCAAATGGTCGAGATTGCCCATCACCGTGTCCATCAGGCCGCGGCCCTCACCCTTGCCCTGAAGCGCGGTAACGGCGGCCTGGTCGTTCGCACTGCGCAGGCGTATCGCCTCGGCGGCGATCTCGACCCGGCGCAGCGCCAGCGGCTCGGTGCTCTCCAGCAGCATGACCTGATCGGGGGTGTCGCGCAGGCCGCGCTTGAGGTCGGCGAGTGCCGGCGCGATCTGGGCGTGGACCGCCTGGAACTCGTCGCTGAAGCTGGCGCTGCGGTAGATTTCGTAGCCGCGTGCGGCGCTCTCGGCGCGGCGCATCAGCACGCGCAGATCGGAGATCTTCTTCAACACCTGGACCGTGTTGTTGACCCAGGCAGCGTCGGACCGCGACTTGACGTCGAGGCCGATCGAAGCTGCGGTGATGATCAGGAGGATGGCAAGTCCAGCACCGAGAATGACGCGCTGCGTTGGGATCAAGGGGCTTCTTTCTTGTCCTTCGGCAGTACGGCCTCGCCAAGGCATTCCCGGATGGTGGTCAGCAGCGCGTCCGGCGTGAACGGCTTGCGCAGGCAGCGCGTCGCGCCGAGCTCCAGCGCCATGCGCAGGAAATCGGGGGAGGGCGAGGCGGACGAGGCGAAGGCATAGCCGGACATCGCGATCAGCGGGATCGCGGGCGCACGCTCGTGAAAGATGCGGATGGATTCGAAGCCGCGCATATGCGGCATGAAGATGTCGACCAGCATCACATCAAACGTCTGCGCTTCGAGCGCAGCCAGCCCCGTTTCGCCGCCGTCGGCCATCGTGACGTCGAAGCCCTGACGTTGGAGGAGGACCTCGATGGTCGCACCAACCATCGGATCGTCGTCTACCACGAGGATACGCGGCATGACATTTCCCAGTAGATCGAAGTCCCCGCATTGGTGATATCCGCGAATCGTGTGTCGGGTCAATTTTGGATTGGATCAGGGTAGATATGCACGGTGAGGTGAATAAGGTTCGTTTTGCGTCGATTTGTACACAACGCTTGAAGTGCCGATATCGACGCACGCGAAACAGGTGAGGGGCACAGCGCACAGGAAAAAGGCGCCGCATCGCTGCGACGCCTTGTCCCTGAGGTATTGCAGATCTGCTTACGGGCAGGGATGCCGCAGGCCGTCATAGCCGAGATAGGTGCCCGAGGCCGGGTCGTAGGACCGGTACGTTTGCGCGCAATATCCCGCGGCATCGCCGCCGCCGTCGTCGGGCACCACGGCCACTGACGGCTCGTCATAATAGCCGTCGTTGCCGTAGTAGGGATCGTTGTAGTACCCGCCACCATAGTAGGCGTAGGAGCCAAGGCCGCCGATCGCGGCGCCCGCCGCGACGCCCGGCCAGAAGCCGCCGCGACGATGCCAGCCGCCGCCGTGCCAGTTACCGCCACCGCCATGCCAATTGTTGCCCGCAGCCGCGAAACTGCGGCCACCGCCGCCGTTGAAAGTGCCGCCCTGGCGGACTGCCGCGCCAGCGGCGAAATTGCCGCCACCGCCACCGATCCGCGGACCGCCACCAAAACCCCCGCCGCCCATGCGCGGGCCGCCGCCACCGCCGAAGTGGGCCCCGCCGCCGCCGCCACCAAAATGGGCGCCGCCCCCACCGCCGCCGTGTCCACCACGGCCCTGCGCGAAGCTCGGCGTCGCCAATGGAAGAATCAGCGCCAGCGCGGCGGCTGCGCCCAAAACTCTCATACTGTTCATGTTCAAACTCCTTTTCCCGGAAACAAACCCCATGAAAGGGCTGTAGTTCCTGGGGTCACGCCGGTGTGTGCGTGTGTGATCAGATTTCCACGCGGAGGCTGTACCCGGCATGAACGGATCGCGCCCGATTTGCGGCGGGTCACGCATTTGCGGCTGGCACGGCCGCACCCGGCGAACTGGACATTTCGCCGTCCGGATGGCATCAGGACCTGACGAAGCAGGGCCCTTGCCGCATGAAACAATTCTTCCTCAAGTTCTTCACCTGGTGGAGTGGCCAGACCTTTGGCACCCAGCTCTGGACCAAGCGCTATGGCGAGCTGGTCGGCCAGGACGAGCAGGGCAACCTCTATTATCGCACCCGCGGCGGGGCGATCGATCCGACGCTCGGCTTCCAGCGGCGCTGGGTCGTCTATAACGGCTACGCCGAGGCAAGCCGCATACCGACGGGTTGGCACGGCTGGATGCATCATGTGGTCGATGTGCCGCCGACGGAAGAGAACTACCAGCCGCGCGAATGGCAGAAGCCGCACCAGCCGAACCCGACCGGCACGCCCAACGCCTACCGTCCCGCGGGCTCGACGCTCGCCAGCGGCAAGCGTCCGAAGGCGACTGGCGACTACCAGCCCTGGACGCCTGGCTAGGCGTCCCGCTTCTCTCAGAATCATCGTTCGATTGGATGCACCCGCATCCGCCTCACGCCGCTGTGGACAACGGGAACAGCGGGGATGACGGCTGCGCGGGCGTTGCCGACACGCAAGCGATGCGGCTCAATGGTCCCATCTTACGGAGATGGGAGACCATCGCGTTCGGTTCGGGCAACAGTTCGCGACTGTCCCGAAATGCAGCGGCCGCCGACCAGGACTCGATCGGGAGATAGGCCCCCGGTCTGGAAGCTCCGAAATCGCCCGATGAAATGTGCAGCCGCCGTAAGACAGGAAAGGCCGCTCGGGAAACCGGGCGGCCTTTTTCTGTTGGGATGAGTTGCGTGAGGTCTCGCGCCCCGGACGCAGTGTAGCGCTTCTTCAGCGGTGCGCTGTAAGCCGGGGCCCATGCTGTGGCATCCTGGGTCCCGGCTCTGCGGAGCGTCACTGCGTGCCGCACCGCGTCCGGGACACGAGAGCGGGGGCTACATCACCCGTTCGGCCGCGCGCTTGACTGCCTCGAGCCGGCGCGCCTGGTTTTGCGCACCGCGCTCTCTCAGCAAGGCCAGCACCTCGGCGGGCGCGGTGTCGGGTGAGCCGGAATTGAATGGCGGGGCGGGGTTGTATTCCATCTGGAGCTGGATCGCTTCCGCCGTGGTGCGGTCGCGCAGGATCGACACCAGCGTCAGCGCGAAATCGATGCCTGCGGTGACGCCGCCGCCGGTGATGCGGTTGCGGTCGACGCAGACGCGGGTCTTGGTCGGCGTCGCGCCGAACTGGCTGAGCATCTCCATCGCGCTCCAATGGGTCGCGGCGCGGTAGCCCTTCAACAGGCCGGCGGCGCCGAGCGCCAGCGATCCCGTGCAGACCGAGGTGACGTATTGTGCGCCTTCGGCCTGCCTGCGCAGGAAATCCAGCACCTCCTCGTCGTTGAGGAGGTCGTTGGTGCCGCCGCCGCCGGGCACGCAGATCACGTCGAGTTGCGGGCAATCGGCGAAGGTCGTGGTCGGCGTCAACGCCATCACGGAATCGCTCGGCACCGGTTCGATCCGCTTCCAGATCAAATGAGGTTTTACATCGGGAAGCATGGAGAACACCTGCAACGGGCCGGTGAAGTCGAGCTGGGTGACGCGCGGAAACACCAAAAGTCCGATCTGGAGCGGCGCCGACATAAGAACCTCCAATGAAGAGCTTGACGTCCGCAGACTGGCATGATGCCCTTCTGTCCAAAATGGCGTAATTCCCTCACTTTCGGACATCTCATGAGGACGTGGCCCATGATCGGCATCCTGATCTTCCCCGATTTCCAGTTGCTCGATGCGGCCGGCCCGATCTCGGTGTTCGAGATCGCAGCACGTGCCGGCGGCAAGCCGCTTGCGCTCCGGGTGCTGGCGGCGAAGGCGGGACTGGTGCGCAGCTCGTCAGGCGTCGAGATGGTGGCGCGTGATTTCAAGTCGGTGAATGCGCTGACGACGCTGGTCATCGCAGGCGGCGCCGGCGTGGCCGACGCCGCGCGCTGCGAGGTCACGCGCGCTTTCGTGCAACGGCTGGCGAAGCGCGGCGTGCGGGTCGCGAGCGTCTGCTCGGGCGCCTATGTGCTGGCCGAGGCAGGATTGCTCGATGGGCGCCGCGCCACCACGCATTGGGGGCGTACGCGGGATTTCATCGCGCGCTATCCCAAGGTGAAGTTCGAGCCGGACCAGATTTTTACCCGGGACGGCAATGTCTGGACGTCGGCAGGCATCACCGCGGGTATCGATCTGGCGCTGGCGATGGTGACCGAGGACCATGGCGAGGAGATCGCGCAGGCGACCGCGCGCCAGCTCGTGCTGTATCATCGCCGCAGCGGCGGCCAGTCGCAGTTCTCGTCGCTGCTGGAGCTGAAGACACCGAACGGTCGCTTCGGCGCGCTGCTGTCCTGGGCGCGCGAGAATCTCGACGCGCCGCTGACGGTGGAGGATCTCGCCGATCGCGCCGGCATGAGCGCGCGCCACTTTGCTCGTGCCTTCGCCGCCGAGACCGGCACGACGCCGTCCAAGGCGATCGAGCGGTTGCGGCTCGAGGTCGCGCGCGAGCGCGTGCAGTCCTCGCGCGAGGCGATCGAGCTCGTCGCGGAAACGACCGGATTTCGCGACCCCGAACGGATGCGGCGTGCCTTCATCCGCGCTTTCGGCCAGCCGCCGCAGGCGCTGCGGCGCGCGGCGCGGGCGGGATAGAAGCATAGGCTCATGTGGACCAGATCGATCGGTTTGTTCCTGTTCGTCATCCTTGACATGACCGCATTTGGGCTCGGGCAGGTCGCGAGACGGCGCCTTCCAAGAACCTACAGTACTGTCGATAAAGTCCTGTCCGGCATCGAACTGGTATTTATGGTCGTCGTGTTCTTTGGACTATTTTATTTCACGCGCTGAAAAGGGTTACGGTCGAGCCTCCAGCTCTCCGCCCGCGTCCGCCGCCGCGGACGTATCCGCGCGTGCCGTCAGCCGCCGTGCGATCGGCGTCAGCAAATACGGCGCAAGATGAATCGGGAACTGCGTGAGCGCGAAATAGAGCCAGGTCGTGGCCGGCAACGCGCCCGCGGTCGCGGCCAGCATCAGGCCCAGATTGCGCTGTGACACCATCAGGCCGATCGCGAAGGCGCGTTCGGTGCCGGCGCGGCGGAAGAGCAGCGTCGTCACAGCGAGCAGGGTGAAATAGACCGCGAAGGCGAGCAGTGCGACGCCGATCGTGAACAGCGGATCGGCGACGAAATCATGCGCCACGTCCCCCATCACGGCCGAGGCGAAGACCAGCAGGATGAGGATGTTGAAGCCGTCGATCGGCCGCTTGTGGCGCTGGATCGCGGCGGCACCGAAAATCCAGCGGATCGCCGTTGCGCCAATCAGCGATACCGCGAGGATGCCGAGCAGTTTTGCGCCAAGCGCGAGCGGCGAGATACTGAGCATGCCGCCGAGAAACAGGCTTGCGAACAGCGAGGCCGTGAAGGGCACGAGCGCAGTCGCGGTGACCAGCGTCACCAGCGGAAGCGTGGCATCGAGGCCCATCAGCGCCGCGAGCGCAGGCGCTGCCATCATCGGCGAGGCCATGCCCTGGAGCATCAGCGCGAGAAAGAGACCCGGTGAGCTTCTGTCGAAGCCGGTCACATGGGCCAGCAGCCCGATGATCACAGGCACGCCGATCGTGGTCCAGACCGTTGCGCTGGCGATCAGCGCGGGACGGCGGAGATGGCCGTAGAGCGCGACGAGATCGACCCGCATGAAGGAGATGCAGAGCAGGCAGAGGATCGCCTCGGTGACATAGGGGCGCAGCAGCGCGCCGAGCGGCGGCAGGGCAAGTGCGATGAAGGCGATCGCGGCCACGGCGCGCGTGCCCTGATCGCCGAGCCATGTGAGGCCGCGCAGGGGGAGGGCGAAGATCGTTTTCAGGATGGAAGACATGAGGGACGCCGGCGTCAGCCCAATTCCTTTAACCACGCGCCGATCTCGCCGACGGCGACATTGGCCTGCTGCAACAGCTTGCCCATGGTGAAGAAGCCGTGGAACTGGCCGGGATAGTGCTTATAGGTCACGCCCACGCCGGCCTGTTTGAGGCGCTCGGCATATTGGTCGCCTTCATCGCGCAAGGGATCGGCGCCGGCGGTCAGCACATAGGCCGGCGGGAGGCCGGCAAGGTTTTGCGCGCGCGCAGGCGATGCGCGCCAGTCGTGGATGTCGGCGGCGGCGTTGAGGTAGTGATCGCGGAACCAGCGGATCACCGAATGCGTCAGCAGCACGCTGGTCTCGGGCTCGCTGTGCGAGCCGTGTGTCATGGCGAAATCGGTCGCGGGGTAGATCAGCAGCTGGCCCGCGATCGCGGGGCCGTTGCCGTCGCGCGCGGCGAGCGCAACGACCGCGGTGAGATTGCCGCCGGCGCTGTCGCCGCCGATCGAGAGGCGGGAGGCGTCGATGCCGAGCTCGCGTGCATTGGCGGCAATCCATTTGGTCGCGGCGATTGCGTCATCGGCGGCGGCTGGAAATTTGTGCTCGGGCGCGAGGCGATAGTCGACCGAGATCACGATCAGCGCGCCCTCGACCGCGAGCTGCCGGCAAACAACGTCATGGGAGTCGAGATCGCCGATCACCCAGCCGCCGCCATGGAAGAACACCAGGGCCGGAGACAGGCCGTCGTGCCGGCGCGGGTCGTTCGGCACGTAGATGCGGGCCGGGATCGCTCCGTGCGGCGCCGGGATCGAGAGCGGCGCGACGCGGGCAAGCTCGGGCGGCTCCGGGTTGGTGGCAAAGCGGGCCTGCGCGTAATAGGCGCGGGCCTCCGGCGCAGTCAGGCTCTCATAGGCGGGGCGGCCGGCTTCCTGAAACGCCTTGTAGACGGCGGCGGCATCGGGATCGAGCACGACGGGCATGGGGAGGACCCTTGAGGTTCTGGTTATCGTTGGAAGGTATTTTTGGGGGGCGGTGCCCGCTTCGGCCCCCCGGGGGAGGCCGCCAACTATCCCATTCGGACGCCGGCCTGTCACGCCGGCGGCGGGCAGGGCTGGAATGCCGCCCTTTCCCCGCCGTATTCGGCGTGTTAACCGGATGGCCTGCGAGCGGCGGTATCCCCTGTAGAATGTCCAACAAGCCCGATTCGCTGTTGAAGCCGCGCGAGAAGATGGTTCGAACCCTTACCCTGACAGGCCTTGCGGCGCTGCTGGCCGCTACCGCTCTGACGGTGGCGACGCCTGCGCAGGCGCAGATCGGCACGATCTTCTCCGATCCGCCGCCGCTGCGGCCGCCGGGGAGCATTCCTCGTGGCGGCCAGCCGCAACCGCAGCCGACCCCCGACGACGACGAAGAGGTGCCCGAGCTGCCGCCGCAGGGCCGCGTGCTGCCGTCGCGCCCGATGCCGCCGAGCCGCCAGGGCAACGTGATGCCCGGGCCGGTCGAGAGCCAGCCCTTGGCGCCGCCGCCGGGCTCTCCCGCCGCTCCGCCCAACCAGCCGCCCGCCGTGGCGGTCGCTCCGCCCAGTGCGCCGGGCGCGCCCGGTCAACGCCAGCCTCAGCAGAAGGGCGGCCCCGTGCCGCAGACGCCGGCGAGCCTGCAGCCGGGCGACGAGGTCGTGACCGAGCCGCCGGCCCAGAAGATCGTGAACAAGAAGGCGACCTTCTCGGGCCTGGACAAGATCACCGGGCGCATCATCAATTTCGACGAGGAGATCGGCGAGACCGTCCAGTTCGGCGCGCTCAGGGTCAAGACCGATGCCTGCTACACGCGGCCGGCGACGGAAGCCACCAACACCGACGCCTTTGTCGAGGTCGACGAGATCACCTTGCAGGGCGAGGTGAAGCGCATCTTCTCGGGCTGGATGTACGCGGCAAGCCCCGGCCTGCACGGCGTCGAGCATCCGATCTACGACATCTGGCTCACCGACTGCAAAGAGCCGCAGCAGACCATTGCGACCGCAGCACCCGATCCCGCGAGCAAGCCGGCCACGCCACCGCCGCCGCCCGCGCAGAAGAAGGCCGCGCCAAAACAGGCCGTGCAGCAGCGTCCGCCGCAGCCCTTGCCGCCGATCCAGCAGCAGCAACCGGCGCCGCCACCCCCGCCGCCACAGGAGCAACGGGGTCTGTTCGGTTTCCCCGGCTTCGGCCGCTAATCCTGATCGGATTCTATTGCCGTGAGGCGATGATCTCGAGCGCGCGTGCGCCGGGGATCGCGTTGCCGGGCGAGAGCCTCAGAAAGTCGCCGGGATCGCCGGCGAGTGCCTTGTCGAGCAGCGCGGTGTAGCGCCGCCGCGAAATCTCGGCCGCACCAAAGCTCTTCAGATGCTCGGTAACATATTGCGTGTCGAGCAGCTCGAAGCCGCCATGGATCAGCCGCGCGACCAGATGCACCAGCGCGACCTTCGAGGCATCGCGCGCGGTGTGAAACATGCTCTCGCCGAAGAAGGCGCGTCCCAGGCTGACGCCGTAGAGACCGCCGACGAGGTCGTCACCTTGCCAGGCCTCGACGCTGTGGCAATGGCCGAGCTCGTAGAGGCCGCCATAGAGGTCGCGGATGCGTTTGTTGATCCAGGTGTCCTCGCGCCCTTCCTGCGGCGCGGCGCAGCCGGCGATCGTCGCCTTGAAGGCGGTGTTGACTGTCACGCGAAAGACGTCCGAACGCACGGTGCGCGCGAGCCGCGAGGCGACGCGGAATCCCTCGAGCGGGATGACGCCGCGCAATTCCGGCTCGACCCAGAACAGGGTCGGATCGTCAGCGCTCTCGGCCATCGGAAAGATACCGCAGGCATAGGCGCGCAGCAGCACGGCGGGCGTGATTTCAGACGAGGCGGAGTCGCGCGAAGTCATGGCGCGACAATAGCAGGATTGCGATGCGCGCGCGATGGGGGGAAAGCCCCGTGCAATCGCGGATCAGCTCGCCGCAGCGCTGCTTGCCCGGTCGGGCGCTGCGGGCACGCGGCGGAATTTGAGGAGGATACGCGTGCCGGAATGGGCGGGGTCGCGCTCGACGGTGGCATCCAGCTTGGTGGCCATCGCCGAGACGATACGCTGGCCCATGCCGGTCGAGCGCGGATCGGCCTTGACCTTGTCGCCGACGCCGTCATCGGTGATCGACAGCAGGAGGTCGTCTCCTTGCGAGGTCAGCTCGACATGGATCGGGCCGGCGCCGTCCGGATAGGCGTATTTCACCGCGTTCATCACCAGCTCGTTGACGATGATGCCGACGGCGACCGCGCGGTCCGGATCGATCTCGATGGCTTCCGCTTTCACCGTCAGGCGCGACATCCGGTTACCTTCGGCCGAGCGGCGGAGATCCTCGAGCAGCGAGTCCAGATACTGGTTCAGGACCACGCTCTTCAGGTCCTGCGAGGTGTAGAGGCGGCGGTGCACCTGCGCGACCGCGGCGACGCGGCCCATCGCATTGGTCAGCGCGGCCTTGACCTCTTCCTGCCCGGCGGAGTTTGCCTGGAGGTGCAGCAGCGAGGCGATGATCTGCAGCGAGTTACCGACGCGGTGATTGACCTCGCGCAGCAGCATCTCGCGTTCGGCGGCAAGGGCCGCATAGCGATCGCGCGAGGCGTGGATCTCGGCTTCGGCTTCGTCGCGCGCCTTCTGCAATTCGGCCTGGCGCAGCGCGCCGTCGGCGGCGACGTGGAGCAGGGGGATGAAATCGCCCTTGACGTCCTTGACCAGGTAATCGGCCGCGCCGGCCTTCAGCGCTGTCACCGCGATGCTGGAATCCTGCGAGGCCGTGACGAACACCACGGGCGGCGCGCCTGATATCGCCATGATCTGCTCGAGCGTCTCCAGCCCGTCGAGGCCCGGCATGTACTGGTCGAGCGCGACCACGTCGATACGCCCCTCCGCCTCGGCGCGGCGGATGCGCTCCAGGCCTTCCTCGCCGCTTGCGGCATGGATGACCTTGTAGCCGCGCCGCGTCAGGCCGCGATCGACCAGCCGCGCGAGCGCTGCGTCGTCGTCGATGTAGAGCAGTGTTGGCGTGTACTGGGTCATGAGGCGGCGGGCGGGACCTGAATGACGGAGAAGAACAGCCCGAGCTGCCGGATGGCGTTGGCGAAATTTTCGTAATTGACGGGCTTGGTGATGTAGACGTTGCAGCCGAGCTCGTAGCAACGCTTGATTTCCTGGGAATCGTCGGTGGTGGTCAGCACCACCACGGGCGAGGCCTTCAGATATTTATTCTCCTTGATCTGCTTCAGGATGTCGATCCCGGTCATGTCGGGCAGGTTGAGATCGAGCAGGATCAGAAGCGCATGGCCCTTCTGCACGAGGCCGCTTCCGTCGGCGCCGAACAGATGCTTCATCGCGTCCGTGCCGTTCTTGAAGGAGATGATCTCGTTGTTGACGCCGGACCTGCGGATGTTGCGCTCGATCAGCCGCGCATGTCCCTCGTCGTCCTCGATCATGATAATGCTGACGGGCAATGTCATTTGTCGGCGTTCCGATTGCTGGCGTTCCAATTGATGGGCAGCGTGATCGTGAAGGTGCTACCCGTGTTCAGTTCCGACGATACCGACATCGTGCCGCCGAGGCGGCGCACAAGTGCACGCACATGCGCAAGACCGATGCCCTGACCGGGCTTGTCCTGGGTTCCCGCACGGCGGAACAAGTCGAAGATCCGCTGATGATCCCTAGGATCGATGCCGCGGCCGTTGTCGCTGATCTCGAAGATAGCGTAGCCGAGCTTGGTGCGCCCGCGAATTCTGATCGTACCGGGAACACCGTTCTTGAGATACTTGATCCCGTTGTCGATCAGATTGGAAAAGATCTGCTCCAGCGCAAGGCGGTCGCTGACAAGATTTGGCAGCGGTTCGATGTGAATCTCGGCCTGCGCCTCGGCGGCCTGATGCGCCAGCGTCGACACGATGGTCTCGACGAACGCGCGCGTGTCGATCTTCTCCGGCTGGAACTCGCGACGGCCCTCGCGGGTGAGGTTGAGGATCGCCGAGATCAGGCGGTCCATCTTGGCGATCGAGGATTTGATGAAGCCGAGCGCTTCGGCAAAATCCACCGACAGCTGCTGGTCGGGACCTTCGAGCGCGATCTCGCCTGCCGCCGGCGGCGGCCCGCCGGCTGCTTCATGAGTGAGGCCGCCGATGCGGCGGAAGATGTCGCCGCCGAGCTCTTCCAGTTCGCTGGTAAAGCCCATGATGTTCACCAGAGGCGAGCGTAGATCGTGGCTGACAATATAGGCAAAGCGCTGGATCTCGTCGTTGGCTTCGCGCAGGTCAGCGGTGCGCTCGTCGACGGTGGCCTCGAGGTTGAGATTGGCGTCGCGAAGCCGGTTTTCGGCCAGGTCGCGCGCGCGTGAGGACTGCCGTACCAGCAGGACCGATCCGAAGGCGAGCGCCAGAACCATTCCGGAGCCGGCAATGGTTACGGACGAAGCCAGCTTCTGGGTTCGGTCGGCAGTGTCGGTCCGCTCTCTGAACAGCCGATCCTCTTCCGCGCGCATGTCGCGCGCGGCCTGCCCGATGGTCTCGACGGCTCCCGTCGACGCGCCGTTGCGGAGCACCGTGACGGCCGTCGAGACGTCGTTGTTCTTGACGCGTTCGATACCGCGGGCAAATTCTGACAGCCGCTGCTCGACCGCTTGTCGAAGCTTGGCGGCGCTTGCGACCTGGACCGGATTGTCGCTGGTGAATGCGGTCAGCTTGTCGAGGGCCGGCACGATGGTCGTGGCGGCAGCCTGATACTCTGCAAGGAATTGCGGGGCGCCGGATAACAGATAAGCGCGCGTCGCGCTTTCCGCGCGCCGGACTTCGAGCAGAAGGTTGGAAATCTGGCTCTCGGCCTCGACGGTATGGACGACCCAGGCGTTGTCCTCGCGCGCCTTGTTGACGAGCAGCACCGAGGCCGCGCTGATCGCGACCAGCACCAGAAAGCCCGCTGAGAGCAGCAGGGTTTGCAACATCGCGCGCCGGCGCTGTGCGTCAGCCGTCACGATGGTCTTGCCTTGTTACATTGCACGGAGTTCAAAACGGCCCCTTGGAACTTGTCCCCAACCGTCCAGAACGCGATTGGGGCCAAAGGGTTCCATGAGTGAGGCGACTATTTCGCGGCCGGTTCCGTCTTACCGGCGAGGTACTGTTCCAGCCAGTGGATATGGTAGTCGCCGTTGATGATGTCGTCGTGGCGCACCAGGTCGCGGAACAGCGGCAGCGTGGTCTCGATGCCCTCGACCACCATCTCGTCCAGTGCCCGGCGCAGCCGCATCAGGCATTCGGCGCGGGTCTTGCCGTGCACGATCAGCTTGCCGACCAGGGAGTCGTAATAGGGCGGGATGGTGTAACCCTGATAGACCGCGGAATCGATGCGGACGCCGAGCCCACCGGGCGAGTGGTATTGCGTGATGCGGCCGGGCGAGGGACGGAAAGTCTCCGGATTCTCCGCGTTGATGCGGCACTCGATCGCATGGCCGATGATCTGCACCTCGTTCTGCTTCGCCGGCAGATCGCCGCCGGCGGCGATGCGGATCTGCTCCAGCACGAGATCGATGTCGGTGATGCTCTCGGTGACGGGATGCTCGACCTGGATGCGGGTGTTCATCTCGATGAAGTAGAACTCGCCGTCCTCGAACAGGAATTCGATGGTGCCGACGCCGAGATATTTCATCTCGCGCATCGCCTTCGCGCAGGTCTCGCCGATCTTGGCACGTGCAGCGGCCGAGAGCACGGGCGAGGGGCCTTCTTCCCAGACCTTCTGGTGACGGCGCTGCAGCGAGCAGTCGCGTTCGCCGAGATGGATCGCGCCGCCGCGGCCGTCGCCGAGGATCTGGATCTCGATGTGGCGCGGCTTCTGGAGATATTTTTCAAGGTAGACGGACGCATCGCCGAAGGCGGACTTGGCTTCGTTGGCCGCCGTCGATAGCGCCATCTGAAGGTCTGCCTCGCTCTGCGCCACTTTCATTCCGCGGCCGCCACCGCCGGCAGCAGCTTTCACCAACACGGGAAAGCCGATTTCCCTGGCGATCGCCAACGCATCGTCCTCGGGACCGACCCCGCCGTCGGAGCCGGGCACCACGGGGATGCCGAGCCGCTTGGCGGTCTTCTTGGCCTCGATCTTGTCGCCCATCAGGCGGATATGCTCGGCCTTGGGGCCGATGAAATGCAGATTGTGCTCGCCGAGGATTTCCGCGAAGCGCGCGTTCTCGGAGAGGAAGCCGTAGCCGGGATGCACCGCGTCCGCGCCGGTGATCTCGCAGGCCGCGAGCAGCGCGGGCACGTTGAGATAGCTGTCCTTGGACGGCGGCGGCCCGATGCAGACGCTCTCGTCGGACAGACGCACATGCATGGCGTCGGCGTCGGCGGTGGAGTGCACGGCGACGGTCGCGATCCCGAGCTCCTTGCAGGCGCGCAGGATGCGAAGGGCGATCTCGCCGCGATTGGCTATGAGGATCTTGTCGAACATGGTGTCCTTAAGGGACTGACGCGCGAAAATCGGCGAGGGCGGGCTGGCCGCCGTCAACCGTTATTCAATGATGACGAGCGGCTCGCCGAACTCGACCGGCTGGCCGTCCTCGACCAGGATCTGCGTCACGGTGCCGGCACGCGTCGACGGGATCTGGTTCATGGTCTTCATGGCTTCGATGATCAGCAGCGTCTGGCCGACCGAGACCTTGCTGCCGACCTCGATGAACGGCTTGGCGCCGGGCTCCGGCGACCAATAGGCGGTGCCGACCATCGGCGAGGTCACGGCGCCCGGATGCTTCGACAGGTCCGGAGCGGCGGCCGCCGGTGCGGCGGCGGCAATACCGACCGGCGCGTGGGCCGCATGCGCCATCGGCATGGTCGCGGCAACGCTGATGTTGCGGGCCACGCGCAGGCGCAGGCCGGCGCGCTCGATCTCGATCTCGGTGAGGCTGGTCTCATCGAGCAGAAGCGCGAGCTCGCGGACGAGCGCGGAATCCTCGCTGGAAAACTTTGCGGCTGCTTTGTCGTCTGGCTGGCGCGCCATGTTGTTTGATCCGAATGTTCTGTGTGAGGAGGGGGCGTCAGGCTTTGGGCTTGATGCCGAGCTTGGCGGCAAGGCCCTGGATGGCGAGGCGGTAGCCCTCGATGCCGAAACCGCAGAGCGAGGCGAAGGCCGCGCGTGCGGTATAGGAGTGGTGACGAAAATTTTCGCGCGCGTGGATGTTGGTCACGTGCACTTCGACCGTCGGGATCTGCACCGCAAGCAGCGCGTCGTGCAGCGCGATCGAGGTGTGCGAATAGCCGCCGGCATTGATGATGATGCCCTTCATCTTGCGCGCATGCGCCTCGTGGATGAAGTCGATCAGCTCGCCCTCGCGGTTGGACTGGCGGCAGTCGGCCTTGAGACCGAAGCTCGCGGCCGTCTCCCGGCACAGCGCCTCGACGTCGGCCAGCGTCGCATGGCCATACTTCTCGGGCTCGCGTGTCCCCAACATGTTGAGGTTCGGCCCGTTGAGAACGAGGATCGTGTCGGTTGCAGGTTCAGCCATTCCAATCCCGGAAGAGGTGTTTCGGCGTGGCGGGGGTTATAGGTAACAAAGCGTCCTAGGGGAAGCCTTGAAGGGCCTCCCGGGGGCCTTCAGGTACCTCATCCGGGGTGCAAAAACCTGTGCGGAAGCTACGGAAATTGCTTGTTAACCAGTTCAAAGCATGGCTGCCGGAGCGGCCGAGGGTAGCGCTCTCCCCATCGGCCGAAAGCCCCCGCCGATCTCTCGGCAGGGGCCATTCGGGACGTTCGGTCAGCGAAGCAGCTTAGCCTTCGATGATGTAGACGATCTCGCGCGTCTGGGGACGGACGATGATGTACTGGCCGTGGACGAAGATCACGTCATAGCCGCGCCACTCCGGATAGATTTCCACGATCTGGGGCGGCAGCGGGTGGAAGCGGACGGACGCCGGGATCGCCGTACCGACCGAGATGTTGAAGTTGACGTTCGTGGTCTCCTCGATCTTGGTCGACCTGATCGCCGTGGAGATCTGGGTCCGCTTCTCGGCCGGCGGCGCAGACGCCGTCGCAGAGGCGGTACCGGTCGTGGTCTGGGACTTGGTGTCGGCAGCCTTGTTGTTGTCCGCGCCCTTGGTCTGGGCGTTCATGTTGCCGCTCTTGGTGTCGGTCTCCGTGCTCTTGGACTTGTCCATCTGGGACTTGTCCATCGTGCTCTTCGACTTGTCCTGCGCGGACTTGTCCATCTGACCCTGGGCGTGCTCGCCCTTCGCCATGCCGGCCTTGTCGTCAGCCGCGTTCTTGTTCATCGCGCCGGGCTTTTCCATCCCGCCGGACTTCTCCGCGGCACCGGATTTCTCCATCGCGCCGGACGACTTCTCCTCGGCGGCTCCGCCGGGCTTCATCGCGCCGCCAGCCTGGCCCACGGTGCCCTTGTCGGGAGCAGCTTCCTTGCCCATTGCGCCACCGCGCTCGGCGGCACCGCCGGCGGGCTGCGAGTGCTGTGTCGGCTGAGCGCCAGAGCCGCCGCCGTCGTTCTTCATCGTGCCTTGTGCGTTCGCCAGACCGGTGCCGGCGAACAGTGCAAGCGCGGCAACCGAGATCATAAAGCGGTTCGACATCTAGATTCTCCTCACGTGTTTATTTGCGTCATTGCCCGCGCCAACAACGAAAGGAGGTATCAGGAGTTCCGGAACATCCGGGGTTCCGCGGCATTTGTTTCTTAAACGCGAGATGAACGGGCGCGCCGGATTCGCGCCAAGGTTCGACGCAGCAAAAAGGCCGGCTTTTCAGCCGGCCTCGTCGCATGCGTGAGTTGTTAGATGCGCGATCAGCAAGTCGCCTCTTTTAGCAGGTCGCCTTGCCGCAGCGGGCGACGCCGATCTTTTCCTTGAGGCCGTCGAGGCCGACGGCGCCGATCACGATCTGCTTGCCGATCACGTAGCTCGGCGTGCCGTTCATGCCCATCGCTTCGGCGAGCTTGAAGTTCTCTTCGATGGTGGCGCGAACCTCGGGGCTGGCGATGTCCTTCTCGATCTTCGCGGTGTCGAGGCCGGCTTCCTTGGCCGCCTGGAGCGCGCGCGCCTTGTCGGCGGCGCCGCGGCCACCGAGCAGCTTCTGGTGGAAGTCGAGGTACTTCTTGCCGGAGGGATCCTGCATGCGCACGGCGACCGCAACCTGCGCTGCTTCTACCGAGCCCTGGCTCAGCACCGGAAACTCCTTCAGCACGATTTTCAGCTTCGGATCGGCCTTCATGAGGTCGAGCATGTCGCCCATCGCGCGCTTGCAGTAGCCGCAATTGTAGTCGAAGAACTCGACGAAGGTGACGTCGCCGTCCTTGTTGCCGAGCACGACTTGGCGCGGCGAGTTGAAGATCGCGTCGGAATTCTGCGCGATGCTGGCCTCGTGCTTCTGCGTTTCGGCCGTGGCCTGGCGCTTGCTGAGCTCGGCCATAGCTTCCTCGAGCACCTCGGGATGGCTGATGAGGTAGTTCTTGACGATCGCCTCGATGTCGGTGCGCTGGGCATCGGAGAAGCTGTCGGCCGACGCGGGCGCGATTGCGCCGAACATGGCGAGCGCAAACAGCGCGGGAGCAAGCAGGCGCAGCGAAGGCATAGGCAAATCCTCTTATCCAAAGCAGGTTTCGGAAAACGTCCCGGCGGACTTAAGCCCGGTGGCGTGACGTCGTGGTGTCAGGCGTCGTCCTGGTTGAGTTCGTCTTGGTGGCGTTAGTCTTGGTCGCGTTAGTCGCGCGGCGCTTTTGACGCCACGATATCGTCGGCCTTGACCCATCCGGGCGTGCCGACGGCGAAACGGGTCTTCGCGCGCGTGGCAAGCTCGCGGGCGGTCTTGTTGTCGCCGCGCAGATAAGCGGCCTGCGCCGACGCCAGATCCGCCTCGGCATAGTCTCCCTTCCGGCCATAGGCCATCGCGAGCTGCATGTAGCCGAGCGCGGCCTCGGGTTCCCGTGCGACCGCGGCCCGGAGAATCCGAACGGCATCGTCCGTGTAGGCCTTATTATCGGACCCAACCAGAGCCTGCCCAAGTAACATCTCGATGAGGGGCGAATTGTTCGAGAGCTGAACCGCCTTGCGCAGGGCAGGGATCGCCTCGGCCGGCTTGCCGCCCTCCAGCAGGGCCTGGCCGCGCACCTCGTAAAAATACGCATTGTTGGGCTGGACCTGAATCAGCGCGTCGATCTGGGCGAGCGCGCTGCGCAGATCGCCGTGCAGATAGGTGCTGATGGCGCGGGCATAGCGCGCCGGCAGGCTGTCATTGGTCTGCGGATAGCGGCGATACACCGTCTCCGGCCGCTCCATGAAGGCCGAGATCTTGGCGCGCACCATGTCGTGGCGGAGCTGGAGCGCCGGATCGTCCTTCTTGTCCCAATAGGGGCTGGCGCTGGCGAATTCCTGAAGCGAGGCGACGCGCTCGGCGGGCATCGGGTGCGACTGGAGATAGGGATCGGCGCCGCGTGCCGCAAACAGGCTCTCGCTGGTGAAGCGCTTGAAGGTCTCGTACATGCCCTTCGGCGATTGCTGGGTCGCAGTCAGGAATTTCACGCCGGCGCGGTCGGCGTTCTCCTCCTGCTGGCGCTGATAGGACAGCAGCGTCCGGCGGATCATCTCCTGCGGACCGGCGATCGCGGCAGCTCCGGCATTGGCGAGCCCGTTATTGCCGGCGCTGCTGCTGCCGCGGGTGCTGCCGACGGCAATCGCGCCGGCGCCGAGCAGCATCGCGATGATCATCTGGGTCTGGGCATTGGCGAGCTGTTCGCGCAGCTTGGACAGATGGCCGCCGGCCAGATGCCCGGTCTCGTGCGCGAGCACGCCGATGATCTGGTTCGGCGTCTCCGACTGGAGGATCGCGCCGTAATTGACGAAGATACGGCGGCCGTCCGCGACGAAGGCGTTGAACGAGGCCTCGTTGATGATCACCATCTGGATGTTCTGCTTCTCCAGACCGGCGACGCGCAGGATCGGGCGCGTGTAGTCGCGCAGCAGCTGCTCGGTCTCGGTGTCGCGCAGGACCGGCGGCCCTTTGCCCTGGGCATGCACGGCCGGCAACGGCAACAGCGCGATCGCCGCGGCCGTGACGACGGCGGTGAGGGCGGAGGCCTTCTTGCGCAATGCGATCTGGAGCAACATCAAACGGTCTGGGTCAAACGGACTTGGAAGCAGTTTCGTGTTTGGTTTTGGCGATTGGCGGCGGACCGGATACGCGATATGCCCTTATAAGCCGTACCCCTTATGAGCCGTACAATGCGGCCAGTCTGGGGCGCAAGCGCCCCGTTTCCCGGACCGGACGGCCCGGTTCGCCAGCGAAATAGCAGAAATCGATGCACGATGCGACATTGAGGAACCGGTTGGGGCAGTGGCTCGAGCCCTCCCGCCGCAGCGACGTTCCCCCGTTCATGGTGATGGACGTGATGGCCGCGGCGGCCCGAATCGAGGCGGCCGGCGGCCATGTCATCCATATGGAGGTCGGCCAGCCCGCGGCAGGCGCCCCGAAGACCGCGATTGCGGCCGCCCACGCGGCGCTCGAGGCGGGGCGGATCGATTATACCTCCGCGCTCGGCATCCCCTCCCTGCGCGCCCGCATTGCGCGCCACTATCGTGATGCCTATGGCTGCGACGTCAGCCCTGAGCGGATCGTGGTGACGACGGGCTCATCCGGCGGCTTCATCCTGGCCTTCCTGTCGATGTTCGAGCCCGGCGACCGCGTCGCCGTGACGGTGCCGGGCTATCCGCCATACCGCCATATCCTCACCGCGCTCGGCTGCGAGCCGGTGCTGATCGAGACCACGAACGAGACGCGTCACGCGCTGACCGGCGAGGCGCTGCTTGCCGCCCATCGCAAGGCGCCGCTGAAGGGCGTGCTGGTCGGCAGTCCCGCCAATCCGACGGGAACGATGATGTCCCGGGAGGCGCTCACCGGCCTGATCGCGGCTTCCGAGGATGCCGACATCCGCTTTATCTCGGACGAGATCTATCACGGGCTCGACTATGCGTTTCCGGCGGTGACGGCGGCCTCGCTCTCCGACCACGCACTCGTGATCAACTCGTTCTCGAAGTATTTTTGCATGACCGGCTGGCGCGTCGGCTGGATGGTGGTGCCCGAGATCCTGGTGCGGCCGATCGAGCGGCTGCAGCAGAACCTCTCGATCTCGGTGCCGTCGCTGTCACAGATCGCGGCAGAGGCCGCCTTCGACGGCGCGGCCGAGATGGAGGAGATCAGGCACGGCTATCAGGAAAACCGGCGTATTCTGATCGAGGGATTGCCGAAAGCAGGCCTCAGCAAGTTCCTGCCGGCCGATGGCGCATTCTACCTCTATGCCGACGTCTCGGATTTCACCTCTGACAGTTTCGAGTTCGCCAAGCAGATGCTGGAGCAGGCGCACGTTGCAGCCACGCCTGGCCTCGATTTCGATCCCATCCATGGCCGCTCGTTCATACGATTGTCCTATGCACGCTCGGCCGATGAGATGCGGGAGGCAGTTGACCGGATCGCTGGCTGGCTTAAATAGCCGCGAGTTTTCGACAGAATTCTGGAGTGCAACTTGTCCAACCGTTCCGTCCCGTCTGCCGCCTCGCATTCTCCTCTCGCCGCCTTGATGTGGCCGACCCGGCCGGGCGAAAGCGTCGGTGCCTTGCGCGCCGTTGTGCTGATCGCGCTTGGCACAGCACTGATGACGCTGTCAGCCAAGGTGAACCTGCCACTGCCTTACGTGCCCATGACCTTGCAGACGCTGGTGGTGCTGATGATCGGTGCCGCCTATGGCTGGCGCCTTGGCAGCGCAACCATGATTGCCTACCTCGCCGAAGGCGCGATGGGCCTGCCGGTGTTCGCCGGCCCGGTGGGTGGCATTGCACCGCTGGTCGGCCCGACCGCGGGCTATCTGTACGGCTTCGTGCTCGCTGCCTTCATCACCGGCTGGCTTGCGGAGCGCGGCTGGGACCGCAACGTCCTGCTGCTGTTTGCGGCCATGGCGATCGCCCATGTCGTCATTTTCATCGCCGGCTTCGGTTGGCTGGCCTATGGCATCGGCCTTGGCGCGACCAAGGCTTGGGCCGTCGGCGTGGCACCGTTCGTTGCGGCGTCGCTGGTCAAGAACGCGCTGGGCGCGACGTTGATGCCGGCGGCTCGCCGGATCGTCGATCGTCGCGGGTAAAGCGCTCCAGAACGAGCAGTTCCAATTGACAGGGCCGGCCAAGTTGATCTTGGCTGGCTCTGAGTTTGAGGGGGAGTGAAACAATGACGACGACAACGATGGCGGGGGCGCCGATCGCGCCCGCCGCAGCCAAGCCGTGGTACAGGGTGCTTTACATTCAGGTGCTGATCGCGATCGTGCTCGGCGCCATCGTTGGCTGGCTCTGGCCGACCGTTGCCACCAACGAATGGATCAAGGCGATGGGCGACGGCTTCATCAAGCTGATCAAGATGGTGATCGCCCCGATCATCTTCTGCACCGTGGTCTCCGGCATCGCCCACATCCAGGACGCCAAGAAGGTCGGACGCATCGGTGTCAAGGCGCTGATCTATTTCGAGATCGTCTCGACCTTCGCGCTGGTGATCGGACTTCTCGTCGGCAACATCCTCAAGCCGGGCGCCGGCTTCGGCAATGCGGGCGCCAACGCGAGCGCCGTCGCCAACTACGCCAAGCAGGCCGAGGGCCAGAAGTCGGTCGACTTCATCCTGCACATCATTCCCGACACCGTGGTCGGCGCCTTCGCGCAGGGCGAGATCCTCCAGGTGCTGCTGTTCTCGGTGCTGTTCGGCTTCGCCATCATGGGGCTCGGCGAGCGCGGCCATGTGATCCGCAGCTTCATCGACGACGCCGCGCACGCGGTGTTCGGCGTCATCTCCATCGTGATGCGTGCGGCGCCGATCGGCGCGTTCGGTGCGATGGCTTTCACCATCGGCAAATTTGGTACCGGCGCTATCCTCAATTTGATGGGCCTGATTGCGACGTTCTATCTGACCGCCGCGTTGTTCGTCTTCGTGGTGCTCGGCACCATCGCGCGCTTCGCCGGATTCTCGATCTTCAAGTTCCTGGCCTACATCAAGGACGAGCTTCTGATCGTGCTTGGCACCTCGTCGTCGGAAAGCGCGCTGCCGTCCCTGATGGAGAAGCTCGAACGTCTCGGCTGCTCCAAATCGGTTGTCGGCCTCGTGGTGCCCACGGGTTACTCGTTCAACCTCGACGGCACCAACATCTACATGACGCTGGCGACGCTGTTCATCGCGCAGGCGCTCGGCTTCGATCTGACCTTCGGCCAGCAGCTCACGATCCTGGTGGTGGCGATGCTGACCTCGAAGGGTGCCTCCGGCATCACCGGGGCGGGCTTCATTACGCTCGCCGCGACGCTGGCCGTGGTCGACCCGCGCCTGGTGCCGGGCATGGCGATCGTGCTCGGCATCGACAAGTTCATGAGCGAGTGCCGCGCGCTGACCAATCTGTGCGGTAACGGCGTGGCCTGCGTGATCGTCGCCTGGTGGGAGGGCGAGCTCGATCGCGACAAGCTCAATGCCGCCCTTGCCAGGCAGATCGATCCGACGGACATGGAAACCGCTGTCACGACGGACTGATCTGCTGGCGGCGCTTTGCGCCTCAGACCTTGAAGTAATAGGGCTGGTCGAGATCCTCGATCAGCCCTTTTTCTTTGGCCTCCCAGCTGAGCAGGGCCCGCGTCTTTGCGCTCGAGGTCGGAACGTCGACGGCGGCAAACCGCGCGAACCAGCCGAAATGCGCCTCGGCCTCATCAGTGGATTTCGAGACCACGGGCAAACCGAGCCTTTTGCCGATCACCTCGGCAATCGCCTTGAACGGAATGCCTTCTTCCGCGATCGCGTGATAGTGCTTCATGGTTGCGCCTTGCTCCAGCGCGAGACGATAAACGCGCGCGGCATCGACACGGTGCGCGGCCGGCCAGCGGTTCATGCCGTCGCCGATATAGGCTGCCACGCCTTTCTCGCGTGCAAGATTGATGAGGATCGGAACGAAGCCGTGATCGCCTTCTCCGTGCGTGGACGGCGGAAGCCGAACCGCGGCGGCGCGGACGCCGGCGAGCGACAGCGCGACCGATTCCGAGACGCGTGGGAAATGCTGCGCTGCCTCGTCGTCCTCGGTCGCGAGACGTCCGGGGGCAAGCAGCGCCACGCCTGACGTGACGATGAGCGGACGCTCGGAGCCCTTCAGCTCCTCGCCGATTGCCAGGATCGCGCGGCGGTCCAGCTCGCAATTGTCCAGGAATTTCGAGAAGTCGTGGTTGAAGCCGAGGTGCAGAACGCCGTCCGCGGTGGCCGCGCCGTTGCGCAGGGACGCATGGTCCTCCAGCGAACCGCGATGGACCTCGGCGCCCATCGCGGTGAGGGCGGCTGCGCCGGCATCGGAGCGGGCAAGGCCGAGCACGCGATGGCCGGCGGCGATGAGGTCCCGCACGACGGCGGAGCCGACGAAGCCGGTGGCGCCAGTTACGAATACACGCATGAGCAATCTCCAGAGGGGTTGGTGGAGACGAGCATCTGCGCTAGGATTATCCGGGTAAAGTCGTGACATTATCAGGGTATAATAACTAACAGGATGAGCGAGACCGTCACCAGCGAGAACCTGCTCGGGACCTATCTGAAGGACCGTCGCACCAGGCTCGACGCCGCCGCGTTCGGCTTCGCTGGCAGCCGCAGGCGCACGCCCGGACTACGCCGCGAGGAGGTGGCCCAGCGCGCCAATATCAGCGCGACCTGGTACACGTGGCTGGAGCAGGGCCGCGGCGGGGCGCCGTCGGCCGATGTGCTCGACCGCATCGCCCGCGCGCTGATGCTGACCGATGTCGAGCGCGAGCATCTGTTCCTGATCGGCCTCGGCCGCCCGCCCGAAGTACGTTACCAGGCAAGCGAAGGCGTCTCGCCGCGCCTCCAGCGCGTGCTCGACGCGCTCGCGTTCAGCCCGGCGCTGGTGCGGACCGCGACCTGGGACGTCGTTGCCTGGAATCGCGCGGCGAGCGTGGTGCTGACGGATTACGGCGCGATCCCGCCGGACAAGCGCAACATCCTCCGCTTCATCTTCTGCGATCCGCGCGTGCGCGCCGCGCAGTATGACTGGGACAGCGTCGCACGCTTCGTGGTCGCAGCGTTCCGGGCGGATGCCGCGCGCGCAGGCGCGGTGTCGCATGTCGCCGATTTCGTCGACGAGCTGTGCCTGACCAGCCCGGAATTCGCAGCACTCTGGCGCGACAACGACGTGCGCCATCATGGCGACGGCACCAAGCGGCTGAAGCACCCCGTGCACGGCACCATGTCGTTCGAATATTCGAGCTTCAACGTCGAGGGGCGGCCCGATCTGAGCATGATCGTCTACAACCCGGCGACGCCTGATGATGCCGACCGCATCAGGACGTTGCTGGCCGAGCGCGCCGACTGACGGAATTTGCCACCTCGCGCGTTTAACCCGCATCTCGGACCTCGAAGGGGTGGGTGGTATTGTGGGCAATGCGGCTGTGAATCCGATTGTGGTGCAGGCGGCGGAGCATTTTGCGGCGGGGCGGCCGGAACAGGCGGATGCGCTCTGCGCGGAGGTTTTGAAAGCCGATCCGGATCACGTCCCGGCGCTGCATCTGGCCGCCGTGGCTGCCTTCGTCACCGACCGCGCGAGCGAGGGGGCCGTGCTGCTCGGCCGCGTCTTCAACATCGATCCCGAGCACGCGCCGGCGCTGGTCACGCTCGGCGACGCGCTGGCGGTGAAGGGCGAGCAGGAGGGGGCCGTGGCCGCGTTCCGTCGCGCGCTGGTCCGGCGGCCTGACGATGCCGGCCTGCACAACAAGCTCGGCGTCGCGCTCGGTGAGCTCGCGCGTTTCGACGAGGCCGAAGCTGCCTACCGTCGCGCGCTGGCGCTCGATGCGCATCTGACGCGGGCCTGCTTCAACCTCGCCGTCGCGCTGGCGGAGCAGGGACGGCTCGCCGAGGCCGAAGAGGCCTATCGCGCGGCGATTGCGCGGGAGCCGACCTATCGCGGCGTCTGGCTCAATCTCGGCAATCTCCTCGCTGATCAAAAAAGGCTCGGCGAGGCGGAGGCAGCCTATCGGCGCGCGCTCGACAGCGATCCCGATGATCCCGGGCTGCTCTGCAATCTTGGCGCCGCGCTCTATCGGCAGGGGCTGCTGGAAGGCGCCATCGTCCAGTACCGCCGCGCCATCGCGCTCGCGCGGGACAATGGTCCGGCGCTGCGCCTGCTCGGTCTCGTCCTGCATGAGGCCGGTCATCTGCCCGAGGCTGCCGCGATCTACCGGCGGGCCTTTGCGCTGGATGCCTCTGATCACGTCATCGCCAGCAATCTCGGCGCCTGTCTTTCCGAGCTTGGCAATCTCGATGAGGCGATTGACGCCTGCGAGCACGCGCTGCTGCTGAAGCCCGATCACGCCCCCGCCTGGACCAATCTCGGCATCATCTTCGAGAAGCAGGAGCGCGTGGAGCACGCCGTCGCGGCGCACCGTTGCGCGGTGGTGGCCGATCCTGACTATGCCAAGGGCCACGCCAATCTCGCGGTCGCGCTGCGCAATGCCGGCGAGATCGACGAGGCGCTCGCGGTCTCGCATCGCGCGATCGCGCTCGATCCGGAGCAGCCGCTCGCGCAGTACAACCACGCGCACTTCCTGCTGATGAACGGCGATCTCGTCAACGGGTTCGAGGCCTATCGCTGGCGGCGCAAATGCAAGTCGCTGTCGGACGGCGATCCCGAGTTCACCGAGCCGGAATGGCAGGGCGAGCCGCTTGATGGCCGCACGCTGCTGCTGTTCGCCGAATATGGGCTCGGCGACGCCCTGCATTTCGTGCGCTATTTGCCGATGGTGGCTGCGAAGGGCGGCAGGATCATCTTGCAGGTTCAGCCTGCGCTCGCTGCGCTGCTGCGGCAGCTCCCCGACGTCACTGTGATCTCTCGCGGCGAGCCGCTGCCGCCGTTCGATCTGCAACTGCCGCTGATGAGCCTGCCGCGCGTGTTCGGCACCACGCTCGACACCATTCCGGCCGATGTCCCGTATCTGCATCCCGATCCCGCAAAATTGTCGCGCTGGCGCGCGGCGCTCGCGGATGTGAAGGCGCTGAAGGTCGGCGTGGTCTGGGCCGGCAATATCAGGCATAAGGGCGACCGGCAGCGCTCGCTGTCGGCCGCTTCAGTGCTGCCGCGCCTCGTGATGCCGGGCGTCCAGCTCTACTCCTTGCAAAAGGATCCGCGCCCCGAAGATGGCGAGGTGCTGGCGTCGCTTGGCAAGGACATCATCGATCTGGCACCAGCGCTCGGTGATTTCGGCGACACGGCCGCAGCGGTCGTAGCGCTCGATCTCGTCATTGCCGTCGATACATCAGTTGCGCATCTTGCCGGCGCGCTTGGCCGCACCGTGTGGATGCTGACGCCTTACGCGCTCGACTGGCGCTGGCTGCGCGAGCGCGAGGACAGCCCGTGGTATCCGACCATGCGGCTGTTCCGCCAGCGTAGCCCCCGCGAATGGGATGACCCGCTGATGCGGATATCGGCCGCGCTCGCGGTGCTGGCCGCGAACGCCCAAATCTAAAGGACTGGGGCTAAAACCGCTCCGGCCGATAAGGCGTCGGATCGATCGACGGCGTCTCGCCGTTCATCATCTCCGCGAGCAGGCGTCCCGTCGCGGGCCCGAGCGTAAAGCCCTGGTGGCCGTGGCCAAAGTTCATCCAGAGGCCGGGATGGCGCGGCCCGCGGCCGAGCACCGGGAGCATGTCGGGCGAGCATGGCCTCGTGCCGAACCACGGGTCGGGCTCGGCGCGCTTGCCGAGATCGATCAGCTCGCGTGCGGAGGCTTCCGCGCTGGCGAGCTGTATCGGCGTTGCGAGCGAGTCCGGCCCCGTCAGTTCGGCGCCGGTGGTGATGCGGATGCCCTTGGCCATCGGGCCCATGGCATAGCCGCTGCCCTTGTCGACCAAAGGCAGGTCGAGCGAGGCGCCGCCGCTGTAATGCATGTGGTAGCCGCGCTTGCGCACCAGCGGGATGCGATAGCCGAACTTGTACAGGAGATCCGGCGACCACGGTCCGAGGGTCACGACGGCGTTGGCGGCATCGATCCGTCCCTGGTCGGTGTTGACCGACCAGCCGGTTGCCGTCTGCTGCAACGACTGCGCATCGCCGAGCACGATGGTGCCGCCGAGGCGCTGGAACAGTTCGGCATAGGCGGTCACCAGCGCACCGGGATCGGACACGGTCCAGGTGTCGAGCCAATGAATCGCGCCGGGAAGATCGTCGCGCAGGATCGGCTCGGCCTTGGTCAGCTCGCTACCTGACAGCACGCGAAACTTCACGCCGAATTCGCGCAGGTCCTGTTCCGCGTCCTTGATCGAATGCTCCAGGGCGGCAGCGTCGCGATACACCGCTCGGTAGCCGGCGCGGCGGATCAGATTGTCGGCATGGGCTTCGCGAATGAGGATGTCGTGCTCCGGCGTGGCGTAGGCGATCAGGCGCGCCCAGCCGACGATCGCCTCGCGATGCCGCTTCGGCGCCGAATGCCACCAGTAACGGAGCAGGGGTTCGATATGACGATGAAGCGACGACAGGCTGTAGCGCACGTCGTTGGTGCGGCCGGTCGCGATCTTCACGAGCGAAGCGAGGTCGCGCGGCATCGGATAGGGGCGGACCGCTTCGGCCTGGATCATCCCCGCATTGCCGTAGCTGGTCTCGCGCCCGGGCTCCCTGCGGTCGACCAGCGTGACCGACCAGCCGCGCTGCTGCAAATGCAGCGCCGCGCCTACACCGACCATGCCACCGCCAAGAATGATTGCGCTTTGCATCGGCAGAATTCTCCTGTCAGAACGTCGTCATCACCCAGCCGCCTATTCCCAGGTGAGAAAGCCGGGCGCTGCCGACAGCGGCGGCGTAGCGGCGAGCCGTGCCAGGTCGGGCACCGGCCGGCACAATTGTGCATCGTTCGCGAACGCAGCCTCGATGCTCGCTGCGACCGCGAGCACGATGGCGTCGCCGCCGCGCGGGCCGACGATCTGGAGGCCGAAAGGCAGCCCGGCTTCGTCGCGGCCGAGCGGAATGCTGATCGCGGGATGGCCGGGAAGCGTTACGGCGTAAGCGAGCGCGAGCCAGTGGAAATAGGATCTGGTCGGCACGCCGTCGATCTCGGCGGGATAGGATTCTGACCAGGGACGCGGGCTGAGCGTGATCGTCGGGCTGATCAGCACGTCGCAATTTGCGAAGAAAGTCTGGTAGGCGCGATAGATCCGCGTCTGTGTCGTAGAGGCGCGGGCTTGGTCTTCGAGCGAATAGCCGAGGCCTTCCTCGACATTGGCGCGAACGTTGGGACCGAGCATCTCGGGACGTTCTTTGTAGTTCTTGCCATGCGTCGCCAGGAACATCCCCGCGCGCAGCACGGCGAAGGCATCGTCGGCGCCTGAGCAGTCGGGCGTCGCCTCGCGGCTTTCGGCAAACAGCGGTGCGAGCTTGCTCACGCGCGCGCGGAACACGCGGCGGATCGCCTGCTCGGTCGGTGCGAAGCCGAAATCTTCCGTGAAAGCGAGACGCAGCTTGCCGAGGTCCGCAGGATGCGGCGCGGACCAGCGGTCGGCGCGCGCACGCACGGGCTCGCCGGGCAGGGTGTAGGCGAGCGGATCGCGGGCATCGTCGCTCGCCATCACCGACAGCATCAGCGCGGCATCAGTGACATTGCGCGCCATCGGCCCGTCGGTCGACAGGTTGGACCAGCCGAAGATGCGCTTTTCGCTGGGCACGAGGCCGTAGGAGGGACGCATGCCGACGATGCCGGAGAAGCCGGCCGGATTGCGCAAGGAGCCGCCGGTGTCGGAGCCCGAGGCGAGCGGGGCCATGCCGCAGGCGAGCGCGACCGCCGAGCCGCCGGAGGAGCCGGCCGCCGAGCGCATGGGATCGAAGGGATTGCCGGTCGCGCCGAACACGGGATTGCGGGTGTTGGCACCGGCCGCCCATTCCGGCGTGTTGGTCTTGCCGAAGATGATGGCGCCGGCGGCGCGTAAGCGCGCAACCGAGCCCTGGTCCGCGACCGGGACATTGTCGCGCAACAGCGGGCTGCCATAGGTGGAGCGCATCCCCGCGGTGTCCTGGGTGTCCTTGATCAGGACGGGAAGCCCGGCGAGCGCGCCGCGATCCTCGCCACGCAGGATGGCCGCCTCGGCCGCCTTCGCGGCGGTGCGCGCCCCCGGCTCGTCCAGCGTCACGACGGCGTTCACGGCGGGATTGATGCTGGCAATGCGCGACAGGCAGGCGTCGAGCAGCTCGACAGGCGAGATCGCCTTGGCGGACAGCAGGCGGCGCAGCTCAACGGCGCTGGAATCGCACAATTCGGACAATGCCAATCCCTTTCAGATTATGAAAACGATTTAGCATATCGGAAAGTGAGGATGGCGCACCAATAATCGTCAAACCGGGGCGCTTCATGCACAAATGCTGGTGTGGCTGCTGAGCGGGTGGTCAAGTCGGTTCCATCGAGCCGGTTTCAGTCGAAAAGATTAGACGGATAGGTCAACAATTTTTCAGCCGCCGTGGTAGCATTTCTGCATGAGCGAGATCGCAACGACGCCCGAGGGGGCCAATTCGCAACTCGGCCAATGCCTCAAGGCCGCCCGCCAGGCCCGCGGCCTGACGCTCAAGCAGGTGGCGGAGCGGACCGGCATGGCGCTCTCCACCCTATCCAAGGTCGAGAACGGCCTGATGTCGCTGACCTACGACAAGCTGCTGCAGCTCACCTCGGGCCTGAAGATGGAGATCGCCGAGCTGTTCAATCCGGCGGTCTCGGCGCCTGCACTGGGCCGGCCGGTCACCGCGCGGCGGAGCATCAGCCGGGCCGGGCAGGGCCAAATCATCACCACGAAATTCTACACCTACACCTATCAATGCACCGACCTGATCGGCAAACGCATGGTGCCGATCGTGGCCGAGGTCCGTGCGCGGTCGCTGGAGGAATTTGGCCCGTTGCTGCGCCATGGCGGCGAGGAGTATTTTTGGGTGACGAGCGGACGCGTTGCCGTGCACACCGAGTTCTACGCGCCGGAGATCCTGGACGAGGGCGACGGCATCTATCTCGACAGCACCATGGGCCACGCCTACCTCAATGCCGGCGAGAGACCTTCCGCAACGGGCGTTTGCCTCTGCACCAGCGAGGCGCCCGATCTCTACGACCAGCTTCGCCAGATCGCCTCGCGCGAGGTGGCGCCGCTCGGCGATGACGAATTGCCGTCGTAGCGTTTTCGCGAGCCTTGAAACGAAAAACGCCCGGCTTGGCCGGGCGTTTTTTTATGGAGTGTCCGGCTTACTCGCCGCCGCCGAAGCGGCGCGACCACCAGCCGGCGCGACGCGGGGCGCCCGGAGTCTCGCTTGCTTCTTCCGGCGCGGGCTCAGGTGCCGGTGCGGGCGGAGCGACCGGTTGTTCGGTCGCCTGCGCAACCGGCGCTGCCGGCTCGCTCGAGCTGCTCGACAGGAAGCTCACCTTTTCGCGGACCGTGGAGCGGCGTCGCGCAGTCTTGTCGTCGGCGGGCTCTTCTTCCGCAGCAACGGCAGCGGGAGCCGGCTCCGGCCGGGCCGGTGCCTCGGTCCGCACTTCGGCGCGCGGCTCAGGCTGAGTGAACCGCGGCTCGGCGGTGGGTTCGGCCTGCGCGATCGATGGCGCAGCCTCGTCGCCGGCGCCGTCGAAATCGGCAACGGCTTCGGTTGCTTCCGACGGTGCATTGGCCGCGAGCTCGTCGCTGATGGAACCGGCAAGACCTTCCTCGCCGCTACCCCGCCGACGACGTCCGCCCCTGCGACCACGCCGGCGCCTGCGATCGGCCGCGCCTTCCTGATCGCCGCGACCCTGACCTGCCTGGTCGTTGGCTTCTTCTCCATCCTGCTCGGACTCGGCATCCTCTTCGGCTTCGCCGGCTGCCACTGCCGCTTCGGAAGACGCCGGAGCGCCATCCTCGCGAGGCTCACCGTCGCGCTGGCCACCGCGGCCGCGGCGGCGACGGCGACGCTTGCCGCGGCGCGCGCCGTCCTGCTCGGAGGCTGCGTCACCGGTGGCCTGCTCCTCGGCGAGACCTTCGGTCTCCTCGGTCTCGACCTCGGATTCGATCTCCGGATCGAATTCCTCGTCGTCATAGGCTTCTTCAGCCAGCGGCGGCGGGCTCGCGGCGGCCTGTGTCACCAGCAGCGCCTTGGCGGCTTCGAGCGTATGCACCTGCTCGCCGCGATCGATGAGATAGGCCTGCGGTCCGCTGACGCTGGGGTCGGCGATGACCGACAGCGTCACCTTGAAGCCGTTCTCGAGATCGCGCAGATGGCCGCGCTTGTGGTTCAGCACATAGAGCGCGACGTCGGTGCGGGTGCGGACCACGAGATTGTGGGTCGCGCCCTTCATCAGGATCTCTTCGAGGCCGCGCAGCAGCTGGAGAGCAACCGATGCCACCGAGCGGAGGTGGCCGGTGCCGCCGCAATGCGGGCAGGGATCGGTCGAGGATTCCAGCACGCTGGCGCGGATGCGCTGGCGCGACATTTCCAGCAGGCCGAAATGCGAGATGCGGCCAACCTGGATGCGCGCGCGATCCTGCCGCAGGCAATCGGAGAGCTTGCGCTCGACCGCACGGTTGTTGCGCTTCTCGTCCATGTCGATGAAGTCGATGACGATCAGGCCGGCGAGGTCGCGCAGGCGAAGCTGGCGGGCGACCTCTTCGGATGCTTCCAGATTGGTCTTGAGCGCCGTGTCCTCGATATGGTGCTCGCGGGTCGAGCGGCCGGAGTTGACGTCGATCGAGACCAGCGCTTCGGTCTGGTTGATCACGATATAGCCGCCGGAGCGCAACTGCACGGTCGGCGAGAACATCGCGTCGAGCTGGCTCTCGACGCCCATCCGCGAGAACAGCGGCTGGCCGTCGCGATACTGCTTCACCGCGCTGACATTGGCGGGCATCAGCATCTTCATGAAGTCGCGCGCTTCGCGGTGGCCGGCTTCACCGGCAACCTGGATTTCGTCGATCTCCTTGTTGTAGAGGTCGCGCAGCGAGCGCTTGATCAGCGAGCCTTCCTCGTAGACGAGGGTCGGGGCCTGCGACTGCAGCGTCAGATCGCGCACCGTCTCCCACATCCGGATCAGATATTCGAAGTCGCGCTTGATCTCGGGCTTGGTGCGGGCAGCACCGGCGGTGCGCAGGATGATGCCCATGCCCTCGGGCACGTCGAGGTCCTGCACCACTTCCTTCAGGCGGGAACGGTCCTGCGCGCTGGTGATCTTGCGGCTGATGCCGCCGCCACGCGCGGTGTTCGGCATCAACACGGCATAACGGCCGGCGAGCGACAGATAAGTCGTCAGCGCCGCGCCCTTGTTGCCGCGCTCTTCCTTGACGACCTGCACCAGCATCACCTGGCGGCGCTTGATGACTTCCTGGATCTTGTACTGGCGGCGCGGGCGGAAGGTGCGCTCCGGCACTTCCTCGAGCACATCGTCGCCGCCGACGGATTCGACGATGTCCTCTTCGGCTTCCTCGTCGTCCTCGTCCTCGTCGTCGTCCTCGGCCGTCGCTTCGGATTCGTGATGTGGAGCCTCGGCGCTCTCGCCGGCGGCGTACACGGCATCGGCCGGTTCAGCGGCCGATGTCACTGCTTCGGCGAGGGCCTCGGCATGTGTTTCGGATGCGTCTGCCTCGTATGGCTCGGCAGCGGCCATTGGCTCGGCACCGACAGGCGCAGACGTCGCGTCAGCATGATCATGGTGGTGATGATCGTGCTCGCCTTCGTGACCATGGTCATCGTGATCGTGCGCATGATGGTGATCATCGTGCCCATGCTCTTCGTGATCATGTCCGTCATGATCATGGGCTTCGTACGCGCCGTGATGCTCGGCATCGGCGTGCAGATGCTCACCCTCGTGCGACGCACCTTCGGTATGCAGGGCCTCGCCCTCGACTGGCTGGGCGGCGGGACCGGCACCCTCGACGACATCGCTGCGGACGCGTTCGCCCTGACTGCGGCGGCGGGAATTGCGGTGGCGCGAGCGGCGGCGGCCGTGGGAGCGGTTCTCGCTCTCTTCCTCGGCTTCGCGATGGGCCTGTTCCTCGGCCTCGATCAGCGCCTGCCGGTCGGCGACCGGGATCTGGTAGTAGTCGGGATGGATTTCGCTGAAGGCGAGGAAGCCGTGGCGGTTGCCACCATATTCGACGAAGGCGGCCTGGAGCGACGGTTCGACCCTTGTGACCTTGGCGAGGTAGATATTCCCGCGCAGTTGCTTGCGTTGTGCGGTCTCGAAATCAAACTCTTCGACGCGATTGCCGCGGACCACGACGACCCGGGTCTCTTCCGGGTGGGTGGCATCGATCAACATCTTGTTGGGCATGTCTTAACTCTTGGCGGCGGCGGGCGCGATTCACCGTGGGCGCAATGTGCGCTGCCGGGTGACGCGACGGTCCACCTGATTCGGGGGTGAGGGGAAGGCCGAAACGCCGTCTCTCGCGCCTTGCCGAATCGGATGCCGAAGGACCGAAGCGGCGCGCGGGATTTTCACTCCGCAGCGTCGCGAATGGTCCTTCAGAATTCGTCGGCACAGTCTGGCGCATCAAGCGTCGGCCCGTATGAAACATTGGGCGGCGGGGCCGCCCCTCAATCAGTTGCTGCTGGCCAGGCATGGCGCGAGCGCGCTCGCCTTGGGGATCACGAACCGCCCCCTTGGGATCAAGGGACCGGGTAATGGGTTACGCCGCTGTCAGAACCGTCCCGGACACATGAGTGGTACCCGGAAACCGTCCGCCGCCGGGGCTTGACCCGTTCCGTCTCGCTGCCGCGCACCGCGCTGGTCTTAGAGGGGAACGGAAAACGCTGGAATTCCCAAACCTTGGGAGTTCCGGCGCTGCACCGGAAGGCTGAATGCGACACAACCGGAAATATCGGCCGTCAGCACTCCGTACATACGTGGATTGGGCCAGCCGTGCAAGGAGCGTCGCACGGCGGTCACAGTCAGCGAGTTTCGCGCGTCCGTCATTAGGGATCGATTAACCCTGTGGTTCTATTGCGTTAAAGAAGCTGCTCGGAGGCACGGAATCGGTGGCGAGCCGCGCAAATCAAAGGGTTTTGCTGGGATGCGTACTACTGTGCGCCGCAGCACTGCCGTGCGCTGATTCCTCGCGCCTGAGCGCCGCGGAAAGCCAGGCGCAACCCTCTGTTGCAGTAGCGAATTTTCCGATCGCCTCGGCCGCCCGCCTGGCCGGCGATGGCAAGCAGACCCGCTTCATTCTCGACATCGACCAGACCATCAGCTTCCGCGCCGTGACGCTCGCCGACCCCTATCGGGTCGTGGTGGACGTCCCACAAATCAATTTTCAGCTGCCCGCTGGCATCGGCTCTGGAGGGCGGGGGCTGGTCAAGGCCTTCCGCTACGGGCTCGTCATGCCCGGCGGCTCGCGAATCGTGTTCGACCTGACGGGCCCGGCCAAGATCGCCAATTCCTATGTGCTGGAGGCGGCCAACGGCCAGCCTGCCCGGCTGGTGCTTGAGCTGGAGGAGGTCGACCGCACCGCCTTCGTGCAATCGCTCGCCCCGGAAAACCGCCCCGAGCTGCGGCCCGCGATCGCAGACGCGCCGCCAGCAACTGTTCCCGCTACGGCGGCCCCTGAGGGGCTGCAGCAGAAGGTCGATGGACGCCCGGTGGTCGTGATCGATCCCGGTCACGGCGGCATCGACAACGGTACGCAATCCAGCGGCGAGAGCGAGAAGAACCTGGTGCTGGCCTTTGGCCTCGCGCTACGCGACCGGCTGGAAAAGGCCGGCAAATACCGGGTGGTGATGACGCGCAACGACGACACGTTCATCCCGCTCAATGACCGGACCAAGATCGCGCGCAACCTGAAGGCCGCGCTGTTCGTCTCTATTCATGCCGATGCGCTGCCGCGCGCCGAGGGGGACGCGCAGGGCGCCACCATCTATACGCTGTCCGACAAGGCGTCCGATGCCGAGGCCCAACGCCTGGCGGACGCCGAAAACCGTGCGGACGCGATCGCTGGCTTCAATCTGGCGGAGGAGCCGACCGACGTCGCCGACATCCTGATCGACCTGACGCAGCGGGAAACCCGTACGTTTTCAAATCGTTTTGCTCATTTGCTGATGGGCGAATTGAAGTCGACCGTGCGGATGCACAAGCATCCCCTGAAATCGGCCGGTTTCCGGGTGCTGAAGGCGCCCGATGTGCCCTCGGTGCTGGTCGAGATCGGCTATGTCTCCAACAAGGGCGATCTGGAGCATCTGGTCTCGGAGGGCTGGCGATCCAAGGCCGTGGGCTCGATGGCCCAGGCGATCGACGGGTTCCTGGCTAAACGGCTGGCGACGGCCGGGGCGTCGAATTGAAGAAGGGTTTTTCCGTGCCGGCGCAAAGGCCCTAGTTTGGCCACAGCGGACGCTTTATAAAAATGCCGCAGGGGGGTCCGGAATCGGAGAGAATCCCGCTCGGCAAGCGTCTTTAGGCCCGGCCTTGATGTGATTGCGTAGGCCGGTGAATTCGCGACGTGAGGTTGGCGCCAGTTTTGGGTGCCAGTTTTTAGGTCCTATGGGGCTGATACTGGGCTGATCCAGAGTTTGAACGGATAGACACATAATGCGCTTGCTTGTGCGGTTCATGGGCTTCCTGTTCGCCGCGGGAACAGTGATGTTCCTGGTCGGTGTCGGGGCCGCGGCAGGTCTGATCTGGCATTTCTCCAAGGACTTGCCGGATTACTCTCAGCTTCAGGATTACGAGCCGCCGGTGATGACCCGCGTCCACGCGGTCGACGGTTCGCTGCTCGGCGAATACGCCAAGGAGCGGCGGCTTTACTTGCCGATCCAGGCCGTGCCGAAGCTCGTGATCAACGCCTTCCTCGCAGCAGAGGACAAGAATTTCTACGAGCATGGCGGCATCGACTACACCGGCATGGCGCGCGCGGGCGTGCTCTATCTGCAGAACTTCGGCTCCAACCGCCGTCCGCAGGGTGCCTCCACGATCACCCAGCAGGTCGCCAAGAACTTCCTTCTGACCAACGAGGTCTCCTTCGCCCGCAAGATCAAGGAAGCCTTGCTGGCGATGCGGATCGAGAAGACCTATTCGAAGGACAAGATCCTCGAGCTGTATCTGAACGAGATCTATCTCGGCCTTGGCGCCTATGGCATCGCGGCCGCCTCGCTGGTCTATTTCGACAAATCGGTGAACGAGCTGACGGTGGCGGAAGCCTCCTATCTGGCGGCGCTGCCGAAGATGCCCGCGACACTGCATCCGGTGCGTAACCGTGACCGCGCGATCGAGCGCCGCAACTACGTGATTGACCGTCTGGTGGAGAACGGCTGGATCAAGCAGGCCGACGCCGAGAAGGCGCGCAAGGAGACGCTGGCCGTCACCAACCGCTCCGGCGGCGCCCACACCTTCGCCGGCGAATATTTCGCCGAGGAAGTCCGCCGCGACATCTTTGAGCGCTATGGCGAGAAGAAGCTGTACGAGGGCGGTCTCTCTGTCCGCACCACGCTCGATCCGAAGATCCAGGTCATGGCGCGAAAGACCATGGTGTCGGGCCTCGTGAATTATGACGAGCAGCAGGGCTATCGCGGCGCCATGAGCAAGCTCGATATCTCCGGCGACTGGGGCGTGAAGCTCGCCGAGATCAAGTCGCTGTCCGACATCTCGCCATGGCGCATGGCCGTGGTGCTGGAGACCAGCGATCAATCCGCGCGCATCGGCTTCCAGCCGAGCCGCGAACTCGGCGGCGCCGTCAGCAAGCAGCGCGAGACAGGTCTGATCACGCTTGACGGCATCAAATGGGCAAGGGCGGCCTCGGGGGCCGCGAAGGGCAGGACAGCGACGGCGGTGTCGCAGGTTCTGCAGTCCGGCGACGTGATCTATGCCGATCCGCTCTACAGCAAGGAGGGACAGCCGGTTGAAGGCCAGTACCGGTTGCGCCAGATCCCCGAAGTGTCCGGCGCAATGGTGGTGATGGATCCCTGGACCGGCCGCGTGCTCGCGATGGTCGGCGGCTTCTCGTTCGACCAGAGCCAGTTCAACCGTGCGACCCAAGCCTACCGGCAGCCGGGTTCGTCGTTCAAGCCGATCGTCTATTCGGCCGCGCTCGACAACGGCTATACGCCGTCGACCGTCGTGCTCGACGCGCCCATCGAAATCGACCAGGGCCAGGGCGCCGGCGTGTGGCGGCCTGAAAACTTCTCCTCGGGCAAGTTCCAAGGCCCGGTGACGCTGCGCAATGCGCTGCGGCAGTCGCTCAACACCGTGACGGTGCGCCTTGCGCAAGACATCGGCATGCCCCTGATCGGCGAATATGCGCGCCGCTTCGGCGTCTATGACGAGTTGCCGAACTATCTGTCCTACGCGCTCGGCGCCGGCGAGACGACGGCGATGCGCATGGTCACGGCCTATTCGATGATCGCCAATGGCGGCCGCCGCGTGAAGCCGACCCTGATCGACCGCATCCAGGACCGCTACGGCCACACCATCTTCAAGCACGACCAGCGCGAATGCCGTGGCTGCGAGGCACCCGGCGGCTGGAAGAACCAGACCGAGCCGCAGCTGATCGACCGCCGCGAGCAGGTGCTGGATTCCATGACCGCCTATCAGATCACCGAGCTGATGGAAGGTGTCGTGCAGGCTGGTACCGCGACCGCGCTGAGGGAGGTTGGCAAGCCGATCGCCGGCAAGACCGGCACCACCAACGAGGCCAAGGATGCCTGGTTCGTCGGCTTCTCGCCTGATGTCGCCGTCGCCATCTATATGGGCTACGACAAGCCGCGCGCGCTGGGCAAGGGCAACGCCGCGACCGGCGGCCATCTGGCGGCTCCGATCGCGCGCGATTTCATGAAGCTCGCGCTTGCCGACAAGCAGGCTGTTCCGTTCAAGGTACCGGCCGGCATCAAGCTGGTCCGCGTCGTCGCCAAGACCGGCATGCGCGCCGGACCCGGCGAGACCGGCGGAACCATTTTGGAGGCCTTCAAGCCGGGCACGGCGCCGCCGGACAACTACTCCGTCATCGGGGTTGCCGACGCCGACAGCCGTATGCCGGCCTCGCAGCAGCAACAGCCGGATTCCGGCTTCATCATGCGTCCGGGGACCGGCGGCCTCTGGTAAACGATGGGGAGAATCGTCGGGGGTGGAGGAGCGGGCGGTTGCGCTTTGCCTCCGCCGCCGCTACATCCGGCCTTCAAATCGAACGCGGAGCAATTCCGCGAGATTAGAGAACGACATGCGCGCCGAAATCGAACGGTTGGTAGAAGAGATCAAGCAGTCAGTCGGGCTGCTGAGGAGGCATCTTTGACGTCGATAAATCGACGGCGCGCCTCGCTGAGCTGAACAAGCTCGCAGAAGATCCCAATCTCTGGAACGATTCCCAGAAGGCCCAGAAGCTGATGCAGGAGCGAACCTCGCTGGAGGATTCGCTCTCGGGTATCGGCAAGGTCGAACAGCAGCTTGAAGACGACATCGGCATGATCGAGCTCGGCGAGGCCGAGGGCGATGCGGGTGTCGTCGCTGAAGCCGAAAATGCGTTGAAGGCTCTGAAGAAGGAAGTGGCGCGGCGCGAGCTCGAGGCGCTGCTGTCGGGCGAAGCCGACGGCTTCGATTCCTATCTCGAAGTCCATGCCGGCGCCGGCGGCACCGAGAGCCAGGACTGGGCGCAGATGCTCTTGCGCATGTACACGCGCTGGGCCGAAACCCACGGCTTCAAGGTCGAATTCCTCGAGGAGTCCGAGGGCGAAGAGGCCGGCATCAAGTCCGCGACCATCCAGGTCTCCGGCCACAATGCCTATGGCTGGTTGAAGACGGAGGCGGGCGTGCACCGGCTGGTGCGCATCTCGCCGTTCGATTCCAACGCGCGGCGGCATACGTCGTTCTCGAGCGTGCAAGTGTTCCCGGTCATCGACGACAGCATCAAGATCGACATCAAGGAATCCGATGTCCGCGTCGACACGATGCGTTCGGGCGGCGCCGGCGGCCAGCACGTCAACAAGACTGAATCGGCGGTGCGGCTGACGCATATCCCGAGCGGCGTCGCGGTGGTCTGCCAGGCCGGCCGCTCCCAGCACAAGAACAAGGCGCAGGCCTGGGACATGCTGCGCGCGCGTCTCTATCAGATCGAGCTGAAGAAGCGCGAGGAGAAGGCCGCCGCCGACCAGGCCGCCAAGACCGATATCGGCTGGGGCCATCAGATCCGCTCCTACGTGCTGCAGCCCTATCAGATGGTGAAGGATCTGCGCACGGGCGTGCAGACCTCCGACACCTCGGGCGTGCTCAACGGCGAGCTCGACGACTTCATGGCCGCGACGCTGGCGCAGCGCGCCTTCGGCACCACAGGCGCTGACATCGAGGACGTGGACTGATCATGACCCGAATTGCCTTCATCGGGCTTGGACGGATGGGCCATGGCATGGCCGGCCGCTATCTCGATGCCGGTTTTACGGTGACGCTGTGGAATCGCAGCAAATCAAAAGCGGAAGACCTGATCGCGCGCGGCGCGCATTGGGCGACGTCGCCGGAGGATGCCGCGATCGATGCCGACGCCGTCGTGACCATGGTCGCCGACGACGAAGCTTCGCGTGCGGTCTGGCTCGGGCCCATGGGCGCCGCCAAGACGGCGAAATCAGGCACCATCGCAATCGAATGCTCCACCGTCTCCTATGACCACGCCCGCGAGATGGGCCGTGAGCTCAACGCGCGCGGACTGATCTATATCGATTGCCCCGTGACGGGATTGCCGGATGCAGCGGCCAGCGGAAAGCTGACGCTGCTCGCCGGCGCCGATGCGGCCGACCTCGAACGTGCGCGTCCCTATCTCACGCCGATCGGCTCGACCATCCGCCATTTCGGCGCGGTCGGCTCCGGCACGGTCTACAAGCTCATCAATAATCTGATGGGCGCGATCCAGATCGCCGGCCTCGCCGAGGGCCTCGCGATCGCCGAGCAGGCCGGCCTCGACATGAACCTCGTGCTGGAATCGATCCAGGCGGGTGTTGCCGCAAGCCCGCAGGTGCAGCGCCACGCCAAGCGCATGGTCGCCCGCGATTTCAGCGGCGCGACCTTTACGGCAGCGCTCCGGCACAAGGACGCGGCGTACGCCGTGAAGCTCGCCGAGAGCCTCTTGGCCGACAAGCCGCTGGTTTCGCGCGCGGCCGTCGAGTCCTACGCGCAGGCGAAGGCTGTGATGCCGGATGACGACGAAGGCAAGATGATCGAGCTGGTGTCGCGGCCGAAGAAGCCGTCTTAACCGGGGCAGTTCGACATGGGGCAGCCTCGATCGGAACGCGGTCTCGGCATTGCCCTCGTCATATCAGCCGCGGTCGCTTGGAGCACGGCGCCGTTCTTCACCCGACTGCTGCCGTTCGATCCCTGGACGATTCTGTTCTGGCGCGGCCTGTTCGCAGGCGGCCTGATCAGCGTGTTTCTGGTGGTGATGCAGGGCCGCGGCGCGCTGCGGCAATTGATCGTGCCGGGGAGGGGCGGGTTGCTCGTCGCCTCGTTGTCCACCATCGGTATGGTCTCGTTCATCCCCGCGCTTCAGATGACCAACGTGATGAATGTGGCGGTGCTGATCGCCACGCAGCCCTTCGTCGCGGCTGCGCTGGCGTGGCTATGGCTCGGTGAGACCGCAAATTGGCGCACGCTGATCGCAAGCCTGATGGCCTTTGCCGGCGTCGTCATCACGGTCGGCGGTGTGCAAGCCGGCGCCGATCTCGGCGGCGTGGCCCTGAGCTGCCTGATGGTATCAGCCATCTCCGCCATGACGGTGGTGGTTCGGCGCCACCGCGAGACGTCGATGGTGGCGGCGGCCGCGCTGTCGAACTTCCTCGGAAGTCTCGTCAGTCTTCCGTTCGCTCACGACATCGCCCATGTCGGCGGCAACGGCCTCGCCATTCTCGCGATGTTCGGCTGCCTCCAGGTCGCGCTCGGCCTGACCCTCTACATGCTCGGCTCGCGCCTGCTGCCGTCAGGGCAGGCCTCTCTGATCGCGACGCTGGAAACGCCGCTAATGCCGTTCTGGATCTGGGTTGCCTTCCGGGAATTGCCGGCCGTGCACGCCCTCATTGGCGGCGCCCTGGTGATCGGGGCGGTGGTTGCCGATATCGCGGGTGACGCCCGGTCACGCCGATCCTCTTGAGCTGTGTCTTGTCGGAAATCGGGTGGCCTTGTTCGCTGACGTGTCCTAGGCGGCAGGCTCGGCCGCCGAGGTGATACCCATGCCCCCGAACGACAACCGTATCGATGCGCGAGACTGGTCGCTGCTTGCCGTGCTCTCGGTCCTCTGGGGCGGCTCGTTCTTCTTCAACGGCGCGGCGTTGCGGGAATTGCCGCCGCTGACGCTGGTGTTTTTGCGCGTCGCGCTTGGCGCGGCCATTCTCCTGCCGCTGCTCCGGATGCAGGGGATCCGCTTTCCCAACGGCATGACGGGCTGGAAGCCGTTCGTTGCGATCGGGCTGCTCAACAACGTCATCCCGTTCTCGCTGATCGTGGCCGGCCAGACCTTCATTCCGAGCGGACTGGCGTCGATCCTGAACGCGACAACGCCGCTGTTCACCGTGCTCGTGATGGCGGCGGCGCGCGAAGAGGCCTTGCAGATGCGCCGTGTCGCCGGCGTGGCGCTGGGCCTCGCCGGCGTGATCATTTTGCGCGGATGGGGCATCGAGACGAGGGTCGGGCAGGGGATCGGAATCCTGCTCTGCCTGGGTGGTGCCTTCAGCTACGGTCTCGCCGCGCTGGCGGCGCGGCGGCTGTTGAAGGACTCGGCCCCGCTCGGCACGGCAACGTTTCAGCTCATGGCGTCGACGGTGATGATGGCGGCTGTCGCCAGCGCGGTGGAGCAGCCGTGGCATCTTCCGATGCCTGATATCACGACCTGGCTCGCGGTGCTCGGCCTTGCCGGCCTGTCGACGGCGCTCGCTTACATCGTCTTCTTTCAGATCATTCGGCGCTCGGGCGCGACCAATGTGATGCTGGTGACGCTGCTCATTCCCGTCACCGCAATTCTTCTGGGCTGGCTGGTGCTGGGTGAGCCGATCTCCCCGCGCGAGATCGCCGGCGCCATCGTCATCGCCAGCGCGTTGCTGGTGATTGACGGACGCGCGATCAGCCTGCTGCGGCGCGGCGCCTAAGTTCCCGATCGAGCGTTTCATCTCACGGAAAAACGAGCCGCTTGCCAGCGGTCAGCCGCCTTGCGACACTCTCCACAAAACAAGACTACAAAATAGGGGAGAGAACGATGCCGGGTCGTCGCCAAAACCTTGCTGCCATCGCTATGCTTGCTGCCGGAGTGCTCGTCGCAGTACCGGCGATGGCGCAGAAGAAATACGACCCCGGCGCCACCGACACCGACATCAAGCTCGGCAACATCATGCCCTACAGCGGGCCGGCGTCGTCCTATGGCGTGATCGGGAAGACCGAGGCCGCCTTTTTCAAGATGATCAACGATCAGGGCGGCATCAACGGGCGCAAGATCGACTTCATCAGCTATGACGACGCCTATTCGCCGCCGAAGGCGATCGAGCAGGCGCGCAAGCTGGTCGAGAGCGACGAGGTCCTGTTGATCTTCCAGCCGCTCGGCACGCCCTCGAACTCCGCGATCATGAAATACATGAATGCGAAGAAGGTACCGCAGCTCTTCGTTGCCTCCGGCGGCACCAAGTTCGGCGACCCCAAGAACTTCCCCTGGACCATGGGCTTCCAGCCGAACTACCAGAGCGAGGGGCGAATCTACGCAAAATATATCCGCGACAAGTTCCCGAACAGCAAGATCGCGGTGTTCTGGCAGAACGACGATGCCGGCAAAGACCAGTTCAAGGGCCTGAAGGATGGGCTCGGCGACAAGGTCAACATGATCATCGCCGACAAATCCTACGAGGTCAGCGATCCCTCGATCGACTCGCAGATCGTGGCACTCCACGATTCCGGCGCCGACATCTTCTTCTCGTGGGCGGCGCCGAAGGGTTCGGCACAGGCGATCCGCAAGGTCGGCGAGCTCGGCTGGAAGCCAAAATTCTTCCTCGCCAACACCGCGACCTCGGTCGCCTCTGTGCTCAAGCCCGCCGGGCTCGACTATTCCAAGGACATCATCTCGACCGTCTATCTGAAGGACCCGACCGATCCGACCTGGGACAAGGACCCCGCGGTGATCAAATGGCGCGCGTTCATGGACAAGTATTATCCTGATGGCGACAAGGCCAACGCCAACAATGTCTATGGCTATGTCCAGGCCGAGGCGATGGCCCAGGTCCTGAAGCAGTGCGGCGACACTCTCACGCGCGAGAACGTCATGAAGCAGGCCGCGAACCTGAAGGATTTCCACACCGACCTGATGCTGCCGGGCATCATGGTCAACACGTCAGCCGATGACTATTTCCCGATCGAGCAGATGCAGCTGATGCGCTTCAACGGGCAGGCCTGGGAGCTGTTCGGAGAGGTCATCACCGGCGAGGTTGGCCACGAGCGCGGCCAGTAGGTCAGGACCGGCTGGCGGCTTGCGCCCTCAGCGCTATGCCGCCGGCGACGCCGACGCCGAGCACATACATCCAGCCCTCGTGGAAATCGAACAGGTGCGAGTTCAGCAGCGAGCTCGCGATGTTCTGCACGATGACCACGAAGCCGATCCAGGTGGCAAGGCCTTCGCCGAGGAAAAGGCGAAGCTGCGCGATCCACATCGCGTAGAGCAGCACGACGCCCAGCAGGCCCCACTGCATGGCGGCATTGAGGGTCTGGTTGTGCGGATTGCTCACAACCTCCGCATCGAGGCTGCTCCCGCCAGTGGCGGCGCGCTCGAATTGCCGTTTGATCGAGCCGGTGCCATGGCCGATCAGGGGGGCTTCAGCGATGGCGTGGAGCGCCTTGCGCCAATAGGTCAGCCGCTGCGCGGTCGAGGCGCGGCTGATGTCCTCATGGCCATGGCGGTATTCGACCGCGACGTCGGTGATGCGCTGGCGCAGATAGGGCGAATTGGTCCAGGCGAGCGCGCTTGCGGCGACCGTGCCTGCGAGCAGGACCAGCGTCGCCCGCCGGCTCAGATGTTTCCAGGCGAACAAGGCCAGCAGCACCGGGACGCAGAGAAGCGCCGTGCGGCTTGAGGCGACGAATACCATGTTGGTGGCGAACAGCAGGATCAGCGCCAGGCATGCGGCGGTTGCGGCCACGCTTCCACCGCGCCAGAAAGTCAGCGCGGGCAGCGCCAGCGCAAAGGCACACAGCGTGAACTCCTGGCTCTGGTCGATGTAGTTCTTGACGGGAACGCCGGCCGATGCCGTCGCGGTGATCTTCCAGGCGGGATCGACCAGCACGATCCAGGAGTAGACCGCAAGCAGCGCACAGGAGGCGAGGAAGGCGAGGCAAACCCACAAGCCGCGCTCCGACCGGCTGAAATGATAGAGCAGCGGTGGAATCAGCACGAGCTTTGCCACCGGCTTGATCGCATGCAACCGATCAGCCCAATCGCCGCCCGACCACAGCGTGCCGACGAGCGCGAGCATCAGGAACACGAAGGGGAGCGCAAACGCGGGCCGTGTCAGCTCGCGGGCATAGTCGCGCCAGTCGATGGTCGGCGTGACCGCGAGCAGCCAGAGCCCGACGAAGACCGAAGGCGCCGTGGTTGACCAGGGCAACGACGCCGCGATCAGGATGACCAGCACATCTGCCGCCCGGACCAGCGCGGCCGAACGGCCCAAAGCCTGCCATCGGCCACGCAGGTCGCTGAGATCGGACAATACGGCAGATTCAGCCGTCATCTGGATGCACTTACTGGGCTGCGACCAGCCGTTCCCTGGGCATCTCACGCCCGAGGAAGTCGCGGGCCTGGGTCTCGTAGCCGAACCGCTCGGCGAGCTCGTGGCGCCTCGCGCGGATCTTGCCGCGGTATTCTTCTTGCCGCGTTAGCACGCGCGTGATGGAGGCTGCAACGGAGTCGGTCGAGAAGGGATCGAAATAGTCGGCGAGCTCGCCCGCGACCTCGCGGAACACCGCGATATCCGAACACAGCACCGGCGTGTTCGCGGCCAGGGCCTCGATGATCGGCACGCCAAAGCCTTCGGCAAAGCTCGGCATGATCAGGCCGTGCGCCTCCGCGATCAGGGCCGCCTTCTCGTGCTCGTCGACATAGCCGGCGAAGCGGACGTTTTGCGGCAGATTGCGCATCCGGCTGGTTTCGCCGGCATAGCCGATCACGACGAGATCGGCCTGCGGTACGCCACGGAAGGCGCGGATGACGGTGGCGACGTTCTTGCGCGGCTCGTTCGAGACGATGACGACAAAGCTCGGCCGCCCCGGACGCCCCGACGGGGCTGGAAGGTGCAGGACATCCGGGGCGTCGAACCGGGTGCGGGGATACACGACCCGCGCCGGCAGGTGAGCAAATTGCGGCAACAGTTCCCTGAACCGCATCATGCTGTAGTTTGAAACGAAGGCGAGTTCGTCGGCCTGGCGCAGGCTGGTGAGCAGCCGCGACAGGAACAGCCGCGTGGCAACGTCGCTGAGCTTGAGGTCGGTGAGCGGCAGCAAATCGTGGACGACGCAGATCACCTTGGCGTCCGGCCTGCGCCTGATCGCCACCCGCGTCGGCGTGTCCACGACGATGATGTCGTAGTCGCGCGCATCGACCCGTGGCGGCGGCAGCAGGAAGAAGGCCGAGGAATCCTGATAGCTGTAGAAGCCGGGCTCAAGCTGGAAGTCGCGGAACAGCTCGAGATGGCGCAGGTCCGGCGGGACGTATTCGAGTGCGGCAGTTCTGTTCTCGATCAACCGGGCATTCAGCCCGCGCAGGCCGATCGCGCGCAGGAAACAGGCGATATAGTCCCACGACACCGACATGGCGGCCTTGTGACGGACCCAGTCGAGCGTGCGGCGCAGGCCGCCACGGACGACCGGCTCGCCCATGTTGACCTCGTCGAGGAAGCGGTACAGCGCGAGCAGCTCGATGTTGCGCGACTGCGCCGGAAATAGTTTCGTGCGCCGTTCGCGCCGTCGCAGCTTGCGAAAGCGCCGCGTGGTCTCCACCAGCAGCGTCAGATCGTGCCCCTCGGCCGCGAGCGAGCGCATCAATTCGCGCGTGAAGTGGAAGATACCGCGCTTGTGGTTGGGCTCGCCCAGCGCTTCGGAGACGACGAGGATGTTCTGCTTCATGCACGTTTCTCGCGGAGCTCGAGGGAATGCGTTGCCGGCGGCTCGACCGCGACGGTCGAGGCGATGCGGCCGTGATCGAGATTGATGATGCTGGAGCAGGTACGTCGCAGCAGCTTCTGGTCGTGCGAGGCGATCATCACGATCGCGGCCTGCGACACCAGGTTCAGCAGCCGCCCCTCGGCCTTCTCCGCGAAGTGCTCGTCGACCACGCTGAGCCATTCGTCGAGCAAGAGGATGTCGGCCGGAAAGGCGGTGGCGGTTGCAAACAGCACCCGCATCAGCATGCCGGAAGAGAACATCCGCAGTGGTAGCCGCTGCATCCGCGTCTCGAGCTCGGTGAAGGCCCAGATATCGTCGATCACGCTGCGGGTCGGCTTGCGGCCGCCGATGCGCAGCAGCAGCGCGATGTTGTCCTCGGCGACGAAATCCAGGTTGACGCCGGCGTTCAGGCCGAGCAGGGGCATGACATTGCCCTGCACCGCGATGCTGCCGCTGCTCGGGGGATAGACGCCGGCGATCAGCCGCAGCAGCGTCGACTTGCCGGAGCCATTGGGACCGGCAAGTCCGATGCGGGCGCCGGCTTCGGCCTCGATCGTGAAATTGTCGACGGCGCGGATGATCCGCATCTCGCCCGGCTCGCGGATAAGATGCCCGAGCAGCCGCCGCTTCAGTGAGAAGTCGTAGGCGCCGTAGAGCGGGTAATCGAGACAGATGTTGCGCAGGCTGATCGAGACCATGTGTCAGATCCAGAATGCGGCTTTGCGCAGATGGACCAGCGTCAGCACGCTCGCAAAGATCAGCAGCGCCAGCGTGATGAGGACGTAGACGATGCTCGTGGGATCGATAGGAGCGCCCGCCAGCGGCTCGCGCCACACCGCGAACAGATGCGTCAGGGGATTGATCCGCATCACCGTCGAGCGGTGGTTGATCATGTCCGACGACCAGATCACGGGCGAGGCGAGAAAGGCCAGCATCAGCGTGGATTCGATGATCGGCTTGAGGTCGCGATAGCGCGTCGCCAGGGCGCCAAGGACGAGGCTCAAGGCGAAGGTGCAGGCGATGAAGAGAAGCAGGCCGGGCAACGCCGCCAGCGCATGAGAGAGGTCGTGTGGCGAGAGCACGAGCCAGAGCAGCAACGGCACGCAGGCATTATGGAGCGCGAACAGCGCCTGGCGGAACGTGCATTGCAGCAGGAAGATGACTGGCGGCAGCGCCCGGTCGCGGATCAGGCTCGCCGAGTTCTGCAGCGCTGTGGTCGCATCGAGCACTACGCTGTTGAGGAAGGTCCATGCCGTCATCGACAGCGCCAGCATCGGCAGGCGCGCCATCATGTTGGCGTTCGACATCTGGCCGATCACCGAGCCCAGCACCGCGACCACGATCGCCATCTGGAGCGACATCCAGAACGGGCCGAGCAGCGAGCGGACGTAGCGGTGCCGCATGTCGGACCAGGCCAGCGCCGCCGCGATCCGGACGGTGTCCAGCCAGCCGGTCGCCTGCGGCGGCTCGCTGGTCGGCGATCGCTCCGCGCTGGATGCAGCGACGGCGTCGCGATAGACCGTCTCCATGCCCTGCTTGAAGGCCGACGCCGAATAGCGGGTGAGTGCGCGCGTCCGTGCCGAAAGTCCCATGCGGCGGCGGCGCTCGGGATCGCGTATCAGGGTGTCGATGGCTTCACCCAGCTTCTCGGCGTCGCCGGGCGGCACGGTGATCGCCTCCATGCCATGGCGGGCGACGTGCGGCACCGCGGTGTCGAGCGCCGTGTTCACGACCGGGCGGCCGGCGGCCATGGCCTCGAGCTGGACGAGCCCAAAGGTCTCGGCATTGGTCACCGACGGCATCACGAAGACGTCGGCGAGGCACATCAGCTTGACGCGCTCGCTGTCGCTCACCGAGCCGAGCAGGCGGACGCGCTCTCCGAGGCCGAGCTCCTCGATCAATTGCTCGAGCCGCGGCCGCTCGGCGCCCTCGCCGATGATCCAGGTCTCGAAATTGTGCGCAGCCGCGGCGCGGATCAGGACGTCAAAACCCTTGTAGGGCACGAGCCGGCCGCAGGCGAGCACGAGGCGGCCGCGATCATTGACATGGTGCGGCTCGATCTTCGGCCAATCGTAGCCCGAGGTGTCGATGCCGAACGGCACGACGTGACATTTGTCCTCGAATTCGCGCAGCAGCGGCGTGTTGTCGACCAGCACGTGGTCGGAGACGATGATTGCCTTGGCGCGGCGCAGGGTTCGCCGCATCAACGGTTCGATGAACCAGCGCAGGCCGGCATGGCTGACGATGTCGGCGTGCCAGTGCACCACCAGCGGCCGATTGGCGCCGAACCCGAAGGCGAAGACCAGATCGGCGAGCGGAAAGGGGGCGTGGAGGGCGAGCAGATCGTGCTCGGCGATCTTGCGCCAGAGACGCCAGGGATAGGCGGGCGCGGCGGGCAGCGACATCACATTGCCGAACGAACGCACGCGCTCGACCGGCACGTCGTTGACGATGATCTCGCGTCGTTCCGCCGATTGCGAGCAGACCAGCACGGCAGAGGAGAAAGCGTCCTTCAGGCTCGCGCAGATGTCGCGGATCACCGTGAGCGTGCCGCCGAACAGGTCGGGATAATAGATCTTGAAGATGTGCAGCACCAACGGACGGCGCGGGGTTTTGTGCAAGGTTCCGTTCAAAGTCTCTTGGGTCTGCGTCATGGTGATCAGCCTGCGAGCAGCGCTGCGACGAACGGTGCGGCGAGCACCGAGATGAAGATCACCCCGCGCAGCAGCGCGGGCAGAATCGGCTCGATTGCGCCACGCCCCCGGTCAGGACCAGGCAGTGCACGCAGTGAAACGGAATTGCGGACCAAGCGATCAGCCATGGATGAGAATCCCTTTACGTCGCGCCCCTCAGTGGCGCCTCGTATATGTGGGAAAATTTACCACGTCAATCCAGAATTGGGAAAAGTGGGATTGTGTCCCACGCGATGCGCCGGTACAATTCAGACATGAATGCCAAGCCCGGGTCCAAAGCAGCGGCACCACAGCCGAATGCCGCCGCGAAGCTGCACGCGCCGCTGGCGCGGCTGCTGCGCCCGCTCGTGCGGCTTTGCATTCGCAGCGGCATGACCTTTCCGGCCCTGGCGCAATTGCTTCGCGAGCTTTTCGTCAATGTCGCCGAGCATGATTTCGCGCTGGAGGGAAAGGAGCAGACCGACAGCCGCGTCAGCCTGCTCACCGGCATCCATCGCAAGGAAGTCGCGCGGCTGCGCGGTGCGGGTGCGCCCGTCAACGAAACGCCGGCCGCGGTGTCGCTGACCAGCGCCGTGATCGCGCGCTGGCTTGCCGCGCCTGAGTTCACCGATGCGAAGGGTGAGCCGCTGGCGCTGCCGCGCACGGCCGAGGGCGATGCGGCGTCATTCGAGCAACTGGTCGCTTCCGTTACCAAGGACGTCCGTCCGCGCGCAGTGCTCGACGAATGGCTCGATCGCAAGCTCGTCACCATCAACGAGAATGACGAGATCACGCTGGTCGAGGCTGCCTTCGTCCCGAGCGGCGGGGACGACAGCAAATGGCACTATCTCGGCCGCAATCTGCACGACCACATCGCCGCGGCCGAACAAAACGTCTCAGGCGCCGCGCCGCGCTTCCTCGAACGCGCGGTGCACTACAACAACATCTCGCCGAAGCTGGCGCGACGCCTCGAGGCCCGCTCGCGCGAGCTCGCCATGGACGCGCTGAAGACCGCCAACCGCGAAGCCAACCGCGCGCTCGCCAAGGACAAGGGTGGTGACGCCCGCTGGAATTTCGGCATCTACATCTATAGCGAGGACGCCGACGAAGAGGGTGAGGCCAGGGAGGGTGGCAAGGAAGGCAGCAAAGAGGGCGGTTCCTCATGAGCCGGCCACCGCTCATCTCCCGCCGTCTGCTGTTGACGGGATTCTGGCTCGCCGGCACGGCGATCGCCCGTGCGCAGGTCAAGCGCGGCACCGATCAGGGCATCGGCGGCACCGGAATCACGCGCGGCGATGATCACGGCATCGGCGGCACCGGCATCGTCGGCGTGATCCAGCGTTTCGGCAGCATCTACGTCAACGGCGAGCGCGTCACTTATGCGAGCGACGTTCCGGTTCGGATCGACGGCGAGGCGGCGAGCCTCAAGGCACTGCGCATCGGCCAGCTGGCCCGCGTGGTCGCGACGCGACAGGCCGACGGCATCCTCGTCACGCGCAACATCGCGATCGCGAGCGAGGTCTCCGGTCCGATCGAGCAGGTCAAGGGCAACGAGCTGACGGTGCTCGGCCAGAAGATCGTTGCGAGCGGCAAGGAGACCAAGCTTCGTGCGGGCACGCAGGTGGCCGTCTATGGCTTGCGCCGGGCCGACGGCGTGATCGTCGCAAGCCTGGTCGAACCGCGGCGCGAGGCGACCGAGCGTGTCACCGGTCTGGTCGAGCGCGGGCCGGATGGCCTGCGCATCGGCGGGCTGAAGTTGAGCGGCGTCGATCCGCTGCTGGTTGGCCAGCGTGTCCAGATCGAGGGCAGTACGAGCCAGGGGGCGATGCAGGCCGCGCGGACGCGGATCGACGATTTCTCGGATCTCGTCGGGGCGAGCCGCCTGTCGATCGAGGCTTACGTGCAGCGCGTCGGCGCGAATCTCCAGCTTGGATCCGGCCTCGTGGCCCACGACAGCTCGCGATTTGGCCCGGCGGCCGGCGAAGCCCGCATGGTGGTCAACGGCGTGTTCGATCGCGCACGTGGCCTTCAGGTGGATTCGGCGCAGGCGATCGGCCAGGGCCCGGGATCGTCCCCGCAAGGGCCTGGCGGCGCCGGCAATCCCGGACGCTCGCCGGGTGGCTCGATCATGCATCCTAATCGTCCCACCACCACGCCTGGCGGCAGCCAGCCCGGCGCACCGGGGACGACTGCCCCGGGATCGAGCCCGGGCACGAATCCGGGGTCCGCGCCGTCGGGATCCAGCGGCCCGTCAGGCCCTGGTGGTCTTGGCTCGCCTGGTGGTCCGGGTGGCGGGCCCATGGGGCCCGGCGGTGGAATGGGTGGCGGCTTCGGTGTTCCCGGAGGCGGCATGGGCGGCGGCCGGCGCTAAGCAAGTCGAGACGCTTGTCGCGCCGGCTGGCTTACCCGCCTAGGGCATCTTGACGTTCGGCTCGCGTTCCCAAACCCGCAATGGGGAGAGACTGTCGACGAACGATTTTGCCGACTTCGGACTTCCCATGAGGATGCAGCCTTCGTCGAAATCTTCGGCAGAAACGCCCGCTTTTTCGAACAAGGGCAGAGCCGCCTCCACGTAGCCGATGAACTTGCAGTGTGCGAAGGCGTCGGCAACGAAGTCGCGCGCCGTAGACTCCAGCAGCAGATCGTCGATCGCGTCTGCGGCCGGCAGAAGCGCGACCGCGTCGTACAGAACGGATGGTCCTCCGTCGATCATCTGATCGGCCTCGATCCAGCCGCCGTCGCTGGCTTTGACGCCCGTCACTTTGGGCGCGATGATCTCGTAGGCGGCACCGGCCTTGTCGAGGGCGCTCTTGAGGGCCTTGAGGACATTTGCATCCGAACCGTCGGAGACGAGGATGCCAAGTTTTCTCCCTTCGAAGCGCTGAGGACCGTTTTCGACGATGCTAAGGGCAGGGGACGGTTCGAGATCCTGACGCGTCGGCACGGCCGCGTCCGCGGGTTTGGGCATCTTTTGCAGACCGAGCTTGTCTGCGACCTTGTTGGCCAGCGTCTCGTCGATGTTGAGGAGATGCGAAACCATGCGCTCCCGGATCACAGGCGTTTTCGCCTTGCTGAGCTCGAAGGTGAGTGCGGCGGCGATGTGGGACTGCTCGCCCGCGGTCTGGCTGATGAAGAACTGCCGCGCCTGGCTGTAATGGTCTGCGAAGCTTTCAGCGCGCAGACGACGCTTGGCGCCTTGCTCGACCTCGGCGAACGGTGTGAAGCCGCGCTGGGACGATTCCCTGGGACCTTCTCCAAAGGAATTCGGCTGGTAGTTGGCGCGCCCGACCGGATTGCGCATGGCCATGTGCCCGTCCTGCTGAAAATGTGCGAACGGACATTTGGGCGCATTGATCGGAATATGCGTGAAATTGGGGCTGCCCAGCCGCTTGAGTTGGGTATCGAGGTAGGAGAAATTGCGTCCCTGGAGCAAGGGGTCGTTGGAGAAGTCGATTCCCGGCGGAACGTTCTGGGTCATGAAGGCGACTTGTTCGGTCTCCGCAAAGAAGTTGTCGGGCATGCGATCGAGCACCAACCGGCCGACCGGGATCGGCGGCAGCATCTCTTCGGAAATGATCTTGGTCGGATCGAGAACGTCGAAATCGAAGGCGTCGGCGAATTTCTGATCGAACAATTGCAGCCGCAGCTCCCATTCCGGGAAATTGCCGGTCTTGATCGCCGTCCAGAGATCGCGCCGGTGGAAGTCGGGATCGGCGCCATTGATCTTGACCGCTTCGTTCCACACGACCGATTGCAGGCCAAGCTTTGGCTTCCAGTGAAATTTGACGAACGTGGATTCCCGTTTCGCGTTCACGAGCCGAAACGTGTGGACGCCGAACCCTTCCATGAAGCGAAACGAACGCGGAATGGCGCGATCGGACATCACCCACATGATCATATGCATGCTTTCGGGGGTGAGGCTGATGAAGTCCCAGAAATTGTCGTGCGCCGACTGGGCCTGAGGAAAGGCGCAATCCGGCTCTTCCTTCACGGCGTGGACCAGATCGGGAAACTTGATGGCATCCTGGATAAAGAAGACCGGGATGTTGTTGCCGACGATGTCCCAGTTGCCTTCCTGGGTATAGAGCTTGACCGCAAAGCCCCGCACATCCCGGGCGAGGTCGACCGAGCCCTTGCTTCCGGCGACGGTTGAAAATCGCACGAAGGCGGGTGTCTTCTCGCCGGCGCGCTGAAACAGGTCGGCGCTGGTATACTTCGCAAGCGACTTGTAGGTCTCGAAGAAGCCGTGCGCCGCATATCCGCGTGCATGCACGACCCGCTCGGGGATGCGTTCATGGTCGAAGTGAAAAATCTTCTCCCGGAAATGGAAGTCCTCGAGCAAGGTGGGTCCGCGAGGGCCGACCTTCAACGAGTTCTGGTCGTCTGAGACCGGGCCGCCTTGGGCCGTCGTGAGGACACTCGCCTTGCCCGTCGCGGTTTGATGAAGTTCGCCGCCTTCGCCGCGCTCCAGCTTTTGATCGTGGATGGTAGCCGCGCGCGCAGATGTGCGAGTTGATTTCGTCGTCTTGGCCATCGTGAGGATCTCCCTGGGCGCCCATGGAGTCCTTCAATCCGCCTGGCTACGTGACGTTCCTAGTTGGGTTGCCGGTCAGGCGGAGTTCTAGCCTGCGCTGAGCCGCACGCCGGCGCGCAAAAACTTCTGCGGATCGACCGCTTCGCCGTCGATGCGGGTTTCGTAATGCAGATGCGGACCGGTGGAGCGGCCCGTGGATCCGACGAGGCCGACGACCTGGCCGAGCTTGACGATCTCGCCGACCTTGACGTTGATCTCGGAGAGATGGCCGTAGCGGGTCGACAGCCCGTTGCCGTGGTCGACCTCGACCATGCGGCCGTAACCACCGGACCAGCCGGCCGACACGACCTTACCGCTGGCGGTGACGCGTGCGGGATCGCCGGTCGCGGCGCGGAAGTCGAGGCCGGTGTGCATCGCGGGCCGGCCCAGGAAGGGATCGCTGCGCACGCCGAAACCGGAGGTGAACTCGACCTCGCCGATGACGGGCTTGCGATAGGGCACCAGTGCCAGCGTGCGATTGAGACGATCCATCTCGGCGCGGGCGACATTGATGCGATTGAGCTGCTTCTCGAACGGTCCGGCATTGGCCGTCAGCTTGACGGGAACGAACGGGCCGCCCATCGCGGTCCGCGGCACGGCGGCTTCGAGATTGGCCATGTTCAAACCGAGATCGCTGACGACGCCGCGCATCCGGCGCATGCGCGAATCCATGCCTTCCTCGACGGCGCTGAGCGATGCGATCTGGCGACGCTCGACCTGATCGAGAGAGGACGTGAGCCGGACCAGGACATTGTCGAAGCCCTGGTTTTTGGCGAATTGATTGGTCGGCGCGGCCATCACGGCCGGCGCGCGCGACTCAAGCCGTGCTTCGCGATCCGGCGGCGCCACGAAGATCACGGTGTCGCTGATCGGCGAAGGTTTTGGTGTGCCCTGCGTAGTGTTCTGGCTGGCGTCGCCACGCTGCGGCGTCGCGCGCGGGATCGATCCGGTCACGTCGGGCATGGCTCCGAGCGCCGTGGCCCGGGACTCCAGCGCCGTCTGACGCTTCATGATCTGGTCGAGCTTCTGGTCGAACTGCTCCTGGTCGAGCAGCTGCCGGCTGGTGGTGCGGTCGACCTTGGCGCGCAGTTCGGTGATGCGATCCTCATAGGCGTATTGCATCTCGGCCTGGCGGGCGATCAGCCGGGTCAGGACGTCGTCGCGGAACGCGAAATAGGTGGCGGTTGCGGCCGACCAGAGCCCGAGCAGGACGACGGTGCCGACCACGATCCAGAACACCACGGGCCCCAGGCGAACCTGCTTGCCGTGATGCACGATGGTGTAGGCGTCGTCAGCGTCGGGAAGAGGAATCGCAGCCGCCGCCGCAGCAGTGGCGAGACCGCGATGGAAGGCCCGTCCGTGGTCGTGGGGATGATGCTGGGGGTACTGCGAGAATTGGGCAGAACTTTTCGACATCGGCACTCCCGCGCCGGTCGGATGGGTTCCTTGCGGCCTAATTGCCGCAGCAATCTGGGCCGGTCATGGTTAATTTTCCGGAAACGGAACTGCTTGAACTTAACGGATTGGTTAAAGACTTCTTGCCGCTTCCAGCACCTGATCGGCATGGCCGTCGACCCGGACATTGCGCCAGATCCGGGCCACCTTGCCGTCGCTCCCGACCAGTACCGTGGTGCGAAGAATCCCGAGGAAGCTCTTGCCATACATAGACTTTTCGCCCCAGGCGCCATACGCCTCCAGCATCCCGTGTGTCTCGTCCGAGATCAGGGGGACGCCGAGGCTGTGCTTGTCGCGGAACTTCTCCTGGGCCTTTAACGAATCGGCGGAGATGCCGAGCACGGCGGTGCCGGCTGCTTTGAAGTCGCCGGCCAGCCGGGTGAAGTCGATGGCCTCCCGGGTGCAGCCGGGCGTGTCGGCGCGGGGGTAGAAGAACAGGACGAGCTTCTGGCCGGCATGGTCCGACAGCGTGACCACGCCGCCGCCGTCGCGGGGCAGGCGGAAGGCTGGGGCCTTCTGGCCTTCGGTCAGGGCCGCCTTCGCTGAGGCCGCCGATTTGGAAGAATTTAACTGTTTCGATGCGGCCCCATGCGATGCTGTCTTTGCTATGGTCGCGGTTGATTTGCTGGCCGGTGTCCGCTGGGTTTTCGTGGACTTTGTTTGAGCAGACGCCCGCGTTTTCAGGGCCTTCTTTTTTGCCGTCGGACTGCCGGAGGGCGTTTTGGACGATTTCTTTCGGGATGTCTTGGACATACGCCTTCCTTTCGTCGCTTTCGGCGGGTCAACCAAAGCGGTATTGCAGCTCTCGTCCGGTGTGCCGGAATCGCGCCCTCGGCTGGGCGAGTCTGACGGCGCCGGAGTATGGTTACAAGGAATTCCACGCACCACCCCACTGCTCGTTGAACGCGCTCCCGGGGCGAAATGACGAACAGCAGGAATAGTCGAGGTATGACGGCAGTGCCGGCGCAGGGAGCTTCGCTTCCCGCCGACGGCTGCGGTCCCGGTGGTGCCCAATCCTACGATGGGCGCCTGTATCGAGAGGCAATGGCAAGGAATACGTCGCCCCAGGATTACAATCGGGATCCCGATCGGCGCGGCGGCCAGTCTGAGCCGCAGCAATGGGACGACGCCGACTGGGATCCGGATCAGGAAGCGGCGGCGGGCCATCGGGCGCGCCGGCTGTTGTCGCGTTCCAGTTCGGGCTTCCATCGTTTTGGCGACGGGTTTGGGTCGTTGCGCCGCTCGCTGGGCGGAGGCCGCTGGCTGAAGCGGCTGGCCATCGTGGTCGGGGCTCTCGTCGTCATCTTCGTTGGTTGTTTCGGCGCGCTGTGGTGGCGGCTTGGCGCCGGTCCGATCAATCTCGATATCGCAACACCGTGGCTCGCTGCCGCCATCGAGGACAATATCGGTCACGGCAATACGGTCGAGATCGGCGGCACCCAGATTGAGCGGGCCGGACGGGTCCGCATCGCCGTCCGCATCCGCGACATCATCGTCCGCGACCACGACCACGCCATCGTCGCCACTGCGCCGAAGGCCGAGGTCAAGCTGTCGGGGGCGGGTCTGCTGATGGGGCACCTCCGCGCCGAGAGCCTCAACCTCGTCGATGCCGAGCTTGCGATCCGGATCGCCCCTGACGGGACCGTCACGGTGTCCGCCGGCGACACGGCCAAGCCGCTCGCGACCGGCGTCGCGTCGAAGAAGGAAGCGGGCCTGCCGCCGACATTCCCGCGCAATGGAGTTCCGCCACCGCCCTTCGGGACGGTGCCCGCAACGCCCGATGCGTCGCAAGCCGCACCGCAGGCAGCCGCGCAGAGCGGCGTTCTTCAGGGCCTCGACTGGCTCGACAGTCTGAGCATGACCGGCCTCGACGGCCAGAACCTCAACGAGATCGGTCTGAAGAACGGTAATCTGATCGTCGACGATCAGCAGCGCGGCAGCAAATGGTCGTTTGAGAACATCACGCTCAGCCTGCGTCGGCCGAGCCATGGCGGCGTCACGCTCAGTCTCGGCGAGGAGGGCGCGCGCCCGTGGTCGCTGCGGGCCACGATCGGCCCCGCCGAGAACGGCGTGCGCTCGGTCGATATCCGCGCCGACAAGGTCTCGACTGCCAACATCCTGTTGGCGCTGCGGGTCAAGGACCTCACCTATACCGCCGATCTGCCGCTGACCGGCGAGCTCAAGGGTGAGCTCGGCCGCGACGGCGTGCCGACCTTCTTCCGCGGCAAGGTCACGATCGGCGCGGGCAACATCATCGATACCGATACGCCCGATTATCCGATGGCGATCGACTCGGCCGAGATCAATATCGAGTGGGACGCCAACCGGCGCGTGCTGGTCGCGCCGTTCAAGATTCTCTCGGGCGCCAACCGTCTGACGCTTCTGGCGCATCTCGAACCGCCGAATGGCAGCATCAACGACTGGCAACTCGGCTTCAGCGGTGGATCGATCCTGCTCGGCGGTATCGACAACGAGCCGCCGCTCGTCTTCAACCGGATTGCGATCGGCTTCCGCTTCGACACCGACCACAAGCGTCTGCTGTTGACGCAGGCCGATATCAGCAATGGCGAGATCGGCGTCGCCGGCACCGGCGCCATCGACTATTCCGGCGAGCCGCGGCTGACGCTAGGCTTTGCGGGAACGCCGATGTCGGCCTCCGCGCTGAAGCGGATGTGGCCGACGCTCGTCGTTCCGGAGTTGCGCCAATGGGTGATCGAGCGGATCGATCGCGGTACGCTCCAGCGTATCGAGATCGGTATCAATTCGCCGACGAAGAACCTTCCGCGCAAGGGCCCACCGATCCCCGATGACGGTCTGTCGGTCAACATCGTGGCGAGCGGCGTCGCGGTCCGCCCGGTGGATGGCATGCCGGTCGTGCACGATGCCGATCTGAAGGCGCGCGTGACCGGGCGTACCGCGACCGTGACGATCGGGCAGGGCATTGCCGACACGCCTGCCGGCCGCAAGATCACGATCTCCGACTTCACCTTCGAGGTGCCTGATATGGCGCCCAAACCGTCGCCGTCGCGCACCAGATTCCGCGCCGATGGTCCGGTGCAGGCAGCTGCGGAAATTCTTTCCAATGATCGCCTGAGCGATCTGTCGGCGACCACCGTCGATCCCAACACCAGCAAGGGGACGTTCTCGGCGAACGTCCAGCTCGGCTTGCCCGTCAAGGGCGAGCTGACCAAGGCAGACACCATCTATGCCGTCACCGCCGATCTCAACGGCTTTGCCGCCGACAAGCTGGTGATGAACCAGAAGCTGGAGGCCAACAACCTCAAGATCGTCGCGAACAACCAGGGCTATCAGGTCAAGGGCGACGTCAAGATCAACGGGCAGGCCGCCTCGCTCGACTATCGCAAGCCGGCCGAGGGCGATGCGGACGTCAAGCTGCAGACGACGCTGGACGATGCCAGCCGCGCACGCCTCGGCTTCGACCTCAGCCCCGCCGTGAGCGGATCGCTGCCGATCAAGGTGTCCGGCAAGATTGCCGGCGGTCCCGACGCGACGACCAAGCTCGGCATCGAGGCCGACCTGACCTCGGTCAAGCTCGACAACATCCTGCCCGGCTGGGTCAAGCTGCCCGGCAAATCAGGCAAGGCCAGCTTCAAGGTGGTGCCGACGGCGCAATCGACGCGGCTGGAGGACATCGTCATCGAAGGCGGCGGCGCCTCGATCAAGGGCTCGCTGGAAGTCGATCCGAACGGCGACCTCATCAATGCGAACTTCCCGACCTATTCGCCGTCCGACGGCGACAAGGCGTCACTGAAGGTCGAGCGCGGCCAGGACGGCGTGGTCAAAGGCACGATGCGCGGCGACGTGTTCGACGGTCGCGGCTTCCTGAAATCGGCGATCTCGGGCAATTCCAAGGACGATTCCAAGAACAAGATGAAGAACGTCGATTTCGACATCGACGTGAAGCTCGGTGCCGTCATGGGTTTCAATGGCGAGGCGATGCGCAGCGTCGACGCCAAGATGTCGCGCCGTAGCGGCACGGTCAAAGCCTTCACGCTGAACGGCAGGATCGGCAAGGACACGCCGGTTGCCGCCGATTTGCGCGGCGGCCGCACCCAGGGCAGCCGCGAGGTGATCTACCTCCAGACCAACGACGCGGGCTCGCTGCTGAAATTCACCGACACCTACACCAAGGCGGTCGGCGGCCAGATGGTGGTGGCGATGGAGCCGCCGGGCTCCGAGCCGAACACGTCGCGCGAAGGCCTCATCAACGTGCGCGACTTCACGGTGAAGGGCGAGGCGCAGCTCGAACGCGTCGCCGCAGGCGCGCCCAACGGCACCGGCAACGGCATCTCCTTCAGCGCACTGCGCGCCGAGTTCACGCGGCAGAACGGCGCGCTCACGATCCGCGATGGCGTCGTCAAGGGCCCGATGATCGGCGCCACCATAGAAGGCTCGATCGACTATCCCGGCAACCAGGTCTGCATGAGCGGCACCTTCGTGCCGATGTATGGCGTCAACAACATCTTCGGCCAGATTCCGCTGTTCGGCATCTTCCTCGGCAACGGCAACAACGAGGGATTGATCGGCGTCACCTACGAGGTCGTCGGCACGCCGGCCACGCCCGTGATGCGCGTCAATCCGATCTCGGCGATGGCCCCGGGCCTGTTCCGCAAGATCTTCGAATTCAACACCGGCAAGCAGAACACGCCGTTCGAGGAATTCCCCTCGCAGTCGAACGACGGTTCGACCGGATCGACACGCCAGCTTTCGAGCGGCTGCAGTCTCGCGCGGCGGTAGCAAAGCCAAGCTGCTTTTCCAGCGTCATGGCCGGGCTTGTCCGGCCATCCACGCCCTTCGACATCGCCAAAACGTGGATGCCCGGGACAAGCCCGGGCATGACGATCTCCCAGGAATGTTCTGCGTGACTACGCGGCGCGCACGCCGGCCAGGAACGTGCCGACTTCGCCGGAGAGTTGCTCGGCTTGCTTGGAGAGGTTGCTGGCCGCCGTGAGCACCATGCCGGCGGCGTTGCCGGTCTCGTTCGCTGCGGTGCTGACGACGCCGATATTGGTGGTGACTTCCTTGGTGGCTTCCGCCGTCTGCGAGACGCTGCGGGCGATCTCGGCGGTGGCGGCACCTTGCTCCTCGATGGCGGCGCCGATCGAGGTGGCGATGCGGCTGACCTCCTCGATGGTGGCGGTGATGCCGCCGATGGCGTCCACGGCCTCCTTGGTCGCGCCCTGGATCTGCGCGATCTTGTCACCGATCTCGCGGGTGGCTTCCGCAGTCTGGCTCGCGAGCGACTTCACTTCGGACGCAACGACGGCAAAGCCGCGGCCGGCTTCACCTGCGCGTGCGGCCTCGATGGTAGCATTGAGCGCAAGCAGGTTGGTCTGCGCCGCGATGCTGGAGATCAGCTCGGCGACGTGCTCGATCTGCTGGGCACCGTCGGAGAGGGCGCGGACGATGGTGTCGGTGCGGCGCGCGCTGTCCACCGCGCGTCCGGTGACCTCGGCGGACTGCGCGACCTGACGGCTGATCTCGGTGATGGAAGAGGAGAGCTCTTCGGCGGCGGCCGCGACCGTCTGGACGCGCTGGCTGGCCTCAGTTGCAGCGGAGCCGACCACGGCGGCGCGACGGTTGGTGCCTTCGGCGGTGGACGACATCGACTTGGCGGTGGTCTCGAGCTCGCCGGAGCCCGAGGCCATCAGGCCGACGAGCTGGCCGACGGACGCGTCGAAGCGGTCGGCGAGCGAGATCAGGGCGTCGCGCTTCTCCTGCTCGTTGCGGGTCTTGGCGGCGACCTGCTCGGCCTCCAGGTTGCGCGCGGTCAGCGCGGTTTGCCTGAGCACTTCGAGCGTCTCGGCCATGCGGCCGATCTCGTCGCCACGATCGGTCTCCTCGACCGGCTGGTCGATGGCGCCTTCGGAGATTTCCTGCATGCGGTTCTTCTGGCGGTCGAGGGCACCGAGCACGTCGCGGGCGATCAGCCAGGACAAGGTGGCCATCAGCAGCATCAGGCCGACACCGATCGCGGCGAGCTCCAGCGTCAGCGCACGCACGTCGGCATCGATGTCGTCGACATAGAGGCCGTAGGCAATCGCGACGTTCCAGGGCGCGAACTGGCGCGCGAATATCAGTTTGCGAACCGGCTCGGTCTGGCCCGGACGCGGGAAGAGATAGGACAGGATGGCGCCTTCAGCGGCCTGCTTGGCCACGTTCACCGTGGCATCGCCGATCACGATGCCATTGGCATCCTTGATCCCGTTGTTCTTGCCCTCGAACTGGGGCGCGCCGCCGTTCATCATCACCGTTGAATCGGCGGTGTAGACCACGGGATAGCCTTGGCCGCCGTTGAACTTCATTCCCCGGCCGCGCAGCTTGAACTGGGCCTGCGCATCGGCCAGCGTCATCTTGCCGGCGGTAACCTCGTCCTGGAGCGATTGCGCGAAGCCGTGCAGCAGATCGACCGCCGTCTGCATCTGGCGCGCGCGGTCTTCGAGCATGCGGGTCTTGCTGAGATAGGCAGATGCGACGATGAGGGCGGTGACCGTGAGCGCCGCAAGCGCGACCATGCTGGTGAGCTTGGTACGAATCTTCAGGTGACTGAGCAGCGTCATGACGGCCTCGCGAACGGTTGTAAAAGGCTTGTTCTCGCGCAGCCGTATCAGGAAGTTCTTACCATTCCTGAATGCAGGGAATGACGCGTTCAGGTGCGGCGCAATCCGCGCAGCCGTGGACACGCATATGCAGATGGAACGCCGCCGCTTGCGGCGACGTGTCCAGGAAAGCATGGGGGTATGCTCGTGTTCGCGTAATCAGGCGGTCCGATCGAGGCAGCGATTCGCTGATGCCTCGGCGCACTCGGACCAGCGCAGATGTTGCGCCGCTTACGCCGCGCGCACGCCGGCCAGGAACGTGCTGACTTCGCCCGAGAGTTGCTCGGCCTGCTTGGAGAGGTTGCTGGCCGCCGTGAGCACCATGCCGGCGGCATTGCCGGTCTCGTTCGCCGCGGTGCTGACGACGCCGATATTGGTGGTGACTTCCTTGGTCGCCTCCGCGGTCTGCGAGACGCTGCGGGCGATCTCGGCGGTGGCAGCGCCTTGCTCCTCGATGGCCGCGCCGATCGAGGTGGCGATCCGGCTGACCTCCTCGATGGTGGCGGTGATGCCGCCGATGGCGTCCACGGCCTCCTTGGTCGCGCCCTGGATCTGCGCGATCTTGTCGCCGATCTCGCGGGTGGCTTCCGCAGTCTGGCTCGCCAGTGACTTCACTTCGGATGCGACGACGGCAAAGCCGCGGCCGGCTTCACCGGCGCGTGCGGCCTCGATGGTGGCATTGAGCGCGAGCAGGTTGGTCTGCGCGGCGATGCTGGAGATCAGCTCGGCAACGTGCTCGATCTGCTGGGCGCCGTCGGAGAGGGCGCGCACGATGGTGTCGGTGCGGCGTGCGCTGTCGACGGCGCGTCCGGTGACCTCAGCGGATTGCGCTACCTGACGGCTGATCTCGGTGATGGAGGAGGAAAGCTCCTCGGCGGCGGCCGCGACCGTCTGGACGCGCTGGCTGGCTTCAGTGGCGGCGGAGCCGACCACAGCGGCGCGACGGTTGGTGCCTTCCGCAGTGGACGACATCGACTTGGCGGTGGTCTCGAGCTCGCCGGAGCCCGAGGCCATCAGGCCGACGAGCTGGCCGACGGACGCGTCGAAGCGGTCGGCGAGCGAGATCAGGGCATCGCGCTTTTCCTGCTCGTTGCGGGTCTTGGCGACGACCTGCTCGGCCTCCAGGTTGCGCGCGGTCAGCGCGGTTTGCCTGAGCACTTCGAGCGTCTCGGCCATGCGGCCGATCTCGTCGCCACGATCGGTCTCCTCGACCGGCTGGTCGATGGCGCCTTCGGAGATTTCCTGCATGCGGTTCTTCTGGCGGTCGAGGGCACCGAGCACGTCGCGGGCGATCAGCCAGGACAAGGTGGCCATCAGCAGCATCAGGCCGAGGCCAACCGCAGCGAGCTCCAGCGCCAGCGCGCGCACATCGGCGTCGATGTCGTCGACATAGAGGCCGTAGCTGATCGTCGCGTTCCAGGGCGCGAACTTGCGCGCGAACACGGTCTTGCGCACCGCCTCTGTCTGGCCGGGGCGGGGATAAAGGTAGGATGTCACGCCGCCCTGGGCGTTCTGGGCAGCGATGTTGATGATCGCATCGGCGATCATGACGCCGTTGGCGTCGACGGCGCCCGTGATCTTGCCTTCGAGCTGTTGATTGGCGCCGTTCACGAGCAGCGAGGTGTCGGGATTGTAGACGACAGGGTAGCCCTGATTGCCGTTGAAGGTCATACGCCGGCCACGCATGTGGAACTGGGCCTTGGCCTCGGCCTGCGTCAGCTTGCCGGCGGTGACGTCATCCTGAACCGACTGTGCCAAGCTATAGAGCATGTCGACCGCGGTCTTCATCTGCTGGACCCGGTCCTCCATCATGCGGCTCTTGCTGAGGAAGGCTGATACCGCGATGATGGCCGTGACTGTGAGAGCCGCAAGGCAGACCATGCTGGTGAGCTTGGTGCGGATTTTCAGATGGCTCAGCAGCTTCATCACAGCCTCTACGAACTGGTTGTTATTGCTCGCATCGGTAGCATGAAGTTCTTACTAATCATGAACATAGCCATGCGGCAGCCCGTCGCGCACGCGATCGTCCGCAGCCCTATGCGCAACCGTGCAGGCCAATCGTCGTGCGTCGGCGCATGCTGGAGACTATCGATCTCAGACTTTGGTGATCATCGCGCTCGGCTGGAACTGCAATGAACCGATTCGTTCACCGCATCATCATGTCCGTGCTGCTCGTCGCGGCGCTCGTCCTTATCTGGAACGTGCTGGGTCCGCGCTGAGACGGCACCGGCAAATCTGCCGGTGCCGTCTTGTTCGTCCTGTTACGCGCGCGTTAATCGCGGGGCGCGTCAGCGCCGGGCGTAGGCACCGCCCGCCGCGTCGCTCTCCTTGCCCATTGCAGCGTCAGCGCTGATCGAGCCGCCGCCCGCTGCCGAGAGATAGAGGCAGCCGAAGCAGAACAGGATCGCGGCGGTGCCGCCATTGAGCAGCGGCAGGAACACCGGCGTGCCGGTCTTGAGCATGTGACCCATGAAGTAGGCGAAGGCCATTTCACCCGCGAGGATGAACGCCGAGAGCCGGGTGAACAGGCCGAGCATCAGGGTCGCGCCGAGCACCAGCTCAAGCGTACCTGCCGCGTAGATCAGCGGCGGGATGTCCGCGAAGTAGGGGAGCACCGGAAACTTGAACAGCTTGGCGACGCCATACTGGAACAGCAAGAGGCCGGTGATGAAGCGAAACAGGCTCAAGAGAACCGGTTGAAAGCGAGTGAGATAGGGAAAGTTCATTGGTTTGTGCCCTCCATCCAATGTCGCGACTTGGACCGCATTCGGTTCCGCCTCGCAAGCTGTGGTCCGTCAATTCGCGCTGACAATTTTGTCATGTCGGACAAAACACCGCAGGCTGGGATTTCAGCCACGTGCGCTCCGCATTTTTTACGCGCATTCGCGTCGTGCCCATCCGTAATTTTCCGGTGACACGAATGCGCTCAGGTTACCTCTGGGAGACCTAGCGCCGCAAGGCGGGCACGATCAGGAATGGAATCATTCCGAGGATCACGCTCGCAAGTGCGAAGACCAGCAGCGCATTGTAGCCATGGGTGGCGTCATGGATCAGGCCGCCGCTCCAGGAGCCGAATGCCGAGCCGAGGCCGCTGCCGATCGAGATGGTGCCGTAGATCGTGCCCATCCGCTTGCCCTGGAAGATCCGCATCGCGGTCGCGCTGATCAGCGGGCCACGCGAGCCCATCATGCTGCCGAAGCAGACGACGAAGCCGGTGAGCAGAAGGATGTTCGGGGAATATTGCAGCAGCCAGAGCAGGGCGATGCCGAGGATCGAGATCGCGTAGCTCAGCAGCACGGACGGTCGGCGCCCGATCAGGCCGTCGAGCGCGGAGACCCCCAGCATCCCGAACACCAGGACGACGCCCGAAAAGCCCCAGGCGGTCGCGGCCTGCAGCGGCGGGAAGCCGGCATCGATCAGATAGGCCACGATCTGGGCTGCGATCGCATACATGCCGACGGCGGTGAAGAAGAAGGTCGAGAACAGCGCCCAGAAGGCGTGGTGACGCATCGCGCGGAGAAGCGTCCAGCCGCTGTCGACGAAATCAGGGTCGGTCCTCTTCACGACATGCGGCGAGCCCGCAGCGAACAACCGCCACGGCAGCAGCATGAGCGGCACCAGCAGGCCCAGTGCTGCGAAGCCGAACAGCTGGTAGGTGTCGCGCCAGCCGATGTGATCGATCAGAAGCTGCGAGGCCGGCAGCAACGCCAGCACGCCGCCGCCCATCGCCGAATACACCACCGACATTGCGGTTGGCAGGCGCGGCCCGAACCAGCGGCCGAGCAGGATCGAGTTCGGCACGATGCCGATGAAGGCGACGCCGATGCCGACGCAGAGGCCGATCGAGAGCTGGAACTGCCACAGGTGCTGCGCGTGGGCCGCAATCAGGAAGGCCGCGCCGAGCAGCAGCAGGCCGAGCGCATAGACGATGCGCGGTCCGGAATGGTCGAACAAGCGTCCGACGAAGGGGGCGGTGAGACCGCTCGCGAGCCAGGTGAGCGAATAGACCGAGACGATCTGCGCGCGGTCCCAGCCAAAGCTTTCCGAGATCGGCTTGAGGAATACCGTAAAGCTGTCGCCGAGCCCGCGGCCCAGCACGGCCAGCGTGAACAAGAGCGCAAGCACGGTGAGCGCGATGCGCACGGCGCCTTGCTCTGTCCGCGCGTTTTCCCCGATCGCTTCCTTGGGCGTGTTCTGATCCATTGCCGGTCAGGGAGCGCGCTTCGGCGCGCCCTGACAAGCAGCGAAAAGCTCATACGCCTATGCAGGCCTGATCAGGACGTGCTTCTTCTTGCCGAAGGACAATTTGATCACGCCTTCCGGCGTCAGATTGGCCGCTGATAGCGCCATCTTCTCGTCGGTGACGGGCTCGTCGTTGACGCGCAGGCCGCCGCCCTTGATCTGGCGTCGTGCCTCGCCGTTGGAGGCAACGAGACCTGCCTTGACGAAGGCGTTGAGCACGCCGAGGCCGGCGTCCAGCTCGCCGCGCGGAATTTCCACGGTCGGCAGCGTCTCGGCGAGTGCGCCTTCCTCAAAAGTGCGGCGCGCGGTTTCGGCCGCTTCGTTTGCGGCGTCGCGGCCGTGCAGCAGCGCGGTCGCCTCAGTGGCGAGCACCTTCTTGGCCTCGTTGATCTCGGAGCCGCCGAGCGCCTCGAGCTTCCTGATCTCGCTCATCGGCAGCGTCGTGAACAGTTTCAGGAACTTGCCGACGTCGGCGTCCTCGGTGTTGCGCCAGTATTGCCAGAAATCGTAAGGGCTGAACTGGTCGGCGTTGAGCCACACCGCGCCCTGCGCGGTCTTGCCCATCTTGGCGCCTGAGGCCGTCGTCAGCAGCGGCGTCGTCAGCGCGAACAGCTGGTGCGTGCCCATGCGGCGGCCGAGATCGACGCCCATGATGATGTTGCCCCACTGGTCCGATCCGCCCATCTGCAAATGGCAGCCGGTCCGCTTGGCCAGCTCGACGAAGTCGTAGGCCTGGCAGATCATATAGTTGAACTCGATGAAGCTCATCTCCTGCTCGCGCTCGAGGCGCAGGCGCACGGAGTCCATCGTCAGCATGCGGTTGACCGAAAAGTGCCGGCCGACGTCGCGCAGCATCTCGATCCAGTTCAGCTTGGTCAGCCACTCCGCATTGTCGAGCATGATGGCATCGCTCTTGCCATTGCCGTAGTTGAGTACCTTGGCGAACACGCCGCGGATCGACTCCTTGTTGGACTCGATCTCGGCAACGGTGCGGATTGCGCGCGTCTCGTCCTTGCCGGAGGGGTCGCCGACCATAGTGGTGCCGCCGCCCATCAGCGTGATCGGCTTGTTGCCGGACTGCTGGAGCCAGTGCAGCATCATCATGGTCAGGTAATTGCCGATATGCAGCGAGCGCGCGGTGCAATCGTAGCCGACATAGGCGGTCACTTCGCCCTTGGCGGCGAGCGCGTCCAGCCCCTCGAAATCGGAGCACTGGTGGATGAATCCACGTTCCCTGAGGGTGTTGAGGAAATCCGATTTAAATGCAGTCATCTGTCGGCATGCCTGACAATTCTTGGTTTACTGTTTTGGGCGCAATTTAAGGGTCTTCCGTGGGAACTCGATTGCTGCCCGCCACTTTGGCCTGTGGCATTATAAGATGTGTCCCTCTGGCACAAGATCGGCATGCCAGAGTGGGGTTTTGAGGACGCTGATCCCATGATGTTGACGGCACTCGGTTTGATGAGCGGCACCTCGCTGGACGGGGTGGATATCGCGCTGATCGAAACCGACGGAAAGCAGGTAAAGGCGTTCGGGCCCTCTGGTTACCGGCCCTATAGCCCGGCCGAGCGCAGTCTGCTGCGGCAGGCGCTGAGCGAGGCCGTGCACCTGCCGCAACGCGATGCCCGGCCGGGCATTCTGGCCGAGGCCGAGCGCGCGGTAACGCAGGCGCATGCCGAGGCCGTGGCCGCCTTCGTCGCCCAGAACCGCATGAAGCCGGAAGACATCGACATCGTCGGTTTCCACGGCCAGACCGTGCTGCACCGCCCGGAGCGGCGGCTGACGGTGCAGATCGGCGACGCGCCGGCGCTGGCGAGGGCGATCCATATCCCCGTGATGCACGATTTCCGCGCCGCCGACGTCGAGGCCGGGGGCCAGGGCGCGCCGTTCGTGCCGGTCTACCACCGGGCGCTCGCCAACTCGCTGGAGCGCGAGGGGCCGATTGTCGTGGTCAATATCGGCGGCGTCTCCAACATCACCTATATCGACGGCAATGACACGCTGATTGCCTGCGACACCGGGCCCGGCAACGCGCTGCTCGACGATTTCATGTACCGCACCATGAACCAGGCGTTCGATGCGGAGGGCAAGTTCGCAGCACTCGGCAAGGCCGACGCGGCCTGGATCGCACGCGCCCTGGAGCTGCCGTTCTTCGCGGTGTCGCCGCCGAAATCGCTCGATCGCAACGACTTTGCGGCGCTCAAGCTCGGCGATGTGGCGCCGGCAGATGGTGCCGCGACGCTGACCGCCTTCACCGCAGCCGCAATCGCCCGCATCGTTCCGCTGCTGCCGCGGCGGCCGCGCAGCTGGATCGTCTGCGGCGGCGGCGCCCGCAACCTCACCATGCTGCGGATGCTCAGGGAGCAGGTGGGATCGGCGACCGTCGAGCCCGCGGAGACGCTCGGCTGGGCCTCCGATGCCATCGAGGCGCAAGCCTTCGGCTTCCTCGCCGCCCGCGGCCTGAAGGGCCTGCCGCTGTCCTATCCGGCCACCACGGGCGTGCCGATGCCGATGACGGGCGGGGTGATCGCGCGGCCCTGAGGTCACGGGCGGTCGATGCAAATGCATGGACCTTGACGAGTTCATGCAGATGCATCTATCTTGACGGCGATGACATCAAACCGCCGGGATCGCCACCATGACCGCTTCACCTAACAAGCCCGCTTCGCTCAAACTGATCAGCCACAAGCTTTGCCCCTATGTGCAGCGTGCCGTGATCGCGCTGAAAGAGAAGGGCGTGCCGTTCGAGCGGATCGACATCGACCTCGCCAACAAGCCTGACTGGTTCTTAAAGCTGTCGCCACTCGGGAAGGTGCCGGTGCTGGTGGTGACGACGGACAAGGGCGACGTCGCTCTGTTCGAGAGCAACGTGATCTGCGAATACATCGAGGAGACGCAAGGTGGTGCGAAGCTGCATCCGGCAGATGCATTGAAGCGTGCCGAGCACCGCGCCTGGATGGAGTTCGGCTCGGCGACCCTCGGCGATCTCTGGGGGCTGGAGACCACGACGGATCCAGCGACGTTCGAGAGCAAGCGCCAGGCGCTTGCGGCGAAGTTCGTGCGTGTCGAAGCTGCGCTTGGTGAGGGCCCGTATTTCGCAGGCGAGGCGTTCAGCCTGGTCGACGCGGTGTTCGCGCCGGTCTTCCGCTATTTCGACCTGTTCGACCAACTGACCGAGCACGGCATCTTCCGCGATGTGCCGAAGGTGCGGGCGTGGCGAGCTGCGCTGGCGCAGCGTCCGAGCGTGAGCACCGCGGTCGGCGCCGACTATCCGCAATTGCTGCGCGCGTTCCTCGTGCGTCACGACGCGCATCTGCTCAAGCTCGCGGCTTGAGCGGAGCGCTTGGTTTCGTAGCCCGGATGGAGCGAAGCGCAATCCGGGCTACAGAGCTTCAGCGCACGTTGGCGAGACGCATGTCGAGATACGCGGTGATGGTTTCCATCAGCGGCTCGAGCTTGGCGTCGAAGAAGTGGTTGGCGCCGGGGATGATCTGCTGGTCGATCACGATGCCCTTCTGCGTCTTCAGCTTCTCGACCAGCGTGTTGACGTCCTTGGGCGGCACCACCGCATCCTTCTCGCCGTGCACGATCAGGCCCGACGACGGGCAGGGCGCAAGGAACGAGAAGTCATAGAGATTGGCGGGCGGCGCGATCGAGATGAAGCCTTCGACCTCGGGGCGGCGCATCAAGAGCTGCATGCCGATCCAGGCGCCGAAGGAGAAGCCGGCGACCCAGCAGGCGCGCGCTTCTGGATTGATGGTCTGCGCCCAGTCGAGCGCTGCTGCGGCGTCCGACAATTCGCCGGTGCCGTGGTCGAACGAGCCCTGGCTGCGGCCGACGCCGCGGAAATTGAAGCGCAGCACCGAGAAGCCGCGATGCGCGAAGGCGTAGTAGCACTGGTAGATGATCTGATGATTCATCGTGCCGTGAAACTGCGGATGCGGATGCAGGACCATCGCGATCGGCGCGTTCTTCTGCTTGGCCGGGTGATAGCGGCCTTCGAGACGGCCGGCGGGGCCGGTGAAAATAACTTCAGGCATCGATGATCTCTTGATTGATTTCCTGGAGAGATGATCCGCAGCAATCAACCGATTGTAGCCTCATCGGCAACGATGCCGACGGAAGCGCGAATTGAAGGATGGAGCGGGGTGCCCTCGGATGACGCGCGAGCGGCGCGCCGTGAACTGACGCGCGCGTTCTAACATGAGGCGTGGGTCAAAAAGCAAGCATCTTGAACATCCCGCAATGGGGTCAACGTGTTAGCGCGTCACCGCGGTGTCATGGCCAAACCTGGATCTGGAATCGCGGTTGCCAAGCGTCCGTCAGGGGCCCATGTCGGGAGCGGCGGCGGGCGGAGCAGGTCCCGCGCGCAGGGTAATATATTACTTTCATGCCTGATCGCGTCTATCTCGACTGGAATGCGACCACGCCACTCCGCGCTGAAGCGCGGAACGCAATGCTTGCCGCTTGGGAGCTGATCGGCAACCCGTCCTCGGTCCATGCCGAGGGGCGGGAGGCGCGACGGCTGGTCGAGGACGCGCGTGCGGCGCTTGCGGCAGCGGTCGGGGCGCTGCCGCGGAACGTCGTCTTCACCTCCGCCGGAACCGAGGCCAATGGGCTGGCGCTGTCACCCGGCCTGCGGGGACCGTCCCGCGGCCCCGTCGCGCGGCTGCTGGTCTCGGCCATCGAGCATGCCTCGGTACTGGCGGGCGGCCGGTTCCCGGCGGACAAGGTCGGCCATATCAGGGTGACGCGCACCGGCGTGGTCGATCTCGATCATCTGAATGCGCTGCTCAAGGACGGTCCACCGACCCTGGTCTCGATCATGGCGGCCAACAACGAGACCGGCGCACTCCAGCCGATCGCCGAAGCCGCCCGGATCGTTCATGACGCCGGAGGCCTCCTGCATGTCGATGCGATCCAGGCACTGGGCAAAATTGCGTTCAATATTAACGCGGTAGGCGCGGACCTTGCGACCTTTTCTGCGCACAAGATCGGCGGCCCCAAGGGCGTGGGCGCGCTGGTGGTGGCGGAAGGCCTTGCAGGATTGGAGCCGGTGCTGCGGGGCGGAGGGCAGGAGCTCAATCGCCGCGCCGGAACCGAGAACGTCGCCGGTATCGCCGGCTTTGGTGCGGCGGTGAAGGCCGCGCTTCAGGCTCTGCCGGAGGATGGAGAGCGGATTGTAACCCTCAGAAAATGCTTGGAAAATGGCATCTTCGCCATAGCCGGGGCGGCCGTCTTCTCTGACGATGTGGGCCGGTTGCCAAATACCGTTCTGTTCACCGCGCCCGGGCTCAAGGCCGAAACGGCCGTGATCGGATTCGATCTCGAAGGCATCGCCGTATCCTCCGGTTCGGCCTGCTCCTCCGGCAAGGTCCAGCCGTCCCACGTGCTCTCGGCGATGGGGTTCGACCCCGCAATCGCCCAGGGAGCGGTGCGCCTCAGTCTGGGCTGGTCCACGGAACCAGATGACATCAACAGGGCGTTAGAGGCTTGGCGAAAGCTTGGTAATACCCTACTTAGACGCTAAGCGACGAAACACGGCTTGAACGGTTCTAAGCCCGTGCTTTCTGCCGAAAAACATCGTAATACTCGTCCGAGTTTGATCCACCGTGGTCCTTGAAACCACGAGCGGAGGATAGAATGCCAGCCGTGCAAGAGACGGTCGATCGCGTGAAGCGCATCGACGTCGACCAGTATCGTTATGGGTTTGAGACCCTGATCGAATCCGACAAGGCCCCCAAGGGGCTCTCGGAAGACACCGTCAAGTTCATTTCCGCGAAGAAGAACGAGCCCGCCTGGATGCTCCAGTGGCGGCTTGAGGCCTATCGGCGCTGGCTGACCATGACCGAGCCGACCTGGGCGCGCGTCGACTATCCCAAGATCGACTTCCAGGACCTCTATTACTATTCGGCCCCGAAGCCGAAGAAGACGATCAACTCGCTCGACGAGATCGATCCGGAGATCCTGAAGACCTACGAGAAGCTCGGCATTCCCCTGCGCGAAGTCGCCATGCTCGAAGGCGTCGAGCCCAAGCCCGGCGAGCAAGATCCTAACAGGCGCAAGATCGCGGTCGACGCTGTCTTCGATTCGGTCTCGGTTGCGACCACCTTCCAGGCAGAGCTGAAGAAGGCCGGCGTGATCTTCATGCCGATCTCGGAGGCGATCCGCGAGCATCCCGAGCTGGTGCAGAAATATCTCGGCTCCGTGGTGCCGACCTCTGACAATTTCTATGCGACGTTGAATTCAGCGGTGTTCTCCGACGGCTCGTTCGTCTATGTGCCGCCGGGCGTGCGCTGCCCGATGGAGCTGTCGACCTATTTCCGCATCAACGAGCGCAATACCGGCCAGTTCGAGCGCACGCTGATCATCGCCGACAAGGGCTCCTACGTCAGCTATCTCGAAGGCTGCACCGCGCCGCAGCGCGATGAGAACCAGCTGCACGCCGCCGTGGTCGAGCTCGTCACGCACGACGATGCCGAGATCAAATATTCGACGGTGCAGAACTGGTATCCCGGCAATTCGGAAGGCAAGGGCGGCATCTACAATTTCGTCACCAAGCGTGGTGACTGCCGTGGCAACAATTCCAAGATTTCCTGGACCCAGGTCGAGACTGGTTCGGCGATCACCTGGAAATATCCGAGCTGCATTCTCCGCGGCGACAATTCCCGTGGTGAATTCTATTCGATCGCGATCTCGAACGGACATCAGCAGGTCGACAGCGGCACCAAGATGATCCATCTCGGCAAGAACACGTCGAGCCGCATCATCTCCAAGGGCATCGCCGCCGGCAAGTCGCAGAACACCTATCGCGGCCTCGTCACGGCACATCGCAAGGCCACCGGCGCGCGCAACTTCACCGCCTGCGATTCCTTGTTGATCGGCGACAAATGCGGCGCGCACACCGTGCCGTACATCGAAGCCAAGAACTCGTCGGCGACGTTCGAGCACGAGGCGACGACGTCAAAGATCTCCGAGGACGTGCTGTTCTACTGCATCCAGCGCGGCCTTAGCCAAGAAGAAGCCGTCGGCCTCGTCGTCAACGGTTTCGTGAAAGACGTGCTGCAGCAACTGCCGATGGAATTCGCGGTGGAAGCGCAGAAGCTGATCTCGATCTCGCTTGAAGGGTCGGTCGGCTAGCCCCGGCCTCATCCTGAGGAGGCCGCGGAAGCGGCCGTCTCGAAGGATGGATACCGGAAAGATTGTTGGCCTCAATCCTTCGAGACGCGCCTTCGGCGCTCCTCAGGATGAGGAGATAGATGGAAAAACATAATGGTTTTGCTTGAAGTGAAAGACCTGCAGGTTCGTGTCGAGGAGCGTGAGATTCTCCACGGGCTGACGCTGACCGTGAACGAGGGCGAGATCCACGCGATCATGGGGCCGAACGGCTCCGGCAAGTCGACGCTCTCCCACGTCATCGCCGGCAAGCCCGGCTATGAGGTGACCGGCGGCCAGATCCTGTTCAAGGGTGACGACCTCCTGGAGATGAAGCCTGAAGAGCGCGCCGCCAAGGGCGTGTTCCTGGCGTTCCAGTATCCGGTCGAGATTCCCGGTGTCACCACCATGAATTTCCTCCGGACCGCGCTGAATGCGCAGCGCAAGGCGCGCGGCGAGACCGAGCTGATGGTGCCGGACTTCCTGAAGAAGGTCCGCGAAGTCTCGAAGTCGCTGAACATCCCGCAGGACATGCTCAAGCGCGGCGTCAATGTCGGCTTCTCCGGCGGCGAGAAGAAGCGCAACGAGGTGCTGCAGATGGCGCTGTTCGAGCCGAGCCTGTGCATCCTCGACGAGATGGATTCCGGCCTCGACATCGACGCGCTGCGCATCGCGGCCGACGGCGTCAACGCGCTGCATTCGCCCAAGCGTGCGATGGTCGTCATCACCCATTATCAGCGGCTGCTCAACTACATCGTGCCCGACATCGTGCACGTGATGTCGAAGGGCCGCGTCGTGAAGAGCGGCGGCAAGGAACTGGCGCTGGAGCTGGAAGCATCCGGCTACGCCCAGTTCGAGGACGCTGCGTAAGGATTGTTTGAGATGAACGTTGCTGTGGCAAAGACCGGAAACGGCCGTGCGGTGAGCGATCTCTTCGCCAGCGCCGAAGGCCGCCTGCCGGGTTCGCCGGCGGTGATCGCGGTGCGCCGTGAGGCATTCGAGACCTATGAGCGTCTCGGCCTGCCGCATCGCCGGATCGAGGAATGGAAATACACCGATCTGCGCGCGCTGGTCGGCGAGGTGCTGCCGCTGGCAGCCGCGCCCGATGCGGCTGCGCTGAAGCGCGCCGCGGATGCTGTGAAGACGCAAGCGATCGATGGCGCCCGCAAGCTGGTTTTGGTCGATGGCGCGTTCGCCGCCGATCTGTCCGATGTGAAGGCGCTCGCTTCCGAGATCAGCGTCAAGACGCTGCGGGAGACGCTGGCGACGGATGCCGGTCTCCTGAAGACCCCGTCCACCGATGCCGTGATCGCGCTGAACGCGGCGATGGCAACCGACGGCGTCGTCCTGTCGATTGCCGATGGCACCCAGCTGTCCGCGCCAATCCAGATCATCCACATCGCGACCGCCGCCTCGGCGTCGGCTTTCACACGCTCGCAGATCGTGGTCGGGAAGGGCGCTCGCGCCACCATCATTGAAAGCTTCGTTGCGGCGGGCGCCAATGCCTACCAGGTCAACGACGCGGTTATCATCTCGGTCGGCGACAACGCCGATGTTGCGCATATCCGCCTGATGGACGATGCGCCTGATGCCGTGAACATCACTTCACAGTTCGTCACTGTTGGTGCCAATGTGAAGTTCAACGTCTTCAATATGACCACGGGCGCTGCCGTCAGCCGTCTTCAGGGCTTCTTCACGCTGGCCGGCGAGGGCAGCGAGCTCTCGGTCAACGGCGTCAACCTGTTGCAGAAGACCGAGCATGGCGACACCACGCTGGTCGTCGACCATGCCGTGCCCAATTGCGTCAGCCGCGAAGTCTTCCGCGCTGTGCTCGACGATCGCGCCCATTCGGTATTCCAGGGCCGCATCATCGTCCGCCCCGACGCGCAGAAGACCGACGGCAAGATGATGATCCGCGCGTTGCTGCTCTCGGATGAAGCCGAGGCCTACAACAAGCCTGAGCTCGAGATCTTTGCCGACGACGTCTCCTGTGGTCACGGCGCCACCGCCGGCGCGCTCGACGACAGCCTGTTGTTCTATCTGAAGGCGCGGGGCCTGCCGGAGAAGCAGGCCCAGGCGCTGCTGATCCAGGCCTTTGTCGGTGAAGCCATCGAGCAGATCGCCGACGACGGTTTGCGCGAGCATGTCATCGGCATCGCCGAGCGTTGGCTGGAGCGGCGCCCATGAGCACGCATCCCGCTGTCAAGAACGGGTCCTACGACGTCGCGCGGGTGCGCGAGGATTTTCCCGCGCTCGCCATGCAGGTCTATGGCAAGCCGCTGGTCTATCTCGACAACGCGGCTTCCGCCCAGAAGCCGAGCGCCGTGCTCGACCGCATGACGCAGGCGTATACGAGCGAATACGCCAACGTGCATCGCGGCCTGCACTACCTCGCCAATGCCGCGACCGAAGCCTATGAGGGCGGTCGCACCAAGGTCGCGCAGTTCATCAACGCGCCTCGCACCGAAGAAGTGATCTTCACCCGCAACGCGACGGAGGCCATCAATCTGGTCGCGTCGTCCTGGGGGCAGCCGAACATCAAGGACGGCGACGAGATCGTCATCTCGATCATGGAGCACCATTCCAACATCGTGCCATGGCATTTCCTCAGGGAACGCCAGGGTGCGGTGATCAAATGGGCGCCGGTCGACGACGAGGGCAATTTCCTCATCGACGAGTTCGAGAAGCTGCTGACGGCGAAGACCAAGCTGGTCGCGATCACGCAGATGTCGAACGCGCTCGGCACCATCGTGCCGATCAAGGACGTCGTGAAGATCGCGCATGCCCGCGGCATTCCCGTGCTGGTCGACGGCAGCCAGGGCGCGGTGCATATGCCGGTCGACGTCCAGGACCTCGGCTGCGATTTCTACGTCTTCACCGGACACAAGGTCTACGGGCCAACCGGCATCGGCGTGCTCTGGGCCAAGTACGACCACCTCGTCGCGATGCGCCCCTACAATGGCGGCGGCGAGATGATCCGCGAGGTTTCGCAGGACGTCGTCACCTATGGCGATCCCCCGCACAAGTTCGAGGCGGGCACGCCCGCGATCGTCGAGGCGGTCGGCCTTGGCGCCGCCATCGACTACGTCAACTCGATCGGCAAGGAGCGCATCGCCGCCCACGAGGCCGATCTCGTCACCTATGCCCAGGACCGGCTGCGCGAAATCAACTCGCTGCGGCTGATCGGCACGGCCCGCGGCAAGGGCCCGGTGATCTCCTTCGAGCTGAAGGGCGCGCACGCCCACGACGTCGCCACCGTGATCGACCGCCAGGGCATCGCGGTCCGCGCCGGCACCCATTGCGTGATGCCGCTTTTAGAGCGGTTCAACGTGACGGCCACCTGCCGGGCGTCGTTCGGCATGTATAATACGCGGGAAGAAGTCGATCATCTGGTACAGGCGCTGCTGAAGGCGCGGGATTTGTTCGCATGAGTGACACGGCCGAAGCCAAAGCCAATCCGATGGAAACCCAGTCGGCGTTGCCGCCGGAGGAGACCGAGCGTCTCACCACCGAGATCATCGCGGGCCTCAAGACCGTGTTCGATCCGGAAATCCCGGCTGACATCTACGAGCTCGGCCTGATCTACAAGGTCGAGATCAAGGACGACCGCTCGGTCGACGTCCAGATGACGCTGACGACGCCGAACTGCCCGGCCGCCGGCGAGCTGCCGACCATGGTCGAGAACGCGGTCGCCAGCGTCCCCGGCGTCGGCGTGGTCGACGTCAAGGTGATCTGGGAGCCGGCCTGGACGCCGGAACGCATGAGCGACGAGGCCCGCCTCGTCCTCAACATGTGGTGACCCACCACTGCCATTGAACTTGCTCCGCAACGGACCACATGAGTGACATGACCCAAATTTCTTCAGGCTCATCACCGGCGTCCACACCCAAGCCAAAGCGGCCCCGGCCGCAGGTCATGCGGCTGACCGATGCTGCCGCGCAGCGCATCAACGAGCTGACCCAGCGCGCGGACTCCGAGATCATCGGCCTGCGCGTCGGCGTCAAGAATGGTGGTTGTGCCGGTCAGTCCTACACCGTCGAATACGCGCACGATGTGCGCCCGACCGACGAGGTCGTCGAGGACAAGGGCGTCAAGATCCTGGTCGAGCCCAAGGCCGTGCTGTTCCTGCTCGGCACCGAGATGGACTACAAGGCCGACAAGATGCAGGCCCAGTTCGTCTTCAACAACCCCAACCAGATCTCCGCCTGCGGCTGCGGCGAGTCGGTCGAGCTGCGGCCGGCGAAGATCGACGGGTAAAGCCAGGCGTCATTGCGAGGAGCGAAGCGACGAAGCAATCCAGGATCTCTCTGCGGAGACAGTCTGGATTGCTTCGCTTCGCTCGCAATGACGGCAGTGGTATGAAGGCTTACCTGCTCGCCCGGGGAAGCCTTTAATGGACCGCGAATTCCTGATCGACCTGTTCGCCGATTTCGGCCCCGTCACCATCCGAAAGATGTTCTCCGGCCACGGGATCTCCGTCGACGGCGTCAACTTCGCGCTGTCTCTGCGCGCGGGCCTGTTCTTCCGCGCCGACGAGGTGACCATCCCGGACTTTGAAGCCGAAGGCTCAAAGCCGTTCCAGTACACGACCCGCGCCAAGACCGTGCTGGTGAACTCCTATTGGGAGCTGCCCGCGCGCCTGTTCGACGATTCCGCGGAGCTTGCGCAATGGGCGAGGGCGGCGCTCGCGGCCGCTCAGCGCGCCAAGGTGAAGAAGCGGCCCAAGAAAAAGAAGGCAGGGAAGAAGGCTGCGGCGAAGAAGGCCGCAAGCAAACCGGCGAAGAAGCGCGCGGCCAAGAAGGCGGTTCGGGTGGGCAAAGCGAGGCGTGCCCACCGTTGAGGTCGTCGTGTAGGGAGATGGTGGGCACGGCGTGCGCGCCTTTGCCCACGGGACTTCAATCCACGGCCTTGGTCAGGCCAACCCGCATATCCTTCGCCGTGAAAACACAGACGCCATCTGCCAGCACGCGCCCATCGGCAATTCCAAGCACCAGCTTGCCACGCCGGACCATCCGCATGGCGACTTCGTAGCGCACGCGTTGCGCGTTCGGTGTGATTTCGCCCGTGCACTCGACTTCGCCGACGCCGATGGCGCGGCCCTTGCCCGGTGAACCCGACCATCCGAGCCAATAACCGACCATCTGCCACATCGCATCAAGGCCAAGACTGCCCGGCATCATCTCGTCGCCGCGATAGTGGCAATCGAAAAACCAGTGGCCCGGCACAATGTCGAGCTCGCCGACAATGTGGCCTTTGCCAAACTCGCCGCCGTCCAGGCTGAGCTCGGTGATGCGGTCCATCATGAGCATGGGCGGGGCCGGCAATTGCGCATTGCCGGGGCCGAAATATCCGCCTTCGCCCGATCTCAGCAGATCGTCTTTGCTGTAGGACGGCTGGGGCGTGTGAAAATCACGGGGATTGGGCAAGACGACAAGTCCTCTGAACGCTCGCGGTCGCGCGACGAGGAAGATGTTGGTCGTCAGGTTGGAATGTCAAGCACGCGCGGTTCGGCGCGCTGCTTCCGTCACGCCACCCGGCTGTGCGACTCGATCGCGAATTCCGGATCGGCCTCGCAGATCACGCGGTTGCGGCCGTTGCGCTTGGCGGCGTAGAGGCAGGCATCGGCGCGTTCGATCAGCGCATCGGTATCGTCGCCCTGCTTGAGCATGGAGACGCCGACGGAGATGGTGACGCGGCCGAGGATCTCGCCGGTGGACTTCTTCTTCAATTCCTTCGCCATCACGGCGCGGCGGATGTGATCGGCAACCGTGAGGGCCTGGCGCAGCGCGGTGTTGGGGAGCACCACCGCGAACTCCTCGCCGCCATAGCGCGCGGTGATGTCCTGGCCCTTGATGGTCTGCTTCAGGGAGAGGCCGACGAGCCGCAGCACCTGGTCGCCGGTGAGATGGCCGTAGGAATCGTTGAACGACTTGAAGTGATCGATGTCGAATAGCAGCAGCGACAGCGGTTCGCCCGAGGCCAGCGCGCTCTGCACCGCCATGGCGATCATGCGATCGAAATATTTGCGGTTGCCAAGGCCGGTGAGCGGATCGGTCAGGCTCTCGGCGCGGATCGCCTCCAGGCTCTGCTGGAGATTGCTGATCTCGCTCTTCGACAGCGTCAGCCGGTCTTCCAATGCCTTGTTGGTCTCGCGCATCTCGCTGGTCGAACGCAGCAGCGTCTCGACGATCGAGGTGATCTGCTCGCGGCTCTTGGCCGACGACAGTTTTTCGGTCGCGCCCGACAGGCTGGCATCGTAGGAGCCGGTCATCCCGAGCGCGTCGCCGAGTACCTTCATCACGTCATCGATCTCGCCGATGACGCGCGCGCCGACCTTGTCGATGCGGTCGGTGGTCTTGATGTGGGAAAGATAGGTCTCGTAGATCTGCTCAAGATCGCCTTCGGTCAGCTTGCCGTGGCGGGCCAGCGTCTCGTTGATGATCTTGTTGAGCGGCGCGTTGTAGCCGGTGGCGTAGACGTACCAGATCTCGTAGTTGCGGGGAATTGCAGTCTGTCGAAGCGATCGGATCTGACCGAGCGCTACTTCGGCGAACGCCATCGTGCGTTCGTGTTCGTTGAGAACCTTGACCACAGAACATACCCCACGACGGCCGATGCGCCGTCGACCGCAGAAATGCTTAAATTATGTTCGTAGGCTAACGGAGGATTGTGAACGGCCAGTAAATATACGGGCACCAATGCATCATAAAAAGTGTAGGGCGCCTCTGTTCAACCGACCAGAGGCGCTTTGTTCCTTCCCAAGCGGCTTCAGGCGCCGGCGGGAGAGCGCACGGGGCGGAGCAGGAACGCCGGCAGGTGCGAATGATCGCCCGGCTCGGAATCGGCCTCGCGTTGGCGGCGCGGTTCGGGACGGCCGATCGACGGCACGTGCGAAGGATCGGTCTTCTGGCGCGAGCCCTGACGCGGCTCGGATGATTGGTTTGCTTCGCGCGGAGGCCTGGCTTCGCGCGGAGACCTTGCCTCGCGTGCGGGCTTCGCCTCGGGAGCGGGCCGTGCTTCGGCTGCAGGCCTCGCTTCAGAAGCGGGCTTTGTTTCAGAAGTGTGCCTTGTTTCAGAAGTGAGCCTTGCCTCGCCACGCGGTTCACGGGGCTCGTGGCTGCGCTCACGGTCGCGACCGCCGCGCTGCGGCTTGCCGCGTCCGCCGCGCGAACGCTCACGGCCGCGCTGCTCGCGCGGACGCTCACCCGCATCGCCGGATTCTGCTTTGACTTCGTAGTCGCCTTCGGCGCGCGGAATGCTCTGGCCGATCAGCTTTTCGATCGCAACCATCGACTTCTGGTCGAGCGGCGTGACGAGCGAGATCGCCATGCCGGACCGGCCTGCGCGACCGGTGCGGCCGACGCGATGGACGTAATCGTCGGGATGGTGGGGGACGTCGAAATTGAAGACGTGGCTGACCTCGGGAATGTCGAGGCCGCGGGCGGCGACGTCGGAGGCGACCAGCAGCGGCAGCTCGCCCTTGCGGAACTGTTCGAGCGCCGCCGTGCGGGCCGACTGGTCCATGTCACCGTGCAGGGCGCCGACGCTGAAGCCGTGCTTTTGCAGCGATTTGTGAACGATCGCGACCTCGCGCTTGCGATTGCAGAAGATGATCGCGTTCTGGAGATCCTTGGCCTCGCGCAACAGGCGGCGAAGCAGCTCGCGCTTTTCATGCGTCTCGCGCCCGGCCGGGACCTGACACTGCGTGACGGTGACGGCGGTGGTGGCGGGCTTGGAAACTTCGACCTTCTGGGGATTGTGCAGGAAGGTCTCGGTGATGCGCCGGATTTCCGGCGGCATGGTCGCGGTGAAGAACAGGGTCTGCCGCGTGAAGGGGACGAGCTTGCAGACGCGCTCGATGTCGGGAATGAAGCCCATGTCCAGCATGCGGTCGGCTTCGTCGATGACGAGCAGCTCGACGCCGGTGAGCAGCAGTCCGCCGCGCTCGGTGTGGTCGAGCAGGCGGCCGGGGGTGGCGATCAGCACGTCGACGCCGCGCGTTAGCTTGGCATCCTGGTCGCCGAACGAGACGCCGCCGATCAGCAGGGCGACGTTAAGCTTCTGGCCGGCGCCGTAGCGGTCGAAGTTTTCCTTCACCTGCGCCGCGAGCTCGCGGGTCGGCTCGAGGATCAGCGTGCGCGGCATCCGCGCGCGGGCGCGACCCTTTTCAAGGATGGTGAGCATCGGCAGCACGAAGGCCGCGGTCTTGCCGGTGCCGGTCTGCGCGATGCCGAGGACGTCCTTGCGTGCGAGGACGTGGGGGATCGCCTGTTCCTGAATGGGGGTAGGGGTGGTGTAACCGGTAGCCGCTACTGCGGCGAGGACTTTTTCGGACAGTCCGAGATCTGAAAAGGACATTGAGCCTCTGGTCGAAACCGCCGTTCGGAATCGAAGGTGATTAAGGCTGTCGCGTTCCACCCCGAAACGGCGCGCTTTCAAAGAAGCTGGGGGTGCTGACTCACGCGAACCAAGCGCAAGGCTCAGGAATCGCTCTTCGATACCGAGCCGCGTCGACCCGGAACATAGGGCGGAATCGGCCAAAGTCAATGGAGCAGGCGCGGGAAGGCTCTAAAAACCCTGAGGTTTTGCCCAAATCACGGGCCCGGCTCGGCTTTTCCGCCCCGCCCGGCAGGCCAGTGAGAGCCGTGAAAACGGCGGTTAACGCTGGTCCGGACCCTGAGCGCGGAAATCGCCGGGGGCCATGCCATAGGCGGCGTTGAAGACCCGGTAATAGGTCGCCAGGCTCTCGAAACCGCAGGAGGTCGCGATATCGACGATCAGCCGATCCGGCGCCTCGCGCATCAGGCGGCGGCTCTGTTTCAGGCGTTCGTTGGTCACCGTCTGCGAGAAGCTCTTCTCGGCTGCCTCGAACAGCATGTGCAGGTGACGCACGGAGACGGCGAGCAGGTCGGCCACCATCGCCGGTGCCAGATCTGGATTTTGGAGGTGGCCCGCGATCAGGCGTCGCGCCTGCGACAGGCGGGCGGTCCGCAGCGCAGCCTGTCCGAGCCGGCTGCCGGGCCGCACGATGCCGCGCTCGATCAGCGCCAGATGGGCCAGTGTCTGGACCAGGGAGGCCGCATCAGCGGTCCCGTCATCGCCGCCCACGGCGGCCTCGCCGAGATCGGCAAAGCAGGCCCCGAGCAGAGGCGCCAATGTGGGATCGTCGAACATCCGCGGCGCAAGCTCACGAACCCGCCTGTCCTCCGTGGGGAGGGCGCTGACGGGGATCTTCAGGATCCGCAGGTGAAAGCCGCCGGCGCCGAGCGGCGTGGTGCGGTAGGGCAGGTCGGTATGGCTGGTGGCAAAGCCGCCATTGGCGATCGCGAAGTCGCTGCCACGCATGCCGCCGAACCAGCCGCCGCTGCCGAGTTGCTGGTAGACGCAGATGCTGTCGCCAGGCGCGTAGGCGATGTCGGAGGTGCTGCGCTCGACCGTGTAATGCGAGGCCTTCAGCTCGACGAGGCCGCCGCCGCCGAACTGGCGCAGCGAAAATTCGCCGTAGAAGTCGCCACGTCGTTCGCGCTCGAGTTCGGCAGTGACACCGAACAGGCCCTTGGACCGGACCTCGCGCCAATAATCGAAGCGGTCATGAGGTTCGACTTCGTCAGTACACCAGCGATACACGGCAGCCCCCGCTTGCAGCGCAATGGCCCTAGAAAGAGCAGATTCCGGCGGAATCTGCCATAGGTCAGATGATGAAACCGAAGGCTGCTGGCGTTGAACCCTCGCTGTGGCTGGATCGACTATCATCAACGGTGGAGGGTTCCAATGAACCACTGTTCGAGGGAACCGGCACAACGCCGATCTGCAACGGGAATTTCGCGATGACGCGTCGGCTTTTTAGAATTCTGGCGGCCCTGGGCCTCGCGGCGAGCGTGAGCGGCTTCGCGTTTCCCGCGCATGCCGAGAAGCGCGTCGCGCTCGTCGTCGGCAACAACGATTACAGGAACGTCCCAAAACTGCTCAAGGCCGTCAACGACGCTCGTACCATGGGCGACACGCTGAAGCAGCTCGGCTTCTCGGTGATGGTCGCCGAGAACCAGAACCGTCAGCAGTTCTCCGAGACGCTGCTCGCCTTCGACAGGACGATCGAGCCGGGCGACACCGCGTTCTTCTTCTACGCCGGCCACGGCTTCGAAATCGCGGGCCAGAACTATCTGCTGCCGACCGACGTGCCGGCGGCGACGGAAGGGCAGGAGGAGCTGGTGCGCGACGCCTCGATCCTCGCCGACCGCATCGTCGAGCGCCTCCAGAACAAGAAGGCGCGGACCTCGATCCTGGTGTTCGACGCCTGCCGCAACAATCCGTTCGAACGTTCCGGCACGCGCGCGGTCTCAGGCGGCGGCGGGCTTGCACCGATGGTGCAACTGCCCGAAGGCGTGTTCTCGGTGTTCTCGGCAGGTCCCCGCCAGACCGCGCTCGATCGTCTCTCCAACGACGACGCCAATCCCAATTCGGTGTTCACGCGCACTTTTGCCAAGGAATTGCTTCAGCCCGGCGAGAACCTCGTGCAGGTGGCGCAACGCACCCGCCGTCTCGTCAGCGAGATGGCCGACACCGTCAAGCACAGGCAGGTGCCGGTCTATTTCGACCAGATGGTCGACGACGTCTTCCTCAGCGGCGTCGCCAAGGACACGGCCGTCGCAACCGCTGCGCGTCCCGCCGATCCGCCGCCGCAGAAGCTCGCGGCGCTGCCGCCGGTCTCGGTGCCGCGCGTGCCGAAAGAGGAAACCACCAACGCGCCGATCGCGAGCTTCTCGCGCCACAATGGCGGCTGGAGCGTGGTGTTCTCCTTCGCCGACCCGACGCTCGGAATTTCCTGGCGTATGGCCGGCAATGGCGATTTCCGCGAGACCGGTTTCATCGACACGCTCGATCCGCGCACGCGCAAGCGGATGCCGAACCCGTCGATCGAACTGCCGCCGGACGCTGCGGCCGGCACCATCGAGGTCCGCTTTGTCGATCAGTCCGGCGACATGCAGGGACCGTTTCCGATCAAGTTCGATCCCGAGGCCGCGTTGATCCGCGACCAGCGCAAGATCCTCGACATGACCGCCACGAGCTGGCTGTCATATCGCGAGTTCAACGGGTTGCTGGTCTATTACACGCATCTGGTGTCGTATCGCTGTGCCATCCGCGAGGTGCGCATCGGTATCGACACGGCGATGCCGGACAAGGTGCTGAAACTGCCGCCTTGCGACCTCCGCGATCCCTCCGCGATTTCGGCCGGCATGCTGCTCTACCAGAAGCTGCCGCCGACCACGCAATTCATGTCGGTCGAATTGACTTATCGCGACGGCAGCGTGTCGGAGGTCAAGAGCTTTCGGACGGCCAACCGCAGCAACAATTGAGCGGTGTGGGCGAAGGTGCCGGGCGCGCCTTCGCTACCCGAGGCGCTTCCTGATGAAGCGCCTAAGGGACTCGACGGCTTCCATCAAGGGCGGAGCCAGCGAAAAGAACGCGCCCATCGCGATCGAGATGATGACGTGGCGCAGCAGGAGCTTCTCCTGCTCCTCGAACGGATAACCGTTCTGGTCGATCGGCACCGATGCAAGCGTGCCGGTCCGCCGCGGATCCAGCCTCCGCGGCCTGCGCGGCGGAATCATGATCACGACGAAAAGCACGTTGATCAGAATCCACACGCCGAGCACTATGAGGATCGTCCGCACCGCAATTTCCCGAAATCAATCGAAGTCTTGGGCGACGCTAACGGCCATTCACAACTGCGGCAAATGAATACTGTTTGCTGCACCGCACAGAAAACTTAAGTCGTAAATGAGGACCCCGCCGTGGAACCCGATACGCCGCGATCTCCGCAGGCAGCCTACTTGAAAGCCCGATGCTGCATCGTCGGCGGCGGGCCCGCCGGCATGATGCTCGGCTATCTCCTGGCGCGTGCCGGTATCGACGTCGTGGTGCTGGAGAAGCATGCGGATTTCTTCCGCGACTTTCGCGGCGACACCGTGCATCCCTCGACGCTCCAGGTGATGGACGAGCTCGGCCTGATCGACGGCTTCCTGAAGCTGCCGCATCAGCGCTTGCAAAAAATGGACGGCCTGTTCGGCGGCACGCCGGTGCGGATCGCCGATCTGAGCCGGCTCCACACCAAATACCCGTTCATCGCCTTCATGCCGCAATGGGATTTTCTGAATTTTCTGCGCGAGGCCGGCAAGCGCTTTGCTGCGCTGAAGGTGATGATGAATACGGAAGCCGTCGACCTGATCCGCCGCGGCGAGACCATCGCCGGCGTGCGCGCGAAGACGCCGGATGGCATCGTCGACATCGAGGCCGATCTCACCATTGCCTGCGACGGCCGGCATTCGATCGTGCGCGAGTGTGCCAGTCTCGAGGTCGAGGAGATCGGCGCGCCGATGGATGTGCTCTGGTTCCGTGTCGGCCGCAAAGCAGATGAGACCGAGAACCTGTTCGCGCGCGTCGAGTCCGGCAAGATGATGATCACCTTCGACCGCGGCGACTATTGGCAATGCGCCTATGTCATCGACAAGGGACAATACGACGCGGTGAAGGCGAGGGGATTGCAGGCGCTGACCGACGACATCGTGCGCATGGCGCCGATCCTGAAGAGCGGCATTGTCGACGTGAAGAGTTTTGACGATTTCAAGCTGCTCACCGTCGCGATCAACCGCCTCAAGCGCTGGACGCGGCCGGGTCTGCTTTGTATTGGCGATGCCGCGCATGCGATGTCGCCGGTCGGCGGTGTCGGCGTCAATCTCGCCGTGCAGGATGCGGTCGCCACCGCGAACCTGCTCGCCGACAAGCTTCAGCACGGTTGCCCGTCCGAGGACGAGCTCGATGCCGTGCGCCGCCGGCGCGAGTTCCCGGTGAAGATGACGCAAGCCATGCAGGTGATCGTGCAGAACAACATCATCAGCGGCGCCTTGCAGGGCGGCGACCGGCCGCTGAAGGTGCCGCTGGTCGTGCGCCTCATCACCGCGCTGCCCTGGCTCCAGGGCATTCCGGCGCGCCTCATTGCGCTTGGCGTGCGGCCCGAGCATGTGCAGTCGAAGGCCGCGCCGGGATCGTAGCGCAACGATCCGGTAGGGATAATGCCACGTTAAATCGCGCACGGCGCGTTGCGTGCGTGCAACAGCGCAAACGGATTCACGGCGTGATGCTCGCCAATCCGGCATCTTAACTTTCTTGATTCAAATTTGAGTAAGAACTGCGTGTGACCGTGCATCCATCAAAGGACACGGGGTGTACCATGCGTAACAAATTGATCGCCGCCTTCGCCTGCACGACCGCTCTGGTTTCGACCGGCGCTGCTTCCGCGGCCGATCTCGGTGCGCGCTACACGAAGGCGCCGGCCTATGCCGAGCCGCTGTTCAACTGGACCGGCTTCTACGTCGGCGGCCATATCGGTGGCGCCTGGACCAACGAGCAGTTCATCAACAACGGAACCGGCGCGCCGTTCGGCGACCTCGCGCCCGGCGACAGCTTCCGCCAGCGCAAGTCGGGCATCATGGGCGGCGCCCAGATCGGTTACAACTGGCAGGCCAACAACTACGTGTTCGGCATGGAAGGCACGATCTCCGGCCTCGACAACAAGGGCACGGTCGTGAACACCACCATCGGTGCCGCTGACGACGTGTTCTCCTGGCGCGCCAACGTGCTCGCGACCGTCGTCGGTCGTGCGGGCTTCGCCGTGCAGAACAATCTGTTCTACATCAAGGGCGGCTATGCCGGCGTGAACAACCGTCTCAACGTCAGCGACACCGTCGCCCCGGCGACGGGCTCGGGCGGTCAGACCCACTGGGCCAACGGCTGGACCGTCGGCGCGGGCTGGGAATACGGCATCACCCGCAACTGGATCGTTGGCCTCGAATACAACTACGCGGCCTTCGGCGGGCAGACCTATCAGCTCGGCGGCACCTCGGGTAACTACACCTTCGATGCCAAGCCGCGTGACATCCAGTGGGCCGTCGTGCGCGCGAGCTACAAGTTCGACGCGCCGGTCATCGCCCGCTACTGAGCAACAAACGACCAAGCTGCAAAAAAAAGACGATCACTGCCAAATTCAAAAGCCCCGGCAATGCCGGGGCTTCTTTTTTGCGTGCAGTGTTTTCGCGTGCAAGGCGGCGTCAGGCCATCACCGAGAACCCGCCGTCAACGGGGATGGCGGTGCCCGTGACGAAGTTCGAAGCGGATGAGGCGAGAAACACCGCGATGCCCGCGAAGTCGTCGATGTCGCCCCAGCGCCCTGCGGGCGTGCGGGCCAGCACGCGCTCGTGCAATCCATCGACCTGCTTGCGCGCGCCGCGGGTGAGGTCGGTGTCGATCCAGCCCGGCAGGATGGCGTTGACCTGGATGTTGTCGGGTGCCCAGGCATTGGCGCAGGCGCGCGTGTACTGCACGATGCCGCCCTTGCTTGCCGCATAGGCGGTGGCGAAGCTCGCGCCGAAGATCGACATCATCGAGCCGATGTTGATCACCTTGCCGTTGCCGGACGCCTTCAGCGCCGGATAGGCCAGCTTAGAGCACAGGAAGGCGCTGGTGAGGTTGGTATTGATCACAGTGTTCCACTCGTCGAGCTCGAGCTCGTGCGGGGGCTTGCGGATGCTCATGCCCGCATTGTTGATGAGGATGTCGATACGGCCGAGATCCCCAACGACACGCTCGACCATTGCGGCGATCGCGGCCTTGTCGGTCACGTCGGTGGTGACGGCAATCGCCTTCACGCCGCGCGCTTTGAGATCGGCGACGGCCGCGGCCGATTTGGCTTCGTTGCGTCCGACCACGGCGATATCGGCGCCGGCGTCTGCGAGGCCATGAGCCAGGCCGAGCCCGATGCCGCCATTACCTCCTGTGACGATCGCGACCTTGCCGCGAAGATCGAACCTGCTGGATGTCATGCTTGTATTCCCTGGTTTCTTTTATTGGTTGCTCTGCCAGATCAGCACCAGCCCGAACCCGGCCATGGCTGCGCCATAGCCGGCCCATTGCAGCTGGTTGACCATGAAGCTCGATCGCGGCCAGGGAACGGTGCCCGTGCCTTGTCCGATCCAGAGCAGCCCGACGACGAGAGCAAACAGGCCTGCGATCAGCAGAAATCTGCGCATGCATTCCTCCCCATAGGTCTGCTTCTGTCGCGGCCCACGGCTTGAACGATTGCCGCAGGTCACGAAAACTTGCGGCCAGACTAACCGTAGCTGCGGTTCAGATACAATGGCTGGGGATGCAGGACTGGCGGGAGGACGCATGTCCGTGCGCAAGGTGGTCCTGGGCATTACGGCTGCGGCCGCGCTGTTCAACCCTCTCTACGAATCAACGCGGACGCAGTTCGGCTTCTCTCCCCTTCAGAGCCTGCATATCGAGCTCAGCGCGGCCGAGGCGGCCAGGGCGCTGAAGGCAAGCGTCACACGCTTAAAGCATCGCACAACGAAAAAGCCCCGGGCGATGCCGGGGCTTTGACGTCTGAAGTTGAGTTCAGCTTAGCTCAGTACTTGGCGACGACCGGGCCGGTCCAGTTGAAGCGGTAGACCAGCGAGGTCGAAACCGTCTGGTTCCAGTGGTTGGCACGGATGTCGTTGCCAACCGGCAGGTTGGTGCCGTCGAACAGTTCGCTCTGGGTCTTCGAACCGTAGAACGCCGAACGGTATTCGGTCTTCATGAACCAGCCGGGGGACTGGATGCCGAAGATGTTCAGGTTGTTCTCGACGCCGCCGCCGATGAAGAAGCCGTTGCGGTTGTAGCCGTTGAGATGCACGCCGACCGGAACGCCAGCCAGGTTGGTGAAGCTCGTGCTGCCGAAGTGAGCGCCCGAGTAACCGCCGTTGACGTAGGAGAGAACGTTCGGAGCAACCAGCCAGCCGAGGCGCACGCCGGCGGCCCAGGAGTCTTCCATCTTCTGCTTGCCGGTGATGCCGTTGAGCGGATCCTGAACGGTGCCCTTGATGCTGCCGAACTGACCGTCAGCGAACACGCCGGCGACCCAGGTGCCGCTGAACTGCCAGTCGTAGCCGAGACCGACGGTGCCGAACCAGCCCGAAGCGCCCTGGCGCTGAGCGATCGTCAGCGGAGTGCCGGTCGCGGTGGACTGAATGGTCTGGTCCGAAGCCTGGATGCCGCCGCCGCCACCACCGAAGATGTAGAAGCCAGTCCAGTTGGCAACCGGAGCAGCCATCGGGGCCTTGACGTAGGGACGGGCAGCGAGGTCAGCCGCCGAGGCCGAACCGGTCATCGCGGCAACCGCGGTCAGTGCGAGCAAAATCTTCTTCATGTTGAAATCCCCAAGCTTTGGTCGGTCCGGCAGGCGCGAGCGCACTGAAGTCCTAGTGATCTGATGCCCGGACTATAGACGCTTTCCACCGAAATGCTGTTGCAGGGCAGGCACAGTCGCCGGGAAACGCCGCTCGGTGGAGATTCTGGCCGCGATCGCTTGAATCTTAAAAATCAACGTAGATTCAATATGTTGAGACGATTTTTGATGCCGGTTTTCAGGTAAGGTTTCGTTAGCAAATCCGACTTTGTCTGAAATGGAGGCAATCCTGCCTCTGCCTTGGGTTCGGTGAGTCGTTGGCCTAGCCGTCCGGAAACGCCGAATCGTCATCACAAATGAAAAAAGCCCCGGACTTGGGCCGGGGCTTTTGACGGAGGGCGCGGCTTCAGACGTCGAGCAGATCGTCGTTGGCAAACTCGGCCTTGTCCGAGATGAAGGCGAAGCGCGCTTCGGCCTTGGTGCCCATCAGCCGTTCCACCGAATCCGCAGTGGTGTCGCGGTCGTCGGCGAGCAGCACCACCTTCAGCATGGTCCGCTTGCGCGGATCCATGGTGGTTTCCTTGAGTTGCGCCGGCATCATCTCGCCGAGGCCTTTGAAGCGGTTCACCTCGACCTTGGCGTTGGCGTTGAACTCGCTCTTGATCAGCGCCGCCTTGTGCGCGTCGTCGCGGGCGTAGATCGACTTGGTGCCGTGGGTCAGCTTGTAGAGCGGGGGCACCGCGAGGAAGAGATGGCCCTGGTCGATCAGCGGCCGCATTTGCCGATAGAAGAACGTGATCAGCAGCGAAGCGATGTGGGCGCCGTCGACATCGGCGTCGGTCATGATGATGACGCGCTGATAGCGCAGATCCTCTTCGCGATACTGCGCGAGCATGCCGCAACCGATCGCCTGCACGAGGTCGGCGAGCTGGGCGTTCGCCGTCAGCTTGTCCTTGCCCGCGGAGGCAACGTTGAGGATCTTGCCGCGCAGCGGCAGCACGGCCTGTGTCTTGCGGTCGCGCGCCTGCTTGGCGCTGCCGCCGGCCGAGTCGCCTTCGACGATGAAGAGTTCTGAGCCCTCCAAACCCGCATCGCTGCAGTCGGCGAGCTTGCCGGGCAGGCGCAGCTTCTTGCCGGCGGTCTTGCGCGCGGTTTCCTTTTCCTGGCGGCGGCGCAGGCGCTCCTCGGCACGATCGACCACGAAGTCGAGCAGCCGGTTGGCCATGTTCGGATTGCCCGACAGCCAATGGTCGAACGGATCCTTCATCGCCTGCTCGACGATGCGCTGTGCTTCCGCCGTGGCGAGACGATCCTTGGTCTGGCCCTGGAATTCAGGCTCGCGCACGAACACCGAGAGCATCACGGCCGCGCCGACCATCACGTCTTCAGAGGTGATCGAGGCCGCACGCTTGCCTTGGCCTACGCGCTCGGCGTGATCCTTCAGGCCGCGCAACAGCGCGCTGCGCAAGCCGGATTCGTGCGTACCACCATCCGGCGTCGGCACGGTGTTGGTGTAGGACGACAGGAAGCCGTCGGCATCGGCGGTCCAGGCCACGGCCCATTCGCAGGCGCCGTGTGCGCCATTGCGGCCCGACTTGCCGGAGAAGATGTCGGGATGCACCAGCGTGTCGGCGTGGATCGCTGCCGCCAGATAATCCTTGAGGCCGCCGGGGAAATGGAACGTCGCCTCCGCCGGCACGTCCTCGACGCCCTTGAGCAGTTCGGGCGCGCAGTTCCAGCGGATCTCGACGCCGCCGAACAGATACGCCTTCGAGCGCGTCATCTTGAACAGGCGCTGCGGCTTGAACGCGGCCTTGGCGCCGAAGATGTCGGTGTCGGGCTTGAAGCGCACGCGCGTGCCGCGGCGGTTGTTGATCTTGCCGAGATTCTCGAGCTTGCCCTTCGGATGGCCGCGCTCGAACGTCATGCGGTACAGTTGCTGGCTGCGCGCGACCTCGACCTCGAGCAGCGAGGAGAGGGCGTTCACCACGGAGATGCCGACGCCGTGCAGGCCGCCGGAGGTCTCATAGACCTTGCTGTCGAACTTGCCGCCCGAATGCAGCGTGCACATGATGACTTCGAGCGCCGATTTCTTCGGAAACTTCGGATGCGGATCAACCGGAATGCCGCGGCCGTTGTCGGTGACGGTCAGGAACCCGTCGGCGCTGAGCTCGACCCCGATGAAGGTCGCGTGTCCCGCGAGCGCCTCGTCCATCGAATTGTCGATGACTTCGGCGAAGAGATGATGCAGCGCCTTCTCGTCAGTGCCGCCGATATACATGCCGGGCCGGCGCCGGACCGGTTCCAGGCCTTCGAGCACCTCAATGTCGGCCGCCGTGTAGTTGTCCTCCGCGCCGCCCGCGCGCGAAGTCGTCTTGGCGGGCGTGCGGGGTTTCGGCTCGTCGCCACCGAAAAAATCGTCTTTTGTTTTTGGTTTCAATTGTTTGGACATGTATCTTGATGCACTTTGAGGGCCGTAGAGGCGGCGAATCGGTTAAGCCGACTATGCCACGGCTCGCCTGGAAAGGTCACAGCACGGCAGACCGGGTGGTGTGGTTGGGAGCCAATCCCGGCGATTTTACGCCGCAGGCTCAGCAATTCCCGGCAAATTGACGTCTCGGTCCGGCCTGGGCCGGGCTTTGTGACTTGATGTCACGCGAGCCCTCGGCCTACCAGTCTTTTCGATCGAGTGGAACCTGTGACGGGGCGGGAAGGCTATCTGGAATGGAGCAGTATGCGCACGCGCTGGCCGACTTTGTGCGCGCTCACCAGGCCTGGGCCGCTCCGATCGTGTTCCTGCTGGCTTTCGGGGAGTCGCTGGCTTTTATCTCGCTCTTGATCCCGGCCTGGGGCGCGCTGGTGGCGATCGGCGCGCTGATCGGCGCCAGCGGCATCAGCTTCTATCCGGTCTGGATTGCCGGCGGGATCGGGGCTGCGCTCGGCGACTGGGTCTCATATTGGTTCGGCTACCGCTACAAGGAGCAGGTCGCCCAGATGTGGCCGCTCTCGCGCTATCCGGAACTGCTTCCCAGGGGTGAGGCCTTCGTGCGGAGCTGGGGCGTCCCCAGCATCTTCATCGGCCGCTTCTTCGGCCCCTTGCGCGCTTCCGTGCCTCTCGCCGCCGGCATTTTCGAGATGCCTTATTGGAGCTTCCAGGCCGCCAATTTTGTCTCGGCGCTGGTCTGGTCGGCGGCGCTCCTGCTGTTCGGCGACGTGATCGCGAAGATCATGGAATGGATCTGGCGGGTGGTGTGAGCGTGCCCGGGACGGCCTTGAGCTCCAAGACCTTGAGCTCCAAGACCTTGAGCTCCAAGGCCTTGAGCTCCAAGACGCGGAAGAAACTTAAAAGACGTTCTTTTCGAGAGTGCGGCTGGTAAGTTTCGCCTGTTAGTTGAGTTCCCGACCTAGGGGCCGGGCGTCAACATATGATCGTACGCGTTTCTTCAGCTTTCCTGGTGGCGTTGCTCCTCTCGTCGCCATGCATCAAATCGTATGCCGCAGAATCATCCGACGCCGATCGGCCCGCCTGGGTCGATCCGGGCTGGCGGCGAACGGTGGCGCGCTACGCCGTTACATTCGATGAGAAGGGGCTGAGTACAGAGGTCATCGAGTTCGAAATCAAGGCGCTCGACGAGAAGGGCGCCGAGGCGATCGCGCAGCAGAGCTTTCAGTACAACAGTTATTTTGACGATTTGTCGTCGATGGCGCTTGCCACTCTCAAGGCCGATGGCAGCGTGGTCGAGGTCGACGAGCGCGCCATCCGCGATCAACCGGCTTCGACAGATTCCTCCTCGCCCTATTTCGACGAGGTTCGCGACAGGATCATCGCCTATCCGCATGTTGCTCCCGGCGACAGTATCCGCGGGCGTCTGGTCTACAAGGCGAAGCAACCGAGATTTCCAGGTGAATTTGCGCGCTCCTGGAGCGAGCCGGCGAGCCAGCCTCCCGAATTGCTCGAACTTACCGTTGATGGACCGGCATCAAGGCCGCTGCGGATCGCGTTGCGCAATGTCGAACACCGTGAAGAGAGGGTGAACGACCGAATCGTCCATCGCGTGCGTTTCAAGCAAGACGCGCCCAGACCGCGCCAGATCGACGATGAGACTCTCGCGGGTGCCGAGCGTTTCGAGGTGAGCACGTTCGCCGACTATTCCGCTTTCGCGGCGATGCTGAACGCACGCAATGCGCCCATGGCGCGGCCGGATGAGAAGCTGACGCGCCTGTCGCGGGAGATTGCGGGCGATGCGATCGGCACGCGCGCGAAAGTCGAGCGCATTTACAATTGGGTGGCCCGAAACATCCGCTACGTCGGGATTGGACTTGAGGACGGCGGCTGGACCTCGCAGCCCGCTTCGGCGGTGCTTGCGTCGCGCTACGGCGATTGCAAGGCGCATGCGACGCTGTTCAAGGCATTGCTTGCTGCCCAGGGCATTGAGGCCAATCTGGTCGCGGTGAACTCGGACGCGAGGTACACGCTCACCGAAGTCGCCACGCCGAATTTCGACCACGCGATCGCCTATGTCCCGGAGATCGATCAATATCTCGATCCGACCGCTTCGCTGTTCGCCTTCGGCTCCCTGCCGCCGAACCTCGCGGGCAAGCCGGTTCTCAACATCGACAAGGGCGCTTTGGGCCGCATCCCTATGGCTGGACCGGAGCGCTTCCGGCTGGCCGCGGAAACGGACTACGTCCTCGGCAATGATGGCAAACGCGAAGCCCGGTCGATCCTGTCCGGGACCAGCGTCGGCGCGCAACTGGGGCGCGTGCTCGCGCAGGGACTGGATGATGCAGACCGACGCATGGCCGCCAGGACGCTGATCGAGCAGGCCGGCCTGACTGGCGCCGGTGATTACACTTATCCAAATCCGCGCGAGCTGACAGACGATTACGCGATCACATCAACGTTTCAGATCAGCAAGCCTATCGATCTGGACCGGCCCATGCACGTCAGAATGTTGCCTTTGACTGATCCGAGGCGATCGCTCCTGCGGTTGGCTGCACGCCAGACGACTGGACGGCCTTTTGTTTGCCGACCGATGGAATACCGCGAGGTCGCTTCACTCACGGTTCCGGAAAACACCTTCTTCTACGAGAAACCAGCACCGATCGCCTATTCGGCGACGTTCGAAGGCAGGACGGGTTACGGAGCCGTCCACGGCCGGATCGAGGTGAGTGGCACCATCGCCGTCGATGGCCGAATTATTCGCTCCAATGCGCTTCTTCGCCTAACGCTCGACGCACCGGTCTGCCCCGCGGAGTTTGCCTCCGCGATCGACAAGGGGTTTGATAAGCTCGATGAGTTCAGGTACGGGCCGATCGGCCTGACCCCGAAGGGAGCAGCCTCGGTCGTCGAGGTCAGTGCCGATTTCACCGACGGCGCGAACGCTTATCTTGCGCATGATTTCCAACGCGCGATGGAGCGGTTGAAGCCGCTGGCCGAAATCGGCAATGCACGCGCGCAGTCCTATTTGGGCGCGATGTATCGGGACGGAAGTGGAACGAAGCGCAACGGAGCCGAGGCGGTCAAATGGTTTCGTCTCTCCGCCGAACAGGGCGATGTCTACAGCCAGGAGCAACTGGCTTACCTCTACGAGATTGGCACAGGGACGGCTCGCGACGAGAAGCAGGCGGCCGACTGGTACGGCAAGGCCGCGGATCAGGGCAACGCCTACAGTCAGACCCGGCTTGCGGCCATGTACCGGGACGGACGCGGCGTTCCCCAGGACTTTGCCCTGGCGTTCGATCTCTTTTCGAAGGCGGCCGAGCAGGGCTCGACGTACGCGCAGACGGGTCTCGGCCTCTTGCACATCAAAGGCGAAGGCGTGCCGCAGGATCTTGCCAAGGGCATATCCCTGCTGCGCAAGGCCGCAGATCAGAACGACGGTTGGGCCCAATACAATTTGGGGTGGGCCTATGAGAGTGGCACGGGCGTGCCGAAGGATACCCAGCAGGCGATCAATTGGTACAGCAAGGCGTCGGCTCGTGGAAACGAGCAAGCAGGCGCTCATCTGTATGAGCTGAACCGCGGTGGGGCCTTCTGGGAGACATTCTTCAGGCATCTCGGGCTGGCCAGATGGTAGTGACCGCAAGGCTGCGGTGGCCCGGAATGACAGCTCCAAAACCTTGACGTCGGGCCGATATGGCCTTAATAGCCGCGCACCATGATCAACGCCGCGACCATTCTGTTCGCCCGTCGCCGCCGCCGCTCTTTAGCGGTTCGGGCGGTCGATCGCGTTTGAGATCATCGTCTTTGCCGCTGGATCCGATCCGCGGCATTCTCTCTCCTGTCAGCGCGATCTGATCCGGCGGCCCCCAAGAAGGCCGAGCAGGAGACCACGATGTACACGCCACCCTTTTTCAAGCCGGACCGCGCCGCGAGCCTGAAATTCGCCGAAGAGCGCGGCTTCGGCACCATGTGCGCCTTCGACGGCCACAAGCCGGTCGCCTCGCCGTTGCCGTTCTATTTGACCTATGCGGATGACGGCACGCCGCAGGCCGCCTTTCATGCCGCCCGTCACAATCCGCTGCTAAAGCTTGCGGACGGGACGAGTTCCTGGCTGCTCGCGGTCAACGGCCCCGATGCCTATGTCTCGCCGGACTGGTACGTCTCGCCGGATCAGGTGCCGACCTGGCTCTACCAGTCGGTCCATCTAACCGGACCGGTGCGGTTGTTGTCGGACAGTGAGCTGGCGGTGCAAATCGATACGCTCAGCGACAAGTTCGAGAACTGGCTGCTGCCCAAGAAGCCGTGGACGTCGGCCAAGATGACGGCGGGCCGGCTCGAGGCGATGAAGAAGGCGATCGTGGGTCTGGTCATGACGGTTGAAGAGGTCGAAGGCAGCTTCAAGCTCAACCAGCACAAGTCCGACGCCGACTATGCGGCGATCGCCAATGCGCTTGGCGCACAGGCGGATCCGGCCTCGCGCACGATCGCAGGCCTGATGCGCGAAGCGAGACCGTTGGCCTTCGCAACAGACACGGTACAAACACAGCAAGCGATTACGCCTGAAGGGGGCGTGTGATGAGCATGAAGAAGAAGATCGGCATTCTCGGTGCGTCCGGCTACACCGGAGCCGACGCGGTGCGCCTGCTGGCGCGGCATCCGAATGCCGAGATCACGGCGCTCACCGCCAACACCCATGCGGGCAAGGCCATGAGCGAAGTGTTTCCGCATTTCTTCATGCTCGACCTGCCAAAACTCGTGGAATGGGAAAAGGTCGACTGGACCAAGCTCGACGCGGTGCTCTGCGGGCTGCCGCACGGCACCACGCAGGAGATCATCGCGGCCGTGCTCAAGGCCAATCCCAAGATCAAGATCCTCGACATGTCCGCGGATTTCCGGCTGCGCAACAAGGACACCTATGCGCAGTGGTACGGCCATGAGCATCGCGCGCTCGAACTGCAAGGCGAGGCTGTCTATGGGTTGACCGAATTCTACCGGGAGAAGATCACGTCCGCCCGGCTGGTCGCCTGTCCCGGCTGCTATCCGACGGCGGTGTTGCTGGCGCTGGTTCCGCTGGCGAAGGCCAGGCTGATCGACGTTGACGACATCATCATCGACGCGAAATCAGGCCTCACCGGCGCCGGCCGCGGGCTGAAGCAGAGTACGCTGTTCAGCGAAGCGGGCGAGGGGCTGTCGCCTTATTCGGTCGGCACTCACCGGCACGCGCCCGAAATCGAGCAGGAAATCAGCCTCGCGGCGGGCTCAGCGGTGACGGTGAATTTCACGCCGCATCTGATTCCGATGGCGCGGGGCGAATTCTGCACCTCCTACGTCAAGCTCAACGGTGCAACGCCCGACGATCTGCGGGCGGCGCTGCAGAAAGCGTACGCCAACGAGCCGTTCGTGCATGTCGCCAAAAAGGGCGTGCTGCCGCAGACGCAGAACGTACGCGGCTCCAACTACGTTCAGATCGGCGTCGTTGCCGACCGCATCAAGGATCGGGCGATCGTGCTTTCGACGCTCGACAATCTGGTGAAGGGCTCGGCCGGTCAGGCGATTCAGAACATGAACCTGATGTTCGGATTTCCTGAAACCGCGGGGCTGGAGCAGATCGCGCTGTTTCCGTAAGGCGAGGTGCCGGCGGTGACACCAACAAGCTCGAAAGGAGCGTGCCATGAGTCTTTCTGAAACCAGTCTCGTCGACACCAAACAGGCCCCGACCACTGGCGCAATGAAGAAGCCCGCCACCGTGTTCGTCGACGGCGGCTCGGGCACGACCGGGCTCGGCATCAACGAGCGGCTCAAGCTCCAGAGCGACGTCGTGGTGAAGACGCTTCCCGACGACAAGCGCAAGGACCCCGCTGCCAAGAAGGCGCTGATGGAGGAGGTCGATCTCGTCATCCTCTGCCTGCCTGACGATGCCGCGAAGGAAACCGTCGCGCTGGTCGACAGCATGGGCGCTTCGGGGCCGAAGGTGCTGGACGCCTCCACCGCCTACCGGGTCGCGCCGGATTGGGCCTATGGCTTTGCCGAGCTGACGCCGGACCAGGCCGGCAAGATCAAGGCCGCGAAGAAGGTCTCCAATCCCGGCTGCTATCCGACCGGCGCGATCGCGCTGCTGCGGCCGATCGTCGATGCCGGCCTGTTGCCGGCTGACTATCCCGTCACTGTGAACGCGGTGAGCGGCTATTCCGGGGGCGGCAAGTCGATGATCGCGAGTTTTGAAGACGGCAGCGCGCCGTCCTTCGAGCTCTACGGCCTCGGTTTCGAGCACAAGCACCTGCCGGAGATGCAGCTCTACTCCAACCTGACGCGGCGGCCGATCTTCATCCCCTCGGTCGGCAATTACCGGCAGGGCATGCTGGTGTCGATTCCGCTCCAGCTCGACGCGCTGCCGGGCAAGCCGAGCGGTGCTGACCTGCAAGCCGCGCTAGCCAAGCGCTACGCCGGCTCGAAATACGTCTCGGTGATGCCGCTTCAGAGCGAGGGCGGCAAGCTCGAGCCGGAGGCGCTCAACGAGACCAACATGCTCGAGCTCTATGTCTTCGCCAGCGACAAATATCATCAGGCGGTGCTGGTCGCGCGGCTGGACAATCTCGGCAAGGGCGCCTCGGGTGCGGCCGTGCAGAACATGCGGCTGATGCTGGGATTGCCGGAGGAGTAGGAGGTAGCGCCTCCGGGAGCGAGTGACCGCATGGACGAGACCACTCTGCAATTCTATCGGCAGAACGCCCAGTCTTACGCGGACTGGGCGAAGGCGCCATCGACGCGGCTGCGGGGTTTTCTCGCCCTGCTGTCACCAGGCGGCGCGATCCTCGAGCTCGGCTGCGGTGCCGGCAATCATTCGGCGGTGATGCTGGCCGAAGGTTTTTCGGTGCGCGCGACCGATGGCTCGCCGGAGATGGCGGAGATCGCGTCACGACGGCTCGGTCATCCCGTCGAGGCGATGCGGTTCGATCAACTGGACGCGGAAGAGGCCTATGACGGCGTCTGGGCGAGTGCCTGTCTGCTGCACGTGCCGCGAGACGAACTCGCCGGCATCCTCGGAAGGATTCATCGCGCGCTCAAACCGTCAGGCGTGTTTTACGCCAGCTACAAGATGGGCGAGGACGATGGGCGCGACAGCCTCGGACGGTACTACAGCTACGTATCGCCCGAGTGGCTTGAGGCGACCTACGCCAGCGCGGGGCCGTGGCTCACGCTGACGTCGGAGACCTCTGTGATCCAGAGTTTTGATCAGACACCAGCCAACATGCTGAATCTCGTCGTTCGCAAGGCTGGGGCCTGATCTCTAGACCACCTTGAAGATCGCCACCGCCAGCACGGCTTGCGCGATGAATCCGACGGTGAAGGCCAGCGTGCGGAACACCGGGACCCCCAGCGCATAGACGATCAGATGCGCGACGCGTGACCAGAAATAGACGGCGCAGGCGAGCACGGTCCATTTCGAGGAATAGTCGATCGCGTTCAGGATCAGCACCAGCGGCGCGAACAGCACGAGGTTCTCGACCGCATTGTCATGCGCGAACATCAGCCGGTTCGCCCATTCGGCTTGCGGCTTGTCTGCGCGTGAGGGGTTGGCCATCGCGCCACCGAGCCCGCGCACCTGGCAGCGGTTGATGGTGTAGGGAATCCAGAGGATCCCGGTCAGGATCACCGTGCACGTCAGCCAGAACAATTCACGCGTCATAGTCCGGTCCCCTCCAAAATCCATCTCGTGAGCTTAGATGTCGTGAGCTTATATGAAAGCGCGCGCCATTGCGCTATGCACGAACCCTGACATAGCTGCCGGGCGCGTCCTCGATCGGGGGCAGGGCTTCGCTGCCGACCACGCGCGCCGGGACTTCCTCCGGATCGAGCGTGCCCAGCCATTCGCGCCAGTTCGGCCACCATGAGCCTTTGTGTTCGACCGCGCCCTTCAGCCAGTCCGCAACGGTGACGTCCTTGATGTTGTCGTTGGTCCAGTACTGGTACTTGTTCGAGGCCGGCGGATTGACGACGCCGGCGATGTGGCCCGAGCCGGACAGCACGTATTTCACCGGCCCGCCGAAGAACTGCGAGCCGTACAGCACCGACTCGGCCGGTGCGATGTGGTCCTCGCGGGTGGCGAGGTTGTAGACGGGCACCATGACCTTGGAGAGGTCGAGCAGGGTGTTGTCGAGCACCATCGTGCCGGTCGACAGCCGGTTCTCCAGATAGCAGTTGCGCAGATAATAGGAATGGTTCGACGCGGTCATCCGCGTCGCATCCGAATTCCAGTGCAACAGGTCGAACGCGCTCGGCTGCTGGCCCTTCAGATAATTGCTGACGACATAGGACCAGATCAGATCGTTGGAGCGCAGCATGTTGAAGGCCATCGCCATCTTGGAGCCTTCGAGCACGCCGGCCGTCTTCATGTCCTGCTCGAGCGCTGCGATCTGGTCCTCGTCGACGAACACCAGCAAATCGCCGGCATGGGTGAAGTCGACCTGCGCGGCAAAGAACGTCGCCGACGCCACCCGCTGGCGGCGCTTCTCGGCGAGCCAGGCCAGCGTGGTCGCGAGCATGGTGCCGCCGACGCAATAGCCGGCGGTGTGCACCTTCAATTCGCCGGTGGCGCGCTCGATGACGTCCATCGCCGTCAACACGCCTTCCTTCATGTAGTCTTCCCAGCTTTTGCCGCTGAGCCGCTTGTCAGGATTGACCCATGAGATCACGAACACGGTGACGCCCTGGTCGACGCACCATTTGATGTAGGATTTCTCCGGCTTGAGATCGAGGATATAGAACTTGTTGATCCAGGGCGGGATGATCAGCAGCGGCGTGCGCAGCACGTTCTCCGTGGTCGGAGAATACTGGATCAGCTGCATCATCTCGTTCTGGTAGATCACCTTGCCCGGCGTCGTCGCCATGTTGACGCCGACGACGAGATTGTCCGGGTTGGACTGGCGGATCTTCAGCGTGCCCTTGCCGGCCGCGATGTCCTCGGCCAGCATCTTCAGGCCACGCGCGAGATTTTCGCCGTTGCTCGCGACCGTCGCACGCAGCACTTCCGGATTGGTCAGCACAAAGTTCGACGGCGAGATCGCGTTGGTGAGCTGCTGGACGTAGAACTCGGCCTTGCGGCGGGTCTGCGGATCGAGCCCTTCGGCATCGTGCACCAGCTCCTGCGCAAATTTGGTCGTGAGCAGATAGAGCTGCATCATGAAATCGAAGAACTGGTTCGACTTCCATTCCGGATCGGCAAAGCGCTTGTCGCGCGGCGAGGGCGCGATCGCAGGTGCGGCGTCCTGGCCGGCCATGCGGCGCGCCGCCGAGCCCCAGAGGTCGAGATAGTCCTTGGCGAGCTTGGTCTGGAGGTCCGATGAACGCGTTTGGTCCGACAGCCAGTATTCGGCGACCGAGGTGAAGGTCTTGACCACTTCCGTCAGCTCGGCCGGCGGGCGGTCCTGCACCTCGCCGCTCTCGCGCGGCTTCAGATACGCGGCGAGCGCCTTGCCGCCGCTCTCCATCGCCTGCGCGACATTCATCGCGAAGGCGTTCGCATCGAACTTCGTCTCGGGTTTGGGCGTATCGGTCGTGGCGGTACTCATGAGCAGAACAGTAACGATTCATTCCGTATTCGTCACCGCGAAGCTCGCATTTTTGGCGCTAAACACGCTGCAAGATGTGCTGCACTGCGACAGAGCCCTTGGTTTTGTCACAATCAGAAGGCACGTCTTGGACCAGTGGGCCTTGGAAGTATTCTCGCTCGTACCATTTGTGGGCAGCAATGGTTTGAGCTTGGGCAGGTTGTCGGGTTAGTCTCCGGCGGCTTGCTTTGGGACGAGGTGGGGATTTCCCAAGTGTTGGCGTTGAGGGACCTGCAAAAGTCGCTGCCGATCTGTGGCGCGTTGCTGATAGCGGCGCTTGCCTTGGGTGGCTGCTCGAGTCAGCTGGCTGACTACACGCCCACCGACGGGCAGGCCCATCCCAGGGAGCCCGGCAGCTACCTTCCGGTGCACGATCTGCCGCCCGATCGTGATCAAGCGGTCATCCCGCCGGACCAGCGCGCCAAGATCGAAGCCGAGCTTGCCGCCGCGCGCGACCGCCAGTCCGTCGCCGCCAAGGATGCGAAGTAGCGCGGTGCAAGGTAATCGCTGGCGCCCCCGCCACTCCGTGCTAAAAAGACCTCAGTTCAGCCGAGAGTCAGGGCGAAGGTGTTCAGCCCTTGTCGCCGAAATTCGCTCCAAGTAATTGATTTTGAGCGATTTTTACGCAAGGGGCGGGCGCCTTTCAGACGGGCGTCGTAGCCTGTCGATTCTGTCCTGACCGGTTGCCCGGAGCCCAGAGAGCCATGGACGAGTTTTACCGCATCCGCCGCCTTCCGCCTTACGTGTTCGAGCAGGTCAACCGGGCCAAGGCGGCCGCGCGGAATGCCGGGGCCGACATCATCGACCTCGGCATGGGCAATCCGGACCTGCCGGCGCCGGCCCATGTGCTGGAGAAGCTGAAGGAGACGCTGGGCAAGCCGCGCACCGACCGCTACTCGGCCTCCCGCGGCATCCCAGGCCTGCGCCGGGCCCAGGCCGCCTATTACGAGCGCCGCTTCGGCGTGAAGCTCAACCCCGACACTCAGGTGGTGGCGACGCTCGGCTCCAAGGAGGGCTTTGCCAACGTGGCCCAGGCGATCACCGCGCCGGGTGATGTCATCCTCTGCCCGAACCCGAGCTACCCGATTCACGCCTTCGGCTTTTTGATGGCGGGCGGCGTGATCCGCTCGGTGCCCTCGGAGCCGACGCCAGAGTTCTTCGAGGCGGTGGAGCGGGCGATCGTGCACTCGATCCCGAAGCCGCTGGCGATCGTCGTCTGCTATCCCTCGAACCCGACCGCCTATGTCGCGAGCCTCGACTTCTACAAGGATCTCGTTGCGTTCGCGAAGAAGCACGAGATCCTGATCCTGTCCGATCTCGCCTATGCCGAGGTCTATTTCGACGAGAGCAACCCGCCGCCCTCGGTGCTCCAGGTGCCCGGCGCGATCGACGTCACCGTCGAGTTCACCTCGATGTCGAAGACCTATTCGATGGCTGGCTGGCGCATGGGCTTTGCCGTCGGCAATGACCGCGTCATTGCAGCGCTCGCCCGCGTCAAATCCTATCTCGACTATGGCGCCTTCACGCCGGTGCAGGTCGCCGCGACCGCCGCGCTGAACGGCCCCGACGATTGCATCAAGGAGATGCGCGACACCTACCGCAAGCGCCGCGAAGCGCTGGTGGAATCGTTCGGCCGCGCCGGCTGGGACATTCCACCGCCGGATGCCTCGATGTTCGCCTGGGCGCCGCTGCCGGAGGCCTTCCGCAGCGTCGGCAGCATGCAGTTCGCGACCCTGATGGTGGAGAAATCCGGCGTCGTGGTCTCGCCCGGCGTTGGCTTCGGCGAGCATGGTGAAGGATATGTCCGCATCGCCATGGTGGAAAACGAGCAACGGATCAGGCAGGCCGCGCGCGGCGTGCGCCGCTTCCTTGAAAGCGGCATCGAAACGTTGCACAACGTCGTTCCGCTCGCCAACCGGCGCTAATTCTCTTCTGCAGGTTCACTAAAGCATCATGGTCGCACCCCTGAAAGTGGGCATAGCGGGGCTCGGCACCGTGGGTGCCGAAGTTGTCCGTCTGATTGAAACGCAAAGCCGCGTGCTTGCCGGCCGCAGCGGCCGGGCAATTCGCGTCGTCGCCGTCACCGCGCGCTCGAAGGCCAAAAAGCGCAGCGTCGATCTGCGCGGCGTCGAATGGGTCAAGGATCCGATGGCGCTGGCCACGCATCCCGGGATCGACTGCTTCGTCGAATTGATGGGCGGCGCCGGCGATCCCGCGCTGTCGGCAGTTGAAGCCGCGCTCAACGCCGGCAAATCGGTCGTCACCGCCAATAAGGCGCTACTGGCCAAGCACGGTCTGAAGCTTGCCAGGGCCGCCGAAAAGCACGGCGGTGCGCTGAATTTCGAGGCAGCGGTCGGTGCTGCGATCCCCGTCATCAAAACGTTACGCGAGGGTCTTGCCGGAACCGGCATCAATCGCGTCTATGGCATCCTCAACGGCACCTGCAATTACATCCTGACCCGGATGGAGCAGGAGGGCCTGTCCTTCGCCGAATGCCTCAAGGATGCGCAGCGGCTCGGCTATGCCGAGGCCAACCCGTCCTTCGACGTCGATGGCCACGACACCGCGCAAAAGCTGGCCATTCTCGCCAGCCTCGCTTTCGGCACGAAAGTTGCTCAAAGCGCGGTGTATGTCGAAGGTATCTCCTCCATCGCGCCGGAAGATCTGCGCGCCGCTGACGATCTCGGTTACCGGCTCAAGCTGCTCGGCGTTGCCGTGCGCACCGCCAAGGGCATCGAGCAGCGCGTGCATCCGACCATGGTTCCAAAATCCTCCTCGATCGCGCAGGCGATGGGTGTCACCAATGCGGTCACGATCGATGGCGAGGGCATTCCGCCGATCACGCTGGTCGGCCCCGGCGCGGGCGGTGCTGCAACCGCATCCGCCGTCGTCGCCGACATCGCGGATGTTGCGCGCGGCATCCGCGCCAATCCGTTCGGCCGGCCGATCTCGCATTTGCGCGACACCAAGAAGGCGCCGATGGAGCGTCACGAGGGCGGCTACTACATCCGTCTCTTGGCGCGTGATTTCCCCGGCACTGCGGCTGCGATCGCGACCCGGCTCGCCGAGCAGAAGATTTCGATCGAGTCGATCGTGCAGCGTCATCCCAATGGCGGCGCTGCGCCGGCAGATGGCAAGGCGGTGCCCGTGCCCGTCATCCTGATCACCTATGCCACGCACGAGGACGCGGTACGCCGCGCGCTCGCCGCCGTGCAGAAGGACAAGGTGATCAGCGGACGGCCGCAGGTGATCCGGATCGAGAAGAACTGAGCGTGCAATGACACGGTTCGAACGAACTGTGGGTGTTACGAGTTGATGCGGGCGGAGATTTCCGTCCCAAACTGTTTCGAAGGAGTTAGCCGATGTCGACCCATATTTCAGTCCCGCCGCAAGCCTTGCTCGAGCGCATTCTCACGCTGGAGATCGTGCGCGTGACGGAGCGGGCGGCGGTGTCCTCGGCGCGGCTGCGCGGGCACGGGCAGGAGAAGCCTGCCGACCAGGCCGCCGTCGACGCCATGCGGCGCGAGCTCAACAAGCTGCCGATCCAGGGCACCATCGTGATCGGCGAAGGCGAGCGCGACGAGGCGCCGATGCTCTTCATTGGCGAGAAGGTTGGCATGAACACGGGCCCGGAGGTCGACATCGCCGTCGACCCGCTCGAAGGCACAACGCTGTGCGCCAAGAACATGCCGGGCTCGATTGCCACCATGGCAATGGCCGATGGCGGCACGCTGCTGCACGCCCCCGACGTCTATATGCAGAAGCTTGCGATTGGCCCCGGCTACGCCAAGGGCGTCGTCGAGCTCGATGCCTCGCCCGCCGAAAACGTTCACCGCCTCGCCAAGGCCAAGGGCGTCACAGCGGCCGGGATCACCGTGCTCGTGCTCGATCGTCCGCGCCATGCCAGCATCATTGAGAGTGTGCGCTCGACGGGTGCTGCCGTGCGCCTCATCACCGACGGCGACGTCGCCGGCGTGATCCATTGCGCCGATCCTGATAACACCGGCGTCGACATGTATCTCGGCACCGGCGGCGCGCCGGAAGGCGTGCTTGCGGCCGTGGCGCTGCGCTGCATCGGCGGCCAGATGCAGTGCCGCCTGATCCTGGATTCCGACGAGAAGCGCGAGCGCGCTGCCAAGATGGGCGTCAACGATCCCAAGATGATCTACGGCATCGAGGACATGGCGCGCGGCGACTGCCTGTTCGCCGCCACCGGCGTCACCACGGGCTCGCTCCTCTCGGGCGTAAAATTCCGCAAGGACGGCGTGATCGAGACCGAGACGGTGGTGATGCGCTCGGTGACCGGCACCGTGCGCTACATCAAGGCCGAGCATCGCGAGCTCGCGAAATTCCACCTCGACTAAGCAATGCAACTGCCGTCATTCCGGGCCTGCGCCTGACGCGCATCCCGGAATGACCAAGAAGAAACAATATAGAGAGAAACGCACATGCCCGATCTCTCCGCCGTCAAAGCCCTCGTCTTCGACGTGTTCGGCACGGTCGTCGACTGGCGCACCAGCCTGATTACCGACTTCACGTGGTGGGGGAAGGGCCGCGGCATCAGCGCCGACTGGACCGCTTTGGTTGACGGCTGGCGCGCGGTCTATTCGGCCTCGATGGACGAGGTGCGCAAGAACCCGCAGCACGGCTACGTCATGCTCGACGATCTGCACCGCCGCTCGCTGGAAAAGCTGGTCGAGAAGTTCCAGATCAAGGGTCTCACCGAATCCGATCTCGATCACCTCACCAAAGGCTGGCACCGCCTGCATCCGTGGCCCGACAGTGTCGCCGGCCTGACTCGGCTGAAGACGAAGTTCGTGATCTCGCCGCTGTCGAACGGCAACGTCGCGCTCCTCACCAACATGGCGAAGTTTGCAGGGCTCCCCTGGGACCTCATCATGTCGGCGGAGCTGTTCGAGCACTACAAGCCCGATCCCGAGACCTATCTCGGCGCCGCGCGACTGCTTTGCCTCAAGCCGGAAGAGGTGATGATGGTCGCCGCGCATAATTACGACCTGAAGGCCGCGCAGAGCTACGGGCTGAAGACCGCCTTCGTCGCGCGGCCGACCGAGTACGGTCCGCTGCAAAAGATTGATTTCGAAGCCACCGGCAATTGGGACATCGTCGCCAAGGATTTTGGCGGGGTCGCCGACAAGCTCGGCTGCTAGCACCGCGACTCCCGCTCTCAGCTTGGCTGCGAACTCGACCACCAGGTCGAGCAATCACGCCTGCGCAGGGCCGCGGTCGTAACCTGCGTGCCGCAGCAGCAAGACCGCGACCTCAATCAGCTCCAACACACCGCCATACCTCGCGGAGGGCGGGCCGCCGCCCGACATGTGCCTACGGCTCAGAACCCCGGGCAATATTGTACCGAGTGCAATGTTCTTATTGTACCGAGAAATAAGTCGGATCATATTCCGGGCAAAGAGCAAATTGCACCGGGCGCGCTCGGTGGCTACGGAGCGACGACAATGCACCTGAGTTATTTCGATCTGTTTCTGGCGTTCCTCGGATTGACCTTTGGAGTGCCCTCAGCGCTGCCCGGCCTGTTTTTCCAGAACAAGAATCCGAGGTCGTAAGCGGACCGATGCCGCTATCCGGAAAGGCGTGACGGACTTGCGCGCGACGGAGCTGGAGAAGCGCAGATGGAGTTGACTGTCAGCACGATTCTCGTCGCGTTTACCGGCGTCTTCCTGATCTGCTTCATGAAGGGCGCGTTCGGCGGCGGCTTTTCGATCGTCGGCATTCCGTTGCTGTCGTTCGTGATGGACCCGGTGACGGCCGGTGGGCTGCTCGCACCGCTGTTCATTGCGATGGACCTGTTCGCACTGCGTTACTGGAAACCCTCGACCTGGTCGAAGCCGGACCTCGTGCTGCTATTGCCCGGGCTCGTGGTCGGCATCGGCCTCGGTTATCTCCTGTTTCGCGTGCTGGACCATCGCGCCGTCGCGATCGTGATGGCGGTCGTCACGCTGATCTTCGTTGGCTTGTGGTTGGTGAGCGATCCAAAGGTGATCATTCGCCCGCGTTCGACACCGAAGGCGGTCGCTGCCGGTCTTGCCTCTGGCGTGACGACGATGGTCGCGCATTCCGGCGGGCCGCCGCTGGCGATGTATCTGCTGCCGCTCGGCCTCAGCAAGGAGGTCTATGCGGGAACGACAAGCCTTTTCTTCACCGTCGGCAACGCGACCAAGGCGGTGCCGTGGCTGCTGCTGGTGCGGCAGAAACCTATACCATCACGGTGGGCAATGCCGGCCCTGACGCTGTCGTGGGCGCGACTGTCGTGGATGTCCTGCCTGCGGACCTGACGCTCGCGAGCTGGACCTGCGTCGGGGCAGGAGGGGGGACCTGTACGGCGTCGGGATCCGGCAGCATCAACGATAATGCGGTCGATCTTCCCGTTGGCGGGAGCGTGACTTATACGCTCCAAGCCACGGTTTCACCTTCGGCGTTGACAGCCGCCAATCTGAACAATACCGCAACCGTGACAACGCCCGGCGGCACCACGGACCCAAACCCGGGCAACAACTCAAGCACGGATAGTGATGTCGTCGCCGCCGGAGTCGATCTCGTCATCAACATGACGGACGGCGTCACCAGCGTGACCGCGGGTGGAACGACGACCTACACCATCACGGCGAGCAATGCCGGTCCCAACGCGGCAGACGCGACCGTTTTGGATACCTTGCCCGCGGTGTTGACGGGCGCCACATGGACCTGCAGCGGAGCGGGCGGGGGCACTTGTACCGCGGCCGGGTCCGGCAATATCAACGATGCGACGGTCACCCTTCCCGCGGGCAGCAGCGTGACCTACACGGTCTCGGCAAGTATTTCGCCGGCCGCAAGTGGAACGTTGAGCAATACTGCGACCGTGTCTATCAGGACCGCCTTTCTGAACGAATCCAATACCGCCAATAACAGCGCCACCGATAACGATACGATCGTGCCCGTGTCCGGGACGGCGACGGCGCTCACCTCGAGCAGCAATCCCAGTCGCCTCGGAGAGTCCGTGACCTTCACCGCATCGGTGACGAGCGGTGGGGGAACGCCGACGGGAACTGTCACCTTCAAGGACGGCGGAACGACGATCGGCACGGCCGTGCTGTCCGCCGGCGTTGCGAGCTTCGCGACGTCTGCCCTGACGCGCGGATCGCATGCGATCACCGCGAGCTATGGCGGCGGCTTGGGCTTCTCGGCAAGCGTTTCGGCCGTGCTCCAGCAATCGGTCGGCGATCCCCTGGACAGTCTCAAGCTGCGCGCGATGCAGGTGATTGCAGCGCCGGTCGTTGCGCAGACCTCGGGCCAGGCCATCAGTGGTGCGATCAACAGTGCGATCAACGAGGCGTTCGCCGGGAATGGTTCGCCGGTGACGATGAACGGCGGTGGTGTGCGCTTCAATTTCGCGGCCGAGACGCCGAATGCCGGGGACCCGGCGGGAGCGGGACTCCCGCAGAACGCGTTGGCTCTGTCCGCGGATCCTGCCGCGCGGTCCAGCGCGTCTCCGGCCCGCATCGACAACGCCTTCGACGCCCTGGCCTATGCTGCGCCCGTCAAGGCGACGCCCCTGAGAAGGACTTCGCCGGACTGGTTCGGTTGGGCCGAGGTGCGCGGTGCCGTGCTCGACCACTGGTCCGCACCGGTGCTCGGTGCGCCCGCCACGGCCTCGACCTTGTATGGAAACCAGGTCAATTTGCTGGCTGGCCTGACATGGAAGGCGACGCCTGTCCTCGCGGTCGGCGCGCTCGGCGGCTACGAGACCTTCGACTATCGCTCCGACGCGCTCCAGGGGCGCCTCAAGGGCGATGGCTGGACGGTCGGCTCCTATCTCGGCTGGCTGATGGCCACCAGCCTGCGCTTCGACGCGGGTGTCGCCTATTCGGGCATTGGCTATGATGGTTCTTCAGGGCTCGCTTCAGCCAATTTCACCGGCCATCGGCTTCTTGTCACCGGCGGTTTCACCGGGACCTACGCGGCGATGGGCTGGCAGCTCGAGCCATCGCTGCGCGTCTATGCGTTGTGGGAGCACGAAGACGCCTACACCGACACCCTCGGGACGCAGCAGGCGGCGCGCAACTTCTCCACCGGCCGCGCCAGCGCCGGTGCAAAGGTCGCCTATCCCTTCACAATATCGCCGGGCACCCAGATCGCGCCCTATGCCGGTGTCTACAGCGATTACTATTTCAATCGCGACGACGCAGCGCAGCTCCTGATCCTCGGGACCGTTCCGACGGCCTACGCGCTCGACGGCTGGTCGGCGCGCGCCGTGGGTGGCGTCACGGCGCAGTTTGCCAATGGTGGGCAGATTGCGCTCGGCGCCGAGCGCGCGGGTCTTGGCGGCAATGTGGGTCTGTGGACCTACCGTGCCCGCGCATCGGTCCCGTTCGGAGCCCGATAAGCGAGCTGCGGCCGGCGCGCGGGAATGGCGTGTCCGGCTATCCGGCCTGATCTTCAGGCGCACAGAACATCGCAATCGCAAGATCGATCCGCTTGTCCAGCATGCGTCGATTGGGCCGGAATCCGTCATCGGTCAGCAGCCTGAAATGGTCGTGGCTGAACACCATGCCGAGCAGCATCTCGGCGACGAAACGCAGCGGCAAGCCTGCGAGGCGCGGCTCCAGACGCACTGTCTTGAGCAGGTCCGCGACGTCGTCCGTGCCGTTCTCCAAAATGACCTCGGCGAACATGCGGCCGAGGCCCGGCGAGGCCTGACGCTCGCCGATGATCAGGCGATGCAGCGCGATCTCGCCCGGTGCCAGCGCGACGTCGGCAATTTTGCGGAGCGAGTGCCGTAGCCGCGCCGACGGCGGTCCCTCGAGGGAAACGTCCGCGAAATGAACCTTGGGCAGGCTGCCCAGCAGCATCGCGCGGAACAGCTCGGTCTTGCTCTCGAATAATTTGTAGAGCGTCTTCTTCGACATTCCCGCGGCGCCGGCGATGTCGTCCATCGTCGTTGCGGCAAAACCCTTGCTGGTGAAGGTGTCCTTCGCCGCCGCCAGCAACTGCGCCATGCGCGCGTCCGGCGCGGGAAGGTTAACGCTTCGTTGCGGAGAGGGCGTGCCCGCGGGGCGCCCGCGACTGATCGATGCTCTTGCCATAACTGCCGCCGAATATGAGCCGCTTCACGACTGCTTGAACGGAAATGTGAAGCAAGCCTAGCACTTGACTTCGGAGAAGGAAACTACCAAGTTTCCCAATGGAAACCGAAGAGTTTCCGAATGTTTCTGTTGCCGTGATCTCGCCTCAGGTCGGTCCGCAACACCATCACATGGATCGACATCATGCGTCCCCCGATCGCCCGCGCTGTTCCATTGATTGCCTTGCTGCTGCTCGCAGGTTGCGGCGAGGAGAGCCAGAAGCCGGCAGCGCAGGTGGCGCCGGAAGTCGGCGTGATCACGTTGAAGCCGCAGGAGGCAAAAATCTCGACGGTCCTGCCGGGCCGCGTCGTCGCCTACCAGACCTCCGAAGTCCGACCGCAAGTCACCGGCATCCTGCTCAAGCGCAACTTCGTGGAGGGCGCCGAGGTCAGGGAGGGCGACCTGCTCTATGAGATCGATCCGGTCCAGTACAACGCCGCGCTGGCCAGTGCCGAGGCCGCCGTGCAGAGGGCGGACGCGACGCTGGTCAGCGTCAAGCTGAAAGCCGCGCGCAAGACCCAGCTGCTTCAGACCAATGCCGCGAGCCAGCAGGACGTCGACGACGCGGTCGCCGCCTACAAGCAGGGCGAGGCCGATGTGAAGGCGGCGCAGGCCAACCGCGACACCGCCGCGATCTCGCTGGATCGCACCAAGGTCACCGCGTCGATCTCGGGCCGGATCGGCAAGTCCACCATTACGCCGGGCGCGCTCGTCACCGCGAGCCAAGCGACCGCGATGACGACGGTCCAGCAGCTTGACCCTGTTTATGTCGATCTCGACCAGTCGACCTCCGAGATGGAGCGCCTGCGCAGCCAGATCGCGGGCGGAAAGCTCAAGCGTCCCGCTGATGGCGTGCAGGTCGAGCTTCTGATGGAGAGCGGCAAGACCTACGGCCACAAGGGCAAATACGGCTTCACCGATGCGAGCGTCAACGAGAGCACCGGCTCGGTCTCATCGCGCGCGATCTTCGCCAACCCCGAGCGCGCGCTGCTGCCCGGCATGTATGTGCGTGCGCGGGTCGTCGCCGGCGTCGATCCGGCCGCGATCCTGGTGCCGCAGCGCGCGGTCTCGCGCAATCCGCTGGGGCAGGCGGTGGCGCTGTTCGTCGACAAGGACAACAAGATCGAGCAGCGCACGCTCGACCTCGGCGAGGACGTCGACGGCAATTGGCTGGTGCGATCAGGCGCCAATGCGGGCGATCGCCTCGTCGTCGATGGCACCCAGAAGGCGCGCCCCGGCGCCGCCGTGAAGACAGTCGAGGTCGCAGTGGATCCGGCGACCGGCCTTGCGGTGAACCCGACGCGGCAGGCCGATGCGCGGCCTGCGGCTGCGACAACCGAGCAATAACCGCCATGTCGCATTTCTTCATCAAGCGGCCGATTTTCGCCTGGGTCATCGCCATCCTGATCATGCTGGGCGGCGTGCTCGCGATCATGCGGCTGCCGATCGCGCAATATCCGCAGATCGCCCCGACCGTCGTCACGATCACGGCGACCTATCCCGGCGCCAACGCCGAGACCGCGGAGAACTCGGTGACCAAGGTCATCGAGCAGAACATGACCGGCCTCGACTATCTCCAGTACATGTCGTCGTCGAGCACCTCGACCGGCGTCGTGCAGATCTCGCTGACCTTCACCAACGAGGCCGATGCCGACATCGCCCAGGTGCAGGTACAGAACAAGCTCCAGCTCGCGACCCCGCTATTGCCCCAGGTGGTGCAGCAGCAGGGCATCAAGGTCGTGAAATCGTCGTCGAGCTTTTTGATGGTGCTCGGATTCGTCTCCGAGGACGGCCGGCTCAGTGCCAGCGACATCGCCGACTATGTGGCGTCCTCGATCAACGATCCGATCAGCCGCGTCGCCGGTGTCGGCCAGGTGCAGCTGTTCGGCTCCGAATACGCCATGCGGATCTGGCTCGATCCCGACAAGCTCGCCAAATACAATCTGATGCCGGGCGACGTCACGACGGCGATCCAGGCCCAGAACACCCAGGTTACCGCCGGCCAGCTCGGCGGACTTCCGTCCGTGGGCGGCCAGCAGCTCAACGCCACCATCACCTCGCAGAGCCGGCTGCAGACCGTCGAGCAGTTCAAGGACATCATCCTGCGCACCGCGTCGTCGGGCCAGACGGTCCGCATCGGCGACGTCGCGCGGGTCGAGCTCGGCTCGAAATCCTACGATTCCACCGCGCGCTATAATGGCAAGCCGGCTTCAGGCATGGGCATCAGCCTTGCGACCGGCGCCAATGCGGTTGCGACCGCGGAAGCGGTGAAGACGCGCATCGCCCAGCTCAGTGCCACCATGCCGCAGGGGCTCCGCGTCATCTATCCCTACGACACCACGCCGTTCGTCAAGCTGTCGATCGAAAAGGTCGTGCACACACTGTTCGAAGCGATCGTCCTCGTCTTCGTCGTGATGTATGTGTTCCTGCAGAGCTGGCGCGCCACCATCATTCCGACCATCGCGGTGCCGGTGGTGCTGCTCGGGACCTTCGGCGTGCTGTCGCTGGCCGGCTATTCCATCAACACGCTGACGATGTTCGCGATGGTGCTGGCGATCGGCCTGCTGGTCGACGATGCCATCGTCGTGGTCGAGAACGTCGAGCGCGTCATGGTCGAGGAGCATCTCGGCCCGCGCGAGGCGACCGAGAAATCCATGCGCGAGATCACCGGCGCGCTGGTCGGGATCGGCGTCGTGCTCTCCGCCGTGTTCATCCCGATGGCGTTCTTCAACGGCTCGGTCGGCATCATCTACCGGCAGTTCGCGCTGACCATCGTCACCGCCATGCTGCTCTCGGTGCTGGTGGCGCTGGTGCTGACGCCGGCCTTGTGCGCGACCATTTTGAAGCCGCCGAAACATCATGGCAGCCAGCGCGGCCTGTTCGGGCTGTTCAACCGCGGCTTTGACCGCATGGCCGATGGCTATCAGCGCAGCGCGGGCGCGGCGGTCAGGCGTATCGCCGGCGTCATGATCGCCTTCGTCGCGATCGTCTCCGCCATGGTCATCCTGTTTCAGCGGCTGCCGAGCTCGTTCCTGCCCGAAGAGGACCAGGGCACGATCATGACCCTGATCCAGCTTCCGGTCGGCGCCACCTCGGCGCGCACGCTCGAGGTCATCAAGCAGGTCGAGCATCAATACCTCGATAACGAGAAGGACGCCGTGGAAGGCGTGTTCGCGGTGAGCGGCTTCAGCTTTGCCGGCCAGGGGCAGAACGTCGGTCTTGCCTTCGTCAGCCTGAAACCGTTCGACGCGCGCAAGAGTCCTGCGACCTCGGCGCAGGCCGTGGTTGGCCGCGCCATGGGCGCCTTCGCAAAGATCCGCGACGCCATGGTGTTTGCCATATTGCCGCCCTCGATTCCCGGCTTCGGCAATGCCGGCGGCTTCGACCTTTACCTCCAGGACACCGGCGGCAATGGTCACGAGGCGCTGATCCAGGCGCGCAACCAGCTGCTCGGCCAGCTCGGGGCGGACAAGCGCGTGGCGCAGGCGCGGCCGAACGGCCAGGACGATACACCGCAATTCAACCTCGACGTCGACCAGGCCAAGGCCACCGCGCTCGGCGTCAACCTGAGCGATCTCAACACCACGCTGTCGGCGGCCTGGGGCGGCGCCTATGTCAACGACTTCATTGACCGTGGCCGCGTCAAGCAGGTCTACGTGCAAAGCGATGCGCCGTTCCGGATGGACACCAGCGACATCGGCCGCTGGTATGTCCGCAACACGGCAGGCTCCATGGTGCCGTTCTCGGCGCTGTCGACCGATCGCTGGAGCTTTGGTTCGCCGCGCCTCGAACGCTACAACGGCGTTGCAGCCGTCGAGCTTCAGGGACAGGCGGGGCAGGGCGTCAGCTCGGGCGTCGCCATGCAGGCGGTGGAAGAGCAGATGGCCAAGCTCCCGAAAGGCTACGGCCACGAATGGACCGGATTGTCGTTCCAGGAGCGGCTCACCGGCAGCCAGACGCTGTATCTGTACTCGATCTCGCTGCTGATCGTGTTCCTCAGCCTTGCCGCGCTGTACGAGAGCTGGTCGGTGCCGTTCGCGGTGATACTGACGGTGCCGATCGGCGTGCTCGGCGCGCTGGTCGGAGCGACGCTGTTCAACCAGGCCAACGACGTCTATTTCCAGGTCGGCCTGCTTACCACGATCGGTCTCGCCGCGAAGAATGCGATCCTGATCGTCGAATTCGCGCTGGAGCAGATCGCGGCTGGCCGCAGCCTCGTCGACGCCACGCTGCATGCGGCGCGCCAGCGCCTGCGTCCGATCCTGATGACCTCGCTCGCCTTCATCCTCGGCGTGCTGCCGCTGGCGGTGGCGACAGGGGCGGGCTCCGCCAGCCAGAACGCGGTCGGCATCGGCGTTGCCGGCGGCATGATCGCGGCAACCGTGCTGGGGATCTTTTTCGTCCCCGCGCTGTTCGTGCTGGTCAAGCGCATCTTCCCGGGCGCGCGGACGGATGCTGCCGCCTCGGCGCCGCTTGCGGAGCCCGCGGAATAGATCACAAGTCCGGGCGACACGCGCCGCCCGGACTTGCGCTCGAAAGCTACAACGTCATCTGCATCGGTTCAGGATAGTAGTGGAAGCCGTCACCGGCCTTGGCGACATGCCCGTAGCCCGGCCAGGCGAAGTGATAGGACATGACAGGCGTCTTGTTGGCCGCAAGCATGGTGAGCAGTTTCACGCGCGATTCGGCCGCCTGCTTCGGGTCGGTATCGTAGGAGAATTCCATCCGGGGACGCTCGAGCAGCAGCACGGGATGGTGTGAGAGGTCGCCAAGGAAGGCGAACGACTTGCCGGCAGACGAGACCATGAAGATGGAGTGGCCGACGGTGTGGCCTGGCGCCGAGATCGCCTGCACGCCCGGCAGAAATTCCTGGCCGTCCTTAAAGAAGACGATGCGGTCACGGACCGGCAGCAGGTTCTTGCGGGCGTGAACCACAAAATCCTTGACCGGGCTGCCGAGCTTGCCCTCGTCCGTCCAGAAGTCGAAATCGGTCTGGGAAATGTAAATCTGCGCGTTCGGAAACAGCGGCTTGCCGCCGTCGTCCACGATGCCGCCGATGTGGTCGATATGGGCATGCGAGCAGACCACGGCATCGATGTCTCCGGGCTTGATGCCGGCCTCGGTCATGCTCTTCTGCTGCCGCCCGGTGGTGGGGCCGAACATCTTGGATGAGCCCATGCCGGTATCGAACAAGATCAGCTTGTCGCCGGTGTTCACGATCGGAGAGTTCTGCTCGAGCACGACATTGTCCGGCGACAGGAAATTGTCCGCCAGCATCTTCTTCACCTCTTCCTTGGAAACGCCGGTGAAGGTGCCGGAGGGATCGCCGAGCGGCAGCGGACCGTCGGATACGACGGTCACTTCCGCATCGCCGAGAATGAAGCGGTGCCAATAGGGAGTTTGTGTGCCGAGCTTGGGCGCGCGTGCGATCGCGCTGCTGCCGAGCAGTGTGCTGGCACCAAGGCCAACACCAAGGCCTGCACCGAGCGCGAGCAGGGATCGACGTGAGACATCGCGTGTCATGCGTTTCCTCCATTTTCTGTTTTGATCCGCACGATTTTTCGCGCGTGATGTTCGGCCCTCGGGCCCACGCAGCGATGCTGCGCCGGTTCAGACAAGCTAGCAAGTGGAATTGGTTTTCGAATTGCAGGCTATATCGAAAGCAATCGATGATTGTGTCACGATTGTGTTCGATGACACCATGATGTACGGTCGCTCTCGCGTCACGACGCGCGTATTCCATCGCACGAACATCGGGCTGCGCTGCGGGCGACTGTCCGCCGTCTTACGCGATCCGCAGCGCGAGGTCGTTTGCTTCCGTCTCGGCAAAGCCCGCCTGCAAAACCTCTTCGCGCTTGTGGCGCAGATGCGCACGCAGGATGTGCGAGAGGCCGGCGCCATCGCGCCGCTGCAGCGCGTTGAGGATCGCCTCGTGCTCGCTGACGGCGAACGCCCAGCGCTGCGGCGTCATCGGCGTCACGTAGCGCGCGCGGCGGATGCGCGCGGTCACGGAGGCGTAGAGCCCGGTCAGCGCGGGATTGCCGGCGGCTGCGACGATGCCCTCGTGAATGGCGCGGTTGCCGCGATAGTACTGGATCAAATCGCCCTCGCGATAATGCCGCACCATGTCCGCATGCGCAGCGGCGATCGCGCCGATCTCGGCATCGGTGATGCGCTCGCAGGCGAGTTCGCCGGCCAGCGCCTCGAGACCCTGGCAGACCTCGAACAGGTCGCGCATGTCCTTGTCGGTCAGTTTTGCTGCGCGCGAGCCGCGATGCGGCAGCAGCTGCACGAGGCCTTCGGCGGCGAGCACCTTGAGCGCCTCGCGCAGCGGCGTGCGCGAGATCTCGAGCCGCTCGCACAGCTCGCGCTCGGGAATGCGCGCGCCCGGCGGGATTTCACCGTCGAGCAGGATGGCCCGGATGCGGCCGACCACCTCTTCGTGAAGCATAGGTCAATCTCTATTTTGCATTCAAAAGCGAATTAATCGGCGAAGGAACCGAGATTATAGCTTGAAAATCCAAATTTTTGCATTCAAAAATGTAAAAAACACAGGGGCATGGGAAATGGACCAGGCTGCGGAGGCGGAAGACCTCGTTTTTGAATGCAGGGACGGCATCGGTTGGATCATTTTCAACCGCCCGCAGGCCCGCAACGCCTTCACGTTCGCGATGTACGAACGGCTCGCGGCGATCTGCGAAGAGGCTAACCGCGATCATGCGATCAAGGTGCTGGTGCTGCGCGGGGCCGGCGACAAGGCTTTTGCCTCAGGCACCGACATCAACCAGTTCCGCGAGTTCAAGACGCCGCAGGACGCCATCGACTACGAGAACCGGATCGACCGCGTGCTCACCACGCTCGAGCAGTGCCGGGTGCCGACGATTGCGGCGATCAACGGGTTCTGCACCGGGGGCGGAGCGGGGATTGCCGCCGCCTGTGACCTGCGTATCGGCACGGCAAGCACGAAGATCGGATTTCCGATCGCGCGTACGCTCGGCAATTGCCTGTCGATGTCCAATGTCAGCCGTCTCACCGCGCTGATCGGCGCCGCCCGCGTCAAGGATATGATTTTTACCGCGCGTCTCATCGATGCCACGGAAGCCGCAAGCGTCGGTCTGCTCGGCGAGGTCGTCGATGACATCGCAGCGCTCGACAAGCGCGCCGATGAGCTCGCCCGTCTCCTGGCCAGCCACGCCCCCCTGACGCTGACCGCGACCAAGCAGGCGGTCGCTCGCTTGCAAAAGCGGCTGACGCGGGACGAGGGCGAAGACCTCATCCTGATGTGCTACACGAGCCAGGATTTTCGCGAAGGGCTCGATGCTTTCCTCAACAAGCGCGCCCCGCAGTGGCGCGGCCAATAGGACGCCCCCCGATGCAAAGCGATCGATCGCAATCCAACTCACCTCGCAAGGGACCGCTTGCCGGCCTCAAGGTCGTCGATCTCACCCATGTCATGGCCGGGCCGACCTGCACCCTGATGCTCGCCGACATGGGCGCCGACGTCATCAAGATCGAGAAATCGCCGAACGGCGACGACACCCGCCATTCGGTGCCGCCGAAGATCGGCGACGAGGCGGCCTCCTTCCTGATGATGAACCGCAACAAGCGCGGCATCGTGCTGGACCTCAAGACCCAAGGCGGCAAGCAAGTGCTGCGGCGGCTGATCGCCGACGCCGACGTGCTGGTCGAGAATTTTGCGCCGGGCGCCATGGAGCGCCTCGGCTTCGGCTATGAGGCGCTGCACAAGCAGCATCCATCGCTGATCTATTGCTCGCTATCAGGCTTCGGCCGCACCGGCCCCTACAAGGACCGCAGGGGATTTGACCTCGTCGCGCAGGCCATGAGCGGCATCATGAGCTTTACCGGCGAACGCCCCGACGGTCCGCCCGTGAAATGCGGCCCACCGCTATCGGACATCACCGCCGGCCTGCTCGCAAGCATGGGCATTTTGGCCGCCTATACGCACCGCCTCAAGACCGGTGAAGGGCAGTGGGTCGAGACCTCGCTTTACGAGGCCGCGCTGGTGCAGACCTATTGGCAGTCCACCATCGCACTGGCCGCGGGCACCGCGCCACGCGCAATGGGCTCGGCCCATCCGCTCAACGCACCGTATCAGGCCTTCGAGGCCTCCGACGGCTGGCTGGTGGTCGGCGGCGCCAACAAGAAGCATTGGCTGTTGATGCTGGAAGCGCTCGGCGCGGGTGAGCTCGCCGCCGATCCGCGTTTCGTCAACGGCGCCGACCGCATGGCGAACTTGAAGCAGCTCGAAGCGGTCCTGAGCGAGCGCTTCCGCACGAAGTCGCGGGCGCATTGGCTGGCAGCGCTGGACGAGAAGGGCGTGCCGTGCGGACCCGTGCACGACATGCTGGAGGCGCTGAGCGATCCGCAGACGATCGCGCGCGAGATGGTCGTCGAGGTCGAGCACTCCACGCTCGGTCCCGTCAAGACGATCGGGCTTCCCGTCAAGTTTTCGGAGACCCCGGGCAAAGTGCGCACGGGCGCGCCGGTCTACGGTGAACACACAAGCGAGGTGCTGGCCGAGTACGGGTTCGACCAGAAGCAGATCGAAGCGCTCGAAAAAGAAGGCGCAATCGTCTTAGGCTCAGGAAGACGCGAGGAACGCGTCGCCTGACCGGGTTATCGATACAACCATAAAAAACAAAACAGAAAAAGCTGGAGGAAATCATGGGTGGGACGTCAAAGCTTCTGCTGTCCGCGGCTGTGGCCGTACTCGCCGGCACGGTGCCGGCGCTCTCGGCTTGGCAGCCGCAAAAGCCGATCGAGTTCATCGCCACGGCAGGGCCGGGCGGCGGCACCGACAATATCGCCCGCGCGGTGCAGAACATCATCACCAAATACAAGCTGACGGACCAGCCGATCGTCGTCGTCAATAAGGGCGGCGGCAGCGGCGCCGAAGGCTATGTCTATGGCAAGGCGTCCGCCGGCGATCCCTACAAGGTGATCTTCGGCACCTCGAACGCCTGGCAGCAGCCGCTCGTCTCCAAGGTGGCCTTCAACTACACCGATCTCACCCCGATCGCAGCGATGGCGCAGGACGAGTTTTTGCTCTGGGTCAAGCAGGACTCGCCTATCAAGACCGCGGGCGATTATTTGAAGGCGGCCGCATCGGGCGACTTCAAGATGGGCGGCGCGCAGTCCAAGGACACCGACGAGGTACTGACCCGCATGATCGAGAAGGCCGGTCAGATCAAGCTGACCTACATCCCCTTCAAGAGCGGCGCCGAGACCGCCGTGCAGCTCGCCGGCGGACACCTCGATTCCCACGTCAACAATCCCAGCGAGAGTCTCGGCCAATGGCGCGGCGGCACGCAGCGCCCGCTCTGCGTCTTCAGCCCGAAGCGGCTGCCGCAGGGCGCCAAGGTCACCGCGACCGAAGGCTGGGGCGACGTGCCGACCTGTGCCGAGCAGGGCCTTGACGTCAAGCAATACGAGCAGCCGCGCACGGTATGGCTGCCCGGCAAGGTCACGCCGGACCAGGCCGCGTTCTATGTCGACTTGATGAAAAAGGTGCAGGCGACGCCGGAATGGAAGGACTACATCGAGAAGACCTCCCAGGTGGAAACATTCCTGACCGGCGCCGAGTTCGACAAGTTCATCAAGGATGACCTCGAGCACGTCAGGCTGGTTGCGGGCGAGCAAGGCTGGCTGGTCAAGTGAGAGGTGGCGGGCAGGTCGCTTGCGGCCATCCTTCGAGACGCCCGCCTGCGGCGGGCCCTCAGGATGAGGTCGCGTGTTGCTGCGAGATATCAGACCCTCTCGGCAGGCTCCCCGCTGTCACATGGGATAGCTCAGCCTTCAAAGGGACCGCGCCATGATCTCGCGTCGCGCACTTGAACTTGCGACAGCCGTCCTCACCGGCAGTTTTGGTGTGGCGGTGGTGGTCCAGAGCCTGGACAACGGCATCGGCTGGTCGAGCGCAGGCGTCGATTCCGGCACGTTCCCGTTTCTGACCGGCATCATCATCGTGCTGGGGAGCCTCTACAATCTGGTGCGAGGCGTGCTGCCAGTTGCCTCATTGGCAAATGTCCCCATCGCGATCACGCCGATCGAGCTGCGCCGGATTGCCGGCCTGTTCGTGCCGGCCGCGATCTTCGTTGCGGCGATCCCGCTGGCCGGGATCTATCTCGCCTCGGCCGGTTACATCTTCGCGGTGCTGGCGATCCCCCGGCATCAATCCGTGCCGCGCGCGCTCGCCATGGCGCTTGCGACGGCAATCGGGCTGTACGTCGTGTTCGAGCGCATGTTCCAGGTGAGCCTGCCGCACGGTGCGCTCGCCGCCGCGCTCGGCCTCTGAGGGCGTGGCCGATGGATAATCTCGGGGAACTCCTTCACGGCTTCACCATCGCGGTCACCGTGCCGCATCTGGCGCTGATGGTGATCGGCGTGCTGCTCGGCATCCTCGTCGGCGTGCTGCCGGGGCTGGGCGCGCCGAACGGGGTGTCGCTGCTGCTGCCGCTGACCTTCGGCATGCAGCCGGTCTCGGCGATCATCCTGCTCTCCAGCATGTATTGGGGCGCTCTGTTCGGCGGCTCCGTCACCTCGATCCTGTTCAACATTCCGGGCGAGCCATCCTCTGTCGCAACCACCTTCGACGGTTATCCGATGGCGCGCGATGGAAGACCGACCACAGCGCTTGCGACCGCCTTCGGCTCGGCGGCGTTCGGCGCGCTGATCGGCGTTATCCTGATCACCTTCCTCGCATCCTGGGTGGCGCAGGTCGCGCTCGCCTTCGGGCCGGCTGAATATTTCGCGGTCTATTTCCTGGCCTTCGCGAGCTTCGTCGGCATGGGCGGCGCGGCGCCGATCAAGACTGTCGTGGCGCTGGCGATCGGCTTTGCGATCGCCGCCATCGGCATCGACACGGTGTCCGGAAGCGTCCGCCTTACCATGGGCGTCGACGAGCTGGTCAAGGGCGTGAACTTCGTCGTCGCGGTGATGGGCCTGTTCGGCATCGGCGAGCTCCTGGTCGCGGTCGAAGAGGAGTTTCACGCCCGCGCAGTGTCTTCCAAGATCGATTGGCGCGAGGTGTTTCGTGCGGTCGGCCGCCTGCCGCGGCACGGCGTTGCACTGCTGCGGAGCGCTGCGATCGGCTGCTGGATGGGGATTACGCCGGGTGGCCCGACCGCGGCGTCCTTCATGAGCTACGGCATCGCCCGCCGCTTCTCGCGCCGCGGCCGCTATTTCGGCACCGGCGAGGTCGAAGGCATCATCTCGCCGGAGACCGCCGATCATGCCGCCGGCACCAGCGCGCTGCTGCCGATGCTCGCGCTCGGCATTCCCGGTTCGGCGACGGCGGCCGTCATGATGGGCGGCTTGATGATCTGGGGTCTCAATCCCGGGCCGATGCTGTTCGTCGACCAGAAGGATTTTGTGTGGGGCCTGATCGCCTCGATGTATGTCGGCAACATCGTCGCCGTCGTGCTGGTGCTGCTGACCGTCCCGGTGTTCGCCGCCCTGATGCGGATTCCCTTCGTGGTGATCGCGCCGCTGATCGTGATCATCTGCGTCGTCGGCGCCTATTCGGTGTCGAACTCCTATCTCGACGTGGTCATGATGCTCGGCTTTGGGGTCGTCGGCTATCTCTTCAAAAAGCTGTTCTATCCGCTGGCGCCGCTGGTGCTCGCCATCGTCATCGGCGACAAGGCCGAGGATGCGTTCCGGCAGTCGATGCTGATGTCCAAGGGATCGCTGGCCATCTTCTTCGCCAACAAGCTGGTGACGTGCCTGATCGTGGCCGGGATCGTGCTGCTGCTGCTTCCGCTCGTGCTGCAGCTTGCGCACCTCTTTCGCAAGCCTGCGCCGCCCACCAATGAGACGACTGCTCAGGAGAAGGTGATCATATGACCGCAAAGCCGCTCATCGCACTGGCCATGGGAGACCCCGCCGGCATCAGCCCGGAGCTGACGGCGAAGCTTGTGGTGCAGGACGATATCCGCGCAAGCTGCCGGATCGTCGTGATCGGCGACCGCCGCATCTTCGATGAGGGCGCGCGGGTCGCCGGCGTCAAGCCTGATATGACCATGGTGGAGCAGGGAGTTGACCTTCGGGCGGCGAAGGGCGATGCGCTGTTTGTAGATCTCGGTCATCTCGATCCCGGGCAGGTCGAACCGAAGACCGCGACCCTTGCCGGCGGACAATTCGCGCTGGCCAATTACCGGCGCGCGCTCGAACTCGGGCGCGATGGCCGCGTCGACGCCGTCTGCTTCACGCCGTTCAACAAGCAGGCGATGCGGCTCGCTCGCGCCGAGTATGACGACGAGATCGCGTTTTCCGCGGAAGTGGTCGGTCTCAAGACCCCGGCGAGTGAATTCAACGTGCTCGACCGGCTCTGGAACGCACGGGTCACCTCGCACATCCCGCTGAGGGACGTCGCTGCGCGACTGTCCAGCGAACGCATCGATCGTGCGCTGAAGCTGACCGATGCCTGCATGCGCAACGCCGGCTTCCCGCGGCCGCGCATTGCGGTCGCCGGCCTCAACCCGCACGCCGGCGATGGCGGTAATTTCGGCCGCGAAGAGATCGATGTGATCGCCCCCGTGGTTGCGGCCGGTCAGCGCGACGGCATTGCCGTGGAGGGCCCGTTTCCCGCCGACACGGTGTTTCTGCGCGCCAAGAACGGTGCCTTCGATGCCGTGCTGACGATGTATCACGACCAGGGTCAGATCGCGATGAAACTGATGGGGTTCGATCGCGGCGTCACCCTGCTCGGTGGTTTCCCATTTCCGATCTGCACGCCCGCTCATGGCACCGCCTATGACATTGCCGGACAGGGCATCGCTTCGATCGGTGCGAGCCGTGCTGCGCTGCTGCTCGCGGCGGAGATGGCGCAGCGGCGCGCTGGCTGATCCCGGGCTGATCCTTGGCCGGGCGTCACTTCGCGATCGGCGTCACCAGCTCCTTGTCGGCTGTATCAACCACGAACACGGCCAGCAGTTTTGCGGGCTCGGTATCGCTGGCATTGGCGCTGGCGGCATGGCGATCGCCGGGGCGCTCGAAAAAGTTCTCTCCCTTGTGATAGACCTTGGCCGGTTCGTCGTTGACCTGACTGCGGATCGCTCCTTCCAGGACGGTGGCATAGATGAAGGCGGAGCGCGGGTGCATGTGGGCCGGCGAGGAGCCTCCCGGACCGTACTCGACCAGTACGCCCTTCATGCTCTTGCCGGGGACATTCGGCAGCGCCTGGTCGAACACGACCGACACTTTTGCCAATGGTGCTGCCGGCTCTGCCGCATGGGCGGTCAGGATTGACGCGGCATAAACCGCTGTTGCGATCAGCAATCTGGGCATGGGATGTCCTTCTCAGAGGCCTGCGAGCCATGTTGCGAGCGGGATTTTCCCGAGCCGCGCTTCGCCCAGCGGATTCAGCGACGTGTCGTCGATGGGGGCGCCGTAATACGTTGCCTTCGGGTCTCCCACCACCGCACGGGCGTCGCCCGACGCCTTCAGGCGGCGCGCGACGAATTCGTTGAAGGGGGCTTTCTCAGGCCCTGCGATATCGATCGTGCCGTTGAGCGGCCGGCCTATTGCGACTTCCGCGAGGCGATCGGCCACGTCCTCGGCCGCGATCGGCTGAAACTGGGCCGAGGGAACGACGATCTTGCCGTCAATCACACCCATTTCGCCAATGGCGCCGAGGAATTCAAAAAACTGGGTGGCGCGCACGATCGAGTAGGGGACCGCAGAGGACTTGATGATGGTCTCCTGGGCGAGCTTGGCACGGAAATATGCAATGTCTGGCGATCGTTCGGTGCCCACGATCGACAGTGCCACGTGGTGCTTCACGCCCGCGGCGGCCTCTGCTGCGAGGAGATTTGTGCTCGAACGCTGGAAGAAATCGAGCACCGCGGCCGGCTCCCACGACGGCGCGTTGGCAACGTCGACGACGACATCCGCGCCCGCCAGCACTGCTGCGAGGCCTTCTCCGGTCACGGCGTTCACACCTGATTTCGGCGAAGCTGCCACGGCCTCGTGGCCCTGCTGCTTCAGCTTCGCCACGAGCTTGGATCCGATCAATCCGGTGCCGCCGATCACAACGATCTTCATGGCCTGTCTCCTTGGAATTTTGCGAGCGTGGGACGATTGAAGTCGGGTGGCGCCCACGCGCTCCTGATGCGAGCCGTATTTTACAGGAGCAATGGGGCAGGCTCTTGCCTGGAATCGGCCTGCGTTGCCGAAAAGTGCTCAAGACATGCCGTTGCGTTGAGACAGCAATTGGTCAGGGTTATTGCCGTGTAGCTTGAGTGGACGTCCGCTGGCCGTATGAGTAATCGGTTGCCGGCAAGGATACGGCTCACCAGTGCGATCGGATTTCCGGGGGAAATGTGTATCGCCCGCGCTCGCGTCCGGGCAGTGTCGATTTGCGGATGCCGCCGCAGGCGCTGACGCGATCCGCGACCGCCTCACGATGAAATTGGTCGATGTCGCTCAGCGAAGCCGCTGAGATGTCGCAAGCTTCCTTTTGATCACGCGCGTATTTGGCGATGTCGGCCCACGCCACAGAGACGTGGACATAGGCATCGCAACGTTCTTGTGCCGCGAGCCCGTTTGTCTTGTTCAATGCCGCATCAGCCTCGGCGTACAGCCGCGTCAATTTAGGGCATTTTTCCTGCGAAGTCGCAGGAGCAGCGAGCAGCACGATCATCGCCAAGGCTAGACCAGCCGTATGCAGCATGGGCTTCCTCACGCTTGATGCCGGATGCCGGATTTGTAGGAAGGTGTTTGGGCGCATCTGTGACGGGCGAACCATCCCCCGAGATGCACCAACAACGGATTATGCAATCATTGCAGATTGCCAGTGTTTTGCCCGACGGGTCAAACGGTCGGACTGGCCGAAAAGCCCAATGTTATCAGCCCCATTCTACTGTGCATGGGGTTGTTTTCGCAGCTTTTGTTTTGGCGCCTCACGCCCCGCAGACGATCACGCCGTACCAGCCGAGCCCGCGATAGGTCTCGTAGCCCGGGGTGGCATGGAAGGCGACCATCGTGCCGGAGCGTTCCTGATAGAAGCCGGAGCGCTGGCCGTTGAGCGAGAGCGCGATGCGTTCGCTCAGAATGCCATGGCCGTCGGAGGCGGCGATGACGCGAAAATTCGAGTCGACCAGCAGCACGCGGGCCTTGTCGTTGTCGCCGACGCGGACGCCTTGCACGATCGCGCGGGCCTGCGGCTCCCAGTCGAAATGGATGGCGAGCACGCCGATCGGCGCGCCGTTGGCCTGGCCGCCGGCGCGGACGCTGGCGCAATAGGTTGCGACCTGCGCGTTGCCGAGCAGGGACTGGCTCTCGACGTCGCCGGCAACATAATCGTCACCGGAACGCAGGGTCTTCGCTTCGCGAAACCATTTGGTGTGGGCGACGTTCTGGCCGACCACATGAAAACGATCCGCGCGGCCGTTGGCGATGACGTTGCCGTCGAGATCGCAGAGCCAGAGGTCGAGATAGACGGTATAGGCGCCGAGGATCACGCCGAGGCGCTGCGAAGCGTACGTGACAGCCGCCGGCGCGGGCGAGGCCGCGCAATCGACCACGGCGGAATCGGTCGCCCACCAGCGCACGTCGCACGTGCGCTCATAGAGGTTGCGGTCGATCAGCTCGACTGCGTTCAGCGACAAATCGACCATGCGTTCGCCGCGCGAGCGCTGGCTCATGCGGTCGATCGAGGAGACGAGGTCGCCGGTGCGCTTCGTCAGCTGGGATTCAAGCTCGCGCGCGATGGTCTCGACCTGCTGGCCGACGCCGCGCACCTCCTGCGCCACCACTGCGAAGCCCGCGCCTTGCGCGCCGGCGCGCGAGCTCTCGATCAGCGCGTTCAGCGCCAGCATCTTCATCTGGTTGGTGATCTGCTGGATCGACTTGGTCTTGTCGACCGCGATCTGGTTGACCTCCGCGGTCAGGCGATTGATCAGCGCGGAGATGTCGGAATCATCGTCGGCGGGTTCGGTGGCGATCGGCTTGGCTTTGAGACCCAGCGCAGCAGACATCGGGGGACTTCCCTTGGCAATGTGGCCTGATCTGCAATGAACCCGGAACAATCACGTACAGATCGAATACGAGTCTTTTTCTAGGATTCAACCTAACGCCTGCTTAATTTGCTGTTTGGCGGAATGCCTAAATGATAGTCACTCGGGCCTGCGGGGCGGCCATCCACCGCTTTGTGCCGCCCGGCCGTTGCAAATCTCCGTGGTTTCCCGGCCAATCCGGTAGTCAGTGATCCGTGTGATCGCCCGGGTCCCCAGAGTTCCAACAGTCAGCCGTTCGTCATGACGCCGCCCGCCACCGCCTTGCCCGTCGAAACGCCCCAGGCGTTCCTGGGCGTCGCGCGTTCGCTCACTGACAAGCTTTGGCGCGACCGGCTGGACGCGCGGGGGGCGGCCAAATCGCTTGCCATCGTGCAGCAGCACCAATTGCCGGAGCTGCTGGCAAGGGTGCTGGCGGGCCGCGGCGTCGATAGCGACGCGGTTGCCGACTTCCTCGATCCGACCATCCGGAAGCTCATGCCGGATCCGTTCACGGTGACGGAGATGGAAGCTGCCTCCAAGCGGATCGCGGATGCGGCGACGAAGGGCGAGAAGGTCGCGATCTTCGGCGACTATGACGTTGACGGCGCGACCTCGGCGGCGTTGCTGGCCTGGCACCTGCGCCATTGCGGGCTCGATCCGCTGATCCACATTCCCGACCGCATTTTTGAGGGCTATGGCCCGAACGTCGATGCGGTTCGTGGGCTCGCGGCAAAGGGCGCCACGCTGCTCGTCACCGTCGATTGCGGCACCACCAGCATCGAGCCGCTTGCTGAAGCCAAGCGCCTTGGCATGTCCGTCGTCGTGATCGATCACCATCAGGCCGGCACCGAGCTGCCGGAGGTCGACGCGCTGGTCAATCCGAACCGGCTCGACGATCTCTCCGGCCTCGGCCATCTCGCAGCCGTCGGCCTCGTGCTGGTGACGCTGGTTGCGGTCAACCGCGAGCTGCGCCAGCGCGGCTTCTGGACTACGGAGATGCCCGAGCCTGATCTGCTCGGCATGCTGCATCACGTCGCGCTCGGCACCGTCGCCGACGTCGCGCCGCTGATCGGTCTCAACCGCGCCTTCGTCGCCAAGGGGCTGATCGCGATGCGGCGGCGCGACCATGTCGGCCACACCGCGCTGATGGACGTGGCGCGGCTCAACGGCCCGCCGGAGGCCTGGCATCTCGGCTTCATGCTGGGGCCGCGTATCAATGCCGGTGGCCGCATCGGCCGTGCCGATCTCGGCGTGCGGTTGCTGCTGGAAGGCGACAGCGTCGAGGCCGCGCGGATCGCCGCCGAGCTCGATCGTCTCAACAGCGAGCGCCGCGTCATCGAGCAGGGGGCAGAAGCTCAGGCCGAAGCCGAGGCGCTGGCTTCGATCGGGTTCGAGGACAAGCTCGGAATCATCGTCACCGCGTCCGAAGGCTGGCACCCCGGCGTGGTCGGCCTAGTTGCGTCCCGCCTGAAAGAGAAGTTTTCGCGGCCGGCCTTTGCCATTGCGCTGGAGCCCGGCGGCATCGGCACCGGATCCGGCCGCTCGATCGCCGGCGTCGACATCGGCAAGGCGGTTCGGCAGGCGGTGACCGATGGCATCCTGCTGAAGGGCGGCGGCCACGCCATGGCCGCAGGCGTGACGCTGCGTAAAGAGAAGCTCGCCGAGTTTCGCGCCTATCTCGAAAATGCGCTGGCGCGTGACGTCGCCGCGGCACGCCATGTCAACGAGCTCTACATCGACGGCGCGGTTTCGGCGCGCGCGGTGACGACGGAGCTTGCGGCCACGCTCAACCGCGCCGGTCCCTTCGGCAGCGGCAATCCGGAAGCCGTGCTGGCGCTGCCGGCGCATCAGCTCGTCTATGCCGACGAGGTCGGCCAGGCGCATCTGCGCCTACGCTTCAAGTCGGGCGATGGCGCCATCGTCAACGGCATTGCGTTCCGTTCGGTCGGCCAGAAGCTTGGCAATGCTTTGGTGGCGAACCGCGGACAGCAATTGCATGTCGCTGGATCATTGTCGGTCGATCGCTATCAGGGCGCCGAGCGCGTGCAATTCCGCGTCATCGATGTTGCGCTTCCGGACCAGGGGCCGTCCGTGATTAGATAAGATCATGCGAAGAAGATAACTCGCTCAAACAACAAAAAAGGGAGTGAACATGGCAGGGCAGGTTGAGGGCAAGGTCGCGCTGGTGACAGGCGGCGCTTCTGGCATAGGCGAGGCGATCGTCGAGCTGTTCGCGCGCGAGGGAGCGACTGTCGTCATCACTGACATCGACGAGCTGCGCGGCCCCGAGCTCGCCAAGCGCATCACCAAGGCCGACGGCAAGGCGATCTTCCTGGAGCAGGACGTTACCTCTGAGGAGCGCTGGATCGAGGTCGTCGCCGAAATCGCAAAGCGTTACGGCCGGCTCGACATCATGGTCTCCAATGCCGGCATCGGCATTGCCGTGCCCTCGATCGTCGACATGACGCTCTCTGACTGGCGCAAGCAAAACGCGATCAACCTCGACGGCGTATTTCTCTCGGTGAAGCACTGCCTGCCGTTGATGCGCAAGACCGGCGGCGGCTCGATCGTCGTGATGTCCTCGCTCGCGGGCCTGCGCGGCTCGCCCGGCCTGTCGGCCTATTCGGCGACCAAGGGCGGTGTGCGGCTGTTCGCCAAATCGATCGCGATGGAATGCGCGGCGGCGGGCGACGGCATCCGCGTCAACTCCGTGCATCCCGGCATCATCGATACGCCGATCTGGGGCAAGATCCCGACCGGTGCGACCGGCGCCGGTCAGAACGCGCCGATCGATCCCGAGGAGCGTGCGCGCGTCGTCACGCCGCTCGGCCGCGCCGGGGAGGCTGCGGAGATCGCCTCCGGCGTGCTGTATCTGGCGTCAGATGCCTCGCGCTACGTCACCGGCAGCGAACTCGTCATCGACGGCGGCATGAACGCCGGCGGGGTGCCACGGCGCGCGTGAGAGGCGCAGGGCAGGGTGGCGGTCGCAGGGGCTGACGCGCAGGCGCAGCCCCTGTAAAAGGCGGACAGCTCCCGACCGACAGAGGTGTTCTTCGCCATGGCGCACAGCCTTCATTCGTCCTCTCCCGCGCCTGAGCCCGTCCGCTCGAACCGGCCCGACCTCGCCACCGACGCGATCCGTACGGCGCGTGAGGACCTTGCCGCCTGCTTCCGCATGGCCGCGCGCAACGGCTTTGAAGAAGGCATCTGCAACCATTTCTCGGCCGTCGTGCCCGGTCATGACGATCTCTTTCTCGTCAACCCCTATGGCTATGTCTTCCGCGAGATGACCGCGTCAAAACTCCTGGTCTGCGACTTCCACGGCAACGTGCTCGACGGCGAGGGCGTGCCCGAGGCGACCGCCTTCTACATCCATGCCGAGATGCACAAGCGCCTGCCGCGCGCCAAGGTCGCCTTCCACACCCACATGCCCTATGCCACCGCGCTGTCGATGACCGAGGGCGATCCGCTGATCTGGGCCGGCCAGACCGCGCTGAAATTCTACGGCCGCACGGCGGTGGACCGCGACTATAACGGTCTCGCGCTCGACAACCGCGAGGGTGCGCGCATCGCGTCTGCCGTCGGCAATGCCGACATCGTCTTCATGAAGCATCACGGCGTGATGGTGCTGGCGCCGACGATCGCGGAGGCCTGGGACGATCTCTATTATCTCGAACGCGCCGCCGAGGTGCAGGTGCTGGCGATGTCGACGGGACGAAAGGTGCTGCCGGTCGATGCCGCCATCGCCGCCGAGACCTACAAGCAGATGCGCGATGGCGATTCCGAATCCGCGCGGCTGCATCTCGCGGCGGTCCGCAGGCAGCTCGACGCAGAAGAGCCGCAGTATAGGCACTGAGGTCGCTTACGACCCCTGACGCAGCTTCGCCAGCACCTTCAGCCCGCCATAGCCATCCGCCGGCGTAATCCCCGCGCGCTGCTGGAAATCCTTGATCGCCTTCATAGTGTCGTTGCCGACGCGGCCGTCGGTGCCGCCGGTATCAAAACCGGCCTTGGTCAGCCGCGTCTGCATTTCCTGCACCTCGGCGAGCGTCAGCGCGCGCTCGGAGCCGGGGAAGGGCTGGATGAAGGGCGGCGCACCGAGGCAGCGATCGCCGAGATGGCAGATCGCCAGCGCATAGTTCATCGAGGGATTGTAGCTCTTCACCGCGTTGAAATTCGGTCCGAGCAGGAAGGTCGGTCCGCCCGCGACAGGTGTCCACATCTGCGCGGTTGCGTTGGGCTGTGGAAACGGCTGGCCGTCGGCGCGGGTGACACCCGCTGAAGTCCACGCGGCATAGGTCCGGGTGCCGCTCGCCTCTCCGGACGCGCGCACCTCATAGCCCCAGTGTTCGCCACGATGCCACTTGCCGCGATTGACGAGGTACTTTGCGGTCGAGCCCAGCGCGTCGTCGGGCTTGCCGAATGGCGAGACCTTGCCGTCGCCGTCATAGTCGATGCCGACATTGAGCCAGACCTCAGGCATCCATTGCGAATGCCCCATCGCGCCGGCCCAGGATCCCTGCATCTGCTCGGGCGTGCTCCAGCCCTTGTCGACGATGCGCAGCGCGTTGATCAGCTCGGTCTCCCAATAGGCTTTCCGGCGGGGCTCGTTCCAGGCAAGTGCTGCAAGCGATGGGAATACCGGCGTCATGTGGTTCTGCTGCACCAGCGGATCGCCGTAAGCAGATTCCACGCCCCACAGCGCCAGCAGCGTGCCGCGCTCGACGCCGAAATCGCGCTCGATCCGCGCAAGCAGCGCCTCGTTGTTCTTCAGCGCGATCTTGCCGTTGATGATGCGCCAGTCGGAGACGCGGCGGTTGATGTATTGCCAGACCTGTTCGTGGAATTCGGGCTGGTTGCGCATCTGCTTGAACACGCTCATGTCCGGTTCGACCCGCGCCATCGCGCGCTGCCAGGTTGCGGCCGAAATGCCTTTTGCCATGGCGCGAGCACGAAACCCCTCGCGCCATTCGTCGAATCCCGCTGGGGCGGCGAGGACGTGTGCAGGGAATGCGAGCAAGGCGGCTGCGCCAAGCGTCGATTGGAGCAGGGCGCGGCGGGTGTGATGGGCCGAGGAATCAGCTTGGTTCATGGAGCCATTCTACCGGGAAACACGGCGTCTGTGGGCAGGTTCCGGGAACACGGGAATTTGGGATCCTCGGAACAAAGTGTCGCAGTCCCGCATTTCCTCCGCACACATTGGAGGATGAGACAATGAAAAAATATCTGTTTGCCGCCGCCATGGTCACCGCCATCGCGGCTCCTGCGTTCGCTGATGAAGTCGGCGTTCATGTCGGACCGGTCGGTGCTGGCGTGACAGTCGGTCAGTCTCACGAGTATCGTGAGCGGGACCGCGATCGTGACCGCACCACGGTCATCCGGGAGCGCGAGCCGTCCGACCGCACAACGGTGATCAAGAAGGAAGATGAATACGGCAATCGCAGCAAGACCGTGATTCATCACGACAACGACTGACGAAGCAGGGCCCCGGCTGCAGGGCTGGGGCCCAGTTTTGTTCATCAGGAATTCGGGGTGGAATGAAGATACGCGCGCATGCGGAAAGCCATGTCGTCGAGCTCGACGACGGATCGCAATGGCAGATTTTCGCCGGCGACCTCGCGACCACGCTGAGCTGGAAGCCCGAAACTGATCTTTACCTGGAGCCGAGCCGCGACCGGGTGAGTTCGCATGTGCTGGTGAGTGGCTCCGACCAGAGCCGCGTGCGGGTGATTGCTGCGGGGCAGAGCTGGCCCGACGGCGAGGTTAAGAAAGCGTTGAAGGGCGGGTAGGCCGCGCCTGCGCCACGCCAGATATCCCCATTTTTAAGCCTGCCCTTTTACGGTCGATTCGCTTCCGTCTGCGCATGATGCGCCCATGCGGGAGCTGTTCGACATCATCCGTGCCAATCCCTGGCCGTTCGGCGCTGGGCTGTTCGTCGTGATCCTGATGATCATGGCCGAGAACTTTGGTCGTGGAATCCATGGCGACGGCGCCTCGGGCGGCGACTTCTTGGATGGCGGTGACGGCGGCTGCGGTGGTGACGGAGGCGGCGGCGACTAGGCCTGGTCGTCCTGCAATTCAGTTGCGACGTTAGCAAGCCATCGGCGAATGCTTGCCTCGGCCTTGGCATCGAGGCCGCCAGCAAGCCGCTTCTCCAGCGAGATGACGCGCTCCCTGCATGCTTTCAGCAGCGTCGCCCCGCGCGGCGTCAGCGTCCATTGCTGGATGCGGCCGTGGACGGGATGGGGCGTCATCAGAATCGCGCCGTCGCGTTCGAGATTGCGAATGATGACGCCCACCGTCTGCGGTGTGAGGAAGGTAAGGCGGGCAACATCGGCGCCTGATAGTCCCGGATAGGCGTTCAGCATCGTCAGCACCGCGAATTGCGGTGACGTCACCCCGAGATCGGCGAGTGTCCGTTCCATCGTCAGGCGGACCGCGGCATGGGCCTGGCGCAAGAGATAACCGAGATAGCCTTCTTCGCCGCGCTTGCCTTCGCCCGGAGCAGGTACGCGCACAGCGTCAGGCCCGGCGGTTTTACCCCGGGATTTCGATCTCGTGATATCGGGCGTCTTGCGCAACATATAAGTGCTCTTATAATATGTAAGTAGTCTTACAATAGCACGAGGTGAACGGCAATGTCACACGCCCGCAGCGAATACGAGGATTTCAAGCGGATTGCGCCTGATGCCTACGATCTTGTGCTGGCGCTGGGCCAGGTGGCGGCCAAGGCGGGCCTCGACAAGCAGCTGCTCGAACTGGTCAAGCTGCGCGCCTCGCAGATCAATGGCTGCGCCTTCTGCGTGCAGCATCATGTACTTCTCTCGGAGCGGCTCGGCGTGCCCGCGGACAAGCTCCATCTGGCTGCGGTCTGGCGCGAAGCGCCGATCTACTCGGCGCGCGAGCGTGCAGCGCTGGCCTGGGCCGAGGCATTGACCCTGCTGCCCAACGGCTTCGGCGACGAGGTCTATGCCGAGGTGCAGCGTGAATTCTCAGAGACCGAGCTGATGTACCTGACCTCGGCCATTGCTTCGATCAACGTCTGGAACCGCTTTGGCGCAGCCTTTCGCTGGACGCCGGCGAAGCGGCCGGTCGCGGCGAATGCCGCGGCGTCTTGATTGCAACGAGGGAGGCCGTCATGACTGCAATGAATTTGGCCACCACGCGGTGCCCAGTACCGTCGCGTTCGATGGCACTGGCCGTTGTCGGAGGGCTCGCCTGCGCACTCGCTATCGGCAAGGCGCTGCCGGTGACGATGGACACCGTATCAGGCGCGTTCGCGCCGCTCTGCGCCAATGCTGCGGAGAGCTCGCCGCTCGACAAGGTCGAGCCGATCGGCTCCTACGCGTTGCCCAACGTGCCGGGCAAGCGTGTCACCATCGTGCGCGTGTTCTACGGTCCCGGCGGATTTTCGCGGCCGCACCGGCATGCCGGCTCGGTCACCGCCTACATCACCAAGGGCGAGATCCGTTCCCAGCTCGGCGGCGGCCCGGTCGAAACGTTCGGTGTCGGCCAGTCGTTCTTCGAGCCGCCGGGCGCGACGCACCTGGTGTCGGCCAATGCCAGCAACACCGAGCCGGCCGAGTTGATTGCGGTGTTTGTGGCGGACGAGGGCGCGCAGCTGACGACGCTTTTGGATTGATCTGTAGCCCGGGTGAGCGGAGCGACACCCGGGAACAGTCGCAGTGAGAGCCCCGGATGTCGCTTCGCTCATCCGGGCTACGTGTCTCGCGTGCTTTTTAGCCGCCGTACGACGCCGGATCGGGATTGTCGGACGGATGCTCGAACGACTTCTTCATCGACACCGGCATCGGCACGTGAAAATTCAGGCCGCGCGGCGGCACCGGCTCCATGAACCATTTGTTGTAGATCTTCTCGATCTCCGGGCTCTTGTAGAGCTTTGCGGTCGCGCGATCGACCACGGCCTTGAACTGCGCGTCGTCCTTGCGCAGCATGATGCCGTAGGGCTCAGGATCGGAAAACGCGCCGGTACTGATCGCATAGAGCGAGGGATCCTTCGAGGAGGCGATCATGGCTGCAAGCTGGATGTCGTCCATGACGAAGGCCTCGGCGCGATCGGTCTCGACCATCAGGAACGCTTCGGGGACGTCCTTGGCATTCATGACGTTGATGCCGAGCGAGCGGGCCGCATTGGCCTTGTTGAGCTGGGTGATGTTGGTCGTGCCCGAGACCGAGACGACGGCCTTGCCCTTGAGGTCGTCGACCTGGTCGAGCTTCGAGGCCTTCTTCGATACGAAGCGGCTCGCCGTGAGGAAATGCGTGTTGGTGAACCACACCTGTTTCTGGCGATCGGCGTTGTTGGTCGTCGAGCCGCATTCGAGATCGACGGTGCCGTTCGCCATCAGCGGAATGCGGTTGGACGAGGTGACCAGGTTCTCGTTGACCGCGAGCTTGTCCAGCTTGAGCTCGGCCTTGATCTCCTCGACGATCTTCATGCAGATGTCGATGGCGTAGCCGACCGTCTTCTGCTTCTCGTCGATATAGCTGAAGGGCACGGCACTGTCGCGCACCCCGAGCGTGATCGCACCGGTCTCCTTGATCTTCTTCAACGTGCCGGTCAGATCCTGCGCATGAACCGGCATGGCGAACGCGATGGCCAGAACAGCCGCCGTGGTGAGACTACGCATGTACTTCCCTTCCTCCAGTGTGCCTGCCGGAGGCAAAGCAATTCTGGGGCCAGAGAAGGCCGGGTCATTCGATCGATCTGGAGCTGGCCGGTCGGGCCCCGCGCGCCAAGGAAGGGGCCGCCATCAGATTGTCATCGAGGTGCGCCGCGGAGCGAGGCGTGAACTGCCTCAATTCTCCTCGCTGCTCGATCCCTCACGCTGGTCCGGCTTGATCACGTCCTCCGGCAGCGCATGTGCCACCGGCTGGGTCGTGATCGCGATTTCGGGGCCGACCTCACGGCCGCGGCCGCGGATCAGCCGCTCATAGGCCGAGACCAGCGTGACGTAGGGACTGACCCAGATCCAGCCGTCGCGGGTGAACACCTGGACGTCGAAATGCAGGTGCATCGAGGTGCCGGCGGGATGGTCGAGATAATTCGAGACCAGGCCGATCTTTTCGCCTTCGGTGACGAGGCGCCCGTTGAGCAGGCCATCGGCGTTCATCGATTGCGGGTTCATGTGCATGTAGCGAAAGCGGATGTGCTCGGTCCGGCTGTTGATCTCGAGCGTCGCGGCCTGGTCCTTGGCGGCGCGGATCACGATGGCGTCGCGCACCGCGACGACGGCGCGCTGCTTGGGATCACAGGGTTCGCGGCCTTCGCCTGATGGCGGGCAGTCGGCCGCGCGGATGTCCTCGCCCTGGTGGCCATAACCGCCGGCGCATTGCCAGACTTCGAAGCTGCGGGACTCGCAGAAATTATCGCGCCAGGGATAGGCGGTCGGGCCCTCGTTCTTGTCGCGCTTGCCATAGGATTGCGAGCGTACGAAAGCGGGCGCCTTCTCCAGCGGAAAGCGGATCTGCGCATAGGCCATCACGTCGGGATGGCCGCTCTTGTTGCGGTAACCGGTGTTCGGGATGATGTCTCCGCTCGGCCGGTAGCTGAAATCGGCCGAGCGCGCTGCGGGACGATCGACGATGTCGGAGGCGATTTCCATCAGCGGCCGCATGCGCTGGCCGCCGGCGAGGCGCAGCGCTTTCAGGAAACGCTCGGCAACCGGGTAGGCTTCCTTGCAGGCCAGCCGCCGCGGTTTTGCGACGCTGTCCAGGCACTGCACGGAGACGACATAGGCAACGCCGAAGCGGGTGAAGGCGTAGCGGACATAGCCTTCCCGGATGAATCTGCGCAGGTCCGGATAGAGGATCGCAAGCGGCTTGAGCGGCTCGCCCTTGCCGCCGGCGGGATCGGCGATGTCATAGAGCAGCGCAGAGCCCGTGATCTGCACTTCGACCGGCCTGGCGTAGACGCGGCTCGGCATGCCGTCACCCGCGCCGGGCTCGAATGAGAACGTGGCGCTGTAGCCGGCGGGGCCGGCCTCGAACATGTCGACGGGATTGAAATCGGCCTGATAGCGCGACAGCGTCAGGCTCGCCGGCGCGCCGCTGCGCTGGGCCTCGAGATAGGCGCCGGCGTCGAACGGCAGCAGCACGGGCACGGAGCTGCGGGCAATGCCGGTGAAGAATTGCGAGGAGACCGCGTTGAGCTGCACCAGCGCCGGCGTCGCGCGCGGATCGTAGCGCGGCACCGAGCGGCGGGGTGCGAAGATGAAGTCACCCGCGATCTGGGGGCGGCTGTTGACCTCGGCACGGAGCTGGTCGAGCGCTGCGCGCCAATCGACGCGCAGGGCCGTGAGCGAGGGGCTGCGAATCTCGTCCGCTGCGAGCGGCGTGGCGGTGAGGAGCGACAGCGACGCCAGAAGCAGCGAGACGAAGCGGAAACTCTTCCCAACCACTGTCTCGCCCCCCGGCGGCACCTGTTTCGTGTCCTCGATCCCTCGCTTAGTCCTTGGCGCGCTCGGAGTAGGAGCCGTCTTCGGTCGTCACCACGATGCGGGTCCCGACTGCGATGTGCGGCGGCACCGTGGTGCGCAGGCCGTTTGAGAGCACCGCGGGCTTGTAGGACGACGAGGCGGTCTGGCCCTTGGTCACGGGCTCGGTCTCGACCACTTCCAGCGTCACGCGCTGTGGCAGCGTAATCGACACCGGCGTGGTGTTGTGCATGGACAGCTTGACCGTCATGCTCTCCTGAAGATACGCGGACGAGTTGCCGATGACGTCTTTCTGCACCTGGACCTGATCATAGGATTCCGGGTCCATGAAGTGGTAGCCGTCAGCATCTTCATAGAGGAAGGTGTAGTTGCGCTCTTCGATCGTGGCCTTCTCGACCTGGTCGGTGGTCTTGTAGCGCTCGGAGATCTTTACCCCGTCCGAGATTCGGCGCATTTCGATCTGGCTGACCGGAGTGCCCTTGCCGGGATGGATGTTCTCGGCGGTCACGACGACATAAAGCTTGCCGTCTTGCTCGATCACGTTGCCCTTGCGAATAGAACTGGCGATGACTCTCAAAGCTATATTTCCTGCTTGCTTGGCCCGGCTCCGGCCAGGACGTGGTCAAATCTCGGGGGGACTCGGGGTCTCAAATCGGACCTCGGCGACCGTTTCGGGCCGCAACATACTGATTTTGCCGTTGGAAGCCAGCATTTTGCTGACCTGCGGGGCGGTGGGTTGATGGCTGGGGACAAGCCGATTTCCCCGTTCTGGTCGCCCGGGAGGCACCTCGACCGGCGGCCTTTCCTCCAGGCCAGGGGGGCCATGACCGGGTCTCTCAGGGGCTTTTTCGCCGAGCAGGGGTTCGTCGAGGTCGAAACCTCCGTCCTCCAGGTCTCCCCGGGCAATGAAACCCATCTGCACGCCCCCCGGACCGAGATCGTGCTGCCTGACGGCAGCCGGGCCAGCCGATACCTGCGGACCTCCCCGGAATTCGCCTGCAAGAAGCTGCTGGCGGCCGGGGAGCCCCGAATCTTCGAGTTCGCCCGGGTGTTTCGCGACCGCGAGCGCGGCGACCTGCATCTGCCCGAATTCACCATGCTGGAATGGTACCGGGCCGGCGCGCCCTATGACGCCATCATGGCCGACACCGTCGTCGTGATTGCCCGCGCGGCGCAGGCGACCGGGATCGGAGCCTTCTCCTTCCGCGGCCGGACCGCCGACCCCTTCGCCGAGCCGGAGCTGCTGACGGTCGCGGACGCTTTCGAACGGTTCGCGGGGATAGACCTGCTGTCGACAATCTCGGGCAACGAGGGTAACCGTGCCGCGCTCGCCGAGGCGGCAGCCGGCAAGATCCGCGTCGCCGAGGACGACACCTGGTCGGACATCTTCAGCAAGGTCCTGGTCGAGCATGTCGAACCGCATTTGGGGCAGGGGCGTTTGACCATTCTGTTCGAATACCCATCTCCGGAGGCGGCGCTGGCGCGGGTGAAGGCTAGCGATCCCAGGGTCGCGGAACGGTTCGAAGTCTATGCCTGCGGCGTCGAGCTCGCCAACGGCTTTGGCGAGCTGACCGACGCCGAGGAGCTGCGCAAACGCTTCACGGAATCGATGGCGGAGAAGCAGCGCCGCTACGGCGAGGCCTATCCGCTGGACGAGGATTTTCTGGCCGCGGTCGCAGCCATGCCGGAGGCGAGCGGTGTTGCGCTCGGTTTCGACCGTCTGGTGATGCTGGCGAGCGGCGCATCGCGAATTGATCAGGTGGTGTGGACACCGCCTGCAAATGAAACGTTAAGTGAGAGATGACGAAGACCAATCTTGCACGCACCTTGCGCGAGCCGGCCGAACTCGTGGCCGCGGACCTCGTGCCTGCCGCGGCGCTGCCCGCGCTGGAACGCGTCGCCGCGCGCTACGCGGTTGCGATCACACCGGCGCTGGTCGAGTTGATCGACAATTCCGATCCCGACGATCCCATCGCCCGGCAATTCGTTCCGACGGAAGCAGAGCTCGAGATGCAGCCGGGCGAGAACGCCGATCCGATTGGCGACCACCCGCATTCGCCTGTACCAGGCATCGTCCATCGCTATCCCGATCGCGTCTTGTTCAAGCTTGTTCACGTCTGCGCGGTCTATTGCCGCTTCTGTTTCCGCCGCGAGATGGTGGGCCCCGGCAAGGAGAATGCGCTGTCGGAGACCGCCTATCGTGCGGCAATCGACTACATCCGCGCGCACAGCGAGATCTGGGAAGTGATCCTGACCGGCGGCGATCCGCTGATGCTCTCGCCGCGTCGCATGAGCGAGATCATGGCCGATCTCGCCGGCATCGATCACGTCAAGATCATCCGCCTTCACACCCGCGTGCCCGTGGCCGATCCCGCGCGCATCAGCGACGAAATGGTCGCGGCGCTGAAGGTTCGGGGCGCGACCACCTGGGTCGCAGTGCATGCCAATCATGCGCGCGAGCTGTCGGGTCCGGCGCGTGCCGCCTGTGCGCGGCTGGTCGATGCCGGAATTCCCCTGGTGAGCCAGTCCGTGCTTTTGCGCGGGGTCAATGACAACATCGCGGCTTTGTCGGATTTGATGCGAGCTTTCGTCGAATGCCGGATCAAGCCCTACTATCTGCATCACGGAGATCTCGCGCCGGGCACCGTGCATTTGCGAACGACGCTGGCGAAAGGCCAGGATTTAATGCGGCAGCTGCGCGGACGGGTATCAGGACTGTGCCAGCCTGACTATGTCCTCGACATTCCCGGTGGCGCCGGCAAATCGCCGGTCGGACCGAATTATGTGTTGGCGGCACAAAATACCGCAGCCGATGCGCGTGAAGCGGACCAGGAAACGCGCTATCGTATCGTGGACTATTGTGGCGACGTTCATCTCTATCCGCCCGAGAGCTGAAGGGGGAGAGAACGCCGGTTTGAGAATGGAGGATAGGACATGAAGAAGATCATGGTGGCAGCAGCGCTCGTGGTCTTGCTTGGCGGTACGGCGGTCGCGCAGACCGGCACCAAGGGATCGACATCCAGCGGCGCGAGCTCTGGATCGTTGCCGCAGGCTCCCGTCGGTCATCGACAGCCGCGCGCCGGCGAGGTGCCGAACGAGAAGAATCTGAGCGATCCGAACAATCCCGTAAACAAGGAAGACGCGGCGCTCGACAAGAAGATCAAGAGCATCTGCCGCGGCTGCTAGAGCAGGATAGTTGCGGGCAGGGCGCGACAGCTCGCCCCGCCCGCGATTTCAGGCTTACGCCGTCCGCTCGTGCAGCCCCGCGCGCTGGGTGTTGCGCCGGATCTCAACCGCGTCCGCGAGCTGCTTGAGCGTGGTTTCGGTCGTCGCCCAGTCGATGCATCCGTCGGTGATGCTTTGACCGTAAGTGAGCGGCTTGCCCGGCACCACGTCCTGCCGGCCCGCGACGAGATTGCTCTCGATCATCACACCCATGATGCGGTTCTCGCCGCCGGAAATCTGGCCGGCGATATCGGTCATGACCAGCGGCTGGTTCTCCGGCTTCTTGCTCGAATTGGCATGGCTCGCATCCACCATCACCAGCGGCGCGACGCCGGCTTTCGCCAGATCGTTGCAGGCCTCCGCGACGTTCGCCGCGTCGTAGTTCGGCTTGCTGCCGCCGCGCAGGATGATGTGGCAGTCCTCATTGCCTGCGGTCGAGGCGATCGCCGAGCGGCCGAGTTTTGTCACGGCCATGAAATGGTGCGGATGCGAGGCCGACTTCACGGCGTCTGCTGCGATGCGCACATTGCCGTCGGTGCCGTTCTTGAAGCCGACCGGACAGGACAGCCCCGAGGCCAGCTCGCGATGAATCTGGCTCTCGGTCGTGCGCGCGCCGATCGCGGCCCAGGACACGAGATCCGCGATGTATTGCGGCGTCGTCATGTCCAGGAATTCAGCGCCGGCGGGCAGGCCGAGATTGTTCACCGCCGACAGCACGTTGCGCGCCAGCCGCAGGCCCTTGTTGATGTCGAAGCTGCCGTCCAGATCAGGGTCGTTGATCAGGCCCTTCCAGCCGACGGTGGTGCGTGGCTTCTCGAAATAGACCCGCATCACGATCTCGAGCTGGTCGGAGAGCTCTTCGCGCAAGCCAGCAAGGCGCTCGGCATACTCGAGCGCGGCCTTCGGGTCATGCACCGAGCAGGGGCCGACCACGACCAGGAGGCGGTCGTCCTGGCCGTTGAGGATGGCGTGGATGGCGTTGCGCGCCGCCATCACCACCCGCGTTGCCGTGAGCGTGCGCGGGACTTCCCGCATCACCTCATCCGGCGTGCTCAGCTCTTTCAGTTCGCGGATACGAAGATCGTCTGTCGTGCTCAGCACGGCGGGCTCCTGTCATTTTGAGAACCTGCCGGCCAATAAAAAAGCCGCCAGGATTTGGCGGCTGTTCGGACTAGATGCTGCAATTTGTCAGATTGAGCGTGATCCTCCCACCGCCAGCGAGCTGTCGTAGCTAAAGTACCAATAAAAGCTGGTGGCGACGGTGATCATGGAGCGTCATATAGCGTGCCGCTGGCGGGTTGTCACCCCCCAAAACGGCGCAGGGCGCGACGGGGCCTCTCAACTGTTGCTGTTGCGTGCCGCCAGCGCCATGCCGATCAGGGTGGCGCCGCCAAACAGCAAATTGATACCGACGAGGACTCCGATCGCCCATTCCGCTGAGCTCGGCAGTCCCGTGATCACCATGAAAGCGATCACGATGTCGACGAGTCCCGAGATCAGCAGCCACGACCAGCGGCCGCTAAGTTCGCGGCGATGCTCCAGCGCATACATGATGGTGGCGACACCCTCGGCCAGAAAGTAGGCGCCGAGCACGATGGTCAGCGTCAGCACGGCCTGCATCGGCCGGGCCAGCAACAGCATGCCGGCGAGCACGGCGAGCGCCGCCGAGATCAGCGACCACCAGAAGCCCGGCGTGCTGCGCGCCCAATAGGTCACGATCAGGCCGCCGATGCCGCTGATCAAAAACATCCAGCCGAGGACAATCGCGATCGCAAGACTGGCGAGCGGCGGCACGATCAGCGCGGCGATGCCCAGCACGGCAAGCAGGATGCCTTCGAACAAAAAGGCCTTCCAATGCGCCTTCACCGTTTGGCTCATGGCGGATTGCAGCCGTGAAAGATCCTCGGGCGATGTCATCGCTAAGCTCCAGCTCGAATGGCGTGTGCCTAATCTAGTGCGCGCACGGCACACTTGCCATCCCGCGGCCTAGCTGCCGCCGTGCGCAGACGAAAAACCTTCGCCGCTGGTGCGGATGCGGTTGCGGCCGAGAATGTAGATCGCGGTCGTGACGATCAGGAGCGCAAGCCCGAGCAGGATCGAGACGAAGCCGATCGGGATCAGCGCCAGCGTCAGGTTGCGCGCGGGGTTGATCAGCCAGTGATGGATCGAGGTCAGCACGAAGGCGAGGCCGAGGAAGCCGACGCCGCCGCCGGCGAGCAGCAGCGCCCACATCCGGCGCAGCTGGCTGAGCCGCTCCCGCGCGATTTCGGTGCGGGGCGCATGGTGGCGCGCGACGCGCCGGACCAGACGGATGGCGAAGGCGATCGAGCTGAAGCCGATCAGCAGGCTCGCAGCGCCGAGCCACATCCGCAGCGTCGGATCCAGATCCGGCATCCTTTGCAAGGTCAGCAGCGGGAAGTCGAAGGCCGAATGCAGCGCGAGGGGTCCAGCGAAGATCAGGAGGCGGCTGGAGAGGCGGGCCCAGTCGCGATTGTGGCGGTTCGCGCCCAGCGCCGTGCCGGCCCGGGCGATTGTCAGGTAGGCGCCCGCGATGATGCCGAGCGCACCGTGGAACGGCACGGTCAGCACGCTGCGCAGCGCGGCCAGCGAACGCCACATCTCGGCATGTTGGACGAGGTAGGCGAGGTTCTCGTAGGCGGCGAAGCCGAGGCCGACCGCGGCGCCATAGACCACGGTGTCCATCGGATTGGCAAACGTCCGCCGCTTGGTCGAGGAGATCAGCACGATGGCGATCACCTTGACGGCTTCTTCCGGCAGCGCGACGCCGAAGATCGAATGCATGGCCAGCGCCGCCCAGGGGTTGTCGGGCGCCGCAACCATCTTGGCGAAGGGGGCACGGGCGAGGCCCAGCAGGGAAATGCTGGCCGCGCCGAGCAGGAACGCGGTCCAGACCTGGGCCGGCGGCCCCGGGCGCTCCTCGGCGGCGATGACGAGCCACAGCATCAGCAGCGCCGGGGCGATGGCTGCAGTTCCGATGACGGTGGGGAGCGCTTCAATCAGATACATCGGCGTCGAAAATAGGTTCCCTGGCCCGGCTTATCTACTTTTACCGATGCGACCATGTGTCATGCGCTTGCTGTCGCCTCGCTTAACAGCTGCGACAGCTTCCGTTCATCTGCGCAGTGATCGCGGTGGAGAATGCGAGTGCAATCAACTGCATGATGGGACGTGCTCGCTATCAATGGCAGCGATCCCGCCGCCGACACGAGGCCGCGATTGGTTAGCTGGATCAATGGAATGCGAAGGTTTCTTCGATTCACGATGCACGTGTCCCGGCGGCGAGTCCAGAGGCGGCATTCGCTACCTTGGCGCCGCGGCCGGTAGCTGCCTAGTCACGCTTCGTTGTGCGCCTGCGGTGCATTGAGGCACGCCGGGCGCGGGCCTGCTCCAGCTCCCAGAAGGCGCGGACCAGGCATGAGCCGAGACAGGCGGAGATCAGCAGCAGCAGAAGGGCTTGGTCCAGGGGAGCGAGATGGGTCATGGCGAGGATTAAGCAACGCTCATGCCATGCGTTCCGAGGCGGTCCCGCGGTTTGCGCAATCGCTCCTTACGCGAAATGACCGTTGTGGCCGCTCGAATCGGGGAACCGGAGAAGGCTCGGGAGCGGCCGCGCCACGGCCCTTAGTGGGTCGTGAACGGCGGCCGCGGCCCGGGCGCAACGTCGAAAGCGCCGAGATGGTATTCCTCGCCGGTCGCCTGATCCGGCAGCGGATACTGCGCGAGCAGGGTGAACGCCGCCTGCGGATACTGCTTCCAGATATCGAGGTCGCCGGCGGTGATGGTGAGCCAGCCGAACGTGTACATGTAGCGTCCGGGCTCGGTGACCCGGCCAACCCTGTCCCAGGTGATTTTGTCGAGTTCGACCTTGTCGACTGCCATTCGGTCCCCCGATCGCAAGTCTGCAAATGACGTCCGGCCTTACGGCACGGACGTTCAAAAGCTGATCCCGCAATGGGGCCGCGATAGGGCGGCGTTCAGCGCGCCGTCGAGGCCGCCCGCGCTTCCGCTTCGGACGCCAGCTCGAGCTGACGGTGCGAGGCGTGGAAGACGTCGTGGACGAGGCCGATCTTCTCCATGCCGAGAATGATCAGGCCGTTGAGATCGATCTCCCACCAGGCGTGCGAGATATAGGCGTCCCGCGGGAAGCGGTGATGGTTGTTGTGCAGACCCTCGCCGAAGGTGAGGATCGTGGTCACGAACTCGTTGGTCGAGGCATCGTCGACCTTGAAGCGGCGATAGCCATAGGCGTGGCAGATCGAGCCGGTGAACTGGCTGACGAAGATCAGCAGATAGGCGCGGAGCAGGCCGGAGAACAGCACGCAGCCGACCATGGTGTGTACGCCGCCGAAGGTGTAGCCGATCACGCCGGGGATGAAGACCGCGGACATCCCGTACCAGACCCAACGCGTGCGCACGAAGAACATCGCGATGGGATCGGCGAGGATATCCTTGGCGTAATATTCGTTGTCGGTGGTCGCATGGTCGAACACCCAGCTGCCTTGGGCGTGCAGAAAACCCTTCAACGCGCTGACATAGCGATTGCCGAAGCCGTCGAATTGCGGGCTGTGGGGATCGCCGACATCATCGGCATAGAGATGGTGGCGGCGGTGGTTGGCGACCCATTTCGCAATCGAGCCCTGCACCGCCATCTGGGCGATGGCGCAGAAGAACACGCGCATGATCGGGCCGGTGCGGAAGCTGCGATGAACGAACAGCCGATGCATGCCGGCGCCGATGCCGAATGTCGTCAGCGCGAACATCCAGACGAACGTAAACAACTCGACCTTGCCGAGGCCCTGGGTGAAGGCCCAGATGATGCCCGCGACAGCACCGACATAGAGGATGCCGAGGAGGAGATAGCTCTCGCGCAGCTTGGCCTGCACCAGTGGTCCCTCGGTGATGACGCCGGGTGGAAGCTGCGGCTTGGGCGCGGTCTTCGTGCTCTGGGCGATCTCTGCCGGGGTGAGCCCGGCATCAGCGATAGACATTCCAGGACTTCCAATACGTGAGAGCCCGCAATGATTGCGGACGTACTGGGTCACACCCTATCGCGCAGGGGTCACCACCTCCAGTCCTTAGTTAAAAAAGAGTTAAGATCGATCGGGCCGGATCAGGCCGATTGCAGCAAGGGCGAGCGGACAATCAGCCGGACCAGGTCGTCGCGCTGCTGCTTCTCGGCGAACTTGACCGCAAAGCCGTTGTCGAATTTGCGGATCACGCGCCCGACGCAGGCGCCCACCGCAAGCGGGGTTCCAATCGGCGGGTCGTATTCGCAGGATATCGCGACCCCGGCCGTGGAGACGTCGATGATGAAGCAGGAATGAGTGCTGCCGTCGGCGAGCGTCAGGAAGGTGTGCGAGACTTGCGGAACGAAGCGGGCGTCGTTGCGATGCTCCAGGACGCTGGCGTCCTTCTGCTTCTTCTCCAGCCAGGTGAGCTTTTCAGACATCCAGGCGCGCCGTGCCCGCGTCATGTCGAGTTCCATCAGGAAGCCTGCCTTCAGCGTTGCGCTGATGGTGCACTGGAATTCGCCGAAGTCCTGGAAATAGGAGGTGACACGCTCGCCGATCTTGCCGACGACGGGCACGTCCACGATCATGCGGAACGGCGAGACACGCTTGGTGCGGCAGGCGAAGGTGCGGAGCTTACCCTCGCAATCGTACCAGCGCGGCAGCGAGTAACTGCCGCTCACGGTGACTTCCACTGCGCGCTGCCTGAGGAACTCGGAGACGGACATGGGGGCCAATCGTGTTTCGGAGTATTTCCGTAGATTCACGGTAGCAATCAAATTCTAAGCAAATGATACCGGCACTCATGAGCAGGGGTAAATTTCCGGTAAATGCGCAAGTCGGATTGGGCGGCATAGCGCCGCGTTTAGGTGGCCCGCGATCTCACGATTGCGTCACCCGAGCACCAGCAGAGCCAGCACGCCAATGGCCATGGCGAATTTGATCGCCGCCCAGGTCAGGTTGTTCGGCCTGGTCTGAAATCCGAACCATGGCCATGCGCGCCGCATCACCAGCGTTGCGAGCGCCTCGACGATGGCGAACGCAAGCGCGGTGCCGGCGATGAAAGACCACGATGTGTCCGGCGGCATCCACGCGGCGAGCCAGGCGGGGGCAGGCGCTCTCAACGCCGCGAGCAACGCGAACCATCCGAACAGCGATACGAAGGTCTTGATGATGTCGGGGCCGACCGTATCGGGCTCGAACCGGATGCCGATCCTTGCAAGCGCAAGCTCGATGCGCTCGCCGTCGTCGAGGAAGAGAAAGGCGCCGAGGTAGAGCGGGATGCGCGACTGGAAGAGCAGGGCGATGGCCCCGAACAGGACCGCGTAACCGAAGGCATCGCCGAGAATGTCCATGCCGCTCGTGCGCGCGCGCGTCGTCGCAGGCACGGTCTGCGGCTGCGGAAGCGATCTGGCGCGGGCCATGTGCTCGAGCATCTTGGCGCGCCGGCCTGGCGCGTAAGGCGTCGCACGCTGTATCCAGGGCGGCGGCGCAGCCGACGGGCCGTCCGGGGTTGATTTGCGCTGCTCCATGGCCTGTTGGTCGCCAGCGAGGGTCGGGAAGGTTCATGCCGGAGAAGTGGAAATCGGCGTCAGCCCGTGCGCGCCAGCCAGGGGACGTCGGTGCGCCGGGGATCAAATCAGGATCAGATGAACTTGATGCCGGCCGACTTGCCGCGGCGCCAGACCACCTGGCAGCTCCGCCCGGTGCGGGCATCGCGCGCGAACGCCATCCGGATCACGCCCGGGAGCTGGCTTGCATCATCGTCCATCGTGATCTTCGCGCCCGAGGCCGAGATGTCCTGGACCAGGCAATGCCGTGCCGCGAACCCGCCGTCGAGCGTGATCCAGGCATGCTGCGACAGCAGCTTGCGGGCTGCGCGCTTCTTGGGCGGTGGCATCGGCAAAGATCTCCCGCTCCAGCGCTAACTCAGGGAACCCTAAGAAACCGTTGAAATCGCCGCCGAATGGTGCCGGGGGCGGCGCTATCCACCGGTTCCAAAAGACCGTTCCGAACGGCTTGCCCACCGGCCCAAAGGACATTATACGTTCGCCCGCTGCAAACCGCCGGGCACGACTCGTGCGGCGCGGCCGTGCCGTCCAAAGCGGTGAGGCCATGCATTTGCTCCCTTCGTCTATCGGTTAGGACGCCACCCTTTCACGGTGGAGAGAGCGGTTCGATTCCGCTAGGGAGCGCCAACTGTCCGGGTTAGAACCCGAGGCCATGCGTGCCCCGCTCCTCATCCTCGTCTCGCTCCTGACGACGTCCGCTTCTGCCGCCGAGAGCCTGCGCCTTCCGGCCTCAGAGCCGTCGCAGGCGGGCAAGAATTTACCCCTGAAGGGCACGGCCGGGACCGCGAAGGCGGGCTCCTGCGCCTCCTATGGCCGTGGCTTCCATATGGTCGAGGCGACCGGCACCTGCGTGAAGATCGGCGGCTCGGTCAGCGTCGAGACCACGGTCCGGCGCTAGGCCCGGAACAAAACCGCGAAAACAACCCCATGCACAGTAGCCGTCAAGTGCGGCGGCGCCTGCGCCAAAGCGGCGATTCATCGCGCGCTTCGAGCAACTTATGCCGCGCCACCGGCTCACGACATCGGCGGTGCGACAAACTGTGCGAAGCCGGGCCGCTTGCCGAGCTCGGCGAGCCAGCGCGTCAGGTTCGGCTGCGCCGGCCGGGTGATGCCTTCGACGCCGAGCCAGCGCCGCGCATAAGAGCCGATCGCGATATCGGCGAGCGTGAACGCATCGCCCTCCACGAACGGCCGCGTGGCCAGCAGGCGGTCGGCGATCGCCCAGACCTCTGCGGCTGCATCGGCGTCCTGCTGGATCTTGATCATGTCGCGCTCCGCGGGCGGCGTGCGCACGATGCCCCAGAACACCGGGCGGTCGACCGGCTGCACCATCGACAGCGTCCAGTCGAGCCAGCGGTCGACGCCGGCGCGCTTCTTCGGCTCTTCGGGATAGATCGGCGTGCCGCTTCCATGCGCGAGGCAGAGATAGCGCATGATGGAGTTCGACTCCCACAGCACGAAATCGCCCTCGACCAGCGTCGGGATCCGCGCATTGGGGTTCATCGCGAGATAGTCGGCCTCGCGGGTCTTGCCGAACGCCATGCCGGCGTCGATGCGCTCATAGGCGAGGCCAAGCTCGGTCAGGCACCACAGCACCTTCTGCACGTTGACCGAATTGGCGCGGCCCCAGATCGTGAGCTTGTGGTCCGGCATGAAATTCCTCCCGCGGCGTTCTTCGCTTGCCGCGGGGTGATAGCGGAAATTCATTCCACGAGCGACGCGCATTGCAGCGCGCCCCTCATGCAAAAAGCTCCGCCATCGGCGGAGCTTTCCTTGCAAATTGAGCCTGTCGATCAGTGGCCGAAGAACAGCCACAGCAGAATGATCACCGGGATCGGCACGCCCAGCATCCACAGCAGTAATCCTCGTCCCATTGCGTCCTCCTCCAATTGCATTGTCGAAGAGAGAACGCACGCGAGGGGGGCTGGTTCCTGCGGAAAGGGCCTTACCAATGGCCGATATTCGGCATCGACAACCACGGCTCGGCCGGCGCCTTCGGCTCGCCCTTCTGCAACAGCTCGATCGAGTGCAGATCCGGCGAGCGGACGAAGGCCATGTTGCCGTCGCGCGGGGGACGGTTGATGGTGACGCCGGCCTTTTGCAGCTGCGCGCACGTGGCGTAGATGTCGTCGACCTCATAGGCGAGATGGCCGAAGAAGCGGTCCTCGCCGTACTTCTCCTCGTCCCAATTATAGGTGAGCTCGACCAGCGGCGCGCCGCGCGACTGCGGCTGCTTCTTCAGCGCCTCGAGATCGTCCGCCGAGCACAGGAAGAGAAGCGTGAACCGCCCCTTGTCGTTCTCGATCCGCCGCACCTCCTTGAGCCCCAGCGCATCCTGATAAAACTTCAGCGCAACATCGAGATTGCGCACGCGCAGCATGGTGTGGAGGTATCGCATTTTTCTTATCCTTCTGAGAACGTTGTGAGAATTTCCGCCCATTCCGGCACGACGGGGCAACAAATAGCAGTAAAATCCGCATCGGGGCACTACCATACGTGCGGATTACGTGCGGCTTCACCTTGGTTTGTTCTGGGGATGGCGTAGGCGCCCATCCACCGATCTCTCAGCATCGCCCGTGTCTGTCAGCATCCGCTCATACGCCCCCATGGGCGGAGGGTGGGGATAGCGCCGAAGGCGGGGCGTTGGATAACCAATAGCTGATGGCTACTTGTGGTGATCGTTTCGATGATCGGCGTGGTGATGACGTGCGTGATGCTTTGCGTCGTCGTCTGTACGTGTCTGTGTGTGGTGATGATTTGCGGTGTAAGTTTGCGGTGTCGATTTCGGTGATTACGTTGTTTGTCAACGATATTGGTTTGCGGTGATCGTTTCGGGGCAAATCCACCCACAGCCTAGGACACTCTGTCCTTTGAACTTTTCGAGATATCCACAAAGTATATGGCGGTATTCCACAACTTTCCGGGTAAAACTGGAGGAAACTGGTGAACCGCCGCTGACTATTCACGCGACTCCCGGATAAAAAAAGCGCCGGACGACGCGAATCGTCCGACGCCTGGGTGGAGGATCCCGAAGGACTCTCCGCCTGAACAACGAAGGTTCTCGCTCCACCCAGGCTTTCTGTCAATCACGCGCGCGATGCCGGTTCGCGCCACGATGGAGTATTGTCCGATGTTGGAGCGAGCGTAGCCATGTCTATTCCCGATAAGGTTTTGGAGTATCTACTTAGTCGCTGGGATTTGATCTCGGCAAACTTCGCCGTGTTTGGAGGTGTCCTTCTGATCGGTGCGATCGTTGGTTACTTACTAGCCCGTTGGCACTACGAGGGGGTCCGTAAGCAGATCGATTTCCTTAAGGATCGGAATGCTCATCTGGAAAAAGTGCCGCCGAGCACGGCACTCCCATCGATCACGGCCACGGCAAATATTCCCGAGCCAGAAATGATCGGTCTCCTAGATGCTGCCCGTAAAGCCTTTGACGCAACTCGCGATACACCCGTTGCCGAGATGGCGCTTAGCAGCGATGATCGCAGCACGGAGTCGATCCTGCATTGGTACTCGATGGCGCTGGCGCAGCGATTATCGGTTTATGGGACTTGGGACTACGCTTCCGAGCCAACGGAAATCGATCTCAAGCCGGGATCGGAAAATTTTATGCTTGTCATAAGCGGCGAGGCTACTGTTTACGGAGGCAGTGCGCGCAATATTGCGTCTGACATCCACGTCGTTCGATCCGAGTTGGCGGCGGCAATAAAGGATCTAAAGAAGCTCGGGAGAAAGGTCGCTTAGCCCTCAGCTTTTCGCAGTGCAGCCTGTTACCGCCTCCGCTTACGCTTGAACGTACTTGCCGCTCTCGGCATCCCACACGAAGTGTCCGAGGCAGATTTCGTCAAAGCCCAGGTGCTCGTCGCTCAACTCGTGAATGGTGATCTCGGCGCAGATCTCGTGGTCTAAGTTGGCCACGTAGGCGAGGGCGTCTTCCTCGGTCTCTAATTCAGCCAACAGCTTATCCCCGCGCCCCGATGTACGGCGGCGGACTTCGTAAGCGCATTGTGTGTCACGTTGATTAGACGGGCAAGTCGGGCTTTGCGCCAGTGCCGCATAAGATTCGTAGCCGATGTCTTGCATAATGAGTTTCCTTTCGTTGCAAAGGAATCATCACGCCGCCGTCTGTATACTTCAAAAGGGAAAATTCACGTCTCTCAGAAATGAGAGAGCGCCCCTCCGAACTGCAACGAAAGGCGGGGCGCCCGGGAAGCAAGCTCTCACAAGAATGTCAGCCTTGTAAAGGCGGATTGATCGCGTGAATGGTGAGGTTCATCTGATCGAGCGTATCCATGATGTTGATGCCGGATTTTTCGAGCATCATTTTCCAAACCTGCTGGTTGTCGTCGTAGGCTTGCATGATCTCTTCGTGGGTCATCATCGCCTCCCAAGCTTGCTTGAAATTGTACTTCGCGCGCGCCTCTTCCATCGTGGCTGCCTCAAAGTCCTCGTTGAGATTTTCGTCAACCGGCTTGCCGTGCGCGAGGGTGTCACGGAATACTTTCATCTTCTGGGCCGAGATGAAGGGGCGCTTAGCCCAATCGTATTCCATCTTTAGTGCATTGAAGACAGTCTCGACCTTAGCCTTCCACACCCCGAAGTAACTCCAGGGGGTACAGAAGCGTGTACCCATGAAGTTGACCTGCGCCTCGAAGGTGAACGCCAGCATGATGCCGCACGTCATGTAATCGAAGCCGATCCCTGTGCGGTCTCCGTCCTTCAGCTTCTTCTCAATATCTGACCTCGCATTGTCCGCGCCCTGATCGAGCGTGTTGTGGATGTACAGCTTGCGGTGTCCCTGAACGTGAAACTTGGCCACTGTGCCCCCTATGCCCTGTTGTAAGGGGCGAGAAACTGAGCCGAGCGCCCTAAGGTTGTCCAGCAATTTCGATGCGGGACTTTCTATGGCCAAGCCTCACAACCGCCTGAGCGCTGAATTCACTGCTGCCTTTTCGAGCATGAATCTGTCGGAGCAATAGATCGACGCTCTGACCGACATCCACAATGCGGCGAAGGAAGCTCGGCGCCAGCAGCTCAAGAACGAGAATTACGGTGACAGGGCTGGACTGCACCCCTCGAGTGAGACACGATAATCTCGGTGACAGGCATTCCGAGGATGACCTGTGGCAGCAAGAGGGAAGAACCGTCAGTTTCC
>NZ_FOBX01000015.1:0-85000 GCF_900109945.1 Bradyrhizobium sp. OK095
AGCCCCCGCCCATCAACCCCAGCCGCCGCCAATCCTGCAAAATCCCCGGCCAGATCGAGTTCTGCTACGGCTGAGTTTCCCCGGACAGCCCTGCGGCGTGCGGGGAGAGGCGGAGTGCTCAGCTCCTACCTGCCATTGCCGCGGCACGCGCCGCCGGGACCGATATGGTAACCGCGCGGGCAGGCATGCGCGGCCGGGTTGGCGAAGTTCCTGAGGCAGCCGCCATTGGGGCCACGGTGCCAGCCGTCGCCGCAGCCGCCAGCGACCGCGATGACGTCGCCATTCGCGCCCGCACCGAACGGCGCCAGCGGCATGGCCTGGGCCGAGCCCGTGATCGCGCCGAGCGCGAAGGCTACGGCAAACAATGTGCGCATCATGTCTTGTTCTCCCGAATGCCGTTGCTTCAATGGCCGGCGGCGAATGCGATGCCGGCGCGCACTTCTGCGATTGCCTGGTCGATCAGCCCCATCGCTCTCTCGCGATGACCGCCTTTGTTCGGCTCAGCCTTGCCGAGCTCGGCGCGGGCCGATTGCAGGATCGCAACGGCTTCGTCCATGTGCGGCTGCGCGCCCAGCGCGTAACCGATGCAGAGGCTGGTCGCGATGGCGCCGCCGAGTACGAGGCTGCGGGGTAGAGAGGTTCGCATGTGATTGTCTCCTCCAGCGGGCGTCAGGCTGGGGCCGCCCGGTTGCCCGGATGCAGTCCCGTCTGTGGCGGGATATCGCATCCGCTATTTGAATAGGGTGGGCGCGTGTGGGCCGTCTTGGACTGTTCGGCGCTGGAAACGCGGCCACTTGGACTGACCGGCGCAGCTTGATTCACGTTGGCGTGCTGATAGCCTAGGGACACCGGCCTACGAAGTTCGGCAGGTTTTGTGCGCGATTTTTTCGACAAAGTCTTTCTTGGAAGTTCTTTCGATGTCCGTCATCAGGAAAGCGCTCTCGACCGACATGCTGCCGCAGGACTTGTCCGACCGGCAGCGCTTCATCCACTTCGCTGAATTGTTCGAGCATTTCTCCAACACCGGCGAGCTGGATCCAGCCTCCGACGTGCCGTTTCGCGCCACGATGAATTCGATCCATGTCGGGACCACCATGCTCGGACGCTGCGACGGCAGCTTCGTCACGGTGCGGCGTGAGAAGCGCCAGGTGATCGAGACCGGCGACGATCGTTTTTGCCTCGCGCGCAACACTGGTGATCGCACTTCACAAGTGATCCATCGCGGCCGAGAATTCACCATGCGGCCGGGGTCGATAGTGCTGCTCAAGCTGGACGAGCCATTCTTCGCCGCCGACGGCGCCAGCCAAAAGCGCTTCACCAACGTGCATCTGCCGGTCGATACGCTGCGGGCGATGGTCCCCGATGTCGACGACCTCGTCGGCTGCGAGCTCGAGCCCGGCGGCGCGCTGTCGCTGGCGATGGATTACAGCGATCTCCTGCTGCGCCATCCCGCTGCCGCCGACGAGGCCGGCATGGCGATCGCCACCCATTTGCTCGACCTCGCCGCGATCGGTCTCGGCGCCCGCAGCGATATCGCCGCCGCCGCGCAGCGCCGGGGCCTGCGCGCGGTGCGGCTCAAGGCCGTGCTGTCGGTCCTGGAGATGCGCTTCCACGAGCCGGATTTTTCCGCGCAGAAGCTCGCCGCCGCCGTCGGTCTGTCCGAACGCTACGTCAACGAGCTGCTGTTCGAGGCTGGCGCCAGCTTCACCACGCGCCTCAACGAACTCCGCCTGCGCAAGGCCGCCGACCTGCTCGCGCACCGCGAAGGCCGCATCAGCGACATCGCCTTTGCCTGCGGCTTCAACGATCTCTCTTATTTCAACCGCTGTTTCCGCAGGCGGTTCGGGCTGACGCCGACCGCGGCGCGGGGGAAGTGAGGGGGGCGCACCCTACAAAACATCGACCCGCGGCGGCGGATAACGCCGCGCCAGCGCTGACAGCGGTAAATGCCGCTCGCCGTCCGGCAATTCGAGAAAGGCCAGCACGAGCGGCCGCTTCCAGTCGCCGACGCCGAAATCCATCGCCATCCATTTTTGCGGCTCGGGGCCTTCGAGGCCCCGGACCCAGACGAAATAGCGGGGGAGGTCGTCGGCGTCAGCTTCCGTCGTGCGTCTCCTGGCCATCAAAGCTGCTCGCTGCATCACCATCCGTTGCGGTAGGATATAGGTATCGGCTCGCTGAAGTCGAACTCTCAGCTGCCGGTCCTGTAAGGCTGGACCGGTCGGTTAATGCGCAGGCCTGAAGATATGAACGAAGCCACGATCGATAGCTGGGGTGACGCCTCGGAAGTCACGAAAAAGCTGATTGGCTCGTGGTCCCTCAACCGGGTCATTGAAGGCCAGGCCACGATGCAGGGTATTGCGATCTTCACGCCACTGGACAGGGGGCGGCTGGCCTATCGCGAGCAGGGATATCTGAAGCTTGCGAACGGCACCATTGTGCAAGCCGAACGCGAATATTTCTTCAGCAACAGCGACGAAGGGTTCAAGGTCTTCTTCAAGGAAGATCCACCGCGGCTGTTTCACGAGATCTCACTGTCCGCGTCTTCCGGAGGAGCGCTGAGCGGACGCGCGGGCCATCTCTGCAAGCGCGACGACTATCAGTCGGCCTACATGTTCCTGCCGGATGGCACGTTCGTCGTCCGTCATGTGGCGTCGGGCCCGGGCAAGGACTACGCGATGAATACGACCTACACGCGTCTTGTGTGATCAAGCCGGTGCGATGGCGACGGCCGCGCCGCCTTTCACTGCCAGAGCTGGCTCTCCGCGACGCGGTTGATATCTTGGAGACGCCGGTTGGCGTCGGCGTTCAGATCGATACTCTCAACCAGCGTCAGCAGGCGGTGATAGGCGCCATCGGCGATTTCCACCGGCAGCGGGGCTTCGTCAAAAGTCTCGATATAGCTGCCGATGAGACCGCTGAGCAGGCGGCAAAGGCCGCGCTGGGCGGGATCGTCGCGGCCGAGGGTCTCGAGCTTTTGCTGGAATGTCCGGAAGCCGTGGTGCTGTTGCGAAAGCCATGCGTGCAGGTCGTTCATGTGAGCTCCTTCGAGTTACGGAAGAAGCTGCCGGTTTATACAGGAGGGATATGACGATTGCCAGTGGTGGGGGAGCGATCTTCGTTGAACCAGTCCGCCTTCGCCAAGGCTTCGGCGGGACAGCCTTCGCAGCTTCGCTTCGATGGCGCGGCGCTCGGCCCGCCCAGCCGTAGCTGCGAAGCAGCGAAGGCTGGTGCCCCTGGCCGGAATCGAACCAGCACTCCTTGCGGAACTCGATTTTGAGTCGAGCGCGTCTACCAATTCCGCCACAGGGGCCCTCGGTCGGTCCCCTCAACAGGGGCCTTGCGAAGCCGGCGGACTATAGCCATGGACAAAGCGGGGTCAACCCGCGCCAAAGTGATCCCAGCCGTTCTCGACAGCCGCATCGGCCGGGGTTAGAGGCTTAAGAAAGCAACCCACCGGAGGCTGCCGTGACGACCCAGAGTGCCGCACTACCTGCGTTCAAACCGGCGGCTGCCAGCCCCGCGCTGACCGCCGCACTTCTCGTCACGCTGATTGCGGCTGCGACCATCGCGGGCGCCTGGTTCTTCCAGCTCGTGCTCGGGATCGTGCCCTGTCCGCTGTGCCTGGAGCAGCGCTACGCCTATTATCTCGCGATTCCGCTCGGCTTGCTCGTCGCAATCGCGGCGCGAGGTGGCATGCCGCGGCCGCTGCTGCTCGCGGGGCTCGCGATCCTCGCGCTGGCGGCGCTCGCCAATGCCGGGCTCGGCACCTACCATTCCGGCGTCGAATGGGGTTTGTGGAAGGGCCCGACCGATTGCTCCGGTCCCGTCGTCAATCTCGGCTCCGCCGCCGATCTGCTATCGAAGCTCGACACCGTGAAGGTGGTGCGTTGCGACGAGGTGCAGTGGCGTTTCCTCGGCCTTTCGCTCGCCGGCTACAACGTGCTGATCTCGCTGTTGATGACCGCGATCGCCGCGTGGGGATTTGTGGCGACGGCGAAGCGCTAAGGCTTAATCGTCCACATCGTCCTGCGTGCGCCCGAACAGGTGCACGATGCCTGGCGTCGCGATCGTCACGAACACGAAGCGTGACAGATGATGGGCGCCGACGAAGATTGGGTCGATGTGCAGCGTCAGCGCCAGCGCCAGCATCGCGTCCATCGCGCCCGGGGCGAAGGCGACGACGGTGTCTGAAAACTTCACCTGCGTGGTGAGCGCCACGATCGCGACGAAGATGCCGGAGACGACTATCGCCACGGCAAACGAGCCCAGCGCCGCATTGATGTGGCCGGCGAGCGTCTTGATCCGCATCCGTGCAAAACGGCTGCCGATCAGGGCGCCGATGCCGATCAGCGCCACGCCGCGCACCCAGTTCGGCAGGCCGCCATCGACCCAGCCCGCCCCATGCAGCACGCTGGAGCCGATCATCGCGCCGAACATCCAGCTCGCGGGAAATTTGATCAGCCGCAGCACGAGCGCCGCAGCGAGTGAGGCCGCAACCAGCTCGACGAGGTCGAGCGGCGAGGCGATCGCCGTTGTCAACGACGGTGCCACGGAAGGCGCCACGCCCGCGATGGCCAGCACCATCGGTAGTGCCGCAGTGAGGATGATGACGCGCATGGTCTGCACCACGGCGATCCCCGGCAGGTCGGCGCCGCGCTCGACCGCCAGGATCGTGATCTGGGACAGCGCGCCGGGACTGCCGGCGAGGAAGGCCGAGGTGCGGTCCCAGCCATGGATCCGTTGGAGATAGTAGCTCGAGCCGAAGGTCGAGCAGAAGGTGGCGAGCGCAAGCAGCCCGATGGTGAGGGGATAGGCGCTGACCTGTTGAAGCAGATGGCGCGAGACGACCGAGCCCAGCGAGATGCCGAGCAGCACCAGTACGGTCTGGGTCAGGATCGGCGGCAGCATCAACTTGCGCCCGGCGATCGCGGCGATCCCGACCGCGATCATCGAGCCCGAGATCAGCCCGCCGGGAAGGCCCGCAAGCAGAAATATCAGGCCTCCGGCGGTGCCGATGACGAGTGTCTCCACCGTGCTCAAGATATTGGCACGGCTTGGCAATTCGAACGGCAGGGAGGCGGCGATCTGCTTCACACCACCTTATTGCAAATCAGCGAGAGGCGCACAATTGCAGGCTCGTCATGCCGCAATGCGTCCCGACTATTTCTGAACGAAATAGAAATCCTGTCGGCCGGACACGGAGCCGTAGCTGAACGGCTTCTGCTTGCCGCCGGTCATCTCGATCACGTCGTCGCGGACCGTATCGAACAGCCGCCGGACCTCGAGTCCCGGCACGCGAATATCCTTGATGAACGCCGTGGCGAACGGGCTGTGGGCGCCGTCTCCATCAAGCGCCACTTCGCCGTCCTTGGCCGCGAACACGACCAGCGTCCCGGCGTCGGGTTCGATTGGCGCCAGCCCGCGGGAGACCGAACGCGACGCGACGGACAATGTTCGCTTCATGCGGGCGGCGAACGGGTTGTCCCGGCATGCATCCAGAACGACCAGCCGCAACTTCTTGGCCCGTTCCGCAACGTTGAGGACCTGATCGAGCGCGATTGCTTCGAAAGACATGTCGCGATCCGAACTGATCGTCGCGTCGACGGGAATCAGGTAGTTGGTCCCGCCAATTTCTATGCCGTGACCTGCATAATAGATCACGGACCAGTCGGCCCTCTCGGCCTGTGTGGCAAAAGCGCGAAGCGCCTGAATGAGTTGATCGCGGTCGAGGTTGGTCCGCAGCGTGACGTTCTCGAAGCCCGTCGCCCTGAGCGCGTTGGCAACCTCGGCAGCGTCACGCTCGGGATTGGGCAACGAGGGAACATTTCTGTATCTGGAATTACCCAGCACCAGTGCGACGCGATGTTCGGATTCTTTCTGCCGGGGAGTGTCGAGCGCCGCGCCGTTCGCCGGGGCTGCAGGCGCCTTCGGCGGCAGCGGTGCGGCCGAGATCTGCGGATCGGCAGGAAGCTGCCCCTGTCGGGGCGGTCGGCTCTCGTGTTTCGTCGAGGCTGTGTCCTGCTTCGAGGGCGTCACCGCTTGCGTGGACGGCGCCGTGGCTTCGGTCTTGCAGCTACTGCGAAATGCCCTTCGTTCGGGGCCGTGCAGTCCACGAGCATCGGCCTGCTTTGAACATTCCTGCGCAAGGGAACGAGAGTTTGGTTCGACCTGCGCGTCTGCTGGCCCGGCGACACTCACTGCGACAACAAGACCAAGCAGGCGAACCCTCTTCCATCCGCTCATTCGACCCCTTGGCCCGTACCTGTTCAATTCGTAACCGCGCTTGCCGCCGAGCGCGGGGCCCTGAAGCAGTTCACCGCCACGACAGTGATCTGGTTCCCTCTGATCATAAGTGAACCAGCATTTGAGCCAAGTAGCGAGGGCCAAAAACACATGGGCTTCATCCTCCCCTGCGTCCGGAGGAGGATGAAGCCCAAAATGTCCGCGGCTACTTCTTGTCGGCGGCGGCCGGAGCGGGAGCAGCCATGCCGGCCTTCGCGCTCTTGACGCACTCCGAGCGGAATTTCTTGCGCTCCTTGCCGTGCAGGCCCTTGGCGTCGGCCTGCTTGGAGCATTCGAGCGACTCGGCCGAGTGCTCCTTCGGCGCCTTCTTGTCGGTGGGGGCGGCGGTCGTGGTCTTGGCGTCGGTCTTGGCCGCCGGCGCGGCGGCCTGGCCGAAGGCGGTGCCGGTGGCGAGCAGGGAGGCGAGGGCGATGGCGGCGAGGCGAGACGTGAAGGTCATGGTGTTGCACTCTTCTTGAGAGAATGGCGAAGGGTTGGGAACGTCGGCTCGTGTTGCTGAACGCGACATGAATAATCTGAACAGGGGGGATCACTATATTTTGGCGGCGGGTGCCATCGCTTCCTTGTCGCAACTCGCCGGCGCGCTAGGATAGCAGTCCTCGGTTCACTTCCCCCGGGGGAAGACCAAGGAGGAGACCAAGGATGACCATTCAATCAAAATTGTTGTGTGCCGTTGCGGTGTCGGGATTTGCCGCGCTGGTGGCGGCCGCGCCGGCCCAGGCTTTGACCTCGCAGGAGTGCAGCGCGAAATATCAGGCCGCCAAGAAGGACGGTTCGCTCGGCGCCACGAAGTGGAATGACTTCCGCAAGGCCCAGTGCGGTGCGGACGCGACGCCCGCTGCTGCACCGGTCGTTGCTGCTCCGGCCGCGCCTGCCGCTCCCGCCGAGCCGAAGGCCGCCGCGAAGAAGGAGGCGGCCCCTGCCGCTGCGCCGGCCTCGACGATGCCGACCATGCCGATGGGCAACGCGGTCTTCCCGAACGCGGTCGATGCGAAATACGCCAAGGAGACCGCCGGCAAGGCCCGCCTCCACACCTGCGTCGACCAGTACAACGCCAACAAGACCACCAATGGCAATGGCGGCATGAAGTGGATCGAGAAGGGCGGCGGCTATTACAGCGAATGCAACAAGAAGCTGAAGGGCGCCGCCTGAGCTTCGACATGATGCGATGGCCGGAGCAAAGCTCCGGCCATTTTATTTAGCCCAACAGCTTCTCGGCCGATTTCGCCACGAGCTGCGACCGTTTGCGCGGACCGCGCTCGACGAACAGCAGGCTCTGTCCGAAGATGAAGCAGTAGAACAGGAAGGCCTGTGCATCGGCCTCCTCGGCCTCGAGGCCGGTCGCGCGATAGAGCTCGGCGACGTGCCTAAGCCGCGCCGCATCCACGCTCGCCACCGCCGCCGCCGCGTTCTGGTCCGAGCGGGCCCATTGCCGGATCGCGAGCTCGATCGCCATGCCTTCCGGATTCAGCCGCTCGGAATACAGCTGGATCATCGCCTTCAGCCGCTCGCGGGGCGCCTCGCCGTCGAGGCTCGTCTGCTGCGCGATTGACGCTGCGCGTCCCTCCCGCCAGCGTTCCAGCATGGCCTCGAGCAGCGCGGCGCGGTCGGCGAAGCGGCGGTAGAAGCCGCCCTTGGTGACGCCGAGATTTTTGGCCAGCACCTCGACCCGCACCCCCTCGACCCCTGAGCGCGCGAGCTCGGTAAACCCTGCCTCGACCCAGACATCGCCCTTGCCGTCGCTCATGAAGGAAGCCTCACCGGTTCTTGATACGGTGCCGTATTGCTAGCGCGGCGAGGCCCTGATACGCTACCGTATCAAAAATCGAAAGGGCAGGGAGAACGGCGATGGAGCAGGAGGCGACCTATCGCGGCACGGTCTATCCGTGGCAGTGCGAAATCTCGGGCGTGCACATGGACCGTGAGCTGCGAAAGTCCGCGCCGTTCGCCGATGCCATCCGCCAAACCGCCTTGAGGCATCGCACTGAGCGGGCCGAGGCCTGAGCCGTGCCCCCGTTCGAGCCGAAGAATCCGGGTTATCGTGCGGCGGCCGTTGCCATGTTCGATCGCCAGCCGGCGATGCACGCGCTCGGTATCGTGATCGTCCGCCTTGCGCCGGGCGAGGCCGAGCTGGCGATGCTGCATTCGCCTCAATTCACGCAGCAGAACGGTTTTCTCCATGCCGGCATCATCACGGCCGGGCTCGACAACGCCTGCGGCGTTGCCGCCTTCACCCTGATGCCGCGCGAGGCCGACATCCTCACCGTCGAATTCAAGACCACGCTGCTCGCACCCGCCCAGGGCGAGCGCTTCGTCTTCAAGGCCGAAGTCGTCAAGCCGGGCCGGACGCTGACCTTCTGCGAGGCCAGGGCCTTTGCCGAGCACGAGGGCAAGACCAGGCTGATCGCCACCATGACCGGAACGTTGATGACGATGCTGCCACGTGAGGCTCCGCAGGCGCCGCGCACGTCCCCCGCGATGCGCGCCGATTGACAAGCCTGCCGTCGCATTCCTTGATGCGGCGGTCATGCTCGGAAGTCTTGGTCTCATTTTGCTCTGCCAGTTGATCGGCGAAGTGGTCGTGCACGGTCTCGGCCTGCCGCTGCCGGGTCCCGTACTCGGTCTGCTGTTGCTCCTGATCCTGCTGCTTGCCCGCGACCGTTTTTCGCTGCTCGCGCGTGGGCCCTTGCGCAACGATGGCGTCGAGACGGCGAGCAAGGGCCTGCTGGCGCATCTGTCGCTGCTGTTCGTGCCGGCGGGCGTCGGCGTCGTGCAGAAGCTCGACCTGCTCGCATCCCACGGCATCGCCATCGTCCTGGTGCTGGCGCTCTCGGTGGTGGTCACGCTGCTCGCGACCGTGCTGACCTTCCGCCTCGTCAGCCGCCTGTTGAAACAACAGGACGCGCGATGAAGGACAATCCGTTCTCGCTCTGGGTCTATCTCTCGCAGTCACCGCTGCTCTGGCTGACCGTGACGCTGCTGGTCTATGCCGGCACGGATGCGGTGTCGCTGGCGACGCGGCGGCATCCGTTCGCCAATCCTGTGCTGCATGCGATGTGGATCATCGGTGCGTTCCTGCTTCTGACCGGCACCTCCTACACGACCTATTTCGCCGGCGCGCAGTTCGTGCATTTCCTGTTGGGGCCTGCGACGGTCGCGCTCGCCGTTCCGCTCTACGAGAACCGCAAGCGCGTGGTGTCATCCATCGTGCCGATGCTGGTGGCCCTTGTTGCCGGATCGGTCACGGCTGTGGTGTCGGTGGTGCTGCTGGCCGAGTTCGCCGGGCTTCCGCGCGAAGTGGTCCTGTCGCTGGCGCCGAAATCGGTCACGGCCGGTGTTGCCATGGGCATCGCCGAATCCCTGCACGCCGATCCCTCGCTGGCGGCGGTCTCCGTTATCCTCACCGGCATCATGGGCGCGATTATCGTGACGCCGCTGATGAACCGGACCGGCGTCACCGATTACCGCGCGCGCGGCTTTGCCGCCGGTCTTGCGGCGCACGGCATAGGGACTGCCAGGGCGTTTCAGGTCGACGAGATCGCCGGGGTCTTTTCCGGTATCGCCATGAGCCTGAATGCTTTGGTGACCTCGTTCCTGGTCCCGCTGGCGGTCACGCTGCTGGTGCGATGACATTGCGGCGGCGACACTCTATATGGTCGGTAACAATTCGCAGTCCCGATCCGTATTTTGCGGGAGATGGGACCGAAACGGGACGAGATATGACTGTATTTCTGAAGAAGGGCCTTGTGCCGACGCGGCGCGCCGCACTGACGCTGATCGGGGCGGGTGCCTTCGCCGCGGGCGGGATCACCCTGGCACGCGCCGCCACCGACGATGACGAAGTGCTGACCGAAGCCAAGGTGCTGCGAGACCCCGACGTTCCCGTCGCCGGCAATCCCGACGGCAACATCAGCATCATCGAATGGTCCGACTACAATTGTCCCTATTGCCGCAAGCTCGAGCCCGAGCTGCGCCAGGTCATCCAGGACGACGGCAAGGTGCGGCTGGTGATGAAGGACTGGCCGGTCCTCGGGCCGGTGTCGGTCACGGCGGCCCGGATCGCGCTCGCGGCGAAATATCAGGACAAGTACCACAAGGCCCATGACGCCATGATGGGCGTCAGCTCGCGCCTGACCGAGCCGCGTATCGACGAGCTGCTCGCGGCTGCCGGCGTCGACATGGACCGGCTGAAGCGCGATCTCACCGACCATGCCAAGGACATCGACGCGGTCCTCAAGCGCAACAACGAGCAGGCCGAAGCCTTCGGCTTCCGCGGCACGCCGTCGTTCATCGTCGGCAAGTACCGCGTGCCCGGCGTGCTCAGCATGGCCGAGTTTGAGCAGGTCATTGCGGACGCCCGCAAAGCCAAGATGAACTGACGCCAACCGCCTCCATCGTGCTCAGCACGAAGGCGCCGCCGCGGACCCGCGACGGCGCCTTGTTCATGTTTGGCCGGTCGAAATTATTTCGACGAAATCCGGACCCAGTCCTTGTGCGCGCGATCTTGCAGCGCATTCCAGTCGGCCTTCGCGACATCCCAGTTCACGATGGTGCGATTGGCGGTCGCGACCTCGCCGTTGGCGACTGAGGACGTCTGCATGGAGTCATAGACATACACGCCGCAGCCGAGCAGCAGCGCACCCAAGATCATTCCAAAAAAAGTCTGCATCGCGAACCTCCGGTGACGGCTGATAACGTCGGCACGGCGCGATGGTTCCGCGGCCATGCGGCGCATCTAAGGACAGGTTGTTCATTTTCCATTCAGCCACGCCAGCAGCTCCGCGTTGATCTCGCGCGGATAGGTGTGGCTGAGATCGTCGATCTCGCGATAAATGACGTCGGCGCCGGCGGCGGAGAGCGCAGCTTGTGTTTGCCGCGCGGTCTGCACCGGAAACATCCAGTCGAGCTTGCCGTGAGTGATGAAGATGGGCAGGCCCTTGAGGCGCGCGGCATCCGCCATCTCCGCCATCAGCGGATGGAAGGTCGCCGACACCGGCGCGAGATGCGTGAAGGGCGAGGCGCCGTCGAGGCCGGAGACATAGCTGAAGGTGCCGCCATCGCTCATGCCGGTTAGCAGCATGCGCGAGGTATCGACCGTCCAGCGGCTGCGCACGGTTTCGAGGATGCGCATCAGGTTCGGCGTGTCGGCGTCATCGCCCATCAGCGCCCAGGTCGGACCGGTCGCAGTCGGTGCCACCAGGATCGCACCAAAACTGCGGGCATCGCGCAGCCAGCTCCACAGGAAGCCGCGGCCGTTGCCGCTGCCGCCATGCAGCGCCATCACCAGCGGCATGGCGCGATCGGGCGAATAATATTCGGGGACATAGACCGAGAAGCCGCCGCGGCTGCCGGGCTCGTTGTGGTCGTGGAAGATGCCGGTATCTTCGCTCGCGCCCGTTCCCAGTCGGGCCAGCAGATCCGCGTTCTCGCGATTGGCGGCGTTGAGAAAGAAGCTGCTCACGGGTGGAAACTGCACGGCCAGCGGATAGAGTGCCTCCTGCGCGCGCGGGACGTGGCGCAGCGCGCGGAACACGGCGACGAGATCGCCATTGCCGCGCTCGACCTCGCGAATGCCGGCAAAGGCGGCGAGCGTCTCGTTGCAGGCACCGTCGAGCCGGCTGCGCAAGCCGGCGAATTGTTCGGGCCATTCGCCGATCGCTGCGCGTGCGGCTTGTAGCGCCTCGTCCGGCGCGCCGATCGCATTCATCACCGATGCGAAGGCCGGCGGATGCAGATGCCGGGCGAAGAAGCCGAGCGCTTCCAGCGCGTTCAGCAGCGGCGGCAGCACCGTCACGATGTCGTCAACGACGGCCTCGGTCATCGCCGCTTCCCTAGCGTCAGTTCGGTGGTGTCAGTGCAGCTTCGGCGCCTTGAGCAGCTTGAAGCGATCGGTCGAGGTCACCGTGACGTCGAAGGTGACGCCTTCATGATGCACGGTCAGCGGTACGTCGACGCCGGCAGCACCGAGCCCCCACATCTTCTTGTAGAAGCCGGTCTGGCTCGTGACCTTCTCGCCGTCCACCGCCAGGATGACGTCGCCGGTCTTGAGCTCGGCGCGGGCGGCCGGGCCGTTGGCGGAGATCCCGATCACCACCACGCGGTTGTCGATCTCCGTCGAAAAGAGCCCGAGCCACGGGCGCGACGGCTTGTTGACGCGGCCGAACTTGCGCAAATCGTCGAGGATCGGCTTCAACAGGTCGATCGGCACGATCATGTTGACGTGCTCGGCCTTGCGTTCGCGTTCGCGCTCCAGCTGGAGCGAGCCGATACCGATTAGCTCGCCGCGCGCGTTGAGAAGCGCCGTGCCGCCCCAGTTCGGATGCGCGGGATGGGTGAAGACGGCCTCGTCCAGCAGGTACTCCCAATAGCCGGCGAATTCCTGCTTGGCCACGATCTGGCTTGCGACCGAGCGCGTGCGCCCGCCGGCGCCGCCGACCACGACGCGGTCGCCGATCTTTGTTTCCGCCGAGTTGCCGAGCGGCAAGGGCTCGACGTCGAGATGACCGAGCGCCTGCACCAGGCCAAAGCCGGTGACGGAATCAAAACCGAGGGCATGCCCTTCGACGACGCGCCCGTCGGCGAGGTGCAACCATACAGATTGCGCCTCGGTGATGAGATAACCGATGGTGAGCACCAGTCCGTCGTCGATCACGACGCCGTTGCCGGCGCGTTCGGTGCCCAGCGTCTCGGCGCTGAAGGCGTCCGGCGGGATGATGGCGTGCAGGCCGACGACGGATGCGAGCGCACGGTCGAGATCGAAACCGTAATCGCTCGCACGCGGCTGGTTGGCCGGCGGCACTCTCCATTCGGTCAGGGCGGGCATGGAGTTCTCCTGGCTGAGTGCGTCGCCCCGCTGTGGCTAGCGGAACGAGGCGCGAAGCACCGATAATTTAGGCCGTAGGAGGCCGTCTTGAAAGCCTCGTTCCCCAACTATTCCGGAGAGCGGCGTATGAAATCTTGGAAAGGCATGGGAACGCCTGCATAGGCGGCAAGCTGCCGCTGAATTCGGCCGGCACCGACCGCATGGCTGCTGTCCGGCGAGGTGCTAGGCGGGCTGCAATGAAGCTGCTAACCATTGCCGCTTCGTTTGACCAAGGGATCACGGACCGAAGCATGGACAACCGCAGCGACATCTGGCGTGGCGTCGACACGATCAAGGCGCGTTTCATCGACCTCAGCGACAAGGTCTGGGGCATGCCCGAAGTGTGCTATACCGAAGCACGCTCCGCCGCCGAGCATCTCGCCGAATTGCGCCACCAGGGTTTCCGCATCACCGAGAAGGTGGCGGGCATTCCGACTGCTGTGATGGGCGAATGGGGCGAGGGCGGTCCGGTCATCGCCTACATGGGTGAATATGACGCGCTGCCGGGCCTCAGCCAGGAGGCGGGCGTCGCCGAGCACCGGCCGGTCGAGACCGGCGGCCATGGCCATGGCTGCGGTCACAATCTGCTCGGCTCTGCCGCGCTGCTCGCCGCAACCGCGATGAAGGACTGGCTTGCCGAGAACAAGGTGCCGGGCCGCGTGCGCTATTACGGCTGCCCGGCGGAAGAAGGCGGCGCGGCAAAAGCATTCATGGTCCGCTCCGGCTCGTTCGAGGATGCCGACATCGCGATCACCTGGCACCCGAGCAGCCTATGGGAGGTGGCGGTGACGCCGTCCCTCGCGAACACGCGCGCCGATTTCATCTTCACCGGCCGCACCTCGCATGCGGCGGCCTCGCCGCATCTCGGCCGTTCCGCGCTCGACGCGGTGGAGCTGATGAATGTCGGCGTGAACTATATGCGCGAGCACATGCCGAGCGACGCTCGCGTCCACTACGCGGTGCTCGATACCGGCGGCATCGCGCCGAACGTGGTGCAGGCCCACGCGCGGGTGCGCTATTCGATCCGCGCCCGCGACCTGCCCGGCATGAACGAGCTGGTCGGGCGCGTGAACAAGATTGCGCAGGGCGCAGCCCTGATGACCGAGACCAAGATGGAGATGAAGATCATTTCCGCGGTCTCCAACATCCTGCCCAATGCTCCCCTGGAGCAGGCGCTGCACCGGGTCATGGAAGAGCTCGGCCCGCCGCATTTCGACGACGCCGACAAGAACTTCGCGACCCAGATCCGCGCGACGTTGACCGACAAGGACATCGCCGCGGTCTATTATGCGATCGGCATGGAGCCGACCGATCGGCCGCTGGCCGACTTCCTGGTGCCGCTCGATGCCAAGCGTAACCCGCAGGTCGGCTCGACCGATGTGGGCGATGTGAGCTGGGTGGTGCCGACCGTGCAGGTTCACGCACCGACGGTTGCAATCGGTACGCCGTTCCACACCTGGCAGGTGGTGGCGCAGGGCAAGAGCGGACACGCCCACAAGGCGATGGTGCAGGCGGCCAAGGCGATGGCCGGTATCGGCATCAAGGCCTTGACGGATCCGGAGCTGATCAAAGCAGCGAAGGCGGACCTTGCGAGGCGGACGGCCAAGACACCTTATGTCTGTCCGCTGCCGGACCACGTCGCGCCGCCGCTGAATATGTCCGTGGTGTAGAATTCCGTCTCGATACTTCGTCTGATCCGGCGAACAAATTTTCCGCAGTGCAACGTGGATTTCGGCGCGTTTTGACGCCGGATTGCCGAACGCTTGGGCTGCGGAACGCGGTTTTGCCCAACGGACAGCCAGAACACCGTTTGCATACACACGGTCGCAGTTGACGGGCGGCCTATTCAGTGTGCCATCTACTGCCGAACAAAACCCGGCGGCCGCCTCGCGGTCGCCTGCATCCATACGGGAACCAGACGGGGGACAACCATGCTGGATAAAGAACTGCGTTCGATGATCGGTGACGTGAAGGGCGGGCGGATGGATCGCCGTGCCTTCATCCAGCGCCTGGCTGCCGTCGGTCTCACCGCACCCCTCGCCAACCAGATCCTCGCGCTTGGCGGCGTCGCCATGGCGGAAGGTGTCCAGACCTACAAGCCGACCAAGCGTGGCGGCGGCGGTGCGCTGAAGCTGCTGTGGTGGCAGGGCCCGACTCTGCTCAATCCGCATTTCGCCACCGGCACCAAGGACCAGGACGGATCGCGCCTGTTCTATGAACCGCTCGCCTGCTGGGATCCGGACGGCAACATGAAGCTGGTTCTGGCGGCCGAAACCCCCTCGGTCCAGAACGGCCTGCTCGCCGCCGACGGCACATCGGTGACGTGGAAACTGAAGCCCGGCGTGAAATGGCACGACGGCAAGCCGTTCTCGGCCGATGACGTCGTGTTCACCTGGCAATACGCCAAGGACCCGGCCACCGCGGCCGTCACGATCGCGACCTATCGCGACCTCAAGGTCGATAAGATCGACGATCTCACCGTCAAGATCACCTTCCCGCAGCCGACCCCGTTTTGGGCCGATGCGTTCGTCGGCGCCGGCGCCGGCCAGATCCTGCCGAAGCATCTGTTCGCCGATTACATCGGCGCGAAATCCCGCGACGCACCGGCCAACCTCGCGCCCGTCGGCACCGGCCCCTACAAGTTCCTCGAGTTCAAGCCGGGCGATCTCATCCGCGGCGTGATCAACCCCGACTATCACATGGCGAACCGTCCGCATTTCGATTCGATCGAGATGAAGGGCGGCGGCGACGCTGTCTCGGCGGCGCGCGCGGTGATCCAGACCGGCGAATATGATTTCGGATGGAACATCCAGGTCGAGGACGACGTGCTGCTGCGCCTCGAGAAGGGCGGCAAGGGCAGGACCGTCTACGCCACCGGCGGCGACACCGAGTTCATCGCGCTCAACTTCACCGATCCCAACGTCGAGGTCGATGGCGAGAAGTCCTCGATCAAGACCAAGCATCCGCTGTTTTCCGATCCAGCCGTGCGCAAGGCCCTGTCGCTGCTGGTCGATCGCGAGTCCGTCAAGAAGGCGATCTACGGCCGCGCCGGCCGCACCAGCGCGAACTTCCTCAATGGTCCCGAGAAGTTCGTATCCAAGAACACCACCTGGGAGTTCTCGATCGAGAAGGCCTCGAAGATGCTCGATGACGCCGGCTGGAAGCCCGGTGCAGACGGCATTCGCGAGAAGGACGGCAAGAAGCTGAAGATCGTCTATCAGACCTCGATCAACGGTCCGCGCCAGAAGACTCAGGCCATCGTCAAGCAGGCCTGCCAGAAGGCCGGCATCGACGTCGAGCTGAAGTCGGTGGTCGCCTCCGTGTTCTTCTCGTCCGACGTCGCCAACCCCGACACCTACCCCAAGTTCTACGCCGACATCGAGATGTTCCAGATCCCGCTGAGCCAGCCGGATCCGTCGCAGCATATGCGCCGCTATCTCTCGACCCTGGTGGCGAGCAAGGAGAACAAGTGGCAGGGCACCAACTTCCCACGCTGGGTCAACAAGGACTATGACGCCGCGATCAATGCGGCGGATAGGGAGATGGATCCGATCAAGCGCGCGGCGCTCTACGTCAAGGCTAACGACCTGATGTGGGAGGACACGGTGTTTATCACCGTGATGCATCGCCTCAAGGTCGAGGCCGCCGCCAACACGCTGCGTCCGGTGATCTCGGGCTGGGCCAACGAAACCGACAATCTGTTCGACTGGTACCGCGAGGAATGATCCCCCAATTCTAGCCGGGGTCCTTCCCTCATGAGTCAATATATCCTGCGTCGTCTGATGATCGCGATCCCGAGCTTGCTCGGGATCTCGGCCGTCCTGTTTTTCGTGCTGGCGCTCGCCCCTGGCGATCCGTTCTCGGAACTGGCGACCAATCCGAACGTCCCGCCCGAAGTGCAGGCCGCCCTTCGCGCCAAGTTCGGCCTCGACGATCCGATCTATCTCCGTTACGTGCACTGGCTCAACGCCATGGTGCACGGTGACTGGGGTTTCTCCTTCGTCAGCCGGATGAACGTCGACACGCTGATCCTTCAGCGCCTGCCGGCCACGCTCTATGTGATCGGCTCGGCGCAGATCCTGGCGCTGCTGATCGCGATACCCGTCGGCGTCTATGCCGCGACGAAGCCCTATTCGCTGTTCGACCAGGTCGCGAACACGCTTGCCTTCGTCGGTTTCTCGCTGCCGACCTTCTTCACCGGAATCCTGTTCATCCTGATCTTCTCGGTCACGCTGGACTGGCTGCCCTTCGTCTACACCACCGACATCAAGGGCACCGGCATCCGCTGGGTGCTCGAGATGATCCGGCAGGCAATCATGCCGGTGGCGGTGCTCGGCCTGTTCCAGGCGGCGTCGATGACCCGTTTCGTGCGCTCGGCGATGCTGGACGTGATCCGGCTCGACTACGTCACGACGGCGCGTGCCAAGGGCCTCGGCCAGGCCACGGTGATCGTCAAGCACGTGATGCGCAACGCCATGATCCCGGTGGTGACGCTGATCGCGCTGCAGATGCCCGCCGTGTTCGGCGGCGCCATCGTCACCGAGCAGATCTTCCGTATCCCCGGCATCGGCTCGCTGCTGATCACCTCCATCCTGTCCAACGACACGCCGGTGGTGATGGCCGTCACCTTCGTCTTTGCGTGCCTCGTGGTCCTGTTCAATCTCATCGCGGACGTCCTGTATGGCTGGCTTGACCCTCGCATCTCCCTCCGCTGAGCGGCGCACCTACTCGCCCTGGCGCGAGACGTGGCGGCGCTATAGCCGTCACAAGCTTGCCGTGGTCAGTGCGTTCCTGCTCCTCATTCTGATCCTGGCGGTGGTGGTCGGCCCCTTCATCTGGCGGGTCAAGATCGACGACATCGATATCGTGGCGGGCCTGCAGGGGCCGTCGCTCGCCCATCCCTTCGGCACCGACGATCTCGGCCAGGATATTCTGGCGCGCATGATCTATGGCGGGCGCATCTCGCTCGCGGTCGGGCTCGCCGCGATGCTGGTCTCGGTGTTCGTCGGGACGCTGATCGGCTCGCTTGCCGGGATGTCGCGGGGTGCGCTCGGCCACGGCCTGATGTGGCTCACCGATTTGTTCCTGTCGCTACCGCAACTGCCGTTGCTACTGCTGCTGATCTATCTGTTCCGCGATGGGCTGAAGCAGGCGTTTGGTCCGGAAGGCGGCATCTTCGTCCTGATCGTGCTCGTCATCGGCGGCTTGCGCTGGATGCCGGTGGCACGCCTTGTCCGCGCGCAGTTCCTGTCGATCCGCGAAAAAGAGTTCGTCGAAGCTGCCCGTGCGCTGGGTGCAAGCCCGGTGCGGCAGGTGGTGAAGCACATCCTGCCCAACGCGCTCGGACCGGTGATCATCGCCGGCACCATCGACGTCGCCGCCGCCATCATCGCGGAATCGACGCTGTCGTTCCTGGGCCTGGGCTTTCCGCCGGACACTCCGACCTGGGGGCGGCTGCTGTACGACGCCAAGGATTTTCTCGATATCGGCCCGCACTGGGCGCTGTTTCCGGGCGGCGCGATCTTCATCGCTGTGGTCGCCATCAACTTCATCGGCGACGGCTTGCGTGACGCGCTTGATGCGCGACGGGTGATCTGATGGCGCCGCTCCTCGAAATCAAAGGGCTGAAAACCCATTTCTCCACCGACGACGGCATTTTGCAGGCCGTCGACGGCGTCGATATCTCCATCAACCGCGGCGAGACGCTCTGCGTCGTCGGTGAATCCGGCTGCGGCAAGACTGTCACGGCGATGTCGATCCTGAAGCTGATCGCGATGCCGCCGGGCCGCATCGCGGCAGGACAGATCATCTTCGAAGGCCGCGATCTCGTGCCGTTGACGAGCAATCAGCTCGACGAGATCCGCGCCAAGGAGATCGGCTTCATCTTCCAGGAGCCGATGACCTCGCTCAATCCGGTGCTCACCATCGGCGAGCAGATCGCCGAAAGCCTGCGCCGCCATGAGAACGTCACCAGGAAGCAGGCGCTCGAGCGCACCATCGACATGCTCAAGCTGGTGCAGATCCCGAACGCCGAAGGCCGCGTCCACAACTATCCGCACCAGTTCTCCGGCGGCATGCGCCAACGCGTGATGATCGCGATGGCGCTCGCCTGCAAGCCGAAGCTGATCATCGCCGACGAGCCCACCACGGCACTCGATGTCACCATCCAGGCGCAGATCCTCGACCTCTTGCAGGACATGAAGGAACGCTTCGGCATGGCGGTGATGTTGATCACCCATGCCATGGGCGTCGTCGCCGAGACCGCGCAGCACGTCGTCGTGATGTATGCCGGCAAGGTAGTGGAGGAGGCTGATGTCGACGCGCTCTTCGCCGATCCGGGCCATCCCTATACGCAGGGTCTGATCCGTTCGATTCCCCGCATCGATCTCGCTGCCGAGCACAAGGTGCGACTGGAGTCGATCCCCGGCTCGGTACCGATCCTGATCAATCCGCCGGTCGGCTGCCGTTTTGCTCCACGTTGCCGTCATGCCATGAGCGTCTGCACGGACAAGGAGCCGCTGTTGCGCGAAATCGCGCCCGGCCATCGCATGGCCTGTCACCTGGGAGATACGATTCTGGGAGCCGCGTCATGAGCGAACCCTTGCTCCGCGTTAGCGGCCTGAAGAAACATTTCCCCGTACTCGGCGGCCTGCTGTCGCGCCAGGTCGGCAGCGTCTATGCGGTCGACGGCGTGTCGTTCTCGGTCAACCGCGGCGAGACGCTCGGTCTCGTCGGTGAATCCGGCTGCGGCAAGTCGACGACGGGCCGCTGCGTGCTGCGCCTGATCGAGCCGACCGACGGCGAGGTCACTTTCGACGGCCAGGACGTGCGCAAGCTCGGCGGCAATGATTTGCGCGCGATGCGGCGGAACATGCAGCTGGTGTTCCAGGACCCGTTCGCCTCGCTCAATCCGCGCATGACGGTCGGCACCATCCTCGGTGAGGCCCTTATTATTCATAAGCTTGGTTCATCCGCCAAGGAGCGTGAGGAGCGCGTCGCCAGCCTGCTCGTGAAGGTCGGGCTCAAGGCCGAGCACATGCGCCGCTACCCGCACGAATTCTCCGGCGGCCAGCGCCAGCGCATCGTGATCGCGCGGGCGCTCGCGGTCGAACCCAAATTGATCGTCTGCGACGAGCCGGTGTCCGCACTCGACGTGTCGATCCAGGCCCAGGTCATCAACCTGCTCGAAGACCTCCAGGCCGAGCTCAATCTCACTTATCTCTTCGTCGCGCACGACCTCTCGGTGGTCGAGCATATCTCCGACCGTGTCGCGGTGATGTATCTCGGCCGCATCGTCGAGCTGGCGAAAGCCAGCGACCTCTACCGCAACCCGCAGCATCCCTACACCAGGGCGCTGTTGTCAGCGGTGCCGGTGCCTGATCCAAAACTCAAGCGCGAGCGTATACGCCTCAAGGGCGACGTGCCGAGCCCGATGAAGCCGCCGTCGGGCTGCCATTTCCACACCCGCTGCCCGATCGCCCAGCCGCGATGTTCGGAGAGCGCGCCGGAACTGAAGGAAGGCGCCGGCGGGCACTTCGTGGCGTGTCATCTCGCCTGAGGCCGCGCAAAGCGGAATGCGTGTTCATTTGTCGTGAAGCAGCCCGTGCTCCGAAAGGGCCTGCTTGAAAGCTTCCACTGAATTGTGGTGATGCGCGAACAGGCCCGCCTCGCGCGCGCCGGCAACATTGGCCGCGAGATCGTCGACGAACAGGACGCGCTCAGGCATCACGCCGAGCTCCGACAGGCAGAGGCGATAGCAGCGCGGATCCGGCTTCGCCGTCTTGAACTGGGCCGAGGTGTAGATCCGGGAGCCGAACAGCGGACGCAATTCCGGCAGCAGCGTGTCGATATGGTCGGCGACCAGCGTCGTGTTGTTGGTCAGGACGGCAATGTCGACGGTCTTGCGCAGACGGTCGACAATCTCCAGCATCGCGTGATCGACCCGCATCGAGCGGCGCCGCGCTTCCACCCATTCGTCGAGTGACAGCGGATAGCCGATGCGTTCGCCAAAGCTTCGCAAATAGTCCGCGGCATCGAGAGTGCCGGAGTCGCCGAGCAGCTCGAAGCCGCTGTCCCAGATCGCCTTGTGGACGGATTCGCTGCTGGTCCCCGCAAGCTCCGCGAGACAGGCCACCCGCTTCGCCCGGTCGTAGTCGCAGAGCACGTTGTCCATGTCGAAGAGGACGAGCTTGATTCCATCAGTCACAGCGGCACTCGCGGATTGGCCGAGCCTTTGGCCGTGATCGAAGTCATATCCTGCTCGAGCGCCGGCGCCAAATCCGAGATCGACGCCGGATCGCTGTGATGCTCGTGCCGAGAGTGGTCCGTCCCTACGGCTGCGATGTGCGGCGGCGGGCCAGTTGGTGCAACACCGTGTCGATGGCCGGGACCGCCCCGGTTTCGCGGAGCCAGGTATCGGCCAGCTCCCTGAGCTCGCCCGGTGTCAGCCCGAATTTGCGGCGGAAGGCGCGGATGAAGGTGGAGTCGCTGCTGAACCGCATGCCGACGGCGAGGTCGATCAGCCGCGTGTCCTGCGCTGCCGGGGACAACAGCTGCCGAAAGGCAAGATTGAGCCGCTGCTCTCTCACGTAATGCGCCAGCCCGTCATCCGCCTCGAACAGCCGGTAGAGGGTCGCGCGCGAGATCTGGAAATGGCGGCATAGCTCATCCGTGGTGAGCGCGTCGGTCTCGAGATTGTTGGCGATGTGGCGTTTGATCATCGTGAGATAGAGATGCCGCTCGGCGCGTTCGACACCTGCCGTAATGTCGGCCGTGCCGCCGGCGACCGCGGCAACGAGGTCGGCGATCGCTTCGATCGTGGCCTCGGTGCTGCCCATCTCGGGCTCGGTTGGCAGCGCGAGCGCCGCGTAATGGCTGGCGAGCAGGCGCGCGTGAGGGTGGTCCGACGGCAACAAGGTTGCTGTTGCCGAATCCGGATGCGCGAGCCGCGGCGCCAGCATTGACCGTTGCACAATGATCGCCATCAAGCGGGTACGCCCGCCGCCCCCGCGAAGCACCGTCCAGTTCGGTTGCGCCATGTCGATCAGGCAGATGTCGCCGGGCCCCACCGTCACCTCGCGCCGACCGGAGCTGAACCGCATCTCGCCTTCGATGCAGAGGGCGATCTGAAAGTGATCCATCGCGCCCCGGGCGATGTGCGCCGGCGTCCGGTCATATTGCTGGTCGCTCGCGCGCGTATCGACCAGCAACGCATTGCCGGTCATTATCGTCACGGTGGTGACATGGAAGTCGTCCTCCGCGGTGAGCGGAATGACATCGCAGATGTCGGCCGTCATAGCGCGCAACAGCCTTAGCGCATGCACCCCGCGCCCAGGCATGTCCGCCGGGATATTTTCGTTCACGGCCGTCTCGTCTGCATCACTCTACGACGGGGCCGCACCGCCCGGGATATTCGAAGACCGGCAGCACACCAACATCGCTTCGGCATGTAGCCATTGGGAAATCAGTGCGCAAGCGACATGGGCAACGCCGCCGGTCGGATTTGCGTGCCCCGCGCAGAATTCGCGCTGATGTGCCGTACATGCATCAGTGAGTGTCCAAATCCATGACTGAGACACCAGGCACATTGTGCGCGCGGGCGGTCTGCTAACGATCTGTTTGTTGTCGCGTGTTCGTTCGCGGCAAGATTCTTCGTCCGAGGCTCTCTTCATGACGACCAGATTGCGCCCGCCGTCCTGCCTGTCGATTGGGCGGACGGGCTCCCGGCTTGCGGCCCGCCGGCGGAGCCTGCGTCGCTCGCAATCGCGCGAGCCCGGTGGCGGGCTCATCGGGAAAGCGCGGGCCTGCCGGATTCTCGCCGTAGCGATCTTGCCGTATCTCGGCTCGACGTCGGCCGGCTTGGCTCAAATCGACAATTACGGGATTTGGACCGGGATCAACACCTCGCCCGGGCAGGCGATCGAATTCGACACCCTGACGAATGCTACGATCGGATCGATCGTTGCAATGGGCGGATTGCCTCAGAACGCCGTGTTCTCGCCTGATGGCCGTTTCGCCTACGTCGTCGCAGCCGCTGGCGAGGTCGACGTCATCGATGTTATCAGCCGAAATGTCGTTGCAATCATTCCGGTTACCGGTTCCTCCTTTGGACTGGCTCTCAGCCCGGATGGCGCGAGCCTCTACGTGACATCCCACGCAGGCAATTCAGTCACCGTCGTCTCGACTGCAACCAATCAGGTGGTCGGCTCACCCATTACGGTGGGGGCGGGTCCCTACGGGGTTGCTGTCTCGCCGGATGGAGCCCGGATCTATGTCGCAAACGAATCCGGGGGCAATATCTCGATCGTCGATACGGCGTCGAAAGCCATTATCGGCACCGTCACCGTAGGGTCGTCGCCTTCGGGAATCACAGTGTCGCCCGACGGCGGCAAGATTTACGTGGCCAGTCAAAGTGGGAGTTTCGTCTCCGTGATCGATGCGGGGTCGCAGTCGGTGGTTGCAACAATCCCGGTCACGGCAGCGCCCCTGAGCGTTGCGGTCAGCCCGGATGGCTCACGGCTGTATGTGACGACCCAAACCAATCAGCTCGTGGTGATCAACACGGCGACGGATACCGTGATCGCGGGGGTGACGTTGCCCGGCTCCAGCGCCGGCGTGACCGTGACGCCCGACGGAAGCCGCGTCTATGTTACGAGCGGAGCTGCGGTCTACGTGCTCGATACGACAACAAACACGATCGTGGGCACGGTCTCCGTTCCCATCGCTGACATCGGCAATGTCGGTACTGCTTTCCTCGGGCCGAACGTCATCGTCGCGCCGGGTGGGGCGCTCTCGGTTGCCAGTGACGCGGCGCTGACCACACTGGGCTTCGGGCAATACATCAATTTCAACGGTGGCACGCTGCGCTTCACGGGCGCGTTCAGCAGCGCGCGGACGGTCTCGTTGCTGGCCGGCGGCGGCACCATCGACACCAATGGTTTCAACGCGACCCTGTCGGGCCAGATCATCAACACGGGATCGCTGACCAAGGCGGGCATCGGCACGCTGACGCTGACCGGCGCCAACACCTACACCGGCGGGACGTTCGTCAACGCCGGCACGCTTGCGCTCAGCGGCATCGGCACATTGGGCGACGTCACGGGATCGACGACGGTCAACAGCGGCGGCGCGCTCGATCTCGGTGGCACGACGCAAACCCAGAGCGCCGTAAGTCTCAACGGCGGCACGCTCCAGAACGGCGGTCTCAACGCACCCATCACCTCGACCGGCGGCATCCTCAACGGCATCGGCGGCACCGCGAGCCTGACGACGACGGCCGGCCTCACCGTGCTGCTCGGCACCAACGGCTATACCGGCGCGACCACGGTGAACGGCGGGGTGCTCGACGTCGAAGGGACGATCACCGGCACCTCGGCGGTGACGGTGAATGCCGGCGGCGTGCTGATGGGATCTGGTACCATCGACCCGCTGGCGGTGACGATTGCCGCCGGCGGCACCTTCGCGCCGGGCAACGGCACGCCGGGCAGCTCGATGGGCATTATCGGAAATCTCGTGCTGCAATCGGGCGCGATGTACCTGGTGCAGATCAATCCGGCGACGGCGTCTTATGCGAACGTGAGCGGTAGCGCGACACTCGGTGGCGCCACGGTGAATGCGGTGTTCGCCACCGGCAGCTACATCGAGAAGAAGTACACCATCCTCACCACGGCCGGCGGCGTCTCCGGCAGCTTTGCATCGACGGTCGCCAGCACCAATTTGCCGGCGAACTTCACGACCGCTCTCAGCCAGGATACCGACAACGCCTATCTCAATCTCTCGCTCGCCTTCGTTTCCCCGCCGAACTCGGGCCTGAACGGCAACCAGCAGGCCGTGGCGAACACGCTGGTCAACTCCTTCAACACAAATGGCGGCATCCCGCTCGTCTATGGTGGAATGACCGCGGCGGGCCTGACCCAGGCTTCCGGTGAGCTCGGCACCTCCTCGCAGCAGACCACCTTCAATGCGATGGGCCAGTTCATGGGCCTTCTCACCGATCCCTTCGCGGCGCGAAATGGCGGTCCGGGTTCGTCCGGAGGCGCGCAAGGGTTCGCGGCGGAGGATGGCGAGCCGACCGCCTACGCCGCGCGCAGGCGCACCGACGCGTTCGCGATGGTCACCAAGGCGCCGCCGCAGAGTTTCGAGCAGCGCTGGAGCGTGTGGGCGACGGCCTTCGGCGGCGCGCAAGCAACAGTCGGCGGTGCGGTGACGGGGTCGAACGATACGACGAGCCGCATCGCCGGCACCGCAGTCGGCGTGGACTATCTGCTCTCGCCAAACACGCTCGCGGGCTTCGCGCTCGCCGGCGGCGGCACCAGCTTCAACGTCGCGAACGGCCTCGGCTCCGGCCGCTCCGACCTGTTCCAGGCCGGCGCCTATCTGCGCCACAACAACGGTCCGGCCTATGTCTCGGCAGCGCTGTCCTATGGCTGGCAGGACATCACCACCGATCGCACGGTGACGGTCGCAGGCGCCGATCGCTTGCGCGCCGAGTTCAACGCGAATGCCTGGTCGGGTCGCCTCGAGGGCGGCTACCGCTACGTCGCGCCCTGGATCGGCGGGATCGGCATCACGCCCTATGGCGCGGTGCAGTTCGTCACCTTCGATCTGCCGGCCTATGCCGAGCAGGTCGTCGCCGGCAGTGCGGCCTTCGCTTTGAGCTACTCCGCCAAGAGCGTGACCGATACGCGCAGCGAACTCGGCCTGCGCACCGATAAATCCTTTGCGGTGCCGGACGGCGTGCTGAGCCTGCGCGGCCGCCTGGCCTGGGCGCATGACTTCAATCCGGATCATTCGATCGCCGCCACCTTCCAGGCACTGCCGGGCGCGAGCTTCGTCGTCAACGGCGCGGCGCAGGCGCATGATTCCGCGCTCACCACCGCAGCGCTCGAGATGAGGTGGTCGAGCGGCTGGTCGGCTGCGGCGACGTTTGAAGGCGAATTCTCGAACGTCACCCGCAGCTACGCCGGCAAGGGCAGCGTTCGTTACGCCTGGTGAGCCTCACCCCTCCAGTGTGAAGCCCACCCGCAGCGTCACCTGGTAGTGGCGTACGGTGCCGTTTTCGATGTGGCCGCGGGTCTGCACCACCTCGAACCACTTCATGTCGCGAATGGTTTTGGCGGCGCGGCTGACGGCGCTCTTGATCGCATCCTCGATCGACGTGTCGGACGAGCCGACGAGTTCGAGGATCTTGTAGACGTGATCCGTCTCGGCTGTGGGCATGGCGCGTCTCCCCTTGGTTGCGCTGCGGCACCGCTGCCGCCAGCGCCCTCATCTGAACGAGCGCCAGCGTTTCCGGTTCCATCATCCGCGATGGCCGCATGTGCGAGGCGAGGTGGAGCGCGTCGCGCCCGCTGCTAAGCGCGGCTCATGGATTCGGCGCGGCGCGACAGGACGATCGTCTCTCTCTGCCTCGGCGTGACGCTGGCGTTGCAGCGGGTCTAGAGACGCTGTGGTGCAGCTTGCGGCAAGGCAGGCGCAGGCTGCGTCCGGCGCCACAGCAGTGTCAGCAGGAGAGCCAGCAATGCCATCAGTGCGAAGCCGCCGAGGGCTGGTGCGAAATGTTGATCGAGATCGGCCTTCTGCCCGAACTGCGCCGCAAGCAGCGCCGACTGCAGCAGACCATAGGCTCCCGCGAGCAGGATCAGCCCGTAAATGACGTTGCGCTCGCGAGGGCTCGCCATCTTGGGAAGATCGGGCAGGACCAAAGCGAGACCGATCCCGAGTATCGGCAGGTCATAGTCATAAGCGTAGGGACTGATCATCACCGATACCATCACGGTGACGCCGAGAGCGAATTTGGACGAAGCGCCGCGCATCGTTCCGAGAACGACAGCGAACAAGGCCAGCCCCGCAACGGCCGTCTGTCCCCAAAAGGCGGCGCTTGCGGGAAAGCCGGCCTTGTACAGTGCCGCATAGGTCGAGATCATGCGGAAGAGCGGATAAAAACCCTGATCGAGATAGCTCGCCGATACTCTGATTGCCCCTAACCATGCGAACCAGATCTGCCAGCCGAACAGGAGTGTGCAAAGCAGGGAGCTCGCCAATACGACGGCCGCAGCCGTTCCGAGCGCAATCCAGCGCCGTGTCACGAGCAGACAGACGCCGGCGGCAATCGCAAGATGCGGCTTGATCACCATGGCGCCAAGTGCGAGGCCGGCCAATAGCTGCCGCCGTTCGACGTTGAGGCAGACGAGTGCGATCAGCGCGCCGGTGAGAAAGCCATTCTGCCCGCATCCGATGTTGATCGCGAGCGCCGGAAGCAGGACCACCAGCACTTGCGCGAAATTCACGCCCGAGATCGCGCGCAGGGTTACGAGATAGAGCGCGAGTGTTGCGGTGGTGAACAGGAGATAGCCGACGCCGACCGGCAGGAACGCGAACGGCGCGAGCAGGAGACCGTATTGTGGCGGATAGGTCCAGGGCATGAATCGGGTCATGCCTCCGGCTGCCTCCATCTGCATCTTCAGCAGCGCCTCGAAGTGATAGACTTGGTCGAGGTCGCCGCGCCAGACGCGCTGCGCGACGATGTGGAAGGCGTCGAAATCGGCGAGGTCGCGATCCGCCCAGCCGCCCCAGCGGGCGAACCAGAACGTCTTGAACGCCACCATCGCCGCCAGCGTTACCAGCACGAAACGTACATAGGTCGTCCGCTTCGACGGCGAGAACTGAACCTGTTCCAGTGTTTCGGCGAGCATGGGGGCGGCGACCTCGAACCTGACGGATTGGGGCCGGGCGGGCAGGTCCGCAGATCCCTGCCAAACTGCCATCGGAGGCTTAAGGGACGGTAACGAATCCGGAAGACTTTCGGCGGCGGCGCCTCCCTGGCGGAATGGGGGCGCGGGGATCTGGCCCGGTTCGTCGCCGGTCTTGCGCCGGGATGACTCGATTTTCGGCCGCTCGACGTAAGAGACGTCTTTTCGAAATCGCCCGCGGGCGTCGGGTGGGCTCGCTTGCCCGTTCGGGGGGAGGCGAGCTAACCTCGGTGAGTTTCCCAGCATGTTCGATGTGCGGTGATGATCGAGCGTTGGACGAAGGGCGCTCTGGTTGCGATCGGCCTGTCTGCCGTGCCGGCGCTTGTTGTCGCGCAGGACGAGCTTCATGACGCGCCGCGCGGCCTGTCGCTGCAAGTCACCACCGATCCTTCCACGATCGCGTGCCGGAGGCTGGAGAGCGTCAATCCCGCCTCGCTCGTGTTCCTGCCGTTGCGCCGGACTTTCAACGATGATTTCGACGAGCATCCGCTGTCGCACGGACGCTGGGTGCCGCACTATGCCGGCGGCGCGGCGTGGCCGGAGGCGCGCTATTGGGGCGGCGACGGCTCCGACTTCAAGCGCAAGACCAGTGCTAACGGCGAGCAGCAGATCTATGTCGATCCGCGCTACGCTGGACGTGCCGGGGCGCCGCTCGGACTCGATCCCTTCAGGGTCAAGGACGGCGTGCTCTCGATCGTCGCCAGCCGAACGCCCCCGGAATTGAAGCCGCTGCTGTTCAACAACGATTACATCTCGGGAATCCTGACGACGCAGGGCACGTTCGCGCAGAAGCACGGCTATTTCGAAATCCGTGCCAAGGTGCCGGTCGGCCATGCGGTGTGGCCGGCGTTCTGGATGCTGGCGGATGATGGCGGCTGGCCGCCGGAGGTCGATGTGCTGGAAGGCCGCGGCGAGCGGCCCGGCGATCTCGTGATGACCACGCATTGGCGGATTCCGTCGACCCAGAAGATACAGTCCTGCGGCTTCGACTTCGCGGTCGGCGATGCCTCGAACGCCTTCCACAATTACGGTGTGCTGTGGGAGGACGATCGCCTGGTCTATTTCATCGACCGCGAGCCGGTGTCCGATATCAGGGTTCCCATTGGCTTCGATGATCCCATGTACATGATCGTGAATCTTGCGATCGGATCGAAATTCTTTCCCGGCGTCAGTCCTGTGGATGCGGAATCGCCACCGAGCGTCGCGTTCGAGATCGATCGGATTTCCGCCTATCAGATCGATATGGAGCAGGCGCGGAGATAGGGATGTTCGCAAAAGTCTCGCGGCGCGATTTTGCAAAACTCGCGGGCCTTACCGCGCTGGGCGCAGCGGCGGGCGTCAGGGCAGCGGAAAATGAGACGCCCGCATCGGTCGAACGAGGCGCGCCCTTCCCGAAGGATTTTCTGTGGGGTACGGCGACCTCATCCTACCAGATCGAAGGTGCCGTCAACGAGGACGGCCGCGGCGAGTCGATCTGGGACATCTTTAGCCACACGCCCGGCAAAATCGAGGATGGCTCCACCGGCGATCGCGCCAACGAGCACTATCATCGCTACAAGGAAGATGTCGCGCTGATCAAGGCGCTCGGCGTCAAGGCCTACCGTTTCTCGATCGCATGGCCGCGGGTGTTCCCCGAAGGAACGGGCCAGCCCAATCCGAAAGGGCTCGACTTCTACAACCGCCTTGTCGACGAGCTGCTCGCGAACGGCATCGAGCCCTATGCGACGCTCTATCACTGGGACCTGCCGCAGGCGCTCCAGGACCGCGTCGGCGGATGGTCATCGAGTGATACGTCGAAAGCCTTTGCCGACTACGCGTCATATGTCGCCGTGCACCTGACCGATCGCGTCAAAAATATCTTCACCGTGAACGAGGTCGGGCGTTTCGTGAACTTTGGCTATGGCTGGGGCATCGATGCGCCCGGCCTCAAGCTGCCGGCGGCCCAGCTCAACCAGGCCCGCCATCACGTTGCGCTGGCGCACGGGTTGGCGGTGCAGGCGGTCCGCGCCTCCGGGCGCGCGGGCACCCGCGTCGGTGCGGCCGAGAATATCGCTGCCTGCGTGCCCGCGATCGCGACACCAGAGAACATCCGGGCCGCCGAGATCGCGACGCGCGAGCTCAATGCCGGCTTCCTCGGCGTGGTGCTGGAGGGCAAATACACCGACGGCTTCCTCGCCTATGCCGGCGCCGACGCGCCCAAGTTCACGGCCGAGGAATTGAAGATCATCGGCACACCGAACGATTTCGTCGGCCTCAACATCTACGCGCCGCAGTTCTATGTCACCGCGTCCGACCGCGCGCCCGGCTTCCATGTGCTGCCGTTCCCGACCTCGTTCCCGCATATGAATTCGGAATGGCTCCGCGTCGGTCCTGAAGTGATCTACTGGGCGCCGCGCCTTGCGGCAAAGATATGGAACATCGAGAACATCTACATCAGCGAGAACGGCACCTCGTCCGAGGACAAGATCGCCTCCGACGGCCAGGTATACGATCTCGACCGCATCATGTTCCTGCGCAACTATCTCACCCAGATGCAGCGGGTGGTCGCCGAGGGCGTGCCGATCCGCGGCTATTTCCTCTGGAGCCTGATGGACAACTTTGAATGGATCTTTGGCTACGGCAAGCGCTTCGGGCTCTACCGGGTCGACTTCGAGACCCAGGCGAGGGTGCCGAAGCTGAGCGCGGCGTTCTATCGCGACGTGGTGGCGAGGAATGCGATTGGGGTGTGAGACCAGCCCCTACGGATCCAGCTCCGTATCCCAGTACAGATAATCCAGCCAGCTATCGTGCAGATAGTTCGGCGGGAACAGGCGGCCGTTGCGGTGGAGCTGGTGCACGGTCGGCGCGAACGCGTGCTGGCGTGGAAACATTTTTGCCTGCACCGGGGTGAGATTGCCCTTGCGCAGATTACACGGCGAGCATGCCGCGACCACGTTCTCCCAGGTGGTCTGGCCGCCTTTGCTGCGCGGGATGATGTGATCGAAGGTGAGGTCTTCGGGCGAGCCGCAATATTGGCAGGCGAAACGATCGCGCAGGAAGACGTTGAACCGGGTGAAGGCCGGATGCGTTGTCGGCTTGACGAAGGATTTGAGCGAAACGACGCTCGGCAGCTGCATTTGCAGCGTGGGGCTGTGAACCGCCTGATCGTAATGCGCGACGATGTTGACGCGATCGAGAAACACCGCCTTGATCGCGTCCTGCCACGACCACAAAGACAGTGGGTAGTAACTCAGCGGCCGGAAGTCCGCGTTCAGGACCAGCACCGGCCAACTGCCTTGCGAGACATGTGCGTTCAAGTAACGCTCCTGGCCTCCATGTACGCTGCGAAGCAGCATGTATTGACATACTACATGCAGCGTGACGGGATTGTGAAGCCCGTTGAGCGACTTATTCGGGTGCAAGCAATGCGGCGGCGGGGTGGCAAGCGCTCAAAAAGCCGCGATTGGGGAGGGGCTCAGGCCTGAAACGTCCCGATGGGGTCGCAGTGCCTCACTCCCGCACCCGTTCCAGCTTCTGCAGGCACCGCGTTGCGCGCACGACCGCCGGCATCTCCTCGTTCGGAAAGCTCGTCGTCCAGTTGGTGACGCCGACCTCGCCGACATAGATGTCGCCCTTCGAATCCAGTGCGATGCCATGCGGCGCCAGGAATTTGCCGCTGGCAACGCCCGGACCTTCTTCGCCGCCGAGCCGTGCAATGCGTTTGCCTTGCGCATCGACGATCGACAGCCGCGGGCCGAGATTGGGCACATTGCGGTTGATATCGAGGCCCGGGCCAAGCTCGCCGATCACGAAGGTCGGGTTCTTGGTCCCACCGCAGCAGCACAGCGCGCAGGGCCGGTGCAGATTGTTCCACTGCGTCTCGTACTTGCCCTCGCCGTTGAACACCTGAACGCGATGGTTCTCGCGGTCGGCGACATAGACCCAGCCGTCGGCATCGGTAGCGATATTGTGCACGATGTTGAACTGGCCGGGATCGGTGCCCGGCTCGCCCCAGCTTTTGATCAGCTTGCCGTCCGGCGTGTATTTGTGCACGCGCGCATTGCCATAGCCGTCGGAGACGTAGATCTCGCCCTTCGGCGACAGCGCGGTGTGGGTGCATCGGTGGAACGGCTCGCCGCTCATGAACGGCGCCGGCTTTTGCGGGATCCCGATCGTCAGCAGCACCTTGCCGTCGGTGGTGCATTTGCGCACGGTGTGGTCGCCGTCGTCAGTGCAATAGAGATTGTCGTCGGCGTCGATGTGCAGGCCATGGGCGCGGGAGAACAGGCCTTCGCCGAAGCTGCGCAGGAAATTGCCTTCGCGGTCGAGCACCACCATCGGATGGGCGCCGCGGTTGAAGACGTAGACGCGATCCTTGCTGTCGACGGCGACGGATGCAACGTCGGTCAGCGTCCAGCCGTCCGGCAGCTTTGCGAAATTTTCGACGACGCGGTAGCGGTGCTCGCCGGTGCCGAGGATGGCTGGCATTGGTTTTTCTCCTCTCGTCATTCCGGGGCTCGCCCCAATATCCCTTCCTCGATCGCCTTGATCTGGAGTGCAAGATATTTCGAGTTGATCCGGCACTGCGCCAGGCTGCCGGCGATGAACCACAGGCCGGGCTGCCCCGTGCGCGCATACATGTTGCGCAGTTCGAGCCCGTCACCAAAGCCCCAGACCGGGCCGACGCGATCGGCCACGCCATCGCCGAACAGCTTTCGCACCAGATATTCCTGCGGCTTGTAGCCGGTCGAGAGCACGATCAGGTCGGCGGGAATGGTCGAGCCGTCCTTCATCCGCGCGCCGTCGGCCGTGAAGCCTTCGATATCGGAGAACTGACTGAGTTTGATCGCGCCCTCGACAATGAGGTTGGAGCAGCCGACGTTGAAATAATAGCCGCCGCCACGGGTGAGGTATTTGAACTGCCAGCCGGTGCCGTCCTCGCCGAAGTCGAGCTTGAAACCGAGGCGGGCGAGGCCGTCCAGCAGCTCCTTGTCGAGCTCCTTTGATTGCTCGGTCAGCATCACATGGGTTTTCTTGGCGAGCGGCGTCGGCATCGAGGTGGCGATCAGATCATTGTCTTCGAGCGTGCCCTCGTTGTAGGTCGCGTACGCAAGTTGCGCCGACGGCTCGATATTGGTGACCAGCGTCGGTGAGCGCTGCACCAGCGTCACCGCTGCGCCGCTGGAGCAAAGGTCCTGCGCAATGTCGTGGCCGCTATTGCCGGTGCCGATGACGATCGCGCGCTTGCCGGCCCAGTTCTCGCCGTCCTCGTAGCGGCTGGAATGCAGCAGCGCGCCCTTGAAATTGTCGAGGGTCGGAATGTGCGGAATATTGGCGATGCCGCTGACGCCGGTCGCCATGATCACGTGGCGAGGATGCATGGTGTGCTTGCTGCCGTCGGCGCGCCGCAGCGTCACCGTCCAGCTGCCTTTTGCCTCGTCGTAAGAGCCGCCCTCGAACTCGGTGCTGGTCCAGAAGTTCAGCTCCAGCGCGTCGACATAGGCTTCGAACCAGTTGGCGAGCTTGTCCTTGGGGATATAGGTCGGCCAGTTCGGCGGGAACGGCATGTAGGGCATGTGATTGACCTGCACCTGGTTGTGCAAGGTCAGGGCGTGATAGCGCTTGCGCCAATTGTCGCCGATCCGCGTCTCGCGATCGACGATCAGCGTGTCGATCTGCAACTGCTTCAGCCGCGCTGCGATCGCGAGCCCGGCCTGGCCGCCGCCGACCACCAGCACGGTCGGGTCACGATCGGCGTAATCGCGCGAAGCGTTGCGCAGATCGAGCCAGTTCGGTCCGCGAAAATCGCGCGAATAGGCCTGGCCGCGCGGTCGCGAAATGCCGAGTTGTTCTTCGAACCCTTTGAGCTCGTCGAGTGCGGTGAGCAGCGTCCACGCCTTCAGCCGATCGCCGTCGGCGGGATCGGGCACCAGCCGGACGATACCGCTGCCGCGGCCGCGCCCGGTCTCGAAATTGAAGATGGCTTCGATATTGTTGGTGCCGGCGCGCGTTACCCAGCGCGGGGCCGCGCGGTTAGATGCGATCTTGAAGCTGGTGGCTGCCGCCTTGGGTGCGCGCGTTGTGAGCTCCCCCGCAATCGTATCCCGCCCGGCAAGCGTTTGCAGGTTCCAGCTCAGCGCCAGCACATCGCGCCAAAAGCTGTCGGCGAGGAAGAGATGGCCGAGCTCCGCCGGATCAGGCTGACCCAGCGTGCGCTCGAACCCGCCGAGCCAGGCTTGCGCGGCGGCGGAAATATCTTTTGTACGATCCAGCATGTGCGACCTCGTGGCCGTCTTCGCGGCGTTTCCTCTTGAGGTCGACGCTATACCGGTTCGGCAGTCGTCAAAAGCGCTTTACCCGAGCAGAGAGAGCATGTGGCCCTGCTCAGGCGGAATACGGCCCTTCAGCGTGTCGAGATAGACCTGCCGCACCGCCTCGGGGCCGCGACCCTCGATCACGCTCAGGCACTTCTCCAGCATCGGCGCGAAGCCGGACCACGCTGCGCCAAAACGCTGCTCGATGCCGCCAGGGCCCCACTCCTTGGCGCGCTTGCGGATCTGGTCGGGCGCGAAGAACCAGCGCGGCTTTGCACCGGGCAGCTCGCCTTCGTCGGCATCGGTCGCGCGATGCGTCAAACCGACGCGCACCGAGCATTTCATCTGGTCACCAAAGTGGCGGTGTAGTCCGGCGCGGAGTGCGCTGTTGCCGGCCATGTCAACGAAGGCAACGGGCGCATCCGATGGCAGCGACGTCACGCGGTCATAGGTGACGACCTCGTCGTAACATCCGAGCGAGGTGACGAAGCCGGTATTGCCTGATGAGGTCAGGCCGATCACTTTGCGCCCGCGCGTGTGCAGCTGATGCGCGAGCCCGAACGCGGTTTTGCTCGAGGCGCTCGAGAGCAAAATCGTGCGTGCGCCAAAGTCGTCGTTCTCGGCAAGGAAGTCGTCGACCAGGAATGACGGCATGAACAGCGGCCGCAGCAGCGCCTGGTAGTCGCCTTGCCTGCCCGCATAAGCGGGGTCGCCGCCGACGCGCGCATAGGCATTGTAGACCGGCGCCACGCCCTGGCGGTGCGCTGCGCCATCGCGCAAGCCCCGCTTGCTGACGTCGGTGGCCTCGATCACGAGATGCGTTGCCATCGGGAAATAGCCGAACAGCCGCTCGCCGACCGGGATGTTCGGATGCTTCGAGGCGATCACCTCGCCAAAGCCCCACACCGGAATGTTGCCGAAGCCGCTCGGTGCAGGAAAGAGCTGCCAGTATTTCAGCTCGTCGCCCATCACCGCATAGGTGATGTTGTTGGCGGTCAGCGCGAAGCGGTCGATTTTCACCAGCAGCGCATCCTGCGGCAGCGCATCTGTCGCAGGCAGCCCGGTCGCGATCGACTTACAGGTTTCGAGATCGTCCCGTGCAACGATGAAGTCGGTGGCTGTCATGATGTCAATCCCGGCTCTGCTCCGCGCCGGCATCTCATCGACGATGGGCGCCCCGTTTGCAACCTCAACATAGTTTTAAACGCTGTTCGTTCGCTGCCCGCTAGCTGTGGTTCGCCCAGTAAGGATCGCGCAGCTTGCGCTTGAAGATCTTTCCGGTCGCCTCGCGGGGCAGCGCGTCCAGAAACTGAACCTCTTTCGGCACCTTGAAGTTGGCCAGCCGCTCGCGCAGCCAAGCCTGCACCGCGGCGGCGGAGAGCTGCGCGCCTGTGTCCGGCTCGATGCAGGCGCACAGCCGCTCGCCATATTCCGCGTCGGGGATGCCGAACACCGCGCAATCGCGCACGCCGGGCATCGCGATCAGCACGTTCTCGATCTCGGCAGGATAGATGTTGACGCCGCCCGAGATCACCATGTCGCGCTTGCGGTCGCACAGGAACAGATAGCCGTCTCCGTCGAGATAGCCGACGTCGCCGACGCTGACGAGGCCGTCGCGGCCTGCTTCGGCGCGGGCCTGCGCCTTGCCGTGATAGTCGAAATCGGGCACGGCCGTCTGGCGCATGTAGATTTCGCCGATCTCGTTGGCACCGCAGAGGCTGCCGTCGTCGCGGAAGACTGTGACGATCCCGCCTTCGATGGCGCGGCCGACCGTGCCCGGCTTCTTCAGCGCCTCCTCGGCCGAGTGCCACACCGGAATGCCGGTCTCGGTCGAGCCGAAATATTCGTTGATGACCGGTCCCCACCACGCGATCATGTCGCGCTTGATCTCGGGCGGGCAGGGTGCGGCGCCATGCACGACGAAACGCAGTGACGAGAGGTCATAGCGCTGTCTCACGGCGTCGGGCAGCCGCAGCAGCCGGACGAACATGGTCGGCACCATGTGAATGTGGGTGACGCGGTGGCGCTCGATCAGCGCCAGCAGCTCCTCCGCGTCGAACCGCGCCTGGAGGATGATGGTGCAACCGCTGCGGAACGCCAGCATGCCGTAGGAATGTGGCGCCGAGTGATACATCGGGCCGTTGATCAGCACGATTTGGTTGTCCCGCGGCTTGATGCCATAGGCGATCGCGCCGACGCGTTCGGAGGCCGCTGCCTGCTCGGGCTGCATCGGCATGCGCCGCACGCCCTTCGGCATGCCCGTGGTCCCCGACGTGTAGATCATCGCCGCGGCCCGGCGCGGCGGCTCCTGCGTTTCCGGATAGCCGTCGCGCCAGCGGTCCCAATCGGTCAGCTCCGCCGAGACCTCGGTCAGATCAGCGGGAATCGCGAAGGTCGCTGCGAGCTCGGGCGGCGTCGCGACGACGAGAAGGCGGACATCCGACGGCAGGCCGGAACTGATCTGCGGCAGCAGATCGGCATGGCAGACCAGGATTTTTGCGCCGCTGTCGGTCAGGATGTAGCGGACTTCCTCGGCCTTGAGATGCCAGTTGATCGGCACCACCGGACTGCCCAGCGCGGCGGAGGCCGCAACCACCTCGAACAACGCAAAATCGTTGCGCAGCATCATGGCGACTGGGGCGCCCTCGGCCAGGCCTAGCCCGCGAAGCCCGCTCGCCGCCCGCCGGATGCGGGCCTGGATCTCGTCATAGCCGATCCGGTATTCGCCGCTGATGATCATGGCGTGTCCTCACTTGGCTTGAGTCTAGCGATCATCCAGCACGTCGCCAAACCCTACCCAGCTCTTGCCGTTGAAGCGCCGGAGCTGAAGTTGCTGGAACGGCAGATAGTCGTCGGGACCGGTCGTAACCGACATGCCCGGCAGCAGCAGCGGCAGCTTCACCTCTTTCAGTGAGGCCGCCTGGCGCATGATGTTGTCGCGGCTGAAATCGTCCTTGCAGGCCCTCAGCACCGTCATCAGCAGCGTCGCGTAGTGGTAGCCGGCCGCGTAGTTGGAGTTGGAGAGGTCCGCGGTCGGCATGTATTGCTTCATGAAGGCGAAGTACTCCTTCACGCCGGGATCGTCGGCCCATTGCCGGTCCATCGTGTCCTTCTGGTTGCTCGACGAGATCAGGCCGACCGCGTTGTCGAGGCCGGCCGGCTCGAGGAACGAGATCGACGACGCCGAGGTCGGCACGAAGAACAGCTCGGGCTTCCAGCCGATCTCGGCCACGCCCTTGACCATCTGCGAGGTGAATTTGCCGAGCACCACGCCGAACAGGACGTTCGCGCCTGACGCCTTCAGCGTCGAGAGCTGCGAGCTGATCGTCGGCGCGCTGGTCTCGTAGCTCGCCTCCGCGATGATCATGCTGGCGGCCTTGGCGCCAAGCGTGCGCTTGAAGCCGGCGACATAGTCGCGGCCGAAATCGTCGTTCTGGGACAGGATTGCGATCTTGGCGTCGGGCTTGGACTTCAGGATGTACTTGGCATAGACGACACCCTCGGATTCGTAGGCCGCCATGCCCGGCATCGTCCACGGGTTCTTCTGCGGATCGGCCCATTTCGTCGCGCCCGAGAGCACGAACAGCTGCGGCACCTTTTTGGCGTTGAGGTAGCGTTGCACGGCGCTGTTGGTCGCGGTGCCGAGCGAGCCGAACATCATCAGCACCTCGTCCTGCTCCACCAGCTTGCGGGTCTGCTCGACCGTCTTCGGCGGCGAGTAGGCGTCATCAAGCGTGATGAACTTGACCTTGCGCCCGTTGATGCCGCCTTCGGCATTGACCTTCTCGAAGAACGCCTCCTGCGTCCGTCCGATCGCGCCGAAGCCGGAGGCCGGACCGCTATAGGGCAGGGTCTGCCCGATGCGGATCTCGTCGCTGCCTTCGGCAAGGGCGCTCCCCGCGCCGAGCGTCAGCAACGACATGCCGATCAGTGCGGCTGCCAGCTTCATGATGTCCTCCCGTTGTTCTTGTCAGTCCAGTTTTCTTGTCGGATCAGGCCGTCAGGCGCTGGCGCGCAGCAGGAAATCCTGCCGGGCCTGATCGAATTCCGCCTTCATCCGGTCGACGAGGTCGGCGACCGGCGGCGCGTCGGTGATCTGGCCGATGCCTTGGCCCGATCCCCAGATGTCACGCCACGCCTTGGATTTCGAGTTGCCGCCGGAGCCGAAGTTCATCTTTGACTTGTCGGCGACCGGGAGATTGTCCGGATCGAGCCCGGCCGCGGCGATCGAGGGTCCGAGATAATTGCCGTGCACGCCGGTGAACAGGTTGGTGTAGACGATGTCGTGCGCGGCGTGCTGCGTCAGCGCGGACTTGTAGGCCTCGTCGGCATTGGCTTCCCGCGTCGCGATGAAGCGCGTGCCCATATAGGCGAGGTCGGCGCCCAGCGTCAGCGCGGAGGCGATGCCAAAACCGTCGCTGATCGCGCCCGACAGCAGGATCGCGCCGTCGAACCATTGCTTGACCTCGCGCACCAGCGCGAAAGGCGACAGCGTGCCGGCATGTCCGCCAGCGCCGGCGCAGACCAGGATCAGGCCGTCGACGCCCTGCTCGGCGGCCTTGCGCGCGTGCTTGACGTTGATGACGTCGTGGAACACCAGCCCGCCATAGGAATGTGCGGCCTCGACAAGCTCCGCCGGCGGTCGCAGCGAAGTGATGATGATGGGCGCCTTGTGCTTCACACAGGTCTCCATGTCCTTCATCAACCGGTCGTTGGAAGCATGGCAGATCTGGTTGACGGCGTAGGGCGCGACCTTCTTGCCGGGATTGCGCGACTTGTGTTCGCCGAGCTCGTCCTCGATGCGGCTCAGCCACTCGTCGAGCTTCTCGACCGGGCGGGCATTGAGCGCGGGAAACGAGCCGACGATTCCGGCCTTGCACTGGGCGATCACCAGCTCTGGCCCGGAGACGATGAAGAGGGGCGAGCCGACGACGGGCAGCTCCAGATTGTTCTTGAGCAGGGCGGGTAGTGCCATCCGATCCTCCTGACAACGCGCGTCAACGGCCTGCCGGCCGATTGTGAGCGCTTCCATGTCGATTGTCGCGCCGGCGGGGGTGTCCGCCGCCCAGCGCTTTGACCCCACTATAGGGTTGGACGGCGGACAGGGGATCGTTCAATATTGAACATGCGTATCTTCAAGTTTGAACGGAGCCGGGGGTGGACTGGGATCTCTGCAAGACCTTCGTCGCGGTCGCCGACACCGGCAGCTTCACTGCCGCTGCGCGACGGCTGCACGCCAGTCATCCGACCATCAGCCGCAAGATCGCGGCGCTGGAGGCGCAGCTCGGCACAAAACTGCTGGCGCGCGCCGCGGATGGATTCGTGCTCACCGCCGATGGGCGTACGCTCCGCGAACATGCGGAGGCGATGGCGGTCGCAGCACTCCGCGCCGAGGCCGCCGTTGGCGCCGGCGGGCGCAAGGCGCGCGGCACGGTCAAGCTGTCGATCGGAGCGACGCTGGCCTCGCACTGGCTGATGCCGCGGCTGCGGTCCTTCCTGGGCGCGCATGATCACATCCGGCTCGAGATCATTACCCACCCGTTCCCGGCCAGCGTGCGGCGCCGCGAGGCCGACGTCGTGCTGCGCCCGGTCGACAGCGGCGAAGAAAATCTGGTCGGCCGCAAGGTCGGCCGTCTCGGCACCGGCTTCTATGCCGCGCGGGATTATGCCGCCGGCCGCTCCTTGCCGGAACGGAGCGGCGAGTGGAAGGGGCACAGCGTCATCGGATTTGCCGACCAGGATTCCAACGCGCAGCTGGCGCGCTGGAGCGATACGATCACGCGTCAGGGCACCATGGTGATGCGCTGCTCGTCGCAGGGCGACATGCTGGCGGCGGTGCGGGCAGGAATCGGAATCTCCGCGCTGTCCTGCTTCGTGGCGGAGAGCTACCCGGACCTGGTGCGCGTCGCGCCGCAAAAACTCGTCAGCATCGCCGATCTCTGGCTGCTCGCTCATCCCGACCTGGTCGAGCTGCCCGCGGTGCGTGCCGTGGTCGACTTCGTGGCGGAATGCGCCCGTGCCGATCGTGAGCGGTTGCGCGGCTAGTTTGACCCCGTGAGCACGCCCTCGCGCTTCTTGATCACGCGATAATAGCTCCACCACAGATGCGCGGCCGCGCCGCGCAGCGGCCGCCATGGCTCTGCCAACGGCGCCATCTGCTTTTCCGTCGGCCGCGCCTGGAGCCCCAAGCCAACCTTGATTCCCTCCTGCACGGCGATGTCGCCGGCCGGCCAGGCATCGCCATGGCCGAGGCAGAACAGCAGATAGACATCGGCCGTCCACGGCCCGATGCCGGGCAACGCGATCAACGTGTGGTGCGCGGCCTCGGCGTCTTCTTCGGCGAGCACGTCGAGGTTCAGCCGCTGCGAGCTGATCTCGCGCGCAAGATGTTTCAGCGTCTTGATCTTGGCGGCTGAGAGGCCGAGCCGCCCCAGCCGGTCGGTGCGGGCGCGGCGCACCGCATCATGGTCGAACGGATCGAACGCCGCCGACAGCCGCCCCCAGATCGCCGCGGCGCTCGCGGTCGAGAGCTGCTGCCCGCAGACGATGTGCGCGAGCCCGGTAAAGCCCGGTTCGCGCCGCCGCAACGCCGGCATGCCCGCGATTTCGAGCACCGGCTTGAGCCGCGGATCGCGCTTGATCAGCGCGTGGACGGCCTCTTCGAGATCGGATTGGGTTTCGAGGTGGATGGTCATGATGACACCGGCTCGCGGCAATGCGGATTTCGCGTCCTGTGGACGGCTCGGGACGAGGAGATTAAGACCATACTATCGTGATCTCGGAAGCGCCGGATGACTTTGAGACATATTCCTGTGGAGATGGACGGCGAGAAAGTCGCCCTGATCGATGCCATGCTGGACCGTGTCGTCGCTGAGCATCGCGTCTTCCTGCCACTGGCCATCGAAAGCGGAAGCCGGGCCTGGGGTTTTGCCTCTCCCGACAGCGACTATGACTGCCGCTTTGTCTATGTGCGCCGGGCGGTCGATCACATCACGCCGTGGGCAAGTCGCGATGTCATTGAACTCCCGTTCGAGGGCGATCTCGATGCCAATGGATGGGATTTGCGCAAGGCGCTCCAGCTCCTGTTGAAGGGCAATGCGGTCATTGTGGAGTGGCTGTGCTCGCCGGTCGTCTATCGGGGGGAGGCCTGGTTTCGTGACGCGTTTCTGGCGTTTGCCAGAGAGGCGGCGAGCCGGGAAGCCGTTTGCCGCCACTATCTTCATCTCGGCGAGCGTCAGCGGCGGGTCTATTTCGGCGACGGAACGAGCGTTCCGCAAAAGAAGATCTTCTATGCACTTCGGCCCGCCGCCGCCTTGCGATGGCTGCGCATGCGTCCCGCTGAAGCCGTTGCGCCGATGAATTTTCCGACCCTCATGGAGGAGTGTGATCCGCCGGGCGAACTGAGAGCGGAAGTCGCGGGTCTCATGGAGCGGAAGGCGATTACGCACGAACTCGGCTCGGCACCCCTGCCGCTCGCGGTGGCCAGCTTCATCGATTCGGAATTCGAGCTTGCGCGCGGGGTGTTTGAGGCAGGTGCGGCAGGCGCATCGCAAGAGATGATCCTTCGGGCAGAGCAATTTTACCGCGGCGTGGTGGAACGCCTCGAACGGGAGAGCGGCACCACCCTTCCGTTCCGGCTCGACTGATGCCACCCGTTTTCCGATTTGCCCCCAGCCCGAACGGCCTTCTCCATCTTGGCCACGCCTACTCCGCGCTGCTGAACTTCGATCGCGCGCGCGAGGCCGGCGGGCGGCTGTTGCTGCGGATCGAGGATATCGATGCGACCCGCTGCCGGCCGGAGTATGAGACGGCGATTGACGAGGACCTCGCCTGGCTCGGGATTGTCTGGGAGACGCCGGTGCGGCGGCAGTCAGAGCATCTGGCCGATTATCGCGCCGCGCTGGAAAAACTCTCCGCGCTCGGCCTCGTCTATCCCGCTTTCGAAAGCCGCGCCGAGATCGCAAAGTTGGTGGCCGCGCGCGAGGCCGACGGGCTGTGGCCGCGCGATCCCGATGGTGCGCCGCTTTATCCCGGCGATGCGAAGGCGCTGGCCGCGGATGAGCGTGCGCGCCTGATCGACACCGGCGTGCCTTACGCGCTGCGGCTCGACATGGCGGCCGCCTGCCGGCGCGTCGGTGGCCTGACCTGGGACGAGCTGGGCGAAGGGCCCGATGGCGAGCACGGCCTCGTCCCGGCGCGGCCCGAGGCCTGGGGCGACGTCATCCTGGCCCGGAAGGAGACGCCGACCAGCTACCATCTGTCCGTGGTCGTCGACGACGCGCTTCAGGGCGTCAGCGAGGTGGTGCGCGGCCAGGACCTGTTTCACGCCACCTCGGTCCACCGCCTGCTCCAGGTCCTGCTCGGCCTGCCGCACCCCGTCTATCGCCACCACGCCCTGATTCACGACGAAGCAGGCCGGAAGCTGTCGAAATCGACGCGCGCGACCGGGTTGGGCGAGTTGCGCGCGGAAGGTATCTCGCCTGCCGGTATCCGCCGGTTGGTGGGATTAGGCTAAGTTTCTCTGGGGGTTAGCAAAACGCCGCCGTGACTCCGGGGGTTCCGCCGTGCCATGCTTGCCGAGGGGCCAGAGTTCGAAGGGGATACTTCGAAGGGGAGTTATGGCGGCGAAAACGCGTCCAGCGCGCACTACGCGGACGTCCAGGCAACCGCCTCGGAAGCGGTCCGGGGCGGCCCGCACGGTGCGCAAGCGCAGCACCAAGGTGGACGCGCCGGACGTGGTCCAGGCGGCGCTGGCCGCCTTTGCCCACGAAGTCCGCACCCCCCTGACCGGAATTCTGGCGATCAGCGACCTGCTCGCGACCTCCGATCTCGGTGAGCGGGAGCGGCGCTGGGCCGACACCATCAAGGCCGGCGCCGAGCATCTGGCGAGCCTTGCCACGCTGTTCGTCGATGCCGCCAGAACCGGCAAGGGGAAGGGCGGCAGCACGCTGCGGCAGGATTTATTCGATTTGCGGACGCTGGCGCGCAGCGCCGGCGATTCGCTGGCCGGGCGTGCTGCGGCGAAGGGCCTCCAGGCCCAGGTCGAGATATCCGATAAGCTGCCAGGGCTCGTGGTCGGCGATCCCGTCCGTTTGCGTGCTGCGCTCGAAAACCTGATCGACAATGCCGTCAAATTCACCGAGCACGGCGGCGTCGCGCTCGCGGTCGCGCCCTGGCGTTCCGCCAAGGGTAAAGCGAAGGGCAAGACGAAGGGCAGGGTGGGCGTCGCCTTCTCGGTCTCCGACAGCGGCATCGGCCTGACCATGGCCGAGATCAACCGGCTGTTCCGCCCGTTCACCCAGGCCAATGTCACCATCGCCTCGCGCTTCGGCGGCGCAGGCCTTGGGCTGTCCTCGGTGAAGCAATTGGCGCGCGCGATGGGCGGCGACATCTCGGTCGCGCCACGCCGCGGCGGCGGCGCTACTTTCACATTGACGATGTCGCTCGACGCGACGGGACCGGCCAGGTCCCGCAAATCGAAGGGCGAAGCCGAGGCGGATGCGGTGGCCGCGCTCCGCGTGCTCAGCGTTGAGGACAATCCGTTCGGCCGCGTCGTGCTCAATACGATCCTCACCGAACTCGGCCATCATGCCGAGTTCATCGGGCGCGGCGAGGATGCGGTGAACCGGCTGGAGCGGGGCACCTTCGACGCGGTGCTGATGGACATGGTGCTGCCGGGCATCAACGGCGTCGAGGCGATCAGGCGGATCCGTACCATGCCGGCGCCGCTGGCTCAGATCCCCATCATCGGCGTGTCCGGCCGCGGCGAGGACGAAGCGGCCTCGCGCGAGGCCGGCGCCGACGCCTTCCTGGTCAAGCCTGTGTCTCCGCGGGCTCTAGCGACTGCGCTGCTTGAAGCGAAACGCCGTGAGGAAGCCGCGACTTGATGATCGCGGCGTTGAGTTCGCCGCCGTAAACGAAGATCGCGGCGATGAAATACAGAAACACCAGCGCGATGATCACCGAGGCGAGCCCCGCATACATCGTCACGTAATTGTTGGCGAAGCGTGCCAAATATTGTCCGAACACGATACCCGAGATCAGCGACGCGACAATGGTGAAGACGATGCCGGGCAGGATCTGGAGGAAGCCGCGCCGGCCCGCCGGAAGCCAGGCGTGCAGGATGATCAGCGCCACCACCAGCGCGGCGATGGTGATGCCGTAGCGCAGCCAGGTCAGGATGCTCTCGTTGGATTCGACGAACAGCGGGATGTGCTGCCGCGCCGCCTCGATAAAGAGCGGGCCGAGCACGATCAGGAACGCCATGGCGAGCGCGGTGAAGGCCGCAACCAGCGTGTAGCCGATCGATTCCAGCCGCAGCCAGTACCAGCGCCGCATCTCCACCACCGCATAGGCGCGGTTGAGCGCGACGCGAAGCGCCTCGACGCCGTTCGAGGCGAAGTAGACCGACAGCACCGCGCCGATCGTCAGCACGCCGCTGCGGGTGGTGGTGAGCACATCGTGGATCTCGCCGGAGAGCGAGTCGGCGACCTGCTTCGGCCAGACCTGGAGCATCAGCCCGGCCGCCTGGTCGGCGAGCTCCTTGGAACCGAAGAAGCCGGCGAGCGAAGTCAGCACGATCAGGAACGGGAACAGCGCCATCAGGGACGACAGCGCGATGTGGCTCGCGATCGCCCAGCCGTCGTCGGCCAGGAACGTGTAGAGCGCGTCCATCACGACGACATAGATGTAGCGGATTGCCTTCACGCGCCCACCTACATCGCTGGTGCTGCTCCCTCTTCCCGCGCGCGGGAAGAGGTGAAGAAGGCAGACAATTGGCGCAAATCGAAAATCATTCAGCTACCATCTGATATTATTGGCTTAAAAGCCAGATCGCGAACGCGATAGCGGACCGGCGCGCACGGTGTTATCACCCCCCGATGGCATCTCTCCTGAGTACTTTCATCCTGCCGGTGGCAGCCGGCGCCGTGGCGTTGGTGCTGCTGCTCGGTCTCATCAACATGATGCGCGGCGGCTCGCCCAACACCTCGCAGAAGCTGATGCGCTGGCGTGTGCTGTTGCAATTCGTGGCGATCGTCATCGCCATGCTCTCGGTCTGGGCGATGGGGCGCTGAACATGGTCGTACTCAATCGCATTTATACGAAGACCGGTGACGACGGCACGACAGCGCTCGGAACTGGCGAGCGCCGTCCGAAATACGACCTGCGCATCGAGGCCTATGGAACGGTTGACGAGACCAATGCCGCGATCGGCGTGGTGCGCCTCCATACCAAGGACGCATCCGAACTCGACGCGATGCTCGGCCGGATCCAGAACGATCTGTTCGATCTCGGCGCCGACCTCGCGGTGCCCGAGCGTGAGGGTAAAGCGGAACGGCTGCGGGTGGTGGCAAGCCAGGTCGAGCGGCTCGAGCGCGACATCGACGCGCTCAACGACAGGCTGGCGCCGCTGACCTCCTTCGTGCTGCCGGGCGGCACGCCGGCCGCCGCCCATCTCCACGTCGCGCGTACGATATGCCGCAGGGCGGAACGGGTGATGGTGGAACTGGCGGCCCGGCCCAACGAGCCGGTCGGCGCGGCTGGCATCCAATATATGAACCGCCTGTCGGACTTCCTGTTCGTGGCGAGCCGCGCCGCCAACCATAACGGCGCCGGTGACGTGCTCTGGGTTCCGGGCCAGAATCGCTGACCCCAGAATCCCCGACCCATTGAGCCCGACATTTCTAAGGTCTAAAATGACCCCTTCGCGCGTTGACCGGGCCGGATCAGGCCTTTAGGTTCCGCGCCAGTTGAATAACCCCCTTCCCAAATTGAGTGAAAGAGGATCGATGAAGGTCTTGGTGCCGGTAAAGCGGGTGGTCGATTACAACGTCAAGGTCCGCGTCAAGAGCGATGGATCGGGCGTTGAACTCGCCAACGTCAAAATGTCGATGAACCCGTTCGACGAAATCGCGGTCGAGGAAGCGCTGCGCCTGAAGGAAGCTGGCAAGGCCACCGAGGTCGTTGTGGTTTCCATTGGACCGGCGCAGGCGTCGGAGACGATCCGTACCGGACTCGCCATGGGCGCCGACCGCGGCATCCTGGTAAAGGCCGACGGCATTGTCGAGCCGCTGGCCGTCGCCAAGATTCTCAAGAAGATCGCCGACGAAGAGCAGCCCGGCCTGATCATTCTCGGCAAGCAGGCGATCGACGACGACAGCAATCAGACCGGCCAGATGCTGGCCGCGCTGCTCGGCTGGTCGCAGGCGACCTTCGCCTCGAAGCTCGAGGTCGACGGTTCTGACTTCAAGGTCACCCGCGAAGTCGACGGCGGCCTGCAGACCGTAAAGCTGAAGGGACCGGCGATCGTCACCACCGATCTCCGTCTCAACGAGCCACGCTACGCCTCGCTGCCCAACATCATGAAGGCCAAGAAGAAGCCGATCGCGGACAAGACCGTCGCCGATTACGGCGTCGATATCACCGCGCGCCTCGAAGTTCTGAAGACGACGGAGCCCGCGGGCCGCAAGGCAGGCGTCAAGGTCAAGGACGTCGCCGAGCTTGTGTCGAAGCTCAAGAACGAAGCCGGGGTGCTCTGATGACGACGCTGTTGATCGCTGAACACGAACACGAGGTCCTCAAGGACTCCACCAACAAGGCGCTGACCGCGGCTTCCCAGCTTGGTGGCGACGTTCACGTGCTGGTCGCCGGCGGCGGGCAGGGCACCAAGGCTGCGGCCGAGGCGGCCTCGAAGCTCGCCGGCGTTGCCAAGGTGCTGGTCGCCGAGGGCGAGCCCTACGCGCACGATCTCGCCGAGCCGCTGGCCGCGCTGATCGTCTCGCTGGCGCCGTCCTATGACGCGATCATCGCGCCCGCGACCTCGCGCTTCAAGAACGTGATGCCGCGCGTCGCAGCCCTGCTCGACGTCATGCAGGTTTCGGAGATCACCAAGGTGGTCGCGCCCGATACCTATGAGCGCCCGATCTACGCCGGCAACGCCATCCAGACGGTGAAGTCGAAGGACGCCAAGAAGGTCATCACGGTCCGCACCTCCACCTTCCAGGCGGCTGTGGCCGGTGGCAGCGCCCCGGTCGAGAGCGTTCAGGCCGCGGCCGATCCGGGCCTGTCGTCCTTCGTCGGCGAGGAAGTCGCCAAGAGCGATCGTCCCGAGCTGACCTCGGCCAAGATCATCGTCTCCGGCGGACGCGCCATGCAGAGCCGTGAGAATTTTGCCAAATACATCGAGCCGCTCGCCGACAAGCTCGGTGCCGGTGTCGGTGCCTCGCGTGCGGCGGTCGACGCCGGCTATGCGCCGAACGACTGGCAGGTCGGCCAGACCGGCAAGGTCGTGGCTCCCGAGCTCTATGTCGCCGTCGGTATTTCCGGCGCGATCCAGCATCTGGCCGGCATGAAGGACTCCAAGGTGATCGTTGCGATCAACAAGGACGAGGACGCGCCGATCTTCCAGGTCGCCGACTATGGTCTGGTCGCCGATCTCTACCAGGCGGTTCCTGAGCTCACCGAGGCGCTCGGCAAGCTCGGCAAGTAAAAATGGAGTAAAAACACCGGCCGGAGTGCTACACTCCGGCCGGTGTTTCTTTTTCGAGGCGTTTTCTTTGGCGTGGGGCACGCCTTCGAAGCGATCAAATCTAGGTTTCGAGCCAAGGTTCTGATTAAATCGGACCTCCCGGCTTGGGGATAACAGGCGCGATGTGCGCGCCGTTCCGGTGGATGACATTATGGCGGCAGTGATCAAGAAGGTCGGCGTGATCGGCGCGGGGCAGATGGGCGGTGGCATCGCGCATGTTGCGGCGCTGGCCGGCTTCGACGTGGTCCTCAACGACATCTCGGCCGACCGTCTCAAGTCGGGCATGGCTACCATCAACGGCAATCTGGCGCGGCAGGTGTCCAAGAAGGGCGTGACCGAGGACGACAAGGCCAAGGCGATTGGGCGCATCACGCTCGCCGAAAAGCTGGACGGCCTCGCCGACTGCGACCTCGTGATCGAGACCGCGGTCGAGAAGGAAGAGGTCAAGCGCAAGATCTTCCACGAGCTTTGCGCGGTGTTGAAGCCGGAGGCGATCGTCGCTTCCGATACCTCCTCGATCTCGATTACGCGTCTTGCTGCCGCCACCGACCGGCCCGAGCGCTTCATCGGCATTCATTTCATGAATCCGGTGCCGCTGATGGAGCTGGTCGAGCTGATCCGCGGCATCGCCACCGACGATTCGACCTTCGAGGCCTCCAAGGAATTCGTCGCCAAGCTCGGCAAGCAGGTCGCGGTCTCCGAGGATTTCCCGGCCTTCATCGTCAACCGTATTCTGCTGCCGATGATCAACGAGGCGATCTACACGCTGTATGAAGGCGTCGGCAACGTCGAGGCCATTGATGCTGCGATGAAGCTCGGCGCCCACCATCCGATGGGCCCGCTGGAGCTTGCCGATTTCATCGGCCTCGATACCTGCCTGTCGATCATGCAGGTCCTCCACGAGGGCCTCGCCGACTCCAAATACCGCCCGTGCCCGCTGCTGGTGAAATACGTCGAGGCCGGCTGGCTCGGCCGCAAGACCCAGCGCGGCTTCTACGACTACCGCGGCGCCAAGCCGGTTCCGACGCGGTAGGACTCTCTCGTGCCCCGGACGCTGCGCAGCGCGTTAGCGGTGCGCTGCAGAGCCGGGGCCCAGAGGCGGCGTGCACACTGAAGCATGGGTCCCGGCTCTGCGGTGCGTCACCATAGTGCGTCGAAGACGCGCGTGAACGCGCTTATGGTGCCGCGCTGCGTCCGGGACACGAGCAGTGCTCAGCTACGGCATCCACTCTGTGACAATTCATGTCGCGTTAACCCATCGCCCCTAGTGTCCGCCCGGTACGAGGGTTTGCGTAATGGACATGATGGCGATGGTCAGCACCATGCTGGCCGCTCAGCAAGGCGCGACACAGTCGAATATCGCGGCGACGCTGATGAAGCAGAACGCGGACGCGGAGAAATCCACCGTCCTGACGCTGCTCGGCGCCGGTCAGCCCTCGCTCGCCAATGTCGGCTCAGGCGTCGGCGGCAACCTCAATATCTCGGCTTAAAAAGACGCAGCGGCTGGGCCCAACGCGCCCCGGATCAGCTTGAGCGCATCCTCGCTCGCCCATTCCGCCGGCCCCGCGATCGTCGCGATCTCGCATCCCTGCGGGTCGACCAGCACCGAGGTCGGCATGCCCAGGGCCCGGCCTATCGCCTTAAGATCCTGGAAAACCTTGGCTTTCTGATCGCTGAAATAGCCGAGCCGGGTCAGATTGGCCTCTTTCAGGAAGGTCTTGGGCTTCTCGGCGTCGCGGGTGTCGATATTGATCGCCACCACCTCGAAATTCGGGCCCGCAAGCTTGCCCTGGAGCTCGTCCAGCGCCGGCATTTCCTTCCGGCACGGCACGCACCAGGTCGCCCAGAGGTTCACCAGCAGTGTTTTGCCGCGGAAATCCGACAGTTTCTTCGGCTTGCCGTCGGAATCCTCGAAGGTGAGATCCGGCAGCTTCAGGGGGACGCTCGCCATGGTCAGGGCAGCCACCTCACCATGGGCGAGCGGGGCGATCTTTTGCGCCGTCGCCACCGCCGCCTTGCAGGCCGGATCGCCTGATGGCGCCCGGCTCAGGCCCAGCCCGTACAGCGCGGCAAAGCCGGCCAACCCTCCGATCGCCACGGTGGCGATGACGAGGGGGATCCGGCGCGTGGCGGAGGGCTTCGGGTCGAGCATATCGTTTGTCATCCGGTCGCAGATATGGCTATCAGAGGCCTCTTAATACGGCTGGCTGCGGCCAGCAAATCTGCGGCAAGCAAGGCGTGAGCAGGGGATCATGAGCAACAAGATGTGGGGCGGCCGGTTCTCGGAACGTCCCGACGAGATCATGGAAGAGATCAACGTCTCCATCGACGTCGATCGTCACCTCTTTGCCCAGGACATTGCCGCGTCCAAGGCCCACGCCGCGATGCTGGCCAACCAGGGCATCATCACGGCCTCTGATGCGAAAAATATCGGCAAGGGTCTAGACACGATTTTGTCAGAGATCGGCAAGGGCGACTTCACGTTCAAGCGTGCGCTCGAAGATATCCATATGAACGTCGAGAGCCGCCTGTCGGAGCTGATCGGCCCCGCCGCCGGCCGCCTGCACACCGCGCGCTCGCGCAACGACCAGGTCGCGATCGATTTCCGTCTCTATGTCCGCGACGTTCTCGACGAGACCGATGCCGCGCTCGCCGCGTTCCAGGCCGCGCTCGTCAATCGCGCGCTCGAACATGCCGCGACCGTGATGCCCGGCTTCACGCATCTCCAGACCGCGCAGCCCGTCACCTTCGGCCACCATCTGCTCGCCTATGTCGAGATGGCCGCGCGCGATCGCGGCCGTTTCCAGGACGCGCGCAAGCGGCTCAATGAATCCCCGCTCGGTGCTGCCGCGCTCGCCGGCACCTCGTTCCCGATCGATCGTCATGCCACCGCGAAGGCGCTCGGCTTTGATCGTCCGATGGCGAACTCGCTCGACGCGGTCTCCGACCGCGATTTCGTGCTGGAGACGCTGTCGGCGGCCTCGATCTGCGCCGTGCACATGTCGCGCCTTGCCGAGGAGATCGTGATCTGGACCTCGCCGCTGGTTGGCATGATCCGCCTCAGCGACAAGTTCACCACGGGCTCCTCGATCATGCCGCAGAAGCGCAATCCTGACGCCGCCGAACTGGTGCGCGCCAAGACCGGCCGCGTCATCGGCGCGCTCAACGGTCTCCTGATCGTGATGAAGGGCCTGCCGCTCGCCTATCAAAAGGACATGCAGGAGGACAAGCAGGGCGCCATGGAGGGTTTTGCCGCGCTGTCATTGGCGATCCGTGCCATGACCGGCATGGTCCGCGATCTCGAACCCGATGAAGCGAAGATGAAGGCCGCCGCAGGCGAGGGCTATTCCACCGCGACCGATCTCGCCGACTGGCTGGTACGGACGCTGAAGATGCCGTTCCGCGACGCCCACCACGTCACCGGCCGCATCGTGGCGAAGGCTGCCGAGGGCGGCGTGGCGCTGCACGAGCTGCCGCTCAAGGACATGCAGGCGATCGAGCCCAAGATCACCAAGGACGTGTTCGGGGTGCTCTCGGTCGAATCGTCGGTGAAGAGCCGGACCAGCTTTGGTGGCACCGCGCCGAAGAACGTGATGTCACAGGCCAAGGCCTGGGTGAAGCGGCTGGAAAAAGAGCGAAAATTGGGCTGAGGGCAAAATTTCGCTTATGTTTCATGGTCATCCGGCCCTCGCCAGAGCGTGCCAATCTCTGTATGGTGCGGCCCGCGTAGTGGGGATTTCGTCGTGACGTCAAAGTTTCGCCCGGCCGGCTCGGGGTGGGCCATCATTGTCTTGAGCCTGACGGCGCTCGCGCTTGCCGGTTGTGGCCGCAAGGGCCCGCTGGATCTGCCGCCGACCGCCTCCAGCGCGTCCACGGCCAACGTCGCCCCGCCGACCGACACCGAGACCGAAACCCAGAGGACGCCGAGCGTGTTCAATCCCACCTATGGTGCGGATGCGGGGCCTGCTGCGACCAAGGGCAAGAAAAAACCGTTCATTCTCGACCCGCTGCTGGACGAAAGACCCAGCAAGTAGACTGGGGCAACTGAGCCAACGCCATGAACCATTTCGACTATCGCAACGGCGTGCTGCACGCCGAGGCGGTGAACCTGTCCGAGCTGGCTGCGACCGTCGGCACGCCGTTCTATTGCTATTCGACCGCGACGCTCGAACGGCACTACCGCGTCTTCACGGAGGCCTTCGCCGGCGAGAAGGTGCTGGTCTGCTACGCCATGAAGGCGAACTCCAACCAGTCGGTGCTGCGGACGCTGGCCAAGCTTGGCGCCGGCGCCGACGTGGTCTCGGGCGGTGAATTGAAGCGCGCGCTGGCGGCGGGCATTCCCGCCAGCAAGATCCTGTTCTCCGGCGTCGGCAAGACCGAGGCCGAGCTTCGCGCTGCGCTTGCTGCCGACATCCTCTGTCTCAACGTCGAATCCGAGCCCGAGCTCGAGCTGCTGTCGCGCCTTGCGACCGAGATGGGCAAGACCGCGCGCATCTCGTTGCGCGTCAACCCGGACGTCGACGCCGGCACGCACGCCAAGATCTCCACCGGCAAGTCCGAGAACAAGTTCGGCATCCCGATCGTGCACGCCCGCGAGGTCTATGCACGCGCCGCTAAACTCCCCGGCATCGAGGTGACCGGGACCGACGTGCATATCGGCAGCCAGATCACCGACCTCTCCAGCATGGAGACCGCGTTCCGCATCCTCGCCGAGTTCGTACAGACGCTGCGCGCCGACGGTCACGACATTTCGCATGTCGATTTCGGCGGCGGCCTCGGCATTCCCTACTACATGGACCGTGAGGCGCCGCCGGCACCCGACGCCTATGCGGCCATGGTCAGGCGCGTCAGCCACAATCTCGGCTGCACGCTGATGTTCGAACCCGGCCGCATGATCGTCGGCAATGCCGGCATCCTGGTCGCCAAGGTCATCTATGTGAAGCACGGCGACGGCAAGAATTTCGTCATCATCGACGCCGCCATGAACGATTTGATCCGCCCGACGCTGTACGAGGCTCATCACGACATCATGCCGGTGACGCAGCCGGCCAAGGGCGCGGCGATGATCTCGGCCGACGTCGTCGGCCCGGTCTGCGAGACCGGCGACTATCTCGCGCTCGACCGCACGCTGCCGACGCCGAAGCCGGGCGATCTCATCGCGATCATGACCGCAGGCGCTTATGGCGCCGTGCAGGCCGGTACCTACAACACAAGGCCGCTGGTGCCCGAGGTGCTGGTGAAGGGCGATCAATACGCCGTCGTGCGTCCGCGCATCGAGGTCGAGCAGCTGATCGCGATGGACACGCCGGCGCCGTGGCTGTGAATTTGTAGCCCGGATGGAGCGAAGCGTAATCCGGGGTTGTCGCAGCGATCGGTGTCCCGGATTGCGCTTCGCTCCATCCGGGCTACGGGACCTGACAAGACGCCGGCGGGCCTATGCTCGCCGGCGTTTCTTGTTCGTCACGGCCCGTATTTCGGAGCCGGCTTCTGGTTGAAATCGTTCTCGTCGGTGACGCAGGTGAAGTTCGCCGCGTTGTTGGTGTCGCCGCTGCCGTTGTACTTCGCGACCTTGGGGAAGACGCAGAGCGGCCGGGTCATCTGAACCGCAGGCGGCGTATCGGCCACGAACTTCGCGGCGAGGATCGTGTCCGGCGCGACGCCGGCCTCGACCCATTTGACCAGCGGTGTGAGCGCATCGAACGTGTTGGGACCGGGGCCGCCGGCGCAATGGTACAGCCCGGGCACCATGAACAGCCGCGCGTAGCTCTGGGTCCGTCGCAGCGCCGGATTGCCGGGTCCGTTGCCGTGATCGAAGAAGCCGACCGGTTGGGCGCCCTGACCTTCATTCCCCACCAGCGCGAGGAAGTAATTGATGCTGCTCTGTGACGGGATCAGCGGGTCGGCCCAGCCGTGGTACATCAGCAGCTTGCCACCATGCCCTCTGAACTCGCCGAGATCGGTGCTGGTCGCGTTGAGCACCGCCGCAAGCTGATCATCCACCTTGTCGACGTCGCGGTGGAAATCGAAATTGGCAAAATTGGTTGCGCTTGCGGGGTAGCCGAAGCTCGGGCCGAACACCCAGTAGAACAGGCCGTCGAAGGCCGGTTCGGGAAATCGCTCCTGGAGGGCGAGGCCGAGGGCGAGGATATCGTCGGTCTCGTTGCCGCGTTCGGAGCCGGGATTGATGATCTGCCCGTTCACCGGGTCGATCGTGCCGGCGTAATAGCGCTGCATGGTCGTGACTTGGTCGGAGGTCAGGCATGCAGGCGGTGCGTTGCCACCGGTGCAGAGCAGGACCTTCGGGTCGAAATGACAATCGCGCGGATCGGTCAGGAACTGATCGGTCTTGGCGCCGCCGTCCTGGCCGACGCATTGCTTGAGCACGGCCTGGTTGATCAGCGTCATCTGGCCGGCCTGGATGAACCGGCCCGGGCTCGCATGCGCGTTCTGCCAGCCGTAGAGTCCCGCCATGTGCAAATGGGTACGGTTGAATGCGGGAGCGCCGGCAAGGATGCCGTCATAATCGTTGGGGAAGCGCTGCGCCTCCATCAGGGCGTTCTGGCCGCCGGTTGAGCAGCCGGCGAAATAGGCCCGTTGCGAGCGCTGGCCGTAGAATGCGTTGACGATCTCCTTGCCCCGCTCGGTCATCAGGTGGATCGCCCGATAGCCGAAATCCTTGATCCGCTCGGGATGTCCGAACAGGCCGGTCGAAGGGCTCGCGGGATCGCCGAATTGAGCGGCGAGAGGATTGCCCATGTTGCCGGCCGAGCCGCAGAACAGCGGGTTGCATCCCGAAGATCCGGTGCCGAGATCGCTGTTGGTCGCAGCAAAACCGGCCTGAATGCCGATGGCGAGCTCGTTGTAGGTGATCACGCCCTGGAAGCCGCCACCGCCGGTGCCGAGGAACCTGCCGTTCCACGTGCTCTCGGGCAGCCAGACCTCGATCTTGATGCTGGAGTCAGAGCTGGGGATCAGGGTTGCGGTGACGCGGCAAAAAGCGGGTAGGCCGGTGATCGGGCTCGCGCCAGGCGGGACGAAGGTGCCGGTCGTGTTATCGTCCGCCGAATTGATCACCGTGTGCTGCAGTTGCAAGGATCGAAGATTGGTGCACGCCGTCGCCATGGCGGGCGAGGTGATTGCGACACAGGCAAACAGGGCCATGGTCGCACCGACAAGTAAGTGTCGATGACGCTTCATTCCGTCCTCCCTGATTTTTTTGCAGTCGTGTAGAGGCGACAGGATAGCCCACAACGAATACAACTCAAGGATGAATCGTTACGTCGCGAAATAGTAGGTCAGCTCGCGCCTCGGTTGCGGGGACGTAGCCCGGATGGTGCGCAGCGCAATCCGGGCCTCTCGTCATCATGCAACAACCCGGATTACGCTGCGCTCCATCCGGGCTATAGGACTGGCGTCATTTCTTCCCGCCGACCACGACCCCCGCCTTCTTTTCGATCGGCTTGATCGCTGCGGTGAAATCGGACTCGGCGCCTTCCGCACTGATCACCGTCTCCCACAACCGCCCGACAGCGTCAGCGACCTCCATCGACAGGCCGAGCTGCTTCATCTCCTCGAGCGCGAGCCGCACGTCCTTCACCATCAATCCGGTAGCGAAGCCGAAGTCGAACGTTCGCGGCAGCACCGCGCGCGGAAACTTGTCGCGGCTGGCGGTGTTCATGCCCGAGCCTGAATTGATGACGTCGATCATCACGGCAGGATCGAGTCCGGCCTTCACGCCCATCACCACCGCTTCCGACGTCGCCACCATCGCGGTCGCCGAGAGGAAATTGTTGGCGAGCTTCATGGTCTGCGCTGCACCCGGCTTCTCGCCGATGAAGAACACCTTTCCGATCACGTCGAGTGCCGGTCTCAACAGCTCGAAGTCCGCCTTCGGCCCCGACACCATCACCGCCAGCGTGCCCTTCTCGGCGCCGCCGACGCCGCCGGAGACGGGGCAGTCGATCTGCACGATGTTGCGTTTTGCCAGAAGGCCGTGAATCTTCGAAGCCATCGTCGAGCCGACGGTGGAGAGATCGATGAAGCGTTTTGCGCGGCTCCCCTCGATCACGCCGTTAGCCCCCGTGGCGACCTCGAGTGAAGCTTGCAGTGAGGGCAGGCTCGCCATCACAGTCTCGACCTGGTCGGCGACGTCCTTCGGTGATGTCGCAGCGGTCGCGCCGCGCGCGACGAGCTTGTCCGTGACCTCCTTGCGGGTGTCGAACACGACGAGCTTGTTGCCGGCCTCGATTAGCCGCCGCGCCATCGGGAAACCCATGTTTCCGAGGCCGATGAATCCTATGTCCATGGTGTTGTTTCCTTATCCGTCGTCATTGCGAGGAGCGAAGCGACGAAGCAATCCAGGCTGTTTCCGCGGTGGGATACTGGATTGCTTCGCTTCGCTCGCAATGACGGAGCCATGCTTTGAGTGTTGCTTGTTGGGCTTACGCCTTCCCATCGATCTCCGCGAACACCTCGCGCGCGATGCGGAAGCTGTCGACGGCGGCCGGCATGCCGCCATAGATCGCGACCTGCATCAGGATCTCGCGGATCTCGTCGCGGCTGACGCCATTGGTCAATGCACCCTTGAGATGCGCGCGAAACTCGTGCTGGCGGTTGAGGATCGCGATCATCGCGATGTTGAGCATGCTGCGGGTCTTGCGCGGCAGCTCCTCGCGGCCCCACACCGTGCCCCAGCAATATTCGTTGAGCATCTCCTGGAACGGGCGGTTGAAATCGTCGACGCTCTTCAGGGCGTTGTTGACGTAGGCCTCGCCCAGCACCGCTTTGCGGACTTCCAGGCCCTTGTCGTGCATCTTCTTGTCCATGGCGTTTCCTCTATTTCCCTTGCGTTTTCCTCGGGGATGGCGCGCGGAAACTACGGGGTTGCGGCCGGCCAGTCACGTCCTCGTGTTATGCGGGAAAAGGGGTGTCTCCCGTACAGGAACGGATGCCTCAGTGCTGCCGTTGTGGTAGGCTTGGCTCTACCGGGCAACCTGGAGAGCTGATTGAACGGCGTCATCCCCGACCCGTCAGATCCGATCCGCGATGACGACGCTCTGTCGCGGCTGAAGCTGGCGCAGGCCCTCGATCGGGCCATCTATGCCATCGCGTGGGAGCGTGCCTGGCCGAATCTGGCGCGGCTGCTGACCGTGGTTGGCCTGTTCCTGGTGGTGTCTTGGGCCGGGCTCTGGCTGGCCTTGCCCTTCCTCGCCCGCGCCATCGGCCTCGTCGTTTTCGCCGGCATCGCGATTGCCGTGCTGTTTCCGTTGATTCGCTTCCGCTGGCCGAGCCGCGAGGAAGCTCTCGGCCGGCTCGACCGCGGCTCCGGCATCCGTCACCGCCCGGCCACCACGCTCACGGACACGCTGACCTCGCAGGACCCGATCGCAAAGGTGCTGTGGCAGGCGCAGCGCGAGCGCACGCTGGCCTCGCTCAAGCGCATCCGCGCCGGTCTGCCGCAGCCACGGCTGGCGCTGCATGATCCCTGGGCGCTGCGCGGGCTGGTGATGGTGATGCTGGTTGCGACCTTCTTCGCCGCCGGCGACGAACGCGCGATGCGGCTCGGCGCCGCCTTCGACTGGAACGGCGTGCTGGCCCCGACCAATGTGCGCGTCGATGCCTGGGTCACCCCGCCGCTCTACACCGGCAAGCCGCCGGTGATCCTGTCGGCCGCCAACAAGGAGGCCGCGGCACTGCCGGCCAGTGGTCCGCTCGCCGTGCCCGCCGGCTCGACCCTGATCGTGCGCTCCTCCGGCGGGAGCCTCGATGTCGTCGTTTCCGGCGGCCTCAAGGAGGTCGCCCCTGCGGATGCCACGCCCAAGGGCACCAACGAGAAGCACTTTACCATCAGCGGTAACGGCACCGCGCATGTCCGCGCGCCTTCCGGTCAGCCGCAATGGGCGTTCGCGGCGACGCCGGACCAACCGCCGACGATCACGTTGGCCAAGGATCCGGAGCGCCAGGCCCGCGGCGCGCTGCAGCTCTCCTACAAGATCGAGGACGATTACGGCGTTACCGGCGCCGAGGCGCAAATCGGCCTGCGCGCTGCCGATGTCGGCAAGGACGGCGCGAAGGAGGGCGATAGCAAGGTTGCCGCGCGGCCTCTGTTCCCGCCGCCGCAATTCCCGCTGGTGCTGCCGAATGCACGCACCCGCAACGGCGTCGGCCAGACGGTGAAGGATCTCAGCGAGGATCCCTATGCCGGCGCCGACGTCACGCTGACGCTCACCGCCAAGGACGAGGCCGGCAATGAGGCCAGGAGCGAGCCCTTCAACATGCGCCTGCCCGAGCGGCTGTTCACGAACTCGCTCGCCCGCGCGCTGATCGAGCAGCGCCGCATCCTCGCGCTCGATGCCAACAAGAACTCCGACGTCTACGCCGCGCTCGACGCGCTGATGATCGCGCCCGAATTGTTCACGCCGGATGCCGGCTGTTATCTCGGCCTGCGCAGCTTGGCGCTTCAGTTGGAGGCCGCCCGCACCGACGACGCGATGCGCGACGTGGTGGCGAGCATGTGGGCTTTCGCGGTCACCATCGAGGACGACGGTGTCGCCGGCAGCGTCAACGCGGCGCTGCGCGGGGCCCAGGACGCGCTCAAGCGGGCGCTGGAACGCGGCGCCAGCGAGGACGAGATCAGGGTGCTGACGCAGAAGCTGCGCGAGGCCATGGCCGGCAAGGTGCGCGATCTCGCCCGGCGCGCCGAGCAAAATCCGCTTGGACCCCGGCAGCCGTTCCCCGCCGAAGTTCAGCTCATCCTCGACAAGTCCGTCGAGCTGCGACAGAAGACCCAGAACGCCACGCCCGAGCAGCTCGAAGAGCTGGCGAAGCAGCAGGACGCCTTGCGCGATCAGCTTCAGGCCTATCGGAAGTCGGCGAACAACCGGGCGAAGACGGGCAATGACGGGGCCAACCAGTCGACGCGAGACCGTAAATGCGGAAGCTAGGACGCGTGCCAGTATTGAAGGCGATATCGATCGCCTGCCTCGCCTTCCTGTTGGGGGGCGTCTCGCCCGTTGCTGCCCAGCAGGATCAGGATGTCGATGCCCTGCTCGATAGCGCCGAAAAGGCGATGCAGGATTCCGGCGACAGCCTCAGGCAGAAGGAATCCGGCAAGAGCCTGAACAATCAATCCGAAGCCATTCAGAAGCTCGAGGACTACAAGCGGGCGACGGAACGGAGCCAGTCCTCCAATCGCGATCGCTCCGTCATCACGCAACGCGATCTCGACGACCTCTTGAAGCAGATCGAGAAGGCGGCGAAGGAAGGCAATAAAGAAGCCGCCCAGCGCATGCTCGAGCAGCTCGCGCAGATCATGGAAAATCTCCAGATGGCGCAGCCGGGACAATCCGGCGAGAGCGAGATGGAGCAGGCGCTGAACGAGCTCAGCGACATGATCCGCAAGCAGCAGCAATTGCGCGACAAGACTTTCAAGCAGGGGCAGGATTCCCGGCGTGACCGCTCGCGCGGCAAGCAGGGCGACCAGTCGATGTCGGACCTGCAGCAGGATCAGCAGTCGTTGCGCGACCGCCTGAAGAAGCTGCAGGACGAGCTCGCCAAGCGCGGCCTCACGCAGAAGGGACAAAAGGGCCAGAAGCAGCAAGGGCAGAAAGGCCAGCAAGGCGAGCAGGGACAGCCCGGCCAGAACGGCGACCAGGACGGCGACGATGGTGATGACGACGGCAGTCTGGACTCCGCCGACGGCGCCATGGGTGATGCCGGCTCGAAGCTCGGCGACGGCAATGCGGATGGCGCCGTGGACGCGCAGGGCAAGGCGCTCGACGCCTTGCGCAAGGGTGCGCAGAAGATGGCCGAGGCGATGCAGCAGGGCGATGGCGACGGGCAGGGCGATGGCCCCGGCAACCGGGCCGGCCGCCAGCAGAGCGGCGGCAATCAGACCGATCCGCTTGGTCGCCCGCTTCACGGCCGCGAGTTCAGCGACGATTACACGGTCAAGATCCCCGGCGAGATCGACGCCCAGCGCGTCCGCCGCATCCTCGAAGAGCTCCGCCGTCGCCTGAGCGATCCCTCACGCCCGCAGATCGAGCTCGATTATATCGAGCGGCTGCTGAAGGATTTTTGAGCGCTACGCAGCTCCCGTAGCCCGCATGAGCGAAGCGACATGCGGGACCAGCGGCCCCGGATATCGCTCCGCTCATCCGGGCTACGACACCGACCGCTACGCCTTTTTCGCCGCCAGCGCGTCCGCCACCGCGGTGCGGATATCGGCGACCGAGAACGGCTTTGTCACGACGTCATGGACCAGCGCGTTGAGGTTCGAGGCGCGCTCGCGCTGATCGGCAAAGCCGGTCATCAGCAAAATCGTCAGGTCGGGGAAATCGCGCGCGGCGGACAGTGCCAGCGCGATGCCGTCCATCACGGGCATCTGGATGTCTGTGAGCAGCAGATCGAACGCGCCGTCGGCGCTGGTCAGGATTTCCAGCGCCTCGGCGCCGTCCTGCGCCGTGACGGTCTCGTGGCCGTCCATGGCGATGGCGCGCGCCACCAGCTGGCGCATCGAATCCTCGTCGTCGGCGATCAGTACTTTAGGCATCAGATCGACCCTTGGGACGAACCTTCCCGTGCGGGACTCTACAAGCTGATTATACGCTGCCGCCGGCGATGTCGCGCCGGTTGAAGAAGCGAACGTCGATATTGCGGCCTTCCGGCGGCGGTGAGGCCAGGCGCGAGCGGAAGAAGGCGCGCTCACCGGGTTGCAGCACGGTCTGTTCCAGCACGGTATTCCAGGCGTAGATCTCAGCGCCTTGCGCGTCGCGTACCGCAAAGCGCAGCCGCGGGATATCGAGCGGCTTTTTGCCTTGGCCGACGATCACACCCTCGATCACCAGCACCTGCTTACCGTCCACGGTCTCGCTGGAGAGCTTGACGTCCTTGAAGGCCAGTCCGCGCAAATTCACGTCAAAGCCGGCCATCTTGTAGAACGCCGCCGTCTGCGGCAGCAGCCGTACCATGTCGCCGCGCCAGACGATGAGGGCCAGCACCAGCGCGCCCATGGCCGCGCAGGCGGTCGGCAGGCCGAAATAGGATTTTCGCGGCGCGACGGTCGGGACCTGACGCCTCACCCGTGCCCCGCGGCGGCTGCCGAACAGGCCACGGATCCAGGACTGGTGCTGCGCGCCGACGGCCTCCTCTTCGGCCTCCCGGGCGGCGGCCGACCACTCGTCCTCGATCTCCTTGGTGTCCTCGGCCGGCCAGTCGCCGGCAATCGAAGGGCTATCCACCACCGGCGTGTCGGCGTCGCCGTCGTCCTTGGCGTAGGAGTTCCACTCCGCGGCGAGGTCGGTCTGGTCGTCGGCCTGGCTGGCCGCGGCCATGGCCGGGACGGATGCCTCTTCGATGGCATCCTCGGCATGGGCGACCCAGGTCTCCTTGCAGCGGGAGCAGCGGACCGTCCGGCCGTTCGCCCCCAGGCTCGCAAGCTTGATGGCGTAGGATGTCGTACAATGGGGGCAGACGATATGCATGGGCGAGCCTTGATGCATGAACGAGGTCTTGAACGATTTTTGGACGAGTCTTGACGATGCCCTGCGGAACCGGGCGCCAGGATGCTACAAGGCGACCGTTAACGAACCGGAAACCATAACGGTCGCAAAGACCGTTGATTACGTGTGGCGGTGTGCCGCGGCGCGGCCCCCTCTCGAACGGAGCTGAACTTGGTTCGGTTCGAAAATGTCGGATTGCGTTACGGTCTGGGGCCGGAGATCCTGCGCGACCTCAGCTTCCAGATTCCGGCGCATTCGTTCCAGTTCCTCACCGGCCCGTCCGGCGCCGGCAAGACGTCACTCTTGCGCCTGTTGTTCCTGTCGCACCGGCCGACGCGGGGCCTCGTCAACCTATTCGGCCACGATATCTCGCAGCTCGGCAAGGACGAGATCGCCGACTTACGCAAGCGCATCGGTATCGTGCTCCAGGACTTCCGCCTGCTCGACCACATGACCACCTACGAGAACGTGGCACTGCCGTTCCGCGTCATGGGCCGCAGCGAGTCGAGCTATCGGAAAGAAGTCATCGATCTCTTGCGCTGGGTCGGGCTCGGCGAGCGTATGGATGCGCTGCCGCCGATCCTGTCGGGCGGCGAGAAGCAGCGCGCGGCGATCGCGCGCGCGGTGATCTCGCGGCCGCAGCTGCTGCTCGCGGACGAGCCGACCGGCAGCGTCGATCCGACGCTCGGGCGCCGCCTGCTGCGGCTCTTCATCGAGCTCAACAAATCAGGCACTGCCGTCATCATCGCGACCCACGACATTGCGCTGATGGACCAGTACGAGGCGCGCCGCTTCGTGCTGCACCAGGGACGGTTGCACGTCTATGAGTAGGACCGACGAGCGCGGCGTGCTGGTTGACCTCGGACAGGAGCGTCCGCAGCTTCCGGCCAGGGCGCGCAACATGTCGCCGATCGTGCCGCGCGCCTCGATCCAGGGCCGCGCGCTGGTCGCCGTCGTCGCCATCATGACGTTCCTGGCGTCGATGACCACGGGCACGGTGCTGCTGGTCAGCGCCTCCGCGGCAGAATGGCAGTCGGATGTCGCGAGCGAAATCACCATCCAGGTCCGCCCCCAGACCGGCCGCGATCTCGATCGCGACACCATTGCGGTCACCGAGGCCATGCGTGCGCAAGCCGGCATCGTCGAGGTCAAGCCGTTCAGCAAGGATGAGAGCGGCAAGCTGCTCGAGCCCTGGCTCGGCACCGGACTGTCGATGGACGATCTGCCGGTGCCGCGCATGATCATCGCACGCGTGCAGCCCGGCACGGCGCTCGACCTCGGCGCCCTGCGCGCCCGCGTGACGCAAGCGGCGCCGAGCGCCAGCGTCGACGATCACCGCGCCTGGATCGAGCGCATGCGCTCGATGACGAACGCCACGGTGCTCGCCGGTCTCGGCATCCTCGCGCTCGTCATCGTCGCCACCATCATCTCGGTCTCGTTCGCGACCCGCGGCGCCATGGCAGCGAACCGTCCGATCGTCGAGGTCCTGCACTTCGTCGGCGCCGGTGACCGCTACATCGCCAATCGTTTCTTGCGGCATTTCCTGCGACTAGGTCTCGAAGGCGGCGTGATCGGCGGCGGCGCCGCCATGCTGGTGTTCGGCTTCTCCGAGTCGATCGCCGGCTGGTTTTCAGGTACGCCCGTCGGTGACCAGTTCGCAGCTCTGCTCGGCACCTTCTCGCTGCGGCCGTCCGGCTACATCGTGCTCGCGGTGCAGGCGGTGCTGATCGGCGCCATCACCGCGGTCGCCTCGCGCCAGACGCTGTTCGCGACACTGAATGATGTCGACTAGGTCCGATAAACCGGACTCCACTTCGCCTCAAAACGTCCTAAAATCATCCGGGGAAGGGATCACCGACATCACATGACCTCGCCGACCGACGATCGATTGCCGAAAATGCCGCGCGGCTGGCTGCGTGCGGCATTGGTGTCGACGATTGCACTCGTCTTCGTCGGCGCGGCGGCGGGCTTCGTCGCGTTCCTCACGCAATTGCGCGGCGCGGAGATTGCGCCGGACCGCAAGGCTGACGGCATCGTGGTCCTGACCGGCGGCTCCTCGCGGGTGTCGGACGCGATGGAGCTTTTGGCGGCAGGCTACGGCAGGCGGCTGCTGATCTCGGGCGTGCATCCGACCTCGACGGCGAGCGACATCTCCCGGACCTTGCCGGAGAACCAGACCTTCATGACCTGCTGCGTCGACCTCGACCGCTCCGCGCTCTCGACCCGCGGCAATGCGGCGGAGACGCGGCGCTGGGCCGAGGGGCGCGGCTTCAAGTCGCTGATCGTGGTCACCTCGAACTATCACATGCCGCGCGCGCTGGTGGAATTCTCGCATGCGATGCCGGAGACCACGCTGATCCCGTTCGCGGTGGTCGGCGACAAATGGCGCGAGGAGCCATGGTGGACCTCGGCCTCCACCTTGCGGCTGCTGTTGTCCGAATATGTCAAGTATATCGCGGCCGAGCTCAGGGTGCGGCTGGAGGATTTCGGGATTGACCTTTCGCCCGAGATGTCGGAGCAGCCTGCAGGCCTGACGCCGAAGCGGCCCGCGACGGCACAGGCCAATTGATCGGATCGCCGATGTTCTTGATTTTCCTGCGCTCGCTCCTGTTCAACCTGCTGTTCTATGCCGTGCTGGTGTGTCTCGCGATCGTGGCGCTGCCGACCTTCGCATTGCCGCCGCGCGCGATGCTGACGGTCGCGCAATGGTGGGCGAAGGCGACGCTGGTCCTGATGCGCGTGGTCTGCAACATCAAGGTGGAATTCCGCGGTGTCGAGAAGATCCCGCAGGGGCCGCTGGTGATCGTGGCAAAGCACCAGTCGTTCTGGGAGACGTTCGTGCTGCCCGGCTTCTTCAATCGCCCGATCTTCATCCTCAAGCGCCAGCTGATGCAGATCCCTGTGTTCGGCCAGTTCCTGGTCAAGACCGGGATGATCGCGATCGACCGCAACGCCGGCGTGAAGGCGCTACTGGACATGACGCGGCGGGCGCGCGAAGCGGTGCGAAGCGGAAAGCAACTCGTGATCTTTCCGGAAGGCACGCGCCGGGCGCCGGGCGCCGAGCCTGACTACAAGACCGGCTTTGCGCAGATCTATTCGACCTGCGGCGCGCAGTGCCTGCCGATCGCGCTGAATTCCGGCCTGTTCTGGCCGCGCCGCACGTTCATGCGCTATCCCGGCACGCTGGTGGTCGAGTTCCTCGATCCGCTGCCATCGGGGCTGCCGAAGGACGAGTTTCTCTCTCGCGTGCAAACCGCCATCGAGGACGCGACCGGCCGGCTCGTCGAAGCAGGTCGGAAGGAGCAGGAGCAGCTGATCGGCCGTGCGCCGAGCTACGCTCCGTCGGAGAGCTAGCGGTTCTCTCGATCTTCCGCAGGAGCCGGCGCGTGCGCATCACCATGAAGCATGGTCGCGAGTTGATGCAGTTGCGTGTCGCGAAAGCCTTCGGCCTCGATCGCTTTCACCGTGGCCGTCACGTAGTCGCGGTTGGCGCCGGACTGTCCATGGCCCTGGACGACGTGGCGATGCTGATCGGCGAGCGACAGCCGACCGGCATATTGGACATGGCCGCGGTCGACGACATAGGCGAGGGCGGAGACGCGCTCGCGCGCATCGTTCTCCAGCCACACCGAGCGCATCACTTCGCGATAGACCGACGTGACCTGCTCGCGCGCCCGCAAATAGGCGACGACATCGGCGCGGTCCCTCTCGGCGACACGGAAAGCAATGCCGCGGCAGGCGCCGCCGCGATCGAGCCCGAGCACCAGGCCGGGCTTTTCGGGCGTGCCGCGATGCACGAAGGAATAGACACAAAGCGCGCGATGCTCGCCAACCAGCCGCGCCGGGACGCGTTCTTCGAATTCGAAGCCCGGCCGCCACATCAGCGAGCCATAGCCGAACACCCAGAGGTCGCCCTTGGCTGTGGTAACGGAGGGGAGGGTGATTTCCGACATTTCGGGCACGGCTACCAGAATGAAGGCCCCAAGCGAAGCGAATTCTCCGCCTTTCGCCGTGGCCGGACCTCGCTTACATTTGCCATCATCTGAGGTCAAAGGGTCGCCGCATGTCCGATATGACCGTTGCCGCAGGCCGTCGCTCCCGTTGGGGCCTTTTCATCGCTCCCGTCCTCGTCCTGATCCTCGCAGTCGCGTGGAGCTGTTTCTGGTTCTATGCGGCGTCGCAGGCCGAAATCGCCGCAGACGCCTGGCGCGCGCAGGAGGCCAAATCCGGCCGGATCTATGATTGCGCCAAGCGTTCGATCGCGGGCTTCCCGTTCCGCTTCGAGGTCCAGTGTTCCGGCGCCAGCGTCGCTCTGGTCTCGCAGAACGCGAGCAAGACGCCGTTCACGGCCAAGCTCGACAACATCCTGGTGATCGCCCAGGTCTACGATCCCAAGCGCGTCATCGCCGAATTCTCCGCGCCGGCGACGCTGACTGACGGCGTCACGCAAAACACCTTCGTGGTGAACTGGAGCAAGGGCCGCAGCAGCGTGGTCGGCCTCCCTGCTGTGCCGGATCGCGCCTCCATCGTGTTCGACGATCTTGCTGTCAATCGGCTCGATGGCAGCGTGCAGGTGCCGCTTGCGCGCGCAAAACAAGTCGAGCTGCACGGGCGTCTCGCGGATGGATCGCCGTCCGATCATCCGGTCATCGAGACCGTGTTCCAGATCGCGCAGGGCAGCATTCAGGGCGTGCATCCGCTGCTCGCCGAGCCGTTCGAGGCTGACACGCGCGCGAAGATCACGGGATTGTCCGACCTCACGCCAAAGCCGTGGCCGCAGCGCTTCCGCGAGATCCAGGCGGCCGGCGGCCATATCGAGATCGTGCAGTCGCGCATTCAGCAGGGCGAGATGATCGCGATCGCGGCGGGCACGCTCGGCCTTTCGGCCAATGGCCGACTCGACGGCGAATTGCAGATGACGGTGACGGGCCTCGAGCGCGTGATCCCGGCGCTCGGCATCGAGAAGATGCTGGACGAGGGCGTGCCGCAGGCAACGCTCGATCGTGTCGCGCCCGGCGTGAAGACCAAGGACCTCAACAATCTGTTCGGCGCGCTCGATCGCGCCGTGCCCGGCCTCGGCAAGGTCATCAAGCAGAACGCCAATGCCGGCGTTGCCGCCGGCATCAATTCGATCGGCACCGAGAGCACGCTCGAAGGCAAGAAGGCCCGCAGCTTCCCGCTGAAGTTCGTCGACGGCGCGGTACTGCTCGGCCCGGTCAAGGTCGGCGAGATTCCGCCGCTGTATTGATATTTCTCCCGTAGAACTGAACTCACGGTCCCTTCGCCGGATCGTGATTGCCCGGCGGGAATGCGACGCCGCGAACTCCGCTCTCTCTCCATGTCGGCCGCACGATGATGCGGTCCGCCCAGGCAGGAGAGATACCATGACCAAGTCCAAGCTGTTCGTTGTCGCCGCCGTCGCGATCTCGACCGCGCTCGCGACGCCCGCATTCGCGCAGTGGCAGTCGCAAGAGCCGGCTGCATACGCGGCCCAGTATCCGAATGGCGACCGCAACATCGCGAGCCCCGCAACACGGGAGACGATGGCATTCGTCCCCTCTCCGAAATCACCGCGCCCCACGGTGATGCGCGCGACCAAGGGCAAATAACCGCCGTCCACCACTTGCCCGTCGCGGAGTTGGGCCCGGTCATGTCCCGGTCGGGCCCAATGCGCGTTGCGCGGATGCATGACAATCGCGCACGTGCGGATCGGCAACGCCGCAAAAATATTCCGAACATGATCGTCAGGAAAACGTGATGCAGAAGATGCACGGGCCTGCGAATAATCGCAGTCGCATTCAAGTCATTCCACACCAGGGAAGCACGCCGGCGCCGGAGACGGCGCGAGGAAACGAACCAGCTTCCCCAGTGGAGGGATCAAGTGCGAATCATCAATTGCGGACTGATGCTGGGCATGCTCGCTGCCTGTTCAGGGCAGGCGCGTGCCGACGACAATGTCACAACCGAAATCCAGTCGCTGAAGGCCAAGCTGAAAGAGCTCCAGCAGAAGGTGGATTTGGAGGCGCGTAAGACGCGCCAGGTCGAAGCGCAGGCGAAGGCCGTCCCGATGCCGGCAACGTACAAGGCGCTGCCTGTCGATCCCTGTGCGGCCGGCAAGGTTTGCTACAAGGGCGTCACGCTGACATTCGGCGGCTGGGTCGATCTCACCGGTATCTACCGCTCGCGCAATCTCGCTTCAGACACCGGCTCGGTCTACAACTTCATCCCCTATCAGCAAGGCCGGAACTACTATATTCCGGAAACGCGCTTCTCCGCGCGCCAGAGCAGGTTCTCTGTGCTTGCCGAGGGCAACGTCGACCCCGATACGCATCTGGCCGGTTACGGCGAGATCGATTTCGAAGGCGCGGCGCAGACGGCGAGCTCGGTTGCGACCAACTCGTTCAATCCGCGCATGCGGCAGCTTAGCCTGGAGCTGGACCGCAGCGATCTCGGTCTTCATTTCCTCGCCGGGCAATCCTGGTCGCTGAACGCGCCGTCCAAGTCGGGCATCGATCCCCGCGGTGTCGATGCACCGGGCGTGATCGACTTCGAATCCGTTCCAGGATTCCTCGCCGCGCGGCAACCCGGTCTCCGCGTCTGGCAGGACATCGGACCCGAGTTCAAGCTGGCTGCGTCTGTCGAGAATGCCCAGACCGCGTTCTTCGGCGGCAACGTCCCGACCGTCGGCACACCCGCTGTCGGGCCGCAGGGCGTGCTGAATCCGAACCTCCTGGTCAATTTGACCGGGCCCGGCGGCAGCTTCTTCAACAACCTCAACAATGTCAGCCTGAATCAGGTGCCCGACGTCACGGTGAAGGCGGCGTGGGACCCGCGGCTCGGGCCGTACAAGCTGCACGTCGAAGGCTGGGCGCTCTACCGTCAGCTCCTCGATCGCTTCAACGGCGCCAACCACACCTACGATACCGGGAGTTTCGGTGGCCACATCAATGCCGAGCTGATTCCGAAAACCCTCGATCTCCAGCTCTATGGCGCGCACGGCGTGCTCGGCCGCTTCACGGCGACGCCGTTCCCCGACGCGGCGGTCGCGCAGGACGGCACCATCCTCCCGCTGACGATCACATCGGCTGCGGTCGGCCTGATCTGGCACGCAACGCCGAGCCTCGATGTCTACAGCTATGCGGGCCTGGAAAAAGCAAAAGCGAATTTCGCCAACGTCGGAACGGTGCCCTTCGGTTACGGCAATCCGCTCTACAACAACACCGGCTGCTTCACCGAGAACTCGCCGGCGGCGACCTGCAACGGCAATACCAGGGAGGTCCGGCAGATCACGGCCGGGATCTACGACACCATCTACCAGGGCAATTACGGCACGCTCAAAGCCGGCGTGCAGTATTCCTACACGCAGCGGATCGCCTTCAGTGGTGTCGGTGGTGCGCCAAAGACCGACGACAACGTCGTCATGACGCAAATCCGTTACTATCCGTTCTAGTCATACGAAGCCGTAGCCCGGATGGAGCGAAGCGCAATCCGGGTTTATTCGATGCGGTGTCAAGAGTCCCGGATTACGCTTGCACTCCATCCGGGCTACGTCGTCGGCTTATGGCTTGTTGCCGAGCTGCCCATGCTGGCGGCCAAAGTCTGCCGCCGCCGAATCCTGGCCGATCTCGACGATGCCGCGGCGGATCGCACGGGTGCGGGTGAAGTGGTCGAACAGCGCCTCGCCGTCGCCGCGGCGGATCGCGCGGGTCAGCTTGGCGAGATCCTCGGTGAAGGTGCCGAGCATCTCCAGTACGGCTTCCTTGTTGGCGAGGAACACGTCGCGCCACATCGTCGGGTCGGACGCCGCGATGCGAGTGAAATCGCGAAAACCGCCGGCGGAGAACTTGATGACCTCGGACTCCGTCACCTGTTGCAACTCGTCGGCGGTGCCGACGATGGTGTAGGCGATCAGATGCGGCAGATGGCTGGTGATCGCGAGCACGAGATCATGATGATCCGGCGTCATCACCTCGACCTTGGCGCCCATCGCCGCCCAGAAGGCGCGCAGGCGATCGGTGGCGGCAGCATCGACGCCCTCAGGCGGCGTCAAAATGCACCAGCGGTTGATGAAGAGCTCGGCGAAGCCCGAGTCAGGTCCCGAATGCTCGGTGCCTGCGACGGGATGCGCAGGCACGAAATGGATGCCCTTCGGCAGATGCGGCGCCATGTCCCTGACGATCGCGCCCTTGACCGAGCCGACGTCGGAGATGATCGCGCCGGGCTTGAGATATGCGGCGATCTCCTGCGCCACCGGCCCGCAGGCGCCGACGGGAATGCAGAGGATGACCAGATCGGCGTCCTTCACGGCTTCCGCATTGGTCGCCACGACCTGGTCGATGATGCCGAGCTCCATCACCCGCGCGCGCGTTGTCTCCGAGCGCGCGGTGGTGACGATTTCGCCGGCCAGGCCCTGGAGCTTCGCAGCGCGCGCGATCGAGCCGCCGATCAGGCCGAAGCCGATCAGCGCGACGCGCTGGAAGTGCGGTGTGACGCTCATTTGCCGGCCATGAAGTCGCGCAAGGCCTCGACGACGAGGCGGTTGGCCTCCTCGGTGCCGATGGTCATGCGCAGCGAATGCGGCAGGCCGTAATTCTTCAAGCCACGCAGCACCAGGCCACGCTTGGTGAGGTAAGCGTCGGCCTCGTCCGAGGTCTTGCCCTTTTCCGGGAAGTGGATCAGCACGAAATTGGCGACGCCCGGCGTGACCTTGAGACCGAGCTTGCCGATCTCCTCGGTGAGCCAGTTGCGCCATGTTTCGGTGAACTGCTTCGACATCGCCTGATGCGCGGTGTCCTCGATCGCCGCGACCGCGGCGTACATCGCCGGCGTCGACACGTTGAAGGGGCCGCGGATGCGGTTGACCGCGTCGATGACGTGCTCGGGGCCGAACATCCAGCCGATGCGCAGCGCGGCGAGGCCGTGGATCTTGGAGAAGGTGTGCGTCACCACCGTGTTCTCGGTGGTGGCGACCAGCTCGATCCCCATCTCGTAATCGTTGCGCGAGACGTAGTCGGAATAGGCGGCATCGAGCACCAAAAGCACGTGCGAGGGCAGGCCGGCGCGCAGCCGCTTGACCTCGTCGAACGGGATATAGGTGCCGGTCGGATTGTTGGGGTTGGCGAGCCAGACCAGCTTTGTCCGCGGCGTCACCGCCTTCAGGATGGCATCGACGTCGCAAGTGAGGTTCTTCTCAGCCGCAACCACGTTCTTCGCGCCGACCGCCATGGTCGCGATCGGGTAAACGAGAAAGCCGTGGGTCGTCGAGATCGCCTCGTCGCCGTGGCTGAGATAGGTGTGGGCGAGCAAATTGAGGATCTCGTCCGAGCCGGCGCCGCAGATGATGCGGTTGGGATCGAGGCCGAACGAACGGCCGATCGCTTCGCGCAGCACGCGCGAGGTGCCTTCGGGATAGTCTTCCAGATGTGTCGCTACGTTCTTGAACGCCTCGATCGCCTTGGGCGAGGGGCCGAACGGCGTCTCGTTGGCCGAGAGCTTGAACACCTTGCGGCCGGGCTCAGCGACCGGGCTCTTGCCGGGCGTGTAGGGCGCAATATCGAGAATGCCGGGATTCGGCACGGGGCGGGACATCTTCAACTCCGGAATGGCTTTAAGCGGTACGCGATTTACGATTTCGACCCGGTCGGGGGCACCGTATAGCGCGTTGCGTGGCTGCCGACGAGGGCCGTGGAGCGCACCGAGGCCCCCGCTTCGATCAGGGCAGCCTTGATTTTGTCGATGCTGCTCGCGCTCGTGACCGAGACCAGCAGCGCCGCGCCGTCGAAGGCGGTATCGGGCACCGCCACGATCTCGGCGAGCGGCGACAGGGCCCGCGCTACGTCGGCATTCCATCCTGATACGCGCACGCTGAAGGTCTCGACCTCCGTCACCAGCGCGCTGTCGGCGACGCGCGAGACCGCGAACACGGGCAGCGCGGCCGGATGGTCGGCGCGCTCGACGAAGGGCAGCCGCGCGATGATTTTCGGCGCACCGGCCGCTTCCAGCTCCAGCCACCACGGCGTGCGGCTCGAGGTCGCCGAGACCAGCGCCAGATCGCCCTTGGATTTCGCCACCGCCTCGACCGCCGCCTGCGCGCTGAAATGCGCGACGTAGGGCACGGTGAAACCAAAATGGAAGCGCGCGGAATCGCGCATCGCCGGCTCGCTCACCGAGATGTCGGCATGCACGGAGAACGGCGCCTGGACATAGGTGAAGGTGGCGATGATGACGCGCCAGATGCTCTCGACCGTGTCGAGCGGCAGGATGCCGCGATGGCGCTGCACGATGTCGCGCATCATGGAGGCCTCGCGCGCAGGCCGAAACGCGGAGCCGACCTCCTGCGTCTGCTTCACCTGGATCAGGCGGTCGATGATGTCGCCGCGCTGCATCAAGAGGCGGTGCATGCCCTCGTCGATCGCGTCGATCTCCTTGCGCAACTCCTGGAGCGATGGTGGCGCGGGCGGACGTTGGGACATATCTGACTGGGTCTGTTGAGAGGCGTTCCAAAGCGGACCGGCCGGAAGGCGGGGCCGCTGCGATCGGTGTCCTGATTAGGCAGTCAGGCCGGCGAAAGCAAAGAGAAATCACGGTCTTCTCGGCAGGCCGGACAGAGACGAATCCGGCTCATCCGGGCCGCGACTTGACGAAAACCGCCCGAGACAGTAAGTTTTGCCTGTTCCGTGGTCATTTGAGCCGGCCGGCTTGCAGCCACGTTAAAAAATTCGCTAAACAGGCCGGGGACGTTTTCGATCCCGGCCGAACCTATCGTTCAGGCCGGGTTTTTTATGGCCTGATGTCACTGCGATCTGAAGTCCGATCGCAAATGAGGTCGATGGTCAGATGGTTGGCGTCAAGTCTGTGCCGAGTCCCGCGATCAGTGCCGACGAACGGTCGCACGAGGTCGATCATCCGAGTTCGCAAGTCGCGCAGTTCGGCGCCGATCAGCCGCTGCGGCTCGATTGCGGCATCGATCTCACCCCGTTCCAGATCGCCTATCAGACCTATGGCGAGCTCAACGCCGACCGTTCCAACGCGATCCTGATCTGCCATGCGCTAACCGGCGACCAGCACGTCGCCAATGTGCATCCCGTCACCGGCAAGTCCGGCTGGTGGGACACGCTGGTCGGTCCCGGCCGGCCGCTCGATCCCCGGCACTACTTCATCATCTGCGCCAACGTGATCGGCGGCTGCATGGGCTCGACCGGGCCCGCCTCGATCAATCCCGCGACCGGCAAGGTGTGGGGCCTCGATTTCCCCGTCATCACCATTCCCGACATGGTGCGTGCGCAGGCGATGCTGATCGACCGGCTCGGCATCGATACGCTGTTCGCGGTGGTCGGCGGCTCGATGGGCGGCATGCAGGTGCTGCAATGGACCGCGGCCTATCCCAAGCGCGTCTACTCCGCGTTGGCGATTGCCTGTTCGACGCGGCACTCGGCGCAGAACATCGCCTTCCACGAACTCGGCCGCCAGGCTGTGATGGCCGATCCCGACTGGCACAATGGCGCCTACGCCGATCAGGGCATCCATCCGCATCGCGGCCTCGCGGTTGCGCGCATGGCCGCCCACATCACCTATTTGTCGGACGCCGCGCTGCACCGAAAATTCGGCCGGCGCATGCAGGACCGCGAGTTGCCGACATTCTCGTTCGACGCCGACTTCCAGGTCGAGTCCTATCTGCGCTACCAGGGCTCGTCCTTCGTCGAGCGCTTCGACGCCAATTCCTATCTCTATCTGACCCGTGCGATGGACTACTTTGACATCGCCGCTGACCACGGCGGCGCGCTCGCAAAGGCATTCGCGGACATCCAGACCCGCTTCTGCGTCGTCTCCTTCACCAGCGACTGGCTGTTCCCGACCTCGGAATCGCGGGCGCTGGTGCACGCGCTGAACGCGTCGAGCGCACGGGTATCGTTCGCCGAGATCGAGACCGATCGCGGCCACGACGCCTTCCTGCTCGACGTGCCCGAATTCCTCGACATCTCCCGCGCCTTCCTGCAATCGGCCGGCAAGGCGCGCGGGCTCACCGCGAAGAACGACTGACAAGGACGGCTAGCGATGTCTGAACAGCAAGTGCTGCCGCTGGGCGGCCTCACTGCGGATCAGTCCGGCCCATTTCGCGCCGACCATTTGCTGGTCGCCGGGATGGTCAAGCCGGGCTCGAAGGTGCTCGACGTCGGCTGCGGCGATGGCGATCTGCTCCAGCTGCTGGAGACGCGCGGCGTCGACGGCCGCGGCATCGAGCTGTCGCGCGAGGGCGTCAACCGCTGCGTCGCCAAGGGCCTTGCTGTTGTGCAGGGCGATGCTGACACTGATCTTGTAAATTACCCGGACGACGCCTTCGACTACGTGATCCTGTCGCAGACGCTGCAGGCGACGCGGCAGCCGAAAGTGGTGCTGGAGAATCTGCTGCGCATCGGCCGCCGCGCCATCGTCTCGTTCCCGAATTTCGGCTTCTGGCGGATGCGGCTCCAGCTCCTCATCGGCGGCCACATGCCACGCACCGACAATCTGCCGGCGACATGGTACGACACTGCCAACATCCATTTCTGCACCATCAAGGATTTCGTCGAGCTCTGCGACGCCATCGACGTCAAGATGGAGCGCGCCGAGGCGCTCGACCTCTACGGCCGCCCGCTGCGGCTGCGGCTGCCGTGGTGGGTGTGGAACATGTTCGGTGAGCAGGGGGTGTTTCTGCTCACGCGCGGCGGCAAGAAATAGCTCCTCGCAATGACGGAGTGTGTGATGACGCTGTCGCGCTAATGTCCCACCAGCGACCGCGGATCACGCACCGGCCATCGCCCCGCTTCCACCAGCGTCACGAACCGCTCCACGCTCTCGTTGAACAGCGCGGGCTCCTCCAAATTGAGCACGTGACCCGACTTCGGGAACATCGCGAGGCCGGCCGCCGGCAGGTGCTTCTTCAAAAACAGGCTCGCACCGATGCACGGATCGTCCTCGTCCCCGCAGATGATCAACGCGGGCGTAGCAACCTTCTTGATCGCGTCCGTCAGCGTGTAGATCGAGGGCCGGCCTCCCTGAAAGCCGCGCATCGTGTTGGCCGATCCCTTGGCATCGTGCCGCGCCAGCGCCGCGTAGAAATCGGCGTGGCCGCGCGGGTCCTTGACCAGGAAGGGAATCCGGCTCGGCGCCTCACGCGTGACTTTTGCGACTTCGGCAGAGCCTGATGTCTCGAACTGCTCGGCATTGGCGCGGCACTGCTTGCGCCAGGCGTCCAGGTTATCGAGCTCCGAGCCGGAGCCGACGCCGGCCAGCGTCATTGAGAGCGCGCGCTCTGGCGCATTCAATCCGATCTGGAGCGACGAATAAGCACCCATCGAGAGTCCCACGAGATGCGCGCGCTCGATCTTGAGATGATCGAGTACGGCGAGCGCGTCGGTGTAGAAATGCGTGTAGGTGTAGACCTCTCCTGCCGGCACGTCGGAGGGTGTGTAGCCGCGTGCGGAATAGGTGATGCAGCGATGGCCGCGCGAGAAATAACGCATCTGCGGCTCCCAATTGGTGAAGTCGGCCGCGAACTCGTGCAGAAAAATTATCGGCGTTCCCTGGCCCGCTTCTTCGAAATAGATGCGGACATCGTCCCTGGTCGTGGCGTGGGGCATTAACTGTTTCCCTCTCTTGAAGCCGTGATTTGAGGATCGCAGTTAATGTTGTTGTCCGCAATGCGGCAGCATCGAACCAGCATCGGCACAAAATCATCGCAGCTATTCGCCGCGCCGGTGTCTTGTTCTCGCCACATCCGGCGGCTTAACGGCCTGATCGATGTCGGCCACCGCACGGGCCGACTGGGAAGTGGGGTGTCAACGAAGGATGAAGAATGTTTGAGTTGTTTGCGTCTCGTCTGTCGCGTTGTGTTGTGGCGCTGGCGGTCTTCTTCACGGCGGTCGCCGTGGTCTCGTCTCCGGCCTCAGCGCGGCCGCATCATCGTCATAGCGCAGAGCGGCACGCTTACCTGCACCACGCCAGACATCATCATTATCGTCACCATGCGCGCAGCTCGCGCTTCGAGCGCAGCGCGGCGCAGTTGCAGGCGAGCGGATTCATGAACACGCAGGCCAGCTACGATCCGAATGCCAATGGCGGCGGCATGGGCAACATGCCCTATACGGGCGGCGGTGACAGGGGCATCGGCGGACACATAAGCCGCACCGGCAATTTGAGCCGCGCTGCCAACATGAGCCATGCGGTCAACAGCAGCAGCGGTGGCAACACTGCGAGCGCCGACATGGGCATGAGCAGCGGCTTCGGTGGTGGCTCGGGCCTGGTGTCCGAGGCACGCCGCTATGTCGGCGGCAATCCGACTGGGCGCGGCAGCCTGTGGTGCGCGCGCTTCATGAACATGGTGCTCGAGAAAACCGGCCACCATGGCACCGGCTCCGACATGGCGAACTCGTTCGCGCATTACGGCACGCGCGTCTCCGGACCGCAGGTCGGCGCCATCGCGGTGATGTCGCGCGGCGGCCGAGGCGGTCATGTCGGTATCATCACCGGCGTCGACGCGCAGGGCAATCCGATCATGATCTCCGGCAACAACGGCAACCGCGTCCGCGAGGCGCCGATCTCGCGCGGCCGGATCTATGCCTATGTGATGCCGAACTAACTTCCGTCATTGCGAGCGAAGCGAAGCAATCCAGAGTCCCTCCGCGGAAACAGACTGGATTGCTTCGTCGCTTCGCTCCTCGCAATGACGGAGTGTGTTGAGCCGGCGTGCCGTCACACCAATCTCGGCTCTTCCACCGCAACCGCGTCACCCACACCGATCTCGCCGTCGGCGATCACCTCGGCATAGATGCCGCAGTCCATGTGGCCGAGATCGCGCGAAAGCGTCGCTGGAATTTCGAGGTCGCGCATGGCGGTCTCGGGATCGACATTGACGGCCGGGCAGCGCTTGATGCGCTTGACCACTTTCAGCCGGGCCTGCCCGATCGCGAGGATCTCGCCGACGAGATCGAGCTCCGACCAGGCCGGCCAGCCATCTACGTAGAGATTACCGCGGAAGCGCAGGGGATGCACGGCGGTGCCGCCGAGCATGGTCTCGATGGCGCGGACGCTGTCGAGATTGATGATCGAGACGACCTTGCGGGCGACGTCGGAAAAGCTGTGGTCGCGGCCGGACAGGATTTTTGGCGGGCCCTTGAGCTCTGGCTGAAAATTCCCGCTGAAATAGCCCTCGATGGCGGCGCGTCCGGTGGCGGTCTCGAGATCGCCGCTGGCGACGATTTGGCCGTCCTTGCGGATAGTCAGGCGGTTGGTGGCGTCCTCGAACCGGCTGTCGAGGGTTGCCAGCCGCTCATTGCGCGCCAGCATCAGGAACTGGATTTTCGGTTTCCACTCGGGCGCTTCGGGATCGAACCCGCTCGGGCCGTTCTCGATGGCGTAGCGGCGGTCGGCGGGCAGGGTCTGGCCCGTCCGCAACGGGACACGGGCGAGGTGCTCCGGCGTCAGGCCCTTGATCGGGTAGCGGTAAAGTCCGGTGATCTCGGCGGTCTGGCTGGCGGTCATACCGCTACTTAGGGGATTCGAGCGCGACCCGCCAAGCGGGCGGATAAGCGCACGAAATTGTGAACTCGCCTCTTCCGATCCCAGGGCGCCCTTCCCACATCTGGGGCAGGCCGGCGCCAGCGCCGCCTGATAACGACCGTTACCGGTTGAGAAACGTCAATGCGGTAATCGGAAACCCAATGAAGATGCCGTTTGGAGTGCCTTAGAGGGCTCCATGGGCAGGCCGAGGGACAGAAAAGACCATGAATATCGACAAATATACCGAACGCTCCAGGGGCTTCGTTCAGTCCGCGCAGTCGCTTGCGGTGCGCGAGGGGCATCAACAGTTTTCCACCCTGCACGTTTTGAAGGTGCTGCTGGACGACAATGAGGGCTTGGCTTCCGGCCTGATCGACCGCGCCGGCGGCAATTCCCGCGCCATCCTGAAGGCGACCGAGGACGCCCTGAACAAGGTGCCAAAAGTCTCCGGCGGCGGTGCCGGCCAGATCTATCTCGCGCCCGAGCTTGTCCGCACCTTCGACGCGGCTGAGAAGGCCGGCGAGAAGGCCGGCGACAGCTTCGTCACCGTCGAGCGGCTGCTGCTCGGCCTGGCGCTGGAGAAGACCAGCGAGGCCGGCGCGATCCTGGCCAAGGGCGGCGTCACCCCGCAGAATCTCAACGCGGCGATCGAGGCGCTGCGCAAGGGCCGCACCGCGGATTCCGCGACGGCCGAGAACGCCTATGACGCGCTGAAGAAATATGCCCGCGACCTGACCCAGGCTGCGCGCGACGGCAAGCTCGACCCGGTGATCGGCCGCGACGAAGAGATCCGCCGCACGATTCAGGTGCTATCGCGCCGGACCAAGAACAATCCCGTCCTGATCGGTGAGCCCGGCGTCGGCAAGACCGCCATCGCCGAGGGCCTCGCGCTGCGCATCATCAATGGCGACGTGCCGGAGAGCCTCAAGGACAAGAAGCTGCTGTCGCTCGACCTCGGCTCGCTGATCGCGGGTGCGAAATATCGCGGTGAGTTCGAGGAGCGGCTGAAGGCCGTACTGCAGGAAGTCACTTCCGCCGAGGGCAACATCATCCTGTTCATCGACGAGATGCACACGCTGATCGGCGCCGGCAAGGGCGACGGCGCGATGGACGCCTCCAATTTGCTCAAGCCCGCGCTCGCGCGTGGCGAGCTGCACTGCATCGGCGCCACCACGCTCGACGAGTACCGCAAGCACGTCGAGAAGGATGCCGCACTGGCGCGGCGGTTCCAGCCGATCTTCGTCAGCGAGCCCACGGTCGAGGACACGATCTCCATTCTGCGCGGCCTGAAGGACAAGTACGAGCAGCACCACGGCGTGCGGATCACCGATTCCGCGCTGGTGGCCGCCACGACGCTGTCCAACCGCTACATCACCGACCGCTTCCTGCCCGACAAGGCCATCGACCTCATGGACGAGGCCGCCGCCCGGCTGAAAATGCAGGTCGATTCCAAGCCGGAAGAGCTGGATTCGCTCGACCGCGAGATCATCCGGCTCAAGATCGAGCAGGAAGCGCTCAAGAAGGAAAGTGATCTCGGCTCCAAGAGCCGTCTTGAGACACTCCAGAAGGAGCTGGCCGAGCTCGAGGAGAAATCTGCGGCGCTGACGGCGCGCTGGAGCGCGGAGAAGAACAAGCTCTCCGACGCCCAGAAGCTGAAGTCGGAGCTCGACGCCCTGCGCGTCGATCTCGCCGATGCGCAGCGGCGCGGCGAATTCCAGAAGGCTGGCGAACTGGCCTATGGCCGGATCCCGCAGCTCGAGAAGCAGATCGCCGACATCGAAGCACGTGAGAACTCCGGCGAGATGATGGAGGAGGCGGTTACCGCCAACCACATTGCGCAGGTGGTCTCGCGCTGGACCGGCGTGCCCGTCGACAAGATGCTGGAGGGCGAGAAGGAGAAGCTCCTGAAGATGGAGGAGCAGCTCGGCACCCGCGTCGTCGGCCAGGCTGAGGCTGTGCATGCGGTCGCTACCGCCGTGCGCCGCTCGCGCGCGGGCCTGCAGGATCCGAACCGGCCGACCGGCTCGTTCATGTTCTTAGGCCCCACCGGCGTCGGCAAGACCGAGCTGACCAAGGCGCTCGCGGAGTATCTGTTCAACGACGAGACCGCGATGGTCCGCCTCGACATGTCCGAATACATGGAGAAGCACTCGGTCTCGCGGCTGATCGGCGCGCCTCCGGGCTATGTCGGCTATGACGAGGGCGGCGCGCTCACCGAAGCGGTGCGGCGCCGGCCTTATCAGGTGGTGCTGTTCGACGAGGTCGAGAAAGCGCATCCTGATGTTTTCAACGTCCTGTTGCAGGTGCTCGACGACGGCCGCTTGACCGACGGCCAGGGCCGCACCGTCGATTTCCGCAACACGTTGATCATCATGACCTCGAACCTCGGGTCGGAGTATTTGGTGAATCAACCCGAGGGCGAAGACACCTCTGCCGTGCGTGAGCAGGTGATGGGAATGGTGCGCGGGCATTTCCGCCCCGAATTCCTCAACCGCGTCGACGAGATCATCCTGTTCCACCGCTTGCAGCGGAGCGAGATGGGCCGGATCGTCGAGATCCAGTTCGCGCGGCTCCGGAAGCTGCTGACCGATCGCAAGATCGTGCTGACGCTCGATGCTGCCGGCCGCGATTGGTTGGCTGCAAAGGGCTGGGATCCCGCCTACGGCGCAAGGCCGCTGAAGCGTGTGATCCAGCGTCACGTCCAGGATCCGCTCGCCGAGATGATTTTGGGCGGCGACGTCAGGGACGGCGACAACGTTGCGATCTCGTCCGCAGGCAACGTGTTGACCTTCAACGGCAAGTCGCCGCAGACCGCGGAGATCGCCCAGTTCGACGCGCCGGTGTCGAAGCGCAAGTTGAACTGATCACCGGCGCTCAGCGCTAAACAAAATCGCCCCGGAGAGGTCGTCCTTTCCGGGGCGAATTATTTTTGGCGGGGTGCGGCTCGCTTGAGCGATCACGCTATTTCTTCACCATCTTGTAGATCGCGTTCTCGATGTCCGAGCTGAAGTAGATGACGCCGGAGGCGCCGATGGCGACGCCTGTCGGGATGTTGCTGGGCAGGCCGCCGGGCGCGCCCGTCACGCGGCTTTGGCAAACGAAACTTGAAATTGTGGCGCAGTGAAATGACGTCGCACGACGACGTCGGTTTCAGACCAGGTTGCCTGGAAATGTCCGGTTGATTTCGGCTGGCTATGAAATCAGCGGTTGGTCACCTGCAACGGCCCACCCGTCGCATCCGACATCCTCGCGATGGCGCCGTTGCGGCCGCTCATCATGCCGTCGAGCCGGTCGCGTTCCTTCTCGAAGCCCGAGAGCATCGGGCCTTCCAGCGAGCGGCCGCGCGGCAGTTTCACGCGCAGCGGATCGACGAAGCGGCCGTTGACCAGGATTTCGTAGTGGACGTGGGGGCCGGTCGACGCGCCGGTCGAGCCGACGAAGCCGATCACCTGGCCCTGCCGCACTTTCTTGCCGGCTTCCATGCCCTTGGCGTACGCCGACATGTGGCCGTAAGCGGTCTCGTATCCGTTGTTGTGCTTGATGCGGATATACTTGCCGTAGCCGCCCTCGGTGCCGATCTTTTCGATCGCGCCGTTGCCGGCGGCGAAGATCGGCGTGCCGTAGGCGGTGGCCCAGTCGACGCCGGTGTGCATTTTCACGTAGCCCAGGATCGGATGGCGGCGGCCGCCGAAGCCCGAGCGCATGATCGCGCTGTTGACGGGCTTCCTGACCAGGAACTTCTTCGCGCTCTTGCCGGTTTCGTCATAGTAGTCGACGACGCCGTCGTCGGGGCTCTGGTAGCGATAGTATCTCTTGGTTTCGCCGCCGACGGTGAGCGAAGCGAACAATACGTCGTTCTTCTCGCTCGACGTCACGCCCTCGTCTTCGCCGGCGTAGAACACGTCGAATGAATCGCCCGGCGCCACCTTGCGCTGGAAATCGACGTCGTAGGAGTAGATCTTGATCATGTCGTCGATGACAGGCATCGGCACTTTGTTGCGGATCGCGGTCTCGTAGATGCTCTGGTAGAGCCGCACGCCAGTGCCGTCATCGTCGTCATCGTCATCGCTGTTGGCGTTGGCCGTGGCGTCGGCGACGGTGTTCATGCTGGAGACGTCGACCGCGACGTATTTGCCGAGATCGGACAAAGCCGCGATGGCTTCGACCATGGTGTCGTTTGCAACCACGACGCGATAGGGCTGGAGTCTGGCGCCGGGGCTTGCGGGCGCCATCAGGATGCGAAGCTTTTCGCCTTCCTTCAGGCCGCCGTCGCGGCCGCGGGGCCCGAGCGTCGCAGTGATCGCCTTGATCTCCTCGGCCGTCGCGCCGAGATCGCGCAGGACCGAGCCGACGCTGTCGCCCTTCTTGACCAGATGGACGCGTTCGCCGTTGGGATTGCCGCCGGTGATCTGCTCCTTGGTCTTGGGCAGCAGCGTGACGTTTTCCGGCACCACGCGCGTCTCGAAGCCGGCATAGGGATCGGACGGCGACGCTTCGCTGGCGTAGGCGCTTCTGATGTCGGACCTGTTGATATCGGACTTGCCGGTCGCGCCGGAGATGTCGGCGGTTGCATTGGCGAGCGAGGCGTAGCGCACCCCGCCATTGCCGCGCCAGTTGGCGGCATCGCGCACCCGCATCAGGATGTCGTCGAGCGCCACCACCGCGGAAATCTTGGCCTTCGGCAGCACCGGCGACAGGTCCTTGGTGACGAAGGAGACCTCGGCGTCGGGCTCGACGGCTTCCGGATTGTTCGGGTCTTCCGATGCGGCCTTCGGATCGGAGCCGACGTCGGTAAGAAGGCGCTGGGCGTTGAACGGCGGGATCTTCGCCGACAGATCGCTCGTCGTCATCGACAGATTGCCGGCGATCCGGACGAACGGGCGCACCCGCATCACGTCACGGTTGCCGACGCGGGCGACCGTCGAGACGCGCACGATGTTGCGCGAAGCGGTGGATTCATTCGGCGGCGGCAGGCGGTCGCTCTTGTGCAGCGTGGCGGCGCGATCGGCCGCGCCGAATGCGCCGCGCAGCGCGCCTTCGACGCGTTCCGGCACCTTGGCGAAGGTCATTTCGCCGTCGAGAGATGCGAAAACGGCGCCGCCGATCAGGGCTGCGCCGCAAAGTCCGGTCAGAATTGTCCCGCTGAACCATTGCACCGAGACGCGACGGCGATCGATGACGGCAGCTTCCGAACCATCGACGGACAGCGGCGGCTCGTGGCCGAGATCGATGATCCCGGTCTCACGCCCGTAAGCGCCGCGTGATGTCCTGTGGTTCAACCCAAGTCCCCCAATCAACGACCCAAGAGGTCTATAACAGCCAAGCCCATAACAGCCCGGTTTCGAGCCCCTCCCTGGTCGCCCTCTTCGAGGGGCATCGCAGGAAACGGCAAGCCGCACAGGCGTCCGCGGTCAGAAGGCCCCGATAACGGGCCGGCCGAAATCACGAACAGCTAAGCGGAAAAAGATATCTCGATGTCTCTCGAATGTCTGAAGAAGGCCGCTTCATCGCTATGATCGCCTTCCACTGACCCCACGCAAATCGCTGGCAGCCCCCACTGGCATCCCCGCGATTCAAGCTTGTCTCTTATCAGAACGCCGCGGGATTGTGGCTCAAGTACGGCGCCTAATAGGGAAAAGTTTCTGAATGGCCGGGCGCCCGGGGCCGTCTGGCTGGGGGCGGGAGCCCGGCCTGGCTCAGTGTGGAGCTCGGTCTGGCGTAGGGTGGAGCTCGGTCTCGCTTGGGACGGAGCTCCGCCTGTCTGGATGCCGGGGCATGTCTGGAAGGGCCAAGGGGGAGGGCGCCGGGGTCCGCCCGGGGAGGGCGACCAAAGCCGCTTCCGGAGCCCCTCCCGAGCCCCCTGGAGAGCGAACTTTTTTTGAGATTTTTTGCGGGTCAGGTTCGATCCGCTCGTTGGCCCCCTCTCTAATCGATTGTAATCGCTTGGTTTTTCGAGACGATCCACCGTGCGACGATTTGTTGACAATGGGCGTTGACAACTCCGATGGGTGGGGCCTATAAACCGGCCACTGAGCGCGGCGCCGCCGGGTCACTGACCAAGGCGAGCGAACGCGCCACTGATGCTCCTCACTTTGTTGAGTGCACAACAGCCGATGCAAATCGGTTGGAGTTCATTCATCGACGGTAAGGGTGTCGGAACCCTTCCACTCTGGAAGGTTGGGGCCTCCTAGGTCCCGGGCTGTTTGACAAGTGAAGATGAAGAAAGAGAAACGTGGACGGCGGAGTCCTTGCGGGTCTCGCATTTGAAAAGCTTCGGCTTTTCGGATCGGGACCGGACGAAAGACTTCGGCGGTACACGTTTCAAAGGTACACCATCGTTGCCCGCGATGTGAATCGCAGGCAGCAACGTCGACTTCGGTCGACAATGGTGGGACCTCGTCAAACGTTGTGATCAGCCGGTTCAAAGTTCAAGTCCAACTTGAGAGTTTGATCCTGGCTCAGAGCGAACGCTGGCGGCAGGCTTAACACATGCAAGTCGAGCGGGCGTAGCAATACGTCAGCGGCAGACGGGTGAGTAACGCGTGGGAACATACCTCTTGGTTCGGAACAACACAGGGAAACTTGTGCTAATACCGGATAAGCCCTTACGGGGAAAGATTTATCGCCGAGAGATTGGCCCGCGTCTGATTAGCTAGTTGGTAGGGTAACGGCCTACCAAGGCGACGATCAGTAGCTGGTCTGAGAGGATGATCAGCCACATTGGGACTGAGACACGGCCCAAACTCCTACGGGAGGCAGCAGTGGGGAATATTGGACAATGGGGGCAACCCTGATCCAGCCATGCCGCGTGAGTGATGAAGGCCCTAGGGTTGTAAAGCTCTTTTGTGCGGGAAGATAATGACGGTACCGCAAGAATAAGCCCCGGCTAACTTCGTGCCAGCAGCCGCGGTAATACGAAGGGGGCTAGCGTTGCTCGGAATCACTGGGCGTAAAGGGTGCGTAGGCGGGTCTTTAAGTCAGGGGTGAAATCCTGGAGCTCAACTCCAGAACTGCCTTTGATACTGAAGATCTTGAGTTCGGGAGAGGTGAGTGGAACTGCGAGTGTAGAGGTGAAATTCGTAGATATTCGCAAGAACACCAGTGGCGAAGGCGGCTCACTGGCCCGATACTGACGCTGAGGCACGAAAGCGTGGGGAGCAAACAGGATTAGATACCCTGGTAGTCCACGCCGTAAACGATGAATGCCAGCCGTTAGTGGGTTTACTCACTAGTGGCGCAGCTAACGCTTTAAGCATTCCGCCTGGGGAGTACGGTCGCAAGATTAAAACTCAAAGGAATTGACGGGGGCCCGCACAAGCGGTGGAGCATGTGGTTTAATTCGACGCAACGCGCAGAACCTTACCAGCCCTTGACATGTCCAGGACCGGTCGCAGAGATGTGACCTTCTCTTCGGAGCCTGGAACACAGGTGCTGCATGGCTGTCGTCAGCTCGTGTCGTGAGATGTTGGGTTAAGTCCCGCAACGAGCGCAACCCCCGTCCTTAGTTGCTACCATTTAGTTGAGCACTCTAAGGAGACTGCCGGTGATAAGCCGCGAGGAAGGTGGGGATGACGTCAAGTCCTCATGGCCCTTACGGGCTGGGCTACACACGTGCTACAATGGCGGTGACAATGGGACGCTAAGGGGCAACCCTTCGCAAATCTCAAAAAGCCGTCTCAGTTCGGATTGGGCTCTGCAACTCGAGCCCATGAAGTTGGAATCGCTAGTAATCGTGGATCAGCACGCCACGGTGAATACGTTCCCGGGCCTTGTACACACCGCCCGTCACACCATGGGAGTTGGTTTTACCTGAAGACGGTGCGCTAACCAGCAATGGAGGCAGCCGGCCACGGTAGGGTCAGCGACTGGGGTGAAGTCGTAACAAGGTAGCCGTAGGGGAACCTGCGGCTGGATCACCTCCTTTCTAAGGATGATCCTTCAGATAGCTTGCTATCTATCGGATCGTTTTAGAAACATCAGTGGCCAACGGTCGTCAGGATCGTTGAGCTGCATTGGCGGGATTTCGCCGTCTACGTTTCTCTTTCTTCGCGGACGAACACGCGCTGGGCCTGCATGGTTGCGGGATCCCGGTCCTTAGCTGGATATGCGTTAGGGGCTTGTAGCTCAGTTGGTTAGAGCGCGCGCTTGATAAGCGTGAGGTCGGAAGTTCAAGTCTTCCCAGGCCCACCACACTCATCGAGCGAGCATTCGTCTTCTGGTTATGG
>NZ_FOBX01000015.1:90000-174104 GCF_900109945.1 Bradyrhizobium sp. OK095
GCAGCGTGAAACGCTGCTGCGCAGAGCCGGGACCCAGAGCCCCGTCCTCGCGGCGCCATGGGCCCCGGCTCTGCAGCGCATCGTCGAAGAGACGCTGCGCTGCGTCCGGGGCACGAGAGCGCAGCTCGCTTTGCTGTCAATCGTAAACAGCGCCATACAAAAAAGCCCCGGAGACATCTCCGGGGCTTTCGTCGTTTTCGTCGCTGCTCTTTTCAGCTCGTCACGTCTTGGTCCGCATCCGCATCATGAAGCTGTCGAAGCTGATCTCGGCGACCTGAAACCACGGCAGCGCTTCCGCGCGGTAGGCGGACATGCTCGCATACATCTTGCCGAAATGCGGATTGGTCTTGGAGAGGTCGGCATAGATCTCGTTGGCGGCGCTGTAGGAGGCTTCGAGCACCTCCTGCGGGAACGCCTTCAGGATCGCGCCCGCTACGAGCAGGCGCTTCAGCGCCGGCGCGTTCAGCGCGTCGTACTTGCCGGTGATCCAGGTGAAGGTGTCGCGCGAGGCGGAGTCGATCGCGGCCTGATAGTGCTTCGGCAGCGCGTTCCACTTGTCGATGTTCATGATGTTATGGCCTTGGCTCGTGCCTTCCCACCAGCCGGGATAGTAATAGTACTTCGCGACTTTCACGAAGCCGAGCTTCTCGTCGTCGTAGGGGCCAACCCATTCGGCCGCATCGATCGTGCCCTTTTCGAGCGCCGGATAGATGTCGCCGCCGGCGATCTGCTGCGGCACCGCGCCGAGTTTGGCCATGATCGTGCCGGCAAAGCCGCCGATGCGCATTTTCAGACCCTTCAGGTCGTCGATGCTCTTGATCTCCTTCCTGAACCAGCCGCCCATCTGGGCGCCGGTCGATCCTGTCGGAATGCCGTAGACGTTGTACTCCTTCAACAGGTCGTTCACGAGCTCCTGTCCGCCGCCCCACAGCAGCCAGGAAATCTGCTGGCGCGTGTTCAATCCGAACGGGAGCGCGGTCGCGAAGGTGAAGGCGGGGTTCTTGCCCCAATAGTAATAGAGCGCGGTGTTGCCCATCTCGACGGTGCCGTTCGACACGGCGTCGAGCACCTGAAGGCCCGGCACGATCTCTCCGGCCGCGAACGGCTGGATCTGGAACTTGTTGTCGGTGATTTCGGCGACCTTCTTGGAGAAATATTCGCAGCCGCCATAGAGCGTATCGAGCGACTTCGGCCAGCTCGTGGCGTACCGCCATTTGATCTCGGGCGACGATTGCGCGATTGCGGGCGCAGCAACAGCACTCGCGGCAAGGCCCAATCCGCCTGCCGTCAGGAATTTACGACGTTCCATGCACTTCCCTCCGTTATGCCGATGCTTCGACCCAGGGAGCGATTTTGATGTCGTCTTGTCTGCGTCGAGGTTCGACGTTGTTTTGTTGAGACTTGTGAAGCGTTTCCGAACGGCCCTGATGGGCTCTTTTTTGCTGGAATTCCGATCATTGCGGTTCCGTGGGCGAGGATGACCGGACGCTGTGCGATAATCAAGCCTCATGCAGCTCCGCAGCTGCGAATGCGGGCCGGACGCAAGTCGGATTGACCTGCGATCTGCTACGGAATTGGGCAATACCAAAAGGGAGGCTCGCGCATGACCGGCAAGGAGGCCGTGGTCGCCGGAGCGACCGGTCTCGTCGGCAACGCCGCGTTGCGACACTATCGCCAATGTGCGCGGAAGCGTGTCTTGTTGCGGTGCAGAATCGACTGAATTTAGTGACGGCACACGCTGCTTGAGGGGAGCCGAGACCCGAGTTGAAAAACTCAGATGCCCGGGGCATTTTGATCCTATGACTTCGATTTTGATTCTTGTGGCGGCCGTCGCCGCAATTGCGCTGACGGAACGGAGCGTTCAACATCTGCCGTTTGCGGTCGCAGCTCTTCTCTTCAACGCTGCTCTGCTGCTGGTGTTTCTAGCCGATCTCGAGAGAGCGATCCTGCTGTCTGGCATGCTGGCGGTAGCCATCGCCGGCATATCAATCGTTAAATTCAATCACAGCGCGCTCAAGCTGACCGTTTCCGATTTGCCTCTGGCGTTTGCGGGCACGGTCCCGTTCTTCGTGCTGCAGTATCCACGCATGATGCTGGGTGTTCTGGCAGGAAGCGCGCTATTCGTCTTTGCTTCGAGCGCGGTTCTGCTCCACGCGGCCGGATCCCCCATTTCTGTCGCGTCTCGGATTCTTTTATTCCTTCTGGCGCTCGCTGGCCTTGCAATGGCTTCTGCGTCAAGAGGCGCCACCCTTTTGCGGCTGACCCTGACGCAAGGCCGGGGCTTCTACGCGACCTTCATGGCCTCGCTGGTGGACCCCGCTTGCTGGCAGCAGTTCGGCGGGTTGGCTCTGAGCGATATCGCAAACGAACCACTGCCATTGAGGGAGGCCACGCCTGCGCGTTCTGCCTGTTCTCCGGACATTATCGTCATCCAGCACGAATCGGTCTTCGACCCGCGCATTTTCGGGCTGCCGGTCGAGCCAGTCGTCGAAGACTTCCTGTCCCCGTCAGATGGGGAATTTGGGCACCTGAACGTCGACATCTTTGGCGGAGGTTCGTGGCAATCCGAATTTAGCCTGCTCACCGGTCTTTCAAGTGCGAGCTTCGGTTCGAGCGCCTATTACCTCTTCGAGAAGGGCGCCGGCCGTTTTCACAGCAGCTTGCCACGTTCGTTGGCGTCGCTCGGCTACAAGACCACGCTCATATCCAGCTGTCGCCGCGAGTTTCTCAGTTACGATAAATTCTACAGTTCGATCGGCATCGACGAGCGCATCTTCGTCGACGAGCTTCCGCCACCGTTCGATGCCCGACGTTTCGAGGCAACAAATTCCGATGCGATGTTCCTGGATGCGGTCATCGACGCGCATGTCAGGAGGATCGCTGACGATCCGACACCGAGATTTCTTTATGCGCTGACTAACTTCAATCACGGTCCGCATAACCGGCAGCTTGTGCCATCAGGTCAATTCGAGAGGCAACGTGCCTTTGCCATGGCGAGTTTCCCCGATGCTGGATACGTCGAGTACTACACCCGACTGGCAGAGACCGCGTCTACCTGGCAAAGGCTCAGAGCCAAGCTGGCAAGCAGCTTTCCTAGACGGCCTGTTCTCATCGTACACTACGGGGACCATCAACCCGTGTTGACGAAACAGATCGAGCGACACCTGAAACGACCGGGAGACGAGCGGCGCCCGTTTCGTACATTCTATGCGATAGAAGCCTTGAGTATCCCCCACCTCAGCCCCGGAAGGGGCGCCGACCTCGATATCGCCTTCCTTGGAACTGTTGCTTTGCAACGTGCGGGCGTTGCGCTCGACCCGATATTCGCTACGCGCGCGAGCCTGCTTGATGATTGCGGAGCAGCCTACTTCGCGTCAGCCTCCGAACAGAAACGTCGCTTCCATCGCACGCTCGTGGATCTGGGCCTGATAGACCTGATGCCCAACATGAGGCGAGCTCGCTAGCTCGGCGCGCCCTGCGGCGACGCGGACTCCTCTCGATCCATGCCGCTTGCATGTCAGCATTCAAGGCAGGAGCGGACTCGTTTTGCTCAATGAGAGTCTTTCTCAGTTCGACCCGAAACGGACATAGTCGTGTTGTTGCTGGCTTAGTGCGTCAATATTGGCGTGGTGCAGTCCAATTCAGAGGTTTGGCTTTGTTGGTCGCGACTCGTATTCTGAAATGCGCATTCATCCTTGGGCTGCTGTTGCCGCCCGCCATTCTGGCCGACCCCTTACGCGACAGCGGCGTGGGCTGCACGCATGTGTTTGGCCTAGACCAAATAGATCAGGTGCGACAACCGATTGCTGCAGGCCCAAATGCAATCCAAGAGACAAGAAAAATCTATATCGACCACTTTGGTAAACCGAAGTTTGAAAGACAAATGCCTGATGGTGTTGCATTAACTTGGGTCATTACAGAGGGATACTCGACCCCGATAGCGCAGAACGTTATCATTCATATTGTCCAGGGCACTCTCCACGTTACGTGTGGGACAGCGTTCTAAGTTAGATATCGTCCACGAGTTTCGGCGCCTGACTGCCCAGTTGACCTTCGCGGCTTCTTATTGGCTGTCTCGCAATGGCCGCTTCTGGCCCATCGCTGACCTCCAACGAGGTTCGCTTTGGCGTCGCGTTTGAGGGCATAGCCGACATCAAGCTTCGGCCGATCCGCAGCGTCCCGAATTGTGGGTGCTTGGTCGCTATTTCGCGAACGCCGCCTCCATCGCCTTACGCGTCCTGATCGTCTCGTTATTGGCGTCGAACTCGACATCGCTCCAGCGTACGATCTCCCCATGGGCGACGTCATGCTTCAGCTTCAGCCGATGCGCCAGCCCAATCGGCAGGGCGCCCGCTTTGAGGCTCGCCGCCGCCGGCACCAGCTTGCCCCATACCGTGTAGCCGCCTTCGCCGTCCAGCATCTCGCCGGCGCGTAAGTTACGCTTTGCCACGGACGCGACGTCGCCGCGGAAGCCGTAGGGTTGCCCGGTCGGCTCGCCCCGCAGCGCCGCCGACAGCACCGAGATGTTCAGCTCGAGCCCGATCAGATGATAGGGTTTGTACATCGCGGCAAAGCGTCCGCTGCCGTCGGTCTTCAGGCCATACTGCCTGAAGCAGTCGGCGGCATAGTCGTTCGGCGCTTCCAGCACGACATAGACGCCCCAGCGCAAATCGCGAAACACCGGCCGCCCGTCGCGCTCGAGCGAGGAGACAACTTCGACCACGCCGGACCGCTCCAGCACGCCGCCGCGCGAGCGCGGCCGCATGGTGTGCGGTAAATCGTCGACGCCGCAGGGCGGAAACAGCAGTCCTTCCGCAGGCACGTCGAGGCCGCAGGCGTTCGCAATCGCGGCCATCTCGATCGCCGATTTGGTGCCGTCGAGGAAGGAGTTGAACATCTGCGGATTCATGCCGGCCGACTGCGCTTCGCCCGCGGTCAGGCCGTAATGCTGCCAGACGCCGTCGGGCGTCACGTCATGATAGGCCGGCAGATATTTCGTGCCCTTGCCGGCGGCGACGACGCGAAAGCCGGTGGCGCGGGCCCAGTCGACCATTTCCGCCGTTAACGCCGGCTGGTCACCATAGGCGAGCGAATAGACCACGCCGGCCTTGCGCGCTTCCTCGGCGAGCAGAGGGCCTGCCAGCACGTCGGCCTCGACGTTCACCATCACGATATGCTTGCCCGCCGCAATCGCGGCCCGCGCATGCTTGATGCCGACGGCGGGATTGCCGGTCGCCTCCACCACCACATCCATCGCGCCGCCGGCAATCGCGCGCGCACCGTCATCGGTGAACACGGTCGCAGCGATCCGCTCGGCGCTCCAGCCCACCGTGCGGCACGCCTCGCGCGCCCGGTCGCGGTCGATGTCGATGATGAGCGGCACCTCCAGCCCGGGCGTATGCGGTACCTGCGCCAGAAACATCGAGCCGAATTTGCCGGCGCCGATCAGCGCGACGCGAACAGGCTTGCCGGCGGACGCGCGGGCCTGGAGGAGGCGGAAGAGGTTCATGGGGAATGTCCTGGCAATGATCGTGTCCCGGACGCGGTGCGGCCTAGGCGATGCGTAGCATCGTCCGGAAGTGCCGCTCCGCAGAGCCGGGACCCAGAGAAAAAAACTATCCGTGCGGCGTGGGCCCCGGCTCAGCAGCGCACCGCTTCGCGCTGCGCTGCGTCCGGGGCACGAGATCTTACTCCGCCGCCTGTCGCGGTGCCCGTGCCAGCCGCACCAGTGCGTCGTCGTCCACCGTTTCGATCGGCGCAAAGTCGCGATGCGCGATGTACTCCGGTCGCGTCGGCGTGCGGATATAATTCGAGACCGCGTTCAGCGTCAGATACACGATCTTGCGCGGGTAGGGCGTGATGTTGCCGCTCGAGCCGTGCACGAGATTGCCGTGGAACATCAACATGCCGCCCGGCTTGCCGGTCGGCGCCACGATGCCGCCCTGCTTGACAAGCCGCGTCACGGTGTCCTCGTCCAGCGTCCACAGCGGATAGGACGTGGTGGCAAGGTCATGCGAGGCCTTGAGATCGCCGGCATTCTGGCTCTGCGGCACCAGCATCAGCGGGCCGTTGATCGGCATCACCTCGTCCAGGAAGATCGCGATGTTCATTGCGCGCGGCTCGGGCATGCCGTCATCGCGCTTCCAGGTGCCGTAATCCTGGTGCCACTGCCAGACATCGCCGGTGAAGGCCGATTTCGCGTTGATCTTGAATTGGTGCATGTAGACCTTTTCGCCGAACAGCTGCTCGACCGGGTCGATCATGCGCGGATGCGCGCCCAAAATGCCAAAAGCCTCGTTGTAGAGATGCGCGGCAAAGGCGGTGCGCGGCGCGCCGCTCTTCTCACGCCAGACCTCGGGCCGGTTGGCGTCATAGATGCCGACCGCTTCGCGCGCGAGGAAATCGACCTCCTCCTGGCTGAACAGCTCGGGCAGGAACAGCCAGCCCTCGCGGTCGAAGAACTCCAATTGCTCTTGAGACAGTTTCATGGGTCGTCCTCCTTGTTTTGTTTTGTTTTTTTGTCATGACGGCGTGCGCGCGTCGCTACGCCGCCGCCTCGTCTGTCGCCCTCAATCTCTCCTCAGTCATCCGTCCCGCCGTCTGCGCATGCGAAAGCGCCGCGCGTTCGGCGGCTTTCGCATCGCCTGCGAGAATGTATTTGGCGATATCGGCATGCTCCGCCCAGGCGCTGCCGCGATAGTCGAGCTCCGACAGCACCGTCGCCATCGAGCGGCGCATATGCGGCCATTGCGGCGTGATCGTCTCCTCGATCACGGGATTGCCGGAGAGCTGATAGATGGCGCGATGAAAATCGACGTCGAGCGTAATCAGCTCGGCAAGCGAGGTCTTGCGATCGATACGGCGTCCGGCCCCAAGTGCCGCGTCGAGCCGCGCGCGCCCAGCGGCATCGTTGGCGGCGCGCGTCGCGGCGAGCCGCGCCGCGAGCGCATCGATGGCGCCGCGCACCTCGTAGAGCTGGCGGATGCGTGAGGGATCGAGCTGGGTGACTTCAAAGCCGCGCTTGCCGCTCTCGGCGACGAGGCCCTGCCGGTGCAGCAGATGCAGCGCATGCGACACCGGCTGGCGCGAGACGCCGAGCTTGTCGGCAAGCTCGTTCTGCCGGATGCGCTGGCCGGGCTGCAGCGTGCGATCGGAGATCGCCTCCAGAATGCGCGCATAGACCTGATCGATCAGGTTGGGCAACGGGTCGAGGGGAATCACGCCGGCAGCTCCAAAAATGGAATACGGAATTCCGTATTCGACGGTATCTCAGGAGGTGGGAGGCCGTCAAGGCAGGGCGAAAGGCGTTTTTTGAGAGAATCCGCTAAGTCGTTGATATCTCTGGGGCCGCCTACTGTGCATGGGGTTGTTTTCCGAAAGACGAGTTGGCAGCCGCGTCACTCTGCCAGAAAGCGGCTCACCACATCGCCGAACTCCAGCGGCGCCTGCTCGAACATCCAGTGGCCGGCCTTGGGGATCACCGCCGTCCTGGCTCCCGCGATGTGCTCGGCCAGCACGCGCCACATCACCGACAGGCTGCCCGTGGTCGCACCACCGCCGATCAGCAGCGTCGTCGTTTTGATCGCCCGTGCGTCCGCGAGCGTGTACGGCCGCCGCTGCTCGTTGATCTGGCCGAGGAAGGTGAGCGTGTTGTCGCGCAGCTGCTGCTTCGCAGCTGCCGGCACGCGCCGCCACGAGCCGTCGCCTTCGATGCCCTCGTAGAAGTTCTGCAGCGCGCCATCGAGATCGCCGGCGCGGATCATCTCGACCGAGCGCGCGGTGCGCGCGGCCAGCGGTGGATGCGCGGGCGTGCCTTCCGGCACCGGCAGGCTGGCATCGAGATCGCCGCCGGGCTCGGCCAGCACCAGTTTTCGCAGCAGATCAGGCCGCGCCTGCGCCACGCGAAAGGCGATGTGCCCGCCGCGGGAATGGCCCATCAGGTCGACGGGTCCAGGCGTCACCTGCTCGATGAAGGCGATCATGTCGGCGACGTGTTGTGCCATTTTGTAATCGTCGCCGATAGCGTCCCAATGCTCGGGAAAGAAATGCCGGAGGCTGACCGAGATCACGCGATGGGATTTCGACAGCGGGCCGAGCACCGAATACCAGGTGCGGAAATCCCCGAGCGTGCCGTGTACGCAGACGAGTGGATGGCCCTCTCCGACTTCGAGATAGGCCATGTCGTAACCGTTGACGCCGAATGTCTGCATGATCAGCTCGCCAGAAAATCGAGAACCACTTCGGAGTATTTTTGCGGCGCCTGCTCGAACATCGGATGCGTCGCGTTCGGGATGATCGCAGTCTTGGCGTAGGGCACATGGGCGGCGAGCGCATGCAGCACCTTCGGCAGCAGGCCCTTGGTCCGTGCCCCCAGGATGAACAGCGTCGGCATTTTGATGGACTCCGCATCCGCCTTCGAGAACGGCGGGCGGTTGTCGCGGACCTGCCCGATCAGCGTGAAGGCGTTGTCGCGCAAATTCTGCTTCAACATCGCCGGAAGCCGCGGCCAGGTGCCGGCGCCTTCCAGCGTGTCGACGAAGACGGCAAGGCCGCCGTCGATATCGCCAGCCGAAATCTTCTCCGCCGAAGCCGTGAACCGGGCCAGCAGCGGCGAGGGACCGCCGGCATAATCCGGATCGAGGCTGGCATCGAGTTCGCCGCCGGGCTCGGCCAGCACCAGCCGCCGCAGCAGGTCCGGCCGCTGCTGCGCCACGCGGAAGCAGATGTGCCCGCCGCGGGAATGGCCCATCAGATCGACCGGGCCGAGGTCGAGCTTCTCGATGAACGCGATGACGTCCTGGACATGCTGGGCGATCGAATAGGTATCGCCGACGCCATCCCATTGCGCTGGGAAGAAGTGCCTCAAGCTGACAGCGATCACCCGGTGCCGCTGCGTCAGCGGCCCGAGCACGCAGCCCCAGACCCGGAAGTCCGACAGCGAGCCATGAACGCAGACCAGCGGCGAGCCGCCTCTGTCCTCGCCCACGTCGAGATAGGGCATGTCGTATCCGTTGACGTGGAGGCTTTGCATTCTCGGCTCGCGGGAAGGGGTGCAGAACTCCTGTGCAAGATTCCCGGAAACCGGGTGGATCGCAACTATTTCCAAGCCTAGATTTAGGCTGAGATCACAATGGGGGCATGCGTCGAGGGCGCAAGCCAGGAACCGAGCCATGAGCGACCAGCATTTTGCCCTGTTCGACACCAGGATCGGCCTCTGCGCCGTCGCCTGGGGTCCGCGCGGAATCAACGGCACGCAATTGCCGATGGGCGGCGAGGCGAAGATCCGTACCCGCATCACCCAGCGCCACGCGGACGCCAGCGAAGCCGAGCCGACCGAGGACGTGCAGCAGGCGATCGACCGCATCGTCAAGCTGCTCGCCGGTGAACCCGATGACCTCACCGACATCTCGCTCGATCTCGACGGTGTCCCCGACTTCAACCGGGGCGTCTACGAGATCGCCCGCGCGATCCCGCCCGGCAAGACCATCACCTATGGCGACATCGCCAAGCAGCTCGGCGGCGTCCAGCTCTCGCGCGATGTCGGCCAGGCGCTCGGCCACAACCCGTGCCCGATCGTCGTGCCCTGCCACCGCGTGCTGGCGGCCGGCAACAAGCCCGGCGGCTTTTCGGCCAATGGCGGCGTGGTGACGAAGTTGAAGATGCTCGAGATCGAAGGCGCGCTGGTGAACCACACGCCGAGCTTGTTCGATTGAGGGATGGTTCCGTGCCCCGGACGCAGTGCGGCACGAAGTGACGCACTGCAGAGCCGGGGCCCAGCGTTGCAGCGAGATGGGTCCCGGCTCTGCGGCGCACCGCTACGCGCTGCGTCGCGTCCGGGACACGAGACCTCCGCTAAATCTTCGCCGCCGCCTTCGGCCAATATTTGTCGCGCAGATGCCGCTTCACCAGCTTGCCGGTGGGCGTGCGCGGCAACTCGGTTTCGAAGTCGATCGAGCGCGGGCATTTGATCGCCGAGAGACGGGTCTTGCAGTAGGCGATCAGATCGGCCTCGAGCTCCTTGCCGGCGCGCGTCATGTCGTGCGGCTGCACCACCGCCTTCACCTCTTCGCCCATCTCCTCGTTCGGCACGCCAAACACGGCGACGTCGGCGATCTCGGGGTGGGTGATGAGCACGTCCTCGGTCTCCTGCGGGTAGATGTTCACGCCACCCGAGATGATCATGTAGGACTTGCGGTCGGTGAGAAACAGAAAGCCGTCTCTGTCGAGATAGCCGACATCGCCGAGCGTCGACCAGCCTTTTGCGTTGTAGGCCTTCTTCGTCTTCTCGGGATCGTTGTGATAGGTAAACGCTGGCGCGTCGGCGAAATAGACCGTCCCGATCTCACCCAGCGGCTGCTCCGCGTCGTTCTCGTCCAGAATCTTGATCTTGCCGACCACGGCGCGGCCGACGCTGCCGCGATGCTCCAGCCATTCTTTCGAATTGCAGACGGTGACGCCGTTGCCTTCCGAGCCTGCGTAGTATTCGATCAGGATCGGCCCCCACCATTCGATCATTTTTGCCTTCACGTCGACCGGGCAGGGCGCGGCGGCGTGGATGGCCCCCTTCAGCGTCGAGACGTTGTACTTCGCGCGGACCTCGTCCGGCAGCTTCAGCATGCGCACGAACATGGTCGGCACCAGCTGCGACTGCGTGACCTTGTATGTCTCGACCAGCTTGAGGAAATCCTCGGCGTCAAAATGCTCCATGATGATGGAGGTGCCGCCAAGCACGATCGCCATCATGTTGAAGCGCAGCGGAGCCGCATGATAGAGCGGCGCCGGCGACAGATAGGTGCTCTCCGCGTTCATGCCGCACATGTCGGCGCAGAGCACGCGCAGGAAGGCGTTCGGCACATCGATCTTGTTGCCTTCGAAAGCCTTCTTGATGCCCTTGGGCCGACCGGTGGTGCCCGACGAGTATAGCATGTCGTAGCCGGCGACCTCGTCGGCGACCGGCGTGGTCGGTTGTGCCGCCGCTTCCTTGTCGTAGGAGCGGAAACCGGGCAGGGGCTCGTCGACCATGTAGAAGATCGGCTCGCCGGGTGTACCCCTGATCAAATCCTTGATCTGGTCGGCGCATTTTGGCGTGGTGATTACGACCTTGGCGCCGCAATCGCCGATGATGTAGTCGATCTCGTCCTGCTTCAGATAGCGGCTTATCGCGGTGTAATAGAGTCCGCTGCGTTGCGCCGCCCAGCAGATCTCCATGAACGCGAGGCGGTTTTCCATCAGCAGCGCGATGTGATCGCCGGCCTTCAGGCCGAGCGAGCGGAACAGGTTCGCGCCCTGGTTCGAGAGCTCGTCGAGCTCGCGATAGCTGATCGCCCTGCCGGTCCCGGCCATCTGGTAGGCGATCTTGTCGGGCGTGCTCTTGGCGTAGATGGAGGGATGGGTCATGGCTTTCCTCAAAACGCGAATGGCGAGTAGCTAATGGCGAATAGGGAAGAAGGGCAAACCGCTCTTCGCCTACTCACCATTCGCTACTCGCCACTCACTACTCGCTTTTGTTTTTCTTACAGCCGTTCGACGATCGTCACATTCGCCATGCCGCCGCCTTCGCACATGGTCTGGAGACCGTAGCGCTTGCCGCGCTGGTGCAGGGCGTGGACCAGCGTGGTCATCAGCTTGGTGCCGGAGCCGCCGAGCGGATGGCCGAGCGCGATCGCGCCGCCATTGACGTTGAGACGCTCCGGATCGGCGCCGGTGGTCTTGAGCCATGCGGTCGGCACCGAGGCGAAGGCCTCGTTGACCTCGAACAGATCGATGTCGTCGATCTTCATGCCGGCCTTCTCCAGTGCGCGCTTGGTGGCGTGCAGCGGTGCGTCGAGCATGATCACGGGATCGCCGCCCATCATCGTCATGTGATGGATGCGCGCGAGCGGTGTGAGGCCAAGCTGCTTCAGGCCGCGCTCGTTCACCACCATGACGCCGGAGGCGCCGTCGCAGATCTGGCTGGCGCTGGCCGCAGAGAGCTTGCCGTTCTCGGCGATCAGCTTGACGCCCTTGATGCCGTCGAGCGTGGCGTCGAAGCGGATACCCTCGTCGATGTGATGGGTGTCCTTGGAGCCGTCGGCGCGGGTGATATCGAGCGGCATGATCTCCTTCTTGAAGGAGCCGGCTTGGGTCGCCGCGATCGCGCGCTGATGGCTGTTGTAGGAATACTCGTCGAGCTCGTTCTTCGACAGGCCGTACTTCTCGGCCATCATCTCCGCGCCGGTGAACTGGCTGAACACGATGTTCGGGTAGCGGTGCTCGATGCCGGCGCTCTTGTAATTGCCAAAGCCGTTCTTGGCGGGAAGCTGCGACGACAGGCCCATCGGCACGCGCGTCATCGATTCCACGCCGGCCGCGATCACCACGTCCATCGCACCGGACATCACCGCTTGCGCTGCAAAGTGCAGTGCCTGCTGCGAGGAGCCGCACTGACGGTCGATCGAGGTGCCTGGCACGCTCTCCGGCAGTTTCGACGCCATGATCGCGTTGCGCGCGACATTGTTGGACTGCTCACCGACCTGCATCACGCAGCCCATGATCACGTCCTCGACCAAAGCGGGATCGACCTTGGCGCGATCGACCAGCTCGTCCAGCACTTTTGCGGCGAGATCGGCTGGATGCCAGCCGGCGAGGCGGCCCCCCTTGCGCCCGCCGGCGGTACGCGCAGCGGCGACGATGTATGCCTCGGCCATTTCGGTCTCTCCCTGGATTGTTCTGTATCGAATTGGGTTGTCGGGCGGATTTAAGGGGCGAGATATCGTTTAGTCAATCGATCAATTAACTCTTGTGATGAGGCGCTGCTTCGGCTTATCTGCGGCCCGCTTCAAGCGGCGAGAACAGGGATTTCCGTGACTACCAGCGTACCGAACAGGCTCCCCAGCGGAAAGAATTCCACGGCAGAGAAATTGCTCGTGGCCGCGAGCGAGCTGATGATCGAACGCTCCTCGATCGAGATCTCGCTGAGCGACATCGCGCAAAAATCCGGCGCCAATGCCGCGCTGGTCAAATATCATTTCGGCAACAAGGACGGCCTGCTGCTGGCGCTGCTCGAGCGCGACGCGGGGACGGAGCTCTCCAACCTCGAATATCTGCTGGCGCAGCCGATCACGCCGACGGCGAAGCTGAAGCTGCACATCGCCGGCATCATCCGCGCCTATCACCGGTTCCCCTACATGAACCGGCTGATCCACTATCTGCTGCACGAGAGCGTTGCAGGCTCCGCGGATGAGGTTTCCGAGTTCTTCGTGGCTCCACTGCTCGACTTCCATCGCCGGCTGCTCGCAGAAGGCGTCAGCCGCGGCGAGTTCCGCGCCACCGATCCGGTACTGTTCTACACTAGCCTGATCGGCGCCTGTGATCACCTGTTCTTCGGCCGGCACGCGATGTCTCGCGCGACCGGCGTCGGCCCGGTCACCGACGACGTCTGCCGGCAATACATCAAGCACATGGAAACGCTGATCTGCGGTGGCATCCTCACGCAAGCCGAGGAAGCTGTTGCGGCTGGATGATCCAGCCAGAACTCTCAAGTCCAGAGAAGAAACGCCCAAGGAAAGGTACAAGCGATGGAATTGAAAGACGTAGCCGTTCTCATCACCGGTGGTGGTTCGGGCCTCGGCGAAGCGACCGCCCGCGCCATGGCAGCCAAGGGCGCCAAGATCGGCGTGATTGACCAGAACAAGGACAACGCCGAGAAGGTCGCCGCCGAGGTGAAGGGCGTGGCCCTTCATGCCGACGTCACCAGCGAGGAGCAGATCAAGGCTGCGATCGCCAAGGCGGAAGCCGCGCATGGCGTCGCTCGCGTGCTGATGAACTGCGCCGGCATTGGCGGCTCGCAGCGTATCGTCGGCCGCGACGGCGTCTATCCCTTGGAGAAGTTCGCGCGCATCATCAACGTCAACCTCATCGGCACCTTCAACTGCCTGCGCCTGTTCGCCGAGCGCCTTGTCACGATTGAGCCGGTCGGTGAAGAGCGCGGCGTCATCATCAACACCGCTTCGGTTGCCGCTTATGAAGGCCAGATCGGCCAGATTGCTTATGCCGCTTCGAAGGGTGGCGTCGTTGGTTTGACCCTGCCGGCGGCGCGCGACCTCGCGAGCCAAAAAATCCGCGTCAACACCATCGCGCCTGGCCTGTTCATGACGCCGCTGCTGATGGGTCTGAATGAAGAGGCCCGCAAGAGCCTCGGCGCCCAGGTGCCGCATCCCTCGCGCCTCGGCGATGCCAAGGAATACGGCGCGCTCGCCGTGCACATGGTCGAGAACGCGATGCTCAACGGCGAGACTATCCGTCTCGACGGCGCCATCCGCATGGCGCCGCGGTAGGCGTTGCTGCTCTTCCCTTCTCCCCTTGTGGGAGAAGGTGGCGCGCGCAGCGCGCCGGATGAGGGGTTCTCTCCGCGGAGACAGACCCCTCACCCAAGCGAGTATGTGGCTAGCAACGTACATGCCCTTTCCCACAAGGGGAGAGGGCGCAATAACCGCCACCTCAAGAGCGGATGCAGGAGCGCCCCATGTCCCAACCGTTGCGGATCGAGCATGACGACGGCGTCGACCGGGTGACGCTCAATCGTCCCGATAGTCTCAACGCGCTCGATCCGGCGCTGATCGATGCGCTCAACGTTTATTTCCAGGGCCTCCAGCGCAACCGCGACACGCGCGTCGTCGTGCTCAAGGGTGCCGGCAAGAATTTTTGCGCGGGCCTCGATCTCAAGGCGGCGATGACCCGCCGTGCCGGGCAGCAGGAGCCGCCCGACGTCACGGAATCGCTGGACTCGCAGCGGCGCATTGCCGACATCGTGATGCTGATGCGGCGCTGCCCGCAACCGATCATCTCGCTGGTGCAGGGCGCGGCGGCCGGCGGCGGCTTTGCGCTGGCGTTGGCCTCCGACATCCGCATCGCCACCCGATCGGCGCGGATGAATTGCGCTTTCATCAAGCTTGGGCTTGGCGGCTGCGACATCGGCACCAGCTATTTTCTGCCGCGTCTCGTCGGTGTTTCCGTGGCATCCGAGCTGATCCTCACGGGGCGTTTCATCGGTGCCGAACGCGCGCTCGCTGTCGGGCTGGTCTCCGAGGTCGTGGATGAGGACAAGCTCGATGCCGCGGCCGCGCCTTATGTCAATGCGATGATGACGGCGTCGCCCGTGGGGCTGCGCCTGTCAAAAGAATGTCTCAACATGAGCGTCGATGCCGGATCGCTGGAAGCCGTCATCGCGATGGAGGATCGCAATCAGGTCCTGTGCAGCCGCTCCGAGGAATTTTCGGAAGGAATCAGGGCCTTCCTTGAGAAGCGAAAGCCTGTCTATATCAAGCGCTGAACGACAAAGATCCGCCAAGGACAATAATTCCGGGAGACGCAAAATGAGTGGAAGCGCGGCGGCGGTGATGTCAAAGCCTGCCTTTCGCAAGGTGGAGTGGCTGGCGCGCGACATCGACGTCGAGCGGCGCGCCGACGGCACGGTGGTGCTGAAGTCGCGCATTCCGCTGCAGGCTTACGAGAAGCATCTTCCGGCCTCGCTGGTGAAATGGGCGAAGCAAGCCCCCGAGCGCATCTGGCTCGCGCAGCGTGGCGGCCCCAATCGCGAATGGCGCAATGTCTCCTATGGCGAAGCCAAGCGCACCGTGGATGCGCTGACGCAGGCGCTGCTGAATCTCAAGCTGGAGGGACGCCCGGTCGCGATCCTCTCCGGCAATTCGATCGAGCATGCGCTGATGACGCAGGCTTCGATGCAGGCGCGTTCGCCGGCTGCCCCGGTGTCGCCGGCCTACTCGTTGATGAGTCATGATCACGTCAAGCTGAAGTACCTGTTCGACCTGATCAAGCCGGCCGTGGTGATGGTGCAGGACGGTCCGACCTTCGAGAAGGCGCTGAAGGCAATCGACCTCATTGGCGTCACCGTCGTTCACGTCGTGCGGCCCTGTGAGGGCATCAAGAGCGTCAGCTTTTCCGAACTGGCCGCAACTCCGGTGACGAAGGATGTCGAAGCATCGATCGCAAGGATCACGCCAGATACCGTCGGCAAGCTGCTGTTCACCTCCGGTTCGACCGGCATGCCAAAAGCCGTCATCAACACGCAAGAGATGATGTGCGCCAACGCGGCGCAGATGATGCAGGTGCGGCCACGCACCGCAGGCGGGCCGCTGGCCACGGTGCTCGACTGGATGCCGTGGAATCACACCATGGGCGGCAACGCGGCGTTTCATCCGGTGCTGGTCGATGGCGGCACACTCTATATCGATGACGGCCGTCCGATGCCGGGGCAGCTCGAGGAGACCGTCAAGAACCTGCGCGAGATTTCGCCGACCTATTACGCCAACGTGCCGGCCGGCTATGCCGCGCTCGCAGCCGCGATGGAGAAGGACGACGCGCTGTGCCGCTCCTTCTTCAAAAATCTCTCGATCATGGCTTATGGCGGCGCGCGGCTACCGGACGATCTCTACGACCGCATGCAGGCGCTGGCGGTGAAGACCACCGGCGAACGCATCGTGTTCTACACCGGCTGGGGCTCGACCGAGACCTCGCCGACCTCGACCGGCACCTATTGGGATACCGAGCGTGTCGGCCTGATTGGCCTGCCGTTCCCCGGCGTCGAATTGAAGATGGTGCCGTGCGGCTCGAAATACGAATTGCGCTTGCGCGGCGTCAACGTCACGCCCGGCTATTTCGGTCAGCCTGATCTCACGAAAAAGATGTTCGACGAGGAAGGCTTTTACTGCATCGGCGATGCAGGCATCTTCGTCGACGATTCCGATCCGGTGAAGGGCATCATCTTCGCCGGTCGCGTCGTCGAAGACTTTAAGCTGACCACCGGCACCTTCGTGCATGTCGGCTCGCTCCGCACGGATGCCATCGCTGCTGCGACGCCCGTTGTGCATGACGCGCTGGTTGCCGGGCAGGATCGCCCCTTCATTGGCCTGCTCGCATGGCCGAATCTGCACGCCTGCCGCCAAATCGTCGGCAATCCTGAGCTGAGTTTCGAGGATGCGGTCAAGCATCCCGAGGTGATTGCCTGCTTCAGGCGCGGTCTGGAAACGCACAACAGCGAATGCGAAGGCGCCAGCAGCCGCATCATCGCCCGCGCGATGTTGATGGCCGAGCCGCCTTCCATCGACGGCAATGAGCTCACCGACAAGGGCTACATCAACCAGCGCGCCGGCCTGGAGCGCCGCGTGGCACTGGTCGAGCGGCTCTATGCGGACAAGCCGGACCAATACGTCATCATTCTCAAGTAATCGACATCATTCAACACGGGTATGCGCCATGAATTTCGATTTCTCTGACGACCAGAAACAGCTCCGTGATCAGGCGCGCAAATTCCTCACTGAGAAATGCTCGCCCAAGGCGGTGCGGATCGTGCTCGACGGCAAGGCGCCTTACGACAAGGAACTCTGGAAGGGCCTCGCCGAGATGGGTTTCCTCGGCGTCGCGATCCCGGAAGAGTTCGGCGGCGCCGGCGCTGGCCATCTCGAGCTTTGCGTGATCGCGGAGGAGATGGGCCGGGCGAATGCGCCGGTGCCGTTCTCCTCGACCGTCTATCTTGCCGCCGAAGCTCTGATGATCGCGGGCAGCGACGCGCAGAAGAAGAAGTGGCTGCCGGCAATTGCCTCGGGCGAGACGATCGGCACACTGGCGCTGTTCGAGGGCAAGGGCAATCCGTCGCCGAAGAACGTCAAGCTCACGGCTGCGAATGGCGTGCTCAACGGCGTCAAGAAGCCGGTCGCTGATGGCGCGATCGCCGATTTCACGGTGGTTGCCGCGCGCACGGGATCGAGCGGACGTGAGGGTGATATCTCGCTGTTCCTGGTCGATCTCAAGGCCGGTGGCGTCGAGGTGAAAAGCCTCACCAATCTTGATCCGACTCGCGGGCAGGCTGAAATCACCTTCAAGGACTGCAAGGCCGAGCTGCTCGGCGCTGCCGGCGAAGGCTGGAGCATTCTGACCCAAGTGCTCGACCGCGCGGCGGTGCTGTGCGCCTTTGAGCAGGTTGGCGGTTCCGACCGCGCGCTGGAAATGGGCCGCGACTACGCGCTCGACCGCATCGCCTTCGGCCGCCAGATCGGTTCGTTTCAGGCGGTCAAGCACATGCTGGCCGACATGTATGTGTCGGCGACGCTGGCGCGCTCCAACAGCTATTACGGCGCCTGGGCGCTCTCGACCAACGCGGGCGAACTGCCCGAAGCCGCGGCCGCCGCGCGCATCAGTGCGACGCAGGCGTTCCAGCACTGCGCCAAGAACAACATCCAGGTTCACGGCGGCATGGGGTTCACCTGGGAGTTCGACTGCCACATGTACTACCGCCGCGCCAACGCCATGGCGCTCGGGCTCGGCAGCCTCACCTATTGGGAAGATCAGTTGATCGACCACATGCGCAAGAAGAACGCAGCGTAAACCGCCGCACGTGTCCCGGACGCGATGCGGCACGTAGTGCTGCTTCGCAGAGCCGGGACCCAGGGGCCGCAATGGACCCCGGATCTGCAGCGCATCACTTCGTGCTGCGCAGCGTCCGGGGAACGAACCGAGAGATGAGACCATGAACTTCGACGACACCCCGCAAGAGGCTGAATTCCGCGCCACCGCCCGCGCCTGGATCGGCGCGAACGCGCCAAAGCAGTACGAAGACGAGCTGCGCAAATCCTCGCTCGGCCGCACGCAACTGAAGAACGCGAACATTCTTGAGGTGGCAAAAGCCTGGCAGAAGAAGAAGGCCGACGCTGGCTGGGCCTGCCTGCACTGGCCGAAGGAGTATGGCGGGCGCGGCTCGTCGCCGATCGAGCGCGTGATCTGGCAGCAGGAAGAAGGGCCGTTCGGCCAGCTGTCCCGCATGTTCATCATCGGCCATGGCATGTGCGGACCGACGATGATGGCGTTCGCGCGCGAGGAGCATAAGCGCAATTATCTGCCGCCGCTCGCCTCCGGCGAAAAGGTCTGGTGCCAGCTGTTCTCCGAGCCCGCCGGCGGCTCCGACGTCGCGGGCCTGCGCACGCGCGCCGAGAAGGATGGCGACGACTGGGTCATCAACGGCCAGAAGATCTGGACCTCGGGCGCGCATTATTCCGACTACGGCATTTTGCTCACCCGGACCGACCCAACCGTGCCCAAGCACAAGGGCCTCACCATGTTCTTCCTCGACATGAAGAGCGAGGGGGTCGAGGTGCGGCCGATCAAGCAGGCGAGCGGCGCCTCAGATTTCAACGAGGTTTATTTCACCAATGTCCGCATTCCCGATCATCAGCGCCTCGGCGAGGTCGGTGACGGCTGGAACGTCTCGCTGACCACCCTGATGAACGAGCGCAGCGCGATCGGCGCGGCCGTCTCGACTGGCTTTCCGGAGCTGTTCGACTATTGCTCCAGTGCGATGCTCGACGACGGTCCGGCCCTCGAGGATCGCGCGGTGCGCTCGAAGCTCGCCAACTGGGCGGTGAAGGCGAGCGGGCTGAAGTACACCAGCATGCGCGCGATCTCCGCGCTGTCGAAGGGCGAGCGGCCAGGACCGGAGAATTCCATCGGTAAGCTGGTCGCAGGCTCCATGATCCAGGACGTCGCGACCTATGCGCTGGACTTGCAGGGCGCGAGCGGTGTGATCAGCGGTTCGGAAGACGCCGAACTCGCCGGCCGCTTCCAGGCGATGTTGCTGCGCGCGCCCGGCACCCGCGTCGAGGGCGGCACCGACGAGATCATGCGCAACATCATCGCCGAGCGGGTGCTGGGCCTGCCCGGCGATATCCGTGTCGACAAGGACGTGCCGTTCAACAAGATCCCGACCAAGGGAAGATGAGCTCGTGTCCCGGACGCGATGCAGCGCGCAGCGCTGCTTCGCAGAGCCGGGACCCAGAGAGCCACAATGGGCCCCGGCTCTGCAGCGCACCGCTTCGCGCTGCGCCGCGTCCGGGGCACGAGAGAGGAGAACGCGAGATGAATTTCGACGACACCCCGCAGGAAGCCGCATTCCGCGAGACCGCGCGCAAATGGGTCGAGGCCAATGCTCCGAAGGAGCTGCATGCCGAGCTGTCGAAATCCTCGCTCGGCCGCATCCGTCTTGCCAATCACGACATCGTCGATGTCGGCAAGGCCTGGCAGAAGAAGAAGTTCGAGGGCAACTGGGCCTGCCTGCACTGGCCGAAGGAATATGGCGGCCGCGACGCCACACCGATCGAGAAGGTGATCTGGCAGCAGGAAGAGGGCGTCTACGGCAAGCTGACGCAGCCGTTCCAGATCGGCGAGGGCATGTGCGGCCCGACCGTGATGGCCTGGGGCAGCGAGGACGCCAAGCGCCTGCATCTGCCAAAACTCGCCGCGGGCGAGGAGATCTGGTGCCAGCTGTTCTCCGAGCCGTCCGCCGGTTCCGACGTCGCGGGCCTGCGCACGCGCGCGGAGAAGAAGGGCGAAAATTGGGTCGTCAACGGCCAGAAGATCTGGACCTCCGGTGCGCACTATTCCGACTTCGGCCTCCTGATCGCGCGCACCGATCCGAATGTACCCAAGCACAAGGGCCTCACCATGTTCTTCCTGGACATGAGGAGCCCGGGCGTCGAGGTGCGGCCGATCAAGCAGGCCAACGGCATGCAGGAGTTCAACGAGGTCTATTTCACCGATGTCGTGATCCCCGACAGCCAGCGGCTCGGCGCGGTCGGCGAGGGCTGGAGCGTGTCGCTGACCACGCTGATGAACGAGCGCATGTCGATCGGCTCGCGGCTTGCGACCGGCGTGCCTGAATTGTTCGATTTCTGCGCCAATTTGATGCTGGAAGACGGGCTTGCGATCGACGATCCCGCCGTGCGTTCGAAACTTGCGAGCTGGGCGGTTAAGTCGAGCGGGCTGAAATACACCAGCTACCGCGCGATCTCGGCGCTGTCGAAGGGCGAGCGGCCGGGGCCGGAAAACTCGATCGGCAAGCTCGTCTCGGGCATGATGCTGCAGGACATCGCGACCTATGCCATGGACCTCCAGGGCGCAGCCGGTGCTCTCACCGGCACGGACGAGGAGACGGTGCAAGGCCAGTTCCAGCAGATGCTGCTGTCCTCGCCCTCGATGCGCATCGCCGGCGGCACCGACGAGATTTTGCGCAACATCATCGCCGAGCGCGTGCTGGGCTTGCCGGGCGATATTCGCGTCGACAAGGACGTGCCGTATAACAAGATCCCGACCAAGGGGCGGTGATCTCTCGTGTCCCGGACGCGGTGCGGCGCGAAGTGCCGCTCCGCAGAGCCGGGACCCAAGTGTGCCACAATGGGCCCCGGCTCTGCGCCGCATCACTTCGTGCTGCGTCGCGTCCGGGGCACGAAAGCGAGACTAGCCATGGACGCCAAAGTGCCCAACGCCCGCTATTCCAATGAAGACCGTATCGGCGTGCTCGAAGAGCTCCTCAACGAGCGCTATTCCGTCCGCGCCTTCTTGGACAAAGAAGTCGATCGCGCGACCATCGAGCATGTGCTGACCACCGCGCAGCGTACCGCGTCCTGGTGCAACAGCCAGCCCTGGCAGGTGATCATCGCCAGCGGCGAGGCCAAGGAGCGTTTTCGCCAGCTGATCTACAAGGAAGCATCCGGCGGTCTCGGCGACGATTACGATTTCACGCCGCCGCGCGAATATGCCGGCGTCTATCTCGATCGCCGCCGCGAGAGCGGCTTTCAGCTCTACAACACCCTCAACATCGCCCGCGGCGACAAGATGGCCTATGCAAAACAGGCGCTGGAGAACTATAATTTCTTCGGCGCGCCGCATGTGGCGATCATTCACACCAACGAGCCGCTCGGCATCTACGGTGCGATCGATTGCGGTGCCTATGTCTCGAATTTCATGTTGGCCGCGCAGGCGCTCGGTCTCGGCACCATTCCGCAGGCGGCATTGGCGCGTCATTCCGGCCTGATCCGCCGCCATTTCAATCTGGGCGACGACCGCCGCGTCGTCTGCGGCATTTCGTTCGGCTATGCCGACAACGCGCACAAGGTCAACAGCTACCGCACCTCGCGCGCGAGCGTGGCAGAGACAGTGACGTTCGCGGACGAGTGATTTTAACACGCGCGAAAGCGGCCGCAGAAACGGCCGCCTTCACCTCATGTCTCCGATGGCTGCCTGCCGCTATCCGCCGCTGCCGCCGATCACGGCGCGAATGGTCTCGTCGGGCCCGAAGTCCTCGGCGCCGTCGACATAGAGCAGGGCGGCGAGCTTCGAGCGCGCGCGGTTGACGCGGCTCTTGATTGTGCCGACCGCGCAGCCGCAGATCGAGGCCGCGTCCTCGTAGGAGAAGCCGGAGGCACCGACCAGGATGAGCGCTTCGCGCTGGTCCTGCGGCAGCTTCTCGAGCGCGACGCGGAACTCCTCGAACTCGAGATGCGCGTTCTGCGACGGCTGTGTCTTCAGCGTCTTGGCATAGTTGCCGTCGGCATCCTCCACCTCCCGCCGCCGCTTGCGATAGTCGGAGCGGAACAAATTGCGCAGGATCGTGAACAGCCACGCCGGCAGGTTGGAGCCGGGCTGGAACGAGTCGATGTTGGCGAGTGCGCGCAACAGGGTTTCCTGCACCAGATCGTCGGCGCGGTCCGCGTTGCCGCTGAGCGAGATGGCGAAAGCGCGCAAGCTCGGCACGGCCGCCAGGATGTCGTCACGAAGGGAGTCCGTGAGAGGCATTAATCCCTCCCATTGTTGTCGTTGGAGCCCCCAGCCCCATTCTCATCCTGAGATCCGCCTCCCGGCGCATCGAGCTTCTTGATCAGCTCCGCGAACCGGTCCGGAACCCCCTGCCGCACGACGTCGTCGTACATGGCGCGCAGCTGGTGCCCGATCCGGGATTGGATTTCCGGAGTGAGGCCTCCCTTGCCGGGGGTCGTGCTTTTGCTGGCTTGAGACTTGAGATCTTTCATGACCTGTTCCACGTTTCCCCGAGTTAAGTGACTGCAAAATAGAGAAGTTTCCTCAACCGGGAGCCGCTCCCTGGATGAGTTCAATTCCAGGTTCGACAAAAAGTTCCCGGATCGAGGGAACTTTTCTTATCCTGAAGCGTCATTAGCCCCAGTAGGGGAACCCGGGCCTCCCTTCGCAGTTCCCGTTTTTTAAGGTTTGGCCCGAAATGATTGGAGTGGGGATGTCCCGTTCGCAGCTTGTCGCTGAACACTTGCCGTTGTTGCGCCGGTACGCACGAGCCCTGACGGGCAACCAAGCCTCCGGCGACGCCTATGTCGCAGCCATGTTGGAAGCCATGCTTGGGGATCCCAGCGTGCTCGACGAGAGCCACGGGCCGCGCGCCGGCCTGTTCCGGCTGTTCACCCAGATCTGGAATTCGGTCTCGGTCAACGACGATGCCGAGGTGGCGACCTTGCCGATGCCGCCCGAGCGGCGTCTGTCGAACATCACGCCGCTGCCGCGGCAGGCGTTTCTGCTGCTCTCGCTCGAGGGATTTTCAGAAGAGGAAGTCGGCTACGTGCTCGGCACCGACGTCGCCGAGACGCGGCGGCTTGCGGATGCCGCGGGACGCGAGATGGCGGCCGAGATCGCCACCGACGTGCTGATCATCGAGGACGAGACCTTCATCGCCATGGACCTCGAGAGCCTGGTGAAAAATCTCGGCCACAACGTCGTCGGCGTCGCACGCACCCATGCCGACGCGGTGGCGCTGGCCAAGAACAAGCGGCCCGGCCTGATCCTCGCCGACATCCAGCTCGCTGATGGTTCGTCCGGCCTCGACGCAGTCAACGAGCTGTTGCGCACCTTCGAGGTGCCGGTGGTGTTCATCACCGCCTATCCGGAACGCTTCCTCACCGGCGAGCGCCCCGAACCGGCGTTCCTGATCTCAAAGCCGTTCCAGCCCGCGATGGTGTCGGCGGTGGCGAGCCAGGCGCTGTTCTTCCAGCGCAACTCCCGCAACCGCACGCCGAAGGCGCCTGCGGCGTAAGGACGCTCGCATTGGACAAGAAGACGGCGCGTCTCAAGGCGCGCCGTTTTTTTGCCGGCACTTTATTTCAGCAGCCTCGGCAGACACTGTTGACCTTCGCCTTTACCTTGGCTTCGTCCGCCCATGGCCCGCCCATCGGCCGCGTCCCGTCGAAAGTTATGAGGATAGTCATTCTCTGCAGGTCGTCCTTCGCCTCGACGGGCGGCTTCGGGAATGGCGCTGATCGCTCGACCATTGCGAGCGTCTCTGCATCGAGCGGCCGGAATCCACTGCTTTCCGCCAGCGCGTTCGAGATCAATTTGCCCGAGCGGTCGATCACGAATGTGGCGCCGGCATCGCCTTTCTGACCGATCGCCTCCGGCGGAAATGCCCTGTGGCGCCAGACATGCTCGGTGACCGTCTTGCGCCAGGCGTCCAAGGCGTCGGACCTCGCGAAAGCGGGCGTCGGCACGCTGGCGGCCAGTCCGTAAGGTACGAGGCCGAAATGACGGCCGTCGGAGACAATAGGCACGACGAAAGAGAACGTGTCCTCCGTCAGCTCTGATGGCGGTTCTGGAAACGGTTGGGCACGATCGAAAATCGCCAGCAAGGCAACATCCAGCTGCCGAGAGCCGGTGCTCTCGATCAACGTTCGCGACGTCAATTTGCCGGACCGATCGATGACGAATGTCATCTTGGCATGGCCGGTTTGTCCCCGCACTTCAGTTGGAAGTAGCCTGTTGCCGACAATATGTTCCGTCAGCCTCGCCTTCCAGGCTGTCGCGCGTTCGGTTTGCAAATCTGTTTGTGCGTGTGCGGGGAAGACCGCCAGCAATCCAAGAAGCGCGGCCAACAAAGGGAATCTCATCTGCATCGGTGCGGATATTAATCGCCATCAGGTTGATTGCAAGGTTCGCTGCTCGTACCGCGCTTGCACGGGCATGGGACATTCGAAGGGCTGGGAAGCCAGCTTGACGGCGACCAAATTGCCTCGTTCATACGTCTGGCCAATGACAGCCATCGCCGCCTTAAGCCGCCGGGAGATTTCGCATGCTGGACCCACAACTCCTCGATCGCCTCGCCATCCGCGACCTCGTCGAGAACTGGGCGGTGTGGCGGGACGCCGGCGACTGGGATCGCTTTGCCACCGTCTGGCACGAAGACGGCTGGATGTCCGCGACCTGGTTTCAGGGGCCGGCGCGGGATTTCATGCGCGTCAGCCAGGAGGGGTTTGCCAAGGGCGTGCGCATCCTGCATTTCCTCGGCGGTACCAGCATCGATTTGTCCGGCGAGCGCGCCATCGCCCAGACCAAGATGACGATCTCGCAGCGGGCGCCGGTGCATGACGTGCTCTGCGACGTGGTCTGCACCGGGCGCTTCTACGATTTCCTGGAGAAGCGGCATGACCAATGGGGCATCGTCCGCCGCCAGCCGATCTACGAGAAGGACCGGATCGACCCGGTCGATCCCGCAGCGACACTTCGCCTTGACCAGAAAGCGCTGGCCGCACTGCCCGAAGGCTATCGCCACCTCGCCTACATGCAGGAGCTGATCGGCTACAAGGTCAAGCGCGACATGCCGGGCCTGATCGGGCCCGAGGTCGAGAAGCTCTATGGCGAAGGGCGGGAGTGGCTGGCGGGGAAGGTGAAGTGAGCCCCAGAAAAAAGTAAGGCGCGACTGGCATCACCACAGTCGCGCCCTACGTCGCCGGCTTATGGGGCAGGGGGGAATAGCCGGCTGTCGAGACGACTCGTGGGCGCAGGAGTCGTTCCCGGCGGTTGCGAATTTTTTTGTACGCGGCTGCGGCCGTTCCGCACACGGTTAAGTGATCGTAACGGCCCAGAACTCCCGTTCCCCGGTCCGCGTTGTTCCCGCGATCGCCATGGGGCGAGGGATCGACAGCCATGTCACAGATTCACAAAGCATTTTTGGGTGCCGTCGCGATTACGTTCGCGCTCGGCGCTGCGCAGCTGGCCTCCGGCCACGATCTGGCCGACCGCTGGCAGGCGGTCGCCGACAAGCCGGGCCACGACGTCAATCGATCCGGCAAGGCCGACCGGCTCGCCGGGATCAAGCCGGCTGCGGTTCCTACCCGCACCGTGTCGATGCGGCTGAGCGAGCTCGCCGACACGTCAGTGCTGCTGCGGGTCCCCGCGGTGATCGAGACCGGCAACGCCAAGCCGCCGGCGCTGCTCCAGAATCAGGGCCGCAGCCGGCCGACGATTGCCTGCGAGCCGATGGTCAGCTCCCTGACCGAGGTCGCAAAACTGCTTCAACCCGGCCGCTGCGTGACCTGAAGCGGCTTCGCCGGCGGAAGATTGGCCGGCGGAAGACCTTGGCCGTCATGGACAAATCGCCCTTCCGCCGGACGGGCGATTTTTCGTGTCCACTTGATCCCCTATCTCGTTGCGTTATATCCCGGGCTTCTTCCCCTTTTGATTGATCGGGTAAACGCATGACGACGTCAGATACGGCTGTGCATACGCAGCCCTTCCAGGCCGAGGTTTCCGAGCTTCTGCACCTCATGGTGCACTCCGTCTATTCGGAGACCGACATCTTCCTGCGCGAGCTCGTGTCTAACGCCTCGGATGCCTGCGACAAGCTGCGCTACGAGGCGATCGAAAGTCCGGCGCTGCTGGGCGAGGGCGACGCCCTCAAGATCCGCATCATCCCGAACAAGACCACGGGGGCGCTGACGATCACCGACAACGGCATCGGCATGGAACGGCAGGAGCTGATCGACCATCTCGGCACCATCGCCCGCTCCGGCACCAAGGCCTTCGTGTCGAAGCTGAAGGAGGCCAAGGACGGGCTCGGCCTGATCGGCCAGTTCGGCGTCGGCTTCTATTCCGCCTTCATGGTCGCCGATAAGATCGTCGTGGTCAGCCGCCGCGCCGGCGAGAGCGACGTCTGGACCTGGACGTCCTCCGGCGGCTCCGGCTTCGAGATCGCCCGGGCCAGCGACGAGGAAGCCTCGCGCGTGGCGCGTGGCACCGAGATCGTCCTGCATCTCAAGGACGATGCGAAAAAATATCTCGAGACCCACGAGATCGAGCGCATCATCAGCGCTTATTCCGACAACATCCTGTTCCCCATCGAGCTGGTGCCTGAAGAGGGCGAGCCGCGCCAGATCAACTCCGCGAGTGCGCTGTGGCAGCGCTCGAAATCCGAGCTGTCGGTAGAAGACTACAAGAAGGCCTATCAGCAGATCGCATCCGCCTTCGACGACCCCGCGATGACGCTGCACTACCGCGCGGAGGGCCGCTACTCCTACGCCGTGCTGCTGTTCGCGCCTGCGACAAAGCCGTTTGACCTGTTCGAGCCCTCGCGCAAGGGGCGGGTGAAACTCTATGTCCGCCGCGTCTTCATCACCGATGACGCTGACCTGCTGCCGGGCTATCTCCGCTTCATCCGCGGCGTGGTCGACAGCGAGGATCTCCCGCTCAACATCTCGCGCGAGATGCTCCAGAACAATCCGCAGCTGGCGCAGATCCGCAAAGCGGTGGCGACCCGCGTCGTCAACGAGCTCGAAAGCCTCGCCGACAAGGACGCCGAGAATTTTGCAAAAATCTGGGACGCCTTCGGCGCGGTGCTGAAAGAGGGTATCTACGAGGATTTCGAGCGGCGCGAAAAGCTGCTGGCGCTGTCGCGCTTCACCACGACGACCGGCGAGAAACGTTCGCTGAAGCAGGTCATCGCCGACTTCAAGCCGAACCAGACCGAGATCTATTATCTCGTCGGCGACAGCATCGAGCGGCTGAAGTCCAGTCCGCGGCTGGAAGCTGCGGCGGCGCGCGGCATCGAGGTGCTGCTGCTGTCCGATCCGGTCGATGCCTTCTGGACCTCGATGCCGACGGATTTCGAGGGCAAGCCGCTGAAGTCGCTGAGCCAGGGCGACCTCAATCTCGACCTGATCCCGCGCACCGACGAGGCCGACGAAGCGAAGAAGGACGAGCCCGTCGCCGATGAAGCGGCCACCATCGCGGTGATCAAGGCCGCGCTCGGCGAGCGCGTCAGCGACGTCAGGGCTTCGACCCGCCTCACCAGCTCGGCCTCCTGCCTCGTCGCCGACAGCCTGGGCCCGAGCCGCGAGCTCGAGCGCATTTTGGCGCAGCAGAACCGTGGCATGCGCACCAGGCCGGTGCTGGAGATCAATCTGCGTCATCCGATGGTGGGGGCGATCACCAGGGCGCAGGCCGGCTCCGGGGACGTCGACGATCTCAGCCTGCTGCTGCTCGAACAGGCGCAAATCCTGGACGGCGAGTTGCCGGAAGACCCGGCGGCGTTCGCGGCGCGGTTGAACCGGTTGGTGTTGCAGGGGCTGGGCTAGCGCTGCTACGCATCCCTCACCTTGCCGTCATCTGTCCTCAGGGACAGTCGCCTCCGGCGTGGTGTTATGCCATAGGAGGCCGTCGGCATCAGATCCGCCGGGCCACCGATTCGAGGATTAAGTCCATGCGCTTGCCGATTTTGACTCTCACCGCGATTGCCACGCTGTTTGTCGCGGCAGACGCCAGCGCCCAGACCTATGATCCGCGCTACCCGGTGTGCATGCACGTCTATTCGCCGGGCGGCTGGGGCGGTGGTGGCGACTATTACGACTGCTCTTTCACCTCGATCCCGCAGTGCCACGCCACGGCTTCGGGCCGCTCCGCGAGCTGCGACGTCAATCCGTATTACGCCTTCGACGAACCGCCGCCGCCCCCGCGCAAGCGTCACAAGAAAGTGCAGTAGCGCTTCCAGATGCGTCGTCCCGGAGCATTTTTCATGCGTCGCTCATTCGGCCTGATCGCAGCTGCCGGTGCATTGCTCGCCGCAACGCCGTTGCACGCGCAGACCTTTGACCCCCGCTATCCCGTCTGCATGCACGTCTATTCCGGTTCCAGCGGCGGCGGCGGGGAGTGGTACGACTGCTCCTTCACGTCACTGCCGCAGTGCCACGCCACCGCGACAGGACGGGCCGCGAGCTGCGATCTCAATCCGTATTATCCGGTGAACGTGCCGCAGCCGCGCGCGCGCCACAGGCGGGGCGGCTAGCATTCCCTGAGTCTCAGGATGCCTCCGCCTTTTTGACCGCCGCGTCGATCGCGAAGGTCAACTGCCAGGTCATCTTGTCCGTTGTCCAGTCGCTTGCATGCAGCCTGCTGTCATCGCCGGGATCGACCATCCGGTCGAACGAAATCCCTGCGATATCGTGCCAGCCCTGCATCAGCTCGAAGCGGCGGAAGATGTTGACGCCCTTCGCATGTGCGATCTCGCTGATCGCGTCGACCATCGCGATCGCTCGATCTTTCTTCGCCGGTGTCAGCAGTGCCGGCACATATTGCAGGTCCATCAGGATCACGTCGATCAGTTTGGTCGCAAGCAACTGGTCGATGCCGTCACGGATGGCCTGTGTGGTCTGATCGAATGACGGAGGTTTTTGATCGGCCGATTGCCAGACCGCATTCGTGCCGACCTGCCAGATCACGAGATCCGGATTCTGGTCGAAGACGTCGTTCTGGAATCGCATGAGTTCCTTGGGAGCCTCTTCACCTCCGACGCCCCGGTTGATGACATCGACCGTGACGTTCGGGAATTGTATCCGGAGGTCCGCCAGCAGCCGTTGCGGATAGGGCGCGATGCCGCCTTCGCCCGCCGTGGTCGATGAGCCGATCGCGACCAACTTGACCTGTCTGTCCTTCAGTCGCCGGGCAAAATTGCTGAGCGGCCGTCCGAACGGTGTCGCATCGACGGGAAGATGTGAGGGGTCTAGGGCCACGGGTCGCCTCCCTGTCGCAGTCATGACAACGCCAGGTAGCATAGCCCGAGGACCCCGAGGTCGCCTAGCCTCGCGAGGCCTGGTCGCTATTCCTTCTTGATCCCCGACAGCTCTACCACCTTGCGCCAGCGGTCGGTTTCCGCGGTCAGCATGCTGCCGAACTGGCCGGCATTGCCGTGCAGCGGGATCGCGCCAAGCTCGGCGATTCGCGCCCTGATCTCTGCATCGGACAGTGCGGTGTCGATCTCGCGATTGAGGAGGTCGACGATCTCGCGCGCTGTGTCGTGCGGCGCGCCGACGCCGTAGAAGGACGATGTCTCATAGCCGGGAAGCGTGTCGGCAATCGGCGGCACATCGGACAAAATCTCCGAACGCTCGCGCGTGGTGACGCCGAGCGCGCGCAGCTTCCCGGCGCGCACCAGCTCGAACGACGAGGTGACGTTGTCGAACATGCCCTGGATCTGGCCGCTCATCACGTCGGTCAGGCCCGGCGCCGAGCCGCGATAGGGCACGTGGGTGAATTGCACGCCGGCCAGCGACTTGAACAATTCGCCGGACAGATGCAGCGACGTGCCGATGCCGGAGGAGGCGATCGACATCTTGCCGGGATTGGCCTTGGCGTAGGCGATGAAGTCGGCGACGGTCTTCACCGGCAAATCATTGTTGACGACCAGCACCAGCGGAATCCGCGCGACACCGGCGACCGGCGTGATGCCCTTGGCAAAATCATAAGGCAGCGCCGGATCGAACGAGGCGTTGATCGCATTCGCGGTCGAAGTCAGCAGCAGCGTGTAGCCGTCGGGCGCGGAGGTGATCACCGCCTGCGTGCCGATATTGCTGCCGGCGCCGGGCTTGTTCTCGACCACAAAAGTCTGGCCGAGCCGGTCGGACAGGCGCTGGCAGATCAGCCGTGAGAGCACGTCGGTCGCGCCGCCCGGCGCATAGGGAACCACCCATTTCACGCTGCGCGAGGGATAGGACGGGTTGCTCAGCGCGAAGGCACGTGGCGCCGCGAACGTGGCAGCGGCGCAGGCGGCGGTTTGAAGGAAATGGCGCTTTGTGATCATGATCTGCATCCCCACTGTCGCTTTGCTATCGCAGGAACGACACCGCCGCGCACGCCGATCTCTTCGGCTTGGTAAAGGATGACTAGAGTTAATCGCGGACTAACGCGGTTTTACCCTGTCTCTTAACACCTGCGCAGGGCGCGCAGGCTAAGCTTGGGGAAACAGCAGACACGTTCCGAAAGCATGAACGGCATGACCACCGGCGTCATCGAGCAACCGAAAGCCGCACGCGCGCCGTCGGCATCGAAGATATGGCTGAAGGCGATCGAGCTCACCGCACGGATCGAGACGCTGCCGGGCCGGTTGTTCGCCGACGTCGTCGACGATTGGGCGCGCCGTCAACCCGACCGCATCGCGCTGGTCACGGATGACGCAAGCCTGGATTACGAGAGCCTGTCGAAACGCACCAACCGCTATGCGCGCTGGGCGCGTTCGGTCGGCGTCATCAAGGGCGATACCGTTGCGCTGATCATGCCGAACGGCCTCGACTATGTCGCGGCATGGCTCGGCATCAGCCGCGTCGGCGGTGTGGTCGCGCTGATCAACACAAAACTCGTCGGGCCATCGCTCGCGCATTGTCTCGACGTCGCGAGACCCCTGCACATCATCGCCGCCCACGATCTGGCGGAGACGCTGGAGAGCGCGAAACCGTACCTGAAGACGGAAGCAAAGATCTGGATCCATGGCGATGCCCGCAGCGAGCGCGCCATCGACGTCGCGCTTGCTGCGCTCGATGACAGTCCGCTTTCGCCAGACGAGCATGGCGACGTCACCATCGACGACCGCGCGCTGCTGATCTACACCTCTGGAACGACAGGCCTGCCGAAGGCCGCCAGCATCAGCCATCGCCGCATCCTCAATTGGGGTTTTTGGTTCGCCGGCCTTGCCGGTGCCACGCCGCAGGACCGGCTCTATGATTGCCTGCCGCTGTTCCATTCGGTCGGCGGCATCGTTGCGCCCTGCAGCATGCTCGCCGCCGGCGGCTCGGTGGTGATTGCCGAAAAATTCTCGGCCTCGCATTTCTGGCCCGACATCGTGCGGCACGACTGCACTCTGTTCCAGTATATCGGCGAACTCTGCCGCTATCTGCTGAAGGCGCCGCCGTCGGAATATGAAAACCGTCACCGGCTGCGGCTCGCCTGCGGCAACGGCCTGCGCGGCGACATCTGGGAAGATTTTCAAGGCCGCTTCGCCATTCCCCGTATCCTAGAATTCTATGCGGCGACCGAAGGCAATTTCTCGCTGTTCAATGTCGAGGGCCAGCCCGGCGCGATCGGCCGCATCCCGCCGCTGCTCGCGCATCGCTTTCCCGCCGGGCTCGTCAAGCTCGACCCTGACAGCGGCGCGCCGCTGCGCAATGACGAGGGCTTTTGCATCGCCTGCGTGCGTGGAGAAGCCGGCGAAGCCATCGGCCGCATCGGCACCGCCGACCAGGGTGGCGGCCGCTTCGAGGGTTATACCGACGCTGGTGAGACCGAGAAGAAAATCCTGCGCGACGTCTTTGCCAAGGGCGATGCCTGGTTCCGGACCGGCGATCTAATGCGGCGCGACGACAAGGGCTTTTTCCATTTCGTCGATCGCATCGGCGATACCTTCCGCTGGAAAGGCGAGAACGTCGCAACCTCGGAGGTCAACGACGCCGTGCGCGATTTCACCGGCGTGATCGACGCCACCACCTACGGCGTCAGCATTTTGGGCACCGACGGCCGCGCCGGCATGAGCGCCGTCGTCGTGAATGAGGGCTTTGATATCGCCGCGCTGCCTGCGCATCTCGCACAACGTCTGCCGGTCTATGCCCGCCCGGTCTTCGTCCGCATCTCGCGTGAGCTCGATGCGACCGAGACGTTCAAGCAGAAGAAGGGTGAGCTTGCCCGCGAGGGATTTGACCCGGCCGCGATCGGCGATCCGCTGTTCATGCTCGACCCGAAGTCCGGAGCCTATGTCGCGCTGGACGCGGAGACGTATCCGCAGATCCTGGACGGCACGATCAGGCTGTAGCCAGGGCGAAATCGAGAGATAGGTCCAATTTTATCTGAATTGTCCAAGAAGCCATTTACTTCTGTCCGGTAAACAAACGGCCATGGGGAGGCGGTCATCAAGAGCCGCCCACAAGAAACACAATCGATTAACTAAGCATGAGGCGAGCCAGCCATGTCGGTACGGTCCAAGGTCATTGAAGCGATCCAGCAGATCGCCAAAGAGCAGCACGTCACGCTTCCCGCACTCTCGGACGATCTGTCCCTGCACGAGACGGGTTTCGACTCGCTCGCCTTCGCCATTCTCGTCGCGCGTCTCGAGGACGAGACCGGCGTTGACCCCTTTACCATTTCCGAGGACGTCGCGTTCCCCGCCACCGTAGGCGATTTCGTACGGGCCTACGAAAATGTCCCCGCGTGAGATCTTTGCGCTTCGCGACTATCTCAGCGCGGAGCTGATCGGCCGCACGCTGTCGGATGCGCATGACTGCGTGTCGCTGACGGACATCCTGTCGCAGACGGTCCTCGGGGGCCGCCTGCGCGAATTGTCTGGCCGTGCAGTGCTTCTGAAATTGTCCGATCAGCTCCGGTCAGGCCTCGCCATGATCGAGCTCGACGGCATCGCCCGTCGCATGCTGCTGTGTCCGCCTGATCTCAATCCCGCATATCTCGATGCGCTGATCGCGGATGCCGAGATCGATGCCATCGTCACCGACGAGCCGGATCGCTGGACTGATACCGGCGTATCGCTCGTCGTCACCGCCCAACTGCCGCTTCAAGCCACCGCGCCTGTTAGCACCGAGCGCGCCACCGAATGGCTGATGCTCACCTCGGGCACCTCGGGCGTACCGAAAATCGTCGGCCATACGCTGGAGGCGCTGACCGGCGCCATCGTCGCCGAAGGCCCCGCGCGCGGACCTGCGCCGGTGTGGGCGACGTTCTACGACATTCGCCGCTATGGCGGCCTCCAAATCTTCCTCCGCGCCGTCCTCTCCGGCGGCTCCATGGTGCTGTCCGATCCGCATGAGGCGCTCGGCGATCATGTCGCGCGCCTGAACGCGCGTGGTGTCTCTCATATATCCGGCACGCCCTCGCACTGGCGCAAGCTTTTGATGAGCGGCGCGGCCGCGCAATTCGCGCCAGGCTATGTCCGTCTCTCCGGCGAGATCGCCGACCAGGCGGTGCTCGACGGTTTGAAGGCGGCGTTCCCGAACTCCTCGGTCGGCCATGCCTATGCCTCGACCGAGGCCGGCGTCGGCTTCGCGGTCAATGACGGGCTGGAAGGTTTTCCGGCGAATTATCTCGGCAACCGCAACGGCGTCGAGATGAAGGTCGTCGATGGCTCGCTGCGCATCCGCTCGACGCGCACCGCTCACGCCTATATCGGCCGCAACGCCGCAGCGCTCACCGATGATGATGGGTTTGTCGACAGTGGCGATATCGTCGAGCTGCGCGGCGAACGTTATTATTTCGTCGGCCGTCGCGGCGGCATCATCAATATCGGCGGGCTGAAGGTTCACCCCGAAGAGATCGAGGCGGTGATCAACCGCCATCCCGATGTGCGGATGTCGCGGGCCAAATCGCGGAAAAGCCCGATCACCGGCGGCATCGTCGTCGCCGACGTGATCCTCGCCGACGGCACTGATCAGGCGCGGGTGAAGGAGATCCGCGACCAGATCCTGGATCAGTGCCGCGCCCAGCTCGCGTCCCACAAGGTGCCGGCGGTGATTCGCTTCGTCGAGGCGCTCGACGTCACTCCGGCCGGCAAATTGGCGCGCACCGATGCATAATGTTCTCGTCACCGGCGGCAGCCGCGGCATTGGGCTAGCGATCGGCAAGCGGCTGGTGGATGCCGGCTATAACGTGATTGCGACGGCACGGCGCGAGAGCGACGAACTCAAGGCCGCGATCTCGGAGTCCGAGGGCCGCCTGCATTTCCGCGCCTGCGATCTTGCCGTGATCGATGCGATCCCAGCCTACGCCAAACTCGTGCGTGACGAATTTGGCCCGATCTATGGCCTCGTCAACAATGCCGGTCTCGGCACCGAAGGCCTGCTTGCGACCATGCACAATTCGGAGATCGAGGCGCTGGTGCAGCTCAACGTGCTGTCGCCGATCATCCTCACCAAATACGTCGCGCGGCAGATGATGGCGGATGGCGCCGGCCGCATCATCAACATCTCATCGATCATCGCGACCACAGGTTATAACGGCCTCTCCGTCTATGGCGCCACCAAGGCCGCCGCGACCGGCTTTACCCGCTCACTCGCGCGCGAGGTCGGCAAGCTCGGCATCACCGTGAATGCGATCTCGCCTGGATTCATCGACACCGAGCTCACGCACAATCTCTCCGACGAGAGCCGCAAGCGCATTGCCGGTCGCAGCGCGTTGCGCCGTCTTCCGGAGACCGATGACGTCGCGCGCATGGTGGAATATTTGCTGGGCGAGGGCGGTCGCAACGTGACCGGTACCGTGTTCACGATCGACGCGGGCAACACGGCGTAACTGGAACTCCGCCGCCACAATTGAGTTGATCCGGCTCAATGTCATTTCACCGGATTAGGTCGTAAGATGCGTCGTAATCGATTGGGATACGTCAATCGATCTGCCCCAATCGACAGGGAGCAGTCCATGAGCACGCCAGACATGACCGCTTCAAATCAAGGCCGGACCGAACCGTCGCGCGCGAAGCCGGATGACGTCCGCTGCCCGCCGATGGCGCATCAAAATTCCGGCGATCATGGTCACGAGATGTATCCGCAGCAATTCGTGCGGCTGGTCGGCTGCCACGACGCGCCTGCATCCGCGCTGCGCAAGCGTGAGGACGAGAAGCTACACTAGCGTGTATCGGCGCTCACGTCCGTTGCTTTGGCAGGTCAATTCGTTGATGTGAGAATTCCGGCGGCCCGTCGGTGAGGCGGCGGATGCGGCGTTCGCGTTCGTCCGTCGGCAATGCGGGATCGAGCAGGCCCTCGATCTCGTGCACTGCAATTTCTTCGATCCGCGTGGCGTCCGATGCGGTCGTGTGCTCCGATGCCGGCGCGGTGGGGGCGATCTTCAGGCCCAGCTCGACCAGCCTGGAAATCGCATCCGAGCGGGTCAGGTGATGAGCTTCGGCCCAGGCGTCGACAGCATTGGTCAGTCGTTCCGGCATCTTCACCGCGCTGATCGGGTCAAGCCCTGTGCGCCGGCGCACCGGGCCGGTAGAGTCCTTGCTGCCGAAGTCGGACACCTCGATCATCCCGCGTAGCCCCTGGAGCCGTCCGCAATCCTAGTGGCTCTCCCGGCCGGCTCTTTGACGCCGATCAATGACGAGCTGCGGCATTGCGGCGCGGCCTCATCTTGTTGTCCGGGCCGGTTTCGGCCAAAGATTGCAGGGGCACGCCGCCTGGCGAACCCGGATCGATCCTGCCACGTATTTCATTCGGACACCCGTCCCAACCATTCGGCATCACCCGATGACATCAGGCGAATCCTTCTACGGCAGCATTCCCGTCTTCCGCGGCTTCACCAGCCTGATGGAGCCCGCGCTCTATGCGCCGCTGCCGGACGATTGGAGCATCGGCGTCGCCGACATCGTGGATTCCACCAAGGCGATCGCGGCGCAGCGCTACAAGGCGGTCAACATGGCCGGTGCCGCCGTGATCGCGGCAGTGACGAACGCATTGGAGGGACGGGAATTCCCCTTCGTGTTCGGCGGCGACGGCGCGAGCTTTGCGGTTGCGCCGTCCGATCTCGAGTCCGCGCGCGAGGCGCTGGCCGCGACCGCGACCTGGGTGCGGGAGGATCTCGATCTCGAGATGCGCGTTGCGCTAGTGCCGGTGCGCGCCATCCGTGCGCAGGGGCTCGACGTGCGCGTCGCGCGCTTCGGTCCGTCGGCGAATCTGTCCTATGCGATGTTCTCCGGCGGCGGGCTCGCCTGGGCCGACGCCGCGATGAAGCGCGGCGAGTTCGCGGTCGCCGAGGCGCCCGACGGCACGCAGCCCGACCTCTCCGGCCTGTCCTGCCGCTTCGAGGTGATGCCGGCCGCGCGCGGCCTGATCCTGTCGGTGCTGGTGATGCCGGCGCGCGGCGCCGACCCGCACGCTTTCCGGAAAGTCATCGAGGACATCATCCACCTCGTCGAGCGCAGCCCCGATGGTGGCCGCCCGGTGCCGCTGCAGGGGCCGCCGCTGACCTGGCCGCCGCAGGGGCTGGAGTATGAAGCCCGCACCAAGCGCGGCGGTCCGCTGGTCGTGCGCCGCGCCCGCGTGCTGGCCTACACGCTGTTCGTCTATCTGATCATGCGTTTCGATCTCAACATCGGCGGCTTCGTGCCCAACGTCTACAAGCGCCAGGTGGTCGAGAACTCGGACTTCCGCAAATATGACGACGGCCTGCGCATGATCCTCGACTGCACGCCGCAGCTCGAACGCGCCCTCAGCGATCGTCTCGCGACCGCCGCGCGCGACGGCATCGTACGCTACGGCCTTTACCCGCAGGATGCTGCGATGATGACCTGCTTCACGCCGTCGGCGCTGCGCAGCGACCACGTCCACTTCATCGATGGCGCACGAGGCGGCTATGCCTCGGCGGCGACGGCGCTGAAGGCGATGATGGCGGGGGCGAGCTAGCGCCCGGCGCGGGTCCAGGTCTCACCGCCGCAGAGCGCGCCGACGCAGCCTTCGACCCGCAGCGAATCCGCATTTGTCACGCTGACGCTGCTGGCATAGGTGCTGCCGTCGTCGGCATTGTAGATCTGGCCCGACCATTTGTTCGGCCCCGACGGCTGCATGCCGCTGAACAGCGGCAGGCCGATCATCGACCGCTTGGCGATTGCGGGATTGGGATTCTTGCTGTCGGTGGCGGGCTGGCCGGTCGCGGTGTCATAGGGCTCGCGCAGCCAGACGATTTGGCCGCAGATGCCGGCGCCGCATTTGCTGATCTTGACGCGGGCATCGCCGGCCTGGGTCAGCCAGGTCCCGTCGGCGCTCTGCGCTTGGGCGGAAGTCGTGCCGAACAGTGCAGCCAGAATGAGGATGAGAGCGGCGAATCTGAATGTCATGGAGAGAGCCCCGGAATGGAGGCGCCTCCATAGCAGCCCGGTAGGATAGTGCAACGCTGGATGGAATCACATTCCTGCGCTTGCTTGCCGGCGTCTATCTGCCTGCGCTCATTTGCCCCAGCGCGCAAAGGCGACCGAGGCTGCGGTCGAAAGCCCGAACACGACCATGGCGCCGCCGACCAGGGCAAACAATGTCCAGGCCGGCGCCTGGGCCATCATGAGGCCGACGCCGCCGATCGCGACGATCAGAAGCCGCGCGGTGGAGGCCAGTACCGGCCCGCCGACGCGCGCCGCGCCCTGCGAGGAGAAGTAGAGTGACACGCCGATGCCGAAGAACACGAAGGCCGGGCCAGCCCAATGGAAATAGCTGTGCGCGGCGGCGGTGACGCCGGGATCGCTGGTGAAGAGCGACGTCCACAAGGCGGGATCGAGCGCGATGACGAGCCCGATCAGGCCGACGGTGAGTCCGGAGGCCGCAGCCGCGGTCCAGGCCACACGCCGCGCGCGCTTGATCTGGCCGGCGCCCATCGCCATGCCGACCATCGGCACCGAGGCGATGCCGAAGGCGAAGGTGATCGGGATCAGCAAGAATTCCAGCCGCGAGCCGATGCCGTAGCCGGCGAGCATCTCGGTGCCGAAGGTCGCCAGGATTTTTGTGAAGATTAGGATGGTGAGTACGGTCTGGAGCGGTGACAGGCAGGCGACGGCGCCGACTTTGAGAATGTCCAGAAACATCACGCGCTCGAAATGGAAGGCGCGGATCTTCAGCGGCAACCGGCTGCGGCCGGACAACAGATACCAGAGGAAGAAGATTGCAGCGCAGCTGAAGGCGATCAGCTGGCCGGCGGCGACACCGGGCATGCCGAATTGTGTCACGCCGAACAGGCCGAGCCCCAGCGTGCCGCCGAGCGCGATCTGGATCACGCTGGTTCCGATCAGAATCATCGAAGGCAGGCGCATGTCGCCGGTGCCGCGGATCACCGAGGCCAGCGTGTTGACGAGCCAGATCGCGATGGCGCCGGAAAACAGCATCTGTGAATAGCCGCAGGCTTCCTCGAGCACGCGCTCACGGCCGCCAAGCAGCGTGAAGAAGCTGCGGCCGAAGGCGAGCATCATTACCGTGAAGAACAGTCCGCCGCAAAGGCCGATGATGGCGGCGTGCAGCGCCAGCGTCGCGGCGCGGTTATGGTCGCCGGCGCCGAGCGCGCGGCTGATCGCGGAGGAGACGCCGCCACCCATCGCGCCCGCGCTCATCATCTGCGTCAGCATCGCGAACGGAAACACCAGCGCGATCGCCGCCAGCGGAATGGTGCCGAGCCGGCCGATATAGGAGGTCTCTGCAATCGCAACCAGCGTGCTGCCGACCATCGCGATCATGTTGGGGATCGCGAGCCGCAGCAGCGTCGGCAGGATCGGCGCGGTCAGCAGGCTGGCGATGGGGGAGGCAACCGGTGCATGCGGCGGGGCGGCGTCTATCGGGGCGTCGATCGTCATGTTCACCGAGCGGAATATCAGATGATGATCGACATATTACCGGGTGGTCTGCGCCCACGCCAGCCAGTCGTCACGCAGGGCTCACCAGGGCAGACCGCAGAGGTCGATGGTGCCGAGCGTCGGCGCGCGGACGATGTTGAAGACATAGGGCGCCATGTCGGTGAAACGGATCCGCCCCTCCGGCTGCTCGCAATAGACCTCGCCGTTGAAGGGCAGCCAGCTGCGGGCCTGGTAGAACGCGACATTGTGCGGCTCGCAGAACAGCAACGCGAAGCGGACGGCTTCGTTGGCGCGCATGGTGTGCACGGCTGCGTCGATCGCCATGGTCGCATAGCCGCGGCCGCGCTGGTCCTCGCGGGTGCAGACGCCGCCGATGCCGCCGGCATGGACCTTCTGCCCGTTCCAGATGACGGTGCGAAAATAGATGCCGACGTGGCAGACGAGGCCGTCCTCGGGCGTCTCGATCAGCACGCGCAAATCGGCATTGGCCCATTTGACATGAGCCCAGGGCTTATCCGCGACCATGTGCGGTCCCCAGACCGCCTGATGCAGCGGCTCCGCGATCCGCCACGAGGCGTCGCCGTTCAAAATGTCGATCTCGATGCTCATCGTTCTGCCTTTCGCAGCCCCGCTCCGTGAAGCATTCGTTCTGTCATAAGCGCTTCAAAGGCAATGATATTTTACGACGAACCGCAGGGCTGACGAACCAGCGCATGCTGCGACGATTTTAAGTAATCCGGCCAAGCGATCCCATCACGCGTTTTCGCAAATTCAGAGGTATTTAACGGCCGCGGAACCTTCTATAAGGGGTGACCGTTAAGCCTCGTTCCCCATCAGTCGCGGACAACAACCCATGACCTTTACGCTGCCCCCACTCCCTTACGCCTATGACGCCCTCGGCCAGTTCATGTCGAAGGAGACGCTGGAATTCCACCACGACAAGCATCATCAGGCCTATGTCACCAACGGCAACAACGCGCTCAAGGGCACCGAATGGGAAGGTAAATCCCTTGAGGAGATCGTCACGGGCTCGTTCGGCAAGAACCCCGCGGTGTTCAACAATGCCGGCCAGCACTACAACCACCTCCACTTCTGGAGCTGGATGAAGCCCAACGGCGGCGGCACCAAGCTGCCGGGCAAGCTCGAGAAGAAGATCAACGAAGACCTCGGCGGCTTCGAGAAATTCAAGACCGACTTCCAGGCGGCCGGCGTCGGCCAGTTCGGCTCGGGCTGGTGCTGGCTCCAGGTCAAGAACGGCAAGCTCGAGATCGCCAAGACCCCGAACGGCGAGAATCCGCTGGTGCACGGCGCCACCCCGATCCTCGGCTGCGACGTCTGGGAGCACTCCTATTACATCGACTACCGCAACCGTCGTCCCGACTATCTCAAGGCGTTCGTCGAAAACCTCGTGAACTGGGAATACGTCGAGTCCCTGTTCGACAAGGCGTAAGTCGCCGCCCTCGGACTGACGAAATCGAGAAAGGCGGTCGCGTTTGCGGCCGCCTTTTTGCTGTGCGGAATTCGCCGAATGAGTCCTGCGCAGTGCGCGTATCGACCTGTGATCGTTCCGTTTGCATGACGCGGGCGCCGCCCTTAATCAGAAAGGGCCTCCCTTCCAGCCGACCCACGGAAATTGTCAGAACCTTCCCCGAACAATCCGGCGCCTGCCGAGGACGCGGAGTCCGAGCCGCGGCCGGGACGCGTCCGCAAGCCGATCGGCTGGTCGACGATCATGATCGCGGTGCTGGTGGCAGTGAGCGCGGCGCTGGTCTGGCGGCGTGACGGCACCGACGGCGTTCTCGAAATTCTGACCCACGATCTCTCCCTGTTCGGCGGCATCCTGCCGCGCGTACTGGCCGGCTGCCTGCTCGGCGCCTTCATCTCCGAGATCCTGCCGCACGAAAAGGTCTCTCGCGCGCTCGGGCCGAAATCTGGCCTGAAGGGCCTTCTGATCGGCACCGCCTTCGGCGCGATCCTGCCCGGCGGCCCCTTCACCGCCTATCCGGTCGCGAGCGCGCTGCTCGCGGTCGGCGCCGATTTCGGCGCCACCATCGCCATGGTCGTGAGCTGGACCCTGATCGGCTATGGCCGGGCAGTCGCCTGGGAAATCCCGATCATGGGCACCGATTTCACGCTGTGGCGGATCCTGATCTCGCTGCCGCTGCCGGTGCTCGCAGGCAGCCTCGGCCGCTTCGTCTATGTCCGGCTCTATCCGACGCCGGCTGCGAAGGACGACGAGAATTGAGCGCAGCACTTTTCATCGACATCCTGTTGTGGGGCTCGGTTTTCGGCGTCGGCCTGATTGCCTTCCGCCGCGGTCCTCCGGTGTTCAAGGCCTCGCTGCGCGAAGGTTCGATGGACTTCATCAACATCGTGCCGCGGATCGCGCTGGGTGTGATCGGCTCCGGCTACATCGCCGCCATCATCCCCCAGGAGGTGATCACCGGCTGGCTTGGCCCGGACAGCGGCTGGCTCGGGGTTGCGACCGCCGTGGTCGCCGGTGCCGCCACGCCCGGCGGCCCGGTGATCGGCTTCTCCATCGGTACGGTGGCGCTGAAGTCGGGCGGCGGGGTGCCGCAGGTGGTCGCTTATGTCGTCGCCTGGGCGCTGTTTGCCTTCCAGCGGGTGATTTTGTGGGAAATCCCGTTCATGCCGGCCCGTTTCGTCTGGTTCCGCTGTGCGGTGTCGGTGCCCTTTCCGTTCGTGGCCGCCGCCATCGCGATGGTGATTGGCAAGCCCTGAGCCGGCCGTGGACAGGCGTAATGTTATAATATAACGTCCTTGGCATGGTTCCCGCCGCGTCTCACCCCCATCATCACGACGATGCTCATGGCCTCGACCACGGGCATTCGCACGGACACGATCACAGCCACGCCCATGTGCATGACGCGGCCTCGCCGCATCCGGCCCAGGACGCACCATGGTCGATCCTGCGCATGACCTTGGCAGCACGCCTGTCGGCCGCATTGGCCGTCTGCGCCGTGCTCTGGGGCGTCGTCTTCCTGGCGATGAGGTGACCATGTCGGCTGTCCATTTCCACAATGTCACGCTCGGCTATGACCGCCACCCGGCCGTCCATCATCTCAACGGCGAGGTTGCGTCCGGCGCGCTGGTCGCCGTGATCGGTCCGAACGGCGCCGGCAAGTCGACGCTGCTGCGCGGCATCGTCGGCATCCTGAAGCCGCTCGACGGCAGCATCCATCTCGGCGGGCTCGATAGCCGCGATATCGCCTATCTGCCGCAGAGCGCGGAGATCGACCGCAGCTTCCCGATCTCGGTGTACGACTTCGTCGGCACCGGGCTATGGCGCGGCACCGGTCTGTTCGGCGGCATCGGCAAGGCGGCGCGCGAAAAGATTCTCCGCGCGATCGCGTCCGTGGGTCTCAACGGTTTTGAGAACCGACCCATCGGCACGCTCTCGGGCGGCCAGATGCAGCGCGTGCTGTTCGCGCGCGTGTTGCTCCAGGATGCGCGCCTGATCGTGCTCGACGAGCCTTTCAACGCGATCGACAGCAAAACCACAACTGACCTGCTCGCGCTGGTGAAGCACTGGCACGGCGAGGGCCGCACCGTGCTCGCAGCACTTCACGACATGGAGATGGTGCGTAGCCATTTCAGCGAGACGCTGGTGCTGGCGCGCGGCCCCGTGGCGTGGGGACCGACGGCGGAGGTGCTGACCCCGGAAAATTTGATGGTCGCGATGCGGATGTGCGAGGCGTTCGACGACAGCGCGACGGCCTGCGCAGGCGATGATGGGCACTCGCAGGCGGCATGATCACAGATGCTCTATGACGCGCTGATCGGTCCGTTCGCCGAATTCGAGTTCATGCGGCGGGCGCTAGCCGCCGTGATCGCGCTGTCGCTGGCGGGGGCGCCGATCGGCGTGTTCCTGATGCTGCGGCGGATGAGCCTCGTCGGCGATGCCATGGCGCACGCGATCCTGCCCGGCGCGGCCGTCGGCTTCCTGCTCTCGGGCCTCAATTTGTTTGCGATGACGGCGGGCGGGCTGATCGCGGGCTTTGCGGTGGCAATCCTCGCCGGCGTGGTCGCGCGCTCGACCGGGCTGAAGGAGGACGCGTCGCTGGCGACGTTCTACCTGGCCTCGCTGGCGCTGGGCGTCACCATCGTCTCGATCAAGGGCACCAATATCGACCTGCTGCACGTGCTGTTCGGCAACATCCTCGCGATGGACGACCAGACCCTGCTGGTGGTCGCCTTCAACGCCACGGTGACGTTGCTGGTGCTCGCGGTGATCTATCGCCCGCTGGTGATCGAGAGCGTCGATCCCTTGTTCTTGCGCACCGTGAGCCGCGCCGGGGGACCTGCGCATCTCGCTTTCCTCGCGCTGGTCGTGATCAACCTCGTCAACGGCTTTCAGGCGCTCGGCACGCTCTTGGCCGTCGGCCTGATGATCCTGCCGGCCGGCATTGCGCGGTTCTGGTCGCGCGATCTCACCGTCATGATCTGCATTGCGGTCGTCGCGGCCGCCGTCTCCGGTTATGCTGGCCTCGTGGTGTCGTTCCAGACGCGCGTGCCGTCCGGGCCTGCGATCATCCTCGTGGCGAGTGGACTCTACATCGTCTCCGTCCTGTTCGGCCGCGTCGGTGGCGTTGTCAGGCAGCTGTTTCCCGGCCGGCATCTGGAAGCGTGACGATGCGGCGTCTCCTGCTTTGCGTGCTTCTGCTCATCGCCTCGCCGCTGCACGCGGCGGAGCGGCTCAATGTCGTCGCGAGCTTCTCGATTCTCGGCGATTTCGTCCGCGCTGTTGGGGGAGATCGGGTCAATGTCACGACGCTGGTCGGCCCCGACAGCGACGTCCACGTCTACACGCCCGCGCCAAGCGACGCGAAGCGGATCGCGGATGCAAGGCTCGTCATCGTCAACGGGCTCGGCCTCGAAGGCTGGCTGCCGCGCCTCGTGCAATCCTCCGGCAGCAAGGCGACCGTCGTCACCGCGAGCGCCGGCATTGCGCCGCTGAAGCTCGGCTCGGCCGCCGACCCCCATGCCTGGCAATCCGTCCCCAACGCCAGGGTTTATGTGACCGACATCGCCAATGCGCTGGCCGCGGCCGACCCGGATGATGCGGAGTTCTTCCGCACCCAGGCAAAAGCTTATCTGGAAGAGCTCGAAGCCCTCGATCGCGAGGTCCGGGATGCCGTGGCCAAGATCCCGCCGGAGCGGCGCAAGGTGATCTCGACCCACGATGCTTTCGGCTATTTCGCCGCCGAATATGGCGTCCAGTTCGTGGCCCCCCTGGGCGTCTCCACGGAAACCGAGCCCAGCGCGCGGGATATTGCGGGCATCATCGGTCAGATCAGGACCCAAAAAATCCCGGCGGTATTTCTCGAAAATATCAGCGACGACCGGCTGATCCGGCGGATTGCGGCCGAGACGGGCGCAAAGGTCGGCGGGACCCTGATTTCGGACGGTTTGACCGGCGAAAAGGGGCCTGCACCCACTTACATTGATATGGTCAGGCACAATATAAAGGCCCTGACCAGCGCGCTTGACCACTAGGGCAGGGGGCCACCCCGCCGTGTGTCGCGCGGAAAAGCCCGACCCCGGAGTAGTTATGTCTGAAGCGACCTCCCAGAAAATTCCCGTGACCGTCCTGACCGGCTATCTCGGTGCCGGCAAGACGACGCTGTTGAACCGCATCCTGTCGGAAAATCACGGCAAGAAATACGCCGTCATCGTCAACGAATTCGGCGAGATCGGCATCGACAACGACCTCATCATCGGCGCCGATGAGGAAGTGTTCGAGATGAACAACGGCTGCATCTGCTGTACCGTGCGCGGCGACCTCGTGCGCATCATGGACGGTTTGATGAAGCGCAAGGGCAAGTTCGACGCCATCATCGTCGAGACCACGGGCCTTGCCGATCCCGCGCCCGTCGCCCAGACCTTCTTCGTCGACGAGGACGTGCAGAAGAACGCGCGGCTCGACGCGGTCGTCACGGTCGCCGACGCCAAATGGCTGTCCGACCGGCTCAAGGACGCGCCCGAGGCCAAGAACCAGATCGCCTTTGCCGATGTGATCGTGCTGAACAAGACCGACCTCGTCACCAAGGGAGAGCTTGCCGAGGTTGAGGCCCGCATCCGCGCCATCAACCCCTATGCCAAGCTGCATCGCACCGAGCGTTGCTCGGTGGCGCTGGCCGACGTGCTCGATCGCGGTGCGTTCGACCTCGACCGCATTCTCGACATCGAGCCGGACTTTCTCAATGCCGACGATCACGGCCACGACCATGATCATCACGGCCACGACCACCACCATGATCACGGCCACGGCCTGAAGCACTATCACGACGAGGACATGCAGTCGCTGTCGCTCAAGACCGACAAGCCGCTCGATCCCAACGTGTTCATGCCCTGGCTCCAGAATTTGGTGCAGGTCGAGGGCGGCAAGATTTTGCGCTCCAAGGGCATCCTCGCCTTCCACGACGATGACGATCGCTACGTCTTCCAGGGCGTCCATATGATGCTGGAGGGCAACCATCAGCGGAAGTGGAAGGACGGCGAGCCGCGCCAGAGCCGCCTCGTCTTCATCGGCCGCGAATTGCCGGAAGAGCTCATTCGCACGGGCTTCGAGAGCTGCATCGTCTCGTGATGAAAGAGTTCACGCCGGCTCCCGATTCCGCCTCGATCGTTTCCGTCACCGACCGCGTCAAGCCGGTTACGCTCGGCATGGGCGTGACCTCGGCGCATTTCCTTGGCCCCCGCGCCGCCTTCGTCGGCGCCGAGGAGAATGTCGCCTTCGTCGACGCCAAGGGCGAGATCTCCACGGTCGCCGTTCATAGCGGCGGCATTCTCTCAGTTGCCTCCGACGGCAAGCGCCTCATCATGGGCGGCGACGACGGTAAAGTTGTCGCGCTCGACGCCAAGGGCGAGGTGACGCTGCTCGCCACCGATCCGAAGCGGCGCTGGATCGACGCGGTGGCACTGCATCCCGACGGAGCCTTCGCCTGGTCGGCTGGCAAGGTCGCGACCGTCAAGAGCGGCAAGAACGAAGGGAAGTCGCTTGAGGTGCCTTCGACCGTGGGCGGGCTCGCCTTCGCGCCAAAAGGCCTGCGGCTCGCGATCGCGCATTACAACGGCGCGACGCTGTGGTTTCCGAACATGGAGGGATCGGCCGAATTCCTGCCCTGGGCCGGCTCGCATCTCGGCGTCACCTTTAGTCCGGACAACAAATTCCTGGTCACCACCATGCACGAATCGGCGCTGCACGGCTGGCGGCTCGCCGACAACAGGCACATGCGCATGACCGGCTATCCCGGTCGCGTCCGTTCGATGTCCTGGAGCGCGGGCGGCAAGGGGCTGGCGACCTCGGGCGCCGACACCGTCATCATTTGGCCGTTCGCCAGCAAGGACGGTCCGATGGGCAAGGAGCCTGCGATGCTCGCGCCGCTCCAGGCCCGCGTCTCGGTCGTCGCCTGCCACCCGAAGAACGACATCTTCGCCGCCGGTTATAGCGACGGCACCGTGCTGATGGTGCGGCTGGAGGACGGCGCGGAGATCCTGGTCCGCCGCAACGGCACCCCGCCGGTGGCTGCGCTGGCGTGGAACGCCAAAGGCACGCTGCTGGCGTTCGCCGATGAAAATGGCGACGGCGGTCTTCTGGAGCTTTGATCTGTCATCGTTCTGACCGTATAGGGTTCTATGCGGTTTCTGACGACCTTCCAGATTGCCGACTTCGCCGACACGCTGGTCAGCCTGTTCACTGCCTTCGTGCTGGGCACGCTGATCGGCGCCGAGCGGCAATATAGGCAGCGGACCGCGGGCCTGCGCACCAACGTGCTGGTCGCGGTCGGGGCTGCCGCCTTCGTCGACCTCGCCATGCACCTGACCGGCTCGGACGGTGCGGTGCGGGTGATCTCTTACGTCGTCTCAGGCATCGGCTTCCTCGGCGCCGGCGTCATCATGAAGCAGGGCATGGACGTGCGCGGGCTCAACACCGCGGCGACGCTGTGGGCCTCCGCCGCCGTCGGCTCCTGCGCCGGTGCCGACATGGTCGCCCAGGCGGCCGCGCTGACCGTGTTCGTCATTGCCGGCAACACGCTGCTGCGCCCGCTGGTGAACGCGATCAACCGCATTCCGCTGAATGAAAAGACGTCGGAGGCGACCTATTATTTCAAGCTGGCGGTCGCGCCGGACGCCTTGCCCGACATGCGCGACCGGCTGGTCGACAAGCTCGAGGACGCGAAATATCCAGTGGCCGATATCGACGTGGTTGAGACCGGGGACGATCTGATCGAGATTGTCGCAAAACTGGTCGCGACCGCGGTCGATCCGAACGAGCTGAACGCGGTGGCGACCGACCTCCAGCACCTGCCGGGCGTGCGCCACGCCACCTGGGAAGTCAGCACCACCGACTGAGCGCTTGCGGTTCCAGCCTTATCGGGCACGGAACCGCGGCCGCGCGAGTTCGTTGATCCCGCGGACAAAGGCGGTGATCGACATGCCCGGCCAGGATGACAAGCGCAGACTGAAGCTCGACCTGACAATTGCCTGCTCGCTGTTCGCAGCCGGCATCGCGGTATCAATGATGTCACTGGCGCAAATCCGCGCCGAAAGCCGGATGGAGCTGGCGCAGGCGACGCAGCCGCTCCAGGGCACGCCGTCCGACGACCAGAGCAAGGCGCCCGCGGAGGCCAAGCCCGGCGGCGAGCGGCCGACGACGCCGGCGCCCGAGCCCGCGCGGCCCGATCCGCAGACCCAAGGCGCAGCCACTAGGCCCGCGTTGCCGCCAGCGCCGGCCGAGAAGATCGCCCCGCCGATCAAGGAGAAGTAGCTCCGTCCTTCCTGGGCGACGCGATCGCGTCGCGGCGCCGACGCGCTGCCGCCTTTACGATCTCGCTTGTGTCACGCGGCTGTCCCATACTGCCGGCCTCGTTCAGAACGACAGGCAGGTCCAATCATGAAGATCGATGACGTCCGGCGAACCGCCTACTCGATGCCGCTCACCAGCCCCTCGTTTCCGCCGGGGCCCTATCGTTTTTTCAACCGCGAATATTTCATCATCACCTACCGGACCGATCTCGAGGCGCTGGCCGCTGTGGTGCCGGAGCCGCTGGAGGTCGTCGAGCCGCTGGTCAAATACGAATTCATCCGCATGCCCGATTCGACCGGCTTCGGCGATTACACCGAAACCGGCCAGGTGATCCCGGTCCGTTTCAACGGTGAGGAGGGCGGCTATACCCATGCGATGTATCTGGACGACGAAGGGCCGATCGCCGGAGGCCGCGAACTCTGGGGGTTTCCGAAGAAGCTCGCGAGGCCGAAGATCGAAGTCGAAAGTGATACACTGGTCGGCACGCTTCATTACGGCTCGGTGCTCTGCGCCAGCGCCACCATGGGCTACAAATACCGGCCGGCCGATCATGACGCGGTCGTCAAGAGCCTGAAGACCCCGAACTTCATTTTGAAGATCATCCCGCATGTCGACGGCAGCCCCCGGATCTGCGAACTGGTGCGCTTCCATCTCGAGGACGTCACGCTGAAGGAAGCCTGGACCGGCCCGGCCGCGCTCGGCCTGTTTCCTCACGCGCTGGCCGACGTCGCCAGGCTGCCGGTGCGCGAGATCGTCTCAGCGCTGCATTTCAAGGTGGATTTGACGCTGGGGCTCGGGAGCGTGGCGTTCGATTATCTGGCGAAGTAACGATCAAGCGACACTGCGCTTGATCGTCATGCCCGGGCTTGTCCCGCCTGCGCGGCCGAAGCCGCTTCGGCGAGGCGAAGGCCCGGGCATCCACGTTCTCTCTTGACGGCTGCCAAGACGTGAATGGCCGGGACAAGCCCGGCCATGACGAAGAGTGCGGTTCACCGCACCAGCACGTTCCTGAACTGCCAGGGATCGCTGGTGTCGATGTCTTCCGGAAACAGTCCCGGACGATCCGTCAGCGGCGTCCAGTCGGTGTAGAAACCCTTCACCGGGCCGAGATAGGGCAGCTGGATTTCCAGCAGGCGATCGAAATCCATCTCGTCGGCTTCGACGATGCCTTCCCTGGGGTTTTCCAGCGCCCACACCATGCCGCCGAGCACGGCGGAGGTCACTTGCAGGCCTGTGGCGTTCTGATAGGGCGCGAGCTTGCGGGTCTCTTCGATGGAAAGCTGCGAGCCGTACCAATAGGCATTGTTGTCATGGCCGAACAGCAGCACGCCGAGCTCGTCGATGCCGTCGACGATCTCGTTCTCATCGAGGATGTGGTGCTTTTCCTGCATCTTGGCGGCGCGGCCGAACATTTCATGCAGCGACAGCACGGCATCGTCAGCCGGATGATAGGCATAGTGGCAGGTCGGCCGATAGACCGCCTTGCCCGATGCGTCACGCACCGTGAAGTAATCGGAGATCGAGATCGATTCGTTGTGGGTGACGAGGAAGCCATATTGCGCGCCGCGGGTCGGGCACCAGGTGCGCACGCGCGTGTTGGCGCCGGGCTGCATCAGATAGATGGCAGCACCGCAGCCGGCTTCGTGGGTGTGCGCATTCTCGGGCATCCATTTTTCATGGGTGCCCCAGCCGAGCTCGGACGGCTGCACGCCTTCCGACAGAAAGCCTTCCACCGACCAGGTGTTGACGAAAACGTCGGGATCTTTCGGCTTCTTCGAGCGCTGGGTGTCGCGTTCTGCGATGTGGACGCCCTTGATCCCGGCCTGCCGCATCAGATCCGCCCATTCGGCCTTGGTCTTCGGCTTGGGGGCATTGAGCTTCAGATCGCCGGCGACATTGAGCAGCGCTTGCTTGACGAAAAACGAAACCATGCCGGGATTGGCGCCGCAGCAGGAGACGGCGGTCGTCGAGCCCGCGGGGCGCGCCTTCTTGGCGGCCAGCGTCACCTCGCGAAGCGCGTAGTTGGAGCGCGCTTCCGGGCCCTTCGACGAATCGAAATAGAAGCCGAGCCAGGGCTCGTTGACGGTGTCGATATAGAGGGCGCCGAGCTCGTTGCAGAGCTCCATGATGTCGGTCGAGCCGGTATCGACCGACAGATTGACGCAAAAGCCCTGGCCGCCGCCTTCGGTGAGCAGTGGGGTCAGCAACTCGCGATAATTGTCTTTGGTCACGGCCTTCTGGATGAAGCGCACATTCTGCTTCTCGCAATGCGCCTTGCGGCCCTCATCCTTGGGATCGATCACGGTGACGCGCGACTTGTCGTAGTCGAGATGCCGCTCGATCATCGGCAGCGTGCCTTTGCCGATGGAGCCGAAGCCGACCATGACGATGGGACCGGTGATCTTCGCGTAGATCTGCGAGGTGGGGCTCATGGATGGTTTCTCCGGAACGTGCTGGCGGACAATGGGTGGGGGGAGGATCAGGCGCTGCGGCGCTTTTCAGATGCTGCGGCGCTTGGCGGTCGCTTCGATTTCGACCTTCATCTCGGGCTTGGCGAGGGCGGTGACGACCAGCAACGTCGCCGCTGGCCTGATGTCACCGAGAACCTCACCGCAGACGGCGAAGTGGGCATCGATGGTGCTCGCGTCGGTGACGTAGTAGGTCACACGGACGATGTCGGCCATCTCGAAACCGCCCTCCTTCAGGGCGGCTTCGATGGTCTTGAAGCAGTTGCGTGACTGGCTCGTGACATCTGAAGGCATCGACATCGTGGTGTAGTCATAGCCGGTGGTTCCCGCGACGAAGGCGAACTCACCGTCGATCACGGCGCGGCTGTAGCCGACGGTCTTCTCGAGGGGAGAGCCGGTGGAGATCAGGCGACGGGACATGGGTTCGGCCTCGACTGAAAGGGGAATTTCGTGGGGTTAAAGGGCGTTTCCGGGGCTCGCGCAACCCCAAACGAACCGGGGCTGACGCAGGCGCGGCCGGACGTTGCCGCTTAACGCGGCTTGGGTCGTCACCATGATGGCGATCCCTTAGGCCGCTTGCGCGTCGAGGCCGCGAACCGACCTCCGTTTGGGCAAGGCCGCTCCGGTCGGAACGATCATCCCCTCGGCGCCATCGAGCGCGCCGTCGGTGAATTCGACCGCCAGCAGGCGGTCGCGCTCGAACGGGCCGGGCAGCGAGAGCGCGCCGGTCTTCTCGCCCGTGAAGCCGAAACGGGCGTAATAGGGGGCATCGCCGAGCAGGATTACGGCTTCATGCCCGCGCGCCCGGGCGGCGGCCAGCGCTTGTTGCATCAGCGCGGCGCCGATCCCGAGCTCGCGGCAGGCAGGGTCCACCGCTAGCGGTCCGAGGACCAGAGCGGGCCTGCCTCCGGCGCTGACGTGCCACAGCCGCACGGTTCCCACGAGAGTCCCCTCGCGCACAGCCGACAGGGCGAGGCCTGCGGCAGGTGCACGTCCGTCGCGCAGGCGCTGGCAGGTGCGGCCATGGCGGTTGTCGCCAAAGCTTGCATCCAGCAGCGCTTCACGCATCGCAACGTCGGCAGCACGCTCCGCGCGGATCGCGAACGGAGCGGCATTCGAAGTGAGGTCAACCTGTGTCTTCCGAAAAGCAGTCATGGCGCGTCAGTCCCCGCTTGAACCCGCGTGCGAGAAGCGCGCCGGCTCAAGACGTCGTCAGATCGAAATGATGGGTAAGGAGCCGGCAAGCCGGCTCCCGGGTTCGTCAGGCCTCAGAAATGGAGGCAGCTTAGATGTGGTACGTCTTCAGCGGCGGGATACCGTTGAACGCCACCGCCGAGTAGGTCGACGTATAGGCCCCGGTGCCCTCGATCAGCAGCTTGTCGCCGATCTCGAGCGTGACGGGAAGCGGATACGGGCTCTTCTCGTACAGCACGTCGGCGCTGTCGCAGGTCGGGCCTGCGAGCACGCACGGCGTCATGTCCGCGCCGTCATGCGGGGTGCGGATGGCATAACGGATCGACTCGTCCATCGTCTCGGCGAGACCGCCGAACTTGCCGATGTCGAGATAGACCCAGCGCACCTCGTCCTCGTCGCTCTTCTTCGAGATGAGCACGACCTCGGATTCGATGATGCCGGCATTGCCCACCATGCCGCGGCCCGGCTCGATGATGGTCTCCGGAATCTGGTTGCCGAAGTGCTTGCGCAGCGCGCGGAAGATCGAGCGGCCGTAGGTGACGACCGGCGGCACGTCCTTCAGGTACTTGGTCGGGAAGCCGCCGCCCATGTTGACCATGGTCAGGTTGATGCCGCGCTCGGCGCAGTCGCGGAACACCTGCGAGGCCATCGCCAGCGCACGGTCCCACGCCTTCACCTTGCGCTGCTGCGAGCCGACATGGAACGAGATGCCGCACGGCTCCAGACCCAGGCCCTTGGCGACGTCGAGCACGTCGACGGCCATTTCCGGGTCGCAGCCGAACTTGCGCGACAGCGGCCACTCGGCGCCGGCGCAGTCATAGAGGATGCGGCAGAACACCTTCGCGCCGGGAGCGGCACGGGCGATCTTCTCGACTTCAGCAGTGCAGTCGACCGCGAACAGGCGAATGCCGAGCGCGAAGGCACGCGCGATGTCGCGCTCCTTCTTGATCGTGTTGCCGAAGGAGATGCGGTCGGGCGTGGCGCCAGCGGCCAGCGCCATCTCGATCTCGGCGACCGTCGCGGTGTCGAAGCAGGAGCCCATGGACGCGAGCAGCGACAGCACTTCCGGCGCCGGGTTCGCCTTGACGGCATAGAACACGCGGCTGTCGGGCAGCGCCTTGGCAAAGGTCTGGTAATTGTCGCGCACGACTTCGAGGTCGACCACGAGGCACGGCTCGGTGTCCTGGCCCTCGCTGCGGCGGTTGCGCAGGAATTCCTGAATACGTTCGGTCATAGCACTCTCCTAAACGGCCCAGCGACGGGGATCCGTTCAAAAAAATTGCGTCGGATAAGAGCGCTCCGGCCAGATCGCGCGATGGAGGCGCGACGAGCCAAAGACTCAGATCAGACTGTGCTGCCGTGGATTGGTTGGGAGAGTTTCCCGCCCGCACACCTGGCAATGAAGGACAAGCCTTTTCAGTAGCCCGCGCCGGCGTTGGAATGCCGGTAGAGACCAAAAAAGCCCGATCCGTCGTTGCTTTAAGTCGCGTCCCCCGTTGAGAGCGGGGTGCGCCGGTTCGCCTCCGGCTGCCAGTCACGGTTGCAAAAAGTGAAGTCACCTTCGACAAGGCATCTCTTTGAGAGAGATGCTGGACGCTCCGGGTTTGCTTGGGTCTTGCGACCTCCGCACTTCCGAAGAGCCCCTCGGCTTCTTCACCCCTTGGCGGCTGTCCGGCCTCTTGTCCGGATACCTACCGACTGACACACGACCACAGGCACGTGCGAAATTGGGCAAGAGCGCACATAAGGCTTTTGACTCTGCTTCGCAAGATTTTTTTTAGGCTGTGAGCAGAATTGCCTAACATCTGCTTGCGCAGTGTTGCGCGAGCGACGCGGAAGATGAACGTGCGTTAAGTTTTCTGTGTCGTGCGCGTGACTCAGTCGCGCAAGACGCGTCAGCCGCGCTTCGTGAACGGCTCGACGCGCTTGGCTGCGCGGATGAAGGCGGTCATCACCAGCACGCCGAGTGCGAACAGCACGGCCTGAAGGATGTGTGTGCCCTGGTCGCCGAGCCCGAACAGGATCGCGAGCGCCCAGCCACCGGCAAACGCGGCGCCAAACACCTCGGCGCCGATCAGGATGGCGGCGCTTATGACAGTGATGACGCTCGGCCAGACGATCTGACGGGAGGACGAGGAAGGTGCGTTCATGGGCGTTGGGGGTCCGTGGCTTCGAGGGCCGCAATCTCCCTGAAAAGGCGGGCGGGAGCAAGGCCAAATGGCCCAAAAAAGCCCCATCGCGTGCTATAGCTGGCCCCAACAAATCAGGCTCAAAAAACGAGACCAGCGATGTCAGAACCCCGCCAAACTACGGACTCCGAGACCAATCCGCTGCTGAAGGCCTGGGTGACGCCGTTCGCGACCCCGCCCTTCGACGAGATCAAACCGGAGCACTTCCTGCCGGCCTTCGAGCAGGCCTTCGTCGACCATTCCGCCGAGATCGCGGCGATCACCAACGATCCCGCCGCGGCCGACTTCGCCAACACCATCACGGCGCTGGAGCGCTCCGGCAAGCTGCTGAGCAAGGTCGCCTCCGTCTTCTACGATCTCGTCTCGGCGCATTCCAACCCGGCCATCCTGGAGATCGACAAGGAGGTTTCCTTGCGGATGGCGCGGCACTGGAATCCGATCATGATGAACGCCGTGCTGTTTGGCCGCATCGCCCATCTGCACGAGAACCGCGCCAATCTCGCTCTCGACCCGGAGCAGCTTCGCCTGCTGGAACGCACCTACACCCGCTTCCACCGCTCCGGCGCTGGTCTCTCGGAGGAGGCCAAGAAGCGGATGGCGGAGATCAACGAGAAACTCGCCCAACTCGGCACCAGCTTCAGCCACCATCTGCTCGGCGACGAGCAGGAATGGTTCATGGAGCTGGGGGAGGCGGACCGTCAGGGCCTGCCCGAGAGCTTTGTCGCCGCCGCCAAAGCTGCGGCAGAAGAGCGCGGCATGGAGGGCAAGGCCATCATCACGCTGTCGCGTTCCTCGACCGAGCCGTTCCTGAAGAGCTCGGCCCGGCGCGACCTCCGCGAGAAGGTCTACAGGGCCTTCACCGCGCGCGGCGACAACGGCAATGCCAACGACAACAACGGAACCATCGTCGAGATCCTGAAGCTGCGCGAAGAAAGCGCCAAGCTCCTGGGCTACCCGACCTTCGCCGCCTACCGGCTCGAGGATTCCATGGCCAAGACGCCGGACGCGGTGCGCGGCCTGCTGGAGCGGGTCTGGAAGCCGGCGCGGGCACGGGCGCTCGCCGACCGCGACGAGATGCAGACGCTGATCAGCACTGAGGGCGGCAATTTCAAGCTCGCACCCTGGGACTGGCGCTTCTATGCCGAAAAACTCCGTCTCCAGCGCGCCAATTTCGACGACGCGGCGATCAAGCCGTATCTGACGCTCGACCACATGATCGCCGCCGCCTTCGACTGCGCCACGCGCCTGTTCGGTATCACCTTCGCCGAGCGCAAGGACGTCCCGGCCTGGCACCCGGACGTGCGGGTCTGGGAAGTGAAGGGGTCGGACGGCAAGCACAAGGCGCTGTTCTACGGCGACTACTATGCCCGGCCGTCAAAACGCTCCGGCGCCTGGATGACCTCGCTGCGCGATCAGCAGAAGCTTGACGGCGAGATCGCGCCGCTCATCATCAATGTCTGCAACTTTGCCAAGGGCGCCAATGGTGAGCCCTCGCTGCTCTCGCCCGACGATGCCCGCACACTCTTTCACGAGTTCGGCCACGGCCTGCACGGCATGCTCTCCAACGTGACCTATCCGTCGCTGTCGGGTACCTCCGTGTTCACCGACTTCGTCGAGCTGCCCTCGCAGCTCTACGAGCACTGGCAGGAGCGGCCCGAGGTGCTCCAGCAGTTCGCAAAACACTACCAGACCGGCGAGCCGTTGCCGGACGATCTGCTGCAACGGTTCCTGGCCGCGCGAAAATTCAACCAGGGCTTTGCCACAGTCGAGTTCGTCTCCTCGGCGCTGGTCGATCTCGAATTCCACACCCAGCCGGCCTCAGCCGCGCAGGATGTCCGCGCCTTCGAGAAGAAGGAGCTCGAGAAGATCGGCATGCCCGAGGAGATCTCGCTGCGCCACCGTCCGACGCAGTTCGGCCACATCTTCTCCGGTGATCACTATGCCGCCGGCTATTACAGCTACATGTGGTCGGAAGTGATGGACGCCGACGCCTTCGGCGCCTTCGAGGAAGCCGGCAACATCTTCGACCCGGCCGTGGCCAAACGGCTCCACGACGACATCTACTCCTCGGGCGGATCGGTCGATCCGGAAGCGGCCTACGAGGCCTTCCGCGGCCGCCCGCCCGAGCCCGATGCGCTGCTCCGCCGCCGCGGTCTGCTCGACGGCGCCAAGGCGGCCTGAGCCGCATGCGAGCGCTGTTTGGACTGCTGCTCGCCGCCGCAATGATGCTCGCATCAGGCGCGGCGAGCGCCCATCCGCATGTCTGGATCACCGCGACGAGCGAGTTGCTTTACGCCGAGGACGGCAGCGTCACCGGCGTGCGCCACGCCTGGACCTTCGACGACGCATTCTCGGCCAATGCTGTGCAGGGCCTTCACGGGAAGTCTAAGGGCGCCTATACCCGTGAGGAGCTGACGCCGTTGGCGCAGACCCAAGTCGAGTCACTGAAGGATAACACCTACTTCACCTTCTTGAGGGTGGCCGCCGAGAGGCTCCCGTTTGCAGAGCCAGTCGATTACTTCTTCGATTACAAGGACGACCACCTCACTCTGCATTTCACGCTGCCGCTGCAAACGTCTGTGAAGGCGAAGACTGTTCGTCTGACTATTTTTGATCGTTCCTTTTTCATCGATTTTCGATTGGCAAAGGAGCATCCGCTCAAACTCGTCGGTGCGCCAGCCGGTTGTGAGGTATGGCTGCGGCGGTCAGCGGGCGACGACCGGGACCGCAAGCTGCTGCAGGATGCGAGCGAGGATACCTTCAAGGAGGGCGGCGCGAACGTCGCTGTCGGCTTGTTGTTCATCGTCCCGATCGAGGTGGAGTGCCCATGATCCTGCGGGTTTGGATGCCACGGCCGATGGGGATGGGCACGATGCGCCGCCTGTTCGGATGGCTGCTCGCCGCCGCAATGATGCTCGCATCAGGCGCGGCGAGCGCCCATCCGCATGTCTGGATTACCGCGACGAGCGAGCTACTTTACGCCGAGGACGGCTCGATCACCGGCGTGCGCCACGCCTGGACTTTCGACGGCGCGTTCTCGGCCAACGCAGTGCAGGGACTACAGCGGAAGACGGATGGCGCGTACTCCCGCGAGGAGCTGGCGCCTTTGGCGCAGGCTCAGGTCGAGTCATTGAAGCAAGGCGCTTACTTCACCTCCTTGAAAACGGACGGAGCTTTCTTGGAGGTAAACGGCAAAGTCCGGTTCGCAGAGCCGATCGATTACTTCTACGACTACAAGGACGATCATCTCACTCTGCATTTTACGCTGCCGCTGAAGGCGCCTGTGAAGTCCAAGGCTGTCTTGTTGGAGATCTATGATCGTACGTTTTTCATAGATTTCCAGCTGGCAAAGGACCATCCGGTCAAGCTGGTTGGCGCTCCAGCCGGCTGCGAGGTGCGGCTACTGCCGTCGATGGGCAACGAACGCGACCGCAAAATGGCACAGGAAGCGAGCGAGGAATCCTTCAAAGAGGGTGGCGCAAACGTCGCTGTCGGTCTGTTGTTTGACAACAAGATTTCGGTGAGCTGCTCATGATCTTGCCAGTTCGGATACACTCAATGCGCAGCCTGTTCGGTCTGCTGCTCGCCGCCGCAATGACGCTCGCGGCGGGCGCGGCGCGCGCGCATCCGCATGTCTGGATCACCGCGACCAGCGAATTGCTCTACGCCGAGGACGGCTCGATTACCGGCGTTCGCCACGCCTGGACCTTCGACGACATGTTCTCGGCCTATGCGGTGCAGGGGCTCGAGAGCAAAAAGAAGGGCGCCTACACCCGCGAGGAGCTGGGGCCGCTGGCGCAGACCAATGTCGAGTCGCTGAAGGAATATGCCTACTTCACCTTTGCGCGAGCCGACGGCAAGAAGGAGCGCTTTAACGAGCCGGTCGACTATTATCTCGACTACAAGGACACGGTGCTGACCTTGCACTTCACCTTGCCACTGAAGACGCCGCTGAAGCCCAAGCAACTGATGCTGGAAGTGTTCGACCGCTCCTTCTTCATCGACTTCCAGATGGCCAAGGACAACCCGGTGAAGCTGGTCGGCGCGCCTGCCGGCTGCCAGATGAAGCTTGATCGGCCCAGCGATGGCACGGCGACCGCGCAGAAGCTCAACGAGCAGACTTTCATGGATGGCCCGAACGCCAACTTTGGCATGATGTTCGCCAACAAGATCACGGTGGATTGCCCTTGAAGCCGCAACTCTCCCCGCTCGCACGTGGGATCCTCGCCTGCACGGCCGTTCTCCTCGTCGTCGGCGCGACTGACGCCGCGCTCCACGATCTCCTCGCGCAAAATCCCTTTGGCGCGCCGCGCCCTGCGCAGGCGGCCGAGCCCGAGGCCGGCGGCTTCATCGGCTGGCTCTTGGCAAAGCAGTCGGAATTCTATCGCCAGATGTCGTCGACCATCCGCGCCGCGAAGACCGACGGCTCGGCGGTGTGGACGCTGCTGTTCATCTCGTTTGCCTATGGCATCTTCCACGCCGCCGGCCCCGGCCACGGCAAGGCGGTGATCGCCTCCTATCTCGTCGCCAACCGCGAGACGGCGCGGCGCGGCATCGCACTGTCGTTCGCCTCGGCGCTGATGCAGTCGCTGGTCGCGATCCTGATCGTCGGTATCTCGGCCTGGGTGCTGAATGCCACCGCCAGGACCATGTGCAAGGCGGAAGGCGCGATTGAGATCGCGAGCTACGGACTGATCGCGCTGTTCGGTTTGCGGCTGGTCTGGGTCAAGGGCCGCACCTTCATCCGCGCGCTCCAGGCGGCCCAGCCGGTGCCGGCGATCGCGGGCGTGCCGCACGACCATGATCACGGCCATCACCATCATCACGATGCCCATGATCATCATGACCACGATCACGGGCACGCCCATCATCACGGCGGTCACGACCACGTTCATGACGAGCATTGCGGCCATTCCCATGGCCCCACGCCGAGCGAGCTCGCCGGCCCCGGCGGCTGGCGGCGCGGTTTCGGCGCGATCCTGACCGTCGGCATCCGCCCCTGCTCGGGCGCGATCCTGGTGCTGGTGTTCGCGCTGGCCCAGGGCTTGTTCTGGGCCGGCATCGCCGCGACCCTCCTGATGGGGCTCGGTACCGCGATCACGGTCGCAGCCATCGCGATCATCGCCGTCTCCGCCAAGGACATCGCCAGCCGCCTCAGCGCCGGGCGCGACGGCGGCGGCGCTCTCTTCATGCGCGGCATCGAATTCGGCGCCGCCGCCCTCGTGCTGCTGTTCGGCGCCGGCCTGTTGTTCGGCTACATCGCGGCTGAGCGGACGACGTGCTTTTGAAGTAGATGCCGCGCCTACCTTCCAGGGGAGGGTAAGAAATTCACACCGGCAGAAACCGCTTCAGCATCGGCATGAAGAAGATCCCGAGATTGATCGCAAAGCCGATGCTGAAGAGGATCGAGCGCAGCGTCGGGCGGTTGCCGAGATAGGTCAGCACGTAGGCGATCCGCACGATCAGGAACAGCACGGCGAGTTCGTCGATCAGCCGCTGGGGCGCCTCCCGGAATTCGGCGAGCAGCACCGCGAAGGCGAAGAACGGAAACGTCTCGATGCCGTTCTGGTGGGCGCCGAGCGCGCGCTGTGCGATGGCGTCTTCGTAGAAAGCCGGATCGCGCGGGCGTGAATTGTCGAATCCGCGAAACCTGATCCATTTGATTGCGACGATCGTAGACAAGTAAAGCAGCAGCGTTCCAAGAACGCACCATTCCGCGAGTGTCATCAGCCCCTCCCGCTTGGGTGCGACCCTAGCGATTCCGGCCTCATCTTGACAAGTTCGGACCAACGCGCGACCCACAGAGCCATGACCAACGTCGTCCCCATCGAGGCCGCCAAACCGGCCGTCCAACCCGCCCCGAAGCGCGTCGGCGTGCTTCTGGTCAATCTCGGCACGCCCGATACGGCCGATGCGCCGGGCGTGCGCGTCTACCTCAAGGAGTTCCTGTCCGACGCCCGCGTCATCGAGGACCAGGGCCTGATCTGGAAAGTGGTGCTGAACGGCATCATCCTGCGCACCCGGCCCCGCGCCAAGGCGCGCGACTATCTGAAGATCTGGAACACCGAGAAGAACGAGTCGCCGCTTAAGACCATCACGCGCGCCCAGAGCGACAAGCTCGCCGCCGCGCTGTCGGACCGCGACCATGTCGTGGTGGACTGGGCGATGCGCTACGGCAATCCCTCAATCAGATCGGGCATCGACGCGCTGATCGCGAAGGGGTGCGACCGCATCCTCGCCGTCCCCCTCTACCCGCAATATTCCGCCCCGACCTCGGCCACCGTCTGCGACGAAGTGTTCCGCGTGCTCGCCCGCCTGCGCAACCAGCCGACGCTGCGGGTGACGCCGCCTTATTACGAGGACGAGGCCTATATCGAGGCGCTCGCCGTCTCGATCGAGACGCATCTGGCCACACTGTCCTTCAAGCCGGAGCTGATCGTCGCGTCCTTCCACGGCATGCCGAAAACCTACGTCGAGAAGGGCGATCCCTATCAAGGCCAGTGCGTTGCCACCACCGAGGCCCTGCGCCGCCGACTCGGCATGGACGAGACGAAATTGCTGCTGACCTTCCAGTCCCGCTTCGGATTCGACGAGTGGCTGCAGCCCTACACCGACAAGACGATGGAGCGGCTCGCCAAAGAAGGCGTGCGCCGCATCGCGGTGGTGACGCCGGGCTTCTCCGCCGACTGCCTGGAGACGCTGGAAGAGATCGCGCAGGAGAACGCCGAGATTTTCGAGCACAATGGCGGCGAAGACTTTTCCGCGATCCCCTGTCTCAACGACAGCGAACCCGGCATGGATGTGATCCGGACGCTGGTGTTGCGCGAGCTTCAGGGCTGGATCTGATGAGCCCCCCATGAACCGCCGCGAATGTCTGGCGCTTCTTGGGATGATCGCCGCGCTGCCGGCCCCGGTGCTCGCGCAGCAGCCAACACGCCGCCTCGGCGTGCTTTCGGTCACCGCCGATGATGTGATTGGACAAGCTCGCCTCGCCGAGGCGCTTGCCGCCGATGGCTGGAAGGAGCGGGACAATATCAAGATCGACTGGCGCAGTGGTGGCGGGGATCGTGCCCCCATCGCCCGGTTTGCGGACGAACTGATCGCGCTCAAACCCGATGTCCTGCTCGCGATCGGTACGCCGTCGGTCGAGGAACTGCGCCAGCGCACCACGACGATCCCGATCGTGTTCGCCGTCGTCACCGATCCCGTCAGCCAGGGCTTTGTCAAAAACCTCGCGCATCCCGGCGGCAACATCACCGGCTTCACCGATTATGACGGCCCGCTCGCCGGCAAATGGCTGGAGATGCTGACGCAGGTCACACCAAAATTGTCCCGCGTCCTCATCGTCTATAATCCCGCCACCGCGCCGTTCGCGCCGCTGATGCTGCGCACCATCGAGGACGCCGCGCGCACCCTTCACGTGACGGCCGAACCCGCGCCGGTGCATGACGCCGCCTCGATTGCGGCGCTGGCCTCGCGGAAAGACGGCGGCCTGCTAATCCTGCCGGACTTCTTCACCATGGCCAATCGCGCGCATCTGCTTGCGGCGATCAGTGAGGCGCGCGTGCCCGCAATGTTCTGGAGCCGCACCTTCGTCGAGGAGGGCGGGCTGATGTCCTACAGCACCGACAGTGCGGAGCAGCTTCGCCGCGCCGCCAACTACATCGATCGTATCCTGAAGGGCGCACGGCCAGCCGACCTGCCGGTCCAGAACCCCACCAAATTCGAGCTCGCGGTCAACCTGAAGACGGCCAAGGCGCTTGGCGTCACGCTTTCCCCGGGCCTGCTCGCAATCGCGAACGAGGTGATCGAATAGGGGCGCCGGTGGCGGACGGCATGTCCGGATTCGTTAACTTTCGCCGCTAGGTCTGCGGCCCCGTGCTTTCAAGGCCCTCTCGCAAATACATAATCGTGACCGTTCCCTCTCCGCACGTCTTGTGCAGAATCGCGCCAATGCCGACGTGAGTCGCGACCGCTGAACCGGTAAGGTGGCGATCCCGACCAATGACAGCGCGGGCAAGGGCTTTTTCCCGCCTTGGAGGAAATATGAGCGGTTTCGACATTTTCGCGATTGTTCTGGTTTTGCTCGTCATCGTCACGCTGATTGCCGGCGTGAAGACGGTGCCGCAGGGCTATGACTGGACCATCGAGCGGTTCGGCAAGTACACCCAGACACTGAGCCCGGGGCTCAATTTGATCGTGCCCTATTTCGATCGCGTCGGGCGCAAGATCAACATGATGGAGCAGGTGATCAACATTCCCGAGCAGGAGGTGATCACCAAGGACAACGCCACCGTGACAGTGGACGGCGTCGCCTTCTTCCAGGTGTTTGACGCGGCCAAGGCGAGCTACGAGGTCGCCAATCTCGAGCAGGCGATCATCGTGCTGACCATGACCAACATCCGCTCGGTGATGGGCTCGATGGATCTCGACCAGGTGCTGTCGCACCGTGACGAGATCAACGAGCGCCTGCTGCGCGTGGTCGATGCCGCGGTCTCGCCGTGGGGTCTCAAGGTCAACCGCATCGAGATCAAGGACATCGTGCCGCCCGCCGATCTCGTCGAGGCCATGGGCCGGCAGATGAAGGCCGAACGCGTCAAGCGCGCCGACATCCTGCAAGCCGAAGGTGCGCGCCAGTCCGAGATCCTGCGCGCTGAAGGTGCCAAGCAGGGGCAGATCCTTCAGGCGGAAGGTCGCCGCGAGGCCGCCTTCCGCGACGCGGAAGCGCGCGAGCGGTCGGCGGAAGCCGAGGCCAAGGCGACGCAAATGGTCAGCGAGGCGATCGCCAAGGGTGACGTGGCTGCGCTGAACTACTTCATCGCCGACAAATACATCAAGGCGTTTGGCCAGTTCGCGGATGCACCGAACCAGAAAGTCATCATGCTGCCGATGGAGGCCATGAGCTTGCTGGGCTCGCTCGCCGGCATCGGCGAGATCGCCAAGGCGACGTTCGGCGAAAGCGCCGCATCCGCTTCAGCCGCCGCCCGCCGCAGCGGCTCGGTGCCGTCGTCGAGCCCCACGCCGCCGGCAGTGCCACCGCGGTAATGAGGGCATGCGCCACTTCAAAGAGGTCGTGTCATGACCGACATGTTCGTTACGCTCGGCACCTGGAACTGGCTGATCTTCGGCTTCATCCTGATGGCGCTGGAGGTACTGGCGCCGGGCGTCTTCCTGTTCTGGCTCGGGCTTGCCGCGCTGCTGGTCGGCCTGATCTCGTTCGCTGTCGCCATATCCTGGCAGATCCAGCTTGTGATGTTCGCGATCTTCGCGGCAGCCGCCGTGCCGGTGTGGCGCCGCCTCGCCCGGCCGAATCCGGACGCGAGCGCCAGCCCCTTCCTCAACAAGCGCACCGAAGCGCTGTTAGGGCGCGAGTTCACGCTGGAGAAGCCGATCATCGACGGCAACGGCACCGTGCGCATCGGCGACACGGTTTGGCGCGTGGCAGGTCCTGATACGCCGGCGGGGACGCGGGTGAAGGTGGTGCAAGTGGACGGTGTGAATCTGACGGTGGCGGCAGCGTAGTTTCTTACCCTCTCCCCTTGTGGGAGAGGGTGGCTCGTCGCAAAGCGACGAGACGGGTGAGGGGTCTGTCTCCTCACATGCTGATCTGAACTTGTTGAGGCAAACCCCTCATCCGGCGCTTCGCGCCACCTTCTCCCACAAGGGGAGAAGGGAGATCAGTGTGCGCGGTTGGCTCTGAAGCTCACTTCTTCCACCTCTCCGCAAACCGGTGCAGCGGCATGAACGTCGCGCACAGATCGCGCCCCAGCGCCGTCAGTCCGTAGCCTCCACCATCGCCCAGCTCCACGAACCCGGCCTCGCGCAGCTCCGTCAGCCGCGCTTGCAGCACCGTCGGTGAGGCATCGTCGCAAGCGGTGCGTAAGCCGCGGGAGGTGAGGGGGGCGTCACGCAATTCCCACAGGATGCGCAGGCTCCAGCGGCGGCCGAGCAAATCGAGCAGCGCCATGACCGGCCGTCCGGTGCGCGAGCCGCGGACCTTCCCTGATGCTGCCTGTTTCGCCATCGTCGCCCTCTTGCGTATTGCTACAAATAATGTAGCGTACTGCTACGATAAATGTAGCAACGGAGACGGTCCGTGTCTCAGGCCATGCCGCGCATCGCCCCGCTCGATCAGCCTTATCCCCCGGAGATCCAGCAACAATTCGACCGCATCATGCGCGGCGCGCCGCCGCTGGTGCTGTTCCGGGTGATGGCGGGCCATACGCGCGCCTGGGACAAGTTCCGCGCCGGCGGGTTGCTCGATCCGGGTCCACTCTCATTGCGCCAGCGCGAGATCGTCATCGATCGCACCTGCGCTCTCAACACATGCGAATATGAATGGGGCGTGCATGTCGCGATTTTTGCCGGGCCGGCGAAACTCACGGAGGAAGAGGTGCGTGCGACCGTGCAGGGCGACGCGACGTCAGTCTGCTGGTCGCCGGCGGAGCAGGCGCTGATCGCAGCGGTCGACGCGCTGCACGCCCGCGCGACGCTCGATGACGCCGAGTTCGCCGCGCTCTCGGCGCATCACGACGAGGCGCAGATTTTGGAGGTCATGCTGCTGTGCGGCTTCTATCGCACGGTGTCGTATCTGGCGAACGGGCTGCGGCTGCCTCTGGAGGAGAACGCGGCGCGGTTTCCGACCGTCTAACCGCCGTCATTGCGAGGAGCCCTTGCGACGAACCAATCCAGACTGCCACCGCGGAGGCACTCTGGATTGCTTCGCTGCGCTCGCAATGACGGTGGAGAGAGCGTGGGCCTACGCCACGCCCGCCCGCAGCAGATCGTGCAGGTGCACGATACCCACCACCTTGTCCGCCTCGGTCACCACCAGCGTCGTGATCTTGCGCGTGTTCAGCACCTCGATCATCTCGGTCGCCATCATCGAGGGGGGCACGGTTTTGGGCTGCCTGGTCATGATGTCGTCGACCGACACCGTCAGCAGATCGGGCCGCATGTGGCGGCGCAGATCGCCGTCGGTGATGATGCCTGCGACCCCGCCGGAATCGTCGACGATGCAGACGCAGCCCAGCCCCTTGGCCGACATCTCCATCACCGCGTCCGACATTTTTGTGCCGAGCGGCTTGAGCGGAATCTCCGCGCCGGTGCGCATGTAGTCGCGGACGAATTTCAGCATCGCGCCCAGCTTGCCGCCAGGGTGGAAATGCGCGAACTCCAGCGCGGTAAAGCCGCGGCCTTCGAGCAGTGCGATCGCGATGGCATCGCCGATCGCGGCCTGCATCATCGTCGACGTCGTCGGCGCCAGATTGTGCGGGCAGGCCTCGCGCGCCTTCGGCAGCTCGAGCACGATGTCGGCAGCTTGTCCGAGCGAAGACGCCGCGTTCGACGTCACGGCGATCATCGGGATCGCAAACCGCGCCGAATAATTCACCAGTGTCTTCATCTCCGGCTGCTCGCCGGACCACGACAGCGCCATGATGACGTCGTCGGTGGTGATCATGCCGAGGTCGCCATGGGCAGCTTCCGCGGTGTGGACGAAGAAGGCCGGCGTGCCGGTCGAAGCCAGCGTCGCCGCGATCTTGCGCGCCATGTGGCCTGACTTGCCGAGCCCGGTGACGATGACACGGCCCTTTGCCTGACGGATCAGGTCCACGGCTTTCGCGAAGGTCTCGCCGAGCGGGCCGCGCAGCGCCGCGGCAAGCGCGTTGATGCCGCCGCTCTCCGTCTCCAGCGTGCGGAGCGCGGATTCGACGCTATCGGGGATGGGGCCGGATGATTGGGTCATCAGCGGTTTCGAACTCGGCATGTTTAGGTCCAGGAGGAGAGGGGCGCTCGCCCGTTGGCGCCTGCTTAGCACGCTCCAGCGGGCGAGGCGACGAGAGCTCCCAAAACCCTCAACCGGTCATTAACCATAATTGTTTTAACTCCATTAACGATGGTTCCCGCCGGCCGGCGGGGGCGATCGCGGAAGCGTTTGATTTCGTTGGAGTTTATTACATCGTGGGGTCGTCTCCAGGCACGGGCCGGAGCAAACGCGCGCAGTTTCTGCGCGCCGCCTTGCCGTGTCTCGTCCCCTGCCTCGCGCTGACCGTCCTCGGAAGCACTCCGGTGGCTGCCCAGAGCCTCACGCCCGACCTGTTCAATCCCAACCGCGGCGGCTTTGCCTCGCCCGAGACGCTGCCGACGCGCCGCACGGCGGGCGTGCCGCAGGCGCCCTCGGACGCGCTGCCGGCGCTGCCCGATCCCAATGCCGATCCGCGCAAGAGCCGGGAGGCGCCGGCCCCCTCACGCATCGGTCAGGTCCCGACCTATGGCCTGCCCGCCGCCAATGGCGCCAGCGGCTCCGGCTACGACTCGCTGAACCGCAAGCGGCAGCAGCCAAAACTCTATCCCGGCCAGCCGAAACCGAAGCGCCCGCTTGGCCCCGGCTCGCCCGTGCCTCCCGCCGCCCAGGATAGGACTCTCGGCCCGCCGCGCATCGCGCCGCCGCCATCCGAGACCGCGCATAAGACACCGGTGCCGCCGGCGATGGCCGGCAACGTGCCCGGCCAGCCGCTGCGCCGCCGCCTCAAGGTCGATGACGATTCGTTCGGCGCGGTCGGCGATTACGCCGGCAGTTTTCTGATCAAGGGCGGGCTCGAGCTCTCGACCGGCTACGACACCAATCCGGCACGTCTGCAAAAGCCGATCGGCTCGCCGGTCTATGTCGTGGCGCCCGACCTCCTCGTGCAGTCCGACTGGGAGCGCCACGCGCTGGTCGCCGATCTGCGCGGCTCGTTTTCGGGCTACACCACCAACATGCCGGCGACGATCGACGGTTTTGCCTCGCCCTCGCCGGTCGAGATCAATCGCCCCGATTTCACCGGCCATGTCGACGGCCGCCTCGACGTCGACCGCGATCTCAAGCTGACCTCGCAGCTGCGCCTGCGGCTCGCCACCGACAATCCCGGCAGCCCGAACGTGCAAGCCGGCCTGCAAAAATATCCGATCTATGCCAGCTATGGCGGCACCTTCGGCTTCGACCAGACGTTCAATCGTTTCCAGGTCGCCGCCGGCGCCACCGTGGACCGCACCGCCTATACGGATTCAAAGCTCACCGACGGCACGACCTTTGGTAACACCGACCGCGACTTCAACCAGTATGGCGGCGTCGGGCGCTTCTCCTATGAGCTGAAGCCCGGGCTGAAACCTTTCGTCGAGGTCCAGGGCGACACCCGAATCCACGACCAGGCCGCCGACCGCAACGGCTATCTCCGCGATTCAAACGGCGGCTATGCCAAAATCGGCTCGTCCTTTGAGTTCTCGCGCATCCTCACCGGCGAAGTCTCGGTCGGCTATTCCGCGCGCAGCTATACCGACCCGCGCCTCAGCCAGCTCGCGGGCTTCCTCACCTCGGGCTCGCTAATCTGGAACGCGAGCGGCCTCACCACGGTGAAATTCGCTACCGACACGCAGATCGCCGAAACCACCATCCCCGGCTCCTCCGGCGTGCTGGTGCACACTTACGGCGTCGAAGTCGATCACGACTTCCGCCGCTGGCTGACGGCCGTGGGCAAGTTCACCTACGGCACCTACGACTACCAGAACCAGGGCCGCAACGACAAAACCTACTCGCTCGAAGGCAATCTGATCTACAAGCTCAACCGCAACATCTGGATCAAGGGCACGCTGCGGCATGACATCCTGGATTCGAACCAGGCGGGGTCGAGTTCGCAGGGGACGGTGGTGATGCTGGGGGTGAGGTTGCAGAATTGAGGGCTGAGGGCGCGTTCGTGTGGATGCGACTTTAGCTGCGCTCTCACCACTCACACCGCTGTCGTGCCCCGCGAAGGCGGGGCATCCAGTACGCCGCAGCCTATCGGTTCTATCACCACCGCTGGTGGAATACTGGATCGCCCGCTTTCGCGGGCGATGACAGTCGTGTTTGTCGCGGTCGGATCGCGCCAATCTCAGCGCGGCAGATCCGTCTTTCCCATCAGGAACGTATCGATCGACCTCGCACACAGCCGGCCTTCGCGGATCGCCCACACCACCAGCGATTGTCCACGCCGCATGTCGCCGGCGGAGAACACGTTCGGCCGCGAGGTCTGGTAGTCGAGCGTATTGGCCTTGACGTTGCCGCGCGGGTCGAGCTCGACCGAGAGCAGCTTGAGCAGGCCTTCGTGCACGGGATGCACGAAACCCATCGCGAGCAGGACGAGGTCGGCGTCGAGCTCGAACTCGCTGCCGGCGATCGGCTTGAACTTGTCGTCGACGCGGACGCAATGCAGCTTCTTCACTTGGCCGTTCTCGCCGGTGAATTTTTGCGTCAGCACGGCGAATTCGCGGACCGCGCCTTCGGCCTGGCTCGACGATGTCCGCATCTTCAGCGGCCAGTTCGGCCAGGTCAGGCCCTTGTTCTCGTGCTCGGGCGGAGCGGGCATGATCTCGAGCTGGGTCACGGACAGCGCGCCCTGGCGCGTCGAGGTGCCGATGCAGTCGGAGCCGGTGTCGCCGCCGCCGATGACCACGACATGCTTGCCACCTGCCAAAATCTCCTGGACGCCGTTCAGCGGCTCGCTGGAGACGCGGCGATTCTGCTGCGGCAGGAAGTCCATGGCGTAGTGGATGCCTGAAAACTCGCGGCCGGGGATCGGCAGGTCGCGCGGGGCTTCCGCGCCGCCGGTCAGTGCCACCGCGTCGTATTCGTTGAGCATCTCGCGCGGATCGACATTGCCGTCAGCGCCGACATGGCTGTTGTAGTGGAAGGTGACGCCTTCGCCTTCCATCTGCGTGATGCGGCGGTCGATGACGCCCTTTTCCATCTTGAAGTCGGGAATACCATAACGCAGCAGGCCGCCGGCCTTGGCGAACTTCTCGAACAGGTGCACGTCATGGCCGGCGCGCGCGAGCTGCTGGGCGCAGGCCATGCCGGCCGGGCCGGAGCCGACCACGGCGACCTTCTTGCCGGTCTTGACGGAGGCGATTTCAGGCTTCAGCCAGCCATTGTCCCAGGCGCGGTCGACGATCGCGCATTCGATGGTCTTGATGGTGACGGGGTTGTCGTCGATGTTGAGCGTGCAGGATGCTTCGCACGGCGCGGGGCAGATGCGTCCGGTGAACTCCGGGAAATTGTTGGTCGAGTGCAAATTGCGCGAGGCTTCTTCCCAGTTGCCCTGATAGACGAGGTCGTTGAAGTCGGGGATCTGGTTGTTGACCGGGCAGCCCGGCGTGCCCGGCGTCACCGAGCCGGTGCCGTGGCAATAGGGAATGCCGCAATTCATGCAGCGTGCGGCCTGGTCGCGCGTTTCCTTCTCGGTCAAGGGAACGACGAACTCGTTGTAATGCTTCACGCGCTCGGCGACCGGGGTGTACTTGCGGTCATGCCGTTCGATTTCGAGAAAACCCGTGATCTTGCCCATTAAACCCGAAGTCCCTGCCGCTTGGTCGTTGTTCTCTCACCCCTCATCCTGAGGAGCGGCGCGCTCTTCGCGCCGCGTCTCGAAGGATGAAGGCCCCGCTGGTTGTCTCATGGTTCGAGACGCGCTTCGCGCTCCTCACCATGAGGCATTCTTAGCTACGCCCCGATCGCGATTTTCGGCTCGGCGTCCGCGTTGGCGACCATTTCGCGCAGCGCGCGCCGGTACTCGACCGGCATCACCTTGCGGAATTTGGGCAGCCAGTCCTTCCAATTGGCAAGGATGTCGGCGGCGCGCTTGGAGCCGGTCGCTTTCGCGTGACGCGAGATCAGGACGTGCAGCCGCTCGACGTCGGACGAGAGCAGGTTCTTGAACACATCGACCCGGCCGTGCGCCTCGAGGTCACCGGAATGGTGATAGGTGCCGGCATTGATCAGCTCTTCCGACAGCACCGGCTCGAGCTCGACCATCGCCATGTTGCACAGCTTGTCGAAGTCGCCGCTCTCGTCGAGCACATAGGCGATGCCGCCGGACATGCCGGCCGCGAAGTTGCGCCCGGTCTTGCCGAGCACGACCACGATGCCGCCGGTCATGTATTCGCAGCAATGATCGCCCGCGCCTTCGACCACGGCGACCGCGCCCGAATTGCGCACAGCGAAACGCTCGCCGGCGATGCCGCGGAAGTAACACTCGCCATCGGTCGCGCCGTACATCACGGTGTTGCCGACGATGATGCTCTCTTCGGGCACGATGGCAGAGTTCTTCGGCGGCTTGACGATGATCTTGCCGCCAGAGAGGCCCTTGCCGACATAGTCGTTGGCTTCACCCTCGAGCTCGAAAGTGACGCCATGTGCGAGCCAGGCGCCGAAAGCCTGGCCGGCAGTGCCCTTGAGGCTGACCTGGATGGTGTCATTCGGCAGGCCGGCATTGCCGTAGATCTTGGCGATCGCACCGGACAGCATCGCGCCGGCGGAACGGTTGGTGCTGTTGATATTGGCGTCGATCTTTACCGGCGCCCCACGGTCGAGCGCGGGCTGCGCCTTCTCGATCAGCGTGCGGTCGAGCACCGCCTCCAGATGATGGTTCTGGCGCTCGGAGTGATAGATCTTCTGGCCCTTCTCTTCCTTCTGCTTGACGAACAGCTTCGAGAAATCGAGGCCCTTGGCCTTCCAGTGCGCGACCAGCCTGGTCTGGTCGAGCAGCTGAACCTGGCCAACCATCTCGTTGAAGGTGCGGAAGCCGAGCGAGGCCATGATCTCGCGGACTTCTTCCGCAACGAAGAAGAAGTAGTTGATCACGTGCTCGGGCTGGCCGGTGAAGCGCTTGCGCAGGACGGGGTCCTGCGTGGCGACGCCGACCGGGCAGGTGTTGAGATGGCACTTGCGCATCATGATGCAGCCGGCCGCGATCAGCGGCGCAGTGGCGAAGCCGAACTCGTCGGCACCCAAGAGTGCGCCGATCACGACGTCACGGCCGGTGCGGAAACCGCCATCGACCTGGACCACGATGCGGCTGCGCAGCCGCTCGCGCACCAGCGTCTGGTGGGTTTCGGCAAGGCCGATTTCCCACGGAGAGCCGGCATGCTTGATCGAAGTCAGCGGCGAAGCACCGGTACCGCCCTCGAAGCCCGCGATGGTGACATGGTCCGCGCGCGCCTTGGCGACGCCCGCGGCGACCGTGCCGACGCCGATCTCGGAGACCAGCTTGACCGAGACGTCGCCCGCCGGGTTGACGTTCTTCAGGTCGTAGATCAGCTGCGCGAGATCTTCGATCGAGTAGATGTCGTGGTGCGGCGGCGGCGAGATCAGGCCGACGCCCGGCGTCGAGTGGCGAACCTTGGCAATGGTCGCGTCGACCTTGTGGCCGGGCAATTGGCCGCCTTCACCGGGCTTTGCACCCTGCGCCATCTTGATCTGCATCATGTCGGAGTTGACGAGATACTCCGTGGTGACGCCGAAGCGGCCGGAAGCAACCTGCTTGATCGCCGAGCGCATGCTGTCGCCGTTCGGCAGCGGCTTGAAGCGGTCGGATTCCTCGCCGCCTTCGCCGGTGTTCGACTTGCCGCCGATCCGGTTCATGGCGATCGCGAGCGTGGTGTGCGCCTCGCGCGAGATCGAGCCGAAGCTCATCGCGCCGGTGGCAAAACGCCTGACGATGTCCTTGGCCGACTCGACCTGGTCGATCGGGATGGGCTTGCGCTTGTCTTCGTCCGCGTTCTTGATCCGGAACAGGCCGCGCAGCGTCAGCAGGCGCTCCGATTGCTCGTTGAGGATCTTTGCGAAGGCGCGGTAGCGGTCCAGCGAATTGCCGCGGGCGGCATGCTGCAGCAGCCCGACCGATTCCGCGGTCCATGCATGGTCCTCGCCGCGGCTGCGATAGGCATATTCGCCGCCGACATCGAGCGAGGTCTTGTAGACCAGCGAATCGCCGAACGCGTCGGCGTGGCGGCGCACCGCTTCTTCCGCGATCTCGGCGAGACCGACGCCCTCGACGCGGGTGTGCGTGCCGGCGAAGAACTTTCCGACGAATTCCGCCCTGAGGCCGATGGCGTCAAAGATCTGCGCGCCGCAATAGGACTGGTAGGTCGAGATGCCCATCTTGGACATCACCTTGAGAAGGCCCTTGCCGATCGACTTGATGTAGCGCTTGACGATCTCGTAATCGTCGAGCGAGCCGGGCAGGCGGTCCTTCATCGCGATGATGGTTTCGAACGCCAGATAAGGATTGATCGCTTCGGCGCCGTAGCCGGCCAGGCAGGCGAAGTGATGCACTTCGCGCGGTTCGCCGGATTCGACGACGAGACCGACCGAGGTGCGCAAGCCGGTGCGGATCAGATGATGATGCACGGCGGCGCAAGCCAGCAGCGACGGGATCGGCACGCGGTCCGAGCCGACCATGCGATCGGACAGGATGATGATGTTGACGCCTTCGCGCACCGCGCTTTCCGCGCGCGCACAGAGCTCGTCGAGCACCTGGTCCATGCCGGCAGCACCAAGACCGGCGTGGAAAGTCGTGTCCAGCGTGCGCGACTTGAAGTGCGACTCGGCGACCTCCGAGATCGAGCGGATCTTTTCGAGGTCCGCGTCGGTCAGGATCGGCTGGCGCGCTTCGAGGCGCTTGGTGGTGGCGAGGCCCTGCAGGTCGAACAGGTTTGGCCGCGGTCCGATGATGGAGACGAGGCTCATCACCAGCTCCTCGCGGATCGGGTCGATCGGCGGGTTGGTGACCTGCGCGAAGTTCTGCTTGAAGTAGGTGAACAGCGGCTTGGCCTTGTCCGACAGCGCCGAGATCGGCGTGTCGTTGCCCATCGATCCCGCGGCTTCCTCACCCGTGGCCGCCATCGGCGTCATCAGGATGGTGATGTCTTCCTGGCTGTAGCCGAACGCCTGCTGGCGATCGAGCAGCGACAAATTGGAGCGCACGCCTGTCGTCGGCACCTTCGGCAGCTCTTCCAGCACGATCTGGGTCCGCTCCAGCCACTCCTTGTAGGGATGGCTCCTGGCAAGCTCGGCCTTGATCTCGTCGTCGGGAATGAGACGGCCCTGTTCGAGGTCGACCAGCAGCATCTTGCCGGGCTGCAAGCGCCACTTGGTGATGATCTGGTCCTCGGGGATCGTCAGCACGCCCATTTCGGACGCCATCACGATGCGGTCGTCCTTGGTGACGAGATAGCGCGCCGGCCGCAAGCCGTTGCGGTCGAGCGTGGCGCCGATCTGGCGGCCGTCGGTGAAGGCGATCGCGGCGGGGCCGTCCCACGGCTCCATCAGCGCGGCGTGATATTCGTAGAAGGCGCGGCGCTTCTCATCCATCAGCGGATTGCCGGCCCACGCCTCCGGAATCATCATCATGACCGCGTGCGGCAGCGAGTAGCCGCCCTGCACCAGGAATTCGAGCGCGTTGTCGAAGCAGGCGGTGTCCGACTGTCCCTCATAAGAGATCGGCCAGAGCCGGTTGATGTCCTTGCCGTAGAGATCCGAGCTGAGGGAGGCCTGGCGTGCCGCCATCCAGTTGGTGTTGCCGCGCAGCGTGTTGATCTCGCCGTTATGCGCAATCATGCGGTAGGGATGCGCCAGCGACCAGGCCGGAAAGGTGTTGGTCGAGAAGCGCTGATGCACCAGCGCCAGCGCGCTCTCGAAGTCGGCTTCGTGTAAATCGGGATAGTACTTGCCGAGCTGGTCGGCGAGGAACATGCCCTTGTAGATCACGGTCCGGCAGGACATCGAGCAGGGGTAATAGCCCGCAAGCCCGCGGTCGCGACGCTGATAGATCGCCTGCGAGATCGACTTGCGCAGGATATAAAGCCGGCGCTCGAATTCGTCCTCGGTCTTGGCAGTGCCGTTGCGGCCGATGAACACCTGCATGCAGGCGGGCTCGGTCGGCTTCACGGTGACGCCGAGCGAGGAGTTGTCGGTCGGCACGTCGCGCCAGCCGAGCAGGGTCAGGCCCTCTTCCTTGATCTGGTCGGCGATGATGCTCTTGATGACGTTGCGCCAGGCCGTGTCGCGCGGCATGAACAGCGCGCCGATGGCGTATTCGCCGGGCGCCGGCAGCGCGAAGCCGAGCTCTGTGGCCTTGCGGCCGAAGAAGGCGTGCGGGATCTGCAACAGAATGCCGGCGCCGTCGCCGGCGCGCGGGTCGGCGCCGACGGCGCCGCGATGCTCGAGGTTGCAGAGGATGTTGAGCGCGTCGGCGACGATCTCATGGGACTTCTTGCCCTTGATGTTGGCGATGAAGCCGACGCCGCAGGAATCTTTTTCGAGGGCAGGGTCGTACATGCCTACGGCCGGCGGACGCGAATTGTGTTCCTGAATCGGATCAGTCGTTTTCGAGGCGACGGTCGCCGACAGCTCTTCTGCCACGATGTTTGCGCGCTCGAATTGCGACCCGTTCATTGTTCCAATCCTCTCCTGCAGCAAGCTGCCTCACCGCTATCTTCGGCGCACCTTGGGCGTTCCGCGGCACCCGCCTCTGGGTCACCGCTCGTCCGCTGCGAGCCGCATTTTCTTAAATTCAGGCCTAGGCGTTCTTCGTCCCCGAGAACGGCTTTGCCTGTTGCCTTCGTGGCGCTCGAAAGCACCGACTTTCGTTGCAATCCCTATGCCGGAACTGCAAGCAAAATTGAGACAGTCTTCCTGTCCTAACCATCACCTTGCCAAATTTTTGTCTATCACACAAGCGTGCGGAAGTCCCGATTCCCGATATGTCAATCAATCGCTTTCCGAAAGTTGCGCGGCCCCGGTTTTGAAGCAAACGCGCCCTGATCCGGCCCTGTAGACGCCGAAATCCCGAATGAAGCTTCGGATCGCCCCTTCGAAAGGCGCGCCACGCCGCAAGAAGCGAAAGAGCGCGAAGCAGTCGGGGCCTGACAGGAGCGTCTCGACCATGAAGTTTTTCACAGGATGTGTGGCCGCCGCCGCGCTGGCGCTGGCTGCGACTGCCGCTCAGGCACAAGTTCCAGCGAGCGGTATCGCTGGCGGGGCGATGACCGCGGTGTCGGATTTCGACGGACCCTATGAGCCGCCGGAGGCCGCCCCGCCACGACCGCCGCGTTACGGTTATGGCCAAGGCTACGGTTATGGCTACGAGGAACGCGGCCCGGCCCCGGCGCTGTTGCCGTCGACCGAGGTCTACGCGGTGTTGCGCGAAAACGGTTTTTCGCCGCTCGGCATCCCGCGCCTGCGCGGCAGCGTCTACACCATCGCGGTGATCGACCGCCGCGGCGATGACGGCCGGCTGGTGATCGATGCCCGCGACGGCAGAATTTTGAGCTTCATGCCGGCGCGCGATGCCTATGGCATGGCGCCCGCCTATGAGGAGCGCGCGGTTGCACCTTACGGGCCGCAAAGCGCGCTGCCGCCGACCATGGTCCGCAGCGGCCCGCCGCGCCCGCCGGCCCTGATCCCGCATGTCGCCAGCCGGACTGTGCCATTGCCGAAGGCAGCGCCTCAACGCGCCGAGACGCCGGTTGCCGCCGCGAAGCCGGCCGATCCTGCGCCACAGCAGGCTCAAGCACCGCAGCCCGCGCAGCAGACCGCTGCCGTGCAGGCCAAGCCCGCCGAGGCCGCCGCGCCAACCGTCGGCCAAGCCAAGCCGACAGCGACGATCCTGCCGACCCAGGACATGCCGGCGGCGCAGGGGCTGGACTAGATCTGCGCAAAACAAAAAGCGCCCGAGAATCTCGGACGCTTTTCTTGGTCAGGCGATCGCCGCTCAGCTTCGCGGATATCCCGCCGCTTCCAGGATCAGATTCGCCACCTCCTTGGGATGCGACACCAGCGAGAGGTGGCCGGCATCGAGCTCGATGGTGGTGGCGTTCATGCGCTTGGCGAGGAAGCGCTCGAAATCGGGATTGATGGTGTCGTCGTTCTTCGACACCGCGTACCAGCTCGGCTTGGAGTGCCATGCAGCCTCAGTGGTACGGCCGGCGAAGATCGAGGCCGCCGTCGGCCATTGCACGGCGTAGAGCTCCCTGGCCCGCTCCGGCTTCACGCCGTTGGCGAAATACTTCAGGAAGGCGTCTTCCGACAGTTTTGTGGTGCCGTCGCGCTCGACAATGCCGGCGCGCACGGGCCCTGTCGGAAATTGCTTCGATAGCGCCACAAAGTCCTCATTCGCATCGGGGGCGCGTGCGGCGACATAGACGAGGCCGGTGACCTTCGGGTCGTTGCCGACCTGGCTGATCACGGTGCCGCCCCAGGAATGCGCGACCAGCACGGTCGGTCCGTCCTGCTCGGCCAGCGCGCGCCTGGTTGCATCGACGGAGTCCGCAAGCGAGGACAGCGGATTCTGCACGGCCGTGACGTGAAGGCCGGCGGCCTGGAGGATCGGGATCACCTCGGACCAGCTCGAGCCATCGGCCCAGGCGCCATGTACCAGCACGACGTTCGTCGCCTTCACCGTCTGCGGGGTCTGCGCGTGAGCAAGGCTGAGCGGGGCTGCCAAGAGGCTCGCGGCGACGAAAAGGCTGCGCCAGAAAGTCATGATCGTTCTCCGTCTTGTTTTGGGTGCGATATCCAAAGGACGGAGCGCGAGGCGGCGGCGTTACGTATTCTCACCGTTCTGTGATGCGGTGCAAAACGAAAAAACGCCCCGGGGCACCGGGGCGTTTTCGCAACTTGGTGGCTGTCGGTGTGCTTTAAGCGGCGACCGAGTTCTCGATCACCTGCGCCTTCGGCGCGCTGGCGTTGATCGCGATCTGGCGCGGCTTCTTGGCCTCGGGAATCTCGCGGACGAGGTCGACGTGAAGCAGCCCGTTCTCGAGCGAGGCATTCTTCACCTGCACGAAATCGGCAAGCTGGAAGGCGCGTTCGAAGGCACGTGCGGCGATGCCGCGGTAGAGCACTTCGGCTTTCGAGTTCTCGTTGGCGACTTTCTCCCCCTTGATCGTCAGCGTGTTTTCCTTCGCGACGATGGAGAGCTCATCCTTGGCAAAGCCCGAGACCGCAACGGCGATGCGGTAATCGTTCTCGCCGGTGCGCTCGATGTTGTAGGGGGGATAACCGGGGCTGCCGTCCGAGCTCGTCTGGTCGAGCAAGTTAAAGAGACGGTCGAAGCCGACGGTGGAACGGTAGAAGGGGGTCAGGTCGTAGGTACGCATGGTCAAGTCCTCCATTGAGCGACTGTTGAGTAACCCGCCCGCCAATCGGGCCGGGCTTTCGTCTGTGTGCAGCCTGATGTTCCGGTCCCGAAACACTGGTAGCGGCCTGCACCATGGTGATATGGGTTCAAGGGAACGGCGTTCAAGAGGGCGGAAATTTGCGCCTTTTCGGCGCTCCCTCCCCTTGATTTGCAGCATTTTTCGCCCAATGACGCTGATCTCGATCCCGTCCAATCCCGTTCCCGAAGACGTCGTCAGCGGCACCATCAAGACACCCGATGGCGTCGAGCTACGCTTTGCGCGGTGGGCGCCGCCGGCGAACCGCAAGGGCACGGTCTGCGTCTTCACCGGGCGCAGCGAGCAGATCGAGAAATATTTCGAGACCGTGCGCGATTTGCGCGACCGCGGCTTTGCGGTGGCGATGATCGACTGGCGCGGGCAGGGGCACTCCTCGCGCCGCCTGCGCGATCCGCGCAAGGGCTATGTGCGCGACTTCGCCGATTTCGAGATCGACGTCGAAACCTTCGTGCAGCAGGTTGTGCTGCCGGATTGCCCGCCGCCCTTCTTCGCGCTCGCCCACTCCATGGGCGGCACGGTGATGCTGCGGGTGGCACATGCCGGCAAGCGCTGGTTCGACCGCATGGTGCTGTCGGCGCCGATGATCGATTTGCCCGGCCGCACCACCTCGTTGCCGGCGCGGGCGATGCTGAAGACGATGCGTCTGATGGGAATGGGCGGCCGCTATGTCCCCGGCGGCAGCGACCAGATCACCGGGCTCAATCCCTTCATCAACAATCCGCTGACCAGCGACCCCGTGCGCTATGCGCGCAATGTCGCGATCCTGGAGGAGGATCCGACGCTGGGGCTCGCGTCACCGACGATCGCCTGGGCGGACACCGCCTTCCGCGCGATGAACACCTTCAAGGGCATGGACTACCCCTCCGAGATCCGCCAGCCGATCCTGATGCTGGCGGCCTCAAGCGACACCGTGGTCTCGATCGCGGCGATCGAGGAGTTCGCCTATCACTTACGCGCCGGCTCCCATCTCGTGATCGCCGGCGCCAAGCACGAGATCCTCCAGGAGCAGGACCGCTACCGCTCCCAGTTCTGGGCGGCGTTTGACGCGTTCGTGCCGGGCACGCCGCTGTTCAAGTGAGGCGGGAATGACGGTGCGCTCCCTCGCCCCGTTCTCACGGGGCCGCGACGAGCTTCGCTCGCGCTGAGAGGGTTGGGGTGAGGGGCCTCTCTCCGCACGCGAGATCGTCGAGGGACCTGTACCCCCTCACCCGGATTGCATCTTCGATGCAATCCGACCTCTCCCCGCAAGCGGGGCGAGGTAAGAAAGCGCGCTACAGCGTCTTCAGATACTCGATCAAATCGTAGCGCTCCTGCTCTTTCAGCACGCGGCCGATGGTGCCGTCCTTGCCGGGGCCCGGCGTACCATCGAACGAATGGCCGGCATTGCTGTTGCCGTACATCTCGGTGCCATCGGACGCCCGCGTCGAGAAGCGCGACTGCCCGGTCTTGCAGCTCTCGCCGTCAACGACCGCGAAACCGACCTGCTTCGGATCGTAGTCGCGACCACCACCCATGCAGAACGATTTGGGACGCTCGGCCGCAGGCGTCAGCATCCAGTAGAGCGAGGGCACCGATCCGTTGTGCAGGTAAGGCGCGGTGGCCCAGACGCCGTTGAGCGGACGCGCGCGATACCAGGGCGACGGCTCATTCTTGTCGGCCGGCTGCGGACCGGGGTTCGGGCAATTCTGGCGCTTGCCCCACCAGAGGTCCTGAACCTTCGGGTCGATCTTTGCATCGTCCATCGCCTTGCGGCTGACGATGTCGACGAGCACCATCAGGCCGACCGAGTACGGCATGTTGGTCGAAGAGATGTCCGGCAGATTGCAGTTCCACCAGGCATTGAGTTTCTGCGTGGGATCGAGCTTGAGAAAGCCCGGCACCTGAACCATCCGCGTCGCCAGCACATTGGCCTGAGCGGGATCGGTCCCCATGCCTTTGACGCTTTTCTGGACTTCGTTCAGGAGTTTGTCGGGGCCGATGGTCTCCCAGCGCGACGAGGACCAGATGCTCTGGTCCGGAAATTCAGCGTCGAACTTGGGATCGTTGACCGGACCAAGATGGCATTCGACGCAGATCTGCGCATAGAGCTTGCGGCCGGTCTTGACGCGGTCACCATCGATCTTCCAGGCATCATCGCCGAAGATGTCCGACGGCCATTTTGGCGATGTCAGTCCGGAGAGTTGCTTTTTCGGAAGGGGCGCCGACCCCTTCAGCAGATCCTCGATCCAGTTCAGATTCCTGATGTCCATCGACGAGCGGAACAGCGTGTCCTTGGGCGTAGTGTCGGACAGATTGAGCAGCGCGGTCACGCCCAGCGCTTCGCCGGCATTGCGGATCAGCGGTTGTTCGATGGACGCGTCATATTGCGCGTATTTGAGCCAGGGCACGGTCCAGATCGGCGGGTAGCTGACCGGGGCGTCCTGGGCATGCAGGTTCTTTTCGAAACCGCTGAGGCCGCTGAGCGTCATGTCCTGGGCGAAGACCTGATTGCCGATGCGGTTGAGCGCGTCGAGACGGCCGTATCCTTCTTCCGTGTTCTCCTGCTTTTCTTCCTGCTTCGTTGTCGGGTTGAGCCTCGTCTTGCCGGCGATGGTTTTCGCGTAGGTCTTTTCCCAGTCGACCAGGAATGTGCCGATCGCACTCAGCTTCTGCTTCAGCGCATCGCGGTCTGCATCGTTGGCGGAGGGGCCGAGCACGCGGTCGGCGAAGCGCTTGAAGCGACCCGGCACGATGAGCGTGTAGGCGATCGACAGGCCGGTCGTGACTTCGAGCTTCCTCAGGTCGGTCATCGCCGGGCCGCCGTCGAAGCGGATGTCGATGCCTTTGTAGTGGATCTGGCCGGTGTGGCAGGCGGCGCAGGTGAGGCCAATCCGGTCCTCGCCGAGTTGGCCGGTCGCAGGATCGCGCACGCCTGTCATGCGCGCAAAGCCGACTGGCAGGCCGCCGATGTTTTCAGCCTGGGCACCCCAGTCAACCGGCGGATCCCAAAGCCGCGCCGGCACCGGTTTCGTCTTGTCGTAGACGTTGGCATAGCCGAACCGGCGCAGCGTGGTGTCGTCGGTGTTGATCGTCTGCGGGCTCGGGATGAAGCCGAAGCGCTGGAGATGGTCGCTGTCGTGCAGCATCCCCGGCTTTACGAAGAAGTGAAGCCGCGGCTGCTCGAGCGCCATGAACCAGCTATAGGGCACCGGGAAGGTCGCGGTGCCCTGGCTGGCGTGATGAAACCAGTGCCGGTCCTCCAGCGCCCAGTTTTGCTCGAGCCAGTACGCGGCCCGGGGTTCGGCAAGCTTCGGCAACGGCGGCGCCACCAGGTCGCCGAGGATGCCGGGCAGCATCGGCTGGAATTGATCGGGAAAGCGCAGCGCCACGACGCCAAAGACGAGGAGCGCGGCGACGAGCCCGCCGGCAACGCGCAAGATCAGCGAGGGCGGGGTGACCGGCTGGCTGACCACCCGCTGGGTGACCCTGTCAGGGAATTTGCGCTCGTTGAACAATGTCCTCACCTCGGCCACGCTGAGATAGCGGTCGTCACCCTGACCCTTGCCCATGATCTTGAGCAGGATCGGCCATTCGAACTTCATCAGGAGCGGGTAGTACCAGCGCGCTTGATTGCCGGCGCGCTTGAGATTGTTGCCCATGAAGGTCTGGATTTGCGCGGCGTTGAGCCCGGTCTCGGTGCCGCCATCGGGATCGGAATAGGTGCCGCCGAAACTGGAGAGCCGCGCGATCTCCTCCTCGTTGACGCTCCCGTCGACGCCGAGGATGCGCGAGCCGGCACCGAGCTTGTCGAGCGGGCCGCCGCGCAAGCCATTGAGCTGCGCACCCCAGAAGATGCTTTGCACGATGTGACAGGCGCCGTTGGCGATCAGTGCAACGCCGCGGACCTGGATGCGGGCCGAGGTCTTCTTCAGCCCGGTCTCGCCGCTCGCATTCGCGATGGTCTGCGACACCGTCCGGAGCGGGACGGTGCCGCCGTCGAGGAAACCCTCGCCGACGAGACCGCGCAGGAATGGACAGGGATTGTTGGGCGAGACCTGGATCGAGGGGTCGAAGGGCGGCTTCGAAGCGGGGTCATGCATGGCCCAAAATCCTGAAAACGGCGATTCGTGAAAAACGGACGCGCCGATCAAGCGCGGAAAGTCCTAACAAAACGACAGCAAGCTGTACTACTTCAGCGTGTAACGAAGTGTGGCCGAATTCACTGTCGTGTCAATAAAGGCCGGCGTGATGTCGCCGGAAAAACGGAGAGGAAATTGACGAGAGACTGTCGGGCGACCACGAGGGCTGGCCCGTCAGGACTCGGCAGCGCGTTTGAGGTCGCTCTGGACCAGGGTCAGCTTGCCGAGCGGCACGCCCGCCTTCAGTAGGCCCTCGCGGTAATGGCCGAGGTCCTCGGGCCGCTTCCAATGGAAATTGCGCAAATGGCGGTCGACATTCAGGGTCGGGTAGTTGCCCATCAGCATGCGGGTGGCCTCGAATGCTTCGTCGTCCCGGCCCAATTGCGCCAGCGCCGCGGCGCGGATCGCCAGCGCCTGCATGTGGTTCGGGTTGATGTAGAGCTGCTCGCGGGCCCATGACAGCGTCGCGTCGTACTGTCTCAACAGATAATGGCTGAAGGCGTTCAGCGCGGCCCATTGGTAGCGCGGGTCGCTGTTGTCGCGCTGCGCGGCCATCGAGAACAGCTCGATCGCCTCGCGGTGCTCGCCGATGACGAAATGGCAGATGCCGAGCACGCCGCGCGCGCCGTTGTCGTAGGGGTTGAGCGCGACCGCACGCTTGGCGGCGTCCATCGCGGCCTCGTAATGCCCCTCCAGCGCATGCGCCCAGGACAGGATCGAGAACGCGAAGGAGGAGCGCGGGTCGAGCCGGACGCTGGTCTCGGCGAGACCCATCGCCTCGGCCCACATCTCGCGCGTGCCCTTGACCCAGCCGAACTGGATGCTCTGAATCTGGATCGTGGCGAGATAGGCGTGGGCGATCGACAGTTTTGGATCGACCGCGATCGCCTCCCGGAACAGGTCGACGGCGGTGGCCAAATCCTCTTTTGTCTGCCGGTAGTAATGCGACAGCCCCTTGAGGAAGCGGTCCCAGGCGGTCACGTCGGTCGAGAGCCGCGCCGGTGCCGAGGCCTCGGCCCGGACGATCTCGGTGGCGATGGCGGCAGACAAATTGGTGGTGATCTCGTCCTGCATCGCGAAGAGGTCGCCGATGTCGCGGTCGTAGCGTCCGGTCCAGAGCTGCTCGCCGGTCTCCGGCGCGATCAGCTCGGCGGTGACGCGGATTTTTGCGCCGGCGCGCCGCACCGAACCCTGGATCAGATAGGTGGCGTCGATCTCGCGCGCGATCAGGCGCGTGCCGGTGTTCCTGCCCTTGAAGGCGAAGGTCGAGTTGCGGCTCAGCACGCGATAGAAGGATTGCAGCGACAGCGCGTGGATTAGATCCTCGGTCAAGCCGTCGGAAAAATATTCGTCCTGGGCGTCGCTCAGATTGGCGAAGGGCAGCACGCCGACGATGGCGGTGCGGTACTGCTGCGAGAGCGTGGAGGCCTCCCTGAGCTCGGGCGCGAGCGCCGGTGCGCCTTCGGGCGTCCAGGTCCAGATACCAACTGGATCCTTGATGTTCTTGAAGCGGTGGTTGCCGCCATCGACCAGCAGTACCGTCAGGTGCTTGCTCGCCTCGCGATAGGCCTTGGCCGAGATCGCGAAGCCGCCAGGGCTCGCGACGGATTCGAGGCGGACGGCAATGTTGACATCGTCACCGAATACCTCGTCCTCGTCGGCGATGACGTCGCCCATATGGATGCCGAGCCGGAATTGCATGGCACGTTCGGCAGGCAGATGGAGGTTGCGCTCCGCCATGACCGTCTGCATCGCGACCGCGGCCTCGGTGGCGCCGACGATGCTCGGGAACTCCAGCAGGAAGCCGTCGCCGGTGTTTTTGACGACGCGGCCGCCATGATTGAGGATGATGGGATGGATCGCGCTGCGATGGGCCTTGAAGGCGGCATGGGTGCCGGCCTCGTCGTTGCCCATCATGCGCGAATAGCCGGCGACATCGGCGCAGACGATGGCGGCCAGACGTCTTTCCATATTCCGGAGCTCCAAGGGATCTGTGACCGGCCACGGTGTGGCAGCCGCCGCGAATCCCGCATTTCAAGAACCCTGCCTTTATAGAGCAGATGAGGCCGAGCGAAAGTATGATCCGCATTGCAAATTCGAGGTAAATCCTACGCGATCCCGGTGGTGGACTGGGCCGAGCGAACCGACTAAGTCCAGCTCCTTGAGACGGGGAGCGGGGCGGCGGGGCACCTCACATGCTGGGCATTCACGAAATCTGGCTCTTCATCCTGTCGGGCATCTTGCTCAACATCACGCCGGGGCCTGATAGCGTCTACGTGATCGGCCGCAGCATGCAGATGGGCTGGCGGGGCGGCGCCGCCGCCGCCTTCGGCATCAGTTGCGGCTGCTTTTTCCACGTCGCGGGCGCTGCGATCGGCCTTTCAGCCCTGCTGATGGCTTCATCCACCGCGTTCTCGATCCTGAAGCTGGTCGGCGCGGCCTATCTGGTCGTGACAGGACTTCAGATGCTGTGGTCGCGCCCTGTGCTGGCGTCGGCCATCGACGAGCCGGAGCGGAGCTCGCTGCGGCGGGTCTTCCTCCAGGGCGTCTTCACCAATGCGCTCAATCCCAAGGTCGCGCTGTTCTTCCTGGCCTTCCTGCCGCAATTCGTCGCAGCCGACTCAGCCCACAAGCCGCTCGCCTTCCTGACGCTCGGCCTGATCTTCATCTTTACGGGGACGCTGTGGTGCCTGCTGCTGGCGGCGTTCGCGGCGAAAGCCGCGAACCGCTTGCGAAGCTCCGAAGGCGCGATCGCCTGGGTCAACCACGCGCTCGGCGGCCTCTTTATCTATCTCGGCATCCGCGTCGCCATGCTGGAGACGCGGTAGATCATTCGAACGGATGAGATGCGGCTGTGCGCACTCAACCCTCATCCTGAGGAGCCCGCGAAAGCGGGCGTCTCGAAGGATGGCCGCACGCGAGATCCGGGCCTTCATGGTTCGAGACGCGCGTTCCGCGCTCCTCACCATGAGGGTCTAGAGCGTTTCATTTTTTGATGGAAGCGTATCCGGCATTAACAAAGTAGTTGCTGCATTCGCCGGGCAGAACGCCTCTGACGAGGTGGCCGAT
>NZ_FOBX01000049.1 GCF_900109945.1 Bradyrhizobium sp. OK095
GGGTCGAGGTTGACGGGATTCTCTTCCATGTTGTCTTCGGCAAGCCGCAGCACCTCGCCGATCTGGTCGATCAGCAGGCCGTAGGATTCACCGCGCAGGTCGACACCGACCGCCATCGGGACCTTGCCGTCCTCGGGCTTGGGCAGACCGAGACGGGCGCGCATGTCGACCACGGTGACGATGCGGCCGCGCAGGTTCAGCACGCCCGCGATCTCGCGCGAGGACAAGGGAACGCGGGTGACGCGCTCGGGCATGAACACGTCCTGGACGCGGGAGATCGGCAGGCCGAACAGCTGGCCGCCGATCATCGCGGTGACGTATTCGATCATCGCGCCTTCGCCGGACTGGGTCTTCTTGGTCATCTGCGTATCTCCTTCGCGCCGTCTTACGCCGCTGCCCGGTTCAGCTCGGAGGCACCGGCGGCGCCCGCGGTCTGTTCCTTCAGCGCCGCGATCAGACCGGGACGGTCGAACTTGGCGACATAGTCGTGGAAGCCGGCCTGACGGCCGCGCTCGATCGCCGCAGGCGACACCAGCGCGGAGAGGCCGATGATCGGCATCGAGCCGAGATTGCTGTCGGAGCGGATGGTCTCGGCGAACTCGAACCCGTTCATGTCGGGCATCTCGATGTCGGTCAGGACCACGTCGAAGGTCTGCGCACGCAGAGCCGCAAGGCCCTCCTGCGCGGTCGGCGCGGTGCGAACGCGGTAGCCGGCAGCCTTGAGCACAGGTGCGAGCATGTTGCGGAAGAACGCCGAGTCGTCGACCAGCAGCACCGACTGCGAGTGCAGCGACGGCTTCATCTCCTTGCGGGTGAACCAGTCGGAGAACGCCATCGGCAGGAAGTGGCCGACGTCGATCACTTCGGTGGCCTGGCCCTTGATCACGGCCGAGCCCAGGATGCCGCTGGCGGCGCCGCCGACCTCGATGTTGAGCCGTTCCTCGACGATGTCGATGATCTCGTCGACGACGAGGCCCATGGAGCGGCCGTCATCGGAGAACACCAGGATCGGCTGAGTGCCCTGGCTGGCGATGGTGACGCTCTCCATGGCGACGAGCGGCATCAGCTGCTCGCGGTACTGCACCATGTAGCGGCCGTTGGAGAACTCGATCTTGTCGGC
>NZ_FOBX01000013.1 GCF_900109945.1 Bradyrhizobium sp. OK095
TCTGATGCTGGCCTCCGATCCAGCCAGCATCTTGAATCACAAACCGCCGCCCGACGGAATCCCTCCCGATTCAATCAATCGATGAACCGCTCTAGCGGTAGCGATCACCTGCGCGCCGCCCCATTTTGCGAGTTGCACGGCATAATGTCCGACAGCGCCGGCACCGCCGGTGACCAGCACGGTCTTGCCGACGATCGGCCCGTCCGCAAACAGGCTGCACCACGCGGTCATCGCGGGGATGCCGAGCGTTGCGCCTTGCGCGAAAGAGAGATTGTCCGGCAGCGGCGTCACCAGCTGCTCGGCGAGCGCGATATATTCGGCTGCCGTGCCGAAGGCGCGACCGTTGCGCTGGCCGTTGAACAGCCAGACGCGGTCACCGGGCTTGAAGCGTGTCACGCCGTCGCCGATCTGGTCGACAAACCCTGCGCCGTCGCTGTTTGGAATCACGCGCGAAAATTCCAACGAGCGATAGGAGCCGCCGCGCCGGCCGACATCGGCCGGGTTGACGCCGGAGGCTTCCAGGCGAATGCGGACTTCGCCTGGGCTTGCGACCGGCGTCGCCATCTCACCATAGGTGAGAACGTCAGCCGCCGGTCCCGTCTCTTCGTACCAGACCGCCCTCACAGCGTTCCGGGGAAGGCGCCGCCGTCGAGCAGGAGGTTCTGCCCGGTGATGAAGCCGGCCCTTGAGCCGCAGAGGAAGGCGCAGGCGTAGCCGAACTCGTCGGGATCGCCGAAGCGGCCCGCGGGATTGAGCTTGGCGCGCTCGGCCAGAACCTGGTCCGGCGTGATGCCGCGCTTCTCGGATTCGCCCTTCGCGGTGCTGCGCAGGCGGTCGGTCTCGAACGGGCCCGGCAGCAGGCCGTTGATGGTGACGTTGTTGATCACGGTCTTGCGCGACAGGCCGGCGATGAAGCCGGTGAGGCCGGCGCGCGCGCCGTTGGAGAGGCCGAGGATGTCGATCGGCGCCTTCACCGCGGCCGAGGTGATGTTGACGATGCGGCCGAACTTGCGCGCCATCATGCCGTCGACGGTCGACTTGATCAGCTCGATGGGGGTGAGCATGTTGGCGTCGATCGCCTTGATCCAGTCGTCGCGGGTCCAGTTGCGGAAATCGCCGGGGGGCGGGCCGCCGGCATTGTTGATCAGGATATCAGGCTCGGGGCAGGCCTTCAGCACGGCCTCGCGGCCGGCCGGCGTCGTGATGTCGCCGACGATCTCGGTGACCTTCACGCCGGGATAGGCCTTGCGGATGTCGTCGGCCGTCTTCTTCAAGGCTTCGGCGCCGCGCGCGGTCAGCGTGACGTCAACGCCGGCTTCGGCCAGCGAGATGGCGCAGGCGCGGCCGAGGCCCTTGCTGGATGCGCAGACGATGGCGCGGCGACCTTTGATCCCAAGATCCACTGTTTCACTCCCGTAATGTCAGGCAGGTTTTGAACGGCCGGCACTCTAGCCAACATCAGTGGCGCTGATAAGGGAGGGAGCCGCGTCAAAATGCATGGCGTGCCGTGGGGCGATGCAAATGCGGACTAGATGCGCCGTTCCTGCTTGAGGCGGTCGATCGCGGACGTCGCCTCCGGCGGCAGCGTCTTGAAGCCCATCTGCCCGACCGCCGAGAACAATGGCCGCAGGTGCGAGCCGGCCAGGAAAGGCGGCTGGCGGTTGGCCGGGACGATCTGGTCGAACACCAGCACCAGCGTGGTGGCGACGAGGCCGACCCTGATGGCGCCGAGCGCGGCGCCGCCGAGGCGATCGCCGATCCCGGCTTGGCGGATCGTGTCGCTCAGCGCCAGGCGGCCGATATATCCGAGCAGCATGCCGACCACCAAGAAGATGCCGAAGAACCAGCTCCAGTTCTGCAGCAGCGGCGGATTCGGATTGCTGGCGATCTGCGGGACGATCAGCGGCATCAGTGCAACCGCGATGGGGGCGGCGAGGAGATAGGCGAGGATGGTCATGGCGCTGCCGAGCAGGCCGGTCCTGAAACCGAAGCCGATGGCAATGGCGAGCGCGGCGTAGATCGTGAGATCGAAACTGTTCATGAGCAAAGAGACCTCGATGGAACGAATGAACGCCGAACCGATCGTTCCGTTTCAGATCGCTAAAATTGTCTGTATTTTTTTGCTCCCGAGGCTCAGGGATCCCATGACTATTCGACGTGAGTAAAGAAACCTTCATCGTGGCGGCGGAGGATGACGAGATAGCGTCGCTAACTCGCCCGCATCTCTGCCCGGATCATATCCGCCGCCTTCTCGGCGATCATGATGGTCGGCGCATTGGTGTTGCCGCCGATCAGCGTCGGCATGATCGAGGCGTCGACTACGCGCAGGCCGTCCACGCCGTGCACCTTCAGCGCCGGATCGACCACCGCCATCGCGTCCGTCCCCATCTTGCAGGTGCCGACGGGGTGATAGACGGTGTCGACGCGATTGCGCAGAATGGCGCGGATGTCGTCGTCCGTTTTCACATCGGACGTGAACATGTCCCTTTTCTGCAACGCGCGCATTGCAGGCGTCTCCATCAGCCGTCGCGTGGTCTTGAAGCCCGCGACCATCGTCTCAAGATCCTCTTCCTCGCCGAGGAAGTTCGGATCGATCATCGGCGCTGCCAGTGGATCGGCGCTTTTCAGCCAGACGCTGCCGCGGCTCTTTGGTCGCAGCAGGCAGACATGGCATGAGAAGCCGGCGTCCTTGTGCTTTTTGCGGCCATGGTCGTCGAGCATCGCGATGATGAAGTGCAGCTGAATGTCCGGCACGTCGAGCTCGGGCCGGGTCTTCAGGAAGCCGCCACATTCGGCGAAATTGGTGGTCATCAGGCCGCGTCGCTCGCGGCGGTAGCGCTGGATGGCGCGGAGCAGGGATGGCAACCGACCGAGCGATGCGTGAACGAAGTGCGGATAGTCGGAGGCGTAGACGAACACGAAATCCGGATGGTCCTGCAGATTGCGCCCGACGCCCGGCAAATGATGCACGACGTCAATGCCGTGTGCACGAAGCGCATCGCCATCGCCGATGCCCGACAACATCAATTGCTGCGGCGACTGGAACGCGCCGGCAGCCAAAATCACCTCGCGGCGGGCGCGCAGCTGCTTTGTCTGCTTGCCCTGCACATATTCGACGCCGACCGCGCGCCCGCCTTCGAGCAGGATTTTCGTGGCATGCGTCCCGGTCTCGACACGCAGATTGGCGCGCTTGTCCATGTGGGGCTGCAGATAGGCGCGCGCCGCGCTCCAGCGTTCGCCCTTGTGCTGCGTCACCTGGTAGCTGCCGAGCCCCTCGTTGTCCTCTTCATTGAAGTCCTCGCGGATGCGAAACTGCGCCTCGCGTGCGGCCTGATGGAAGATGTCATGGATCGGATTGTCGGAGCGCAGCCTGTTGACATGCAGCGGGCCGTCCTTGCCGTGATACGCGCCGTCGAAATCGCTGTTGTTCTCAGAACGTTTGAAATAGGGCAGCACGTCCGCGTAGGACCATCCGGCATTGCCGAGCGAGGCCCAGTGATCGTAGTCGGCGCGATGGCCGCGGATATAGACCATGGCGTTGATCGCCGAGGAACCGCCGAGGCCCTTGCCGCGCGGTTGATAGCCGATACGGCCGTTCAATCCCTTCTGCGGCACGGTATCAAAGGCCCAGTTGGCCGCGCCGTATGGCAGAGCGAGCCCGAACGGCGTGGTGATCCGCCAATTGTCGTTGCGTCCGCCGGCGTCGAGCAGCGCCACGGATGTCGCCGCATCCTCCGACAGCCGCCCCGCCACCGCGCAGCCGCCGGAGCCCGCGCCCACGACGACGAAATCGAATGTGTCCGTCATTTCTGTTTCCCCTGCGAAGTCTTTTTGTTGTCTTCGTCATTGCGAGCGAAGCGAAGCAATCCAGACTGTCACCGCGGAGGGATTCTGGATTGCTTCGCTGCGCTCGCAATGACGGGTGTTCATGCTACGACATGAACCGCATCATCTTCTCCAGCCGCGCGATTCTGCCGCCATAGGGCGGATAGAGGTCGGCAAGGCGGTTGAATTTCGAGCGGTAGAACACCGGCTTCAGCTTGCTGAAGGTGCGAAATCCCCATTCGCCGTGATAGGCGCCGGTGCCGGATGCGCCGACGCCGCCCATCGGCTGGTTCGCTTGCGCGAAGTGGAACAGGCAGTCGTTGATGGTGACGCCGCCGGAGATGGTTCGCGCAAGGACCTCGTCACGGGCCGCGCGATCCTTGCCGAACCAGTACAGCGCCAGCGGCCGGTCGCGATCGTTGACGAACGCGATCGCCTCTGCGGCATCGCGAGTGCCGAGCACCGGCAGCACCGGCCCGAAGATTTCCTCCTGCATCACGGCCATCGCCTCGGTCGCACCGACGATCAGCGTCGGCGGGAATTTGCGATGCGCCTTCCAGTTGGGATCGTCCGCCTTCGCCGGTTGCAGGATCTTTGCGCCGCGGCTCGCGGCATCCGCGACGAGGCGCTCCAGCCGTGCGTAATGCCGGTCGGAAATAACGGAGGTGTAATCCTTGTTGGCGGGATCGGTGCCGAACATGCGCCGCATCTGCGCACGCACTTTCTCGGCGAAGGCCTGCATGGAATTTTCCGGCACCAGCACGTAATCCGGCGCAATGCAGGTCTGCCCGGCATTGAGCAACTTGCCGTAGGCGATTCGCTCGGCCGCCTCTTCGAGATCGGCCGACGCATCGATGATCGCCGGCGATTTGCCGCCGAGCTCGAGCGTGACAGGCGTCAGATTGCGCCCCGCGGCTTCCGCGACCAGCCGGCCGACCCGGGTCGAGCCAGTGAAGACGAGATGATCGAACGGCAGCGTGGCGAAGGTTTTCGCGATCTCGTCCTCGACGCCTGTCACCAGCACTTCGGTCGCATCGAACCTCTCGGCGACCGTTTCCTTCAGCAGCGCCGAGAAATGCGGCGCCAGCTCGCTCGGCTTGATGATGACCAGATTGCCGGCGGCAAGCGCGCCGATCGCGGGCGCCAGCGTCAGCTGGAGCGGATAATTCCACGGCGCGATGATGCCGACCACACCGAGCGGCTGCGGCATCAGCCGGTTGCGCGCGGGCAGGAATTGCAGCGCGGTCGCAATGCGCTGCGGCGCCATCCAGCTCTTCAGGTGTTTTGTCGCATGCCGAATCTCGCCATAGACCATCATGGCCTCGGCGATATTGGTCTCGACCGCGGAGCGGTGGCCGAAATCGGCCGAGATCGCCTGCCGGAAGCGCTCTTCATTGTCGGCCACCACCGCGCGCAGCCGCGCCAGCCGGTCGAGCCGCCCGGCGAGGTCAGGCGCCACCTCGGCCCGCGACCGCGCGACCATGGCGTGGAAGGCGTCCGTGAGCGCGGCCAGCGCGCCGCTCGCAAGGGGGCGGTCCAGAGCGTTGTTCATGGCGGTCCTCCCCAAATCGGCGTTTCGCCGCTGTTTTGTTGCCGCAAGCTGGCGGTTTGTGGAACTTCTGGCAAGTGCGGGGCAAACCGGCCGGAATCCGTGCCCGTTACCTGTCATAAAGTCGAAAAAAACGTCCCCACAGCCCTTTCCAAAGGCAGCACGGGTTGGTACATACCCCCCGCACCCAACGGGCTTTGCCCCGGGGTTGCCTTCCAAGGAAGCCTTCGGGACGGACGAAGCAAGCCACGCGCACCGCGTCGGCCCATCCTCCACCGTCCCCGGCATTTTGACGAAGGCGTGCAACTGTTAACGCGGGGTGGAGCAGCCCGGTAGCTCGTCAGGCTCATAACCTGAAGGTCATAGGTTCAAATCCTATCCCCGCAACCAAATTTGGATCTTACCGGTTCCGATACGAAAATGGCCCGTTTGATACGGGCCATTTTTGTTTTGGGGAGACTCGCGCGCGAATTGAGCCAGCCTTGCCAAATTAGGTGGCGCGCCGCGCGACAATCGCGATTTCTACCCACTGTTCAATTGAGTGCACTGTCACCGTAACCGCTAGAGAATGGCGCGCCGTGACCGACTTCAGCGGCAAAGACGACCTGCTCTTCCCCAACCTCTCAGGCAACTACAATAATCACGACGATATGGTGAAACGGAAATTCCTGCCCTTGTTTGCTTTGCTGGAGGCCAAGTGGGAGGACGAGCGGCGCAACGAGGCGGTAGAATATTTCAATTGGCATTTGCCCTCCGGCATTTCGCGATTTCGTGCTGGATTGACATTGGCCTTCCGCCAAAGACCATTCAGACCTTCGCAGGCCATTCGAGCCTGCAAGTGACCATGGTCCGTTACGGCCACCTGTTCCGGTCAGATAACCATGGCAGGGCAATGGACGCGATTTCGGACGAGATGTATTCGCCCACCGGTCCGGATCGCGCACCTGTTGGGGCTAAACCAACGAAGCCGGATTTTTCTATCCATTAGGCAGAACGGCCGACGCCATCGGACCCGCCCTTTGTTAATGACCGCGCAGTGCGGGGTGTTGCCCGCCTTGACTTGTTCAGAGGCCAATCAGATTGTTGGCGTTTTGGGAATGAACAATGACGCTGCAATCCGACCGTCTTTCTTTGCTTCAGCACATCGTTGCCAATTTGGACGTTGAGGCCCCAGTTGAGGGGACAATTACGCAGGCCTCATTGAACGCGACGCCATTTGCAAAGGCGAAGATCGGTCCTATGGGAACCGTTGGAATTCTGAAGGAAGCTGGCGAGGCGCTTACCGATTTGGCCGGTAACATATTTGGCGGCTCGCAGACCTATCAGCGCGGCGTAACGTTCAAAGACGTTTTCGACGAGTTGAGTGATTTGATTATTTTTAATTTCGTTGAGAAGAGGACCGTCGTTCCAACGATTACTGATCTCACATTCGTCGAGGCCGAGTTAGAGAAGTGGTTTCAGGGCAAAGTCGCGTCCCACCTGTTATATATTCCATGCCGTCTGTCACCATGGCCGGCGCCGAGCTTTTCTGTCGGACCGGTAACGTTCGTGTATGTGCAAGAGTTCGCAGAACACGAGCGGAAAAGAACCGGCGCGATGTTTGACATCACGTATGGCGAAATGTTCAAAGGGATGGCGCTACATTCGGCGACTTGGATAGCAACGGTCGAAGTTGGCGGCTGTATGCCAAATCGTGCGCAAGAACGAGGGAACTTGGCAGTTGATATAGCCATCGCCGGAATCCAATTGATTGTGCCGCTGGATCATTCGGCGGGCATGACCAGACTTACTGCGCGATCTGTCCCTGCGGCCCTGCAAACAGTAACCCGCAGCAATGGCCATACGTCCACGTCAGTAACAAACCAAGAGCCGGGTTTGTCTATGGGCGACGGAACGTTCAACCATTTTCTGACATCGAAGCAGGCCTTGCTCAAGGCGATCAGTCCGCGCGTTTCAGCCTATGTTGACGGCTTTGGCACGTTTCCCGTCCTGGAGCAGGCATGGGCAGATTCCGCTTACTGGTTTCATGAAGCGCTAGCGGAGCCCCTAGACACGATTGCCGTTCCCAAACTTGAAACCGCCATCGAAGTGCTATTACGCGCCGAGAGCACGTCGGGCAGCAAGTCCCGGGTCTTGAAAGCAATCCATGCCTTTTACGGACTGACCAAAGGGCAGCTTATCAACCCGAAATCTCAGATCACGGTCGAGAAATTCGCGACCGGTTTTGTCACCGATAGGTCTCGAATTCTGCATGGGACTTGGTCCACGCTGAATTACTCGCTCCGCGATAGCCGGCCTAACTTGACGCAGTTGGTCCTGGGCCTGCTGGCTCGGTACGCCCTGGAACTAGAACGTTATGGGACGGAGGTGGGTGCAACGGACGATGCAGAGGCGTTCCTTAATTCAGTGATCGCTTACAGGCAAACAGCCGCAAACGTTTCTCCGCCGCCGCCGGCTCAACCGTAGTGGGAGCTCGAAGATGCCATTCCAAGCTGGAGATGAAACTAGCTCACGTGCAAGCTAGGGAGCCGATATATGGTCGTGATTGGCTGGTGTCGGAAAGGCTGGAATTTGCGTGTGGGCTTGCTTCGTGCCGCTCCAGACAAACAATCCCTGCCTATCCACCGCGAGAATTGGCTCGACACCCTCGATCTGGCATTTGGCGACGCCACCAATCTTGCAGACATCGGCGGCTAGGCCAGCGATAACCTGGCATTTTGACAAAAAGCTAGAGGGCCGCATCGCAATGTTTAGTGCTATCGCTTTTTTCGTACTTTGGTACATCACGCCATCGGATTCCGGAAGCTTCCGCCGCATCTCATTGGCGATGATAGACGCCGCATCATGCCGACCCGGCGCGCTGTAGGCTTCAAAGATGAGCCTGTCCGCCAAGATCAGCCTACGCGCCTCATCGGGAGGACAGGCGTTCAAAACGCCCAGAATTATTTTAGCCCGCTCCGGATTGGTCGTGACCAAACTGCGGCCCGTTGCGGCAATTTCCGACATCTCGCCTATTGGCACAAACCGCATGGTTTCAGTCCGGCGAATTTCGATGGCGATGAATTGCATCGGTCCCTCACGGCCATTTGAAAGTTCCGCAACGGCGGTAGGCAGATGATCGGAAAGATAGAGTATGGACTCCCCGGCCAGATTACCCCGCCCCAAGCCCGCTCGATCCGGGGGAGGCCAAAGCATGTCCTTCAAGATGGGGTGCCGTTCAAGGGGGCCACGCAACCGTCCACGCCAGAAAGTGTGTCCGGCTTCCCATGTGTAGTTTAGGAGTGGATGCGCTTGAACAAGCTCACGTAATGCGATTTCAAGTCGCGGATTGACGACCGACCCGGCGGCGATCAATTTCTCTAGTTCGAGAAGAACGTCGAGGGGCAGGGGCGGGTGCTGCGTCGTTAGGTTTGCTGGCATCTGGTTGCCTTTCACAATCGCCTATATTGTAGGCGAACTGAGCACGGAGCCTCCGGTGAAGTCGTCAACGATACTAGCAATCGACCTATTTCACTTTTTTGCTTTGTCAGTGCCCCAGAATTTGATCGATGCAAAGAAGCCCCTTTCTCCGCCCCGCGTCTTAATAATCGGTGCTTTGCGATCAATGACGGAACTCGTTTCGGTCACACGCCTCGGCGAAAGAAATCCTTCTTCCGAATTGACTGTTTGATGACTGTGCAGTGTTTTCTTTTTTGGTCCGAACAGCGGCTTGGGTGCATTGGGCTCCTCGATATATGTGTTCGCTACGCGCATCGGAGAGAGGAAGCCTTTTTCCTCATCCCGCGTTTCGCTCGTAGAGACGTCAAACGGCCTTCCGCGAAATAACGGCTTCGGCCGATTCATGTCCTGAACGTACGTCGTAGCAACCCGTTCGGTGAAGAAAAAGCCCTTCTCATCCATTCTGACTTCCGCCACGACCTCCTGCGTTTTTTTTCTCCGCACGACCGCAACCTTGTCGGTTTTCAATAACCCGCGACATTCGATCGTTGTCTCTAATGCAAAGGGAAATTGAGCGCGTAGTGAGCCGATCGCACCCTTGATCAAAAGGGTGTCATCTTTGCATTCTTGACATACGCTAGGGAGGTCCCAACCATTCCTATTGCATTTAAGCTGGGTGCCAGTTCGAACGAGCATTGGCTTACCGCAGAAGCGGCACGCAATTTCCTTATCGGGATATTGCGCTTTGCAAGTCTTGCAAAATTGGGGAGGTTTCTCCCAATCCTTTTTGACTCGTATCGGCCCGCTGCAGTTTTGACAGGGAGACTCATACCATTCTGCATCATTAGTTACTTTGCACGGCTTGCAGAATTTGGGAGGCTTGTCCCAATCGTGGCGCGCTCGAATATCGCTCCCGCATCGCTGGCACTTGATTTCGTACCACTCAGCGTTCCTGATCGTCTTACAAGGATTGCAATATTTCGGGGGCCTTTCCCAATCGTGACGGGCACGAATTGTTGTCCCGCAGGCCTCGCAGGCTTTTTCATACCACTCCGCCGATAAGGCAGCCTTGCAATCAGGGCAGTGCTTTGGAGGATGATCCCAGTCACTATGAACGCGGATTGTCGTGCCGCAGCGCTCGCATGACTTTTCGGACCATTGCGCTGCCTTCTCAGCCTTGCATGGTTTGCATACGCGCGGCGGATTGTCCCAATCTTCATGGACCGGGACGTCATCCCCGCAGTCCGCACATGAAATATTGTACCATCCAGGCATAAATCGCCCTGCGATCGACAACTCCGATCAGTATATATTGGGGGTCAGCACAACCAAATCGAGAGGGGCACTAAAAAAATGGTCGTCCCCGGCTTAAGAATTTTGGGCACATGTTGGGCACATGGCATGCTTGTTGTGGAGGAATTAATTCCTTGCGCCGTGCTAAGTATCGGAATATAAACGCGTTTCAAATTGGCGGAGGATAGAGCAGCCCGGTAGCTCGTCAGGCTCATAACCTGAAGGTCATAGGTTCAAATCCTATCCCCGCAACCAAGACAAAGCCCGGCATCCTCTCATGGGATCGCCGGGCTTTTTCTTTGCGCCGGAATGCCGCTGTTCCAGAACGATGGCGCCTTCCCCGGAGACGCCTCTCCCTGTTCTGCCGCGCCGCGATCGTCTATCAAGATGACAGACCACTCATCCTTCGGCGCCTAGGGGAAGCGGTGTCTCGATGTTCATACGGTCAGTCATTTTCAGCACGCTCGCCATCGCGTTTTTCGGCATTGGCGCCGCATCCGCGCAGAACCCGCCTCCGATGGGGCCGCCGCGGCTGCTGGAATCGCGGGAGTCCCTTTACAACAACATCTACGTCTATGATCGATCGCCCTATGTCATCCTGACGTTCGGGCACAACAAGCAGATCTACACCGAGAGCGTGTTTAACACCGCTGACGACCGTGACTTGCTGATCATCTACACCCAGTTCATGACCGCCTCGCTGATGTACGCCAGGAACGTGCATGCGATCCTCGAGATCGGGACCGGTGGCGGACGCACCGCCTGGTATCTGCACCGCTTCCTGCCCGACGTCAGCGTCACCTCGGTCGAGCTCGATCCCGCGGTGGTCGAGATGTCGCGGAAATATTTCGCCCTCAAGGACGAGGCGAACTTCCGTGTCGAGGCCCAGGACGGCCGTCTGTTCCTGTCGCAGTCGAAGGACAAATACGACGTCATCATGATCGACGCCTACCGCGGGCCCTTCGTGCCGTTCCATCTGCTGACCAGGGAATTCTATCAGATCGTCAGGGATCACCTCACTGAAGGCGGCGTCGTGGTGCAGAACGTCGCGTCCGACACCATGCTGTTCGACGCCGCGATGAAGACGATCGGGGCGGTGTTTCCGCAACTCGAGTTCTACAGGAACGACGACAATTTCGTCACCGTCGCCTATGACGGCCCTGCACGAAAGCCGGAAGAGCTTGCCGCCGTGGCAGCCGAGCGCGACAAGGCTTACGGCCTGCGCTATCCGCTCGCCGCCATGCTGGCCGAGCGCAAGCGTGTCGACCTCAACGATGTCAAGATGATCAGCGACAAGGCCACGGTGCTGACCGACGATTTCGCGCCGGTCGAGAGCCTGAAGAGCATCGAGCGGCACAACAGGAAGATACCTTGACGCCGGTCCGCTCGCTCGCGCCGGCCATCTATTTCATCGCGTTCGTCTCCGGCGGCGTTCTCATGGGGTTCGAGATGCTCGGCAGCCGCTATCTGTTTCCCTATTTCGGCGGCGGCATCGGCACATGGGCGAGCCTGATCTCGACCGTGCTCTGCGCGCTCGCGATCGGCTATTTTGCCGGCAGCGCCATCGTCGATCGCAATCCGTCGCAGCGGACCATCGGCGCGGCGATCCTGGTCGCGGCATTCTGGCTCGCGCTCGTGCCGGCGACCGCCGATGCCATCATGCAGGCTATTTTGAACCAGCTCAGTGCCGGTCCCGCCGCGACGCTGTCGGCTTCGGCAGCACTCCTGCTGGTTCCGCTGACGCTGCTCGGCACCTTCTCGCCGATCGCGGTCAGCCTGCTGACCCGATCGGCGCATGAAGCCGGCCGTGTGGCGGGGCGCGTCTACGGCGTCTCCACCATCGGCAATGTCGCGGGCACCTTGCTGACGACATTCGTGCTGATTCCGTCGATCGGCTCACGCAACATCACCTACATCTTTGCGGTGGTGCTTGCGGCCTGCGCCGCGTTGCTGTTCATGATGCCCGCACAGCGGCAGACCGAGGCCTGAACGATGTTGCAAAACCTCAGAATCCGGCTTGTCCTCGCAACCGCCCTGCTGCTTCTCCAGCCGGGACCGTTTCGCGGCGAGGCCAGCGCCGACCCCATCCAGCTGGACTCCTGGGACGGCAAGCGCGCGCTTGCCACCATCGAGGACCTCGTAAAGTTCACGCCGCGCGCGATGGAGACGCCCGGTCACCAGCAGGCCATCGACTACATCACGGCTGAACTGAAGAAGACGAAGTTCGACACCGTCGAGCTCCAGCGCTGGACCGCGACCGAGGCCGGCCGCAGCATGGCGATGACCAACATCATCGCCCGCTTCAATCCGTCAAATCCGCGCCGCGTGATCGTGGCCACGCATTACGACAGCATCATCAAGGCCTATCGCGATATCAAGAATCCGGACGGGTTGATGCCGGGCGCCAACAATTCCGCCTCCGGCGTCGCCGTGCTGCTGGAGACGGCGCGCGTGGTGTCGGAGATGCCTGATGCGCCGCCGATCGGGATCGACATGATCTTCTTCGACGGCGAGGAGGGCCCGATCTCGATGGGCGCGGGAGATCCGGATTTCCATTCGATCGGCTCGCCGTACTTCGTCGATCGGCTCGCCGAGTTCTATCCGCGGACCAGGCCGGAGAAGATGCTCGATTTCGACATGGTCTGCTTCCGCGACATGCACCTGAAAGCCGAGCAATCGGGGCTTCACTCGGCCGCAGTGGAGGTGAAGAAGTTCTGGGAGATCGGGCTGAAGGTCGCGCCCGGCATTTTCGCGAGGGAAGCTGCGCCCTATGCGGTCGAGGACGACCACACCGCATTCCAGCTCGCGGGCATTCCAAGCTTCATCGTGATCGATATCGAATACGAGCCGTTCTACAACACTACCGAGGACACGCCCGACAAATGCTCGGTGCAAAGCCTGGAAGCGGTGGGGCGCACGCTGGTGAAGTATCTTTATTTGCCGTGAGCGGGCGCGGATGGCAGCCCGCCGACGAGCGCGAGCGAACGCGATCAATCCGGGTAGCTCAGGATCATTTTGAGCAGTTTCGGAAATCGCGCGTTGATGTCGTCTTCGCGCAGCACGTTGCGGTGCTGGACGCCCTGCTTGGACGTCCGGATCAGGCCGGCCTCCCGCAGGATCCGAAAATGGTTCGACAGGGTGGACTTCGCCATGTCAGGGCAAGGCGCCGCCTCGGTGCACGACATGCAATCGTTCTGCGCGGCGAGGCTTTTGACGATACGCAGCCGCATGGGATCCGCGAGGGCTGCAAGCACCCCGGCCAGCGAAATCTCGTCCCGCGGTGGGTGAACGAACTGCACCATGCCCAAAATATAGCGCGTCCCTTGAACTTATTCAATAGTTCACTAGTATTGAACTATTGAATATCGGCGCCCCCGCCGGTTCGTGGAGACAAGCGATGACCAGAAGACTCGAAGGAAAAGTAGCGCTCGTGACCGGCGCCTCCAAAGGCATCGGGGCCGAAATTTCCGCCCGGCTCGCGGCTGAGGGTGCCGTGGTTGCCGTCAACTACAGCTCCAGCAAGGAAGCCGCCGACCGCGTGGTCGCCGCCATCGTCGCCAAGGGCGGCAAGGCCGTCGCCGTCCATGGTAATCTGGCCGATGCCAGGAACGTGAAAAGCGTGGTCGCGGAGACCGTGAAGGCGTTCGGGGCGATCGACATCCTCGTCAACAACGCGGGCATTTACGAGTTCGCGCCGCTCGAGGACATCACGCCTGAGCATTTCCACAAGCATTTCGACCTCAATGTGCTCGGCCTTCTTCTGATCTCGGGCGAAGCAGTGAAGCACTTCAATCCCAACGGCGGAAGCATCATCAACATATCATCCGGCGTATCCACGCTCGCGCCGCCGAACACCGCCGTCTACACCGCGACCAAAGCCTCGGTGGACGCGATCTCCTCCGTGCTGTCGAAGGAGCTGGCGCCGCGCAAGATCCGCGTCAACGCCGTCAATCCGGGCATGATTGCAACCGAAGGCGTCGTCTCCGCCGGCCTGCACGAAGGCGACATGCGCAACTGGATCGAATCCGCCACTCCGCTTGGCCGCATCGGCAAGGTCGAGGAGATCGCAGCCGCGGTCGCGTTCTTCGCGTCGGACGAGGCGTCCTATGTCACGGGCGAAACGCTCCACGTTACCGGCGGCCTTCGCTGACGAGTCGCGCGCTCCGGCACGCCGGGAGCACCAGTTGCGTATCCTCGCAACGAAGTTCGGTTTTGCCGGTTTCGATAACGGAATGGCCCGCATCAAGCGGGCCATTTTTGTTTGGCGATTCGCGTAGCCTCAAAACGCCTTGATCGGCTTCCCGTCCGCCCCGACCAGCATCGACGGCGCCTCGCCGAACACCAGCCCCTCCGGCTGAAACTTGATCGTCTTCCCGCCCTCGACGAACTCCGCGAAATTCCGCGGCCTGGCCGAGTGCACGCCGTTCTTGAGGAAATCGTCGATCTCGTAGCAGGTGTCGGGCTTGCCGCCGGATCCTTCGCTCAGGAACTTCTGGAAATTCTGGCTCGTGATCTTCGCCTTCTTGCGCGCGGACCAGTTGGTATTGCGGCGGTAAAGCTTCGGCAGGATCACCGGGCCCTTGTCGGTCGCGAGCACGGCGGTCTCGTTGGCCTTGGGCTCGCGCAGGTCGAAGTCGAAGGCGGGAATGGTCTTGGCGAGGGTCTTCCAGACCGGCAGCTTCTTCGTGCGCGCGGTCTTGGCGAGCGCGAGGAAGGCCTTGATCTCGTCGCCGTTCATCGAGGAGTAGAACGTCGGATAGGCAAAGCCCTGCTCGACTAGCCAGTGGTTGACGTCGACCTTGTGGCCGCCGACCGTCACCTCGATGTCGCCGACCAGCCGCCCATAGGTGTCGAACACCTCGTTCGGGGCATCGACATGGGTGAACACCCGGCAGGCCAGCGTGGCTTCGCCCGCGCCAGAGAGGAAATCATGCAGCGCCTTGCTCGTCGTCGCGCCGAGGAACTGCCGGTAGGAATGGGTGACCTCGTGATAGGCCTGCTTCCTGGCATCCGTCGGCCCCTTCTTCTCGGCGGGCGAGAACAGTGCGGCGTCGAGCGCGCGTTCATTGCCTTATCCCGGGCACGCACCAAAAAGCGCGGGCCGGCAAAGTGCCAGCCCGCGCCAGATCAGAGGGGAATGCCGCCGGAGCGCGCCTACTTTTCGGAGAGCTCTTGCCGGATCTCGACCGAGGCATCCGCTTTCCGCGGCTTGGCCGCATAGGGGCATACCATGGTCAGGTTGAGCAGCGTCGGCGCGTTGTCTTCACCATTACCGTACTCCCAGACCAGACGAATCTCATGACGGTCCGAATTCTGGTCGTCCTGCCGGTGCTGCGTGATGTCGGCCTTCATCGGAATCGGCGGCTCCGAGTTGAAGCATTTGCGGATGGAGGCATCCAGCAGCGCGCATTTCGTCGCGGGGACCACCACGCGCTCGTCATTCGACAGCGGGGCGGTATTGGGCTGGGCCGCAAGCTGAAGGCGGGCATGGCCAAGCGCCTTGAACCACACCTTGCCGCTGCCGTTCGGCCAGGTCTCCAGCGGCGACAGGATCGGCTGATATTGGCCGTATTCCATGGTCTCGATGTCGATCTGGTTCGAGGCCTTGAGCCTGGCGACGCTCTTCTTCATGTTTTCGAGGGGATAGTAGTTACCGTTCATCAGGTTCTTGTAGTGCTGATCGTCGTAGATTCCGCCCATTGATTGCTCCCGATTTGTGCCTGGTTGAGAGAAAGCTTGTCCTTTTGCGTCAGGGCCGGTAACGCGCCGGCCCCGCGCTGTCCTGGAGGTCGACCGTTGCCGGAGCGCGTGGCTATTTCCTGGAGAGCTCCTGCTGAGCCTCGACCGAGGTGTCCACTTTGCGCGACTTGACCACGTAGGGACAGACCATGGTCAGGTTCAGCAACGTCGGGGCCTGATCGTCCCCGTTGCCATACTCCCAGACCATGCGAATCTCGTGCCGGTCGGAATTGGCGTCGTCCTTCTGGTGCTGCGTGATGTCAGCCTTCATCGGGATCGGCGGCTCCGAGTTGAAGCATTTGCGGATAGATGCATCCAGCAGCGCGCATTTCGTCGGCGGAACCACGACACGCTCGTCGTTCGAGAGCGGCATGGTGTTGGGCTGGGCGGTGAGCTGAAGGCGGGCATGGCCGAGCGCCTTGAACCACACCTTGCCGCTGCCGTTCGGCCATGTCTCTAGCGGCGACAGGATCGGCTGATACTGGCCGTATTCCATGGTCTCGATGTCGATCTGGCCAGAGGCCTTGAGCCGGGCCACGCTCTTCTTCATGTTATCGAGCGGATAGTAATTGCCGTTCATCAGGTCTTTGTAGTGCTGGTCGTCGTAGATCGAACCCATCGATGGCTCCCCAATTGCGTGACCCGGTCTCTCGAAGCGTATCATTCGAAAAGAAACGGCGTCAACGAAAGCAACCTTTGAGCGTTTCGTTATGCGCGCTCTGCGCGCCTATTTGTCGGCGACACCAGCCAAATTCAGTTTGCCGTTCGCGTCGGCCTTGCGCGGCCCCCAGCGTGTAAACGCAACCGTCGCGCAGGAGAGAGCACCCAGCAACACCATCGAACTCGCGGTGAGCGTGAAGAAGCTCGTGGCCGTTGCGGTCTGCGAGACGAGATACCATCCGCCAAGGACGACGAAGAGCAGGCGCGCGGTCTGCGCCAACACCGGCCCGAGCACGTTGCCCGCCCCCTGCGACGAGAAGTACATTGCCGAGGCAAGCCCAATGAAGGCGTAGAACGGACCGACGATCCGCAGAAATTGCCGGCTGGCGGCGCGCGCGCCGGCGTCGTCGGTGAAGAGATGAACCCAGGGATCGGGGAAGATCGCGACCGCGCTCGCGAGCCCGCCGACCACAATGAGGGCAACAAGGCCCGTGGTCCAGGCGATCCGGCGGGCGCGCGCGATTCGTCCCGCGCCGATCGCGACGCCGATCATGGGCACGGAGCCGATGCCGATGGAGAAGGCAATGGTCGCCAGCACATATTCGAGTCGCACACCGATGCCGTAGGCCGCAAGGGTGGCCGTGCCGAAAATCGCCAGCATGTGGGTGAGGATGAGGTTCGTCAGCGTATTTTGCAGCGGTGTGAAGCAGGAGACCACGCCGACCTTGAGGATGTCGGCGAACAATGCCCATTGCATGCGAAATCCGCGCAATTGGGGAACGACGCGACCCCGGCCGGAGAACAGGTACCAGCTCATGATCGCGATGTTGATCGAATAGGCGATCAGCGATCCGGTCGCGACCCCCGGCATCCCGAACTGCGGCACCGGTCCGAGGCCAAGGCCCAGCGTACCGCCAAGGATGATCTGGCAGATCGCGGAATTGGCGACCATCAGCGACGGCAACTTCATATTGCCGGTGCCGCGCAGGACGCCCGCCAGAGTATTGACCAGCCAGGCGAGCACCGCGCCGCCAAAGTAAACCTGGTTGTAGGCGACGGCCTGCGCCAGCACGTTGCCGCGGCCGCCCAGCAATTCCAGCAGCTGCCGTCCGCCGGCCAGCATGCCCAGCATAAAGACCAGGCCGAAGAAGACCGCGATCAGCAGCGCATGGGTGGCCAGACTCTCAGCGCGATCGCGGTCGCCGGCCCCGAGCGCGCGGGCAATCGCCGAGGCGACGCCCCCGCCCATGGCTGCGCCGGACATGCTCATGGTCAGCATCACGCAGGGGAACACCAGCGCCATCGCCGCCAGCGCTTCGACTCCGAGCTGCCCAATGTAGGACGTCTCCGCGATCGCAACCAGCGTCCCGGCCGAGAACGCGATGGCGTTCGGCCAGGCCAGCGAGAGCAGCGTGCGCAGGATCGGTCCGTCGAGCAGCTTGTTTGCAACTGGTTGCGCTGACGGCGGCAACGGACCTTCCCCTTTTCCCGGGTGAGGGCGGATACCTTATCGGAGGCACCCGCCTCGGAGGCAGGTTGGCGATCAACCTCGGTGTGGACAGACCATCGTCAGATGGAGCAGCGTCGGCTTGTCCGAGCCTTTCTTGTACTCCCACTCCAGCCGGATCTCGTGCCGGTGGGCATAGGCATCGCTCGGCGCGTGGGCGATGATGTTGGTCTTCATCGGGATCGGCGGCTCGGAGTTGAAGCACTTCCGGACGCAGGCATCTAGCAGATCGCAGCGGGTCAGAGGGATGACGCCGGGCTCGTCCTTGGACAGCGGGACCGTGTTAGGTTGGGTACTGAGGTCGACGCGGGCCCGGCCCTTCTCCTTGTGCCAGTATTTGGCGCTGCCTTGCGGCCATTTCGATGGCGGGTTCAAGATCAGGTGATACTGGCCGTATTCCAGGGTCGGCAGGTCGATGTCGTCCGATGCCTTGAGCTTGGCCACGCTCTTCTTCATGTTCGCCAGCGGGTAGTAATTGCTGTTCATGAGGTCTTTAAACGGCTTACCAGTATAGACTACCATGCCCATGTATTTTGCCCCTCCGTGAGTGCTTGGCTTCCCTGGGAAATATGCAGCTCTACGAAGGTTGAAGGCGAGAACAAGAGCCTCGCGGCTCTTCGTTCGCAGCAACTTTTTCGCGCGGCTCTTGGCAAGCTACCACCTGCGACTGTGAATCGTCCAGATCGGCAACCGGTTCAGGGGCTCTATGCCCAGGATGAACAGCATGCCCCGTTGCTAAGCAGGTCCTCATAAGCGATCTTATCGCCACCGTTCGCAGGGCCGACCGACGTTGCCGCTGCAAAGTCTTGAGAGCACGGGAATGTTTTGCACGGCGTGTCAGTCGACGATCGACCCAGGCAACGGTCGGTGCCCCAATTGCGGTGCCGGCGTGCGCCGCTCCGACCCCGACAGCGAACGGCGGTTTGTCACCATTCTCCGGGCCGACGTAATCGATTCCACCGGGCTCGTTGCCGAGCTCGACCCGGAGGAGGCGGTCTCACGCCTGGAGCCGGCGTTGGCGGCGATGAGAGGGGCGGTCCGGCAGTTTGGGGGCATCGTCAGCAAGGAGCTGGGCGACGGGCTTGCCGCAGTGTTCGGCGCCCCGATCGCGGACGACAACCACGCGCCCATGGCCTGCCACGCGGCGATCGAGCTTGTCCGGCGCGTTGCTGGCCTGGGTGACCCAGGACTTCAGGTGCGGGTTGGCCTCCACTCCGGTCACGTCGTCGCCTACATGGTCGCCAGTGAGTTCTCCAAGGTCTACGAGATCGGTGGTGCGGCCCAGCATCTGGCCGCGCGACTGGAGGCGGCGGCCGAGGCGAACCAGATCTACGCCTCGGAAGCCTGTCAAAAGCTCGCCGAAGGCCATGTCCGGTTTGAAGCGCTCGGTGGCAAGTCCCTGCGCGGCTTCAATCAGCCCGTGCCGGTCTACCGGATCGTGGGGGCGAGCGACCTGTCGAGTTGGCGGGTGCGGCGGGCACGCAGCGTCTCTCGCTTTGTCGATCGCACTGCCGAGCGGGGGCTACTGGAGCGTACCGCCGGAAACGCCAAGGCTGGCCGGCAGACGGTTCTGCTGCTTGGCGATGCGGGTATCGGAAAATCGCGGCTCGCGCATGAGTTTGCCCAGGAACTGAAGGCCGATGGCTGGCGGTTGATCGACGCCGAGTCCAGCCCGAACCTTCAGGGTGCGCCTTTCAGCACGCTCAAGCGGATCCTGTTGTCGGCGATGGAGGCGGCAGCGAAGGACCCTGGCAGTCCGGGGGATCCCAGGAAAGACCTGTCGGCGATCCAGCAATCCGCGCTCGACGCGATCCTCGATCTGCCGATATCGGATCCGCACTGGGACGAGCTGGAGCCTCATGCGCGGGGACGAGCGATCTCCGATGCAAGCTGTGCGATCGTCGGAAACCTGGCCAATCGCCAGCAAACGGTGGTTCTGCTCGAAGATCTGCATTGGATTGACCGGGCAAGCGACGTCGTCGTGGCCGCCATTGCTTCGCTACAGGCGCCCGGTCTTCTCGTGCTCTTCACCTCGCGACCGAATGGGATGCCGGTTTGGATTGCGCGCTGCCACGCAGAGATCGTCGCGATGCGGCCCCTCGACGACGATTCGGGGTTGGCCATGCTGGCGGACATGCTCGGCTCCTCCGAGACCAATGCCGATTTGAAGAGCCGGATCATTTCTCATACTGCCAACGTTCCTCTGTTCATCGAAGAGGTTTGTCGCGGATTGAAAGATAGCGGCACGCTTCGCGGCCAATGGGGCGATCTTGCGCTCGTGCGTCCAATTGACGAGCTTGGCATTCCCTCCAGCATCCAGGGTGTTATTGCAGCGCGTCTCGATCGAGTGTCGAAGCGAGAGCGATCTCTTCTGCAGGTCGCAGCCACGTTGGGGCCGAGATCGAGCCAAGTTATGCTGGGGAAGATTGCAGCCCTGTCTGACGAGGTTCTACAAGGTTGCCTCGAAGCGCTCGATCGTGCCGAGTTGCTTGTCAGGATCGATAGCGAATTGGAAAATTCGCTGGAGTTCCGGCATGAGATGGTCCGGCAGGTCACCTACGACTCGATGGTCGAAAAGGTGCGCGAAGACATTCATGCACGCGTCCTTTCGGCGCTGGAGGGCAGCGAAGGCAGTGCCGACGATCCCGACAAGCTCTGCTATCACGCTACGCGGGCCAAGGATTGGGACAAGTCGTTCAGTTACGGGAGGGCCTCGGCAAGAAGATGCCTGGCGCGGTCGGCATTCACAGATGCGGCTGACTATTTCGAGACCGCGATGAGATCTCTGGACATGACGCCGGCCAATCACGCAAGGGAAGCGAATGCCGTGGATATTCGCATTGAGGCTCGCGCGGCGTTCATTGCGTCCGGCCAGATTTCCGAATGGCTGAACCTCGGCAAGGAAGCCGAGCGTCGCGCCGATGCGATCAATGACATCGGACGGAAAGTGGCGGCTATGACGGTCATGGCGGCTGCACAGAATTTCTACGGGACACCGATCGAAGCGGTCATCCTCGGCGAGAAAGTCGTTCGCCTAGCGGAAGAGTGGGGCAATCCAGGCTGGCTCAATGCCGCACAATACGGTCTCGGCCAGGTGTATTTTCTTGCCGGGCGCTATCAGGAGGCCGATCAGTTTTTCGCGCGGACCTGTGCGCAACTGTCGGGGCCGGAGGCCAGTGCTCCCTTTGGCTCGACCCCGAAATACGCGTTGCTGTTGTGCTGCATGATGAACAGTATCACCCACACCGTCATGGGCGAACTCGATCTTGCCGAGCAGCTCCAACAGCAGGCCGCCGCGATCGCGGAAGAGACCAACCGCCCCTATGATCGCGTCGCCGCCGCCTATAGCGGCGGCTGGCTGATGCTCGGCCGCAACGAACCAGCCGCGGCCGCCGCCATCCTCGAAGACGGTTTCGTCCTCGCGCAGAAGCACGGCATCCGGCTGTTCGTACCGGTGCTCGCCTGTCATCTCGGCATCGCCTATCTGGAGCAGGGGCTGTTCGACAGGGCGCGCGGCATGCTGACCGAGGCGCGCGAGGAGGCGAAGACGGTCGGCTATACCTCGGCGGTGCTGCGCAGCTCGATCTACCTTGCGCTCGCCACCTGGCGTCTCGGCGACATCAATGCCGCGCAGAACATGCTGCGCGAGGCGCGCAACACCGCCCGCCAGCAGGGGTTTTCAGGCCTCGAGGCCGAGGCCCTGTTCGGCGAGGCCGTGGTGACGCCGGCCTCCAGCGAGGACAACAAGGCGTCCATCCTTGCTGCGCTACGCGCCAGCATCGCGATCGCTTCCGAAAGCGGCGCGCTGCCGCTTCAGCACAAGGCCGAGGCGATGCTGAACGAGGCGCTCGCGCGCGGCGGCGAGCTCACCTGACCCTTATACCTCATGGGAGTACGATCCTACCGTCGTAGACGATTTCGATGGTCTAACGGGGCATTCGAGTTTCGCAGGAAAAGCAAGCACTTACGAAATCGCTTCTACTGTGCATGGGGTTGTTTCGACATTTCTGATTGGCCGCCGCTTCGGGACGCCGCGGGCGGCGTGTGACGAAGACCCTTGCGCGGACGCTGAGGTCGGCTACCGTTGTGACGGGCCGCAGGGTCAGGTGACTTTTGATTTACTTTTTTTAGCATTCCATTTTGCCGGCGCCGCGACGGCGCGACGCCCACGGTAAGAGGCGGGGCCATGACCACACGGGACCAGTCAGCACTGTTGGCGCCGGTCGAGCGCGATCTGCGGCTCGACCTCTTCCGCGGCATCGGATTGTGGATGATCTTCCTCGATCACATCCCGCACGACGTCGTGGCCTGGCTGACCTTGCGCAATTACGGCTTCAGCGACGCCGCCGAGTTCTTCGTCTTCATCTCCGGCTATCTGGTCGGCTGGATCTATGGACCGATCGTCGCCGGCGGCTGGTTTGTCGCCGCGCTGAAGCGGCTGTGGCGGCGGGCGGCCGAGATGTATGTCGCCCACATCATGCTGTTCCTGTTGTTCACGGCGCAGATCGCCCGCACCGCGCGCCGCTTCGACAATCCGATGTATGCGGACGAGTTCAACGTTCACAATTTTCTCGACCATCCGGACATTCTGATCGGGCAGGCGCTCTCGCTTCGCTACAAGCCGGTCAATCTCGACGTGCTGCCGCTCTACATCACGCTGGTGCTCGCCGCGCCCTTCATCGTATGGGGCCTGGTGCGCCGGCCGAACCTGACGCTTGCCGGCTCCGTGGTGCTTTATGTGCTGTCGCGCTGGTTCGACTGGAACATCGCCTCCTACCCGCCCGGCACGACCTGGTATTTCAATCCGTTCTGCTGGCAGCTGATGTTCGTGTCTGCCGCCTGGTGCGGTATTGGCCAGATCGACAAGATCGCCAAATGGGTGTGGTCGAAGGCGGTGATGGGCGTGGCCGCGGCGTGGATCGCCTTCGCGCTCGTGATCGTGATGACCTGGCACATCCCTGCGCTCGAGGCGCTGATCCCGAAATGGATGATCAAGGCGATCTACCCGATCGACAAGACCGACCTCGACATGCTGCGCTTCACGCATTTCCTGGCGCTGGCGATCTGGGTGACCCATTTCGTCCCGCGCAGATGGAAGCCGCTCCATACGAGCTGGCTGCGCCCCGCCATCCTCTGCGGCCAGCATTCGCTGCCGATCTTCTGCCTCAGCGTGTTCCTGTCGTTCTCGGCGCACTGGATCTTGACCCAGTACACCAAGGGCACGTGGGAGCAGCTCGCCGTCTCCCTCGTCGGCATCGTCATCATGGTCGGCGCGGCGTGGCTGCTCGATCGTGCCGAGCGGGTGCCGAACCTGTTCGTGAAGGTGACGGATGTCGAGGAGGCTGCAATCGAGAGCGATCCGGCCGCCATCGTGACCGTGCTGCCTGCGGGTCATTGAAGCATCGCCAGCCCGCATTCTCGTGGAGAGGTCCGATGGAGAGGTCCAGTGGAGAGGTCAATGCCCAGACGCTTGTTGATGATCGCCGGCACTCTCCTGTTGCTGGTTTGCGGTGCATCCGCGCAAACGCCCTCGCCGGAGGCGATGAATGCGGCGCGCAAGCTCGTGGTCACCTTGAAGATCGCGGATCAGTATCGCGCGCAGTTGCCGCAGCTCCTGCTCAAGCTCCGGCCGGTGGTCGCGCAGGACAGGCCGGAGATCGAGCGCGACTACGACGCGATGACGGCCCCGGGCGCCGAGATCTACGCGCCGTACCTCGCTTCGATGACCGACCAGATCGCCGCGCTCTATGCTCAAAGCTTCACCGTCGACGAGCTGCGCCAGATCGATACGTTCTACGGCGGGCCAGCGGGCCGAAAATTCCTGGAGAAGTCGGATGCGCTGGCGCAGGCAGCTGCGCAGATCGGCCAGGACGTCAGCCAGAAGGCCGCCGATGAATTGAAGCAGCGCCTGATCGAGGCGCTGCGGCAGAAAGGGAAAAAGCCGTAGACCCCATGCTCAGTGGATCGCCGCGTACATGATCCTCTCTTCCGTCGCGTCCAGCGCGGAGAATTCCTCCACGACCTTGCCCTGGCGCGAGACCAGGATGCGGTCGGAGAGCGCCATGATTTCGGGCAAGTAGGATGAGATGACCACGACAGCCTTGCCCTCGTCGGCAAGCTGATTGATCAGCTCGTGAATCTCGACGATGGCGCCGACGTCGACGCCGCGGGTCGGCTCGTCGAAGATGATCAAGTCGGGTTCCTGCACCAGCGATTTGGCGATCACGACCTTCTGCTGATTGCCGCCGGAGAGTTCGACCACCTTGGCGTGGTCGCCGATGGCGCGAACCCTGAGCTTCTCGATCCAGCTCTTGCCGACCGCCTCGGTTTCCCGTCGAGACATCAGCATGCGTCCCTCCGGAAACTTCGCCAGCAGGCCGAGATAGATATTGCGCGCGATCGAGGACGTCTCGAAGAAGCCCTCGACTTTGCGGTCCTCGGTGACATAGGCGATGCCGGCCTTCACCGCCGGCGCGGGCACCCGGTAGCGCGCCGGCTTGTCGTGCAGCAGGATTTCGCCGCCATGGAAGAAGTCGCGCTTGAGCACGCCGGAGACGATCTTGAATGTCTCGGTGCGGCCGGCGCCGACGAGGCCGAACACGCCGGTGATCTGTCCCGCGAACACCGACAGCGAATTGTTCTTCACCATCGGCGCCATCTTGAGGTTCTGCACCGTGAGCACGCGCGCGCCGGCCGGCCGCACATTGCTCTTCCGTGCGCCGTAGAGCGTGTTGGAGAGGTCGCGCCCGACCATGGCCTGTATGATCGCCGCACGGTCGAACTTGGCGGCGTCGTCGGTCACGACGTGCTTGCCGTCACGCAGCACGGTGATGCGGTCGGCGAGCAGCAGGGCCTCTTCCAGGGCATGCGAGATGAAGACGATCGAGACGCCGCGCTTCTTGAGATCGCGGACCAGGTCGAAGAAGTATTTTTTCTCCTCCGGCGTCAGCGATGCCGTCGGCTCGTCGAAGATGATGACCTTGGCGCGATGCAGGACTGCGCGCGCGATCTCCACCATCTGCTTCTTGGCAGCTCCAAGCCCGCCGACGGTGGCGGTTGGGGTGACGTCGAAATTGAGCGATTGCAAAAACTGCTGCGCGGCGATGTAGATGCCGCGCAGGCGATTGTAAAACTTCTCCTGCCCGAGAAACAGGTTTTGCGCCACTGTCATGGTCGGCACCAGGCTGTTCTCCTGGAACACCATGGCGATACCGAGATTGCGCGCCTCCAGCGGCGTCCTTGGCGCGACGTCAGCGCCGTCGACCGTCATAGTGCCCGACGTCAGCGCCACCACGCCCGCCATCACCTTGGTCAGGGTCGATTTGCCGGCGCCGTTCTCGCCGACGAGGGCGTGGATTTCGCCGCGGCGGAGGTCGAAGTCGACCCCGTCGATGGCGGGCACGCCCGCATAGAGCTTTGTCGCCTTGCGCAGCGAGAGTGCGATGTCGCTCATGAGCTAAACTCCTCGGCGAGGCCGGCCAGCGGCAGCCGCAGCACGCGGCCTGGCCCCTTCGCGATCAGGACGAGATCGCCGCCCATCTCGATCGCCGCAACAACGCCGTGATTGACGCCGTCGACCCGGCTGTGCAGCGAATAAAGCGGTTGGCCTTCGGCGTTGAGGCGAATGACGATGCCGTAGGAGCGCGGCGGCGCCCACGGCTTGATGACGCCCATGGTCTTGATGTGCGCGCCCTGCATCGGTTCCTTGAAGGAGAGGCCCGAGCGCAGGCGCGGCGCGACCCAGTAGGCGGGATCGATCTCGGCCATCATGCGCCGCCGGTAGGCCGGCTCACGCAGCACGAACTCGATGAGCTGGGTGCGCGCGGTGAAGGCGGTGAGCCAGTAGCCGCCTCCCGAGGCCTTCGATAGTCGCGACGGATAGACGGGCAGGTGAGCGAGTACGGTGCGCGGCGCTGAACCCGGTGTAACGAGCACGAGACGGTGGCGCCAGCTCTCGCTGACCAGCACACCATTGCCATGCGCGCAGGCGCCGAAGGCATGGCCGAGCCCTTGCGCCAGCACAGTGATTTTTTTGCTGGCGGGGTCCAGCTTGAACACGCGACCGGTCCGGTTCAGCTCCATCAGATCGCGCGCCCAGTCGTCGACGCCGCATGTCGCCGAGCCGTCCGTCGCGATGACCGTGTTGTCGTCCGCGGGCGCCAACGCGTTGACCGCACTGAAGGCGGCATCGGCGAATGTCACGCTCGGCTGTTCGGCCGAAGGGCTTGCGTAGAGATGAACCTCGCGTCCTCCGAGCGCGACCGCAAGGCCGCCGCCTGGGAGGGCGCACAGCGCCGAGATCGGCCGCTCGAAGCTGCGGACTTCCGATGCCGTGCCGCCATCCAGCCTAATCAGTCGCTGACCATCCGCAATGAAAAGGTTGCGTCCATCGGTGGCGAGATCCTCCGGCGACTCGCAAATGAGCAACGTCTCGGCTGATTCCAGCTTCTGGTTTGGCCTCAATGCGCCGTCAAAGGACGGCACGGTGATGGTGGCGTCGCCGCGCCCGAGAAAGCGGTTGGCGAACTCCCTGACGGCGGCGATCACGATTGCTTCCCCCACCGGTTGTCATACTGGACGAAGTTCGGATCGGCATTGTCGAGCTTGTAGCGGCCGATCCGGTTGTTGAGGATGCCCCCGAGATAGAGATAGCCGCGGTGCTCGCGCATCGAGGTGATCATCGGATGGTTTTCGCCGCGCAGGTCCCAGAACGATTCGACGATTTTGCCCTGTTCGTTGAACTTGACCACGCAGCCGGTGTTGATGTTGGGGAATAGCCATTCGTCCACCGGCACGCGCTTGGCCATGCGACGGCGGAAGCCTGGCATCTTCCAGGCGAGGTCGAGCGAGGGGCTGCGCATGCCGACCAGCGCCAGCCAGTAATTGCCATCGGAGGCGAGGTTGATATTATCAGGGTAGCCCGGCAGATTATCCATCACCACCTCGACCGCACCCTTCTTGGGCCCAGCGAACCAGTAACGTTTGATCGAGCAGCCAAACGTCTCGGCGAACAGGATCGACTGACCGTCGCTGGCGACGCAGATGCCGTTCGGGAATTTGAGGCCGCGCAGCTCCGTGCGCGTGGCGCCGGTCTTGGTGTCGTAGGAGATGATGCGGCCGTTGCCGCGCGCCTCCAAGCCGTCGACCGGCCACTCGTCCATCTCATAACGCACGGTCGCTTCCGAGAAGAAGATCAGGCCGTCGTCGGTGATGTCGAGATCGTCGGCCAGCCGCAGGCGGCTATCGTCGTTGACCGATCGCATGCTGCGGTTGGTTTCGTCAGTGGCTTTTTCGACCGTGCCGTCAGGCGTGATGCGGTAAAGCCCCATGCCGCCGATGCAGACATAGAGATTGTCTGCGCGGTCGAAAGCCATGCCGAGCGGCTGGCCGCCGATATGGGCGAACACCTCCATCTTCTGATAGTCGGGGGCGAGGAAGCGGATGATGTCGCCGTGGCGGGAGCCCGCATAAAGATTGTCGTGGCGATCGAGGATGACGTCTTCCGGCGCCTCGATGCGGCCGAGGCCGATCGACTCGACGTTACGCAGCTTGTCGTTCTGCTCGAACGGGCCGCCTTGTCCGATCTCGGTGGAGGGTGGCGGCGGCAGGGAATGGTAGGTCGGCGCGACATAGACCTTGCTGATGATGCGGGTTCGGTTCTTCTGCCAGCGGATATCGACCATCGCGGCGACGAGGAGGATGCCGGCCAGCGCCATCCGATTGACGCCACCGCGCGCGTTCATGGTGGTCAGGCCATTGGTGATCAGGAGCACGATCAGCACCCCGACCGCCGATTTGGCGACCGAGCCCTTGCCGCCGCCGAGCGTGATGCCGCCGAGCACCGTCGCGGTCAGCACGATCACTTCGAGTCCGACGCCGATGTCGCCGCCGACGGTTCCGAGCCGGGAGGCGAAGAACAGCGCGCCGATGCTGGTCAGTACGCCGCTTGCGACGTAGCAGAGCGCGATCGTGCGACGAACGGGGATGCCGGAATTGTAAGCCGAGCGGCGCGAGCCGCCGATCGCGGTGATATGCCAGCCCGGACGCAAGCGCGTCAGGAAGATATGGCCGAAGATGGCGATGACGATATAGACCAGCGCCACGGTTGGAACGCCAAAGACAGAGCCGGCGCCGATGAAATCCCAGGACGGGATGTCCGGGAAGGCCGACGCGATCGCGTTGGAATAGCGCTGGATCAGGAGATCGTAGGCCGAGCGGTAGATGATCAGGGTGATCAGCGTGGTGATGAAGGCGCGCAGCCGCAGATATCCGATCAGCACGCCGTTGACGGCGCCGAGCAGCGCGCCGCAGAGCAGCGTCACGGCCACCACCGCCGGCACCGGCCAGCCCAGCACGTCCAGGCAATAGAGCGCACAGAAGTCAGTGAGCGCGAAGATCGAGCCGACGGACAGATCGATGCCGCCGACGATGACCACCAGTGCCAGCCCGAGCGCGATGAAGCCGATCTCTCCGGCCTGTCGCGCGGTGTCGGCGAGGCTCGCCGGCGACAGGAAGTTGTCGATGGATCGGCTGAGCGCGAGACCGATGATCAGGAGAAGGATCACCGGGATGGCCGTCTCGGTCCATCGCTTGGACAGGATTTCACCGAGGAGATGGTCGGGCCAGTAGCGGTAACGCAGGCTCGTCAGAGTATCGCGCATCGGCATTCCAGGACCTTGCAAGTTTCGGGACGGCGTCCCGGGCGTGAAGCGGCCCGGGACGTCTGAGTCTTGCGGTGTGAGAGCTATTTCTTGAGGTCGCTGAGATTCCAGCATGCAGTCTGGCTATCGGCATTTTCCTTGGTGATCGGAATCAGCGTCGTGTATTCCGAGCCCTTGATCGAGCCGGGCTTGGCGCCCGAGGACAGTAGCCATTTGATCGTGCCCGCCATCTGTGCGGCTTGCGTCGGCACGTCGTAGCTCATGTTGAGATCGAACGCGCCTGACTTGACCAGCTCGCATGCGCCCTTGCGTTCGCCGCCGCCGGAGGTTGCCAAGAACACCTTGCCGGTGAGGCCGGCTTCCTTGACGGCCGCCGCTGTGCCGATGTCCATGCCGTCCCAGAAGCCGACGATGCCGCAGAGATCGGGGTTCTGCTTCAGCACCGTCTGCGTGATTGCCTTGGCCTTGGCGGCGTCCCAGTCGGCGGCCTGGCTCGACACCACCTTGACTTCAGGATGCTTGGCGAGAACGTTCTCGACGCCCTTGAGCGTATAGGCACTGGCGGCTGCCGAAAGCGCGCCTTGCACGATTGCGATCTTGTTCGACTTGCCCTCGCAAGCCTTCACCACGGCTTCGGTCTGGCGTTCGCCGATCTCGACCCAATTGGCGCCGACGAAGGCGGAGCTGCGATAGGCGGAGCCCATGTTGATCTGGATGACGTAGATGCCTTCGTTCTCGGCGCGCTGCAGCAGTTTTGCGTAAGTCTGCACATCAGGATTGTGAACCACCATGACCGCCGGCTTCTCGGAAATCAGCGAGGTCACGGCCTGCGCGCCGGCATTGGTGTTCCAGTTGGCATCGCGGATCACGAACTTGACGCCGAACGGCTCCAGCTCCTTCTTCAGGCCGGCATACCAACCCTCGGTGAGGTCGAAGTTCATCGCGACCGGAACGTAGGCCACGGTCTTGCCGGCCAGGGCTTCCTTGAACGGCTTCTGGAACGGCTCGTCCAAGCCCTGCTGGGCCAGCGCCGGTGCGGTCATTGCCGCGAGACCCAGTGCGGCAACGATTGCCTTTGTCGGGCTGCTGAAGTGCTTCATGGCTTCCTCCTTGGTTATGGTTGTCGTTGTTATCGGTGGTTCAGATGTCGCCCTGTTGTGCCGTTTCTTCATTGCGCGGATTCAGGAAGGAGTCGGTGATGACGGCGAGCAGCAGCACCACGCCCTTGATGAGATTTTGCCCCGCGTAGGAGATGTCCATGATGGTCATGCCGTTGAGCATCGTGCCGATCACGAGCGTCCCGATGACGACGTTCAGCACCCCGCCGCGTCCGCCTGACAGGCCGATGCCGCCGAGCACGACTACCAGGATGACGTCGTAGATGAGCGTCGAGTTGAAGATGCGGGTCGGCATCGAATTGACGGACGCGGCCAGCACGAGGCCGGCAAAGCAGCCGATCAGGGCTGTGATGACGTATTGGAGGACGATGATCGGACGGGAGGGAATGCCGGTGACCCGCGCGGCGAAAGGATTGTCGCCGATCGCATAGATGTAGGCACCCCATCGGGTCTGGCGCAGCAGGAACGCGACCACAACGCAGGCGATCGCGAACATCACGATCGACGTGGGGATACCGAGGATCGTTCCCTGTCCGAGCTTCTCGAAGCCGTCCATACCGGGGCTCCACTGCACGACGTCGAGCTGAAACAATGCGGTCTGCCCGAGACCGGCAAGGAGAAGCCCGGTTGCGAGCGTCGCAAATAGCGAGGGGACTTCCGCATAGGCGATCAGCCAGCCATTGACGAGGCCGAAGGCAATCGTGAGGAGCACGGCGGTCAGCAGCGAAGCCGGCAGCGAGTGACCGTTCTGCACCATCTGCAAGACCAGCCCCGGAGGTACCGCAAGCGCTGCGATCAGCGAGATGTCGATGCCGCGCCCGATCACGACGATCGCCATGGCCAAGCCGAGAATGCCGAGCACTGCTACGTTCTGGAGCAGCGTCAGCATGTTGTCGGTCGTCAGAAAGCCACGCAGGAAGATCGAAAACACCAGGAACAGCCCGGCAAAGACGACGAAGACGATCTCCTGTTGGCTAAATCGGAAATGCTTCATTCGCACGATCCTTCCTGCGGGCTATCGATTCGCCATCTGTCGTGGCGTTGAAAGAGCTTGGGAGAGTGTCTTGAGCAACTCGGTCGACGCTGCCGCAACCTCGCCGAGCCGGCGCAGTGCGGGGGCACCCTGCTTATTGCAGAGCCTGAGAGAGGCGCTTGCGATTCGTCGGAGACTTGCGACGGCGTGGGGCTGCCTCTGTACGCCGATGGGGGCGCGATAGCGTTCGAGGCTGCGCGTGCACAGCGCTTCCGTCGGGAACGCATTGGTCCAGAGTCGTCGGCGCGCGAGATTCACGCTGCCTCCCCAAATTTCTTCCCAGACCCCTTGGCGTTGCCAATTGGTCCAGGCGTGGGCTTCTCGCCCTTGTCGTCATTCCTAGCGCAGAGAGAGGGCATCGGAAAAGGGGCGAAATGGATTTTCCGGGAATGCGCTCGCTCGCATTTGTGCGTGTGCGCAATGTGCTGGACCTGCCTCGTGATGCGAGGCAAGTCCATGCCGGTGCGAACTTACTTCACCAGCGGGCAACCGCCGTCTTTCAGCGGCCGAAACGCCTGGTCGGCGGGCACCTCGGCGAGCAGCTTGTAATAGTCCCATGGGGCCTTGGATTCCTCGGGCTTCTTCACCTGGAACAGGAACATGCTGTGCACCATGCGGCCGTCCTCGCGCAGGATGCCGTTGTCGGTGAAGGCATCCTTCACCGGCAGCTCACGCATCTTCGCCATCACCGTCTTGGTGTCCCTGGTGCCGGCAGCCTGCACGGCCTTGAGATAATGCAGCGTCGCGCTGTAGGTCGCGGCCTGGTTCATCGTCGGCATCCGCTTGACGCGCTCCTGAAAACGCTTGCCGAAGGCGCGGGTCTTGTCGTTGAGATCCCAGTAATAGGCCTCGGTGATGATCAGCCCCTGCGCGAGCTTCAGCCCCAGGCTGTGCACGTCGGAGATGAACATCACGATCGCAGCCAGGTTCTGGCCACCGGCAACGATGCCGAACTCGCCGGCCTGCTTGATGGCATTGATGGTGTCGCCGCCGCCATTGGCAAGCCCGATGATCTTGGCCTTGGAGGCCTGGGCCTGGAGCAGGAAGGACGAGAAGTCGGCCGTATTGAGCGGATGCTTGACGCTGCCGAGCACCTTGCCGCCGGCCGCCCTCACGACGTCGGAGGTGTCGCGCTCCACCGAATGGCCGAACACGTAGTCGGCGGTGAGGAAAAACCAGCTGTCGCCGCCGTTCTTGACGATGGCGCTGCCGACGGTGTGAGCGTTGGAATAGGTGTCGTAGGTCCAGTGCGCGGTATAGGGCGAGCAGGACTTTCCGGTGATGTCGGAGCTCGCCGCATCCGTCACGATCATGATCTTCTCGTACTGCTTCGACAGCTCCATCACCGCGAGCGCGGTGGCCGAGGTCGGCAGGTCGATGATCATGTCGACGCCCTCGGTCTCCCACCATTTGCGGGCGATGGTGGAGGCGATGTCGGGCTTGTTGAGCACGTCGGCTGCGACCATGTCGATCGGCTTGCCGAACATCTGCCCGCCAAAATCCTCGATCGCCATCTTGGTGGCCTCGACATTCCCCTGGCCGCCGATATCGGAATAGACCGAGGAGAAGTCGGAGAGCACGCCGATCTTGAGCGGGGTCTGCTGGGCGGACGACGGACTGATGGCGAGCGCGGCAAGCAGCCCGGCCGCGGAAGCGGCGTGCTTGATCCGGTACATGGACATTTCCCCCTTTTTTATAATTGGGCCCCAGCCTAGATTTGCCTCTTGAGGGCGTCAATTCTTGCGTGACGGCGCCATGCCTTCTGCTGATTTGACGCGGCAGATTGCGCCGACTACGCTTTACGCAAACTCGAATGCGCAAGAGCGATAGCCTGACGAGCGTCCAGGATCGTCCTCACGCAGATTGCAAATTCCCGGGGGACGGAAATGTCGAGCGAAACTGCAGCCACCATCTCGAAAGCGCGCGAGCATTCGATCGGCGATATCCTGCGCCGATCCGCGGGCCGTGAGCCGAACAAGCTCGCGGTGAGCTGCGGTAATGTCAGCTGGACGTTTGCCGAGATGGACGCCATCTGCAACCGGCTCGGCCGCGGCCTGCTCGGTCTCGGCGTCAAGAAGGGTGACCGTTTTGCGGTACTCTCCCGCAACTCGCATGCTTTCGCCGCACTGCGCTTCGCGCTGGCGCGGATCGGCGCGGTGCTGGTGCCGATCAACTTCATGCTCAATCCGGACGAGATCAATTTCATCCTGAAGAGTTCTGGCGCAAAGCTGCTCGCGACGGGGCCGGATTTCGTCGAACCCGCGCGCGCGGCGAGCGCCAGGGATTGTGCGGTCGAGAAGATGATCTGGCTGCCGGGCGAGGAACCCGCCACGGCGCCCGCGGGCCTCACCACTTTCGACGACCTCCTGCATGCCGACGGCTCGTACCTGGAGGCGTCCGTCGACAGTCGCGACCTCGCGCAGATCGTCTACACCAGCGGCACGGAATCGCTGCCGAAGGGCGCGATGCTGACCCATGAGGCCGTGATGTGGCAGTATGTCAGCTGCATCATCGACGGCGGCATGAGCGTGGATGACAAATTCATGCACGCGCTGCCGCTCTATCACTGCGCCCAACTCGATGTTTTCCTGGGGCCGCAAATCTATCTCGGTGCCTCCGGCGTGATCACGGGCAAGCCGACCGCCGACAACGTCCTGGCGCTGATCCAGGCCCACAAGATCACCTCCTTCTTCGCGCCGCCGACGATCTGGATCGCGATGCTGCGCTCGCCGAATTTCGACAAGACCGATCTGTCGACGCTTCAGAAGGGCTATTACGGCGCCTCGATCATGCCGGTGGAGGTCCTGCTCGAACTGCAGCGCCGTTTGCCGAACGTCAAGTTCTGGAACTTCTACGGCCAGACCGAGATCGCGCCGCTCGCGACGGTGCTGCGCCCGGAGGACCAGCTGCGCAAGGCTGGCTCGGCCGGCAAGCCCGTGGTCAATGTCGAGACGCGCGTGGTCAACACGGCGATGGAGGATGTGAAGGTCGGCGAAGTTGGCGAGATCGTGCACCGCTCGCCGCATCTGCTCTCCGGCTATTACAACGATCCCGTGAAGACTGCGGCGGCGTTTACCGGCGGCTGGTTTCACTCCGGCGATCTCGCCACCGTCGATGACGAGGGCCACATCACCGTGGTCGATCGCGTCAAGGACATGATCAAGACCGGCGGCGAGAATGTCGCCAGCCGCGAGGTCGAGGAGATGGTCTATCGCATCCCGGCGGTTTCAGAAGTTGCCGTCGTCGGCCTGCCCGATCCGCGTTGGATCGAGGCGGTGACCGCGATCGTCGTGGTCAAGACCGGGGAAAAGCTCGACGAAGAATCCGTCATCAAGCACTGCGCCGGCCAGATGGCGCATTTCAAGGTGCCCAAGCGCGTCATCTTCGTCGACAGCCTGCCGAAGAACCCGAGCGGAAAACTGCTCAAGCGCGAGCTGCGCCAGCGCTTCGTCGGGGCTGATACCCTCGACAAGGCGATCCAGAAGAATTTTGGCACCTGAGGCGGAGCAATCGCCGTGAAAGTCTGGCAGGTCGCACGCGACTGGTCGATCGAGGGGATGGAGTTGGCCGATCTGCCAGAGCCCGCGCCCGGTCCTGGCCAGGTCACGGTGCGGATGCACGCGGCGTCGCTGAATTATCGCGATCTGCTCACGATCCAAGGCAAGGGCGGCGTTTCCAGATTACCGCTGGTTCCGTTCTCTGATGGCGCGGGCGAGGTGATCGCCGTCGGCGAGGGCATTACCCGTGTCGCGGCCGGTGATCGCGTCTGTCCGATGTTCTTCCAGTCATGGATCGACGGGAAGGTCTCGGCGACCAGCCGCCGCTACGCGCTCGGCGGTACGCGGCCGGGCGTGTTGCAGGAGGTAATGCTGCTCGACGCCGAGGGCGTCAGCCGCATTCCATTGCATCTCTCTTTCCAGGAGGCGGCGACGCTGCCTTGCGCTGGGCTCACTGCATGGCGTGCGTTGTTCGAGGAAGCCAAGGTGCAGCCCGGCGACACCGTGCTGGTGCAGGGTACCGGCGGCGTGTCGATCTTTGCGCTGCAATTCGCAAAGCTTGCCGGCGCGAGCGTGATCGTGACGTCGTCGAGCGACGAGAAGCTGGAACGGGCGCGTGCGCTCGGTGCCGACCATACCATCAACTATCGTTCGGTGCCGGAGTGGGGCAAGGCGGCCGCGGAGTGGACGGGGGGCGGCGTCGATCACGTCGTCGAGGTCGGCGGCAAGGACACCTTTGCGCAATCGCTCGAAGCGGCGCGGGTCGGAGGGACCATTCTGGTGATCGGCGTGCTCTCAGGCTTCTCGCAGCAGATCGCGATCCCGACCCTGTTTTCCAAGAACCTGCAAATCATCGGATTGTCGGTCGGTAGCCGCCGCATGTTCGAGGGGATGGCGGCCGCGGTCGGACGCAACGCAATGAGACCCGTGATCGACCGCGTGTTCGGCTTCGACGCCGTACCCGAGGCCTTGAGGCTGATGCAGCACGGTGGCCATTTCGGCAAGATCGTGGTGGAGTTCGGCTGACATCGTTGGCCTCCCGTTCGTGAGGGAGGCCGGATCGCATCCGGAGTACGAGCCATGCCTCTCTGGACATGTGAAACCTGCGGCGCGCAGTTTCCCGACCGCGGACTTCCACCTGAGTCTTGTCCGATCTGCGAGGATGAACGGCAGTTCGTGAACTGGAAGGGACAGACCTTCCTTGCCCGCGAGGCGCTGGCGCAACGACACCGCGTCGTCTGGCGAGACGATCTCGGCATGGCCGGCATCGGGCTGGAGCCGAGTTTTGCCATCGGTCAGCGCGCGCTGCTGGTCCCGCTGGCGGAGGGCTGCGTGATGTGGGACTGCGTGCCGCTGGCGACGCCGGAGGCGATCGCCCATGTGCACTCGCTCGGCGGGCTGAAGGCGATCGCGATCTCGCATCCGCATTACTATGGCGCGCTCGCCGACTGGAGCGAGGCATTCGGAGGTGTACCGGTCTATCTGCACGCCGACGATCGCCAGTGGGTGACGCGGCAGCACGCTTCGATCGTGCACTGGACCGGCGATCATCATCGCATCTCCGATGACGTTCTGCTGTTGCGCACCGGCGGCCATTTCGCGGGCGCGACCATGCTGCACCATGTGTGCGGCGGGGGCGGCAAGGGCGCGCTGCTCACCGGCGACATCGCGCAGGTGACAATGGATCGCCGCTTCGTCAGCTTCATGTACTCCTATCCGAACTACATGCCGCTCAATGCCGCCGCGGTGCGGCGGATCGCAGCCGCTGTCGAGCCGCTTGCGTTCGATCGCATCTACGGCGCGTGGTGGGGCCGCAACATCGCCTCAGGCGCCAAGGCCGCATTCGCGGCGTCGGTGGCGCGATACATCGCTGCGATCGCCTGACGCGTTGTGGCCAGAATTCCCGTTGCCTCAATCAAATAACTGTACTATAAGTACAGTTATCAGGCGCGACGCAACGATGCGTTTGCCGGTCCGGCACGATCAATGCATCGTCGTTTCGGCGGGCGCGCTCTGCGGCCGCGCGAGCGGGAATTGGGTCCATGACGGCGCAGCGCGACTACGAGATATTCGAGGCCGGGGACGTCACGCTTCAATCCGGTACCGTCTTCCCCGCTCTTAAGCTCGCTTACCAGACCTATGGCACGTTGAGCCCCGCCAAGGACAACGTCATCCTCTATCCGACCTCGTTCAGCGCGCAGCATTTCGACACCGAATGGCTGATCGGACCCGACGGCGTGCTCGATCCCACGCGTTACTTCATCATCATCCCGAACCTGTTCGGCAACGGCCTGTCGTCCTCGCCGTCGAACACGGCCGGGCCGTTCCCGCAACTCACCTATCACGACGCCATTGCGGTCCAGCACCGCTTGCTTGCCGAGCGCTTCGGCATCACAAAACTTGCGCTGGTCTATGGCTGGTCGATGGGCGGCGTACAGGCCTATCACTGGGCGGCGTTGCATCCTGATATGGTCGAGCGGGTTGCGGTCGTCTGCGGCAGTGCCCGCTGCGCGCCTTACAATCATGTCTTCCTCGACAGCGTGAAGGCGGCGCTCACTGGCGATCCCGCGTTCCGCGACGGCCGCTTCGTCGAGAGACCGGTTGCCGGCTATCGCGCCATGGGGCGCGTCTATGCAGGCTGGGCGATGTCGCACGGCTTCTATCGCGACGAGCTCTGGCGCGAGGCTGGATTCACATCGCTCGAAGATTACCTCGTCCGTGCATGGGACGCCGCGTTTGCCCGCCGTGACGCCAACGATCTGCTGGCGCAGGTGGGCATCTGGCAGAACGGGGATATCAGCCGCTGCGCGACATTCGGCGGCGATGTTGATCGCGCACTCGGCGCGATCAAGGCGCATATGCTGCTGATGCCAGGCGCGACCGATCGCTATTTCGATGTCCGCGACAATGAGGACGAACTCGGCAAGCTGATCAACGCCAAATCCGCTGTGCTGCACCCGATCCCGTCGCTGTATGGCCATCGCGCCGGCAACCCCGTCAACAATCCGCGTGACCAGGCTTTCCTCAGGGCCGAGATCGCAGAACTCCTCAACAGGTAAGGCAGGCATCCGATCATGACTGACGCGACCGTTTCAGAGTCCGGCCATCGCCTGAAGCCGCTGACACCGGCAATGCTGCGCGAATTGTCGGTCCGCTCCAATCTCCAGGGCGCCACGCGCAGCCTCTGCCATTACGGCGTGGTTGTGCTGGTCGGCGTGCTGATCTGGAAGGTTACCGCGACATACGGCGTCCTCTGGGCGCTGCCGCTGATGGTGGTACAGGGCTATTTCGTCGCCTTCCTGTTCGTGGCGTTGCACGAGACCGCGCACAAGACCGCGTTCAAGAGCCGTGGCCTCAATCTCGCGGTCGGCTATCTTTCGGCCTTCATCATCGGGCAGCCCTACGAATATTACTGCCTGTTCCACTGGGACCATCATCGCTACACCCAGGATCCCGAGAAGGACCCGGAGTTGATCGTCGGCGTGAAGCCGAAATCCGACACCCAGCTCGCGCTCGCCTATAGCGGCTTGCTCCAGGTTGCGGGCCGCCTCCGGCTGATGCTCGGCCATGCCGTCACCGGCAAGGTCACGGTGCCCTGGATCCCCGAGAGCAAGCGCGCAATTATCGTGACCGAAGCGCGCGTCTATGCCGCCCTCTATGTCCTGCTGCTCGCGCTCTCGCTGTGGTTCTCCTCTGCGCTGCTGCTCAGGGTCTGGATCGTCCCGTTGGTCATCGGGCAATTCTTCCTGCGGCCCTATCTCTTGGCCGAGCACACCGGCTGCGAGCGGACGCGCAGCGCCTTCCAGAACACCCGGACGACCTATACCGGTGCGATCGTCAAATGGTTCGCGTGGAACATGCCCTATCATGTCGAGCATCACGCCTATCCCTCGATCCCGTTTCACGCGCTGCCGAAACTGAACGAGATCGTCGACGGCGAAATCGTCTATCGCGGCCGCGGCTATATCCGAACGACGCGCGAGACCTGGGCCTGGTTTCGCCGGCATCGGCAGGGCGACGAGCGACACTAAGCTCGCCTGCACGCGATTGCAGCGGGTCTCCCGTGGCGTTCATCATTATGCCAACGTCCCACTCGTCATCGACGCTGTCACCGGAAGACTACGGGGATTGCTCCGGCTTGTTGCGCGTTTCCGATACGAGTCTTCACGCCATGCTAAGCGCGAATTCCTGTCGTCGCGAGCACCCGGATACCTTGCCGGCGCAGCGCCCTCGCGGACTTAAAATATAGCGGCGATATCAGAGGCTTGTGGCCCCCTTTGTCGCGCGGAGAGTTTGGTTAGCGCGCCCCTGCATGATCGGGCGACTTTTAGTCGAAGCCTTTCACGACAAGTCTAACGTTCTCACCTAGCGTCTTCCGCGAGGAGACGACATGGCCACCGCCAATTCCACAGCACAGCGTTCGGGCCTGAAAGGGCTCGATTGGTTCGCGCGGCAGGTCGGGCGCTTTGGCAGCGCGCTGTTCGGCATCGCGGCAGTCGCGCTGGTCTGGAGCGGAATCCTCTACAGCATCGCGCAAGAGCGGTCGCGCTCCGAGCATGCAGCCCTGCAAAACGGCTCGAATTTGGCGCGCGCTTTCGAGGAACAAATCATTCGCTCGATCATGGCGGCCGACCAGACCTTGCTGGTTGTGCGAAGTTCTTACGTCAGAGAACCGGGCGGCTTCGATTTTCCACTGTGGAGGAGCAGTCAGTTTCTCTCGGGCTTCGCGTTCCAGGTCGTGATCATCGACAAGAACGGGATCATGCTGGCAAGCAACATCGATCCGAGCGTGAAGGGGCTCGATTTGCACGACCGGGAGCATTTTCGCGTCCACGCTGACGGGACTGACGATTTCCTCTTCATCAGCAAGCCCGTCTTCGGGCGGGTCTCGAACAAATGGTCGCTCCAGCTGACGCGAAGAATCATCGCGAAGGATGGCTCTTTCGCGGGAGTGGCCGTGGTGTCGCTCGATCCCGAATATCTGGCGCGGTTCTACAATTCGATCGACATTGGACGAAAGGGCTCGGCCTCTCTCGTCGGCCTCGACGGGATCGTCCGGGCGCGCGGTGCCAGCGGCCCTTCCGCCATCGGCGAATCGATCGCGGCAAGCCCGTTGCTCAGCCACATCTCGAAAAGTCCGAGCGGCTCCTATGTCGGCCGCAGCAAGCTCGATGGTGCTGAGCGTCTGCTCTCCTACCGCAAGATCGAGGGCTACCCGTTGGCCGTGGTGATCGGACAAGCCACGGAGGAAGTCTTCGCAGGCTACCTGCGCGAACGCGACAGGGACATCATCGCGGGAGCACTGCTGAGCCTCGTGTTCGGCGTCGTTACGGCCCTGATCATCCGCTATCAGGCCGGCCTTGCGAAGTCTCGCGATGCGGCCGAAGCCGGCTCGCACGCCCGGTCCGAATTCCTGGCCATGATGAGCCACGAGATCCGCACGCCCATGAACGGTGTCATCGGTATGGCGGACGTCCTGCTGTCCACGGAGCTGTCTGCCGATCAGAAGCAGATCGCAGCGACCCTGCGGGACTCGGCAGATTACCTCCTGCAAATCCTCAACGACGTGCTCGACTTCTCCAAGCTCGACGCTCATCGGCTGGAGTTCGAGCGCATCGAGTTCGACGTTCGCAAGTCGGTATCGGCCGTGGTCGACCTGTTGACGTTGCGCGCCAAGGAGAAGGGCCTGCGGCTGAGTTGCACGATCGACGATCTTGTGCCGCACACGATCGTCGGCGACCCCGCGCGCATTCGTCAGGTGCTGCTCAACCTGGTCGGAAATGCCATCAAGTTTACCGAGGCCGGAACTGTCGACGTCACGGTGAAGGCCAGCCCCGCGGGACCGGGACGGTCGAGGTTGGCCTTCACCGTTCGCGATACCGGCGTCGGCATCCCGCAGGACGCCCTTGGCCTGCTGTTCCGGGAGTTCTCGCAGCTGGACAGCTCGATCTCGCGTCGTTTCGGTGGCACCGGGTTGGGGCTTGCGATCTGCAAACGCCTCGTGAGTTGCATGGGTGGCGAAATCTCGGTTCAGAGCGTTGTGGGGAGCGGCAGCACCTTTGCGTTCTCGGTGGAGGTCGCGGGGCGCTACAACTCCGAAGCGGTCTCCGCAACCCGCGCCGTCCCGGAGCGGGTCATGCTGGCCCCGGCGAGCGGCGAGGGCGCGGAATCGCTGCGCGTGCTGGTCGCCGAAGACAACATCACGAACCAGTTCGTGATCCGCAAGCTCCTCGAGAAGCTGGGTTCGGAACCTGACGTCGTCGACACCGGACTGAAGGCGGTGGCGGCGATCGCGAGTGGTACTTATGACCTCGTGCTGATGGACATGATGATGCCGGAGATGGATGGGCTCGCCGCTTCGCGCGCGATCCGCCAGCTGCCGCCGCCGGCGCGGGACATCTACATCATCGCACTCACCGCGAATGCAAGCAGGCAGGACGAACTCGCGTGTATCGCGGCGGGTATGGACGACTTTGTCACCAAGCCGGTGACGCGTGAGCGGCTCGGCGCCGCGTTGCAACGCAAATTCGCCAGGCCGGAGAGGAAGCTGACCGCATGAAGGACGTCGAGACGTTTGACAAGGATGTCCTTCGGCAGCTGATTTCCGAGCTTGGCCCGGAGGACACCGCAGAAGTCCTGAGAGCGTTCCTGGACGACACCAACCGGAAAATCGCCGTGCTCGATACTGCATGTCCCGATCCCGTGCTGGTGCGGCAGGAAGCCCATTCGATCAAGAGTTCGGCGGGGACGTTCGGCTTTTTGACACTGTCGATGCTCGCCTCCGAAGTCGAGCAGTACGCCCTGTGCATGAGCCCCGAACAGTTGAAGAAAGCCACGTTGTCGCTGCGGAAGATCATTGAAGAGACTGTCGATTTCGCAAGGTCTGTTTTGCTTGCCGCAAATATGGAGATTGAATAATGCGAGGAATTTCCCGTCAGACCGAAAATTCACTGGGGCGGTTGCTGGTCGTTGACGACGATCTCGTGCAACGAACCGTCGTCGGAAAGATCGGCGCCAAGATCGGGTACGATTGCCTGATCGTCCCGTCGCTGGAACTCGCCGAATCTGCCTTGGCAAGAGAAGCTTTCGACGTGATGACCCTCGATCTCTCGCTCGGCGAGCGCGACGGGATCGAACTGCTGCGGTTCGTCGCCGATCGCGGCCTTCGCGACATGTCGATTGCGGTCATCAGCGGCTGTGATGGTCGCGTTCTGAAATCGACCAGGCGCGTGGCAGAGGCGTTGGGGCTCTCGATTATCGGCACTTTGAGCAAACCGCTCGATCTCGACGAGTTGAAGGATTTGCTGCAATCGCCGCGGCGTCAGCGGTCGTCTACGGTCGTCGGCGCGGCGAGCGTGGATGTCTCTCCGGAGCGCATTGCCGCCGGCATCAGGCAAGGCGAGTTTGTCGTCGAATTTCAGCCGAAAGTGGAGCTTGCGAGCGGGAGGGTTGTCGGAGTCGAGGCGCTTGCGCGCTGGCGCACGTCTGAACTCGGCATCGTTTCGCCTGCGACATTCATACCGGTCGCCGAGCAGTGCGGCTTGATGCCGGAACTCACCGATACATTACTCACCTCGGCGATGTCGCAGGGACGCAAGCTGATCGATCGATATTCCGACTTCACGATTGCCGTGAACGTGTCCGGATCGCTGTTGTCCGACCTCGCATTGCCGGAACGAATCGAGGAGGTCTTGCGCAAGGAGCAGGTGCCGGCACATTGCCTGATCGTCGAGATCACGGAAACGACCGCGATGGCTGACGTCGACCGTGCCACCGACGTTCTGGTGCGGCTCCGCCTCAAGAACATCGGGACCGCCATCGACGATTTCGGAACCGGCTATTCCTCGCTTGCCGCGCTCGTCAAGTTGCCGTTCAGCGAGCTCAAGATCGACGGTTCCTTCGTCAACGGCTGCGAAGACGATGAAGACATGATGAAGATCATCGAGGCCTCGGTTGGGCTGGGGCGCGCCTTCAACATGAAGGTCGTCGCCGAAGGCGTCGAGACCGCAGAGTCGCTGGCGGCTCTTCGACGCGCGGGATGCGACATAGGTCAGGGGTATTTCTTCAGCCCGTCGCTAAGGCTCGCGCGCGCGGAAAGCTGGATTTCGCGGCGTAATGAGTTCGTGGCCCAACGTGCGGCCTGGACGAGCCAGCAATTGCCGACGATGCCGGATCACGCGGCCTTCGCCGCGGACGGCGGCGATCGTCAACAGATCGGCCTCACCCAGGTTCGATGATCTCGCCATGCTTGGCGACATTGCGGAAGCTGGACGAGCGAAATGCCCAAAGCCCCGATCGCGCAGCGATCGGGGCTTTGGCGTGGATGCGAAGTATCAGTAGATCCCGTAGGCGCAGACATTCACGACGCGGACGCGCATGCCGTGGCGGGTCTGGATGACGCGCTCCTGGTAGCAGTTGCTGGTGCCGGTGTTGACATAGACGCCGCCAAAGCCCCAGCCCGGACCCCAGTGATGGAAGCCGTGGGCCGAAGCGGCGGTGGGTGCGAGAGCGGCGGCACCGAGCGAACCGGCAGCGATCAGACCAAGGGCAAGCTTACGAAACATTTTCATTCTCCAGTGTGGCGCAACGGCCGTTGTTGTGTCCCTGCATCTCCGTCGGGTCGAAACGCGAATGCGTTCATGACGCGAGCCGGGAATCGTGTTTCAGGATTGTTTCGTGGGCCGCGGCGAGATGCGCCGTCGTCAGGCTTTCCGCGCCGCTGCGCGGTAGCGCGCAGCCATCGCCTGAATCATCTCCGTCATCTTCTCGCGAAGATCAGCCGGCTCCAGCACCTCGGCCTCGGAGCCGAGCCGCAGCAATTCGGCGACGGCATGCCATGAGGTCTTGCCGGTCGGCACTCTCGCGATGCGCCAGCCGTCTGCGTCGGTGGCTTCTTCGATCTGTGTGCGCGCCCTGACGTATGGCTGGCTCAGCGCGTCCAGCAATTTGACGCCGAGCGGCGATAGCCGGACGACCGCGATATTGGGATGCATCTCGGCTTCGAGGCGGAGCGTTGCATCTCGCCAATAGGCGGCAAGATCGAAATCGGCGGGGCGATCGAAGCGGTCGTCGAGTGCGGTACAGTCGAGCACGCGCGCGATACGATAGGTGCGCACGCTGCCGTCGACTTGTCCCGCGAGATACCAGCTGCCGCCCTTCAGCACGAGACCCAGCGGCGCCACGCGGCGTTGCTTCTCGGCGCGCCAGCTCTGGTAGCGGATCTTGATCAATGTCCCGCGCAAAGCCGCCCCGGCAATGGCGCGCAGATGTTTTGGCTCTTCTGTCTCGCCGAACCAGCCCGGCGCGTCGAGGTGAAAGCGCTCCTGCATCCGTCCGGCGTCTTCGCGCAGGTTGGCGGGCAGCGCCGCCATCAGCTTGTTCTGCGCCGCGATCATCGCCGCATCCAGCCCGAGCGCCGCCGCAGGGCCCGGGAGCCCTGCGAGGAACAGCGCTTCCGCCTCGTTCTGCGACAGGCCGTTCAGCCGCACGCGATAGCCGTCGAGCAGGCGATAGCCGCCCTCCGCGCCGCGGTCGGCATAAACGGGGACGCCGGATGCCGCGAGCGCGTCGATGTCGCGATAGATTGTGCGCACCGAGACCTCGCAGGCCTCCGCAAGCTCGGGCGCGGTGACCTGCCCTCTGGCCTGGAGGGTGGTGAGGATCGACATCATTCGGCTCGCGCGCATGCTCTCTTAAACCATACCTGACACAGGATGTCAGGTATGGTCCGCTACAAGCACAATCGCCAGCCGGCCAGATGGAGATTTGCCATGACCGATTCCCACCGCGTCACCCTGTATTATTCGCCGCAAAGCCGCGCCACCGGCACGCGGGTGCTGCTGGAGGAGCTCGGCGCTCCCTACGATCTCCATGTCCTCAACATGAAGGCCGGCGAGCAGCGCCAGCCGGCTTTTCTCGCCATCAATCCGCTCGGCAAGGTGCCGGCGATCCGCCACGGCGAAGCGCTGGTGACCGAGCAGGTCGCGATCACCATCTATCTCGCCGATCTCTTCCCGCAGGCAGGGCTGACGCCCGCGCTGAACGATCCGTTGCGCGGCCCCTATCTGCGCTGGATCGCCTATTACGGGGCGTCCTTCGAGCCGGCGCTGATCGACAAGTTCATGCAGCGCGAGCCGGCGCCGATCATGCAGTCGCCCTATGCCGACTACGACACCATGCTCGGCGCGCTGGAGACGCAATTGTCGAGGGGACCGTATCTGCTCGGCGAGCGCATGACGGCCGCCGACGTGCTGTGGGGTGTCGCGTTCAGCTGGACCATGATGTTCGGCATCGTGCCGAAGAAGGACGTTTTTGTTCGCTATGCCGAGCGCATGACCTCGCGGCCGGCGTTCCAGCGGATCAATGCGGCGGATGAGGAGATGGCGGCGCAGCATGCCGCGGCGGCTGGCGGGTGAATGATCCGGGGTTGCAGATGACGAAGCCGATGCACACGACCAACTGCTTCAACACTTTCATCCGGGTTGCTGAAGACTGTCCTGCGCGTACTGGCGAGGAGCCGCCGCTCCGCGGGGGAAAGCCGACGGTGGCGTGCCTGCAATACGGGATGATCGCCAAGGCGCCCTATGAATATACGTCCGACGACGTGATCTTCGCGACGTCTGCGCCGGGACGCGAGCTCGATGTGAAGGCGACGAAAACGGAGAAGCATGCGGCCCGTGAAGCGTTCTTCTCCCGGGGGCAGGCCTGCATGAGGGCGTCGAGCCTGGGCAAGCGCTTCGGCTGGGGCGTTCATGCCGACAATGAGGGCCGGATCGCGATCTACGCCATCGACAGCAAACGCTATCAGGCGCTCCTCCGCGATTCCAAGCTCACGCAGGTGCGCGCGATGCGGTCGAAGCGGGCGTGATCAGAATTTCGGCGCTCGCTTCTCCGCAAAGGCCTTGATGCCTTCCTTGATCTCGTCGCCGCGCATGCTGTCGCGGTGGCGCTGGTCGGCGGCGGGTTCGTCCAATTCGCCGCGGGCGAATTCATTGATGGCGCGCTTCATGCCGCGCATCGCCTGCGGCGCGTTGCCGGCGAGAATGCCGGCAAGCTTGTCGACCTCTTCATCCAAAAATTCCACCGGCACCATGGCGGTGAGATAGCCGATCCGCAGCATCTCCGGCGCGCTGATCTTTTGCGCAGTCAAAAACAGTTTTTTCGCATTGTCGAGGCCGAGCCGCGTCACGTAGCGTTTGATGCCGCCCCTGTAATAATGCAGCCCGAGCCGCGCCGCCGGCATGAACATCTCGGCGGTGTCGACGCCGATGCGGAAATCGCAGGCGAGCGCGAGGTCGGTCGAGCCGCCATAGACGCCGCCGTTGAGACGGCAGATCGTCGGCACGCCCAGATCCTCCAGCCGGTTGACGACCATTTCGAAGGCGGAGCCCGCACTCTGCTGCTCGTTCGCGCTCACCGCGCGTTCTGCCACCGAGTTGAGGTCGTAGCCTGCGGAGAACGCGCGTCCGGTGCCGGTCAGCACCATCACGCGGATGGTGGGATCAGCCTCGATCCGGTCGAACAGTTTTACAAGTTCGCCGAGATCCTCGGCCTGGAGCCGGTTGAGATGTTTTGGACGGTTGAGGCGGACGGTGGCGCGTGCGCCATTGATTTCGAGCACGGGGCCGGAAGCCGCGTCGGTGATGTCCGACATTCTTGTCTCCATTTACTTGTTTTCGAGCGTTCGCCGCTTTGCCTCGGTATCGATGGTCTCGGCAAGATCAGGATGCCGTGCCATCAGCACGCGGAAATCGACGAGGTCGAGCACCAGCAGCCGCGACACCTTCGTGGTCGAGACATTGGCGCCGCGCATGTTGTTGCCGAGCAACGCCATCTCGCCGAAGAAGGCGCCGTCGCCAAGCTGCACCTTCTTGCCGGGCAGGTCGACCTCGACCGCACCGGCGGCGATGAAATACATGCAATCACCCTGCGCGCCTTTGCGGATGATCATGGTGCGCGCCGGCAGCTCCATGGTCCGCAGCATGTGGGTGACGTCGGCGATGGCGGCAGGCCCAAGCGCCGCGAAGAACGGCACCTTGCTGACGGATTCCCAGGTCTTGAGGAAATTGTCGCGCCTTGTTTCGGCGGCAAAGCCGGTGGCCAAAATACCGGTCCAGAGGCCGAACACGCCGAGGCCGGAGATCATCACCAGCGCCGCCACCATGCGGCCAACCGGCGTGACCGGCACGACGTCGCCATAACCCGTCGTCGTCATTGTCACGACCGCCCACCACAGCGCGGCGGGGACGCTGCCAAAGGTCTGCGGCTGCACGTCCCGCTCCAGGAAATATTCGGCGACGGAGGCCAGGAAGACCACCATCAGGAAGATCACGAGCACGCTGAGCAGCGGCCCCGATTCCAGCACCAGCACGCGGCGGAGCTGGCGCAGGCCCGGAATGCCCGGCACCACCTTCAGCACCCAGAGCACGCTGAGCAGCCAGGCCGTCTTGGGCTCGAGGCCGAGGAGAAGCGCAACCGGCACGGCCAGGGCTCCGATCGCATCGACGATGCCGGCGGAAGAGGACATGTAGAGCGCAAGGCGCCCGGTTCGCGCCATGTGGCGCAGCCGGACCACCCATTCGAACACGAAATAGGCGAGGCAGATCCACAGCAGGGCATCGACCCAGTGGTGTGCGGTCTCATAGGCCGGGCCGACCGTCAGCAGGACCATGCTGAGCACGCCGACGGCCACGGCCACATAGGCCGCCTTGGTCATGTTGCGGCCGGTCGTGGCGGCCGCGAACTGGGCCAGAGCGGAGATCAGCGGCATAGACATCGGGGAAGGCGGCTCGGTTTTGGCGGTCCCGGCTGGGACCTCAATGCCAAAATGCCCGCCCGGGCAGGGGCCGTCAACGATCGGCGCCGGGGCGCTACCTGAAATGTGGCGGCTCGTCGTAGCCCCGGCGGTTGCTGAAAAACAGGAGCATCATCAAGCCGATGCCGACGACGATGGAGAAACCCGCCCCCAGCGCCAGTGCCACATAGCGTTCCGTCGGGAGCGCCTCCCCCTCGACTGACATTGCCGAATAGGCGAAATAACCGGCAGCAATCAACATTCCCAGAAGGAGTATGACGAGGAGCGTACGCATGGCGCGTTCTCCGGTTGTATCCGGGAACAAACAGTTGTGGCCGGGGAGGGTTCCCGAATTCAACCCGATGATTCGGGAAATATCGGCAAAGCTTCGCTGGAAGGCCTTGGAATCGATAGGTCAGGCACTCTGAGCTGTCTTCACCACCACGACATTACTCTCGTCGTGCTGGGAAGGGGCAGTATCCTGGGCGACCTTGTCGGCATCGGCGCAATGGCGTTTGAGATAGTCACGGCGCATGCCGATCTCGTCACGGACGAACTCATAGCCGAGCTTGAAGGTGTCGAGCCCGTCGGTACTGATCGTGCCGTCCCGCAAGCCGATAACCGCGCCGCGCAAAATGCCCTCGAGCTCGTCCTGGAGACATTCGAGCTGGTCCAGTGAATGGGCGTGCTCGATGCGTTCGCCGATGTCGAGGACGGCGGTAGAAAGCTCGCCAGCTTTCTCCGGCGCGATCCTTGTGATCTTGGCGTAGATCGCCGCGAAGATCGAGCCGATGACGCTGAGCGCGGCGGCGCCGAGATACATCAGGTCGCTGTATTTATCCATGAACGATTTGGTGTCGTCGTTGATGTAGTCGGCCGCGCCCTGATGCGCCATCACGTAGGCGTCCTTCTCGACGGAGGCCGGCTCGATCCTGCTGGCAAAACCGTTGTCGAGCCCGAGGGCGGACTTGTTCTCGTAAACGATGCGCGCGAGATCCCCGGCCGTGGTCGCCGACATCCTGGATTGCGCGACCAGCAGCCATTCGAGCCCGATCGTCTCGAGGTCGTCGTCGGGAATTTCAGGCGAGGCCGACAGCGTGCCTGCCGTCAGCGTCTCGTCGGAAATACCCGGGAATCTGCGTGCCAGCGCCTTGGTCTCGTCGATTGCATTCAGTGTGAAGCCGCCGCGTTTGGCGACCTGCTCATAGCCTTTGTCCCGCACTGCCTTCGAGGCGTGGACGACCGCGATCACCGCGCCGAAGCCGCTGGCCGGGGCGAACAGCTTGTCGAGCGTTGCGCCCTGCGGCGCCATCTGGATCATCTTCGCGGCATCAGGCCCGTCGGGAATGTCGAGGATGCTGCGCGCGAAGGCGAGCGAGGATTCGTTCTCGGCGAGGACGGCGACCTTCTTCTTCTTGAGCTCGGCAAGCGACTTGATCTTCTTGTTGCCCGGACCGAGCAGGAGCACGAGATCATGCTCGAGGATTGCGAGCGTGCGCGCCCGCAGCGGCACCTTGGCGTCGGTGCGTAGCACGGCGAGATCGGCCTGCTTGCGGTCGAACTGCGCCAGCGCCTTGGCATTGTCGGGGCTGTTGACGATCTTGATCCGGAAGCGCGAGGCGTTGGTCTTGAGCAGCGCGGCGAGCTTGGCGGCGAACAGCGCTTCGTCGCTGTTGGGGGCGCCGACGGCAAAGGTCAGCGTCTCCGAATTGTGCAGCCAGGTGCGGCCCGCCCAGACGGTGGCAAGCGACAACAGAAGGGTCAGCACGACGTACAGAAAGACCTGCTGCTGATTGGTCTTGATCACCTTGGGGCGCCGCGGCGGCGGCTCGATCGGCGATGAAGTGGGGCCTTCAGTACTCATGGCAGCACTCTTGGCCTTATTCCCGGGTGGCGGACGGCTCGCGGATGTGATCGCTGCGCGCGCCCTGTAATTCGTAAACGCCTGAAAAAAGAACGGTATTCTCTGCCGTCGATGATACCGCGAAGGTTGTGGAATGCAAATTTCGAGCCGAAAATAACCTTACTCAACTCCACCGCGTCGTTTGGTCATCCTATCACCAGTTAGCCACAGTTGGCGATTTTCCGGTTCCCCCCGGCTGCATTCCGCCGCGGGAGATGTCATAAATCGGAGGCCCGGCGATTTGACCGGTCCAAGAAGAAGTTGCGCTGAACGCTCCAATTTTTCTTGTCACGTCAATGAGGGCGTCAGCTTTGTCGTTTCCACCCATGTCATCGGCGATTCCGATCGAAGCGCTCATTGGCTGGATGCTGCTGCTCACCTTCAAGCACATCATCGCCGATTTCGTGCTCCAGACCGCCTGGATGGCGCAGGGCAAGGATCAGAAGCACGGCTGGGCCCTGCCGCTTCTGGTGCACTGCCTGATTCACCTTGCGGTTGCGCTGCCGCTGATCCTGATCGTGGCTCCTAAATTCTGGTTCGTGGCGTTCATCGATTTCGTCATCCACATCACCATCGACCGCGCCAAGGGGCTGGTCTCGGCCAATTTCGGTGTCGACCTCGCCCATCCCTGGTTCTGGACCCTGATCGGCGTCGACCAGGCCCTGCACCATCTCACCGGCTTCGGCCTGTCGATCTTCATGGCGGCGAACTGAGGCTGGCAGTCGGCTGGAGCGGCTGCCGGGCCGGCATGGTTCGAGACGGCGCTCCGCGCCTCCTCACCATGAGGGGTTAGAATCTTTCAGCAGCAACAGCCCTCATCCTGAGGAGCCCGCCAAAGGCGGGCGTCTCGAAGGATAGTCGCACCACTCCCGTTTCGACCCGCCCGCGCCCCTCTGATTCGCGGCTCACGCGCAACCACCCCGGGTGACTACCGCCCAGGGTAGTTAACCTTTCATTAGAGAATTGCGCTGCATCTTCCGTGTCGAGGGAGAACTTAAATGTTTTCAAGCCGCGACGCCTTTGAAAGCGATTTCTGCCCGGTCCGTGACGAACTCCTTGGCGAGATGTATCGCGCCAATGAAAGTGGCCTGCCGAGGCTGGTTGAGACTGTTACCCCGGACGTCCGCGCCATGCTGGCGCTGTTTTGCTATCGCCGCAGCCATCTGCATTCGCTGGCGGTTGCGATCGCAGGCAGCTGTAATGAGCGCGACCTGATCGAGAGCGGCGGCCGTGTCGGCTCGACGCTCTACGCTCTGTCGCGCGAAGGCTCGGCCAAATCGTCGCCGTCGGTGTCGGGGAGCCGCAAGCCGATCACGCTGTCGACCAAGCCGCTCTCGGTGCTCGCACCGATGGACGACGAGATCGACGACGAAGTCACCGAAGGCGTTGACGGGATCAGCGAAGCCGTTCCGGCCTAAGGGCCCGCAAGAATCGGCAGTCCAAATTTCCGCCGCGCCATCGCGCATTCGGCGTCGCCCGGCATGCATGTGCGGCAAACCTCCGGCCGTACTTCATAGATGCCGCAGGCCGTCTGCTTTCCAATCTCTCCCTGCAACGCCGAACAGCGATCGCCCTCGCAGCGCATGCCGGATTGACGCGCGTTGACGAGCGTCTCGGGAATCGCGGCAAGCTCCTCGTCGCTCTCGATCGAGAAGCGCGGCCAGTTCTCCGAATAGCCGCAGCAGGCGCCGCAGCCCTGGCAGCAGGTCGACAGGTCGACGGTTGAGGTCTCGTCCATCGTCTCATGTGTCCTTGGGCGGGCCCCAGACCAGGCTCTGCCGCCATCTCGCGCGCAGCACGTCGCGCCGCTCCGGATATCGCTCGTCGAGATAGGTCGCGTCCACGACGCGGTCGGTGCGGAAGCTGCGGAAGTCGCCGCGCAGCTCGCACCAGGCTGCAAGCAGGCGCACCGCTTCAAGATAGCCGACCGAGATCGGCCAGATCATACGCTCGCTGGGGCGGCCCTGCTCGTCGCGATAGCGCAGCATGATCTTCTTGCCTTCGTGGATATGAGTGCGCGTGCGCCCCATGTCCAGGCGATCCGGCTCCTTGTTCCAGCTCGGCCGCGCCCGGCTCGCCGGCTCCAGCACGAAGGGACGCAGGCGCTCGGGCACGGTGTCGGCGATCTTGGCCATCAGATCTTCAGCCGCGCGCGCCAGCGCAGAGTCGGCATGGCCCGCGACCCATTGTGCGCCCAGCACCGCCGCCTCGATCTCGTCGGGTGTCAGCATCAAGGGCGGCAGGTCGAAACCCTTTTCCAGGATGTAGCCCATGCCGGCTTCGCCGCGGATCGGCACGCGCTGCCCCATCAGCGTTGCGATGTCGCGATAGATCGTGCGCTTCGAGGTCTCGAGCTCGGCCGCGATGGCGTCCGCCGTCAGCGGCTTACGCGTGCGCCTCAGCACCTGGATGATCTGAAACAGCCGGTCGGCGCGTCTCATGACAATTCTCTTATCGTGGGCGGGTCAGGAAACGGCGTGTTGATGCTGACAGGATGTTGGCAGCAGGGGGGTTCTATACCGGGACAAGACATCGACTGAAGGGGATTTGTCCATGATCATTCCAACCCATTTCGGCCCGGCGGCTCCGCTGTGGCGGACACAAATGTGGTCCAACTGGGCGTTCGGCCGCCTCGTTTCGCTCGATCTCATGGCCGTCGACCTCCGGTTTGCGCTCGCAAGCGTGGTGACGCGCTCGCTGATCCAGGCTGCGAACGCGCTGGCCCGCCATGTGATGGGCCGCGCCTGGCGGGGGGCCCGTTTCGCAGAAGATATCACGGCTGCTGCCACCATGGTGGCAGCAGCCGGCAGATAGGTTCCGTCAACTTTCGCAGGTTCAGGAGAGCTCGCATGATCACGCTTTACGGCTTTGGCACCGGCTTCGGCCTGCCGGAAATCAGCCCCTTCGTCACCAAGACCGAGGTGCAGCTCAAGATGGCAGGACTGCCCTATCGGAAAGAGCGCGCGATGCCGCCCGCTTCGCCCAAGGGACAATTGCCGTTCATCGACGACGGCGGCGAGGCGGTGGCCGATTCCACCTTCATCCGCGCCCATATCGAGCGCCGCTATGGCTTCGATTTCGACGCCGGGCTGTCGTTGCAGGAACGCGCCCAGGCCTGGGCGTTCGAGCGCATGATCGAGCATCACGTTTATTTTGCGCTGGTCGGCGCGCGCTGGGTCGATCCGGTCAATTTCGCCAAGGGGCCTGCGCATTTCTTCGACGGCGCGCCGGAGCACAATCGCGAGAAGCTGCGGGAGGACGCACAATTCCGCGTCGCCGAGAACTATCTGCTCTCCGGCCTCGGCCGCCACGCGCCCGATGACGACGTCGAGCTCGCGGTGCGCTCGCTGTTCGCGCTGTCGGTGCAGCTCGGCGACAAGTCGTACCTGATGGGCAGCAAGCCCTGCGGCGTCGATGCCACCGCCTTCGGCGCACTCGCTGGAATTCTGACGCCGTTCTTCGAATCCGGCCTGCGCCAGCGGGCCGAGGGATTTGCGAACCTCACCGCTTACGTCGATCGCATGATGGACACGTACTATCCGGAGTTCGCCTGGACGCCGCTGCGGCAGGCCGCCTGAGGTCGCTCAAGCGGATCGCACAAAGAAAAAGAGCCGGCCTATCGGGCCGGCTCTCGTCATCTCAAGACTGACGCCTCGCTTACTTCACCAGCGTGTACTTGCCGTCCTTGACCGTGAGCAGGATGCGCGAGCGGTCGTCGAGACCGTAGCGGTCCTTTTCGGTGAAGTTGTAGACACCCTGGCTTGCCGCGATTTCCCGCTCCGACAGCAAGGCCTGGCGGATCGCCTCGCGGAATTCCGGCGTGCCGGGTTTTGCGGTTTTCAGCGCCGTCGGGATCACGCGCTTCAGGACCTCGAACGCGTCGTAGGAATGGCCGGCGAACTGGCTGCGGCTGTTCGGACCGTACTTGCCCTCATAGGCGGTGTTGAGCGCGAGGCCCGGTTTCTTGGTCGCTGCTTCGTCCGGCTGATCCTCCGGGTCCATCACCGGGCCCGACGCCATCAGCACGCCTTCCGCCGCTTTGCCGGCGATGCGGATGAAATCCATGCTGGCCGCGCCGTGGGTCTGGTAGATCAGGCCCTGGTAACCGCGCTCGCGGAGCTCGGTCTGCGGCAGCGCGGCGGCGGTGCCGGAGGCGCCGACCAGGATCGCGTCGGGATTGGCAGCGACGAGCTTCAGCACCTGTCCGGTGACCGAGGTATCGGGGCGCGCGAACCTTTCTTCGTCCGCAAGGGTCATGCCCATCGGCACGCCCTGGGCCTTGAAGTCGTTGAACCAGAGGTCGCCGTAGCTATCGGAATAGCCGATATAGCCGACGGTCTTCACGCCCTTCGACTTCATGTGCTGGTAGAGCACCTTGCCCATGATCGGAATCGGCTGCGGCATCGCCACCGACCACTTCATGCGTTCCGGCGTGATCGGGAATGGCGCGAGGCCGAAATGCGGAATGCCGGCTTCGTTGGCGACGTTCGAGACCGCAATGGTCGACGGTGTCAGCGCCGAGCCCATGATGATGTCGGCCTTGGATTCCGTGACGAAGCGCCGCGCATTGGTGGTCGCGGTGGTGGGATCGCCGCCGTCGTCGAGCACGATCACCTTCAGCGGCACGCCGCCGATCTCCTTCGGTACGAATTCCAGCGCGTTACGCTCGGGAATGCCGAGGGCGGCACCGGGGCCGGTCGTGGTGGTGGTGATGCCGATGGTGATTCCGGCGGTCTGGGCCAGCGCAGGCAGCGCCGGCAGGGCAAGCGTCGCCGCGGTGATGGCGGCGGTCAGGTAAAAGCGTTTCATCTATTGTTCCTCCCTTTACGTGTTTCTTTGAAAGCAGAAATCGGGGGGTAATTCAGCCCCCTCTTTTGGCGATGCGGCGATTTAGTTCCGGATCTAACTTCCTGTGAATTTGGCGACCATTTCCGCCGGGAACGGTGCCGATTTCAGCTTGTCGGGATTGTCGGGGTCGCGACCGACCAGGACGCGGGTCTCAAAGCCCTCGATCGCCAGCGCCTCGCCCTTGTAGACGTTGTGCTTCACCTCGAAGCTCGAGCGTTTGATGCTCTCGATCTTCGTTTCGATGGTGATCCAGTCGCCATAGGTCGAGGGGATGTAGAATTTGGACCGCGTGTCGACCATGGGAATGCCCACCAGGCCGTATTTTTTGACCAGGTCCTGCTTCGAGAACCCGGCGACCTCGAACAGGGTCGATGTCGAATCGTCGAACATCGCGAAATAGCGCGGGTAATAGACGATGTTGGCGGGGTCGCAGTCGCCCCACTGGATCTGGACGTCGCGCCGGTTCACGAACATGCGGCGTGTGCCTTACTTCGGCGCCATGCGCAGCGAGCCGTCGAGGCGCACCACTTCGCCGTTGAGGTAGGAATTCTCGACCATGTGCAGCGCGAGGGCCGCGAATTCGTCGGCGTGGCCGAGCCGGCGCGGGAAGGGGATCGCGGCGGCCAGCGAATCCTGGGCTTCCTGCGGCAGGTTCGCGAGCAGGGGGGTGAGGAACAGGCCGGGCGCAATCGTCAGCACGCGGACGCCGAACTGCGCGAGCTCGCGCGCGATCGGCAGCGTCATGCCGACGATGCCGCCCTTCGACGCCGAATAGGCCGATTGCCCGATCTGGCCGTCATAAGCGGCAACCGAGGCCGTGTTGATGATGACGCCGCGTTCGCCGGTCGCCTGCGGCTCGAGCTTGGACATCTCGGTTGCAGCGAGGCGCAGCATGTTGAAGGTGCCGATCAAATTGACCTTGATGACCTTGTCGAAATCGGCGAGCGCCATCGGGCCGTCGCGGCCGACGACGCGTTTTGCGACGCCGATGCCGGCGCAGCTGACCAGCACGCGGGCCGGGCCATGGGCCTTGGTCGCCTGCGCGATCGCAGCTTCAGCGGAGGCGGCGTCGGAGACGTCGCAGGTCACGGCCACGCCCTTGATCTCGGCGGCAACGGTCTCCGCAAGCTTGGTATTGAGATCGAACACCGCGACCCTGGCGCCCTGCGCCGCCAGTTTTCGCGCGGTGGCAGCGCCCAGTCCCGATGCACCGCCGGTGACGATGGCTGCCTGATCCTTCAACAACATGGCGTTCTCCTGGTGCGATGGTTTCTTAGCCGACCGATATCACATGGTCCGATGGATTGGCAGCGTAGAGCTCGTCGATCAGCTCACCGCGATGTTCGAGCACCGCGCGCTGGTTGATCGAGCCCTTGTCGGTGACCTCGCCCTTGTCGATCGATAGCGGCGCGTCCAGCAGGATTGCGCGCGTGATCCGCGTCGAGGAGCCGGTGGCCGACGAGAGGAAACGCGTCAGGCGCTCGCGAAAAGCTTCGCGAACCAGCCGGTCGCGGGCGGTGACGGTGAGGTTGTCGGCGGGCAGCGTCGGGTTGATCAGCCGGCAGCCGTCGAGATCGAGCAGCACCAGCGCGGAGACCTCGTCGCGATTGATGCCGGCGATGACGACGTCGCGCACCAGCGGCGCGCAGGCCGCAACAAACCGCGCGCGCAGCGGGCCGACACTGACCCAGGTGCCGCTGCCGAGCTTGAAATCCTCACTGACGCGGCCGTCGAAATCGAAGCCGGCGTTGAGATCATCGGGATCAGCGGGCTTGAGCGCATCGCCCATCATGTAAAACCCTTCCTCGTCGAAGGATTTTGCGGTGATCTCGGGCTGCCGCCAGTAGCCGGGCATCACGTTAGGGCCCTTGGCGCGCACTTCCATCTTGCCGTTGTTCGGAACTAGCTTGGCGTCGTTGCCCGAGACGGGCAGGCCGACATGGCCGGAGCGGCTGGTGCGCGGATTGACCGACATGAAGAACGGCGAGGTCTCGGTCGCGCCAAGCCCGGTCAGCATCGGCACGCGATAACCCTTCTCCTTCACCGCGAGCTCGTCGAGGCTGTTCCAGACGAACGGCGACAGCGCCGCACCCGAGAAGAACATCGCGTGCAGCCGATCGAAGAATTTTGCGCGCAGGCCCTGGTCGTCGCGCAAATAGGGCAGCAGCGATTCATAGCCCTTGGGGACGTTGAAGTAGACCGTCGGCGAAATCTCCTGGAGATTGCGCACGGTCTCCTCGATACCGCCAGGCACCGGCTTGCCGGCGTCCAGATACATCGAGCCGCCATTGTAGAGCGTCAGCCCGATATTGTGGTTGCCGCCAAAGGTGTGGTTCCACGGCAGCCAGTCGATGATGACAGGCGGCTCGTCCTTGAGGAAGGCGAGCGTCTCGCGCAGCATGACCTGGTTGGCGCAGATCATGCGCTGGGTGTTGATGACGGCCTTGGGATTGCCGGTCGAGCCCGAGGTCAGCAGAAATTTTGCGATCGTGTCGGGGCCGATCTTGCCGTGCATTACGTCGAGATCGCCGCGGACCGGCGTCGCCATGAGGTCGGCGAGCAGCGTGACATCGCGGCCCGGCACGTGGCCGTAGGACGCCGCGATCTCGGTGCCGAGCGAGACATTGGCAGCGAGCGCATCCGAAAACTTGTCGGCATCCTCGGCGAAGACGAGGCCGGGCGTCAGCAGCTTCATCAGATAGGAGAGTTTTCCGTAATCCTTCGACACCAGCGAATAGGCCGGCGACACCGGGCAGAACGGAACGCCGGCATAGAACGCGCCGAACGCCAGCAGCGCATGGTCGATCGAATTGCCGGAGAGGATGACGACCGGCCGCTCCGCCGACAGGCCGCGCCGGATCAGGCTGGAGGCAATGTGCCGGCTCGCGGTGAGCAGCTCGGCATAGGTGATCTTGCGCCAGCCGCGGCCACCCTCGCGCTCGGCCATGAAAATTCGGTCCGGCGTTGTCGCCGCCCAGTGGTGCAGACGGTCGGTGATGCGGACGGGATAGTCGCCGAGCGGCTGTTTGGGCCGCAGGTAAATCGTGCCGTCGTCGCGACGATCGATGTCGACGACGGGATCGCCGAACGAAATGGGCCGCAGCGGGGAAGTGCTCGCGCCGCGCTCCATGCTGGAAGAGGACGGCTGCGCGCTCATGACTTTGGCTTCACCTTGGCGGTCTTGTGCTCGAGGAATTCGCGGATCCTTCGTTTTGCCTCTTTGTCGCTCTGCGCCACCGTCGCCATCAGCGATTCCATCAAGAGCCCGGTCTGGGGATTGGCCTCCGCGATCATCGGCAGCGCCTGGAGCACGGCGAAATTCGTCAGCGGCGCGTTGGAGGCGATCTTGGTGGCAAGCTCCAGCGCCTTGCCGAGCCCGTTGTTGGCTTCGGTCAGATATTGCGCAAAGCCGTAGGAGGCGCCTTCGGTCGCGGTATAGACGCGGCCGGTCAGCATCATGTCCATCATCCGGGCAACGCCGATCAGCCGCGGCAGCCGCACCGAGCCGCCACCGCCGACGAAGATGCCGCGCTGCCCCTCCGGCAACGCAAAATAGGTCGAGGGCTCGGCGACGCGGATATGCGCCGCACAGGCAAGCTCCAGCCCGCCGCCGATCACGGCGCCCCGGAGCGCAGCGATAACAGGCACGCGGCTGTACTGGATGCGGTCGAACACCCGGTGCCACATCTGCGAATGCAGCAGGCCGCCGGTGGCGTCGTGGTCCTGCAGCTCGGACAGGTCGAGACCGCTGGAGAAATGATCGCCGATGCCGTGAATGACGACCGCGCCGATATCCTCGGGCAGGGACGCAAAACACTCGCCGATTTCCAGGATGATGCCGTCATTGAGCGCATTGCGCTTGGCCGGCCGGTTCAGACCCACGGTCAGAACCCGGTCCGCCCGCTCGATCCTCAACAGCCCGGAGGCGCCCGCGTCAGCGGTCTCGGCGTTTCCCTGTGTCATTTGCGTCCTTATAAGAATAGTTATGTTGTATAACGAATTTGGCGGGAGTCAATATGGCTGGGCCCGGGACGGCGCCTTACAGCGCGGGCGTTGCCACATCTTCCGTCATTGCGAGCGCAGCGAAGCAATCCAGACTGTATCCGCGGAAGCGGTCTGGATTGCTTCGTCGCTTCGCTCCTCGCAATGACGAGGTCAGACGGCTTCAGTGATCAACTTCTTCGCGGCCTGAGCAAGCAGTCCCGACCGCGTGTAGCCATGGGCCTCGGCATATCTGTCGATCTGCTCCAGCACGTCGCCGGGCAAGGTGACATTGACGCGTACGATCTTCGGCTGGCTGTCTTTCACCGACACCAGAATGGCGACGCCCGAGCGGTTCTCGGGATCTGACATGATGTCTTCGAGCGACGAAGGTTCCGGGATCGCTTCTTCGTCTTCCGCCATGCCTTCGAGGTGAAACGCCAGCGCTTCCTCGGCCATATCGCGTGCTTCGTCGAGCGTGGTCCCTGCGGTCACGAGTCCGGGCAGATCGGGAAACGACACGCCGAAATCGCTGTCGGCATCCTTATGGATCAATCCGATGTAATGACGCATGGCGCTCACCTCAGCTTCAGGCCGGACTGTTTTTCAATGCTCTTCAGCGTCCCCAGCGCCACGTCCCGCTTTGGGTGAGGGACCGTGACGCGGCCGCTTTTCGTCGGATGCTTGAATTGGACGTGGCTGCCCTTTTGAGCCACCTGAACCCAGCCGTCCCTCTGAAGGGCCGAGATAATGTCCCAGCTATTCATGGTGTGTATTTATACACACTATTCGTCTTTGTCAATGAAGCCCTCACACCACCTGATGCACGTCGATCACGACGCGGTCCGCGTGCCGCGCGGCGGAGCCCACAAAAATGTGCTCCATCAGCCAGCGATAGTTTTCATGCCCGGTCTCGAATTTCGGCACCGTGCGAAAATAAATCAGCTTCGGATCGACCGGCTCGCCGCGCTTGAGCTTTTGCAGCAGCTCGACCGGGCCGAAGCGCATGCCCTTGTTCTCGACATAGACGACCGCGCCGTCGTCGGTCTCGAAGGCGTATTTGGCCTCGAGGTCGATCAGCTCGTTGGGGCGGATGGTCTGGAAATCGGCGCCGAACGGCAGCACCTTGCCAGCGATTGCGCCCGTCACCTCGCCGCCGAGGATCGGGATGATGCGGCGAACGCCGATGCCGGTTTCGCCGGCGGTGACGACGTCGCCAATTTTGGCGGTGATGGTGAAGACGTATTTCGTTTCGAGGGTTGGTATCATCAGTGCGCCATCATGCGAGTTGGTAGCCAGGTCGCCAGAATGGGAAACGCGATCAGGATCACGAGCCTCACGAGATCGGTCGCCACGAACGGGATCACACCCTTGAAGATGGTGGAGAACGACACGTCCTTCACCACGCTTTTGATGACAAAGACGTTCATACCGACCGGCGGGTGGATCAGGCCGAGCTCGACGGTCATGACGATGATGACGCCGAACCAGATCGGGTCAAACCCAAGATGCGTGATCACGGGGAAAATGATCGGCACGGTCAGGATGATCATCGCCATGGCGTCCATCAGGCAGCCGAGCACCAGATACATCACCATGATCAGCGCCAGCACGCCGTAGGGGCCGAGGCCGAGGCCGGTCAAGAATTCCGTCACCTTTTGCGGGGTCTGCGTCACCGTGAGGAAATAGCCGAAAATCAAGGCGCCGATCAGCACGGTGAACACCGCGGCCGCGGTGCGCGTCGCCTGGAGCAGCGAAGCCAAAATCTTCTCGCGATCGAGCCGGCCCGTGACCACGCCGATGATGAAGGCGCCCGCGGCGCCGACGCCGCCGGCTTCCGTCGGGGTGAAGCGCGGCAAATAGGGCAGGCCGTAGAGGCCGCCGATGACGAACACGAACAGCAGCACCGGCGCCCAGATCTCCTTCAAGCCGACAAAGCGCTCGCGCCACGGCAGCACCTTGCCCTTGGGCAGGAAGTCGGGGCGGAAATAGCCGATCAGGAAGATCGTGATCATGTACATGGTCATCGCCAGCAGACCCGGGATGATGCCGGCCATGAACAGCTTGCCGATGTCCTGCTCGGTGATGATGCCGTAGACCGCAAGCACCGTGGAGGGCGGCAGCATCGCGCCTAGCGTGCCGCCGGCCGCGATCACGCCGGTCGCGAACGACTGCGGGTAGCCGAAGCGGCGCATCTCGGGATAGGCGACCGCGGAGAAGGTTGCGGCGGTCGCAACGGAAGAGCCGCAGATTGCGGCAAAGCCGCCGCAGGCGCCGACGGTGGCGATGCCGAGCCCGCCGCGCAGATGCCCGACAAAGCCGTTGGCGGCGCGGAACAGCTCGCGGCTCATGCCGGAATTGCTGACGAAGGAGCCCATCAGCAGGAACATCGGGATGACGCCGAACGTATAGTCGGTCACCGTGCGCATCGAGGTCTGGCCCACCAGCTTCAGCGCCGGCGTGGCGCCGACCAGATAGGTGAAGCCGGACACACCGACGAGGCCCATGGCCATGCCGACGGGCACGCGCAGCAGCATCAGCGCGAACAGGGAAACGAAGCCGAGGATGGCGACCGCATCGGTGCTCATGATTATTCCGTCGCCTTCAGCTTGGGGTCGTGCATCTCTTCCGGATGGAAGATCAATCGGTAGGTGCGGATCGCGATCAAGAGCACGGCCGAGACGTCGCCGATCCAGGCCACTGCGAAGAACGGCCAGGTCGGCATGTGCATATCAAAAGTCTGGACGTTGTCGTTGTAGGTGCCGCGCACCTTGTCGAACAGCGTCCAGGTCTGCACGGTGACGACGAACAGCAGCACCAGGGTCGCGAACACGTCGATCCAGCGCTGATAGCGCGGACCGACATTGCCCCAGACCAGGTCGACCGTGATGTGGGTGCCGCGATAGGAGGTCGCCGCGATGCCCCAGAAGATGAGGATGCCGAGCAGCAGCCGGCCGATATCGAACGAGTCGGGGATCGCGTAGTTCAGCGTGTTGCGCAACAGCACCGACAGGAAGATGTCGAGCGCGACGATGCCGACGAAAGCGGCCGCGATCCATTCGATCGAATCGATCACGCGATCCATCCAGGCGCGCTTCATGGGAGTTTCCTGTGTGATGTCATTCTCGTTCTCGACCCGGCCGCGGCCCTTCGCCTCTCCCCGCGTGCGGGGAGAGGGAGAGGAAGCATCGTGCGCTCCTAACCGCGCACCCGCAGGAGCACGGCGGCGAGATGCCCCTCGCCGCCGTGCTCCTTTCGACGCGAGGCTACTCCGCCAGCGCGTTGTACTTCTTCAGCGAGGCCTTCAGATCCGCCAGCGCTGCGTCGGGATCAGCGCCGGCTTTCTTGGCACCGTCGCCCCAGGTCTTCACCAGTGGCTCGGCGGCCTTCTTCCAGGCGGCAGTCTGCTCGGGCGTCAGCTTGTAGACCTCGTGATCGGTCTCCGCCTTCACCTTGTCGACGCCGGCGTCCTCGAACTTGCCCCAGTATTCGCCGACCACGCCGGCCATCTCGATCGAGCAGTTCTTGTCGACCGCGGCCTTCTGCTTGTCGGACATCGCGTTGTACTTGTCCTTGTTCATCACGAACACGAAGGTCGTGGTGTAGAGCGGCGCCTCCATGTCGTACTTGGTCACCTTGTCGATGCCGAACAGCACCAGGGAGCCCCAGGGGAAGGTGACGCCGTCGGCAACGCCGCGCTCGATGATGTCGCGCACTTCAGGCGCGGAGGACTGCACGTTGGTGCCGCCGAGCGAGGTGACGAAATTGGCCATGGTGGCGTGGGCGGGACGGATCTTCAGCCCCTTCACGTCCTCCGGCATCACGATCTTCTTGGTCTTGGAATGGAAGGAGGAGGGCGAGTGGACGAAGGCGAGGCAATATTTGACGTCCTTCATCTCCTTCTCGGCATATTTGCGATACCAGGCGTCCAGCCCCATCGAGCCGCCCTTGGCGTCCGAAATCAGGAACGGCAATTCACCGGCGCCGATGATCGGGAAGCGGCCGGGCTGGTAGCCGGGATTGACGTAGGTGACGTCGGCGATGCCATCGCGCGCCATGTCGTAATGGTCGAAAGCCTTGCCGAGCTGCTGGGCCGGAAACACCTTGCCCGTGATGGTGCCGCCGGAATCCTTGTTCACCGCGGCTACCCAATCTTCCAGGGATTTCTGCAGCGGGTGCGATGCCGGCACCCAGTGCGAGACCTTCAGGTCGAAGGTCTTGTCCTGCGCCAACGCAGGCGTCACGCTTGCTGCCAGCAGCAAAGCCAGACAGGCTTTCCTCATCACGAATCTCTCCCTCTTTGTGACTGCGGGCTTCGATGGCCCGGTCTCTTTAATTAACATGTTATCTAATTGGCCGGCGCATTCAAGCCGGAACTGGCGCGACATTGACGTCAGCCATTTTGCATGGATTTGTCGCGATGCGGCGACGCGCGCTCCCCTTTTGCCCAACGATTATATGATATAATTAACTTGCGCGGATCAGCACGACAAGCGAGCCGCGACGAAAGCCTACAGGATCGGGAGGAGCAAGTATTGCGGACAAAAGTCGCAATCATCGGGGCCGGGCCGGCCGGATTGTTGCTTGGGCAACTTCTGCACAGCTACGGCATCGACAATTTGATTCTGGAGCGGCAGAGCCCGGATTACGTGCTCGGGCGCATCCGCGCAGGCCTTCTGGAGGAGGGAACCGTCGCGTTGCTCGACCAGGTCGGCGCCGGCGCGCGGGCGCATGCCGAGGGCCTGCTGCATGAGGGCATCGAGCTTGCCTTTGCCGGCCGCCGTCATCGCATCGACATGAAGGGCGCGACCGGCAAGACTGTCATGATCTACGGCCAGACCGAGGTCACGCTTGACCTGATGAACGCGCGGAAAGCAGCCGGCCTCACCACCGTCTACGAAGCCAAAGATGTGCAGCCGCATGATTTCGATGGCAGTCACCCGCGCGCAACCTGGGTGAAGGACGGCGTCACCCATACGCTCGATTGCGACTTCATCGCCGGCTGCGACGGCTTTCACGGCATCAGCCGCGCCAGCGTCCCGTCCTCGGCGATCGAGGAGTTCGAGCGGATCTATCCATTCGGCTGGCTCGGCATTTTGTCGGAGACGCCGCCGGTCAGCCATGAGCTGATCTATTCCAACCACCCCCGCGGCTTTGCGCTCTGCACCATGCGCTCGATGAAGCGCAGCCGGCATTACGTCCAATGCTCGCTCGACGACCATGTCGACCAGTGGCCGGATGATCGCTTCTGGAATGAGCTGAAAAGTCGGCTTGACCAGGAGGCGGCCGACAGCCTTGTCACCGGCCCCTCGATCGAGAAGAGCATCGCGCCCTTGCGCAGCTTCGTCGCCGAGCCGATGCGCTTCGGCAAGATGTTTTTGTGCGGCGATGCCGCCCACATCGTGCCGCCCACTGGCGCCAAGGGACTTAACCTTGCCGCAAGCGATGCGCATTATCTGTCGAGCGCGTTCCGCGAGTTCTACGACGAGAAATCCAGCGCCGGCATCGATGCCTATTCCGCCAAGGCGCTGGCCCGGGTCTGGAAGGCCGTGCGCTTCTCCTGGTGGATGACCTCGATGCTGCACAAATTCCCCGACAACGGCACGATCGGCGCGCGCATCCAGGTCGCCGAGCTCGACTACGTCACGCAGTCACAAGCCGCGATGACGTCGCTGTCCGAGAATTATGTGGGGCTGCCGTTCTAACAAAGACTGTCATGCCCCGCGAAGGCGGGGCATCCAGTACGCCGTGGCCTATCGATCCATCACAACCGTTTCGGAATACTGGATCGTCCGCCTTCGCGGACGATGACAGTCTTTGTGAGGCGACGGCGCATCCGTTTCAAACACAAGCGCAAACTCCGTTTAAAACTTTGTAGGCGGTGAAACTGTCATCCACATCGCGTTCAATGCTGGCGACACAGCAACGCGAGACACCCATGACCTCCACCGACATCCCCGATGGCTTCGAGCCGCTGTTCCGCAAGAGCCCGCTCACCGAGCCGTGGGAGCCGCTTTACTCCAGAAAGACCGACAAGGCCGTCATCATCGGCCTGCGCCTGGCTAAACCTCACACCAACGGCCGCGGCCTGATTCACGGCGGGCTCATCGCCGCGCTTGCCGACAATGCGATGGGCTATAGCTGCGCGCAGGCGACGGGCTGGACCACGTCTTTCGTGACGGTCTCACTCACGGTCGACTTCGTGGGCTCTGCCGAGATCGGCCAGTGGTGTTCGATCGAGAGCGACGTGATCAGGACCGGCAAGACGATCTGCTTCGCGCAGTGCCTGGCCAAGGCCGACGACACCGTGATCGCGCGGGCGAGCGGGACGTTCCGCGTGGTGCCGAAGAAGGGGTGAGCCCCCGCTCTCTCCGTGTCCCGGACGCGGTGCGGTACGAAGTGCCGCTCCGCAGAGCCGGGACCCATCCATCCGCGCGAGAGCCCGCGGCCTTCTGGGCACCGGCTCTGCGCCGCAACGTTGCACGTTGCAGCGCGTCCGGGACACGAGAGCCTACCCAAACCTCCATTCCGCCGTCTCCACCACGAGATCGATGAAGGCGCGCACCTTGGCCGAGAGCAGGCGCGAGGTCGGGTAGACGATGTGGATCGGCAGCGCCGGATGCTCGTACTTCGCCAGCACGATTTTCAGCCGCCCGCGCTTCAGGCCCTCGGCGGCCTGATACGCCAGCACGCGCGTCACGCCGCCCCCGGATTCGGCATATTGCAGGGCGGCATCGGCGCTGTTGCTGGTAAAACGTGGCATCGGTGTCACCTCGATGTCGTGGCCGTCCTGCAGGAAACGCCGATCGGCCACCGCGCCGAACTGGATGGTCTGATGTTCGAGCAGCGCCTCCGGCGTCTTCGGCTCGCCGTGGCGCTTCAGATAGCCGGGCGACGCCACCGTGATCCGCCGCATTTCGCCGACCTGGCGCGCGACGAGCGAGGAATCGGCGAGATGGCCGATGCGGACTGCGGCATCAACGGCGTCTTCCACCAGATTGACGAGGTTGTCCGAGAGCCTGAGCTCGCAGGCGACCTCGGGATAGCGCTTGAGATAATCGGTCATGACCGGCCCGACATGAAGCCGGCCGAAGCCGACCGGCGCCGATACCACCAGACGTCCGCTCGGCCGGTTGCGTTCCTCCCGCGCGGAGCCGTCGGCCTCCTCGACATCGGCGAGGATGCGCCGCGCGCGCTCCAGATAGCGCGTGCCGACATCCGTCAGCCTCACCTGCCTTGTGGTCCGTTGCAGCAACCGGGCACCGAGATGCTCCTCCAGCGCCGCGATCAGCCGCGTCACCGCCGAGGGCGACAGCCGCAGTTTTCGCGCTGCCGGCGCAAAGCCGCGCAGATCGGCGACGGTGACGAAGACGTGCATGGCTTCGAGGCGGTCCATCGCATTATTGCATATATTGCAATGATGAAGTGTCAAGCGGGCAGATTGTTTTAGCCGTCGAAAGGTCCATCTTTACTGGCGAAAGACGCAGAGACGCGCCGGCATTCAGGAGATATTCCGATGACGATAGCAGCCCACACCTATGCAAGCGACGTGGCCTTCACGCCGGCGGTGAAAGAAATTCAGACCCGCAAGGGTTCACGCGAAGCCTATGCCCGCGCTGAGCAGCACGGCTGGCGCACCGAGGTCGACGAGAAGTTGGCCGGCTTCCTCGCCGAGGCCAACAGCTTCTATTTCGCCACCGCCTCGGCGGACGGTCAGCCCTACATCCAGCACCGCGGCGGGCCCAAGGGCTTCCTCAAGGTTCTGGACAAGCAGACGCTTGCCTTCGCCGACTATGCCGGCAACCAGCAGTTCATCACGCAAGGCAATCTCACGGACAATTCCAAGGCCTACATCTTCATCATGGACTACGCCCATCGCCGCCGGGTGAAGATCTGGGGCGAGGCACGGGTCGTCGAGGACGACGAGGCGCTGACGACGTCGCTGATGCCAAAGGGCTATCGCGCGCGGCCGGAGCAGGTGATCCTGTTCAAGATCGCAGCGTGGGACACCAACTGCCCGCAGCACATTCCGCAGAAGTTCGATGCGGCGGATGTTTCGGCAGCGCTGGCGGCAAGGGATCAGCGGATCGCGGAGCTGGAAGCGGAGGTTGCGGCGTTGAAGGGGGAGAAGGCGAGCTTGCCGTCTAACGAAAGCTAGAGCGGCTTGCGCAGTACACCCTCTCCCCTTGTGGGAGAGGGTGGCTCGTCGCACAGCGACGAGACGGGTGAGGGGTTTCTATCCTCACGAGAGGAGTCGCGTGCGGAGAGAACCCCTCATCCGGCGCTTCGCGCCACCTTCTCCCACAAGGGGAGAAGGGAAGGGGAGTTCGCAGCAAGAACTACAGCACACTCGCACCTTCGTGCTGGAAGCCGAGATAGCTCGCCGCGACCCGTTCATTCGCCGCGATGTCGCTGGCTTTTCCGCTCAGCACGAACTCGCCGAGCTCCATCACATAGGCCTCGTCCGCGATCTTCAGTGCGGCCTGCGCGTTCTGCTCGACCAGCAGCACGGAGACGCCGCTGGCGCGGAGTTCGGTGACTATCCGAAAGATGTCGGCGACGATGATCGGGGCGAGCCCGAGGCTCGGCTCGTCCAGCATCAGCAGTTTCGGCGCGCCCATCAGCGCACGTCCCATCGCGAGCATCTGCTGCTCGCCGCCGGAGAGCGTGCCGGCGAGCTGCTTGCGCCGCTCTTTCAGCCGCGGGAACAGCGTGTAGACGTGCTCCATCGAGGCCTTCGCCTTGCGCTTCTCGATCCGGAACGCGCCGAGCTCGAGATTGTCCTCGACGTTCATGGTCACGAACAATTCGCGGTGCTCCGGCACGAGGCCGAGCCCTATTGCGACGCGGTCCTCGATGTCGAGCCGCGCCATGTCCTGCCCTGCAAAGCCGACGCGGCCCTTCAGCGGCAGGATGCCCATGATCGCGGAGAGCAGCGTGGTCTTGCCGGCACCGTTGGCGCCGACGATGGTGACGATCTGGTTCTGGCCGACCTCGAGCGAGACCGAGCGCACCGCCTCGACCTTGCCATAGGCGACATGCGCGTCGGTGACGGACAACAGCGCACTCATGCCGCCACTCCGAGATAGGCCTTGATCACTTCGGGATTGGTCTTGATCGTGGCGGGCGTGCCCTCCGCGATCTTGGTGCCGAAATCGAGCACCACGATACGGTCGGCAAGGTTCATCACGAAACCCATGTCGTGCTCGACCAGCAGCACGCTCATGCCGCCGTCGCGCAGGCTCCGCAGCAGCGTCGCGAGCCGCTGCTTCTCCATGTGGCGCAGGCCCGCGGCCGGCTCGTCGAGCAACAACAGCATCGGATCGACGCAGAGCGCACGCGCGATCTCGACGATGCGCTGCTGGCCCAGCGACAGCGAACCTGCGAGCTGGTGCATCTGCTCGGCAAGGCCGACCCGCTCGATCTGGCGGGCGGCTTCCGCTAGCAGTTTTGCCTCATCGGCGCGGTCGAGCCGCAGCATCGAGGAGATCGGGCCCGAATGGCCGCGCAGATGCGCGCCGATCGCGACATTTTCCAGCACGGTCATATCAGGCACGAGCTTCACATGCTGGAAGGTCCTGCTGATGCCGAGCTTGACGATCTCCTGCGGCGGCGCGTTGTCGACCTTCTTGCCGAGCACCGAGATCGAGCCCGAGGTCGCCGACAGCACGCCGGTGATCAGGTTGAACGTCGTGCTCTTGCCGGCGCCGTTCGGTCCGATCAGCGCGACGATCTCGCGGGCCTGGACGTCGAAGGAGACGTTGTTGACCGCGATCACGCCGCCGAATTGCTTTCGTGCTTTTTCGACGTGGAGCAGCACGCTGTCCTGGCCGGGCGCGCGGGGGCGCTGCTCGAGTTTCAGCGCGGTGTCCGGCTTCTTGCCGCCGGTCGGCTCGGGCAGGAACGACATCAGCCAGGGCCAGACACCGCCTGGCGCAAGCTGGAGCAGGGCGACCAGCATGATGCCGAACACGATGGTCTCGACCTGGCCGGAGCCGGGCAGGATCAGCGGCAGATAGCTTTGCAGCACCTCTTTCAGGACCACGACGATGGCCGCGCCCAGCACGCCGCCCCAGACATAGCCGGCGCCGCCGACCACCGCGATGAAGAGATATTCGATGCCGGCCTGTGCGCCGAACGGCGTCGGGTTCACCGCGCGCTGAAGATGCGCGTAGAGCCAGCCGGAGAGACCGGCGAGCACGGCGGCGTGGATGAACACCAGCATCTTGGCGCGCGGCGTGTGTACGCCGAACGCTTCGGCTGCGACATGTCCGCGACGCAGCGCGCGGATGGCGCGGCCGGTGCGGGAGTCCAGCAGGTTCATCGTGAGCAGGGCCGAGACGATCACTGCGACCCAGATCGCGTAATAGATCGAGCCGGGCGAGAGCATCTTGAACGTCCCGATCGACAATGGCGGGATCGCCGAGATGCCGTCGTTGCGTCCCAGAAATTCCAGCTTGCTGAAGAGATAAAACAGGCCGAGACCCCAGGCGAGCGTGCCGAGCGGCAAATAGTGACCGGAGAGACGGACCGTGACGAGGCCGAGCAGCACGGCCAGCAATCCACTGACCACGAGGGACAGCGGCAAGGTCAGCCAAGGCGACAGGCCGTACGTCGTCGTCAGCACCGCGGTGGTGTAGGCGCCGAAGCCGACGAACGCGGCTTGTCCAAACGAGGTAAGCCCGCCGACGCCGGTGAGCAGCACGAGGCCCATCGCGACCAGCGCGGTCAGGCCGATATTGTCGAGCAGCACGATCCAGAATGGCGGCATGCCGGGGATGAACGGGATCGCCGCCATCAGAGCTGCGAAGACGAGGATGGGAAGCCGGCTCTGCATCTTAGGCTCAGTCCTTCTCTTCCTCGACCGCGGGCGCGGCGAGCGAGCGCAGCAGCAGCACGGGGATCAGCAGCATGAAGACGATCACCTCCTTGTAGTTGGAGGCGTAGAAGGACGAGAACGCCTCGACGAGGCCGACGAACAGCGCGGCAACGGCGGTGAGGGGGTAGCTGACGAGGCCGCCGATGATCGCTGCGACAAAGCCTTTCAGGCCGATCAGGAAGCCACTGTCATAATAGAGCGTCGTGATCGGCACGATCATGATGCCCGACAGCGCGCCGATCACGGAGGCCAGCAGGAAGGCGATCTGCCCCGACAGTGTGGTGCGGATGCCGGCAAGCCGCGCGCCGAGCCGGTTCACGGCGGTCGCGCGCAGCGCCTTGCCGTACAGCGTCAGCCCGAAGAACAGCCAGAGCCCGACGATGAAGGCGATGGTGATGCCATAGACGGTGAGGCTCTGCCCGGTGAAGCGGAGCGCGCCGGCGGTGAACGAACCGGACAGCACGGCAGGTCCGCGCTGGCCTTCGGCGCCGAAGAACAGCAGGCCCAGTCCCTGCAGCGCAAGGTGCACGCCGACCGATGCGATCAGCAGCACCAGCACCGAGGTGTGCGCCAGCGGCTGGAACGCGACGCGGTAGAGATAGAGGCCGATCATGGCCACGATCACCAGCGACAGCGCGATGCAGATCGCGACCGGCGGCTTCTGGGCGGCGAAGTAAATGGTCAGCGCCAGCACGATGGCCGGCAGCACGACATTGGTGAGGAAGCTGCGCAGGATCAGCCGGCCATGCAGCGCCTTGCGGGCCACGAACAGGTCGAAGGCGAAGGCGCCGATGCCGAGCGCCAGCGCGAGCTTGGCCGTGCCCGGCATCTGGCCCGAGGCCAGCGAGGCATAGGTCAGCGCGCCATAGGTGACGAATTCGCCCTGGGGAATGAGGATGACGCGGGTGACGGCGAACACCAGCACCAGCGCCAGGCCGAGCAGCGCGTAGATGGCGCCATTGGTGATGCCGTCCTGCACCAGGAACAGCATGATGGTGGTATTCAAGACCGGACGCTCCCCCTCAAGATTGCGAACCGGTCTCCGCAATTGCGGTGGATGGTCCGCTCACAGCCATTGAAATACGATGGCGATATTTGATATGGTCCATAACAATTATCAAATATAACTTCAAGGGTGGCGGACGACCCGCCCCGAATTTAGCGGGATTACGAGCACGAGGCGATGACCGTTTCCAAAACCGCTGAAAAGTCTTCTGAAAAGCCCGGCGACGCGGCCAAGGGCCGCAAGGACGCGGCTGAAGCGCAGCCGGAGGCGCTCCAGCTCGGCGAACTTTCCGAACAGCTCGGCTACGTGCTGAAGCGGGCGCAGCTCAAGGTGTTCGAGAACTTTCTGCGCTGCATGGCCTCGCTCCAGCTCACGCCGGCGCAGTTCTCCGTGCTGCTGCTGGTCGAGAAGAATCCCGGCCGTAACCAGACCGAAATCGCCTCCACCCTCGGCATCCTGCGCCCGAATTTCGTGGCCCTGCTCGACAATCTCGAGAGCCGCGACCTCTGCGCGCGGATCCGCTCCACCAACGACCGCCGCTCGCACATCCTGGTCTTGACCGACAAGGGCAAGGCCGTGCTGGCCCGCGCGAAAAAGCTCGTCGCCACCAAGCACGAGGCGCGGCTGAACGAACTGCTCGGCCAGGCCAACCGGGAAGCGCTGCTCGGAATGCTTGCGAAGATCGCCAACGAATTTTGAGGCCGGGCTGTCACCGTCCGGCTCGACCGGACGATCCAGTACTCCGTGACGGTTATGATTCATCGAGAAGCCGCGGCGTACTGGATTCCCCGCCTTCGCGGGGAATGACAGCGATGCCGGAGCAGGGGCCTCAATCCACCAGGATCACGCGAATATCGTTGACGTTCGTCAGCGTCGGTCCCGGCTGGAGCAAATCCCCCGTCGCCTCGAAGAACGTGGTCGCGTCGTTGTTGTCCAGATAAGCCTGCGGCTGAAGCCCCTGTGCCTTCATCTTCGCAAACGTCGCCGCGTCGATCAGCGCGCCGGCGGGATCGGTGGGGTGGCCTGCGCCGCCGTCGGCGCCGTCTGTATCGCCGGCAAGTGCGGAGATATCAGGCGTGTCCTTCAAGAGCGCCGCTAGCGCCAGCGCGTATTCCTGGTTCGGGCCGCCGCGGCCATTGCCGCGCACAGTCACCGTGAGCTCGCCACCGGAGAGGATCGCGAGGCGCTTGCCTTGCGCGCGGGCCTGAAGCGCCAGCTTCGCGTGAGCGGCTGCGACCTCGCGCGCTTCGCCTTCGAGATCGGCGCCGAGGTCGATGGTTTCGTAGCCTGCTTCGCCAGCAAGCTTCACCGCAGCGTCGAGCGATTGCTTGGGACGCGCGATCAGCTCGAACGACGCGCGCGCGAAGGCGACATCGCCCGGCTTGCAGCTTTCATTGTTGGAATTGTCGAGCGCGCGGCGCACGGCATCGTCGATGTCGAGCTTGTATTTTGCGACGATCGCGCGTGCATCGGCGAGCGTAGACGGATCGGGCACCGTGGGGCCGGAAGCGATCGCGGATGGATCGTCATGCGGCACGTCGGAGATCGCGAGCGTGACGATCTCGGCGGCATTTTTGCCCGCACGCGCAAGACGTCCGCCCTTGATGCGCGACAGATGCTTGCGCACGATATTCATCTCGCCGATCGGCGCGCCCGAACGCAGCAGCGCCTTGTTGACCGCCTGCTTCTGCGCAAAACTGATGCCGTCCACCGGCGCGATCCAGTTCGCCGAACCGCCGCCGGTGAGCAGCACCAGCAGCAGATCGTCAGGGCCAGCTTCGCCTGCGAGCGCGAGCGTGTCGGCGGCGCCCTTCAATCCAGCTTCGTCGGGCACGGGGTGGCCGGCCTCGACCACGCGGATGCGGCGCGTCGGCACGCCGTAGCCGTGGCGCGTGGTGGCGATGCCGACAAGGCGCTCCGGCGCGAGTTTGAGCGTGTCGAGATAATGCCGTTCCGCGGCCGCGGCCATCGCGCCCGCCCCCTTGCCGGCGGCAAGACAAATCACGCGTCCTTTCGGCACCGGCCGCAAATGCGGCGCCAGGATCGTGCTCGGATGGGCGGCGGCAACAGCGGCGTCGTAGAGCGCGCGGAGCAGGGGACGGCGGTCGGTCATGACGATGGCCTTCAGCAAACTCTTGAGCAGACTAGAGCGGCGGCGAGGACGTCGCCATGCCCCTGCCTAGCGCATTGGCTAGGAAAGCGTAAGCAGGCTTTACCATCATTCGATTGTGCAATCGCGTGATCATAATCGGCGCAGCAAAAAGTCCCCTGCGATCATCTCGCAGGGGACGCGTTATCGTCGCATTCCCAAGTAGCTAGCCGCCGACGTCGGCGCTGATCACGTCGCCGAACAGTTCCCAGCGCTCGCCCTTGAACCGCTCGAGCTGGAGCTGGCTGATCGGCGCGAAATCATTCGGGCCGGTGTTGATCTTGATGCCCGGCAGCAGCGCCTCGGTGCGGAAGTCCTTCACGCTGGCGGCCTGCTTCATGAGGTTCTCGCGCGTGAGATCGTCACCGCACTGCTTCAGCACATGAACCAGCGTCTGCGCCACGGCGTAGCCAACGATGGTGCCCTTGTCGAGCTTGTCGCCTTCCGGGAAGTATTTTGTCATGAAGGCGAGAAATTCCTTCATGCCGGCGTCGTTGTTCCACGCGGGATCGGAGACGTCCTTGAGATAGTCGGCCGAGATGATGTCCTGGCCGTTCTCGTAACCGGCAGGCTTCATCACGCTGCCGACGGAGGCCGAGACGTTGTTGAGGAAATGCAGCGGCTTCCAGCCGATCTCGGCATTCTTCTTGATCGCCTGGGCGGCAAATTTCGGCGTCGTGATGTTCATGAACACGTCGGCGCCGGTCGACTTCAGCTTGACGATGTGGTTGTCGATGGTCGGCTCGGAGGTCTCGTAGCTTTCCTCCATGACGATCATCGAAGCGGCCTTGGCGCCGAGGCCGTCCTTCAGGCCCTTCAGATAGTCCTTGCCGTAATCATCGTTCTGGAAGAGCACGGCGATCTTGGCATCCGGCTTGTTCTTCAGGAGCCACTTCGCATAGATCTGCGTCTCGCTCTGGTAGTTGGGCTGCCAGCCCATGGTCCAGGGGAAGTTCTGCGGATCGTTCCACTTGGTGGCGCCGGTCGCGACGAACAGCTGCGGCACCTTCTTCGAGTTCATGTATTTGTGGATCGCCGAGTTCGGCGGCGTGCCGAGCGAGTTGAAGATGAACAGCACCTCGTCGCTCTCGACCAGCTTGCGCGCCTGCTCGACCGTCTTCGGCGGCGAATAGGCGTCGTCGTAGCTGATGTAGTTGATCTTGCGGCCGTTGATGCCGCCCTCGTCGTTGATCTTCTTGAAATAGGCGGCTTCGGTCCGCCCGATGATGCCATAGGCGGAGGCCGGTCCGCTGTAGGGCATGATGTTGCCGATCTTGATCTCGGTGTCGGTCGCGCCGGTATCGTATTTCTTCTGGGCCGATGCGGTGGAGGTCGCGGCTGCAATGAGCGCGAGCGCCAGTGACGCGGCCGCAAGCTTGCCGGTGACAGCGGGCATTCCTATCTCCCTATTTTCTTGGTGTGTGTGCGTCCCTTTTCTTGTGTTGCTTGTTTTTGGCGACGCGGCCGCAATTCAATACGATTTGCCCCAAGCCTTCAACAGAAAGCCCCAGCGACGACGTCGCAGGGGCTGCTTCTTTAGTAGTCAGCGACGGGCGCGGTCTCGTGTGCGAGTGCGAGAAGCCGCAACTGTCTTGAGTTGTTAAATATTATGTAGGTTATCTTGAGTTGATCGACGTCAATGCCCGAGGTCGCTCGATATGATGTCGCCGAACAGCTCCCATTTCTTGCCCTTGAAGCGCATCATCTGGAGCTGCTCGATCGGGGCGAAATTGTCCGCTGCGGTGTTGATCTTGATGCCGGGCAGCAGCGTGTCCGGCTCGAAATCCTTCAAGGAAGCGGCCTGCTTCATGACGTTGTCGCGGGTGAGGTCGTCGCCGCACATCTGCAGCACCTTCACCATGGTCTGGGCTGCGGCATAGCCGAATACCACGCCGGCATCGAGCTTGTTGGCCTTAGGGGCGTACTGCGCGAGGAAGTTATAGAATTTCTTCATGCCGTCATCGGCATTCCATTGCGGGTCGGAGCCGTCCTTGGTGTAGCTCGCCGACAAAATGCCTTGCGAGATCTCGAGGCCCGCGGGCTCCAGCACGCCGCCGACCGAGGCCGAGACGTTGGAGATGATATGCACCGGATGCCAGTTGATCTCGGCCGCCTTCTTGATCGCTTGCGCTGCGAATTTCGGCGTGGTGATGCTGATGAAGATGTCGGCACCCGAAGCCTTCAGCTTCACGACGTGCTCGTCGATGGCGGGCTCCCAGGTGTCGTAGCCGTCTTCCATGACGATCATCGACGCCTTGGCGCCGAGACCGTCCTTCAGTCCCTTCAGATAGTCCTTGCCGAAATCGTCGTTCTGGTAGAGCACGCCGATCTTGCCGTCCGGCTTCTCCTTCATGAGATATTTGGCGTAGATGCGCGCCTCGCTGGCGTAGCTCGGCTGCCAGCCCATGGTCCACGGATATTGCTTCGGGTCGTTCCACTTCGAGGCGCCACTTGCCACGAACAGCTGCGGCACCTTTTTCTCATTCATGTATTTGCGGATGGCGCCGTTGGTGGAGGTGCCGAGCGAGCCGAAGATCAGCAGCACGTTGTCGCTCTCGACCAGCTTGCGCGCCTGCTCCACCGTCTTCGGCGGCGAATAGCCGTCATCATAGGAGATGAAATTGACCTTACGGCCGTTGATGCCGCCCTCGGCATTGACCTTGTTGAAATAGGCCTCCTCGGTCTTGCCGATTACTGCGTAGGCGGAGGCCGGCCCGCTATAGGGCATGATGTTGCCGATCCTGACCTCGGTATCCGACGCGCCGCTGTCGTATTTCTTCTGCGCCAGCGCCGGGCCAGCCACCGCAATGCACAACGCGAATGCGGCCGAGAAAGCCACAACCTGAAAACGAACAGCGATCATTGTTCTCCCACCCCGGCTGGATCGAGCGCATTGAACAAGATTGACGTCTGACGTCAACAAAAAGCCCCCGCGGTTGTGCCCGCGGGGGCCTCTCGATACTTGGACTATTGCGTCAGCGCATTATTCCGGAGCGACGTCGCCGCTCAGGATCTCGCCGAACTGTTCCCATTTCTCGCCCTTGAAGCGCTGCATCTGAAGCTGGCTGATCGGGGCGAAGTCGCTTGGACCGGTGTTGATCTTGATGCCGGGCAGCAGCGTGTCCGGCGTGAAGTCCTTCAGGCTCGCTGCCTGCTTCATCAAATTGGCGCGGGTGAGATTGTCGCCGCACTGTTCCAGCGCCTTGGCCAGCGTCTGCGCGGCGCCGTAGCCGTAGACGACGCTGGAGTCGGTCTTGTCGGCGCCGGGCACGTACTTGTCGAGGAACTCGGCCCACTTCTTCATGCCGGGATCATCGTTCCAGCGCGGGTCGGCACCATCCTTGGCATAGGCCGCGGACAGCACGCCTTGCGAGGCCTCGAGGCCCGCCGGCTTCATCACGCTGCCGACCGAGGCCGACACGTTGGTGATGATCTGGAGCGGCTTCCAGCTCAACTCGGCGGTCTTCTTGATGGTCTGCGCACCGAACTTCGGCGTCGTGTAGATCAGCAGCACGTCGGGATTGGCGGCCTTGATCTTGACGATGTGTCCGTCGATCGACGGCTCGGAGACCTCATAGCTCTCCTCCATGATGATCATGGAGGAAGCCTTGGCGCCGAAACCGTCTTTGGTGCCTTTGAGGTAGTCTTTGCCGAAGTCGTCGTTCTGATAGAGGATCGCGACCTTGGCGTCGGGCTTCTCCTTCAACAGCCATTTCGCGTAGATCTGGGCTTCGCTCTGGTAGGAGGGCTGCCAGCCCATGGTCCAGGGGAAGTTCTTCGCGTCGTTCCACTTGGTGGCGCCGGTGGCGACGAACAGCTGCGGGATCTTCTTGGCGTTCAGATATTTCTGGATCGCGCTGTTCGAGGGCGTGCCGAGCGGGTTGAACACGGCGAGCACCTCGTCGCTCTCGACCAGCTTGCGGACCTGCTCGACGGCCTTCGGCGGCGAATAGCCGTCGTCATAGCTGACGAAGCTGACCTTGCGGCCATTGATGCCGCCCTTGTCGTTGATCATCTTGAAATAGGCTTCTTCGGTCTTGCCGATGATGCCATAGGCCGACGCCGGACCGCTGTACGGCATGATGTTGCCGATCTTGATCTCGGTATCGGTCGCGCCGGTGTCGTATGTCTTCTGGGCAAGCGCTGCGCCGGAGGTGAGGGTCGCGACCGCCGTTACGAGCGCGGTGGTTCGCAGTATTCTTGCGAGAAACAAAACCAGGTCTCCTTCCTTGATGAGGGTGTTTTCAGTTCTTTCTGAGCTTACCGGCGAGTTGTTGGCCCAGGATCGCGACTTGCCTTGCGCCATGCGGCACGAGGTAGATGACGAGGAACAGCAGCACGCCGAACACCGCGCCGGAGAGGCCCTTGGAGATGCCCTCCGCGATGTTCGGGACGAAGATGATGAACGCAGCGCCGACGATCGAGCCGGGCAGCCAGCCGACGCCGCCGACGACCATGCCGAGGAACAGCGAGACCGCGAGCGTGATGGTGTAGCTGTCGGGCGCGACGAACTGCACCGCGATGGCGCCGAGCGAGCCGGCGATGCCGGTGATGGCGGCGGAGACGCCGAAGGCCAGCGTCTTGTACAGCGCGACGTCCACACCCATGGCCGAGGCCGCGATCTCGTTGTCGCGGATCGCCATGAAGGCGCGGCCCGAGCGGGAGCGGAGCAGGTTCACGGCCAGGAGGTAGATCCCGATCACGACCACGAGCGAGAAATAGTAGAGCCACATGTCCTGCGACATCTTCAGACCGAACGGCGCATCCGGCTTGGTGACGACGAGGCCCTGCACGCCGCCGGTCCAGTGCTCGAGAAAGTTCAGCTTCAGAAGCTGCGGCATCGCGGTGGCGAGCGCGAAGGTCGCCAGCGCGAGATAAACGCCGGAGAGCCGCAGCGCCGGCTGTCCGAACAGGAAGCCGAAACCGAAGCAGACTATGCCTGCGATCGGCAAGGTCAGCGCGTAGTTGACCTCGAAATGCTCCATCAGCACTGCGGTCGTGTAGGCGCCGACGGCGTAGAACGCGCTCTGGCCCAGCGAAAACTGGCCCGAGCCGCCGGTCAGGATATTCAGCGCCAGCACCGCCAGCCCGTAGATCAGGAGCATCGTCATCTGGAAGATGATGAAGTTCTTGACGAAGATTGGCATGATGATCAGCGCGGCGAGCACCAGCAGCGAGGTGCCGGTGCCCAGCGTCATGGCCCGCTTGGGAACGGCCTCGACGGCCGGGGCTTCCGTGACGACTTCTTCTACGGCGCTCATGATCAAACTCGCTTGACGATGTGCCGGCCGAACAGGCCAGCGGGTTTGACGACCAGGACGGAGATGATCAGCGCGAGCGCGATCGGGAGCTTCAGTTCGTTGCCGACGCCGGGAATGTAGGTGCCGGCGAGGTTCTCGAAGACGCCGACCAGGAAGCCGCCGACCACCGCGCCGAACGGGCTGGTGAGGCCACCGAGTACCGCCGCCGCAAAGCCGTAGATCAGCACGCCGCCCATCATGTTGGGCTCGAGGAACACGACGGGAGCGATCAGCATGCCCGCGATCGCGCCGATCGCGGTCGCCATGCCCCAGCCGAGCGCGATCATCCAGGAGGTATTGATGCCGACGAGCCGGGCCGATTCAGGCACTGACGCGGCCGCGCGCATCGCAAGACCGATGCGGGTGTACTGGAAGAAGAAATAGAGGCCGAGCAGCAGCAGCACGGTGACGCCGATCATGCCGGCCTGGTGGGTCGAGATCAGCTGGCTGCCCAGGAACGGCGCGGAGCCGAACGGGGTCGGATATTGCTTGATGGTGAAGTCCCAGATCAGGCCGGCCGAGGAGTTGATGATCGCGAACAGCGCGATGAAGCCGGCGACGTTGGTCAGGATCGGCGCTTTCGCCAGCGGCTTGAACAGGATCCGTTCGATCGCGATGCCTGCGATGAAGGACAGCGCCAACGTGAGGATGAAGGCGGCCCAATAGGGGATACCCCACTGCATCAGTTGCCAGGAGATGAAGGTCGAGAACATCGCCATCTCGCCTTGTGCGAAATTGAGATGGTCGATCGCCTGGTAGATCATGACCACGGCGAGCGCCATGCAGGCGTAGATCGCGCCCGTGGCGATGCCGGCCAGCACTTGGTTGGTAAAAAGCTCCATCGTGCCGGCTCCTCAGTAACCCAGATAGGATTTGCGGATTTCTTCGTTGTTCGCGATGTCCTTGGCATTGCCTGACATCACGATGCGGCCGGTCTCGATCACATAGGCCTGGTCGGCGAGCTCGAGCGCGAGCTGGGCGTTCTGCTCGACCACCAGGATCGACACCTTGTCCTCGCGGTTGATCTTGCCGAGGATGCCGAACAGGTCGCGGACCACCAGCGGCGCGAGGCCGAAGGAGGGCTCGTCGAGCAGCATCAGGCGTGGCCGCAGCATCAGGGCGCGGGCGACCGCGAGCATCTGCTGCTCGCCGCCGGAGAGCGTGCCGGCCTGCTGGGTGTGGCGCTGCTTCAGCACCGGGAAATGCGCGTACATGCGCTCGATGTCGGAGACGATGCCGGCGCTGTCCTTGCGGGTGATGGCGCCGAGCTGGAGGTTCTCCTCCACCGTCATGGTGGTGAAGGTGCCGCGGCCCTGCGGGACATGGGCGATGCCGAACCGCACGATGTTCTCGGTCGAGCGGTTGTTCAGCGGCTTGCCGTCGAACTCGACCGCGCCGGTGGAGCGCACCATGTTGCAGATCGCGCGCAATGTGGTGGTCTTGCCGGCACCGTTGGCGCCGAGCAGCGTCGTCAGCGATCCCTCATTGAGCGAGAAGGACAGGCCATGGAGCGCCTGGACCTGGCCGTAATAGGCACGGAGGTCCTTGACGTTGAGCAGCGTCGTCATTGGTCCTTGCTCCCGAGATAGGCCTTGATGACGTCGGGATCGACCTGCACCTGGGCGGGCGTGCCTTCCGCCAGCTTCTTGCCGAAATTCAGCGCGACGACGTGGTCGGCGATCGACATCACGAGGCCCATGTGGTGCTCGACCAGCAGCACCGTCATGTGGCGCTCGTCGCGGATGCGGCGGATGAGGTCGCCGAGCACGTAGACTTCCTCGTGATTGAGGCCGCCGGCGGGCTCGTCGAGCAGCAGGATCTTCGGATCGGCCGCGAGCGCGCGCGCCAGCTCGACGCGCTTCTGCGTGCCAAAGGGGAGACCGGACACGACAGTGTGGGCGACGTCCTCGAGCTTGAGATAAGCGAGGATCTCGTGAACCTTTTTGTTGACGTGGGTCTCGCTGCGCCGGACCCAGGCCAGCCTCAGGGAGTCGCTGATGATGTCGCTGGAGGTCTTCGAATGGGCGCCGACGCGGACGTTGTCCATCACCGAGAGGTTTGGAAACAGCGCCACGTTCTGGAAGGTGCGGCCGATGCCGATCTCGGCGATCCGGTGCGGCGGCCGCGACAGGATGCTCGCGCCTTCCATCAGGATGTCGCCTGATGACGGCTGGTAGAGCCGCGACAGACAGTTGAAGAGCGTGGTCTTGCCGGCGCCGTTGGGGCCGATCAATCCGAGGATCTGGCCCTTGTGCATGTCAAAGGACACGCCGTTGAGCGCGACGATGCCGCCGAACACGACGCTGACGTCGCGAACCGCGAGCAGGGGCGATGTTCCCTGCGCGAGCTGTGCCTGCGTCATCTCGTCTCGCCCACGCTGTTGAGTGGACGAAGGGGCGATACGAACCGCTCCTGATGATCACAAAGCCTATCTGATCCCCTCGGCCACACGCGCAACTTTTCCTCCTGATTTCAGCTTTTTGCTGACGTCTTTTTTGGAATGCGGCATCAGTCCCCCGAGTGCCGCTTCGATGTTCCTTACCATCGCAAGCAGACGCGGTCCAATGTCGTTGATCAATCGCTCTTCCGTGAAGCGGAATGCCGGCGCGCCGCAATTGAATGCGTAAGGCCCGGTTCCGTCGTTGAGCCTGAGCGCGACGCCGGCCGCGCCGATGTCGTCATGCCAGTCGCCGACCGAGATCGCGAAACCATGTTTCGCGACGGTCTCGCCGGAGCGCTCCAGTCCGTCGCGCATTTTCGGCCAGCGGCTGCCGTAATGTTCGCGCAAGATACGCGACAGCTCGGCGCGATCCTCGTCGCCGAGCGCCCAGAAATAAGCCCGGCCCATCGCGCTGGTTGCAATCGGCACGCGGGAGCCGACGTCCAGTTGAACGCCGACCGTCTCGCTGCCACGGCTTTGCCCGAAATAGATCATGCTGTGACGGTCGCGGCCGCCGATTGCGACGGCGCCGCCGGTCGCGCGCATCATGTCCTCGCGAAACGGTTCGGACAAATGCCGAACGCCGAGATTGGATAACGCTGCGTAACCGAGCGCCATGGCGGCCGGCGCGAGCTGGTACTTTTCAAAGCGGGGAACCGGCGTCAGATAGCCGAGCTTGGTCAACGTGTAGGTCAGCCGGGACACGGTGGGCTTGGGCAGGTTGGTCCGGGCTGCGATTTCCTGGTTGCCGAGAAGGCCGTCGCTGGGGTGGAATGCGCGCAATACGTCCAGTCCGCGGGAAAGCGCCACGACGAAATTCCGATCGGTCGCTGTCTTCTTTCCTGTACGCTTCATCCCTGATCTGCTTCTTGCGCGGAGTCGTTGACAATGTCCGTGCTTCAAAATAACCCTGCCGTCAAGATGCGGAATTAAATTCCGCACCGCGAAATCGAACAAAAGTACATCCCCACCAAGGAGGGACACCGTGAGCGAAGTGGTCAAGCTTGAGCGTCATGACGAAGTCGGGATCGTCACGGTGAACAGCCCTCCGGTCAATGCGCTGAGTGCCGCAGTGCGCGGCGGTATTTTGGAATGCATCAAGGCCGCGATCGCCGATCCCGCGATCAAGGGCATCGTGCTGACCTGCGCCGGCCGCACTTTCATTGCGGGTGCCGACATCACCGAGTTCGGCAAGCCGCCGAAGTCGCCCGCCCTCAACGAAGTGCTGGCCGAGATGGAGGGGTCGCCGAAGCCGATCGTGGCCGCGATTCACGGCACCGCGCTCGGTGGTGGCCTCGAGGTCGCGCTTGCCTGTCATTTCCGCGTGGCTGTGAAAGAGGCAAAGCTCGGCCTGCCCGAAGTGAAGCTCGGCCTGCTGCCGGGCGCCGGCGGCACCCAGCGCCTGCCGCGCGCCGTTGGCCCTGAGCTCGCGGTCAAGATGATCGTCGGCGGCGATCCGATCGGAGCTGCGGAAGCGCTCAAGCACGGTCTGATCGAGGAGATCGTCGAAGGTCCGACCTTGGGCGCTGAACTCTTCGTCCGCAAGTTGCTTGCCGAGAAGCGTCCGCTGCGCCGCCTGCGCGACGACGATTCCAAGATCGCGGCCGCCAAGGCCGACCGCTCGATCTTCACCAACGCGGTTGCCGCCATGACCAAGAAGTCGCGCGGCCTGGAAGCGCCGTTCGCGGCTGCCGACGCCGTCGGTGCGGCGATCGACCTGCCGTTCGACGAAGGTCTGAAGAAGGAGCGCGAGGGCTTCCTCAAGCTCGTCGCCAGCGACCAGTCCAAGGCGCAGCGCTATGCCTTCTTCGCCGAGCGCGAAGCCAACAAGATCGCCGGCGTGCCGGAAGGCACCAAACCGCGCCCCGTTAACCGTGTTGCCATTCTCGGCGCCGGCACCATGGGCGGCGGCATCGCGATGTCGTTTGCCAATGCCGGTGTTCCCGTCACCCTGATCGAGACCGGCGAGGAGCAGCTCAAGCGCGGCCTCGGTATCATGCAGAAGAACTGGGAAGCGACCGCGGCACGCGGCGGCATCCCGGCGGATGCGCCCGCCAAGCGCATGGCGCTGATCACCGGCGTCGTCGGCATCGAGAATGTCGGTGATGCTGACCTCGTCATCGAAGCCGTGTTCGAGACCATGGCGGTGAAGAAGGAAGTGTTCGGCAAGCTCGACCAATACGTCAAGCCCGGCGCGGTGCTCGCCTCCAACACGTCCTATCTCAACATCGACGAGATCGCGAAGGCGACCAAGCGTCCGCAGGACGTGCTGGGCATGCACTTCTTCTCGCCGGCCAACGTCATGAAGCTGTGCGAGATCGTGCGCGCCGACAAGACCGCGCCGGATGCGCTCGTGACCGCTGTCACGATCGCGCGCAAGATCGCAAAGGTGCCGGCTGTGGTCGGCGTCTGCGACGGCTTTGTCGGCAATCGCATGCTGGCGCAGCGTGGCAAGCAATCTGAAAAGCTGTTGTTCGAAGGTGCGCTGCCGCAGCAGGTCGACGCGGTCGTGACGAAGTTCGGCATGCCGATGGGCCCGTTCGCGATGGGCGATCTCGCCGGCCTCGACATCGGCTGGCGCTCGCGCAAGGACCGCGGCATCAAGTCGGAGATCGCGGATGCGCTGTGCGAAGCCGGCCGCTTCGGTCAGAAGACCGGCAAGGGCTACTACAAGTATGAAGCAGGCAGCCGCTCGGCACTGCCCGATCCGGAAGTCGAAAAGCTGATCGACGAGACGCTGCTGCGCCTCGGCCGCAAGAAGCGCATCGTCAGCGACGACGAGATCCTCGAGCGCATGATGTACCCGATGATCAACGAGGGCGCAAAAATCCTCGAAGAGGGCATCGCGGCGCGTCCCTCCGACATCGACGTGGTCTGGCTCTACGGCTATGGCTGGCCGATCTATCGCGGCGGCCCGATGTTCTGGGCCGACACCGTCGGCCTCAAGCACATCGCCGATCGCCTGGCCTTCTACGCCAAGGAGACCAACGACCCCAGCCTCGAGCCCGCGCCGCTGCTGAAGAAGCTCGCGGCGGAAGGCGGCACGTTCGCGTCGCTGGCGGCATCGTCGAAAGCGGCTTGATGGCGGCTTCGTCTCAACCCTCGTCATTCCGGGCGCGCGACTTCGTCGCGGCCCGGAATGGCGGTCTCTGTTAGTGGCTCGCTCAAGCAATCAAGAATAATGACCCATCCCGGCGAACAGTTTTATCCCGAGGGCGTGCGCTGGGACGACACCATCGTCCAGGGCTCGCTGCCTGACCTGCTGTCGAAGGCCGCCGCCGAATACGGCCCGCGCACTGCGCTGGAATTCCGGGAACGTCCGATCACCTACACCGATCTCGCCGCGATGGCCGAGCGTGCGGCCGCTGCGTTCCTGCGCGCCGGCTGCGGCAAGGATACCTCCGTCGCGCTGTTCCTGGGCAACACGCCCGATCACCCCGTCAATTTCTTCGGTGCGCTGAAGGCAGGTAGCCGCGTCGCGCATCTGTCGCCGCTCGACGGTGAGATCGCGCTGACCCACAAGGTCTCCGATTCAGGCTCGCGCCTGCTCGTGACCTCCAATCTCGCCGCGCTGCTGCCGACCGCGCTGAAATTCCTGGACAAGGGCCTGATCGATCGCCTCGTTGTCTGCGAGGACGACAATTGGGGCAAGGTCGGCACGCCGCAGGCCGCGATCCCGAATGATCCCCGCATCGTCACCTTCAAGACTTTTGTCGAGGGCGCCACAGCACCCTCGCAGTGGCCGAAAGTCACAGCGGACGACGTTGCGCTGCTGCAATACACCGGCGGCACCACCGGCCTGCCCAAGGGCGCGATGCTCACTCACGGCAATCTCACCTCGGCGGTGTCGATCTACGATGTCTGGGGCAAGCCGGGGCGCGCGGCTCGCGGCGGTGTCGTTGAGCGCGTGATCTGCGTGCTGCCGCTGTTCCACATCTACGCACTCACCGTCGTGCTGCTGTCCGCGCTCAGCCGCGGCAATTTGATCTCGCTCCACCAGCGCTTTGATGTTGAAGCGGTGATGCGCGATATCGAAGTCAAGCGTGCCACTTACTTTCCGGGCGTGCCGACGATGTGGATCGCGATCGCAGCGCTCCCCGATCTCGACAAGCGCGACTTCTCTTCGCTCGTCACCATCGGCTCTGGCGGTGCGCCGCTGCCGGTGGAGATCGCAAGTTTCTTCGAACGCAAAATAGGCAAGAAGCTCAAGAGCGGCTGGGGCATGACCGAGACCTGCTCGCCCGGCACCGGCCATCCGCCGACAGGCCCCGACAAGCCCGGCTCGATCGGCCTGATGCTGCCTAGCATCGAGATGGACGTCGTCGCGCTGGAAGATCCAAGCAGGGTGCTGCCGCCGGGCGAAGTCGGCGAGATCCGCATCAAGGGCCCGAACGTCACCCAGGGCTACTGGAATAAGCCAAATGAATCCGCGGAATCCTTTGCCGACGGCCGCTTCCTCACCGGCGACATCGGCTATGTCGACACCGACGGCTATTTCTTCCTGGTCGATCGCAAGAAGGACATGATCATCTCGGGCGGCTTCAACGTCTATCCGCAGATGATCGAGCAGGCGATCTACACCATTCCAGGCGTGCACGAGGTGATCGTGCTCGGCATTCCCGACCAGTATCGCGGCGAGGCGGCAAAAGCCTTCATCAAGCTCAAGCCGGACGCAAAGCCGTTCTCGCTCGACGAGCTGCGCGCGCAGCTTGCCGGCAAGGTCGGCAAGCACGAATTGCCTGTAGAGGTCGCGTTCGTCGACGATCTGCCGCGCACGCCGGTCGGAAAATTGTCGCGCCACGAATTGCGCCAGCAGCAAAAACCGTCACAATCCACGAAACTCGCATCGACGATAAGATAACAATAGGCTCACAGGAGGATCCGATGGATCTCGCATTCACGAAAGAAGAGCAGGCGTTTCGCGAGGAAGTGCGGACATTCTTCCGCGGCAACGTGCCGCCGGATACGCGGCGCAAGCTGGTCGAGGGCCGCCACCTCTCGAAGGACGAGATGGTGACGTGGTGGCGTATCCTCAACAAGAAGGGCTGGGGCACCAGCCACTGGCCGACGCAATATGGCGGTACTGGCTGGACCAGCGTGCAGCACTACATCTTCAACGAAGAGCTGCAGTCCTATCCGGCGCCGCAGCCGCTTGCCTTCGGCGTCAGCATGGTCGGCCCCGTCATCTACACTTTTGGCAATGAAGCGCAGAAGAAACAGTATCTGCCGCGCATCGCCAATGTCGACGATTGGTGGTGCCAGGGTTTTTCGGAGCCCGGCTCCGGCTCCGACCTCGCCTCGCTCAAGACCAAGGCCGAGCGCAAGGGCGACAAGTGGATCATCAACGGCCAGAAGACCTGGACCACGCTGGCCCAGCACGCCGACATGATCTTCTGCCTCTGCCGCACCGATGCGACCGCGAAGAAGCAGATGGGCATTTCCTTTATCGTCTTCGACATGAAGTCGAAGGGCGTCACCGTGCGCCCGATCCAGACCATCGACGGCGGGCTCGAAGTCAACGAAGTCTTCTTCGATGACGTCGAGGTGCCCTACGAGAATTTGATCGGCGAGGAGAACAAGGGCTGGGATTACGCCAAATTCCTGCTCGGCAATGAGCGCACCGGTATCGCCCGCGTCGGCGTCTCCAAGGAACGGTTGCGCCGCATCCGAGATCTGGCCTCCAAGGTCGAGTCCGGCGGCAAGCCGATCATCCAGGACGCCGCCTTCCGCGAAAAGCTCGCGGCCTGCGAGATCGAGCTGAAGGCGCTCGAGCTGACGCAGTTGCGCGTCGTCGCGGATGAAGGCAAGCACGGCAAGGGCAAGCCCAATCCGGCCTCGTCTGTGCTGAAGATCAAGGGCTCCGAGATCCAGCAGACCACCACCGAGCTGTTGATGGAAGTGATCGGCCCGTTCGCCGCGCCCTACGATGTGCACGGCGACGACGGTTCGAACGAAGCCATGGACTGGACCGCCCAGATCGCGCCGAGCTACTTCAACAACCGCAAGGTCTCGATCTACGGCGGCTCCAACGAGATCCAGCGCAACATCATCGCCAAGGCGGTGCTGGGACTTTGATGCTCTCTCCTCCCTCGCCCCGCACTTGCGGGGAGAGGGTTGGGGTGAGGGGCATCTCTCAACACGAGAGGTCGTCGTGGGACCTGTACCCCCTCACCCGGATCGCCGAGGCGATCCGACCTCTCCCCGCAAGCGGGGCGAGGTGAAGAGGAGCCCGACGCAACGCAGACAATTGTGACTTTGAGGAAACAGAAATGGATTTTGATCTGAACGAGGAGCAGCGGCTTCTCAAGGACAGCATCGACGGCCTGCTGACCGATTCATACGATTTCGAGAGCCGCAAGAAATACATGAAAGAGAAGGGCGGCTGGAGCAAAGCCGTCTGGGGCAAGCTCGCCGAGCAGGGCCTGCTCGGCCTGCCCTTCGCGGAGGCCGATGGCGGCTTCGGTGGCGGCGGCGTCGAGACCATGATCGTGATGGAGGCGCTCGGCAAGGCGCTGGTGCTCGAGCCGTATCTGGCAACGGTCGTGATCGGCGGCGGCTTCCTCCGCCATGCCGGCACCGACGCGCAGAAGGCCGCGCATGTGCCCGGGATCATCGACGGCAGCAAGACGCTGGCGTTCGCCCAGCTCGAGAAGAACTCGCGCTACGATCTGTTCGATGTCTCGACGACGGCGAAGAAGAAGGGCGATGGCTGGGTCATCGACGGCGAAAAATTCGTCGTGCTCAACGGCGAGAACGCGGAGATCCTGATCGTCACCGCGCGCACCAAGGGCGACCGCCGCGACAAGAGCGGCATCGGCGTGTTCCTGGTGCCGGCGAGTGCCAAGGGCGTGACGAAGAAATCGTACCCGACCCAGGACGGCCTGCACGCTGCCGACATCACGTTTACGGGTGTCGAGGTCGGCGCGGATGCCGCGCTCGGCAATCCCGACGACTCACTCGCCCTGATCGAGCGTGTGGTCGACGAAGCCCGCGTCGCGCTCTGCGCCGAGGCGGTCGGCCTGATGGACGAGTCGCTCAAGACCACGGTCGAGTACATCAAGACGCGCAAGCAATTCGGCGTCGCGATCGGCTCGTTCCAGTCGCTGCAGCATCGCGCCTCCGACATGTTCGTCGCTGCCGAGCAGGCCCGCTCGATGTCGATGTTCGCGACAATGGCCGGTGAGTTCGAGGACGCCAGCGAGCGCTCCAACGCCATCGCTGCCGCCAAGGTGCAGATCGGCAAGTCGCTGAAATACGTCGGACAGCAGGCGATCCAGCTCCACGGCGGTATCGGCATGACCATGGAGGCGAAGATCGGCCACTATTTCAAGCGCCTCACCATGATCGAGAACAGCTTTGGCGACACCGACTACCACCAGCGTCGCGTCGCGGATGGTGGCGGGTTGATCTAGCCACTTCCTTCGTCATTGCGAGCGAAGCGAAGCAATCCAGGATCTCTCCGCGGAGATAGTCTGGATTGCTTCGTCGCTTCGCTCCTCGCAATGACGGAGTTTATGGAAACAACGGAGGCCAACAACAATGAAAAACACCCCGTTCGATCTCACCGGCAAGGTCGCCATCGTCACCGGCTCCAGCCGCGGCATCGGCCGCTCCTCGGCCGAGCTGCTCGCAAAGCTCGGCGCAAAAGTCGTGGTCTCATCGCGCAAGGTCGACGCCTGCAAGGAAGTCGCCGACGGCATCAATGCTTCAGGCGGCGATGCCACCGTCATCCCCTGCAACATCGCGCGCAAAGCCGAGGTCGAGGCGCTGGTCGCGGGCACGATCAAGCATTACGGCAAGATCGACATCCTCGTCTGCAACGCCGCAGTCAATCCGTACTACGGCCCGCTGCTCGACATCACCGACGAGGCCTTCGACAAGATCATGGGCTCGAACGTCAAGAGCAACATCTGGCTCTCCGCGCTGGCGATCCCGCAGATGGCCGAGCGCGGCAACGGTTCGGTCATCATCATCTCCTCGATCGGCGGCTTGCGCGGCTCCACCGTGATCGGCGCCTACGGCATCTCCAAGGCCGCCGACTTCGCGCTATGTCGTTCGCTCGCCGGCGAATGGGGCCCGAAAGGCGTCCGCGTCAACTGCATCGCCCCCGGCCTCGTCAAGACCGATTTCGCCCGCGCGCTCTGGGAAGACGAAGCCAACCTCAAGCGCCGCACCGCCACCACGCCGCTGCGCCGCATCGGCGAACCGGATGAGATCGCGGGTGCCGTGGCGTATCTTGCCTCCGATGCGTCGAGCTTCATGACCGGCCAGACCATCGTCATCGACGGCGGCGTGACGACAGCAGCGACGTAAGCGGATCGTGTCCCGGACGCGGCGCAGCGCGAAGCGTTGCGACGCAGAGCCGGGACCCAGCACAGCCTCTGCGATGGGCCCCGGCTTAGCAGCGCACCGCTAACGCGCTGCGCCGCATCCGGGGCACGGAGACCTACCTTGACCTTCCCGCCCTAATCCGCTCCCTTTGGCGCGACACAATGACCCCCCACCGGGAAACGCCAAGGTAAGCTTCCATGTCTTTCGTCCTCGCCATCGACCAGGGCACCACCTCCTCGCGCGCGATTGTTTTTCGCAGCGACATCTCGATCGCGGCGCGCGCGCAGCAGGAGTTTCCGCAGCATTTTCCGGCGTCGGGCTGGGTCGAGCACGAGCCGGAGGACATCTGGACCTCGACAGTGATGGTCTGCCGCGACGCGATCGAGCAGGCCGGCATCGGGCCTAAGGACATCGCGGCGATCGGCATCACCAACCAGCGCGAGACCACCGTGGTGTGGGACCGCGCCACCGGCCAGGCCGTGCACCGCGCCATCGTCTGGCAGGACCGCCGCACTGCCGACATCTGCGCAAAACTGAAAGCGGAAGGCCGCGAGCCCGTGATCTCGCAAAAGACCGGCCTGATCATCGATCCCTATTTTTCCGGCACCAAGGTCGCATGGATCCTTGATCACGTGCCCGGCGCCCGCGCGCGCGCCGCGCGCGGCGAGCTGATGTTCGGCACCGTCGATTGCTATCTGCTGTGGCGCCTCACCGGCGGCAAGGTGCACGCCACCGACGCCACCAACGCCTCGCGCACGCTGCTGTTCAACATCCACACCGGCGAATGGGACGACGAACTGCTGGAAATCCTGCGCGTGCCGCGCTCGATGCTGCCTGAGGTCAAGGATTCGTCCGCCCGCTTCGGCGAAAGCGTGCCTGATCTCTTTGGCGGCGCGATTGCCATCTCCGGCATCGCCGGCGACCAGCAGGCTGCCACCATTGGTCAAGCCTGCTTCCGCCCCGGCATGATGAAGTCGACCTACGGCACCGGCTGTTTTGCCTTGCTCAACACCGGCACCACGCCTGTCGTGTCGAAGAACAAGCTGCTCACCACCATCGCCTACCAGCTCGGGGGAAAACGCACCTACGCGCTGGAGGGCTCGATCTTCGTCGCGGGCTCCGCGGTGCAATGGCTGCGCGACGGCCTCGGCATCATCAAGCACGCCGCTGAGACCGGCCCGCTCGCGGACCAATCCGATTCCATGCAGAGCGTCTATCTGGTCCCGGCCTTCGTCGGCATGGGCGCGCCCTACTGGAATCCGCGCGTGCGCGGCGCGCTGTTCGGCCTCACCCGCAACACCGGCCCCGCCGAGCTCGCCCACGCCGCACTGGAAAGCGTCTGCTACCAGACGTTTGACCTGTGGGCGGCGATGCGCGCCGATTGGCCGAGCTCGGAAACCGCCAGCGTCGTGCTGCGCGTCGACGGCGGCATGACCGCGTCCGACTGGACCATGCAGCGCCTCGCCGATCTGCTCGATGCGCCGGTCGATCGTCCGGTGATCCAGGAGACGACAGCGCTGGGGGCGGCATACCTCGCCGGCCTCCAGGCCGGCGTCTATCCCGAGCCGACAAAATTCGCCGACAACTGGCGCCTGGAGCACCGCTTCAAGCCGAACATGAGTCAGGCGACACGGGAGCGGAAGCTTGCGGGATGGGCGAGGGCGGTGAAGGGCGTGCTCGCGAGCGACGAGGGGGAGTGAGTAGTCAAGGTAGGCGATATCCTATCGACCACGTCAATGTAGTTTTCTAATGAGCTGTTCGAAGACTGTTTCTGGTAGGCCTAGCTGATAGAGAAGCGTTACCAGTGCGCCAACGGTCAAGATTCCTGCGCCATGCCCCAATGTGGACGCATATCGGCCGAGAAACGTATTGATGTGCCGCTTCGTGCTAGCGACGGGACCTCGAAGCACAGTAGTGTCCTCCGCCCGTCGCTTCGGAAAACGTCTTACTGTTTCAAGATACGAATTCAAGTGACGCAGCTCGACGACCAACTTTCGTATCTCATCAAGGTAGTCGGGGCTATCTAACAGCAACAGGGGAGGTGGTTCGTTGTGCTGCCGCAGAACGTCGTATTCGAGCGCCTCGTCGAACGCCGCGATAACAAGTCTTGAATGAAACAATGCTTGACGGACACTTCTAATTACGACCGTGCCCTGCTCGGTCGCAATCGAACTCCGATTTCCTCCATTCTTGAGGTAGAGTTGTAAAGCCTCTAGTGCGGCTTGGGCTCTCGTTTGATCCTTCCTCTGCGCGTGCTTATCAAGCGCTGTCAGTAGTTGGTCGTTTACGTAAACAACTATGCGCGACTGAAAAGCGCGAGTCTTCTTTGCGGAACCGATCGTGTCAATTTGGGAGCTTGACCGAGGCTTATGCCGCGCTGGCCCTTTGTGATCAGTTTTCGAGCCTCTTGATCGTTTCCGAGCTACCGGCTCTACATATCTTCCTTGCGCTTTTGTCCCCGGCTTCTTCGATTTCGCCACCACGTCCTCGTTTGTCCACTCTTTAACCAAACGTCACTGGCACTCAATCCATAGCGTCTATTTTTATCTACTGCAATCTAAGGGAGAAGAAGCCAGTAGTTATATTGCGCACCAATGCTGCTCTGCGCGAGCAGATTTGTCGTGTTCAGTACACCGGTGGCCGATGGATCAGGTCGCCCGAGCGCAGCGCGGCTGGTTCAGTGCACTGCATCATGACCCGCCGTGAGCTGCTCGTCAGCCGGCAAGCCGAACATGAATCAGGCGATGCGTGAGCGGAAGCTCGCCGGCCAGGCGAGCGCGATGAAGAGCGTGCTGGCGAGCGACGAGGGGAGGTGGCGCACGGGCTGCGCGGCTGCTTCCGCGTCGTCGGATGGCTAGACAATTGGATGCAACCGGTGCGAGAATAGCTGCGTTTGGCTGCGATAGCTTGTCGTTTTTTTCAAGAAAGAGATTTTAATGAGCATTCTTGAGACGACTAAAGTCGAGAACCTCGCGCGAATTGTCGAAGAATCAACTCGATCGACTAAGGAGGGCGTGAAGTACTTTATTGAGCCTGCTCCGGGCACGCTGGCTCGCGCTAAGAATAAGCGCCATCATATTGTCTTTGGACGCAGAGGGTCCGGAAAGTCGAGCCTATTGGCGAAGGTGACAGCAGATCTTACTGTCAATAGAAGTCCTATTGCTTACGTAGATCTTGAAGAGTTTAAGGGGCACAGCTACCCCGATGTCTTGTTGAGCGTGCTGATCAAGACACTGAGCGAATTCAAAGCTTGGATGGATTCCGCTGCAATCCACCCATCTAATAGAACATCATTCTGGAACAAGCTTTTTGGAGCGTCGCCGTCGAAGAAGGGATTCCCTCGGACAAAAACCTCCGAGATCTCTGCCGAGCTTGGGGCGATGATCAAGGAACTCAACGCGGTCCTTTTCGCAGCTGACGATGCCAAAGTTCAAACGACACGCAAGGGCGAAACCGCCGTTGAGTTGCAGACTGCGCTTACTGCTGGAGGAAAAGTCCCAATTGCCTCGATTGAATCCAGTTTGAAATCCTCCGAAAAAGGCACGCAGTCGACTCAAACTCAACAGGAGTACACTTCACGAAAGATCGAAGTTCTGCACCGAAATATTATGCGATACAAAGGCCTGTTCCAGCGGATGACCGAACTGGCCGATGGGCCAGCGTTTCTATTGTTGGACGACCTGTATCACATAAGGAAAGCGGATCAGGCCGAGGTCGTTGATTATCTCCACCGAATTGCAAAAGGGCTGAATCTTTGGATTAAGGTCGGCACCATACGTCACAGGTCGCGCTGGTATACGTATAGCGATCCACCGCGAGGAATGAAGCTCGGCGATGACGCAGAAGAGATTGATCTAGATGTGACGTTAGAGAAGTATGATCTGACGAAGCGTTTTCTCTTGCGAATTTTGGAGCAATTCGCTCGGGAGTCCAATCTGAAATTGGACGACTTTCTTACCGATGGAGCGCGCGATCGTCTTGTGTTGGCAAGCGGGGGCGTGGCGCGCGATTTTCTCACTATTTTCCGGCGTGCAATTGACGTCGCGAGAGAGCGCCTCGCGCGGGGTGACAGCGCGAGAGGTGAGAAGATCGGTGCAGAGGATGTCAATAAGGCGGCCGGGGAGTTCGACAAATTCAAGAGAGAGGATTTTTCGCGGGATGCCGGCAAAGACGAGGAAAAGAAGCTGCTAGAGATATTCGAGAAGCTTAGCGATTTCTGTTCGACCGAAGCAAAGGCAAACTGTTTCTTGATCGATAAGGATTATAACGAGAGCAACGTCGAGAACGTCCCAGATCTTGTTGATCTGAAATTCCTCCACCACGTTCGGTCGCGAGTCACGGTTCGAGAACGCGTCAATCGACTGTACGATGCTTATATGCTCGATCTCAGTCAGTATACGGGTGAGCGTGCGCGCCGAAATTTTGAAATCATAGAATTTTGGGGGCAGAATGCCGAGGATGCGTTGCGCAAATCTCGATTTATCTTTGCCGAGAGACCGCGATCCTAATTGCCCGCTAGACACCTTCTGATCCGCCCGCAGGCAACGAGAACCTGTGCCGTATCGCGTTGAAATACGTCAGACCCATCTTTCCGACCGGCACGTGAATCCCGAGCGCTGCCATACCTCGCCATAGGCCAGTGCCGGCAATGACGAGAGACTTACCATGTTCCTGATCGGCCAATACGACTCCCCCTTCGTTCGCCGCGTCGCGATTGCGCTGCGGCTTTATGGTCTCGCTTTCGAGCACAGGCCGTGGTCGACCTTCGGCGATGCCGACAAGATTGCACCCTATAATCCGCTGCGCCGGGTGCCGACACTGGTGCTCGACGACGGCGAGGCGCTGATCGAGAGCACGATCATCCTCGATTATCTCGACGAGCTGGTCGGCGAGGCAAAGGCGATGTTGCCGCGCAGTGGCGCCGACCGGCGAAAGCATTTGCGCATCTGTGCGCTCGCCTGCGGTCTCGGCGACAAGGCGGTGAGCCTGCTCTATGAGCGCGTGCTGCGGAAGGAGCAGCTTGCGCTGTGGGTCGCGCGGTGTCAGGCGCAGATTGCGGACGTGCTCGGCGTGCTCGAAACCGAGCGCATGAAGGTGACGATGTCGTACTGGCTCGGTGACCGCATCGGCCATGCCGACATCGTGGTTGCCTGCGTCACTCGTTTCACCCGCGAAGCGCATCCGCAATTGTTCGATGCCGCGCGCTATCCTGCGCTTGCGGCGCATGCCGGTCGTTGCGAGGCGCTCGGGCCGTTCCAGGAAATCGTGCAACCGCTGGCGCCCCCAAAGGGGTGAAACGCTCTCGTGTCCCGGACGCGACGCGGCGTGCAACGCTGCGTCGCAGAGCCGGGACCCAGCCGGCGGTTTGCTTGGAGATGTGGGCCCCGGCTCTGCAGCGCACCGCTTTGCGCTGCGCCGCGTCCGGGGCACGAAGCCGAGCGAAAGGTCAGGAGCGAGGCCCGCCGGGGCGCTACGCGAACCCGACCTTGATCAGGATCGTCAGGAAAAGGCCGCCGACGACCGCGCAGACCGCAGCACCGATCAGAGGCCCCAGCGCGCCTTCCCGGCTCGCAGGCTCCAGCACGGCATGTCCCGGCTGGTCCGGATCGTAGTAGACTTTAACGCTCTGCCCGGGACGATATTTCGCCGCTTCCTGTTCGGCGACATCGCGCAGCCCGGAGATCATGGTGCCGCCCCAGTTGGTTTCGGTGCCGGTGAAGTCGCGTTGGCCGACCTTGTAGGCGTAGCGGAGGTCGACCTGATAACGGTGTACAAGCTTTGAAGTCGTCGGTTTGTTGTCGTGATCGGTCTTCTCCTCGATGATCTCCTCGATCACGTCGGAATGCGTAATCCTGCCGGTCGCGGTCGGCCAACGCAGGCTGGCGCTCGCCAGCCGGCGCGTCCGGACATATTCGGCGACACAGAACACGCCGCCCACGAGCACGATGATCGGCAGCGCGAACGCGAACAGCGGAACGCCATTGTCGGCGTAGAGTACGTGACCCGCGAGCGAGTGCGCGGTCAGGGTGGCGGCGATGACGCCGAATACGAGGGTGAACGCCACTAGCGCCGCAACGTTCTGCGCTGCGGCGGGTTCCAGCAGGGCCTCGGTCGGTTGCTTCGGATCGACATGGATTTCGACATGGGCGCCGACCGGATATCGTCCGGTCAGTTTTGCGGCCAGGACCCTTGTCGTGATGGCGGGGCCGCCGACAAAAATCTTGTCGCTTTCCAGCTCCTGGCCGCCGGCCTGATAGCGATAGCGGATGATGGGCTTGGCGTCGTTCTGATCGTCCGAGGCGTGCGCCGCCGGCTGGTCGACCCGGGAGACGGTGATGATGCCCTCCACCCTGTCCCAACTCCGCGCCGCCTGCATCCGGCTCCGCATCCGGACCAGGTTGAACAACGTCAATCCAAACAGCAGCACGGCAATACCGGCGGCAATCTGCGTCCACATCAATTGTTGGGCGTTCAGCATCCGATTCCCCTGCGCTTCGGCGGCGATCGCCATTGGTCGCTGCGAGCACGCTTTGCGTTCACGGCAGGGGTGGGTGCGGGTCCAGTCCTATTTCCGCGTACACGGCTTGATCTCGCCCGTCGCAGTCTTCAGCACGATCGGATTCGGTGACAGCCTGATTCCGAAGAATAATTGAGAGCCAGACACCTTGTCGTCGGCCCCCTGCTGCGCGTCGAGGTCGAGTTTTGCTGCGATCGCGGATGTCAGCTTGGCCCGCTCCTCCATCGAAATCTTGTTGTGATATTTGATCTCGTAGACGACATCGGCCTCCAGCACGGACCGCGTCTGGCACACGACGCCGCCACTCGAAATGTTCTGGGTGATCGCGTCCTCGCATTCGGCCTTCAGCAATGCGTTGCGGGTCGAGATCAGCGACTCGTCGGAAATCAGCAAAATGTTGGCATTCTCGAGCTTGAGGTGAATCGAATCGACTTCCTGCATGCCGACGACGGCGGACAGCTTGTCCCTGACCTGTGCGGACACGTCGAGATTCTTCTCAAGCGACTGCTTCAGGTCGCGGTCCACGGTCGGCGATTTCTGGATCTTGCTGGCCAGCAGCGCGGGGTCGATGTCGCAGGTCGGATGCAGCTCCAGCCGGCCGTTGCTTAGATATTCGATCGTGTTGATGGTGCCGGGACCGCCGAACGTGCTCGGCGGGACCATCTCGAAATAGCCGGTGTCGGAGAGGATAGCCGTGATCGTCTGCTTCTTACGCGGGAATCCGACCCAGGCTGCGACCATCACCAGGCCGATCGCGATGAATACGCCGCTACCCAGCCAAAGCCATTTGCGGCTGGCTACTTTCCCGGGCAGCACAACTGGCTTCGCTCGCCGCATGGCACATAGCCTTTCGGACAGTCCGCGGCGGCAATCGTGGGCAGTACGACAAGGGCGATCGCGGCGACGAACAGTGCAATGAACTGCTTCATATGCTCGATCCCGAACAAACCATCGGTTTGGAGGTAGTCAACCGACAGAGTAGCCAATCGAGGTTGAGGGGACAAGTGATCGAGTTCACAAGCGGCGAGTTCCCGCGCGCGAAAGTGTGTCCGTTGTTTTGAGACGTAGGTTGGACGTCGCGACGTCGCCACTTGCTCCGTCATTGCGAGCGCAGCGAAGCAATCCAGAATCTCTCTGCGGTGACAGTCTGGATTGCTTCGCTGCGCTCGCAATGACGAGATTCGAGCACCTGCATCCGCCGGGGCTGCGAAGCTGGCGCGGTGGGCGATGATGCAACACTACAGGTGTTTTGCCCGACGGCGCAAGTCAATTTCGGTCAGACCGAAATTCGTCAGCTTTTTCAACCCCAGCTCTACTGTGCATGGGGTTGTTTTCACTTTTTGGTTTTGAGCCGGGGCCTACCCCGCCCCCGCGCGCTTCTTCTGCCAGACCAGATGCACCGCGCAGGTGCAGCCGGGCGGATGCGAGGCGAGGTCCTTGGAGGTCTCGTCGTTCGCGGGCGTTGCGACGAAAGCCTTGTCGTTGCCTTCGCGCGAAGGGATGTAGTTCAGCACCGGCGCGAGCCACCGCTCGGTCTCGGCAACTGTCATGCCCTTGCGCGCGGCGTAGTCCTCGACCTGGTCGCGTTCGATCTTGCCGACGCCGAAATAATAGCTCTCGGGGTTCGCGAAATAGAGCCCGGACACAGAGGAGCCCGGCCACATCGCAAAGCTCTCGGTCAGCTTCACGCCGGCCGTGTTCTCGGCATCGAGCAGCTCGAACAGCGTCGCCTTCTCGGTGTGATCGGGCTGCGCGGGATAGCCGGGCGCGGGGCGGATGCCCTGGTACTTCTCCAGGATCATCTCGTCGTTGGAGAGCGCCTCGTCCGGCGCGTAAGCCCAGAACTCGCGGCGCACGCGGGCATGCATGCGCTCGGCAAAGGCCTCGGCGAGACGATCGGCCAGCGCCTTGCACAGGATCGAGGAGTAGTCGTCATTGGCCATTTTGAAGCGATCGGCGACCACATCCTCGCCGATCCCCGCGGTGACGACGAAACTGCCGATATAATCGGGCACGCCGGTCGTGACAGGCGCGATGAAATCGGACAGCGCCGCGTTGAAGCGACCCTCGCGCTTCTCGAGCTGCTGGCGCAGCGTGTGCAGCGTCGCGATGCTCTTGGTCCGGCTCTCGTCGGCATAGAGCACGATGTCGTCGCCTTGTGCATTGGCCGGCCAGAAGCCGACCGTCGCACGCGCCCGGAACCATTTTTCCTTGACGATCAGGTCGAGCATTTTTCGCGCGTCGTCGTACAGGGAGCGCGCGACTTCGCCGACCTTGGCGTCATCGAGGATCGCCGGAAAACGCCCGGCGAGCTCCCAGGTCTGGAAGAACGGCGTCCAGTCGATATAAGGCACGAGCTCGGCGAGATCGTATTCGTCAAAGCTCTTGATGCCGAGGAAGGTCGGCTTCACCGGCTTGTGTGCGGCAAAGTCGACCGGCACGCGGTTGGCGCGCGCGACAGCGAGCTTTAGCCGCTTCTTGTCGGCCTGCGCACGCATATGCGCATCCGAGATTTTTGCGTATTCGGCGCGCACGTCGGCGGCATAGGCCTCGCGCTTCTCCGGCGACAGCAACGAGGAGGCGACGCCGACGGCGCGGCTGGCGTCGTTGACATGCACGACGGGGCCGGCGCGATAGCTAGGGTCGATCTTCACCGCCGTATGCACGCGGCTGGTGGTGGCACCGCCGATCAGCAGCGGCAGCTTGAGGCCTTCGCGTTGCAATTCGCCGGCGAAGAACGCCATCTCGTCGAGCGAGGGCGTGATCAGGCCTGATAGCCCGACGATGTCGGCCTTCTCCGCCTTCACGGTCTCGACGATTTTTGCGGCGGGCACCATCACGCCGAGGTCGATGACTTCGTAATTGTTGCACTGGAGCACGATGCCGACGATGTTCTTGCCGATGTCGTGGACATCGCCCTTCACGGTCGCGAGCACGATCTTGCCGGCGGAAGAACTCTTGCCGGTGTCGATGCCAGCCGCGGCGTTGCGCGCCTTCTCCTCCTCCATGAACGGCATCAGCCAGGCCACCGCCTGCTTCATCACGCGCGCGGACTTCACCACCTGCGGCAAGAACATCTTGCCGTCGCCGAAGAGATCGCCGACCACGTTCATGCCGGCCATCAGCGGGCCCTCGATCACGTCGAGCGGACGCGAGGAGGTTTTGCGCGTTTCCTCGGTATCCTGCTCGATGAATTCGGTGATGCCGTGCACCAGCGAATGCGACAGCCGCTTTGCCACCGGCCATTCGCGCCAGGCGAGATCGGCTTCCTTGGTCTGGGTCTTGTTGCCGCGGAATTTTTCCGCGAGCGCCAGCAGGCGCTCGGAGGCGCCGGGATCGCGGTTGAGGATGACGTCCTCGCACACCTGGCGCAGTTCGGCGTCGATGTCGTCATAGACGATCATCTGTCCGGCATTGACGATGCCCATGTCCATGCCGGCCTTGATGGCGTGATACAGGAACACCGAATGCATGGCCTCGCGCACCGGCTCGTTGCCGCGGAACGAGAACGACAGGTTGGAGACGCCGCCCGAGATATGCGCGCCCGGAAGGTTCTTGCGGATCCAGCGCGTCGCCTCGATGAAGTCGACGCCGTAATTATTATGCTCCTCGATGCCAGTCGCGATCGCAAAGATATTCGGATCGAAGATGATGTCCTCGGGCGGGAAGCCGACGCGCTCGACCAGGATATCGTAGGCGCGTTTGCAGATCTCGGTCTTGCGCTTGAACGTATCGGCCTGGCCGACCTCGTCGAACGCCATCACCACCACGGCCGCGCCATGGCGGCGGGCGATGTTGGCTTCAAAGATGAACTTCTCCTCGCCTTCCTTCATCGAGATCGAATTGACGACCGGCTTGCCCTGCACGCATTTCAGGCCGGCTTCGATCACCGAGAATTTCGACGAGTCGACCATCACGGGCACGCGGGCAATGTCGGGCTCGGCGGCGACGAGGTTGAGGAAGGTCACCATCGCCGCTTCGGAGTCGAGTAGACCTTCGTCCATGTTGACGTCGATGATCTGCGCGCCGTTCTCGACCTGGTCGCGCGCGACCTGCAGCGCTGCCGTATAGTCGCCGTTGGTGATCAGCTTGCGGAATTTCGCGGAGCCCGTGACGTTGGTGCGCTCGCCGACGTTCACGAAGGGAATCGCATCCGTCAGAATGAAGGGCTCGAGGCCGGAGAGCCTTAAGCGAGGTTCGATCTCGGGCACGATGCGCGGCTTGTGCGGCGCGACCGCGGCGGCGATTGCCGCGATATGGTCCGGCGTGGTGCCGCAGCAGCCGCCGACGATGTTGACCAAGCCATCACGCGCGAATTCGCCGACCAGACGCGCCATGTATTCCGGCGTTTCGTCATACTGGCCGAACTCGTTGGGCAGGCCGGCATTCGGATAGGCGCAGACCAGCGTATCGGCGACGCGGCCGATGTCGGCGATATGCGCGCGCAGATCTTCTGCACCCAATGCGCAGTTGAAGCCGATGGTCACAGGCTTGGCGTGCTGCACCGAATGCCAGAATGCCTCCGGCAGCTGGCCGGAGAGCAGGCGACCGGACTTGTCGGTGATGGTTCCAGACACCATCACGGGCATGTCGATGCCGCGCGCTTCGGTGATCTCGGCGATCGCATAGAGCGCCGCCTTGGCGTTCAGCGTATCAAAAATGGTCTCGACCAGCAGCAGGTCGACACCGCCGTCGAGCATGCCGTTGATCTGCTCGCCGTAGGACTTGCGCAAATCATCGAAGGTGACGGCGCGGTAGCCGGGATTGGACACGTCTGGCGAGATCGAGGCGGTGCGGTTGGTCGGTCCGATGGCACCGGCGACGAAGCGCGGCTTGCCGTCCTCGGCCTCGACGCGCCGGGCGGCGTTGCCGGCAAGGCGGGCACCTTCGCGCGCCATCTCGTAGACGATGTCGGTGAGGTCGTAATCGGCCTGCGCGATCGAGGTGGTGGAGAAGGTGTTGGTGGCGACGATGTCGGCGCCGGCGCGCAAATACGCCGCGTGGATGTCCTCGATCGCCTGCGGCTGAGTCAGGATCAAGAGGTCGTTGTTGCCGCGGAGGTCGCGATGGAAATTCTTGAAGCGCTCGCCGCGGAAGGCGGCTTCGTCGAATTGGAGATTCTGGATCATCGTGCCCATGGCACCGTCGAGCACGAGGATGTGCGCGCGGGCAGCGTCGAGCAGGGCAGTTCGCTTGGGAGAAACGGGAGTGGTCATTTTATCTTACGCCGCCTTCTGCGCGCTCTTGGCGCGGATGCCGAGCAAATGGCTGATCGCGAACACGAGATCGGCGCGGTTCATGGTGTAGAAATGGAAGGTGTCGACGCCGTTCTTGGCAAGCTTCTGCACCTGGCCGGCCGCAACGGTCGCGGCTACCAGCTTGCGGGTCTCGGCATCGTCATCGAGGCCGTCGAACTTCGCGGCGAACCAGTCCGGCACCGAGGTGCCGGCGCGGGTGACGAAATTGCGGGCCTGCTTGAAATTGTGCATGGGCATGATGCCCGGCACGATCGGAATGTTGATGCCGCGGGCACGGACGCGATCGAGATAGCGGAAGTAGAGGTCGTTATCGAAGAACACCTGCGTGATTGCACGCGTCGCGCCGGCATCGACCTTGGCCTTCAGCGTGTCGATGTCGGCGTCGAAGTCGCGCGCTTCAGGATGCTTCTCAGGGTACGCCGAAACCGAGACTTCGATATCGCCATGCCGCTTCTTGATCCCGGCAACGAGCGCATCGGACGTCTGGTAGCCGTCGGGATGCGAGGCGTAGGGCGTGCCGATGCCGCCGGCGGGATCACCGCGCAAGGCCACGATGTGGCGGACGCCGACCTCGTGATAGCGGTCGACGATCTCGTCGATCTCGCCGCGCGAGGCGCCGACACAGGTGAGATGCGCGGCCGGCAGCAGCGCGGTTTCCGTGAGAATGCGCGAGATCGTCGAATGGGTGCGCTCACGGGTCGAGCCGCCGGCGCCGTAGGTCACCGAGACGAATTTCGGGTCGAGCGGGGCCAGCCGGTTGATGGTCTCCCAGAGATTGCGCTCCATATCTTCGGTCTTGGGCGGAAAGAATTCGAAGGAGATCGCAGGCCGCTTCAAGTGCCCGTCTTGCCCGTCGGAGTGGGCGGGAATCGTCAGATCGGTCATGGCACCACTCACTCCAAGGGCTCGCCCGGTTTTGGCGGCCAGCGGTCAGGTCTAGATTGGGAGAGGCTAAGATAGGGCAAAGAGGGTTCTTTCGACAGCCCATCGGACGTGGGAAATGGCCCACCAGATGCCATGCGAAGCTAAATATCGTGCCGCTTTTGTCGGTTGTGGGAAGTTGTCGAATTGGGATATAGTATAGTAAAATCAATGTTTATTGCGCGATTTGGCGATCGGCGAGGCTGAATCTAAGCTGTGGGCAGAACGAATCTCATATTATGTATCAAGCTCCTGTCCCAACAGCCAGATCCCGGCGAACAAGAGGGCTCGCGTCGCGCACACGCCAGACCTGCGCTGTCGGCCCATTGCCGCCGTGCCGCCCTCCACTAATTTGATGCCCCATGATCCCGCTCTCAGTCCTCGACCTCTCCGTCGTCACCACCGGCACCAAACCCGCCGCGGCGCTGCGCAACAGCATCGACCTGGCGCGGCATGTTGATGGGCTCGGCTATGTCCGTTACTGGCTCGCCGAGCACCACAACCTCGCCTCGGTGGCGAGCCCCGCGCCCGACGTGATGATCGGGCAGATCGCGGCGGTGACCAAGCACATCCGCGTCGGCTCCGGCGGCGTGATGCTGCCCAACCATGCCCCGCTGGTGGTGGCCGAGCGCTTCAAGATGCTGGAGGCGCTGTTTCCCGGCCGCATCGATCTCGGTCTCGGCCGCGCGCCCGGCACCGACGGCGCCACAGCCTATGCACTGCGCAGCCGGCTCGACCGTCGCGAGGGCGACGATTTCCTGGAACGGCTGCACGAATTGATTCTGTGGCAGACCCGCGAATTCCCCTCAGGCCACCCCTACCACAATGTCATCGCGATGCCCGACGACACACCATTGCCGCCGATCTGGCTGCTCGGCTCCAGCGACTATTCCTCGGAGCTGGCTGCCCAAGTCGGCATGGGCTTCGCCTTCGCCCATCATTTCGCGTCCCATGATGCGATCGATGCGATGGTGCACTATCGCAATCGCTTTCAGCCGTCGGCCTGGAGCGCGAGCCCGCGCGCGATCCTCGCGGTCGCTGCCATCGCCGCGGATACCGACGAGGAGGCCGAGAAGCTCGCGACCTCCTTCGACCTCAACCGCCTGCGCCGCGACCGCGGCCAATATCTGCCGCTGCCGAGCGTCGAGGAGGCGCTTGCCTATCCCTATACGGATTCCGAGCGCACCTCGATGGCGCGCAACCGCTCGCGCCTGTTCGTCGGCAATCCGGCGACGGTGCAGAAAAAGCTGCAGCCGCTGATCGATGCGAGCAAGCCGGACGAGTTGATGGTGATCACGGCGGTGTACGATCACGAGGCGCGGAAGAGATCGTATTCGCTGCTGGCGGAGGCGTTCGGGCTTACGAAGAGCGCGGCCTAGTCCCGGCTCGCGCTACGCGCGTCCGGGACACGAGATTACTCCATCGTCGCGCGGAACGGGTGCCCCGGATACACGCCGACGATGCGGAATTCGCGCGAGAAGAATTTCAGCTCCTCGATCGCAAACGCCAGTCCCTTGTCGTCGGGATGGCCATCGACATCGGCGTAGAACTGCGTCGCGAAGAAATTGCCGTCGACCATGTAGCTTTCGAGCTTGGTCATGTTGACGCCGTTGGTGGCGAAGCCGCCGAGCGCCTTGTAGAGCGCGGCCGGCAAGTTGCGCACGCGGAATACAAAAGTCGTCACCAGCGGCCCTGAGCCTTGCGCGGCCCATTTCGGCTCGCGCGCCAGCACCACGAAGCGCGTGGTGTTGTGCGCCTCGTCCTCGATGTCTTCGGCGAGGATGTCGAGGCCGTAGATCTTTGCGGCGAGACGCGAGGCGATCGCGGCGACGGTCTTGTCCTTGCGCTCGGAGATGTCGCGGGCGCTGCCGGCAGTGTCGGCGTGCACGATCGGCTTGATGCCGAGCTTGCGGATGATGCGCCGGCACTGGCCGAGCGCGTGGACATGGCTCTCGACGCTCTTGATGTCGGAGATCTTGGTCCCCTTCACGGCCATCAGCTGATGGCGGACCGGCAAAAACCATTCGCCGATGATGAAAAGGCCGGAGGCCGGCAGCAGATGATGGATGTCGGCGACGCGGCCCGCGACCGAGTTCTCGATCGGGATCATGCCGAGATCGGCCTCGCCCGACGAGATCGCCGACAGCGCGTCCTCGAAGGTAGCGCAGGGCAACGGCTCGGCGTCGGGGTAGGCCTCGACGATGGCGATGTGGGAATTGGCCCCAGGTTCGCCCTGGAATGCGATTTTCATCTTGCTCATGACGGGCCTTGTAACAGCGGCTCAGGATTTGGAAAGGAGGCTGCGCGCGGTCTCGAGGTCCGCCGGCGTGTCGACCCCGCGGGGCACGGTATCGACGATGGTGAAGTCGATGCGCATGCCGGCCTCCAGCGCTCGGAGCTGCTCGAGCTTCTCCTGCAATTCCAGCGGTGAGGGCGGAAGGGAGACGTAGCGCTCCAGCGCGGCGCGGCGATAGGCGTAGAGGCCGATATGGTGGTAGCGCGGTCCGTCTCCGGTCGGGGCGGTCGCGCGGGTGAAATAAAGTGCACGCATCCGCTTACCCCCGAGCGAGGTTCCGATCGCCTTCACGACGCTCGGCGCGAGGTCCTCCTCCTCGGTGTGGATCTGCGAGGCCAGCGTCGCGATGTCCACGGCCGGATCTTGCAGCGGCGGCAGCACCTCGCGGATATTGTCGATCGTGATGGTCGGGAAATCGCCCTGGAGATTGACCACGATCTCGGCCTTGCGGTCCGGATCGAGCTTCTGCATGGCCTCGTGGATGCGGTTCGAGCCGTTGGGATGATCCGGGCGGGTCATCACGGCCTCACCGCCATGGGCTGATACCACCGAGGCGATCTCGGCGGTATCGGTTGCGACCGCGACCCGGCCGATGCCGGCGGCCTCGGCGCGGCGCATCACATGCACGATCATCGGCAGGCCCGCGATGTCGGCGAGCGGCTTGCCGGGCAGGCGGGTGGCGGCCATGCGGGCCGGGATCAGCACCAGGATGCGAGGATCGGTCATGAGGTTCGAAGGTTCGGGTTCAAGGGCCTGGAAACGGGAGGTTTTCCGCGTCGAGAAATGGGGTGGGGACGGGTTCGAAGCCGGGTCGCTTATACGGGTTGCCAGACCCCGGGCAAACCGATATCTCAATGGCAAAACTCGGGGAAACAAGAAGGAACGTTTGATTCTCTGAGGCTCGTCCTGGCGGCCGCTTGGCCGCTATTTCCTTACTGCGGTGTGGGGCCTGGCCGGAAATGGACTCTTTCGAACTCAACAAGATTCTCGGTGCCGTGCTCGGCACCTGTCTCATCCTGCTGGTGACAAGCTTCACCGCCCAGGCGCTATTCTCGCCCAAGATGCCGGAAAAGCCGGGCTTCGAGATCGCCGTGAAGGAAACGGCTGGCGACAAGGAAGGTGGCGCGGCCGCCGCTGCGCCCTCCGAGCCGATCGAAAAGCTGCTCCAGACCGCATCCGTCGAGAAGGGCGCTTCCGCCGCCAAGAAGTGCGGCGCCTGCCACACCTTCGAAAAGGGCGGCCCGAACCGCGTCGGTCCGAACCTCTTCGGCATTGTCGGCGACCATGTCGGCGAAGGCCGTGGCGGCTTCAACTTCTCGGCCGCGATGAAGGGCAAGGGCGGCGCCTGGGACTTCGATGCGCTCAACAAGTTCATCGCCAGCCCGAAGGCCGCTGTCCCCGGCACCGCGATGGGCTTTGCCGGCATCCCGAAAGACAGCGAGCGCGCCGACGTCATTGCCTATCTGAACAGCCTCTCCGACAGCCCGAAGCCGCTGCCCACCGCGGCGAAGTAAGGCCTCAACATCACGTCTTGGAATATGCGGCCAGGCTGAAAAGCCTGGCCGTTTCGTTATCCCGGCCTCGTGATGAAATTATCGGGGCGTTTGGCCGCATCCAAGGGGCGTCCGGCCTTCCAAGATGAGGAAAAAGCAACATATTCCGTCGAAACCTCGCCTATATTGGGACCTTAAAGGAGTAGCCTCCTTCAAGACAGGAATGTTGATTTGGCCATTACCCGACGCGATCTCCTGCTCACCGGCACTGCCGCCGCAGCGCTCCCCGCTCTTGGTTCCGTAGCGGGCGTCCCCGTCATCGGCACGGCCGCGGCGCAGTCGGCGGGAGAGCTGCCCTGGCGGCACGCGCTGTCGCTGTTCGGCGACATCAAATACCCCGCCGACTTCAAGCGCTTCGACTACGTCAATCCGGATGCGCCCAAGGGCGGTGTCGCGCGGCTGATCTCGATCGGGACGTTCGACAATTTCAATCTCGCGGTCGCCGGCATCAAAGGTAGCATCGCCCCGGCCGCGGCGATGATCTACGAGACGCTGATGACCCGGTCGCAGGACGAGGTCGCGACTGAATATGGCGAACTCGCCGAATCCGCCCAACATCCGGATGACTTCTCCTGGGTGATCTATCGTCTGCGCAAGGAAGCGCGCTGGCACGACGGCAAGCCGGTGACGCCCGAGGACGTCATCTTCTCGCTGGAGACGTTCAAGCAGCAGAGCCCTATGTATGCGTCCTACTACCGCCATGTGACGAAGGCGGAGAAGGTCGGGGAGCGTGATGTCAAGTTCAGCTTCGACGGGCCGGGCAACCGGGAATTGCCGACCATCGTCGGCGAATTGACCGTGCTGCCGAAACATTGGTGGGAAGGCACCGACGCCCAGGGCCGCAAGCGCGATGTCGGCGCGACCACGCTGGAGATGCCGCTGGGCTCCGGCCCGTACCGGATCAAGGAATTCGTGGCGGGGCGTTCGATCAAGCTCGAACGGGTGAAGGATCATTGGGGCGCCAACGTGCCGAGCCAGATCGGTACCAACAATTTCGACGAGCTGCGTTTCGAGTTCTTCCGCGACAACCAGGTCGCGCTGGAGGCGTTCAAGGCTGACCAGGCCGACTGGATCGCGGAAAACTCCGCCAAGCAGTGGGCGACGGCCTATGACTTCCCGGCGGTCGCCGAGAAGCGGGTGATCAAGGAAGAATTTCCGATCAACGATTCCGGCCGCATGCAGGCCTTCGTCGTCAACATCAGGCGTCCCCAGTTCAAGGACGCGCGGGTGCGGCGCGCCTTCAACTATGCCTTCGACTTCGAGGAGATGAACAAGCAGCTGTTCTTCAGCCAGTACAAGCGGATCAACAGCTATTTTGAAGGCACGGAACTCGCTGCGACAGGTCTGCCGCAGGGTGAGGAGTTGCAGATCCTCGAAACCGTCAAGGACAAGGTGCCGCCGGAAGTCTTCACCACGCCATACCAGAGCCCCGTCGGCGGCAATCCTGAAGCCGTACGCGCCAATCTCCGCGAGGCTGCAAAGTTGCTGAAAGAGGCCGGCTTCGAGGTGCGGGACCACAAGCTGGTCGATGCCTCGGGTAAGGTTCTGACGGTCGAAATCCTGGTGCAGGATCCCTCGTCCGAGCGCATCGCGCTGTTCTACAAGCCCTCATTGGAGCGGATCGGCGTCAACACGTCGGTTCGCGTGGTGGATGACGCGCAATACCAGAACCGGCTGCGCAGCTTCGACTTCGACATGATCATTGATCAGTGGGGCGAGTCGCTCTCGCCGGGTAACGAGCAGCGCGAGTTTTGGGGCTCGCAGACCGCTGATGTGCCGGGCGCGCGCAACACCATCGGCATCAAAAATCCGGCTGTCGATGCCCTGATCGAGAAGGTGATCTTCGCAAAAGACCGCGCTGGTCTTGTCGCCGCGACCCGTGCGCTCGACCGCGTGCTGCTGTGGAATTTCTACGTGGTGCCCCAGTTCACCTATCCATTCGCACGCTATGCCCGCTGGGACCGCTTCAGCCACGCCGAGCCGATGCCGAAATACGGCCGGTCGGGCCTGCCGACATTGTGGTGGTACGACGCCGAAAAAGCTGCGCGTATCGGGAAACGATCTTGAGAAAGCAATCGCGGATGGCGCAGCTTTCACGCCGGCATGTGCTGGCCCTGGGTGCCGGCGGCGCGCTCAGCGCCGCCCTGTCGCGCGGCGCGGCGGCGTCGGAAGGGCCGGCCGAGGCGCACGGCATCTCGGCGTTCGGCGATCTCAAATATCCCGCCGACTTCCACCATTTCGACTACGTCAATGTCGGTGCGCCGAAGGGCGGTGCGTTCTCGCTGATTCCGTCGGTGCGGGCCTACAACCAGTCCTATTTCACGTTTTCTTCGCTCAACGCCTATATCCTGAAAGGCGAGGGCGCACAGGGCATGGACATGACCTTCGCGCCGTTGATGGTGCGCGCCAATGATGAGCCCGACGCGATGTACGGGCTTGCGGCGAAATCGGTGCGGATTTCGCCGGACAAGCTAACCTACACCTTCGCGATGCGCCCCGAGGCCCGCTTCCACGATGGCTCCAGGCTTACCGCGCATGACGTTGTCTTCTCGCTCACCGCGCTGAAGGAGAAGGGCCACCCGCTGATCGTCGTGCAGCTCCGCGATTTCGTGAAGGCCGAGGCGCTCGACGATGCCACCGCGGTCGTCACCTTCGCGCCGAACCGCGCACGCGACGTGCCGCTCTATGTCGCGAGCCTACCGATCTTCTCGAAAGCGTATTACGCCACGCGCGCCTTCGATGAATCGACGCTCGATACGCCGGTGGGCTCCGGCCCGTACAAGGTCGGCAGGTTCGAGGTCAACCGCTACATCGAATACGAGCGCGTCAAGGACTGGTGGGGCGCCGACTTGCCGGTCTGCCGCGGCAGCTACAATTTCGACATGGTGCGCTACGAGTTCTACCGCGACCGCGACGTCGCCTTCGAAGGTTTCACCGGAAAGAATTATCTGTTCCGCGAGGAGCTCACGTCGCGCATCTGGGCGACGCGATACGATTTCCCGGCAATCAAGGACGGTCGCGTCAAGCGGGAGCAGCTGCCTGACGAAACCCCGTCAGGCGCGCAGGGCTGGTTCATAAATCTTCGCCGCGACAAGTTCAGGGATCCGCGCGTGCGGGAGGCGCTGATCTACGCCTTCGATTTCGAGTGGACCAACAAGTCGATCATGTACGGCGCCTATGCGCGCACACACTCGCCGTTCCAGAATTCCGACATGATGGTCTCCGGGCCGCCCTCGCCTGAAGAGCTCGCGTTGCTCGAGCCGTTCCGCGGCAAGGTGCCCGACGAAGTGTTCGGCCAGCCTTTCGTGCCGCCGGTGTCGGATGGCTCAGGACAGGACCGCGCCCTGCTGCGCAAGGCGAGCGAGCTGCTCAACGAAACCGGCTACGTCATCAAGGACCGCAAGCGGGTGCTGCCCAATGGCGAGCCCTTCACGATCGAATTCCTGAACGACGAGCAATCGATCCAGCCGCATCATGGGCCTTATTTGAAGAACCTCGCGACGCTCGGCATCGACGCGACCTTCCGTCTTGTCGATGCCGTGCAGTACCGCGCGCGGCTCGAGGATTTCGATTTCGATATGACGATCGAGCGGTTTTCGATGTCGGCCACGCCTGGCGATGCCATGCGAGCGTTCTTCTCCTCGCAGGCGGCCAAGACCAAGGGCTCGTACAATCTCGCCGGCATCTCCGATCCGATCATCGACGCGTTGATCGACAAGATCATTGCCGCCCAGACCAGGGCGGAGCTGACCACAGCCTGCCGGGCGTTCGACCGGGTGTTCCGGGCCGGGCGCTACTGGGTGCCGCAATGGTACGCGAACTTCCATCGCGTGGCCTATTGGGACCAGTTCAGCCATCCCGACAAGCCGCCGAAATATGCGCAAGGCGTCGGCGCGCCGGAGAACTGGTGGTTCGACGCCGCCAAGGCGGCCAAGCTCGAGCAGGCGAAATAATCATGAGCGCGTATATCGCCCGCCGCATCCTTCTGATGATTCCGACTTTGCTCGGGATTCTCTTCGTCTCCTTTGTCGTCGTGCAGTTCGCGCCGGGCGGCCCGGTCGAGCGCGTGATCGCGCAACTCTCGGGCGCCGACACCGGCGGCAGCTCGCGTATCTCGGGCGGCGGAGATTTTGCGCAGCGCGCGCCCGGCCAGTTGGGCGCCGGTGGCGATGCCGTCAGCTCCAAATATCGCGGTGCGCAGGGGCTCGACCCCGACTTCATCAAGAAGCTGGAGAAGCAATTCGGATTCGACAAGCCGGCACCGGAGCGCTTCGCGCTGATGGTGTGGAATTTCGCCCGCTTCGATTTCGGCAGCAGCTATTTTCGCGATGTCAGCGTGCTCCAGCTGGTCAAGGAGAAGCTGCCGGTCTCGATCTCGCTCGGCATCTGGCTGACGCTCCTGACCTATTTGATCTCGATACCGCTCGGCATCCGCAAGGCGGTCAAGGACGGCACGCGCTTCGACACCTGGACGTCGAGCGTACTCGTGCTTGGCTATGCGATACCCGGCTTCCTGTTCGCGATCCTGCTGATCATTCTGTTTGCCGGGGGCTCGTTCTTCAACTGGTTTCCGCTGCGCGGGTTGACGTCGGACGGCTGGTCGCAATTCCCCTGGTACTGGAAGATCATCGATTACTTCTGGCATTTGACGCTGCCGCTGATCGCGATGGGGCTCGGCGCCTTCACCACCATGACGTTCCTGACCAAGAACTCGTTTCTGGACGAGATCCGCAAGCAATACGTGATGACCGCGCGTGCGAAAGGCTGCAGCGAGAATCGGGTGCTCTACGGCCACGTCTTCCGCAACGCCATGCTGATTGTCATCGCAGGCTTTCCCAGCACCTTCATCCACGCCTTCTTCTCGGGCTCGCTTCTGATCGAGACCATCTTCACGCTGGACGGGCTCGGACTGCTCAGTTTCGAGAGCGTTCTCAACCGCGACTACCCCGTGGTGTTCGGCACGCTCTTCATCTTTTCGCTCGTCGGTCTCGTGGTCAACCTCATCTCGGATCTCACCTACATGTGGATCGATCCGCGGATCGATTTCGAGGCACGGGAGGTCTGATGACGCTGACTGCCCCCACCCCGATCGAGACCACCGCGAAGTCGCCGCTCGGCGATGCCGTGCCGATCACGCGCAAGCCGTTCGTGCCATCGCCGCTCAACAGGCGGCGCTGGCAGAATTTCAAGGCGAACGGGCGCGGCTACTGGTCGCTCTGGATCTTCATGATCCTGTTCGTGGTGTCGCTTTTCGCCGAGCTGATCGCCAATGATCGGCCGTTCCTGGTCAAATATGACGGCCATCTCTACTGGACGGCCTTCGTCACCTATTCGGAGACGACCTTCGGTGGCGACTTTGAAACGGCGGCTGACTACCGCGATCCCTATTTGCAGAAGCTGATCAAGGACAAGGGCGGCAGCGTGGTCTGGCCGCTGATCCGCTACTCCTACGGCACCCACAATCTCGATCTGCCGACGCCCGCGCCGTCGCCGCCGACCTGGATGCTGACGGAAGCGCAGTGCAAATCCGTTGTCGAGAAGAAAGGCCTGAAGAGCTGCCGGGACCTCGAATACAACTGGCTCGGTACTGACGATCAAGGCCGCGACGTGGTTGCGCGCCTGATCTACGGTTTCCGCATCTCCGTGCTGTTCGGCCTCTGCCTGACCATCGTCTCCTCCGTCGTCGGCATCGCCGCCGGCGCGGTGCAGGGTTATTTCGGCGGCTGGGTCGACCTGTTATTCCAGCGTTTCATCGAGATATGGACTGCAATCCCGTCGCTCTATCTGCTGCTGATCCTGTCGTCGGTGCTCGTGCCGGGCTTCTTCGTGCTGCTCGGCATCCTGCTCCTGTTTTCCTGGGTGTCGCTGGTCGGCCTGGTGCGGGCTGAATTTTTGCGCGGTCGCAATTTCGAGTACATCCAGGCGGCGCGGGCGCTCGGCGTGTCGAACGCCGTGATCATGTTCAGGCATTTGTTGCCAAACGCCATGGTTGCGACAATGACGTTCCTGCCGTTCATCGTGTCCTCGTCGGTGATGACGCTGACGGCCCTCGACTTCCTGGGCTTCGGGTTGCCGCCCGGCTCGCCGTCGCTCGGCGAGCTGCTGTCGCAGGCCAAGTCTAACGTCCAGGCACCTTGGCTTGGCTTTTCCGGATTCTTCTCGGTCGCGATCATGCTGTCGCTGCTGATCTTCATCGGCGAAGCCGTGCGCGACGCCTTCGATCCGCGCAAGACGTTCAGGTAAGCCAATGGACGCCATCAACCAGCCCTTGCTCAGTGTGCGCGATCTGTCCGTGGCCTTCCACCAGGGCGGCGCCACCACGCTTGCGGTCGATAAGGTCTCGTTCCAGATCAAGCGCGGCGAATGCGTCGCGCTGGTCGGGGAGTCAGGCTCCGGCAAATCGGTCAGCGCGCTTTCGATCCTGAAGCTCTTGCCTTACCCGAATGCGTCGCATCCTTCGGGGAGCATCCGCTTCAAGGGACAGGAGCTTCTCGACCGGACCGAGCGACAGATGCGGGAGGTTCGCGGCAGCGACATCTCCATCATCTTTCAGGAGCCGATGACCTCGCTCAATCCGCTGCACACGATCGAGTCGCAGATCGGCGAGATCATCCAGCTGCACAATCCGACCAGCAATGCGCAGGCGCGCAAGCGCACGCTGGAACTGCTGACCCAGGTTGGCATCCCCGAGCCCGAAACGCGGCTCAACAGCTATCCGCACCAGCTCTCCGGCGGCCAGCGCCAGCGCGTGATGATCGCGATGGCGCTCGCCAACGAGCCGGATCTGCTGATCGCGGACGAGCCGACCACGGCGCTCGACGTCACCGTGCAGGCGCAGATCCTGACGCTGCTCGCCGAGATCCGCGCGCGGCTCGGCATGAGCCTGCTCTTCATCACCCACGATCTCGGCATCGTGCGCCGCATCGCCGACCATGTCTGCGTGATGAAAGGCGGCGTGATCGTCGAGCAGGGACCGGTCGAGCAGGTCTTCAGGAGCCCGGAGCATCCCTATACGCGCGACCTGCTCGCGGCCGAGCCGAAGCCCGATCCGGCGCCGCCGCAGCCTGATGCGCCGGTGGTGATGGCGGCCAACGATCTGAAGGTGTGGTTTCCGATCAAGCGCGGCCTGATGCGCAAGACGGTGGGCCACATCAAGGCGGTCGACGGCGTCAGCATTGCCGTGCGCAAGGGCGAGACGCTCGGCGTTGTCGGCGAATCCGGGTCGGGCAAGACCACGCTCGGACTTGCCCTGATGCGATTGATCTCCTCGAACGGACGCATCGTGTTCCTGGGAAAAGACATCCAGGGCCTGCGCTTCAAGGAGATGCGGCCGTTCCGGCGCGACATGCAGATCGTGTTCCAGGATCCGTTCGGCTCGCTCAGCCCGCGCATGTCGATCGCGGACATCATCGCCGAGGGTCTCTCCGTGCATCAGCCAAAGCTGTCGCGCGAGGAACGCGAGGCGCGCGTCGTCAAGGCGCTGGAAGATGTCGGGATGAAGCCGGACACCCGCTACCGCTATCCGCACGAGTTCTCGGGCGGGCAGCGCCAGCGCATCAGCATCGCGCGTGCCGTGGTGCTGGAGCCCGATTTCGTCGTGCTGGACGAGCCGACCAGCGCGCTCGACATGCTGTTCCAGGCGCAGATGGTGGACCTGTTGCGCGAGCTCCAGCGCAAGCGCGAGCTCACCTACATGTTCATCTCGCACGATCTGCGCGTCGTCGCCTCGCTTGCCAGCCATCTCATCGTGATGCGCAACGGCAAGGTGGTCGAGGAAGGGCAGGCGGCCGAGCTATTCAAGAATCCGAAGACGGATTACACCCGCGCGCTGTTCGCGGCGGCGTTCCGGCTGGAGACGGCGGGGAATGGATCGGTGGCGACGTAGCTTCGTTACAGCCGCTTGATCGCGACGACCTCGCTGCCTGCCTGCTTGATCCGGGCGATCGCCGGTTCGATCGGCTCGATCACCGTGGCCATGTGATGCGCATTGGCGTGAACCATGGTGCCGGCGTCGCGGACGATGGCGACATGGCCCTTCCAGAAGATCAGATCACCGCGCCGCAAGCTGCTTCGCTCATGCGGCTCCAGCGCGCGGCCAAAACCCGCCTGCTGCATGTCGCTGTCGCGCGGACAGCCGGTGCCGGCTGCGGTCAGCGACACCTGCACCAGGCCGGAGCAATCGATGCCAAGGCTGCTCTTGCCGCCCCAGAGATAGGGCGTGCCGACGAAGCGCTCGGCAACAGCGACGAAATCCGGCTCGCGATGGTCGAGTGGAGCGAGATGCGTCTTCGGCAAAAAGCTCCCATCGCGCGTCATCGCGAAAGAGCCGTCCTCGCGCGTCACCGCAATCTTCGATCCCAGCACCAGCGTGTCGACAGGCGGCAGCTTGATCGAGGGGCCGGGGAAGGCGAACGTCCGCAGTGCGCTCACCTTGTGCGTCGGCGCGGCGGTCGGCTTCATCAGCGCTGCATCCGGCAGCCAGCCGACATAGCCGTCGCCATTGAGCTGACCCCAGGCCCAGCCTTCGCCGTTGCGGTCGTAGACCGTGACGCGCTCGCCGCGCAGCGCTTCCGTCATCAGCATTGCGTTCGATGACGGCTGCTCGCGCACGGCCGCGATCGGCGCGACCACCTCAAATTCCTCGCCGGTGACGAAGCGATCCGCCCCGACCTTGCCTTCGAGATATTTGGCGGCGAGGTCCCCCCGCGCCGGCGTCAGCCTTGGATCGTGTCCCGGATCAGGCATAACGCTCGCTCAGCAAGGTGTAGATGGCGCGCGCGGCCTGGCATTCGCCGCCTTCAGGACGCGCCGGTTTCGCCGACGGCGTCCAGCCGTAAATATCAACATGCAGCCAGCTCTTGGCGTTCTCGACGAAGCGCTGCAAAAACAGCGCGCAAATGATCGAGCCGGCAAAGCCGCCGGAGGGGGCGTTGGTGATGGTGGCGGTCTTGGAGTCCAGCCACGCATCGTAAGGCGGCCACAGCGGCATCCGCCACAACGGATCGTTCTCCTTCGCCGCGCAGCGCGCGACGTCGGCGGCCAGCGTCTCATCATTGGTGTAAAAGGGCGGTAAATCCGGCCCCAGCGCCACGCGTGCGGCACCGGTCAGGGTACCCAGATCGATCAGCAGGTCCGGCTTCTCCTCGTCGGCGAGCGCCAGCGCATCGGCGAGCACCAGGCGGCCTTCCGCGTCGGTATTGCCGATCTCGACGGTGATGCCCTTGCGCGAGGTAAAAATGTCGAGCGGGCGGAAGGCATTGCCGGCGACCGCGTTCTCCACGGCCGGAATCAGCACGCGCAGCCGCACCTTGAGCTTCGCGTCCATTACCATGCGCGCCAGCGCCAGCACGTTGGCGGCGCCGCCCATGTCCTTCTTCATTATCAGCATGCCGCTCGACGGCTTGAGGTCGAGCCCGCCGGTGTCGAAGCAGACGCCCTTGCCAACCAGAGTCACCTTGGGATGGCCGGGATCACCCCAGCTGATGTCGATCAGCCGCGGCGCGCGGTTAGAGGCCATGCCGACGGCGTGGATCAGCGGGAAATTCGTCTCCAGATCCTCGCCGATGGTGCAGGCAAAGCTCGCACCGAATTCGCTCGCGAGCGCTTGCGCGGCTGCGGCAAGCTCCTCCGGACCCATGTCGTTGGACGGCGTGTTGATGAGGTCGCGCGCCAGCATCGCGGCGTCCGCGATGCGGCTGATCTCGGCTGCGTCGACGCCAGCCGGTGGCACCAGACGGACATCGGGGCGATCGGCCTTGCGGTAACGGGCGAAGCGGTAGCACCCCAGTGCAAAAGCGAGCGCCGCCAGTCGTGCATCGTGCGGTGCATTGGCAAAGCGATAAATGCCTGATGGCAGCAGGCCGGGCAGGGCGCCCGGCCTGAACAAGTCGCGTGATCTTGCAGCCTCGTCCTCGAGGCCGAACAGCACCTGCGAGATTGTGCCATCCGCCGCGGGCAGCGCCAGATAGCCGCCGGGCTTCGCAGCAAAACCGTTCGCGGTCGCGAACTGGCGTTGTGCCGGCGGCAGCGTCTCGGCGACCTGATCCCAGCTCGACTTGGTGACGAAGGTGATCGGGATAGCGTTGGGCGAGGTCTCGAAGACAGAAGGCATTTGCGGGTCCGGATCGTCAGATCAAGCGATTGGAGCAGACTTCGCAGAGTTTTGCCGCGCCTGCAATCGGCTTTGCTGTCACCGTCCCGCGAGCCGCTACTCGCAGCCGGGGGGCCATGCTAGGTTCCGAAAAACGGCCGCCAGTCGTGGAGATCGCGCGCGGCCGAAGACAAAGCCTGCCGGGAGGAAATTCAATGGAATTCGTGTGGAGCGTGGTCACGTTCATTGGCCAGGCCGTCGAGGCGATCTTCGGCTACGTCGAGCACCATCATTGGATCTTCGCGTTCCTGGCCGGTGGCTACGTCTTCTATCTCCACGACCGCTCCGTCCACGCGCGCTTCGATGCGCTCGACAAGCGCATCGACGAAATCCGCAAGCGCATGGCCATCGAATATTGATCGGGCGAAGCGAAACCGGCGACGGCCGGATCTCGTAGCTATCCACGTTGAGAACTGCCGTTCACGAGAGCGCGCCGCAGGGCTTTACTAGCGCTACGGTTGTGGCATGATTGACGAATATTTTAAATTGTTCCGTGCGGCGCTGCACGCATCGCGCGCGATAACGCAGCGGCACACGATTGATACTTGCCCGGGGGCGTCCTGCCCGGGCCGAGACTGGGTTGAATCTTCTCGTCGAAGGCATTTCTCTGATCGTTTGGGCGGCGCAGCATTCGCAATGAGCGACGCAAAATGCATAGATCGTTCGTTATTGCGCAGATCTCCGACCTGCATCTGGACGGGACTGGGCGGCTGCTCGCGACGATCGAGGCCCTCAGCGCGGCTCTGCGCGAGAGAATGGCTGACTGCGCGGACGTTCCCGATCGCATCCTGCTGATCACGGGCGATCTCGTCGACGACCCGACGCCGCGCGCGCTCGACGAGGCGCTCGCCGTCATCGCGTCCTTCCGGCAGACCGGGCTGTTCACCGACATCCAGGCGGTTGCCGGCAATCACGACGTCAAGCGGCCGAGCCAGCGCGGGGGCCGCCACGACGTCTATGATTATTTGCACCTGCCGCGGACCTCGAAGAGCGTCTATTACCGCCAGGCCGGCCTCGATCTGGTGCTGCTGGATTCCAACCGCGCGAGCCTCACGACGCTTGCGAGCGGCAATATCGACGAGAGCACCTACCATGCGCTTGTCGTGGATTCCGCCCGGCTAAGCATCGAGCTCGCGGGCAGCATGGGTTCTTCGGGGCGCGCCGACTATGCCGAGCCGGCGGAAAATCTGGTGCGCGTGCTGGCGCTGCACCATCACCCGCTGCCGCAGGCGACCGGAGAGGGAAAGCGGTTTCTGGGCGCCCCGGACGAACCGCTGATGTACCTTGCTGCGCCCGCGACCTTCCTCGAAGCAGCGACCTCGCTCAACGTCAACCTGGTCCTGCACGGACACCGGCATGTCGAGGGACTGACCCGCTATTCGATTCCCGATCCGCGTGCGACGCGTAGCAAGGGCGACGAGGCGTTCTGGCGCACGATCTACGTGCTGTCCTGTCCGTCCTCGACCGGGCAGGCTGGCGACGATGCCGGCTTCAACATCATCCATTTTGCGCCTATGTCCCAAGCCGGAGCTTCTGAATATGGCTTCGCGATCACGCGTTATTCGCGGCCGCGCAATGACAGCGGCTTCGGCCTGCTCGATTCGAACCTGCCGGACGGTGTGATCCGGCTGCCGGCAGGACGGGATTATTCCCGTGACCCGGCCGTCCAGTCGGCCATCGAGATCGCTTCAATGTCGACGCTGACGCGGGAGCAGGTTATGGCGCTGGTCCGCCGACTCCTGATGCGCCGAGCCTTCTACGCAGACGGCGAGCCGGACTGGGCGAATGCGCTCCACACCTATCTCGTCACCTCGCATGCCCTGGCTGATCTCGATGGCAAGCTGGTCAGGTCCGGGCGCAAGCGTGACATTGCGGCGCTCGCCGCGGCGGCAGGGCTGCTGCACCGGTTGATCGAGCAATCTGCCGACGCGCTCGGCATCGATCCGCTTCGGCTTGACGAGCTCGTCGCGACGCGCCCGGTCAATCGCGACGATCTCTGCCGTGAATGGTCCGGAATCCCCCATGCGGGCATCGATGTCGAGGCGCAGATGCGGCAGAGGCTGCAATTGCTGCGGGATCTGAATGCGCCGGTGAAAGCGCTCGGCCTCGATCTGGGCCTCGGCGGGGACGCGCCGCCGCAGACACCGCCGTGAGGGGTGGGCCGGCGTTAACCGGCCATTAGGGTTAACAGTCTATTGCTGGCGCGTTCGGCTCGATCCATCCGCTCGAGAGTCAAAGCGTCATGCGTCAACGGTTCAGTCCTGCCCGGCTTCTTGCGTCTGCCTCGCTTGTCGCGATGGTGGCTTTGAGCCTCGGCGGCTGCACGGCAATGTCAAAACTCTCCGACGCCACCGGCTCGATCGGGTCGCGTGCGGATGCCGCTCCCGCCACCCCCACCGATCCCGCGCGCGCCGTCGACGTCTATGGCGAGCGCTACCGCGCCAATCCCAAGGACGCAGAGGCCGCGCTCGGCTATGGCCAGGCCTTGCGCGCCAACGGTCAGCGCGCCCAGGCCGCCGCCGTGCTCGAGCAGGCGACCATCGCCAATCCCGGCAACAGGGCGCTGCTCGCCCAGTACGGCCGTGCGCTCGCTGATAACGGTAATTTCCAGCAGGCTTTCGACGTGTTGGCGAAAGCGCATTCGCCCGACAATCCGGACTGGCGCCTGCTCTCGGTGCAGGGTACCGCGCTCGACCAGATGGGCCGTCATGACGAAGCGCGTTCCTACTATACGAGCGCGCTGAAGATCGCGCCGGGCGATCCCGGCGTGCTCTCCAATGTTGGCCTGTCCTATATGCTCTCGAGGGATCTGCCCAAGGCCGAAGAGGCACTGCGGCAGGCCTACGCCTCGCCGCGTGCCAGCAGCAGGGTGCGGCAGAATCTCGGCCTCGTCGTGGGCCTCCAGGGCCGCTTCGCGGAAGCCGAGACCATCGTGAAGGCAGACCTGCCGCCGGACCAGGCCGCGGCCAATGTCGCGTACCTGAAGGAAATGCTGAACCGCAACGAGGCCCCCCGCGGCGCGCCGAAGCGGACGCCGGTCGCCTCGCTCAGCCAGCCCGACTGATCTGACCTGATTGTTGAAACTGCCCGGCGGTCCGCTAAAGCGCGATGAGATTGGGATCAATCGTCATCGTGCTTTAGGCTGTTGTTTGCGCATGATCTTCCCGAAAGACCGCTTCGCACTTTTCCGGATCATGCGTGAAGCGCTCCGCCTCTCGCGTCACTGCAGCTCGGAGATCTTGATGCCGGTCGGCCCGAGGATGACGACGAACAGCACCGGCAGGAAGAACAGGATCATCGGCACCGTCAGCTTCGGCGGCAGTGCGGCGGCCTTCTTCTCGGCCTCGTTCATGCGCATGTCGCGGTTTTCCTGCGCCATGACGCGCAGGGAGTGCCCGAGCGGGGTGCCGTAACGCTCGGCCTGCTGAAGCGCGAGACACACCGATTTGACGCCTTCGAGCCCGGTGCGCTTCGCCAGGTTTTCGTACGCGACCTTACGGTCCTGCAAATAGGACAGCTCGGCCGTGGTCAGCGTGAATTCCTCCGATAGCGCGATCGACTGGCCCACGATTTCGACGGCGACCTTGCGGAACGCCATTTCGACCGACATGCCGGATTCGATGCAGATCAGCAGCAGGTCGAGCGCGTCGGGAAAGGCGCGCTTGATCGAGAGCTGGCGCTTGGAGATCGCATTCCGGAGGAACAGCATCGGCGCCTGAAGGCCGAGATAGGCGGCGCCGACGCAGATGCCGATCTTGATGGGCATCGGCTTTTCCATATGCGCGATCAGGAACACGTAGACGACCGAGCCGACGAACAGCACGATCGGGGTCACCATGCGGGCGAACAGGAAGGTGATGTAGGGCGCCTGACCGCGGTAGCCCGCCATGATCAGCTTTTCCCGCGCAGCTTCCTGCGCGAGCCATTTCGTGAGGTTGAAGTCATCGACGACCCTGGAGACGATCTGCTTCGGCGTCTGGCGCAGCGAGACTTTCTCGTTCTTGTGGAGGCGTTCGCGCTCGCGCTGCCGGATGCGCTCACGCTCGTTCGCCACCGCCTTCATGCGCTTGGACAGGCCCTCGCCCGCGAATAGCGGCATCACCAGCGTATAGACGGTGGCGCTGGCGGCGATGGCCGCCAGCAGCATGGTCATGAAGCGGACGTCATGCAGGCTCGTGATGAGGAAATCGACCATGTTGCACCGTCAGAAATCGAAGTTGATCATCTTCTTCATCACCATGATGCCGATCGACATCCAGACGACGCAGCCGACCAGCATGAGCTGGCCGGTGGGATGGGTCCACAGAAGCGAGATGTAGTGCGGCGTCGTCAGATAGACGAGGAACATCACGATCGGCGGCAGCGAGCCGATGATGCCGGCCGAAGCCTTGGCTTCCATCGACATGGCCTGGATCTTTTCCTTCATCTTCTTGCGGTCGCGCAGCACCTTGGAGAGGTTACCCAGCGCTTCGGAGAGGTTGCCGCCGGACTTCTGCTGGATCGAGATGACGATGCCGAAGAAGTTGGCTTCCGGCAGCGGCATGCGCTCGTAGAGGCGCGAGCAGGCCTCGCCGAGCGGCATGCCGATCGCTTGCGTCTCGATGATGGACAGGAATTCGCCGCGCAGCGGTTCGGGTGCGTCCGCAGCGACGACCTTGATCGATTCAAACAGCGGCAGGCCCGCCTTGATGCCGCGGACGATGATGTCGACGGCATCGGGCAGCGTTGCCAGGAACTTGGTTTCGCGGCGCTTCTTCAGGAAGCCGAGTGCCCAGCGCGGCAGGCCGAAGCCGCCGGCAAAGGCAAGCCCCGCGGCGCCGAGCAGGCCGCCGCCGACGAACATGGCGCCCGCGAACAGCACGCCGCCCACGACGGCGGACACGATCCAGAATTTCTGCGTCGTCCAGTCAAGCCCTGCCTGCGACAGGCGGACACCGAGCGGAACGCTCTTCTCCTGCTGACGCCGTGCCTCGAGATCCTTCAGCGAGGTCTCGACCTGCTCACGGCGCGATCGCTGGCTCTTTTCGGTCTGCTTGGCCGCGGGCGCATCTGCGCGTGCGATCGAGGCGCGGCGGTTCTCCGCCTTCCGCTCCCCGGACAGCAGCGGATAAAGGAATACCCAGGCGATGCCGCCGACGGCGGCGGTGGCGAGGAAGGCGAGGGCGAGGACCTGCATGTTCATGGCTGCGTTGACCTGCTCACGTCGTCGGTGCCTTTTCCGCGGCGTCAAGCGCAGCGGCAAGGCGTTTCTCTTCGCCGTAATAGCGCGCGCGTTCCCAGAATTTCGGACGACCGATGCCGGTCGATCGGTGCTGGCCGATGATCTTGCCGTTCGCGTCCTCGCCGACCAGGTCGTAGAGGAAGACGTCCTGGGTGATGATGGTGTCGCCTTCCATGCCCATCACCTCGGTGATGTGGGTGATGCGGCGCGAGCCATCGCGCAGACGAGCAGCCTGGACAATGACGTCGATCGAGGCGCAGATCATTTCGCGAATGGTGCGTGAGGGCAGCGAGAAACCGCCCATCGTGATCATGGATTCGCAACGCGACAGGGCTTCGCGCGGATTGTTGGCATGCAGCGTGCCCATCGAGCCGTCATGGCCGGTGTTCATGGCCTGGAGGAGGTCGAAGGCCTCCGGGCCACGGACTTCGCCGACGATGATGCGTTCGGGACGCATACGCAGGCAGTTGCGCACCAGCTCGCGCATGGTGACCTGGCCTTCGCCCTCGATGTTGGGCGGGCGGGTTTCCAGCCGGACCACGTGGGGCTGCTGGAGCTGGAGCTCGGCCGCGTCTTCGCAGGTGATGACGCGCTCGTCGTGCTCGATATAATTGGTCATGCAGTTGAGCAGCGTGGTCTTGCCCGAGCCGGTACCGCCGGAGATCAGCACGTTGCAGCGGACGCGGCCGATGATCTGGAGGATTTCGGCGCCTTCCGGCGAGATCGCACCGAACTTGACGAGCTGATCCAGCGTCAGCTTGTCCTTCTTGAATTTGCGGATGGTAAGCGTGGGCCCGTCGATCGACAGCGGCGGCACGATGGCGTTGACGCGGGAGCCGTCGGCGAGGCGCGCGTCGCAGATCGGCGAGGATTCGTCGACGCGCCGGCCGACCTGGCTGACGATGCGTTGGCAGATGTTGAGAAGCTGCTGGTTGTCGCGGAAGCGGATGCCGGTCTTCTGGATCTTGCCGTTGACTTCGATGAAGACGGTGTTGGCGCCGTTGACCATGATGTCGGCGATGTCGTCGCGCGACAGCAGCGGCTCCAGCGGACCATAGCCGAGCACGTCGTTGCAGATGTCGTCGAGCAGCTCTTCCTGCTCGGCGATCGACATCACGATGTTCTTGATCGCGATGATCTCGTTGACGATGTCGCGGATTTCCTCGCGGGCGGACTCGGAGTCGAGCTTGGCGAGCTGGGCGAGGTCGATGGCCTCGATCAGCGCGCCGAAGATGGTCGCCTTGACCTCGTAATAATTATCCGAGCGGCGGGCCTCCATGGTCGGCGCAGGCTTGGCCGGGGCAAGCGGCGGCGAGGCGACGGCCGGCGGGGGCGGCGCGCGTGACACCATCGGCGCCGAAGCCGGGGCAGGCTCTGGCGACACGGCGCCGGGCTTGGGAGCCCGAGTATCGGTGTCTGTTCCGCTACGCTTACCGAACACTTAACAACTCCATGCGGCGGCTTATTTTCCGCGCAACTTGTCAATCAGGGGTGAAAACAGGGACGACTTTTGTTTCTTCGTCTCGCTGCGGCCGGTCAGGCGCTGGGCGATCTGGAGAAACATCTCGATCGACTTGTGGTTGGCGGAGATCTCCGCGATCATCTGGCCGTTGTTGGCCGCCGACCCGAAGATCTGCGGCTCGAACGGGATCGAGACGACCGGCTGGCTCTCGATCGCCTTGGCGAACTCCGCGGCGGCGATTTCGGGCCTTTTCGGGATGCCGACCTGGTTCAGGCAGTAGAGCGGTGGCCGGTCGTTGGGCCGCGCGGCCTTCAGCAGGTCGAACAGGTTCTTGGTATTGCGCAAATTGGCAAGGTCGGGCGCCGCCACGATCAGGATGTCGTCGGCTCCGATCAGGGCGCGCTTGGTCCAGCCCGACCATTGATGCGGGATGTCGAGCACGATGCAGGGCATGGTGGAGCGCAGCGTGTCGAACACGGCGTCGAAGGCGTCGGAGCCGAAATCATAGACCCGGTCAAGCGTCGCCGGCGCTGCCAGCAGACTGAGATGGTCGGTGCATTTCGACAGCAGGCGGTCGATGAAGGCCGTATCGACGCGATCTGGCGAGAACACGGCGTCGGCAATGCCCTGCGGCGGGTCCTGGTTGTAGTCGAGGCCGGCGGTACCGAAGGCAAGGTCGAGATCGGCGACGACCGCGTCCATCGCAAGGTCGCGCGCGATCGCCCAGGCGACGTTGTGGGAGATGGTGGAGGAACCGACGCCGCCCTTGGCGCCGACTACGGCGATGATGCGGCCGACCGCCTTGGCTTCCGGCGCCGAGAACAGGTTGCAGATCGAGCGCACGACGTCGATCGGGCCGACCGGCGCGAGCACGTAGTCGCTGACGCCGCGGCGCACCAACTCGCGGTAGAGCGTGACGTCGTTGATGCGGCCGATCACGACCACGCGGGTGCCGGCGTCGCAGACGGTCGCGAGATGGTCGAGCCCGCCCAGGAGGTCGTTGCGGCCGTCGCTCTCGATCACGATCACGTTCGGCGTGGGGGCTGAGCGGTAGGCTTCGATCGCTGCCGGCATGCCGCCCATCTGAATCTTCAAATGGGCCTTGCCGAGACGGCGATCCTCGCCGGCCGACTGCACCGCGGCAGCGGTCTCCACGGTCTCGCAGAAGGCCTGGACCGAAACGCGCGGCGCGGGCGCAATATGCTCCTCGACCGGCGGGAGAGATGCGTCCGGCTGCTCTTCGTGGGTCTGGCGAGCGTAGCTGATCATTTGCCGGTATCGCTGAGTTTGGCCTTTTCGGCCTCAGGATAGGTAACCGAGGTCGGATTTCCCTTGCGGTATTTCTCGAAAGCGGCGGTGCGTCGTGTCGTGTAGGACGGCGTTTCGGAGCGCGGCTGCTCGAGGTCCGACGGATTGTCGACCATGGCCGCGAGGTTGCGCTGATAGGCGCAGCCGTAATTGTAATAGTCCTTGTTCTCGAACCAGCTCTTGTTCTTCATCGAGGGGCCGATGTCCTCCGGCCACAGGCCGCAGGGACCCGCGACGGCGGCGATTTTGGAATAAGTCAGCCGGATCGGCGGCAGGAAGCGCTTGTCTTCCGGCTGGTAGGGGCGAACGATGACCCCGCGCGGCGGAACGCCCGCGGCCGCCAGCATCGCCTGGATCTCACGCATCGTTTCGGCGACCGGGCGCGCGTTGGGCGTGCCGGACGGCGTGTCGACATGGATGGCGCCGGTGCCTTCGTGCAGCCAGGTCGATGCCAGGCCCATCACGTCGGCGCGTTGGGCGGCGCTCAGGCCGCCGCGGGCATGGCCGACGAAGACGACGATCGAGCGGTTCTGCTCCTCGATTGCGATCGGATGACGCTGCTTGTAGTCGTCGGGAATGGAGGCGGTCACCTCGTCGTGCTGGCAGCCGCCGAGCGCAAGCGCGATGCCGACGAGCGCGCCACCGAGGCCGATGGCGCGTTTGCGAAGCTGGGGTGGTCTTGTGGTCATCGTGAAGTCCCCGTTCCGCTTCAATCGGTGATGAAACCGTAGGTGCCGCGGTAGTTGCGTGCCGGCTCGGTTTTACCGGGCACGCCGTAGATGCGGTTGATGTTGCCGATCAGCTCAGCCTGTGGATCGGCGGGCGCGGAGAAGCCGTCATCCGGCCGCGACAGGTCCTTCTGCGCCACTGCGCGAACGATATAGGGCGTCACGATCACGACCAGCTCGGTTGCGTTGTTGACGAAGTCGCGGCTGCGGAACAGCGTGCCGAGGATCGGGAGCTGCATCAGTCCCGGCAATCCGCTGACCGCCTGCTTGGTCTGCTGCTGGATCAGGCCGGCCATCGCCATCGCGCCGCCGGAGGGAATCTCCAGCGAGGTCTCGGCACGGCGGGTCCTGATCGAGGGCACCGTCAGCGAGTTCACCGAGGTCGAGGTCACGGCCTGGGACAGGGTGATCGCATTTTCGTTCGACAGTTCCGAGACCTCGGTCATCACCCGCAGGCTGATCTTGCCCTCGGTCAGGACGACGGGGGTGAAGTTGAGCGAGATGCCGAACTTCTTGAAGCTGATCTGGGTGGTACAGACATGCGTGGTCGGGTCGCACGCATAGCCTGCCGGCACCGGGAATTCGCCGCCAGCGATGAAGGTCGCGGACTCACCAGAGATCGCAGTCAGGTTCGGCTCGGCCAGCGTCCGGATCACGCCCGCGGTTTCCATCGCGCGCAGGGTGGCCTGCACCGACGGCGTCGCGCCGAACTTCGTGGTCAGATTGTTGCCGTCGACGAGGTTGCGGCCGAGAGCCGTGAACGGGTTGGAGTTGGTGAAGCTCACCACCGAGGTGCCGTAGTTCAGGTTCGCGGTGAGGTCGATGCCGAGCTGCTTGACGATGTTGCGCTGGACCTCGGCCACCGTCACCTTGAGCATGACCTGGTCGCGGCCGCGGACCACGATCGAGTTCACCACCTTTTCGGCGCCGCCGGCGAGGCGCGCGGCGAGTTCGTTGGCCTGCTGCGCCTCCATCGGGTTCGCCGCAGTGCCGGTCAGGACGATGCCGTCGCCGAGCCCGTCGATCTGGATGTCGGAATTGGGCAGGATTTGCTTCAGGGCTGCCCGCACGCCGTTGAGGTCGCGCTTGACCGCGATGTCATAGGCCGCGATCTGCTGGCCGGCGGAATCGAAGAACACGATATTGGTCTGGCCGATCGCTGCGCCGATGATGTAGGCGCGCTGCGCCGAGCGCACCACCGCATTGGCAATCTTGGGATCTGCGACCAGCACGTCCTTGATGTCGCGCGGCAGGTCGATCACGATCGACTTGCCGACGCCGAGCGAGAGGAAGCGCGCGTTCATCTGGCCGTCGGCCGCGACCTGCGCCACTGAGCGGTAGTCGGCGGCGACCACGGGGGACAGCGCGGGGTTGAGCACCAGCGCGAGGGCGGCCGAGAACGACAGGGCGCGGACCACAGAGGTTCGCAGCGTCGCCAGATCTGCCCTGCATTTCATATCGACAGTCCTCATCGTGCTTTCGCCGTCGAGCTTGGGATACCGTAGCGAATGATCGAAACGCCATCGCGCTTCTGTGCGGAATCATCGAGCGTGATCTCGCTCATCTTGACGTCGACGATGCTGCGCAGCGCCAGCGACAGCGTGCCGCTCTGGCGGGCGGCGGACAGCGTCTGGGTCTGCGACGGATTGAGCTCGAGGGTCACGGTCTTGCCGACCACCGCGTTCTGGCCGTCCTTCTCCTTCGGCGCCTGGTCGATGGCGAGCACGCGGATATTGGTCAGGATGATCTCGGACGTGATGACATCAGGGGCGGCGCCGCTCTGGTCGGGGTTCTTGAGGCGGCGGGTCAGAAGGACGTCGACGCGATCGTTGGGCAGGATGAAGCCGCCTGCGCCGGTCTCCGGCGATATCTCGGTGGAGATCGCGCGCATGCCGGTGGGCAGGATGGCCGCCATGAAGCCGGAGCCCTCGGGCTTGACCAGCTTCTGGTCGCGCATCGGTTCACCCTGGATGAAGGGAGCGCGCGCGATCGAGCCGGTCACCTGGGTCACGCCCTCGGGACGCTCGTTGCGGCGGATGAAGGTGGCGCTGGCGGTTGCGGCCGGCCAGGTCTGCCATTGCACGTCTTCCGGCTTGACGGTCTGGCCGAGGCCGATGTCGTTCTTGGCCACCAGGACATCGACGGTGGGAAGCTGCGCGACCTGAGCCGCTGGAGGCGGCGCATTGTCCGAGCCGCTCGCCAGGTACGCGGCGACGCCGCCGGCGCAGATGGCGACCGTCAGGACGACTATGCGTGCCCTATTCATACGCTTCACTTTCCACAAAACGCCGCGACGCTGGCGCCGCCGTAATCGGCAGTTGACCAGCTATTCGTCAAAGCATGGTTAATGAGGCGTATCTAAATCGGCTTAACGCCGGGTTTACCCGGTGTGTTCAGCGCAGTGCGAAGTGAGCGAGGTCGATCGCCTTCACCCATCCGGTCTCCGGGTAGATCATCAGCGCGCCAAGCGTCAGCGCGATCCCGTAGGGGATGCCGCTCTCCTTGTCGTGCAGTCGTGCCAGCCAGGCCTGGCCCGCCAGCCCGTAAGGTAACGGCCATTGCCGGAACTGGAGCAGAAGAAGCGTCAGCGCTCCGCCGAACAGCGAAGCGTAGAGCAGGAAGTCCATCAACTGGGCGAAGCCGAACCAGAGCGCGACAGAAGCCGCGATCTTGGCGTCGCCGCCGCCCATCCAGCCCATCGCGAAGCAGCCGAAGGCCACGACCAGGAGCAACGCACCGGCGCCGACATGGCTCAGCATCTCGTAAGGTGCCATGCCACCGGCGAAGGCGAGCACGAAGAATCCCGCGACCAGCGCCAGCGAGACGCGGTTCGAGATTGTCATCGTGAAGAGATCGCTCGCGGCGGCGAACGCCATCAGGGCCGGAAACAGCAGAAGGCGCGCAAGGTCGAGGATCATGGGCTGCGTCTTGAGCTTGGTATCAATCTTGGGTTCGCCGCGGGATCCGGCGTCGGGCGATGCTAGCCGGCAGTGCTAAACAAACCGACAATGGTGGCAGCGGCCGCAAGAAGCGGAACCCGTGCGCATGCTCACCAGAGGCTGGCAATGCGCGCGGCGAGTGCGACCGTCGCAAACAGCAGGGCAAGGCAGACCCAGTAGGTCGGCGAGCCGGTCTGCACCGTCTCCGCCTTGCTCGCCGCAATCGCGGCATCGGATCTGTACTCGTGCAACGCCACTGGAACTCGCCGTGCTCAAAAAAACAAAGGCCCCGGAGGTCCGGGGCTTTTGCCATCGCTAGTCGGTCGCTTACTTCAGCGAGGCGCTGATCGAACCGAACTTGGTGTTCAGCGTGCTGCCGAGGTTGTTGACGACGGTGATGATGGCCAGCGCGATGCCGGCGGCGATCAGACCGTATTCGATGGCGGTGGCGCCGGATTCATCCTTGGCGAAACGCGCAATCAGGTTCTTCATGAACATAACTCCATCTGGGTTGGATCGCCTCGTTCGGCGCTGTCGTTGACGCCCTGACCATGAGAGCCGAGCTCTTTCGGTAGAGTTAATTCGATCGTGCAAACCCGAATCCTGCGCGATGCTTTTGCCCAAAGTGAATTTCGCCTTAAGGCACCCGTTGGAATTCGCTCCGGTTCCTGATCCGCCGCAAGCGCGCCGCAGGCTTCACCGTCCCTTAAATTTCACGGAGTAGGCCTAAGGCGGACCAGCTATTTCGGAAGAGAGGCGACGATGTCGAGCCTGCCCATGCAAGTCGCCCTGATGCTCGGCGAGACCATCGCCAAAGTGGTCCCCGTCACCTTCGTGCTCGCGCTGATCTTCACGGTGCTCGAGTACTTCTGGGCCTGCAATCCCGGTATTGCTTGGTGGCGCAAGCGGGAGATCATCACCGACATCTGTTACTGGTTCTTCGTTCCGGTGTTCGCCCGTACCATGCGGATCGGGCTGCTGATCGTCGGCGCGAGTCTTCTCTTCAACATCCATGAGGCCGACGATCTCATCGCCTTCTACGACAATGGCCATGGCCCGCTGGCGCAATTGCCGCTCTGGGGGCAGGCCGTGCTGTTCCTGGTGCTGTCCGATTTCATGCTGTACTGGCTGCACCGGCTTTTCCATGGCGGTGAGTTCTGGAAGTACCATGCGATCCATCACTCCTCGGAGGAGATCAGCTGGATCTCGGCGGCTCGCTTCCATCCGGTCAATCTCGTGCTTGGCACGATAGGGGTCGACGTCGTGCTGCTGATGGCCGGCATCTCCCCGAACGCCATGGTCTGGATTGCTCCGTTCACGACCTTCCATTCGGCCTTCGTGCACGCCAATTTGAACTGGACCTTCGGGCCGTTCAGATATGTGCTGGCGACGCCGGTGTTCCACCGCTGGCACCACACCCAGCTCGAAGAGGGCGGCAACACCAATTTCGCCGGCTCGTTCCCGATCTGGGACGTGCTGTTCGGCACCTTCCGCATGCCGGAGGGGCAACTGCCGCAGGATTACGGCAAGGACGAAGCAACCATGCCGAAGGAGATCGTGGGCCAGCTCGCCTATCCGTTCCGCCGCTAGCGTGGGTTACGGAAAACGCCAGTCCGTTCAAACAATAGTCGGCGAATTTGCGGAACGTTCACGAATTGAGGGCAGGTTAGCGAGGTCGGGCACCGGCTCCGCTGTATCCAATCGCTTCTGCCGGTTTGTGACGTCCCGGGGGTAAGAGTATGCGTAAAGAACTGCTGCGCCGTCATGCGCGCGTCTGTCTTCTGGCTGCGGCCGCGATGCTGGCATCGCCGGCTGCCGGCCTTGCCGAGACCGGCGCCGATATGATCGCCGTCAATGTCGACCAGGCCAAGCTGGTCCGCCTACCCGGCAAGGTCGCGACCATCGTGGTCGGCAATCCCCTGATCGCCGACGTCACGCTCCAGCCCGGCGGCATGATCGTCGTGACCGGCAAGGGTTACGGCGCCACCAATTTCATCGCAATGGACCGGGGCGGCGAGATCCTGGTGGACCGCCAGATCCAGGTCGAAGGTCCGAGCGACCGGCTCGTGACCGTCTATCGCGGGATCGAGCGCGAGTCCTACAGCTGCGTGCCGCAGTGCCAGCGCCGCGTGACGCTGGGCGACAGCGACAACTATTTCAACAACACGATGAACCAGGCCGGTGCGCTGAGCAGCAGTGCCAGCGGCGGTGCCGGTGCGGGCGCCAAAACCAACTAACGGGACCGATCGGCGGGTTTGCCCGGGCTGGATCGCATGATCCGGTCCGGACACGCGTGCGACGAAGAGCTCTCTTCCAGGTTCGCTTTCTTCCGCGCCCTTCGGATCGTTCGTGGTTAACCCATCCTTGACGGCGCGGTCCGCCGGGTACGGATCGCCTGAAACACTTAAACAATCAGTTTCCGCTATTGAACTGGGCAGATGATCGCCGCTGCCGGGGAATTTGACGCGATGCCATCGCCTGCACCTACGAGATTTACGCTTCGCACCGCGCTGCGCCGGTTTCGCGGCAGCCGCCGCGGCTCCGCCGCCGTCGAGTTCGCGCTGGTCGCACCGGTCTTCTTTGGGCTGCTGTTCGCCATCATCGAGACGGCGCTCATGTTCTTCGCAAGCCAGGTGCTCGAGACCATCACGCAGAATTCCGCGCGCGTGGTCCTGACCGGGCAGGCGCAATCCGGCTCGGTGACCGCGTGCGCGGTCTCCGGCGTGAGCACGCCCTGCTCGCAAACGACGTTCAAGAGCTACGTCTGCAGCCAGATCCCGGCGCTGTTCGACTGCAACAGCCTCTATGTCGACGTCACGAGCTTCTCCTCGTTCTCAGCGGTGACGTTGCCGAGCCACATCAACGGCTCCGGAAATTTCGACACGAGCACGAGCTACAGCCCGGGCAACGCCGGCGACATCGTGGTGGTCAGGCTGTTCTACCAGTGGCCGCTGTTCGTCACCGGGCTCGGCTACAACATCTCCAATCTCACGGGCAGCAAGCGGCTGCTGGTGGCTACGGCCGCGTTCAAGAACGAGCCTTACTAGAGCCTGATCCGGAAAAGTGCACAGCGGTTTTTCGCAAAGATCATGCTCAAGAAACGGGACAACGGATCGGGCGGAACGATGCAGGCGATTGCGAAATTCTGGCGGGCGGCGCGCCTCACCGCGTACGAATTCCTTGCCGACGGCAGAGGTCTGGCGGCGACCGAATTCGCGGTGATCGTGCCGCTGATGCTGGTGATGTTCTTCGGCACCGTCGAGTTCTCGTCGGGGGTGGCGATCGATCGCAAGGTAACGCTGATGGCGCGGACGCTGTCGGACCTCACCTCGCAGTCGACGTCGGTCGGCGACACCGACATGACCAATTTCTTCGCCGCCTCGACCGGCGTCATGACGCCCTACGCCACCTCGCCGGTGTCGGCGACGATCACCGAGCTCTATGTCGATCCCTCGACCTTGCAGGCGCATGTGCAGTGGAGCAAGGGATCGGTGCCGCGGGCGCCGAAATCGGTGGTCACGATTCCGACGACGCTTGCGATCGCCGGCACCTATCTGATCTTCAGCGAGGTCAACTACACCTACACGCCGTCGGTCGGCTATGTGCTCAAGAACGCGATCACGCTGAGCGACGTCGCCTATACCCGCCCGCGCCAGTCCACCTGCGTCTATTACAGCCCGGATACGGCCTGCACGACTTACTGAGCGTCCGCGATTCATCGCGCATGAAAAAAAGGCCGTGCATCTCGCACGGCCTTTTGCCTTGGTTTGTTGATCCGGGCCAAAGGCCCGGAAAGCTCAGCCGGCGTCGCGGAGGTTGTCCGCTGCCGACTTGCCGGAACGGCGGTCGGCGACGATCTCGTAGGAGATCTTCTGGCCTTCGCGCAGCGAGCCGAGGCCCGCACGCTCGACGGCGCTGATGTGAACGAACACGTCCTGGCCGCCATCGTCGGGCTGGATGAAGCCGAAGCCCTTGGTCGCGTTAAACCACTTCACGGTTCCCATGCTCATGGGGGGTAGTCCCTTCTCAAATACACAATGTTAGAGCCCACTCACGCAGGCAGGTTAGATCGAATTTTTGGAAGGGTCGTCAGCGTGTCTGAACCGGCTGTACCGGTGGATGCTAATGTCGTCCGGCCGAAAATCGATTGGCGCATTTTATTGGAAACAGGGTCCCGAAACAATCCTGACGTGCACGATTTTTTGATCCGCCGTGGTGTCCACGGCGGATCGGCATACAGATCAGAATTTTAGTTCCGCAACTGATGCGCCGGAAGCGCATTAGCGGCGGCGAAACTGGCCGCCGCGCTGTCCGGGACGGGGAGGTCCGCCCACCCCGCTGGGACGTTCGTCCTTGTGGCGGAAAATCAGCCGGCCCTTCTCGAGGTCATAGGGCGACATCTCCACCGTCACGCGGTCGCCCGCCAGCGTCTTGATGCGGTTCTTCTTCATCTTGCCGGCGGTGTAGGCGACGATCTCGTGTCCGGCGTCGAGCTGCACGCGGTAGCGTGCGTCGGGGAGGATTTCGGTGACCAGTCCTTCGAACTGGATCAGCTCTTCTTTAGCCATGAATTTCTCCAGGTCGTGGACGGCTAGTGCGAATGGGGTTTGCGGCTTGGTTGGCCGTTCGGCCGACTCTCGCGGCGCAAAAAGGCAACGCCTTGTATCCCATCAGATGCCCCGGCGCTATGCGCAGAACGCTGTTCAGGACGGCCGTTTGGCGAAGAATGAGCCTTGCCGCCGGAGTGGCCGCGACGAGATGGCTTCGAAGCCTTCGGGCCGTTGCCGGGCCGTCCGTCAACATGCCTGGCGTCGCCATGCCGTCCCTCGCCGGGCCTTCCGTCGCCCTGCTTGCCGGCACTGTGGTGACGACCGTCGGCATGTCTTTCGTCGGCACGTCGCCCGTCGCCATGCCGTGCGCCCTGCGGGCGCTGGCCCGGGCGGCTGCCCCGGCCCTGTCGTTGCTGCGGTGCGGGAGCACCCGCATCGCGGCGGCCGGCGTCGGTGCGGAGATCCTCGCGCGGCAGCGTCACCTTGATCAGCCGCTCGATGTCGCGGAGATAGGCGAGCTCTTCGCCGCCGGCGACCAGCGAGATCGCGGTGCCCTCGGCGCCGGCGCGCGCGGTGCGGCCGATGCGGTGCACATAGGTCTCGGGCACGTTGGGCAGGTCGAAATTGATGACGTGGGTGATGCCGTCGACATCGATGCCACGGGCGGCGATGTCGGTGGCGACCAGCGTGCGGATCTCGCCAGTGCGGAATTGGGCGAGCGTCCGCTCGCGATGGTTCTGCGACTTGTTGCCATGGATGGCGCTGGCGGGAATGCCGGCCTTCTCAAGCGTCTTCACGACCTTGTCGGCGCCGTGCTTGGTGCGGGTGAACACCAATGCGCGGTTGACCGGCTCTTGTTTCAACAGCTTGGCAAGGAACGCCGGCTTGGCCGAGAAGTCGACCTGGATAATGCGCTGCTGGATACGCTCCACGGTCGACGAGACCGGGGTCACGGCAACGCGAGCGGGATCACGCAGCATGGCATCGGCGAGCTCGGCGATGTCTTTCGGCATGGTGGCCGAGAAGAACAGCGTCTGCCGCCTGACCGGCAGCTTGGCGACGATTTTGCGGATGTCGTTGATGAAGCCCATGTCGAGCATGCGGTCGGCCTCGTCGAGCACGAGGAATTCGACGCTGCCGAGCTTCAGCCCGTTGCTCTGCACGAGGTCGAGCAAACGGCCGGGGGTGGCGACAAGCACCTCGACGCCCTGCATCAGCGAGCGGACCTGACGGCCCATCGGCACGCCGCCGATGGCGAGCGTCGAGGACAGGCGGATGTGGCGGCCATAGGCGTTGAAGCTGTCGAGGATCTGCCCCGAAAGCTCGCGGGTGGGCGACAGCACCAGCACACGGCAGGTCTTGGGCTGGAGCTTGATGCGGTTCTCGAGCAGGCGGTGCAGGATCGGGAGCGCGAAAGAGGCGGTCTTGCCGGTGCCGGTCTGGGCGATGCCGACGACGTCCCGGCCGGTCAGCGCCGTCGGGATGGTCTGGGCCTGGATCGGGGTGGGAGTGACGTAATTCTCTTCAAGAAGAGCGCGAGCGATCGGTTCGGCGAGGCCGAAGTCCTGAAACGAAGTCAAAAGATGGGTTCTTTCCATGTCAAAAGCGGGCGTCCGGCGCATAGAGCGCGGCGCGCGCGAGAGGGTGTCGAGAAGACACCTGCGTGTTTGGGGTGTCGGATGGCTTGGGAGATATGGGGCAAGCCAGACGCCCGGAAGGGCTTAAGAACACGCGGCTCGCAACGACCCCTTGATTCGCAAGAGGTCTCGGATGCTCATATGGAACATCGTGGGGGCGCTTTCAAGGCAAGTTCGTCCCAAACGGCGATTGCGGTGCAAAATAGTTATGCCGGAAATTTAGACAGAGGCATCATTTTGCTTAAGGAATAAGCTGTCTGCCGCATTGGCGTACATTTTATTCGCCCAAGTTTTGAGCAAAGAGACTGCGGCGAAACTTTGATTTCAGTGAATTTTCCAAACAAAACCAATGGTTTGCCTTGTGTCGGGCCCATGGCATGGTTCTTGCGATTCCGTTAATCGCAGGCGGCCGTGGGGCCGTTTCGCAGCGTCTTTTTCACGTCTGCGTCAGGGAGATGATACAATCATGCTTAACAAATCCACTCACGATATAGCGGCTTCATTTAGCCGCCGCGGCATGCTCGCCGCGACCGCCGGACTGATGCTCGGTCTGGCTTCCATTTCTGGCGCGAAGGCCGCGGACGACACCATCAAGGTCGGCGTCCTTCATTCTCTCTCCGGCACCATGGCCATCAGCGAAACCACGCTGAAGGACACCATCCTCTTCCTGATCGACGAGCAGAACAAGAAGGGCGGCGTGCTCGGCAAGAAGCTCGAAGCCGTCGTCGTCGATCCCGCCTCGAACTGGCCGCTGTTCGCCGAAAAGGCCCGTGAGCTGATCACCAAGGACAAGGTTGCGGTCGTGTTCGGCTGCTGGACCTCGGTGTCGCGCAAGTCGGTGCTCCCGGTGTTCAAGGAGCTGAACAACATCCTGTTCTACCCCGTGCAGTACGAGGGCGAAGAGTCCGAGCGTAACGTGTTCTACACGGGTGCTGCGCCGAACCAGCAGGCGATCCCCGCCGTCGACTATCTGATGAAGGACGAGAAGGTGAAGCGCTGGGTGCTCGCGGGCACCGACTACGTCTATCCGCGCACCACCAACAAGATCCTGGAAGCCTATCTGAAGTCGAAGGGTGTCGCCCAGGAAGACATCATGATCAACTATACGCCGTTCGGTCATTCCGACTGGCAGACGATCGTGGCCGACATCAAGAAGTTCGGCTCGGCCGGCAAGAAGACCGCCGTGGTCTCGACCATCAACGGCGACGCCAACGTTCCCTTCTACAAGGAGCTCGGCAACCAGGGCATCAAGGCGAAGGACATCCCGGTCGTCGCGTTCTCGGTGGGTGAGGAAGAGCTCGCCGGCATCGACACCAAGCCGCTGCTCGGCCATCTCGCTGCCTGGAACTACTTCGAGTCGATCAAGTCGCCGGAGAACGAGAAGTTCATCAAGGCGTGGCAGGCCTACACCAAGAATCCGAAGCGCGTGACCAACGATCCCATGGAAGCGCACGTGATCGGTTTCGACATGTGGATCAAGGCGGTCGAGAAGGTGAAGTCGACCGATCCGGACAAGGTGATCGACGCTCTCCCGGGCATCGAAGCCAAGAACCTGACCGGCGGCACCTCCAAGATGCTTCCGAACCATCACATCACCAAGCCGGTGTTCATTGGCGAAATCAAAGCCAACGGCCAGTTCGACGTGGTGTGGAAGACCCCGGGTCTTGTCGCGGGCGACGCCTGGTCGAAGGAGCTCGACGGCTCCAAGGACCTGGTCGGCGACTGGGTCGGCAAGAAGTGCGGCAACTTCAACACCAAGACCAACAAGTGCCTCGGCTCGGGCTCCTGATCCGGATCTGACGCTTGACTGAACGATGGGAGGAGGCGGCTATTCCGCCGCCTTCTCCCCACTTCTGCCGGGGTGATTCACAGTGCCAACCAATTTGTCCGCTCGTCTTTGTTCGTTTGTCCTTTCGCTCTTCCTGATCGCGTTCGCACTGCCGGCCTTCGCCGGTCCGTTCGAGGATGCGGTCGCCAAATTCGCCAATGATGATTTCTCCGACACGGATGAGGCGATCGGCGTCGTCGCGGGCAGCGGCAACAAGCTGGCCCTTCCCATCATCAGCGCGCTCCAGGACGGCCGCCTCATGGCCGATCCTGACAGCAAGAAAGTTTACGTCACCGGTGCCGACGGCAAGTCGATCGATGCCGCAACCGGCGAGCCCGTCGCCAGCGTTCCCGACAGCGCGAGCGCGGTGCGTCTCAACAACCGCCTGCGCCGCAGCGTCGATACCGCGATCGGCAATTTGACGCTCCAGTCGCCGGATGTCGGAACGCGCCTGCAGGCCGCGCAATCCGTCTTCAAGTCGCACGAAGAGACCGCGCTTGAGCCGGTCGATGCCGCGCTCGCCAAGGAAACCAATAAGTCCGTCAAGGCTGCGCTCGGCGACGCCCGCGCGGCGATCCTGCTGTTCAAGCCTGATGCCACCGAAGTCGAGAAGCTCGAGGCGGTCGCCACCCTTAAGGCGCGCGGCGACCAGGAGGCGATGGCGCTGCTCACCGGCATGGGCGACCAGCCGGCCACGGTGACCAAGGCGGCGGCCAGTGCAATCAGCTCGATCCAGTCTTCGCTGGCGGTCTGGTCCATGGTTCAGAATGCCTGGTACGGTCTTTCGCTCGGCTCGGTGCTGCTGCTCGCAGCGATCGGGCTCGCCATCACCTTCGGCGTGATGGGCGTCATCAACATGGCGCATGGCGAGATGGTGATGATCGGCGCCTACACCACCTTCGTGGTGCAGGAGGTGATCCGCACCCGCTATCCCGGCCTGTTCGACTATTCGCTCTTGATCGCCGTGCCGCTCGCCTTCCTCGTTGCCGGCGCGCTCGGGGTGCTGATCGAGCGCAGCATCATCCGCTTTCTCTATGGTCGTCCGCTGGAGACGCTGCTCGCGACCTGGGGCCTGTCGCTGGTGCTCCAGCAGGCCGTGCGCACCATGTTCGGCCCGACCAACCGCGAGGTCGGCAATCCCTCCTGGATGAGCGGCGCCTTCGAGCTCGGCCAGATCACCATCACCTATAACAGGCTCTGGATCCTCGTCTTCACGCTCGCGGTGTTCGCGATCCTGCTGGCGATGCTGCGCTACACCGCGCTCGGGCTCGAGATGCGGGCGGTGACGCAGAACCGCCGCATGGCGGCCTCGATGGGCATCGCCACTTCGCGCGTCGACGCGCTGACCTTCGGCCTCGGCTCGGGCATTGCGGGCATCGCCGGCGTGGCGCTGTCGCAGATCGACAATGTCAGCCCCAATCTCGGCCAGAGCTACATCATCGACAGTTTCATGGTCGTGGTGTTCGGCGGCGTCGGCAATCTCTGGGGCACCCTGGTCGGCGCCTTCACGCTCGGCATTGCCAACAAATTCCTGGAGCCGGTCGCCGGTGCCGTGCTCGGCAAGATCGCCATCCTGGTTCTCATTATCCTGTTCATTCAAAAGCGGCCGCGCGGCCTGTTCGCGCTCAAGGGCCGTGCGGTGGAAGCATGACCCCTCACATGCTGACGCGATCGCTGGACCGCGGCGCGACGATTTTCCTCGCCGTCGTCGCGGCCTGCGGCATCCTCATCCCGCTCTCCAACCTCTTGCTGCCCGCGGGCTCGTTCCTGCAGGTGCCGACCTATCTCGTCGCGCTCTGGGGCAAATATGTCTGCTACGCCATCCTCGCGCTCTCGATCGACCTGATCTGGGGCTATTGCGGCATCCTCTCGCTCGGCCATGGTGCATTCTTCGCGCTCGGCGGCTACGCCATGGGCATGTATCTGATGCGGCAGATCGGCTCTCGCGGCGTCTACGGCAATCCGGTCCTGCCCGACTTCATGGTGTTCCTAAACTATTCGAAGCTGCCCTGGTCCTGGTACGGCTTCGACATGTTCTGGTTCGCGGCACTGATGGTGCTGGTCGTGCCGGGCCTGCTCGCCTTCTGCTTCGGCTGGCTCGCCTTCCGCTCACGCGTCACCGGCGTGTATCTGTCGATCATCACGCAGGCGATGACCTATGCGTTGCTGCTCGCCTTCTTCCGTAACGATTTCGGCTTCGGCGGCAACAACGGCCTGACCGACTTCAAGGACATTTTGGGATTCAACGTGCAGGCCGAGGGCACCCGCGCCGCGCTGTTCGCGCTGAGCTGCCTGGCGCTGATCTTAAGCTTCCTGATCTGCCGCTCGGTCGTGTCCTCCAAGCTCGGCAAGGTCCTGATCGCAATCCGAGACGCGGAATCGCGCAGCCGCTTCCTCGGTTACCGCGTCGAATCCTACAAGCTGTTCGTGTTCACGCTCTCGGCCTGCATGGCCGGCGTGGCCGGCGCGCTCTATGTGCCGCAGGTCGGCATCATCAACCCGAGCGAATTCGCGCCCGGTAACTCGATCGAGGCGGTGATCTGGGTCGCGGTCGGCGGGCGTGGCACGCTGGTCGGCGCGGCGCTTGGTGCCGTCGTCGTTAACTACGCAAAAACGGTCTTCACCTCCGGCATGCTCGCGCCTTACTGGTTGTTCATGCTGGGTGCCATGTTCATCCTGGTGACGCTGTTGCTGCCCAAGGGCATCGTCGGCACCTTCAATGCATGGTGGGACCAGTTGAAGGAAAAGCGCACCGCCGCGACCACAACGAGCGTCGCGGCTGAAGACAGCGTCACCGAACCGAAGATGGCGGAGTAAGCGCGATGAACGTCATGGACAATCGCGCGACCTCCGCGTTGCTCTATCTCGACGGCGTGCACGTTTCGTTTGACGGCTTCCACGCCATCAACAATCTGTCGCTGACGCTCGCGCCCGGCGAGATGCGCGCTATCATCGGCCCGAACGGCGCCGGCAAGACCACGATGATGGACATCATCACCGGCAAGACCAAGCCCGACGAGGGCACGGTGCTGTTCGACGGCGTCACGGATTTGACGCGGCTCGACGAGACCCGCATCGCCGAGCTCGGCATCGGCCGCAAATTCCAGAAGCCGACCGTGTTCGAGAGCCAGACCGTGCAGGACAATCTCCTGCTGGCGCTCAATGTCGATCACAGCGTCAAGGGCACGCTGTTTTGGCGCGGCAGCAGGGCGGAGTCGGAGCGCATCGACAAGGTGCTGGAGACGATCCGCCTCACCGATGCGCGCAATCGGCTCGCCGGCAGCCTCAGCCACGGCCAGAAGCAGTGGCTCGAGATCGGCATGCTGCTGGCGCAGGACCCGAAGCTTTTGCTGGTCGACGAGCCCGTCGCCGGCATGACCGACGTCGAGACGCATCTCACCGCCGAGCTGCTCAAAGAGATCAACAAGACCCATACCGTCATGGTCGTCGAGCACGACATGACGTTCGTGCGCGAGCTCGGCGTCAAGGTGACCTGCCTGCACGAAGGCACCGTGCTCGCGGAAGGAACCATCGACCAGGTCTCGTCCAACGACCGGGTCATCGAAGTTTATCTGGGGCGCTGAGCAATGCTTGAGGTCAAGGACATCAACCTGTTCTACGGCGCGGCGCAGGCGTTGCGCGGCGTCTCGATCGCGGCCGAACCCGGCAAGGTCACTTGCGTGCTCGGGCGCAACGGCGTCGGCAAGACCTCGCTGCTCCGCGCCATGGTCGGGCAATATCCGATCTCGTCGGGCGCGATCGTATTCGACGGCAGCGACATCTCCGCGCTCAAGCCCTATGAGCGGGCCCGCAAGGGCATCGGCTTCGTGCCGCAGGGGCGCGAGATCTTTCCGCTGCTGACGGTCGAGGAGAACCTCAAGACCGGCTTCGGCCCGCTCAAGCGTGAGGACAGGAATATCCCGGACGACGTGTTCTCGCTGTTTCCGGTGCTGCAATCCATGCTTGGCCGGCGCGGCGGCGACCTCTCCGGCGGCCAGCAGCAGCAGCTCGCGATCGGGCGTGCACTGGTGATGCGGCCGAAACTGCTCCTGCTCGACGAGCCGACGGAGGGCATCCAGCCCTCGATCATCAAGGACATCGGCCGCGCCATCTCCTATTTGCGCAACCTCGGCAACATCGCCATCGTGCTGGTCGAACAATATCTCGACTTTGCCTGCGAACTCGGCGACAGTTTCGCGGTGATGGATCGCGGCGCAGTGAAATTCACCTGCGATCGCTCCAATCTTGACCCGGCCGAAATCAGCCGCCAGATGGCGCTGTAATCCAAAAATTTCTGCCGCGGCCGGCTGGGGAAGACGGATGCGCAGCGACGTCATGGCGACATCTTCGGTATTCGAAGCCAACCGTGCCCGCGGCGCGGTGCGTTTCGACGTCCACGCGCGCGATGGCGTGACGCGGCGCGGCACCTTGTATGAGTCCGGCTCGCTGCGCGTGCGCTTTCCTTCGCCGGAGGACGACGGCCTGTCCGGCGTGTTCGTCAACACGGCGGGCGGTGTTGCCGGGGGAGACAATTTTGATATCGACATCGCAGCTAGCCAGGGCTCGCGCCTGACATTGACCACGGCCGCGGCCGAGAAGGTCTATCGTGCGCCGGGAGGGGCGGCGCAGCTCAATATCGCCTTGAAGGTCGCCGCGGGCGCGCACCTCGGCTGGTTGCCGCAAGAGACGATCCTGTTCGATCGCGCTCGGGTCCACCGCCGCTTCGACATCGATCTCGATGACACCGCCTCGCTCCTGCTTTGCGAAATTGTCGTGTTCGGCCGCACCGCCATGGGCGAGCGGATGGAGCAGGGTGAGTTCGTCGACCGCTGGCGGCTGCGCCGCGGCGGCAGGCTGGTGTTCGCCGAGACCGTCAGGCTCGACGGCAATATCGGCGCAAAATTTGGGCGATCGGCGGTGGCCAAGGGCGGTGCCGCGATCGGTACGGCGTTGATCGTTCCCGGCGACGAGGCTCTCGTCGAGCGCATTCGCGAAGCGTCGGACTCATTCTCCGGCGAGGTCGGGATATCCGCCTGGAATGGATTTGCAATGGCGCGGTTCTGTGCCCAAGATGCGGCGCGTTTGCGCGCCGACATGATGGCCGTGTTGGCGCGCACCGGTGCCGCGTTGCCGCGGCTCTGGCTGAATTGACCGGATGAATTGACGTGTTGAACGGAAGAGATTCTTCATGAACCTGTCTCCCCGCGAAAAGGACAAGCTTCTGATCTCGATGGCGGCCATCGTGGCCCGCCGCCGGCTGGATCGCGGCGTCAAGCTCAACCATCCCGAGGCGATCGCGATCATCTCCGATTTCATCCTCGAAGGCGCGCGCGACGGCCGCACCGTCGCGGAGCTGATGCAATCCGGCGCCCAGGTGCTGACCCGCGACCAGGTGATGCCCGGCATTCCCGAGATGATCCACGACATCCAGGTCGAGGCGACGTTCCCGGACGGCACCAAGCTCGTCACCGTGCACGAACCGATCAGGTAGGAGTAAGACGCATGATCCCCGGCGAACTCTTCATCCAGGACGGCGAGATCGAGCTCAATGCCGGCCGCAAGACCGTGAAGCTGACGGTCGCCAACACCGGCGACCGCCCGATCCAGGTCGGCTCGCACTACCATTTCTTCGAGACCAACCCGGCGCTGAAATTCGACCGCAAGAAAGCCCGCGGCATGCGCCTCGACATCGCCGCCGGCACCGCCGTCCGCTTCGAACCCGGCCAGACCCGCGACGTCCAGCTGGTCGCGGTGGCGGGGAAGAAGACCATCTACGGTTTTCGTGGCGAGGTGCAGGGCAAGCTGTGATTCAATGTGAGGTGAGCACGCCGGTCGGGCTCCCTCCCCCCTTGCGGGGGAGGGTTGGGGAGAGGGGTATGCCGCACGACGAGGTCTCTCGACAGCAAAGAACCCGCGCCAAACGATTGCGACGCGGGATGACTCGCGCGGAGACATTGCTGTGGCGCTACCTGAAGGCCGATCGTCTCGCGGGCCTCGCCTTTCGCCGTCAGACACCCATGGGCCACTACATCGCGGATTTCGTCGCCCATTCCTGCAAGCTTATCGTTGAACTCGACGGCGAGAGCCACGACTTCGAAGAACGTATCCGGCATGATGAACGGCGCGACCAATGGTTCGCATCCCGCGGATATCGCGTGCTGCGTTCTACCAATGACGACGTGATGAAAAATCTCGAAGGGGTTGTTCTTTCTATTCTCGAGGCAGCGGAGCAAGCGGCACCCCTCTCCCTAACCCTCCCCCGCAAGGGGGGAGGAAACCCTTCCAGCGATGCGCCCCTTACTCCTGATGCCGACAGAGCAGAGGAGCCATGATGCTTTGTCAGGTGAGCACATTGGTCAGGCTCCCTCCCGCCTTGCGGGGGACGGTTGGGGAGAGCGGTGAGCCACGAGCTCCTACGGAAGTAATTTTGCCAAACTGCGTCCAGAACATGGTGAAACGAGCGAGGGCCTCGCTGTGAGCACCACCAAAACATTCAAACGCAAACGGGGCTTGTGATGTCCGTCAAAATAAAGCGTTCCGTCTATGCCGACATGTTCGGCCCGACCACCGGCGACAAGGTGCGGCTGGCCGACACGGATCTCATCATCGAGGTCGAGAAGGATTTCACCACCTACGGCGAGGAGGTAAAATTCGGCGGCGGCAAGGTGATCCGCGACGGCATGGGGCAGTCGCAGATCACCAACAAGCAAGGCGCGGCCGACACCGTCATCACCAATGCGCTGATCGTCGACCATTGGGGCATCGTCAAAGCCGACGTCGCCATCAAGGACGGTATGATCGCAGGCATCGGCAAGGCCGGCAATCCCGACATCCAGCCGGGCGTCACCATCATCATCGGCCCCGGCACCGACGTGATCGCGGGTGAAGGAAAGATCCTCACCGCCGGCGGTTTCGACAGCCACATCCATTTCATCTGCCCGCAGCAGATCGATCACGCGCTGATGTCCGGCGTCACCTCGATGCTGGGCGGCGGCACCGGCCCCTCGCACGGCACCTTCGCGACTACCTGCACGCCCGGGCCGTGGCACATGGGGCGGATGATCCAGTCGTTCGACGCCTTCCCGGTCAATCTCGGCATTTCCGGCAAGGGCAACGCCTCGCGGCCCGCGGCGCTGGTCGAGATGATCAAGGCCGGCGCCTGCGCGCTGAAGCTGCACGAGGACTGGGGCACGACGCCGGCCGCGATCGACAACTGCCTGTCGGTGGCTGACGATTACGACATCCAGGTCATGCTGCATTCCGACACGCTGAACGAGTCCGGCTTTGTCGAGGATACGATCAAGGCGTTCAAGGGCCGCACCATCCACGCCTTCCACACCGAAGGCGCCGGCGGCGGTCACGCCCCTGATATCATCAAGATCGCGGGTCTCAAGAACGTGCTGCCGTCCTCGACCAACCCGACACGGCCCTTCACCCGCAACACCATCGACGAGCATCTCGACATGCTGATGGTGTGCCACCACCTCGATCCTTCGATCGCGGAAGATTTGGCCTTCGCGGAGAGCCGCATCCGGAAAGAGACCATTGCCGCCGAGGACATCCTGCACGATCTCGGCGCGCTCTCGATGATGTCCTCGGACTCCCAGGCGATGGGCCGCCTCGGCGAGGTCATCATCCGGACCTGGCAGACCGCCGACAAGATGAAGAAGCAGCGCGGGTCGTTGCCGCAGGACAAGGGCAAGGACAACGACAATTTTCGCGTCAAGCGCTACATCGCCAAGTACACGATCAACCCGGCGATTGCGCACGGCGTGTCGAAGCTGATCGGATCGGTGGAGAAGGGTAAGCTCGCCGATCTCGTGCTGTGGTCGCCGGCCTTCTTCGGCGTCAAGCCGGACTGCATCGTCAAGGGCGGCATGATCGTCGCGGCCCCCATGGGCGATCCCAACGCCTCGATCCCGACCCCGCAGCCGGTGCATTACCAGCCGATGTTCGGTGCCTTCGGCAAGGCGCGGACGGCCACTTCCGTCGTGTTCACTTCGAAGGCGGCCATCACCGGCGGCCTCGCGCGAAAACTCGGTATCGAGAAGAAGCTCTATGCGGTCCAGAACACCCGCAGCAAGATCTCCAAGAAGAGCATGATCCATAACGACGCCACACCCAATATCGAGGTCGATCCAGAGACCTATGAGGTCCGCGCCGACGGTGAATTGCTGACCTGCGCGCCGGCCGAGGTGCTGCCGATGGCGCAGCGATATTTCATGTACTGAAATAGCGCCTCAACGCATGTCCCAGGAACATGGCTTGAGTGCATGTCCGGGGAGGGCTTTTCCGGTTTTGCGTTCGATCCCGGCTGGTCTAAGGTCCCGCCTGGTATATGAACCCAGAAGAAAAGCCGGGAGGATTTCTCGTGATCTACGTCGTTGCCACCTTGACCATCAAGCCTGAAACGCGCGCCGAATTCATTGCCGCCGCCACCGCCTGCATCAAGGAGACGCGGAAGGAGCCCGGCAATATCGCCTATGATTTGCATGAGAGCGTGACCGATCCCGCCAAGATGGTGTTCGTCGAGCAGTGGGAAAATGCCGAGGCGCTGGTGCCGCATCGTGGCCAGGAGCACATGAAGACTTTCGGCCGCGTCGCGGTGAAGTGCTTCACGGCGCCGCCCAAGATTGAAGTGATCACGCCCGAGAAGGTCGACGTCCGCTAACAAGAACAACAGGGAATAACCCCATGATCTATGTCATCGCCACCACGCCCATGAAGCCGGAGAACAAGGACGATTTCATCAAAGGGCACAAGGTCTGCACCGTCGAGACGCTCAAGGAGAAGGGCTGCCTCTCCTATGACGGCAATGTCAGCGTCAACAACCCCAACCAGTATGTCGTGGTCGAGCGCTGGGAGACCCGCGAGGATCTCAACGCTCACGGCAAGGCCCCGCACATGAAGGTGTGGCGTGAATATTCCGCGCAAATGAAGACGGCGCCGACGGTGATCGAGATCATCAGCGACGGCAAGGTCGAGAAGCTCTGAGGATAGTGCGCATGATCCGGGCGACGCAGGTTAAGGGACAGCACCGCTTCACGGAAACGCCGGCGGATACGGTCGTGCTCGATTTCGACGATCGGCACCGCCGCCGCATGGCGATGGCGGGGACCCGGGGTCTCGAATTCCTGCTCGACCTGGAGAATGCCGTTGCGCTGCGCGGCGGCGATGCGCTGGTGCTGGAGGACGGAAGGCTGGTCGAAGTGGTTGCGGCGCCCGAGCCGCTGCTCGAGATCCGCGGCCACGATCCGCACCACCTTATCCGTGTCGGCTGGCATCTCGGCAACCGCCATCTGCCGACGCAGATCATGGCCAAGGCCTTGCGCATCCGCCGCGACCACGTCATCGAGGCCATGGTGAAGGGCCTCGGTGCCCGCGTGGTCGAGATCGAGGCGCCGTTCGATCCCGAAGGCGGCGCCTATGCCGATGCCGGGCACGCGCATGGCCACGACGACCATGCGCACCACGATCACGGCCATCATGGTCACGATCACCATGATCATCACGGCCATGAGCACCACGCGCATGACCATGGGCATGATCACGACGAGCATTGCGACCATCCCGACCATCACCACGGCCACAAGCATGCTCATGACCACAAATGAGCCGGTCGCGGCCTGCGACCTCGCCGAGCGCGAGGCCGCGGCGCTGTACCGGTTGATGACCTGGCTGTCGCCGGCGTTTCCCGTCGGCGGCTTCTCCTACTCCAGCGGCATCGAATGGGCGGTCGAGGCGGGCGACATCACCGACGTCGCGACGCTGGCCGACTGGCTCGATGCGATGCTCGCCGATGGCTCCGGCTTTTGCGATGCGACGTTTCTGGTCCATGCCTATCGCGCCGCTGAAGCCGGCGAAGACGCCAGCTTGAGCGAGATCGCGGAACTCGCGAGCGCCTTCGTGCCGTCGCGCGAGCGGCAACTCGAGACCACCTCTCAGGGGCGCGCCTTCGTCGAGATCTCCCGTGCGGCGTGGGATGCGGAAGGCCTGGATGCCATGGTCGCGGCATGCCGCACGCCACTGGTTTATCCCGTCGCCGTCGGCGTCGTCGCCGCGATGCACGGCGTGCCGCTGGCGCCGACCTTGCACGCCTTCCTGCATGCGCTGGTCTCGAACTGGATCTCGGCGGCAAGCCGGCTCGTTCCGCTTGGTCAGACCGACAGCCAGCGCGTGCTGGTGAAACTGGAGCTAGCTGTTGCCGCGACCGCCCATCGTGCGTTGAAAGCGGCATTGGACGATCTCGGCAGCGCGACCTTTCGCGCCGATCTCGCCAGCCTGCGGCACGAGACGCAATATACGCGGTTGTTTCGCTCGTGAGCGGTGCGGCCTTTGACCTATCAAGAAAGAGCAAGTGATATGGCGAGCGTCTTGACGAAATCTCACGGCCCCTTGCGTGTCGGTATCGGTGGCCCCGTCGGATCGGGCAAGACCGCGTTGATGGACCTGCTCTGCAAGACCATGCGCGAGCGCTATGACATCGCCGCGATCACCAACGACATCTATACCAAATGGGATGCGGAATTCCTGGTGCGTTCGGGCTCGCTGACGCCGGACCGCATCGCCGGCGTCGAGACCGGCGGCTGCCCGCACACCGCGATCCGCGAGGATGCCTCGATGAATCTCGCCGCGGTTGCGGACATGCGCGCGAAATTTCCCGGCCTCGACCTCGTGCTGATCGAATCCGGCGGCGACAATCTCGCTGCCACTTTTTCCCCGGAACTGGCCGACCTCACCATCTACGTGATCGACGTCGCGGCCGGCGACAAGATCCCGTCCAAGGGCGGCCCCGGCATCACCCGCTCCGACCTCCTGGTCATCAACAAGATCGACCTCGCGCCCCATGTCGGCGCATCCCTCGAAAAGATGGAGACGGACGCCCGGCGCATGCGCGGCGAGCGCCCTTTCGTCATGACCAACCTGAAGAAGAGCGAGGGGCTCGACCGCATCGTCGGCTTCATCGAGGCCAAAGGCGGCCTGAGACGGGCGGGCTGACCGGCGCGACGACTTGGCGCAGGCGTTCTTGCCGTTAACGCCCGGGGCCAAACTGGCATCTGCGGAACAAATTTCGGACATGGCGATTAACTACTTTCGGCGCCCAGGGCAAATCCGCCTTGTAAGTCAATTTGGCCGGACGATCGGCCGGGCAGATTAAGCTTTTCAGGCGACCCAAGTTGCGTACTGATGCCTCCTCATCCATTATCACCGCCACTGGGGTTCACCCTGTTTCGGCACATGGCCGTTCGAGCGGCGTTCATATGCTCCGTGTTTATTGCCGACCTCCTGCTTCCGCCTGAGTAGTCGCGTGGTCCGGCTGGGATTCATCATCGGTTTCATCGCTCTGCTCGGGGTCTTGCTCTCCGGGCTGGCGGCCTATCGTGTCCACGACCAGGAGTTGGCGCTGGACCGGATCGCACTCGCGCGTGCGATCGACGTTCATGCGAGCCTGGTTCAGGACCGGCTCACCGAGCGCGAGCTGCTTGCGCGTGTCGCCTCAGGCCTGTTCCGCACGCCGTCGGTGCTCAAGCCCAACATGCTGGAGCCGTTGCGCTCGGCGATCTACGCCTTCAAGACCGATTTCGTGGTGGCCGGCTGGGTCGCCCGGCTCCAGCCGAACGAGCTTGCTGCGGCGCAGGCGGCGATCGCGGCCGCGGGCTTCCCGAAGCCTGAGATTCGCGACTACGGCGACAAGCCGATCGCGCCGGCAAGCCTCACCCAGCCGATCGACGTGCTGATGGACCTCGAGCCGCGCAGCGACGAGACCAAGGCGTTGCCCGGCCGCAGCTATGACCAGGACCCGGTCCGCAGCGCGATGCTCGCCCGGGCTCGGATCGAGAAGAGGTCCGTCGCCTCCGACCCGGTACCACTCCTGCGCGAAAACGGGGCGGTCGGCATCATCGTCGCCGCCCCCGTCATTCCCGAGGGGGCAACGGAGCCTGTCGGTTTCATCACGTTTTCCTACGAGCTCGCGTCGCTGATGCTGACCAACGACGACATGTCGTTGTTCTCGGTCGCGCTCAGGGATCCGCGCAAGGATGGCGGCGAGCTCGTCGCCAACGACCAGGGCGTGGTCTCCACGCGCATGACCGCGGTCGATGGCCCGGCGCCATCGGCGACCCGCACCGTGAGCTTCGGTGGGCGTGACTGGCAGCTCGGCTATTACGCCAAGACCAATTCGGCCCGGCGCGCCGAGCAGACCGCGATCATCGTGGCTGCGATCGGCTTTGCCATCACCGCAATGGTGTGCGGCCTGTTCGGCTATGTCGCCTACAACAATCTGCGGCTCAGCCGCGAGATCCAGGTGCGGATCGGCTTCGAGCGCCGGCTGACCGCCGTGATCGACGAGCTCAACCACCGGGTCAAGAACATCCTGGCGGTGATCCAGTCGATCGTGACGCGAACGCTGCGCCATGGCGCCGACATCGATGGCGCGCGCGAGTTGCTGATCGGCCGCATCCACGCCATGTCCAACGTGGTCTCGCTGCTCAGCGAAAGCCAGTGGCAGGGCGTCAAGCTGAAGGGGCTGTTCGAGGCGCGCGCCATTCCCCACGCCGACCGCATCGCCGTCACCGGTCCTGATATCGCGGTCAGCGCGCGCGCGGCGCAAAGTCTCTCGCTGCTGTTCTTCGAGCTCGCCTCGCATTCCGACGAGGGCCTGTCGCTGGTCGGCAAGCATCCGCACATCACCGCCAACTGGACGGTGACGGGCGAGGAGCCCGAGGCGGTCTTCCATTTCCGCTGGGAGGAGTTCAACACCAGTGAGGCGACGCGACGCGCGGATTCCGATTTCGGCTTGATCCTGCTCGACCGTGTCGCGCCCGAGGCGCTCGGCGGCACCGCCAAGCGCTACTTCACCGATGTCTCCTACGTCTATGAGCTGACCGCGCCGATGGTGACGGTGGTCGACATGACCGAGCGCGATCGCACCGACAAGCTCTCCGCGCCGGTGAGGCCTGCACGATAGCCGCCTGGCTAATCCTTCGGCTGCAAGACCATGTCGACCAGATTGCGCGCATAGGCCGGCGTGATCGGCGCGATGCCGAAGACGTAGCGGTAGAACAGGCTGCCATAGATTGCGTCGTAGAGATCTTCAGGCGTCCCGTCGGCCAGAACGCTGCCGTCGGTCTGGCCCGCGGCGATCATCTCGACCAGCGCGTCGCGGCGGAATTGCAGATAGCGCGCGTAGAACAGCTCCGCCGAGCCGGTCTTCGAGATGCATTCGGAGATGACGGCGAGCTGCACCTTGCCGAACTCGCCCTGGAGCGCCTCGGCATAAGCGGCGGCATGGCGGCGCGCGCGCGCCGCTGGCGTTCCGGAACTCACCGGCGGCAGCGGCAGCATCTGCGCCGCGTGATGAAGGAAGGCGTCGATCAGCAGCGCTTCGCGTGACGGCCACCATTTGTAGATCGTCATCTTGGAGACGCTGGAGTGGCGCGCGACGGCGTCGATCGTTGTGGTGGAGAGTCCCGTGGCGGCCATCAGCGCATAGGCGCTTTCGAGAATGGCGTTGGTGGTCTCGATCGACCGCGGCCGGCCGCGCCTGGGTGCGCTGTCAGCCTCTTCACCACCGCCCTTCACCATCGCCACGCCGGTCTCCTCACGCAAAGCCATTCGGCATAGCGCAGCCACAGCTTTCGGCCTAGCAGAATCGCACGATTATTTTGTGAGAGCGTTTTCGAGCGAAGTGGATACCGGTTCGCGTGAAGAAAACGCGTCAAAACAGGACTCCAGAGCCGCGTTCCGATTGCATCGGAACGGGGCGCTAGGCCTGCTGACGCAGTGCCGCAGGCAGGTCCTGCCGCTTCGACCAGGTGATGTAATAGGCGACCGCTGTCATCGCTGCAAAGCCGGCGAGGCTCACTGCGATCTGCATCACCACCAGGTTTGCCCCGGTGATCAGGATGAGATGGCCGGCAAGGGACAGGAACACGGCGACGCAAAATACCGCGAGCCATTCCTCGCCGCATGTGATCACCGCCTGAAGCGGCCGCAATTTCAGGCCGGGATGGTCAGCCGGAATGAAATGGGTCGCGAGGAAGGCGAGCGCGAGAAAATGGATCACGCGATAGGGCGCGAGGTTTTCCTTGTCGGTCGGAGCGATGCCGTTGAGGACGACGTCCGGCAGGTAAGCGGACAGCGTCGGCGAATGCCGCATCAGCGTGACGGCCATCGCGAAGACGAGATAGCTGCCTGCGAGGATTCGTAGCCAGGACATGCCGTACAGCGCGCGTCCGGGTGCGCCCGTCACGGCGAACCAGCCGCCCAGCACCATCAGCATCTGCCAGCAGAACGGATTGAACGTCCATTCCTGGTCGGGGTAGGCGTGAAAATTCCAGCCGAACCACCTCGCGGCGAGATACAGTGCGACCGACATCACCAGCGTCACGTTCGGACGCCGCAGCAGACCCCACAGTGCGAATGGGAAGAACGCCATCAGCGGGATCATCAGTTGCAGCAGGTCGAGGTTGAGCGGTTCTTCCTGGAGCACCAATCCCTGGACCAGGATGCGCAGCGGGTGCTCGAGAATCCCCGAGATATTGTAGTCCTGAATGATCTCAGGCGCCATCGACTGCGAGGCGACATAGGCGATGGTGTCGATATAGATCACGAACAGCACGACATAGGCAGCGTAGAGCCGCCAGACACGGCGGAAGATCCGCGTCGCCGCGACGACGTAGCCGCGCTCCAGCGCTATCCTGCCGTGGATGATGGCGACGCCATAGCCCACCACGAACACGAACAAATCGGCCGCGCCACTGAAGCCGAAATTGCGCAGCGTCAGCAAATTGACGACGTTGTTCGGGATGTGGTCGACGAACACCGACCAATTGGCAATGCCGAGCGTCAAATAGAGCCTGGCGTCGTGATGAAATGCGGCGAGGTTCGCCTTGACGGACAGTTTCATTGAGTAAAATAGGTTTGTGAATCAGGGTGATGCTTTTACCGGCAACCTGCTGCCTATCCGAGTAGCGTTTACGTGAGCGGGACGGGATTTGTCCCGAATGGCGCAAAATTGCGCAGGATACGCTGTGGAATTCCAGCGAGCCGGTTCAATCGCCTCTCAGCGCAACTTTCCGAAAGAAAAAATTTCCAGTCTGGCCGCGCTTTCGAGAATCATTCTGCCGGTTCAGCCGCTGCTTCGTCGGGGGCGCCTGCGCGGCTTGCCATGATTCCGAGGGCGACGCCGCCGATGGCGAGGATCGGCAGCAGCCGCTTGACCCCGATGGCGCGCACGATCTGAAGTCCCGTCGCGATCAGCATGGGGTCGGCGAGCATGCTCGAGGCCGCCGATTTCGCGGCGCGCTCGGCCGCGATCCGGGCACGCTTCTGCATCTGGCGCTTGTAGCCCCAATAGGTCGCCGCAGCAGTCAGCGTCAGCAGGAAGAAGATGCCGGCGCCGGCGAGGCAGGCCTGCACCGGTCCGTAGGTCTGGAGCACCGAGATGAAGGCGGCGGCGCAGAGAAAGCATGTGGTGATGAACAGCGCGAACGCAGCGCCTGCGGCGAGCGACGTCAGCCGGATCGTCGTGCCGGTCGACGCGCTGATGCCATCGATGATGCGTTGAAACATGGACTTGCTCCTCAATTCCCCACAAGCCGAATTCTCACCAGCCGATCGCGGCGGCGCCACGGCGCCGCCGTCACCGCGATCCCGGTCGCCTTACCGGCGCCAGACGGCGCCGATCAGGAAGCCGATGCCGAGCGCGATCCCGACGGTCGCAAGCGGTCGCTGCGTGATCGCGTCCTCCAGCGTCTCCTCGATCGAGCCGTAGGCGTCCTGTGCAGCACCCATCATGGCGCTGCCGCGCTCCGACATGTCGTCGAGGGTCGAATCCATGTTCTCGCGTGCCTGCTTGTAACCACGCCGAGCCTGCTTGCCCGTCGCGTTGGCAAAGGTATTGAGCGCGTCGGTGATCTGATCGGTGAGGGCGGCGATATCGTTTTTCACGGCTGCTACATCCTTCTCGAGGCGTTCTGCGGTGGCTTTGTCGGTCCAGTCTCTCATCCTGGCTTCGCCGTCGGCTATTGACATCATAAGCTCCGAACTGTTGGCGGTGTGTTGGGCTGAAAACGTTTCGTTATGACGGAAGTTCCGTTCGTGGGATCCCATCATTCCTGCGGGAGCTGCGGCGAATTCACCGGCATCAGATGCTCCTTCAGGATCAGCGCGACGATCAGCAGCGGCGACGACAGGAACGCGCCCATCGGCCCCCACAGCCAGGTCCAGAAGGCCAGTGCGATGAAGACGGCGAGTGCGTTCAGCTCCAGCCTGCGGCCGATGATGGTCGGCGTGACGAAGTGCCCTTCCATGAAGGTGACGCCGCCGAAGGCAAGCGCTGCCATCAGCCCGCCGCCGATGGTCGGGAAGGTGACCAGCCCGACAACCGCCAGCACGACGAACATGGCGACCGGCCCGATGATCGGGATGAAGTTGAGCGTGGCCGCAAGCGCGCCCAGGCCCGCGGGATTTGGCATGCCGGTGAGCGCGCAGACGATACCGGCCGCAATGCCGACGCCGACATTGATGACGGTGACGGTCAAAAGGTAATTGCCGAGATGGACCTCGATCTCGTTGAGGATCCGCAGCGTGCGCAGCCGCGCGTCACGGTCGCCAAAGGTCATGATCATTGCCCGCCGCAGGTCGCGCCAGCTCGCGATGAACAGGATCAGCGTGGCGAAGAACAGCAGGAATTCGGCGAAGGTCGGCGACACGAATTCCAGCGTCGGTTGCACCCATTCGACCTTCGGCAGTGGCAGGCTCGGCAGCCCGTCGGAGCCGCCGACCATGGTTTGCAGATCTTTCCACAGGGCCAGCGGTCGATCGAAGACGTGCATCTTCTCCTTCAGTTGCGCGCCGAGCTCCGGCAGGTGCGAGCTCCACTCCATCGCGGGCACGGCGATCAGCGCGACGACGAAGGCGACCACCGTCGTCACCGCGATCACGATGAGCACGGCGCCGAGGGCGCGTGGCACCCGTCGTCGCTCCAGGAAGGATGCAGCCGGCGACAGCATGGTGCCGGCGACGACGGCCATGACGACCGGGAGGAAGAACGCCTTGGCAAAATAGAGCACGGCGATTATGGCAATCAGAAGCAGGCCGGCGAGCGCAAAGGCGACGAACTCGGTGCGCCGGATCATCGGCGGCAGGTCGGCACGGCTGCCGGGGAGCGGATCGCCTTCGCTGCTGCCGGACATCAGACGTTCGCTGGGAAGGACGCGCACAATTTCTCTCCCGCACGGAGGTCTCCGGGCGCCCATTGGTCAACAGAGAACGGCGGAGTGGCGTCAGAGTTCCATCGCGGCTTCGTGAAGCTGTGCTCGCTTGACTGTGACATCGCCGCCGCATTGCTCAGTGGAACTTGAGTCGGCTCATCTGCGTTTGTTGGGAAGCCGCATCACCCTGATGCTCACATCCCACGGGGCAGCACATGACAAAGTTCTCTGCAGTCCGCCGCAGCTTCTCGCCGCGCGCCGTCACCGCTTTTGCCTTCGCGACAGCATTGCTGACCGTGCCGTTCGCGGCACAGGCCCAGACGCTCGGCTATGCCCCGATGCAGCCGCAGGCCTATCCGCAAGACCAGGCGACCTATTCGCAGGGCTATTCGGCTGAGCCAGCCGCCGACGAGGACGCTGCGCTGCCCGATCGGCTGCGCAAGCAGATCGTCAGCTTCGACCGCAGCGAGCCGGCCGGCACCATCGTGATCGATACCGGCAACACCTACCTTTACTACGTGCTCGGCGATGGCCGCGCGATCCGTTACGGCGTCGGCGTCGGCCGCGAAGGCTTCACCTGGGCAGGCGTGCAGAGCGTGACGCGCAAGGCCGAGTGGCCGGATTGGCATCCGCCGGCCGAGATGATCGCGCGCCAGCCCTATCTGCCGCGTTTCGTCGCCGGCGGCCCCGGCAATCCGCTCGGCGCACGCGCGATGTATCTCGGCTCCAGCGAATACCGCATCCACGGTACCAACGATCCCACCACCATCGGCAAGTTCGTTTCCTCGGGCTGCATCCGCCTCACCAATGAGGACGTCAGCGATCTCTTCAGCCGCGTTAGCGTCGGTACCAAGGTCGTGGTGCTGCCGAAGAACGCGCCGATCATGGCCAGGGGAGGTGACAAGGGGAGCGATTCCTGGCGCAAGCGCCCGGCCGTGACGACGCTGCCTTCAGGCCGGCAGGCGCTGAACATCCCGACGTCGGCCGTGAACTAAAGAAGTTGAGTGAGGTCACATGAAGAGTCGTTCGATCGGCAAACTGGCTGGTAGCGCGGCGGCGTTCGTCGCCGTCGCCACCCTCGGCCTCGCGCTGACGCCCTCGGCACATGCGGAGGATTTCTTCTCGGCTTTGTTCGGTGGCTTTCGTGCCCGGCCCGCGCCGGAGGTCCGCATGCCGTTCGCGAACGACGACATGCCGCGCTACGACACACCACGTCAGCGGGCTTCCTATGGCGGCGGCACCGCTTATTGCGTGCGCGGTTGCGACGGTCGCTACTTCCCGGCGCAGGGAAACGATGCCGAGAGCAAGGCGCAATCCTGCAAGAGCTTCTGCCCGACGTCGGAGACCTCGCTGGTCTATGGCAGCAATATCGACGATGCCACGACGGACAGGGGGAAATCCTATTCCGAGCTGCCGAACGCGTTCCGCTATCGCAACGAGATCGTCGCGGGCTGCACCTGCAATGGCAAGGACTCCGTCGGGCTCGCCCAGGTCAAGGCCGAGGACGACCCCACCTTGCGCAAGGGCGACATCGTCGCGGGCAGCGATGGCCTCGTCGTCGCCAGCCGCAACGCCAACGATCGCCGCGGTGTCGCGATGAATTTTTCGCCGCTGCCGGAGTCGATCCGCGCAAAATTCCGTCAGGTGCCGGTGGTGGCGAAGGAGTAGGGCGCCTCCCTACGCCGCGCGTATCTTGCCCAGGAAGTCGCTGACCTGCTGACCGAGCTGGCGGCTCTGCGTCTCCAGCGTTTCCGAGGCCTGCTTGACGTTATCAGCCGCACCGGCCGCGGTGTCGGCATCTGCCTTCACGCCGGTGATGTTGTCCGAGACGTTCTTGGTGCCCTGCGCCGCATATTGCGTGCTGCGGGTGATCTCCTGCGTCGCCGCGCCTTGCTCCTGCACGGCGGCAGCGATGGCGGTGGCGACTTCGTTGACTTCGCCGATGATGCCGCCGATCGCCTGGATGGCGTTGATGGCATCGCCGGCGACCCGCTGGATATCGGCGATCTGCTCGGAGATTTCTTCGGTCGCCTTCGCGGTCTGGCTCGCCAGCGACTTCACCTCGGAGGCCACTACGGCAAATCCACGCCCCGCTTCGCCCGCGCGTGCCGCCTCGATCGTGGCGTTCAGCGCCAGCAGATTGGTCTGCGCCGCAATCGTGTTGATCAGGCCGACCACCTCGCCGATGCGTCCCGCCGACCGCGCCAGCCCCTGGACGGTGCCGTCGGTCTCGCGAGCCTGGTCGACGGCGCGGCTGGCGATACCCGCGGCATGGGCAGCCTGCTGACTGATGTCGTTGATCGAGGCGGAGAGCTCCTCGGCGGCGGCAGCAACGCTCTCGACGCTGGTGGAGGCGTCGTTGGACGCCTTGCCCGCGATCTCGACGCGTTCATTGGTCTGGCGCGACACGGCAGAGAGGTCGCCCGAGGTCTTGCGCATCTCGCCGGACGCATCGCTCAGCTCGCCCAGCGACTTGTGCACCACGCCCTCGAACTCGCCGACATAGCTCTCGATCGCGCGCTGGCGCGCGGCGGCGCCGGCATTGCGCTCGCGCTCCTGCTCCTCGATCTTGAGTTTGTCGATCGCCTGCTGCTTGAAGGTTTCAAGCGCGCCGGCGAGCGAGCCGATCTCGTCCTGGCGGTCGAGATAGCCGCTGTCGACGCCGAGATCGCCGCCGGCGACCTTGAGCATCGCGTCGCGAATCCGGTGCAGCGGCGTGATCACGCGGCGGCTGACCGCCAGCATCGCAGCTCCGGTCAACACGATCGCGGCCACGAGCAGAGCCAACTGGACGAGCAAGGATTGGAGCGCGCCGGCGCGCTGGTTGGCGGCGTGTTCCCCGGCAGCGGCGAGCGCAGCGTCAGCGAGCCTGATTGCACTCGCCATGCGGCTGACTGAGTAGGGACTCCACTGATTGGCCGTCATCGACGGCTTCTCGCCCTTGGCGACCGTCGCGATGATTCCATCGCGTGTGTCGGTATATTGCGGGTCGAAATAGACCGACTTGGCTTCGCTCATGGCGGCGGAGAGCGCGGGCGGGAGTTGCATGCCGGTTGCGGCAAGCTCGATCGCACTCCAGGCGGCATCGGTTGCACCGACGAATTTCGTGAAGGCGAGCTGAGCGTCAGGCGCGATCTTGCCGCTGCTCAATGCGTTGCCGACGATGACAGAGGATTCACCGGCGTTCTGGCGCAGCAGCCAGGCCATCTGCTTGATCATCAGCAGCTGGTCGATGGTGGCGTCCTGATGGTTGACGCTCGCCGCCAGCACCGGTGACAGCTTTTCGAGGATGGTCATCAGCCCGTCCTCGCTCTCGAGATATTCCTTGGCGAGCGCCGCGCGGCGCGAGGCTTTTGGCTTGGCGACCTCGGTCCAGAACTCGGCCTGTTGCGCCAGCAGCGCCTTGTTGAGGCGGGCCAGATCGGAAACGATCGCGTCGCGCTGCGGGATATCAATCGAAGGAAGGATGTCGATCGCGCGGGCCAGCGCCGGCATCAGCTCGTCGCGGATGCCGCGGATATATTTTTCGATCTCGGCATCAACCTGGACGTCGCTGGTCAGCTGCCGGTTGGTGGTTGAGCGGTCGGCGCGGATGTTGGCCATTGTCTTGAAGACATCGGCGGACGCCGCTGCGATTGCCACGATACGGTTGGCCTGCTGCAATCGGGTATACGAACTCCACGCGTTGAGCGAGAAACCGATGACGACGATGAGTGCAGTGGAAGAGATCACCGCCTTCAGCAGCGTGGATACGGACAGGCGATTGAGCATCGGACACCCCGGTACGCGTTTCGAAGTTCGTGGCCCCGAACGGCAGCCCCCACGAACTTCGAAACCAAGGGATGCGCGCGATGAACGCGCCTGCCTTAAGGCAAGCGCTCGAAGCGCATTTGGCCTGAAAAGGGTAAAAACTTAGACAGTGTTCTTGCCGTATAATTTGCCGTATAATTACGGGCGACGCCCCGCAACTTTATGCTGCGCGAATCTTGCCGAGGAAGTCACTGACCTCATGGCCGAGCTGGCGGCTCTGCGTCTCCAGCATCTCGGAGGCATGCTTGACGTTGTCGGCCGCGGCCGCGGCGGCGTCCGCATTGGCCTTCACGCCGGTGATGTTGTCCGTGACGTTCTTGGTGCCCTGCGCGGCGAACTGGGTGCTGCGGGTGATCTCCTGGGTCGCCGCGCCCTGCTCCTGCACGGCGGCGGCGATTGCGGTCGCGACCTCGTTCACTTCGCCGATGATGCCGCCGATGGTCTGGATCGCGTTGATGGCGTCGCCCGCGACCTTCTGGATGTCGGCGATCTGCTCGGAGATCTCTTCCGTCGCCTTCGCGGTCTGGCTCGCCAGTGACTTCACCTCCGAGGCCACCACGGCAAAGCCGCGACCGGCTTCGCCGGCGCGCGCGGCTTCGATCGTGGCGTTGAGCGCCAGCAAATTGGTCTGCTGCGCGATGGTGTTGATCAGGCCGACGACCTCGCCGATGCGGCCGGCCGACTTCTGCAATCCCTGCACGGTGCCGTCGGTCTCGCGCGCCTGGGTCACGGCGCGGCTGGCGATGCCTGCGGCATGCGCGGCCTGCTGGCTGATGTCGTTGATCGAGGCGGAGAGTTCCTCGGCGGCCGCGGCGACACTATCGACGCTCATGGACGCGTCGTTCGAAGCCTTGCCGGCCGTCTGGACCCGGTCATTGGTCTGACGCGACACGTTTGAGAGATCGCCTGAGGTCTTGCGCATCTCGCCGGATGCTTCGCTCAATTCGCCGAGCGTCTTGCGCACCGCGCCCTCGAACTCCCCGACATAGGATTCGATCGCGCGCTGGCGCGCGGAGGCGCCGACATTGCGCTCGCGCTCGTGCTCCTCGATCTTGAGCTTGTCGGTCGCCTGCTGCTTGAAAGTTTCCAGTGCGCCGGCAAGCGCGCCGATCTCGTCCTGGCGATCGAGATAGCCGCTGTCGACGGCGAGATCACCGCCGGCGACCTTCAGCATGGCATCGCGGATGGTGTTGAGCGGGGTGATGACGCGGCGGCTGACCAGCATGATGGCACCGGCGGCAAGCCCGATCGCGAGCGCCAGCAGCACGAGCTGCACGATCAGCGCGCGCTGAGCTGCGTCGCGTTGGTCCAGCGTATGGCCCTTGGCGGCATCCAGTGCGCTCTCGGCCACGGCAACCGCGCTGGAAAGGCGTCCCACCGTGACCGGGGTCCACTGGTTCGCTGTCATTTCAGCCTTTTCGCCGTTGGCGAGCGTGTTGGCGAGGCGATCACGAAGCGCCAGATATTGCGATTCGAAATAGGCGGTCTTGGCGGCGGCCATGGCTGACGACAGCGCCGGCGGCAGTTGCATGCCGGACGTCGACAATTCCAGCGCCTGCCACATCGCGGTCGTTCCGCCGACGAATTGGCTATAGGCGAGACGGGCCTCCGGCGTGATGCGGCCGGCGTTGAGACCGGTCGAGACGATCAGCGACGCTTCGCCCGCGGTATTGCGGAGCAGCCAGGCGTTCTGCTTGATCGAGAGCAACTGGTCGATCGCCGCGTCCTGGTGGTTGACGGTTGCGGCCAGAACGTTCGAGAGCCTGTCCAGCGTCTCGAGCAGGCCTTGCGTCGTCTCCATGTATTCCTTCGGCAGGCCCGCGCGGCGCTGGCCCTTCGGCTTGGCCACATCTTCCCAAAACTGCTTCTGCTGCTCGCTCGCCGATTTGTACAGACGCGCGAGCTCCGGCACCAACGTGCTCGACTGCGGAAATTCCATGGCGGGCAGCAGCTCCAGCGCGCGTGCCATCGCCGGCATCTCGGCGTCCCGGATCGCGCGCAGATATTTCTCGATCTCGGAATCCATCGGCTCGGTCGAGTTGAGAAGCCGGTTGGTCGTCGAGCGGTCTGTGCGCAGATTGTGCATCGCCTTGAACAGATCGGCGGAGGCGTCCGCAATCTGCGAGATGCGGTTGGCGGTCTTCAGGCGCCCCCAGGACTCGTAGGCGGTGAGCGAGAGCGCGATCACCACACAGACCGATGTGATCGCGATCACCGCCTTCAGCAGCGCGGATACGGTCAAACGATTCAACATCGAAGTTCCCCCAAAATTCCCAATTCAAAGTTCGCGAAGACGCCCGGCAACATCGACAAACGGGGGGCGCGGCAGTTCGGCAATGACATGCCGTTTGCGGCGCGGAGCCCAAACGGTTTCTGCATCTGAAAGGAAAAGGGTAAAGTTTTAGGCAGCGGTTCCAGCCGTATAAGTACGGAAATACTAGAAGTTGCAGTGGGTTGCCTGAGTGGAACCTGCATGGGAGATGGACGTTAAGAGACCGGTAGCAATTTGCCTGAAGGGGGCCTTGCAATGTTGGTCGGCGTACTCGTCACCTTTCTCGTCATCATCCTCGTGCTTTATCTCATCAACATGCTGCCGATGGACGGCCGCGCCAAGCAAATCGCGCGCGTAGTTGTCATCATCATCGGCATCGTGTCGTTGCTGAAATATCTCGCGGTGTTCTAGCGGGCTGCTGCTCAAACAAAAAAGCCCCGGCGCGAGCCGGGGCTTTCGGTGTTCGAATGATCGCAATCAACCCGCCGCCTTCGCCTCGCGGCGGCGCGCGGTGAGGATGTATTCGGTGTAACCGTTCGGCTGCTCGCGCCCCTTGAAGATGAGGTCGCTGGCCGCCTTGAAGGCGACACCGTCGAAGGCGGGCGCCATCGGCTTGTAGATGGCATCGCCAGCGTTCTGGTTGTCGACGACGACGGCCATGCGCTTGAGCGATTCCATCACCTGCGCTTCGGTGATGACGCCCTGGTGCAGCCAGTTGGCAAGATGCTGGCTGGAGATGCGCAATGTCGCGCGGTCTTCCATCAGGCCGACATCGTGGATGTCAGGCACCTTGGAGCAGCCGACGCCCTGGTCGATCCAGCGCACGACGTAACCCAGGATGCCCTGGCAGTTGTTGTCGATCTCCTGCTTGACGTCGTCGGGCGCCCAGTTCGACTGCGACACCGGAATGGTGAGGATGTCGGACAGCTTTGCGCGTGGACCGCCCTTGGTCAGTTCTTGCTGCCGCGCGGTCACGTTGACCTGATGGTAGTGCAGCGCATGCAGGGTCGCAGCCGTCGGCGAGGGCACCCACGCGGTGGTGGCGCCGGCCTGCGGATGCGCGAGCTTCTGCGTCAGCATGTCCGCCATCTTGTCGGGCGCAGCCCACATACCCTTGCCGATCTGGGCATGGCCGGGCAGGCCGTCGATCAGGCCCATGTCGACGTTCCAGTCCTCATAGGCCTTGATCCAGGCCTGCGCCTTCATCTCGTTCTTGCGGATCATCGGACCCGCTTCCATCGAGGTGTGGATCTCGTCGCCGGTGCGGTCGAGGAAGCCGGTGTTGATGAACATGATGCGCTTGGAGGCGCGCTGGATGCAGGCCTTGAGATTGACGGTGGTGCGCCGCTCCTCGTCCATGATGCCGACCTTGAGCGTGTTCTCCGGCAGCCCTAGCATCTTCTCGACGTGATCGAATATCTCGCAGGTCAGCGACACTTCGTCGGGGCCGTGCATCTTCGGCTTGACGATATAGGCAGATCCCGTGCGGCTGTTCTTGGTCTTGGAGCCGCCTTTCAAGTCATGAATGGCAAGGAGCCCCGACACGGCGGCATCGAGCAGGCCTTCCGGAATCTCTTCGCCCTTGTCGTCCAGCACCGCGTCGGTGAACATGTGGTGACCGCAATTGCGCATCAAGAGCAGGCTGCGGCCGTGCAGCTTTACTTCGCCCTTGCCATCAGGCGTCTTGTAGGAGCGGTCGGCGTTGAGCGAACGCGTCAGCGTCTTGCCGCCTTTTTCGAAGTCCGCCGACAGCGTGCCGTTCATCAGGCCGAGCGTGTTGCGATAGACCAGCACCTTGTCCTCGGCATCGACAGCGGCAACCGAGTCCTCCATGTCGAGGATGGTCGACACGGCAGATTCCATGATCATGTCGGCGACGCCGGCCGGATCGTCCTTGCCGATAACGCTGCTGCGGTCGATCTTCACCTCGACATGCAGGCCGTTATTGGCGAGCAGCACCGCGCTCGGCGCGGCCGCATCGCCCTGGAAGCCGGCGAACTGCACGGCGTTCTTCAGCGCGGTGGCGTTGCCGCTCTTCAGCTTCACCGCGAGCTGGCCCGCGACGACGCTGTAGGCGGTGACGTCGGTGTGGCTGCCGGTCGCCAGCGGAGCGGCGGCATCGAGGAAGGCTTTTGCCTTCGCGATCACCTTGTCGCCGCGCGCCTTGTTGTAGCCCTTGCCGCTCTCGGACTGATCGTGCGGGATCGCGTCGGTGCCGTAGAAGGCATCATAGAGCGAACCCCAGCGCGCATTCGCCGCGTTCAGCGCGTAGCGTGCATTGGTCAGCGGCACGACCAGCTGCGGACCGCAGATCTTGCCGATCTCTTCGTCGACATTGGCGGTCTCGACCTTCTGCGTCGCCGGCTCCGGGACGAGATAGCCGATCTCCTTCAGGAACGCGGTATAGACGTCGAGGTCGAACGCCTTGCCCTTGCTGGCGCGGTGCCAGTCGTCGATCTTGGCCTGCAGCGTGTCACGCACGGCGAGCAGCGCGCGGTTCTTCGGCCCCAATTCCCTGATGATGCCTGCGACGCCTGCCCAGAACGCATCCGGCGCGATCCCCGTTTTCGGGGCCGCTTCCTTGGCGATGAAATCGAACAGGACGGGAGCGATTCTCAATCCGTGGGCATCGACGCGTTTCATGATGGTCTTTCTTGTTGGAAATGGCTGTTTTTGGCTGCTTTGACCCGACAGCAGCAAAATGCGCCCACGCGGGGCAGCTTTCAGGACCTATTAGCCCCAAAATCGGGGCGGTGAGAAGACCCCCAACGTCTGTCAAAATGTCAAGGAATGGGCGGGGCCCCACGCACCGCTGTCATTCCCCGCGAAGGCGGGGAATCCAGTACGCCGCGGCTTCTCGGCTCAATCACTGCTGTCGGTGGAATACTGGGTCGCCCGGTCAAGCCGGACGACGACAGCGGGACCAGGACAGCCTCAAATATTCGCGGCGAGGTCCACGACTTCGTCGAACAGCACGCCGGTTGTCTTCAGCATCTGCTCGATCTCGTCGGCCGCATCCGAAACCGTCCGTGCCGAGGTATCGATCACGAGCTCGGCGGCCTGCGGCGTCTCGTAATCGTTGCCGATGCCCGTAAAGGAGGCAAGCGCGCCGGCGCGGGCCTTCTTGTAGTGGCCCTTGGGGTCGCGCTCCTCGCAGATTCCGGCCGGCGTCGCGACATGGATCTCACGGAACGCGGTGTCGGCGATGCGGCGGGCGGTGGCGCGGTCTTCGCGGGCAGGCGAGACGGCCGCGACGATGGCGATATGGCCATTGCGGGCGAGATGCGTCGCGACTTCCGCAAGCCTGCGGATGTTCTCGCTGCGGTCGGCGGCGGAGAAGCCGAGATCGCTGTTGAGGCCCGCACGCAGCGTGTCGCCGTCGAGCAGGATCGGCGAGCCGCCATTGGTGAAGAGACGCCGCTCCAGTGCCTTGGCCAAGGTCGACTTGCCGGAGGCCGGCAGGCCGGTGAGCCAGACCACGGCGCCGTTGTGGCGATAGCGCGCGGAGCGCTCATCCAGCCGCAGCGCGGATTCCACCGGCACGATGTCGACAGGCACGGCACGCTGGCCGGCATCGACCGACAGCACGAGACCGCCGCCGGCGATGCGCCCGGAGACCTCGATCACCAGACGGCCGGTGCGCGGATTTTCGGTGTAGGGATCGGTCGCGATCGGATTGGAGAGGGAAATGTCGATCTCGCCGACATGGTTGCGGCCGATCGCCTTGTTCTCGACGCTCGACAGCTCGCCGGGATCGACGGCCTTCTCGATGGCGACGACGGTGGCGCGGCTTTCCTTCGGTCCGCAGCGGACCAGCAACTGGTCGCCCTTGGCGAGCGGCTTGTCGTGCAGCCAGAAGATGCGCGCACGCAGCCGCCGGGTCTCGCGCGGGGCGGCGTTGGCATGCGCGATGATGTCGCCGCGCTCGAGGAACAATTCGCGGTCGAGCGTGATGCCGACCGAGCGGCCTGCGCCTTGGCGTCCAGCGACCGGCGTCACCGGCCAGCTTTCGACCGTCTTGATCTTCGCGATCTTGCCGGCCGGCATGATCACGACCTCGTCGCCGGCAATCAGGCTGCCGGATTCGATCCGGCCCGCGACGATGCGGCGGTCGTCGAACTTGTAGATCGCCTGCACCGGCAGCCGCAGCGCCAATGCTTCCAGCGGCCGCGCCGGTTCGAGCTGATCCAGCGCTTCGACCACGGTCGGTCCCTTGTACCAGCCGATCCGGTCGGTACGCTCGGCGACGCCGTCGCCGTCACGCGCGGAAATCGGGATCACGGCCGTGGGCTTGACGCCGAGGCCCTGCAAATGCGCCGAGATCTCGTCACTGATCTCCTTGAAGCGATCGGCGGAGAAGTCGACGCGGTCCATCTTGTTGACGACGACCGCGACCTGCTTCACGCCCAGCAGATGCAGCAGATAGCCGTGCCGCCGGGTCTGGTCGCGCACGCCTTCGAGCGCGTCGATGATCAGCACTGCGCCGTCGGCCTGCGACGCCCCGGTGATCATGTTGCGCAAGAATTCGGCGTGGCCGGGCGCGTCGATCAGCACGATGTCGCGCGAATTGGTGCGGAATCGGATCTGCGTGGTGTCGATGGTGATGCCCTGGTCGCGCTCGGTCTGGAGCGCGTCGAGCAGGAACGACCATTCGAACGGCATGCCGCGCCGCGCGCTGACGGCCTTCAGCATCTCGAGCTTGCCGTCGGGGAGGCTGCCGGTCTCGTGCAGGAGACGACCGACCAGCGTCGACTTGCCGTGGTCGACATGACCGACGATGACGATGCGGACCTGCGGTCTCGTCGTGCCATTTGGCATCGACGTCGTGCCGTTCGGGGTGGCGGGCGAGGCCGGGGTGACGATCATGTTCATATCGCGCTCGCGTCCTTGGGAATCAGAGATAGCCGGCGACGCGCAGGCGCTCGAAGGCGTCCTCGGTCTCGTGGTCGAGCGCACGGCCGGCGCGCTCCGGCACCTTGGTCTGCTCGAGCTCGATCAGGATCTCGTCGATGTTCGACGCGGTCGAAGCGACCGGATTGGTGATGTCCTGATCGCCCAGCGAGCGGTAACGTTTGCCGTTTTGCGAGAGATAGAGCGGGATGATCGGGATGTTCTCGCGCTTGGTGTAGGCCCAGATATCGGACTCGGTCCAATGCAGGATCGGATGGATGCGTAAGTGAGCGCCCTGCGGCGGCGACGCATTGAAATGATCCCAGAACTCCGGCGGCTGGTCGCGCACGTCCCAATTGCCTTCGAGACCGCGCGGCGAGAACACGCGCTCCTTGGCGCGGGTGGCTTCCTCGTCGCGGCGGATGCCGGCGATCAGGCCATCAAAGCCGTATTTGCCGAGCGCCATCTTGAGGCCCTCGGTCTTGCGCGCGGCGGAACGGGCAGCTGGCGGCAGTGTTGGGTCGACGGCATCGATGGGCGGGCAGGGCTCGACGCGCAGGTCCAGGTCCCACTCTTTTCCGTAATGGTCGCGGAAGCGGTACATCTCCGGAAACTTCTTGCCGGTATCGACATGGAGGGCCGGGAACGGCAGCCGGCCGAAGAACGCCTTGCGCGCCAGCCAGATCATCACATTGGAGTCCTTGCCGAGCGACCACAGCAGGGCAATCTTCTTCAAACGGCCAAACGCCTCGCGGAAGATGTAGATGCTCTGCGCCTCCAACTGGTCCAGATGGTCCATGCTGGGGGTGGTCAGCCCGACTGGAATTTGCTCGGAAACGGGGGGGCGGGAGTCCCGTCCATCTGCACCGGAATCGGTCCTGAGAAGATGCATCTCTGCCACTTTGCGTTTGGAGGCGAAAATTCTATAGTTGCACTGCGGAAGAGAAGAAGAAATTTTCTCTTTGCGCGCTCGAAACGACACATATATAGAAAATAATTCCAGTCAACCCCGGATGTGGGGGAAGCGAGTATCGCATGCGGTTCTTGCCGGTGTTCCTCGATCTCAAGGCCGGTCCGGTGGTCCTCATCGGCGCGGGTGAGCTTTTGCGCGCAAAACTGCGCGTGCTCGCCGCTGCCGGCGCGTGCCTCCGCGTGCATGCGATCGACGGCAATCAGGATCTGGGCCTTGGGGAGGCGGCGCGCATCGAGATCGCGGCCGGCGATCCGCTGACCGCCGATCTCTCAGGTGTCATCGCCGTCGTCTGCGCGGGCGCAGGCGACGTCGGTGTGGCGATGTCGGCGCGGGCGAAGTCGCTCGGCCTGCCCGTCAACGTCATGGACGATCTCGAACATTCCAGCTTCATCTTCCCGGCAATCGTCGACCGCGACGACGTCGTGGTCGCGGTCGGCACCGGCGGCACCTCGCCGGTGGTGGCACGGCGCGTGCGCGAGAAGATCGAGGCGCTGCTGCCGGCGCGCATCGGCGAGCTCGCCGAGTTCATCGGCGGCTTCCGCAAATCCATTAACGAGCGCATTGCCGAGTTTCCGCTGCGCCGCCGCTTCTGGGAGCGCGTGATCGACGGTCCGATCGGCGCCGCCGTGCTCGCCGGCCGCAAGGACGAGGCGGATGCGGCGCTCAAGGCGATTTCCAATCCGTCCGAATTCGCGCGCGCCGACAAGCCGGAAGGCTCGGTCGTGCTGGTCGGCGCGGGTCCCGGCGATCCCGATCTGCTCACCATCAAGGCGCTGCGCGCGTTGCAGGATGCCGATATCGTCTTTCATGACGAACTGGTCTCGCCCGAGATTCTCGACCGCATCCGCCGCGATACCACGCGGGTTGCTGTCGGTCGCCGTATCGGCAAGCCCGGCATCGGCCAGGATGCCATCAACAAGCGCATGATCGAGGCCGCGCAATCCGGCCAGCGCGTCGTGCGTCTCAAGGGTGGCGATCCCTTCGTGTTCGGCCGCGGCGGCGAAGAGGTCGAAGCGCTGCGCGCCGCCGGCATCGCCTATTCGATCATTCCCGGCATCACCGCGGGCCTCGGCGGTGCCGCCGATTTCGAGGTGCCGCTCACCTACCGTCATGAAGCGACCCGCATCACCTTCCTCACCGCGCACAAGGCGCGCGATGCGGAAGCGGTGGACTGGTCGACGCTGACCGACACCAGAATGACAGTCGTGGTCTACATGGGCATGAGCGCTGCACCCGCCATCCGCGCCGGCCTGTTCGCCGCCGGCCGCTCGCCGGAGACGCCGGTCGGTGTGTTCGCCCGCGTCACGCGTCCGGATGCGCAGGGCGCGATCGGTACGCTGCGCGACCTGCCCGAGCTGGTGCAGCGGACCCATGGCGGTCCTGCCATCCTCATCATCGGCGACGTGGTCCGGCATGCCGGTTCGCTTCGCCGCCAAACACCCAAGCAAATCATCTCTGACCTCCTGGATGCTGCCGAATGACCTCCCCACTGCAACAGAAAATCAAGATCGCCGGTCCCTCCATCGTGACCGCCAACCGCACCTGGGACGGCATCGTCGTCTACCGCACCGCCAACAAGGGCTGGTCGGCGGAGCTGGCCGATGCCGCAATCGTGCGCAACTCCGACGAGGCGAAAGTGTTGCTCGCCGAGGCCGTTGCCGATGACGTCGGCGCGATCGGTCCCTATATCGCACCGGTGCAGGTCGGCGATGATGGTGTGATCGAGCCGGGCAACCTGCGCGAACAGATTCGCAAGGCCGGCGTCACCATCGAGCTGCCGGCTCAGGGTTAAGGCACGCTTCAATGTATGCTTACGACGAAATCGACCGCACGCTTGTCAACGAGCGCGTCTCGGAATTCCGCGACCAGGTGCAGCGCCGCCTTTCGGGCGAACTCACCGAGGACGAATTCAAGATGCTGCGCTTGCAGAACGGCGTCTATCTGCAACTGCACGCCTACATGTTCCGCGTCGCCATCCCCTATGGGACGCTGGCGTCGAACCAGTTGCGGCAGCTTGCCCATGTCGCGCGCAAATACGACCGCGGCTACGGCCATTTCACCACGCGCCAGAACATCCAGTTCAACTGGATCAAGCTTTCGGACCTCCCGGATGCGCTGGCCGACCTCGCGGAGGTCGGCATCCACGCGATGCAGACCTCCGGCAACAACATGCGCAACGTCACGTCCGACCAGTGGGCCGGTGTCGCGCCCGGCGAGATCGAGGATCCCCGCATCTGGTCGGAGCTGATCCGCCAGCATACGACGCTGCATCCGGAATTCTCGTTCCTGCCGCGCAAGTTCAAGATCGCCATCACTGCGTCGGACCACGATCGCGCGGCGATCAAGGTCCACGATATCGGCCTGCGCCTGATCAAGAGCGAGAAGGGTGAGACCGGTTTTGAGGTGCTGGTCGGCGGCGGCTTGGGTCGCACGCCGTTCATCGGCAAGACCATCAAGCACTTCGTCCACGGCCGCGATCTCCTGAGCTATATCGAGGCGATCCTGCGCGTCTACAATCAGTACGGCCGCCGCGACAACATCTACAAGGCACGGATCAAGATCCTGGTGCACGAGCTAGGTATCGAGAAATTCTCCCGCGAGGTCGAGGAGGAGTGGCAGCACCTTCGTAACTCCTCGCTCCAGATCGACGACGAGGTGATTGAGGATATCCGCTCGCGCTTCATCTATCCCGCCTACGAGAAGCTGCCGCACATGCCTGACGAGTTGCGGCAGGCCGCAGCCGAGCCTGATTTCGAAGCCTGGCGCAAGAACTCGGTCGCCCCGCACAAGAACCCGGGCTACTCCATCGTCACGATCTCGCTGAAGCCGATCGGCGCGCCTCCGGGCGATGCGACCGCCGAGCAGATGGATGCGCTGGCCGATCTCGCCGACAAATACTCCTTCGGTGAACTTCGCGTCGGCCACGAGCAGAATCTGGCTCTTCCGCATGTCGCCAAGCGCGATCTGCCGGCACTGTGGAAGGCGCTCGACAAGCTTGGCCTCGCGACGCCGAACGTCAATCTGATCACCGACATCATCGCCTGCCCGGGTCTGGATTACTGCTCGCTGGCGAATGCGCGCTCGATCCCGATCGCGCAGGAGCTGACGCGGCGCTTTGCCAATCACGAGTTGGCCAATCTGATCGGCCGTCTCCACATCAACATCTCCGGCTGCATCAATGCCTGCGGCCATCATCATGTCGGCCATATCGGCATTCTCGGCGTCGAGAAGAACGGCGAGGAGGTCTACCAGATCACTATCGGCGGCCGTGCCGACGAGAGCGCCGCGCTCGGCAACCTCATCGGCCCCGGCGTCAAGTTCGACGAGGTCGCCGACGTCGTCGAGGACATCGTGGAAGCCTATCTGGCGCTGCGCGAGCGTCCGGAGGAGCTGTTCGTCGACACCGTAAAACGCCTCGGCGTCGAACCCTTCAAGGAGCGCGTCTATGCCACTCGTTAACGGCGGAAAGATCGCCGACGACAGTTTTGTGAAACTCGCCGTCGACACGCCGCTGCCCGAGAGCGGCGACATCCTGGTGCCGGCCGAGCGCTTCCTGAGCGATGCCGATGCGCTGCTCAAGCGAGCTGGCAAGGTCGGCGTGATCTGGCCGAACAACCGCGACATCGCGGAGCTCGTGCCCTATCTCGGCAAGATCGCCACCGTTGCATTGGTGTTCCCGAACTTCCGCGATGGACGCGCCTACAGCCAGGCGCGGCTGCTGCGTGAGCGTTACGGCTATCGCGGCGATCTGCGTGCCACCGGTCAGGTGCTGCGCGATCAGTTCGTGTTCATGCTGCGCGCCGGCTTCGATTCCTTCGAGGTCAAGAAGCAGGCCGACGCGGAAGCCTTCATGCTGACCGCAAAACGCTATTCGGTGTTCTATCAGCCGACCGGCGATGGTCGCATCACGGCGCTGCACCGGCGCATGCAGCTGCGTCACTCCGAGGGTGTCGGCACGTGAACGCAGTCGCGCCCCAGGTCTCGTCAGTGTCCGTCTCTGCGCTGCCCTCGGCGGAGGAGCTTGATCGCGCCTTGCGCGATGCCTCGCCCGCGGAAGTCATTGCCGCGGCGCTGAAGACGGTCGGGCGCGAGAAGCTTGCGCTGGTGTCGTCCTTCGGCACGGAATCGGCGACGCTGCTCAAGGTGATGGCGGACGTCGATCCGGCGATTCCGGTGATCTTCCTCGATACCGGTTGGCTGTTCGAGGAGACGCTGGCCTATCGCGACACGCTGATCGCAACGCTCGGCTTGAAGGATGTTCGCTCAATCAAGCCAGCGGAAGAGACGCTGTCGCGCGAGGATGCCGATCGCGACCTCTGGTTCTCCGATCCCGACGCCTGCTGCCGCATTCGCAAAGTCGAGCCGCTGGCGCGCGCGCTAAAACCGTTCGATGCCTGGCTCAACGGCCGCAAGCGCTTTCAGGGCAATGCGCGGACCGGCATTTCCGTGGTCGAGGACGACGGCGCGCGGCTGAAGTTCAATCCCTTCGCCAATGTGTCGCGCGAGGAACTCGAGGCGATCTTCGTCCGCGCCAAATTGCCGCGTCATCCACTGGCCGCCTCCGGTTTTCTGTCGGTTGGGTGTATGCCTTGCACGAGCAGAACGACTGCGGGCGAGGATGAGCGCGCCGGTCGCTGGCGCGGACGGGCCAAGACAGAATGCGGCATCCACACGATGAAGACTTCGTAGCACAGCCGCGCTGCGAGCTAGCGAACAAGAAAATCCGGTTCCGTTGACTTGAGAGCGTTTCGCCACGAGTTTCGCCTGCATGCCTTCGCTGACATTGACGTCATCGAAGTGAATGGAGATGGACATGATGCGCCGTATCGTTCCGCTCGCTGCAGGACTTCTCGCGACGGGTTTGTTGGCAAGCGCGGCTTTCGCTGCTGATATCAACCTCTTGAACGTGTCGTACGATCCGACGCGCGAGCTCTATGCCGAGTTCAACAAGTCGTTCGCGGCTGCCTATCAGAAGGAAACCGGCAAGAGCGTCGAGATCAAGCAGTCGCATGGCGGCAGCGGTTCCCAGGCACGCGCGGTCATCGACGGATTGCAGGCCGACGTGGTGACGCTGGCGCTCGCCTATGACATCGACGCCATCGCCGGCAAGGGTCTTACCGCGGCCGACTGGCAGAAGCGTCTGCCGCAGAATTCATCACCCTACACCTCGACCATCGTGTTCCTGGTGCGCAAGGGCAATCCCAAGGTCATCAAGGACTGGGACGATCTGCTCAAGCCGGGCGTTGCCGTGATCACGCCGAACCCGAAGACATCGGGCGGCGCGCGCTGGAATTATCTGGCGGCCTGGGGCTTTGCGCAGAAGAAATACGGCTCGGTCGACAAGGCCAAGGAGTTCATCGGAAAGCTGTTCCAGCAGGTGCCGGTGCTCGACACCGGCGCGCGTGGCGCGACAGTGACCTTTGTCGAGCGCGGCGTCGGCGACGTACTGCTCGCCTGGGAGAACGAGGCTTATCTCGCGCTGAAGGAGTTCGGTCCGGAGAAATTCGAGATCGTGGCACCGCCGCTGTCGATCCTCGCCGAGCCGCCGGTTACGATCGTCGACAAGGTTGCCGACAAAAAGGGCACCCGCAATGTCGCCGACGCCTACCTCCAGTACTGGTACACCAAGGAGGGGCAGGAGATCGCCGCGCGCAACTTCTATCGTCCGCGCGATGCCGAGATCGCTAAAAAATATGAAAACTCCTTCGCAAAGGTCGAGCTGTTCACGATCGACGACGTCTTCGGCGGCTGGACCAAGGCACAGAGGGAACATTTTGCCGACGGCGGCGTCTTCGATCAGATCTACAAGAACTGATCGGGCGCTGTCGAAGGGGCAACAGGGGGCCTGGTGAGCGTAACCGCAGCACGACGACGGACTCTTCCGGGCTTCGGTCTCACGATGGGACTGACGTTGTCCTGGCTGTCCATCATCATCCTGATTCCACTCGCCGGGTTGTTCGTCAAATCGTTGGAACTGAGCCCGGAACAGTTCTGGGCCATCATCTCCAGCCGCCGCACCCTGAATGCGCTGCGGGTTTCCTTCGGCCTCGCCTTCGCGGCGGCTTGCGTCAATCTCGTGATGGGCAGCATCATCGTCTGGGCGCTGGTGCGCTACCGCTTTCCCGGCCGCCGAATTTTCGATGCCATCGTCGACGTGCCCTTCGCGCTGCCGACGGCGGTGGCCGGCGTGGCGCTGACCGCGTTGTTTGCCGAGAAGGGCTGGCTGGGCGCGCCGCTCGCCGCACTCGGCATCAAGGTGGCGTTCACGCCGGTCGGCATCTTCGTCGCCATGATCTTCATCGGCATTCCCTTCGTGGTGCGCACGGTGCAACCGGTGCTGCAGGACCTCGATCCCGAGATCGAGGAGGCCGCGGGTAGCCTTGGCGCCAGTCGCTGGCAGACCATCATCCGCGTGATCCTGCCCTCGCTCGCGCCGGCGCTGCTCACGGGACTTGCGCTGGCCTTTGCCCGCGCGGTCGGTGAATATGGTTCGGTGATCTTCATTGCCGGCAATCTGCCCAACGTCTCCGAGATCGCGCCGCTGCTGATCGTGATCCGTCTCTCCGAATTCCGCTATGCCGACGCGACGGCGATTGCGGTCGTCATGCTCGTCGTCTCCTTCGTCATCATCTTCGCCGTCAACCGGCTCCAGCGCTGGGCGCAGAGCCGGATTCCGGCGCGCTGAGGGGGATGCGATGACGATGCAGATCGCAGAGCCCGTCTCTCTGACCCCGCCCGATGCGCGCGCGCGGGCGCACGCCGCCGCGGCGCGCGACAGCCTCCGCACCGAACCGCCCGCGGTCCGCGTCGTCATCATTGCGCTGGCGGTGCTGTTCCTTTCCGTCTTCGTGGTGCTGCCGCTGGTTCTGGTGTTCGCGCAGGCGTTCTCGAAGGGAATCCTCGCTTATTTCGCCGCGCTCGCCAACCCGGAGGCATTATCCGCGATCAAGCTGACGCTGCTGGTGGCGGCGATCTCGGTCGGCCTCAATCTCGTCTTTGGTCTCGTTGCCGCCTGGGCGATCGCAAAATTCGAATTCCCGGGCAAGACCTTCCTGATCACGCTGATCGATTTGCCGTTCTCGGTGAGCCCGGTGATCTCCGGCCTCGTCTTCGTGCTGCTGTTCGGCGCGCAGGGCTATTTCGGCGGCTGGCTTCGGGATCACGACATCCAGATCCTGTTCGCGGTGCCCGGCATCGCGCTCGCCACCACCTTCGTGACCTTCCCCTTCGTGGCGCGTGCGCTGATCCCCTTGATGCAGGAGCAGGGCACGCAGGAGGAAGAGGCTGCGGTCTCGCTCGGCGCCTCGGGCTTGCAAACCTTCTTCCGCGTCACGCTGCCCAACATCAAATGGGGCGTGCTCTATGGCGTCCTGCTCTGCAATGCGCGCGCGATGGGCGAGTTCGGCGCGGTCTCGGTCGTCTCCGGCCACATCCGCGGCGAGACCAACACGATGCCGCTGCTGGTCGAGATTCTCTACAACGAGTACCAGTTCGTCGCGGCCTTCGCGATCGCCTCGCTGCTGGCGATGCTGGCGCTGATCACGCTGATCGCAAAGACCGTTCTCGAACATCACCTCGACGAAGGACAAGACGTCAATGACCATTGAAGTCAAAAATCTCGTCAAGAAGTTCGGCAGCTTTAAAGCCCTCGACGGCGTCGACCTCAAGGTCAATGACGGCGAGCTGCTGGCGCTGCTCGGCCCCTCCGGCTCCGGCAAGACCACGCTGCTGCGGATCATCGCCGGCCTCGATTGGCCCGACTCCGGCGACGTCGCCTTCAACGGCGAAGACGCGCTGGCGCAAGGTGCGCGCGAACGTCACGTCGGCTTCGTGTTCCAGCACTACGCGCTGTTCCGCCACATGACCGTGTTCGAGAACGTTGCCTTCGGCCTGCGCGTCCAGCCGCGCGCGGTCCGCAAGGACGAGGCCGCGATCCGTGCACGTGTAAAAGAGCTGCTCGACCTCGTGCAGCTCGACTGGCTCGCCGATCGCTATCCGAGCCAGCTCTCCGGTGGCCAGCGCCAGCGCATCGCGCTTGCGCGTGCGCTCGCGATCGAGCCGCGCATCCTGCTGCTCGACGAGCCCTTCGGCGCGCTTGATGCCAAGGTACGCAAGGAGCTGCGGAGGTGGCTGCGCTCGCTGCATCACGAGATCAACGTCACCTCGATCTTCGTCACCCACGACCAGGAGGAGGCGCTCGAAGTCGCCAACCGCGTCGTCGTGATGGACAAGGGCCGGATCGAGCAGATCGGCTCGCCCGATGACGTCTATGAGACCCCGGCGACCGCGTTCGTCCACGGCTTCATCGGCGAATCCATCGAGCTGCCGATCCAGGTCGAGGGCGGGGTGATCAGGCTCGGCGACCAACCGCTCGCCCTTGCTGCCGACGGTCTTGCGCCTGGCGCGTCAAAACTGTTCGTGCGGCGACATGACATGCTGGTCGGTCCGCCCGGCAGCGGCACCTTCGAGGGCGCCGTCCAGCACGTCCGCAATTTCGGCCCGGTGCAGCGCGCCGAGGTCGCCCTGTCGGGCGGCGAGACCATCGAGATCGACGCTCCCCGCGACAGGGAATTGCGCGCCGGCGACACGATCGGCCTTAATCCGCGCCGCTACCGGATATATGCGGGCGCCTGAGCGGCCTCCGACAGGTCAAATTTTCCTCAAAATTCACCTTTCAGCCACGGTTGGTATGCAACAACGGCCCTTCATCTGGGGGCCTCGATTCATGCGCGCTGCGGCCGCAATTCTCATCACTTTGCTGCTCGCCGGCTGTGCCGGCAATGAGCCGCCGGTCCAGCAGCCGTCGATGTATGCCGACATGTCCGTCCCTGGCTCCAAGCTGGACGCGCAGGCGGCCGCAATCATGATCTCGCAGTACCGCCAGAACAACGCCCTCGGCACCGTCGTCATCGACCCCGATCTGATGCGGCTCGCCGAATCCCAGTCCAACGCCATGGCCGCGGCCAACAAGATGGACCACGACGTCCGCGCGCCCCTGGCCAAACGCCTTGCCGCCGGCGGCTACCCGGCGACCGTGGCGGTCGAGAACATCTCCGCCGGCTATCATACGCTGGCGGAAGCGTTTTCCGGCTGGCGCGACTCGCCCCCCCACCGCGCCAACATGCTCAAGGGCGGTGTCACAAAATTGGGCATCGCGGCGAGCTATGCTCCGGGCACCAAGTACAAGGTGTTCTGGACCATGATCCTGGCCTCGACCGAGCCCCGATAAGCCAGACTTGATCCCGGGATACATTGACGCCGCCGTGAACTCCTCCCACGGTGGCCTGCCATCTGCTATTGATCCCATATGACAGATCACACCAGTCCGGAATCCGCCAGCGTCCCCGCGAATGCGCAACGCGTCCTGGTTCTCCAGGGCGGCGGCGCACTCGGCTCCTATCAGGCCGGCGCCTATCAGTCGCTGTGCCATGCCGGCTTCGAGCCGGAATGGGTCGCCGGCATCTCGATCGGCGCGGTCAACGCCGCCATCATCGCCGGCAATGAAGGCCCGACCCGCGTCAAGCGGCTCAAGGAATTCTGGGAGATGGTCTCCGCGCCGGTGCCGTGGAAGCCTCTCGGCAAGAGCGATCACAGCCGCGAGCTGTTCAACTCCACGAGCGCCGCGCTGATCGCGACTTTCGGCGTGCCGGGCTTCTTCACTCCGCGCCTTCCACCCGCGCCGCTCTGGCCCCCGGGCAGCCCGCAGGCGCAGAGCTATTACGACACCGCGCCGTTGAAGAAGACGCTGGAGCGGCTGGTCGACTTCGATCGCATCAACGATTTGAAGACACGGCTGTCGGTCGGCGCGGTCGGCGTCACCTCGGGCAACTTCAAATATTTCGACAATTACGAGTTCAAGAAGCTCGGCAAGAAGATTGGCCCGGAGCACATCATGGCCTCCGGCGCGCTGCCGCCGGGCTTTCCTTCCGTCGTCATCGAGGGTGAGCATTATTGGGACGGCGGTATCGCCTCCAACACGCCGCTCGACTACGTGCTCGATGCCGAGGTCGATCGCGACATGCTGATCTTCCAGGTGGATCTGTTCAGCGCGCGCGGCGATTTGCCGACCTCGCTGCTGGAGGCCACGGAGCGCGAGAAGGACATCCGCTTCTCCAGCCGCACGCGGATGAACACCGACAAGAACAAGCAGGTGCACAACGCCCGCAGGGCGGTGCGCGACCTGATTTCAAAATTGCCCGATTATCTCAAGAACGACCCTTCCGTCGAGTTCCTTGCCAAGGCATCTCGTGAGAGCACGGTCACCGTGGTGCACCTGATCTATCGCAGCAAGAACTACGAATCCTCGTCCAAGGACTACGACTTCTCGCATGTTGCCATGGTCGAGCACTGGGAAAGCGGCGTGCGCGACGTGCATTTGTCGATGCGCCACAAGGACTGGCTCGAGCGACCGCAGTCCGGCGAGACCATGATGACCTACGATCTCACGGGGGACGTCACCGTGCCCCCACCAAAAAGGAGCGAATAAAATGGGTAGTCTGTCAGGCAAGAACGCCGTCGTAACTGGTTCGACCAGCGGCATTGGCCTTGCCTATGCGCGCGCCTTCGCGGCCGCGGGCGCCAACGTCGTCATCAACGGCTTCGGCTCGCCCGAGGATATCGAGAAGGAGCGCGCGAAGATCGAGTCCGATTTCGGCGTCAAGGCAGTCTATTCGCCCGCCGACATGACCAAGCCCGTCGAAATCGCCGGGATGATCGCGCTCGGCGAAAAATCCTTCGGCTCGGTCGACATCCTCGTCAACAATGCCGGCATCCAGTTCGTCTCCCCGATCGAGGAATTCCCGATCGAGAAGTGGGACCAGATCATCGCGATCAACCTGTCCTCGGCCTTCCATGCCATCCGCGCCGCCATCCCCGGCATGAAGAAAAAGGGCTGGGGCCGCATCATCAACACGGCGTCGGCGCACTCGCTGGTCGCCTCGCCCTTCAAGTCGGCCTACGTCTCGGCCAAGCACGGCATCGCCGGCCTGACCAAGACCGTGGCGCTGGAAGTAGCGACCAACAAGATCACCTGCAACTGCATCAGCCCCGGCTATGTCTGGACGCCGCTGGTGGAGAAGCAGATCCCGGATACGATGAAGGCCCGCAACCTCACGCGCGATCAGGTCATCAACGACGTGCTGCTCGACGCCCAGCCGACCAAGGAGTTCGTGACGTCCGAGCAGGTCGCGGCCCTCGCGTTGTTCCTGTGCGGCGATGATGCCGCGCAGATCACCGGCACCAACCTGTCGATCGACGGCGGCTGGACCGCGGAGTAACGGCTACGATGCCGTAGGGTGGGCAAAGGCGCGAGAGCGCCGTGCCCATCATGCTTCTGCGATTGAGAGAGATGGTGGGCACGCTCTGCTTTGCCCACCCTACGATTCCGTCGCCCGGTCGGGTCTCAATGGCTCCAGGCCAAAGCCGTCACGATCGCGGATGACAAATTCAACTCCACGAACAGGATCTTGCCGGCGACCACGACGAGGACGCAGGCAAGCGTCAGGCGCAGCACCGTTTCGGGCACGCGGGTCGCGCAGTAGCTGCCGAGGATGATGCCGGGCAGCGAGCCCATCAGCAAAACGCCCATCAGGCCCCAGTCGACCGACCCGAGCATCCAGTGTCCGATCCCGGCCACCAGCGTCAGCGGCACCGCGTGCGCGATATCGGAGCCGACGATGGTCGCCATCGGCAGGCGCGGGTAGAGCAGCAGCAGCACGGTCACGCCGACCGCGCCGGCGCCGACGGACGAAATCGAGACCAGCACACCGAGCACGATGCCGGTGAAGATTGTCGCAATGGCGGTGGTGCGCTCGTCGACCTGCTCGAGGCGCCGGCGATAGCGCCCCATGATCGACTTGCGGAAAATCAACGACGTGGCGGTCAGCAGCAGCGCAAAGCACAGCACCAAATTGATCAGGCCGCGCTCGGCGTCGCTGTTGAGATCGAGCTTCCACAGCACGAACAGCGTGAGCGCGCTCGCGGGAATGCTGCCGCAGGCAAGCCGCAGCACCGCCGGCCAGTGCACGCTGCGCGACCAGCCATGCACCACGCTGCCGCCGGTCTTGGTCGCCGCGGCATAGAGCAGGTCGGTGCCGACGGCGGTGGCGGGATGGACGCCGAACAGCAGGATCAGCAGCGGCGTCATCAACGAGCCGCCGCCCACGCCGGTCATCCCGACAAGCAGGCCGACGCCGAATCCTGAGGCGACATAGAGCGGATCAATCATGTCCAGGGAATCTAGGTTTATCTCGTCGGTTGAGCAATACGACGTAGAATAAACTTTCCCTGTGGTGCAACTGCTTGGATGGAATAAGAAAAATCATGCTGCGGGGAGGCGCCGGGCAGTCATTTCGACCAAATCGGCGTCGTTTCGCGGAATAGCCGTCCGCGCGGGGTCACGCGCCGACGCCGAGGAAATCCCGCGCCAGGTCCGGGTTGGCGGTGAGCTCGGCCGAGGTGCCCTCGAACACCACATGGCCGTTGTTGAGGCCGTAGACGCGGGTGGCAAAGCTGAGCGCCGCGGCGACGTTCTGCTCCACCACGATCATGGTGCGGCCTTCGCGCGCGAGGCCCGCGGCGACGTTGACGAGATCGCGGACGATCAGGGGTGCCAGCCCCTCGAAGGGCTCGTCGAGCAGGATGATGCGGGCATCGCGGATCAGCGCGCGCGCAATCGAGAGCATCTGCTGCTCGCCGCCTGACAGCGTCCTCCCTAGCGATTTGCGGCGCTCCTTCAGGCGCGGAAATATGCCGTAGATGCGCTCGAACGACCACGCATTCGGCGCGGTCAACGCGGCGACGCGCAGGTTCTCCTCTACCGTCAGGCCGCCAAAGATCGCGCGCTCCTCCGGCACGAGCTGTACGCCCATATTGGCGATGGCGGACGGCGCCAGTCCGCTGATCGGTTTGCCGCCGAGCCTGATCTCGCCGCTCTTCGGCGTCAGCACGCCCATGATCGAGCGTAGCGTCGTGGTCTTGCCGGCGCCGTTGCGGCCGAGCAGTGCTACGACCTCGCCTTCCTCGACCCGGATCGACAGGTCGAACAGCACGTGGGAATCGCCGTAGAGCGTGTTGATGCGGTCGACTTCAAGCAGGCTCATGCGCGTGAAGCCCTCCGAGATAAGCGTCCTGGACCTGCTTGTTGCCGCGGATCTCGTCGGCGGTGCCGTCGGCCAGCAGCCGGCCCTCATAGAGCACCGTGATGTGCTCGGCGAGGCCGAAGATTGCGTCGAGATCGTGCTCGACGATGACGATGGTGCAGGCTTTCGCGATGTCGCGGATCAGCGCGCAGGTCGCAATTCGCTCCGACGGGCTCATGCCGGCGAGCGGCTCGTCGAGCAACAGCACCTTCGGGCTGGTGGCGAGCGCCATGCCGATCTCGAGCCGCCGCTTCTCGCCATAGGCCAGGATATGCGTCGGCGTATCGGCGCGCGCGCCGAGGTCGAGCAGCGCCATGATCGCATCGATCTGGGCTTCCACATCCGGCAGGCTGTCGGCCGCGCGCAGCAGGTCGATCCGCAGCGGCCCACGGCGCCGCGCCAGCGCCGCGATGCGCAAATTCTTCCGCACCGAGAGGTTCGGAAACAATTGGTTGAGTTGGTTGGACTTGGCGATGCCGAACTGTGCGGCGCGGCTGACGCCGTGGCCTGTCACCTGCGATCCGAACAGCAGCACATGGCCCGAGGTCGGGCTGACCTCGTCGAGCAGCATCTTGAACAGCGTGCTCTTGCCGGCGCCGTTCGGGCCGATCACGGCGTGGATGGAGCCGCAGCGCACCCTGAACGAGACGCCGTCGACGGCTTTCAGCCCGCCATAGTGCCGCGCCAGCGCGCACGCTTCCAAGGCGATATCGCTCTCGCTGGTGAGGGGTGATGGCAGCGGCAGCGCAGTGTCGTGCGTCCGGCGCGATCCCGTCGTCGCCGCGCTCCCGCGGGCTTCGATCGCTTCGGTCACGGCTTCCGCGGCCTGCCGTGCGGCGAGGCTTCGGCGTTCGCTCCACCAATGGATGATCTCGCCGCAGATGCCGCGACGCAGGCCGACCACCAGCACGATGAACGCGATGCCGAGTACCAGCTTCCACAGCGTGGTGAGGCCGGGAATGAGCTGGAGGTTGTCGCGCAGCCATAGCCACAGTGCGGCCCCGACCAGCGGCCCGATCAAGGTGTTGGCGCCGCCGACAATGGTCTGGACCACCAGCTGGCCGGAGGTTTCCAGCGAGAACGCATCCGGCGGCATGTAGCTCTGGAACGAGCCGAGCAGACCGCCGGCAAGCCCGGCATAGAGCGCGGCGATGACGAAGGCGGCGAGCTTGTAGGCCGGCACGTTGTGGCCGAGCATCGCAACACGCGCCGTGTTCTCCTTGATGGCGAGCAGGATCGCGCCCACCGGCGAGCGGACGATGCGGCGCGCTAGTACGTAAGCAGCGAAGAAGATCACCGCGAACAGAATATACATCGGCAGGCCCGCGCCGATGCGGATGGCGTGGTCGCCGAAACCGAGCACGGGCACCGGCACACCGGGAATGCCGTTCTCGCCACCCGTATAGTGCGACAGCGGCGAATTCTCGATGAAATAGGCCATCTGGCCGAAGGCGAGCGTAATCATCGTGAAGTAGATGCCGATGCGGCGCACCGCGAGCCAGCCGACGATGAGCCCGAACGCGCCCGCCGATATCGTGCCGGCGGCGAGCGCCAGCCACACGCTCTTCAGGACGCCGGAGACCAGCAGATAGGCCGTGACGAAGCCGCCGACGCCGTAGAACGCGGCCTGGCCGAACGAGAGCAGGCCGGCCAGCCCGAACAGGATATCGAAGCCGAGCCCGATCAGGCCCCAGTTCAGCACCCGCGTCTGCAGGTCGATCGAGAAGCCGAGATGCGGCAGCACAAGAGGCGCCGCCACCAGCGTGACGAATACTGCGAGTTCCGGAACATGGCTCCGCAGCCCGCCCGATCGCGCGCTGCTCATACGCGTCCTTCCGAGCCAAACAGGCCCTGCGGTCGCAGCACCAGCAGCAGCGCCATCAGCGCATAGAGCATCACCTCCGAATAGGAGGAGTTGAACGCGCTGGTCAGGCTGATGATCTCGCCGGCAATGAGACCGCCGACCACGGCGCCGGGGAACGAGCCGAGGCCGCCGAGCACGATCACGACGAAGGATTGCGCCATGAAGTTGGCGCCCATGTCCGGCGTCACGGCGACGACCGGCGCATAGAGCATCCCCGCCAGCCCGACCGCGACGATTCCGATCGCGAACACAAGCATGAACGTGCGCCGCAAATTGATGCCGAGGATGCCGACCATGCGCGGGTTCTCGATGCCGGCGCGAACCACGAGGCCCATCGAGGTACGGTAGAGCACGAGATAGAGGCCGAGCAGCAGCATCGCGATGATCGCAATGAGCTGGAGGCGGTAGGTCGGATAGATCAGGAAGCCGAGCTGGGTGGCGCCCTGTCCCCATGACGGCGTCGGCGCGCGCTGGGCGTTGCCGCCGAAGATGGCGCGCACGGACTCCACGAGCACGATTCCGACGCCATAGGTGACGAGGATCTGATCCTCATCCGGCCGGTCGTAGAACAGGCGGATGATGAAGCGCTCGAGCAGGAAACCGAGCACCAGCATGAAGCCGCAGCCGACCGCGATCGCGAGCAGGAACGATTGCGTATATTGCAGCATGACGACGGCGGCATAGGCGCCCACGGCGAACAGCGCGCCATGCGCAAAGTTCAGCACGCCGAGCGTGCCGAGGATGATGGTCAGGCCGCTGCTGACGAGCGCCAGCAGCGAACCGAGGGCCAGGCCGTTGAAGGCCTGCGAGGCGAGGGCGGGCCAGCTCGGCATCATGATGGCTCAGGTATAGGGGCCGAGCTTGCAGCCGAATTGGTCCGGCGGATTCATCACGCTTTCGCCGTCGGCAACGTCGACGATCTCGTAATAATCCTCCGGGCTCGTCATCTCGGCCGGCGCCTTGCCGCGCAGGATCGGGATCGGACGCACCATCTGGTGATCCTCGGCGCGGAAATACACCTTGCCGATCGTGGTCTCGTAAGGCTGCTCTTTCGAAGCTTCCATCGCCTTGATGATCTCGACCGGATTGAAGCTCTTCACGCGCTCGACCGTCAGCGCCCAGAGATAGGTCTGCATGTAGCCGATATGGGCGCCCCAGCGCGGATGATATTTGTTCTGCGCGACGAAGGCGTCGACGAAGCCCTTGGCGAGCGGATAGCGGTCCGACAGCGTCCACCAGAAGTCGCAGCTGCCATAGACGCCCTGCATGATCTCGGCGCCGAGCTCCTTGTCCTGGAACGACGACAGGTTCGGTACCACCAGCTTCATGCGCTTGAGCACGCCGAACTGCTCGGCCTGCTTGGTGGAGGCCACCGCATCGGCGCCGAAGGCGATGTTGACGAACACGTCGGCGCCGCTGTTGGCGATGTTGAGCAGCGCCGAGGAATAGTCGGTGGTGCCGAGCGGGACGACTTCCTTGGCGACCTGCTGCCAGCCCTGCTCTTTGGAGAATTTTGCGAAGCTGTCATAGACCGTATGACCGTAGGTATAGTCGGGCACCAGGAACGCGGTCTTCATGTTCTTGCCGAGCGCCTTGGCGACGACCGGCGCGAGCGCCTTGGCGGCCATGTAGGCGTTCTGCTGCGAGCGGAAGCCGTAGCGCTGGCAGTTCTTGCCGGTGATGTCGTTGGAGCCGGCGATGCCGACCATGTAGAGCACCTTTTCGCGCGAGCCGAGCTCTTCCAGCGCGATCGCGCTGGCGCTCGACACCGAGCCGGCCAGCATGATCGCCTTGTCGCGCTGGATGAACTGCGTCGCGCTCTGCACGTCGAGATTGGGCTTTCCTTCGGTGTCGGACACCTTGTAGCGGATCTGGCGGCCGAGCACGCCCTTGCCCTGCAAGCCCCATTTTTTCGCGGCGTCGCTGCCCGCATTGATTTCTGCGATGGCGAGCTCGTAGCCGAGCTTGAGGTCGCCGCCGTCGCCGGAGAACACGCCGGTGAGCGGGATGGTCAACCCGACGAAGACCGAGTCCGCGGTGACGCCGTCCGGAAAAGTCCCGATGCTGGCCGGTGTCTGTGCCCAGGCGGCGCCACCTGAAAGCAAGGCGACGTCTGGAAGCATCAGGCTGGCGGCGGCGCCGGCGCTTCCGAGCAGGATCTGACGACGGTCAAACTTCATGACTCACCTTCCATGTTTCGTCACCGCCGGATCGGCTGGTGGATTGCGGTTGGAGACAAAGCCCGGCTCACGCGCCGGCGTCGATCTTGGTGTGGGGTCGGGTATCGGTTGCCGCGTCCGTCGTCGCCGCGTCGCCGGTGAAAGACACCGGGGTGAGCCGGCGACGATCGACGCTGAGGTCGAAGATATCGAAACGGTTGTAATAGCCGACCACGTCGTGAAACTGTTTCGGCTCGACGCAGCGGTTGAGATCGATCTCGGCATAGAGGATGCCTTCCTCGTCGCGCAGCGCGTCGCCGATCTGCTCTCCGGTCGGATCGAGGAAGAAGGTTTCCGCGCGCGGCGTGGCGTCCAGCACCGCGGCGGCCGAGGCATCGCGCGCCACCAACATGTCGCGCGCCGCCTTGTCGAGCACGCCGGCGGTGACGAGGCCGAACACCTTTGCTTCGAAGCAATGCGCGGCAGCGCGAATCCTTGTCGCCGCCGCGATGTGGTAGTTGCCGCCCGCGGCCGGCCGGCGGGTTGGCCAGACCGGCGGCCAGCTCGAGATGTGCAATTGCTCACCCTGAGCCATCAGCGAATAGCGTGCCAAGGGATTGGTGTTCTCGCCGCAGATCAGTTGCCCGATCTTGCCGAGCCTGGTGTCGACTACGCGCAGGCCCGCGCCATCACCGTTGCTCCAGATCAGCTTCTCGTAGAAGGTCGGCACCAGCTTGCGATGGTGGTTGAGGATCTCGCCGTCCTCGCCGATCAGCAAGTTGGTATTCCAGATGGCACCGACGCTCGCCGGCGATTTCTCGCTGATGCCGATCGAGACCACGATGCCGAGCGCGCGTGCTTCGTCGCGGATTGCTTTGATCTCCGGGCCGTCGACCAGCACCGACTGGTCGGCCATGCGCACGAACAGGTCGTGATTGTCGATGGGAGCCCAGAGCGCCGCCCATACCGGGAACGCGGGAATGAATGTCTCGGACAATGCCACGATCCCGGCGCCGGCGGCGGCTGCCTCTCGGATGAGCGAGATTGCCTTTTTTGTGGTCGCCGAACGGTCGAGAAACACCGGCGCCGCGTGCACTGCGGCGGCCTTGAAGCGGGGAAGCATGGCTTTGTCCTTGGTTCAGGTCAGGCTAATGGCGTCCCCAGGACCCTGATACAGACAATCCTGCAAGACGGCTTGCAGACGGCGGCAATCCGCCCCACCGTACCCCGGTGGCACAGCGCTTGCTGTTTGGGGGGGCCATGCAGGAGTTCAACTCACTCGACTGGGACGACCTCAAGATCTTCCTTCACGCGGCCCGCGGCGGCAGCCTTGGCAGCGCGGCGAAGCGGCTGCGGGTCGATCAGTCCACCATCAGCCGCCGGATCGCGCATCTCGAATGCGCGCTCGGCGCGGCCTTGTTCGAGCGCTCGCCGCAAGGCCTGCGCGTCAACGAGGCCGGCGAGCGCCTGCTCTGTCATGCCGAGCGGATCGAAAGCGCCGTTATTGCGATGCATCAGGACGTGCAGCGCGGCGGCGGCCGGATGGCGGGCCGGGTCAGGCTCGCCACGATGGAAGGCATCGCTTCGCTCTATCTGGCGTTTCGTTTCGCGCCTTTGCGGCAGCGCTATCCCGACCTGACCATCGAGCTCCTGACGTCGCCGCAGGCGGTCTCGGTCAACCGGCGCGAGGCTGATCTCTTCCTCAGCTTCTTCCGTCCGCCGGGGCAGGGCATGGTGTCGGAGCGGCTCGGCAGCTTCCAGCTCGGCCTCTACGGTTCACCCGACTATCTCGCGCGCGAAGGCATGCCCGAACGGCCCGCGGATCTCGCGCGCCACAGCTTCGTCACCTACATCGACGATCTGATCCAGCTCGACTCGGTACGCTGGCTCGACGACATCATCCGCAACCCGCCGGTGAGCTTTCACTCCAACAGCATGATCGCGCAGATGAACGCCGCTGCCGGCGGCATCGGCCTCGTGCTGCTGCCGAGCTTTGCGGTGGCCGGCCGCAACGATCTGATCCCGGTGCTGCACGAAAAGATGTCGACGACGCGGGACGTCTGGATCAACGTCCACAGCGATCTCCAGTTCGTGCCGCGCATTCGTGCCGTCTCGAGCTTCCTCAAGGCGATGTTCAAGTCCGACCCGTTGATGCAGGCGGATAATTCCGGCCGCAAGATGCTCGATGCGCTGCTGGTCGGGGATGCCGGAACCGTCGCCCTGCAGAACGGCTGACGCGTTTCAGTCCCTGCGCTTGCCGAACGCCAGCACGTGCAGGCCGAGCCGCTGCCGCACGATCCAGAACAGCAGCACGGTCTCGAAGGTGAGCGAGATCGAGGTCGCGGCCGCGGCGCCATGGCCGCCGTAGCGCGGCACCAACGCGATGCAGAGCACGACGTTCATGACGAAGGCCAGCGCATAGGCGAGCGCGCAGATCTTCTGCTGGCCGAGCATGTTGAGCAGGCGCTCGACCGGGCCGATAGCAGAGCGCACCACGAGGCCGATCGCGGCGACGAACATGATGTCGTAGCCGACCATGAATTGCGGGCCGAACAACCACAGCAGCGGCTTGCCGAGCGCGAGCAGTACAATGGTCGCTGCCAGCGACGGCCAGAACGTCCAGTTGATGGCATGGGCGACATAGGCCGACAGGCGCGCCTTGTCGCCGGCTGCGTTGTATTCGGCGAAGCGATGCGCGGTCGTCGCCGACATCGCGTAGTGAATGAAGGAGACCAGCGCCAGCGTCTTGACGACAGCGAAGTAGACGCCAACCTCGTCGGAGGGGCGGAATTGCTGAAGCACCAGCACGTCGGTGTAGGACAGCAGCAGGTAAAAGCTCTCGACCAGCAGGATAGGCAACGACACCGCGAGCCAGCCGCTGACGTCGTAGGCCTTCGGGCCGGGCTCGATGTGATCGGCGAGCTTGCGGTTCAGCACCAGCATCTGCCCGGTCATCGCGATCCACACCGCGCCCAGGCTCGCGACCATCGCGGCGACCGCGCCGAGATGATAGCCGAGCAGGAAGGCAGAGGCGGTGATGCCGATGATCAGCGCCTGGCGGATGATGAATTGCGGCATCAGGCCGAGCTGCATCCAGTCATGCGAGCGCGCGATACCGTCCTGGGTGTTGGCGACGACGAAGGCGGGCAGCGTCATGCAGCCGATATAAAGCGGCAGCACCTCGGCCGGGTCGATCCAGGGCGACAGCAGCCTCACGATACCGGCAAGCCCAAGCGACACCAGCGCGGACACCGCGAAGGTCAGCCAGCGGCTGCCGGAGAGAAAGCCGCGCAGCAGCGCATGCTCGCCGCTGCTGCGATATTCCGGAATGATTTTTTGCGCGGAAGCGGAGATGCCGAAATCCATCATGCTGCCGAGCAGCAACACCCAGGTCCAGACATAGACATAGATGCCGTAGTCGGACGTGCCCATCCAGCGCGCGAGCAGGACCTGCGAGAAATAGGCAAGGCCGGCGCTGATGACGCGGATGATGAAGATGGTGCCGGCCAGCCGCCGCGTCAGCGACGCCTCGCTCGAGCCGCCCGTCAATTTGGCACGCAGCCGCCCGATCAGCCCGGCCGGTCCGGTCGTTGCGGGTTCTGCATCCATCACGGCCACGTCGAGGATCCCCAGGGCGTCCCGCATGCTGCGGCAGCCTTGGGAATTAGCAACCATTCGTTAAGATTCGGTTGGGTGGTGGCGCTGTCGCCCTATCCGCGGTGTCGTCCTCGCCTTCGCCGGGACGACGGCTCGGGCTCACTCCAGATTCGTATTGAACTCGTACGACTTCTCCGGCCCGACCAGCGTGAATTTCAGCGCCGCACCATCAGGCTTGGCGCCCGGCGGCAGTCCATCGAGCTCGAACGAAAATCGCTTCACGCCGGGCGGGCTCTCCTTGACCGGCTCCGGGATCGGCAGCGACCACTCTAGGGTCGGCCCTTCCACGAAAAGATTGACGTTGCGGTTGTCGGGCACGACCACGTCGACCAGCACGTTCTTGGGCCCGTCGCGCTTGACGTCGCGGATGGTCAGCGGATTGGGATCGCCGATATTGGCGGGCTTCGGCACGGTGTCCAGCGCGGCACGCAAGTTCGTGTCCTCGGTCGAGGCGACGCTGTTGAAGCCGAGCTCGGCACTGGCCTCGACGGGAATGCAGAGCTTTTCGCAGACCGCGTAATTGATCTCGGCGCGCAGCGTCACCGGCTTGTCGGCGGCCTTGGCGACGATGCGCAAGGGCAGCACGATCTGGTCGTGATAGCCGATCGAATGGCCGCCCGCGCCGTCGTCGAACTTCAGCGGCGCCGGCCACATCACTGTCACCGCTTCGACATTGTCCGACTTCGAGAAGTCGAACCGCGGCGGAACGCCGGAATCGCCGGGCATGCGCCAATAGGTCTTCCATCCCGGCTGGATCTGGAAGGCGATGCCGCCGAGCAGGACCGCGCCGCTGCGCGATCCCGCGAGCAGCCGTACCGCGGAATGTCCGTCGCGCTGCCACGGCGAAGAATCGTCGGCATGGGCCCCCATCGCCAGTGACGACGCAAGCAAGGTTGTCGCGACGCCAATCGCCGCACGCAGGGGAACTTGTGTGAGCATGGCACGTCTTTACAGGGTCACCGCGGGGCAAACCATTGAATTGCTTGTGATGGATACATTCGAAACAAGTCTCCGCAAGCCTTGATTTGACAGCGGGCCGGCCCGACATCAGGATAGGAATTGAAACCGGAGTGGTTTACCGATGGCTCCCACAGGCAAGCGAATTGGCGAAAGCACCCGCGGCGCGAGCCCCGCGCTTGCCAACTCGGCCGGCTATCTCGATGGCCAGCTTCTGATCGCGATGCCGGTGATGGGCGATCCCCGCTTCGAGCGTTCGGTGATCTATCTCTGCGCCCATTCGGCCGAAGGCGCCATGGGCATCATCGTCAACCATCCGGCCGGCAGCATCGACTTCCCCGAACTGTTGGAGCAGCTCGGCATCATCAAGAAGGGCGAGCACATCAAGCTGCCGGAGAATGCCGAGAGCATGAAGGTGCTGCGCGGCGGCCCGGTCGATACCGGCCGCGGCTTCGTGCTGCATTCCAGCGACTTTTACATCGAGAACGCGACGCTGCGGATCGACGGCGGCGTCTGCCTCACCGCGACCGTCGACATCCTGCGCGCGATCGCCAACGGCTCCGGCCCCAAGCACGCCATCCTCGCGCTCGGCTATGCCGGCTGGGCGCCCGGTCAGCTCGAGACCGAGATCCAGAGCAACGGCTGGCTGCATTGCGACGCCGATGCGGATCTGATTTTTGGCGACGACGTCGATGAGAAGTACGGGCGGGCCCTGCGCAAGATCGGCATCGATCCCGGCATGCTCTCGAACGAGGCCGGGCACGCGTAGTTGGTTGGGGGGCGTAGCATGGCCCTCACCGTCGTCATTGCGAGGAGCGAAGCGACGAAGCAATGACGGAGGCAGCGGGGCCTACTCCGCCGCCTGCTGCTGCACCGTAGGCTCCGTTCCCGCCACCGTCGCCCTCCGCATGTCGCGCGGTTGCGACTGGTCGTAGCGGCGGACGCGGTGCATGGTCTGGCGGTTGTCCCACATCACGAGATCATGCAGCTTCCATTTGTGGACGTAGACGAACTCTGCGTTGGTCGCGTGCTCGTTCAGATCGCGCAGCAGCAGCCGTCCCTCGGGCACGCTCATGCTGACGATCTTGCCGGCGTGCGATGACAGATACAGCGACTTGCGGCGATGCACCGGATGCGTCCGCACCAGCCGCTGCAGCACCGGCTTGAACATCTGCTTCTCGTCGTCGGTATATTCGGTGAAGCCGAGCGAGCCCCGCGAATACATCAGCGAGTGCTCGCAGACGAGATCGTCGATCTCCATCTTGGTCTCGTCGTCGAGCGCGTCATAGGCCGCGCGCATGTCGGCGAACTCGGTGTTGCCGCCCTTCGGGTTCACCACGCGCGCCGACAGCAGCGAGAATTTTGCGGGGATGGGACGGAACGAGCTGTCGGAATGCCACAGGCAATTGCCGAGGTTGAACAGATGCGTGCGGCTGTCCTTCGCCAGCGGCTTGCCGTCCTTGCCGAGATTGCTGACGTCGTTGAGGCCCGACTGGAGCCGATAGTCTTTCGCCTGTGTGACGGTGCCGCCGCGCGCATCTTCACGCTGGCCAAAATTCAGCGCAAACGCCATCTGCTGCTCGTCGTTAATGTCCTGGTCGTGGAAGACGAGCACCGCATATTTGTCCATGGCGGCCTCGACCTCGCGCGCCTCGGTCTCGGTGAGCGGCTTTCGCAGATCGAGGCCGGACACCTCGCCGACAAAATGCGTCTGAAGCTGCCGGATGGCGATCGTCATGGCGTCTCTCCCGCGAACCGCGAGCGGTTGGTCCCGCTCTGCTGGTGAAAAAGCTACTCCCGTAACCGGCGTTGTCAACGCAGGCCGCGCATGGCTCTTACGCGTTGCGCGCCATCAACCCGCCGTCGACCGGGATCACCGCACCGGTGAGAAACGACGCCGCCGGCAGGCACAGGCTCAGCGTCATGTGCGCGACCTCTTCGGGGTCGCCATAGCGGCCGAGTGCTGTGCGGCGCTTGGCATAGATCGTCTTGTGCTCCTCGGAAATGCGATCAGTGATGGCGGTCCGGATCGGCCCCGGACAGATGCAGTTGACGGTGATGCCTTCGCGGCCGAGCTCGACGGCGAGAGAGCGCGTCAGGCTCGCGACACCGCCCTTCGCTGCCGAATAGGGGCTGTGCAATCCGGTCGCGCCGAGCGCCTCGGTCGAGGCAATGTTGACGATGCGCGGGCTCTTCGATTTGCGCAGGTGAGGCAGCGCCGCGCGGATGATGCGTGGATGCGCCGTCAACATCACGGCGATACCTTTGGCCCAGGCGTCTTCGTAAGCCTCGTCGTCGATAGCGACGCGCACGGAGATGCCGGCATTGTTGATGACGATGTCGAGCCCGCCGAAATGCGCCGCGACATCACTAACCACGCGCTTGATCTCGCCGCCGTCGGCGACGTCGAGCTTCCAGGCCTCCGCCGATCCGCCGTTCGCTGCAATCGCCTTGGCAACCGCATGCGCGCCTTGCGCCTCGTAATCGGTGACGGCAACGTTCGCGCCCTCGCTGGCGAACACACGCGCGGTCGCGCGCCCCATGCCGCTGGCCGCGCCCGTGACGAGAACGGTCAGGCCCTTCACCGACCTGCTGAGCTGCTTGAAGTCGGACATGCTGTTTCCTCGCGGCGTCTTGTTTGTTGTTATGATTGACAAGGCTGGCATCGATCCGCAGACAGGTCAAACAAGCAAAACAAAAGGGGAGGCCGCGATGGCGAACGAGCTGGATTTCTCAGGCAAGCAGATGCTGGTGGTCGGCGGTTCCAGCGGTATCGGCAACGGCATCGCGCAAGCCTTTCGCGCGAGGGGCGCAGCTGTTGCGGTTTGCGGCACGCGTGCTCACGCGAAGGAATATCTTGCGGAGGAAGGCTCCGATCTCACCGGCCTTGCTTACGCGCAGCTCGACGTCAGCAACCCCAGTGCGATCGAAACATTCATGCCGACGTTCGACCGGCTCGACATCCTGGTGCTCGCGCAGGGCGCGGTGCTCTATCGCCGCGGCGAGTTCGAGATGGCCGGCTTCCGCAAGGTCGTCGAGGTCAATCTGATGAGCCTGATGGCGTGTGCGACGCGCTTTCATTCCATGTTGCGGGATTCAAAAGGCGCACTGATCATGGTGTCCTCGACCGCGGCCTATCATTCCACCATGGGCAATCCCGCCTACAACGCCTCGAAAACAGGCGCGGTCGGATTGACCCGCACGCTCGGTGAGGCCTGGGCCGAAGACGGCATCCGCGTCAACGGCATCGCGCCCGGCCTCGTCGACACCAAGATGACGAAAGTGACCACCGACAATCCCAAGCGGCTCGAAGGCGCATTGTCACGCATTCCGCTGCGGCGATTGGGCACGCCGGCCGACATGGCGGGCGCGGCATTGTTCCTGGCCTCGCCGCTGTCGTCCTACATCATAGGCCAGACTCTGGTCGTCGATGGCGGGTTGATCCTGTAACGCCTTGTAGCCCGGATGAGCGAAGCGATATCCGGGACTTTGCTCGCCCCGTTCCCGGGTATCGCTTCGCTCACCCGGGCTACACTTTCGGAAAGGATTGGAACCGCGCCGCTCCTGATCGGTTACTCCGGCAGACCCCCAAGGAGGAGCATCATGGACAAGGATCGGATTGTCGGATCGGCCAAGGAATTCGCCGGACGCGCGGAAGGCGCTGTCGGTGATCTCGCAGGCGATGCGCAGACACAGGCGTCCGGCAAGGCGCGCGAGGCCGCCGGCACCGTGCAGAATCTTTACGGCCAGGCCAAGGACGCCGTGCGTGACGCCAGCGAGACGGCGGCCGGTTATGCCAAGGATGCCTACGAGAATAGCGGCGACACGTTCCGTGACGGTTCGCAGGCGATCTCGAAGAAGGTGCAGGACAATCCGTTCGGTGCACTTCTGGTCGCCGGCGGCATCGGCTTTGCGCTTGCGCTTCTGATGTCGCGCCCCGCCCGCCGTCCGCCGCCGCGCTGGCGCTATTACGGCTGAGCCACAAACACGCATTCGCGTGCCCCGGTCGCAATGCGGCCCAGGCGATGCGTAGCATCGTCCGGAAACGCCGCGTTGCAGAGCCGGGGCCCATTCTTTTGTGAGTGTCGCACGTGCTGGATCCCGGCTCTGCGTCGCATAACCAAGAGGTGCTGCGCCGCGTCCGGGACACGAGATCAATTATCGCGATATCAATTATCGGATGACTTCGGCCGAACGCCCGACATTACCCGGCGGACGCGGGATCGCGGGATTGGGATTCGGGTTGCGCGGCCCCGGCGCCAGTTGACGCGGCGCTGGCTGCGGGGAGCCGAAGCCGAAGAAATCGCGCAATGACGGTTGGGCCTGTGCCGGCTGCTGCACCACCGGCTTCTTCGGCGCGAGCTTTTGCGGCGCGATCGCTGCGGCTGCGCCGGGCGTACCCGAAGCAGCGCTGCCGTCAGGATTCGTCGCGGCCATCGGCGTATCGCCCTTGGCCTGCTCGCGGCCGACTTCGCGGCGCGGCCAGGCATAATCATCGGCACGACCCGCGGGCGCGGCCAGCGGCTCACCCTTCACCATCGTCTTCGCAGCGAGTGCATCGACGGCGGCGGGACGCGAGCCCGGCCCACCCAGCAATTGATCGGTCGAAATCGAGGCCGCAATCAGCGGCACGATCGGGCCGGCGAGCGGCCGCGGCGCGGGCTTGCCGGGCTCGGCGCTGGTGTCGGGCGTCGCCGGCTCGCTCGGCAGCGCGATCGGGCCGGAGCGTCCCGCCAGCAGGCGCGTGATCTCGCGCTCGACGTAATGCGCGAGTTTTCGCGCGCCGGGCTTGGTGAAATAGACGCCGTCACCGCTGCGGAGTTGACGGATCTGGCCTTCGAAGTCCGGGCCCTTCTGGAGGAAGCGGCCGGCGTCGTCGACGAAGCCGTCCCAGACGTCGACATAGGTGATGCCGGCCTTGGCCGCGCCTTCGCGATAGAGCGAATCCAGGAACAGCATGTCCGCCGTGCCCTTGGGGCCGCGGATCGCGGGCAGGCCGACCCAGAGCACCGGCACGCCCTTGCTCTTGAGGACGTTGGCGAGCTCCTCGATCTTCTTGCCGTAGAGCTCGACCCAGCGCTCGTCGCGGAATTCGTAGAGGCCGTTCGGGTTGCGCGCAGTCTTTTCCGGCGCGGCCGCCGGCGTGTCGGCGTTGTCGGCGTCATCCTGCGGCAAGTCGGCATCGGCGGGCTTGTCGTCCGGCTTGGCGGCAGTGTCGCCGGGCTTTGCATCGCCGGGCTTTGCGTCACCCTTTCCTTGCGGCTTGGCGCGGGCGCCCTTGTCGTTTTTCTTGTCCTTGTCCTTGTCCTTGTCCGAGGCCTTGTCCGATTTGTCGGGCGCGGCCTCGCGGATCGAGATGCGATCATTGAGGCCGAGCATGACGACGATCACATCAGGCTTGTCGGTCTCCAAAATGCCTTTCGCAGCAGTCGTCCAATCCGAGGGCTCGCCCTTCGGCTGGTATTTGATCAGGCCGGACGTGGTCTTGTGCTTGCGGATCACGCCCATGTCGGGCTGCTCGCTGTAGGCGTCCTCCAGACCGTAAGCGAGCCAGTCGGCCATGGCGTCGCCGATCACCAGCACGTTCTTGTCGGCAATCGCGTCGCGCTTGGCTGGGGCCGGTGCGCGCGAAAAATCCTGGCGCGGTGCCTGCTGCTGTTGTTGCTGGAATGGCGCGAAGAAGTCGCCGCCGAACCAGCCGCCATCGCGGCCACCGCCGCCGCGTTGCGGGGCCTGGCGCTGCGGCGGGCCGCCGAAGCCGGGGAAGTTGAAGAACTGCGCCGAGGCCGGTCCCGCGATCGAAAGCAGAATCGCAAGCGCCGTCCCCAGCGCGATCAACGGGCCGGTCTCGGTCAGCGCCTTGAAGAAGGACTTGGACTGGGGCCTGGGCTTCGACATGCGATCTCGGGCACGCGCAATGGGGATCGGAATTGGTTCGATATAATAACGGAATCAGGCGCCAAACGGGCAAATTCCGTTGCAGATTCTTTGGCAGATTCTTGTCCCATACACCGGGGAACAGCCGCCCCCGTCAAGGTGGCCGGCCAAAATCCCTGTTCAGGGTTACTTTCGGCGCGATTTTACCGCCCGCGCAGCCGATCCAGCACGTCGGAGGAGGCAAATCCGTCCGTGGGAACCCCGATCGAGGCCTGGAAATTGCGGAGCGCCTCCCGGGTCTGGCCGCCGAACTGGCCGTCCGGGGTCCCCTTGTAGAAGCCGCGCTGGACCAAGAGCTGCTGGAGCTCCAGCCGCTCGGTGCGGGACAGCTCCCGTTCCTGCCGTGGCCAGGGCTGCACGAAGGGCTGGCCGCCACGCAGACGGTCGGCGAAATGGCCGATCGCCAGCGCATAGGCCTCGGCCGGGTTGTACTTCATGATGACGCGAAAATTCTGCAGCATCAGGAAGCCCGGCCCCTGCGCGCCCGCCGGCGCCAGCAGATAGGCTTTTTCCGCCGGATGCGGGAAGGGCTGGTTGGTCGGGCGCTTGAGCCCAAGCTTCTCCCATTGCGCGATCGTCATCGCCTTGGCGCGGTCGGCCAGCATGTAGTTGAAGCCCTGCGGCATCACGACCTCAAAGCCCCAGGTCTGGCCGCTCTGCCAGCCGTCCTTCTTCAGATTGTTGGCGGTGGACGCAATCAGGTCGCTTGCGTTGTCGACGACGTCACGCCGCCCGTCACCGTCGCCGTCGACGGCAAAGCGCTTGAACGCGGTCGGCATGAACTGGGTCGGGCCGAAGGCGCCGGCCCAGGAGCCGCGCATCTGCTCCGGCCTGAGATCGCCGCGATTGACGATCTCCAGCGCCGAGAGGAACTCGTCCTTGAAATAGGCCTGGCGGCGGCCGACGCAGGCGAGCGTCGCGGTCGATTGCAGTACGCTGCGGTCACCCATCTGCGTCGAGTAATTGGACTCGATGCCCCAGATCGCGGCGATGATGTAGCGGTCGACGCCATAGGCCTTTTCGGTCGCATCGAACTGCGCCTTGTATTTGGCGAGGACTTCTTTGCCCTTGGCGAGGCGGTTGTCGTTCACGAGGATGTCGAGATAGTCCCAGATCGATTTCGTGAACTCCGGCTGCGAGTCCATCAGGTCCATGATGCGCAAATCGGGCGAGAGCCCCGCGGTGAAGCGCTGAAAATTCTCCTGCGTGATGTTGCGCCGTGCGGCATCCGGCCACATGCCTGCGACGCAATTGTTGAAGTTGCCCGCGGCCTCGCGGATCGCCGCCGCCGTCATCAGCGGATGGCCGGACGCGCCGTCCTCGCCGGTCCAAGGTTGAGGTCCAGTCAGGGCGCCGCCGGGGCCGGGCGCCGGTTGCGCAGGCGCTTGATTCTGGCCGGAGAAGATACCGCCGAACAGGTTCGACAGACCGTTCTGCGCCTGGGCGTGCGCGGCGGCAGGCAGCAGCAAGGCGGCCGCAACCATTGCTACGTTGGTCACAAATCCAGCACGTTTCGCCAGCGCTGCCACCGATTGCATCATACCCTACCTGTCCGGCTGAAAAAATCCGTCCTCAGGAGGCCCGGCACCGGTTGCCAACAGCTTAACAAAGGTGAAATTTTAGTGGCTGATTTTTTCTTAACTGTGTGCTGGCGAGGCCCCACATCCGCCTTTGTTAGCGGCTGCAAACAAGCTAGCAAGATGCCATTACTCCCTTCCTCAGGTATTCGATCGATCCCATGAAAATTCGCAAAGCCGTATTCCCCGTCGCCGGCCTCGGCACCCGCGTCCTGCCCGCCACCAAGGCGATGCCGAAGGAAATGCTGACCATCGTCGACAAGCCGCTGATCCAGTACGTCTATGACGAGGCGCGCGAAGCCGGCATTGAGCACTTCATCTTCGTCACCGGCCGCAACAAAAATGTCATCGAAGATCATTTCGACAAGATGTTCGAGCTCGATGCGACGCTCGCCGCGCGCGGCAAGAAGGCCGAGCAGGACGTCCTGGCGCAGAACCAGCCCGAAGCCGGCGCCGTCAGCTTCACCCGCCAGCAGGCGCCGCTCGGTCTTGGCCACGCGGTCTGGTGCGCGCGCGACATCGTCGGCAACGAGCCGTTCGCGGTGGTGCTGCCCGACGAGCTCGTGCTCAATTCGCCCGGCTGCCTGAAGCAGATGATCGAGACGGCGTCCAAGCTCGGCGAGAAATCCAACGTCATCGCGGTCGAGGCCGTGCCTGACCATCTCACCCATCAATACGGCATCTGCGGCGTCGGAAAACGCACCGGCAAGATGTTCGAGGTCGACGGCATGGTCGAGAAGCCGGCCAAGGGCACCGCGCCCTCCAACCTCTCGATCACCGGCCGCTACATCCTCCAGCCCGAGATCTTCAAGATCCTGGAGACCCAGGAGCGCGGCGCCGGCGGCGAGATCCAGCTCACCGACGCCATGATCGGCCTCGCCAAGTCGCAAAAATTCTACGGCGTCGAGTTCGAAGGCGAGCGCCATGATTGCGGCTCCAAGCCCGGCTTCCTCCGCGCCAACATTGCCTACGGCCTGCAACGGCCGGAGCTGCGCGATGGGCTGATTGCGGAGATGAAGAAGTATCTGGGAGAGTAGCGCTCCTCGTCATTGCGAGTGAAGCGAAGCAATCCAGTCTGCATCCGCGGAAAGACTCTGGATTGCTTCGTTGCAAGAGCTCCTCGCAATGACGGCGGTGAGTAGCGGCCTCACGCCACCAGCGACAGCTTCGGAAGGCTCGCCACCACCGACTGATTGCGCCCGCCGGCTTTTGCCGCGTAGAGCGCCTTGTCGGCCGCGGCGACCAGGATCGCCCAGTCCATGCCAACAGCGGGAACGAGGCTCGCAATGCCGCATGAGACGGTCGAGCTCGTGTGGTCGTCGGACCAGCCCTGCACCTTGCCGCGGATCGTCTCGGCAACCTTGTAGGCATCGGTGACTGAAACGTTCGGCAGCAGCACCGCGAATTCCTCGCCGCCATAGCGCGCGGCGCAATCGCCGGCGCGGCTCACCGAATCGGAAATGCAGATGGCGATGCCGACCAGTACCTGGTCGCCGGCCTGGTGGCCGAAGGTGTCGTTATAGGCCTTGAAGTGATCGGCATCGATCATCAGCAGTGCGACCGGCGTCTTTGCCCGCATCGCGCGCCGCCATTCGACGTCGATGACATGGTCGAACTTGCGCCGGTTCTTCAGGCCGGTGAGCGCGTCCGTCGTCGCCATCTCCTCGAGCTTGCTCTCGGCCTCGGCGCGCCGGCCGATCTCGCGTGCGAGCACGATCGCCGATCCCAGCAGGAACAGCGCGAGCAGCAGCACCACGGCGCCGATGCGAACCGCCTCGCGCTGCCACAGCGCGAACACGCTGCTGAGCGGCTTGCCGGCCACGACGAACAGCGGCCCGTTGTCGCCGCTGCGCGCATAGAGCCGCGGCGTTGAATCGACCGGGCCCTGGCCCGAATAGGACGCGCCGACACGCAGATTGTTGGCCTTCCAGGCCTGGCGCCCGGCGAGATTCTTGCCGATGACGTCGAGATCGAACGGCCGCCGCATCATGATGGTGCGGTCGCGCTTGAGCACGGTGATGGTGTCCTCGGGATCGAGGCTCAGCCGCTCGAACAATTCGTGGAAATAGCTGAAGCGGATCGAGCCGGCGACGACGCCGAGGAAGCCGCCGTCGGTGTCGCTGATGCGCCGGCTCAGCACGATCGAATAGGCGCCGCGGAACAGCATCGGGCGGCTGATGAAGAGGTCGGCGCCGGGATTGTCGCGATGGACCTTGAAATAATCCTCGTCGCTCCGGTTCTCCGCAAGGGGATCGAGCGTGGAGGCGTCGATGGTCAGCTTGCCGTCCGCATCGAACACCTGGATGGCACCGAAATGCCTCGCCGTGGTCGCATGATCGAACAGGATGAGATGGCGGATCGGCTTCGAGACCGTCGCGATCTCGGGCAGCAGCATGTTGCTGGCGACCGCCTTCAGGGACAAATCGTAGATCTCGATGTTGCGGCTGATGTCGGATTCGATGGTCGTGGCCAGGTTTTCCAGCATCTGGCGGGCCAGCGCCTCCTCGCCCCGGCGCATGTCCAGCATGACGTTGACGCAAATGGCGGAAAAGCCGATCACCGTCACCACGGAGGAGATGATCAGCAGCTTCGCCGAAATGCGCCACGGCCGGCGGGCCGTGACGTCGCGCCATCCAGACAGCATCGTTTGCTCCCGATCCCGATGGATGCGCCCGAAATCTTGAGTAGTGTTTAAGGCAGGACGGCGCTGCCGCAATGAGTTAAGAAACGGTTTATTGGGCTAACGATTTTCGGCAGGCCGCGAGCGGCCAATCCAGGCTTCGAACGAGAGGACAATCGTGAACGACTACGACGCGTTGCGCGACTATCTGATGCAGCACAAGCAGGCCGAATTCGTGCTGACCTATGAACAGATCGAGGAGATCATCGGCGCGGCCCTGCCGCGCGCGGCGAACCGCGCCTCATGGTGGGACACCCAGCGCAGTCCGGACATCCAGATGCCGCAACGCGAAGCCTGCCTCGCCGCGGGCTTCAAGGCGATGCGTATGCCGGACGGACAGAGCGTGCGGTTCACGAAGCTGAAGAAGGACGGGCGTAGGCCGGGGTAAGGCGAAGAAAAATCAGCTCGCAGCTTCCAGCCGCACTTCCGTCAGCAGGCGCATCGCGGCATCCGCGTCCATCGGCTCGCCGAAGGCAAAGCCTTGCGCGTATTCGCAGCCCATCTGGTAGAGCTCGACCGCGTCTGAATCGGTTTCGGCGCCTTCGGCCACCACGTCCATGCCGAGATCGTGCGCGAGCGCGATGATCGACTTCAGGATCACCGGCCGCGTGCCGCGGTTGGTGGTGCGAACGAAGGACTGGTCGATCTTGATGGTGTCGAACGGGAAGCGCTGGAGATAGGCCAGCGACGAATGGCCGGTGCCGAAATCGTCGAGCGAGAGCCCGGTGCCGAGCTCGCGAATGCGCGTCAGCATCTGCGCCGCGTGCTCCGGATTCTCCATCACCATCGATTCCGTCAATTCGAGCTTGAGCGTGCCGCGCGCGACCGATGAGCGCGACAGCACGGTGCGGATGTCGTGGATGAGGTCGTGGCGCAGCAATTGCCGCGAGGAGACGTTGACGGAGGCGAAGATCGGCTCGCGCGAGCGCATCGCGCGCTGCCAGATCGAGAGCTGCTTGGCGGTCTGGTCGAGCACGAACATGCCGAGGTCGATGATCAGGCCGGTCTCTTCCGCGATGGCGATGAATTCCGACGGCGCCATCCGCCCGAGTTTTGGATGATCCCAGCGCACCAGCGCCTCGAAACCGGCGACCGAACGGTCCTCCAGCCGCACGATCGGCTGGTACAGGATCGTCAGCTCCTGGCGCTCGATGGCGCGGCGCAGCTCGCTCTCCAGCGTCAGGCGGTCCGTCTTTCGCGCGCGCATGGCGGACTTGTAGACGTCAATGCGGTCGCCGCCGATGCGCTTGGAATGATACATCGCAAGCTCGGCGTCCTTGATGATCTCGTCGGTGAGCTGCACTTGCGGATCGGAGAGCGCCAGCCCAATCGAGGCGGTGAGGAAGATCTCGCGCTCGTTGAAGGCGATCGGCGCGCGGATGGTCTTGCGGATGGTCTCGGCGAAGGCGGTGATGCGGGCCGGGTCCTGCTCCGAGAGCAGGATCAGGCCGAACTGGTCGCCGGCGAGCCGTGCCAGCGTGTCCTGGGGCTTCAGGATGCGGGTGAGGCGGCGGGCCAGCGTCAGCAGGATGGAATCGCCGACCGCGATGCCGACGGAATCATTGACCTGCTTGAAGCGGTCGAGGTCGATCACCATCAGCGTCGGCCGCAGCGTCGGCATGGTCTTGGCGAAATGCGCGACTGCGCCCAGCCGGTCCATGAACAGTTTGCGGTTGGGCAGGCCGGTGAGGTTGTCATGCACGGAATCGTGCAGCAGGCGCTCCTCGGCATTGCGCATCTCGGTGACGTCGGTGAGCGTGCCGACCACGCGCGAGACTTCGCCGTCCGAGCCGACCACCGGGCGCGCCTTCAGCGCGAACCACATGAAGTGGCCGTCCGGCGTGCGCAGGCGGAAATCCTGCACCAGGCGGCCGCGACGCTGGTCGAGCACGCTGTCGAGCGCGGCGCGGAAACGATCCTGGTCGAGCGGGTGCAGCACTTCGAGCCAGGAGGCCGCCGGTCCCTCCAGCGTGCCGCGCTTGAGGCCGAGCAGGGCTTCGGTCTCGGGGCTGGTGAAAACCTTGTCGGCGGAGACGTCCCAGTCCCAGATCAAATCGCCGGAACCGGCCAGCGCCAGCGCGCGGCGCTCGATGTCGGACACGACGCCCGTGGTGGCGCCGCCGCCGGCGAAAGCGTGCTGCATCACCGTGAAGCCGATCAGCATCACGATCAGCACCAGGCCGCCGAGCAGGGCAGGGCCGACGATGTCGTTGGTGACCGAGCCCGCGACCGTCATGCCGGCGGCGATCACCCAGATCACCAGCAGGAACCAGGTTGGGATCAGCAGCACCGCGCGGTCGAAGCCGTGGGTAGAGAGATAGACGATCAGCGCAAAACCGGCGAAGGCGATCAGCACCAGCGAGATGCGCGCAATGCCGGAGGCGACGGCCGGGTCGAACAAAGCGAGCGCCACCAGCGAGCCCAGGAAGGCGAGCCAGCCCACCGTGATGTGCGAATAGCGCACATGCCATCGACTGAGGTTGAGATAGGCGAACAGGAACACCAGCAGCGTCGCCGCCAAAATCGCTTCACCCGCCGCGCGCCAGATGCGCTCGGCGTTGTTCGACATGTCCAGGACCTTGCCCCAGAAGCCGAAATCGACGCCGATATAGACCAGCACCGCCCAGGCCAGCGCCGCGGCGGCCGGGAACATGATGCTGCCCTTCACGACGAAGAGAATGGTTAGAACGAGCGCCAAGAGACCGGAGATGCCGATCACGATGCCCTGGTAGAGCGTGAACGAGTTGACCTTGTCCTTGTAGGCTTCCGGTTCCCACAAATAGAGCTGCGGCAGCTTGTCGGTGCGCAGTTCCGCGACGAAGGTGATGACGGCGCCGGGGTCGAGCGTGATGCGGAAGACGTCGGCGGTCGGGCTTTCCTGGCGCTCCGGCCGGTCGCCGGTCGAGGGTGTGATGGTCGCGATGCGCGACAGCCCGAGGTCGGGCCACAGCAGCCCCGAGGAGACGATGCGGTAATGCGGGGCGACGATCAGGCGGTCGAGCTGGTCGTCGGTGTTGTTGGCGAGCGCGAACACCACCCAGTTCTGGCCGCCTTCGCGGGCGCGCACCTCGATACGGCGGACGATGCCGTCGGTGCCGGGCGCGGTGGAGACCTGGATGCGGTCGGCGTCGCTGCGCTGATGCTCGAGCACGCCGGTGAGGTCGATCGCGGGCGCGTCACCGCGGACGCTGACGGCGTCGAGCGCGCGCGCGGGACACGCGGCGACAAGAATCATGAGGCCCAGCGCGATGGGCGCGAGGCGCCTGATCAGACGCAAGGTCAGTTCTCCGCTTTCGACGCAAACTCTTCAGGTGAAGACGATTTCAGGCCGGACAGAGGTGGTTCGGCGCGTCGCGATAGATGCCACGAAAGCGAGGAAAATCAAAGGGTTTCCGGCGTCCCCGGTGGGCCAGAGGCCTAGACCTCCAACACAATTTTGCCAATATGTGCCGAGGTCTCCATGCGCCGGTGGGCGTCGGCTGCCTTTTCCAGCGGGAAAGCGCTGTCCATCAGCGGTTTGACGCGCCCTTCGCGCAAAAGCGGCATCACTTTCGCCTCGATCGCAGCCACCATCGCCGCCTTGTCCGCATTACTACGGGGGCGCAGCGTCGAGCCGGTATGGGTCAACCGCTTCACCATCACCTTGGCGATGTTGACGCTGATCTTGGGGCCGTTGAGGGTTGCGATCTGGACGATGCGGCCGTCGACGGCGGCGGCGTCATAATTGCGGTCGACATAGTCGCCGGCGACCATGTCGAGGATCAAATTGACGCCCGCTTTGTTCGTCTCCGCCTTGACCACCTCGACGAAGTCTTCGGTCTTGTAGTTGATGGCGCGGTCTGCCCCGAGCTTGAGGCAGGCGTCGATCTTGTCCTGCGAGCCCACGGTGACGAACACTTTTGCACCGAACGCCTTGGCAAGCTGGATCGCCATGGTGCCGATGCCGGAGGAGCCGCCATGGATCAGCAGCGTCTCGCCGGCCTTCAGGCCGCCGCGCTCGAACACATTGTGCCAGACCGTCATCAGGGTTTCCGGCAGCGCGCCGGCTTCCGTGATCGACAGCGACGGCGGCACGCTCATGGCCTGGCCGTCCTGCGCGATGCAGTACTGCGCATAGCCGCCACCGGCGACCAGCGACATCACCTTGTCGCCAATCTTGTGCCGCTTGGCATTGCTGCCGACCGCCACTACCTCGCCGGCGATCTCGAGGCCCGGCAGGTCGCTGGCGCCGGGCGGCGGCGGATAGGCGCCGGAGCGCTGCGCCACGTCGGGGCGGTTGACGCCCGCGGCCTGCACCTTGACCAGGATCTCGTCGGGACCGGGCTGCGGCAGCGCCCGTTGTTCCGGCACCAGCACCTCCGGTCCGCCGGGCTTGGAAATGGCGACCACGGTCATTTGCGCGGGCAGCTTGTCCATGATGTGTCCTTGAGCAAAGGTGCGGGAGGAAACGTGGGCCATTGCTTAGCCAGCGCGGTCCGCGCTGGCAACCGCCCAAGCCTGTTTGGTCCACGCGCACGCAGGAGGAAAGACATGCCGACGGAAGACGACGATCGCCCGCGCAAGAAGATCAGCCATGAAATCGGACAGGATCTCTCACTCTTGTCGGTCGAGGAACTGACCGAGCGCGTCGCATTGCTGAAGACCGAGATCGTCAGGCTCGAGGAAGCCGCCACAAAAAAGCGCGCCTCCCGCGATGCGGCCAACAGCGTCTTCAAGTCGTAGCGCCCCAGCACTCCGCTCTCGTGTCCCGGGCGCGCTACGGCGCGTCAGCGCTGCTGCGCAGAACCGGGACCCATGGCTCCCCAAGCAACTCCGCCAAAAGAGCTGGGCCCCGGCTCAGCAGTGCAGCACCATGGCGTGTCGAAGACGCGCGTAAACGCGCTTTTGGTGCCGCACTGCGTCCGGGGCACGAGGACGGCTCGGCCGCTGACCGACATGGCTAATGAACCCTCAAAAAAATCGTTCGTTTACTCCCGATTAAGCTTTTCACTTTATGACTTGGAACTGTCCTTGTTTGGACACCGAGTGGCTCCTGTCCACTCTGTTTGACGCCTCCCTGTTATCAACTTTCAAAGCCGCCGGTTTTCCGGCGGCTCTTTTTTTGCTTCTCACGAAGGTTGAATTCCGAGGAAAGACCCGTGGAAACCATATCCGCGCTTGCCGCTGGACTCCGCGGTTCGCCCGCGCAATGATTTGTTCATCATAAAGCCGGCGCAAAGCCGGACAGGTAAACAGTTGCGTAAGGGGCGTTAACCATGGAACGTTTGCAAGCCGAAGGCGCTCTCGTTCAACTCAGCGAGCGGTTCACCAATTCTGCGGCGTTCGGCGTCCTGTTCCGTGAGGGCATGGACCTGGTCGAAGAGACCGCCGCCTATCTCGACGGTGCCGGCCGCACCGAGGCCAAGGCGCTCGATCGCGCCGTCAGCCTCACCTATGCGACCGAAAGCATGCGCCTCACCACCCGCCTGATGCAGCTCGCCTCTTGGCTGCTGCTGCACCGCGCGGTGAAGGAAGGCGAGATGACGCTGGGCCAGGCCAATCGCGAAAAGACCAAGGTCAAGCTCTCGGCGGCCGATCCCGGCGGGTCCGACACCATCGACAAGCTGCCCTCGCAGCTGCAGGATTTGATCCATCGCTCGATGAGCCTGCAGACCCGCGTCCGCCGCCTCGACACCACCATCCACACCCCGCCGGCAGATATGCCCGCGATCGGCAATCCGCTGGTGCCGCACCTCAACGCGCTGAAGGCCGCGTTCGAGCGGTAAGCGCTCCGGTGTCTACGATGTTGATGCTGTTCCGCTCGTAGCTCAGGTCTCGTGCCCCGGACGCAGCGCAGCGTCTCTTCGACGGTGCGCTGCAGAGCCGGGGCCCAAGCAGCAACGGGTGTGCGGTTTTCTGGGTCCCGGCTCAGCGCAGCAACGCAAAAGCGTTGCAGCGCGTCCGGGACACGCACCCAAAACAAAAACGCCCCCGGTTTCCCGGGGGCGTTTTTCGTCTCCAGCCTTGACGGCCGGATCAATCCTTTTTGAGGAAGCCCGAAAACTTCTTCTGGAAGCGCGAGACGCGGCCGCCGCGATCGAGCATCTGGGCGTTGCCGCCGGTCCAGGCCGGGTGCGATTTCGGGTCGATGTCGAGGTTCAGCGTGTCGCCTTCCTTGCCCCAGGTGGAGCGGGTCAGGTACTCGGTTCCGTCGGTCATCACGACCTTAATCGTATGATAATCCGGGTGAATTTCGGCTTTCATGGCAATTCCTAGGGCGACCGGCGCCGCTCGCTCGAGTGATAATCGATGACGGATTTGGGCGCTCTATAACCCACGATCCCCCCTAAAACAAGCCATTGTCGGGACAGGACAACCGGGCCGTCCCCTAAGGGACATCCCGGATTTGCCACTCCCGCTCCCCCGGCCTATTTGGAGCGGACTCCTCTCTTACGGTCGGATCCCATGAGCGCAGTAGAACGGCTTGAAACCGGGCCAGCAGAAGCCCCGTCGATCGAAGCCGAGTTGATCGAGCAGCCCGCCAAGAGCCGCGCCAAGCTGCGGCCGCTCATGGCGCTGGCGCCTTATGTGGCCCGCTATCGCGGCCGGGCGGCGCTGGCCTTCGTCTCGCTGACGGTCGCGGCGCTGACCACGCTGCTGGTGCCGGTCGCGGTGCGCCGGATGATCGATTTCGGCCTGACGCCGGAAGGCATCGCGCTGATCAACAGCTACTTCTCGGTGATGATCGCGGTCGTCGCCGTGCTCGCGCTCGCGAGTGCCTCGCGCTACTACCTCGTGATGACGATCGGCGAGCGCATCGTTGCCGATCTGCGCCGCGATGTCTTCGCGCATCTGCTCTCGCTGTCGCCGGCCTTCTTCGATTCCGCGCGCAGCGGCGAATTGGTGTCGCGGCTCACCGCCGACACCACGCAAATCAAATCCGCGGTCGGCGCCTCCGTATCGATCGCGCTGCGCAATCTGATGATGTTCTTCGGCGCGGCCGCGATGATGGTGATCACCAGCCCGCGCCTCTCCGGTTTCGTGCTGCTCGCCATTCCCCTGATCGTGCTGCCGCTGGTCGCCTTCGGGCGCTGGGTGCGGCGTCTCTCGCGCAATGCGCAGGATACGCTTGCCGACGCCTCCGCCTATGCGGGCGAGCTGATCGGCGCGATCCGCACCGTGCAGGCCTACACCAGCGAAGGGCTCGCCGAGAAGCGTTTTGGCGGCGAGGTCGAGCAGGCTTACGAGGCCGCGCGCACCTCGACCCAGGCGCGTTCGGTGCTGACCGCCATCATCATCTTCATCGTGTTCGCAAGCGTGGTCGCGATCCTCTGGATCGGCTCGCATGACGTGCTGATCGGCACGATTTCGCCGGGCCGTCTTGGCCAGTTCGTGCTCTATGCGGCGTTCGCCGCGGCGGGCCTCGGCCAGCTCAGCGAGGTCTGGGGCGAGATTTCCGCGGCGTCAGGTGCTGCCGAGCGCCTGTTCGAGATTTTGCATGTGCAGCCCGAGATCAAGGCGCCTGCGTCTCCGCGCGCGCTGCCGGTACCGGCCCGCGGCGAGGTCGGCTTCGATCACGTCAGCTTCGCCTATCCCGCGCGGCCCGACGTCAAGGTGCTCGACGCCGTGTCGTTCACCGTGCGTCCAGGTGAGAAGGTCGCGATTGTCGGTCCGTCCGGCGCCGGCAAGAGCACGATCTTTCATCTGCTGCTGCGCTTCTACGATCCCAGGGGCGGCGCAATCTCGCTCGATGGCGTGCCGGTCAGGTCTGCCGACCCGCGCGATTTCCGGTCCCGGATCGCGCTGGTGCCGCAGGAATCGAACGTATTTGCCGCGAGCGCCCGCGAGAACATCCGCTTCGGTCGGCCCGATGCGACCGATGCCGAAGTCGAGCGCGCGGCAGAACTCGCGCACGCCGCCGAGTTCATCCGCCGCCTGCCCGAAGGCTTTGACGCCCCGCTCGGCGAGCGCGGCGTGACGCTATCAGGCGGCCAGCGCCAGCGTATCGCGATCGCGCGTGCGATCCTGCGGGATGCGCCGCTGCTGCTGCTCGATGAAGCCACCTCCGCGCTCGATGCCGAAAGCGAGACGCTGGTCCAGACCGCACTCGAAGAGCTGATGCGTCACCGCACCACCCTGGTGATCGCGCATCGCCTGGCAACCGTACTCTCCTGCGACCGCATCCTGGTGATGGACCAGGGCAAGATCGTCGAGCAGGGGACGCATGCGGAGCTGGTGGTTGCGAACGGGCTTTATGCCAGGCTGGCGAGGTTACAGTTCGAGGGGGTGTGAGGCTCCTTGAGAGGCGTGAGGCGTCGCCGCACTCTCGTCATTGCGAGCGCAGCGAAGCAATCCAGACTGCCTCAGCGGAAAGACTCTGGATTGCTTCGCTGCGCTCGCAATGACGTGTGGAGGGAGATTCGCACCTTACCGGCACTTCGGCGACAGCGTCGGCACATTCGGCCACGGCCAGTTTTTCCAGCTCCCGTCCGAATCGACGCAAGCCGTCGGAGCAGAGTTGTTCGTTGGAGCTGGACTGTTCGTCGGTGCAGGCGCACTCGCCGTCTTGACCGGCGCGGCAAAACGCTGGTCGACATAGCTCGTCGAGACATATCCGGCGACGATCACGCCCAGCAACACCGTAGACCCCTTGGTCAGCTCGCTCAGCCGCATCGATTATCTCCATCCGCTTGCCGTAGCGACAACGAATAGCAAGCGCCGCAAGATTGCTACGTGACAGACCTCACGCCCGCCAGACCATCTTGAGCACCGGCCGTCCCGAGGTCGGGTTCACATCATCCCCCGCCTGCGCAAAGCCGTTGCGCTCGTAGAAGCGGATGGCGCGGCTGTTGTCCTTGTTGACGAGCAGCGTGATACCAGTCGGCGACAGCCGCTTGGCCTCATCCACCAGCAGCCTTGCAGCGTTCGAGCCCCAGTGATCGGGATCGACCACGAGCTGGTCGAGATAGCCGTCGCCGTCGATGGTGACGAAGCCGGTCAGTGCGCCGTCCTGTTCAGAGACCACGATCGAGGCCTTTGGCACCAGATCCTTCCGCCAGCGCTCGCGCCACCAGTCCAGCCGGGCTGCAAAATCGATCTGCGGATAGGCCTGCTGCCAGGTGCGATGCCAGAGATCGATCGAGGCGGCTTCGTCCTCTGCGCGATAGGGGCGGAGGTGGAGGGCGGCGCTCACTACCGCTCCGTCAGCTTCAGCTCGATGCGGCGGTTGCGCTTGTACGCCTCTTCCGTGTTGGCGGTGTCGAGCGGCTGGAATTCGCCAAAGCCGGCGGCGACGAGGCGCTGAGCGGGGACGCCGAGCGAGACCAGGTACTGCACCACCGAGATGGAGCGGGCCGCGGACAGGTCCCAGTTCGACTTGAAGTTCGCACCGCTCACGGGCCGCACGTCGGTATGGCCGTCGACGCGCAGCACCCAGGGGATCTCGTTCGGGATCTTCTTGTCGAGCTCGATCAGCGCGGTCGCCAAGGTGTCGAGCTCGGCGCGGCCTTCGGGCAGCAAGGTCGCCTGTCCGGTGTCGAAGAACACTTCGGACTGGAACACGAAGCGGTCGCCGACGATGCGGATGTCGGGCCGGTCGCCGAGAATTTTGCGCAGCCGGCCGAAGAATTCAGAACGGTAACGCGACAATTCCTGCACGCGCTGGGCCAGCGCCACGTTCAGACGTGAGCCAAGATCGGCAATGCGATTTTGTGATTCCTTGTCGTGCTTCTCGCTAGCGTCGAGCGCCTCTTCCAGTGCCGCGAGTTGCCGGCGCAGTGCACTGATCTGCTGGTTCAGCACCTCGATCTGCGCCAGCGCCCGCGCCGAGACCGCCTTCTCCGAATCCAGCGCCTTGCCGAGCTCGGAGCTCTTGCCTTGCGCGTCGTTACCGGCGGCGGCGAGCCCGTCATAGAGGCCCTTGATGCGGTCGCGCTCGGTCTCGGCCGAGGCGAGGCCGGCTTTCAGTGACGAGACCTGGTCGTCGAGCGTGAGCTTGCCGAGCTTCTCCAGCGACAGCAGCTCGTTGAGCTGGGCGATCTTGGCGTTGAGCTGCTCCAGCGCCTTGTCCTTGCCGGTGACTTCCTGCGACAGGAAGAACTGCACGACCAAAAACACCGACAGCAGGAACACGATCGACAGCACCAGCGTCGACAGCGCATCGACGAAGCCGGGCCAGTAGTTGAAGGAGGTATCGCCGCGGCGGCCGCGCGCTAAGGCCATGTCGCTAACCCTTCTCGGGCTGACGCGCGATGCGTTCCAGCAGGCGCCTTATCTCGCGGTTCTGCTCGCCCTGGCTGTCGGCCCATTCGCGGATCATCTGCTGCTCGGTCCGCATGTGCGAGACCAGCGCCTGGATAGCTTCGGCAAGGCTTGCCATCGATGCGGTGGTGCTGCGGCTTGCAGTGCCTTCCTCCAGCACGATGCGCAGCCGCTCGACGGCGGCCTGAAGCTCGCCGCTGGCGACCCCGCCGCCGCCACCGGAGGCGACAGCCACTTCGCCGTGGCCATATTCGCGCACGGTGGTGGCGAGCCAGTCTTCCAGATCAGTGTAGAAGCGGTTCTGCGCCTGGCTCGATTGCAGGTCGAGGAAGCCGAGGATCAGCGATCCCGCGAGGCCGAACAGGGAGCTCGAGAACGAGATGCCCATGCCGCCGAGCGGGGCGGCGAGGCCCTCCTTCAGCGTATCGAACAGGGCGCCGGAATCGCCGCCGACCTTGAGCCCGTCGATCACCTTGCCGACCGAGCCGACCGTCTCGATCAGGCCCCAGAAGGTGCCGAGCAGGCCGAGGAACACCAGCAAGCCGGTCATGTAGCGCGAGATGTCCCGGGACTCGTCCAGCCGGGTCGCGATCGAATCGAGCAGATGCCGCATGGTGGTCTGGGTGATCGTCATCCGCCCGGTGCGCTCGCCGCCGAGGATCATCGCCATCGGCGCCAGCAGCTTGGGGTGCCGCGCCGGCGCCAGGCCGGGATCGGCGATGCGGAAATTGTTGACCCAGGACACTTCAGGATAGAGCCGGATGACCTGGCGGAAGGCCAGCACGATGCCGATGAACAGCACCGCCCCGATCAGGGCGTTGAGGCCGGGATTCGCGAAAAAGGCCTGGATGATCTGCTTGTAGAGCACCACGCCCACCAGCGCGCACAGCACCAGAAAGACCAGCATCCGCACCAGGAAAACGCTGGGTGAGGATAGCTTTGTGTAGTCGATGTCGATGGGGGAGCGGGGCGAGGCGCCTGACGGCATGGCCGGTATCATCCGTTACGAAACTTGCTTGCGGTGCGCACTATGGCACAGCGCCGGGCCAAAAAAAGCGCCGGATGCGCCGATTTCGGGGGGCGATGCGGAACCCAATGCTGAAACCGGGCTTTGATACCTGCGTATCTTCCAGAACATCGGCATTCCGCAGGTTCGGGCCGGAATCCTGGCAGGGGGACCCGCGTTTTGACCAAGGGGGTCATATGAGCGTCGTGTCCGCGATCATCGGGACGGTCGAACGCGTGCCCTTGCCGGACGTGGTGATCCGTGCCGCGATCCAGCGCCTGTGCTCCCGATCGGCGACGCGCCTGTCCGCGCTGGGAGCAGCCGACGATGCCGCCTTCGCAGGAAGGATGATGATACGGCCGATCGCTGGCGACGCCGATGCCGGGCATCACGAGGCGCCCGCCTTGTTCTTTGCGCAGGTGCTCGGCCCCAACCTCAAATACTCCTCCTGCTTCTACAAGACCGATGCGAGCACCCTCCAGGAGGCGGAGGAGGAGGCGCTGCGCCAGTCCGTCGAGCATGCCGGCATCGCCGACGGCCAGACCATCCTCGAGCTCGGTTGCGGCTGGGGCTCGCTGTCGCTGTGGATGGCCCGCCAGTTTCCGCATGCGAAGATCACGGCGGTGTCGAACTCGCAAGACCAGCGCGCCTATGTCGAGGATATGGCGCAACAGCGCGGGTTGCTCAATCTGCGCGTCGTCACCGCCGACATGAACGTGTTCGCGCCCGAGGGGCAGTTCGACCGCATCATCTCGATCGAGATGTTCGAGCAGATGATGAACTGGCGCAAGCTGCTGACGCGGGTGCGGTCATGGCTCGCGCCGGAGGGGCGCTTCTTCATGCACATCGTCACCCATCGTTCCGGCTCCCATCTGCTCGACCGGGCCAATCGTGAGGACTGGATCGCGCAGCACATCTTCACGGAAGGGCTGATGCCGAGCCATCACCTGATCAGGCAGTTCGGCGACATCCTCGCGATCGAGAAGGAATGGTGCTGGAGCGGCGCGCATTATCAGCGCACCGCCAATGACTGGCTCGCCAATTTTGATGCGCATCGGGACACGATCGAGGCGGCCTTGCGCAACGTCTATGGCGAGGAGACCGTGCTGTGGATGTGGCGCTGGCGCTGGTTCTTGCTCGCGACATCGGGCCTGTTCGGCTACGCCGATGGAACCGAATGGGGCGTCAGCCGCTACCGGATGAAGGCCGCCGGGTAATTGCGATCTTCTGTCGCAGCACGCGGCGATGGAACCTGACTCACAATACAGTGAGCCCGTAAAAGTGCCCTGAACTCAGCACGATAGACCGTGTGGCATTGAGCCGCCCGCCAACTGCGTTGCGTCGCAGCAAGTCCATTCTATTTTGACGGCATCAGTCGCGCGGAATCGCCCAGAACGGGCTCGCGCTGAACGAGACCAGTTTCAACAACATCGGGGCACTTAACTTCATGTCAGGACTTCGCGCGCGATCGGCATGCGTTGCAATGATGCTCGCGGCCTTGGCGCCGCTGCTCGGCGCTTGCGACCAATCGAACTCCGCCATTTCCGCTGCCCAGCCCGCCGATCCTGACGTCAGCGTCGTTACCGTGAGGCAGCAAGCCCGCGCGGTCGTGCGCGAGCTGCCGGGCCGCATCGCGCCGACGCGCATGTCCGACGTGCGGCCGCGAATCTCCGGCATCGTCGTCGAGCGCCTGTTCCGCCAGGGCAGCGAGGTGAAGGCCGGCGATCCGCTCTACCGGATCGATCCGCGTCCGTTCGAGGTCGAGGTGATGGCCAACGAGGCCGGGGTCGCCAAGGCCGACGCCGCTCTGATGCAGGCCAGGCAGCAGGCGCATCGCATCGCCACGCTGACCAATCAACGCGCCGCGCCCGAAGCCGAGAATGAAAAGGCGATCGCCGGCGAGCTTCAGGCCAAGGCCGAAGTCGAGGGCCGCAAGGCGGACCTTGCGCGCGCAAAGCTCAATCTCGATTATGCCACCGTGCGCGCACCGATCGACGGCGTGGTCGGTGCCGCTGCCGTCAGTGAGGGCGCACTGGTCGTGCAGAACGAAACCAATCTCGCCACCGTCCAGCAGCTCGATCCGATCTATGCCGACTTCACCCAGTCGGTGACCGAGCTCAACCAGCTCCGCCGCGCCTTCGAGAGCGGCGATCTCGATCGCATCGAGGCCGACGCCGTCAAGGTGCGCCTCGTGCTCGACGACAACACGGTTTATTCGCTCGACGGCAAGCTGCTGTTCTCCGAGGCCAAGGTCGACGCCCATACCGGCCAGGTGACGCTGCGCGGCGAGTTCCGCAATCCCAAGCGCGAGCTGCTGCCGGGCATGTATGTCCGCGTCCGCCTCGACCAGGGCCTCGATACCGACGCCATCGCGGTGCCGCAGCAGGCGATCCAGCGCAATGGCGGCGGCGGCAGCGAGGTGTTCGTCGTCAAGGACGACAACCGCATCGCCGTGCAGCCGGTGCGCACCGGCTCGGTGCAGGACGGCGTCTGGTTCGTCACCGAAGGCCTGAAGGCCGGCGACAAGGTCGTGGTCGAAGGGTTCCAGAAGTTCGCGGCCGGCGACAAGGTCGCGCCGCAATCCTGGTCCGAGGCCGAGGCGAGCGCGGACAACCGCCACGCCCTCAAGGTCGCGCGGTAACGCGCGAGCGCTGCAAGTGTCATCCTCATCCTGAGGAGCCCGCGTAGCGGGCGTCTCGAAGGATGGCCGCGGGCGAGAGCCGGGCCTTCATGGTTCGAGACGCGCGTTCCGCGCTCCTCACCATGAGGACTAACGAAACAACGAGGGCAAGCGGCAAATGCCAAGCTTCTTCATCGACAGGCCGATCTTCGCCTGGGTCGTCGCGCTGTTCATCTGCTTGATCGGCGCGATCGCGGTCCCGTTGCTGCCGATCGCGCAATATCCGATCATCGCGCCGCCCTCGATCTCGATCTCGACCAGCTATCCCGGCGCCTCGCCGGAAAATCTCTACAACAGCGTGACCCGCCTGATCGAGGAGGAGCTCAACGGCGCCTCCGGCATCCTCAATTTCGAATCCACCAGCGACTCGCTCGGCCAGGTCGAGATCATCGCCAATTTCCAGCCGGGGACCGACACGAACGCGGCCTCGGTCGAGGTGCAGAACCGCATCAAGCGCGTCGAGGCGCGCTTGCCGCGCGCGGTGATCCAGCAGGGCATTTTGATCGAGGAAGCATCGAGCGCGGTGCTCCAGATCATCACGCTGAACTCGACCGACGGCAGCCTCGACGAGGTTGGGCTGGGCGATTTCATGATCCGCAACGTGCTCGGCGAAATCCGCCGCATCCCCGGCGTCGGCCGTGCCACGCTGTATTCGACCGAGCGCTCGTTGCGTGTCTGGGTCGATCCGTCCAAGCTCGTCGGCTATGGCTTGACGGCCGACGACGTCAACAAGGCGATCGCGGCGCAGAACGCGCAGGTCGCCTCGGGCAGCATCGGCGCCGAGCCGTCGACCGCGACCCAGCGCACCTCCGCGCTGGTGCTGGTCAAGGGCCAGCTCTCCTCGCCGGACGAATTCGGCGCCATCATCCTGCGCGCCAACCCTGATGGTTCGACCGTGCGCCTGCGCGACGTCGCGCGCATCGAGGTCGGCGGTCTCAGCTACCAGTTCAACACCCGGCTTGACGGCAAGCCGACCGCAGGTCTGTCCGTGCTGATGTCGCCGACCGGCAATGCGCTGGCGACCGCGGGCGCGGTCGAGGAGAAGATGAAGGAGCTGTCGCGCTTCTTCCCGGCCAACATCGCCTACGAGATCCCCTACAACATCACGCCGGTGGTCGAGGCCTCGATCAAGAAGGTGCTGACGACGCTGCTCGAAGCCGTGGTGCTGGTGTTCGTGGTGATGTTCCTGTTTCTCCAGAACATCCGCTACACCATCATTCCGACCATCGTGGTGCCGGTGGCGCTGCTGGGCACCTGTAGCGTGCTGCTGCTTGCCGGCTATTCCATCAACATGCTCTCGATGTTCGGCATGGTGCTCGCGGTCGGCATCCTCGTCGACGACGCCATCGTCGTGGTCGAGAACGTCGAGCGCATCATGGCCGAGGAAGGCCTGTCGCCGAAGGATGCGACGCGCAAGGCGATGGGCCAGATCACCAGCGCCATCATCGGCATCACGCTGGTGCTGATGGCGGTGTTCGTGCCGATGGCATTTTTTCCGGGCTCGGTCGGCATCATCTATCGCCAGTTCTCGGTGACCATGGTCGCCGCGATCGGCTTCTCCGCCTTCCTGGCGCTGTCGCTGACGCCGGCGCTGTGCGCGACGTTGTTGAAGCCCGTTGCCAAGGGGCACGGCCATTCGAGCAATGTCGTGTTCAGCCGGTTCAATCACCTGCTCGAGGCCTGCCGATTTCACTATGCGCGCACCGTCGGCTTTTCGCTGAAGCGCACCGGCCGCCTGATGCTGGTCTATGCCGCGCTGCTGGTTGGTCTGTCCTGGGCTTTCGTCAGCCTGCCCGGCGGCTTCCTGCCGGTCGACGACCAGGGCTTTGTCACCACCGACGTGCAGACCCCGTCGGATTCGTCCTACGGCCGCACCGAGGCCGTGATCGAGAAGGTGGAAAAATATCTGGCGCAGCGGCCGGGCGTCGACAACGTCACCTTCCTCACCGGTTTTAGCTTTTCCGGCCAGGGCATGAACACCGCGCAGGCCTTCATCACGCTGAAGGACTGGTCTGAGCGCGGGCCGAAGGAGTCGGCTGCGGCAATCGTCGCCGACATCAACCGCGATCTGTCGTCGTCGATCCGCGATGCAAAAATCTCCGCGCTGCAGCCGCCGCCGATCGACAATCTCGGCAATTCGTCAGGCTTCTCGTTCCGCCTCCAGGACCGCGGCCAGAAGGGCTATCCGGCCCTGATGCGCGCCGCCGATCAGTTGATCGCGGAAGCCAATGCGAGCGCGGTGCTGCAGAAAGTCTATGTCGAAGGTCTACCTGAGGCCGGCGTGGTCAATCTCATGATCGACCGCGAAAAGGCCGGCGCCTTCGGCGTCACCTTCGAGGACATCAACAACACGATCTCGACCAATCTAGGCTCGAACTACATCAACGACTTTCCGAACCGCGGCCGCATGCAGCGCGTCGTGGTGCAGGCCGATGCGCGCGACCGCATGCGGACCGAGGACATCCTGAACTACAACGTCAAGAACAGCCGCGGCCAGCTGGTGCCGTTCTCGTCCTTTGCGACAGTCGAATGGGCGCGCGGCCCGACGCAGATCGCGGGCTTCAACTATTATCCGGCGATGCGCATCTCCGGCGAGGCCAAACCCGGCTTCACCTCGGGCGACGCCATCGCCGAGATGGAGCGGCTTGCAGGAAAACTGCCGCGCGGCTTCGGCTACGACTGGACCGGACAATCGCTCCAGGAAAAACTGTCGGGCTCGCAGGCGCCGTTCCTGCTCGGTCTCTCCGTGTTCGTGGTGTTCCTGTGTCTGGCCGCGCTCTACGAGAGCTGGACCATTCCGCTCGCGGTGCTCTTGACCGTGCCGCTCGGCATCGTCGGCGCCGTGGTCGCGGCCATGCTGCGCGGCCTGCCGAACGACGTCTATTTCACCGTCGGCCTGATCACCATCATCGGTCTAGCGGCAAAGGACGCGATCCTGATCATCGAGTTCGCCAAGGATCTGCGCAAGGAAGGCAAGCCGCTGGTGGACGCCACCATCGAGGCCTGCCGTCTGCGCTTCCGCCCGATCCTGATGACCGGCCTCGCCTTCATCTGCGGCGTGCTGCCGATGGCGATTGCGCATGGTGCCGGCGGCGCCAGCCAGCAAGCGCTCGGCTCGATCGTGATGGGCGGCATGATCGCGGTGGTGATTTTGGCGCTGCTGATGGTGCCGGTGTTCTTCGTCTCCGTGCAGCGCGTGCTCGCGGGGGATCAGGAGCCGAAGGCTGCGAAGGACGGCGAGGCGTATGGGCCGCCGGCGCAGGTGAAGCCGTAGGGCACACTGTCATTCCGGGGCTCGCGCCAAGGGGCGCGCCCTGGAATGACGAGCGGAGCTTGCCTTCCCGGGTTCGTCGATCCAAACTACATCTCTGGATTGAAACGCGCGTGTTCGCTCAGCTGCGCGAATGCATAACCAGCCTGCCGATTGAGAGCACCTGATGCGCCCGACCGAAATTGCGATCTCGAACTATCGCTCGATTCGGCGGCTCTCCATACCCATCCACCCCTTGTCCGTCTTTGTGGGCGAAAATGGTGTCGGCAAATCCAATCTCTACAAGTCCTTGTCGCTGCTGCGCGACGCGGCGACCGGGCGGATCACGCGGACGATCGCCGACGAAGGCGGATTGAATTCGGTCTGCTGGTCGGGCATCCGCAAGCGCGGCGAGGACGGGCGACTGCAATTGTCGGCTAGATTCGATCGCCTGAAATATTCCATTGAGATCGGATTTCCCAGCCCGCTTTCGGCGTCGTTTGCCGGCGAGCCGATGATCAAGGAAGAAAGCATCGAGACGACGCAGGGCAAACGAACGGTTAAACTGATGGAGCGGAAGAATTCGCTCGTCAGCGTCCGCAACGACAGCGGCGCATGGGTCAACCACAAGGATGCGGTGCTGCCGTCCGAGCCGGCGCTGGCGAGCTTTTACAACGGCAAGGAATGCCCCGAGATCGATCTGATCAGAAACGCGATGCTGGGCTGGCGGTTCTATCACGATTTCCGTACCGATCCGGCATCGCTGATCCGAAAGCCCTGCCTCGCGATCACGACGCCCTCGCTCAGCGCTGATGGAAGCGATCTGGCTGCCGCCCTGGCGACGCTTTATACCATTCGGCAGGACGCTACCGACATCCAGGACGCGATCCAGGATGCATTCCCGGGCGCCGAGCTCAGTGCATGGGAAAACAACGGCGTGTGCGAATTCGCTCTGCAGCTGGAGGACATGCCGCGGCCGTTCGGGGCGCATGAACTGTCCGACGGGACACTGAAATATATCTGCCTGCTCGCGGTGTTCATGGGCTATCGGCTGCCGCCGTTCATCGCGCTGAACGAACCCGAGACCAGCCTGCATCCGTCGCTGCTGGCGCCGTTGGCCCGGCTGATCGCCAAGGCATCAAGCCGCGCCGACATCTGGATCGTCACCCATTCGGAACAGCTGATGGAGGCATTGCGAAGCGAGAGCGCTGTCCCGCTTCGCCGTGTGATCAAACAGAAAGGCGCCACGGCGATCGAGGGTCTGACCATCGGCGGCGAATATCGCGAGGAGGAGCCGGACGATGACGACGCTTAGCGCGATGTTGAGCTATCCTAACGAACTCAGCACATTGGCCCGTGCAAGCGTCGTGCGCAGCGCCTCATCCGACACATGCGTGTAGATCTCCGTCGTCGAGATCGAGGAATGGCCGAGCAGCCGCTGCACAAAGCGAATATCGACCCCGGTCTCGATCAGCAGCGTCGCGGCGGTATGCCGGAGCATGTGCGGCGTCAGCTTGCGCCGGAAGCCGGCCTGCTCGGCCAGCGTCCGCAGTCGGCTGCGGACCGAATGTGGTCGCAGCTGACGCCCTGCGCGATTGAGGAACAGCGCCGCGCTGGAGGCCGACCGTGTGCTCAACGCCACCAGGTCCTGCGCCAGCTTCGGATCTGACACATAGGCAATACGGTCGCGCGAGCCCTTGCCGCGGACCCGCAACGCCGTGCCCTGCGACAGCACATCGTCACTCCGTAGCGCGCACAATTCGCCAACACGCAGGCCCGTCGAGACCATCAGCCGGATCGCGATCTCGATCGCCTGGTGGCTCCGGCTGAGCCTCGGCACGGCAAGCCCCGACGTCGACAGCAGCGCTGACGTTTCGCCGCGCGACAACGACCGCGGCAGCTGCTTGCGCCGCGCGATCCTGATCCGCCAGCCGTCGAACGGATTGGCCAGCCCGCTCGCTTCGCAGGTGTAACGGAAGAACGCCTTGAGGCAGGCAAGCCGCCGCCGCACCGTCGACGTCGACAGTTTTCGCGACGCCATGTCCTCCATGTACTCCTTCAGGCTCGCCGTCGTGATGTCAGCAAGGTCGACTTTCGCCCACTTCCCGAAATCAGCAAGGTCGAACCGGTACGCCGCGCACGTGTGCGGCGACAGCCGCCGCTCGACAACACAAAATTGAATGAAGGCGTCGACAGCAATTGGAAGGTGCATTTTCGCTACTCTCCGAAGGAGAAGGGAGCGGCGATAGTGGAGGAAGGTAATTTCGAAAGAGAGAATAACGTCACATAACTCGGAATTATGTCGCGGCTTGATGACGAGCTTATTGTTCGAGATGCCGCGAGGCGCCTCTACGGCGACGGTCAACCTATCTGGGAT
>NZ_FOBX01000012.1 GCF_900109945.1 Bradyrhizobium sp. OK095
CATCGGCCACCTCGTCAGAGGCGTTCTGCCCGGCGAATGCAGCAACTACTTTGTTAATGCCGGATACGCTTCCATCAAAAAATGAAACGCTCTAGTTACAATCCGATGCGATGGCGGATTCGGCAAGCCTTCATCGCGTACAAGATCGCCAGCCAGAAATCCCGATCGCCATTGTCGCTTCAGTATTATTCCATGGCACCGTTCATGTTCGGCGAAGGGAGAGCCGTGAAGTATTTGGCGAGGCCTTGCGCCACTCCACCTTCTGACGAAATTTCGGATGGGCCAAACTTCCTGAGAGAAGCCTTATGGAAGGCATTAGCCTCCGGTCCGGCATGCTTTGAACTTTTCGTTCAGGAACGAAAAGACGGTATGGACATCGAGAATATCTTGATTGAATGGCCAGAAAGTTCTTCCCCATATCGTCGAGTGGGCAAGATCGAAGTATCGTCCGGTCAAGCCAATGCCGACGCCAGAGAAAGAGCATGCGAAAGCCTAACGTTTAATCCCTGGCACGCTCCAGCCGAGCAACGTCCTCTGGGCGGCATTAATCGGCTCAGAAAAGCAGTGTATGAAGCGATCTCCAGCTATCGCAGCAGTCGAAACAACGTAACGCCAGTCGACCCCGCGATGCTTTGGAAGAACTTCTAGCGATCGCTGCAGTGCGCCGCCATCATGCAACTGTGTCGCGCACTTCGTTGATTGAAGACGTCTTTATCGATTGGGTAGGGCGCGCGAAGGATAATTTTCGATGAGCGCGAAGTCGCTCGCTGGCTCAAGCTGGCGTCGCATCTACGCGATGCTGATCAAGGAGTTCATTCGGCTTACCCGCGATTGCGCCTCCTTTGCGATGATCGTGCTGATGCCTCTGCTGCAGCTGTTGCTGTTCGATTGTGCCATCAACACCACGCCGCGGGACCTGCCGACGGCCGTGTTGCTCCAGGAAAGCAGCTATATCGGGCCGGCGTATTCTCAAGGCGATGGAGAACACCCGCTGTTTCAGGGGCACACACGTCCTGCGCGATCCGCTGATGGCGACCGGCTTGCCGCGGGGGGCCGGATTGTCGCGCTGCTCGACCGATGCGTAGAACGCATCCATGTCGACGTGGATGATCTTGCGCTGGCGGAACCGGGGGCGCCCCTGACGTCGTCTTAGTCCGTCACGCCGCCGGACCAAACGCCGCGGGCGACGATCCGCAGTGACCCGTCCGGCAGCGGCCGCTGCAGCTTCAAGGCCTCGTCCGGAGGAGCGGCCATCCAGGTCTCGACTTCCTCCGGGGTGGTCAGAATCACTGAATCACTGTCATCGCCTTTGGATGGATGGCGCCGAGCTCGGCGTTGAGCTCCGTCGCGAGAAACGCGAAGATGTGATTGGTGGTTTCGCCTTCCTTGACCTTCCTGACCGACGTCCAATTGGTCCAGATGCTGGCGAAGCTGGCGAGGAGGCGCGACTCGTCGAGACGGGCCAACCTTCCAGACCGCGGCCGGCCTGCGGACGGCGTCGCTCGACGAGGTCAACGTGTGGAAGGGCGACACCGTGGCCGACTACACGGTGACTTGCTTCAACCCCATCGCGAAAGCGATAGATACGCATCGCCGCTGGAAACGGACTGTATCAACCGCCGGGGCTTTTTGATCCCTTTGCGCTTGCAAGGACACACCTTTTCGTGAGGCTCGGGGCCGGTCCCTTAAAATGGAGGGCGGCATGGCCGGCATCACACCCCCCTGGAACTCTACCAAAAGCTCGTCCAGGAGTTCGATGACTTCTGCGAGAACCCAGGCTCCGCGCGGCACGCGGTGAAGTTCGTCACCGCTGCACACCACTTGAGCGACTGGGTGTGGGTCGGCTTCCTCAACAAGGATCAGGAGCAGAGGAGGCAGCTCGGCCTCGATGACAAGAACGTCCATGGCTTCAGGGAGTGGCTGTTTGCGAAGAGTCCGTGGGTTGCCCAGATACAGCCGCTGGCAAACGGCTCGAAGCACCTTCACCTGCCAGCGGTCCGAACATCTGGATGCACGAAGTAGGCCCGCTCAACTCCTTCGCATTCAACGAGGAGGCCCACAACGAAGGGTTCTCCTATTTCGTTGTCGATATGGAGACCTGAATGGGGTGCCGCATATTGTGCCCGTCACGTGCCTCTTCGAGGTCGTCATGCGGTTCTGGCGAGATTTCCTGCGTCCGTACGGACCATACCCGGAGCTGCCGAAAGGCAGGACGAAGCTATCGGACGAATGGCCTACTGCTCAGCCTTGAGCATTTCGACCTTGGCTTCCGCTCGGCGGAGGTCGCCCTCGTATTTGCATTCATCGTTATCAGCGAACCCTCGGGCGAGCCACAAGCGCGTCATCTTCGGACATCAGGACTGGTTCGCCCGGGACTTCCGCTTCGTGCCGGCGGGCGTGAGGCAACTGCGCGACCTTCGCCTTTACGGCATCGATCCTGGCCAACTATGCCGGGCACCCGGCGCAGATCGCCAGGACGGTTTGGACCATGTCGTGGCCGTCGCGGACGGGTAGACCAAGCGCCTTACATCGTCGAAGAAGACGGTTGTCCCGCAGTACGCGCGCATGCGCGCGAGGCGCCGACCATTCAGTCCCAAATAAATCGCATCGTGCCGAACTACAGAACCGGTGCTTTGCGCCCGAGATCGCAAGTGATCACAGCGGCATGCGGTGCGATCGATGTGCGGTTACTACCGGATCTACTACCATCGGCCTCAATAGGGCGGCGCCGCGAGCCCGACCGGTCGGGAGAATTCGGAGCGCAGCGCGAGCTCGATCGTTTCGAACACTGGCGACGGCGCTACACCATCAGGCGCGGTCGCCTGGAGGATATCGAGTACGCGGCGTAACGTTGCCCATTCATCCGGTTCTAAGCCACCAGGCGCGGGCTGTGCGACGTTGAGGAAGGTATCCTTCGGCACCAAGCCGTAAGCGATCTACGCGAGCTCTGCCGGCTCTTCGACGGCCAGGCGCTTCAAGACTTCAATGCCGCACGCTTCCCAAACTTCGGCGATATCGGCGATCAGCTTTTCCGTTATCTTCTGGTGCGCACCTGGCAGACGGCCCGCGGTGTTACCGCTCTGTCCCGGTTTCCAGGCCGTGCTAGGCAATTGCCTGTTCGTCTGTTTATTCACATCTCAACTCTTATTTGCACTCAACTGTTATTTGCACAACGCGCGGGCTGAATGCCTCGCTGTTAGGTTTCCAGGTTGCTATCTCGTTTCACGTTTCACCTATAGGACTCCAAACGAAACGAAACGCCCGATGATGGGGATAAAATCCCCCCATCGTTTCGGCTTGTTTCAAGTTCCCGTTTCGCATGAAACGCCGTGTTTTACAGGGGTTTTGCATTTCGCGTTTCGCTTCCGTTTCACGTCGTTCTAGGCCCCGGCACACCCGGAAAAGGCATCAACGGCGTTTCGCTTCGTTTCGCGTCGTTTTCGAGTTCGTTTAGCGATTTTTGAGCGGTCGGCGAGACCGTGAGTTTCTTCGTAAGTCGATCGCGCTTGAGCAAGTTTTCCTTGATTAGGCGCTCAACCATTCGGTTCGCTGCGCTCTTATTGGTCCCGAAAGCAGTGGCGATCTTTTCGAGTGCTACCCCCGGATTGTTGTCGACATAGCGGACAAGGGCGATATCCGCCGTCTCGCTTTCCGCCGCTCGGGCCTCCATGCCGGCTTCATTGACCAGGTGGGCGACAACCGTTGGCATTGGGCGTCCGTCTTCGTCGACCAGGCGCGGGTGGTTGCGCACCACATGCAGCCCGAAATGGATGGGCGAAAGCTCGGGACCGCGGAATTTGCCGACCGTCTGGACCGCAATCGTGCCACCGCTGCTGGCCGCCGCGAGATTGCCGTCGACTTCGTTGAGGAACGCACCACCACCGCGCGGCACCATTTCATCAATCGTTTTTGCGTTCTTTGTCGGGTGACAGAGCACCAAGACGCAGGGTTCGCCAGGAAGCCCTACTAGCGACCGCAGCATGCGCGCGTGGTTGCCGGCCTGGACGTTGTCGTTGTCGTTGTCGCCCTCGAAATACGCTGCGGCCGTGTCGACCACCACCAACGCCAAACCTACACCGCGCTTAGCAAGTTTGCGGGCAATGCGTCCCGCCGTTTTCGAAAGAGGCGTTACGCCGTAGACGAAGATGACGTCCGTTTTTTTTCGGATCGATTCCCATTTCCTGCGTCAGGCCGAACCACCTTGCCTTTACGTCATCCGGGTTCTCGCCTGCGAAGTACAACACCCAACCGCGCTTGACCCGCCGCCCGCCGAGGGCATGACCGGTCGCAACGTGGGCAGCCCAAAGCAACGCGATAGCTGTCTTTCCGGTGCCCGTCTGCGCGGTCATCGAATAGCAGAAACGGCGCTGCAAGATGCCGTCAACGAGATAGCTCGGCGGCCGGAAGTCATCGCCAAAGCTTTCCGGAAAGCTGAGTTCCGGTGTCGGGCCGTCGTCGTACTCCTCGATCTCGGGCAGCGGAACGTTATGCGACAGGGGCGGCATCATAGGCGCTTGCGACGGTGCGATGCTCGGCGAGGTGACCAGTTGCGCGACGCCACCAAACATCGACCCGATTGACGGCCGAATCGTCCCTGTCCACCCGAGATCGTGCGCGCGCTTCATAAAGCTGTTGAGCGTGACCGAATTGCCCGTCGCTTCGCTGGCAAATGATCCCCATTTCGATTCGATAACGTCATCCGTCACCGTGTCGTTATGCGAGAGCGCCCAAAGCTCTTTTGCATCGTCGCCGCATTCGAGCTTCAACGCCATGCCGAGCGCGCACCAATCCTCATATGCGTCGAAGCCGCCGCGCTCATTGAGCCAACCGACTAGGCCGCCGACGTCGCCGCGATCGTGCGAACCGACCTTTGCCACATGCTCGCGCGGCTTGGCGGGTGCGCAATATTCGATCAGCGCGGCCGGGGCAGGGTGCGGCGGCGCGGGGTTCTCGAATAGCTGATACCAGCCCGATTCTTCGTTCTTCGCTGTGCCGTCATAGTAGCTGCCGGCCGTGACGGTGTAGCCGATCACGCGCGTATTGATTCGCTTTTTGATCGCATCCGGCTGCCGCAGCGTCGCCGCGTCGATATGATCCGGCAGCGCAAAATAATCGTGCCAACCGCCGCGCGCCGACTGCACATGCGGCAGCGTCTCCGGGTTCATGCCCCACGACTTCAAAAGCTTGCCGCGCAATGTCCATGCTTCTGCGCGAGCGGCTTCCGGCGTCTGCCCTTCGGTTGGCTTAATGTCGGTGTCCAGCGTGATCCACTTCGACGCATACGCGACGACGCCGAAGTTGCAGCCCGGATATTGAGCGCGCCAAGCTGCCCACTGCGCAGGATCACGCGACGCATGATGCTTGAACGATTCAACGATGCCCCATGGCGCTTTCTGGCCTGCCGGGATCGGGAAGAGTGCGGCGCCGTGGTTGGCGTAAAAATCAAGATCAGGTGCGGCCGCAACGGTTGGAGTTGACGTCATGCTATGCTCTCGTTCTGTAGTCGATTGAAATCAAACCCGCCGCGGCGACCACCGGGCGGGTTTCCTTTTCAGTGGAGCGCTGAAGCCTGCAACGAAGCGCGTTCGAATAGCGCGCTCGCTTCCGCTTCGCTCGCTTCATCGCGGCCCGGTTGCCCGACAGTGTGCGCGTGAGCGTAAACGCCAGGCAGCAGTTGCCGTATCGCCGTCAGCAGGGTGAGACCGGGCGGCACGATCTCGCGACCGATCAAGGCGAGTTCGGCCGGGTGTGCTAGTCGAATGCGGTGGCGCCGGTCAGGGTGCGTTTTGAAGAACCGGGTATCGGCCCTGGCCAGTCGAGCGACGGCGGCGCTCTGTCGCGGCGTCATGCTGCAACCTCGATGCCGAGAATCTTGCGCAGCGCCACCGTGGGCACGAAGAGGCTGCGACCGACCTTGATTGTCGGAATGTCGCCGTTCTTCGCCGCAGCGTAGCTGGCCTGTCGGGCGAGCCCGAAGCAGACGCGATCGACGTCCGGAATTGATGCGGTGGGGCGGGAAAGCAGCGTCTTCAACTCTTCGTTCATGTTCGATGTCCTTTGATGCGGTTAATAGTGTACACTATACACTTCTATTGCCTTTGGTCAAGTAGTGGTGGACAATGCCCATTACTATCTATATTGCAGTAGTTATGGTGATCTCTCTGAAAAGCTACATCCCCACACTGGCCCGCGTTCTCAATGATTCGGAGAGCGCGCTCTACGAACGCCAACGAGCACTTGTGCGCGAGGGACTGCTTGAAGCGACGCCGGGGAAAGGTCCTGGCAGCGGGGTTAGAGCAACGCCCGAGTCGGTGGCCATGTTGCTGATCGGATACCTCGCTAGTGTAAGCTTGGTCGAGGCAGGCGAACGCGCCCGTGCAATTGCCAGGGCTAAGGCAGGCGTTGGGAAAACAGCAGAAGCGTTCAAAGATGCTCTCGCCCGAACTCTTTCGAGCGAAGAGTTGGCCGCAACGGTAAAAACGATCCGCGTCGGGATCACCCATGGTGATGCATCAATTGAGACGCAGGTCGGCAACACGACGTTTGCAGGACGAACAGTCGGAAATCCTGCCGTTCGAATCGAAGTCGCCATGGATGCCGATACTGTTCGGACAATTAGCAAGGCGGTCGCTGCGCTCAAAGGGGACGCGAAATGAAAGGCCACGTCACTCTCCAGGGCAAGGTTTGGTATGCCGTGATCGACACCCGCGATGCGGAAGGGAAGCGCAAGCGCAAATGGCACAAGCTGCCGGATGCAAAGGGCAAGCGCGACGCTCAGACGGCCTGTAGCAAACTCATAACGGAGATGGTGAGCGGCGAGTACGTCGAGCCGTCCAAGACCACTCTGGCGCAGTTTTTTGAACGCTGGCTGAAGCATATCAAGCCGAACGTCTCGCCACGTACCCACGAGCGTTATGAGCAGATCGCCACGAAAAACATCAATCCTTTGCTCGGCGGCAAGGCGCTGTCAAAACTACAGCCGATCGAAATCAGCGGCGCTTATGCGACGGCACTGGAAAGCGGCCGGCGGGACGGGAAGGGCGGCTTGTCGCCGCGCACTGTCCATCACATGCACCGGGTTCTATATTCTGCTCTTGACCAAGCCGAGCGCTGGAAACTGATTGTTCGGAACCCGGCGGCGCTCCTCGAAAAGCGGGATCGGCCGAAGATCGAACGCAAACCTGTGCCGACGATCGACGCGCCGACGACCGCGACCGTATTTGACGCTGCCCGCGAACGGCGACTTTTCATTCCGCTCGTGCTCGCGACGTTGTGCGGCCTTCGCCGCGGCGAGATTACCGCGCTCCGTTGGCGGTCGGTCGACCTTGATTCGGGACAGCTTGCCGTTGTGGCCAGCACCGAGCAGACGGATGCTGGCGCGATTCGCGAGAAGGAAGCCAAGAGCGGTAAGACCCGAACCATTGCCCTGCCATCGCTCGCCGTCGAAGAGCTGCGCCGCTGGCGGCTTGAGCAAGCCCAAGAACTGCTGCGGCTCGGCGCGCGGGCGGATGACACTTGGCACGTCGTTACCCAATTCGACGGCACGCCTTTACAGCCGCGCAGCCTCACGCACGTCATGTCGGCCTTTCTGAGCGAATGGGGGATGACGCTGCACAAGATGCGGCACACACACGCCAGCCACATGCTTGCCGCCAAGGTCCATCCAAAGGTCGTCCAGGAGCGGCTAGGGCACTCTTCGATCGCCATCACGATGGATATTTACAGCCATCTGATGCCGAACATGCAGGGCGAGGCTGCCGCGGCGGTTGATTTGGCCCTACGTGCTGCCATAAACAAGCGCGCCGACGACGAATAAGCTTATCTCAGCGCACGACACTTCAGATCATCCACCATCGAGGCTGACTGCTCGGACGATCACCACGTTTTGAGTATCTCGGTCGAATTGGCTGGGAATGGATTTCCCAATAGGAATGGATTTCTAAGCCAATCCGGCAAGCCATTTGCGGCGACGGCAATTGGTAAAATGCTCGGCGAACTGTGACTGAGCAAAGCAGGCTACGCTTCCGACTTCAATCGGCCTACCGCGACCAGGTCTGGTAAATGCTTGTCTTCGATGAAACCGGCCTCCAAAGCGGCCGCTTTGTTCAATATTGCGGTTTGCGCATGGCGGCCCCAGGAGCTGCCACGTTCTGTTTCAGGCATAGCGAACCGAATTTGCTGCTGAACTGCTTTACCTGACTTCGCGCCTACCGCCGTTGCAAACGATCCACAAAAATCCAGAAATGCTGCGTCCAAATCGCGTCCGGGAGAGGACTTTTTAGTCCATTGGTCATAGGGACCAAATCGATCAACAAGCCGGCGATAAAGAACGCGCCGGACGTCTCCCGTCCAAATTTCAGGATCCCAAGCCATAATCCTCTCCCAGTGATCTATTATGTTTTAGGCAACAGCCGTCTCGGCCTCTGTCTCATATTCCGAGCGCCGAATTTTCAAAGCTTTGCCGATCGCGCGCCGGGCGTCCTGCATGGCTTCATAGAAATTGTCCGCAGCAAGGCTCAAGCTTTCGGGTTCAAGCGCCTTGCCCATTGCTTCTTCGTCCCATTCCTTATTCAAGCGTTTCGCCAAAGCAAAAACTACGGCGAGTCCCGCTCTTTGGATCATCGAGTTTCGTGAGTGAGAGACGGCAAGACGCTTCATGATGTCGACGTCGCCGGCATGCGCATATTCTTGCTCCAACTGTTCGCGCATCAAATCGACAGCTGGGTATCGCATGTTGATGAAGAGTTCGCCGGTCTTGGCGTAGTATCTGGCCGCGCGTCCTCTCAAATTCTTGGCTTCGATCTCTTCCTCGTCGTCCAACGGAATCAGGCTCGGAGCGCGTTCGAGGTTCTGCGCCATACGAGCTAACTGTGCACCGGACTGCATCACAGTGAGGTCGGCGCTGTTCTGTCGACGGTCACGACCCTCGGATTGCCCGCTGGATCGAACAGGTGCCATTCCGCCACCGGGGCCGGCCCCAACGGTTATGTCTCCATCAGCAACCACCCTGGGACTCTGAGCTTTTACGCGAAGTTTGTTCAACAACTCTTGTAACCTCTTGCGAATCTCTTCGTTCGAATCACCGGTGTTTGGTGCCAAGGAGTGAATCAGGTCGATGAGCCAGGCCGGACGATTTTCGAGCACCTGAACAGCAAAATCTGCGGCCTCAACCTGATCTTGCTCACCGTCAACGTATCTTAGGAATTGCCGATATCCCTCGGGACGAAGTCGTGCGTCGTCAGGTAATTCGATATGGACGGAGATATGTTTGGCGCCGAAGGGAATGCCAAATGTCGGAGCTTCAATTGTCCAAGCTCGTCCCGTTAGCACGGCATACATCTCGTCACGGAATACCACTGCTGCGGTACTTACGGCGGAGGCGATTGCTCCGCTAATCGATTTGTTGTGCGACGTGTCTTTAAACGCCTCGTCGTAAATGTAATGCAGCTTTATTCCATTGGAGAGCGATACTGTCTCAGCTCGCGTAAAGGCCGCCTTGGTTTCGCGAGCCGGCATCGTCTCGAACTTCCGCGAGCCGGGACCACGGGCATGCGTCCCCTCATCCAGCCGAATTTCAACACCAGGAGGGAGCCGATAGAAACGATGATAAAGGTATGTCGCGAGCCAAAACTTTGGCTGCTTCGGATCTCCATCATAGGGGTCTGATACCGTGTCTTGGTCAGGCCGATTTCCGAGCAAGACAACTTCGGTCCAATCAGAGGTCAAGAGCCGATCGCCTTCGGCTCGGACCTGCTCCGTCACGTCAACTACATCTCCGAGTTCTTCCCCGTTCGTGTTGCGCCGCTTTAGGCGACCGTAAACGCCGTCGCGCTCGCAGAGGATGACCTCGTGAACCGAGCCCGCCTTGCAGGAACGGTATCGTATCCCGTGGCGGTTCGATGGAAGCGAGGCGACCTTCGCGCCCATGCCGAAATTCTTGTCGAGACCCTTCTGCTTTCCAATTGACGCGGCCAGGTTCGTCATTCGGGATAGCTCATCGTCATCCATCCCGAGGCCGGTGTTCCAAATCGTTAATTTAGGAACGCCATGGACTCTTGTTGCCGAGAACTCTACGCGGCGATCGTTGGGCTCAGCTTCCGCGGCGGCCTCGATCGCGTTCTTTGTGAGTTCCCGTATCATCATGACCTTGGGGCAGCGTTCAATCGTGCTGCTGACGAGGAAAGCTTGATCATCCACTCGCAGCGCAGAAACGTCCGTTGTCATGCTCTGTCCCTTCCATTCCGAAAAGCGCGCACTGAAATCGACTATGGTAGTCATAGAGACAAGGCCCCGGGTCTCACCGGGGCTAATCCGAGTTATTCGAAACGGCTGGGAAGCTTCACTTGCCAACGAATCATGTCGGCCAATAGCGGGTAGATATCGTTGTGCTTTGCTCCAAAGCGCATAAAGCCGGCTTGCTCGCTACCCACGTCCCGGTTGGCGACATCGTCAGGCGGAAGATACTTGTCGAGACCGTTGAAGCGCTCATGCTTACGATCCTCGGGATTCAAGCCGTAGTAATACCAAACTGGATTGCCGTGCGAAAAGTCAATTGCGTTGAGGCCGTCGAGAAACTTGTCGAACAATTCACTTGCGCGTTCGGGCTTGCGGTTGCTGAAATTTAAGTCGTAAGTGATCTTCGCGAGCGCCTTCAGAACAACCGGTTGTGCTGCTACGGTGTTTTCCTTTGCACGATCGCCGCCGAAGTGAGGGATCTCAATAATGCGCTCCCAAAGTTTTAAAACGTCCGCTTCGCGCGGCTCAATCACGGCCGGCGTCGCGCCGGAAATATTGCCCTTGTTTAGGAAAGCAATCGCATTAATCGCCACGACGTCCTTCAGCATGAGCGCTCCAGTGTCCTCCGACCAATCCCTGGGCTCTTTCTCGGAAATCTGAATAGCGAGATCACCGGCCAAGCGGTTCTTGATGAACGCAGTGACAGGGTTCGAACTGTCGAACTGATGGGCTAGAGAAGGATCGACCTTCTTTCCTAGGCGATTCAAATCGTGAAAGAGCTGACGTTCTTGAGTGACATCGAGACCCAGATGAACCTCGACCGAAAGGGTGGCATAGGAGCGCGCGGCGTCGTACGCCTCATTCCAGGCGACCATCTCATCTTCGGTCACCTCGGTGCCTTTGGCGGGATAAAGAACGGCCGACTTCGCCGGATAGCGCCCGGTGGCTCTCACAACTTCAAGAAACTCCATCGTCAAATCCGCACCCTTGCGACGGTGCTGTCCATCGACAACCCAGAGGGTATGGCGCTCCGAGAGATAGACTTTGAAGGCTGCGGTCTCGCCTCCGACTGTTTCGAGTCTTACGCCGCGAATGCCACCATTGCCGGTGCCGCCAAGGGGGATATTGCGGATATTGCAGACAAGCGGCTGGATCGAGAAGTAAGGTTGCTCGCCAAGTGCGTGGAGAATGTTGTCGAAGACCTCAAGTGCGGGCTTGTCTGTCACTTCTCGCTTTAGCTTAGCCGCTGAGATCAGGCCTTTGAGCATGTAGCTAGCGAGCTTTTTCGCGTGGTTCGGATCAAGTGACCGCTGCGCTACCGGACCAAGCTCGCGGTCGTTGGCGACATCGGAGATGTCCTTAAACTTCCGGAAGGGGACTGACATCGTGAAAACGCGATGACCCAGGTTGTGCCCGATGAAAACATTGTAGGGGACCTCGTTCACGTCGCCGGTCTCGACCAATGAATCGAGGGAATCCAGTTCCTGCTTAGTCTGTAGGGGGGTGGGGAGAGCGCCTGTGCGGGCAAACATTGGATCAATCCTCTCGATTAAAACTGAGTGCCATAAATATCCCTGGGACATTTTTTGTCAATACCAGGATGAAATAAATCCATGGCCTGGGTTAAAATATAAGCGTCCCCGGCCTATGCGGAAGTTTTACTCGGAATAATCTCCTCGGAAGGTGCTGGGGCCGATGTTCGCCTAAGAGGCGTGTAACGGCAAGTTTCAACTTCCCTGGGTCGGCTTGTATCCGCGACACTATCCACAGTGACCTATGGCAGGATCCAAACTTTCCAGCGCGGGAAGTCTATTCGGTGACGCGGGCGGTAATATTTCCGATCATGCACGGGGCGGCGATGATACGTTGTCAGCCCATGTGCTCGCCTCCGCTATCACGGTTGGCGAGACTTTCATCCTGAATATGTACGGCGATGCTGGCGGTGATATCTCGGCGTGGGCTATTGCCGGCGATGACGCCCTTAATCTCGAATTGCCCCGACCTTTACGCCCGGGTTGAAAGTGAATGCCTACGGCGATGCCGGCGTGTCCGGTCACGCCGGCGGCAACCTAATCAATCGCGCGGCGGGGGGCAGCGACACGATCGCTGTCCACGTCGGTCCGGACAGTAATGTAGTCTTCTTTGGCGACGCGGGCGGTAGCTTGCTCGGGCATACCCGCGGCGGCGATGACAGCTTGCCGAGCTGCACGACCGCATGATGGTCGGCGTGCGCGCCGGCCGTATCGAGCTTGACGAGAATTGGGGATACGTCGGTAAAAAGCAGAAGCGCGTTGCCATGAAATCAACCATAAGGGCGATCAGTGCACGTTCGTCGCTTTACCAGCCGCGCAATCATCAGTTACCGCACCGGCAAGATCTCCAAATACATAGAGAGCAAATCGCCGGCCCACCTACAAGTGTAAGCCTCCTGAGCTGGCTCTACCCCGAATAACTCCTACAGGTGACGGAGCAGCACTTTGGCGTGCATTTGGCTGAGGTTGATGCGGCTAGTTCAAGGCAGCAACAAGCGGCCATAAAGCCAGCCTCATGGATGGATCTGAATTGAGTCGCTGCATATAATCCTGCACTAATGTCCGGCTCGCATCATTCGCAATCTTAAGCCGAAGCGATTCCGCAAAAACTCCAGCATCTAGGCCTCGCGGTCCTCTTGCTAAACATTGCTGCAGCAACTCGCTACAAATCCGCTTTGCAACATCATCCTCCTCACTCAGCACACGAACCAAGCGACGTCCCAAACCGGCGTAGAAGGAATCATTTCCTTCGTCGCTGAGATTGCGATCTTGCTGGTCTTTGAAATTCGCAGAAAGAGCGCCTGTCGCAATAGCGAGGTCGATCGGATCGCGCAATGAGACAGGAGAGTCGATGCCCTTTAGGAACTGCAGCATCCGGTCCTCTTGATCTAAGTCTTTCGCAAAGCGAAGCGAAGCGTATGTCCAATTATGGACGGTAATTGCGTTAGGACTTGTCGGCTCCGGAATTGAGAATGGTGCAAGAAGTCTTGGCTTGTTGACTGCAATTGACCACATATCAAAGATCAGCTTGAGGAGCACATTCCAATGCTCGTCCACATTTTCCTCACCAAGCAATGCAACAAACTCTGCGCGACGACCTGCCAAGGCAAGCACCGGCGCATAAGCATCCGCAACACCCATTGTAGGTCGATTTGTCTTTACTGAATTGAGAACAGACTCCAATGCTTCAAGGGCTGCCGCCACGCCTACTTTCCCCGACAATGACGGGATCGCCAACAAAGCTCTGATATCTGCTGCATTGGAGCTGGTATTGAGCCGCGCCACGGAAGGCACAAGCCTCTCTACAAGAGCCTGACGGAGCTCGGCTATAACATTTTCATCCAACAATGAACGATCGAAGCGCTCAAGATTTTGAATGAGACCGGCTGCATTCGAACGATCGCCGGCGCCGAACGTGACAATGCTATTAACTATCCGACGGCCAAGCTCCGCATCTACATTCGCCAGAGTTACTACCTCATCAGTGAGCAGGAACTGCAGAGCGGGCCTCACCACAGGCCACAACTGGGTCTCGGGCTTTAGGGCGGCAAGTAGGCTCAGCGTTTCGTCGACCAGCTCACGTGCTTGGTCTCTGGAGAACATGTCAACCGTGAGACAGGCCAGCTCAAAGGCATTCGCATGCAAATTCCAATGAGCCTGCAATCGAAGGCGCGTCACGACAGCTGAATGAATTGAGGCGACGTTATCGCGGCAAAACTCTGGCCTACCTTTCGCCAAGCGGCACAACGCGTCAAGCCCAGCTAGCGCGAGGTTCCTGTTGGAAGAAAACGATGTGCTCCCGTTGCCCGCCTGCGCTGAAAGGAATTCGACAACGACGCGCACCACTTGCCGTCGATCTTGCGGGATCTTCTCCGCCCACCTCGTAAGCAAAGAAATGGCCGACCGATGTCGCTCAACTGACATTCCCTGATGTCTTCCGCAAAGCGAAATGACCAGTTCAACCGCTCCGTCATCCACAAACCTTGCGACCAATCTTTCCGACCATTTAATGTCATCAACATGAGAGCGATCCGCGGCCTGAATCAAAAGGTGCACAGCCAGCTGAAAGTCAGCAGGATGGCCTCTGTGAGGCTCGGTCTCCTCCGCCATAAGAAGAAGTACTTGTGCAAACGCCCCCATAGTATCCCGGGACTCAGTTGAGAGTCCCAAAGCGATCTGGCGACGCAACACTGCCCAGCATCGTCTCCAGGCGCTGTGGCGATTGCGAGACCCTGCCGTCGCAACGGTCAGCCAATTGAGCTGATGCGATTCGTGGCTGAGTGGCGGTTTTAGTAGCGTCGTCCGATTTTCGGTGAACTTCAAAGCCAATGAGTCAACGCTCAGCGCCGCGGAAAGCGCATCGAAGGGGGCATTGAGCTTAAGCAACGGCCGCATCTCAAGCGAGCTACTCTCAAGACTGTCCTGCAAAAGCGCAAAGGCCGCTTCCGGACCGGTGTTGACACGCACCGCCGCCGCGATCGATTGGTCAACAACATCAGCTAATTGCTCAGAAAGCTCTCGCCAGTCTTCCCTAGCTTCACCGCCCAGTCTGTCTCGGCATATCCGATACAGGTCCTCAGCAGCTCTCCAAGCATCCGCATCGGCACAGAGGTCACCAATGTGCTTCAAGAGAAGCACGGCAAGTGGTGGATACAAATTGCTGACTCGAACAATAGCGGTCGATGGAAGCTCCGACCATTCTGCCTTGCCAGTGAAGCAAGCTGAGCCGCTACGTAGTAGATCGAGCAACGCCTCACAAGCTTGGTCGTTGAAGGGCGCCCTGAATTCACGCTGATCGAATCCAAAATCTCGAGTGCCCAATTGAAGAGCTCGCTCGAGAGATCGTGCTTTCTGCAGCTGCTCAGGGCTCGCACCATCCTCTGGTGGGAACCCATCCCCATCCGCTTGCCAAACGATATCTTGAATAGCACGTTGAAGGTAACCGGCGAGTTTTCCTTCAGTTTTTCGAGGTCGGACGATCCAACCATCAAGCCCCGGTTTGTTCGGTATCTCGCGTTCTTCAAATAATCCATCGAATGAGATCTGTCCTTCGCTTACTTCGTCCACTAACAAACGGATCAAATCGCGCAAGTTGTTAGCTGGCAAGAAGTGCCGAAGCGAAACCCAGCCAAGCACATTGGCACGTAGTTGGCTTTGGAACGATGATGGCGTTTGGCTCACGCTTGTCATGACCGATCTCTATGAACTTGAAGCATTAGCGGGTTGCCGGACATCAACGTAGTGGAGTTTGATGTCGCGCAGACCCACAGTTGCGCCCCACGGAGGAGAATGGCGAGGCAATCGATGAACGGTCATGCGGAGCACTCTTGCGCGGGGCGGCTCCATGTCACGAGGACTGAGTTGCGCAATGTAACCGCGCACGCTTCGTCCTGGAGAAATCTCGTTGGCGGGCAACGACCATCCATTGTCTATATCGTTGTGGCTCTTACCGTAAGTCGACAGCTCTAGAAAATCTGGATTTATATCCAGGGGGGCCTTTACGGGTAAGAACATCCCAGAAAGCCCTCCTACTTCATTCGATGCGATTTGTCGTTCAGTCCCAAGCGACCAAAAATTTGCAAGAACGAACGCTGCGTGAGCGTGGCGTTGACAGCTCGGATCCTTTGCAGTGCGAACGAAAGAGTCACGGAATTGCTGATGCCACATCCTGCTTGCAATCATTCCATGGCCCGTATTCTCCGACTGTGGCGTGCAGGTCGCAACAGAAACGATATCGACATAGTCCGGAATCGCTTGATCGAAGCACGAACTCTTGCTGTTCACTGCGTCGATCGGCAAATGCCCAGGCCGATCACTGTCTAGCTGAAGGGCATCAGAACAGATGAGCGGCTGCATTGTTATGCTCAATAGATTGGGATCACTCGGTGTCAGCCTAACAAGGCTGACCAAGTTTCCCTGGGCCATATCCCGCTCGGGAAGCGCGCCCGCTTCCATTTTAGATCTAACCATTTTAGGATGGAGGCATATTCTTAGCTTTGATCCAACATCGATAGTGAAGAGGCACGCTAAATTGAAGCGCTTCCCATCATGTTGCCGCGCGATCCAGGATACGACGCCGTCAAGATCTTCGAGCTCGACAGACGAAATCGAGCGAAGTTGAGCCAAAAGGTTCAAGATCGCAGCCTTGTCGAACAGGTGTCCATCGTTATGGTCGGGTCGTAAACCGACGTGTATGCATCCCATCCGATCTAGGCGGGAAAGCACGCCGACCGCTCTGATAAAATCAGCGACCGGCAAAAAAGCTTCTGGAAACGTAACCAGGTCGAAGCGGTCAAACAGAGGCACGTTGGGCCTAAGGTCGCTAATCGGAGCATCTTCCGAGGTAAGCAAAGCGGTGATAACCGAGTCAAATAAACCGCCGTGGTTAGCGGGCTCGATGAACGACGGCTCTACTATAACAACTCGATAGTCTTTCTCGGTTCTTTCGATGGTCCAATCAAACAACTGACCAGTCATTTCAGCTTGCTGCAAACGTCCACCCTCTAGCGCCTGATCTTGGATATTAGTTTACGATCATTGGAAGTCGCGCCTAAATTCTATCGATGTGATCGACCGCAAAGACCTGGTAGTATTGACCCGGCGCCGTCTGCGTAAGCACAATCTCCAATGCGACGATTTCTGCATAGCCCTTAGCTTCGTCGCCGACATTGATGAGGTCAACAACAGTCAGTCCCTTGCCCGTATCAAAGTTCGAGGCCGGCGCTCCCGGAATGCGGATCAGGCCATGCATCGGCAGCCCTCGGGCCAACAAATTTAGAGTTCTTCGGAACGGGCGGACCGTTCCATTCTAGGCACCAAATCTCAATATCTAAGCACCGTCCCGTTTCCATCGCAGCGGACATATAGATCCACGTCCGCTTTGCAGCCCAACTGCGTGTGTGTCGGGCCACGTCTTTCGGCCTATCGGTCATTGAGCTGCGCTATCGAAATTTGGGTACTGCCTCTGATAGCGGCCTCAGGCAAGCTGGGTCACCGCCTAAAGAGCTTCCCCACGAGTCTCGGAAATTCCGCGTCGTTACTTGGTTGTTGGCGGCCGAAGGACCGAGCGTTGACGCCGGCATAGGTCTCACCGTAAAGAGCACTCAGCAACCACATTGGGTAGTAAAGCGGTAGTAGTGTCCTCTATTTGTTCACTTCGCGCTGCTGCTAACCTCTTGAAATCGTTGCTCGGGAAGGGTGGCCGAGTGGTTTAAGGCACCGGTCTTGAAAACCGGCGTGCCCGCAAGGGTACCGTGGGTTCGAATCCCACCCCTTCCGCCATATCCATTTGAATTATCTGGGCTATTTAGTGTTCTTGAGGTTCGGTCCCCGGATTGACCTCTAGGTCGGCTCGGACGTCGGCGGCCTTCCGCGTAAGCCTCCTGAAATCGAAAAACTTCGCCGGTGCGGAATTATCGCCTCAGCGCTAGGGCTTCTTGAACAGGCTGATTACGTCCGCTGTGTCGGTCGGCAAAGCAACCCCGGCAAGCGCCGGTGCTTTCAAGAATTGGCGCAGTGCTTCGTCGAATTCATCGAGCGAGATAGCTTTCTCCACCGGCAACGTGGTCCGCGCAAATTTTGGGGCGGCGAATCCGCTTTCCGCGTCTTGCCGTTTGATCTGGATCAAGCTGGTCGCGCGCGACGGGCCGCTACGTCTCCCTGAGGGAACCACGCCCAAGGGACAGGCCCCAAATCGTGAAGACGCTTCGCAGCTTTCTGCCGGCTGATGCCGTCGTCCAGCTCGTGATCCGGCTTGGGTTGCTGGCGCTGCTGATCCTGTGGGCGTTCCTGATCAGCAAGCCGTTCGTGCCGATCCTGACCTGGAGCGCGGTGCTGGCGGTGGCGTTCTATCCAGTCTTCAGCTGGCTCGCCAAACTTCTGGGCGGCAGCCCTCGCATTGCGGCGACGATCCTCACTTTGGTCATGCTCGGCATCGTCATTGGCCCGGCGGCCTGGCTTGGCCTCAGCGCCGTCGATGGGATCAGGGAGATCGCAGGCCAGATCGGTACCGGCGACCTCGCGCTTCAGGCCGCCCCCGAGCGGATCAAGAGCTGGCCCTTGATTGGCCCTCAGCTCTACGAGCTCTGGAATCTGGCCTACACCAATGTCCGCGCGGTGCTGCGTGAGGTGACGCCGTATCTGAAGCCGCTCGCCGGGATCATGCTGTCATTCGCCGGCAGCGCCGGCGTCGGCACGCTCCAATTCCTGCTCTCGGTGCTGGTCGCCGGTTTCCTGTTTCCGCACGGGCCGCAGCTCGCCGCCGCGATCCGCAGTTTCCTGTTCCGGATCGTGCCGGAGCAAAGCGAGCATTTTCTCGAGCTCTCAGGTGCGACCATCCGTGCGGTGTCGCAGGGCGTCATCGGGGTTGCGATCATCCAGGCGTTGCTTGCCGGCATCGGCTTCAAGCTTGCCGCCATTCCGAGCGCGGGTCTGCTCGCTATCATGGTTCTCCTGCTTTCGATTGTGCAGATCGGCCCGGCCATCGTGCTCATTCCCGTCGTCATCTGGATCTGGATGGACAAGGGCGTAACCACTGCGGTGCCTCTGACCGTGTTCCTCGTCGCCGTCGGCCTGCTCGACAACATTTTAAAGCCGCTGGTGATGGGGCGGGGACTGACGACGCCGACGCTCGTGATCCTGGTTGGCGTAATCGGCGGAACGCTCGCGCATGGCATCATCGGCCTCTTCATCGGGCCGATCATCCTCGCGGTCGCCTGGGAACTCGCGGCCGCATGGATCCGGATCGAGCGCACCGTGCCTGCCGGGTTCGGCAAGAGGACCGACCCCGCGATCGACGCGACCTTGCAGCAGCTCTGAGCGAGTCCCATGATATTGCAATTGACGGTCGGCGCCCTGGTGAGCGCGATCAATATCGGGATCCATGCGCTGGTCACAGTCGTCGCCGTCGCGATCGCCCGCGGCGCCGGCCATCGAAGGACCGGACGGCCGAGATTGCAACTGATGGCCGTGATGGTGGCGACCGCGGCGGTCCTGGAGGTCGCACACGCTCTGGAAGTTCTGGTGTGGGCCTGGACGTATCACATCGTCCAAGCCGCCGCGCCCGGCAGCGATCTGCTCTATTTCGCCTTCGTCAACTACACGACGCTCGGCTATGGCGACATCACGCCGGTGCGCGAATGGCGGCTCATCGGGCCGTTGACAGCCATGAACGGTGTGTTGCTGTTTGGCTGGTCAGCCGCGATCCTGTTCGAGGTGTTGCGCAAGACGCTCGACTACGTCGGTTTGATCAAGGACGACTTCATCCCAGGAAGAGGATCAGAGCCGTGAACGCGACTGGCAGCGCGCGCCTTCCGCAGCGCAGCAGATCGAGCTGAGCGTCAATGCACGATGCTGCTGCACTGGGCCGGATCAGGGCTGCAGGTCGAGGCCCGCGAGCTTCTCCCTGTCCAGTAACACGATCTGGCGTTGGGTGTTGCCGATGAAGCCGAGAATGCCCAGCTCATGCAACCGCGACAAAGCGCGGGAGACAGTTTCAAGCGTCAAGCCGAGATAATCGGCGATATCGCGCCGCGACATCGGGAGCGCCATGACGCCGGCGGCCGTCAGCCGTTTGTCCATCTCGAGCAGGAAGGCCGCGACCCGCTCCAGCGAGGTCTTGCGGCCGAGCAGCAGCATATGATCTTCGGCGTGCTGGAGATTGTTCGTGGTCATGCTGAGCAGGTTCTTGGCGACCACGGCGTCGCTCTCGGCCACGATCTCGAGACTTTGCCGCTTGACGAGACGCACGCTGGTATCGACGATCGCCTCCGTCGTGAAGCGGTGCTCGCTTCCGTTCTCAAGGCCGAAGATGTCGCCGGAAAGATGAAAGGCACCGATCTGCCTGCGGCCGTCCGACAGCAGCTTGTAGCTTCGCACCGCACCAGACTTGACCTGATAGACGTATTCGGCGGGCTCTTTCTCGCCGTAGATTTCGTTTCCCTTTTTATAGGAAAATTCGCTTAAACTAACGAACGCATTTGAATCGCTGGTCATGCCGAGATCGCGGAGGGAATTGGGGCGCAGTGCGGAATCCGTCGTGATGCGAACAAACATGGCCAACTCCTCAGCTCATCGCCGAATTGGTCTGTCAGACAAATACTCATCGCAGGAAATGCGCCGCGCCTACCCACTCCCGCCGAAGTTGATTTTCGACCAAGGCCGTATTTCAATCCATTGTCCTAAGGTGCATAGTACCAAAGGACAGCACATGCGCTTGCTGTATGAATTGAGAACTGTTCGATATGAGCGGGAATACTTCCCGTTGCGAAGCACATCATCTATTTCGAATGATTGGGCAGTGGCGCTGCCCCGATGTTAAGAATTGATATTCTCCCCAAACTGCGAGAGGTCAAACGGTGCCCGGCCTTGTCCACGTGGTCGACGACGACCCTTCGTTCCGTACCGCGATCGAACGCCGGCTGAAGCTTGCTGGTTACGAGGTCGCGACCTACGCGACGGCCGAAGGTTTTCTGGACGCGGGCCTCGACGACGCGCAACCGGGATGCATCCTTCTCGACGTCCGGATTCCCGGGCTGAGCGGGCCCGATTTGCAGGGCCGCCTGATCGCGCGGGGTTCGACGCTCCCGATCATCTTCCTGACTGGGTATGCCGACACGCCGACCACAGTGCGCGCGATCAAGGCCGGCGCGGAAGATGTTTTGACCAAGCCGGTATCGTCAGAACAATTGCTGGATGCGATCGTGCGTGCTCTGGCGCAGCAGAACGCAGCGCGTGCGCAACACGGAAAGTTGGAGACTTTCCGGGCCTGCCTCGCTACGCTCACTCGGCGTGAACGACAGGTGTTCGATTTCATCGTGCGTGGAAAGATCAACAAGCAAACCGCTCATGAACTCGGAACAACCGAACGCACCGTGAAGGCGCACCGACACCAGGTGATGGAAAAGATGCAGGCCCACTCGCTGGCCGAGCTCGTTTCGATCGCGGAACGGCTCGGAATGCTCGACCCGAGCATTGTCTAGTCTCCTGAGCGAACGTGGCCTCCTGCCAATATGTACCGTGCGGCTTGATCATTCGTCGACATATTGCTCGAGTGTCTTTGCCGGCGCGCCCTTATGGATGGCGGCGAACTGGGTTAACGGCACTGAGGTCGTCAGCGCCAACAGATTGGAGTCGACGGTCTCAAGGACCAGCGCCTTTCCGGATTCCATCTGCTTGACGATCGCCGCCGGTGCGACATCGGCCGCGATGCAGGCGTTGGTCAGGCACCAGCTATAGGGGACGCGAACGGGGCTGCCCTGGTCGACGGCCAGCTTGACCGGCGTTTGCAGATACATGCCGACTGGCACGAGCAGTTGCAGCCGCGCGGTCGGAGAGCCTTCGCGCTCGATCAGATCAACGCGCACCGCCATCTGGCCGGTCGGGAATTTGCCTGATATCGAGGTCCGGCACAGCGTTGGTGCGCCGCCGGCCTTGAAGCAGAGTTTTTTCCAGTCACCATAGGCGATGTCCTTGGCCTCGCGCTGACCGCGCGTTGCGACTTCGGCAGGCTTATCGGCCTGCGCAGCGAGACCGGGGAACGCGGCGGTCGTGGTCACCGCTACGACGGCGAGGGCAGTGAGATAATCACGGGCGCTGGGCATGGTCGCGTCTCCGGAGCCGGACTCTATTTTTGCGCGTTGATAAATTTCGTCACCAGCGGCGACCAGAGCGGGATCGCGTCAGCGGAGCCGATGAAGAAATGTCCCTCATTGCCGAATGGCGGCATCAGATGGTACTCGGCCTTGCCGCCGGCGGCGGTGAAGGCCGCATGCATGCGCTTCGACAAATCGGGGCCGAAGAACGTGTCGTTCTCGATGTAAATCCACAGCATTGGCACCCGCGATGTGCGGCCGAAATCTGCGGTTGCTTCGACCAGCTTATCCGGCGCGCAATTGTTGTTGGGCTTGCCGCCGACGCGGCCGCCGCGCCCGGCGGCGAAGGTGATGATTGCCTTCACTTGCGGCGGGTTCACGCTTGACAGCGCGATGGAGGCCCAGCCGCCCGCGGACTGGCCGACCACGATCACGTCCCTCGGAATGATGCGCTTCTCGGCCGCCATGTAATCGATGATCCAGAGATCGACTTGCGCGACGGCAAGTCCCGCGTCATGGAAGTTGGGATTGGTGCACTTGCCGACCTTCGAAAAGAACGGGCCGAACAGTGCGCGATCGGGGATATCGATCGCCTGTGCGCCGTAACCGCTGCCCACCGGCGCCACCACGAGATAGCCACGCCTGGCGAACCACTTGGCGGCGTCGCGAAATTCGACCAGTGGAAAGAAGCTGCGGTCGGTCGGATTGAGCGAGACGCCGTGGTTCATGATCACCAGCGGGAAGGGGCCATCGCCGACCGGGCGGACCAAATAGGCGAACATTGGCAGCGGTAGGGGGAGGGCCCAGATCTCCTCCTGGATGCGGATGTCCTCCTCGGCGCGTGCGGGTGCGGCGAAAACGGCGAGGAACAGCAGGACGATCGCAATCGGTCGGAAGATCGCAGCCAAACGCATGGCGACCTCCCTCAGCCGGTAAAGGTGGCGGCCACGATGATCGGGCCGAGCACCGTCAAAACGACATTCCCGATCGCGTAAGGGACAGCCACGCCCAGCACCGGGGTCTGGCTTTCGGCAACGTCGCAAGCCCCGGTCACTGCGGCGTCCACGGTCATTGCGCCAGCCAGCGCGCCGCAGGTGATGACAGGGTTCATGCGCAGCACGTAGTGCGCAAAGAGTGTCGCGACTGTCAGCGGCACCAGTGTGATGACAAGCCCCATGCCGACCAGCAGGAGGCCATGGGCCTGGATCGCGGCCCAGGCGGCAGCGCCGTTGCCAAGTCCGATCGCTGCGATGAAGCCGCCGAGCCCGAGATCGCTCAGGGTCTGCTGTGCCGCGGGCGGCAGGGCGCCTATGGTCGGCCGGCGCGAACGCAACCAGCCGCAGACGAGGCCGGCAATCAACGCTCCGCCGCCCCCGCCCAGCGTCAGCGCGACACTGCCGACCCTGAAGCTGACGAGACCTGCGAGCAGACCCGCGGCGATACCGGCGGCGAGGAAGGCAATATCGGCGCGGTCGCCGGAGCGGAGGATCTGGCCGACGCTTGCCGAGGCCCGCTCGATGTTGCGGGTGCTCCCGACCAGCGTCATGACGTCGCCGACATAGACCCGCGTATCCGGGCTCAGCGGTACTTCACGGCCGATTCGCGTGAGCGCGCGCAGGAAAACGCCGCGCGCGCTGACGCCGACGCGCTCGGCGACATCCTTGACCGACCGGCCGTGGAGCTTGCGATTGTCGACGAGGACATCGACCACGTTGCCTGGGATCGATTTCAGGATCTCGTCGGCATCGATCTCCGTGCCGATGATCGGCTTGGCGCCGACGATGACGGCTGTACGTCCCTCGATGACGATGTCATCGCCAGCCTCGAGTACGGTGTCCAGATGCGGTTCGACGTCCAGTCCCTGGCGCACGACGCGCGAGACGACGGTCCGGCTGCCGATCTGCTCTTCGATCGCCTGGATGGTGCGGCCTGCACCGACCGATACGCGATAGGCGCGCGCCTGGAATTTACGGTAGGACAGGTTCTCGGTCTTCGGAGGATCTCCGCCAGCGAGCTCGGCTTCGAGCTTCTTTGCTTCCAGCTTCAAGTCGATCCGCATCAGCTTCGGCGCAACGAAAGGAACGAAGATAAGCGTCAGGATATAGCCGAGCACATAAGTCACGGCGTAGCCTGCGGCGATGTTCGCCTCCTGCTGCTCCAGGACGCTCTTGGCGAGCCCCAACTGCGCCAGCGCGCCCGACGCTGTGCCGATGACGGAGGATTGGGTCAGTGCTCCGGCCGCAATGCCGGAGGCCGTGCCGGGATCGAGCCGGAAAGCGTAGGCGAACAAGAGCACCAGGGTGAGTCCTGTGCCGCCGAGCACGAGCGCCATGGCGACCTGTGCGAGGGTGCGGACGCTTAGCGACGCAAAGAACTCCGGTCCAGACCTGTAGCCGATGGTGAACACGAACAGGCTGAACAGGATCACGCGCAGCAGCGAGGGAAATGTGAAGGTCCCGAGTTGCCCGATCAGCACGGCCACGATCAGGATGCACGCCGTGGTGCCGACCGCGAAGCCGCGGATCTTGATGCGGCCGAGAATGGTGCCGATGGCAACAGCCAGCAGCAAGAAAATTTCCGGAGCCGCGGAAATGACCCACTTGACGGTATCCATGGTCCTATTCCCCCGGCGCTTTGCGACGGACTTGAATCCCGGAACCCGGGGACTTGCTTGATCCAGATCAATCCTCCGCGCCGGTCAATCGCATCGATGGGATCATGCAGCATCTGCGAAAGCCGAAATTTCGGACATGAGTTCTCTGGATGTGGTCGCCGGTTCGTCGATCCGTCGCGACGAGACGGTCGAGGTTGCTTTGCTTCTGGCGTTCGCCGGCGGGTATATCGACGCCTATACCTGGATCATTCACGGTGTGATGGCCAACGCCCAGACCGCCAATCTCGTCCTGCTCTGGGTTTATGGGGCCGCCGGAACGTGGGACAGGGCGCTGCACTTCGTTCCTCCAATTCTCGCATTTGCCGTCGGCATCGTCATGGCCGCCCGGTTGCGCCGGGCCGCGGGTGAGCGTGCCCCCGCAATCAGCACGCTCATTGAAATCGTGCTCCTGATCGCGATCGGCATTCTGCACAACCGCCTGCCGGACCTTGCAGGCACGCTCGGCATCTCACTCGTCGCCGCCATGCAGGCCGCGATCTTCGTCAAGGTCGAGGGGACGGCTTGCAGCACGGTGATGATCACCGGCAACATGCGTCAGGCCATCGAGGCCTTGTTTGCTACAGCGTCCGGAGGCGGACCGCCCGGGACACTTCGCCGCGCCGGCATCTTCGTCGCCTTGTGCATCGTTTTCGGCTTCGGGGCCGCCGTCGGCGCCTTCGCGACCAAGGGCATCCCTGACCTCGCGCTCGGCGTCCCCGTCGTTGCACTGCTGATCGTCTTGCTGCGCTGCGAGGTCCAACGCGATGAGGCGCTCAGATGAATTCGCCATCCGAGCTGCGTGCGAGCTGGACGCGATTTTTTCCGCCATTCGGCTGGCTTGCGGCGTATCGCCGGGAATGGCTGCCGTTCGACGCGATCGCGGGAGTTACGCTTGCTGCTTACGCAATTCCGGTATCGCTCGCCTATGCCGCGCTGGCCGGCCTGCCGCCGCAGATCGGCGTCTACGGCTACATGCTCGGCGGCATCGGCTATGCCCTGCTCGGGGCGTCGCGGCAGCTTGCGATCGGCCCGACCTCGGCGATCTCGCTGATGATTGCATCGACCGTCGGTGCGCTCGCAGGCGGTGATGCGGTGCGTTATGCGCAGATTGCGAGCCTTGCGGCTTTCGCCGTGGCGGTGCTGTGCTTCATCGCGTGGCTGTTCAAGCTCAGCGTGCTGGTCCGCCTCGTCAGCGACAGCATATTGGTCGGCTTCAAGGCGGGGGCTGGACTCACCATCATCATGAGCCAGTTACCGAGCCTGTTCGGGGTTGCCGGCGGCGGCCATAATTTTTTCGACCGCGCCATCAAGTTGGTCGGGCAACTCGGCGCCATCGATCCGCTGGTGCTTGCCATCGGCGCGGTCGCGCTGTTGCTGCTCCTGCTGGGCGAACGGCTGCTGCCGGGCAAGCCGGTCGGAATCACCATCGTCGCGCTCGCGATCGTGACGGCAACGCTCCTTGGCTTTCCGGCCATGGGTGTGCCCGTTACCGGGAAGATACCGGAGGGACTGCCGGCACTGGGGATACCGACCTTCGGGCTACTGGAGTTCGACGATCTGTTCCCGCTCGCCGCCGGTTGCGTGCTGCTGGCCTATATCGAGGGCGTCTCGGCGGCTCGCAGCTTCGCCGCCAGGCACGGCTATCCCCTCGACGTCCGGCAGGAGTTTTTGGGGCTGGGCGCGGCGAACCTCGCGGCTGCGTTCGGTCACGGTTATCCCGTCGCCGGTGGCCTGTCGCAATCCGCCGTCAACGACAGCGCCGGCGCGCGCACGCCGCTGGCGCTGGTGATCTGCTCGGTGGCACTGGCGCTGTGTCTGCTGTTCTTCACGGGGCTGCTGACGAACCTGCCCAAGGCGGTGCTCGCGGCGATCGTCTTTGCCGCCGTCTACAAGCTGGTCGATGCGCGCGCCCTGATGCGGATGTGGAAGGTCAGCCGGATCGACTTCTATGCCGCGGCGATCGCGCTGATCTCCGTGCTGCTGCTGGGGATCCTGCAAGGCGTGCTGCTGGCGTCGATCGCGTCGATTTTCCTGCTGCTGGCTCGCGCCTCGCGGCCGAACGTGGCGTTCCTCGGGCGGCTCCCCGGCACCGGCCGCTACTCGGACAACGCCAGGCATGAGGGCGTCGAGCCGTTGATCGGCATCATTGCGTTCCGGCCCGAGGCATCGCTGCTCTACATCAATGCCGAAACCGTCATTGAGACGGTCCTGAACGTGTTGCAAAAATCGAGCGACATCAGGCTGGTCGCCTGCGATCTCTCGGCTTCACCCACGATCGATCTGGCCGGCGCGCGCATGCTGCATGATCTCCATGATGAGCTTGCCTCGCGTCATGTCGCGTTTTGCATCGTCGGCGCGCACGGGCAATTGCGTGATCTGCTACGGGCAGAGGGGCTGGCCGAAAAGACCGACAGCGGCCAGTGGCTGCGATCGCTCGACAGCGTGCTTGGCGATGACCCAGCCGGATGAGGCACAAAGGACGTGCTGGTATCCAGAGTACTCTTCAATCGATCACCGACGTCCTGCTGCATTGCGGAGGGGGCACCCAGCGCGAGTATCCGCCGAGTCAAATCGCGCGACCGTTGACTTGGATCAATGGAGCGTTCGGGGCGGCCCCCACGATTTGCCATCGCACTTGCCCAACACTTGCCCAGGAATCGGGAGACGAAGCATGTCCAAGGACGCCAAGCCGGCGCAGAAGCGCATCGACCAGTTCTTTTCCGGGCCCGGGGGGCGAGCGGACGACTGGCGCGATCTGGTGGAGGCGGCGAAGACGTGGGCGAGGGGGGGAGACCGCGCGAAATACGATACGGCGTTGGCCGACCTCTCCGTGACGGAAGAGTTTCACGGCTATCCTGGCTTGCAATTGATGGCGGCGCTGCGGGAAGCCGCCACGGCGGGCGACGCAGCCGGCTCGTTCGCTTTATCGACTCGGATTACGCAGGCCCTTCAAACCAAGTCCTTCCGCCAACATGCCGGCGACGCCAACGACAAGGATGAGGGCAATGGCGATGCCTCTGATCTGCTGGTGCCGACATCCGGTTCGCAGGCGCACCGTCCTTATTTCGAGACCCTGATCGTCACCGGCGTGTCATCCAACAATTGGCCGTCGCTTGCGGCCGAATGGCGCAAGCTGCGGCGGCCGGCGGATCAGTTCGTCTATGAGCCGGTTTTCGTGGGAAGTATGGAAGACGCGTTCTGCGCCACGCTCCTGAACCCCAATCTCGCGGCGGTCGTGATCAACGAAGGCTTTGGCCTGCGCTCACGTCATGATGCGCCTGTCCTGCGGACCATGACGTCAACGGCCGGTCTGAATGATGAAACCGACGCGTCCGCGCTCGGGCTCGCCCATATCATCAAACGGGTCCGCCCTGAACTCGACCTCTATTTGATGTCCAATCGGGACGTGGAGGAGATGGCCGGGAATCCCGAGGCCAATGTCGCCCGCCGCATTTTCTACTCCATCGAAGAGCTGCTCGAGCTGCATCTATCGATCCTCGAGGGCGTGCAGGACCGCTACGAGACGCCGTTCTTCGACAATCTCAAGAAGTATGCGCAGCGGCCGATCGGGACCTTCCACGCGCTGCCGATCGCCCGCGGAAAATCCATCTTCAAGTCGGACTGGATCCGCGACATGGGCGAGTTCTACGGCCTGAACCTGTTCCTGGCCGAAAGCAGCGCGACCACCGGTGGCCTGGACAGCCTGCTCGAGCCGACCGGCACCATCAAGAAGGCACAGGACAAGGCGGCGCGCGCGCTCGGCGCCGATCGCGTCTTCTTCGTCACCAATGGCACCTCGACCTCGAACAAGATGGCGGTGCAGGCGCTGCTCGGGCCGGGCGACATCGCGATCGTCGACCGCAACTGTCACAAGTCGCACCATTACGGCATGGTGCTGGCCGGCGCGCAGCCGCTCTATGTCGAAGCCTTCCCGATGACGGAATATTCGATGTACGGCGCCGTGCCGCTGAAGACGATCAAGCAGGCGCTGCTGAGCGCCAAGGCCGACGGTCGGCTCGACCGCGTCAAGATGCTCGACCTCACCAACTGCACCTTCGATGGCCACATCTACAACACCCGCCGGGTGATGGAGGAATGTCTCGCCATCAAGCCCGACCTGATCTTCCTGTGGGACGAAGCCTGGTTCGGCTTTGCACGCTTCTCGCCGTTCCTGCGACGGCGCACCGGTTTGGGCGCGGCCAACGAGATCGAGGCCTGGATGCACGATCCGAAATCGGTCGCGGCCTATGAGAAACAGCAGGCCGAGCTCGGCAAGAACCCTTCGGACGAAGTGCTGCTCAAGACCCGGCTCATTCCCGATCCGCGCCAGATTCGCTTGCGCGTCTACCAGACCAATTCGACGCACAAGTCGATGTCTGCTCTCCGGCAAGGCTCGATGCTGTCGGTCAAGGATGTCGAATTTCATACCGTCGAGCAGCAGTTCAAGGAAGCGGTCTTCACCCACGCTTCGACCAGTCCGAACCAGCAGCTCATCGCCAGCCTCGATATCTCGCGGCGCCAGATGGAGCTCGAAGGCTATGGCCTCGTGGCTAATGCGATCGAGATCGCGCTCGCCATCCGCAAAGCGGTCAACAGCAATCCTCTCATCTCGAAATATTTCCGCATTGTCGGCGCAGACGGCATGGTGCCCGCACAATACCGCCAGAGCGGCTTTACCGACTATCTGGCGCCCGGCGTGAACTGGGCCAATACCCTGAAGAGCCTGGACGACGACGAGTTCTGCCTTGATCCGACCCGGATGACTTTGGTGTGCGGCACGGCGGGCTTCGACGGCACCCAGTTCAAGGGCATGCTGGCCAACGCGTACAGCATCCAGGTCAACAAGACCTCGCGCAACTCTGTCCTCATCCAGTCCAACATCAACAACACCCGCAGCGACGTCGCGCATCTGATCCGGGTGCTGGCCGAGATCGCCGGTGAAGTCGACCGCGGGCTTGTTCACGGCGGCGCCAATGCGAAGAAGACGTTCGAGGCACGGGTGACGAGCCTGATGAAGGATGTCCCCGACCTGCCGAACTTCTCGCATTTCCACCCGAGCTTCCGCGGCGATGCCGGTGCCAAGACCAACGAGGGCGACATCCGCAGCGGATTCTACACGGCCTATGACGCGGCAGGCTGCGAATATATCCCCCTCGGCGATCCCGAGATCGACCGTCGCCTGAAGGCCGGGCCTGAGCTGGTCTCCGCCAGTTTCGTGATCCCGTATCCGCCGGGCTTCCCGATCATGGTGCCAGGCCAGGTCATCACCCAGGAAACCATCGACTTCATGCGCAAACTCGATGTGAAGGAGATCCACGGCTACGACGCCAAGGAAGGTTTGAAGCTCGTACGCACCGAAGCCTTGGCGAAGATCGGCCGGCCAAAGCCCGGTGCTACGGCAAAGTTGAAAGCCGCGTCATAAGGGGGACGAATAATGCAGTGGTTTTTCACGTTCTTGCAGCAGAATCCATTTCTGCTGTTGTTCTTTGTGGTCGGGCTCGCTGTCTGGATCGGGCGGGCCAGCATCAAGGGCTACGGTCTCGGCATGGTCGCCGGCGCCATCGTGGTCGGCGCAGGCCTCTCGGTCTGGGCCTCGACCTATGGCGTAAAGCTGGAGCTGAACAATTTTGCCAAGAGCCTGTTCTACTATCTCTTCATGTACGGCGTCGGCTTGCGCGTCGGCCCGTCCTTCATCAACAGCCTGAAGGGCGACGGTCTCAAGTTCTGCATTCTGGCGCTGGTGTCGAGCGTGCTTGGCCTGGCGCTTGTCGTCATTTTCGCAAAGCTCTTCTCACTTCCGCCCGGCGCCGCCGGCGGCATGCTGGCGGGCTCGCAGACCATGTCAGCCGCGATCGGCTCGGCCGAGCAGGCGGTGACATCCGGCGTCGTCAAGCTGCCTGCGGGCATGAAGCCCGAGGATGCGTCCGGCATGATCGCCTTGTCCTACGGCATCACCTACATCTGGGGCACCGTCGGCATCATCCTGATCTGCAAGTACCTGCCGCGCTGGTGGGGCGTCGACGCCAAGGCAGCGGCGAAGCAGTATGAGCAGGAATTCGGCGTCAAGGACCTCGAAGGCGGTGGCCTCACCGGCTATCGGCAGTTTGGGTTGCGGGCGTATCGGCTGGAGAATCCCGCCCAGGTCGGGATGAGCATTGCGGGCTTCCGCCAGGCCCATCCCGAATATCGCATCGCGAACGTGTTGCGTGGTGGCGAGTCGGTCGGGGCCGATCCCGACCTCGTCCTCCTGAAGGGCGACGTCATCGCACTCGGTGGCTCGACCGAGCATCTCACCGACAAGATGGGCTTGATCGGTCCCGAAATTGCCGACGCCAAGGCCCTCGGCGTTCCCCTGGATCAGGCCGAGATTCTCGTCACCAACAAGGAGATGGTCGGACGTACCTTTGAATCCTTCCGCGAGCAGGCGATTGCCGGTCAGTTGCAGATCGGCAAGGTCGAACGTGGCGGCGTGCAGATTCCAGCCGGTCTCAAGACCGAACTGCAGCGGATGGACATCATCACGGTTGTCGGCCTGAAGTCGGCCGTCAACGAACTCGGCGAGATGTGGGGCCGCATCGCGCGCACCAACACCTCGACCGATCTGCTGACGCTGGCGGCTGGCATGATCCTCGGCTTCCTGATCGGCATGATCGAATTCCCGGCCTTCGGCGCCAAGATTGGCCTCGGCAATGCCGGCGGTCTGCTGCTGTCCGGCGTGATCGTGTCCTCGGCCGTGTCGCGGCTGCGGTTCTTCGGCAACACGCCGAATGCGGCGCGCAACGTGCTGGAAGACCTCGGCCTCGTGGTCTTCGTTGCGATCGTCGGCGTCAACGCTGGCGCTGGGCTACTGGCTCAGCTCACGGGTGCCGTGGCCTTGAAGATATTCGTCGCCGGCTTTATCGCCTGCACGATCCCGCCGTTCATCGTCTGGGCGATCGGTTTTCATGTCTTCAAGATCAATCCGGCCGTGCTGATGGGCGGCGTTGCCGGGGCGCGGTCGCATTCCGGTCCGTGCCGAGAGGCTGCGGTGGAGATCCAGAGTTCAGTGCCCTGGATCGGATTCCCGGTTGGCTATGCCGTGTCGGGCATCCTGCTTACCGTGTTCGGCTACTTTGCAATGATTTTGGCACAATAGATCGACGTCACTGTTCAAGGGGAAACGGTCATGAGAAGATTTACCAAGTACGTCGCTCTAGCTGCCACGCTAGCGCTCGCCGCCGGCTTCAGCACGCCCTCACGTGCGGAGACCGGCCAGGTCGCGGTCGTCTTCACGAAGGGCGGCTTCATCGTCGGTGTCGGCGGCGGCGAGGGTGTCCTGCTGTATCGGGGCCACAAATATCCATTCACCGTCTCAGGCATGAGCGTCGGCTTCACGATCGGCGCGTCTACGACCAAGCTGGTCGGTCGCGCGCTCAATCTTCGCGGGCCGCAGTCCATCGAAGGGTCCTATGCGGCAGGCGGAGCAGGGGGCGCGGTTGCCGCCGGCGCCGGCGCGGTTCAATTGCAGAACGGCAATGGCGTGATCCTGCAGCTCAGCGGGCCGAAGGTCGGCGCGGAACTGTCTGCTGCGGTTGGCGGCGTCACGATCCGGTTGAAGTGAGCACCACGATCAGGCCGCGCTCCCGGCGCGGCCTGATTTGCTTCAGTATCTCTCTTCGACGAACTTCAACCCGCGCAGGCTTGCTTGATCCTTGTAGCGGCCCTTGTGCGATCGCTTCGGCAGCTTGACCTTCGCGCGCGCGATCTTCTTGTAAGGGATCGTTTTGAGGATGTGCGAGATGACGTTGAGCCGTGCTCGCCGCTTGTCGTCGGAACGGATCAGCCGCCATGGCGCATGTTTCGTGTCGGTCGCCTCGAACATCATGTCGCGTGCGCGCGAATAATCGTACCAGCGCCCGAACGATTCGGTGTCCATCGGGCTCAGTTTCCACTGCCGCAGCGGATCCTCGATGCGCGCCTTGAAGCGGAGTTCCTGCTCCTCCATCCCAACCTCGAGCCACAGCTTGATCAGGAGGATGCCCGCCTCGACGGCGAATTTCTCGACCTGCGGGCACAATTCCAGGAAACGCTTGTGCTCGGCGGGCGAGCAGAAGCCCATGACGTACTCGACGCCGGCGCGGTTGTACCAGCTGCGGTCGAAGATCACGATTTCACCGCCGGCCGGGAATTGCTCGATATAGCGCTGGAGGAACATCTGGGATTTTTGCCGGTCGGATGGCGCGGGCAGGGCGCAGACGCGGAATACGCGTGGGCTCACCTTTTCGGTCAGCGCCTTGATGGTGCCGCCCTTGCCGGCAGCATCGCGCCCCTCGAAAATGATGATGATCTTCAGTTTCTCGGCTTTCACCCATTCCTGGAGGTGACACAGCTCGACCTGGAGCTTCTCCAGCTCCTTCTCGTAGTCCTTCCGCTTCATTCGCTCCGCGGGCGCATCCTTGGCCATGCCTGTCCTTTCGCTGCTGCGTTCAATCATCCCAGGAAATGGTCACGCCGATATCGCCGGGCAGGCCGCCCGGGAAATCGATGATCTGATAGGCGATCCGGTAACCGCGCGGTTTCAGATAATCGGTCCAAAGCTGGAAGATCTCCTTGGGGACTCCGGTCAGCGTGGTCTCCCAGCCCTTTTCCATCTGGTTGATGGCGCGTCCCTTGTCGGTGCAGAGCGAGTTGGGGAAGCGATAGACCAGCACTTCCGTCAGGCCGTTTCGCACTGCACGCTGGATGATGGTCGAGGCGAGCTTGACCTTCTCCTCCTCGCTCTTGCCGGAGGGCTTGCCGAGGCGCTCGATCAGCGCGCGCTTCTCGGCGTCGGCGGCCGCGGCGAGACGGACATATTCCTCGGCCTTTTCGGCCTCCTTGAGCGCGGCCTCTTTTCGAATTTCGGCGGCGCTGGGGATGAGATCGTCGAGGCCGGGCATGGCTGCGGCTCCTGATGATGGTGCAATCTCTGTGCAGGAAACGCTAGGTCGGGCAGGGAGCATTCTCTTGATTCAAATCAAGCAAAGCGACAAGCTGTCTTTACACAGTGCCGCTAGAGCACGTTTGACCGGGAGAGATTTTTGAACGACCAGCTTCATCCGATGGCCCCCCATCATCTGCCGTTCTATCTCGCGCCGGGCAGCGGGACTGATACGCTGATGGTGGTGATGGGAATCTTCCTGATCGGCACCGTGCTCTGGGTCGGCACGCTCTATTGGAAACTGCACAGCCTTCCCGAACGGATGGCGCACAAGTCGCAGAAGCTGCAATTCGAGTTCGTCGCCGTGCTCGGCCTGATCTCGCTCTTCACGCACATGCATGTCTTCTGGGTCGCGGGCCTGCTGTTGGCCCTGATCGATCTTCCCGATTTCGGCACGCCAATGCGCAGCATCGCCGATTCCGTGGAGAAGATCGCGGACGCGACACCGGGGGCTGTGAGCGAGGCTGATCTACCCGGCCCGCTGCCGCCACAACAAACCGGTCCGGCCAAGGGAAGGGAGCACAATCATGTTTGAGCTGATGTTCTGCTCCCTGCTGACGATCGTGCCGGACTACCTCTACCGCCGCTATGCCCAGGGCAAGCGGTTTGGCAAGGAGATCACGTTCTACTCCGTCTGGTACGAGCTGCGCTGGGGCATCACCGGCTGCCTGATGCTGACGGTCTCGCTGATCACCATGATCTTCTATTTCCATCCCACCGCGGAGTCGGCGACGCTCTATTTCCGCACCGTGCCGATCATGCCCGTAGGCGTCGCCGGTCGCGTTGCCGAGGTCAATGTCGGCTTCAGCGCGGCGGTGAAGAAAGGTGACGTTCTGTTCAAGCTCGACAGTATGAAGCAGGAGGCTGCACTGGAGACTGCCAAGCGAAAGAGCGCCGAAGTGGACGCGTCGCTGATTTCGGCACGGGCCGACGTGGTCAAGGCAGATGCCCAGGTCGGGGAGGCGAAAGCGTCCTTGCAGCAAGCCAAGGACGAACTGGACGTGAAAAGCGAATTGCAGCGACGCAATCCCGGCATCGTGCCCCAACGTGACATCGAGAAGCTGCAGGTGCTGGTCGATCAGCGGCAGTCCGGCGTCGATTCCGCGAATGCGTCCAAGGAATCGGCAGTGCTGCGCGTCTCCACACTCTTGCCAGCCGAGAAGGCCAGCGCCGAAGCCGCGCTGGCAGAGGCACAGGTGCTTCTGGACCAGACGATCGTTCGCGCCGGCGTCGACGGCCGTGTCGAACAATTCCTGCTTCGCGTCGGCGATGTCGTCAATCAACTGTTGCGGCCGGCAGGCGTGTTGATTCCGGACGGCGCGGGCCGGAGAGGTCTTCAGGCCGGCTTCGGGCAGATCGAAGCGGGGGTGATCAAAGAAGGTATGGTGGCGGAAGCGACCTGCATTTCCAAACCCTGGGTGATCATCCCGATGGTGGTCACGACCGTGCAGGACTACATCGCCGCCGGACAGTTCCAGGGTGGACAGCAACTTCTTGAAGCCCAGAATGCCGTCCAACCCGGCACGATTCTCGCGTTCCTGGAGCCGCTCTACAAGGGCGGGCTCGAAGGCGTCACGCCGGGCAGCGCCTGTATCGTCAACGCCTACACCAGCAATCACGAGGAAATCTCTGCGAAGGACACCCCGACCAGCCGCGCCATTGCGCTGCATGTCGTGGACGGCGTCGGCCTCGTGCACGCGCTGCTGCTGCGGATCCAGGCGCTGCTGCTGCCAATCAAGACACTGGTGCTGAGCGGTCACTGAACAGGAATGGAAACATGATCGTGTTACGGACGTCGTTCGCGTCGGGCGCGTTGTTGCTCGGCTCGCTCCTCGCGATATCCGCCGGTGCCGAGGCACTCGATCTCGACGGCGCTTGGGCGAGCGATGCCGACAATTGCACAAAAGTGTTCGTGCACCAGGGCGGGCGGGTCGGCTTCACCGACATGTCGGACGTCTATGGCGGCGGCTTCGTCGTCAACGGCGACCAGATCGTCGGCAAGTTCGCGCATTGCCGGATCAAGGCCAGGAAGGACAATGGACCCTACGTCAACCTGGTCGCGGCTTGCGCGACCGACATCATGCTCTCCAGCGTGCAATTCAGCCTGAAGGAACTCGATGCCAACAGCATCGCGCGGTTGTTCCCGGGCATGGAGGACATGGAAATCCGCTATCACCGCTGCCCGGCGAAATAGCGGCAACTTGCTTTGGCTTGATTCATGTCAATCAACGCCGCGCGCCGGTGCAGCTGAATGTCGTTCTCTTTTGGGAGGACGAGCATGAAATCAGAAACACGCCTTCGCACGTTCGCAGTTGTCGGTGCCGCGCTGCTGCTCGCGGCAACCACCACCGCTCGTGCGGACGACCCGGCAAAGATCCTCAAGTCGATGACGGATTATCTCGGCAGCCAGAATACGCTGTCCGCATCCTTCGAGAGCGACATTGAGATTATCACGCCGGAACTCCAGAAGATCCAATTCACAAGCTCCGGTCAGATCAAGCTGAGCCGGCCCGACAAGCTGCGCGTCAAGCGCACCGGAGGCTATTCCGACGTTGAGCTCGTCTATGACGGCAAGACTATCTCGCTCTACGGCAACGACGCCAAATCCTACATGCAGGCCGACGCTCCGGGCACGGTGGATCAGATGATCGCGGGAATGCAGTCCCATTCCGGACTCGGCATGCCCGGCACCGACCTCATCCTGTCCAACGCGTTTGACGAACTGATGGCCACCACCATCGAGGGCAAGCATATCGGTCAAGGCGTGATCGATGGCGTCGAATGCGAGCATCTCGCATTTCGCACGCCGGAGACTGACTGGCAGATCTGGATCGAGCCGGGCGCAAAGCCCGTGCCGCGCAAATACGTGATCACCAGCAAGACGGTCACGGGTGCGCCCCAATACACGCTGCGGATCAGGGACTGGAAGACCGACGCCTTTGCCGACGCGGACACTTTCGTGTTCAAGCCTCCCGCAGGCGCCGCCAAGATCGACATCGATGCTATCGCGATGGCCGATTTCGACGAGCTTCCCCCCGGTACACCGACAGGAGCCAAGAAATGAGCAAGTCACGAACGGTCTTCATGTGCGCCGCCGCCGCCGCGGCCTTCGCTGCGGGGCTGTGCTGGAATGGCACGGGTCGAGTTGGCGGCAACGGCTTCTTCCCCGAGGCCCAGGCCAGGGTCGGAAGGCCGCTCACGCCCATGAGCTATGCCGGCGTCGCCCGGCGGACAACGCGCCGTGCGGTGGCTGTCGGTGCGGGGGCTGGCGCGGCAGGCGCGTATTACGGCCCTTCCTGCGTGCAAGCCGTCGACGCCTATGGCCGGGTGGTGACGCGCTGTTGAGGCCGGCCGCTTTCCGGGCCTGTTGAAGTGGTGCACTTCCCGCTAGGATTGTGACCAGCAACGGCCGGAGAAAGCCGTCGGAGGAGGTGGATGAGCGGCCGCGAGCCCATAGCTTCGGTCGGATCGCGGCCAATCATGGCCGCGTGGCTGGCGCTCGGCCTGCTGCTCGCCGCCTGCATTCTTTCCGGCCCGGCAGATGCCGTCGAGCGCAGCCCGCGCGGCGAGCTCAAGCGCGTGCTGCTGCTGCATTCCTTCGGCCGCGAATTCCGGCCGTGGAGCGAATATGCACGCGACATCAAGGCCGAGCTCGAGCGGCAATCGATCTGGCCGCTCGACGTCCAGGAGCATACGCTGCTCTCTGCGCGCTTCAACAATCCGGGCCCGGAAGCGCCCTTCGTCGACTATCTGCACTCGCTCTACGAGGGGGCGCCCCCCGACATCGTGCTGAGCATCGGCGCGCCCGCGGCGCGTTTCGTGCAGCGATACCGCGGCAAGCTCTTTCCAGATACGCCGACGGTCCTGACCGTGGTCGAGCAGCGGCTGGTGAACCGCTTCGATCTCACCGACAACGATGTCGTCGTGTCCGTCCGCAACGATTTCATGGCCGCGTTCGACAACATTCTCCGCGTCCTGCCGGACACGAAGACGGTTGCCATGGTGATCGGCGCATCGCCGCTCGAGAAGTTCTGGATCGACGAGGTGAAGCGGGAGCTGAAGCCTCTCGGCGATCGCGTCGGTCTCGTCTGGTACTCCGACCTGGCATTCGAGGAGATCCTCAAGCGCGCCGCGAAGCTTCCGCCAAACACGGTGTTGTTCTGGGGCCTGATGTCGGTCGATGCCGCCGGCATCGTCTACGAAGGCGACAGCGCCTTGCGCAGCCTGCACGCGGTCGCCAATGCCCCGATCTTCTCCTACCAGGAGCCGTTCTTCGGCGGCAGCACCGTCGGCGGACCGATGCAACTGACGAAGGATACGAGCCGGAAGACGGTCGATGCGGTCATGCGTATCCTGGGCGGCGAAAAGCCGGCCAGCATCAAATATGAGACGATCGAATTCGGACCACCGCGATACGATTGGCGGGAATTGCAGCGCTGGTCCATCAGCGAAAGCAGCTTGCCTGCCGGCAGCGAAATCATGTTCCGCGATCCGACCACGTGGGAGACCTATCGCTGGCAATTGTTGCTGATTGCCGCCGTGATCCTGGTGCAGGCCGGCCTGATCAGCGGGTTGCTGCATGAACGCCGCCGCCGCCAGGTCGCCGAAGTGGAATCGCGCCAGCGGCTTGCCGAGCTCGCCCATGCCAACCGCTATTCGGCCGTCGGCGAGCTGACGACCTCGATCGCGCACGAGCTGAACCAGCCACTCGGCGCGATCCTGACCAACACGGAGACGGCGGAGCTCCTGCTCAAGGGGACGTCGCCCGACATCGACGAGGTCCGCCAGATCCTCGCCGACATCAGGCGCGACGACCAGCGTGCGAGCGAGGTGATCCGCAGGCTGCGCAGCGTCTTGAGGAAGACGCCGTTTGAGGTCAAGGATATCGAGCTCAACGACACGGTGCGGGAGGCGATCGGCCTGGTGGCCGCCGTCGCCGACGGACGCCGTATCGCGCTGGCCTATATGCCTGCCTCCGTCGACCTGCACGTCAAGGGCGATCCCGTGCAGCTTCAGCAGGTCGTGCTCAACCTGATCATCAATGCGATGGATGCGGTCTCGGACGCCGACAAGAAAAAGCGCGAGGTCAGCGTATCGACCGTGCGCGCCGGCAACCAGGCCGAGATCAGGATCGCCGATACCGGTCCGGGGATCGCCTCCGCCGATCTCGGCAGTGTCTTTAATCCGTTCTTCACGACCAAGCCGCAGGGCATGGGTATGGGGCTTGCGATCGCGCGGACCATCGTCGAGGCCCATCACGGCATGATCGCCGCCGAGAACCAGCCATGGGGCGGCGCGCTGTTCACGATCCGGTTGCCGATCATCCGCTGACAGCCGGTATCTTGATCTCGATCAAACCTGCGGCGCCGCCAGCGCCGTTTCCTTTTGCAATTGCGTCATGATCGGGACGGGCGCGGACAGGGTTTGGGAGTGGTGGGTGGCATGAGACGCCGAGAATTCATGTCGCTGGTCGGCGCGGCGGCTGCGTTTCCGGTCCTGGCAAGGGCGCAAGACAGGCTAGCGTCCGACAGATTACCGTCTGTGGGTGTGCTGACCGGTAATGTCGTGGGCGATCCCGGCGCGCAGATGCGTGTCGATGCGTTCCGGCAAGGGCTCGCCGATCGCGGCTGGATCGCCAATCAGAACTACCGGCTGGAGGTGCGCTGGCCGGGTCCCAATCCGGCGCGGCAGGAGTTCGAGGCGCGCGACCTCGTGGCTGGCGCGCCGGACGTGCTTTTCTCGACCAGCACGCCGAGCACGCGAGCGCTGCGCGATGCGACGCAAACCATTCCGATCATCTTCGTAGGGCTCTCAGATCCCATCGGGACAGGCCTCGTCGTCAACCTGGCGCGGCCGACCAACAATCTCACCGGCTTCTCGCTCTATGAGCATTCGATGAGCGGAAAATGGTTGAGCCTCCTGAAGGACATGGCACCCGGCATGACCAATGCCGCGCTGCTGTTCAATCCGGAATCATCGCCCTATGCCCCGTTCTATCTTCAGGCCGCGCATCAGATGGAAAGCCGCCTCGGCCTTCAGGTCGCCGGCGCCAGCGTTCGCACAGGTGCTGAGATCGCGGCGGTGATCGAGAATGCGGCGCGCACCGGCGGCGGTCTCGTCGTGCTGCCGGATGGCGGCTTCTTCGGGACCCAGAGCCAGATGACGATTGCACTGCTGGCGCAGCGCCGCGTGCCCGCGATTTTTGCGGTGCGCTTCTACGCGGCGAACGGCGGGCTGATGTCCTATGGTGCCGATCTCACCCAGCAGTTTCGCGATGGCGCGGGCTATGTGGACCGCGTCCTGCGCGGCGCCGAAATTCGGACCCTGCCGGTGCAATTCGCGACCAGGTTCGAGCTCGTCATCAATTTGAAGACGGCCCAAGCCCTCGGGCTGGCGGTCCCGAACCGGCTGCTGCTGGGCGCCGAACTGATCGAATGACGCGCTGCCGCAACGGCGCAAGGGCGCCGTTTCGTTGATCTCGATCAATAAATGTCCATGCCTCGGCCTGATGGTCGCGGTCGGATGTCCGAGGAGGATGGCGATGTTTCGTTGTGGCAAGACCCTGATGGCGCTCGCGCTGGTGGTGGCTGTTCCCGCCGCTGCGATGGCGCAGGCCACCACACCTGCGGCTCCGACTACACCAGCGGCCCCAAGCACGCAGGCGCAACCGGCAGCTCCACCGGCGCCGACCGCCGAACTTCTGAAGCCCGCTCAGCTCGAGGCTCTGGTCGCGCCAATCGCGCTTTATCCCGACGAGCTTCTTGTCAACGTGCTGGCGGCCTCGACCTATCCGCTCGAAGTGGTGCAGGCCGACCGTTGGCTGAAGGAACGCAAGACCCTCAAAGGTGACGCGCTAAAGGCCGAGGTCGACAAGCAAGCCTGGGACGACAGCGTCAAGGCACTCGCGAGCACGGGTGATGTCCTGTCCATGATGAGCGACAAGCTCGAATGGACCGAGAAGCTCGGCGACGCCTTTCTGGCGCAGCAGCCCGATGTAATGGATGCGATTCAGCGCCTGCGCAACAAGGCCTATGACAACAAGAAGCTGGTCACGACCAAGCAGCAGAAGGTCAGCGTCCAGTCCCAGGAGGGCAAGCAGGTCGTCGTGATTCAGCAGGCCGATCCTTCGACCATGTACGTGCCCTATTACGATCCGGCGACGGTCTACGGCAGCTGGCCCTATGCGGAGTATCCGCCATATTACTGGGGCTATCCGTCCTACATCGGCGCGGGCGTGGTCGCGGCCGGCCTTGCGTTCGGTACGGCCTGGGCGATCGGGCGTTGGGGCAATTACTGGGGCGGTGGCGCCAACTGGGGCAACCGCAACGTCTACGTCAATCATCGCACCACCAACATCAACGGCGGCGGCTGGCAGCACAATCCGGCGCATCGCGGGGGTGTGCGCTACAACAACACCAACGTTCAAAACCGCTTCGGCAACACCAATGTGAGAGCGGGCGCGTCTGACCGGATGGATTTCCGTGGCCGTGACGGCAATCAGGTGCTGCGTCCGGATCAGGGAGCGCGTGGTGACCGCGCGGGCGATCGTGGCGGAGCCGGTGATCGCGCAGGCAATCGCGGAGATCGTCCGGGTGCAGGCGATCGCCCGAGCGCGGGGACGCGGGATCGGCCCGGTGGTGGTGATCGGGCTGGTGCTGGTGATCGCGCCAAGGGCGGCGGTGATCGGGCCAAAAATGCTGGCAAGGGCGGTGGCGATCGCGCCAAGGCTGCGAACCGTGCCGGCGGCGGTGCTGCCGCCAACCGTGGCGGTGGCGGCAATCGCGGCGGTGCGATGAACGTTTCCTCCGGCCGGTCGGCGGCTGCGGCATCTGCACGCGGGCGTTCGAGCATGGCGAGCGCGCCGCGTGGAGGTGGTGGCGGACCGAGCATGGCAGGCCGTGGCGGTGGAGGTGCTAGTTTCCACGGCGGTGGCGGCGGCCGTGGCGGTGGTGGTGGAGGAGGCGGCCGCGGCGGTGGCGGCGGAGGCCGGCGTTCCGATATCGCACTGAAGCACGGCATCGTCCTGCTCGGCCATCTCGGCAACGGTCTCGGCTACTATCGGTTCAGCTACATCGGTAGCGACAAGGCCTATGTCGGTGTGATGGCGCAGGAAGTCGAGCAGGTGATGCCCAATGCGGTGAGGCGCGGCGGCGACGGTTATCTGCGCGTCTATTACGACAAGCTCGGGCTGACCTTCCGCACCTACCGCGACTGGCTCGCCGGCGGCGCGAAGATCCCTGCGGAGGTGACGCCATGACCCCTCTGAAATCGCTCCGTCGCGCGGTCCTTCCGGGCCTCATGGCGCTCGCGCTACTCGGCTCCGCGTCACAGGCGCAGCAATCCTACAAGACTCCGGAGGACGCGGCCGCAGCACTCGCAGCCGCGGTGAAGAGCGGACCGGGCGACATCCTGAAAGTGCTCGGCAAGGCCGCCGAGGACATCGTCGCGTCCGGCGACGAAGTCGCCGATGTCGACATCCGCGCGCGCTTCTCCTCGATGTACGACGTCAAGCACGGCATCAAGGCGGAGGGCAACAAGACCGCGACCCTGTTGCTGGGCCCGGACGATTTTCCGTTTCCGATTCCGCTGGTGAACACCAAGACAGGCTGGGAATTCGACACCGACGAGGGACGCGTCGAGGTGCTGCGCCGTCGCATCGGCCGCAACGAGCTCGACGCGATCCAGACCGCGCTCGCCTATGCCGACGCGCAGAACGAATATGCCGACAAGGATCGCGGCGAGGGCGCCGGTGTCTATGCCCAGCGCATCGTCTCCTCGCCCGGCAAGAAGGACGGTCTGTTCTGGCGCGACGACAGCGATCCGAGCCCGCTCGGTGCGCTGGTGGCCGAAGCCTCCAAGGAGGGCTACCGCGCAGGCGATACCGGGCCTGCGCCCTATCACGGCTACTACTTCCACATCCTCAAAGGGCAGGGCCGGGATGCGCAGGGCGGCGCGCTCAACTACGTCGTCAAGGGCAAGATGATCGGTGGCTACGCCCTGATCGCCTGGCCCGCCGAGTACGGCAATTCCGGCGTGATGACCTTCCTCGTCAATCATGCCGGCACCGTCTACCAGAAGGATCTCGGCAAGCGCACGGAGTTTATCGCCGAGCGCACCACGCTGTTCGATCCCGATGAGACCTGGAAGAAGGTCGATGCCGCAAAACCCTGAACGGCGCGTATCGGCTCGTATGCAGGCGTTTCGCCTGATCGCGGTCGTCTTGCTGGCGCTCGGGCTCGCCGCGCCGACGACGCCATCCTTTGCACAAGCGGCCGGCCAGGTCCGGGTCAAGATCGTCAAGGCCGGCCTCTTGGTCGGCGGTGGCGCCGGCCGCGGCGTGCTGACCTATCGCGGCAAAACCTATCCGTTCAGGATCACCGGTCTGAGCTTCGGCATCACGGCTGGCGCCACGATCGGCCGTCTCGACGGCTGGGCCTCGGATATCCGCGAGGTCAACGACTTCGCCGGCACCTACAGCTCCGTCGGCGGCGGCTTTGCGCTGGTCGGCGGCATCAACGGTGTCCACCTCCGCAACGAGAAGGGTGTGACGATCGTCCTCCAAGGCCCGAAGGCAGGCGTCGAGCTTGCGGCCAATATCAGCCAGGTCACGATCTCACTGAGATAGCGGTCGACTGCGGACAAAATTGGTCCGCGGCGTCCTTTGGTTGACACCCCCTCCGCCAGTCTATACGGCCAGGGCCCGTCGGTTGGGCTTTCCCGGGCAGGTGACGAGTGGATCAGACGTTCAATCCGGCGGCGCTCGACAAGCTGAAGCTCCGCATCCAGGCGTTGCGCGCCAAAACGATCGCCAATGGCTGCACCGAGGACGAGGCGCTGTCTGCCGCCGCCAAGGTCGCTGAACTGCTGGATCGCCACGATTTGTCGCTCTCCGACGTCGAGCTGCGCGCGTCGACGTGCGAACGGAGGGTCTATGAGACCCATCGCAAGAAGCGAATTCCCCTGGACGACTGCATCGGCGCGATCGCTCATTTCTGCGATTGCCGGGTCTGGCGCGAGAAGAACGCGGCCGGCGAGAGCAGCTATGTGTTCTTCGGTCTGGCTGCGGATGTCGAGGTCGCGCATTATCTGGCCGAATTGATCGACGGCGCCGTGCGCGCCGAGCTTGGCCGCTTCAAGACCTCGGTCGACTACAGCAGGTTCCGGCACCAGGAGCGGCATCTGGCCAATGCCTCCTTCGCGCTCGGGATGGTGGCCTCAATCGCGCACAGGCTGGTGGCGATCAAGGCCAGTCGCGATCAGGTCAACGCAAGCACTGGCCGCGGACTTGTCGTCCTCAAGACCTCGGTGGTCGATGCAGAATTCGACAAGCTCGGCCTCAATCTCCGGAACCAGCGCAGCAGCGGCCGCATGGTGTCGATGACAGCCTATGAAGCCGGCGGCGCCGCCGGCGCGTCACTGGCGATCAATCCCGGCCTTGGCGAAGCGCAGTCAGGGACTGCTCGCAAGGGAGGCTGACCGGATCGCGCTTTCGATTGATGACAGTCGAGGGTCCCGACTGCGATCGTCGAATCCGTCATCCCCCGGAGGCTCGGAACAACGCGCCGATGGATTTCGGAATAATGGCATTATGCCCCTGTTTTGCCCGACGTGTCAAGTCGGCCCTGCGGCACGCACGGGCTGGCGATCCCAAACGCATCGGCTACTGTGCATGGGGTTGTTTTCAACTTTTTGCGCAGCCCGGCCTCACTGGTACTTCCAGTAGGCCGAAGCCAGCGGCGGCTCCGGGAACTTCCGCACCTGGGACAGGCGCGGCAGCTTCATCCCGTTGATGAGGAGAAGCTTGAGATCGTCCATGACGGCGCGGTTGGTCGCGAACACCGTATGGTTCAATCCCAGGATCTCGTCTCCGATTGCGGTGACGTCGATCGTGTCCAGGTTGGGGAGGAGAACGAGGCCATTGGCGAAGACCATCCCGGCTCTCGGGAAATCGTTCAGCTCCGCCGATGCGATCAGGGCCTTATCGACGGACGACGCGTACAGCGTCGCCCCCTCAACGATCTTCTGCGCCAGGGGAAGTTGAATCATGAACTTGTCGCGGGCGACATCGGGCGCAGCCATGACCAGCTGCCGCACCCTGACGGGATTTGACCGCTGCGCCAGTTGATCCAGCGCCGGCAGCACGACGCGGTTTCCCATGCTGTGGACGATGATGTCGATATGCTCGATCCCGCTGTCGTGCAGCCTGGTCAGCAGCTCGGCAAACTCGGCTTGCGCGATGTCAGCGCTGTCCTGGTCGTAATTATAGTCGCGCACTTTTCCCTTCGAGCTCCAGGAGAAGAGCACTGACACGCCCTGGTATTGCAGGTCCCAGACGATCTGCGCGTTTCGGTAGAGCGCGTCCTCAAACCCCGTATTGAAGCCGTGCACGAAAATGAGGGCACGATTTTGCGATTGATCGGCTTGCCTTTTGACCAGCTCTTTCCAGTCGTCGTACGACGTCGTCGCGAGCCGCTTGATCGAGAAATGCTTGGTTTCATCCGTGGCCGATTTGTAGTCGAAGCTCAGGAAGTGCCACTCGGACGGAAGCTCGATCTGGCCCGGCTCATGATCTTCCGGAATACGGATGCCGGCGACGCCATAGCTCAATATGCCCGACCGCGGCGCATCGGTGTCGAGCGTCGAGACGTTGTTGGTGATCTTGATGTTGCGATCCGTCGCAAAGAAGAACTCGACCAGGCGGGGATCCTGATTGCAGGAACTCGGAGACAGCTCACAGGACTGCACCACCGTTCGGTTTTGACGGACGCTGGAATATTGGCGGTGATGCCAACCACTGCCTTTCTTCGCAGGCGCCGTCGACGTCTTGGCGCCATAGACATCGGCGCTCGTCATCTCAGCGGCCAGAATCCGGCTGCCATCCTGGATACTGAAGTTCCAGGAAGAGATACCGCCTGCATGTCGCACTTCCGCCTCGACGATGGTTTGTTTCGAGAGACGCCGCTCGTCGCCAATCTCGACGTCCGTCACTTGTCCCAATCGCGAAAGGATCGCGTATTTGGGCTGAGCGTCGGGCAGGTAGCCTTGCGCCGTTGCCGACTTCACCTTCGCGAGGTCCGACGTTCGGATGCCCTCAACGAAATTGGAGATGTTCTGCTCCAGCGCAGTCTGATCTGCACCCGTGGCGGCAAGGAGCGCGTCTGACTGGAGGGTGAGCAGGAGCAACCAAGACAGGGACGCGATGAAGTACGGAATCTTCATAATATGACCTCTGTCTCTCCAACCTGGTCCGCGCTCTCGCCATCCGGCAAGGAACGCGTCCTTGGACGGCGGACGTATGAAATAGATCACGCAACCCGAGAAAAATAATCTTCGTTCGCGCGGACGCGAAGGTGCGTGTTTAGATGACATCACCCAAAAGTTGTGATTAGTCTCGCCCCGCCTTCTACGTCTCGATCGCCCCGGGGGCTCGAATGGACACCGAAGCACTGACCGTCGCTTATGCGCGCGTGAAGGCGATCCTGGATGAAGCCGCTGGCGACAGCACCGCAGACTATGGCGGTGCGGGACGGTTCTGGGACAAGGGCGCCTCGGCGCTGGAGACGGCCGAGATCTTCGGCATCAAGATGGTTGCGCCGCCGCCGGAGGGCCACGCCTGCTGCATTCCGCCGCACGCGCGCAGTGACGCATCCGGATTGATCAAGGGATTGCGCGGCGAAGCGCCGTTCGATGGCGGCCGCTTCCCGGCACTGCCCTGGGGCGGCCGCGCGGTTGCGCCCGTGGACATCGATCGCATCGCCGACTGGATCGATGCCGGCTGCCCGGACGATGCGACCAGCGTTGCGGTGGAACTCGCGCCCGGCAAGCCGGCGAAGACCGCGACGGTGAAGGTCAGCGAGATTGCTGAATTTGCGGAGGCCGCCGACGGCTATTCACCGGCCGCGGGTGTCGGCGAGCCCAGGCGGCGCATGAACATCGATTGCATGAGCGAGCCGCAGCTCGAACGCCTGCGTCGCGGCTTTCGCCAGCTCTATGCGCTCAATCGCTGGCCCGAGGATCGGCGCAGTTACAACAACCAGGCGCTGGTCCATCAAAACCATTGTCAGCACGGCTGGGAGCGCTTCCTGCCCTGGCACCGCGCCTATCTCTACGAGTTCGAGCAGAACCTCCAGGATTTCGAACCCGGGCTGATGCTGCCGTACTGGGACTTCACCATGCCGGAATACCGGCCGGACGATCCCGCGAACGGCCGCATCATCCCGACCTCGATGAAGGCCTATCTCACGGAGGAGGCGGCCGAGACGCTGGTGGCCGCGCTCGATCCCGCGCCGACGCCGGCACAGAAGAAGGCGATCCTGGCGCTTGCGCATGAGCGCGTGTACTTCACCTCGCAGCACGGCTTCTTCTGCGACGTGATCACCAAGATCGGCTATGCGGCTGTCACGCCCGATCCCAAAAATGCCAACCGCCAGCGCTTCATCGATGCGCTGCTGATGTCGAACTCGCTCTGGTATCCCCTGCGCTATCCGGCCGAATACCCCAACGGCCAGACCATCAACGAGGCGATCAATTATCACTATCCCTCGGCCGACGACATCGCCCAGATCCTGAGCCTCAACAATTTCCGCGATTTCGGCGGCGGCAGCATCTACGACGCGGCGTTCGGTTTCCTCGACCAGAATCCGCACAACACCATGCACATCTGGACCGGCGGACAGAATCCCGATGCCGGGCAGGCGGCCTATGTCTGCGCTCCCACCGCAACCGCAACGGGGGCGCATCCGGACGCGGAGACCACTCATCTGCGGGCGCTCGCGACACGCCGCAACGATGCCGCACAGGTCGGCGGGCGTCGCTTCCATGCCCGCTCTGATCTCTATTCGCAGCCGGGCCTCGGCGACATGTTCAGCAATCTGACCGCGTCCTACGACCCTGTGTTCTGGCCGATCCACGTCAATATCGATCGCATCTGGTGGGAGTGGCAGAAGCTCAATCCGAACGCGGTGCCGGCTGATCTCGATTCCGTGCTGTCGCCGTGGAACTACACCATTCGCGACACGCTCGACATCGCGCCGTTCGGCTACGAATATGTCCGCAGCTCGCATTTCATGCCTGTCGGGCTCGAGGCGACGGTCAGCCGCTTCGTGTCGCAGCCGATCGCCGTGCCGCAGGCCGCGCGCAGCTTCAAACGCGCGGAGATCCGCCTGCATCAGGTGCCTCAATTGATGCGCTCCTGTTTCGTGCGCGCGTTCCTGAACGAGCCCGGCGCGGACGCCTCGACGCCGATCAGGGGCAACCCGCATTACGCAGGCTACATCTCGATCTTTGGACATGGCGCCTGCTACGGCGGTCCCGGTCATTGCGATGTCCCGCCACCCCAGCCGCGGCGCTTCGATCAGCGCGGGCGCAGCCACAACACGCCGCGCAACCACCGGATCGATGTCACGGCCGCCGCGAAGCAGGCGCTCAAGAAGAAGGGGCCCTTGCAGATCACGCTCGTCGTGATCGGCGGTGACTATCAGGAGGAGAGGGAGCTTCTGAAGCTGGAAGGCGTGTCGATCAATTTCCTGGATTGAGAAGATGGCGGGGAAGTCATGGCGACGTATCGAATCCATCCGGGCATCGGCATCGCGCGCCTGGGCAACAGCGACAGCGAATTCTACCTTGCGCCGGAGACGCCCGCGGCACTGCCGCTCGCCTGCGACAGCTTCGGCAATCCCTTGCACGGCCCGGACGGCGTTACGCCTGTTCCGATCAAGACGTTCAAGGACGCGCACGGCCGCGTCAAGCGTCAGGCCGCGCGCTTTCAGATCTTCGTCTATGACGACGAGTCCCCCGAAGGCCGGCCTTTGGCGCTTGGCGACGCGATAGAGGGCGGCGGCAATAACGGTGTGCTGGTCGACATCCAGTGGCGCGTCTATGTCGCCAACAAGAAGGCCTCCTGGTACCCGTTCACCGAGCTCAAGGGCGAGCACGGCTACGCTGACGGCAGTGCGCGCCGCAATGCCGACATCACCGGCCAGGACCGCGACCTCCTCATCATCGATCCAGGTCCCCGCAGCGTGAATGCGACCACTAACCGCCGCGCACATTTCGACCGCTCCGGCGGTCCCGGCGGCTATGCCACCACGTTTCCGCCCCAAGGGCTCCAGCCGTTCGACATCGACACGCTCGGCGAGATGATGACCGACAACAAGGGTCGGCTCGTCGTGCTCGGCGGCCACGGCAATTCGGGCATGGACGTCAGCGGCAGCTTTGGTCCCAAGATCGAGGACTACGCCAACACCGACGGCTGGTACGACGACATCTCCGACGGCCCGGTGATGGCGCGGCTGATCATGTATTCGAAGCAGGTCAGCCAGACCCGCTATGTCGACGTCGAGTTTCCGGCATGGGTGGTGGTCGGCTATCCGCGCTTCGCGCCGCAGATCCTCGACATGATCACGATGGACGAGGTGCTGTACGATCTCTATGTGCGCCAATTCGCCACCGATACCGGCATCTACGGCATCCTCGGCACCTACGACGATCCGCAGCAGATCCCGTTTCGCGACGAGGCGGCACTGCGTCACTGGCAGGCCGGCCGCCTGGCATGGAATCGCAACTACCGGCCCTGGTTCTATCGGGACATCTGGCCGATCCTGTTCCGGCCGGATGAGTTTCGGTACCTGAACGACATACTTCAGCAATCGAACTATCCGCACGACCAGGCGCAGCGCGGCACGTTCGATCCCAACAAGCTCTCGCAGACACCGAAGCGTGGAACGCGCCCGACCGAGACGGAGACGCCGTCGGAAGCGCCGCTGCGCGACGCGAGCCAGGGCGAGGCGGTCATGGCGGTGGCGGCGGTCGCCGGTCCAACGCACCATGCCAAGGCCGACGATCCCTACGGACCGATGCGCAGTTTCCTGTTCGGCCTGTTGCGGCGGGCAGGCGAGGCGAACTCTTTCCAGGTGCAGGACCGCGCGTCGTCGCGCGTCCATTCGCTGCCGCTGATGCCGCTGCTCTGCGGGGATAATCCGCTGACCAACGAGACGCCGTCGAAATTTCTTCATCTCACCGAGTACCAGCTCTTCATTCTCGGCCAGTGGGCGCGGGGCTGGTTCATCAACGAGAAGGAGGAGGGGTGGTTGCCCAAGGGCTATTCACCCTTCGAGCCTTACCCGAAGACGTCGCCGAAGACCGGCCGCGAGCTTGACCGCGGCGTGCTCAGCAATGTGCTGGGCGGCGCATTTTGTCCGGGCGGCGAGCTCGGCTGGGTGATGCGCAACCCGTCGATCTACTGGGCGCCGTATCGCGTCAACGCCGATCGCAGCGTCTCGGATTTTCTCCAGAGCGCAGCTCAGGCCAATCAGTCTGGAGGCAGCGTGATCGCCGACCCGACCTTCAATGTCGAGTCGCCGCTTGCCCAAGACAATGATTTCGGGACCGGCCTGCAGCCGGGCGACCTCACCAAGTACATGGGCCTGCCATGGCAGTCCGATTTCAACGAGTGCACCACGCAGCCGATCAACATCACCTACGCGGACTGGAATAACCTTTATCCTGATAGCGACAATGACGAGCGGTTGAGCCGCGACGAGAAGACCTGGACCACCCTGTGGTGGCCCGCGCATCGGCCGTTGCAGTCGTTCGAAATCGCGTCCGTCGTCAACGGCCAGCCCAGCTATGTCTGGACCACCTGGAGTCGCGGCATTCCGCAGATCCCGGTCGGTGACCTCAAGATGGTCACCGAGTGGTCCAGGCTTGGCTTCATCGTGCGCAATCCCTACCAACCCGGCGCCAAGTCGGCCGACGATCTCACCTACAAATACATCAGCGTCGAGCGAACCGCCGATCCCAAAAGCGAGGCATCATGAGCGACAATCCATTCGTCGGAAGCTGGACCTATCGCAGCCTGCTCAACGATCCCGACGTCAACACGGTCTTCAACAATCTCGAATTCGGCCGCGGCACGATCGAGATCGTCGCAGCGCCGATGCAGCTCCTGGCCGGGACGATCGGCGGCCCGGGCTGGTCGCTCGCTCTGAAGGGATCGCGCGCCTACGGCTCGCCGATGCAGGTGCGCTTCCAGGGCACCGGCGTCGTCAGCGGTGAGGAATGGATCTACGATTATTGGGGCGGGCTGGTGCCGGCCTGGCCCAATGGTGTCGACCAGCGTCCGGCCATCGTCGGCTCGGTGATCCGCACCATCCCGCACAGCGGCGGCTCGCCGGGCACCGTCGCGCCGGCCGGCGTGGTGGCGTCCTTCTACGCTGTTCGGGCCGACTGACTTGGCCGCGTTCGACATCGTCATCGCAGGCGCAGGTCCAGCCGGCACTGCCGCTTCCCGCGCGCTTGCGATGTGCGCGCCGGAGCTTCGCGTGGCCGTGATCGCGCGGATCGAGGGGCGCGGGCGGGGGCGAGGTGAGGTCTTGTCGCCGCTGGTGCAACCGGTGCTGCGCCAGCTCGGTCTGTGGCCCGCCTTTCTGGCACAGGACTTTGCGCCATCGCATCGCACGCTAACCTCGTGGGATGGGGAAGGCCTGACGTCGAGTGAATTGCTGCTCGAAGCGCGCGGGCCGTCATGGCGCGTCGACCGCGCTGCGTTCGATGGCTGGATCGCGACGGAGGCCTGTAGTGCGGCCGAGCGCATCGATGCAAAGGTCTCGCGTCTCGCGCGCGAAGCGGACGGCTGGTCGGTCGCCTGCGATGACGGCACCAGCCATTCGGCTCGATTGATCATCGATGCCACGGGCCGCGCCCGCGCGCTCGCCGATCGCCAGGGTTTTCGGGCGAGAGCGCAGGACCGCCTGATTGCGGCCTATGCCGAAGCAACGATATCAGGGCCGGCTGCGCCGGAACTGCTTGTCGAGGCCTTTGAGGACGGCTGGTGGTACACGCTGGCGCTGGGCGAGGGCAGGCGCGCCTTTGCCTGCATGACGGATTCCGATCTCGCCCGCGGCCTCAGATTGAACACGCCCGATGGCTGGCGCGCGGCGCTGGCGAAGACGCAATTCGTCGCGGCGGTGGCGAGCAGGGGCGTTCAATTCGAGCAAGCGCGCCTGATCCCTGCCGGCGGCCGAACCGCTGCAACGGCAACAGGCTTCCGCTTCCTGTGCGCCGGCGATGCCGCGAGCGCGTTCGATCCGATCTCCGGCCATGGCGTCGTCAAGGCGATGCGCTCGGGCGTGTTTGCCGCCTATGCCGCCAGCGACTGCCTTGCGCGCGGAGACACCGCCGCGCTCGGTCGCTACGATTCGTGGGTCGCGCGCGAAGCGGCGGTCTACGCGACGACACTGGGCGAGCATTACGGCAGCGTTTCGCGCTGGGCCGATCGGCCGTTCTGGCAACGCCGGCGGGCCGACGTGTCGTCGAGAAATTCTTTGAGCAATCTCTCCGAACAATAGGGCGGACACCATGATGAAGAGTTTTGCGCGAATTGGTCTTGTCGTCGCCGCGCTCGGACCAAGCTTTCCGGCATTTGCGGCACCGGCTCCCCGTGCTTTCGAGCCGCCGCCGACACTGCCCGGGCAGGGCGATGTGGTGCGATTGGAGGCCGCCGTTGCGCCGGTCGTCGGCGGTTGCCGGCCGCAAGGGTCGATCTCGCGCAGCGGCTCGAACGTCTCCGTGGTGTTGAACTTCGTGCACGGGCACTTCTTCATCAACAACCCTGATCCCACCGACCCGCAGCCGGGGGGCCTCGATCCGGTCGAGCTGCGCTCCTATGGCGGCTGCAAGTCGGGCCCCGCGATCTTCGTCACGCCGGGCGATACGCTGCGCGTCGACCTGATCAATCAGCTTGCGAAGGACGATCCGAGCTGCTTGCCCAATCCGCCGTCCGGGCTCGGTCTGCCGGACCTGGTCGGCTGTTTCAATACGACCAATCTGCACACCCATGGCCTGCACGTTTCGCCAGCGGGTAACAGCGACAACGTGCTGCTCAACATCGCGCCGCAGACGAAATTTCCCTACGAGATCAACATTCCAAACGACCATCCGGCGGGGACGTTCTGGTATCACGCGCACCGCCACGGCTCGACCGCCGTGCAGGTGGCGAGCGGCGCATCGGGCGTGCTGGTCGTCAAGGGCGAGCGTCCCTACACGCCGCCAACACCGAAAAACCCGAAGCCCATCGCCGATATCGACACGGTGCTGCATGACGACAACGGGACGCCGCTGAAGGAGCAGCTGTTCCTGTTCCAGCAGATTGCCTATGCCTGCTTCCAGAACCAGCCAAACCAGCCGGGCGGCCCGTGGCAGCAGATCTACACCACGCAGGGGCTGTACAACGCCAACAGCCCTGCAAACATTGCCAACGCGCCGTGGACGTGCCCGCTTGCCACATCAGGCAATCCGGTCAGCGCTGGCGTGGTCGAGAATTTCGGCCTGCAACTGGACTCCTCCACGATCTGGGACACCAACGGCCGCTTCACCAGCGTCAATGGCATCGTGCAGCCGACGCTCACCTTGCCGGCCGGCGAGATTCAGCGCTGGCGCTTCGTGCATTCCGGCATTCACGACACGATCAACATTCAGCTCGTGCGCGCGACGCCCACGACGAACCTGATCGCGACCTCGGCGCTGAGCGGCAACCGCCTGCAGCAGAAGGCCGATCTTCTGGCCGCCTGCAACGCGTCGCCCGGTACGCTGATCCCGCAATTCGAGATCGCAAATGACGGTCTGACGCGAACCAAACTGCGGACTATCCACGCCTCGCAAGTCGGCGGCGTGCTGGAATCGAACTACATGCAGCCCGGCTATCGCAGCGACGTCCTTGTCGTCTTCCCCTCGGACGGCGACTACTGCCTGCTCAACCAGGCGGCGCCGCCGGCCGAGCGCGTGTCCAACGGCAATGGCGGCGGGCAGGGACCATCGACGCCGCAATTGCTGGCTTACATCCATGTGCGCGGCGGGCAGCCGGTGACCGGCGACCTGGAGGCCTATGTCGGCAAGGCGCTGTACGATGCCAATCCGACGCTGCCGGACCCCGTCCGCACCGGACTGCGTGACGGCGATCTGCGGCCGTGGGCGCCATTCGAAAACCTTGCGCCGCCCGCAGCCGGCAGCCAGCAACAGCAGGCCGCCTTCGCGATCAATTTTCCGGCCTTCACAGTCAACAGCAAGTCCTACGATCCTGATGTCGTGAACTTCACCCGCGAGGTCAATACCACGGACGACTGGTTGCTCAGCGCGCAAGGCGAGCCGCACATCTTCCATATTCACGTCAATCCGTTCCAGGTGATCGACGTCGTCACCACCAACGCCAACGGTCAGCAGATCTCGATCTACAATCCCGACGGCACCTGCAAGCCTGATATCGTGTATGCCGACAAGCAGCAATTGGCGAACCAGTATTGCGGTATGTGGCACACATTCCGCGACACGATCATTGTCGAGAACAACTATCAGATCCGCGTCCGGACGCGATACGACCGCTACATCGGCGAGTACGTGCTGCATTGTCACATCCTCGACCATGAGGACGCGGGCATGATGGCCAATATCGCGATCGTTCCCGATCTCAACGCGCCCGGCGGCGGCCTGGGGATGGCGGGCATGCGCCACACCAAGCAGCCGACGGCCACACCGGCATCGATGCCGGCAGGTCACAAGCATTGAGCGCGGCGAGAGCGGGACGAGTGCACGCGATGAAGATCGGAATCCCCGTCTACGACGGCGTCGACATGCTCGACGTCGCCGGCCCCTTCGAAATGTTCGACTGGGCGAATTTCGACGTCGAGATCGTCGCCGCCAAGCCGGGGATGAAGCGGTTTCGCAACCGGGGATTTCCGTTCGAGGTCAAGACGTCCTTCGCGGAATGCGCCCAGTATGATGCGGTCTGGGTTCCCGGAGGCGACCCGGCCGCGCTCACCGAGATCATCAACGACCCGCACCAGACCTACTTCCATTTTCTGACCAGGCAGGCCGCCGGTGCGAAATACATGTGCTCGGTCTGCGAGGGCGCGATGCTGCTCGCGGGTTCGGGCCTTCTCGATGGCCATTTCGCGACGACACACTGGGCCTTCCTCGAATGCTTCCCCGTGCACTTTCCGAAGGTGAAGGTCGCCGACGGGCATCCGCGTTTCGTGCTGGATCGCAATCGGCTGACCGGAGGCGGAATTTCGGCAGGCCTCGACGAAGCCCTGATGTTGATCACACTGCTCGGCGGCACGGAGCTGGCCCGCGAGGTACAGCAAAACACCCAGTACTATCCTGATCCGCCTGTTCGCAGTGCCATTCCGTCGACGCCGAAATGTCCTCTTGCTGGGATAAAGCTTCCAGCTAACTAGCTGAAAATTCGGCGCTTTCGCTGGCCGGGCGGCCTTGCCCGGTTCATCTTGTGGAACTCTTTCGCTGCGTCCGCGTTATCGCGACATGACCGAAGACATTTCCTACCGACGCAAACCCCTGACCCCAGAACAGCGCCAGGCTCGCGACGCGTTACGCCGGATCGAGGCCGAAAAGGCCATGCGTGACCATGAAGCGGCGCAAAAGGCGCTTTACGCCAACAAGGAGCGGCTGAGAGCCGAACGCATCGCGCGCGAGGCCGCGGGGGCAAAGGGCTGACCGACCTTTGTCTGTGCGCCGAGAACTCTCGCGATGCGATCCTAGTGCCGGTTGGACACCCGCGTCGCGCTCAAGGCCAGCTTGAGCGCCTGAACGGCGCCTGCCAAGGCGCCACGGGGCGATTGTGCCTCGATCGCTTCGGCTGCGATGCGGCAATCGTGGGCGACCTTGAGCAATCCGCTTCGAGCGAGGTCCATGGTGGAGAGGGCGGCCTGCTCCAGGCAGACGCGCTCCAGCCGTCGAAACTCGCGCAGCTCTCTGTTCATGCGTCAGCTCTCGATATCCCCCGCCATGCGGCGCTGAGTCTGCTTAACGAATGGTTAACATCTTCATCTAGCGCGTCTGGCTGGCCCGAAGCTGACGGTTGCGGTGACCTCACCGGGCGTGCGGCGAGCGGCAGGCTTGACGGCATTTGCCTTCCGGGACGAAGCTTCAAATGATCCTCAACTGACGTGAAATACGGAGACGTTCGCTCCCGGCAAGTCCGATTCCCTCAGCAAAACGCAATGGAGCTGACCATGACCACGTTCGACAAGCGCGAGCAGGGCTTTGAGGCCAAATTCGCCCACGACGAGGAGCTCATGTTCAAGGCCACGGCCCGGACCAACAAGCTGCTCGGGCTCTGGGCCGCCGACCAGCTCGGCCTCAGCGGCGATGCCGCGGCGAGCTACGCAACGATGCTGGTGACGGACAATCTGGAGAGCCGGACGATCGAAGATGTCGTAGGCAAGGTCTCGGGCGATCTCGCTGCCAGGGGTGTGTCGCGCGAGCAGGTCGCCCGGAGGTTCCAGGAATGCCTGCGTCAGGCCGTTCAGCAGATCGAAGCAAAAGAGTGAGCGGCGCAATTGGCGCTCACAGCTCCATGTGGACGATCTCGATGGGCTCGCCGCCGAGACCGTGAGAGAACTGCCCTCTGCCTGTGCTTCTGAAGCCGTATCGTTGGTAAAAGGCTTCGGCGTTGATCGTGGCTTCAAGACGGATTGGCCCGCGATGATCGCGGCGCGCCTGGGCGACGCCGATGTCGAGCAGTCGCTGGCCAAGCCCGGAGCCGGCCGCCTCGGGCAGCACGAACAATCGGGTGACCGCGCCGGGCTCGGCATCGACGAAGCCGACGACGATTCCGTTGCGAAGGCAGACGGTCATTCGCCCCTTGGCGATGAGATCTTCATAGAACCGGGGTGTCCGCTCGCCCATCCAGTTCTCGATCTGCGCCGGCGAATAGCGTCCTTGCGCGAGACCTGCGATCGAGGCTCTGGTGATGTTGAACACCGTCTCCGCGTCGTCCGGACGCGCCGCCCTGAAGGACACCTCGTCTTCGACGGAAAACGGGCGGTCTTCACTCCGCATGTTTACGCATGCCGGAATCGCTGAGCTTGTCGACGTAGGCAATGCCGATCGCCGAGGCGATGAAGGTGATGTGGATCAACACCTGCCACATCACGCCAGTCTCGGTGAAGTCGGTGCGGTTCGAGCCGAGATTGCCGGCCTCGATGAAGGTGCGCAGCAGCGCGATCGAGGAGATGCCGATGATGGCCATGGCGAGCTTGATCTTCAGCACGCTCGCGTTGACGTGGCCGAGCCATTCCGGCTCGTCCGGATGACCCTGAAGGTCGAGCCGCGAGACGAAGGTCTCGTAGCCGCCGACGATCACCATCACGAGCAGGTTGGAGATCATCACGACGTCGATCAGCGCGAGCACGCTCATCATGATCTGTTGTTCGGTGAGGTCGATGGCGTGCCAGGAGAGGTGCCAGAGCTCCTTGAGGAACAGCACGATGTAAACGCACTGCGCCACGATCAATCCGAGATAGAGCGGTAATTGCAGCCAGCGCGATCCGAAGATGATCATCGGCAGCAGCGCCAGGCGCGGCACTGGCAGGTTGGCTTCGGTGCTGGCTTCAGGCTCAACCGACATTCAGGCAGAATCCTTGCTGCGAGATGATCTGGCTTTGATGTAGCCCGACTAGATGGCTGGCGGAAGACGCGCGGTGCAATTGTGGCCCTCCAGGGATCGGGCCGGTTTGTGCTAGCGTGGGACGCGGCCGTCGCGCGGGCGGCCTGGATCGGGAGACGGGACGTGCGAAGCGGCTTTGGCAACGTGCAGGTGGGGATCGTGCTCGCCGTGGCGATGATGCTTGGCGCCGGCGAGGCGTCGGCGACGCCACTGACGCCGTTTCGCTACGAGGGGCAGGCCCAGCGTCATTGCCCGCACGACCAGGTGGTCTGGCTCGATTTCAGGAAGGGCGTCTACTACGGCAGGGGGCAGAGGCGATATGGCCAGGGCTTTGACGGCAGCTTCGTCTGCCTGAGCGAGGCCCGCGACAGCCTCTATCGCCGCTCACTGCTGGGCCTTCGCTGAGCGGGCTGCAATCCGACGTACGGGATGCGCGAGCTATTTCTGGCCTGGCAGCTTCACCGGCACGTGCGCGGAGGTGCTGATGACGCGCGGGCTTCCGTCGGGATAGGTGCGGTCGCCGCGGATCAGCGATTCCAGAACGAGAAAGAATTTCTCAGCAAGCATTTGCGTCACCCTCGTTGGTGATGGCCTCTTGAAATTAAGTCGAGGCTTCGAATGCAGAAATTCAATCAACTAAACGGGAACAGGGCAATCCAAAACGGATCGCATGCTGCATCGCGGTGTAGTTGTGGTTAGAAAAAGGGAAAGCGGTGGTAGCGCTCAGCCGAAGGCCAGTGCCACGAGGCTCGAGCAGAGAAGCACCAAGCCACCGGCGGTCAATGCCAGGAAGCTGTCGGATACGAGGTCATGGTTGCGCATGGGACACCTGCCGCTCTCGTCTTCGATGCTCGCTCGGATCGATTAAGATTGTCCGAATGTGCCGTCTTGAAAGAGGTGATGCTTGCCGTCCGCGCGAGTGCCCTAGGCCCTCGTACGGTAACCTTCAAACGCATGGGCCAGGAAGATCCCCGCGCTTACCAGACCCATCAGTGCCGAAACCGTCTCGATCATCGTTAAATTCCAAATCCCGCCCTTGCATCCGAGAAAGCGCGTGCGGCCTTGCACAGTCAAAAGAATTCCAGTGAGCGGGGTGACAAAGGGGGTGGAGTGAGGATTTGGCGCAACAGAATGTCCAGGAGTGACACAGAGCAGGGGCTTTCGCTCCGTAGATCAACGGGGGAAGCGAACGCGACGTTTACCATCTCCACGGGATCGCCACAGGCTCCCCATTTCCGCCGTGTTCGGGTTGCGTTATCGTTACTGCTTCCAACGCGGTGGTGGGCCGCTTGGGATTGAGGATCGGACAGCGCTTCCCCGTAGCCAATGCGGGTTGGGTACGCTTCCGACGAAATGGTATTTGGGGCGAATGGGGATCCGACGGTCAGATTCGGTTTTGCGCGCCGCGCGTGGTGTTGCGGCGGTCGCAACCTGCCTCGCGCTCGCGAATTGCGCATCCTCCAACAAGTTCGCCAGCCGGGTCGATCCGAAATACGGCGTGTCCTCGAGCCCCCGGGTCGTGGCCCTTGGTGATCCGGTCCCGAAGGGCGGCGGCACCTACCGCATCGGCAAGCCCTATGTGGTGGGCGGCAAGACCTACGTGCCTGAGGAGGACGTCAATTACCGCGCCGAGGGCATGGCGTCCTGGTACGGGGACGATTTCCACGGCCGTCTGACCGCCAATGGCGAAGTGTTCGACATGGGCTCGCTGACGGCGGCGCATCCGACCCTGCCGATGCCGTCCTATGCGCGGGTCACCAACATGTCGAACGGCAAGTCGCTGGTCGTCCGCGTCAATGACCGCGGGCCCTATCACGGCAACCGGCTCATCGACGTCTCGAACAAAGCCGCCGAACTCCTTGAATTCAAAGGAAATGGCGTCGCCAAGGTCCGCGTCGAATATGTCGGCCGGGCACCGCTCGAAGGCTCCGACGACCGCCAGCTGATGGCCACTTTGCGGACCGGGATTCCGGCGCCGTCGCCCTCGATGGTCCGGGTCGCCTCGGCACGACCCTTCGTGCCTGAGCTGCCGTCGTCGAATCGTGGCGCCATTCGCGGCGAGGTTCCGACGCCGGAAGGACGGCCCTATAATCTCGGCAATACGTCGGCCGACATGGCTTCGCTCAATGCGACCTCGGAGATGTCGGCCTCGAGCCGCAGCCGGGGCCGGGCGCTCCAGAACGCCCGGCAGGTGTCCTATGACGACCAGGGCCGCTACGCGACCGAGAGCGCGTCGTCGTCGGCCTATGTCTCCGACAGCGGCGCTGCCGAGGCTCGCGGCATCCTGAGCGGCCGCGGTCTCTACTAGCTCCGGAATGCCTACCCAGCTGCGCAACGCCTCGCTGGCGCGAGCGTTAGAACGGTACGCGGGCGCGTCCCGTGAAGGTCCAGATCTGCGTGTTGCCGCCGATCCCGCCGAGCTCGGCCCCGAAGCCGACCGTGACACCGCTGGCGAGCTTTGCGCCGATGCCGCCGGTGACCCGCGCCGACCAGCCCTGGAGCAGAGGCGTCGAGGCCAGCGGGATGCCGCCCGCGGCGACGATCGCAGCCGCATCGTCCTGGGTGAAGTAGTAGTCGGCGTAGACGCCGAGATAAGGCGCCAGTAGCACGCTATCGATCCAGGCGACGGGGTAGGCCACCTTGTTGCCGGCAGAGGCTCGGCCCGTCGAGAAAGTGCGGGTAGCCTGCTGCGTGCCGAGAGAGTCGACATAGGCGTTTTCTCGCTCCCACAGCGCATAGACCTTCGCCGACGGCTCGAGATAAAGGCCGGCCCATTTGTACGTGCCGGTGAAGCCGGTCGCGAACATCCAGCGATTGCCGTTGAAATTGCCCTGCGCCGTGCCGGCGGTGCCGTCATAGCCGATGCCGGAATAGGTCAGGGCCGCGTCGTAGCGCAGCGTCGAGATAATCTTCCAGCCGAGATAGGCACCGACCGTCCAGCCGTCGCCCTTGAGCTTTCCGTTCACGGTGTCGTCGGTGTAGCTGAAGTTCTCGTAGCCGCCGAGCACGCCGACCAGGAGGTTGGGCCTCGCGCGATAGGTGAGCCCCATCAGCGCATTGACCTGCTGGCCGCGGAGTGAGGCCTGGTTGACCTGGCCGACGCCGAACGAGCTCGATGAGTTCCAGCGATCGATACCGCTTCCGCGCACGTCGGCCCACAGCAGCCATTCTTTTTCCTGCTGCCATTTCGGCACGGCTTTCTTCGGCATTTGCTGATCGATGGCGGCAAACGCGTCATCGACGCGGGAGCCGTTGCGGCGGGCGCGCCCCATGCCGTTCGCGTTGCGGTTCGCATCGTAGGAATTCCGTCCGGCGTTGCCGGCGTCGGCAGCAGCATCGTCATCATTCCGCGGATCAGCCGAGAAATTGATCCGCATACGCGCATTGCCAGGCGTGATCAGCGTGCCGCCATCCGTGTTGAAGCCGTCGGAAATGGCATCGTCGATGGCCCCGGAGATAGCCTGGCCGGAATTCTGCGCCACCACTTTGGTGACGTTGGCTTGCAGGGCGCGCAGTTTGAGACTGTCGGCGGGTACATTCACGCTCTGGGCCAGCGCAGCCGACGTGCTCGGTGCGAACAGAGCGCTGCCCGAATAGCTGGCCGTGATGGTGTGGCTGCCGATGGCAAGCGTCGAGGTGGTGAAGGTGGCAACGCCACCACTCAAGGTGCCGGTGCCGATCGCGCTGCCACCGTCGTTGAAGGTCACGTTGCCCGCCGGCGTCCCTCCAGCGCCGGTCACGGTCGCGCTGAAGGTCACGGGCTGGCCGAACTGGCTCGGATTGGCCGACGAGGTCAGGCCGATCGTGGTCGCGACCTGGCCAACGGAGAGATTGAATGTCGAGCTGGCCGATGCGCTGTTTGTATCCGTGATCGTGACCGTGAACGTTGTGGTCGGCAATGGTGTAGTCGGCGTCCCGCTGATCGATCCCGTGGCGGTGTTATAAGCAAGGCCCGCGGGAAGCGCCGGCGAGATCGCATAGGTCAGCGCGCCGGTGCCGCCCGAACCGGTGACCGGCGTGAACGGCGTTACGACCTGATTGATCGGCAGCGCTGTCGACGGAATGGCCGTCGTCGCGACGACCGCGCCATTCACTGTCAGGCTGAAGGTGTTCGTCGCGGTCGCATTATTGGCGTCTGTGACCGTGACCGTGAAAGTCGTGGCGCCGATCGTTGCGGTCGGCGTGCCGGAGATGCTGCCATTCGACGTGCTGTAGGTGAGGCCCGCAGGCAGGGCGGGCGACACGCTGAAGCTGAGGGGCGCGGTGCCGCCGCCACCGGTGACGGGCGTAAAGGTTGGCGCGGCATGGTTGGCGGTGATGACGGTGGAGGGAACAGCCTGCGTCGCTGTCACCGCACCATTGACGGTCAGGCTGAATGTACTGCCTGCGGTGGCAGCGTTGGCGTCCGTCACGGTCACCGTGAATGTCGTGGCGCCAAGCGTCGTCGTCGGCGTCCCGGAGATCGCGCCAGTTGAGGTGTTCAAGGTCAGGCCCGCAGGCAGGCCCGGTGCGATGGCATAGGTAAGAGGTGAGGTGCCTCCGCTGCCCGTTACCGGGGTGAACGGCGTTGCGGCGGAATTCTGGGTCAAGGTCTTCGAGGCGATCGATTGCGTCGCCGTGACGGCGCCGTTGACGGCGAGGCTGAAGGTGTTCGTTGCGGTGGCGCTGTTCGCATCGGTTACGGTGACCGTATAGGTGGTGACTGCGCTCGTTGCCGTGGGTGTCCCCGAGATCGTGCCGGTCGAAGAGTTCATAGCTAATCCGGCCGGCAATGTCGGCGAGACGCCGTAGCTCAGAGGTGTCGTTCCGCCTGAACCCGTGACCGGCGTGAACGAAGCGGCCGCGATGTTGACCGTCAGGGACTTGGACGGGATGGCCTGGGTCGCCGTGACCGCGCCATTTACGGTCAGGCTGAACGTGTTGCTCGCGGTCGCGCTGTTGGCGTCGCTGACGGTGACCGTATAGGTGGCAGCGGCGCTGGCTGCGGTTGGCGTGCCGGTGACCGCGCCGGTCGAGGTGTTGAGACTGAGACCCGCGGGAAGGCTCGGTGAGACGGCGTAGGACAGCGGAGACGTGCCGCCGCCGCCGGTCACCGGCGTGAACGCGTTGGCTGCGTGTCCGGCTGTCAGCGTGACCGCTGCAACTGCCTGGGTCGCGGTCACCGCGCTGTTGACCGCAAGGGCGAACGTGTTGCTGGCCGTGGTCGAATTGGCGTCCGTGACGGTGACGGTGTAGGTCGCCGCCCCGCTGGTCACTGTCGGTGTGCCCGTGATCTGTCCCGTGCTCGAGCTGAAAGCGAGCCCGGTCGGCAGCGACGGCGACACGCTGTAGGCAAGAGGTGAGGTTCCGCCAGCCCCTGTCACAGGGGTCACTGGCGTAACAGCATGGTTCTGCGTCAGCGTGACCGTTGCAACTGCCTGGGTTGCCGTCACCGGGCCATTGACGGTGAGGCTGAACGTGTTGCTGGCGCTCGCGCCCAGATTGTCCGTCACCGTCACGGTGTAAGTTGTCGTGGCGCTCGCCCCGGTCGGCGTGCCCGTGACCTGGCCGTTGGCGGTGTTGAAGCTCAATCCGGCGGGGAGTGTCGGCGACACGCCGTAGCTGAGGCTGCCGGTGCCGCCGGCGCCCGTGACCGGCGTGAAGGGACTTGCGGCGTGATTGGCGGTGAGCGCGACCGACGCGATTGCCTGTGTGGCAGTCACCGCACTGTTGACGGTGAGGGTGAACGTATTGCTCGCGGTCGCGCTGTTCGCGTCGGTGACCGTGATGGTGAAACTCGATGCTGCATGCGTGACGGTCGGCGTGCCCGTGATCTGTCCGGTGCTCGCGTTGAGAGTTAGCCCGGTCGGCAGCGCTGGCGAGGGGCTGTAACTGAGTGGGGAGGTGCCGCCGCCACCCGTGACCGGTGTGACCGGCGTCATCGCGTTGTTCTGCGTGAGCGTGACCGCGGCCACCGACTGCGTCGCCGTGACTGCGCTGCTCACGGTCAGCGAGAAGGTGTTGGACGCGGATGCGCTCTTCGTATCGGTGATGGTGACAGTGTATGTCTGCGTCCCGCTTGTCGCGGTCGGGATGCCCGTGATGGCGCCGGTCGAGGTATTGAAACTCAGTCCCGTCGGCAGCGACGGCGAGATTCCGTAGGTCAACGCGCCCGTGCCGCCGCCACCGGTCACGGGGGTGAAGTTGGTAGAGGCCTGGTTCTGCGTAAGCGTCTTCGATGCCACCGATTGAGCCGCGGTCACCGCCGAATTGACGGTGAGGCTGAACGTGTTGGTCGCGGTCGCGCTGGCCGCGTCAGTGATGGTCACAGTATAGGTCGCGACCGCGCTCGCGACCGTCGGGATCCCCGTGATCGCGCCGGTCGACGTATTGAAGCTGAGGCCGCTCGGCAGTGTTGGGGAGATTCCATAGGTCAGCGGTGCCGTGCCGCCCGAACCGGTCACGGGCGTGAAATTGACGGACGGCTGGTTTTGCGTGAGGATTTGCGACGCGATGGCCTGCGTCGCGGTCGGGCCCGTCACGGTCAGCGCTGTTGGCGTCGTTGCGGTTCCGCCTGTGGCAGAGCTTGGACCGGAGACTGAAACGGCGCCTGTCGTGTATGAATAGGTGTTGGCTACAGACGAGGACACAGTCAGTGTCACCGTGCAGCTTGCGCTCGCATTCAGCGTTGCGCCGGCCAGGCTGAGGCTGCCGCTGGAGAACGTCGCCGTGCCGCTGGCGCAGGTCGTTCCGGGACTGGCGCCGTTCAAATTTGCTGGAAGCGCACTTGCAGCGACGGCAAGGCCGGTCACCTGGAAGCTGTTCGGATTTGTGATCGTCACCGTCAGAGTTGAGGTCGATCCGGACGCGGTCGAAATCGAGGTCGGTGAAAAAGCTGCAGTGATGGAAGGGGCCGTGATCGGTAGCGTGATGTTGGATAGCGTTATCGTCAGACCACCGTCGGTATTATTGTAGATGGCGTTGAGAGCATCGTCCGTCGATGCATAATTCAGGACGATTGTATCCGAAGCTGCTGAAGGCGCTTGTGTCATCGTCAGGGTGTAGTTGACGAAATAGACGGTCGAACCATTGTCTGTCGTCGAGGTATTGGTCCCTATGGTGTACTTTCCTCCATTGCTTCCGGTGACCTGTGCGGTGTCTACCGTGGAGCCGTTGGTTCCGGTGATCGGAAAATTCAATGTCGAGCTGCCGCACGCAGAGTTGTAGAGGCCGCTATTGGCGACCTGGCTGTACTCGTTGATCGCGATGTGGTTCACCGTGTCGGGCACAAGGGTTGCGCCCGGACCGGTCACTCCGGAGACGCTGAATGAAATCTGGTTGTTCAGCGTGATGTTCGTGCCGACGGTCAATGCCGACACGCTGGAGCAATTGGCCGCCACCGCATTCGTCGTCGCGAGGGGCAGGCCGATCGCGGGCAAGGCTAATGTCGCGATCATCGCGAAGCAGCGGCGCCTCGCTCCTGAGCCGGCACGGGCTCGGCCAGGCAGTAAAGCGCAAACGGTTGAAAATAACGCCTTCACACCATCCCCACCGGTCGTTTTCGGCTCCCGCAGAGGCCCACGACGCTAAAGTTATAATTGTATGATCCGCTTCTACAATTTTTAGGCGGGTGCGTCCTTGTCCAAGTATGCGGATTTGGACGCAGGCGACGAATTTCGCGCAAGAGTGGTATTGATGCAACATTTTCCCAAGCCCAGGCCGATTGAAAAAGATCAGGAGTACTGCATAAGAAGGCAAATTCGCCTCAAGTATGCGTTCGCTCAGCGATTGTGTCGGGGATCTTAGCCTTGACAGGCCGCGTCATCGGACTGACAATCTTTGCGGGAATACTGTTCTGATAAATCCTCGAGTTTTATTTTGGTGAAGGGCCGCATCTCGATCGGCGGCCCGTCAAAAATAGATAAATCGCACGATTTGGGGGAGGGGCCATGCCGTACCAGCCTGTCATGGGGCAGATCATGCCCTTCGCCGGCGCCATGATACCCAGAGGGTGGGCGCTGTGTAACGGCGCGCTGCTCTCGATCCAGGCCAATCAGGCGCTGTTCTCATTGCTCGGCACCTATTATGGCGGCAATGGAAGCAGTACATTCGCGCTCCCCGATCTGCGCGGCCGCGCCATTCTCGGCTCAAGCGGTGGCAGCGGGCAATATCCCGCCGGCATGACCAGCGGATCGGTGTCGGTCAACATGACGGGGATCCAGCTCCCACCGCACAATCACCTGATCCAGGCGACAGCTGCGAACGGCCAGGGGCGAGGAGCCGCTCCCAACAACAACATCTTCGCCACGAGCACCGCACCGGCTGGCAAATATATCTTCCTGACCGCCGGCACTGCAGAAACGCCATTGGCTGTCAGCACGAACATAGTGAACGAGGGCGGGGGTCAGGCGCACAACAACATGCAGCCCTATCTCGTCATCAACTATTTGATCGCGATGCAGGGAACCTACCCGTCGCGAGACTAGCCGGTCCCCGGAGCAGATTTCCGTAAACCGGATTGCGTGTTTCAAGGCTTCGAACATTGGCGCCCGTGTCCATCAGCGTAGATCTGCTGGCGCGCACATGCAGGGGATATTCGAGATGGATCCGTTTATCGGCGAGATACGACTGTTCGGTTTTCCGCGCGTCCCGGATGGCTGGCTGGCCTGCATTGGACAGGCGGTGCCGATCTCGCAATACGACGTACTCTATGCGGTGATCGGTACGACCTACGGCGGCGACGGGGTTCAGACCTTCAATCTTCCAGATCTGCGCGGTCGCGTTCCGATCGGCCAGGGCGCCGGGCCGGGCCTCCCCGCCTACGCGATCGGCCAGCTTGCGGGAGAGGAACTGCATACGCTGGTCGAGACGGAGATGCCGACGCATAGTCATGCTCTGCTGTCTTCGACGGCCACCGCGACCACGGCGACGCCCGCACTGACCGTGCACCTGGCGACTAGTTCGAGCGGCAATCTCTACGCGCCTGTCATGAACGCTGCTCCATATGCGACGATGGCCGCTTGCGTCACCACGGCAGGCAAGAGCATCGGGCACAACAATATGATGCCGACTGTCGTCGCCAATTATTGCATCTCCACCGTAGGCATCTTCCCCGCGTCAGGCTGAAGGGCGCCCGGTCACGATTGCTTTTTCGATTTCAGGAGAGACGAAATGTCCGATCCCTATCTGGGCGAAATCCAGGCCTTTCCGTTTCCCTTCGCGACCGGGGGCTTCAACAGGGGCTGGTTGCCCTGTTTTGGACAGCTGCTCGCCGTTCAAGCGTTCTCTCCGCTCTACTCGCTGCTCGGCACCGCTTACGGCGGTAACGGCACGACTAATTTCGCTTTGCCGAACCTGAATGGCACGATCACGATCGGCCAGGGCCAAGGTCCGGGATTGCAGCCTTACGTCCTCGGTGAGAGCGTCGGCAGTCCCCAGGTGAGCCTGAGCAGCGATAACATGGCAATGCATACGCACGGGCTACAGCTCGGGAGCAGCACCGCGTCAAACGCCGCGCCCGGTCCTGGAACGGGCATGAACATGGTCGCACTCAATCCGGGCTTCAATGGCTTCCTGCAGCCGCCCGGCACTCTCACCCTGACCAACAGCACCGTGACCACGACCGGACAAGGGCTGCCTCACGACAACATGCAGCCGACCCAGGCCTTGGTCTGGTGTATCGCCTATAACGGAATCTTCCCGTCTTTCGGTAATTCCTGATCGATCGGGGGCCGCGCGACGGGATGATTGACGGCATGCCGTTTGACATCGTCCCGAGCAATCCCGGTCTGACGTTGCGGCCGGCAAGCCCGACCGATGAGCCGTTCATCCGGCGTCTCTTTCGCGAGGTGAGATCGGAGCAGCTTGGGCCAGCGGGCCTGCCCGGGCCGATCCTCGATCAGGTCATCGCGCAACAATTCCGCAGCCAGGCCGCCGGCTACGCCGCGCAATTTCCGGACGCGGTCTCGTTGATCGTCATGCAGCGAGCGACGGCCATCGGCCGTCTCCTGCTTCATCGCGCAAACGAGCATTGGCACATCATCGACATCGCGCTGCTGCCCGCTGATTGCGATCACGGCCATGGCACGGAGATATTCGACGCTCTCGAAGCGAGCGCACTGAAGCGGGGTATCGGGGCGCTAACGCTCTCGGTGCTGTTGACCAACCCGGCGGCGCGCCGGTTTTACCTGCGGCGCGGATTTGTCGAGATCGGCGAGGCGGGCGCCGCGCACATCGCGATGAGGAAGGATCTCGCCGTCTAGCGCGACGATGCCTCGCGCAAGAACCTCAGCAGCGCCGCATTGACCTCGTCGGGCCGCTCCTGCTGCACCCAATGGCCGGCGCCCTCGATGATCAGCTTGCGCTTGAGATTGGGCAGGACGCGCTCCAACTCGTTGACGCGCTTGGCGCCGATCAGGCCGGTGATGACGGCGTCCTTCGAACCGGCAATGAACAGGGAGGGCTGGTGGATCTGCGCATCCTGCCAGGGCGCCGTCAGCTCCCAATTGCGGTCGAGGTTGCGATACCAGTTCAGCCCGCCGCGAAAGCCGGACTTGCGGAAGGCCTCAGTGAAGGTGGCGAGATCGGCTTCGCTGAGCCAGGCGGGCAGCGGCTCCTCGGGGGTGCCGTGGCCGAGAAAGCCCTTGCCGTCCTGCACGAACATGGCGGCGCTGGGATCGGCGAGCCCGCGGCCGCCGAGCACGATGCGCATGGTGCGGGCGACGTCATGCTCGAGCTCGGCTTCGGCGACGCCAGGGGTCTGGAAATACTGCCAGTAGAAATTGGTCACGCCGCCCTGGCGCAGCAGGTCGAGCGGTTTGCCACGGCCGCGGAACGGCGGCGGTACGCTGAGGCCCGCGACCGCCGTGAAGATGTCGGGCCGGAACAGCGCCGCATGCCATGCGACCGGCGCGCCCCAATCGTGGCCGACCACCATCGCCTTGGTCTCGCCGAGTGCCTGCACGAGGCCGACGATGTCACCGACCGTGTCGAAGATCGAATAGGCGTTCACCTCAGCCGGCGCCGCGCTCTGGCCGTAGCCGCGCATATCGGGGGCGACGACGTGGAAGCCTGCGTCGGCGAGTGCCACGATCTGGTGGCGCCAGGAATAGGACAGTTCCGGCCAGCCATGGCACAGCACCACCAGCGGACCCTGGCCGGCCTCGCGGATGAACAGATCGATCCCGTTGGCCTTGATCACGCGGGTGGACGACATCGCTTTTCCGCCTTGTTTCAGGGGTTTGGTCCGCAAACATGAGGTGCCACGATAGGGGCGCGGCGAGAATCGTGCAATCTCAGGGGATGCGGCCAACCTCGTGTTGTTCGTGCCGGTTCCAACTGTTAGAACGCCGCTCTCAAGGCTTGGCCATGGCATTTCGTCTCTCTCCGCTTCGTCGCGACCGGCTCACCGCCGGAGCGCTGGTGCGCGGGCTGATCGCCGCCGTCCTGGTGGCGGGCATCGGCTGGGGCGGGGCGCTCTACGCCGCCAACCAGAGCGTCCAGGGCGCCAAGAAGACGGAAGAGTCCGGTTTTGACGGCGACGCGCCGACCGCCATTCTGATCGAGGCCTCCAGCGGCAGCGTGCTGTTCGAGAAGAACGCCGACGAGCTGCGGGCGCCCTCCAGCATGATGAAGCTGATGACGGCGGAGGTCGTCTTCAACGCCATCAAGAAGGGCGACGTCAAGCTCACCGACGAATACCGGATCAGCGAGAACGCATGGCGCAAAGGTGGTGCGCCCTCGGGCGGCTCGACCATGTTCGCCGCCATCAACAGCAAGGTCTCGGTCGACGATCTCCTGCACGGCGCCATCATCCAGAGCGGCAACGACGCCTGCATCGCGCTGGCCGAAGGCATCGCCGGCAACGAGAAGATATTCGCCTCCGATTTCATGACCAAGCGCGCCCGCGAGCTCGGTATGCCGAAGTCCACCTTCGGCAATTCCAACGGCCTGCCTGATCCCGGCAACAAGATGACGGTGCGCGAGCTCGGCATCCTCGCCCGGCACGTCATCCTCGACTTCCCCGAATTCTACAAACTGTTCGGCGAGAAGGAGTTCACCTGGAACAAGATCCGCCAGCCGAACCGAAACCCTCTGCTCAATTCGATGGAAGGCGCTGACGGCCTGAAGACCGGGTTCACCAAGGAAGGCGGCTACGGCATGGTCGGCTCTGCCGTACAGAACGGCACGCGACTGATCGTCGTCATCAACGGGCTCGAAGACCCCGAGGATCGCGCCACCGAAGCCAAGAAGATGCTGGAATGGGGCTTTCGCAATTTCGAGACCCGCACGTTGATCGCGGCCGACCAGCCGGTCGGCTACGCAAAAGTGTTCGGCGGCGAGAGCCGTTCCGTGAAGCTGGTGGCGAAAGATCCTGTGAAGGTGATGGTGCACAAGAGCGGCGGCGACAAGCTGATCGCGCGCGTGGTCTATAGCGGCCCGGTGCGGGCGCCTGTCGAGGCTGGCCAGAAGGTCGGCGTGGTCAAGGTCTGGCGTAGCGGCAATATCGCGGTGGAGACACCGGTCTATGCGGCGGATGCTGTTGGCACCGGCTCGACCATGCGCCGCGCCATCGACGGCGCCAGCGAGCTCGTGATCGGCATGTTCCGCGCGGGCGCCGAGAAGCTCTGATCATGAGTGAAAGCGCGGGACAGCGGCGGTCCGGACGCGGACGCTTCATCACCTTCGAAGGCGGCGAGGGGACGGGCAAGTCGACCCAGATCAAGAAGCTTGCCGACAGGCTCAAAGCCGCGAAGCTTCGTACCCTCGTCACGCGCGAGCCGGGCGGCTCGCCCGGTGCCGAGATCATGCGCCATCTGGTGCTGTCGGGGATGGGCAAGCTGCTCGGGCCCGAGGCCGAGACGCTGCTGTTCGCGGCCGCCCGCGACGACCATGTCCGCACAATGATCGAGCCCGCGCTCAAGCAGGGCATTTGGGTGCTGTGCGACCGTTTCGTCGACTCGACGCGCGCCTACCAGGGCAGCCTCGGCAGCGTCCCGGTCGGTCTCATCAATGCAATGCAGCGGGTCACGATCGGCGATCTCAAGCCGGACCTCACCATCATCCTCGATTTGCCCGTCGAGATCGGCCTCCAGCGCGCCGCTGTACGCCGCGGCAGCGGTACGCCTGACCGGTTCGAAAGCGAGAAGCTCGGCTTCCACCAGGGCCTGCGCGAGGCCTATCGCAAGATCGCGGCGGACGAACCTTCGCGCTGCGTGCTGATCGACGCCAATTCCGATCCGGATACGGTGGCCGGACGAGTCTGGAGCGCACTGCGCGAGCGCCTGCTTCCGACGCCAGCTTCGGTGGTGTCGGTATGAGCCCGCGCAAGGCCGAGAGCGAGAGCGCCATTCCGCATCCGCGCGAAACGAGACATCTGTTCGGCCATCGCGAGGCCGAGACGGCGCTGCTGACGGCTTATCGCAGCGGGCGCATCCCGCATGCCTGGCTGATCGGCGGGCCGCAGGGCATCGGCAAGGCGACGCTGGCCTATCGCATGGCGCGCTTCGTGCTCGCCCACGGCCGGCCGATGGCGCCTTCCGTGCAGAGCGCCGAAGACCTCGCGATCGATCCTGATGACGCCGTGGCGCGCCAGGTCGCAGCCGGCTCGCACGGCGGCCTTTTGACGCTGGAGCGCACCGCCAACGACCGCGGCGTGATGCGCACCGTGATCACCGTGGACGAGACGCGCGAGACGATCGGCTTCTTTGGCTCGACCGCTGCGGCGGAAGGCTGGCGCGTCTGCATCGTTGATACTGTCGACGAGCTCAATCCGAACGCGGCCAACGCGCTGCTGAAGATCCTGGAAGAACCGCCGCAGCAATCGCTGTTCCTGCTGGTGAGCCACGCGCCGGCACGCGTGCTCGCCACAATTCAGTCACGTTGCCGCAAGCTGCGCCTGCGGCCGCTCGGGACGGACGAGGTGATCGGCGCGGCTGCTGAAGCGGCCGGTCTCGCTCCGACCGACCTCGCCCTGCGCGAGGCGGCGGAGGCCTCCGAGGGCAGCGTCGCGCGGGCGCTGACGCTGCTCGGCGGGGACGCGTTGAAACTCCAGCAGCGCACGGCGTCGCTGCTGGCGCGACTGCCACAAGTCGATCCGCGCGAGTTGCACACGCTCGGCGAATCGCTGGGGACCAGCGACCGCGTCGCACTCGCGGCCTTCATCGACGGCATCGATCGCTGGATTGCCGAACGCCTGCATGCGGACGAGGCCAACGCCAACCAGAACCTGCCGCGCCTTGCGCGCCTAGCTGAGGTATGGGAAAAGATCGTCCGCGCCGCGCGCGACACCGAAACCTACAATCTGGAGCGAAAGCCCTTGGTTTTCTCGGTGTTCGGCTGGCTGGCGGACGCAACGCGCTAGGCGCATTCGTTTCCAAATTTGAGAAGTCGGTAAAGGAATTCGTCGTGGCAACGCGAGCTAAGAAAACCGCTAAGGGCAAGAGCAGCAAGAAGAAGGCTGCAAAGAAAGCCACGAAGAAGGCTGCGAAAGCGCTCGCGCGCAAAGCTGCCAAGACAGTCAAGAAGACGGTCAAGAAGGCGACCGCCAAGAAGGGCGTGAAGAAGAGCACCGCTAAGACGTCAAAGAAGGCCGGCAAGAAGGTTGCGAAGAAGCAGGTCGTCGCCAAGAAGGCCCCGAAGAAAAAAGCCGCTGCGAAGCCAGCCAAGGCTCCAGTGAAGAAGGCTCCAGCGAAGAAGGCAGCCAAGAAGGCAGCCGCGCCTGCTGTGATTGCCGCGCCGGCTCCTGTCGCCACGCCGCCGAAGGTCGTGAAGCCGAAGGTGTCAAAACCCAAAGCGCCGCCTGCACCGAAGCCGTCGGTTGCACCGAAGGCCGTTGCGCCCGTTGCTGTCCCTGCGCGCGACAACGCTTTCTACATCACGACCGCGATCGCCTATCCCAACGGCAGCCCGCATATCGGCCACGCCTATGAGGCGATTGCGACCGACGTGCTGGCGCGCTTTGCGCGGCTCGACGGCAAGGACGTGTTCTTCCTGACCGGCACCGACGAGCACGGTTTGAAAATGGTCCAGACCGCACAGAACGAAGGCCTGACGCCGGCCGCGCTCGCAACCCGCAACGCCGCGCGCTTCAAGGAGATGGACGAGCGTCTGAACGTGTCGTTCGACCGCTTCATTCGTACCACCGAGGAGCAGCACCATCGCTCGACCCAGGAGATCTGGCGGCGCATGGAAGCGAACGGCGACATCTATTCCGACATCTACTCCGGCTGGTACTCGGTGCGCGACGAAGCCTATTACGCCGAGGACGAGACGCGTCTGAACGACGACGGTGTGCGCCTCGGCCCGCAGGGCACGCCGGTCAGCTGGGTCGACGAGAAGAGCTACTTCTTCCGCCTCTCGTCCTATCAGGACAAGCTGCTCAAGCTCTACGAGGACAAACCGGATTTCATCGGGCCGGACTCGCGCCGCAACGAGGTGGTGAGCTTCGTCAAAGGCGGCCTGCGCGATCTCTCGATTTCGCGCACCACCTTCGACTGGGGCGTGAAAGTGCCCGGCGACGAAGAGCACGTGATGTATGTCTGGGTCGACGCGCTGACCAACTATATTACCGGCGTCGGTTTCCCCGACGAGAGCGACAAGAACTGGGGTTATTGGCCGGCCGACGTGCACATCATCGGCAAGGACATCATCCGCTTCCATGCGGTGTACTGGCCCGCGTTCCTGATGTCGGCCGGCATCCCCGTGCAGAAGCGAGTCTACGCCCACGGCTTCCTGTTCAACAGGGGCGAGAAGATGTCGAAGTCGGTTGGCAACGTCGTCGATCCCTTCAACCTCGCCGACCAGTATGGCGTCGACCAGATGCGCTATTTCTTCCTGCGCGAGGTGCCGTTCGGACAGGACGGCAACTACAACCACGAGGCCATCGTCGCGCGCATCAACGCCGATCTCGCCAACGACCTCGGCAACCTCGCGCAGCGCTCGCTGTCGATGGTCGCCAAGCAACTCGGCGGCGTGCTGCCCGAACCCGGCGCGTTCAGCGACAACGACAAGGCGATTTTGGCGATGGCTGACGGCATGCTGGCGGCGAGCCGCGAGGCGATGGCGACGCAGCAGATCCATCACTGGCTCAACGCCGTGTGGGCTGTGGTCGCTGAGGCCAACCGCTATTTCGCGGGCGAGGCGCCGTGGGCGCTCGCCAAGACCGATCCTGCCAGGCAGAAGACGGTGCTCTATGTCACCGCCGAGGTCGTGCGCCAGATCGCAATCCTGGCCCAGCCGGCGATGCCGACCGCATCTAGCTTGCTGCTCGACAGCCTCGGTATCCCCGCGAGCGAGCGCAATTTTGCGTCGCTCGGCGGCGGCAAGCGCATCGCGCCCGGCTCGACGCTGCCGGCGCCGACGCCGGCGTTCCCGCGCTACATCGAGCCGGCAGCATAGGGCGTTTGGACAATGCTGGTCGACAGTCACTGCCACCTGGATTTTCCGGACTTTGCGGACGATCTTGACGGGATCGTCTCGCGTGCGCGTGCGGCCGGCCTTACGCGCATGGTCACGATCTCGACGCGGGTACGAAAGCTCGATCAGCTTCTCGCCATCGCCGGGCGCTTCGACGACGTCTATTGCTCGGTCGGCACTCATCCGCACAATGCGGATGAGGAGGACGGCATTTCGCCGGATGAGCTGATCGCGCTGACGCAGCATCCGAAGGTCGTCGCGCTCGGCGAAGCCGGGCTCGACTATTTCTACGACGACGGCTCGCCCGAGGCGCAGGCGAGGGGTTTTCGCGCCCACATCGCCGCCGCTCGCGCCACCGGCCTGCCGCTCGTGATCCACACTCGCGAGGCCGATGAGGATTGCGCCCGTATCCTGGAAGAGGAGGCGGCCAAGGGATCGTTTAACGCCGTGCTGCATTGTTACACCGGCGGGCGCGAACTGGCGCTGAAGGCGGTGTCGCTCGGGCTCTATATCGGCTTCACGGGAATCCTGACCTTCAAGAAGTCGGAGGCCCTGCGCGCGCTCGCGGCTGAATTACCGTCGGACCGTATTCTGGTTGAAACAGACTCGCCCTATCTTGCACCCGGCAAGTTTCGGGGCAAACGCAACGAGCCGGCCTATGTGGTTGAGGTCGCCAAAGTGCTCGCCGAAACCCGCGGCGTGTCGCTCGATGAGATCTCACGCCAGACCACAGAAAACTTCTTCCGCCTGTTTTCCAAGGTGAAAGCTTGAGACTGGAAGCCGCATGACTCTGACGCTGACGATCCTGGGTTGCGGCTCCTCCGCCGGCGTGCCGCGCCCGGCGCTCGGCTGGGGCGCCTGCGATCCCAATAACCCAAAAAACCGCCGCCGCCGCTGCTCGATGATGGTGGAAAAGACGTCAAGCCACGGAACCACGCGCATCGTGATCGACACCTCGCCCGATCTGCGCGAGCAACTGATCGACACCAATGTCGATCATATCGACGCGGTGTTCCTGACGCACGAGCACGCCGACCAGACCCACGGCATGGACGACCTGCGCTCGGTCGTGCTCCACATGCGCAAGCGGATTCCAGTCTATTTCAACCAGTCGACCGCGAAAGACATGATGGCGCGGTTCTCCTATTGCTTCATCTCGCCCGAGGGCAGCGACTATCCGCCGATCCTCAGCCGGCATTCGATCGAGGCCGGCGAAAGCCAGGTCATCAGCGGCAAGGGCGGCGACGTCACCATGACTGCCTTCCTGGTCCAGCACGGCCAGATCCCGGCACTCGGCTATCGCATCGGCAACGCCGCCTACACGCCCGATCTCAACGACATCCCGCCCGAGAGTTTTGGCGCGCTGGAAAACCTCGACCTCTGGATTGTCGACGGCTTGCGCTACCAAAGCCACTCCAGCCATTTCAGCATCAGTGATGCGCTGTCCTGGATCGAGCGCTTCAAGCCGAAGCGCGCGGTCATCACCAATATGACCGCCGACGTCGACTACGAGGTGATACGGCAATCGCTGCCATCAGGCGTTGTGCCGGCTTACGACGGTATGCGGCTGGAGACGCACTGAGCCTATCCAGTGGAAATTTGCCGCAAGGCGGCATGCTCCTTGCTTTCGCGAGCCCCATCGTGTTGGTCTAACGTCTGAAGGACAGGCGTTGGCAGGTGGCGATAATCAAGCTTGATTGCGCCGCAGGATGAGGATGGGGGCCGCGTGGCAGGGCACGGCGATGACGTAAATTCTGTTGGACCGGTCCGGCGCGCTCTGGATCTGCTTTACCTCGGCTCGGGCATCGCGGCCGGCGTGTTCATGGTCGCGATCTTCGCCATCATGATGGTGATGTCGGTCGGGCGGCAGTTTGCGCTCAACATTCCGGCCGGTGATGATTTCGCATCCTGGTGCATGGCGGCGATGGCTTTTCTCGGCCTCGCACACACCTTCAAACGCGGCGAGATGATCCGCGTCGGCCTGCTGCTCGAGCACCTGCACGGGCGGACCAAGCAGATCGCGGAGATCGTGGCGCTCGGGATTGCGACCGCCTTCATCCTCTACTTCACCCGGCATGCGTTGCAGATGACGTACGATTCCTGGCGCTTCAACGACGTGGCTCAAGGTGTCGTCGCGCTTCCGCTCTGGATTCCCCAGCTCGGTTTCGCCGGCGGCCTCGTGATCCTGTCGATCGCGCTGATCGACGAATTGGTCAATGTCGTCGGCGGCAATCGGCCGAGCTACGAGAAGGGTTCGCCGGACGAGACGCCGGAAGAATTCGTCGAGCGCATCTCGCAGGGCGGCGGAGGTTGAGCATGGCCAATCTCGGCATGATCGAGCTCTCCTTCGTCCTGCTCGGCGTCATGATCCTGCTGCTCGGAAGCGGCGTCTGGATCGCGGTTTCGCTCGGGCTCGTCGGCTTCGTGGCGATGGCGCTGACCACGAGCCTGCCGCTCGGCTCGGTGCTTGCGACCACCACCTGGAGCGCGAGCTCGTCCTGGACGCTGGCTGCGCTGCCGCTGTTCATCTGGATGGGCGAGATCCTCTTCCGCACCAAATTGTCGGAGGAGATGTTTCGCGGCCTGTCGCCCTGGGTGCAGTGGCTGCCGGGACGGCTGACGCATGTGAACGTGATCGGCTGCGGCATCTTCGCGGCGGTGTCGGGGTCCTCGGCAGCAACTTGTGCGACCATCGGCAAGATCGCGTTGCCCGAGCTCGACAAGCGCGGCTACGACAAGGGCCTGAGTCTCGGCTCACTCGCTGGCTCCGGCACGCTCGGTCTGCTGATCCCGCCCTCGATTCCGATGGTCGTCTACGCCGTCACGGCAAACGTCTCCGTGCTTCAGGTGTTCCTCGGCGGCTTCCTGCCGGGTGTGCTCGTGATGGTGCTCTATTCCGGCTACATCATCATCTGGTCGCTGTTGAACCCGAGCAAGGTCCCGCCGCGCGATCCACCGATGTCGTTCCGCCGGAAGCTGCAGGAGTCCGCCAAGCTCGCTCCGTGTATGCTGCTGATCCTCGCCGTCTTCCTCTCGCTCGTGCTCGGCTTTGCGACCGCGACCGAATGTGCGGCCTGGGGTGTCAGCGGCGCGATCGTGCTGGCGTGGTGGAGCGGCACGCTGACGCGCAAGAACTTCCTCGAAAGCATCATGAGCGCGACGCGTCTGACCTGCATGATCATGCTGATTCTGGCGGGCGCGGCCTACACCACGGCGGCGATGGCCTATACCGGAATCCCTGCGGCGCTCGCCACCTGGGTGCAGGGGCAGCAGCTCACGCCCGGCATGCTCGCGCTGTATCTGAGCATCATGTACATCATCCTGGGATGCCTGATCGACGGCATTTCGATGATTGTGCTGACGGCCGTCATCGTGCTGCCGATGGTCAAGCAGGCCGGCCTCGATCTGGTCTGGTTCGGCGTCTATCTCATCATCCATGTCGAGATGGCGCAGATCACGCCGCCGGTCGGCTTCAACCTGTTCGTGCTCCAGAACATGAGCGGCCGCGACACCTTTACGGTTGCGCGCGCGGCATTTCCGTTCTTCGTGCTGCTGCTGGCCGCTGTGTTCATCATCACCGAATATCCGCAGATCGTGCTGTATCTGCCAAAACTCGCTTTTCCCGATTGATCCACCAGCCTTTGATTTTGACCGTGAGGAGAAGTCCGATGAAGTCTCGTTTCGTCCGCGCAAGCCTGATTGCCGGCGCCATGCTGGCCGCAACGCCGGCTTTGGCCCAGACCAAATGGAATCTGCCGGCGGCATATCCCTCCGACAATCCGCATTCGGAGAACCTGGTCGCCTTCGCCAAGGACGTCGACGCTGCGACGTCCGGCAAGCTTCTGATCACGGTTCATCCGGGAGCATCGCTGTTCAAGGCGCCCGACATCAAGCGCGCGGTGGTGACCGGACAGGCGCAGATGGGCGAGGTCCTGCTGTCGATCCATGAGAACGAGGATCCGATCTACGGCGTGGACGTCGTGCCGTTCCTTGCGACCAGCTTCCCCCAGGCGATGAAATTGTATCAGGCGTCAAAGCCGCTGATCGAAAAGAAGCTGGACGCGCAGGGTCTCAAGCTCCTGTTCGTCGTGCCGTGGGCGCCGCAGGGCGTCTATGTCAACAAGCCGCTGGCCACGATCGAGGACATGAAGGGGCTGAAATGGCGCGCCTACAATGTCGGGACTGCGCGCATCGGCGAGCTGGTCGGCGCCCAGTCGGTCACCATCCAGGCGGCCGAGCTGCCGCAGGCGCTTGCGACCGGCGTCGTCAACTCGTTCATGTCGTCGGGCGGCACCGGCTACGATTCCAAGGCCTGGGAGTCGCTGAAATATTTCTATGACGTGCAGGCCTGGATCCCGAAGGACTACACCTTCGTCAACAAGGCTGCGTTCGAGGCGCTCGACAAGCCCACGCAGGACGCCATCCTGAAGGCCGCCGCTACCGCCGAGACGCGCGGCTGGAAGGCCTGGGAAGATAAGGCCAGCTGGTATCTCGATCAGCTCAAGGCCAAGGGCATGGCGGTCGAGGCACCGAGCCCGGCCCTGAAGGCCGGCTTCCAGAAGGTCGGCGATCAGCTCACCGCCGACTGGCTCAAGAAGGCCGGCGCTGACGGCCAGGCGGTGGTCGACGCTTACAAGAAGATGTGACGGAGCCTGGCGGCGCGAGCGGGCAGGGTCCGCTCGCGCTTCCTATCACCACGCGTAGCGCAGCACGGCTTTGCCGGTGTAAGAGCGCATCAGGCTCGACACCTCGCTGTCGAAGTTCGCCGAGGCGGACCAGCCGTTCACGGCGCGCAGCTCGACTGCGATGCCGGTCAGCGCTGCGTTCGGCGCGAACGCCATACCGCCCGCGACAGATCCCTGACCGGGCAGGGACTGGAACGCCGTCGGGATCGATTGCCCCGCGCTGAAATCGTGCGCCCAGGCGAGCCGTCCGCGCAAATTCACCACGCTTCCCAGCAAGGCAAGCGACGTGCTCGTGCGCAAGCCGAGCTCGGTGCGGCTATCCGTAAAACTGTCGCCGCCGGTCGCGGCCGAGAACGCATTGGCTCCATCAGGCGGATGCGCCGCATTGGTGGAGGAGGGCAGGCGGAAGGTGGTGACCTGCGCCGCTGCGTAGGGCGTGATGCCGAGCCAGCGCGCGGCAAAACGATAGCCGCCTTCCAGACGGCCGGAATAGGCGTTGGCGTTGACCGCCGCGGCAAACTGATCGGAGCCGGACGGCGTCACCGGATGATCGTTGCTGATGGCTTGCCAGCCATAGGCGAGACCGGTCGCGACGTAGGCCGATCCGATTGCATGCCGGACGAAGGCGCCGGCCTGGAATAGATCGGAGCGGCCGCTGGAAAAATTGTTGGCAAAGCCGGTGCCGCCCCCGGCCAGCGCAAAGCCCATTCTGGTCTGCGGCGAGAGCGAATAATCGGCGCCGACCACGGTGCCAAAACTGCGGCTGGTCGAGCCGGCGTTTCCGGTCGAGATCTGCGAGCCGCCAAAGCCGGCCGCCCAGACGCTCCAGTGCGGAGCTGCGAGCGAGGGTCTGCCGTAGATGGCTCCATAGGCCTCGCGGCCGATGCCGCCATGCGTTGGGTCATTGCCCATATCGGTGTAGGCGGCGAGCTCTGCGTCGAGTTCGGCCGGGCCGATGCCGCGACCATCGATGGCGGGATCGAGCATGGCCTGGGTGAATTGCGTCATCGCCAGAAACGTCGCTTGCGCCGTCTCGGTATGCGTGGCGCTATCGGAGCCGCCGCCAAAGGCCTGCCGCATGCCGAACCGCGCCGCGCCGGCAAGGCCCGGGGGCTCGGCGTTCCAGCCATAGTTCGGCTGCGGGCCGCCGGCGCCACCACTGCCACCACCGAACGGCGCTCCACCAAAACCGGAGGCCTGCGGGCCGCCGAACATGGGGCCACCCATGCCGCCAAAATTGTTGCCACCGCCGAAATTATTGAAACCGTTGCCGGGCGCGTTCGGACCCGGGGGGCCAAAATTCTCGGCGCCCCCGAACGCGCCGAACTCGCGGACGGCTTGCGCTTCTGCCGCGCGCGGCAGCAGCAGTCCGGTCATCAATAGCAGCAGCGCCAGACGCGCACGCACGTCTGTGCTCACGACACCAACCGCATGAAGCGCCCCAACAGCGCCGGTCGCCAGCCGCGCAGCCTGCGCGGCGAATCATGTGGAATCAGCGAATCCGACGAAGCTGAATCGTAAATGCGTCTCTAATGTTTTCCAATCTTTTCTTGTCGTGTCCCGACGTCGTCAAACCCACGCAATCGGTTTCAGGACAGCACAGAACGACCGTACAAACACGGCGTTTGTTTCCAAATATTTCTGGTGTCGCGACAGAGCTCAGGCCGAAATCGCCTTCGCCGAGCCCACTTCATTGCGCAGCAGGAATTTCTGGATCTTGCCTGTCGACGTTTTCGGGATCGGTCCGAACATGATCGCCTTCGGCGTCTTGAAGCCGCTCATATGTGAACGGCAGAAGGCGATGATCTCGGCCTCGGTCGCGCTGGCGCCGTCCTTCAGCTCGACGAAAGCGCAGGGCACCTCGCCCCATTTCGGATCGGGCTTTGCGACCACTGCCGCGAACAGCACGGCGGGGTGCTTGTAGAGGATGTCCTCGACCTCGACGGAGGAGATGTTCTCGCCGCCGGAGATGATGATGTCTTTGGAGCGGTCCTTGATGATGATGTAGCCATGCTCGTCGAGCACGCCGAGATCGCCGGTGTGAAACCAGCCGCCTTCGAAGGCATCCTTCGTCGCCTTCTCGTTTTTCAGATAGCCCTTCATCACGATGTTGCCGCGGAACATGACCTCGCCGATGGTCTCGCCATCGCGCGGCACCTGTTGCATGGTCTGGGGATCGATGACGGTGACGCCTTCCTCGAGCGGGTAGGGCACGCCCTGCCGCCGCTTCATGCTGGCGCGCTCGGCGGCAGGCAACTCGTCCCAGCCGGGCTGCTCGGCGCAGACGGAGGCGGGGCCGTAGACCTCGGTCAGGCCGTAGACATGCGTGAGCTTGATGCCGATGTTTTCCGCGCCTTCCAGCACCGCGACTGGCGGCGCCGCACCCGCGATCAGGCCGACGACGCTGCGCGCGGCATTTCCCTCCGACGTTTCTTTGGGCGCGTCAGGCGCGTTGATCAGCGTGTTGTAGACGATCGGCGCGCCGCACATGTGGGTGACGCCGTGCTGCTTGATCAGCGCGAAGATTTTGGTCGGCTCGACCTTGCGCAGGCAGACATTGATGCCGGCGGCGGCCGCAATGGTCCAGGGGAAGCACCAGCCGTTGCAATGAAACATCGGCAGCGTCCAGAGATAGACCGGATGCTGGCCGAGTTGGCCTGCAAGGATGTTGCTGACGGCGTTGAGATACGCACCGCGATGATGGGTGACGACGCCCTTGGGATTGCCCGTCGTGCCCGAGGTGTAGCTCAGCGCGATCGCGTCCCATTCGTCGCTCAGCGGGATCGCAGTGAAATCAGGGTCGCCTTGTGCGAGCGCCGCCTCGTATTCGATCTCGCCGATGCGCTTGCCGCCGTTGAAGGCGGCATCGTCGACGTCGATCACGAACGGTTTTGGCCCGCTCATCTGCGCCAGTGCGTCGGTGATCACGCCGGAAAATTCGGGATCGACCAGGATGACCTTGGCGCCGCCATGATCGAGCTGGAACGCGATCGAGGGCGCATCGAGGCGGATGTTGAGCGCGTTGAGCACGGCGCCGCTCATCGGCACCGCAAAGTGCACCTCGTTCATCGCCGGGATGTTCGGCAGCATCGCCGCCACGGTGTCGCCGACGCCGATGCCCTTGCCGGCCAGATACGACGCAAAGCGCCGGCAGCGCTCGTATGTTTCGCGCCAGGTGAAGCTGCGGCCTTCGTAGACGGTGCTGACATGATCGGGATAGACCGCGGCGCTGCGCGCGAGGAAGCTCAGCGGGGTCAGCGGCACGTAGTTGGCTTGCGTCTTGTCGAGGCCGATATTGTACGGGTTCTGCCGCTCACTCATCGACATCCTCCTTAAACCGCGTCAAAGAAATCCGATCGAGATCCAGGGGAAGACCGCGACAACGATCAATCCCACCAGCAGCGCCAGCAGATAGCCCCAGATCGGCCTGATGCCCTCGGCCGGGTCGACGCGTCCGATGGCGCAGGCGGCATAATAGCCGACGCCGAACGGCGGGGCGAATAGCCCGATACCCATGGCCAGAATGATCACCATCGCATAGTGCACCTCGTGCACGCCGACGGCGCGGGCGATCGGAAACAGCAGCGGCCCGAACAGCACGATCGCCGGGATGCCCTCCAGCACGCTGCCGAGGATGGTGAAGGCCAGGATGGAGACGGCGATGAAGGTCGCCGCGCCCCCCGGCAACCCCGTCATGGCCGCCGCCAGCGAGCGCGAGAAGCCGGATTGCGTCAGGCCCCAGGCCATGCCGGTGGCCGTGCCGATGATCAGGAGGATCGCGCCCGACAGCGCGGCGGTCTCGACCAGCATCGGAAACAGCCGCCGCCAGTCGAAACGGCGGTACACGAGGAGGCCGACCAGGGCGCCATAGACGATGCCGATGGTGGAAACTTCGGTCGCGGTGGCGATGCCCTCGACCACGGCGTAGCGGATCACGAAGGGCAGCGCGAGCGCGGGCAGGGCGACGATGAAGCTCTTGCCGATCTCGCCGGCATTGGCGCGGCGGACATGGCTCATATCCTCGTGGCGATAGCGCCACCATACCAGCATGCAGAGCGTGACCGCGAGCACCACGCCGGGCAACAGGCCGCCGGTGAACAGCGCCGCGATCGAGACGCCGGTGACCGAGCCGATGGTGATCAGCACGAGGCTCGGCGGAATGGTTTCGGTCTGGGCGCCGGTTGCCGCAAGCAGCGCGACGAGGTCGCCGGGCTTGGCGCCGCGCTGCTTCATCTCCGGGAACAGCACGGGCGCGACCGCAGCCATGTCGGCGGCCTTGGCGCCAGATATGCCTGAGACCAGATACATGGCGCCGACCAGCACGTAATGCAGGCCGCCGCGGACATGCCCGAGCAGGCTCGCCAGGAACGCCACCATGGCCCGCGCCATGCCGGTCATCTCGATCAATAGCCCCAAAAATACGAACAGCGGCACCGAGAGCAGGATGAGGTGGCTCATGCCCTCGTCCATCCGCCCGACCAGCACCATGACAGGCGTGCGCGTCGTCAGCGCCAGATAGCCATAGATCGCAAGGCCAAAGCCGAACGCAATGGGAACGCCTGCAAAGACGCAGAAGCCGGCGACGCCGACGAAGAAGATGACGAGGTTGAGATTGCCGAGCGGCCGCAGATATGGCTGCGCCAGCCAGAACAGGCCGACGATGATGGCAACGGTTATCGCGGCCGTCAGCACCATGCGGACATCGGCGGCGCGCAGCAGCCGGAGCAATGCGAACACCGCCATCAGGCAGATGCCGGCCGGCAGCGCTGCGGCGCGCCACATGTTGGAGATCTGGAGCGCCGGCGTGGTGATGAAGCTTTCCTCGTAGGCGTATTCGGCAGACGGCCAGACGATCAGCGCCAGGAACGCCAGCGCCGCGCAGGTCGCGACCAGGTCGAGCCAGGCGCGCGTGGCCGGCTTGGTGCTCGCGACAATCGCGGTCATGCGCATGTGCTCGGAGCGGCGGAATGCGACCGCCGCGCCCAGCATCGCCAGCCACAGGAACAGGATCGAGGCGAGCTCGTCCGACCAGATCAGCGGCCGGTGCACGCCGTAGCGCGCGACCACGCCGGCAAACAGGATCACGATCTCGGCGACCACCAGGATCGCCGCCGGGATCTCGACGGCGAGGCCGAGGATGCGCTCCGTTGAGGCCAGCAGAGAGGATCGGCGAGGGGGCTGAACAGCCACCTCGCCCACCACTTCGGTCACCTGAACCTCGACATGAGCCATGACGGCTCCAACGCGTTACGACAGCTTGCCGACGGCCTTTTCCAGTAGGTCCCAGGCCTGATCGCCATATTTGCCCTTCCACTCGGCATAGAAGCCGGCGGAACGCAGCTTGTCGCGGAACGGCGCCACCGTGGGCTGGTTGAACGTCAGGCCCTTGCCCGCGAGCTCCTGCTGGAGATTGGCGTTGAGCTTGGCGGTATCCTCACGCTCCTTGATCGCGGCGGCGTTGATGTTCTTGGCGACGATGGTGCGCACGTCCTCCGGCAAAGCGCTCCAGGCCTTGCGGTTGGCCAGGAACCAGAAGCCGTCCCACATGTGGTTGGTCAGCGAGCAGTACTTCTGCACCTCGTAGAGCTTGGCGGTCGAGATGATCGCCAGCGGGTTCTCCTGGCCCTCGACGATCTTGGTCTGGAGCGCGGAATAGACCTCGGCGAAATTGATCGAGGCGGGCGCGGCGTCGAACGCCTTGAACATCGAGGTCCACAGCGGCGACACCGGCACGCGGATCTTGAAGCCCTTGAAATCGTCAGGCCCGGTGATCGGCCTGGACGAGGACGTGGTCTGGCGGAAGCCGTTGTCCCAGATCTTGTCCATGACCTCGAGGCCGGCTTTCTTGATCTCGCCGCGGACGAAGCCGCCGAGGTCGCCGTCCATGGCCTTCCAGACCGTGGGATAGTCCGGGAACGCGAAGCCGATGCCGTTGATCGACGCGGCCGGCACCAGGGTCGACAGGATCAGGCCCGACAGCGTGAAGAACTCGACGCCGCCGGAGCGGATCTGGCTCAGCATGTCGGTGTCGGAGCCGAGCTGGTTGTTCGGGAAGATCTGGAGGTCGAACTTGCCGTTGGTCTCGGCCTTGATCGCCGCCGCCATCTCCCGGGCGCGCACGTTCAGCGGATGGGTGTCCGGCAGGTTGTTGGCGTATTTGTAGGTGAACTCGGCGCTCTGGGCGCGGGCCACATGGGGCGCGCCAATGCCGCCCAGGACCGCGGTCGCGGCAGAGGCCTTGAGAAGCGTGCGTCGGGAAAAGCTCATTGGGTCTGCTTCCTCGGAAGTTTGTTTTTTGTTGTGAGACGCAAACCTATAGGACGGAAAGTCGGAAGGTCATCTGCGATCTCGCGAAGCTCCGCTTATTGCAGCCGGACAACGTCACGGCAATATCGGCTTTCGCCACATGCGCCGGATTCAAAATGCGAAAAACAACCCCATGCACAGTAGCCGTCAAGAGCTGGCAGGACGGTCGAGGGGCGAACTGGAAACGGCGCCAGAGCGAAGGCACGGTGGCAGGAATTCCACCTAAATATTTGATCTGATTGTATATAAATATATTCCATAATATACCTTATGCGAATCCGATATATGGCCATACAGCGGCCACGGCAGTCGGCCGGCACCGCCCTCAAGCGCGTTGGCGGTCGCATTGGGTTGACGACGCGCCGTCCGAGGCGCCTCGCCCCTCAGCAACTGCCTTCCCGGAATCACGGGCGCCACCTGCCCCCGGCGGCGCGTCGGAAGCCGCAAGCCAGTCAGCCGCAACCGGGAGCAAGGTCATTCGTTGATGCCGTAGAACGTCATCTCGTAATCGTGGAACAGCGCGTTTCGTCGCTCGGCGCTGGTGCCCAGATATGGCGAGGCGCTGGTCGCGCTCGTCGACGTCTCGGCGAACGACAGATAGGCGCCGTCGTTGGCCCGGCTGCTCCTGGGCCATGTCGGCAGGCCGACGCCATTGGGGTCGCCTGCCTTCACGAAATTGGCCCACATCGTCGAGGCCTGTTCCGCCAGTTCGAAATCGTAAGGCGCCCACTGGCGCTGGCCGGGCTCGTTCCGGAGCGAGTTGAAGGTGTACCAGAGGTCCGACGAATGCCAGGCGCCGTAGAACTCGCGGTCGCGTCCGGGCGTCGGATGATCGAAGTAATAGACATAGACCTTGCTGGAGGGGTTTCTGGCCGTGAGAAGCGCGCCGGCAATCCGGTTTTGTTCGAGCAGCAGGTCGGCCTGGGCCTTGAGATGCTGGCGGTAGGCATCGCGCGGCGTCGAGGCCGGATAGAGCTTCTCGAACGCATATTTGGTGTAGAGCGCCTCGCCGAGAAGCTTCTTCCAATAGGCATGGAAGGCCGGGATTTCCATGACCTTGTCAGGGGCACCGTCCAGCGCGGTCCGCTCGTCTGCGACCGTGCCGACAATGACGTCAATGCCGTTGAGGGCGCCCTCCTTCAGCAAATCGACCGAGTCTGCGGTCAGGACGGTGCCGTCGATGACCGCATACATGTTGCTCGTCACCGCATACATCTCATCAATTCTGGCCGGATCCCTGTAAAATTCCTCCGCGGGCAGCTTCCTCAGATCGTCCAGGCTCTTGCCGGGAAAGTATTTCTGGAAGACCGGGGCGGCAGCGTTGGTCTTGTCGGCAAGCGTCAAATAGTTCGGCTTGCCCGGCTGCGCCATCACGGTCGGGCTGGAGTGCATGATGGCGCGCTGAAACAGGCCCTTGGCCAGCGGCGTTGAGAGAATGCTTCTGACATTGCGCGATCCCGCCGACTGGCCGGCAATCGTCACCCTGCCCGGGTCGCCGCCGAACGCCCCGATGTTCTTGTTCACCCATTTCAGCGCTTCCACGGCGTCCAGGATCGCAAAGTTGCCAGCACCCTGCTCGCCCATGCCCGGCAAAGCGAGAAAGCCCATGATGTTCAATCGATAGGCTGCCGAGACGACGATGATGCCTTTGGCCGCGAGCCTCGACGCGTTGAACTCGACCTCGGAATTGTTGCCGTGGCGGTTGCCGCCGCCGTGGTAGTAGACCATCACTGGCAGCGCGCCGGTCGCGGGTTTCGTGGGCGCCCAGATGTTCAGATAGAGACAGTCTTCGCTATCCCTGGGGTCCTTGGACGGATCCCAATAATATTCGTTGAAGTAGAAGCTCCCCGGCGGATTGGCGCTGGCAAGCTGGTAGCACCGGTTGGGCCAGGCCGAGCTGTCCCTGATGCCCGACCACGGCACGACCGGCTGCGGTGCCTTCCACCTGTCGGCGCCGACCGGAGGCGCCGCGAACGGCACCGCCTTGTAGATGGTGACGCCGGCGACGTCGGAAGGCCCGCCGACGATCTTTCCGCCTTCTATCGAGATTGGGGAATCGGCGATCTCCGCCGCGGCGGACGAAACGATCAGTCCTGCCAGTGCCGCAACGGACAGCATTCTGCTGAGCTTGTTCATTCGTTTCCTCCCATGCGCCCGTTCTTGGTTTGCTGTCCAGATTGGACCAGTCAGGTCGCAAGCACCAATGCCGTATCGGAATGATTTGAAAACTAAACGGCATGTCCGGAATGTCGGCCGGCTGTGCGCTCTAGCGCGGCGTCAGCAGTTCTGGAAACCTGCGCAGGGCCCCTGCAGCATCCATCGCAGCACACCATCCGAAAACCATGGCCGGGCCGATCATCGTGCCTGGCCCTGGATAAGTGCCGCGGAAGATCGAGGCTGAATCGGCTCCGACTGCGTACAGTCCGGACAGGATCCTGCCATCACCAGACAGGACACGGGCGCTCGAATCCGTGCGCAAGCCGGCGCTGCTGGCGAGATCCGACGGCCATACGGCGACGGCGTAATACGGACCCGGGCCGATCCGCCGCAAACAAGGGTTCGGTTTGCTGTTGGGATCGCCATTGAACCGGTTCAATTCGCTCGCGCCGCGGCCGAAATCGTCGTCGATCCCGGTTTCGGCATAACGATTGTACCGCTCGACGGTCTGGACAAGCTGGTCGCGGTCGACACCGATTTTTTGCGCGAGCGCTGCAATCGTTTCGCCCTCGGTCAAATAGTTGGCCTGCAGGAACCGGGTCAGGTCCTTGCTCCCGGGATGAACCATCCCGATGCCAAAATCCCCGATGAAGGCCCGGTCGCAGATCAGGAAGGCCGTCGCAGTCGACGACGCTGACGCATTCGAACGCAGCATCGCCGCGACGAAGTCATGATAGGAATCGGCTTCATTCACGAAACGGCGGCCCGATGTGTTGACGGCAAGCAATCCCGGCTTGGCGCGATCGAGCATGATGTGCGGGAACACCGAGAGATGGCCGTCCGCTTGCGTCATCACCGAGCTCGGCATCCACAAGGCTGGACTATCGAGATCGTGCTCGACGACCGCGCTGACGCGCTCGGCCGCCAAAATGCCGTCTCCCGTGTTGGATGATGGCGTGAGCGAATAGCGCCGCGCGACCTCCGGAAACAGCCGTTCGCGAAGGTCGCGGCTCCAGCCGATGCCGCCGGTTGCCAGCACGACGCCCTTGCGGGCGCGTATCCTCACCTCTCCGGCCGGAGACGTGAGGACGGCACCGACGATGTCGTCGCCTTCGCAAATGATCTCACGAAGTCCGGTCTCAAATCGCAAGCCGACGTCGGCGCGGCGGACGCTGTCGAGCAGTCTTGCGACCAGCGCATTGCCCATGATCAGGCGCGTCCCGCGCCTGTGACTGATGCGATCCAGCGCATGCCGGGCGAGAAGTCCCACGGCGTGCCGAAAATTGGTCCAGTTGCGGAAGGGAGCCAGCAGCGCCGGAATGTCCGCCTTCCCGACCATCATGCCGCCGAGAACCATGAATTCGCGGCGTGGCGGCCTGACCCGGACGAAATCGTCGCCGAGCTTGCGGCCGTCGAACGGAACGGCTCCGAGCGCGCGGCCGCCGATCGCGGCGCCCGGAAGGTTTTTGTAGTCGGGGTGGACCGCGGGCGCCGCGAAACGGACGCTCGTTTTCTGCTCGAGATAGTCGAGAACGATCGGGCCCGCCCTAAGGAACATCTCCACGCGTTGGTCGGTCGCGTGCTCGCCGAGCATCGCGGCGAGATAGGTGCGCGCGGCCTCGACCGTATCGGGCGTTCCGACGCGCTGCCCTTGCCGGTTGCCAGGGATCCAGACGGTGCCGGCGGAGGTCGCGGTCGTGCCGCCCACCATGTCCGACTTTTCGCACAGGACGACATTGAGCCCTTCGAGGGCGCCGACCAACGCTGCCGTCATGCCGGCCGCGCCTGCGCCAACGACCAGGAGATCGGTTTCGACGTCCCAGGGGCGATCGACTTCGCGATCGGCTTGCGGCATCCCGAGCCACCCTTCTCTGTTACGAAGCCGCGCGCGCCTTCTCGACCACGGCCCTGCCCGCCGCGAGTGCCCGACGCGCCCGCGTTTCGGCATCGACGGTTTTGGCCAGCTGAACGGTCGGAACCTCGATGCTGACGGTCAGGCTGTCCGGCATCGCCTTGGTCAGGCCGACGAGATCGATGCCGCCCTCGCCCGGAAACATCCGTTCCTCGCGCGCGGCATGGATCAACTGCTCCGTCGGCGCCGGGCGTTCGGCCGGACCGTCGCAGAGCTGCCAATAGTGAAGCCGCTCGACCGGGATGGTGCGGAGATCCGCAAGCGCGCTTTGCGATCGATCGAAATGCAGCGCATCGACCAGAATGCCGGCTGCGGGATGGTCGACCTCGCCAACGATCCGCATCGCGGTTTTCAGGTCCGGAACGTTTGTCCAGGGCATGAATTCGAGATCGGACGTCAGGCCATAGGTCGCGGCCGTTTCGCAGAACTGCCGGTAGCGGTCGGAGAACCGCGCCAGATCGGCATCGTAAGCCGCGACAAGAATATGCCTGGCGCCGAGGCGTGCGCCGGTCTCGAAGAATGGCGTGAACGAAGCGACGTCCGTCTCCGGCCTGAACGCAACGACCTCGAGATCGGCCACCGTCACGCCGGTTGCCTGTAACCGCCGCAGCGTCTCGCGCAGGAGCGTCGCATCGTCCATCAGGCGATATGCAATTCCGCCAGGCGTTGCCGGCAGCAACCTGAGCCCGACCTTCTCATAGCCGCAGCGCGCCGCCAGTTCGATCATCGCGGGCGGCGCGAGATCGAGCACTGTCAGCGCTGCGAGCGAGAATGTCGCCATCAGCCAAAATCCGCGATGCGGGCATCGAGCGCAAACATGCCCTGATAGACTTCCGGCTCGCTCGCGCGGTCCAGGATTTCGGGCGCAATCGCACGCGCCTGCTGCAAGGCGGCTTGCAGCGAAGCGGTGTCGAGTGCCTCGATCAACAGCAGCCCTGCGAAAAAGCCCTCGTCTTTCCGCATGCCCTTCTCGGCCGTCGGCACCGATGTCCGCGCCGCGTCGGTCGCGCCGATCTGCACGGCGGCAACGCCGTCGCACGCAACAAGCGCCTGGGCCAGTTTCTCGGGGTCTGCGGGCAATGTCTCGATCCGCAGCGCCATGACCGTGGCCCCCTCGCCCCGCCCTGCCCGCGCGAGCATGACGCCCCCGCCCCGCATGAAATTGCCGAGCTTCGGCATGATGCGCTGCGACCACGGCGTCGGCGCGTTGAGGCGCGCCATGTAGGCCTCGCCGTCGAGGACCTCGGGCGTCTCGAGCTCGTACAGGATGAAGAAGCGGTTGATGTCGTCCCTTGCCGCGCGGAACACACGCGTTGCCAGGAAACCCCTGGTCGTCACGCGCTCGGTGGTGTGCTCGCGCGTCAGCCAGTGCCGGTAATCGGTCAGATCGTGTGCCTCGACGTCGCTCCAGATCGCCAAAAATCCCGCGCCGCGCATCCCGTTCTCCTTAAACTTACGTCTTGAGCCCATGGAGAGCCGGCAGGATCGTGTCAGGCAATTGTCCGAGCTTCTGGACGGCCGCCAGCATTGCAGCGAGATAGCCGTAAGGGCCCAAACCGCAAATCACCGACGTGCAGGCACCCGACGTGATCGAATGGCGATGCAGCTCGTCGCGCGCGTGGATGTTCGAGATATGCAGCTCGATCTTGATCCCCTCGAAAATCTTCAGCGCGTCGATCAGCGCGATCGACGTGAAGGAATAGCCCGCCGGGTTGATGATGATGGCATCCGAATTGCCATGCGCGGACTGGATCAGGCCGACAAGCTCGCCCTCCATGTTGGACTGGTGGAACGAGATCGAGACGCCAAGCTGGTCGGCGAGCGCCTGGCAGCTCGCCTCGATCTCCTTCAGCGTCGTCCGGCCGTAGATGTGCGGCTCCCGGATGCCGAGGAAATTCAGATTGGGTCCGTTCAGGATCATGATCTTTGCGGCCATTTTGGTCCTTTCTTCTGTTGTGTCCGATGCAACTAGCCGCCGAACCACTTCGCCGGGATCGTCACCAGCCCCGGGAACAGGACCATCGCCAGCAGGACCACCAATTGCGCGATCATGAAGGGCCAGACGCCCTTGATGATCTCCTCCATGCTGATCCTGGAGACACCACAGACGACGTTTAACACGATCCCGACCGGCGGCGTGATCAGGCCGATGGCGTTGTTGATGATGAACAGGACTCCGAAATAGACGGGGTCGATGCCCGCAGCCTTGACGATCGGCATCAGGATCGGCGTCAGGATCAGGATCGTCGGCGTCATGTCGAGTGCGGTGCCCACGATCACCACCACGACCATGATCGCGAGCATCAGCAGCGTGTTGTTGCCCATGAACGGCTTCAGGAGAGTCACGACCTGCGCGGAAATCTCGGACACCGTGATCAGCCAGGACGACACCAGCGCTGCCGCCACCAGGAACATCACGATGCTCGTCGTCACTGCGGAGGAGACGAAGACGTCATAGAGCTGCGACAGCTTCAGTTCGCGATAGATGCAGGTCGCCACGAACAGCGAATAGACGGCGACGACCACCGCGGCTTCCGTCGGCGTGAAGATGCCGAAACGCAGGCCCACTACGATGATGACGGGCAGCATCAGCGCCCAGAACCCATCAACGACGGCTTTCACGATCTCGGACAGTGAGGCTCGCGGCGGCGGCGTCAGGTTCTCTTGGCGAACCACCCATGCCCAGGCCAGGCACAGGCCCGCCCCGAGCAAAAGCCCGGGCACGATACCTGCCAGAAACAGCTTTGAGATCGAGACGCCGGCAGCGACGCCGAAGATGACGAACCCGATGCTGGGCGGAATCACGGGGGCGATGATGCCACCCGCGGCCACAAGACCCGCCGCATAGGATTTCTTGTGCCCTGCCGCCACCATCATCGGCACCAGCAGAGCTGCAAGCGCCGCGGCGTCGGCTGCGGCCGAGCCCGACAGCGAGGCGAGAATGCAGGATGCCAGGATCGTGACGTAACCAAGTCCGCCGCGGAAATGCCCGACCGCAACGAGGGCGACATTGACGATGCGCTTGGCGAGGCCGCCCTTGTTCATGATCTCGCCGGCGAGCATGAAGAACGGAATGGCCATCAGCGGGAAGCTGTCCGCGCCGTTGATGATGTTCTGTGCCACGATCTGGGCGTCGAACATGTCGATCGTCACCATCAGCGCGACGCCGCAGACGATCAGTGCGAAGGCGATCGGCATGCCCAGCGCCATGGCGCCGAGCAGCGAGAAAGTGAAGACGGCGATCGTCATGGCATGATCCTGGTCGATTGCAGGATGTGAGGGCCAATGGCTAAGATTTGGTGCTGCGACATCAGTGGTCTTCCGATTCCTTGACGGCCACCATCTCGGCTTCGCCGGCCTGCCCGGTGAGCACGCGGAAGAGGTCGTGGAGAAGGATCACCCCGGCCGACACGCCGAAGACCACGCCGACCGCGTAAAAGATGCCGAGCGACAGACCGGTTGCCGGCGCGCGATCGTCGATGTTGATGATGGTCTGGCGCCAGCTGCCGGAGAGCAGCAGCCAGTCGGCAAACAGCATCAGGCAATAGTTGATGACAAAGCAGATGCGCTTGCCGTAGGCCGGGAGCATCCGGACCAGGCTATCGACGCCGAGATGGGCGTGCTCGCGCAGCGCGACGATGGCGCCGAGGAAGGTCAGCCAGACCAGCAGCCAGCGCGACATCTCCTCGGAAATCGTGATGCCGGAGTTGAAGCCGTAACGAAGAACCACATTGCCGAAGACCAGGACCACCATGACCGCGAGACACGCGGCGATGACGGCTTTCAGGAACGTGCAATAGAGGTCGAGAGCTCGCGCCATGCGTGACGTCCGGGCGAATGAGGAGGACGAGCCGGCCAATGGCCGGCTCCGCCGCCTGCGTGATGAGGAAGTCGGTTACTTCACGTCCTTGCGGATGCGCTCGACTTCGTCGTTGAAGAGCTTCACGGTCTCGGGACGAAGACTGGCTGAAATCTTGTCCGCGACCGGCTGCGCCGCCTTGCGCATGCGCTCGGTCTCTTCGGGAGCGATCGCGTTGTACTTCATGCCCTTGGCCTGCAATTCCGCCAGGGCCTTTTCAGTCTGAAGACGCGTCTGCTCTTTCTGATAGGGGCGGCTCTCTTCATAAGCCTCGCGCATCAGCTTCTGCTCGGTCGGCGACAGCTTGTCCCAGAACATCTTGCTCACCAGAATGATGTTCAGGGTGAAGGTGTGGTTGGTGGCGGAGACATATTTCTGCACTTCGTAGAATTTGTTGGAGAGAATGACCGTGTAGGGATTCTCCTGGCCGTCCACGGTGCGGGTCTCCAGCGCCGAATACAGCTCGCCGAAAGCCATCGGGACTGGATTGGCCTTAAAGGCACTGAAGCTTTCGAGATAGACCGGGTTCGGAATCACGCGAAGCTTGAGGCCGCTGAAATCCTCGAGCTTGGTGATCGGGCGGGTGCTGTTGGTGACATTGCGGAAGCCGAGGCCCCAATAGCCGAGACCGATTAGCCCCTTCGACGGCAGCGTATCGATCATCGCCGTGCCGAATTTGCCGGTCGCAAGCGCGTCGGCCTGCTCGGTCGTGTTGAAGAGGAACGGGAAGTCGATCAGGCCGAACTCCGGAACGACCGTTGCGAGCGAGGTCGTCGAGGCCGACAGCATCTCCTGCGTGCCACCGCGTAGCGCGGATTGCTGCTGCAATTCGTTGCCGAGCTGCGAGGCCGCGAACTCGCGGACCTTCATCTTGCCCCCGCTCTTCGCCAGCAGGATCTCGGCAAACTTCTGCACGCCGAAGCTGACGGGGTGATCGGTGTTGTTCAGGTGGCCCCACCTGATCGTCCGCTCCTGGATGTCATCGGCGGCGGATGCGCCGACCGTCAGCGCCACGCAGATCGCCGTCGCAGACAGCGCCCGTACCAACAAGCTCATCGTGTCCTCCCTTTTCCCTAGGGCACGAACGGCGGCTTAAGCGCTTGTTTCTCGTACCCTCAGCTTATTTACACATCATACATATATTTCAATGTCAAAGGACAATATCAATTTCATATGAGATTTCTGTAGACGTCTGATGATGACGTTCTGCTATATTGCTGGCAACATTGATGGTTCGGTTGCCGCCAGAGGGCGCGCGATCCGGACAAGCGGGATCAGAAGGCATGACGGCACTTGAGGAACGGCCCCTGTCGGCGGGCGACAGCGGCTATCAGCGCATCCGGTCCGACATCATCTTCGGCGTGCTCACGCCCTCCGGACGGCTCAAGCTCGATGCCATGAAGGAAGATTACGGCGTCAGCATCTCGACGCTGCGCGAGATCCTCAATCGCCTGACCTCCGAAGGTTTCGTGGTCGCCGAAGGCCAGCGTGGCTTCGAGGTGGCGCCGATCTCGATCCAGAACCTGCGTGAGCTCGCCGATCTGCGCATTCTGCTGGAGCATCACGCGATGGCCGAGTCGTTTCGCGCCGGCGATGTCGAGTGGGAGGGACGCGTGGTCTCCGCTCATCACAAGCTGGCGGCCACCGAGCGCACCGTCCTCAAAGAGGGCGACGATCCCGAACTGCGCAAGCGCTACGACGGCGAATTCCACCAGGCGCTGATCTCGGGCTGCGGATCGCGCGAGCTGATGCATACCCATTCGGTCGTGTTCGACAAATACTTCCGCTATGCGCTGCGCTATCGGGGCACGGAGACGATCAACCAGCACAAGGCGTTGCTGGAGTGCGCCCTGAAGCGCGACATCAAGGGCGCCCGGGCCGTTCTCACCGACCACATCAATGGCTGCGTCGCGCATGCCCTGTCCTCCTGGAAGGACAGCTGACCGCCCTCGCCTACCAGCAAGATCAAATCGTCAGCGAAAAAGAACGATCAATGGACTCCAGAATTCCATTCGCCACGACGAGGCTCGACGGCCTGCTCGATGCTTCAGGCATCGACGTCCTGATCGTCACCTCGAAGCACAACATTCAGTACCTGCTCGGCGGCTACCATCACTTCCAGTTCGATTACATGGAAGCGATCGGCATCAGCCGCTATCTGCCCATCTTCGTCTACGTGAAGGGCGCGTCGGACAAATCGGCCTATATCGCCAACCGGAACGAGCGGGACAGCGTCCAGAACAGGACGGACGCCGGATACTGGATGCCGCAGGTCGTGTTCGGATCGTCAACCTCGGTCGAGGCGATGACCCTCGCCGTCAAACATGTGAAGGCCATCGCGACGCCTGCGCTTCGTGTCGGCGTCGAGATGTCGTTCTTGCCCGCTGACGCGGCGGACGTGCTGCGCAAGGAGCTGGCCGATTGCCAGCTCGTCGAGGCGATGCGCCCGCTCGAGAAACTGCGATCGATCAAGACCGCGGCCGAGCTGGAGATTCTTCGCGAGGCCTCCGAGCGCGTGGTCGCATCCATGATGGACGCGGTCAACCAGGCGCGCCCCGGTCAAAGCAAGCGCGAGATCATCGAATATCTGCGACAAGCCGAGCTGTCCCGCGACATGATCTTCGAATACGCCCTGGTGACGATGGGGACGAGTCTCAACCGGGCTCCCTCCGGGCAACGTCTTGAGCCCGGCGATATCGTCTCGCTGGACTCGGGCGGGAATTACAAAGGCTACATCGGCGATCTCTGCCGGATGGCCGTGCACGGGGCGCCGGACGGAGAACTCGTCGATCTGCTCGGGGAAATCGACCTGATCCAGCAGGCGGCCCGGGCTCCGATCCGTGCCGGTCTCACCGGCAGCGCGATCTACGCCGCCACAACCGAGGCGCTCGTGCGCTCTCCTCATGGCAAGCAGATGCATTTCGTCGCCCACGGCATGGGCATCGTCAGCCACGAAGCGCCGCGCCTGACCGCGAGCGGGCCCATTCCCTATCCCGCCGACGACGCCAATGTGCCTCTGGAGGCCGGCATGGTCATCTCGATCGAAACCACGCTGCCTCACCCGCGACGTGGCTTTATCAAGCTCGAAGATACGATCGCCGTGACCCCGACCGGCTATCAGGCCTTCGGCGATAGCGCACGCGGCTGGAACCGGATTCCGGTATGACCGCCAATTCGATCCCCGCGTCCCGGGTCGAGACCGCCGTCGCCAGCGCGGATATTCTCGGTGAAACGCCATTGTGGTGCGACCGGTCTCAAAAGCTGTGGTGGATCGACATCGACGGCAGGCTTCATCAATCCTTCGATCCCGCGTCCGGCGCCCATCACGCCGTCTCCCATGATGGCCAATTCCTCGGCAGCCAGGCCCTGACGGCAGACGGCTCGCATCTGCTCGCGCTGGACCTGCGGATCTCTCGTCGCGTTGCCGACAAAGCTCCTCCCGCCGAATTCTGCGAGGTCGAAAGCGGCCTCGACAATCGCCTCAACGACGGCCGCGTGGACGCGCGCGGTCGTCTCTGGATCGGCACCATGGACAATCAGCTGCATCGTCCCAACGGCGCGCTATATCGCGTGACCGGTGACGGCGAAGTGACGCGCTTGTTCGGCGACGTCATCGTCACAAACGGGATTGCGTTCTCGCCGGACAATCGAACGCTCTATTTCACGGACACGCGGCGACACTGCACCTGGATGTTCGACTTCGACCTCGACGACGGCACGATCCGCAACAGACGCGTGTTTGCGGATTACAGCGCCTCCGGGGAAAGGCCTGACGGCGCGTGTGTCGACGTTGCCGGCGGGCTGTGGACGGCGTTCTTCTCGGGCGGCCGCCTGGTGCGCTATCGGCCGGATGGGACGATCGACACGGTCATTCCGCTGCCCGTGACCAATCCGACCTGCCTGTGCTTCGGGGGAAGCGACCTCAAGACGCTGTTCGTGACGACGGCCAGGAAGTTCCTGGATCCCATACAGCTCCGCATCGAGCCTCAGGCCGGTCATCTCTTGGCCATTCACGGCGTCGCACAGGGGCTGCCGGAGCACCGTTTCCTGTTCGGTTAGCGCGGCAGCAGCAGCTCCAATTGGTTCTGCGCCTTCTTCACGGCGCCCGCGAACCAGTTCTGGCTTGGCGCTTCCTTGGCGAAGCATTTTGTGTAGGCGTCCATCGCCTGGTCCTCCTTGGCCATGGAGTCCTGCGGGGTCTTCCTGGCCATCATCTGCTCAAAGACTTTTTCACAGGCCGGGATCTCGGCCGTCTTCACGGCGTCGCTGCTGGCGAGGAACAAGACCTTGTCGCCCTGGATCGCGACCACATCGATTTCGTGCGGCGGTCCTTTCAAATCGCCATTGCCGCGCACGCCGAGCACGGCGACCGCGGCGCTCGCCGATGCGGGCCTGGTGACCGGCAGCTCCGCATATTTGGCGAAGGCTGAGTCCTGAATCGCTTGATAGTAGAAGCGGTCCGATTTGAAGGCCGCGCCGGTCTCCTGCGGCATGCCGTCTTCGCGGTGCTCGCGCAGCCAGTGCTTGAGCAGCCCTGTGGTGGTCACCACGGCCTGCATCTTGTCGCCCTCGGAGGCGAAGCCGAGGCCGTCGAGATGGCCGAAGCCGGAATCGCCCTTGAACAGCGTGTCGGCGTTCGACTTCCCCTCGGCCGGCAGCCCCTTGATGGTGACCGGCCCCACCAAGCCGCGCAGCACACCCGTCAGCTCATTCAGCGCAGCATCGTGCTGCCTGGAAGTCTCGTCGCTCTCCTTGGCTTTGGAGAATTTTGCGATGTGGCGATCGCGCAGGTCGAGATAGTGCTGCTCGGTCGTGGCCGCGTGGGCGGGCGCCGCGAATACGAGCAGGCAGAGCAAGGCAAGCGGTCTCATTCAATGTCCGAAAGGCTGGAGCGATCTCCAGTCTTTGTGCCCTTGCCGGGCGGGAAGGTTCATCCACGAGGTCGGGTGCCCTACTCCGCCGGCGTCAGCTGCCGGCTCAGACGCATCGCCGCGGTCTCGCGCACGCGGATGCGGGCGCGGCGCTTGCGCCACCAGATCGCGACGCCGGTGACCGAGAGCGCGGCCACCACCAGCCCCATGATCGAGATCAGGATGCGGCCGAACAGTCCGGCGATGCGGCCCGAATGCAGCGGAAATTGCGCCTGAACGAAGATGTCGGCGGCGGTGCCGACCCAGGGCAGCCGCTCGCCGAGCGGACGGCCGTCCTCGCTGTCGTAATAGAGCTGCGCCGGGCCGACGCCGCCGGCGCCGTGATCGTCGCCAGGATGGAAGTAGGCGGCGGCGTAGACGCCATGGGCCGGGCCGTAGCTGAGCGCGCCGACCGGAATGCTCCACCCTCGCCCCTTGCCGTCGGCCGCCGCGCGCGCGGCGATCTCGGCGAAATTCACCCTGGGCTCGATGGGATCGTCGAGATCGCGATAAGGCCGCTGCTCATACGGCGTCGGCGTGTAGTTCGACACCATCTTCATCAGCGGCGAGAACACCTCGAAATAGAGGTTCAGCGAGAACGCCGTGAAGGCGATGATAAACAGCACGCCCCAGGTCCACAGGCTGAAGGCGCGATGGATGTCGAAATTGATCCGGTAGGCGCTGCCTGAGGTCTTGATGGTCCAGGCCGGCGCCCAGCGCGCCCAGAAGCCGCGATCGAGCTGGCGCGTCACTTGCGGCGCATGCGCTGCCTTTGCGCCGCGCCGGGACGGCAGTGTCAGATAGAATCCGACGAAGCAATCGATGGTCCAGATGATGGCGATCACGCCGAGCACACGCATGCCCCAGCGATCGCTGCCCCAAAGCTCTGGGATGTGCATGGTGTAGTGCAGCTTGTAGAGGAACGAGACGAAGTTTTCGCGTGTCACCGGCCACACTGCGCCCCAGTAGCGGCGGCCAAGCTCGATGCCGGTCTTGGGGTCGAGGAAGACCTGATTGTAGTCCATCGCGAAGCGCTTGCCGGTCGCGGGATCAATCCGCGGCATCACGAAGAACCACAGCGAGTGTCCCTCCTCCGGTGTCATGAAAAGGTAGACGACGCGCGCGTGGGGATCGCGCTGCTCGATCAGCCCGGCAAGCTCGATGGAGGGGATCGCCGGGCCTTTGGTCGAGACGTCGAACAGATGGCTGTTGAGGACGTCGTCGAGCTCATGGTCCCAGGAGATGATCGCGCCGGTGATGCCGGAGAAGAACAGGAAGCCCGCCGTCAGCAGTCCCGCCCAGCGATGCAACCTGCCGAATATCGCTCTCATCGTCTTCGGCTCTCATCCAGCGGGTCGGCACTGCCGGCTTTGCCGGTACCGTTTTTGATGCCTCGCCCTAACGCAGGCGATTTCGGAGCGCGAGAGGAACTGCGTTAGAACCTCTCCAGAGCTGTGCGCAGCACGTGCGGCGAATGCGCTCATGTGCGATCGTCTGTTCTTGGAGGATTTGAACTGGACTAATGAGAATGACACTCGGCTATGATGAGCGGAGTTCGATCAGCTTTGGGAGATGAGTGCATGGCGGAGCCCGGATTCGGCCGGTTCATGAAGGACCACAGGGAGTTTTTCAACGCGCTGGCCGATGACGGATGGCGGGCTGTCCCCGGCTATATCGGGGTTGAGGAAAAGATCCTGTCCGGGCGCTTTGACCACATTGGTCGAACGGGCGCCGTGACGCGGCTGTCGCGCTGGGCCGCCGGTGCGTCCGTGGGCCAGCCGGTCTCGCATGAATGGTGCGAGGAGGTGTTTCTGATTTCGGGCACGCTGTCGATCGGCACCACGTCACAGGAAGCGCAACAGCTCGAGGCCGGCACCTACGCCGTGAGGCCGGCCCATGTCGAGCATGGACCGTTCTTCACCCGCGACGGCTGCCTGATGATCGAGTTTCTCTACTACCCGCCGACAGCCTAGCTCTTACAGCACGAGCTTCCGCCGCCCTTCTCCTCGCCCGCAAGCACGCTGCGGCTGTTACGGTCCGGGGGAATGTCGCCGGCGGCGTTGGCCGCGAAGAAGCCGGTCGGCTTCAACATGAAGCCGGCATATTCGACCGGCATGATCGGAAAGTCCTCGGGCTTGCAGATATGGGTGTGGCCGAACGAGTGCCACAGCACGATGTCGGCGTTCTCGATGTCGCGGTTTTGGGCTGCGTAGCGCGGCAGGCCGTCGCCGCCGGCATGGACGTTGGGATAATCGCCGCTGGCGTATTTTTCGTCCGCGTCGAACGCCGTGACCCAGACATGCCTGGTGGCAAAGCCGCCACGGCTGCGCACGTAGCTGCCCTCCTGCGCCAGCATCAGCGGGCTCGGATTGACCACGAGCTTGTAGGCCGGCGCATTGCCGACCGAATTGGTCTCGTTGGGATTGCTGATCTTCCAGAACCGGCCGGTCTCGCTGTTGGCAATTGCGGCCGCGTCACGCTCGCGCGACAGCACGCGCGTCGTGGTGTCGAACGCGTTGCCGTGTGGATTATCATGGCCCCAGGGACGCGGCACGAAATCGTGCTCCGTCACCGTGTTGCCGCCGCCGTCGAGATCCATGTGCAGGCGCACGTTGAAGAAGTGCTGGTGCGTCGGCCCGCCCAGATTGTCGTCGACCATGCCGCCCCATTTGTACTTCTCGCCCGGCTGCACGGCGGCGGTCTGGATAATGCCGGTGAGCTTTGTCTCAAGCTGGATGGTGCCGTCCTGGTAGAGATACCAGTAGAAGCCATAATCGTAATTGCCGACGGTCGCGAAGAACGAGATGACCAGTCGCCGCGAACGGCGGACCTCGAACAGGCCGTTGCGGAATTCGTAATGCTTCCAGGCAATTCCGTAGTCTTCTTCATGCATGCAGATGGCATTCTGCATGACAAAGGGCACGCCCTTGTTGTCGGCGGCCGGCACGTCGAAATAATGGATGTTGCCGAGGCAGTCGCAGCCGAGCTCGAGCGCATTGGCAAGCATGCCGAGCCCGTATTCGCCGGCGTCGAACGCCGACTTCCAAAAGTGGTTCGCGGTCGGATCGGCGTAAGGCACCACCATCTCGGTGACGCTGGCGCGATGGATCAGCGAGCGTTTGCGCATCCCGTCCTGATAGCTGAGCTGATGCAGCACCAGGCCCTCGCGCGGCGTGAAACCGACGCGAAAGCTCCATTTTTGCCAATCGACCTTCCAGCCATCGACCTTGAAGCTGGCGCCCTCGGGCTGCTCGATATGCAGCGGCTTGATGTCGGTGCGCGGGTTTTGGACTTCATGCGCGCCGTAGTTCCGCTTCTTGCGCGGGATCGGCACGATCGGGTCCGCGTCGGTGAGGTCGATGACCTTGCCGCCGATCAGGTCGACGACGGCGACCACGCCCTCGATCGGATGGGCATAGCCGTTGTCCTGGAGATGCTCGCGGAAGAAGCTGACGGCGCGCACGATGCGTGCCCCGCGCTCGAACTCCATGTCGAAGAAGCCGGAGGAAAACGGATCGACCTGCACCAGCTCGATGTCCTTGTCCGTGAGCCCGCGCCGGACCATCGCCGCCCGCCAGCCGGGATCGGCCTTCACCACGGCCTCACACTTGAAGAACTCTTCGAGCATCACCGGCGGCTGGCCATAGGGCGCTTCGCGGTTCGGAATAACTTTTCGCGCGACGATCTCATTGCGGGCGAGATCGACGATGTGCTCGATCGCCTCGCCCGTCGCTACGTCCAGTGTCAGCGCGAAGGCGCGGCGCCCTGCTCCATCAGCGGCCAGCTCCTGCTTGGTCGGCTCCTCCAGTCGTACCGTCGGGAAGCGGCAATGTTCCGGCGAGGCCGCCGCCGCGCGCACCAGGGTGCAGGCTGCCGTGACCTCCTCGGCGGTCAGGGGATCGAGCGGATGCGGCGCGGCGGCCTGAGCTTGCGATTTGGCTTTGACGGTATCGAGCATGATGATGTCCAAAGGTCAGTGCTAGGCGAGATGCGTGGCAATGGCGCGGAAGGCCGCGAACCAGCGTTGATCGATCGGCACGTCCATCGCCTTCGGCTGCGTCGCGAGCTTGAGGATGACGGTATCGGATTCCAGATCGACATGAAGCAGCTGGCCGTGAATGCCGATCGCGGTGAGCGCGTTGCGCGACGGATCGATCGTGAACCATTTGCTGCGGTAGCGCGCGCCCGGGAAGAACTCGGCGAGGTCGCCATCGGCCCAGGCCTTGGTATCGCCGTTCTCGCGGATGTCATCGATCCACCACCCCGGCACCACCTGCCGTCCCTCGACCACGCCGCGGCAGCGGATCATCTCGCCGAAGCGAATCAGATCGCGCGCGGTGAATGAGAGGCCGCCGGCGATGCGGCCCATGCCGTGGCTGTCGAGCGTCAGCGAGCCGTCTTCCTCGGCGCCCATCGGTTGCCACAGATATTCGGACAGGATGCGGTGGTAGGGCATGCCGCAGGCGCGCTCATAAACCCAGCCCAGCACCTCGGTGTTGGGCGAGACGTAATGAAAGACCTTGCCGTGCGGCTTCCCCGTTCCGCGCAACGTGGTGAGATAGGCGCGCTGGTGGCCGGGCTCGACGCCCGGCGGCGGCACGTCCCAGCCTGACGAGAAGCGATAGCGCGCGACGTCGCCGGCGGGGTCCTCGTAATCCTCCTCGAACTTGATCGCGACGGCCATGTCGAGGAGGTTGCGGACGGTGCAGGTGCCGTAGACGGACGTCTCCAGCTCCGGCACGCAGCGCACCACCCTCGCCTCGGGATCGAGCAGACCGCGCGCGGCCAGCACGCCGCCGAGCGTGCCGGCGACGGCCTTGCTGATCGAGCAGATCAGATGCGGCGTCGTCACGCTCATGCCGTCACCGTACCATTCGTGGATCAGCGTGCCCCGCTGCATCACGAGGAGCGTATCGGCAAAGGTCTCGCGCAGCGTGGCGTCGATCGTGGTGGGCTTGCCGTCGGGTGCGGTGAAGCCGAGCTTTGAAAGTTCACGCGGGGCGCTCGCGATTGGCGTCGGATGCGCCGAGCGGCGGACCTCCGCAGTCGGCAGCACTTCGCGGGTGTGAGTAAAGCCCCAGCGTATCGCGGGGAAGCTGCGCCAGTTGGCGCGCGTCACCTGGGCCTCGGGCGCAGGCGGACTGCCACGCATGATGTCGGTCGGTCGCATCTCGATCCTCCGCGAAGCGCGCCCAACCCCGGTGTCGGGAACGGCTGGGGATGAAGACTGCACGGAAGGCCGCATCGGGCGTTATCGAGATCCGGCAATATTTTGCTGGACAGCGCCCGTGGCCGTGCCAGTCTGGCGCGGTTATTGCGGGCTATCGAGTAATGAATTCCAAGGTGCTGTCATGGCCTTAAGCGCAATTCTTCCGATTCAAGACTCGGCTGCCGTCCTGCTCCAGACGAGCAGCACGGATGTCGACGAGCACTGCGCCGCGCTCGGCCGTTGGCGGCTGAGCTACGACCAGATCAGCGCCGGCGCCTTCAGGGGCAGTTTCACTCAGCTCTCGCTACCGCGGCTCGAAGTTTTCCGCGAGATCACGAGCCAGCAAGTCCGCCAGTACGGACAGCTCGGTGCCGGCAGCTTCGGCATCGGCCTGCCCTGGGACGGCGATGGCGAGGTCAATTGCAACGGCACCAGCGTCGCGGGCGCCCAGGTCATTGCGTGCATCGACGCCGAGGTCGACATGTGCACGCCGAAGGCCTTTGAGTTTCGCGGCGTCGTCACCAGTGCTGCGTTGATTGAGGAGCTGGCTGCACGGCTCGATATCGAGTTGCCACGCGCCGTCTGGCATCAGTTGCGGGTGATCGAGATGGCGGAGGCGCCGGTCGCGCGGCTGCGCGCGCATCTTGCCGCGATCCACGAGACCATCACGGCGGCCCCCGAACGGTTCGACACCCCAGTGGCGCGGCTTGCGCTGGAAGACGCCCTGCTCGTCGAGATCATGGACATGTTGCCGACCGCACGGCCAAGCGATCCCGGCCGCAGCTCTGCGGCGCGCAAGCGCACCGTCGATCGCGCCCGCGATCTGATGCATGGCAGCGGGGAGCGTGCGCTATCGCTGCTGGAGGTCTGCAAGACGGTCGGCGCTAGCCCGCGCAAGCTCGGCTATTGCTTCCAGGAGGTCTTAGGCACAAGCCCGATGCATTATTGGCGCGCGATGCGGTTGAACCGCGTCCGACGCGACCTGAAGCGCGGCATCGAGGCCTCGGTCTACGACGTCGCCGTGCAGCACGGCTTCTGGCACTTCAGCCAGTTCTCGCTCGACTACAAGCGCCACTTCTCCGAGGTGCCCTCGGAGACGCTGCGCCGGGCGAGGCTTGCCGCCTGACGTCCGTCAGTGCTGCCGCAGCCGGCGGTTGACCCGGCGCGCCAGATAATCGCCGGCGCTCTGCACGAGCTGCACGAGTGCGATCAGCACGACGACGACGGCGAGCATCATCTCCGGCATGAAGCGCTGATAGCCGTAGCGGATGCCGAGATCCCCCAGGCCGCCGCCGCCGACGGCGCCGACCATGGCGGAGTAGCCGAGCAGGCTGACCACCGCGAGCGTCAGCGCCAGTAGAAGTCCCGGCAGCGCCTCGGGGATCAGCACCTTGAGCACGATCTGGATGGGCGAGGCCCCGAACGAGGATGCGGTCTCGATCAGGCCGCCATCGACCTCGCGGATCGCGGCTTCAACCAGGCGCGCGATGAACGGCGCCGATGCGATGGTCAGCGGCACGATCGCCGCCGTAGAGCCGATCGAGGTGCCAGCGACAAGGCGCGTGAACGGGATGATGGCGACGACCAGGATGATGAAGGGCGTCGAGCGGGTCGCATTGACGACGATTCCGAACACGCGATTGATAGCGGGAGCCGCGAACAGCTCCCCCTTGCGGCTGGTCGCGAGAAAGACGCCGAGCGGCAGGCCGAAGACGGTGCCCAGCAGCGCGGCGATGCCGACCATGTACAGGGTCTCGCCGGTGGCCTGGACGATAAGGTTGATGAGTTCAGGCGACATAGCCGAGACGCTCCGCCGGGAATTGATATTGAGAGAGCCAGGCGAGCGTCCGCGTCACCGCGTCCTCGCCGCCGGAAATACCGAGAGGGATACCGAGGGTCAGCGAGCCTACGTGCTGGCCGCCGATCTCGTCGATGCGCGCCGATAGCAGCGAGACGTCGAGGCCGAGCTCGCGGGCGAGCCGCGCCACCAGCGTATCGCCGGCCCCTGCCCCGCGCACCTGGACGCGGATCACGGCCAGTCCGCCGGCAGCAGGCTCCGCCATGATCCGGCTCGCCAGCGACACCGGTAGGCTGTCGCCGATCGCTTCGGCCAGGAAGGATTGCGTGATCGGATGTTTGGGATGGGTGAAGATGTCCGCGACGTGGCCGCTCTCGACCACACGGCCGGCATCTAACACCACCACTTCCTTGGCGAGCTGACGCACCACGGACATTTCGTGGGTGATCAGCACGATGGTCACGCCCAGCTCGCGGTTGATGTTCGCAAGCAGATCGAGGATGGCGCGCGTGGTCTGCGGATCGAGCGCGGAGGTCGCCTCGTCCGACAACAGCACGCTCGGCCGCGTCGCCAACGCGCGGGCGATACCGACGCGCTGCTTCTGGCCGCCTGATAGTTCTGACGGATAGCGGTCGTGCTTGTCGGCGATGCCGACCAGCGCAAGCAGCTCGGCCACACGAGCCTTGATGTCGGCCTTGGTCCAGCCGGCGATCTCGAGCGGCAGCGCGATGTTGTCGGCGGCGGTGCGCGATGACAGCAGGTTGAAGTGCTGGAAGATCATGCCTATCGAGCGCTGCGCCAGCCGCAGCTCGCGGCCGGCGAGCGCCGAGATATCCCTGTGATCGACGATGACGCGACCCGCGGTCGGCTTCTCCAGCCCGTTGATCAGGCGGACCAGGCTCGACTTGCCGGCGCCGGAGCGGCCGATCACGCCGGTGATGGAGCCGCGCGGAATGGCGAAGTCGATGTTCTCAAGCGCGTTGACGCCGGGCTTACCGCGATAGGCCGGGTAGGTCTTCGCGATGGCTTCGAAGCGGACCATGGCGTCTGCATCTGTCGCGGCAGGTGAAATCGCTTCGGGCGGCGCGATCGGCTGTCCGATGGCTAGCGATTGGTGGGCGTTCATTGAGATGGCCTTCATGCACAATAATTCTCTCGCCCGCACCAAAAGGCAAACGAGAGCCGGGTCGCATCAGCGACTGGAGGTGAGGCAGCAACAAATCGCCTCAGAAAGGAACGCGCTGCACCGCAGCACGGACCATCGTCTTTTCCGGTCTTTGTTGCAATTTCAGATATTTGGGAGGGATTAGACGAAGTTTCCCCAATCCCTCGCGAGAGAAGAATATTCCTTCGCCGAGGGTATCAGCCTCCGGCGAGGCTCACCGGACCATCTGCAACCAGGGCAGCACGATCAGCAGCAGTCCTGCGAAATAGACCAGCCCGAACAGCAGCCCAAATCCCCAGAACTGGCCCTTGCCGATATAGCCGCTGCCGAAATACATCGGCGCCGGTCCCGTCGCATAAGGCGAGATCACGCCCATCAGGCCGAGCGAATACATGCAGAGCATGGCGAGTGTCGTGACCGGCAGATCAGGAATGCCGGAGCCGACCGCGAGCACCACCGGCAGCACGGCCGCGGCGTGCGAGGTGATGCTCGAGAAGAAATAATGGATCCAGAAGAACAGCGCGACCAGCAGGATCATCGCGGTCGACGGCGACAGCCCCGCGAGCGGTTTGGCGTATTCGGTCGCAAACCATTTGATGAAGCCGATCTCGTTGAGGCCGGAGGCCAGCGTCAGCAGCGAGGTGAAATAGAAGAACACCTCCCAGGCGCTCTTCTCGCTGACGATGTCGGCGAACTCGATCACGCCGGTGACCAGCATCAAGGAGATCACGATGAAGACGACGGTGGTGGCGTTGACGAAGTTCGAGCCCAAAAGAGGCACGTGGATGTCCGGACTCGAGCCCGCGATCCACAGGAACATCGCGAGCAAGATCAGCGCCAGCATGATCCACTCGTTGCGCGACATCGGGCCCATCTCTGCGAGCTCTTTCGCTGCCCATTCTGAGATCTCGGGGCTGCGCTTCACCTCGGGACGGCACACCGCATAGCTGAGCAGCGGCACGAGGATCATCAGGAGAAGGCCGAGCGGCGCAAAGCCGATGAACCATTGGCCCCAGCTCACATCGACGCCGACCGTCTTCTTGGCGATCGCCAGCGCCGCCGCATTGGGCGCGAGCGCCGTGAAGAACAGCGAGCTCGTTACGGCGGTGGCCGCGAAGGCCGTCCACATCACATAGGTGCCGATCTTGCCGGCGGTCGGTCCGGGCTCGGAGCCGTAGATGCGCGGAATGTTGCTGATGATGGGATAGACGATGCCGCCGCTGCGTGCGGTATTCGAGGGCGTTGCCGGCGCCAGCAGGAAGTCCGACATCGCCACCGCATAGCCGAGGCCGAGCGTGTTGGTGCCGAGCCGCCTCACCAGCACCAGCGCGATCCGCCGGCCAAGTTGGCTCTTGCGATAACCGATCGAGAATACGAAGGCGCCGACGATCAGCCAGACCGTGCTCTCGGCAAAGCCCGCCAGCATCCAGCGCAGCGATTTGCCGGGATCGGGATCGATATAGCCGCCGACACCCGCAACCGTGAGGCCGATCAGGCCGACCGCGCCGACCGGCATCGATTCCAGGATGAGCCCGGTGATGACGGCCGCGAACACGGCAAAATAATGCCATTGATTGACGTTGAGCCCCACTGGCACCGGCCACAGATAGATCGCGAGCCACACCACGAGCGGCGCGATCAGCTTCCAGCGAAATCCTTTTGCCTCAGGCGCCTGCGAGCTAGCGGCCATGAGCCCTCCCCCTCGATTGTCGTCACATCGTACCGCCCGTTGGCCGGGCCGCTGTTGTCCCAGCGCGGCGTATACGGATTGTCAGCGGCGCGATCAATGGCCTCTACCGCCCCTTGAAGCGGGGTTTGCGGCGGCCCAGGAACGCCTCGACGCCCTCCTTGTGGTCCTCGCTGAGGCTTGCCAGCGCGAACTGGTCGACGTCCATGTGGCTGGCGAGATCGTCCAGCGCATGCGCGAGCCGGTTGACGGTCAGCTTGGTCATGGCGACCGAGAGCGGCGGCTGCGCGGCGACCTTCCGGGCAAGCTCCATCGCGGCATCGAACGCATGGCCGGGGTCGGTCACCTGCTCCACGAGGCCCCATTGATAGGCCTCGTCCGCGCTGATGCGCTCATCGGCCAGGATCACCGCCTGCTTGGTGCGGGCCGGCCCGATCAAATGCAGCATACGCGGAATGCTTTGCCAGCTCATGTTCATGCCGAGGCCGATCTCGGGCACGCGCAGATGCGCATCGCGCCCCATCACGCGAAAGTCGAGCGCGACGGCCAGCGCCACGCCGCCGCCGACGCAAAAGCCCTCGATGGCCGCGATCGTGATCTGCTCCATGTCCTGCCAGGCCTGGGTCAGGCGCGGCCCGAGCTTGAGGTGCCGGCGCAGCGTGCCGAGGTCCATGTCCTTGCGCGCGCGGCCCTCGGCATCCTTGAGGTCGAATCCGGCGCTGAAGGCGCTGGTGCTGCCCGCCAGCACCACGACGGAGGTTGTCGCGTCATCTTCAAAACTGCGCGCCGCCGCGGTGAGCTGGCGCAGCGCTTCGGGCGACAGCGCGTTGATGCCGTCATTGCGGTCGAACCGCACGATGGCGATCCGCCCCTCCGGCCCATGACCTTTCTCGATCGTCACATAGTCAGTCAACGCAGCCCTCCCGGCTCTTGTCGTTCTTGATCACAAATGCCCGGTGCGCCGATGTTCCGGCTCGCTGCCGCCGACCGGAAACCGGATGGTCGTGCCGATGGTGATCCAGTTGGCGTTCTCGCCGGTGATGTTACGGCCGTAGATCACGTCGACGGAAAATATCTCGTTCGGCCGGTAGCGGACGCCGGTCTGGAAGCGCGGCTGCACGACGCTGGCGATCTCGGAGGCGCCGGCCTGCCCGTAGGCCTCGATCGTCCATTGCAAGGTGTCGGTGAACTTCCAGTCGAAGCCGAGGCCGTAGGTCAAATAGTGACGGTCGACCGCGCGATCCCAGAGCCAGCCGCCATTGACGTTGATACGCATGGTCTCCGACAGGCGGAAGGTCGCGGGGATCACGGCAAAGGCGGTCAGCGCCTCGCCGGTCGCCGCGTCGAAGGAGCCGCCGCCATAGGCCGACAATCCCCACCGCCCGATCCCGGTCGGGATGAAGTTGGTCTTGGCTTTGGGAGCAATCGTCGTGCTCCAGTCACCATCGCTGCGAGCGCGGATGGTCTGCAGGCTCAGTTCGATCGGCGTGAAGGGATCGACGACACAGGACGGATTGGCGACCGCGGCGAAATCCGTGTTGGTTGCCGCCGACATCCAGCTTTCGACCTTGCAGGAGCCGACCTCGGAGATATCGGCTGCATCGACCGCATAGGCGCCATTCGCGGCGCGCGCATCCTGCGCCGCGAATGTGACAAGAGCCGCAATTGCGGCGGTTATTCCGGTTTGTTTGGCCCAGCCCATGGCGCGATGTTAGCAGAGTCTTCGCCTCGACAAGGCCCGGATTCTGGGACTATCTTCGAGGCATGAGTGAACATCATCACGACCACGATCACGACCATTCCGAGCTGTCCGAGACCGAGCTGCGCGTGCGCGCACTCGAGACGATCCTGACCGAAAAAGGCTATGTCGAGCCGGCTGCGCTGGATGCCATCATCCAGGCCTATGAGACCAAGATCGGTCCGCACAACGGCGCCCGCGTCGTCGCCAAGGCCTGGACCGATCCGGCTTTCAAGCAGGCGCTGCTGGAGGACGGTAGCAAGGCGATCGGCACGCTCGGCCATGTCAGCCGTGTCGGCGATCATCTCGTCGTGATCGAGAACACGCCTGAGCGCCACAACATGGTCGTGTGCACGCTGTGCTCCTGCTACCCCTGGGAGATGCTGGGCCTGCCGCCGGTCTGGTACAAGGCCGCGCCCTATCGCTCGCGTGCGGTCAAGGACCCGCGCGGCGTGCTCGCCGATTTCGATGTCAGTCTGCCGAAGGACATGGAAATCCGGGTCTGGGATTCCACTGCCGAGACGCGCTTTTTGGTACTGCCGATGCGCCCCGAGGGCACTGAGGGGTGGAGTGAGGAGCAGCTCGCCGAGCTCGTCACGCGGGATTCCATGATCGGCACCGGCTTTGCCAAGACGCCCGGGGCGCCGTCGTGAACGGCGTGCACGACATGGGCGGAATGGACGGGTTCGGCAAGGTCGAGGCCGAGCCGAACGAGCCGGTGTTTCACGCGGCGTGGGAATCTCGCGTGCTGGCGATGGTGCGCGCGATGGGTGCGGCGGGTGCCTTCAACATCGACACCTCGCGCTTCTATCGCGAAACGATCCCGCCGCACGTTTATCTGTCGAGCTCCTACTACAAGAAATGGTTTCTCGGGCTCGAGGAGATGCTGATCGAGAAGGGATACCTCACAAGGGAGGAAGTCGCCGCGGGCCATGCGATGCAGCCTGCGAAGGCGCTCAAGCACGGCAAGCTGGCGCTTGGGGACGTCGAGCGCACCATGGTGCGCGGCAAGTTCGCCCGCCCTGCTCCCGCGCCGGCAAAATTCAACATCGGCGACCGCGTGCGCGCCAAGAACATCCATCCGGCGACGCACACGCGCCTGCCGCGCTATGTGCGCGGCCATGTCGGTGTGGTCGAACTGAATCATGGCTGCCACGTGTTTCCGGATTCGGCGGCGATGGAGCTCGGCGAGAATCCGCAATGGCTCTACACGGTCGTATTCGAAGGCAGCGACCTCTGGGGCGCGGACGGCGATCCGACCTCGAAGGTGTCGATCGACGCGTTCGAGCCTTATCTGGACCCGATTTGATGAGCAGCACGGCCGCGGCGGCTGCGACGGCCGCCATTCCAAGCATTCCCCGCGATGACGACGGCCCGGTGTTCCGCGCGCCGTGGGAGGCTCATGCGTTTGCGATGGCGCTGACGCTGCACGACCGCGGCGTGTTCACCTGGCCCGAATGGGCCGCAGCGCTGGCTTCCGAGATCAAGCGCGCGCAGGCCGCAGGTGATCCCGATACGGGCGAGACGTATTACCTGCACTGGCTTGCCACGCTGGAAGGCCTGGTCGCGCGTAAGGGTGTCGCGTCGATGGAGACGCTGAACCGCTACCGCGACGCGTGGGACCACGCCGCGGATCGCACGCCGCACGGCAAGCCGATCGAGTTGCGGGAAGAGGATTTTGGCTAACTCGGTAAACGGCACGCCCGTGCCATGGCTTCCGCTGTCATTCCCCGCGAAGGCGGGGAATCCAGTACGCCGCGGCTTCTCGACTCAAGCACGGTCTCTGGGATACTGGATCACCCGCTTTCGCGGGTGACGACACTGAGTCCTTGGCGCTACCGCCCCGCCACATACTCCCGCCACCCTTTCGCCCGCAGGCTGCACGCCGGGCATTCGCCGCAGCCATAGCCCCAATCGTGCTGCGCGCCGCGGTCGCCGAGATAGCAAGTGTGGGATTGCTCGCGGATGAGATCGACCAGCCCCTCGCCGCCGAGATCGTGCGCGAGCTTCCATGTCGCCGCCTTGTCGATCCACATCAGCGGCGTGTGCAGCTCGAATTGCCGCGCCATGCCGAGCGAAAGCGCGGCCTGCATGGCGCGGATAGTGTCGTCGCGGCAATCGGGATAGCCGGAATAATCCGTCTCGCACATGCCGCCGACGATGTGGGTGATGCCGCGCCGGTAGGCCAGCGCCGCGGCAAACGTCAAAAACACCAAATTGCGGCCGGGCACAAACGTATTGGGCAGGCCGTCGGCGCCCATCGCGATCGCGACGTCACGCGTCAGCGCTGTGTCCGAGATCGAAGCCAAGGTCGGGATCGACAGCGTGTGGCTCTCGCCGAGCTTTGCGGCCCAATCTGCGCGCAACCCCTTGATGCCGTCGACCAGCCGGTCGCGGCAGGCCAGCTCGATTGCATGGCGCTGGCCATAGTCGAACCCCAGCGTTTCCACGCGCGCGAAGCGGCTTAGCGCCCAGGCAAGACAGGTGGTGGAATCCTGGCCGCCGGAGAACAGTACCAGCGCGGTTTCTGATGAAAATGTGTCAGTCATAGGCAGCGCTTTAGCATCGCGGAACGTATCAGCCAATCGGTGGAAATCGGCTCGTTCCGCCGCGCCGCGCTGGGAACGCCGGCTCGCTTTTGGCATAAGGTTTGGGACCCAGGAGACTGCCCCGCAATGACCCCTTCCCGCGACATTTCCCGCCTGATCGAGATCATGGCGGCGCTGCGCACGCCGGTGACCGGCTGCCCCTGGGACCTCGAGCAGAATTTTGCGACGATCGCGCCCTACACGATCGAGGAAGCCTATGAGGTGGTCGAGGCCATCAGCCGCGGCGATCTCGACGATCTCTGCGAGGAGCTCGGCGATCTGCTGTTGCAGGTCGTGTTCCACGCCCAGATGGCCGAGGAGCAGAACGCCTTTGCCTTCGGCGACGTCGTCGAGGCCATCACCCGCAAGATGATCCGTAGGCATCCCCATGTCTTCGCCGACAAAGACGGCAATCTCACCCCGCACCACGTCAAGGAAGTCTGGGACCGCATCAAGGCCGAGGAGAAAGCCGAGCGCGCCGCGCGCCGGCCGCCGGAGGAAACGCCGTCTCACAAATCATTGCTCGCGGGCGTGAAGGCCGGCCAGCCCGCGCTGACGCGCGCGATGGAGCTGCAGCGCAAGGCCTCCACCGTCGGCTTCGACTGGAACGACCCGCGTGCGGTGCTGGCAAAAATCCGCGAGGAAGCCGACGAGATCGAGGCCGCGCTGGATCGCAATGACAAGCAGGAGATCGCGGAGGAGACTGGCGATCTGATGTTCGCCCTCGTCAACCTCGCCCGCCATGTCGACGCCGATCCGGAAGCAGCACTCCGCGCGACCAACGCGAAATTCGAGCGACGTTTTGCCTATATCGAGCGCGCGCTGGAGGCGCAGGGGCGGACGCTGGAGCAGGCGTCGCTGGCGGAGATGGATGCGTTGTGGAACGCAGCGAAGACGGCGACCTGAAGCGAGGACGTGAAGTGGACATCAGGCAGGACGATCCGAGGGCGCCACATGTCGCCGATCTGCTGGCACATCATCTCGAAGAGCTCCGCAGCGTCATGGGTGAGCACGCGCAGGCACTGGACGCGAGCGGTCTTTCGGCTGCGACCGTGACGTTCTGGACGGTCTGGCAGGGCCATGCGCTGGCTGGATTCGGTGCACTGAAGCGACTGGATGACACGCATGGAGAGGTGAAGTCGATGCGTGCTGCACCGGCTGCACGCGGGACCGGAGCTGGCCGCGCCATCCTGCTCCACATCATTGCTGAAGCCCGCAAGCGAGGTTACGCACGTCTTAGCCTGGAGACCGGCACGGCATCGCTCCACGCGCCGGCCGTCTCACTCTATCGCAGCGTCGGCTTCTTGAACTGTGAGCCTTTCGCCGACTATCAGGCGAGCCCGCATAACCAGTTCATGAGCCTCGACTTGTTGAATTGATTTTCTCGGCGCGTAGCCCTACGTCGACACGCGAGGCACGGCATCGAACCTGGACACCACGATATCCCGCTTGGTCTCGTCCACCCGCACGGTCATGTCGAAGCGGCCGTCGTGCAGCTCTTTCGCCAGCACCTCGGCATTGCGGTGCAGCCAGCTGATGCCGGCGCCGTCGGCGGCGTCGATGGAGAGATCGAGCGTGGTGCGTTTGGCCGCGAGCCGTTCCTCGATGGCAGCAAGCAACGCGTCGATGCCCTCGCCTGACACGGCCGAGACCAGCATCGCCGGATGATCCTCCGGCCTGCGTGCGGCGATGTTCAGAAGCTCCTCGCGCTGCTCGGCGTCGTAACGGTCGATCTTGTTCCAGACCTCGATGATGCGGCCGCTGTCATCGGGATTGATGCCGAGCTGGCGCAGGACCGCGTCGACGTCGCTTTGCTGCGCTTCGGCATCTTCGTGCGAGATGTCGCGCACATGCAGGATCACGTCGGCTTCAAGCACCTCCTCCAGCGTGGCGCGGAAGGCTGCAACGAGCTGCGTCGGCAAATTCGAGATGAAGCCGACGGTGTCGGACAGCATCGCCTTGCCGCCATGCGGCAAAGTGAGCGCGCGGAGCGTCGGATCGAGGGTTGCGAACAGCATGTCGGCGGCCTGCACGTCGGCACGCGTCAGGCGGTTGAACAGCGTCGACTTGCCGGCATTGGTGTAGCCGACCAGCGCGACCACGCGATACGGCACGCGCTGACGGCCGGCGCGATGCAGGCGCCGCGTTGCCTGCACCTTCTTCAGCTCGCCCTCGAGCTTGGAGATGCGTTCCTGGATCAGGCGGCGATCGGCCTCGATCTGCGTCTCGCCGGGACCGCCCATGAAACCGAAGCCGCCGCGTTGACGCTCCAGATGGGTCCATGAGCGCACCAGGCGCGAGCGCTGGTAATTGAGATGGGCGAGCTCGACCTGGAGCGAGCCTTCCTTGGTCTTGGCGCGGCGGCCGAAGATTTCGAGGATCAAGCCGGTGCGGTCGAGCACTTTTGCGTGCAATTCCTTCTCGAGATTGCGCTGCTGGATTGGCGCCAGCGCGCAATCCATCACGACGAGCTCGACGTCGAGGGTCTCGACCAGCCCGGCAATCTCTTCGGCCTTGCCCTTGCCGATGTAAGTCGCGGGCCGGATCTGGCTGATCGGCGCGATGATGGCATCGGCAACGACGAGATCGATCGCGCGCGCGAGGCCCGCGGCTTCATCGAGCCGGGCCTCGCTGTCTCGCAAGATATGGTTAGACGAGGCATGGTTTTCCGATTGCGCGTCGGTACTCCCTGCGCGCAGTCGCAAGTAGGGGCCGATGACAAGCACCCGCCCCGATTGCTTAGCCCCTGCCGACCGCGGACGGTCGGCCTCCCCGTCGAAATTCCGGGGTTCCAATCAGGTCACTCTCAAGCCGGCTGATCCTCGCCGCCTTCGAACAACTGGATCGGAGCGCCCGGCATGATGGTCGAGATCGCATGCTTGTAAACGAGCTGCGAGTGACCGTCGCGCCGAAGCAGCAAACAGAAATTATCGAACCAGGTCACGATGCCCTGGAGCTTCACTCCGTTGACCAGAAAGATCGTCAGTGGCGTCTTGGTTTTGCGAACGTGATTAAGGAAGGTGTCCTGTAGGTTTTGTGCGCGGTCTGCCGCCATTGTTTTTTTCTCGCTTTGAGTTTCTTTTTATTGCGCCGGTTGCGCCCCGCTTTTGAAAATGCGGGGTCTCTTCCGGTTGCCGTTCCTCATGAGATCCCCCTCGGAGGAACAGCGGTTCGATTAGAGGGCAGGACGGGTTATTAGGCAAGCCGCTTCGCGCGGCAGGCCGGGCCCAATTGCCCCCGAAAAACTACGGAAATCGATGGATTTCCTGGCTTATCCGCCACCGGCGGCTGCAGCGTCGCGGGTTAGCCGACGCCGAGCGCCTTCAATTTCCGGTGCAGCGCCGAGCGTTCCATGCCAACAAACTCGGCCGTGCGAGAAATATTTCCTGAAAAACGGCTGATCTGTGCAATCAAATAGTCGCGCTCGAACACTTCGCGCGCCTCGCGCAGTGGCAGGCCCATGATGTGCTCGCCATTGTTGCTGGTCGGCATCGCCGGCACCATCGAGCCGACATCCTGCGGCAGCATGTCGGCGGTGATGATCACCTCCGGCCCGCCTGCGGCCAGAATCATGACTCTCTCAACGTTGTTGCGGAGCTGGCGCACATTGCCCGGCCAGACATGCGATTGCAGCACCGCCATCGCGTCCTGCCCGATCTGCCGCTTCGGCAGGCCGCTGCCGGCAGAGATCTGCTCCATGAAATAGTCGATCAATTCCGGAATGTCCTCGCGCCGTTCCGAGAGCGCGGGCACGCGGATCGGCACCACCGAGAGCCGGTGATAGAGGTCCTCGCGGAAATGGCCGGCCGCGATCTCCTCTTCGAGATTGCGCGCGGTCGAAGAGATGATGCGGACGTCGACCTGCACCTTGGAGGTGCCGCCGACGCGCTGGAACGACTGCTCGACCAGCACGCGCAAGATCTTGTTCTGGGTCTCGCGCGGCATGTCCGCGATCTCGTCGATGAATAGCGTGCCGCCATGGGCTTCCTCGAGCGCACCCGGCTTGCGCGCGTGCTCGCCGTTGGATTGCTCGATGCCGAACAGCTCGTGCTCCATGCGCTCGGGCGTGATGGCGGCCGCGTTGATCACGACGAAGGGACCGTCGGCGCGGCCCGAGGCCGTGTGCAGCGTGCGTGCGGCCAGCTCCTTGCCGGCACCGGCGGGGCCGACGATCAGGATGCGGCTGTTGGCTTTCGCCGCGCGGTCGATAGTCTGGCGCAGCTGGTTCATGCTGGGCGAACGGCCGACGAGCGAGCTTGCGCTCGGCGCGAGCTGCTTCAGCTCCTTGACCTCGCGCTTGAGCCGCGAGTTTTCCAGCGCCCTGGTCGCGACCAGGATCAGCCGATCGGCCTTGAACGGTTTTTCGATGAAGTCATAGGCGCCGCGCTTGATCGCGGCGACCGCGGTCTCGATGTTGCCGTGGCCGGAGATCATCACCACCGGCAGATCGGGATTGTCCTTCTTGACCTGCTCCAGCAGCTGCAAGCCGTCGAGCTTGGAGCCCTGCAGCCAGATGTCGAGGAACACCAGATGCGGCCTGCGGTTGGCGATCTCGGTGAGCGCGGAGTCGCTATCGCGCGCGGTCCGCGTGACAAAACCCTCGTCTTCGAGAATGCCCGCGACGAGATCCCGAATATCGGCCTCATCATCGACAATCAGAATTTCACTTGCCATGAGTCGCGCCTGTCTTGTCAGCTGCCTGTTGAGGCTTCGATTTTCGTTGAATCATTAGTCTTTTCAGCCGGCTCTTTGGTTTCGGCAGCCGGCCCTTTTGTTTCGGAGGCCTTGGTGGATTCCTTGGCCGTTTCCTTGATGTCCGGCTGGGCTGTGCCCTTGGCCTCGGCCGCCGGCGCCTGCTCAGCCCCCTCGCTCTTCGGGGGGGCGCCGGAGATCGCAAAGCGCATCCGCATCCAGGCGCCACGCTGGCCTGCGCGGAAGTCCGAGGCATCCTTCAGCTCGATCCGCCCGCCATGGTCTTCCAGCACGCGGCCGACGATGGCGAGCCCGAGGCCGGTGCCCTTGACCCGCGTCGTCACATAGGGCTCGAGCAGCCGCGAGCGCGCGACCTTGGGCAGGCCGATACCGTTGTCGATGACGTCGATCAGCACGTCCTCGCCCTCGCGCGAGACCACCACGTCGATACGGCCTTTTCCGTTTTCCTGGCCGAGCTCCTCCGGCGGGACCTGCTCGATCGCCTCGGTGGCGTTCTTGACGATGTTGGTCACCGCCTGGGAGATCAGCCGCCGGTCGAACTGGGCGCGCAGCGGATCTTCCTTGAACTCCGTCTCGATATCGATCTCGGGATGGGCGACCTTCATCAGGAATACCGCCTGCCGCACGGCGTCAACGACGTCCTCGCCCTCCATCACTGGCTTGGGCATCCGCGCGAAACGCGAGAATTCGTCGACCATCCGGCGGATATCGTCGACTTGGCGCACGATGGTGTCGGTGCACTGCTCAAAAATCTGTTTGTCCTTGGCCTCGGTGATGGCCTTGCCGAATTTGCGGCGGATGCGCTCGGCGGAGAGCTGGATCGGCGTCAGCGGGTTCTTGATCTCGTGAGCGATGCGGCGCGCCACGTCGCCCCAGGCCGAGGTGCGCTGCGCCGAGACCAGGTCGGTGATGTCGTCGAGCGTGATGATGTAGCTGTCGTGCGGCTGGTTCTTCTCGGCGCTGACGCGGACCGACAGATTGCGTTCGTCTCCGTCGCGCGTGATCGTGATCTGGCCCTGCACCAGGCGCTGGGTGCCTTCCCGCGCCGTTTTCATCATGTCTTCGAGCTCGGGCAGCACGTCGGAGAGCGGATGGCCGAGCGTCTCGGCCTCGGAGTGTCCGATCAGCTTCTCGGCGGAGCGGTTCAGGATGCCGACGCTGCCTGAGGTATCGACGCCGATGATGCCGGCGCTGGCCGAGGACAGCACGGCCTCGATGAAGCGGCGGCGGCTGTCGATGAGGTCGCTGGCATTGACGAGCTCGTCGCGCTGGCTGCGCAATTCCTGCGTCATCTTGTTGAAGGTTTCGCCGAGCTGGGCGAGATCGCCTTCCGACTGATGCACCGGCACCTTCACGTTAAGGTCGCCGGTCGAGACCGTATGGGCGGCGTTCATCAGCCGCCGGATCGGCGACACCAGCGAGTTGGCGAAGTTCAGCCCGATCAGCACCGAGGCCATCAGGATGGTCAGCGCGATCACCGCGAACATCAGCGCAAAGGCGACCTGGATGCCGAGCCGGCGCGACTCGATCTGGGCGTATTCGGCGACGCTGACCTCGGTCTGCTTGAGCTGATTGACGACATTCGGATCAAGAGGCCGCGCGACATAGAGGAACGTGTCGTTGAAGGCGCGCAGGCGGATCACGGCCGCAACGAAGCTCGCATCCGGAAGCACCGCGATCTCGGGCTCGGATTCGTTGACGTTGCTGAGGAAGTCCGGCGCCGGCGGCGAATAGGCCAGCCGCATCCCGGTGTCGGCGGATTCCAGGATGTTGGTGTTCTTGTCGATGATCATTGCGCCCGGCAGATTGCGCGAGCCGGCGCTGGAGGTCAGCAACTCGCGGAACGAGCGGCGGTCCTGGTCGTAGAGCGGGCGGGCATGGGCGATGTCGTTGGCCATGCCGAGAATGTCGCCGCGGATCAGCTGCGCATGGTCCTGCATGTAGGCGCGCGCGATCGTCAGCGAATTCTGGATCACTTCCTTGGTCGGCCCGGAGAACAGCCGGTCGAGGCCGCGCTCGATGGTGACGTTGGCGACGACGGCAACCAGCACCGCCGGCAACACCGCCACGATCGAGAACAGGCTGACGATCTGGACGTGGAGCCGCGCCGCCGCCCTGCCCCGCCGCCGGGCCACGATCATCTGCCAGAGCTCGCGGATGATGATCCCGACCAGCAGCAGGATCGTGGCCGCATTGATCAGGTAGAACGAGCGGACGATCTCCGGCGTCGGCTCGATCGTCGTCAGGCCGGTCAGGACGACAAAGGTCAGGAAGGCCGACCCCAGTGCCAGGACCACGGCAAACGGCGCCAGCCAGCGCCGCACCGACCAACGCCGGGGCTCATCTGCTGGGGCCGTGTCGAAGTGTGCGGCCGAGGTGTCTGCGCTGGTCATTCCGGCAATGGGTGCTGAAAACGGGGTCCGCCGCGGGCGGATACTGATGTATTCGTACCACATTGTTGCCGAATTGCGACAATTCCGCGGCGTCCCTGCCGCGACGGCCCGGCGCATCCACAGGGATGCCAGGTCAGCCGGAACGGAATCCGGCCATTCCGGCTTGACCCGGCATGGACAGGTTCTTTCTCGCGATAATGGTTTCGGCGGTGCTGCTGCTGATCGTGGCCTCCGACCTGCTGGTCAATGGCCCCGGCATGAAGACACCGGCTGACGTGGCCATGCTGCCGGCATCAGCCCGCTTGGTCAGATAGGCGCGACGCCACGCCGCGCGGCCTCATGATCAATTTGAAGGGACCGGCGGAACATTTCGGCCCGATTCGGACTTCTGATCACCGCGCCAGTCACAAAGGCCAGCGCGATCCGGACAGGCTCAGCTCCGCTTTGGTAGGGGGAGCTGAGCCACCGTTCGTTGGAGGACTAGCCCCCGCTCCGATAGACTTGGATATCGAGATCCCGGATCTTCTTCCGTAGCGTGTTGCGGTTGAGGCCGAGGAGATCGGCTGCGCGGATCTGGTTGCCGCGGGTGGCTGCGAGCGCGGCCGTGAGCAGCGGCACCTCGATCTCCTTGAGGATGCGGTGATAGAGGCCGGGCGGTGGCACGCCGTTCGGAAAGCCCTGGAAGTGCGAGGAGAGATAGGCCTCCACCGCTCCGCCGAGATTGTCGACGCCCTGCTGGACCGCAGCGCCCGGACTGACCGAGGGAGGCGCCAGCTCGCCGTCGATGACGGAGGCCGTGATTACGTCCTGCGGATAGAGGGCGGCGAGACGCCGGGCGAGGTTTTCCAACTCGCGCACGTTGCCGGGCCAGCGGTGCTGCTTCAGCCGCTCCAGCGCCAGCGAGTCGAGCTTCTTCGGCGGCAGGCCATCCTTCTCGGCGAGCGCGAAGAAGTGACGGATGAGATCCGGCAAATCCTCGATGCGCTCGCGCAAGGGCGGCAGCCGCAGCGGCACGACGTTGAGGCGGAAGAACAGATCCTCGCGGAACAGGCCCTGCTGGATCAGCACGCGCAGATCCTTGTTGGAGGCCGCGACGATGCGCACATCGGTCTTGATTGGGGTGCGGCCGCCGACAGTGGTGTATTCGCCTTGCTGCAAGACGCGCAGCAATCGTGTCTGCGCCTCCATTGGCATGTCGCCGATTTCGTCGAGGAACAGCGTGCCGCCCTCGGCCTGCTCGAAACGACCGGAGGCGCGGGTGTTGGCACCGGTGAAGGCACCGCGCTCGTGGCCGAACAATTCCGACTCGATCAGGTCGCGCGGGATCGCCGCCATGTTGACCGCGACGAACGGACCGTTGCGGCGCTTGCCGTAATCGTGCAGCGCGCGTGCGACGAGCTCCTTGCCGGTTCCGGACTCGCCCGTGATCATCACGGTGAGGTCGGTCTGCATCAGACGCGCCAGCACGCGGTAGATTTCCTGCATCGCCGGCGAGCGGCCGACCAGCGGGATCGATTCCAGCTCCGAATCGTCGTCCGGCGTCGCGACCCGCTCCTTCGGCTCGGCGAGCGCGCGGCCGACGATGGCGATCAGCTCCTTCAGATCGAAGGGCTTTGGCAGATATTCGTAAGCCCCCCGCTCGGAGGCGCGGATCGCCGTCATGAAGGTGTTTTGCGCGCTCATGACGATGACCGGCAAATTCGGCCGCATCTTCTTGATCCGCGGCAGCAGGTCGAAGGCGTTTTCGTCCGGCATCACCACGTCGGTGATGACCAGATCGCCCTCCCCCTGGCTGACCCAGCGCCACAGCGTCGCGGCATTGCCGGTCAGCCTGACTTCATAGCCGGCACGGGACAGTGCCTGATTGAGAACTGTGCGGATGGCGGTATCGTCATCAGCAACGAGAATGCTACCTGCGGGCATTGTTAATCCTCATTTTGCCCCCTGAGATGCAGACGACGACTTCCCGGCAGAGCCGTCGCGACTGCTTAGATCGGGATGTTTGACCGATGTGGAGTACATCGGCATCAGCACGCGGAAGGTGGTCTTGCGCGGCTGAGATTCGCATTCGATGATGCCCCCGTGATCGCCGACGATCTTGGCGACCAGAGCAAGACCGAGGCCAGAGCCGGTCTGCTTGGTGGTGACGAAGGGATCGAACAAATTGGACAGAAGATCGTCGGGCACGCCTGGTCCGTTGTCCCTCACGCAGAATTCAAGCGGCAGGGATACCCGGGATTTTTGACCGGGGACTGACAGGCGAACGCCGGGGCGGAACGCCGTGGTGAGCTGGATCTCGCCGTCGGCAACGTCGATCAGGGCTTCGGCGGCGTTCTTCACGAGATTGAGAAACACCTGGATCAGCTGATCCTGGTTCGCCAGCACCGGCGGCAGCGAGGGATCGTAATCCTCGACGAAGCGGATGTTGCGGGCAAAGCCCGACTGCGCCAGCCGCTTCACGTGATCGAGCACGGAATGGATGTTGACGGGGCCGCGCACCACGGGTCGCTCGTCGCCGAACACCTCCATGCGGTCGACCAGCGTCACGATGCGGTCGGCCTCGTCGCAGATCAGCCGCGTCAGCATGCGGTCCTCGGAGGAAGCCTGCTGCTCCAGCAATTGCGCGGCGCCGCGAATCCCTGAGAGCGGGTTCTTGATCTCGTGCGCGAGCATGGCTGCCAGCGCGATCACCGAGCGCGCGGCGCTCCGATGGGTGAGCTGGCGGTCCATCTTGTCGGCGATGGAACGCTCCTGGAGCATCACCACGATATGGCCGGGCCGCTCCGTCAGCGGGGCGACGTGCAGATCGACCTGACGGTCGCCGCCCATGCGGGGCGTGCCGAGATCGACCTTATATTCGTTGACCGGCGAGTTCGACGATCGCACCTGGTCGATCAGCGCCAGCAAGGGGCTGCCGAATGGGACCAGCTCCTTCAGCGACTGCCGCTTCAGGAACTGCGTCGAGATATCGAAGAAGGCTTCAGTTGCGATGTTGGCGCCGACGATCTTGCCGTCCGGCCCGATCAGGAGCACGGGATTGGGCAAAGCGTCCAGGATCGCGTCGCTGTCGGTCGGAAGCGGCCGACGATGTTCAGCAGCCGAGCTCATGCAGCAGCGCTCCATGCGAAGTCGTCGAAGGCATCTTGCAGTGAATGGTGAACGCGACGCGGATCTTCGGACGTAAGAATGGTCTGGCGCCAGGCCTTCAGCTTCTCGGCCGGCGCACGGCTGACGTCGGCGGCGACGTCGAGCGCCCAGCCCAGATGCTTGCGCGCATGCTTGAGGCCCACGCGCAGGCCGTAGAGCGCGCACACGCCCTCATAGAGCGTGCGGACGTAATGCAGCTGCGTCTCGAGTGACGGGGTGGCTTCCGCCGCCCCGCCCATAAGGCGGCGGCCAATCTGGCCGGGCAGCCAGGGCTGGCCCTGCGCACCGCGGCCGATCATCACGGCATCGGCGCCAGAGGCCGCTAACGCGGCAAGCGCCTTCTCGTAGGATGTGATGTCGCCATTGACGATGAGCGGGATCGAGATCGCCTCGCGCACGGCGCGGATCGCATCCCAATCGGCTTCGCCCTTGTAGAACTGGCAACGGGTGCGACCATGAACGGTGACGAGCTTGATGCCCGCGGCCTGTGCGCGCCGCGCCAGCTCCGGCGCGTTGCGGGTGAGGTCGTCCCAGCCGAGCCGCATCTTCAGCGTCACCGGCACCTTCACCGCCGCGATGGTCGCATCGATCAGGCTGACGGCATGGTCGAGGTCGCGCATCAGGGCCGAGCCCGACTGGCCGCCTGTGACGTGGCGGGCCGGACAGCCCATGTTGATATCGATGATGTCGGCGCCATCAGCCTCGGCAATCCGGGCGCCTTCGGCCATCCAATGCGCTTCGCAGCCGGCGAGCTGGACCACGTGCGGACCGATCCCGGTCGCTTCGCAGCGCAACCGCGACATCCGGTGGCCATTGGCGAGCTCATCGCTCGCGGTCATCTCGGACACGACCAGACCCGCGCCGAGCTCGGCGACCAGCCGTCGGACGGGTGAGTCAGTCACTCCCGACATCGGTGCCAGGAAGACCGGGGTGGTGACCTCAATATCGCCTATTTTCAAGGGCTTGGAGCCTGATCCTGCCGGGCCGGTCACAGTGGTCTCATCAAGTAGGCAGCGCCTCATCGCGACTGCCATGACCTATCTTGCGCACAATTCTTGTGCAGTCAAGCGTCATGCCTACACTTTAACCAGTTCTGCAAATCTTTCAAGTGCAGTGCAGCAAAATGCTGAATCCCACAATCCGGGGAAACCCCCTTTTTTTGCGGGCCTGCCGTGCTAGAGGCATGCGGCAATCACCCCACTCCCAGACTCTCTTCATCACCAACTGAGTATTTGAGTCCTATGGCGAAATCACAGCGCACCGCAGTCGTTCTCGTCGCGGCCGGACGCGGCTTGCGCGCTGGCGCCGGTGGTCCCAAGCAATATCGGGAGATCGGCGGCGTGCCTGTGATCTATCGCGCCATGGAAGCCTTCAGCCGTCACGCCGATGTGTTCGCCGTGCAACCGGTGGTGAACCCCGACGACAGCGCCATGTTCACGGCAGCAGTCGCAGGATTGAAGCACGAGGCGCCGACCAGCGGCGGTGCGACCCGGCAGGCCTCCGTGCTCGCCGGTCTCGAAGCGCTCGCAAAGCACAAGCCGGATATCGTGCTGATCCACGACGCCGCACGTCCCTTTGTCTCGGAAGGTGTGATCTCGCGCGCGATCGATGCGGCGAGCCGTACCGGCGCTGCGATCCCGGCCGTGCCTGTGACCGACACCATCAAGATCACCGGCGAGAACGGCAATGTCGAGGACACGCCGGACCGCGCGCGCCTGCGAATCGCGCAGACGCCGCAATCCTTTCGTTTCGACATCATCCTCGAGGCGCATCGTCGCGCGGCAAAGGACGGCCGCAGCGATTTCACCGACGATGCCGCGATTGCCGAATGGGCGGGATTGACGGTTGCAACCTTTGAAGGCGATGTTGCCAACATGAAGCTCACCACCCCCGAGGATTTCGTGCGCGAGGAAGCGCGCCTGGCCAGCCTGCTTGGCGACATCAGGACGGGCACGGGCTACGACGTTCATGCCTTCGGCGAAGGCGACCATCTCATGATCTGTGGCGTGCGCGTGCCGCACACCAAAGGCTTCCTCGCCCATTCCGACGGCGATGTCGGCCTGCATGCGCTGGTCGACGCCATCCTCGGCGCGCTCGCCGACGGCGACATCGGCTCGCACTTTCCCCCGAGCGATGCGAAGTGGAAGGGCGCTTCTTCCGACCAGTTCCTGAAATATGCCATCGAGCGCGTCACCCAGCGCGGCGGCCGCATCGCCAATCTCGAGGTGACGATGATCTGCGAGCGGCCGAAGATCGGCCCCTTGCGCGACATCATGCGCGCGCGCATCGCCGAGATCTCCGGCGTCGACATCTCCCGCGTCGCGGTGAAGGCGACGACCAGCGAGCGGCTCGGCTTCACCGGCCGCGAGGAAGGCATCGCGGCCACTGCGAGCGCCACCATCCGTCTTCCGTTTAACGAGAAGACCTGGAGCGCCTAGATCATGGCCGGCAGCGACGCACGCGCCCTCTCCCGCTCGCTGCTGGATCTGTGCCGGATGCGCAAGCTGACGATCGCGACCGCGGAGTCCTGCACCGGCGGCCTCGTTGCAGGCGCACTGACTGACATCCCCGGCTCCTCCGACGTCATCGACCGTGGCTTCGTCACCTATTCCAACGACGCCAAGCGCGCGATGCTTGGCGTCGAGGCGAGCACGCTGACGAATTTCGGCGCCGTCAGCAAGGAGACCGCGATCGCAATGGCGGTCGGCGCGCTGGAGCGTGCGGGCGTCGATCTCGCCGTTGCCATCACCGGCATTGCCGGCCCCGGCGGCGCCACCCCCGGCAAGCCGGTCGGCCTCGTGCACTTTGCGGTCGCCGCGCGCGACGGCCGCATCGTCCATCGCGAGCATCGTTTCGGCGCGATCGGCCGCACGACCGTCCGTCAGCGCTCCGTCGTCGAGGCGCTGCGCATGCTGATGGATCTCGCCCGCGGCCCGAAGGCCCAGCCCAAGCCGCGCGCCGCCGCGGCAAGCCGCCTGCGCCCGCGCGTGACCCGTTCCCCGCGTCGGCATGTGGCCAAGCGCAGGCCGCCGCGCTCGCCGCGGGGATGAGACCTGCTTCGTAGCCCCTAGGGTGGATTAGCGAAGCGTAATCCACCACTGCTGTCTCCGCGGAGATCAAAGAGGTGGATTACGCCTTCGGCTAATCCACCCCACGCACCACAATCCCTTGCGTTGCCCGACGGGCAAAACACCCAGCCGGCGGGTCAATCCGCGTGCGTGAAAATATTCCACTTTACCGAAATTCGGATGTTGGGCTTCACCTGTATGCCGCTGTGCACGCTTTTCGTAGCGCACGCTTCGCACAGTGGACCGTGGGTGCCAGTCGGCACCCGGTCTTCCCTGCGCCCTCTGACATCTGAGGGCGATGCGACGAAGCAGAGCTCGGGCGACAATTGCCGCGAGAACACAGCGTCATGTCTGCTTATCAAAAAGCACGCAAATCTTGTCGAATTGGATCAGGATCGCAAATGTGCAGGCGCGACCAAACGTCATCGCAGCTGTCCTGTCTTGCGCAGGAAGATATTGGCGTAATAATGCGGCTCTACGTTGCGGCCAGGAATCAACCCGGTCCTGTTTTCTGGAGGGCGGCGTGTTCGCTCGCTACACTGCTCCGGCAATCGCCGTTGCCACCTTGGTCGCCTTTAATGGTGCCGTCGCCCAGACCCCGAGCCAGCCGCCCGATACCATGGCGGCGCGGGTGGAAGCCTGCACGCCCTGTCACGGCAACAAGGGCGAAGGCACCAGCGACGTCTATTTCCCGCGCCTTGCCGGCAAGCCCGCCGGCTATCTCTACAATCAGCTCCTCGCCTTCCGCAGCGGCCGGCGCAAATACCCGCCGATGAACTATCTCCTGGAGTTTCTGCCCGATCCATATCTGGAGGCGATGGCGGAGTATTTTGCCAGCGAGCACCCCCCGTTACCGCAGCCCGCGCCGAGCGAGGTCAGCAAGGAAGTCCTCGCTCAGGGCGAGCTGCTCGCCACCAGCGGCGATGCAGGCCGCAACATCCCGGCCTGTGTGAGCTGCCACGGCCCGGGCCTCACGGGCATGCAGCCCGGCATTCCCGGCCTGCTCGGCCTGCGCGCCAACTATGTCAGCGCCCAACTCGGCGCCTGGCGTTACGGCACCCGCACGGCGAAATCGCCCGACTGCATGCAGCTTGTCGCCGGCCATTTGACCGAGGCCGACGTCACCGCGGTCGCGGCCTGGCTCGCGACGCGGCCTGCCCCCGCCAATCCGGCCCCCGTACCGAAGGGCACATACGCGCTGCCGTTCGGCTGCGGCAGCCAGCCCAACTGACGAGGCGCATGATGGGCTCAAGACTGTTGATCACGCTCCTCGCTGTTGCCGCTCTCACCACGGTTGCGCAGGCGCAGGACAAGACCAACGACGTCATCGCGCGCGGCGAATATCTCGCCCGTGCCGGCGATTGCACGGCCTGCCATACCGCGGCCGAGGGCCGCCTGTTTGCCGGCGGGCGCCCGATGCCGACCCCGTTCGGAACGATCTACACCTCCAACATCACGCCCGATCCGGAGACCGGCATCGGCAAGTGGAGCGCGGACGATTTCTACAGAACCATGCACAATGGCCGCTTCCCCGATGGCGGGCTGATCTATCCGGCGATGCCGTTTGCGTCCTACACCAAGGTCACGCGCGCCGACAGCGATGCGATCTTTGCTTATCTGCGCTCGATCCCGCAGGTGAATCAGAAGAACAAGCCGCACGAGCTGCGCTTTCCCTACGACAACCGTCAGCTGATCCTCGGCTGGCGCACGCTGTTCTTCAGCGAGGGCGAGTTCAAGCCGGATTCGAAGAAATCAGCGGAATGGAATCGCGGCGCCTATCTGGTCGAAGGCCTCGGCCATTGCGGCATGTGCCATTCGCCGATCAATGCACTCGGCGGCACCTCGCAATCGGACGCCTTCAAGGGCGGCCTGATCCCGATGCAGAACTGGTACGCGCCCTCGCTCACCTCCAATCGTGAAGCGGGCCTCGGCGACTGGAGCATCAAGGACATCTCCGATCTGCTCCAGACCGGCGTCTCCACGCGCGGTGTGGTCTACGGTCCGATGGCCGAGGTCGTGCACAACAGCCTGCAATATCTCAACGACGAGGACACCAGGGCGATGGCGGTGTACCTCAAGGGCATCGCCGAAGGCTCCTCGCCGGCGCCGGCCAGCTCGGTGCTGCCGACCACCGAGAGCAGCCTGCTGATCAGCCTCGGCAAGACCGTCTACGACAAGAACTGCGCGAGCTGTCATGGCACGCAGGGCGAAGGCAAGCCGCCGCACTGGCCGCCGCTCGCCAACAACCAGTCGATCGAGATGCAATCGGCGGTCAATCCGATCCGCATGGTGCTCAATGGCGGCTATCCGCCGGGCACCAAGGGCAATCCGATGCCCTACGGCATGCCGCCCTTCGCCGGCCTCCTCTCCGACAACGAGGTCGCCGCCGTCGTCTCCTACATCCGCACCGCCTGGGGCAATCGCGGCACGCCGGTCTCGGCGCGCGAGGCCAACGAGCTCCGCTCCGCACCGCTGAACTGAGACAAGCCATGTTCAATTCCGACCCGCCGACCAGCCCAGCCGCCGCCGACCAGGCCGTCGAGGAGGTCGTTGCACAGGGACCGTCAGGAGCGATCGTGGTCGCCGGCATCGCCACGGCCTGCGTGGTCGCGATGTGGTTCGCGTTCTATCTGTTCGTCTTCCTGCCGCGCGGATCGTTGCAATGAGCTCTGAGCAAGCCCATCGCAGCGTCGAGGTCGCGGCCCGCGTCGAGCGACGCTGGGCCACCATTGCCGTGATCATTGTCGTGGGGATGGCGCTGCTGGCGGCGTTCGCCGGCATTCATCGCGCGACCATGCCGCAGCCGCGCGTCGAGACCACCGATCCGTCGCGGATCCATCTCTCCGGCGAGTTCGTCGAGAGCAATCTCGGCAGCGTGCTGGAAGCCAACGGCAATGTCACCGTGCGCGCGATTGGCCAGCAATATTCCTTCACGCCGGCCTGCATCGTGGTGCCCGCGGACACGCCGATCACCTTGCGCGCCACCAGCGCCGACGTGGTGCATGGCATCCTGATCCAGGGTACCAACGTCAACACCATGCTGGTGCCGGGTTACATCTCCGAGCAGCTGATGCGGTTCACGAAGACAGGCGACTATCTGATGCCCTGCCAGGAATTCTGCTCCTTCGGGCATGAGGGCATGTGGGGCAAGGTCAGGGTGATCGACAAGACCGACTTCGCCAATCGCGCGAAGGCTGGCGGGAGGCTGAGCTGTGTTGGTCAATAGGAAGCTCATCCTCGCTCATTTCTGGCTGGCCTTCGCCGTGTTCGGCGTGGCGCTGACGCTCGGCGCCTGGCAGATGTTCATCCGCAGCCCGATCGGCACGTGGCTGTCCAATCCCGAGCTGTATTACCGTTCGCTGACCGCGCATGGCACGGTCATGGGTTACGTCTTTCCAACACTCGTCGCGATGGGTTTTGGCTATGCCATCAGCGAGTCCGCGCTGGAGCAGCGCCTGGTCGGCGTGCGCTGGGCCTGGACCGGATTCTGGCTGATCGTGATCGGCAGCGTCATGGCGGTGATCCCGATCGCGCTCGGCCGCGCCTCGGTGCTCTACACGTTTTATCCGCCGTTGATCGGCAACGTCTTCTACTATCTCGGCGTCGTGCTGGTCGTGGTCGGCTCCTGGATCTGGGTCGCGCTGATGTCGATCAATCTGCGCGTCTGGCGCAAGGCCCATCCCGGAGCGCCGGTGCCGCTGGCGATGTACGCCAATGTCGCGGGCTCGTATCTGTGGGCCTGGACCGCGGTCGGCGCCGCGCTCGAGCTGCTGCTCCAGATCATTCCCGTGGCGGCAGGATTGAAGAATACGATCGATGCCGGTCTTGCGCGCATCTTCTTTTCCTGGACGCTGCACGCCATCGTCTATTTCTGGCTGATGCCGACCTACATCGCCTATTACACCATCGTGCCGCGCGCGATCGGCGGCCGTGTCTATTCCGACAGCATGGCGCGGATCTCCTTCATCCTGTTCCTGGTGGTGGCGATGCCGATCGGCATGCACCACACTTTTGCTGATCCGCAAGTCGGCGCCGGCTTCAAATTCATCCATTCGGCCTTCACGGCGCTGGTCGCGCTGCCAACGCTGCTGACCGTGTTCACGATCTGCGCCTCGGTCGAGATTGCGGCACGCCTGCGCGGCGGCCGCGGGATGTTCGGCTGGATCAGGGCCCTGCCCTGGGACAATCCGATGATGCTGGCGCTGGCGTTCTCGTTCGTGATGCTCGGATTCGGCGGCGCCGGCGGCCTCATCAACATGAGCTATCAGCTCGATGCCTCCATTCACAACACGCAGTGGATCACCGGCCATTTCCACCTGATTTTTGGTGGCGCCATCGTCATCATGTACTTCGCCATCGCCTATGATCTGTGGCCGCATCTGACCGGGCGCGAGCTGATCGATATCCGCCTGATCCGCACCCAGCTCTGGCTGTGGTTCGTCGGCATGATCGTCACCACCTTCCCGTGGCACTGGGTCGGCATTTTGGGCATGCCGCGCCGCATGGCCTATTTCGACTTCGGCGATCCCGCCATCGCGCCGCAGGCGCTGTCCGTGACCTTCTCGGCGATCGGCGGCTTCATCCTGCTGACCTCGGGCATCATGTTCATCGTCATCCTCGCGCGTGGCATGCGTACGCCCAAGGTTGATGCCGGCCCCTACCGCTTTGCGATCGCCGTGCACCAGTCGGCGACCGTGCCGGTGGCGCTCAACACGCACGCGCTGTGGGTGGCGTTGATGATCGTCCTCACGATCACCAATTACGGCTATCCGATCCTGAATCTGGCGCTGGGCGCGGGCACGTCAGTGCCGGCCGTCTATGTGGGAGCGCAGTGATGAGCACGCGCGACCTCTTCACGTTCAGCAATCGGCATTTCACGATCGGCGTGGGCGTCATCGCCGGCATTCTCGTCGTGACAGGGATTGCCGGCTTCATCGTGCTGCCCTTCGCGCAGCCCTGGGTCCAGTTCGCCAACGTCTGGGATGCGATCTGCAGCGCCGCCGGTGTGCCGCAGCGCGCGGCGAACGTCACTGCGCCCGAACAGGCAAAACGCCTGTCGGAGGTCGTGCTGACCTCGCGCACGTTGTCGCGCCCAAGCCAGGAGGCGATCGGCCGCGGCGCGACGCTGGCGCAGCGCTGCGCGATCTGCCACGGCCCGACCGGCATCAGCCGCGCGGACTCGCCGAACCTCGCCGGCCAGTACGCCGCCGTGATCTACAAGGAGCTGCACGATTTCCGCTCGGGTGCGCGCACCAATGCGGTGATGTCGCCGTTCGCCGTCAACCTGACGGACGAGGAGATCGCTGATCTCTCCAACTACTACGCCTATCTGCCGCGGCTTCCGGCCTATCACCCGACGCCGCAATTGCCGAAGCCGAACATCGTGATCTACGGCGCGCCGATGCGCGGCATCGCGCCCTGCGGCGCCTGCCATGGCAGCCTCGACAACAAGACTGGCAGCCCTTGGCTCGAAGGCCAGTCAGAGGCCTATCTGAAGGTGCAGCTCCAGGCCTTCGCGGCCGGCGACCGCCGCAACGACATCAGCCAGCAGATGCGCAACATCGCGCGCGCCATGACGCCGCAGGAGATCGAAGCGGCCGCGGCGTATTACGCTTCGCAGCCGCCTGATGTGGTGAAGGCGGTGGATTGAGATTGACCGCGAGGACCTTGATCGCCAAATCGACCAGTCTAGATGATCTCGTTCTCGGGAACGCGTCCAATCACGACCGCCGGATTGCCGGCAACGATGGCACGATCGGGGACGTCCCGCGTCACGACCGATCCGGCCCCAACCAACGCGTTTTCGCCGATGACCACGTTCGGACACAGCGCGCTGCCACCGCCGACGCGCGCGGCCCGCAATATCCGCGGCGCGGCGCGCGCGAAGGTCATGGATGGCCGTCGATGGGTGATACGCTTGTCGTTCATGGTGATGACGCGGGGGCCGCAAAAAACCTCGTCTTCGATCACGACACCTCGCGTGATGTAACAGCCGCTCTGCAGCGAGACGAAGTTGCCGATCCGTACATCGCCTTCGATGTCGAGGTAGGAGCCGATGACGCAACCGCGCCCGATGATGGTATTTTCGCGGATGAACACGAAATTACCGATGCGGGTGCCCTCACCCATCACGACATCATCCGCGATGACGCAATGCTGTCCTTGCATCGAGGTCAACTCGATCCCTCCTCACGGGCCACGTAGCGGTGCGACGCGCCTATATACGGCCAAACAGACGCCGGCGCCAAACGGCTGCCTGACGCCGCAAGATGCCTGGCCGCGACGCCGATTTCTCCAACTCCTGCTGGAGCGCGAAAATTTCGCCGCGAAGCCGGGCATTTTCATCGACGACGGCGCCATGTTCGGCCGCAAACTCGTTTGCCGCCAGCAGGGTATCGAAGTTTTCGGGGATTGTCCCTTCGCCGAGCCGCCGCAGCCATTGCGCCGCGAAACTGCCGGTCGCCCGGAGGTCCTCCCTGGAATTGACGTCGCGTGGCAACGCGGCGACCTCGCGGTGCAGTGCTTCGACCTGATCGAGATAGGCCGACAATGTTGCCACCTCGCGGATGCGCTCGGATACCTTCATTGCGTCGGCTGCATCGTAGCGCGCGATCTCGGCGCTGATCGCATCCGCGGTCACCGCGCGCGTCAGCACGCTCACGCCAAAATTCCTGACACGCCAGGCATCCACCGTGGCTGCGGTCGCGAGCCCTGCAAGGCCCCGTCCATCGACGACGACGACGGCGCAGCCGACAGCCAACGCCTCGAGCGCCATTCGCGCAGTCGCAAATACCAGATCGTAGTTCCTCAGCTGTGCGTGCAAGTCGTCGATCTCGCGGCCGAACGCGCTGCCGACTTCGTCGAGCACAAGGCCGGACCCACGCGCCGCATCGCGGACTGCGGCGATATGCTCGGTGTTCTTGGTGAGCAACAGTGCCCGCGCCGGTCTTTCAGGAAGCCGCCCTCGCGGCACGAACAGATCCGTGTCGACCGCATTCATCAAGAGGACGACGTCGTCGCTTGGACAACCCGTCTCCGCGACCAGGCGTGCACGGCAGGCTTCATCGACAGCACAGAGCCGCTTGACGCGCGGCAGGCGTGGCGGGCCATCGAACCAGTAAGCCGTGGAATGGCAGACGAAGAGCCCGGGCGTCTCGGGGAAGCACGCCAGGGCGGATGTCAGAACGTGGTTGTGGTGACCATGGATGACATCGGGAATCCACGGGACATCCTCTGGCCGGTCCGTCACCAGGACGCCGCGCCGCCGCAGGATCTCGGCATTTGACCCGAGCAATGGTGCGAACACCGCGACCTCGTGGCCGCGCCGCTGAAGTCCCGAGGCAAGATCGATCGTCACGATCTCCGAGCCGGAGCGGCCGCGCATGGCACAGTTGGTCACCAACACGCGCATGTGGGAGCAGCCTCCTCAGCCAAACCTCTTGTAACCGTCCGACGATCAAGACGACGCGAGCTTCGGCCGGCCGTAGATCGCATCTGCGCGCTTCTCGAACGCAATGGAGAACCGCGCAAACGCGGCATCGAACATCGAGCCCATCAGCATCGCCAGCATGCGGCTCCTGAACTCGTAGGCGAGGTAGAAACCGACGTCGCAGACGCCCTCACCTTTGGGCTCGAACGTCCAGCGATTTTCGAGGTTACTGAACGGACCTTGCAGATATTCGACCTGGATTTTCAGATTGGCGCGATCGAGCGTCACCCTGCTGGTGAAGGATTCCTTGACCAGCTTGAACGACACCGTCATGTCGGCGACCAGCACCTCGGTGCCATCAGGCTTCGCCATGCGCTGGCGGATCTTCAGCGCGCTGCACAGCGGCACGAATTCCGGGTAGCGCTCGACGTCGGCGACCAGATCGTACATCTCGGACGCGCTGTGATCGACACGGCGCTTGCTCGAAAATTTGGGCATGGCGGTTCAGCGAGCGGTCGCGGCCCGGGCGGCCTTCAGTCTGGCAAAATCCTCGCCGGCATGGTGCGACGAGCGGGTGAGCGGGCTTGCCGACACCATCAGGAAGCCCTTGGTGTAGGCGACCTTCTCGTAGGACGAGAACTCGTCCGGCGGCACGTAGCGCATCACGGCGTGGTGCTTGCGGGTCGGCTGGAGATATTGCCCGATGGTCAGGAAATCGACGTCGGCCGAGCGCAGATCGTCCATCACCTGCTGCACTTCGTGGCGCTCCTCGCCGAGCCCGACCATGATGCCGGACTTGGTGAAGATGGTGGGATCGAGCTCCTTGACCCGCTGCAACAGCCGGATCGAATGGAAATAGCGCGCGCCGGGCCGCACCGTGAGATAGCGCGACGGCACGGTCTCGAGATTGTGGTTGAAGACGTCGGGCCTCGCCGCAACGACGACCTCCATCGCGCCTTCCTTGCGCAGGAAGTCCGGCGTCAGGATCTCGATCGTGGTCGAGGGGCACGCAGCCCGGATCGCGCGGATGGTCTGGGCGAAATGCTCGGCGCCGCCATCAGCGAGATCGTCGCGGTCGACGGACGTGATGACGACATGGGCAAGGCCGAGCTTGGCGACGGCCTCGGCGACATTCTCGGGCTCAGCTGCATCCAGTGCATTGGGCATGCCGGTCTTGACGTTGCAGAAGGCGCAGGCCCGGGTGCAGGTGTCGCCCATGATCATGAAGGTCGCGTGCTTCTTGTCCCAGCACTCGCCGATATTCGGGCAGCCCGCCTCCTCGCACACCGTGTGCAGGCCGTTGGCGCGCACGATGTTGCGGGTGTCGGCATAGCCGCGGGTGTTGGGCGCGCGCACGCGGATCCAGTCCGGCTTCGGCGGCGAAGCGGAATCAGGGCGATTCACCTTTTCGGGGTGACGCGGGCGCAACGGGTTCGAGATAGTGTCGACAATAACGACCATGATCTGTCCGGTCTGTTCAGGTCCTACCTAATCGGTCTGCTTGCCTGCTGCAACCCGGCTCGCGCCGCTTCAGGGAACATGGCAGATATGGGCATTATCCTGCTCTGTTCTCAAGCGATTCTCACCTCGAATGGCTCCAGTCTCGAAAGCCTCCACACCGCGGCTCGGCAAGGCCCTGAAGCGCGCGTTCTTCGGCCGCAGCGTCCAAGAGGTCGCTCCCGATCTGATCGGTGCGACGATGCTCGTCGACGGCGTCGGCGGGATCATCGTCGAGGTCGAGGCCTATCATCATACCGAGCCGGCGGCACACTCCTACAACGGCCCGACACCGCGGAACCAGATCATGTTCGGCCCGCCCGGCTTCGCCTATGTCTACCGTTCCTACGGCATCCATTGGTGCGTCAACTTCGTCTGCGAGGAGGCAGGCTCGGCCGCTGCCGTGCTGATCCGTGCGCTGGAGCCGACGCATGGTCTCGCGGCGATGCGCCGCCGCCGCCATGCGGTCGATGTGCACGCGCTGTGCTCGGGCCCAGGCAAACTGACCGAGGCGCTCGGCATCACCATTGCGCACAACGCCCTGCCGCTGGACCGGCCGCCGATAGCGCTACATGCGCGGACGGAGGAATTCGAGGTCGCGACCGGCATTCGGATCGGCATCACCAAGGCCGTCGAGCTGCCCTGGCGCTATGGCGTCAAGGGCTCGAAATTCCTCAGCAAGCCGTTTCCGAAATAGGCCCAAGAGGCCTAGGTGGCCTGCTTCAGCCGCTCCAGCGCCTCCAGCAGCTTGGCCTTGCGGGCAAGCGCGGCTTCACGCTTTTCGCGCTCCTCCTCGACGACCTCCTCGGCCGCGTTGGCGACGAACTTCTCGTTCGCGAGCTTCGACTCGGCGCGCTTGATGTCGGCATCGGCCTTGCCGATCTCCTTGTCGAGGCGGGTCCGCTCGGCGGCGACGTCGACGACGCCCTTCAGCGGCAGCGCCGCGACCTCGCCGCGCACGAGGAGCTGGACGGCGCCATCAGGCGCGCGATCGGCGAAGGAGATGTCGGAGAGCCGCGCCATGCGCTTGATGACGTCGGTCCAGCGCGGCGCGCGTTCCCTCGTCTCAGTCGAAGCACCTGCGAGCACCAGCGCCGTCAGCGTTGCCGGCGGGATGTTCATCTCGGCGCGCACCGAACGGATCTGGGTGACGAGGTCGATCACCCAGCCGATCTCGGCTTCCGCCTTGGGATCGCTGAAGTCGGCATGGTCGAAGATCGGCATGATCAGGATCGGAGAGATCAGCGGATCGGTCGGACCGGCCGCGGCCGCCAGCATCGCGAGTTGCTCCGGCGTCGGCTGGGACGGCTTCAGCGGCCACTCTGCCAACGCGAGCAGGCCGTCGCGTTTGGCCGTCACCTCCCACAGCTCTTCAGTGATGAAGGGCATGAAGGGGTGCAGCAGCCTCAAAATCTCGTCGCGCGCCCAGGCCACCATGGCGCGGGTTTCAGCCCTGAGCGGACCGTCTGCGCCGAGGAGCGCAGGCTTTGCGAGCTCGACGTACCAGTCGCAATAGATGTTCAGGACGAACCGATACATCGCACTCGCGGCTTCGTTGAAGCTATGCGCTTCAAGGGCCTCGGTCACCTCGCGCGTGGCCTCTGCGGCCTTGTGTGCGATCCAACGATTCAGCGGCTCCTTGGCCTTCGCCGGCTCGAAACCTTCCGGCACGACGCACTCGTTCATCTCGGCGAAGCGGCAGGAATTCCAGAGCTTGGTCGCGAAATTGCGATTGATCTCGACAAGCTGCGACGACAGCTTGATGTCATGCGTATGGGCCGCCTCGCGTGCCAACGCAAAGCGGAGAGCATCGGCGCCGTATTCGTCGATCAGATTGAGCGGATCGATGACGTTGCCCTTCGACTTCGACATCTTGGCGCCCTTCTCGTCACGGACGAGGCGGTGGATGTAGACCGTCGAGAACGGCGCCTCCTTCATGAAGTGAAGGCCCATCATCATCATGCGGGCGACCCAGAAGAAGATGATGTCCCAGCCTGTGACCAGCACATTGGTCGGATAATAGCGCTTCACCTCCGGCGCATCTTCGGGCCAGCCGAGCGTCGAGAACGGCCACAGTGCCGAGGAGAACCAGGTGTCGAGCACGTCCTCGTCGCGGGTGATGAAGCCTTCGCGCTTGTTGCGGTCGAGCGCCATCTCGCGGCCCTGCTCGGCCGTGATGACCTCCTGCTCGACGTAATAGCCGAGCGCGTGGCTGACGGCCTCTTCCTCAGTCTCGGCGACGAAGACCTTGCCGTCCGGACCATACCAGGCCGGGATCTGATGACCCCACCAGAGCTGGCGCGAGATGCACCAGGGCTGGATGTTCTCCATCCACTCGAAATAGGTCTTTTCCCAATTCTTCGGCACGAAGGTGGTTTCGCCCGAACGCACCGCGGCGATCGCTGGCTTGGCCAGTGTCTTGGCGTCGACGTACCATTGGTCCGTGAGATAGGGCTCGATCACCGTGCCGGAGCGATCACCGTGCGGCACCATGTGGGTATGTGGCTCGATCCGCTCGACGAAGCCGAACGATTCCAGCCGCTCGACGATGCGCTTGCGCGCCGCGAAGCGATCGACCTTGTTGAACTCCTCGGCGAATTGCGAGGCGCCTTCCGGCAGGCCGCGCAGATAATCCTCGTTGTCGAGGAGATCGAGGCAGCCTTCCTTGTCGAGCACGCTGATGCGGCGCAGGCCGTGGCGATTGCCGACCTCGAAATCGTTGAAGTCATGCGCCGGCGTCACCTTCACGGCGCCCGAACCCTTCTCCGGGTCGGAGTAGTCGTCGGCGACGATCTTAATCTTGCGGCCGACCAGCGGCAGGATCACGTTCTTGCCGACCAGCTTCTGATAGCGCTCGTCGTCGGGATGCACGGCGACGCCGGTATCGCCGAGCATGGTCTCGGGGCGCGTGGTGGCGACGACGATGAAGGTCGCGGGATCCTCGGGGCTGAAAACCTTGCCCTCGATCGGATAGCGCAGATACCACAGGCTGCTCTTGACCTCGGTCTGCTGCACCTCGAGATCGGAGATCGCGGTGAGCAGCTTGGTGTCCCAGTTCACCAGCCGCTTGTCCTTGTAGATCAGTCCGTCACGATGCAGCTCGACGAACACCTTGACGACGGCCTTGGACAGGCCCTCGTCCATGGTGAAGCGCTCGCGCGACCAGTCGCAGGACGCACCCAGCCGCTTGAGCTGGTTGATGATGGTGTCGCCGCTCTCGGCTTTCCACTTCCAGACCCGCTCCAAAAACTTCTCGCGGCCCATCTCGCGGCGGCCGGGCTGCTGGCGCTCCATCAGCTGGCGCTCGACCACCATCTGGGTGGCGATGCCGGCATGGTCGGTACCGGGCTGCCACAACACGTCGCGGCCGCGCATGCGCTCGAACCGGCACAGGATGTCCTGGAGCGTGTTGTTGAGGGCGTGGCCCATGTGCAGCGAGCCCGTCACGTTCGGCGGCGGGATCACGATGGTGAAGGGTACCGCGTCACGGCGGTCGGGGCGGCCAGCCTTGAAGGCAAGGCTGTCCTCCCAGACGATGGACATGCGGGCTTCGATATCGGCGGGCTGGTAATTTTTCTCGATCATGGGGCTGGTAGAAAGCCGCGCGCGGGGCTCAAGTCAACGGAAAGCTCAGCGGCAATAAGGCTTTCCGGCCCGACTGGCAGGTCCAATATGACACAGGAGCAGGGCTTTATCGGGGCCGCGCGGCCTGGTTCAGCGTCCGCCGCGCGAGACTCGCTCGATTTCGGCCTTCACGATGCGTTCGACGAGGCCCGGCAGATTGTCGTCGAGCCAGGATTTCAGCATCGGGCGCAGCATCTCCTTGACCAGATCCTCCAGCGTCCGCGCGTTGCTGCTGAGCACCGTATGGGCCAGTGAGTTGAAGGCCGATTCGACCGCGGAGACCGTCGATTGCGCCAGGATCGGCTGCTGCGGCGGCAATGGCGGGGCATCGAAGTCCACCGGCGCATAGGACGGTGGCGGCGTGGGGCGCGGCGGCGGCGCTTCGGCGAATTCGAGATCGTCGCGCGGCTCGACCCTGCGGAAACTCGGCGGCGGCGGGGCCGGTGTCGGCTCCGGGTCCACGGCCATCTCGTCGGTCAATTCAAGCACGTCGGGCTCGGGCTCCGGCTCGGGTTCCGGAGCTCGAACCTCGGGCGCAGGCGTGGCTGTGTCGAGCCCTGCCAGCAGCGCGTCGATATCGTCCTGGTTATTGGATGCATCCACCGGAGGCGCGGGCGGCGGCGGCGCCGGCGCGGGCTTCGCGGCCGGCGGTGGGGCAGGCTTCTCGGCAGCAGGCTTGGCGGGGGCAACCTTGGAGGGCGGAATGTCGTTCATCGCCTGCGGTTTTGGCGCAGCAGCAGCTGGCGCCGGCGCGGGCTTCGCAGCTTCTGCCGGCGGCGGCTTCGCCTCATCGTCGGCAATGATGCGCCGGATCGAGGCCAGAATCTCCTCCATCGAGGGTTCTGTGACCTTTGCTGGCTGCGTCATCTCCGACTCCACATCATCAACGCCCTCGCATGCGTTGTTTTACACCAAGCACGACAGGATTGGCCGGTTCCGGACGGACGCCCCGACATTTTCGTCGCGGCGGCCCGACTTGTCCCCAGTTCACGGCTCAACGTGCGGCGGTGCGCCCCTGCCCTCGGCACTCAAGCTTTACGCACACGACATCGGGTGCGGGGCGAATCGACCCGCATCCTCTTGGCAAGGCTATGTCAGGGATTTTGATGAATGCAAGCAAAGCGCTGGTCGGCCTCGGCTGTTTGCGAGGCCGACCGGATCACTACGGGACTTTAGCGTCCGTCAGGTATCCGCACGCCGGCCCAGCTGTCGCGGATCTGCTGGTAGTGCACGCTCGGATCGTAGACGTTGGTGTTAAGGCCAAGCACCTGAGGCGCGAGACGACCGGTCGCGTTGAGCACCGAATAGGACGCCACCACGCGGTCGTGCTGGGCAGTGACGAGCGCAACGCGCGCGTTGACCAGCGCCTGCTGCGCGTTGAGCACGTCGAGCGTGGTGCGCTGGCCGGCCTTGGCTTCTTCGCGCACGCCGTTCAGCGCGATCTCGGAGGCCGTGACCTGAGCCTGTGCGGACTGCACCTGCGCCTTGCCGGCTTCCAACTGGCCCCAGGCCTGCACAACGTTGGCGCGGGTCTGATCGCGGGTGGTTTCGAGGTTCAGGCGCTGCTGCGCCAGGTTCTCTTTCGATTGCCGGATCAGCGCATATTCCGCGCCGCCCTGAAAGATCGGAATCGAGGCTGTCGCGATGGCGGACGCGGTATTCGTTCGGAAAACCGACAGGGTCTGCTGATAGGCCGTACTGACAGCAGCCTGGACCGTGACCGTCGGCAGCAGCGCGCCTTCGTTGATCTTGACCTGGAGATAGTTGACGTCGATGCCGAACATCGAAGCCGTGACGTTGGGGTTCTCCACCAGGCTGAGATTGACCGCGGATGCGAGCGTCCCGGGCAGGAAGCGATCGACCGGCGAGCCCGGGGCAAGGTTGGTCGGCTCGTTGCCGATGATCCGGCGGAAGTTCGCGCGCGTCGTCGTGAGATTCGATTCGGCGGTCAGGGCCTGGGTCCTGCCGGCAGCCAGCTGCGCCTCGGATTGCGCCACGTCTGTGCGCGTGACCTCGCCGACGTTAAAGCGATCGCGGGTTTGCTTGAGCGTCTGCTCGAGCACGCGCACGTTGCTGCGCTGAACTTCGAGCGTTGCCGCATCACGCAAATAGTCCATGTAGCTCGTGGCAGCCTGTAGCAGGACCGTCTGCTCGAGCACACGCAACGCCTCGCGGGACCCCGAGACCTGACTCTCCGCCACGCGCGTCCTGTTGGCGGTCTGATTGCCGTTGTAGAGCGTCTGGTTGACGGTCAGACTGGCGCTGTTGGACTGGGGGACGCCATAGAACGGAGTGCCCTTCTGCGCAGCTTGGGTGTCCTGATATTGATACCCGGTGCCGAGGGTCACATTGACCTTGGGCCGATAGCCCGACAGCGCCTGCGGCACATTCTCGTCGGTCGAGCGCACCTGAGCGCGCTGTGCGTTGAGCTGCGGATTGTTCTGATAGGCGCGCACCAGCGCCGCCTCGATCGTATCCGCCAAGGCAGGCGTCGGCCCTGCAAGCGCCAGCAACAGGACCGAAACAGCAGCTCCGGTGAAGAGCTTCACCCCATGCATCCCTGAAATTCCGTTCATTCTAACGCCCGGCTCGTGCCCGCGAGCTGGGTTACCGTCTACCAGTGGAGTCGTTGCCCCGCCGCAACATAGGACGTGGTCGAGCGCGACGGAACTACCTCAAGGTAGTTCCCAGTGGAAACTCTTCACGTGCAGCATCCCGGCCACACTTCTGATTCAGAACGGGATTTTAACAGGCCAAAGCCGCCAAACGGGCCGTCAGAAGACGAAGGCGGCGGCCCGTTCCAGCCCGGGAAGGACCGGGGCTGCGGCATCGAACAGCGCCCGATGGCCGAATTCGCCGTGGGTATGGGTCACGATCATGGCCCGCGGCGGCCTGGATTCGGCCGACACCCCCACCAGACGCCCGCCCTCCCTAAGCTGCCCGAGCAGCCCCTCCGGCGTCACCTCGGTGGCGCCATTGAGGATGATCACATCATAGGGAGCGGCAGATGAATCGCCCTCGGAGCAGGAGGCAGCCTTGCAGGTGACGTTGGCGAGCCCGAGGCTGGCACAAGCGTCCTTAGCCTTCGCGGCCAGAGCCGAATCGCACTCGGTCGCCGTGACCTGTTTGGCCAGCTTGGCCATCAGCGCGGCGAGATAGCCTGTGGCGCAACCGACCACCAGCACGTTGTCGCCCTCGCCAATCTCGGCGGCCTGGAGCAGCTTGCCGGTCAGCTGCGGCTTGATCAGGAATCGCTTGGCGCCGCCTTCGCTGACATCAAGGTCGAGGTCGAGATAGGCCAAGGCCTGCTTGGCCGCGGGCACGAATGCCTCGCGCGGAACCGCGAGCATGGCGTCGAGAACATTGCGATCGGTGACGTCACTGGTGCGCACCTGGCCATCGACCATTTTGAGGCGCGCGGTCGAGAAACCGGACATTTGCGGACCCTGAAATGCGGACGATGCCGCTGAGATGAGTTGGCGGCATCTTTGGAACATGCCCGGCGAAAACGCAACATGGCCGTTGGCCTCGCCGGCCAGCGAATCCGCGACGCGCCGCATCAGGGAGCGGGATGGACTATTCGATCGTCACCGCGAGGCGGCCGATCAGGGCGGCGACCTCATCCAGCCGTGCCGAATCGGGCGTCTCGACCGCGCGCTTGAGGCAGGCGATGCATTGATCGTCGCTGAGCTCGGGAATGTCGGCCGGCAGAATCGAGGGAGCCAGTTGGACACGGTCGATCTGGATGTCGGGCATGGGAATCAGCTCCGTAAAAATCCGGCGCTTGCGAAGGTCGATTTGAATTGAGTCGATTTGGTGCCGCCCGCGCGGTGGCGAAGCCTTCAGCGTACACATCTGGTTGAACGCGATTCTGCGGCGGATTAGCTGGACCGCCGTTGAGATCCTGCTCGAACGACATCGCGCGCCACATCAGGGCACGATCTCAAGCCATTGAATTTCAAGCGGAATTTGGCTCCCCGGGCAGGATTCGAACCTGCGACCATCCGATTAACAGTCGGATGCTCTACCGCTGAGCTACCGAGGAAAAGGCGAACCGTTCGTTCGCGCGCGGCTGCGTATAACAAAGCCGGTTGCGCTTGCAAAGGACGAATTCGCCATCGTCCGCAACGCATCGAGGAAGGGGCTTCCTGAAGTTCTTGGCGGCCCCTCCTCGGGTCATGAGCGCCGCAACTATTCGGCGGTGAAAGACGTGGTCTTGGTGCCGGGGTCGTAGCGCAACCGAAGCGCGGTCATCTTGCAGAGGTTGACGTTCTTCCAGAGCACGGTCTCGTCATAGTTCTGCCAGTCGACGCGGATGTTCCAGACGCAGCCCTCGTCGTCCTCGTCGAACTCGACATAGGTGCTGGCCTGGTTCTGCAAAACCTTGTCGAGCTCGTTGTCCCATTCGTCCATGCCGTCGTCGGGCGCGTTGAAGCCCAGGAATTTGATGGCATAGCCGGTCTCGTTGACGACGGTGACGTTACGGGCGTCGGCCGCGAATGACGGCGTAGCGGCGATCGCAAGTCCGATCGCGAGCAGTCCAGACAGAAAATACTTCATGTGAAATTCTCCGGATCGAAACAGGCTCCGGCGCCTGACGTCGATCGGCGCAGGCGCCGTGGCAACAAATGGCGTTGCCTCGAAGGATTCGTCCGGTGCCAGATCGAGAGGTTCAACACGCCATCGATCCGCACCCTGGCTCGTTGCGCGACGCGAGACGCGCAACGAGCCAGTTCATATCGATTCGAATTCTCCGCAGCAATGAACCGGCATTCATAGATCGGCGGAGTTTGTTTTCTCCGGCGCGGGCGCCGGGACCGCGGCGCCGTTGCTCTTTCCCGTCACGGCATTCACCAGCGTCTTCACGGGATCGTCGCCCGGCGCAAAGCCGCCCTGGCGCAGGATCTCGTCGATCATCGGACGCAGCGCGTGCACCTTGAGGAGCTCGCCGGCAAGACCTTCGCCGAAGCCGACATTGCCGCCGCCTGCGCCATTGCCGCCGAACGCGCCGCCGGTGTGGAGGATGCGGACGTCCTTCAGGTTGGCGATCGGTCTGACCATCTCGGCGAGCGCCGAGGGCATGATCTCGATCCGCTTCTTGGCGATCTCGAAATCGATGACGTTGGCGCCGAGCTTGTTCTGCGCCTCGTTCTTGAGCGTGATGACGGCGGCTTCGGCCTCGCCGATGTTCCTGACACCGACCGCCTTGATCTTGTTGGATTCGGCTTCGGCTGTTGCCAGCGTCTTGACGGCCTCGGCGCGATCGAGCGACGCCTTCTTATCGGCTTCGGCCGCGACGATCAGCTCGGTCGATCTGCGCTCGGCCTCGGTTCGTGCCGCAAGCACCTGGGTGAGACGGGCACGGTCGGCGACCTCGACGGCGCGCGCGGTCACGACCTTCTCCTCCGCGGAGACGGCAATCGCCTCGGCGGTCTTGGCTTCGGTGACGGCTTCGGAGGTCTGCTTGCTCTTGGCCGCGATCTGGATCTCATTCTCCTGCGTGGCGATCTGGATTTCGCGCTGGGCGTCGGTCTTGCGCTTGTTGATCGCCAGGTCCGACTCGATCACCGCGGTCTCCTTGACCTGTTTGGCGCCCGCCTCCTTCTCGGCAACGGCACGGTCGGTATCGATGCGGGCATTCTCCTCGGTCAGGCGCGCGGTTTGCGTCGCGGTTGCGACCTCGGCGCGGGTGCTCGCGGTCTTGTTGGCGACGTCGCGCTCCTGCGACAGCTCGGCCTCCTTCTTGGTCCGCTCGATGGTCAGCGTCTGCTGCCGCGCCTCGAGGTCCTTCTGTGCGATCGCCACTTCGTTGTCGCGCATGATGGCGTTGCGGTCGCGGCGACGGGTCTCGGTAACCGTCTTCAATTGGGTCAGACCTTCGGCGTCGAAGAAGTTCTCCGGGTTGAAGAATTTGACGTCGGTCTGATCGAGCTTGGTCAGCGACACCGATTCCAGCTCGAGCCCGTTCGATTTCACGTCGGACTCGACCGTGGCCTGCACGTGCTTGACGAAGTCGGAGCGCTTCTCCTGAAGCTCGAGGATGCTCATGGTCGCCGCCACCGAGCGCAGGCCGTCGACGAATTTCGCCTCGACCTGGTTGCGCAGCGCTTCAGCGTCGTTGGTCAGCGCGCCCAGAGTCTGGCTTGCCAGCGCGATGCTCTCATCGTCGGGACGGACGCGCACGTAGAATTCCGCGACGATGTCGACGCGCAGGCGATCTCTGGTGATCAGGGATTCCCGTTCCTTGCGCTCGACGGTCAGCCGCAGCGTCTTCAGATTGACGCTGGCATAGGAGTGGAAGATCGGCAGGATCATGGCGCCGCCGTCGAGCACGACCTTCTTGCCGCCGAGGCCGGTGCGCACGAAGGCCTCGTCACGCGTGGCACGCTTGTAGAGAATGGTGAAGACGATGCCCAAAACGACGATCAGCGCGACGCCGATCATGGCCGGGACTGCGATGTCGAACATGACTTTCTCCGATAAATGGCTTGCTAGCTGCTTAGAGGCGGTTTGGACGGTTTGAGTTCATCCTCGGCCTTCACCGCGACGAAACGGGTACCGGCGCGATCGACCAGCAGGACCATAGTTCCCTGCGGCAGGGGCGATGATGACGGTGCGGCGACCGCCCAGACGAAATGGCGGTTGCCATGGATGTCGGCGACGCTGACGCGGCCGGGCGGCCCCTGGTCGAGAGGACCGATGACGACCTCGCCGACGCGACCGACGAGATCGCCGAGGCCGATGACATAGCTTTCATCCTTCGGAATGATCCGCGCGATGGCGCCACTGGCGGCGCGAACGAGCGGCACCGACACAGCGACGGCCCCGATCGAGGCGATGCTTGCCGGCAAGGGGCCGGCGACCATCCGCGCGACATCCTGGATCAGGAAGCCGGTGATCGAGAACGCGCCGAGCACCAGCAACAGGAAGATCAGCAGCGGGACGCCGCCGACATTGATCCAGGAGATCGCGTTGATCACCCCATTGTCGCTGGGGTGACTGAAATCAATGCTGGTGCCGAGCATCTCGCTCAGCGAGGCCCCGATCAGCATCGAGACCACTTCGATCGAGCCGACGATGAGGATCATGGCCGCCGCGATCGCGAACGGCCTCACCTCCGGCGACATTACATGTTCGAGCAGAGCGCTCATGATGCATGACTCAGGAGCGCGACTTCAACCGCGCCAGCCTCGCTGCAATCTCCTTGTCGCGATGCAACGTGCTGAGCTCGTCGATGTCGCTCGAATACGGGATGCCCTGCGGCACGCCGGTGGCGCGCGCCACCGCCCTGCTCGCACGCAGCGCCTTCGCCGCCGCGGAGCTGCCGCCCGGCTTCCGCGGCGACGTCGAGGCCTGGTGGCTTGCAGCCGCCTCACTCTTTGCGAGATCGGCGCGACGCTGCTCGGCATCCTGGAGCGCCGACAGCACCGCGCGCAGCGATGTCACGCATTGCTCGATCTTCTCGTTGTTCTCGTCGATGGCGCGGGAGAGCACCTCGAACTGCGCCTCCATATCCATTTGCCGCGCGATGCCGGCGCGGGCGAGATCGTCGCGGCCATCAGCGATCGCACCCTCGATCTTGGGCGCGAGATCGGTCATCTCGCGTTCGATCTCGGTGCGGCGCGCGTTGAGGCGGTATTCCTCGGCCCGCGCCAATGCGAGCGCATCGCGGGCCTCGCTCTCGGCGCGCTGGATCTCGCGGATGGCCTGTCCGACCACCCCAAGCTTGTTCTTGCCTTCCGCCTGCTCGATCGCGTCATAGGCAATGCCGGCGATCAGACGTCCGACCCGGGACAGGAAATTTTCGGGGGCGGCAGCAATGGTATCCATGGCATTCTCCTCCTCTGGCAGATTGTTCGGCGTGACGCCGTAGTGAACTTCGAAGCCGTCGTCGGTGCGGATGAGGTGCGCGGGCACGCTTTGCCCCCAGCCCTCGGCGTAGCCGGCGTAGTCGAAGGGCACGCTGAAGCGCCCTTGCACGGTTGAAATCGAAATGGTGGCGGGGCCCTTGATTTTGGCGAGCTTGTCGTCGAGCGGCAGGCGGCGACCATGGGCGGCGCGATAATCGGCACGGTCGCGCAGACCCAGCGTCACCAGCCGCGACGGCAATGCGGTTTCTTTCCGGATCGGCTCATAGGCATGGGCATGCAGCAGGACGACATTGGAGCCCACATTGTGACTCCGCGCGACCTCGTCGAGGATCTCCATCATGCGGTCATAGGCCCTGAACGTCGCCTCCATGGCGGCCTTGGCGGCCGGGTCAGGGGCAAGCCTGTAACGCAGCGCAGACGGCGCGTTTCGGGGCGACTGGCTCATAGAAAGCACTAAAGCACCATTTTGGTGCTTTAGGAAGAGGAGCTACGATCACGTTCCACTGATCCTTGTGCACTCTATCGGTTTGTCGCGGCGGCTCAGGCCCGCGTTCAAGGCGGGTGATCACCTCTAGATCACCGCCGATCAAGACTTCTTGCACTCTCGGGTTGCAATTTGAGGCGAAATGAAAGCTTGTCCGGGACGCGCTGTAATGCCTCAGCGCGAGTGGTTTCGCGTCGCTCATTTGGTGCTGACCGTCGCGGAGCTTCAGTTCCGCTATCATAGCCGCTTCAACGCAAACATTTTCGGAACGTCGATCAAAGGGTGTTAGATGTTAAAGCGGGGCGATAGACGCAACCGAAATAAGCAAGCAGCTAACGCCAACAACAGCGCAGAAAAACGCGACCATTCCGAGAAAGCTGACGCGCAAGTTGCTACGCCCGAACCACCGGCACTCGAAGCCAGATGCTGCGGCAAATCCCCGCAAGATCAAGACGATCAGACCGAGCACCATCGCAATGAGCGAAACCTTGTTAAGCTCACCGCAGGTTTGCTGTTCGTAGGTGGCATCACTTTTCTGGTGCTCGTCGCGCACGCTTTCATTTTTTATTGGACCGACGAAACTCAGCGCGCATCGCAAAGAGCCTTCGTGGCTGTTCGAGACATTACTTTTTTCGCTGTCGGTCCTACGATATCCGGCTCCGATATTGCCTATAAGATCGGTACCTTGTGGGAGAATAGCGGCAACACCGAAACGCACGATCTGCAAATCGGCGGTACCTTGCTTCAGGTCCCGGTGGGCAGCCACCCAATTCCGCCCTTGTGGAGCCCAAGTGGCGATTCCTCCAGCTATGTTCTCTTGCCCAAGGCAACCCTGCCGAACTTTTCCCTGCAAATTCCCGGAGTAGAGATAAATAAGATCCGGAATGGGAATCTGTGGATCTATATCTTCGGCTTTGCAAAATATACAGATGCCTTCCAGAAGCGGCATCTGACTTTGGGCTGCTTCCGTCTCTACGCTAGCCAAGTTGACTACACCAAGGCCGGGGCCACTGGCGTCGGTGGACTGCAATGCGGAGAATATAACTGCGCTGACGAAGAATGCCTGCGATACAAGTCTGGCGCTTTTGCGGTCCCTAACCTGACAAAACTTCTCGTATATATCGAATAGAGTAAGCCGCTCTGTCGCAGCATGATCTGCCACATCAAAAGGACACTCGTTAGGTACCGGATAGTCGCCATTGCGAGGAGCCTCTCCGCGGTGACACTCAGGACTGCTTCGCTGCGCTCGCAATGACGGAGCGAGCGAACGCGCTGCTTTTGATCAACTTGCAGCATACCTCAGCGTCCTCGCGGCCTGTCTCGCCCGAGCTTTGCATCGTCCCACCCTCCTCTGTCAGAGGGCGCAGGGAAGACCGGGTGCCGGCCGGGCACCCACGGTCCACTGTGCGAATGGTGGCTACAAAAAGCTGCACAGCGGCATACAGGTGAAGCCAAACATCCGGCCTTCCCTGCGTAGCGGTTTTACGGCTTATGCCGAGCTCTCCCCGGGGAGCGATGCACTATTGCCCCCGTCGCCTTGCAGATGATCGATGCGCGGACCCGGTCGGGCCGCCACATCACCGCAAGACTTGACGCACAGACCCCGGGCGTCAGGACGACACGGTTTTGCCGTACGCCAACCGCACCGGTCGTGTGCGCGCGGTTATCGCTCACGGTTGCCCGCCCTGCGATGCCCTTCGCGCCGGTATGGTCAGCGTCCACCACGGCCCATCCCGCGTTTCGTGACGATCGCGATACGCCCCTCTGACTGGGGATGAGGTGGCGGGAGAATGCGACAAAGCCGAATTTCTGTAAAGGCGAATATTTTGACGCGAGCGGATTGACCCGTTGTTTGTGTGTTTTGCCCGACGGGCAACGCAAGGTCTTGTAGCCCGGATGAGCGAAGCGACATCCGGGGAACGTTCGTTGGCCCCGTCCCGGATGTCGCTTCGCTCATCCGGGCTACGAAAGCCGGCCTCACGGCCGCCGGCACACCAGATCGATCTCGATCAGTGCATCGTAGGCGAGCCCGGTGACGCCGACGCAGGTGCGGGCCGGCAGCCGGTCCGATGGGAAGTGCGTGCGATAGGTCTCGTTCATCGCGGCGTAGTCTTCCTTGAAGCGCGTCAGGTAGATGCGCGTCATCACGACATGCTCGAGGCCGAGGCCAACGCCGGCGAGAACCACCTTCAAATTCTCCATCACGGCTCGCGTCTGCGCGACGATGCCGTCGGGCAGCACGCCCGGCGTTTGCGGCGTATCCGGCATCTGGCCGGTGACGAAGACAAAGCCGTCGGTCTCGACGGCGTGGCTGAAGGGCGCGACCGGCTTCGGTCCGCCACTGATCATGTGGAATTTCACGTGAGCTGTCCTTGTTAAGGCGCGTCCTGAAACAGGCGCTTGCTGAGGATGGCGTGCACACCCCAATTACCGTCGACGACCTGGGTGACGCCGAAATCGACCGCGGCCGACATCAGCGCGATCGCCTCGTCCTCGCTGAGACCCTTCACGTTCATCAGGAAGCGCCGCATCTTGCGGAACGCATCCTTCATGGCGAGGTCGAGCGAGGATTTTGCGTAGACCTCGCTCTGGCCCTGCGCGCCGAATTCGGCGAGATAGTTCGGATGGCTGAAGCCTGTCAGCACCCAGTCTGTCTCGGTCTCGATCAGGGGATAAGACAGATCGGCGAAGGGTTGGCCGGCAAGATCGGCCTTCTTGTGCAGGATCACCTCGAACGTGCCGGTCATCGAGCATTCGATAGCGGTGCCGCTGAGTTCGCCGTCGCCCTGGGTGGCGTGGGAATCGCCAACCGACAGCAGCGCGCCGGGCACCGAGACCGGAAGATAGACGGTAGCCCCCTTTCCCAGCCGCCAATTGTCGAGATTGCCGCCGAAATAGGACGGCGGCACGGAGTCGACGAAATCGACCTCGCGCGGCGCCACCGCGATCACGCCGAAATGCGGACGCAGCGGAATGCGAATGCCGTCGAGCACGGCATGGCGACGCTTGATCGTGGCGGGCGCAACGGGGACGCCGGGATAGTCGTAGGTGGCGTGCACGACGCCAAACGGATCGGTCTGCGGCTCCCAGCGGTAGGAATAAAGCGCGCGAGCGTGGGGCTCCCTGGGATCGTCAAAAATCTCGTAGATGGTGACGATTTCGCGCGGCTTGGGACCGCCGAGAAACTCGTTGTAGTGATAGCCCCACCAGGCCGCGACCGAAGAGCCGAACACCCGGCCCGCATGGTTCGGACTGCGGCTTGCGCGCGGCACGATGTCGAGGATGCGCACCTCCAGCACGTCGCCGGGCTGGGCATCCTTCACCGCCACCGGCCCCGTGCAGATGTGCACGCCAAACCCCTCGCCGGCACCGCGGCCGAATACGCTCGCATCCATGGGCCCGGCGCCGCGGCGATCGACGTTCTTCTTCTCTCGCGTCCAGCCGAACACGCTTTCGGCGCCGGCATCGCCCGCAATCATCATCTCAGGCGCGTCGGAGGCGTGCTGGGTCAGTGTCTCGATGGTGATGGTGTCGCCGGAGGCGATCTCGATCTGCGGCGACAATGAGCGGCTGAAATAGCCCCAATGAATGCGGCCGGCCTCGACCGGGAGATAGTGATGCTTGCGCCCGGCGGTTCTCGGCTCTTCGGCGTCCGCGCGGGAAATGTTGCTGCGGGCTTCCACGCTCTGATGCGTGCGCAGCTGCGCCAGCGCCTCCTGCGGCCAGCCGCGCTGGCCGGCGACGCCGTGCTGCAACGTCGCGCGCTCCGCCTCCTGCTGGCGAAACTCGCGCGGCGGCAGGCCGAAGCGGTGGCGGAAGGCGCGGCTGAAATGCGCGGAGTCACCAAAGCCATAGGCGTAGGCGATTTCCGAGATCGATCGATGCGCTTCAACCGGATTGGACAGATCGGCCCAGGCGCGCTGGAGCCTGCGCTCGCGGACGTAATGGGTAAAATTGTCGCCGACCGTCTCGAATAGTTTTTGCAGATAGCGCTCGGAAATCCCCTCGGCCTGGGCGACACGCGCCGGCACCAGTTCGGGATCGTCGAGCCGACGCTCGATGGTCTGGCAGATCCGGTGCAGGAGCGCCGATTGCGTCGCGCTCGATCCGGCATCGGATGTCGAGGCCGCCAGTTGATGTGCAAGGGTCAGGAGCAGATCGACGAGGCTTTGCGCGACCGCATTCCATTCGGCATCGCTCAAGGTGTCGAGTGTACGCGCCGTCGCATCCAGCAGCCGCGCGAACACATCGGCGAAGCCACTGGGCGAAACGACGCGAGGCTCGCCGAGCCGCGGCTTGCCCGAGAGCCGGCCGTGCAGCGCTGCGGAGGTCACCGACAGCACGATCGCGCGCATGTCGCGCTGGAACACGATGCTCCAGTCGCCGCTGCGCGGCAGCAGCACGAGATGGCCGACGGGAACGATGCGGTGGCCGCCGGCGCTTTTCAGCACCATGCCGTCCTCGACGGGCATCAGCGCGATCGGAATATCCTCGTTCGCTTGCGAGAGTGGACCGATCGTTTGGGCCCCCGCGGCCATCCGCGTCAGCGCGACGCCTGCAGCATGGCGATGGGACGCTGTCGCGTGCCCGTCAAAGAAAGAGTGGCCGCCCGCCGGTTGCAGGCCGACGGCGGCCAGCACGTCCCGCCAGGCTTCCGGGCGGTCGTCTTGCGCGTAGGACTCGCTCGTGAAGGGACGGAAACTCATCGGATCGACCCAGATTGCAGTGGATCGAAGCAACCTCTGTGCCAGACGAACGCGCTCATCCGTCGCAGCGACGGGTCGAAGATACCCTTCCTTTTTCACGCCCTCACCCCGAAAACGGAATATCCCTCAATAGATTAGTCGCACCGGAACATGTTCTTGCGGATCGTGCCGTGGACGCCCCAATTGGCATCGACGACCTGGGTGACGCCGAAATCAGCGCCGACCGACAGCAGCGAGATCGCTTCGTCCTCGCTCAGGCCATGCACGGTCATCAGGAACCGGCGCAGCTTGCGGAATGCATCGCGCATCGCACGGTCGAGGCTCGAATGATTGGCAATCTCGGTTTGCGCCTCGGCCCCAAGCGCGGCGAGATAGTTCGGATAGGTGAAGCCGTAGAACGACCAGGCCTGATCGGTCTCGAGCATGGGATGGTCGAGGCCTTCGAGGCTGGTGCCGGCGAGATCGGCCTTCTTGTGCAGGATGAATTCGAAATCGCCGGTGAGCGAGGTCTCGATCGCGGTGCCGCCGAGTTCGCTGTCGCCCTGGGCGGCATGGGGATCGCCGACCGAGAAATAGGCGCCGGGGACTGCGACCGGATAGAACATCCGCGCGCCCTTGCCGATGCGCCAGTCGTCGATATTGCCGCCGGTATAGCTCGGCGGGATCGAGCTGACGAAATCGGCCTCTGACGGCGCGAGCCCCATCGTGCCGAAGTGCAGGCGCGCGGGGACCTTTACGCTTGCGAGGATGTTCTCGCGCTTCCTGATGGTGGCGTGATCGACGCGGACGCCGGGATAGTCGATGGTCGGATGCACGATACCGTCGGGGTCGGTCTGCGGCGTCCAGACATAGTTGTAGACCGCCTTCGCATAGGGCTCGCCCGAGGTGTCGAGCTCGAAGATGGTGACGACCTCGCGCGGCTTCGGCTCCTCGATCAAATCGTGATAGTGAAAGCCCCAGTTGGCCGCGACGTTGGAGCCGAAGCAGCGGCCGGCGTGGCAGGCGCTGCAGCTCGGCCGCGGCCTGATATCGAGGATACGCACTTCGAGAATGTCGCCGGGTTCGGCGCCTTCGATCGCGACCGGCCCGGTGAGGAGATGCACGCCGATCCCCTCGCCTGCACCGCGGATGAACGGGCCTTCGGTCGGCCCCGAACCACGACGCGCCACGGCCTTGTGCTCGCGGGTCCACTGGAACACGCTCTCGGCGCCGGGATCGCCTGATATCATGCGTTCGTAATCGTCATTGGCATGATGGGTCAGCGTCTCGATGGTGGCGCGATCGCCGGAGCGCAGCGTCAGGGCCGGCGCGACGATCTTGGAGAAATAGCCCCAGTGGACGGTCTTTGGCGAAACCGGCAGCGTGACATGCTTCATGAGATGGCCTCTTCGGGAGTCTTGAACCTTGCGGATGCGGCGCTCATCCGACCGCCTCTGGTGTCTTGTCGGCTTCCATCACGCTGAGAAAACGCGCGGTCAGCGGATTGCGGGGATTGGAGAGCACCTCGTGCGCAGGCCCCTCCTCGATGATCGCGCCACCGCTGAGGAACGCGACGCGGTCGGCGACCTCGTCGGCGAAGCGGATTTGGTGCGTCGAGATGATCATGGTGAGGCCGTCGTCGATGGCGAGGCGGCGGATCACCTCCAGCACCTCGTTGACCAATTCAGGGTCGAGCGCCGAGGTCGGCTCGTCCAGCAGCAGCACGCTCGGGTTAGGCGCGAGTGCGCGGGCGATGGCGACGCGCTGCTGTTGGCCGCCGGAGAGATGCCGCGGCAGTGCATCGGCGCGATGCGTCAGGCCGACGCGGCCGAGCAACTCGGTGGCGCGGCGATCGGCATCGATGCGGGTCATGCCGTGGACCCAGCGCAGGGGCCCCGCAATGTTCTCCTTGGCCGAGAGATGGGCGAACAAATTGAACTGCTGGAACACCATGCCGACGCCGACGGTCGCCCGTTCGTTGGCAATCGCCCGCGGCGATAGCAGCTTGCCGTTGTCGTCAAAACCGAGGCGCCGGCCACCGACGTGCACCGTGCCTCCGTCCCAGCTTTCGAGATGATTGATGCAGCGGAGCAATGTGCTCTTGCCGGAGCCGCTGGGCCCGAGCAGCGCGACGACCTCGCCGACGCGGACGGTGAGATCGAGGCCGCCAAGCACTTTTTGCGGGCCGTAGCTCTTGGTGAGGTCCTTGGTCTCAACCGCGATGTTGTTGCGGGCGATCGTCACCGCACGCCGCGTGCGCTCCTCGCGCGTGAGGGCCAGCGGTGGCGTGTCGGGCAGCTCTGCCGGCGCTGGCTCGGCGACGGTAGCGCTCGCAGGTTCGATCTTGGTGTCGATGTCGACGCGACGCCACGGCAGGTAATCCGCAAACTTGCGCTGGCGGCCCTTGGTACGGTCGAGATCGAGCAGCCATTCGACGAACAGCTGAATGATACTGATGGCGAAGGTCAGCACGAGGTACAGCAAGCCCGAGGCGAAGAAGATCGAGAAGAAATCGAAGGTCGAGGACGCGAGCTGGGTCGAGCGCAGCGTCAGCTCCTGGACCGCGACGACGGAGGCCAGCGAGGAATTTTTCAGCGCGCTGACGGCCTCGTTGCCAAACGCAGGAATCATGGTGCGGATCGCCTGCGGCGCGATCACCCGCCACATCAGGATCCGCGGCGTCATGCCGAGCGCCTGCCCTGCCGTCACCTGCCCGCGATCGACGCCGAGCACACCGGCGCGGAGCATCTCCGCGATGAACGGCGCCTCGTTGCAGGCGAGCGCGAGGCCGGCGGCCAGCACCGCCGGCAGCTTGATGCCGATATGCGGCAGCGCGTCGTAGGCGAACACCATCTGGAGGATCAGCGGGGTGCCGCGGAAGATCACGGTGTAGGCCCTGGCGACCGCCGCCAGGCCCCAGAAGCGCGAGAGCTGCATGCCGGCGAGGATCAATCCGAGGATCAATCCGCCGCCGAGCCCGAGGGCCGTCACCTCGAGGGTGAGCTCGATGCCCTCGAGCAGATACGGCATGCTCAGGTAATGGAGGAACAGCGACATCAGTCAGCCGTCAGAATGTCCGGCTCCTTGAAGTTGCCCACATCGAGCCCGTGCTTCTTCAGCAACTCCATGTGCGTGCCGGCCTTCTGCACCTCGATCAGCGCGGCCATCACGGCATCGCGGAATTTCGGCTTGTCCTTCGGGACTGCGATGCCGACCGAATACGGGATCGTCACCGCGGTCGCCTTTTCCAGCTTGTCCGGATAGGCCTTGACCGCGCTGTCGACGGTGTTGACGTCGTTGACATAGGTGTCGGCACGGCCGGCGAGGATCGCCTGGATGCAGTTGGCGTTGTTGTCATAGAGCTGCACGGTCGGCTCGGGCTTGCCGGCCTTCTTGCACTCCGGCATCAGCGCCTGGATCAGGGGCACCTCGACATAGCCGGTGTTTTCGGCGGCAGCCGCACCACACATCGACATGTTGATGCCGTTGATGCCCTTCGGATTGCCCTTGGCGACCAGCACGCCATCGAACACCTTCGAATAGGTGATGAAGTCGGCGGCCTTGGCGCGTTCCTTGGTGGCGTAGATGTCAGAGATGACGATGTCGGCTTGTCCGGCCGCGAGCGTGGTCAGGAGTGCCGCGAACGTCACCGCCTTGTAGGTCAGCTTGAAGCCGAGGCATTCGCCGATGGCTTCGCCGAGATCGATGTCGAAGCCGATATATTTGCTGGGATCCTTCGGATCGATGGTCTCATAGCCCGGCGTGTGCGGGTTGATGGCGTTGACGAGCGTCTTGCCCTTCCAGTCCGGATATTTGTCCTGGAGCGCGGCGCAGGCGGCGGGTGCCGCGGCCTGCGCACGCAGCGGTGCGGCGGCGACGAGGCCGAAAGCGATGGCGGCGCCGAGCGCGAGCTTGCGCCATGGCAACGCGCGCGACATCCCCCATGTCTGGGGCAATATCCGTGTCTCCATCTCCTGCTCCTTCGAATTGCCATGGCAGTGGCCATGTTCCAGATCTCGAAAGGAAGCCTAGGTGGAGTGCAGACAGGAAAGCTTGTCCGCGGGCGTACAAAAAATTGGATGGAGAGGGCCCGCGATTTGGGCAAGCGGCTGCACAAAAACTGCTCGCAGGCGCCGAACGCTGCGGCACGCTAATCCGAATTCGGGAGAACAAAATCCTCCTGAATCACGCAGCAATCCGCGCATCATCGAATGATATGATGAGGTTATTTGACAGAGATATGACACCTGCTGACGGAGATGCGACGCTGAGACGACGCAACTGCGGTCGGCATCCACAGCAATTCACAACCTGTCCGCAGCATATCCACAGCCCGATCATGCCGGATTCGCGAGCCTGCGCGGGCCACTTGCTGCGCACAAATCCACAGGCCAGCTATGTTAGCCGCCGGCCTGATCGAACACGGTGCGGCAAGCCTCGCTCAAGCTTGACCGGTTACGGCGCAGGCAGGCCGTGATGGCGCGGACGTTGGGGATCTCGCCGGCGCAGAGTCGGTAGACGTCGGGCGTGCAGGCCCGGCGTTGCTCCGGGGTTCCCTGCTGCGCCTGGGCGGCGGTGGCGAACAACGTCAGGAACAGCCCGACCGTCGAGGCGCGGCGCGCCCGGCTCTTCAGACCTGCGAACCGCAAGAACCTTGCCTTCATGACGAAGTCTCCTGTCTGCCCTGCCCATCCCCGGCCTGCATTGGCCGGGTGTGCGAAGGGGTAGGAGAAATAAACCGCGGAGAATGTGATCTCTTTCACACGGCCAGCCCGCCAGGTGCGCCTAGGGTTCCCGCGGGGATTTTTACAAATCGCTAACTAAGTGGGACCCGATCGCCGGATCGTTAAAATGCGATCGATCGGCTCAATCGGGTAACAAACCGGCTTTGCGACATTGCGCCATCCGCGTTCTGCGAGGGTGTGATGAGCGAAGCCGAATTCAACTTACTGCTGGATACCGTCCGGGACGCCATGATCAACGAAGATTTCGCGCCACTGCCGGAGGAGGAATTCGTGCCCCGCTCGTGGTCGTACGCCGCAACGCCCCAGGAAATGCTTAGGGCCGCCAATGACAATGAGGGCGCCTGGCCCCTGCTGCCGTTTCCGGACGGCTGGTACGCGGCCTGCTGAGGCCACTTCCAACGTCCGCCGATGCGCCCGCTTCCGCGGGCGTTTTGCTGTCGGCCCCGCTCAGGTCTTGACGCGCTCTTCGCCATCCTGCGGCGCCCGGTCGGGTGCGGCCGGCGGAAAGATGCTGTCGTAGATCGCGCGCGCCTCGGCAATGAGGCGAGCCCGCTCCAGCTCGGATTTCGGGATCAGTCGGACGATTTCGCCCACGTGCTCTCCAGCGCTCGTTGATGGGACATGCATCACTTCGCAGATGCGAAGTCTATGCCATCGGGCCTGAATCGCTGGTTTCCGCCAAGCCCCGGGCAAACCCGGTGTGCGCGGCTCGGCAGGAATCACTTGCGCGCCCCGTGGAGCCCGCAGTCGAGCGAAATTTATAATGAAATATCAGGAGCTTGTGATGGAGGCCACGTCGGGACTCGAACCCGAGTAAACGGTTTTGCAGACCGGCGCGTAACCACTCCGCCACGTGGCCCCAACGAGGGCGGAGCAATATAGGGGATCAGGGATTTAGGCAACCGCCTTCGTCTGATCTGCACGCCAACTTCTGACAGCCTTGAGGCCCCGGCCCGAGGCAAAAAAAGGCCCCGCATAGCGGGGCCTTTTGACTACGACGAGAGCGAAGGAACGATCAGTACCTTGCGACGACCGGGCCGCCGAACTTGTAGTTCAGGCCGACCTTCGCGATCGACAGCTTGTTCTTGATATCGACGTTTGCGATCGCTGGTCCAGCGCCGAAAGCCGAGAAGTCGAGTGCGATGTTCTTCTTCTGGAAGTCGACATAGTCGTATTCGATGAACGCGCTCCAGTTCTGGTCAAACGCGTATTCGGCGCCCAGGCCCAACACCCAACCGAGCGCCGTGCTGCTCGAGCTGACAGACCCCACGCCGGGACCACCAAAACCGGCGGTAATGCCGAGAGTGTGGTCGGTGTGCATCCACGCTGCGCCACCCTTCACGTAGACAAGGGTGCGATCGCCGACGACGCCACCGAACCGGCCCGTGACAGTCCCCATCCAGTCGCTCTTCGCAGTACAGGAAGCGAGACCGCCCAGGCATGGCGTCGTGCCCTTCACGTCCATCCCGTCAAAGTCGCCCTGAACGCCAAAAACAGCCCAGCCAGACTGGAAATTGTAGCCGATCTGGCCGCCGCCGAGGAAACCGCTGCGGCTGTTTTGGGCGATGGCGAAGCCGCCGGGGACCGCGACGCCGCCGATGCCGGTCAGCGACGATTCGGTGGTGCCCCAACCGGCGCCGACGTGGCCGCCCAGATAAAATCCAGTCCAGTTCCAGACCGCGGCCGGCGCAATGTACGGCGCCTTGACCGCCATGTCGGCCGCGTAACCGATCGAAGTCGAGGCCAGAAGAATGGCGGCGGCGGCGGCGAACTTAACTTTCATAAAACCTCCAATAGAATGACTTAGATGCTGCAAGCATGTACATGCACGTACATCTACGGGTTCCGCATCGGGAACCGCTAGTGCTTGAAAGCCACACAGCTCGACATTGAGGCACCGGCATACAATGCAACGGATGTGGCGTAAAAAGCGCCACACGGCGTGAAAAACCCAGCGCTTCGCGCCTCACTTGCCGAAGCGGGTATCGCGGGCGGCGAAGTCGCTGCGATAGACCGGCCGCCTCTCTAGTCCCTTCCAGCGGTCCCGAGGTACCGGCTCAAAATCTCGTCGGTCGCGCCGGCCGCGACAATGCGCCCCTCCTGCAAGAGGATCGCCCGGTTGCAGGTGCTCTTGATGAGATCGACGTCATGCGAGGCCAGCACCAGGATGCCGGCGCGAGCGACGATCTCGTCGAGCCGCTGCCGCGCCTTGCGGCGGAATTGCTGGTCGCCGACGCCGATCCATTCGTCGAGCAAAACGATCTCGCCCTCGACGGCCGTGGCGACCGCGAAGATCAGGCGCAGCATCATGCCGCTGGAATAGGTCCGCAGCGGCAGGTCGAGCCGGTCGCCGAGCTCGGTGAACTCGGCGATCTCCGCCCGTCGCGCATCGATCTCCGCGCGCCGCGCGCCGATCACGAGCCCGCGCCGGATGATGTTCTCGTAGCCGGTCGCCTCCTCGTCGAAGCCGGCCGAGAGATCAAACAGCGACAGGCAGCGGCCCTGCACGTCTACGCTGCCCGCGGTCGGATGATAGATGCCCGCGAGGACCCGCAGCAGCGTGGTCTTTCCGGCACCATTGGCACCGACGATGGCGAGCCGATCGCCGGCGCGGATGTCGAGGCTGACGTCGTTCAGCGCGGTGACGATGTGCGGGACCGCCAATGTCCTTCGCAGCGTCACCGCACTGACGAACCGGCTCCGCAGTGAGCGGTCGCGAAACGACAGTACGGGAAAGGTCACCGCGACGTTTCGGAGCAGGATGTGGGCAGCAAGGCTCATGCGCGCCTCACAGCCAATACGCCACGCGATGGCGGCATCTTGCGTAGCAGCCGAGGCCGATCACGGCCACGATAGCCGCGTAGACGATTCCGAGCAGCCATTGTTCCGGATCGGTCGGCTGCGACAGCAGCGGCCTGCGCACGAGATCGAGCAGCGTCGCGAACGGATTGGCGCGGATCAGCCAATGGAAGGCGGTGCCGCGGACGGCGTCCTCGGTCCAGATGATCGGCGTCAGGAAGAAGACGAATTGCAGGCCGCTGACGATCGCAGACCCGATGTCGCGAAACCGCGCGCAGAGCATGCCGAGCGCGACCGAGCCACCGAGGAGGACGATGAGCAGGATCGCAAAGCCGGGCACCGCGAGCAGCATGGTCCAGTGCAGTGGCCACGGCATCACGATATAGAGCAGGACGACGATCGCCAGATGATGCGCGAAGATGAGGACGTTGCGCGCGATCATCTGGAGGACATGCACGACCAGCGGCGCCGGCACGGCCTTGATCAGGTGGGCGGAGGCCACGAAGATGCTGGAGCCCTCCTGGAGCGTGGTCGCGATCAGGGTCCAGACGATCAGGCCGACGGCGAAGGTCGGAAGAAAGCCGGTGATGTCCTGCTTGAACAGGGCCGCATAGACCGTACCGACGCTTGCAATCGTGGCCGCAAGGGTCAGCGTGATCCAGAGCGGGCCGATCACGGTGCGCCGGTAGCGCAGCGAAATATCCATCAGCGCGAGCGTGCCCCACCGATCGGGCCGCGCCGCCTGTGCAAGGATTTCCTTCGCCGCGGCCTGAATTCGACTGCCCCTTCCGCTTCCGGCTTTCCGATGCCGCGACAAGATAAAATATCAGCCCGCCGCCAATCGACCGATGGTCTCTATCGGCCCGCTTCGCGCACGGCAATCAACCGTACGGACGAAGACGGCGGAAGTCAGGCCCGCTTGCCGCGCCGGACACTGCGCCGGCGGTCCTTGACCGCTGGTTTGGGCGCCAGTTCCGGCATCTCGGCCTGGACCTCGCGGTAGCGTGTTAACATCCGTTCAAAACTGGCGTTAAGCGTCTCGGCGAAGTCGGGGCGCTTCTCAAGACTGGCCAGGATCGTCGCGGCCGCCTCGATGGTCGAAAGCCCGTCCTTGCGCGGCTCCTTGCGCAGGCGCCCGTAGCGCGAGGGGCTCTTCGGATTGAGAATGACGCGCTGGCATTTCAGCATCCAGGGATTGCGCCACCACAGCGCCTTGGCCTGGCTCCAGGTGCCGTCGAGCAGGACGACACCTTCGAGCTTGCCAAGGAGCGCGCGCTGGTTCTCCGCGATCTCGCCCTTGCGGTTGAGCGCGACGATCTCGGCCTCGGCTTCGAGATCGGCCGCGTGCGCCGAGCCGAGATAGAGCACGGCCCAGTACGAGGCGTTCTCAATCGGCTGCCCCAGCGCCTTGGACAGGCTCGGCCAGGACAGGCCGACGCGGAGCGTGGCATCCTCAAAATGCTTCGCCAGCAGCCGCGCGGTGCCGAGCGCCCTGTCCTGCTCCTGCGGATGCTGGAGGATCAGGAGGCCAAGGCGATTTTTAACCGGCGTGACGCTGTCGCAGATGCACAGCGGCATCGGCTTCTGGCAATGCGGACATTCGGGAATCGGTTCGGGCGCGGCGGCGGTGGGGTTCGACATGGTCGCCGCTATACGCTTTGCGCAGGCCTTCAACAACCTATTCCGCCGGCGCAGCCACCGGGCGCGGCTCGGATCGCCGCCGCAGGCGGTCGATCAACAGGTATATCACCGGCGTGGTGTAGAGCGTCAGGATCTGCGAGACGAACAGGCCGCCGATGATGGTGATGCCGAGCGGCCGCCGCAGCTCCGTGCCCGGCCCGGTTGCGATCACGAGCGGAATGCCGGCGAACAGCGCCGCCATGGTGGTCATCAGGATGGGCCGAAAGCGCGCCTGACAGGCCTCGAAGATCGCCTCCGCCGAGGACAGGCCGCGCTGGCGCTCGGCGTCGAGCGCGAAGTCGACCATCATGATGCCGTTCTTCTTGACGATGCCGATCAACAGGATGATGCCGACGAAGGCGATCACGGTCAGCGGCGTGTTGGTGACCTGCAAGGCGAGCAGCGCGCCGAGGCCGGCGGACGGCAGCGTCGAGATGATCGTGAGCGGATGGGCAAGGCTCTCATAGAGCACGCCCAGCACGATATACATCGCCACCAGCGCGCCGAGGATCAGCAGCGGCTGGCGGCCGCTGGTCCTGGCGAAATCGCCGGCGTTGCCGTCGAAGCTGCCGCGGATGCCTTCCGGCATGTGCAGCTCCTCGACCGCGCGCTGGACGTTTTGGGTGGCCGTCTGGAGCGGCACGTCGGGCAACAGGTTGAACGACACCGTGGTCGAGGGAAACGACTGCGAGTGAAAGACTGCGAGCGCGGCGAGCCCGCGCGTCACCCGCACCACGGCCGACAGCGGCACCTGCGCGTCGCCGGAGCCCGCGACATAGATGCGCTCGAGGTTGGAGGGATCGACCTGGAATTTCGGGTCGATCTCCAGCACGGTCATGTACTGGTTGCGCTGGGTGTAGATGATCGAGATCTGCCGCTGCGAGAAGGCGTTGTTCAGCGCGTTGTCGATGTCCTGGACGCGGACGCCGAGCGCCGAGGCCTTCTGGCGATCGATCGACAAGGTTAGTTGAAGCCCGCCGGGATCGCGGTCGCTGGAGACGTCGGTGATGCCCTCGACGCTCTCCAAGCGCTTGGCGACGATCGGCGCCCATTTCTGCAACAGGTCGAGATCGGTCGAGGAGAGCGTGTACTGGTAGTCGGAATCGCTCTGTCGTCCGCCGGCTCGCACGTCCTGGGCGGCGAACATGAAGAGGCGGATTCCGGGCACCGGGAACAGCGCGCGCCGGAGACGGTCGATCACCACCTGCGTGGAAACGTGGTCGCGCTCCTCCGGCGGTTTCAGGCTGATGAACATGGTGCCACGGTTGGAGGTCGGAGCCCCCGGCCCGCCTCCGCTGCCGACGGTCGAACCGATTCCGGCCACGGCCGGATCCTGCATCACGATGTCGGCGAGCCGCTGCTGGAGGCCGAGCATCGACTGGAACGAGATGTCGGCCGAGGCGCGCGTTGCGCCGATCACGAAGCCGGAATCGTCGGTGGGGAAATAGCCCTTGGGGATCTTGATGTAGAGCGTCACCGTCAACGCGATGGTGGCGAAGAACACCAGGAGCGTCAGCAGCGGATATTCCAGCACGTTGCGCAAGCTGCGGGCGTAGAAGGTGACGATGCGCGACAGCGATCCCTCGATGAGGCGGTCGAACAGCGTTGCCGAGTCGGACGTGGTCTGTTTGATGTAATGGGCACAGATCATCGGCGTCACGGTGAGCGACACCACCGTCGAAACAACAATCGCGAAGGTCAGCGTCAGCGAGAATTCGCGCAGCAGGCGGCCGACGATGCCGTCCATGAAGATCAGCGGCGTGAACGCCGCGACCAGCGACAGGCTGATCGAGACGACGGTGAAGCCGATCTGCCTGGCCCCTTCGAGGGCGGCCTCAAGCGGTCGCATGCCGTGCTCGAGGTTGCGGAACATGTTCTCGATCATGACGATGGCATCGTCGACCACGAACCCGACCGAGATCGCCAGCGCCATCAGCGACAGATTGTCGATCGAGAAGCCCGCCACCCACATGCCGGCGCAGGTGCCGGCCAGCGCCAGCGGCACCGAGATGCCGGCCGCGATCGTCGGTGTCATTCGCCGCAGGAACACGAAGACAACGGCCATCACCAGGATGGCTGTCGCAAACAACGTCCATTGCATGTCTTGCACGCTGGCGCGGATCGTGCTGGTGCGGTCGACCAGGGTCGAGATATCGACGCCGGCGGGAATCCATTGCTTCAGCTCGGGGATCAGCGCCTTCACCCTGTCGACGGTGTCGATGACGTTGGCATCGCCCTGCTTGGTGATCTGGATCAGCACGGCCGGCTGCTTGTTGAACCAGGCGATGGAGCGGGCGTTGCGGACGGAATCCTCGATGTCGGCAACGTCGGAGAGCCGGACGAAATTGCCGTTCGAGCTCTTGATGATGATGTCGCGGAATTCCTTCGCCGTGCGCATCTGCTTGTTGAGCGACAGCGTCTCGCTCTGGCGCTCGCCGTTGAAGATGCCGACGGGGCCGAGCGGGTTGGCGTTGATGATCGCGGTCCGGACGTCGTCGGTGGCGATGCCGGCGTTCGACAGCGCCACGGGATTGAGCTGCACCCGCACCGCCGGCTGATCGGCACCGCTCACCGTGACGTCGCCGACGCCCGGCACCTGCGAGATGCGCTGCGCGAGGACCGTATCGGCAACATCGTAGATCGCGCTGGCGGACAGTGTCTTCGAGGTGAGCGCCAGAACGAAAACCGGTGCGCCGGCGGTGTTCGCCTTGCGGAAGCGCGGCAGCGTCGGCAGGTCGCTCGGCAGGTCCACCAGCGCGGCGTTGATCGCCGCCTGCACGTCGCGCGCGGCCTTGTCGATGTTGCGGCCGATGTCGAACTGGAGCTGGATGTTGGAGACGCCGAGCGAGCTCGTCGAGGTGATCTGGTTGATGCCGGATATCTCGCCCAGCCGCCGCTCCAGCGGCGATGCCACCGTCGCCGCCATCACGGACGGGTCGGCGCCCGGCCGGCTGGCCGAGACGAAGACGGCAGGGAAATCGACGTTCGGGACCGAGGCGACGGGCAGGAATTCGTAGGCGACGACACCCAGCAGGAACAACCCGATCGACAGCAGTGTGGTCGCGACCGGGCGGCGGATGAAGGGCTCCGAGATCGATGCCATTACAGCATCCCCTCGGTCGCGCCCGCGACCGGCGGGCCGCCGGATTCGGCCGGCGGCAGCGCCTGCTCGAGGCGGCGGTTGATGCGGTCGAGCGCGAGGTAGATCACGGGCGTGGTGTAGAGCGTCAGCAACTGGCTCAGCAGCAGGCCGCCGATGATGGAGATGCCGAGCGGGAAGCGCAGCTCGGCGCCGGTGCCGCTCTCGATCGCCAGCGGCAACGCGCCGAATAGCGCCGCCAGCGTCGTCATCATGATCGGACGGAAGCGCAAGAGACACGCCTGCACGATCGCCTCGTTCGGCGACATGCCCTGCTTGCGCTCGGCTTCCAGCGCGAAGTCGATCATCATGATCGCGTTCTTCTTGACGATGCCCATCAGCAGGATGATGCCGATCAGGCCGATCACCGAGAGGTCCTGCCCGCACAGCATCAGCGCCAGGATCGCGCCGACGCCGGCCGAGGGCAGCGTCGAGAGGATCGTGATGGGGTGGATGTAGCTCTCGTAGAGCACGCCCAGCACAATGTAGATCGTGATCACGGCGGCGAGCAGCAGCCACGGCTGTCCTGCAAGAGCCTTGGAGAATTCGGCGGCGTCGCCGGCAAAAATGCCCGCGATGCTGTTGGGCATCTCGATGCGGGTTTCGATCGTCTTCACGGCGTCGACGGCATCGCCAAGCGCTGCGCCGGGCGCGAGGTTGAAGCTGAGCGAGATCGCCGGGAATTGCGCCTGGTGCGAGATCGCGAGCGGCGCGGTGGTGCGCTTCAAGGTCGCCACGGCGGAGAGCGGCACCTGCGCGTTGGGCGCGCCGGCGGTCGCGCTCGCCCCGCCCGGCAAATAGAGCTTTGACAGGACCGAGGGATCGCGCTGGTACATCGGCAGCGCCTCCAGCACCACGCGGTACTGGTTGGCCTGGCCGTAGATGGTCGAGACCTGTCGCTGCGCGAAGGCATCGTTCAGCGTGTCAGTGATCCCTTGCAGGCTTACACCGAGCTGGCCGGCCCGCGTACGGTCGACGTCGAGCTGCGCGCGCAGGCCGCCTTCCTGCGCCTCCGAGGAGACGTCGCGGAACAAGGGATCGCGCCGCATCTCGGCGACCAGCTTGCGCGCCCATTCCGACACCAGCGCCGCATCCGTGCCTGTCAGCGTGTACTGGTATTGCGAGCGGCTCGACTGGGTCGATATCTGCACGTCCTGGACCGGCTGGAAATAGACGGTCATGCCGGGGATGCCGGCCACCCGCTCCTTGAGCCGGGTCACGACCACGCTGACATCGTCGCGCCGTTCGCCGCGTGGCTTCAACGTCATGACGAGACGGCCGACATTGGTGGTCGGGTTGACCGAGCCCGCGCCGATCACCGAGACCACGCCGGTCACGTCAGGATCGGCCTTGATGGCGTCGGCCGCCTCGGCCTGCCGCTTCTGCATTTCCGCGAACGAGACGTCCGCCCCCGCCTCCGTCACGGCTGTGATCGAGGCGGTATCCTGGAGTGGCAGAAAACCCTTTGGCGCGACGACATAGAGAACGAGGGTCGCAATCAGCGTGACGAAAGTCACGACCAGCGTGATGCGCTGGTGCTGTAGAACCACGAGCAGCGTCCGGTGGTAGAACTCGACGGTCCGATCGATGAAGCGGCTGATGGCCGCAAGGCCCGGCACAGCCATCTCTTCATGGGCGTGCCGCAGCAGCCGCGAACACATCATCGGCGTCAGCGTCAGCGAGACCACGGCCGAGGTCACGACCGCGATCGTCAGCGTCAGCGCGAATTCGCGGAACATACGCCCCACAAGGCCCGACATGAACAAAAGCGGGATGAACACCGCGATCAGCGACACCGTCAGCGAGATTACGGTGAAGCCGATTTCGCTGGCGCCTTTGAGCGAGGCCTCCATCGGCCCGTCGCCATTCTCCATGTGACGGACGATGTTCTCGATCATCACGATGGCATCGTCGACGACGAAACCGGTTCCGATCGTCAGCGCCATCAGCGACAGATTGTCGAGGCTGAAGCCGGCAAAATACATGATGCCGAAGCTGGTGATCAGCGACAGCGGCAGCGCCACGCCCGCGATCAGCGTCGCCCGCAGCGAGCGCAGGAACAGCAGCACCACCAGCGTCACCAGCACGACGCTGAGGATCAGCGTGAACTGCACGTCGCGCACTGAGGCACGGATGGTGACGGTGCGGTCGGAGACGATGGTGAGGTTCACGCCGGCTGGAATGGCGCGCTGGACTTTCGGGATTTCGGCGCGGATCTGCTTGACGACGTCGATGACGTTGGCGCCGGGCTGGCGCTGGATGTCGATGATGACGGCCGGTGAGCCCTGATACCAGCCGCCGGTGCGGTCGTTCTCGAGGCCGTCGACGATCTGTGCGACGTCGCCGATCGTAACGGGCGAGCCGTTGCGGTAGGCGATGATAACAGGCTTGTAGGCGTCGGCGACGGCGATCTGGTCGTTGGCGGCGATGATGTAGGATTGCTGCGCGCCGTCGAGCGAGCCCTTAGGCCCGGAGACGTTGGCATTGGAGATCGCGGTGCGCAGATCTTCCATGGCGATGCCATAGGCGGCCAGGCGCGCGAGGTCCGCCTGGATACGCACGGCCGGCTTCAGCCCTCCGAGCACTGAAACACGTCCGACGCCGGAGATCTGGCTCAAACGTTGCGCCAGAATCGTGTCGGCGATGTCGCTCATCGCGCGCAGCGAGATCGTGTCGGAGCGCAGCGCCAACGTCATGACCGGCGCGTCCGCCGGGTTCACCTTGGCGTAGGTCGGCGGATAAGGCAGCGTCCTGGGCAGCACACCCGCCGCCGCGTTGATCGCGGCCTGCACGTCCTGGGTGGCACCGTCGATATCGCGGTTGAGATCGAACTGGAGCGATATCTGGCTAACGCCGAACGAACTGGTCGAGTTCATCGCGGTCAGAGACGGGATCTGGCCGAGCTGCCGCTCCAGGGGCGCGGTGATCAGCGAGGCGATCACGTCGGGGCTCGCGCCCGGCAGTTGCGTCGACACTTGCACAGTCGGGAAATCGACCTGCGGCAGCGCCGAGACCGGCAGCGAGAAATAGCCCAGCAGCCCGCCGATCAGCAGGGCGATGCCGAGCAACGAGGTCGCGATCGGACGGCGGATGAAGGGTTCGGAGACACCCATGGAATATGCCTGCCGCCTAGGCGGCTGTTGTCGGGATCATGGCTGCTTGGCTCCACGTCCCGATTGGTCGGCCCCCTGCGCTGGCCCGGTCTGGCCCTTCTGGCCGTCCTTTTGCCCTTCCTTGGCCTGGCCGTCCTTCTTCTGGCCATCGGGCGCGCGCGAGCGTTTGCGTGGGGCGAGATCGGCCGACGGGGTCTGGTCGTCACGGCCGACCATCACCTTGGAGCCGTCGGACAGATTGGCAAAGCCTGTCGTCACGACCCGGTCGTTCGCCGACAGCCCGCTGGCGATGACGGCATCATGCTCGTTCTGCTGCGTCACCGTCACGGGCTTGGCCGTGACGACATTATCCTCGCCGATGACGTAACTGAAGGTGCCAATCGGGCCGCGCTGCACCGCAGACGTCGGCACCACCAGCGCCTGCATCAAGGTCTCGACCTTGAGGCGGACATTGACGAACTGGCCGGGCCAGAGCTGGTAGTTGGCATTGGGGAATTCGGCCTTGAGCTTGAGCGTGCCGGTGGTCTGGTCGACCTGGTTGTCGATGCCGGTCAGCTTGCCGGTGTCGATCACGGTAACGCCGTCATTGCCGAACACGTCGACCGCGAGCGCGCCCTTCGACGCCGCCGCGTTGACGCGCATGATCTGCTGCTGCGGCAGGCTGAACCACACCGCAATCGGCTGCAATTGCGTGATCACCACGAGGCCCGTGGTGTCGGAGGCATGGATGATGTTGCCCTGGTCGACCTGACGCAGACCGGCGCGGCCCGACAGCGGCGCCACGATCTTGGTGTAGCTCAGGGTCGCCCCCGCATTGTCGATCGCGGCCTGGTCGGCCTTCACCAGCGCCTCGGTCTGCGCGACCAGCGCACGCTGGGTGTCGGCCTGCTGCTTGGAGCCGGCGTTGGAAGCGGCGAGCTGCTCGTAGCGCGTCAGATCGATGCGCTGGTTGGCGAGCTGGGCCTGGTCCTGCGCCTTCTTGGCGACCGCCTGATCATACGTTGCCTGATAAAGCGCGGGATCGATCTCGCCGAGCACGTCGCCCTTCTTGACGTCCTGGCCTTCGGTGAAGTTGACCGCGATCAGCTTGCCGTCGACCTGCGAGCGCACGGTCACGGTGTTGAGCGCGCGGATGGCGCCGACGCCGTCGAGATAGACGGGAACGTCCTGGATGCGGGGCGTCGCCGCCAGCACCGGCACCGGCAGATCGGGCCGCTGGTTGCGGCCGTTCGCCTGCTGCGGCTGCTGATGCCAGACGGTCCAGCCGTAGTAGCCGAGCCCGCCGAGGATCGCGAGCGTGATCAGGGTCATGACGAAGCCGCGGCCGCGCGATCGCTTCACCGTGCCCTCCTTCGCGCCTTGCTTGTTATCCGGCTTAAAGAGCATTGACCGGTTTCTCCATGCGCGGCTCCCAGCCACCGCCGAGCGCCTGATACAGGCTGACGATGGCGAGAAGCCGCGCGAGTTGGGCCTGTGACAGCGCGTCTTCCGCCGTGAACAGGGTCAGCTGGGTGTTGAGCACGGTCACGATGTCGGCGGTGCCGGCACGTAATTGCTGCTCGGAAAGGTCGAAGGCGCGCCGCGAGGCGTTGAGGACATCGCGCTGCAATTGCAGCTTGATCGTGGTCTGCTTGATCGAGAACAGCGCGTTGTCGACGTCGGTGAAGGCCTGGACGATGGTCTTGCGGTAGGTCTGGAGCAGCTCGTCCTGACGCGCCTTGGCATATTCGAAATTGCCCAAGATCTTGCCGCCGTCGAAGATCGGCTGCGTCGCGCTGCCGACGAGCTGGAAAAACGCCGCATGCGGCTGGAATAGCGACACCAGCGCCGAGCTCTGATAGCCGCCATTGCCGGTGAGCTGGATAGTCGGAAAGAACTGCGCGCGGGCATTGCCGATGTTAGCGGTCGCCGACGCCAGCTGCGCTTCCTGCCGGCGAATGTCCGGCCGCTGCGTCAAAATCTCCGACGGCAGGCCGGGCGTGACGCGCGGGATCGCAACGTTGTTCAGAGAGCCGCCGCCGATGCGCACGCTTTCCGGCGGCCGCGACACCAGCACGGCGAGCGCGTTTCTGTTCTGGTCGAGCGTCTGGCGCAGCGGCGGCACCAGGGCCTTCTGGTTCGCCAGCACGCTCTCCTGCTGGGCGACGTCGAGATCGGTGCCGGTGCCGGCCTTGCGGCGCTCCCTGACCGCATCGAGAATGCGCTGCGCGCTCGCGATATTGCGCTGTGAGGTCCTGATGCGATCCTGCGAGGCCAGCACCTGGAAATAGGCATTGGCGGTGCTTGCCAGCGTCGTCAGCGCGACGGTGTCGCGATCGAACCGGTTGGCGTTCGCCGTCTCTTCCGCCGTCTGGAGTGCATCGCGGTTCTGGCCCCAGAAGTCGAGCTGGTAGCTGGCACTCAGCGAGGCCGAATAATTGACGACCTCGCGGCCGCCATTTGTGAGGCCCGAGGACGACGAACCCGAGGTGCGCGAATAGGTTTCGTTGCCGCCGCCTGACAGGCTCGGCAACAGCGCCGCGCCCGCCTGCCGCGCCTGGGCGTCCGCCTGGACGATGCGCGCGACGGCCGCGGCGATGTCGAGGTTGACGGTGTGCGCCTCCTCCATCAATTGCGTCAGCTCCGCAGAGCGGAAGCCGCGCCACCAGTCCAGTGTCGGCGGTGCATCCGCCTTGCCGGCGTATTTGTAAGTCGCGGGAACATCGAGCGCGGGATCCGGAAGATCCTGCGTCAGCATGCAAGCGCCTGAACTCGTGGCCAGGCACAGCACCACAACCCAGCGCGCCGCACGCAGCGGCCGGGGAGCAGAACCGCATGATCGCCGCATGGCGACCGCCGGATCGTCCTGTCTCACATCCACCCCCTGCCGGGCAGATCAAGCCGCCGCCACGCGAACGGATTAACCGATTCGCGGGAGAACAGTCGGCGGGCTTTGGGCAACTCGCTCACAGGTGATGCTTTCTGCGGAACCTTGAACTTCATACTAGCCGGGCGCAGAACTGCGGGACAGTCCCGCAGGTGCGAAGCACACAGTCCATCGCATCGACGTTCAAGGCGCTGGAATGCAGGATATGCCTGTCTCGCAGCAACTTTTAGCATCGTCGAAACATCCGGAAACGAGGGCAAGCTTACCAAGATTTCATGTGATATTCGCGCCACACGCCCCCCGTTCAGCCTCCAAGCGCAAGCCATTCTCACGAGGTCGTCAATTTCCGAACGAGGATGCGCACGCGTTTCAACATTGTCACGCCCGCCAAGGCACAATTGGCTCATCAACTCCGCTCACGACGACCGTTATCTTCTACGGCCGGATGACGGCCCGCCATATTCTTCCAGGGATCATCGGCTTCGGAGCCAAGGAGCTGTCTCCGACCGGAATATCGTTGCTTGGCCGGGCAGTTGGGCCGGTTTCGCCGCAGCGCAAAAGCCTTCCCCTTTGGCCTCCCAAGCACTAGGTTCTGGCCAACCAGATCAACCTCTTGCCTGTGATTTCCCCTGACATGACCATCAATAACGACGTTGTCGAAGCCATCGGCAACACCCCGCTGATCAAGCTCAAGCGCGCCTCGGAATTGACCGGCTGCACCATCCTCGGCAAGGCGGAGTTCATGAACCCCGGCCAGTCGGTCAAGGACCGCGCCGGCAAATGGATGATTTTGGAGGCCGAGAAGCGCGGCGAGCTGAAGCCGGGCGGACTCGTTGTGGAAGCGACCGCTGGCAACACCGGCATTGGGCTCGCGGTCGTCGCCAGCGCCCGGGGCTATCGCACGCTGATCGTGATCCCAGAGACGCAGAGCCAGGAGAAGAAGGATTTTCTGAAGCTGTGCGGCGCCGAGCTGCTGGAAACGCAGGTCCTGCCCTACTCCAATCCGAACAACTACCAGCATGTCGGCCGCCGTCTTGCCGATGAGCTGCGCAAGACCGAGCCGAATGGCGTGCTGTTCGCCGATCAGTGGAACAATCTCGACAATGCCAAGGCGCATTACGACTCGACCGGCCCCGAGATCTGGGAGCAGACCGGCGGCAAGGTCGACGGCTTCGTCTGCTCGGTCGGCAGCGGCGGCACGCTGGCCGGCACCAGCCGCTATCTGAAAGAGAAGAACAAGAACATCCGGATTGCCTGCGCCGATCCGCATGGTGCCGGCATGTATGAATACTTCAGGACCGGCGACCCCAAGGCGTCGCCCGGCGGTTCGATCACGGAAGGCATCGGGCTTGGCCGCGCGACCGCAATCGTCGAGAGCGCGAAGGTCGATGACGCCTATCTCATTCCCGATGCCGAGGCGGTCACGGTGATCTACGAACTCCTCCAGCACGAAGGCCTGTGCCTCGGCGGATCAACCGGCATCAACATCGTGGGTGCGATGCGGCTCGCCAAGCAGCTAGGGCCGGGCAAGACCATCGTCACCGTGCTCTGCGATTCCGGCAGCCGCTATCAGTCAAAACTGTTCAACGCCGACTTCATGCGCGCCAAGAACCTGCCCGTACCGGATTGGCTGGAGAAGCGCAGCAACATCAAGCTGCCGTTCGTCTAGGCCGGACTGGTCGCGGCCGCTAAGTGTAGCGGTCGCGGCCCGGCCAGAACAACAGCGCCAGCGTCAGCACGAGATTGGCGAGGCCGCCGACGATCGTGCCGGTATGTTCCTGGCCGATCCCATACGCCGGAAACTTCATCGCGACGACGTAATCGACGAGCATCAGCGCGATCCAGGCCGGGACCACGCAGACCGGATCCCAACCGATATCCCGGAAGCGCATCGAGTACAGCGTGACGGTCGCAATCGCGAAGAACGCGATCGCTGCGATCATCCCAGAGCTCTTTAAGATATCGTCGGGGCGAATGTTGGCCGGCGTGACGTTGCGCAGCACGGACATCGCGATCGCGACGCAGATCGCGGTCATCACGACCGCGAGCACGAGCGTGGCGAGGAAGAACTGCAGGCGTCCCAGGCGGGTATTGAAGCCGAACACGAGGTCGAGCACAGGCGTCCCCTCTTTTCGCGCCATAGGCGCAGAAAGAGCTTTCCGGCGGGTGAAAATGCGGAAACGCAACCTTGGATATGGTTTCGGGGAGATTACAAAAGCGGGCTCAGTTCGAACATTCGGCGCCCAGCACTCCGACCTCAGCGCAAGATCTGGCTCAAAAACAGCTTGGTCCGCGCGTGCTGGGGGGCGGCGAAAAATTCGTTCGGCGTGTTGGCCTCGATGATCTGGCCGGCGTCCATGAACACGACGCGGTTGGCGACCTCGCGGGCAAAACCCATCTCGTGGGTGACGACCAGCATGGTCATGCCCTCCTCGGCGAGGTCCACCATGGTGTCGAGTACCTCCTTGACCATTTCGGGGTCGAGTGCCGAGGTCGGCTCGTCGAACAGCATCACCTTCGGGTTCATGGTCAGCGCGCGGGCGATCGCGACGCGCTGCTGCTGGCCGCCGGACATCTGGCCCGGAAACTTGTTGGCCTGGTGCGGGATCTTGACCCGCTCCAGGAATTTCATCGCGGCAGCTTCCGCATCCCTTTTGGGAATGTTGCGCACCCAGATCGGCGCCAGCGTGCAATTGTCCAGCACGGTCAGATGCGGGAACAGATTAAAGCTCTGGAACACCATGCCGACTTCGCGGCGCACGGCGTCGACATGCTTGAGGTTCGGTCCGAGCTCGATGCCGTCGACGACGATCTCGCCCTCCTGGAATTCCTCCAGCGCGTTGATGCAGCGGATCAGCGTCGACTTGCCCGAGCCCGAGGGGCCGCAGATCACGATGCGCTCGCCCTTGTGGACCTCGAGGTCGATGTCGCGCAGCACGTGAAACTCGCCGTACCATTTGTTGAGGCCGGAAATTTTGACGATGGGGTCGGTCATGGTGAGCTCGATCAGTTGCGACGGTGAGCGTTGAGGCGTTTCTCGACGAACAGCGAGTAGCGCGACATTCCAAAGCAGAACAGGAAGTAGATGATCCCGGCGAAGGCAAATCCGGTGAACAACGTCGACGGCGCCGACCACTTCGGATCCGCGAACGAGGCGCGCAGCGAGCCCAGCAAATCGAACAGCGCGACGATCGACACCAGCGACGTATCCTTGAACAGCGAGATGAAGCTGTTGACGAGGTTCGGGATGACGTGGCGCAGCGCCTGCGGCAGCACGATCAGCGACGTCGTCTTCCACCAGGACAACCCAAGCGCCGCCGAAGCCTCGCTCTGTCCGCGAGGGATCGCAGCGAGCCCGCCGCGGACGTTCTCGGCCTGATAGGCGCCGGTGAACAGTGCGATGCCGATCAACGCGCGGACGAGACCGTCGACAGTGAAATTGCCCGGCAGGAACAGCGGCAGCATGTAGGTGGCGAAGAACAGCACGGTGATCAGCGGCACGCCGCGCCAGAACTCGATGAACGCGATCGAGAAGATCCGGATCAGCGGAATGGTGGAGCGGCGACCGAGCGCAAGCGCAATGCCGATCGGCAACGATGTGACAATGCCGGCGACGGAGACCACGAGCGTCACCAGAAGACCGCCCCAGAGTCTCGTCTGCACGATGGGCAGCCCGCCGTGATCGAGGCCCATCAGCTTGATGACGATGGCGATGGCGATGAAAGTCATGATGGTCGACCCCAAAGGGCGCCATCCCGTGCGCACGCCGCCGCTGACGACGAAGGCAATCAAGGACACCACGACGGTCGTGATGGCGAAGTCGGTCCAGACCGACTGGCCGGTGCTCTCGAGTTGGTCGCGCAGCCAGGTCAGCGGAAAGATCAGCCAGTAAATCGCCGTACCGACGAGCACGATGAGGTGGCCGAGGACCCACAGCAGCGGCGCGATGGCCGATGTCTTGCTCAGGCTGAGCAGGACCTGCCCGGCGCCGATGATGCTGTCGTCGAACAATTGCAGCAGGCCCGCGGTCCAGCTCAGGCCGAACCCGGTGATGCCGCCGCCAAGCAGCAGGAAGAACGCAACCACGGGAAAGGCGAAGAAGAACAAGCTGGCGTTGATCGCTTTCGCGGGCAGGCGTGGAATGAGGAGCGGCAGCAACAGCAGCACCGCCAGTATCAGCACGAGATTGACCCGCCAGCGCTCGGCCTCGGGATAGAAGCCGTAGATGAGCTGCGGCAGCTTGGCCTGGATGTAGGGCCAGCAGGCGCCGACCACAAACCCGGTGTTCTCGGTCAGGCACGCCGCGCGGTCCGTGCCGGTCCAGACCGCGTCGACGAACAGGAATTTGACGGCGGGAACGATGGTGAACCAGAGCAACAATGCGCTGACGATGGTGATCAGGATGTTGGTCGGCGAATTGAGCAGGCGCGTGCGCACCAAGCCGACGAAGCCCGTCGTCTTCACCGGCGCAGGCCGCTCGGCGAGCAGGTCCTGACGGACATAGCCGGACGAGGTGATATCGCTCATGCGCCCAGGCTCCGGCTGACACGCCAACCGTAGAGGCTCATGATCGCGCTGGTGAGAAGCGAGATCAGAAGATAGACGCCCATCGTCATGGCAATAATCTCGATCGCCTGCCCGGTCTGGCTCAGCGACGTGCCGGCCCATACCGACACCAGGTCAGGATAGCCGATCGCGACCGCGAGTGAAGAGTTCTTGGTGAGGTTGAGATACTGGTTGGTCAGCGGCGGCACGATGACGCGCATCGCTTGCGGTACGACGATCAGGCGCAGCGTGGTGCCGCGGCTGAGGCCCAGCGAGGCCCCCGCCTCCATCTGCCCGCTATGGACGGACAGGATTCCGGCACGCACGATCTCGGCGATGAAGGCAGCGGTATAGGTCGACAGGGCCAGCGTCAGCGCCACGAATTCCGGGATGATCCGCGAGCCGCCGGCGAAATTGAATCCCTTGAGCTGCGGCAGCTCGAAGGTGAAGGGCATACCCGATACCAGCGTCGTGACGAGCGGCAGGCCGAACAGCAGGCCCAGCACATAGGGCCAGATCCGGATGACCTGCCCGCGCTGAAACAGCGCGCGCCGCGTATAGAAGCGCAGGAACAGTGATGCCACGATGCCGAAAGCCAGAACCGCCAGGAATGCCTCGAAGCCGCTTTCGCCGATCGGGCGGGGTATGACGAGGCCGCGATTGCTGACGAACGCGATGCCGAACAGCGAAATGCTCTGCCGCGGATTGGGTAACGCTGCGAGCACGGCGAGGTACCAGAACAGGATCTGGAACAGCAGCGGCAAATTGCGGATGAGCTCGACATAGATCTCGCCGACGCGCGACAGCAGCCAGTTCGGCGACAGCCGACACAGCGCGACGACGAAGCCGATCACGGTGGCGAAAACGACGCCGACCACCGAGACCACGAGCGTGTTCAAAAGCCCGACCACGAACACGCGCAAAAACGTGTCCGAGCCGGTGTAGGAGATCAGGGTCTGGTTGACGTCGAAGCCGGCATTGTTCCGCAGGAATCCGAAGCCGCCGGCAATGTGCTGGTTCTCGAGGTTGGCGCGGGCGTTGGAGACGATCTCATAGCCGATCCACCCCAGGATCGCCGCGAAGACAAGCTGGACGGCGATGCCGTTCCAGCCTGTCTTGCCGCCCAGAACACGCCTGATCTTCAGCGCGATCTGGGCCGGCGGTTTTCGAGCCTCGGTGCTCATGGCCGCGAGCCGCTGATCAAGCGGGATCAGCGGATCGGCGGCGCGTACTGGAGACCGCCCTTGTTCCAGAGATTGTTGAGACCACGGGCGATGCCGAGCGGCGAGCCGCCGCCGACATTGCGATCAAACACCTCGCCGTAATTGCCGGTTGCCTTCACGATCCGCACCACCCAGTCCTTGGTGAGGCCGAGCTGTTCGCCGAAATTGCCGTCGGAGCCGAGCACGCGCTTCAGCTCCGGATTTTCCAGCTTGGCCTTCTCGTCGACGTTCTTCGAGGTGATGCCGAGCTCTTCGGTGGTGACGAGTGCGAACAGCGTCCATTTCACGATGTCGAACCACTGGTCATCGCCATGGCGCACCATCGGGCCGAGCGGCTCCTTCGAGATAATTTCGGGCAGCACCATGTGGTCGTTGGGATTGGCAAGCTTGAGGCGGTTGGAGTACAGGCCCGACTGGTCGGTGGTGAAGACGTCGCAGCGCCCGGCCTCATAGGCCTTGACGGTTTCGTCGTTGGTGCCGAACGCGATCACCTCGTACTTCATGTTGTTGGCCTTGAAATAGTCGGCGAGATTCTGCTCGGTGGTGGTGCCGGTCTGCACGCAGACCGAGGCGCTGTTGAGCTCGAGCGCCGAATTCACCTTGAGCGACTTCTTCACCATGAAGCCCTGCCCGTCATAATAGGTCACGCCGGTGAAGTTGGCGCCGAGCGAGGTGTCGCGCGAGATCGTCCAGGTGGTGTTGCGCGAGAGCACGTCGATCTCGCCGGATTGCAGCGCAGTGAAGCGGTCCTTGGCCGAGGTCGGCACGTACTTGACCTTGGTCGGGTCGTTGAAGATGGCGGCTGCGATGGCGCGGCAGATGTCGACGTCGAGGCCGGTCCAGTTGCCCTTGTCGTCGGGCGAGGAGAAGCCCGGCAGGCCCTGGCTGACGCCGCAGGACAGCGTGCCCCGGTCCTTGATGGTCTTGAGCGTTTGCGCGTCGGCGGCTTGGGCAGTCAGGCCGGCGGCGAGAGCAAGAGTGAGAGCCAGGGTTACGCGTTTCATGGGCTTTGGGCCTTTCAAGGTCGTCTCAAGGTCAGGAATGTTGTCTCAGGGATCGTCTCTGCCAGGGTGAGCCTTATCAAGACAAGCCTTGCAAGAGTCATGCTGAAAACTTTGCCGAACACTCGCCGATCTCGGGAGGCCATACCTTAATCCCCGCCGCAGGCGCCCGCCATTGTGGCCGTGGCGCAAGGTCCGGTCAGACGATGGATCGAAGGTCGCGGCAGGCCCCTCAACATGCGGCGACTGAATAGCACCCACGCATCACAGAACGACTGGCGAGCCGGGTCAAGGGGTTGACGGGACTCTTCTGTGTTCTGTTATTAACGTCAGCGGCCTCCGGCCCGCCCGTCAAGCGCCAGGCGCCGAGCGGAAACGCGGTTTTGAAAGCAGACGCATGGATTCCTCGCCCCCCTCCCCGCAGCAGGCCGAGACCCGGCTGGTCACCTCCGGCCGCGACACCAAGGCGCAGAAGGGGTTTGTCAATCCGCCGGTGTTCCACGGTTCGACCGTGCTCTATCCGACCGCCGAGGACCTGCACGCCCATCGCGGCGAGTTCACCTACGGCCGCCACGGCACCCCGACGACCGTGGCGTTCCAGGACACGCTGATGGCGCTGGAGGGCCCGCAATGCGCCGGCGTCGGTATCGTGCCGTCGGGGCTCTCGGCGATCTCCACCACCCTGCTCTCGGTGCTGAGGACCGGCGACCATCTGTTGGTCTGCGACAACGTCTACCGGCCCTCGCGCAATTTCTGCAACGGGATGCTCGCCCGCCTTGGCATCGAGACCACCTATTTCGATCCGATGATCGGCGCCGGGATCGAGAAGCTGTTCAAGCCCAACACCCGCGTGGTGCTGGTGGAGGCGCCAGGCTCGCAATCCTTCGAGATGCCTGACATTCGCGCCATCGCCGAGGTCGCGCATGCGCGCGATGCGCTCGTCATCGACGACAACACCTGGGCGACGCCACTCTATCACCGCTCGCTCGAGCAGGGCGTCGACATCAGCATGCAGGCCGCCACCAAATATATCGGCGGCCATTCCGACATCATGTTCGGCACCATCTCGGCCAACGCAAAAGCCTGGCCGCAGATCGTGGAAGGCATCCGCCTGCTCGGCGTCTGCGCCGGTCCCGATGACGTCTTCCTGGCGCTGCGCGGCCTGCGCACGCTGTCGGTGCGCCTCGCGCAGCATCATCGCTCCGGCCTCGACATGGCGCGCTGGCTGGCTGCCCGACCCGAGGTCGCGCGCGTGCTGCATCCGGGGCTCGAGACCGATCCGGGTCATGCGATCTGGAAGCGCGACTTCACCGGCGCCTCGGGCCTTTTCAGCATCGTGCTGAAGCCGGCCCCGCAGAAGGCCGTCGACACCATGCTCAATACGCTAAAGCTGTTCGGCATGGGCTTTTCCTGGGGCGGCTTCGAGAGCCTTGCGATTCCCTTCGACTGCGACGCCTATCGCACCGCGACCAAATGGGCGCCGGGCGGCCCGACTCTGCGGCTGCATATCGGTCTGGAGAGCACCGATGATCTAAAGAACGATCTCGATCGCGGCTTCGCTGCCCTCAAGGCGGCAATGTGAGCCTGCTCACAAGGCACCTCGCCTGCGGACGCGCCAAAGCGCGCCGCGACGGGAACGAGCAACCCGCGCAAACGTTAACGACGATGCGCCAACAAGGGGTTTGATCCCTAGGCGTTTGGCGCTAGCCTCACCAATCGACTCTCATCCGGACACGGAGCATGGGAACGTTGGTATTGCTCGATCTGATGGGCGGCGTAGCGCTGCTGCTGTGGGGCCTCCATATGGTCCAGAGCGGCATCCTGCGCGCCTTTGGCCCCGACCTGCGCCGCCTGCTCGGCAAGGCGCTGGGCAATCGCGCCAGCGCGTTCGCCGCCGGCCTTGGTCTCACCGCGCTGCTCCAGAGCAGCACGGCGACAGCTCTGATCACCAGCTCATTTGCCGCCGAGGGCCTCGTCAGCCTCACCGCCGCGCTCGCCATCATGTTGGGAGCTAATGTCGGCACCACGCTGATCGTGCAGGCGCTGTCATTCAACATCGCAGCTGTCGCGCCCGTGCTGTTCGTGATCGGGCTCGTTGCCTTCCGCTCCGGCCCACGCTCGCGCATCAAGGACATCGGCCGTATCTCGATCGGTCTCGGCTTGATGCTGCTGTCGTTGCACATCCTGCTCGACACGCTGGCGCCGGCCGAGAACGCGCCTGGCGTGCGCATCATGATGTCGGCGATCACAGGCGATCCAGTGCTCTGCATCGTCGTCGCTGCGCTGGTGACCTGGGCGGTGCATTCGAGCGTCGCCAGCGTGCTGCTGATCATGTCGCTGGCCTATTCGCAGTTCATCACGCCCTACGCGGCGCTGGCCCTCGTGCTCGGGGCCAATCTCGGCAGCGCCATCAATCCCGTGTTCGAGGGCGCCAGGCGCGACGATCCCGCCAGCTACCGCCTGCCGCTCGGCAATCTCATCAACCGCGTGGTCGGAATCGTCCTCGTCTTGCCATTCCTGAGCGTGCTCGCCGGGCACATGCATGCCTGGCAGCCCGATCTCGCAAAGATGACGGCCGCCTTCCACATCGCCTTCAACGTCGGCACCGCCATCATCTTCGTCGGCCTGCTCGACACCATGTCGCGCCTGTTGACCCGGCTGCTTCCCGATCGCGTGCAGGAGACCGACCCGGCGCGGCCGCGCTATCTCGACGAGACCGCGCTGGAGACGCCGTCGCTGGCACTCGCGGACGCCGCCCGAGAGGTGTTGCGCATGGGCGATCACGTCGAGATCATGCTGCGCAAGGTGATGGCGGCGATGATGACCAACGACCGCGTGCTGGTCGACCAGGTCTCGAAGATGGACAATATCGTCGACAGCCTCGACGAGGCCGTCAAGCTCTACGTGACGAAGCTGATGCGGGGCAGCCTCGACGAGAGCGAGGGGCGGCGCGCGATGGAGATCATTTCCTTCGCCATCAATCTCGAGCATATCGGCGACATCATCGACAAAAGCCTGAGCGAGCTCGCGACCAAGAAGATCAAGCGGCGCTTCCAGTTCTCGGCCGAGGGCGCCGAGGAGCTCGCCGCCTTCCACAAGCGCACGATGGAATCGTTGCGGATCGCCTTCGGCGTGTTCATGTCGGGCGATGCCAACGAAGCGCGCAAGCTGCTGGTGGAGAAGACCACGCTGAAGAACACCGAGCTCGCCGCCGTCGAGCGCCATCTCGACCGCCTGCGCGAGGGCCGCCCGGAGACCATCGAGACCACGTCGCTGCATCTCGATGTGCTGCGCGATCTCAGGCGCATCCACTCGCATATCTGCTCGGTCGCCTATCCCGTGCTGGACGCCGCCGGCGAGCCCTATCGCAGGACCGAGGCGGAGGCGGCCACCCTGCCCGCCTCAAGCACGGCCTCGGCGTTGCCGCGCTAACTGCTCCGACGCCGCGTTGCTGGCACTCTATAAAGGCTAGGTCCTCACCGGTAACCGGCCGGTCCACCTGAAGAATTGCCTCAATTTTAGATTGAACAATCGAGCGATTTGGCTAATCTTGCAGGGTTTCAATCTACCGGCATTTGTATGATGGTTGATATTGAACCGGCCAAATCGTCCTACCTGAGGGATCTGCAATCGATACGCAGCCCGTCCTTCAATCGCGACACCAACCGAAATACGTTCGCATACAGACTATCCGAGCTGGTGTTCGGAAGCCTACTTGCCTCGTATATTCTCGGCTTCATAAGCTTTGCGTCCGCGTCGGCTGTGGCAACCCCGGGGCATATCAACCTTATAATGACCAGCCTATTCTCATGGACGTCGATAGTTATCCTGCAACAACTGCTAATTTCAATTCTGTATTCGGCATTCACGGCTCTGCTGTACGTGAATTTTCACCAAAGCATTCTCTATCTTTCAACCAATCAGCGAAAGTCATCGACGGACTTCATCTTGGCCATGGCCATAGGAATATCTTTTGGAATTTCTATGATTTTTCCTCTTAGTACGATCTTCTGGTTGGGACTTCTGACAGCCGGTGTCTTCCTTCGGCGAGACAATCTCTTGAAGGCATTCACCGGGCACGTCGCTCTGAAAATTGCAGAAGAAACGGGCGGCAAGATCCTCGCGGGATCCGCCCCCGGAGGAGAGCAGGACAGCCAAAAAAATCTTATCGAGCCCATAATTCCTGAAGTCATGAAAGCGCTAATGAGCAGTCAACATCCCGTGATACGATCTTGGGTATCGGAAACGACGTGGGGATGGAAGGTTGGAATCGGTGCAATGGTGAGTCTTCCAATTGCCGCGTTCGTGGCCGAGTTAATCTATTGGTATTTTTTTGGTACCCTTTGGCTGCTGGGCGACTACTATCTTCGCACAGCGACGACTGCAAATGTTGCCGGTTGCGCTGCGGTATCGGTCTTTTTCTTACGGCGTCAGTATGTCGCGACACACACAATGCCCTCGCAGGAGAACCGCGAGGACACTAAGCTTGATGATGCGCTCAACAACCTTCTCAGACCTGTGAAAGCGCAAATTCTGTTGACCGCTAAGACCGAATGAACTGGACGCTATGCGATGAGTTTCGTGAAACGTCTGATCGTCCGCGGAATGTACACGTTCAACACAGTTGACGCACCCGCCTCGACTACGTTGCAGCGCTTCTTCATGAGCGCGAGACTTGGCCTCTGGCCAGCAATAATGGTCAGTAGTTTCGCATTTGCTCACCTCACGCAACACAACTGGCAAACAGCCACTTTGATAGGTGGCAATTTATGCCTAGTGGCAAGCTTGGCCTTCCTTTTTAATGATATTCGCGACGCTGATATAGATGCGGCGAACAACATCAGTCGATGGTCCGTAAGATCTCCTATTGATAGACATCTCTTCCGAACGACCGTAGGCGTTGTTTTTGCCTCGGCTATCGCAAGCTCGTTCTATCTTAGCGCTACTGCGGCAGTAGGATTGGCGGCTGCAATTTGCGTCGGGCTGGCCTACTCGATAGTTTGCAAGAGAATTTTCTTGCTCGGCAACGTGGTGGCTGCGGCCCTGTCGCTCAGTCCCGGATTGATCATGCTAAGTAACTCCCTTATCATCAATCGCGCGGATTTCGACGCCACTTCCTTGCTTCCGGCTGCTGCTTTTTCCACTGTCGCTTTTCTTCTCCTGCTATCGCGAGAAATAAAGTTTGATGAATTTGATATCGCGGGCGATCGATTGGGTGGCCGCACGACTCTGCCGATGAAGCTGAGCACGAGGTCGCTTAACAATATTCATGCGCTGCTTGTTGTGGCGAGCGTGGTGTTGATAGCCGCTATCGTTGGTTGCGCCGGACGGTATTCGATGGTCGTCAATCTAATCATCGGCTTGCTTACGGCTACCACTGCCGCTGCACTCCTGCATGCCGCTTACATAAGCCCGTCGAAGGAGGCCTTTTACAAGAAGACACGCATTGTAATGCTGGTTGTCCCAGTATCCATTTTCTTGAGCTTTTGAGTTTGTCCCCTTATTTGAGGACCTATCTCAGCGCCTGCTTACTCGCCAATCGGGAGTTGAAACGCTTTGGACTACCGACTAAGAGCCGCGTGAGATATCTATTCAAGGCTGGAAATCTTGCCTGTTGTTTTTTGGGATTCGCTACGCAGCGAGAAGACGCTAGCCTTAGAAAGGGTGCAGAGCTTGGAATGCTCGCGTCGGCCTTCGATTACGCATCAGACGGCGTTTGCTTTCAACACGACGCAATCACTACTTTCAAATCTCTGGTTCAGGACACCGTGCCGCGAGATGTTGGCCTGCAGATCATCGAGCTCATCGAGCGCAAACAACAATGTCGTCTAAAAGTACAAGGCCTTGAACGTGGCGTTTCGACGCTCGAAATAGTATTGAGTCATTTTGGACAACACAATCGCCTGCTTGCCGACGGCGACGTTTACGACGCCGGCATCCTTTGCCAGATCGTCGATGACGTTCTTGACTTTGAAGGAGACATGGATCGAGGGGAGTTGAACTTCATGAGAGGCTCCAATTTTTGCGAACATTTAAGCGCTCTGGTCGAATGGAACTATATTGATAGATTTAGGCGGAGCGCTTATCCACTTGCGCTCTTTCGCGCGATTGGGAAAGCTCAAGTGAAAGCAAGAAAGCTACTAGATTCCCGCGATGCGTTTCTTCGTTCTTCCACTTGAAGCAGATCAATCCAGGGCCGCGAGTGGGAGCAATGGCCCTCGCCGCTACCTGATTGCCCGACGCGCAAACGGCTTTGTAAAATCTGCAAAGGCGCCTGCCAACCTCCGGACTGCTCTGCGTGGGCTAGTCGACATTTTACATCGAACGGTCGCCGGTACTAGCGCTCCAGCGTCTTCGACGCGGTGCCGCGGTTCTTCACGATCAGCATGATGTTGCGAAGATAGATGACGGTCGCAAACAGCTGCCCCATGATGATGACGGGCTCGCGCTTGACGACGCCGTAGACCAGCGTCATCAGGCCGCCGCCCATCGAGCAAAACCAGAACGCGATCGGCACGACGCTGTTGCCGGCCCGCTCGCTGGCGATCCACTGCACCAGGAATCGCGCGGTGAAGAACAGTTGCGCGATCAGGCCGAACGCGAGCCAGAAGTCGAACTTGGCGACGAACACGTCGTAGAAATAGTTGCTCAACGCCTGGCCGTATTGAATGATCATGCCTTCACCTCAGTCACGTCCGGTGTCGGCTTCTTGCGACGGATCAACCACCACACGCCGGCGAGATCCATGATGCCGATCCACAGCCGGTCGAAGAAACCATAGTTTGACACGCCGGAATGGCGCGGCCGGTCGATCACGTCGACATAGGCGATCTCATAGCCCTCCCGGCGCACCAGCGCGGGCAGGAAGCGATGCAGCCCGTCGAAATAGGGCATCATCAGGAACACGTCGCGCCGGAACGCCTTCAGACCGCAACCGGTGTCGCGCGTGCCGTCCTTCAGGATCGCGCCGCGCACGCCGTTGGCAATGCGCGACTGGAATTTCTTGAAGCCAGTATCCTTGCGGCCGACGCGTTGGCCTGCGGCAAGTCCGACGTTGCTGCCCTTCTCGACCGCCGCGATCAGGTCCGGCAGGAAGGCCGGATTGTTCTGGCCGTCGCCGTCGAGCGTCGCCACGATCGCGCCGCGGGCCGCCCGCACGCCGCTGCGCACCGCCGCCGACTGGCCGGTGGATCTGGCGTGGCGAAGCTGCCGTAGATTGTCCCGCTGCTGCATCATGGATGCGAGCCGCTCGCCGGTCGCGTCCGTCGAGCCGTCATTGACGTAGATGATCTCATAGGGCCAGCGGCCATCCAGCGCCGCACTGATCTCGGCGATCAAGGGCGCAATGTTGTCGGCTTCGTTGCGCACGGGAACGACGATGGAAACCGCAGGCTGGGAAACCGAAGGCTGGGACGTCGACAAATCGAGGCTCGTGGTTGGAATGGGCAGCCTGGGGAACCGGGGGCCCCGGCAGGCAGCCGCTTTTATGGGGCGGATGCCCCGTGGGCAACCCTTTTAAGCCGGCCCGAGACTGCTCCTGCAAGAGGCACAATGGTGCCGTCGGAACGGATGGCAAAGCCGAGCCTACGGGCCGCAAACCAGTAGCGGACCGCCATGGCGCCGACCATGCCGACCAGGGCACCGGCCACGACATCGCTCGGATGATGCGCGAGCAGCACCAGGCGCGTCAGCAGGATCACGATTGCGTAAGTGAACATGAACACACGCAGGCGCGGCCACAGCGCCGAGACCGCAAACGCCAGCGCGAACGCCGTCACCGCATGGCCCGACGGCAGGCTGGTATAGGCCCCCGTTCCCTCTAGCGGGATGAAGTTGAACGGATTGGCCTTGCCGCCGACGAATGGCCGCCCGCGGCCAATGAGATATTTCAGGATCTCGGTGACGAACACGGAAACGGCAACAGACAGAAACAGGTACTGCAGTCGCGTGCCGAGACCGAGCAGCAGCGCGCGGCGCGCGCCGCGAAGCCCGGCCGCGACGAGCGCCACGGTCACCAGTACAATCCCGAGCACGGAGAGCACGTACTCGTCCTTGCCGAAATCAGTGAGAATAAGTATCGGCCACAGGCTCGGCGTGCCGCGCGCCGGCATCAGCTGGATTTCGGCCTGGTCGAACGCGACCATCAGCACGATGACCAGGGCCGCGCCCGCAGCGCTCAGCCACAGCGAATGCCGCGCCAGCTTTCGAGCGGCTTCGGCGCGGCGCGAATGCGAGGGAGACCGCACCAGCTGCGCCAGCGCACGCCCCGCGACGGCAAGCAGTTGCGCGGGATAGCCCGGGCGCGGCGCGATGGTGGTCGTAACAGGCATCTTACTCGGTGCCTTCCGAGCGGAAGATCGAGATCGAGATCGCGCGTCCCTGCGAGAAATTATAGCCGTCGATGCGGGTGCCGACCTTGTAGCGCAGCCCGATCGCCTCGGCGCGCTGCACGAAGCTGCGCTCCGAGCGTTGCTCGATCAGCGCGAAGCGGCAGCTCCCCTGCCGCAGGAAATCCGCCGCGCCCGAGCCGTCGGTGAGCAATGTCTGCGTGCCTGTCAGGAAGACGAGGCTCGGCTCGTGATAGCCCGCGGCAGCCGCCTTCGGTCCAACGCAGGTGACGTTGCGAAGCGCGCGCGCGACCTCGATGCTCGGAAACACCGGCGTCAGTGACGGCAGCACGATGCCGTAGACCGTGAATGCGAGCATCAGGGCTGCGACCAGCGCGTTGAGCACCGAGCGCTCGGCGCGATTGGTATCGAACAGCCACCAGGCAAACAGGCCGAAGATCAGCGAGGCCGCGATGAACGGCCAGGCCACGAAGGCCGGCTGCCGCGTCAGCATGACCGCGCCGACCACCGCGATGATCGAGCCGAGGGCGGGGATCGCGAACCACCAGGCCGAGCCGCGCATCAGCCAGGAGCGCGACAGCACGCGCCGCTCCAATGCGCCGACGGTGAGGATTGCGATCGCCGGATACAGCGGCAGCACGTAATGCGGCAGCTTGGTCAGCACCGCCTCGAACACGATCCAGGACGGGATCAGCCAGGCCAGCAGGAACTGCGCGCCGGGCTCGCGCCGCGCCCGCCACACGGCGGGAGCTGCCATCGCCGCGAGCGGCGCGCCCGGCCAGAACGTGATCCAGAACAGCGCGAGGTAAAGTCCGGGCGGTGCGCCGTGGGATTCCTGCGCGCCGATCTTGCTCAGCATGTCGCCGCCGACCGAATCGGCAAAGAAAGCATCGCCCGCGCGCCAGAAGATCGCGATGAACCAGGGCAGCACCAGCACCAGCATCCACATCAGGCCCCAGACGGGGCGCAAGCGCCACAGCCATGAGGCATCGCGGTCCTGGATCGCAAGCGCGATGATGGTCAGGCCTGCGAACATCAGGATCAGCGGACCCTTGATCAGGATGCCGACGGCAAGCGCAGTCCAGAAGATCGCGGGCCAGCTCCAGGGCGGATGGGTCTCGTCCTCGGCGCGTTGCCACGAGAGATAAGCGCGCGACATCGCACCCATCGCAGCGACCACGCAGAACAGCAGCATCGCGTCGGTCTTGGCGAGCCGCGCCTCGACACCCAGCAACACGGAGGCGCTCATCAGGAGCGCGGCGAGCACCGCGGCGCGCCGCGTGACGAAGCCGAGCGCGGTCCAATAGGTCATGAGCACGGCGCCGATCGCACCGATCAGCGACGGCAGACGGTAGACCCAGATGCGCAATTCGGCCTTCGGCAGACCGAGCGCCGAGGCGGTCTCGACCGCAGCCGATTGCAGCCAGTAGATGCCGACCGGCTTCTTGTAGCGGACGTCCTCCTGGAAGCGGATGTCGACATAATCGCCGCTCTCGACCATTTGCTTGGTGGCCTGGGCAAAGCGAGCTTCGTCGCGGTCGACGGGCGGGATGGTGAAGAAGCCGGGCAGAAACAGCAGCAGCGCACACAGCAGCAGGAAAGCCACCGCACGGGCATGGCTGGCCGTGGCGAAGTCGAGCATGGTCACGAGCCGGCTGCCCGGATTCACGGGTGCTTTCGGCTCGCGGGGCGCTCCAAAACGAGGTGCTGGGTAGGTCTCGGCCATTGGTTCCGCTTACGCTGAAACCGTCATTCCGACAACCGGTTGGGGCAGGGTCATTGAATTCGAATGACGACTGTGTCCGCGGCGCCAGTGGCATCGATCACGGTGAGCCGCGCAAAGCCCGGACCGGGCGGATCGATCAGTCGCTGGCGCCGTCCGTCGATCTCGCCGAGCGCTGTCCCGTTAACCATGACAGTCATCGGCAACACCCCGCCGGCGACCTTGACGGGCATGGCAGCGGCCTCCGCCCCGCCCGAGCGATCGACATCGATCCGCGAGCCATTGAGCGGGAACTGGATGTGCAGGGCCTGCTCGCTGCCGATCCGCACCAGTTCCCCGACCGGGCGGAACCGCTTGAGCGGCAACGGCAACTTCGCATTGCTGGCGACCAGGGTTCCCTTCGGCGGCTTCGGCAACGGGACCAGCGTCTTGCCGGTGCGGGCGAAGGCATCGAACAGGATGGGTGCGGCGGCGACCCGTCCGATCAGGCCGGGAACCGGCGCGCCATCGGGCCGGCCGACCCAGACACCTATGGTCATGCGGCCGTCGAACCCAACCGACCATGCGTCGCGATAGCCGTAGGACGTGCCGGTCTTGAAGGCGATGCGATTGTGGGCCGCGTTTTCCGGCGGCGGGGTGCCCAGCAGCACGTTGCCGACCTGCCACGCCGCCACCGGATCGAGCAATCGCAGCGGCTCGCGGTCGTCTTTGGCCGTGACGATCTCGCGCAGCGGCTTGGTGGTCCCAAGCCGGGCAAAGCCCGCATAGAGCTGAGCAAGGTCCTGGAGTGTCACGCCGACGCCGCCAAGACCCATGGCAAGCCCCGGGGCCTCGTCCTTCGGCAGCACCAGATTGCCGCCGGCCTGCCGCAGCCGCGACGCCAGCCGGCTCGCGCCGACGCGGTCGAGCAGCACGATGGCCGGCACGTTCAGCGACAATTGCAGCGCTTTCTTCACCGACACCGTGCCCTGGAAGGTCATGTCGAAATTTTCCGGCGCGTAGGAGCCGAAGCGCACCGGACGGTCGTCGATCAGGCTGTCGGGATGAACAAAACCGTCCTCGAAGGCGAGGCCATAGATGAACGGCTTCAGCGTCGAGCCCGGTGAGCGGATAGCGCGGGTCATGTCGACCTGCCCTGCCCGGCTCTCGTCGAAATAATCGGCCGAGCCGACGCGCGCGAGCACGTCACCACTCTCGTTGTCGACCACGATAATGCCGACCGAGATGTTTTGCCCGAGCGCAATGGCACGGTCGCGCGCCAGCGGCTCCAGCACTTTCTGCAAGCTCGCATCCAGCGTCAGCTTGATGACCGGCGTATCCTTGACGGTCGAGAGCGCGGTGTCGGACGCATGCGGCGCCAGGATCGGCATCGGCTTGCGCAGTTTCGGTACAGGCACGGCCTTGGCCTGCTGCGCATCGTCAGCACTGACCACATACTCCTCGACCATGCGGTCGAGCACGCGATCGCGTGCTTTTCGCGCGGCCTCGGGATAGCGATCAAGCCGGCGCGTCTCCGGCGATTGCGGCAGCGCGACCAGCAGCGCGGCTTCGGCGAGCGACAGCCGCTTCGGCTCCTTGCCGAGATAGGCGATGGAGGCCGCGCGAATGCCTTCGAGATTGCCGCCATAAGGCGCGAGCGCGAGATAGAGATCGAGGATCTCAGCCTTGCTCATGCTGCGCTCGATCTCGATCGCGCGCACGATCTGCCGCAGCTTTGCATGAAGCGAGCGCTGCCGCCGCGGCTCCATCAGGCGTGCGAGCTGCATCGAAATGGTCGAGCCGCCCGAGACGATGTGGCCGCGCGTGGTGAGCTGCAACGCGGCGCGGCCGAGCGCGAGCGGATCGAGACCGTTATGCGCGTAGAAGCGCTGGTCCTCGTAGGCGAGCAGCAGTTTGAGATAAGTCGGATCGACATTCGCTTTTGTCTCGACCGGCAGCCGCCAACGTCCGTCCGCCATCGCATAGGCGCGCAGCAATTTTCCGTTGCGGTCGACGATCGTGGTGGAGACCTGTCGCGCCTCGTCGAACGGCAGCGGGCCGAGGGAGTAGACCCAGCCGACGAAGCCGACGATGGCGAGGATGAACGTGAGCGCGAGGGCAGAGAGGGCGCACATAGTCGCGCGCCCTGCTCTGCTGCTGTGGTTCCGAGAAACGCGATCAGCCTCGCTCATCTCACTCACTTCGCAGCCCGCACCTCGACATTGCCCGTGCCCGTCCGGCCATAGCGCGAGGGGTTGTACATGTCCTCGACATAGGCCTGCGGCAGCACGTATTTGCCGGGCGAGACCGCGCGCACGACATAGGCGACGGTGAAGACCGCCTTGGAATCCGAGGCCCGATCGACAGCTGCCGTGAAGCGGTCGTCGCGGAACTCGGTATCCTCGGGCTCCTGGCCGTCCTCGATCCAGCCCAGCGTGCCGCTGTCACCCGACGACACCAGTTTCGGATTGTCGATCTCGAGGCCTGCCGGCAGATAGTCGGACACCATGATGTGGCCGTACTCCGGCTTGGCCTCGGTAATCTTCAGCACCACCGCAAAGCGGTCGTTCTGCTTGACCTTGCTGATATCGGCGGGCTTGCCGTCGAGCGTGAAGTAATTGCGCTCGATCTTGAAGCCGTTCGATGCCGCCGGCTCCGGCGTCACCGGCGAGCCCGACACCGAGATCACCGCCTGAATCGGCGCATCGCCGGTGTTGGTGATCTTCAGCGGCTTGCCGCTCAGCGTATCCGCCTTGTAGCTGCGATAGAGCGCAGTCTTGACCGACTGACCGTCAACCTCGATCGAGAGGTTTTCCTTGGCCAGCGCGCGTGCCGCCAGCACCAGCCACGCATTCTCCTGCGTGGAGGTGTAGGGCGTCAGCCCGCGCGCAGTCTCGACGCGGGTCACAGCCTGCGTCAGCGTCGCCTTCGGCGCGTTGCCCTCGCTCGCAAGTGACACCAGCGCCGCGGCATCGCGAAGCTGCGAGCCGTAGTCGGTGCGGCCGAACTCCAGCACGGGCTTTGGCGCGAGGCTGTCGAGCGCGGCGCCATAGACACGCTCTGCGCGGTTGCGGTCACCGACCAGTGCCAACGCGGCCGCAAGCTGCGACTTCGCAATTGGGGTTGCGAGGTTGCTCAGCTTGGTATCGGCGAGATAGCGGAGATCGCCGATGGGAGCTGCACCATTGCGGGCGAGCACGTAGAGGCCGTAGGCAAGATCGCGCCCGCCGTCCTTCTCCGGCTCGTTGCCGTTGACGACGGAGTTGCGGATACGATCCAGCGCGGTCTTGAACAGGACATCAGGCACCACAAAGCCCTTTTCGCGGGCGCGGGTGAGGAAGTCCGTCACGTAGGCGTCGAGCCAGGCATCGTCGCCGCCAGCCGACCACAGGCCGAACGAACCATTGGAGCCTTGACGGGCCAAAAGCCGCTCGATGGCGTCGCGGATGCGCTGGTCGACCTCGGTGTCCATGGCGAGGTGCGCGCCCGCCGCGAGGTCGTTGACGTAGAGCAGCGGCAGAGCGCGGCTCGTGATCTGCTCCGAGCAGCCATAGGGATAACGATCCAGCGCCTTCAGGATCGTTGCCGCATCGAGCGCGGTCGACAGGCTCGCCGAGACCGAGACGCTGCCGGTGCCCGGCACCAGGTCGGCGAACATGTCCGAGGTCAGCGTCAGGCTCTCGCCCTTCGCCAACGTCCGGATCGAGCGCCGTGCCAGCACCTGCGTCGCCGCCTTGACGTCGAGCGCATAGTGACGCGCCAGCGCCAGGCCGTTCGGCCCCTTGATGTCGACGTCGAGTGTGGCCTGCCCCGCCGCTGTCGCGTCGACCGCGAGCGAGAAAGAGTTACGCTGCTTGGCCGCGAGCTTGACCGTTGTGGCCGGATTGCCGGTCATCTTCACCGGGCCACCCGTCTTCACGTTGATGACATAGTCGCCGGCTTGGCCCTCGACATTGTCGATCTCGAGGTTGACCGTGCCATGGTCGCCGTTGAGCAGGAAGCGCGGCAGGGTCGTGGTCAGCACGACAGGGTCGCGGATCACGACGTCGGTGTTGGCGCGACCGAGTTTTGTCGCAGTCCACGCCACCACCATCACCCGCGCGGTGCCGGCGAACTCGGGAATGTCAAAACTCACCTCAGCAGTGCCGTCGGCGGCAACCGTGACGATGCCGGAATAAAGCGCGAGCGGCTTCTGCGCCGGCGGTGAGCCTTGCAGCTCGGCGGCCCCGGCGTCACCGCCGGACTTGATCTGGCCGCGCGTGCCCGACATGCCGTCGATCAGTTGCCCGTAGAGATCGCGGATCTCCGCGCTCAGGCGGCGCTGGCCGAGATAGTAATCATCCGGCGCCGGCGGCTTGTAATTGGTGAGGTTGAGGATGCCGACATCGACCGCTGATATGACGATTTTGGCGTCCTCACCCGGATTGAGCCCGTCGAGCTTGACCGGGATCTTCAGCGTCGCGTTCGGCCGGATCAGCGCCGGCGGCGACAGCTTCACCTGGAGTGTGCGGGTCTGTTTGTCGATGCCGAACCACTTTAGCCCGATCGCGCGACCCGGCATGCGTTGCGCAGCCGCATCGAGCGGACGGCGCAGCGTCGCCACCACATAGGCGCCGGTGCCCCAGTCCTTGCCGACCGGCAGTTTTACCTGCGCGGTGCCCTCCTTGACGTCGATGCTCTGCGTCGTCAGCAGGCGGTCGCCGAGCACGTTGATGGTGAGCTTGCCCGCCGAGCGCACGTTGATCGACACGGTCATGATGTCGCCGGAAGCGTATTGCGGCTTGTCGATCGAGGTCTCCAGCAGGTCCGGCGTGTCGGCGCTGCCATCAGAGTACCAGCCGACGTCGAACTGCACCGAGGTCACCGGACCGTCCGCATCGTTCGACTTCACATCCAGCCGGTAGCGGCCAGGCTGCGGCGTGAACGAAATCCGCGACGGCTTGTCAGCAGCAATCGTGACATCGCCGTCAGAAACGCGCGAGGTCGACTTGACCGGCTCGTAATCCCAGTAATTGTTCTGGCGATACCATTGGTAGCGCGACTCCATCTTCAGGAGCTCGTAGCGCAGGCCGTCGCGGCGCAGCTTCTCGCCCTCAGGCGAGACGAACACCACGTCGAACTCGGCCTTGTCGCCCTCGGCGACGTTCTTGTCTGCAAAGAGCGGCTTGATGCCGATCATCGCGTTGGCGGGCGCCACCGGCAGCACCAGCTTGCGCTCGACGGCGCGTCCCCCCGTCTCGACCATGCGGACGAAGATCTGAGCCTCCTGCGGACGCGTCGACGCCGGCTGCTTCTCCAGCGTCACCGGGAAGGTCGCAACGCCGTTGGCGTCGGCTTCCGGCAAATTCTCCAGCGGCGTGCGCTCGTTCGAGGTGGTCTCCTCGTCGGCAACGCCGAACTGATATCCGGCAAAACCCGGGCGCGCGGCCGCAGGCGCAATCAGCATGTCACCTTCGAGCGCAAGGCCCGAGGCCGGCGCCCCATAGAGGAAATGGCCGTCCGCCTTAAGCTCCACTGGAGCGTTAGCTTTGATCAGCTTGTCCTTGGCGGACAAGTCGAATTCAATCCTGTCTGGCACGTAGTCCTCGACCAGGAAGGAGGTCTCGCCGACCGAGGCGCCCTTCGGATCGGTAAAGGCGCGTACGCGCCAAGTGCCGGTCGGGACGGCCGAATTGAGCGGCACGGACAGCGTGCGGCCGCCGGCGCCCTGGTCGGCGAGCACGGCACGGCGATATTCGACGCCATCCGGGCGCTCGATCACCAGCGTCATCGGCCCACCAGTGACGGCATTGCCCTGCCCGTCGCGCAGGAGCGCGGTGAGATAGACGGTCTCGCTGGAGCGGTAGACGCCGCGCTCGGCATAGACGAAGGCATCGGCGCCGGCAGGCACTGCGCGGCCCGCAACGCCGCGGTCGGACAGGTCGAAAGCGCTGGTCTTGAGGCTCAGGAAGGCATAGTCGGCCTTCTCGCCCGTGACCGTGAGCATCGCCGGCGACAGGCCGCCCTCGCCGCGCGCGAGGCCCGCCTCGAACAGCAAATGACCGGAATCGTCTGTCTTGCGGGTCGCCAAAATCTCGTTGTTACGCGCGACCAGCCGCACCTCGGCCTTGCCGACCGGATCGGTCGAGGCCAGCGAGTTCACGAACACATGGATGCCGTCATTGCCGGAATAGGCGGTGACACCAAGGTCGGAGACGATGAACCATTGGGTGGCGAGCTGATTGTCATCGTCCGAGCCCGGGCCTTTGGCGGCGGCCGTCATCACGTAGACACCTGGCTGAAGCTCGCCGAGCGCCTGATCGACCGGGAATGCGGTGGTGACGTCCTGGTTCAGCGTCATCGCGGTCGCGAGCTCGCCGGTCCAGACCTTGGTGCCGCGCTCACCGCCGAGATCGCTGAGCTGGTATTTGGACAGCGTCTTCTGAAAATCGCTGTCGACCACCGTGTTGATCAGATTGCGATCGCCGATCCGGAAAACGTTGATGTTGACCGCGGGCGTGTTGACGCTGACCACGGGAATACCGCGTTGGCCGGTCCTGGGCAGCACATAGGCGCGGCTGGTGAAGCGCACGAACGGCTTGCGGTCGCGGACATAGACGTTGAACTCGGCCGATTTCGGCAGTCCTTCCTTGACGGTGGACGGCAGGCCGGCGCGCAGATTGATGTTGTAGCGCTCGCCATGCTTCAGCCCGTCAACGCAGAGCTGCTTGCCCTCGGCCGACAGCGCCGGCTTGTCCTGGCCTGCTAGCGCAAGGAACGGTGCAAAGTCGGTGCGCTTGGCGAGCTCTTCCGAGAACTGGAAGCAGGCGCGCGGGCTCGCCGAGTCCGAATCCACGGTGTAGTCGAGCAGCCGGAAGCCGTGCTCGTCGCGCATCTTCTCATATTGGCCGCGAACGTCGGCGACCTCGCGCATATCCAGCGACAGCCGCAGCGCGTCCAGCGCCGGCCGCCACAGTTTTCGCTCGGCCAGCGATTTTCCGAGCACCGCGAGCGCATCGGCCTCCTCGCCCGGATTGCCGGCGCGCTGGTAGGCGATATAGGCGGCGGTCGAGGCACGCTCCAGCAGGAAGGTCTGTTCGCTCGAGTTTTTCGTCCAGATCTGGGGAATCACCTTGGCGAGCCGCAACCAGTTGCTGGCATCCTCCGGCGTGGTCGCGGCAATCTGGCCGAGCACCGACAGGCCCGTGCGGTAGTCATTGCGGCGGAAGGCGGCGTCGGCGTCGGTGCGCAGCGTCGCGCTGGTCTTGGCGACCGGCCCGGCCTCGCTCTTGATCTGCGCCTCCAGCTTGATCGCGGAATCAGCGAGATCGTCGCGCTTGAAGGCTTTGTCGGCGGCCTGCGCGACCGAAAGGCCGAACGCCAGCGCGGCGCAGAGTGTGACGGCGCGAACAAGACCGATCATGGATGGACTCCCGGAAATCGCGGACAAGCGCCGCGGCAGCATGAAATGCTCGGAAAGGTGACGGACTCAAGGCGATGGAACCAAAGGTGCAAATCGTCGCATTCGCCATAGCAAGGCAAGCCCAAAGAAGACCGGTCAAGATATCGCCGCGCACGCCGTCCTGATGGCGCAGCAATATGAGACCAGCCGTCCGGCGGCCGTGTCCCGGAAGCTGATCAGCGTTCCCGGCGATGTGAACCATCGTCCAGTCCGCTGCCGCTCAACCCGGCACCCTGACACCCCACCGTTCCGCTTTGTCGCTTTAGATGCGAAAACGGTTCGGTTCAGGCTTGGCGAAAGACCAGATTTTTCATATTGGCATGGTAGATGAACGGCCGGGCCGCCAACTTGGGCGGCTCAAGACGGTCCCGTAGCTCAACTGGATAGAGCATCAGATTTCTACTCTGAGGGTTGCAGGTTCGATTCCTGCCGGGATCGCCATTCAATTACAGAATCACCATTATAGGGGTCCCTCACGTCAGCTGCGCGCCAGCTTCTGCAACGGCTGCGGCATCGCTGCAGTCGCTGCGAGCTTGATGGTGCCTGGCGTGCAGCAGATGGGATCACCGGATCTCGCCGGTTGGGTTAAGCTGATCGCCTTTGGAAGCATCGGACTGAGTGTAGGGCTGATATTTCATTCCATCGGCCGCGCCTACCTTCTCAGAATCAAGGAATAACCGGCACCACCTAGCCGTTGCATCTTTCCCGCCGCGATGGACGTTGCAAGGCAGACACTGCGACGCTTTACAACGCAACGACGAATATCCGCGTTGCTGAAAGCGAGACGCGAAGCCGAGCAGCAGGCGCGAACCACAGGGCCCCGCTCCGACGCTCACTTGAAGAATCGTCGCACTTCACGAACGCGTGGGGTAACCATACTCCGCCCTTTGAACCGTCAAGATGCCCCCTATCTAAGCGGCGGGCGAATTGCGCCCGATAAGGACTCCAATGCTGCCGACCGAGTGGACGAGAATGGCTATCGCATCCGCGGTGGCAATCCTCGCAATGTCGTACTTGGCCATCGACGCAGGCGTCGTGAACACCGGTGTGGTCACAAGGCGTATCGAGGTTGCGAAGGCTTCGATTGCGGATGCCGCGGCGAGTCAGTATCAACTCGCCTTCGCTGTTCAGGCGTGGACACGGCAAAGCCAGCAGAAGCCGCATTTGGAAGAATGCCTGGCGATCGATTGATCCAGGCGCGGCACCAAATCAGCCCGCCTCCCAGCCGGCATTTCGCTTGTTCACGGTCCGACTCCGCTTCGTTCGCAAAGCACGAATCGTAACCGCGAAAATCGGGGCCGCACACTTCTTAATGCTGCGTTTCGCTCCGCTCGATCCCGTTCAGGAAGAAGCGGGCGGACTCCCTGTGCTCGCGCGACGCCAGTGGCGGCGAACCGCGGCACGACAAAATGCGCAAGCCGCGTGGAACGAGATCACCACCGGCGCATTGGATGCAGCGAAACACGGTGGTGCCGACCTGCCAGCCCCCGGTCGGCTTTGAAGGGCCCCGTGCTTGTCCTGCGAGCACGGGGCTTTCTCATGCGTCCCACAAACCAAAGGCGCGAGGCGAGCAATGCCCGGCCTCGCGCCTTGAGCCCCCGGCGAGCGCCCGCGCTTACCAGGTGTAACGAATGCGGCCCGTGCCGGAATAGGTCTGGGAACGGTCGCCGAATTCACCGTCGAACTTCACCAGGAACGAGACGCCGCTTGCCGTCCGCCACTCGGCGCCGCCCGTGGTCAGAGCGAGGTCACGCGCAGGCCGCGTGCCGAACACGGTGAACGCGCCGCCGCCGCCGAGACCACCGAGCCCGACGAAGCCCATCGTGCCCGACGGGTTGCTGATCTCGTCATGGGCATAGGCGATCTTGCTGAACAGGTTGAGCTGGCCGCCGGCATCGACCGGCACGACCTTGTCAGTGCGCAGACCGACTTCGCCGCGATACGCCGTTGCGGTGCGGCCTGCGACTGCGAGCGCCAGTCCGGCGCCGCCACCCATCGTTGCGGTTTCGGTGATGTCCCCGGTGCGATAGGCCTGTCCCTGGATCGCGCCATAGGGCGTCCAGTTCACGGTCCAGTACTGGCCGACCTTGTAGCCGCCTTCGATACGACCACCCCAGCCTTGTGCGTTGTAGTCGGCTTTGAACTGGTCCACGCCCACGATCGTGGAACGGGACGTGCCAACCCAGTAATTGGTGTAGGTCGCAGCCGCCGAGATGTAGCCGGGGCCGATGCCGTACTTGCCGTAGATGCCGGCCATGAACGTATCGCTGGTACCGCCGCCCTGCCCGCCGCCGACCACAGTCGGTGACACCGACCAGTTGATGTTGCCGCCCGCGAGCGAGAAGCCGATCAGCGTGTCCGGCGCGAAGCGATAGTCCGCACCGGCCGCGACGCCGCCGACGCGGGTGTAGATGTCGGAAGTCCCGGCAGCAGCGATGCCACCCGTAGAGTTGGCGCCGCCGAACGCCGCGCCCCAGACATCCCAGCGCGGAGCATAGACGGCCACCGGCGGCGGTGCCTTCATGTAGGCGCCGAAAGCCGAGCGTACGGCCGGCGGCACCGGCTTCTCACCGGAGTAATTCAGCGTGCCGGTCGTCGTGACCTTGTTGGTCGCGAACGGATCGGTCAGCAGCGAGAGATAGGAGTTGCCGAGCTGGAACGCGCCCGTCTGCGCCTGGACGATGTTCTCGCCGGTCGTGCCGCCCGAGAGATAGGCCTGCATCGCCAGATCTTCGGCAATGTTGCTCCATCCGGTCGTGAACAGATTCGCGAAGGTGGGGCCGTTGTTCTGGAATACGAACTGGCCGTTCGGAATCGCCGTGTTGTTGGTCAGCGCGCCCCATCTTGACGAAGCGTTTGGAGCGCCGCCCTGGAGGTTCGACGTCGACAGGAAGAGCACATATTGCTGACCGGCCGTCAGCGTGATGCCGCCGGTATTGACCGTGATGGGGGTGAAGCCTGCGCCGGCGGCCAGATTGATCGTGCCCGAGCTGAACAGCGCAGGGCCGATAATGCGTTGGTTCGCTGTGTCCCACTGGTACACGAACGCCTGCGAGGCGATCGGCGCGGAGGCGAAGCCGACCTGGAAGGTGAAGGCGCTCAGCCGGGTCTGCGCCGCGGTCGGCGTAAACGTCTGGCCGTAGGTCGCGGTGTTGGTCACGCCGTAGGACGAGATGAAGCTCGACCCGTTCCACTGCGAAATTGTGTCGATGCTTTGCGCGTTTGCAGACGTTCCCAGTGCGAGAAGAGCTGCGCTGCCGAGCCAGATGGCTTTGCGAGTCCCTGAAGACTTCATTCCCAGTCCCCCCGTAAAAATTCCGAGAAAACGAATGAACGGCTATCAATATCGAGTCACCAAGCAATACGGCGAACGGGGGAGGACGGGCAATTGCTGTTCGGGTTCCCAGCAACGATTGGCAATCAAGTGTGCTCCCAAAACAACATAATTAGGCAACTAGACGTATTTTGACATTGAAATAACTGGGTTTTTTGTCCTATCGATGATACTCGCAACAATCCGGCGACGCACAACGACAACATGTGTCGCGCACGGCCGCACGTTGCGGCTCCGAGCCGACGTCCGCGCCGGCGACGATGACGGCGCCTGACTCAATTGCGTTTGTCCGAAATTCAAGGCCGGTAGCGGCGGGCCGGCGGTCATTGCCTGAGTGCGATTAGTCCGCCGGCTCGTCGCGCCGATCGCGGGCGAGCTGATGCCAGGCCAGGGCCAGTTGGATGAGGCGTTGCCGGTCGGGGCCTTCGGATGCCGCGGCGCGCTTCATCGCGGCCTCGGCCTCGTGCTGAGGGTCGTACTTGATACACATAAGCCTCACCCTAGCCGGCCGATATGGACAAACGGATGGCAATTTCGTCCGTATGATTGCGGTGTCATTTCCCGGCAACGCGGACCCGGTGATCGCGTTCAATTCCGGTGAAGCTGATCGCCCACGGGCAGCCGTGAATGGTGTGATTGTTTCCGGACGTGTCTCGCACGAAAAGGTGAGATCAAACGTCATTCAAACGGATCTGTGAATTGCGTCACAGCCTGCGTCCGGCGTCTCCGCTAAACAGCGCCTAACACTCGCAAAGGCGCGAGCAGACACATGGGTTGTCTTGGGTGGTCTTGCCGTCATGACACAGAAAGCAGCAACCGAGGCGCAGGTCCCGACACCGCGGGAAAGGTCCGACCTGTTCGGCGTCACTTTTCTTGCGACCATCGGCATCGTCATGCTGGCCTGGATCGGAGGCCTGGTCTGGGGCGCGATGGCGTTCTTCAGCTGGCTCGTGTCCTGACGCGCGCGGCTGAGCGCCGCGGATCATGCGCTAAAATAGGTAGTGCACCACCTGCGCCAGCTTGATCCCGCCGCAAACGATCATGGCCCACAACGCCACGCTGATCTGGATTGCATCCAGCATGTCCCACCTCCCCGGCGAATCTTGTCCCGACGTTTTTTCTTTTGAGATTCGCCAGAAGCGGCAACGAGCGCCAGCGTTAATTTGAGGCAATTGTTGTGCGCCGCCGAACGCGACAGCTGCGTCAGCGCCACGACAAAAGAGGCGGGCTTTCGCCCGCCTCTCCGTTCTCAATTTCAAGCTCGGAAGCTCAGTAGCACGCGCGCGGATCGGCCTGCACATACTGGCCGCTCGGATAGCGGTAGTAGCAATTGCCCTGGGCCAGATAGTAGCCGGGGCGCGAGGCCGCCGTCGCGCCGGCAATCGCGCCGGTGGCGCCGCCGATCACGGCGCCTGCGGCTGCGCCCGAAGCGTTGCCCGAGATCAGACCGCCCAGCACACCGCCGACGATGGCGCCGCCAAGCGCGCTTGCACCGGGATCAACCGGCGGAGGTGGCGGCGCGTAGGCGACCGGAGGAGGACCAGGGGCATAGGCCACCGGCTCGTCATCGTAATAGTCCTCCGAAATGTAGGCGGGCGGGCCTTCCATCCGCTGCGGATAATAATACCAGACGCCGCCGACGTCCCACCACCAGCCGGGGCGGCCGTTGTGGACCTCGTGGCGCCAGCGCCCGCCATCCCAGGCGAGATTGCCGCGATAGGTATGTCCGCCCCAGTCGCGCGCCGGTGCGGGGCCCCTGGCGTAATTGCGGCCGGGCTGCGGGCCACCAACGGCACGGGGGCCAGGACCAGGACCGGGACCCGGGCCGCCGGCGTGAGGCTGGCCACCGGGCTGCGGACCGGGCCTGATAGCCTGCTGCGGCGGCGGACCCTTGTGCATGTTCTGATTATTCTGGGACGGCGCGCCTGCGCCCTGCCCGTGCGGCGGCTGGCCGTCGTGCCTCGGCGGCCCTGAATCCTGTGCCTGCGCCGAGAGCGCAAGCAATGACATGGCCGAAACCAAGGGAATGATGATCTTCATGCGGCTGGACGCACTCATGCGTGCTTGACCCCTACTCTCTCGATTGCCGTGGTCCTCAGCGCGATAGACGATTCGTCTCGCGTCGGGGTGATGCCGGCTAATATAACTGACCTGTTTTGGTCGGCTAAGTCCCGTTACAAATGCTTAAGATCACGGCAATTTTTCGGCTGCACGGGCTGCGCTGGAGCGCTTCTAACGGGCCGGCTCGATCACGTTGCAATTGCGCCGCCCCGACATCAGGCAGTCCTGCATCTTGCTGGCGGCGGTGAGATCCCGGGCAAGCCACCAGCCGACGCCGAGGATCACAATCGCGATGATCAGCCCGGCGATGGCGCCGCGGCGGTTGTCACCGGATCGAGGTTTTGGCGGGGATTTGGGCTTCGTGCCCGGTTCGGGCTCGGACTTGGGCATGGACTTGGGCATGGCTGACTGGATCACAGACGCTGGCCGGCTTTATCACCTCTGCGACCTGGCGTCACATCCCGCTCAGAGAGTTTACCCCCGGGTCGGCCGGATCAGATCCTTGCGCGAGGTTTCGACCGCCGGGGTCGCCCGCGGTGCGCAGGTTGTGAGCACGAAAGCGGTCTGGGTGCACTCCCAGTCGGCGCCCAGAACGGCGCTGTCGATCGGCTGCGGACGGGCAAGCAGCAGCGCAGCGCCAGCCACGGCCGCCACCGCAAGGGTGATCGCGAGCGCCTTCAGGCTCAGTCTTGAGATCGTCATGCCCGTGCTCCGTCTCGTACCGGGACGGACGCTAGGTCCCGCCCCTGTGCTCCCTTATGAGGGACATCACAATTCGGCAGTTTTTCCGGGCTACGAGAGATCGTTGGGGGCGATTTTTCGTCTACCTGATCGGCTGCAATATCTATGGCTTTGCGGCGCGCGTGGATGTACACGCATCTGCGTCGCGCGGCGCCCGCTATGCCCAGCCGACGTACCAACACGCAGTTATGTAGGACTGAAAGCGAGGATGACAAGGTTCGTTCGATGAGTGGATTCAGGGAACCAGGATTCTCCGACCGGCAAAAGGCCGCTCAGGAAGCACGCAAAAATCTTTTGAACAAATTCAAATCGCAGCCGGGTCACGACGATCCGGAGGTGGTGGCACGTCGTGCCGAGCGCGAGGCGCTCGCGGCCAAGCGCGCCGAGGCAAAGGCCTCGCGCGAAGCCGAAAAGGCCGAGCAGAAGCGCGTCGCGGAAGAAGCTGCAGCTGCGGAAGCTGCGCGACTTGCGCGTGAGGCCGAGGAGGCGGTCGCCAAGGCGGCTGAGGCCGAGGCCGATCAAAAAGCCAAGCGCGATGCCCGCTACGCAGCCCGCAAGGCCAAGCGCAAGTAACGTTCTCTAGTAACGTTCGATTGAATTTGAACTGAAGCGCCATTTTCGGGGCGGTCCACGTGACCGCCCCGAGCATCTGCGCGCGCGCCTACCGGCGCAAACGCTACGCGCCGCCGGTAGAAGATCAGTTCTTCTTCATCATCCCGTCGTCCTTCTTCATCCCGTCGTCTTTCTTCATCCCGTCCTTCTTCATGCCGTCGTCCTTGGACATGGTGTCTTTCTTCATGCCGTCCTTGGACATCGTGTCCTTCTTCATCATGCCGTCGTCCTTGCCCATCTTATCCTGGGCGAAAGCGGCCGGCGCGAGCGCGAGGCCAAGCGAGAGAACGGCAGCAGAGACGCCGAGCGCGATGCGGGTGCGAATGGTCATGGATCATCTTCCCTTCGGGATGGTGTTTGTCAGCGACGGACGCCGCTATTTAATCTCGACGGATTGACCGCCAGCGTTGTTACGCCGGCACCGATAAATTTCTGCGGGCTGCTGCCGTCCACGTATTCGCCGCAATCGCGTCCGCGCATGGCGCCGCCCATTTGCAGCAGAATGGATGGCCAGTGTGCAGCGCAGCAAGGCCGGCCCTTGCCGCGGCATTCGGTCTCGAACTATCAGATGAGAGAATATCGCCTGTAAGACCGGCTAGGATGGGCCCAGCGTCGATCTTGCACGACCTGACCCAAATCACACCAACAAGAACCGCTCAAAGAAACGTTCAAGGGGATCACACCATGCTCACGCGTCGCCATCTGATCGCAACCGCCGTCGCCGCACCCGCCATCCTCCGTTTTAGCACCGGCACCGCGCATGCCGCGACCACGCTGAAGATCTCGCATCAATTCCCGGGTGGCACCATCGACAAGGGCGATTTCCGCGACCGGCTCTGCCGCATGTTCGCAGCCGAAGTCAGCAAGCGCAGCAATGGCGACATCGCCGCCGAGATCTATCCGAACTCCTCGCTGATCAAGACCAACGCGCAGTTCTCCGCGATGCGCAAGGGCGCGCTCGACATCTCGCTCTATCCGATGCCCTACGCCGGCGGCGAATTGCCGGAGACCAATATCGGCCTGATGCCGGGCCTCGTGACCACCTACGACCAGGGCATGCGCTGGAAGAAGGAGCCGGTCGGCAAGGCGCTGACCGACTTCCTCGCCGACAAGGGCATCATCCTGCTCTCCTGGGTGTGGCAGGCCGGCGGCGTCGCCAGCCGCTCCAAGCCGATCGTGTCGCCGGAAGATGCCAAGGGCATGAAGGTGCGCGGCGGCTCGCGCGAGATGGACATGGTGCTGCAGACCGCGGGCGCTTCCGTGCTGTCGGTGCCGTCCAACGAAATCTACGCGGCGATGCAGACCGGCGCTTGCGACGCCGGCATCACCTCCTCCACCAGCCTGATCTCGTTCCGGCTCGAAGAGGTCGCGAAGTCGCTGACCTCAGGCGCCGGCGCCTCCTACTGGTTCATGCTGGAGCCGCTGATGATGTCGAAGGCGATCTTCGACAAGCTGCCGAAGAACCAGCAGGACATCCTGCTCGCGGTCGGTGAGGAGTTAGAGGCCTTCGGCCGCAAGGGCGCGCAGGATGACGACGTCGAGGTCGCCAAGGTCTATGAGAAGGCCGGCGCAAAAGTCTCGGTGCTCGATGCTGCGACCGTCGGCAAGTGGCGCGACATCGCCCGCGACACCGCCTGGAAGGACTACGGCGCCAAGACCGCGACGGCTGCGACCCTGTTGAAGCTCGCCTCCGACGTCGCCGCATGAGCCACGGTCCGCTTCCGGATCGTGGCCACCAGTCGACCGCTGCCGCAAGGACGGGCCTTGCGGCGGCGATCGATCGCGGTCTCGCAATCCTCAACACCATTATCGTCGTGTTCGCCGCGATCGCGCTGATCGCGGCCTGCGCAATCCTGAGCTACAGCGTGCTCAGCCGCGCGCTGTTCAAGGCCGCCAATTACTGGCAGGACGAGGCCGCAGTGTTCCTGCTGGTCGGCGCCACCTTCATGACGGCCGCCTATGTGCAGCAGAACCGCGGCCATATCGGTATCGAGGCGTTTGTCGGCCTGCTGTCGCCGCTCGCCAACAAGATCCGGCTCTGGCTGGTCGATGCCGTGACGTTCCTGTTCTGCGCCTTTTTCACCTGGAAGTCCTGGACGCTGGCCCATGAGGCCTATGTCGACGGCCAGGTATCGAACTCGATGTGGTCGCCGCCGCTTGCCATTCCCTACTCGCTGATGGCGCTTGGCATGAGCCTGCTCTGCGTCCAGATCCTCGTGCAGCTTGCGCTGCCTTTCGCGGGAGCCAAGCGTCCATGAGCGTTTTCGGTATCGGCATCGCCTACGGCATCGCGACGCTGGTCGTGATGTTTTCGGGCATGCCCATTGCGTTTGCGCTCGGCGCGGTCGCGGTCGTGTTCATGGGCATCTACATGCCCGCCGCTTCGCTGGATACGGTGACGCAGAACGTCTACGAGGAAATGGCCTCGATCACGCTGCTGTCGATCCCGCTCTTCATCCTCAAGGGGGCGGCGATCGGCAAGTCGCGCGCCGGCCAGGATCTCTATTCGGCCCTGCACGCCTGGCTGCATCGCGTGCCCGGCGGCCTTGGCGTCGCCAATGTGTTTGCCTGCGCGCTGTTTGCGGCAATGGCGGGCTCCTCGCCCGCGACCTGCTCGGCGATCGGCTCGGCCGGCATCCCCGAGATGCGCAAGCGCGGCTATTCCGGAGGGTTTGCGGCCGGCATCATCGCCGCCGGCGGTACGCTCGGCATTTTGTTGCCGCCCTCGATCACCATGATCCTGTTCGCAGTGGCCGCCGAAAAATCGCTCGGCCGGCTGTTCCTCGCCGGTATCGGCCCGGGCCTGCTGCTGGTCTCGCTGTTCGGCACCTATGCCGTGATCCGCTTTCGCCAGGAATATGCGGCGGCCGAAGCGATCTACAAGAAGGGCGGCCCCGAAGCTGCGATCCTCGCCCGCGACGAATACACGCTCGCCGAACGCTTCAGCGTGCTGCCGCGCGTGCTCCCCTTCGTGCTGCTGCTCACCGGCGTCATGATTGCGCTCTATGGCGGCTATGCCACGCCGTCGGAGACGGCCGGCCTCGGCGGCCTGCTCGCGCTGGCGCTGATCGCGGTGATCTACAGCGTGTGGCGGCCGAGCGACCTTGCGCCCATCCTGAAATCGACGATCCGGGAATCGACCATGCTGATGATGATCATCGGCATGTCGCTGCTCTACTCCTACGTGATGAGCTATCTGCACATCTCGCAATCGGTCGCCGAATCCGTCGTCGCGATGCACCTGCCGCGCTGGGGCCTGCTGTTCGCGATCCTCGTCATGGTCGTCGTACTCGGATTCTTCCTGCCGCCGGTCTCGATTATTCTCATGACCGCGCCGATCATCCTGCCGCCGCTGCGCGCCGCGAATTTCGACATCATCTGGTTCGGCGTGGTCATGACCATCGTGATGGAGATGGGGCTGATCCATCCACCCGTAGGCCTCAACATCTTCGTCATCCGCAACGTCGCGCCGGATATTCCCCTGAGCGAGGTGATCTGGGGTACCCTGCCCTTCGTGCTGCTGATGATGCTCGCGGTGCTGCTGCTGTGCTTCGTGCCGGGGATATCGACCGCACTGCCGGACCTGGTGATGGGGCCGGACGGCAGCAGGTAGCGGGAGAAGCCGTTGGCGCAGGGCGGTCCAGGCACCGGCTTCTATCTCATTCTCGCCCTCGCCCTGTTTGGGCCGTTCGCCATTGGCTCGTTGGCCGGCGTGACGTTCACGCGTCTCATCAAACGTCGCGGCTGGCAGCCCCAGGTGATTTCGGTGTGGCCGATTTCCGTGATGTTCGGGACGCTGGCCTATGTCGTCGCGCCGGCATTGCTGTTTGCCGTGCTCTCCGCGTTCGCAGGTTCTCATCCGCTGTCGTTCTTGGCGGGACTGGCGCTGGCCCTGTTCTACACGTGGCCGGTCTGGCTGCTGATGGGGCCGATCTTCTACATCTACGTCGTCTATCTCAAGAACCGCCGGAAGTGGCTGAGAGACTCGACGGTGGTTTATCTCTCGGCCATTGCTCTCACGTCCGAGTGCGCTTTTCTGTTCTGGTACATTAGCGGCACATTGCCCCCCTATTGAGGCATCGTCGTCTCGTGCCTGCGACCGCTACTCGCTCTTCCGCCGCGCCTTCGGCGCGATCGTGCTGCCGGCGACGACCTGCAACAGGTCCTTGCGCACGGCCTCGATGTGCCGTTCCAAAAATCGGCAGGCGTCCTCGACCTTCTGCGCGCGGCAGAGCGCGATCAGATGGGCATGCTCCTTCTCAGCTGTCCCCATCGCCTTGGTGTTGGAGAGCTGGAGCCGCGTATAGCGGTCGCTGGTCTGGAGCAGCGACAGCACGATCGTGCGGGTGCGGGGCTGCGGGGCGTGCACATACAGCGCCATGTGGAAGTCGGCGTTGAGCTGGCCCCATTCGCTGACGTTGCGCGCCTTGATCGCCTTCTCGAAGTGCTTGTGGATGTCGTCGAGCCCGTTGAAATCATCGGCGGTGAAACGCGGCGCCGACTGCGCCAGCAGTCGCGGCTCCAGGATACCACGCAGGTCGAACACGTCGTTGATCTCATCCAGCGACAATTCGGAGACGATGGCGCCCTTCTGCGGAACGATCCGCACTAGCCCTTCGGCCTCGAGCTGAAACAGTGCCTCACGCACCGGAATGCGGCTGACGCCATAGGCCTCGCCAAGCGCGTCCTGTCGCAATTGCGAACCGGCCGGATAGGTGCCGTCGAGGATCGCCTGCCTGAGCTGGTCGACGATCGCAGCCGACAGCGTGCGATGCTTCAGAGGCTGTTTCATCTGACCTTCTGTTGTCCTTCCCGACTCATCGGCCGATGCGGTCCCTCTCTTGCATGATGGGAGCGCCAGCAAAAGCCAAGCACCAGTGCCTAGCAAAAGCGCGTCCTGCCGCCGAAATGACCGCAATCTCCGTTTGACAGGCAAAATGTATAAATTATACATTTGCCGATAGCACGATAAATTTCCGGGGTTGGGGCCTCTTTCATGATCGAGCAGACGATGCCGGCGCCGCGCGCGCTCAGCCTCCGACGGACGGTCGTCCGCGCGTCCAGCGCCCTTCTCGCCGTCGAGCGCCTCGCGCTGATGGGCCTGATGTACCTCCTCACTGGCCTGATCCTGGTGAACGTCGTCACCCGCTACGCGCACTTCCCGATCTACTGGATCGATGAATCCGCGGTCTATTGCGTGGTCTGGCTGACCTTCATCGGCGCCTCCGCGATGACGCGGCTGCGGCTCGACTTCGCGGTGACGATGCTGACAGAACGTCTTTCGCCACAGCACCAGAAGATCGCCAAGGCGATCTCGACCAGCCTCGTCGTCGTGTTCGGCGTCGCGCTGATCATCACCTGCGTGCTCTGGATGGATCCGATCGGACTGGCCGTCGCCGGCTTCGACGGGCGCAAGCTCGCGGCCGAGACCTTCAACTTCATCTACACCGAGCACACCCAGACGCTGAACTGGCCGACCTGGGTGCTTTACCTGACGCTGCCGATCTTCGCGGTGTCGATGACCGTTCACGGCCTCGCCAATCTGCTGGAAGATCTCGAGCTGGTCCCGCGCACGCCACTGAGGGGCTTTCAGCTCTCCGAGCTCGACGGGGTCAACTGATGATCACATCGGCAGCCTTTCTCGCGATCATGCTGGTCGGCGTGCCGATCGGCCTCTGCCTGTGCCTCGCCGGCCTCGTCTACATCGCCGCGTCAGGCAATCCATTGCTGTTCCAATCCTATCCGCTCCAGCTCTTCGGCGGCGTCGACAGCTACGGCCTGATCGCCATCCCGCTCTTCATCCTGATCGGCGAGATCATGAACGGCGGCGGCATCACCCGTCGCATCGTCGACATGGCGATGGCCTTCGTCGGTTCGCTCAAAGGCGGGCTCGCCTACGTCAACATCCTCGCCAACATGTTCATCTCCTCGATCCTGGGATCTGCCACCGCGCAGGTCGCGATCATGGCCCAGATCATGGTCCCCGAGATGGAGAAGAAGGGCTACGACAAGACCTTCGCGGCAGGCCTCACCGCCTATGGCGGCATGCTTGGCCCGATCATTCCGCCGTCGGTGATGTTCGTGGTCTACAGCGTGCTGGCGCAGGTCTCGGTCAGCGACATGCTGATCGCCGGCATCGTGCCGGGCGTCATCCTCACGGTGATGTTCTGCGTCGTCATCGCGCTGATGGGATACGTCTACAACTATCCCCGCGCCGACTATCAGACCCCGCGCCAGCGCGTCATGACGATCCTGCGGACATCGCCGACCCTGCTCATTCCCATCGTCATCGTGGGCACCATTCTCAGCGGTCTCGCCAACGCAACGGAATCCGCCGCAATCGGCGCGGTCGCCGCAGCGCTGGTCGGAAAGTACTGGACCAAGGAATTTGAGTTCTCCCAGCTGCCGCAGATGATGCTGCGCAGCGGCATCTATTCGGCGATCGTGCTGTTCCTGGTCGCGGCCGCAGCCGTGTTCTCCTGGGTCCTGATCTTCGGCAAGGTGCCGCAGGAAACCGCGGCCTGGATCCAGACGGCCGCCAAGGACCCGATCAGCTTCATGCTGATTTGCAACGTCATCCTGCTGGTGATCGGCACGGTGATCGACGGCATTCCCGGCCTGATCATGACCGTGCCGATCCTGCTGCCTGTTGCAACCGACGTCTACCACATCGATCCCCGGCATTTCGGCGTGGTGGTGGTGATCAACCTCGTGCTCGGCCTGCTGTCGCCACCGGTCGGGCTCTGCTTCTTCGTTGCAGCCGCCGTCACCGGCGCCAAGCCGGGCAAGATGTTCATCGTGACGCTGCCGTTCTTCGTCATCTCCTGCGTCCTGCTGGTGCTGCTCTCGCTCTACCCGTCGCTCTCGCTGATCCTCATCAAATAGGCCCGTTCCAAAGGAGCCCGACCATGCCGCTTTCACGCCGCCGCTTTCTCGCCGCCAGTGCCGCCGCATCGGTGTTCGCGCCCTCGCTGGCGCTCGCCGAGGCCAAGGAATTCCGCCTCGGCCTGATCACGCCCAACGGCCATTCCTGGAACAAGGCCGCGCTCAAATTCGGCGACGAGCTCAAGACGGCCACGAGCGGTCGCCTGACCTTGACCGTGTTCCACTCTGGCCAGCTCGGCAACGAGCCCGCGATGATGCAGCAACTCCAGTCCGGCGCGCTCGACATGGGCTTCATCCAGGCCGCTGAGCTCGGCTCGCGCGTACCGCACATCGCCGCGATCAACGCGCCCTATATCGTCCGCTCGACACCCGCGGTGGCGAAATTTGTGCGGCATCCGACGGCGATAAAGCTGTTCGAGGTGCTGCCGCAGGAGACCGGTACGATCGGGCTCGGCTGGGGCATCACCGGCATGCGCGCGGTGTTCTCGTCCAAGGACCTGACGACGCTCGGCGATATCAAGGGCATGAAGCTGCGCATCAACCCGACGCCGGTCTATCGCGATTTCTATTCGTCGCTGGGGGCTGCGCCAACGCCGATCCCGACGCCGCAAGTGTTCGACGCGATGGCCAACGGCCAGGTCGACGGCCTCGAGGCCGATCTCGAATTCTCCTGGAACCAGCGCTTCGACAAGGTGTCGAAGGTGATCTTGCAGATGAACGCCGTCTTCATGCCTATGGCAGCGGTGGTCTCGGGGCGGGTCTGGCAGACGCTGCCCGCGGCCGACCGCGAGCTGATCGCCAAGACCGTGAAGGCGACGCTGGACGCGCAGATCGACGAGTTGGCCTCCAACGAGCCCGCGCTGATCGAGAATTTCAAGAACGCGCCGATCCCGATCCGCCAGGTCCCGGCCGGCGACACCGAGGCCGTCATTGCCGAGTTCGACAAGATCTGGCTGCCGAAGGCCCCTGTTCTCGCCGAGCTGCGCAAGGTCGGCGCCACGCTCTGATCCCACCCGCCATCCTCTTTACAACAGCCGGCGGCCCCAGCCCCCCGTCGGCAACTTTACCTGGAGCAAACATGAGCCGCCGCGTTTCCTGGGAAGGCGTCTTCCCGGCCGTCACCACGCAATTCCACGACGATCTCTCGCTCGACATCGACGCGACCGCGAAAGTCATGGACGGATTGATCCGCGACGGCGTCTCCGGCCTGATCGTCTGCGGCTCGGTCGGCGAGAACACCTCGCTGGAGCGCAAGGAGAAGGTCGCGATCATGGAGACGGCAAAGTCCGTCGCGAAAGGCCGCGTGCCCGTGCTGTGCGGCATCGCCGAATTCACCACGGCGTTTGCTGTCGAAACGGCGAAGGAAGCCGCCCGCATCGGCATCGACGGCGTGATGGTGATGCCGGCGCTGGTCTATTCGTCGAAGCCGCACGAGACCGCCGCGCATTTCCGCGCGGTTGCCACCGCAACCGACCTGCCGGTGATGCTCTACAACAATCCGCCGATCTACAAGAATGACGTCACCCCCGACATCCTGGCCACGCTCGCTGATGTCGAGACGGTTGTGTGCTTCAAGGATTCCTCTGGCGACACAAGGCGCTTCATCGACACCCGCAACATGGTTGGCGACCGCTTCGTGCTGTTCGCAGGCCTCGACGACGTCATCGTCGAGAGCATCGCCATGGGCGCCGTGGGCTGGGTCTCCGGCATGTCGAACGCCTTCCCGCGCGAGGGCGAGACGCTATTCCGCCTGGCCAAGGCCGGCCGCTTTGCCGAGGCTATGCCGCTCTACGAATGGTTCATGCCGCTGCTGCATCTCGACGCCCGCCCCGACCTCGTCCAGTGCATCAAGCTGTGCGAGCACATCATGGGCCGCGGTACCGCGCTGACCCGCCCGCCCCGCCTCGCGCTGCTGCCGCAGGAGAAAGCCGAGGTCGAGGCGATGATGGCCAAGGCGCTCAAGAACCGGCCGCGCCTGCCGGATGTCGGGCTGAAGGCGGCGTAAGCGGCTTACGTCGCCGCCCGCTTCCTCTTCGCGTTCAGCGCGGACGCCACGCGGCTCACCGGCGGTTTGCCCAGCACGCGGCTCATCTCGTTCGTGGCCGCTAAAAGCCGGTCCATATCGATGCCGGTCCTGATCCCCATGCCTTCGAGCATGTAGACGACATCCTCGGTCGCGACATTGCCGGTCGCGCCCGGTGCGTAGGGACAGCCGCCGAGACCGCCGGCGGCGGCATCGATGACGCGGACGCCCTCCTCCAGGCCGGCATAGAGATTGGCGAGCGCCTGGCCGTAGGTGTCGTGGAAATGCATCGCGAGCTTTGCGGGCGGGATGTTGGCGGCTACCGCGCGCAGCATCTCTTTCGCCTTGGTCGGCGTGCCGACGCCGATGGTGTCGCCGAGCGAGATCTCGTAGCAGCCGAGCTCCCACAGCGTGTTGGCGAGATCAGCGACAGCCTTCGGCTTGATCTCGCCGTCGAACGGACAACCGAGCACGCAGGAGATATAGCCGCGCACCTTGACGCCGTCCGCCTTGGCGCGCGCCAGCACCGGCTTGAACCGCTCGATCGACTCCGCAACCGTGCAGTTGATATTCGCGCGTGAAAACCCTTCCGAGGCCGCGGCAAACACTGAGACAACCTTCGCACCCGCGGCGCGCGCGGCATCAAAACCCTTTTCGTTCGGCACCAGCACGTGGAATTCGGCGCCCTTCACATGGGCAACGCCGCGCAGCACGGCGTCCGAGCTTGCCATCTGCGGGATCGCCTTGGGCGAGACGAAGGCGCCGACCTCGACCGTATCGAGGCCGGCCGCGACCAACGCCTCGATGAAGGCGATGCGGGCCTCGACGCTGACGGGTGTCTTCTCGTTCTGAAGGCCGTCGCGCGGCCCCATTTCGATGATGCGGACGGGATCGGTCATGTCACTCACCGGAAGCCTCGACCACGGCGAGCTCGACACCTTCCTGGACGATGTCGCCGACCTTGCACTTGATCGACTTCAGCACGCCGGCATAGGGCGCGCGCAGCGTCTGCTCCATCTTCATGACTTCCAGCGTGAGGATCGGCGCGCCCTTCTCCAGTTTTGCGCCTTCCTCGGCCAGCACGGCGACCACCGTGCCGGGCAGCGGCGCTGCGATCTTGTCCGCGCCGGTCTGCTCCTCGGTCTCACCACCGAACGGATCGACCAAGTGCAGGTCGAAGCGTCCGTTGCGCGTGCGGAGGTACAGTTCATGGCCAGAGATCACAGCAGCAACGGCTGATTTGACGCCATCAAGCGTCAGATCGAAGCCGCCGTCACGCGGCGCAATCGCAAACGCCAGCTCGCGGTCGCCGACTACCAGCGTCGCCGGTCCGCTGCCGTAGTTCAGCGTGACCTTCTGCTCCGTCCCGTGGCCGACGCGGAAGGCAAAACTGCGCCGGCGGCGGCCGACCGGCTGCCAGCCAAAAGTCTGCCAAGGGGAATTCAAAGGCGAAGTCGCGCCACCTTGCGCGGCTTGCCGCTCGTCATTGATAACAGCTGCAACGGCCGCGCAAAGCTCGAGCTCTCCGGGCGCCAGCGTCGCGGAAGTCAGCACCGCCAGCTCACGCTCGATGAAGCCGGTGTCGATCGCATTGGTCCGCACTTTTGGGTGCGTCATCAGCGCCGACAGGAACGGAATATTGGTGACGATACCGCGAACGTCGGACTCCTCCAGCCCCCGGTTCAGCCGCTCGATCGCGACATCCCGCGTCGGCGCCCATGCGATCATTTTTGCGAGCATGGCGTCGTAATACGGCGAGACGGTATCGCCCTCGCGGTAGCCGGCGTCGATGCGCAAGCCTCCGGTCTCGGCCGGCAGGCGCCAGGTCGAGATCTTGCCGACCGACGGCATGAAATTCTTGGTCGGGTTTTCCGCATAGACACGTGCTTCGACCGCGTGGCCGTTGAGCTTGATCTCATCCTGCTTGAGCGGCAGCGCCTCACCGAAGGCGACGCGCAGCTGCCATTCGACGAGATCGATTCCGGTGATCAGCTCGGTTACGGGGTGCTCGACCTGGAGGCGCGTGTTCATCTCGATGAAGAACACGTCCTTGCCGTCGGAGACGAACTCGATGGTGCCGGCGCCGACATAGCTCACCGCGCCCGCCGCTTTTCGCGCGGCGGCGCAGACGGTCTCGCGCTGCGCAGGATTGAGGGTCGGCGACGGCGCCTCCTCGATCACCTTCTGATGCCGGCGCTGCAGCGTGCATTCGCGCTCGAACAGCGACAGCAGATTGCCGTGGCTGTCGCCGACGATCTGCACCTCGATATGCCTGGGATTGTCGACATATTTTTCGATCAGCATGCGGTCGTCGCCGAATGCGGCTTTTGCTTCACGCTTGGCGCTGACGATCGCGGGCCCAAGCTCGTCCGCGGACCGCACCACACGCATGCCGCGGCCACCGCCGCCGGCGGACGCCTTCACCAGCACAGGAAAACCAGCCTTCTCGGCCGCCTTCGCCAGCGTTGCATCGTCCTGGGCTTCGCCGTGATAGCCGGGCACCAGCGGCACACCCGCTTTCTCCATCAGCGCCTTGGAGCCAGACTTCGAGCCCATCGCATTCATCATGTCAGCCGTCGGGCCGACGAAGACGAGCCCCGCGTCGTAACAGGCCTGCGCGAACTCGGCATTTTCCGACAGAAAACCGTAGCCGGGATGCACGGCCTCGGCGCCGGTCTTGCGCGCGGCCTCGATCAGCCGCTCTACATTGAGATAGCTGTCACGCGCACGCGCGGGTCCGAGCAGCACGGCCTCGTCAGCGAGCGCGACATGCATCGCGTCGCGGTCAGCCTCGGAATAGACCGCGACCGTGCGCAGGCCCATGGCGCGCGCGGTGCGGATGACGCGGCAGGCAATCTCGCCGCGGTTGGCGATCAGGAGCGTGCGAAAACGGCGGTAGAGTTTTGAACGGTCCATCGCATCACATCCTGAACAGGCCGAATTTCGTAGGCTCGATCGGCGCATTCGACGCCGCCGAGAGGCCAAGGCCCAGCACGAGCCGCGTATCTGCGGGGTCGATCACGCCGTCGTCCCACAGACGCGCGGTCGCGTAATAGGGATGCCCCTGGCTGTCATATTGCGCGCGGATGGGCTTGCGGAATGTCTCTTCGTCTTCTTTCGACCAGCTATCGCCCTTTGCCTCGATATTGTCGCGGCGGACCTGGCTCAGCACCATCGAGGCCTGCTCGCCGCCCATCACCGAGATGCGCGCATTCGGCCACATCCAGAGGAAGCGCGGCGAGTAGGCGCGGCCGCACATGCCGTAATTGCCGGCGCCGTAGGAGCCGCCGATCACCACGGTGAATTTCGGCACCGATGCCGTCGCGACCGCCGTCACGAGCTTTGCGCCGTCGCGCGCGATGCCGCCGGCTTCGTATTTCTTGCCGACCATGAAGCCCGTGATGTTCTGGAGGAACACCAGGGGAATGCCGCGTTGGCAGCACAGCTCGATGAAATGCGCGCCCTTCAGCGAGCTCTCGCTGAACAGAATGCCGTTGTTGGCGATGATGCCGACCGGATAGCCCCAGATGTGCGCGAAGCCGCACACCAGCGTCGTGCCGTAGAGTTTCTTGAACTCGTCGAACTCGGAACCATCAACGACACGCGCGATGATGTCGTGCACGTCGAACGGCTTGCGGCCGTCGACCGGCACCACGCCGTAAATCTCCTCCGCGGCGAACAGCGGGTCGCGCGGCGGATGCATGTTGAGGTTCGGCCGCGCAGATGGTTTCAGTGTGCCAACGATGCGGCGGGCGATGCCGATCGCATGCGCATCGTTCTGGGCGTAATGATCGGTCACGCCCGACTGCCGCGAATGCACGTCGGCGCCGCCGAGCTCTTCCGCGGTCACGACCTCGCCGGTGGCGGCCTTCACCAGCGGCGGGCCGCCGAGGAAGATGGTGCCCTGATTCCGCACGATGATGCTCTCATCCGACATCGCCGGCACATAGGCGCCGCCGGCGGTGCAGGAGCCCATCACGATCGCGATCTGCGGGATGCCCTGTGAGGACATCTGCGCCTGATTGTAGAAGATGCGGCCGAAATGGCGCTCGTCCGGAAAGATCTCGTCCTGCATCGGCAGGAAGGCGCCGCCGGAATCGACCATGTAGACGCAGGGAAGATTGTTCTGCCGCGCCACGTCCTGCGCGCGCAAATGCTTCTTCACGGTCATGGGATAGTAGGTGCCGCCCTTGATGGTGGCGTCGTTGGCGACGATCACGCATTCGCGGCCCGCGATGCGTCCCACTCCGGTGACGACGCTCGCCGAATGCACGTCGCCGCCATAGAGGCCATAGGCCGCGAGCGGCGACAGCTCGAGGAACGAAGTGCCGGGATCGACCAGCAGGTCGACGCGCTCGCGTGCCAGCATCTTGCCGCGCGAGGTGTGGCGGCTGCGCGAGGCCTCGCCGCCGCCGCCAGCGACTTGGGCGAGCTTTTCGCGCAGATCCGCGACGAGCCCGCGCATGGATTCGGCATTGCGGGCGAAATCCGATGAAGACGGATCGATACTGGAATGGAGCGGCATGTTGATTCCAATCAGGTGAAGGTTTTAGGCCGTTTCCGCCATCAGTTCGCGGCCGATCAGCATGCGTCGCACCTCCGAGGTGCCGGCGCCGATCTCATAGAGCTTGGCATCGCGCCAGAGCCGGCCGACCGGAAATTCGGATGTATAGCCGACGCCGCCAAGCGCCTGGATCGCCTCGCCCGCCATCCAGGTCGCCTTCTCCGCGGAATAGAGGATCGCGGCGGCTGCGTCCTTGCGCAAGCTGCGGGCGTGGTCGGCGCGGTCGCAGGCGCGCCCGACCGCATAGACATAGGCGCGCGCCGACTGCCAGGTCGCGTACATGTCGGCGAGCTTGCCCTGCATCAGCTGGAAATCGCCGATCGGCTGCCCGAACTGCTTGCGTTCATGCATGTAGGGCACCACCGCGTCCATGCAGGCCGCCATGATCCCGAGCGGGCCGCCTGAGAGAACCGTGCGCTCATAGTCGAGGCCGGACATCAGCACCTTGACGCCCTCGCCCACCTTGCCCATCACGTTCTCCTCCGGCACCTCGCATTCGTCGAAGAACAACGGATAGGTGTTGGAGCCGCGCATGCCGAGCTTGTCGAGATGCTGGCCGTGGGTAAAGCCCTTGAAGCCTTTTTCAATGAGGAAGGCGGTCATGCCGCGCGGGCCGGCTTCCGGATCGGTCTTGGCGTAGACGACCAACACGTCGGCGTCGCCGCCATTGGTGATCCACATTTTTGAGCCGTTGAGCACGTAGCGGTCGCCGCGCTTGTCGGCGCGCAGCTTCATCGAGACGACATCGGAGCCAGCGCCGGGCTCGGACATCGCGAGCGCGCCGACATGCTCGCCGGAGATCAGTTTTGGCAGATAGCGCGCGCGCTGTGCCTCGTTGCCGTTGCGGCTGATCTGGTTGACGCAGAGGTTGGAATGGGCGCCGTAGGACAGGCCTACGGCGGCGGACCCGCGCGAAACCTCCTCCATGGCGACGATATGGGCGAGATAGCCCATGTTCGAGCCGCCATATTGCTCCGGCGCAGTCATGCCGTGCAGGCCGAGGTCGCCGAGGCGCTTCCAGAGATCGGCCGGGAACAGATTGGCCTTCTCGATCTCGGCGGCGCGCGGGGCGATCTCCGCCTCCACGAAGGCGCGCAGCGTGTCGCGCAACATGCCGATGTCTTCGCCCAGATCGAAATCGATGCTCGGGATGTTCAAGGCGATTCCTCCGTATTTTGGGGTCCGAACCTAACGGCATCAGGGCCCTTCTGCGGTCGAAAAGGTTGCATTTTCCGCCAAACTTGGCGAGGATTTCCGAGAGGAATCCGATGCCTTTCCAGACCGCAACCGCGCTCCAGCGCCGGGCCGTGACCCCCGCCGCCTTCGTTCGCGGCGTCGTTGCCGCCTATGCCAGATACGGCCGCGATCCGACCGAGGCGCTGAGCCGGGGTCAGGTAGCGCCAGACCTTGTCAATTCTCCGGACGGGCGGGTCACAGCCGCCCAGTTCGAGGCCCTGGCCGGCCACGCCATGCGCGAGCTCGACGACGAGGCGCTGGGCTGGTTCTCGCGAAGGCTGCCCTGGGGCAGCTACGGTATGCTGTGCCGCGCCTCGATCACAGCCCCGACGCTCGAAGTCGCGCTAAAACGCTGGTGCCGGCATCATCGCCTGCTCACCGAGGACGTGCTGCTCGATCTCGCGGTCGGCGACGAGACCGCGACCGTGTCGATCCGCGAGTTGCGTGACCTCGGGCCGTTACGCGAGTTCTGCCTGGTCACGCTGCTCCGCTACGCGCTCGGCTTCTCCTGCTGGGCAGTAGACTCCAGGATCGCGCTTCGCACCGCGGAATTCCCCCACCCCGAGCCCGGCCATGTCTCGGTCTATCCGACCATCTTTTGCCGAAATATCCGCTTCGATGCGGACCACGCGTCCATCACCTTCGACAAGCACTATCTGTCGCTGCCGCTGACACGCAGCGCCGCCGATCTCGACAACATGCTCAAAGGCGCGTTGCGGCTGACCGTGCTGCCTTATCGGCGCGACCGGCTGCTGGTCGAGCGCGTGCGGCGCGTGCTGCGCGATGCGCGCGGACGCAGTCTCGGCGCCGAGGATGTCGCAAGCGAGCTGGCGCTCTCCACCCGCACCATGCACCGGCGCCTGCGCGAGGAAGCAACCTCGCTACGCGATCTCAAGGAAGAAGCGAAGTTCGAGCTGGCAAAACAGGAGCTGATGCGCGGACGGGCGCCGATCAAGCGGATCGCGGAGATCGCCGGTTTCCGCAACGAGAAGAGTTTTTCGCGGGCTTTTCGCAGCTGGACCGGCGCAAGCCCGCGCGAGTTTCGCGGCCGGTATCGGTGAAGCCGACAAACAAGTACGGCCTCCGCGGTCGAACGCAGAGGCCGTATCGGTACGCCTGAACTGGAGATTTCGCATCCCCGATCCGCGCCGGAAAGCGCGCAATCCCTACCTCGCCGTCACGCCCTCCTGCAACGGCAGCGGCACGTCCTTTGCGACGCCCAGCACCGGGAAGCTGCGGACGTTCCTCACATCAGGCATCGCGGCGAAATGCAGGAGCTGCTGGCGCATGCTCTCGACGCTCGGCGCCACGCATTTGAGGAGATAGTCGGTGTCGCCGGAAATCCGCCAGCACTGCTGGATGCGCGGGATCGCCGATATCGAGCTCTCGAACGCCTCCAGCACCGGCTGGGCCTGGCTGCCGAGCTGGATCGAGACGAACGACACCACCTCATAGCCGAGTAGTCGCTCGTCGATGACGGCACGGATCGCCCGGATCACGCCGCGGCTGAACAGCGATTTCAGCCGCCGCAGGCAGTTGGGTGCGGAGACGCCGACGCGCAGCGCCAGCTCGTTGTTGCGGATACGCCCGTCCTGCTGGAGCTCGGACAGTATCTTCAGATCGACGCCGTCGAGCTGGTCACGCCCGGCCATCCCCCACCTCGTCATGGTCGTGTCATGCGAGGCAGCGAAGCACGGGGTGGAAACGCTGCCAAGGGTCTGGACGCTGGATGACTTCTCCGTCATGGCCGGGCAAAACGTGGATGCCCGGGACGTCTGCGCAAAGACGCGCTTCGCGCTTTTGCCCAGGCATGACGACGGCTCGAACGAGAATGATCTTTAGTGCGTCCAGGGCTCGCCGCGGCGGAACGAGAAATTGTCCGAATACGCGACCGGGCGGCGGATCGAATCCTGGGGCTCGATCACCTGGTAGGCGATGCCCTTGCGCTCGCAATAGGCGACCGCCTCTTCCTTGCTGTGGAAGTGCAGGGTGATCTGCTGCTTCATGTCGCCCGACGAGGTCCAGCCCATCAGCGGCTCGACCGCGCGCGGCTGCTCCGGCTCGTAGTCGATCTGCCATTCCTTGGTCTTGGATCGGCCGGATTGCATCGCGTTCTTGGCGGGCTTGAAAATGCGTGCGGTCATGGTCGGTCCGGGCCTCGTCTTTTCGTTCGAATTCGATGCGTGACGGTAGCAGTTGGTGCAAACCGCGGGCATAGTATAGAGACACCTTTCGGGAACTGATCGGTGATTCCGGGCCCCCGGATGCCTCGTCGACGGGTATAGTCATTATGCTGCACCGTGACAATTGCGTACCCGCCGTCCGCTCGGGGATCCCGCCCGGTGGCGCCCCCGTCTCGCCGCCTCCCAAGAGTCCGCCCTCCAAGAGTCCGCCCTCCAAGAGTCCGCCCTCCAAGAATCTGCACTCCAGGTATCCGTCCCCTTCGAAAGCCCCCGTCGCATGGCCTTTTTGAACGTCAGCGCAACGCTCCCCGAGAAAGGCCGCGACCTCAGGCTCGACCTGTTTCGCGGCGTCGCCAACTGGGCGATCTTCCTCGACCACATCCCCGACAATATCGTGAACTGGATCACGACCCGCAATTACGGCTTCTCTGACGCAGCCGACCTGTTCGTCTTCATCTCCGGCTACACGGCCTCCTTCGTCTATGCGCGGATGATGCTGGATCGCGGCTTCGTCGTCGGCGCTACGCGGCTGACCAAGCGAGTCTGGCAGCTCTACGTCGCCCACATCATCCTGTTCGTGATCTACATCGCCTCGATCAGCTATCTCGCGCTGCGCTTCGGCGATTCCGAGATGATCAACGAGTTCAACGTCGCCGGCCTCGTCGACAACGCCACCGAGACGCTGCGCCAGGGCCTGTTCCTGCGCTTCAAGCCGCTCAATCTCGACGTGCTGCCGCTCTACATCGTGCTGATGGGCCTGTTTCCGCCTGTGCTGTGGTTCATGCTGCGCAAGCCGGATTTGACCATGGTCTTGTCGATCGTGCTGTGGCTCGCCGCGAGGCATTACGGCCTCAACCTGACCGCCTATCCGGCCGGCCAGTGGTACTTCAACCCGTATGCCTGGCAGGTGCTGTTCGTGTTCGGCGCCTGGTGTGCGATGGGCGGGGCGCGGCGCTCGATGACGCTGATCAATTCGCCCATCACGCTGTGGGTCTGCTTCTCTTATCTCGCCTTCGCGCTGGTCATGACCATGGCCGGCCGCTTCCCCAGCCTCGGCGGCATGTTGCCGGAATGGCTGTTCTCGGCCTTCAACCCGAACGACAAGACCAATCTTGCGCCCTACCGCTTCATCCACTTCGTCGTGATCGTGATCCTGGTGATCCGCTTCGTGCCGAAGGAGTGGCCGGGGCTGGAATGGAAGGTGTTCGATCCCATCATCGTCTGCGGCCAGCAATCGCTCGCGGTGTTTTGCGTCGGCGTGTTTCTGTCCTTCGTCGGCCATTTCGAGCTGTCGATGAGCTCGGGCTCGCTGTTCGCGCAGCTCTTTGTCAGCATCGCCGGCATCGCGATCATGACGACGGTGGCCTATTACATCTCGTGGTCGAAGCGGCAGGACAAGCCGCTGAAGCCGCCGCCCGCCAAGCCGGCTGCGACGGCGAAGGCCGCCTGAGCCGGGGGCGTCAGATGCCTTCCATCCGATTGACCTGCGTCAACCGGCAGAGGCGGCGGCCGACGTAGTGTTACTCCGATACGGACCGCCGCACCGATTGCCGGCGACATCCCCTCGGACAAGGCCAACACATGTCATATCATTTTCACGCCGTGGTCTGGATCGACCACTCGCAGGCCCGGATCTTCCATCTCGGCCTGAGCGGCTCCGATGAAATCACGCTGCATCCGCATCTGGCGACGCGCCATCTCCATCATAAGGCCAATGTGACCGGCAGCGGCCATGCTGCGCCCGACAAGACGTTTTACAATGAGGTAACCCAAGCCCTCGCCGATGCCGGCGAAATCCTGATCATCGGCCCGGCAAACGCGAAGACGGAACTCGCCAGCCACATTCGCGCACACGCGCCCGATATCGCCAAGCGGATTGCCGGGGTGGAGGCAGCCGATCATCCCTCCGACAACGAGATCGTCGCCTACGCGAAGCGCCACTTCAAATTGCCTGCGCCGCGCGTGCAGGCGCCGGGCTCGGCCCCGGGTGAGAGACAGTCGCGTTGAGACGGGGCGCCGTCCAGAGCGTTTTCCAGCGAAGTGACACCGGTTCGCGTGAGGAAAACGCGTCAAAACAGAAATCTGGAGCCCCGTTCCGATTCGATCGGAACGGGGCTCTAGGCCGCCTCTTCGCCGTTGAACTCGGTGAACTTCTTGTAGATCCAGTCGCGGCCGTCGTGGCGGCGCCAGACTTTTCCGACCACGAGCTGCCCGTTGATCGAGCGGCGCGGCACGATCACGGTCCAGAGGTGCCAGATCTCGGTCCAGCTCGACTTCGGATGGACTGTTTTGACGTTGCGATCGAAAGACATGACGCAAAACTCACAGGATACGCGCGCCGCGACGAACTGTGATCCCTGTGTGAGCACCTGAAACAGGCAGCCCATCGCGCGCCTCGCGGACCTGATCACAGCAATCGATGCAGCCGCAACCACCGCTTGCCCTTAACCTAACCGATCAACCTTACTTCTCATGTATCGGTGGCCGGACCGGTTGAAAACCGGCGCGGATTTTTCTAGAGTGCATGCACAATTTGAGAATGACCGTGCCGTTTTAGGCGCGCCTTGCAATTTTGAACTGACTCGAATTTTTCAAAAGAATTGACCGGCCGGGGGCGACCACAATGAATTTGCAATGTGCATGTTTGCGCCTGGAGGTGCGTTCGACGCCGCCTGCGCCGCTCATCCGGACGTCCATTCAAGAACCGCCGAAGGCCGCGAACGACAACCAGCTGGTCTGGCCGTATTTGCCGTTTCCGCTCGGCTGGTGCGCGACGAACTGATCGAGCTTCGTTCGAAAACGCTCCGGAAAAGCGCAACGCCGCGCAAGCGGAATATCATCGCTTGGCGGCGTCCGTTTAGGTATTGGGCGCTGAAATCCCCAATACTCATATGTCTATGGCGACAGCCAAAGGTTCGATGAATCCGGACTAATTCTGCGCCGGTCGGACAGTGCCAATGCCTTGAAAAATCGCGCAGAAGTCGCGTTGTGCGGAGAATGAGCGCCCAGGCTTTGGAAGGCTCGGCCCAGGTTCGCGCAAACGTGTCGGGACGCAATAGGCCGCGTGCCCGCCCCGGCAACCGAGCCCGGCCTAGACGCTGGCGCTGGATGCGCCCTGGGCATTGGAGCCTAGCGAGCCCTGCGCGTTGTAGGTCTGCCCCGCCTGACTGCCTTGACTGTTTTGCGCGCTCCCCGAAGTCTCGACCTCGGTCGTGCCGTCGGAATAGGTGATCGTCGTGGTAGTGATGCCGTCCATGGTGATGGAGACCTCGCTGACGACGGTCTTGGCCGAGCCGCCGCCCGAGCCCGAGCTCCCGCCCGCCGATTGCGAGGACGATGTCGCCGAGGTCGAGGACGTTGCTGATGTCGATGACGTCGCCGACGTCGCGGACGACGACGTGGCGGTCGCCGCGGATGTTGTCGCCGCCGGGCTGGTTGATGCAATCGCACTGATCGACATGAAAGCCTCGCCTGGAAGAACCCCGGGGCACAGCGACAGTTGCGCGCCCTATTCTCCTCTTGAACGCGGCAGGCGCGCGAAGCAGGCGCCGGCGGCGGGAAAAAATCGATTGCCACGCATTTCCGGGCCCGAGGCCAGCAACCAATCGCTGTGCAGCGCGTTGCAGCTTTCCCACGCGTCCGGGTATCCGCCACGCCTCAGCGGGGCCTGCCGGGACAATCACCTTGTCTCACGTCCGTGTGAGCTGGAGCACGGCCGGTGAATTTATTCAGGCGAGCTGAGACCAATGAACAGCAGGCCGCAAGGCAAGGGGATGCTGTGAGTCAGATCGATACGACCGAGAAACTCTCGGAGGCGCCGGAGACCGGAAGCTCGTTGTTCGCGCTGTGCGGACTCGGCGTCGCCGGGATTGCGATGCTGGGCTGGGTCTGCGGCCTCGCCTGGATCGCTTGGCGCCTCGTTGACTGGCTGCTGTTCTGACTTCCGGAACGCCACCGGAGCTCCGGCCACGTCCCGGCAGTCCCCCTCAGTAGTGGTAATTCACGCCGACGGTCGCGGCATGGATCGTATCCTTGAGATGGGCCACGGTGATGCCTTCGACAGGACTGATCAACTGGATCGGACCCTTGGTGCCGAAGTCGTGGTAATTGTATTCGACATTGGCCGACCAGCTTGGCGCAAACGCCCATTCCACGCCGGCGCCCAATGTCCAACCGGTCCGCATCACCGACGCGCTGGGGTCGATCGCGAAACCTGCGGCCGGGCTGATGTAGGCATCATCGACCTTCTCGTGAGTCCAGGCGACGCCGCCCCGCGCATAGAACAGCCAGCCCAAGCCATAGGCGTAGCCGAGCCGCGCCGTGACTGAGCCGAGAAAATCGTTCTTGAGGCCGAACTGCGATGGCACGAGGAGGTTGCCGAGCGCGGGAAATCTGACATTGCTGCCATGGTGGCTCGACAAGCTCGCTCCTGCGGCACGGCCCTCGGCGCCGACGACCCAGTTGGATGCGAATTGATGGTCGCAGCCGACCTGTCCACCGCCGACAACGCCGGCCGCGCCGAAATCGAGTGTCCCCCCGGCGATGTTGATCGTGCGATCGTCGCTCGCAGCGACGCCGAGATGACCGCCGACATAGCAACCAGTCCAGTTGAATGTGACCGGTGCAGCAGGCAGCTGCGCATAATCAGCCGCAGACGCGGTCGTCGCGGACAGGGCGAGAATCGCCGCGCCGCACAGAGCTCTAAACATGTCCTGACATTCCCCATTGCACGCGCGGAGACATTGGCACGCGAGGCTGACGCGGAGGTTGTGTGCAAGACAAGATGTCGCGGGAATGGTCTGCCGCCTTGAGCCCGATTGGCGTCGCCGGGATTGCGATGCTGGGCTTGAGTCTGCGCTCTCGCGTGGCCTCGTTGACTGGCGGCTGTTCTGAGGCCTGAACGGCCAGCCGCGCGACCGCGGCAGCCGTCACCCATCACGTCAGAAGTGATAATTCGCGCCGACAGTCGCTGCGTGAATCATGTCCTTGAGGTTGGACATGGTGACGTTGTTGACGGGACTGGTCAGCAATGTCGGACCCTTGGTGCCGAAGTCGTGGTCATTGTATTCGACATTGGCCGGCCAATGCTGCTCGGCAGCTTTTCAAGCCCTGGCTACGCGAGTTCATGCGTGGTTCAGCTCGAACATGCGTCAATAGGCAAGTCGTTACGTGAGAGACGAATCTTGCTAGGCTTGTTCCGGGAATTTGGAGGAGACGTCATGATCGAGATTGCGCTGGCAGCCCTCATTGCGTCAGCTGGAGTTTTGCCATCGGCGGCAGCGCCGCTGGAGCCCTTGGTTCAAGAGGTTCAATTCAGGGGCTCGCCCGGTGGCGGATGCCCGGATGGCTTCGCGTTCAATTATTCTGACGGCCGCTGCTACCCCAACGGTAGACAACCGCCGGGAGAATATGCGCAGCCCGAATATCAGCCGCGGCGTGGCTGTCCCGACGGTTTTGCCTTCAATTATTCGGACGGCCGCTGTTACCGGAACGGCCGGCAACCGCCGGGCGTGTATGCGCGATAGGTGGCCGCCAATCCTGATTGCTCAGTTCCGCTTGCCGCCAGAGAACGAACTCACAGTGTGATGCGGTCGATGCAATTCCAACTGCATATCGACTCCCCCTAAGGCCCCAGTCTCCGCCAGCCAGGACTGGGGCCTTCGTTTGGCGCCCGCATACGGGGACTTAGGACAGCGGCAACAGCTTGACGTGCCGTTATCGCGGGAGTCTGATCCGCCGCATGGGGCAACATCAGCACGACGTCGACGAGCTCGCGCGCATCTGCCTGGAGCTGGCGGAGGAAAGCGCCCTGCCCCTCAAGCGTGACGCCCTGATCGAACTTCCGGAACTATCGCGCCGAGGCCGCCAGCCGCACAAATCAGCTATGCATCGCGCCTTCCCATGACCTTCCCAATTCAAATTTCTGGGAAGGTCGGACGCTGCTTTTCTGTCGTAAGTGTTTGAAATCACTGGTCGGGGCAGCTGGATTCGAACCAACGACCTGCAGTACCCAAAACTGCCGCGCTACCAGGCTGCGCTATACCCCGAATGTCCGGCGAGCCACGTCGATACACGCTTCCAGGCGTGCCAGCAAGGCTGGCAGTGCCCCCGCCGGGTGGCCCTATTTGCTGCCGAACAAGGGGTGACCGACTCGGTCACCGGGCCGGATGCCGTATTTCTGCGCCGTTCCCGCCACCACCTCCAGCACGGCCCGGGCGAGCCCCCTGGACGAGACGATCTTGGTCGACATCGGTTCGGTGTTCTCGGCAACGCGCAGGATGCGGCCGTCGGCGCGGATGAAGATCATGTCGAGCGAGACATAGGTGTTCTGCATCCACATCGACACTTCCTGCTCGGGATTGAAGTCGAACAGCATGCCTTTGCCGTCCGCGAGCTCCTTCCGATACATCAAGCCGGTATGCTTCTCCTGCTCGGTCGTCGCCATTTCAACCGAGAACACCTGCACGCCGTTCTTCGTGACGATCTCGAGCGGCTGAAAGTCCGCGGCGCCGACAGGCGCGCTGGCGACGGTCAGGCCTGCAATGACGAGGATGGCGGCAAGCCAGCTCCGGGCAAAGCACCAGGCGGCCGTACGATTGGAATTCATGGAGCACTCAAGGCGTGGGAACGGAACAGTCCTACGCGGCGACCGCCCGAAAAGCCAGAGGCGCGCCGGCTGGCCGGCGCGCCTCTGCTCACGATTGCGGGAATTGGAAACGCTAGTGCGAAGAAAGGCCCGGCGATCCCGTCTCGGGATGGATCTCGGCCGCCATCATGCCCTTGGAACCGGGCCCGAAGCGGACGAGCACATATTGGCCGGGACGCAATTCGGTCATGCCGAAGCGACGCAGCGTCTCCATGTGCACGAAGATGTCGGGCGTGCCCTCGCCGCAGGTCAGGAAGCCGAAGCCGCGCAGCCGGTTGAACCATTTGACCTGGGCCCGCTCGAGCCCGCTGGTCGCGGTCACCGTGACATGGGTGCGTGGCGGCAGCATCTGCGCCGGATGGATCGCAGTCGACTCGTCCATCGAGACGACGCGGAAGGCCTGGTAGCCCTTGGCGCGCTGGATGCACTCGACGACGATGCGGGCGCCCTCGTAAGCGGTCTGGAAGCCGTCGCGCCTAAGCACGGTAACGTGCAGGAGCACGTCGGGCCAGCCATTGTCGGGAACGATGAAGCCGTAGCCCTTTGAGGCGTCGAACCATTTGATGACGCCGTGAACCTCGACGAGGTTGGCGCTGCCCTCACCTAGTCCGGTGAAGGGGCTGAGCGCGCCGTCGCGACCGCTGCCGTGCTCGCCGAGCTCGGGAACTCCGACCTTCTTGGACTCAAATCCGTCCGACGACCCCATAACCCCGGACCCCACACATGCCATGCAACCCGCCACATTGGCGGCGCTCGAATCACGCGTCTTAAGAGAATGTTCTCACTTCGACGCGACGCGAATCTTTCGACTCAAAAGATAACACTCCCGGTTGCGACGCATAGACAAAAAAGAGATTCGCCGGAACCTATGAACAGCTTGCACAGCCGCGAATCAAACTACCGCCTCAATTACCGACAAAGGGTCCGAGCGTTTCGCCGATGTCGTGGCGGATGACGAGGTCGGCAATGTCGTCCTGCTCGGTCGGCTCGCGATTGATGATCGCCAAACGTGCACCCGCGTTCTTCGCCATCATCGGAAAGCCCGCCGCGGGCCACACCACGAGCGAGGAACCGATCGCGATGAAGAGGTCGCAGGCCCGCGCCAGTTCGGTTGCGCGCTGCATTTCATCCTCCGGCATCATCTGGCCGAACGAGATCGTCGCAGTCTTCACCGGCTCATCGCACACGGTACAGTTGGGTGCGGCGCCGTCTTCGTCGAATCGGCGTTTCACCCAGTCGAGCTGGTAGGCCTGCCCACATCCGATGCAGCGCGCATAAGTGGTATTGCCGTGAAGTTCAATCACGTGCTCCGCGGCGAAGCCCGAAGCCTGGTGCAGATTGTCGATGTTCTGGGTGATGATGGCGGGAATCTTGCCAGCGCGGTACAGCGAGGCGAGCGCGCGATGGCCGCGGCCGGGCTTAGCCGCCGCAAACACCTCGTCCATCGCAAAGCGGCGCCGCCAGGATTCGTCGCGCGCATCCTGGCTCGCAACAAACTCGCCGAACTCGATCGGCCGGTAGCGCGTCCAAATTCCGCCCGGCGAGCGGAAGTCGGGGATGCCGCATTCGGTCGAGATGCCGGCGCCGGTGAACGGCACGATAGTCTTCGCTTCGGCGATCATATCGCCGAGACGTTCAACGCCGCTGCGAAGATCCAATGCAATCACTCGCCGCCTCCCGATTTGGTTTTGCGCTAGCTGCGTCGCGTACAAGCGACAAGATTATTGACGCTGTTATCCACTGCCAAAGCACTTGCGAAGCAAGAGAAGAACTTGCGAACCAAGAGAAGAACTTGCGAACCAAGACATGGGCGGCAATTTTTTCCGACCTTCGCTTATCACAATCCTGCAATGCCGCCTCCCCATTGACGCCCCAATCAGAAGCGCCAATGCATGTGTTGACGCGACTCAACGTGATTGCGGCGGCAGTGCGTGAGTTCAGTAGTGCACACATACTCACGTGTAGAGGGATTTGACATGACCGAGGACGAACAACGCAAGATCCGCGAACGCGAAGAGATTGCCGCCCGTGTCGCCGCCTTCCGTGCCACGCAGGAAAAATTCAAGCGCGAGCGCGACGAGTATTTCGTCTCGACACTCGAGAACGCCCGCAAGGTGGAACGGCCCTCGCTCTGGCCGTAAGACATTTTCTGATCTGCAGACATGAAAAAAGCCCGGAGTGATACTCCGGGCTTTTCGTTTGTTCAGCCGTTACCAGTGGCGGTAGTAGTGGCGGTGTCCATAGTACGGCCCGTCGCCATAATAGGCGTAAGGGCCAGGACCATAGCCGGGGCCGCCGTAGTAGCCGTAGCCCGGTCCATAACCATACGGATGCGACGCCGCGACCGCACCCGCGGTGATCGCGCCGGCGGCCAGACCAAACGCGAGGCCCGGACCGATGCCGCGACCGCGCGCCTCGGCAGGCGCTGCGACCGCGGTCACGCCAACGGCTGCGACGGTGGCCAGAATTGCCAGTGTCTTCTTCATGATCCTCTCCTTCATATCTGGCGAGACAACGCATCCCGCTTGCGATGGTTGCGTGCGGGGCGGAACCGAAGGCCGTCAAAAATCTCACTGGAGGGGGAACGAAAGCGCGCCGGCCGTATTGTGGTTGCGAGTGCGGAGCCTCCGCTATCCGGTAGAGGCGACAGCACGAAAGCCCCGTCAGTATCCTCCGCGATGCTGGCGGGGTTTTTCAGTTTCACGATATGCAAATGGCAGCCGGCATGAAAAATTGCCAACGGGGCGGAGACATGAGGAGGCGAGATTGCCGATATCCGCGTTGCTGGCCCGCATCCGCCGGCTGGTCCCCAGATCCAGCGATGAGCATTACGACGAGATCGTTCGCAATTTCGGTGTCGGCGCGCTGCGCCCGCCTGCGACGCCGATGACCGACGGCGAGCTGGCGCGCGCCATCGCCGAGTTCCTCAAGCACTCCCCTTCTTCGGAGTCGGTTGCGACCCTGGGCCGGCGGCTCGATCCCACCACGCCGCTGTAAACGGTTTCTGTTCACCGCTGGGAACAAGCGTTTCGCGCCCACGTTGAGGTCGTCTTCGCGCAAGCGAGATCCACATGTGAGACCCGACATGCCCGCCTGGCTCGAAATTCTGCTCAACCTGTCAGGCTATGCCGGCTTCGTCGCGATCGCGCGCCGCGGCACCTCGTGCCCGCCTGCGCCTGCCGGCGATCGCGCTTGCGGGGACCAGCGCTAGTGGGTGTGCGGCGCCTGGCCGGCCGTGCGCACCAGCCGGTCCGCCTTGACCGCGACGCTGATATCCTCGAGCTGCGGCCGCAGCGAGAAGCTGATCACCACGAAAGCGAGACAGAAAAGCGTGCCGACGATAGCGACGCGCCGGTAAGTGTGGCGGTCGCCTTGATAAAAGGACGGTTCTGAAAAAGGTGTCATGTCTGAAAAAGTCTCATGGCAAAATCGTTTCTTGCTTGTCTTTGCCAGACACCTACTCCAAGCAGCCGCAAGCGCAACGCGATTGGGCTTTTAACCTAACCGAATAGGGTTATCGGCATCCGCTCAAGCTTTCGTTAGGCGATTGCGAGCCGCTTCAGCGTCGCGCGAAAACTCAGGCTGCGATGGCCAGCGACCAGCACGGTGCCGAACGGCGGCGAGACGGGGATGGCGTTTGCCAACCGGCTTTGTTCCAGCTTCACCCGCATTTCGTTCTCGAAGAACGAATCGGAATCGAAGAAATCGGCGCGAAGCAACCCTTAACAAATTGTTCGCACGCAAACGAGTGCGAGATAACGAACGCGCAGATCACGACAAGCGCACGATCACGTCGCGCCGCCGGAGCTCGACTGTGCGAGGAGTCGCGGATGTTGCGCCGATGTCCCGCATCGACACAGAAGCCACCGCTTGTTCTGCTTCCGACTCCATTCCGTTCGCAAAGAACGAATCGGAGTCGAGAAAATCAGCGCGCAGCATGTCCTAACGATCGATGAAATCAATCGCGGCGATGACCGGCTTCAAATCAGCAACGCCGCGACATCCACACGCGCCTCTTGGCGAGGTCCGGCGAGGCGAGAACTCGGAACAGGATCGCGCTCGCCGGTTGCCGCGTGCCGTCGATGTCCGCCGGCGCTCGTCAAGCCGCTTTCTTCACTTTGTCTTTCCCGGAAAAACATTCGAGGATCTGGATACGCAGCTCCTCCGCGGCCGGGCCCTCGACCTTCCTGAGCTGGTTCCAGAGCCTGATCACTTCGCGCTGTTTCTCGATGGACATGAGTCACCTCCAAGGTGGCTCATAAGAACAAAATGAGAACAGAAAGTCCAGCCCCTCGCGCGTGATTGTCCGCGTAAATCGCGCGAACCTTTCGGACACGGCACGCAGCCCCATGGAGGCTGGGGATTTCAGCGCCCTGTCAGAGAGCAGCGCCGCGAGCGACGAACATCTGCCGTCACCGCGGCGCGGTTGCTTTCTGGATTTTCAACCTTAAGTTAGACACACGGCTGACGGCCAGGCGCTGAAATCCCATTGCCGTCAGTTTGGAAGGCCCCGCGCGAAAGCGCGGGGTTTTCGCTTTTTGGGCAGACGACAAAGCCCCGCTCCGATGCGATCGGAACGGGGCTCTGGGCACGCTAAGCGGCGCGCGATGGTCTGGATCAGACGGAGTCCTTGGCGACCTTCAGCGGCGAGGCTTTCACCGACTTGCTGGCGGGCTTGGCAGCAAACTGCATCGGCTCCTTGGTGAAGGGATTGACGCCCATGCGGGCTTCGGTCGCCGGCTTGTTCACGACCGACATCTTCACGAAACCGGGAATAACGAACTCGCCGGACTCGTTGAGCTCCTTGTAGCCGACCGTCGCCATGTACTCGACGACCGACTTCACGTCGTTCTTCGAGAGCTGCGTGCCCTCGGCAATCGCATCGATCAATTGTGTCTTCGTCATCTTCGCCATGTCTGGAATCCCTTTGTGCGAGCGAGCAAATTCTGCTCAGGACGCGGCTGAACCACGCAGCGCGCTGCCGATTCATGCCTGTTGTCATGAAGTCACGGGGCTTAGAACCCATCGAGGCCCAAAATACAAGCCGCGGTCAACGCGGGTTCCGTGGTTTTATCCCCAGGCCGCGGCATCGATCGGGCTTGAGTTGTTGGCGGAATTGACGGGTGCGCCCGCCCCCCTCGCCCATCCCGTCACCCCGTTCGTGAAACTTGTGGCCCGGCCTGCGCTGTTGAGACTTCAGTAACCCAACGCCGCCAAGCTCTGGTCAGTATCGTTGCGTTGGAGTGTCCCCACAGTGTTGGATTTTAACGAGCTGCGTGAACTCGCAGCGGATGTTCGTGTTTTCGTCGACCTTGCCGAAGACAAGGCCGAAGCGCTGAAAGCGGTCATCGCGGCCTATGATGTCGTGCTCGCGATCTTCCCGTCACAACAGGGCATGGGCCTTCACGTCATCAAAGGCAAAGAGGTCCTGGACGGGATTGCGACATCACGGACGCACGCGGCGTACAGCCACACCGCCATCGCAGTCCCGGATCTCGCGCATGCCGAAGCGCTCAAATATCTGACGACCCCGGCCGAACAGCGGATGGCAGCCTAGCGCCAAGCGGCTATGATCAGGTTTGTTGTGCGACGCTGTTGATATAGGCCGCCGGCGGCTTGCCCAGCGCCTTCCTGAACATCGTGATGAAGGCCGTGACCGATTCATAGCCGAGATCAGCCGAGACCTGCTGCACGCTCGTGCCCGCGGCGAGCTCGCGGATCGCGATGATCAGGTGCAATTGCTGACGCCAGCGTCCGAAGGTCAGGCCGGTCTCCTTTACCACGAGACGCGCAAAACTACTCTCGCTGAGCGCGAGGTGACCCGCCCATTCTCCCAGCGTGCGACGGTCCGCGGGATTGTCCGCGAGCAATGCTGCGATCCGCTTCAGGCGCGGCTCATCCGGCAGCGGCAGATGCAACTGCTGGACCGGCATCAGCGGCAGCTCGCCGAGCAGGACGCTGATCAGTCGCTCCCGCCTCACCTCGTCATGCTGCACACCATCGGACAATGCGACGATCAATTCGCGCAGCAAGGACGAGATCGAAATGGTGCAGCAGCTCTTGGGCAGATCGACCAGCTCCGCCTCGATGTAGACGAAATACAGACGCGCATTGGCGGTGGCGCGATTGCTGTGCGCCATGCCGCTCGGGATCCAGACCGCACAATGCGGCGGCACCATCCATAGCCCGCCCGGAACGCTCGAGGCGACGCCACCTCCGAAGGAGACCACGAGCTGCCCCTTGCGATGGCTGTGATCAGGCACCTCGCCTTTGGTGCCGTCGGCATCGACGCGCACGGCAATGACCGGCGCGGACCGATCGTCCACGTCCAGGTCGAGCCAGGGGTAACGAAGGGGGTAATGGAGCTTCTGTCTCATCATTGGCTGTTTTTAGTGATCAATTGCGATTATACGCAAATTCATCCAGCGAGAAAGCCGTTAGATCTCGGGTCGCCCCCAATAATAAGGAGACGCGACCGTGCATGCCCTCGTGACCTCGACCATTGCCGAACTGGGCCGGCAGGTTCGCACCCGGGACGGCGAGCTGCGTGGCCAGCCACGCGACGAAAGCGGCGTGCTGGTATTCAAGGGCATCCCCTACGCCGCACCGCCGGTCGGCCCGTTGCGCTGGCGCGCGCCGCAGCCGCCGGCGCCCTGGCATGGCGTACGCGATGCGCTGATGTTTGGCGCAGGCTGTCTGTCGTCGCTGGAAAACGATCCCCGGCCGGGGGCGCGCAGCGAGGACTGCCTTTATCTCAATGTCTGGACCGCTGCGAAGGCAGTCGACGAGAAGCGGCCCGTGATGGTGTGGATTCACGGCGGCGGCTTTCAGTTCGGCTCCTCGGCCAATCCCGCCACCGATGGGAGCCTGCTCGCGGCAAAGGGCGTCGTCGTCGTCAGCTTCAACTATCGCCTCGGCATCTTCGGCTTTCTCGCCCATCCCGATCTCGATACGCAGGCGCCTTCAGGCAATTATGGCTTGCAGGATCAGCTCGCGGCGCTGCGCTGGGTCAAAGCCAACATCGCCGCCTTCGGCGGTGACCCCGATAACGTCACCCTGTTCGGTGAATCCGCCGGCGCCATGGCCGTCGGGATTTTGATGGCCTCGCCACGGGCACGCGGACTGTTCCACAAGGCCATCGGCGAAAGCGGCGCCTTCTGGGACGGAAGCCACGGGCCATTGCAAAGCTTCGACGAAGCCCGCGCGCGCGGCCGCGCCTTCGCGCGCCGGCAAGGCGATGCGTCGATCGCAGCCTTGCGCGCGATGCCGGCCGAACAGTTGAACCTATCAGTGCCCTGGAGTTTCGAGCGCGACCACGTCACCGAAGCATTCTCACCGAGCATCGATCGCTACGTGGTGCCGGACGTGCCCGCACGACGCTTCCTGCGCGGCGAACAGATGCACATCCCCTTGCTGGCCGGCTGGAACAGCGCGGAGGAATTCCCCTTCATGTCGCAGTCCCTGCCCGCACAATCAGCGCAAGCCTTTCGCACCGCGGCCGGAGCGATCTTCGGCAAGCAGCGCCTCGCCGACTTCCAAAAACTCTACCCCGCCGACACCGACGCACAGGCCAAGGCTTCCGCCGCCACGCTGACAGGCGACATGGTGGTCGGCGAGCAGTGCTGGCAGGCGCTGCGGCTGCATCGGAGAAGCACGCGCGCACTGACTTACGGCTACCACTTCAATTACACCTCGCCCTACACGCCGATCGCCTCGCACGTCACAGAAATCCCCTTCGTGTTCGGCACGCTGACGCCGCAACGCCTGATCGGCAGCACCACGCCGCCGGCCGAGGCCGACCGCGCGCTGTCGCAGGCGATGATGAGCTATTGGGTGAATTTTGCGATGCGCGGCAATCCCAACGGGCCCGGCCTGCCGTCCTGGCCGGCTTATGACGAGACCGACGTCGTGCAGATTCTCGGCACGACGATCGAGGCCGGCCCCAATCCGCAAGCGGCGCGCTTCGGTTTCCTCGGCAGCCTGAGGGATGACGGCGTTCTTCCGATGCGCTGGCGCGATGGTGCTGACGGGACTCGTCGGACTCGGGCTGTATAGGCCGCCCTTCAGTGCCCCCACAACGCGGCCGTGAGGCCGATCGCGATGCAGCCAAGGCCGATGATGGCGGTCGCGATTTCGGCCGCGTTCTCCAAGCTGAACAGTTTGACGATGGCGGTCCCGACCGCGCTCAGGACCATTTCGAAGATTATGCCGAGCAAGGCATCAAGCATGGCCTGATCATCCTGCCTTGTCGTGGCGCACGTCATGCACGACATCGCCGATGGTGCTTCCCACGACCATCGCGGCGACGACGGGCCATCCGGCGGACACCAGGAGGATGGCGCCGTAGCGCATTCTCTCGCCCGGGTGCTTATAGCTATCGAGGCCGGCGAGGACGAGCACCGCGACCAGACCGCCGACCAGATATCGTTTGAACCATTTCACGGCGAATTGCCCTCGTTTCCAGGCATTCGTCGCCTCAGGCTTCACCCTGGTTCATCAAGCCGGCAATCCCCGCGCCCAGCGTCGTCAGGATATTCCCGACGATCACGCATGCGCCGCCCGCACCTTGCGGTGGCGACAGGACGGGCTAGCATCCCCTACAACCACAAGGTGCCAGTTCAACCGGCGCCGATAAAAGGGAGGTCATCATGACGACAAGCCGCGCCTGGCGCTTTCTGCTGTTGCCGCTCGCCTTCGCCGGGACACTGAGCGTCGGCTCCGCAGCCGAGCTCAACCCAGCCGCCGTCACCTATAAACTGCCGGACCAGATCCCCTGGGGCCCGGTCGACGCGCGCGGCGCGCAAGTCGCCGTGGTGGTCGGCGATCCCAACAAGCCCGGCTTCTACATGGTCTACAACAAATGGACCAAGGGCAATCATTTCAGCCGCCCGCATTTCCATCCGAACGACCGCTACATCGTCGTGCTGCAAGGCACCTGGTGGGTCGGCTCAGGCCCGAAGTTCGATCCTGAAAACGGCACCGTGCCGATGCCTGCGGGCAGCTTCGTCACCCACACCGGCAAGCAGGTGCATTGGGACGGCGCCAAGGACGAGGACGCCGTGCTGCTGATCATGGGCGAAGGCCCGGCGACGGCGACCGCGGCGGAGGAGAAGTAGAGGGAGGGAGATTGATCCAATCACGCAGCATTTAATCCCCTGAGCAATTCAAGACGGTGAAACGTGGTGATCAGAAAGCATAGGGCGAAGTCAACCGTTCGTCGACGCAATGGGCTGCTTTCTTCAGTGGTCGCCTGTCGCACACTCGCATACGGCTCGACTGCTCACTGGTAGAATTACAAACGGTCGCCGAGGGTAGAGAGACTTCGCACCTAGAGCATTATCGATGCCGCCAACAGCACTTGTTGACCCTTTTTCTTTGCAAATTGATGAATTCCGTAAGACTCGCGGATTGCGGGCTCTTCAATCGGCTTTCTCGGATTTCCACCAGTTGGGCCTCCGCATGACAGATGATCCGATTGTCATCCGCTCGGATATGGCTGTTTTGCAGGCCGCGCTGATTTCATTGATCAGCCCCCACCCGTGGGCGAAGCTTCTGATGACGTTTCGTCGACTCCCCGTCAACATGCTCCAGGAACGGGACGCGGCACCGGGGTCACTCGGGGACTCCCTCGGCTCTGCCCCGATTATAAACTATGCAATTCTATTCGGCACCAACTTGATTGTTCACTGCGCGCAGCCTTCGCCCCAATTCTTCAATCGCCAGTCAATCTTCTCGACGCCTCTGACCGACCAGGAACTCGATGTGGCGGTGCGGGTCTTCATCTGGTCATCCCTGCATGGTTTCATGCAGTACCGGATCAACACAAAGTCGAGAGAGGCGCTGTCTGCGGAGGACACAACGGCCGATCTCATCGAGAGCTATAATGCTCGGCAGGCAAGCCGCTACGAGGACAAGAAGGTTCCTCCCAAAGCGCTGGATGATATGATCCTGTCTGTAGTCGGTATACCCGACGCCCCTGTCTCCAACAGAAAAGTTCTCGTCCGTAGCGCTGCCGGGCGCGAGTACATCATCAGCCAGCGCAACTACGCGCCATCGCTGGTCCATTTGGGCAGGCTAGAGCCCCTATACAGGCATCTCGACGGGTCTATTTTTCTCGAGAAGTACGGAATGCCCTATGCCAAATGGCTCCTTATTTACCGAGGGCTCAATTCATGCCTCTTCAAGAGCATCGCGACTCTCTGGGGAGAAGCTATCATCCAACAAGCATCAGAAGAGGGAGTTCGTGCGTCAGCGGAACGTGCCAACGATCTTAGCGCATCAGCCCTTGGTGTCGCCAACGTCGATTCCCTTGCAGGATGGGTCTCGAGTTATGCAGAAATCCGTCGCGGCGCCCCAAAGATCAGTTCCGATGACGTCCATCAGTTCATTCGCGGCCATACGGTTCGCCCCGCAGAACCACTCGATCCGTTTGTCGAGCGCTCGGATTGTTTTTATCGCCTCAGCGAAACCGTTGTGATCTGGGACTATATTAAGAGCGCCGCGCTCCTGCCGGTAATCCGAAGGCAAATGGCGCCCCTTTTGGGGGCAACGGGGAAGTCGAAGACCAAAGGTCGAACTTTCGAAAGTCTTGTGATGAGTGAAATTCAGCATAATCTACCGCAGGCGCGAGCGATTTCCGGATCAAAGAAACGACGTGAGAACGGCAAGGACCTTTTTGAACTTGATGTCGGCTTCGCGCTCGATCAGGTGCTCTTTGTCGTCGACGCGAAATACGCCGTCAAGTCTCGGCGTTACATGACCGGCGATAGCAACAAGGTTCAGGAGCGCAGCGAGAACGCCTTGACGATGCTTTCCTATCTTGATCAGCAGATCGCCAATCACGCCGATTGGTTGCAAACCGAATGGTCTGACACCGAGGTAAAGCAAGTGATCGGCATCATTTGCACTGCAGAAGTCGAGTACATTAGCACATCAGAACCATCCGCTTGGCTCAAGCCATTCAAGGTTCCAAGAGCCTGCACAATCTCTCAATTGATCGACTTCTTGAAAGACCCAGACTGGCACCAACTCGTTTCACGTAATCCCTGCACACGAAGCCTGCCCATGTAGCTGAAGAGTTACCGTGACAGCCCTGGACTGCACCCCTCAAGTGAGACACGATAATCTCGGTGACAGGGCGGTTGCCACGACGTTTTATCTTGCCTTGTTTTGCGCGAACGCGGCTTC
>NZ_FOBX01000028.1 GCF_900109945.1 Bradyrhizobium sp. OK095
AATGATCCCAGCTCGTGAACGACTTGTCGTAGGCGTCCCCGTCCACACCATCCACAGCCGTTCGAAATTGCCGCCGATTGATCGGTTCAAGGAGCTTGCCAAAAATGCTATCGTTAAATCGCATGCCCGGTCCCTTTCTGAGTCTCGACAACCAGAAAGTACCGGCTTCATGCCGGTTAAACTGGGCATGCTCCGCGGCATAGTGAATCATTCCCCGGACAGCCCTGCGTTCTTACGGGGAGAGGGGTGGGGTGAGGGGCTCTCTCCACACGGGCGGTCGTCGATAGACCTGTACCCCCTCACCCGGATCGCAAGCGCGATCCGAGTTCTCCCCGCAAGCAGGGCGAGGTAAGTGCGGCCTACGCCGTCCGCAGCGAGCCCAGGAAGCCGTCGACCTCGGCCTTGAGACGTTCGGACTGCGATGACAGTCCGGCTGCGGCCTGGTGCATCTTCGAGGCGGCCACACCTGCTTCATCGGACGCCTTGCTGACGCTCGCGATGTTGTCGTTCACGTCGCGGGTGCCGGTGGCGGCCTGCTGGAGGCTGCCGGCGATCTCGCGCGTCGCCAGGCCCTGCTGATCGACGGCGATCGAGATCTGGCCGGAGATCTCGTCGATCTCGGCAATCGTCGCGCCGATCGCCTGGATGGCGTTGACGGCATCGCTGGTCGCGCCTTGGATGCTCTGGATCTGTGCCGAGATCTCCTCGGTGGCCTTTGCGGTCTGGTTCGCCAGCGCCTTGACTTCGCTCGCAACCACCGCGAATCCCCTGCCATGTTCGCCGGCGCGGGCCGCTTCGATGGTGGCATTCAGCGCCAGCAGATTGGTCTGGCTCGCGATGTTCTGGATCAGGGTGACGACTTCGCCGATCTTCTGCGTGCCGCTGGCAAGGCCCTCGACGACCTGATTGGTACGGCGGGCCTCATCCGCCGCCCTGGCCGCGATTTCGGCGGAGCGGGCAACCTGTTGCGTGATGCTGCTGACCGATGCGGTGAGCTCCTCGGTCGCGGCGGCGACCGTCTCGACATTGCCCGAGGCCCGGTTCGAGGCTGCGGCCGCAGCGGCGGTCTGGCTCGCGGTATCCGCGCTGTTGCTGCTCATCGACGACGACAGGTGCTGCACCTCGCCGGCAGCCACCGCGACCGCGTCGACGATGCCGCCGATGCTGCGTTCGAAATTGCTTGCGAGCCGTTGCTTGGCCGCCTCGCGCTCCTCCTTGGCGCGCTGCTCGACATCGCTGCGCTCGCTGTTGGCGCGGGCTTCCGCCGCCATCGCAGCCTGCGCCTGGGCCGTCTTCACGGCCGTGGTCTCAAACAGCTCCTGAAGCTTGTGCGCCAGCGCGATCAGCACGCCGGCCTCGATCAGCAGGATGATGGCGTGCAGGACGACGCGGCCGAAATCGGAACCGCCGGGATAGATCGCCGCGGGCAGCAGGAAGTTCAGTGCGATGTGATGCAGCGCGACCGCAACCGTCGCCGCGGCGATCGCACGATAATCGCAATAGGCGACGATGCACGCCAGCGCGGCGAAGAAGTACATGTGCATGTCGATCTGCCAGGGGTTTCCCTCGAACTGGTAGGTGAACATCGACACGCCGCTCATGAGGGCGACGGAGAACACGAGGCGCGTGGAGAGGCCGTTACCCGACAGGCGCCAGGAGAGGGTCGCGGCGAGCGCGAAGATCGTCATGAAAATTGCGGGGATGAGCCACGCCTTGCCGAGCGCCAGCCCGATCGTCACGCTGATCGGCACGTGCAGCCAGAGCACCACGGCGAGGATCTTGCTGGTGGTCTGGCGCAGCGATTCCAGTCCGTCGTTCTCGACAATCATGTCATCCTCTCCAGGACTTAAGGGACTATCTGCCAATGCATGCTGACACCGCTTGCGCGTCCATCACGAACCATGCGCCGGCCTCGCGGAGGCGGGATAGTCCGTCATGGTCATCCGGGCGGACGACGAGGAGGGTGGGAAGGGCGGTTGCCCCAACGATCGCCGCTTGTGCTGATCCCGCGGCCTGAAACACCTGCTGCGTGCCCCACCAGGGCGGAAACGCAACTGCGACGACTGTCGAGCCCGGACGAACCTGTAAGGTGAGGATTGCAACTGCGATCCAGCCTGCGAGCAGCAATGCTGCCGCATTCGCCCAGGCGGGCCACCGCCGGGACGGAATCGCCGTTTTCCCCTCCATGCCGCAACGATAGGCGACCGGACCTAATTCTCGGTAAATGCCCGGTTAGGGCATCCTCGTAGGACTACTGTCCGCATGCCGCGCTCGGTGGTCAGCGGGAGATCTAGCCGCCTGGCGGCCCGAACAGCGCGCGCAGTTTCGCGCGCGCGCCGCGCGCCCTCCAGGCATCGCTCAGCATCACGGTCCATTCGCCGAGCGCGATCTGGATCGGATTGAAGGACGGCGCGCCGCCGACGAGGCCGAATCGGAGTGGCTGATCCGACGGCCGTGCGGCAAAGGTGCCGAAAAGACGATCGAACACGATCAGGATACCGCCGTAGTTCTTGTCGAGGCACGGCGCGTTGCAGGCATGATGCACGCGATGATGGCTCGGTGTGTTCAGCACCCATTCGAGCACGCCGAGGCGCGGTGCGAAGTCGCTGTGGACGAAGAACTGGTAGAACAAATTGATCCCGAGCATCGACACGATCGCGAAGGGATGAAAGCCGATCAGCGCAAGCGGCAGGAAGAACAAAAAATTGCCGGAGATATTGCCGGTCCAGCCGAGCCGGATCGCAGCCGTCAGGTTCAGCCGCGTCGTCGAGTGATGCACGGCATGTGTCGCCCACATCCAGCGGATGCGATGCGAGGCGCGATGTTGCCAATAGTAGAGAAACTCGCTGCCGAAGAACAACCCGGCGAGTGCGAGCGGGTTGGCTTGCGCGAAGTCGAACAGGCGGTGCTCGTACAGAAACGCGAATGGCACGGCGAGAATGCCGGCCTCCACGGCGCGCAGCAAATTCTGTCCCAGCGCCACGCCGAACGACGCGACGCTTTCGCGCCAGTCGTGGGTCTCGCGGTGCGCGAGCCGGCCGATGCCGTATTCGAGCAGCATCAGGCCGATCGCCGTGGCGAGGATCACGTGACGAAGCGTCGGATCGATCAGGAGCGATGCCGTGCTCATCGCATCCTCCTATTTCGGTGCGACGCCGGCCGTGATCGCGCGATCCCGGAGCGATTGCGCGCGGGGCATCATTTGCGCGCAGGCGGCGCTGAGCTGGTCGGGGTGTCCCTTCAGGCAGGCGAGGATGCGTCCGCCGCCCGGGGTGACGTCACTGCACAGGCGATCGTAGTCCGCACTACAGGCCCGCAGCACGAGCCGCGCCTCGCTGCGCATGTCGGCGGGCACCTGCGCCTGCGCAACGGACGCAAAGGCGACGATGGCGAGCGAGGCGCCTGCGGCACGAATGATTGGCAATGACGGGATGGTCCTGGACATTTTGGCTCCTGATGGCTTTGCGACAATGGAAGTGAGCCGCCGCCGCGCGGGGCAGGCGCGGCGACGGCCCGGCCCGCCTCAGCGGGAGACCGTCCCGGTGCGGGTGTAGGTGTTGCCGGCCGGGCCGGTGCGGGTGACGTTGCGCGAGCAGCTTCCGTTGGCGCAGCCGCCCGTCGCGGTGACGCTGGAGGTGCCGCGGGGGCCGGAGCCGGTCGCCGACCGCGTCCAGGCATTGGCGTCGGCCGCGGCGGCGACGGAAAGCGCGCCGATGACGAGGGTGGAAAGAAGGAGTTTGGTCATGGTCGTCGTCTCCTTGACGAGTGGCGGCTGCCGTACGTGGAAGCCATGCGAGGAGACTGGGCTTGCTGCGTTGATGCCGCTTCGCCGGGGTGAAACGATTGTTATGGCTTTGTCGGACGCGTGTAACAGTGTGTAACAAGGCTGCCCGCGGACTTGCGCCCGCCGCGATGTCATCCAGAATGCGGCGATGAATGCGCAAGCAGCCACGATTCTCATGGTGGAGGACGATCCCGAGATCAGCCGCCTCGTCGCCGACTTCATGCGGCGCGAGGGGTTCGAGGTCGCTTGCGTCGGCGACGGCAAGGCGATGGACGCGATGCTCCAGCGCCTGCGGCCCGATCTCGTGATCCTCGACCTGATGCTGCCGGGCGAGGACGGGCTTTCGATCTGCCGTCGCTTGCGCGCCGACGATTCCATCCCGATCCTGATGCTTACCGCCAAGAGCGACGAGATCGATCGCGTGGTCGGCCTCGAGATGGGCGCCGACGACTATCTTACGAAGCCATTCGGTCCGCGTGAGCTTTTGGCGCGGGTTCGTGCCATCTTGCGCCGCTCGAATGGCACGCCGGCAAAGCCTCTGGTCCGCCGCTTTGCGTTCGACCGCTTCGTGATCGATCTCGATGCGCGCAGTGTGGAGACGGCTGAGACCGAGACCGCGGCGCTGCAACTGACCAGCGCGGAGTTCGACCTGCTCTCCTGCTTCGTGCAGCGGCCGCGCCGGGTGCTCACCCGCGATCAGATCCTCGATTGGACCCGCGGACGCTCGGCGGAGCCGTTCGACCGCACGGTGGACATGCTGATCTCGCGGCTGCGCCGCAAGCTCGATGGTGCGAGCCCCGGTTCCAACCTGATCACGACGGTGCGCAATGGCGGCTATCTGTTCACCACGACCGTCAAGCAGGTGTCGTAATGCTGCGCGTGACGCTCGCGGCCCGGCTGGCGCTGATCGGGTTGATCGGATTCACGGTGGTGGTCACCGTCGTGGTCGCGATCGTCTACCGCACTACGGTGCACGAGAACGAGCTGACGCGGCCGTCGCCGGCGCGCATTGATGCGCTGGCAACCCTGCTCGAACGCACCGCCGCCGATCAGCGGCAATCGGTTCTCGATGCGGTGTCATCGCCGCAGTTCCTGGTGCGCATTGCGCCGTCAGGCGTGCCGGTCAGCGGCGAGACGCCGGAGCAGCAGCAACAATTGCGCGAGACCTATGCGGCGGCTCTTGCCGGGCGTCCCGTCGAAATCGTATCGCCGCCCGATCGTCGCGTCGCGCGCCTGTTTCCCCGCATCGCGCGGCTGATGGCCAATGCGATCGAGTTCCGCATCGGCCTGCGCAGCGGCGAGTTGCTGATCATCGACGCCTATACCCGCCTGCCGGTCACGCCGCTCGGTCTGCCCGTCGGCTTCGGCGCCGGCCTGTTCGGATCGATCGTGGCGCTGCTGGCGCTGCTCGTCATGCAGCGTGAGACGCGGCCATTGGCGCGGCTCGCCGCGGCGGTCGATCGCGTCGATCTGTCGACCGATCCGCCGCCGCTGCCGGACGCAAAGCGCAGCGCGCCGGAAATCCGGGCCGTCATCGCCGCGTTCAACCGGTTGCAGGGGCGGCTCGCGGAGATGCTGCGCGCGCGCATGACGCTGGTCGGCGGCATCGCCCATGATGTCAGGACGTTTGCGACCAGGCTGCGGCTGCGAGTCGAGCACATTCCCGATGATGCCGAGCGGCAGCGGGCGGTTGCCGACATCGACGACATGATCCGGCTGCTCGACGACGCGCTATTGTCGACGCGGGCGGGCGCCGGCGGCCTGTCGCAGGAAATGATCGAGCTTGCTGCGCTGATCGCTGCCGACGTGCACGACCGGCGCGTGCAGGGCGCACCGGTCGATCTGGTCACGGACGAGCGTGCGCGGAATGTGGTCGTGCTCGGCGACCGGCTGGCGTTGCGCCGTATCCTTGCCAACATCATCGACAACGCGCTCGCCTATGGGCACGAGGCGCATGTGCGAACGACCCTGAAGGACGGTGCCGTCGTCGTGTCGATCGATGACGAGGGACCGGGCATTCCGTCGGATCAGCGGCAGACCGTGCTGGAGCCGTTCCATCGGCTGGAGAAGTCGCGCAATCGCGCGACCGGCGGCGCCGGCCTTGGCCTCGCCGTGGTGCGCAGCCTGGTCGAGGCGCATGGCGGGACCATCGAAATAGCCGCGGCCCCCGACGGGGGCACGCGCGTCAATGTCGCGCTGCCGGTGTTTCAGCCGGCATGAGTATCAGGCCGCCACCACCGCCGGAATAGGCAGCGCGGTGACCGACTTGATCTTCTCCATCGCGAAGCGCGAGGTGACGTTCTTCAGCGGCACGGCGCTGATCAGCTTCTTGTAGAAGATGTCGTAGGCCTGCATGTCCGCGACCACGACGCGCAGCATGTAGTCGACGTCGCCGGCCATCCGGTAGAACTCCATCACCTCGGGCATGGCGCTGACGGCGTCGGCGAACTTCTTCAGCCAGGCGTCGGAATGATCGGAGCTCTCGACCGACACGAACACGGAGATGCCGAGGCCGATCTTGTTCTGGTCGACCAGGGCCACCCGCTTGATGATCACGCCATCGGCCTCCAGGCGCTGGATACGTTTCCAGCAGGGGGTCGAGGACAGGCCGACGCGATCTCCGATTTCGGCAACGGACAGGGAAGCATCGTCCTGGAGGACCATCAGGATCTTGCGATCGATGGCGTCGAGGCGGCGGCTGGTCTCGGGGAGCTGGACAGCGAGGTCAGTCATTTGAAGAACTTTGTTCCATTTCATGGGCTGATTTCCCTGATATATAGAAAATCCTTCCACATCAAGCCTATAATCTCGGCTCATCCATGGAATCGCTCTAGAGCTGGTTTTGTAAAAACCCTTCAACTTCAATGCGTTGCGGGGCGGCCAAGCCGCCGCCATGGCGGGTGCATTTCAGCGCTGCGGTGGCCGCGGCGAATCGCAGCGCCTCCCGCACCGCCGCGCCTTCGGCGAGGCGAAGCGTGAAGGCGCCATGGAAGACGTCGCCGGCGCCGAGCGTATCGACCGCCTGAACCGCGAACGCCGGTGTCTCCTCCAGCTCCCCCGCCGCGTTCAGCCAGATCGTGCCGCGCGGGCCGCGGGTGGCGGCGAGGAAGGCCGGTGTCAGCTCCGCGAGGCGCTTCAAGGCCTCGCCGTCATCGGCGATGCCGGCCGTTTGCTGCACCTGTTCGCTGGCGAACAGCAGATGCGAGGCCGCCGTCAGCAGGCCGTCCTGCAACGACATCGCGCGATCGACGCCGACGATGACGGGAATGCCGCGTAGGCGCGCCTCGGAGCAGAGGTCCACGCAGAACGATGCGCAGCGGCTTTCGACGAGGACCGCCTGACAATCGGCGAGCATGTCGTCGGCGTCAGGCAGCTTCAAGGTCCACAGAGCGGGGTCGCGATAGATGGTCAGCGTCCGTTCGCCTGTTACGTCGATCAGGATCGTCGAGACTGGCGTGGTCAAGCCCGGCATACGCACGATATGGCTGGTGTCGATGCCTTCCTGAGCCATCTGCGCGAGAATGAAGCTGCTCGACGTCTCCCCTGCATCGCCCATCGGCCCCGCGAACGAGACGCGGCCGCCGAGCCGCGCGATGGCGATCGCTGCGTTGAGCGCGTTGCCGCCGCAGATCTCGGCGAGATGCGTAGCGTTCGCCTTGCTGCCGCGCTCCGGCACGGCCTCGACACGAAAAATGAGGTCGCGCGCGGGAATGCCGATGCAGAGGATGCGTGGCGCGATCTCGGCCATCGACGCTCTCAGCTCGAGCTCAGCTCTTGTCGTGCACCCAGCGGCCGAGCAGATGATGGGCAATCGCAAACGGATGCGGGCCGGCGAGCCCGTCCGGATGCGTCCGCGTCAGCATCAGGGCAGCCTCCTCGCGCGTAAACCAGCGCGCATCCTCGAGCTCGGAATGGTCGACGACGATGTCCTCGCTCACGGCCCGCGCGCTGCAACCGATCATCAGCGACGACGGATAGGGCCAAGGCTGGGTCATGTAATACTGCACGTCGGTGCAACGGATGCCGGACTCCTCGAGGATCTCGCGGCGCACCGCGTCCTCGATGGTCTCGGCGGCTTCGACGAAGCCGGCGAGACAGGAATACATGCCCGGCGGAAACTGCTTCTGGCGGCCGAGCAGGCATTTTTCGCCGGAGGAGACGTGCATGATCACGACCGGATCGGTGCGCGGGAAATGCTCGGCCTTGCAAGCAGGGCATTCGCGCTTCCAGCCGCCTTCCGTCATCGCGCTGCGCGTGCCGCAATTGGCACAATAGCCGTGGCGCTGATGCCAGCCCACCATCGACTTCGCCATCGCGATCGCCGAGAGTTCTTGCGGCGGGATCGCGCCCTGCATTGCCATGCCGCGCAGCTCGGTGACGGTGTAGTCCTCACGGCCAATCAGCTTCTCGGCCGCGGCCTGCGGCATGCCCATGCCGAACACCGCCGCGCCGTCGCGCAGGCCGAGAAAAATCGTGCCGGGATTGGCGCCGCACTTCGTCGCTTCGTCGATCGAGAGTAGCGCACGCGTCTTGTCGCCCTCGCGCTTCACCAGCAGCGAGTCGCGATAGACGACATAGGCGCGCGAGGACGGCTTCTGCTCCATCGCGAACAGCTTTTCGTTGTCGCGGCGCAGATGCGCGGCGCGGTCGAGGACGTTGGTGACGAAGGCCGGCTGTCCCAGCGGAAACGAAGCGAATGCTGACATTTCTTGTTCTTTCAACCCAACCAGATTTTTCGGCGAAGCGCGCTGATGAAATTTTGCACCTCGGTGGCGTCATGCGCCAACGGTTTCATTACGCCCCAGACCGGCCGCGGCCAGGCAGCGTCACTGGTCCGCCGCGCGATGATGTGGACGTGAAGCTGCGGCACGAGGTTGCCGAGCGCCGCAATATTGAGCTTGTCGCATTGGGTAATCTCCTTCAGCGCGCGCGAGACGCGGGAGATCTCGGTCATGAGCTGCGCCTGTTGCACCTCGTCGAGATCGATGATCTCGACCGCGTCGCGTCGTGGCACCAGCAGCAGCCAGGGGTAATGCGCGTCCTTGATGACCAGCACCTTCGACAGCGGTAGATCGCCGATGTCGATGGTGTCCTCTTTCAGGCGGGAGTGCAGCGACCAGTCGGGTTCGGGCATATGCGTTTCCGGATGGCCCGACGGTGTCGGGCGTGTTTGGCCGGACCATACGATACGGAGTCCCAGAGGGGAAGGATGGGAGCTGCATATGCGATCGTCGTCCCGGACAAGCGTAGCAAAGCGGAGCGCCGATCCGGGACGATAGTTGCGGTTGTGGCGGCGCCAGCGGCTATGCTGACAGCGGAGCTTATGCCTCCGCCAAGACCCGCGCATTGGCGCGGACCGAGGCCTCGCTGACACGAATCCCAAGCCCCGGGCCGTCCGGCACCACCACATGGCCGCCGCGGTTCGCAATGCGCTCTTCCAGCACGTCCTCGGTCAGGACGTGATGCGGCATGTAGAATTCGCAGCCGAGCGAGATGCCCGGTGTTGCCGCGATCAGCTGCGTGCCGGCGGCAAGCCCGATGCCGCCTTCCCACAGCGTGCCGCCATAGCCGGGCAGGCCGGCGATGTCGGCAATCGCCATGATCGCCTGCGCCTCGAACAGGCCGCCGGCCTTCATCAGCTTGATCGAGACGGCGTCGGCCGCCTCGCGGCGCACCACCTCCATCATGTCGCGGCGATCGAAACAGCTTTCGTCGGCGAGCACGGGCGTTTCCAGCGCCGCGGTGAGCTGCGCCATCACGTCGAGAAATTTGCGCGGCACCGGCTGCTCGATGAAGGTCGGCGCGAACTGCTCGACATCGCGCAAAATCTTGATCGCACCGAACGGCGCCAGCGCCTGGTTGTAGTCGACGCGCAGATCGACCTTGTCGCCGAATTCTTTCCGGATCGCTTCGAGATGGTCGAGATCCTCGCGATGCGGTTTGACGCCGGTCTTGACCTTGTAGATGACATTGCCATCAGGAACCATTTTCCGCATGCGTTCGAGATCGGCGGAAAAATCCGGATCGGCAATCGAGAAGGAGAGCGGAATGGTGTCGCGCACACGCCCGCCGAGCAGGTCAGCGACCGACAGCCCCGACGATTTGCCGACGATGTCGAGCAGCGCCATCTCGATCGCAACTTTTGCTTCGGCATGGCCGACCAGCGCGCGATCGAGCTCCGCCATCAGCGCGCGGATGCGGCGCACGGGCTTGCCGAGCACGATAGGCCGAAGATAGATGTCGAGCGCGGAGAACGCCGCTTCCGGTGTTCCCGTAAAAACCTCCCACGGCGCGGCTTCGCCCCAGCCGATCACGCCGTCGCTCGCGGTGAGCTCGATCAGTACGCGCTTCACCGTACCCTTGACGTTGCCGACGCCCTGGAGGCGCGCCATCTTGATCGGGCTTTCGATCAGGAACAGCCTGAGACGTTGGACGGTTGCTTCGGTCATGTCAGGCCTCCATCGACGTGCCAGACCTGGCCGGTGACGTAAGATGCTTTTGGGGATGCCAGGAAGGCGATGATCTCGGCCACTTCCTCCGGCCGCCCGCGGCGGCGCATCGGGATCAGCGCTTCAGTCGCTGCGATCTGCTCGGGCGAGAGCCGGCTTTCACTCGGCTTGTCCTTGACGATCAGGCCGGGCGAAACCGCGTTGACGGTGATGCCGTCTTTCGCAAGCTCGACCGCGGTGAGCCTCACCAGCGCTTCCAGCGCGGCGCGGCTCGCGGCCGTGGCCGCGAAGGGTGCGAATTCTGGCCGGATCGCGTGCGCTACGAAAGAGGACACCGCGACGATCCGCGAGTCTTGCCCCGCACGCAGGAGAGGAAGCGCGGCGTCGACAAGCCGCGTGAACGCGAGCGCCGATTCATCCATCGCCTGGCGGAATTGATCTGCCGGCGTGCCGATCGCGCTGCCACGGCGGGCGTGGCCCCCGACCAGGATCAATCCGTCGAGCCTGCCGAAAGCACGTTGCACGGCAGCGATGGCGTCGGTGACAGCTCGCTCCTCGCCGAGATCGCCGAGGCACTTTGCGACAACAGCACCTTGCGCTTCGGCTTCCGCGGCGGTGGCGTCGAGACCTTCCGCGTTCGAGCGCGTGTGCAGCAGCAGCGCCGCACCGGGCGCTGCGAGCAGTTTTGCGGTGGCGCGGCCGATGCCGCTGGCGGCACCGGTGACGAGATAAACGCGGTCGATATCAGGCATCAGGATACTACGTTGGCCGGCGGCAGCGCGCCGGTGCGGTGGAAATGGCTGAGGAAGGCGCGCGTCGCGGCTTCCTGCGGATTGTCGATGACTTGTCGCGCGGGGCCTTCCTCGACGACCACGCCGTCGCGCATGAAGATGAGGCGGTCGGCGACTTCGCGGGCGAAGGTGATCTCGTGGGTGACGATCACCATGGTCATGCCCTCCGAGGCCAGCTGCTGGATCACGTTCAGCACCTCGCCGACGAGCTCGGGATCGAGCGCCGACGTTGCCTCGTCGAACAGCATCACGTCCGGCTCCATCGCGAGCGCGCGTGCGATGGCAACACGCTGCTTCTGTCCGCCCGAGAGCGTCGCCGGATATTGGTCGGCCTTCTCTGCAAGACCCACTTTGGCGAGCTGCGCTCGTGCCAACTTCTCGGCGTCAGCCTTGGCCATGCGCCGCACGGTGACCGGGCCCTCCATCACGTTCTGGAGCGTCGTCATGTGCGGGAACAGATTGAAGTGCTGGAACACCATGCCGGTGGTGGCGCGGAATTTTGCCAGTGTCTTCACGCCTGGCAGCTTCGAACCGTCGCCGAACGCAAAGCTTGTATCGCCGACACGGACGCTGCCGCCGTCAGGCACGACCAGCAGATTGATGCAGCGGAGCAAGGTCGACTTGCCCGAACCGGATGGGCCGATCAGCGCGACGACGCCGCCCTTGGCGACGTCGAGGCTGATGCTCTTCAAAACCTCGTTGCTGCCAAAGCTTTTGCGAAGGCTGCGGATCTCGATTTTTGACGTCTCGCTCATTCGCCGACCGCCAGTCGCTTCTCGCCGCGGCGGACGAGGATGGTGAGTGGGATCAGGATTGCCGCATAGGCGACCGCGACGGCGGTGTAGGTCTCCAGCGGCCGGTAGCTGTCATGGGCCGCGACCTGGCTCTGATAGACCAGATCAGGCACAGCGAGCACAGAGACCAGCGAAGTGTTCTTGAACTGGATGATCGACTGGTTCATCAACGCCGGGATCATGCGCTTGATCGCCTGCGGCAGCACGATGCGGCGCATGCTCTGGCCTGGCGTCATGCCGAGCGCGGCGCCGGCTTCGGACTGGCCCTTGTCGATCGAGATGATGCCGCCGCGGATGATCTCCGAATAGAACGAGCCGCCATAGAGCGAGAGCGCCAGCGCCGAGGCCGTGATCGGCGTCATGTCGATGCCGGCCAGGATCGGCAGCGCGTAATAGAACCAGATCAGCTGCACCAGAATCGGCGTGCAGCGGAACGCCTCGATGAAGGTGAGTGCGATCATGCGCACCGCCTTGAAGCGCGACAGGGTGCCGAAAGCGCCGAACAGGCCGAAGACGAGACCGAGTATGACGATGACCACGGTAAAGCCGACGGTGACGCCAAGCCCGTTGAGAAAGAGCCAGCGATAGCTCCAGAGGATGCCGAAGTCCCACTGATACATGCGTGTTTAACTCGTACCCGATGTCAGTCCCCGGGCCAGACGTGGATGGCCGGGACAAGCCCGGCCATGACGGTGTGGATAGTTCAGGCGCTCATCACGCCTTACAACGAAACGCCCGGCGGAATGTCCGCCTCGGTCACGCCCACCAGCTCCATATTGGTGATGATCGCGTTGCGGATGAAGCCGAGGCCCTTGTTGAAGTCGATCCAGGTGTTGACGTAGTCGCGCCAGGTCTTGTCGGTCTCGCGGCGGAAGCCGGCGTTCGACGTCGTCGCGAAGATCGGCGTCGGCAGCACGAATTGGCCGAGCGAGGGGTTCTTCTTCAGCACCGTCAGCGACAGCATGGTGATCAGGCACTGCGCGTCGACACGGCCGGTCTGGAGCGCGGCGGTGGCGTCGTCGGCGGTCTTCAGGCGCGAGATCTGCGCCTTCGGCGTCAGGCGGCTGACGACCTGGTCGTGCGACGAGCCCTGGTCCACGGCAATCTTGACGTCGGGCGAGTTCAGCTCGGCCCAAGACTTCGGCTTGAAATCCTTCTTGCAGAGGATGCCGAAGGCGTTGTTGAAGACCGGCACCGAGAAATCGATCACCAGCGCGCGCTTCGGGGTCGGGTTCAGGCCGAAGAAGATGTCGATCTTGTTGGACTGGAGATCGAGCACTGAATTGCCCCAAGTGGTCTCGGTGATGTCGAGCTCGGCTTCCATGTCGTCGGCGAGCGCCTTGGCGATGTCGACGTAAAAGCCCTTCCACTGGCCGCTGGAAAGATCCTTCATGTAATAGGGCGCGCCGCCGCCGACGGCGCCGATCCGCATCTTCTTGGTACGGCGGATGCGGGCGAAGGTCGATTCGTTGGGATCGGCCGCCTGGGCTACGGCCGGAGAGGCCAGCGCGCTCGCGGTCACCGCGCCGATGGCGCCAAGTCCGACAATCGATGCAACATCACGACGTGTAACCATTAGGATCAATCGCTTCTCTGGTTGGATGGAGTTCCGGCAGCGTTCTTACCAAGGCGGCCATGCTAGCGAAAGCACAGCCTATTGGCTGGGCAGATCAGGAATTGCCCGGATGCTGGGCAAGATCAAGTTCTTCAAGGTGATACCCGCTTGCTTTCCCGCCCTTTTGGCCCCAAATAGGCACCGGGAGATTGGCGGTGGACGAGCCACTCGCCAATCGGGTCAGGTCCGGAAGGAAGCAGCCCTAACGAGATCCGGATCGGGTCGCTCGTCAGTCTCCTACTTGTTTTTTGAGCGAATTGCGCCGGCAGGCTTCCCGCCAGCGCGCTCCTTTCCGCAAAAGCCGGCCGAGAGAGATTTCATTGCGGATCGACCGATGACCGACGCTGGCGTCCCTCCCAATTCTGACAGCGCCGGCCAGGCTGCTAACGCGCCTTACCGGGTGCTGGCGCGCAAATACCGCCCCTCCTCATTCGACGATCTGATCGGCCAGGAGGCCGTGGTCCGCACTGTCTCGAACGCATTCGAGACCGGGCGCATTCCGCAGGCCTGGATCCTCACCGGCGTCCGCGGTGTCGGCAAGACCACCACGGCGCGTATCCTTGCCCGTGCACTCAACTACGAGATGCCGGATGGTTCGGTGAAGGGCCCGACTGTCCACATGCCGACCTTGGGCGTGCATTGCCAGGCGATCATGGAAAGCCGGCACATGGATGTGCTGGAGATGGACGCGGCCTCGCATACCGGCGTCGACGACGTCCGCCAGATCAATGACAGCGTGCGCTATGCGCCGGCCAGCGCCCGCTACAAGGTCTACATCATCGACGAAGTCCACATGCTGTCGACGGCGGCGTTCAACGCCTTCCTGAAGACGCTGGAGGAACCGCCGGAGCACGCCAAATTCGTGTTCGCCACGACGGAGATCCGCAAGGTTCCAGTGACGGTGCTGTCGCGCTGCCAGCGTTTTGACCTGCGCCGCGTCGAGGCCGATGTGCTGATGAAGCATCTCGCCAATATCGCGGCGAAGGAAAGCGTCGAGATCGAGCCGGAAGCGCTCGGCATCATCGCGCGCGCCGCCGAAGGCTCGGTGCGCGACTCTCTGTCGCTGCTCGACCAGGCCATCGCGCATGCGGCAGGCAATGTGAAGGCCGATGCGGTCAGGCAGATGCTGGGGCTCGCTGATCGTACGCGTGTGATCGACCTGTTCGATTCGCTGGCGCGTGGCGACATCGCAGCTGCCTTCAAGGAGTTCCGCGACCAGTACGATGTCGGCGCCGATCCCATCGTCGTGCTCTCGGACCTTGCCGAATTCGTCAATTTCGTCACCCGCGTGAAGATCGTGCCGGCAACTGCCGACAACGTCGCCTATGGCGAGACCGAGCGCGTGCGTGCAAAGGATTTCGCCTCAAAAATCTCGATGCGCGTGCTGTCGCGGATGTGGCAGATGCTGCTCAAGGGCATCACCGAAGTGCAGGCCGCGACGCGACCGGCTGCTGCCGCCGAGATGGTGCTGGTGCGCATCGCCTATGTCGCCGACATGCCGACGCCGGACGAAGCGCTCAGGATGCTGGAGCAGAACGGTGGCGGTTCGCCTGTCGTGAGCGGCGGAAGTGCTGCGCGCAGCGGCGCGCCGGCCGCGCCGATGGCCTCCGCGGCGCCGGTTGCTTCTGCTGCGCCGGTTCGCATGCCGAATTCGTCGCCATCTGCGTTCGGCGGTGGTGCCCGCCCGCAAATGGTGGCGCCCGCGCCGGATCCGCAAGCTGCGGCAGCCCCCCAGCTCCGCATCACGAGCTTCACCGAGCTCGTTGCGCTCGCCAGCCAGAAGCGCGATGTGATGACCAAGGGCGCGCTCGAAGGCGACATGCGCCTCGTTCGTTTCGAGGAGGGCCGGCTGGAAGTCGCGCTCGAGCCGAACGCCTCCAAGACCATGATCTCCGAGCTTGCGCGTAAGTTCGAGCAGTGGACCGGCCGCCGCTGGACCGTGATCGTCTCAAATGAACAGGGACAACCGACGCTGCGTTCGGTGAACCAGGCAGCGAAGCAGGAGCATGCGCGTTCCGCCGAGGCCGATCCGCGCGTGCAGGAGGTGCTGTCGCGCTTCCCCGGAGCGAAAGTCGTCGAGGTCCGCAGGCTTGCCCCCGAGGTGCCGGAATCCAATATTAACGCTGACTATGGCACTGACGATCCGCCCGACGGTTCCGACGCCGACGACGATCTCTAGAGCCGACCCTCCCAAGGACAGACACCCATGGCTGATTTTCTCGGCATGATAAAGCAGGCGGCGCAGCTGCAATCCAAGATGCAGGAGATGCAGGAGCAGCTTGCCAACGTGGAGGTCGAAGGCATTTCCGGCGGCGGTCTCGTCGCCGTGCGCATGACCGCCAAGATGGACGTCAAGGGCGTCAAGATCGATCCCTCGCTGATGAAGCCTGAAGAGAGCGAAGTTCTGGAAGACCTGCTCGTCACCGCCTTTGGCGATGCCCGCCGCAAGGCGGAGACGGCGATGCAGGAGAAGATGCAGTCGCTCACCGGCGGGCTCGGCCTGCCGCCGGGGCTGTTCGGCCAGTAATATGGGCGCGGTTGCAGGTCCCGAAATCGAGCGGCTGGTCCAGCTTCTTGCGCGCCTCCCGGGCCTTGGCCCGCGCTCCGCGCGGCGCGCGGCGTTGCATCTGATCAAGAAGCGCGAAGCGCTGATGATGCCGCTGTCCTCGGCCATGCAGGTTGCGCTCGAAAAGGTTCAGGTCTGCAAAACCTGCGGCAACATCGACACCCAAAATCCCTGCACGGTCTGCACCGATCCGAAGCGCGATGACGCGATCATCGTCGTCGTCGCCGACGTCGCCGATCTCTGGGCGCTGGAGCGCGCCAATGCCACTCAAGGGCGCTATCACGTGCTGGGCGCGACCTTGTCGCCGCTCGACGGCGTCGGACCGCAGGACCTCACCATCGACGCGCTGGTGGCGCGTGCCCACGCCGCAGAGGTGCACGAGATCATTCTTGCGCTGAATGCGACAGTCGACGGCCAGACCACCGCACATTACATCACCGACCTGCTTCAGGACGCCAACGTAAAAGTAACCCGGCTGGCCCATGGTGTGCCCGTCGGTGGCGAGCTTGATTATCTCGACGAAGGTACGCTATCGGCCGCCATGCGGCAGCGGACCCTGTTCTAGCCATCCAGACTTACGGAACGGACCACATGACGAAACTTTTCGCCACCCGCCTGGCTTTGGCCGCGACGATGCTGCTGCTGGTGAGCCCGGCCATCGCCGCGCAGCAGGACAACGAGGCGCCGCCGGCGCCCAAGCCCGGCAAGCTGATCAACACCGGCGAGGTGCTCTCGGGCGAGCTGAACGCAATGAAGGTGCGCGACGTCAAGAACGCCGGCAAGCGGATTGCGATGTATCAGATCACCTCTGAGCCGCGCCGTCTGCCGGCGCCGAACGGGCTGTGCAATCTCGAGACCGGGCCTGAGACCTTCCAGCTCGTTCCCAGTGGCGATGCGCAGGCCGCGCAGCTGAAGACGTTCGCCGGCAAGGAGATCTCGGTCAAGGTCGACGAAATCGCCTGCGCCAGCGATCCCGGCCAGATGAGCGAAGCCGTGATCACGAAGTGGAGCCTGATCAAGAAGCAGTAGGGGAGACGGCGTCGCGTTACACCCGAACCGGCCCCAGCGCCTCGAAATGCCCGCGCTTCTGCAGCCAGGTCAGCAGCACCAGGCTCGGGATCGCCACCAGCACACAGATCACGAAGAACAGCGGCCAGCCGGTCGTATCGGCCACGAAGCCGGCGCCCGACGACAGATAGGTCCGCCCCACCGCCGCAAGCGCGGTGAGCAGCGCATATTGCGTCGCCGTGTGCAGCGGGTTCTGGCAGAGCGCCGAGAGATAGGCGACGAAGATCACTGTGCCGATGGCGCTGGTGAAATTCTCGGCGCAGATGGCGAGCGCCAGCGCCCATTGATTGGTGCCGACCACGGCGAGCCAGGAGAAGGTGAGGTTGGCCAGTGCCTGCAACACACCGCCGATCCAGAGCGATGTCGCCAGCGGATAGCGCCGCGCGACAAAACCGCCGGCGAAGCCGCCGATCAGCGTTGCGGCGAGGCCGACGCCCTTCACGATCGCCGCATAATCGTTACGGGTGAAGCCAAGGTCGATCACGAACGGCGCCGTCATGGTGCCGGAGAACGCATCGGTGAACTTGAACAGCACGACGAAGGCGAGCGCGACGGCTGCATCCTTGCGCGTCAAAAATTCCGAGAAGGCGCCGATCGCTGCGTGCAGCACGCGCGTGAATGCGGTCTCGGTTTGCGTCACCGCCTCCGCCCGCACCGATTGCTCGGGCTCGGTCGCGGCCAGTGCGGTGATCGTCCCGATCAGCACCATCGATGCCATCACCACATAGCCCCACATCCAGGCCGAGGTGCGCGTGATGCCGGTGCTTTCGAAGCCGGAGACGACGAACAATGCGCCCGCGGTCGAGACCAGCATGCCGATGCGGTAGGCCGCAACATAAGCCGCCATGCCCGCGGCCTGCTCGCTCTCGGGCAGGCTCTCGACGCGGAAGGCGTCGACCACGATGTCCTGCGTCGACGACGTCGTCGCCACCAGCAGCGCGCCGAGCGCGACGTAAAACGGAGAGCTCGCGGGGTCGGTGAGCGCCAGCAGCAGGATCGCGACGATCAGCAGCAATTGCGAGAACAGCAGCCAGCCGCGCCGCCGCCCGAAGGCGCGGGTGAACAGCGGCACATGCAGCGCGTCCACCAGCGGCGCCCACAAAAATTTCAGCGTGTAGGGCGTGCCGACCAGCGCAAACAGCCCGATGGTCTTGAGATCGACGCCGGCTTCCCGCATCCACACTAGCAGCGTCGACCCCGACAGTGCCAGCGGCAGTCCCGAGGAGAAGCCGAGGAACAGCACGATCAGCACCCGCGGTTGCAGGTAAACAGCAAGGCTATCACGCCAGGAGGTCGCGGGAGCGGAGGGTGCGGCAGGCGAGGTCGCGTCGGGTGCGGTCATGGCGAGGTGTTAGCAGATTCTGGCCGTGATGCCTCGTCTCCCTCTCCCCGTTCTTACGGGGCGAGGTAAAAAACCTCACTCCCCCGCCTGGAGCTTCCGCGGGAACAGCTCCGGCGCAACGGTTGCCGCAAGATGCGGGCCTTCGGGCGCATCGGTCTTGCTGAAATCCAGCTCCTCGATCCGCCCGGCGCGCTTCTCGATCTTGTCGGCGGAGATCAGGATCTGGCGGACGTCCTCGTTGGCGTCGGCAAAATGCTTCTGCAATTTCAGCACGCGGTCCCTCAGACGACTTAGATCGTCGCCGAGCTTGATCACTTCGGTCTGGATCTGGTCGGCGGCGTCGCGCATGCGCGCGTCTTTCATGATCTGCTGCATCACCTGGATCGCGAGCATCAGCAGCGAGGGCGACACCAGCACGACCTTGGCGCGATAGGCCTTCTGGATCACGTCGTCGAAACCGTCATGGATCTCGGCGTAGACCGATTCCGACGGCACGAACATCAGCGCCATCTCCTGGGTCTCGCCGGTGACGAGATATTTTTCGGCGATGTCGCTGACGTGCTTCATCACGTCGCCGCGCAGCCGCTGCGTGGCGATGCGCTTCTCCTCGTCGGTGCGGGCGTCGTGCAGCGCGGTCATCGCTTCAAGCGGAAATTTGGCATCGATGCAGAGCGGGCGCTGGTCGGGCAGGAACACCACGCAGTCCGGTCGCTTGCCGGTCGAGAGCGTGAACTGGAATTCGTAAGCACCCTTCGGCAGGCCGTCCTGGACGATCGCTTCCATTCGCGCCTGGCCAAAGGCGCCGCGCGACTGCTTGTTGGCGAGCACGTCGCGCAAGGTCGTCACTTGCGTGGTGAGGTCGGTGAGGTTCTTGTGCGCGTTGTCGATGATGCCGAGCCGCTCGTGCAGCGCGCGCAGGCTCTCCATGGTGTTGCGGGTGGTGCTTTCCATCGACTGGCCGACGCGGTGGGTCACCGAATCCAGCCGCTCGTTGACCGCCCGGGCCATCTCGGCTTGCCGGCCGGCCAGCGCCTGGGTCATGGCGTCGGCCCGTCCGGAGGCCTCGCTCTGGCCGTGCAACACCTGGCTCAGGCGTTCCTCGAGCTCATCGGCACGGATGGCATTGGCCATCGCGAGTTCCGCGCCACGCCGCCCGGATCGCGCGATCACGACGGCAATCACCGCCAGCAGGATGAGGACGAGGGCGCCGAAGCCGAGCAGCGCATCGATCGTGCGCACCGGCCAGTCGCCAGCTAGGAAAATGATCTCGTTCATGCCCGTACTTCTAGCCGATTCGCCTGAAGGCACGAACGAATAGCGAACATTTATGGTTAATAGCCCGCTAATTTTTATGGTTAACGAAACCTGAAGTTTTATGGTTAGCGAACCCTTAACGGAGTTCCTGGCCGCATTGACCGCATCCGGCTTGCGGCTTAAATCGCCGCCATGGCCCTTAGAGAAATCATCATCCTGCCCGACAAGCAGCTGCGTCTGGTCTCCAAGCCGATCGAGAAGGTCACGACGGAGATCCGCAAGCTTGCCGACGACATGTTCGAAACCATGTACGACGCGCCCGGCATTGGCCTGGCGGCGATCCAGATCGCGCAGCCGCTGCGGCTCATCACCATGGATCTGGCCAAGCCGGACCAGGATGGCGAGACCAAGCCGGAGCCGCGCGTCTTCATCAACCCCGAGATCATCGCGTCCTCCGAGGACCTGTCGGTCTATGAGGAAGGCTGTCTGTCGATCCCCGAATATTACGAAGAGGTCGAGCGTCCTGCGAAGGTGCGTGTGCGCTACACTGATCTGGACGGCAAGGTGCGCGAGGAGGACGCCGAAGGCCTCTACGCCACCTGCATCCAGCACGAGATCGACCATCTCAACGGCGTGCTGTTCGTCGACTATCTGTCAAAGCTCAAGCGCGACCGCGTGATCAAGAAGTTCGAGAAAGCCGCCAAGCGCGCGGAGTAAGGTTTAGTGCTGCCTCGCACTCCCCTGCGCTCCCTCCCCCCTTGCGGGGGAGGGCGGGGGAGAGGGGTAGCCCAGCAAACGGTGTTCCCTAACTTGCGGAGTACCGCGAACAGCGCGCCCGCGCTCACGCCGAGAGAGCGCGTCGTGTGGCACCCCTCTCCCTAACCCTCCCCCGCAAGGGGGGAGGGAACGTACCGAGTGCTTGTCATGCCCCTCCGCCTGATCTTCATGGGCACGCCCGATTTTTCCGTGCCGACGCTGCTCGAGCTGGTCTCGCACGGCCACGAGATCGTGGCCGTCTACACCCGCGCGCCAAAACCCGGCGGCCGGCGTGGTCTGCAATTGCAGCCGACCCCGGTTGAAGAAGCTGCGCGAAAACTCGGCGTGCCGGTGCTGACGCCGAAGACGCTCAGGACTCCGGAAGCGCTGGACGAGTTTCGCGCATTTGAGGCCGATGCGGCCGTCGTCGTCGCCTATGGCATGATTCTGACGCAGGCGATCCTCGATGCCCCAAAGCTCGGCTGCTACAATCTGCATGCTTCGCTGTTGCCGCGCTGGCGCGGCGCTGCGCCCATCAACCGTGCGATCATGGCCGGCGACGCCGAGAGCGGCGTGATGGTGATGAAGATGGACGTCGGCCTCGACACCGGCGACGTCGCCATGGCCGAGCGTCTGGCGATCACGGACACCATGACCGCGGTCGATCTGCATGATCGTCTCTCCCGGCTCGGCGCCGACCTGATGGTGCGCGCGATGGCCGGGCTCGCCCGCGGCGGGCTCCAGCTCAAAAAACAGAGCGAGGACGGCGTCACCTATGCCGCCAAGATCGACAAGGCCGAGGCGCGCATCGACTGGAGCAAGCCTGCGCGCGCCGTGTTGCGCCACATCCACGGTCTGTCGCCGTTCCCCGGCGCCTGGGCCGAGCTCGGCGGCGTCAGCGAGAATGCGCGCGTCAAAATCCTGCGCTGTGAGCTCGCGAAAGGCGCAGGTGCGCCGGGCGAGGTGCTCGATGATCAGCTCGCCATCGCCTGCGGCGAGGGTGCGATCCGTATTCTCGAACTGCAGCGCGAAGGCAAGGCGCGGATGCAGGCCGTAGACTTTTTGCGTGGCGTGCAAGTGAAGCCGCCGATGCGGCTGGCCTGATGCCCCGCTACAAGCTCATCATCGAATATGACGGCGCGCCGTTCTTCGGCTGGCAGGTGCAGGACACACTGCCCTCGGTGCAGGGCGCGCTCGAAGCGGCCGTGAAGGCGATGACCGGCGCGGATCTGCGGGTTCACGGTGCCGGCCGCACCGATGCCGGCGTGCACGCGCGCGGCCAGGTCGCGCATGTCGATATCGAGAAGCAGTTTCCGCCGGGCCGCTTTCGCGATGGCCTCAACGCGCATCTGCGTCCGCATCCGGTTGCGGTGCTGGAGGCCGAGATCGTGCCCGACACTTTTGAGGCGCGCTTCTCGGCCATCAAGCGCCACTACCGCTACCGTGTCGTCAACACCCGCGCCAATCTTGCCCTCGACATCGGCCACGCCTGGCGCGTGCCGCGCAAGCTCGATGCCGACGCGATGCATGCGGCTGCGCAGCGTCTGCTCGGCAAGCACGATTTCACGACATTTCGCGATACCGAGTGCCAGGCCAAATCGCCGGAGAAGACGCTCGACCAGCTCGACGTGTTGCGCGACGGTCGCGAGATCACCATCATCACCTCGGCGCGCTCGTTCCTGCACAGCCAGGTGCGCTCGATGGTGGGATCGCTGGTCTGGGTCGGCGACGGCCGCTGGACCGCGGACGATCTCTCCGCAGCGCTGCAGGCCCGCAACCGCGCCGCCTGCGGCATCGTCGCCCCGCCCGACGGGCTGTATCTGGTGAAGGTGGATTATTGAGGGGCGGAGAGGGGAGCGTACGCTCTCGCCATGTCCACCGCTGTCATTCCCCGCGAAGGCGGGGAATCCAGTACGCCGCGGCCTCACGGCTGAATAACTGTGGTCTCGGAATACTGGATCGTCCGCCCCAGTGCGCAATTGCGCACAAGGCGGACGATGACGGCGGAGAATGTGGCGGGAATGGAAAGCTAGGCAAAATACCGCGTCAAAATCCCGCGATACACCTGCGTCAGCTTCTCCAGATCCGTCACCGGCACGCGCTCGTCCACCTGATGCATCGTCTGCCCCACGAGCCCGAACTCGATCACCGGACAATAGCTGGAGATGAATCGCGCATCCGAGGTGCCGCCTGACGTCGACAGCTCGGGCTTGCGGCCCGTCACCTCCTCGATCGCCGACACCGCAAGTTCGGTGAACGGGCCGGGCTTGGTCACGAACACGTTGGAGTTCGAGGGCTCCCAGACGATGCGGGCGCGGATGCGGTTGCCGCAGGCTTTTGTCAGCCGCGTCTCGACCAGCTCGCGCAGGCTCGCCTGCGTATGATTGTCATTGTAGCGGATGTTGAATTTTGCCCGCGCCTCGCCGGGGATGACGTTGTTGGCCTTGTTGCCGACGTCGACCGAGGTGAATTCGAGGTTGGAGGCCTGGAACTGCGCGCTGCCGTGGTCGAGCGGCTCGTCGGAGATTGCCACGATCAATCGCGAGATATCAGGCACCGGATTGGCGGCGCGATGCGGATAGGCGACATGGCCCTGCACGCCGTCGACACAGAGCGTGCCGGATTGCGAGCCGCGGCGGCCGACCTTGATGGTGTCGCCGAGCGTCTCGACATTGGAGGGCTCGCCCAGCACGCAATGATCGAATGTCTCCCCGCGCTCGGCAGCCCATTTCAACAGCTTGATGGTGCCGTTGATGGAGACGTCCTCCTCGTCGCCGGTGATCAGGAACGAGATCGAGCCTGTTCCGTCGCTGCGCGGCTTGCCGTCATTGGCCGCGAGATGCTCGAGCACCGCGGCGACCGAGCAGGCAATGCCGCCCTTCATGTCGACCGCGCCGCGGCCGTGCAGAAAACCGTCCTTCACCTCGCCGGAGAACGCACCGACGCTCCAGGCGCTCTCGTCGCCCGGTGGCACCACGTCGGTATGGCCGGCGAAGGTGATATGCGGGCCTTCGGTGCCGATCCGCGCATAGAGATTGTCGACGTCGGCGATGCCTTCCTCGCTGAACGTCACGCGGTGGCAAATGAAGCCCGCTGCGTTGAGGGCTGTTTCAAGCACCCCGAGTGCACCGGCGTCGGCCGGGGTTACCGAGGGGCAGCGGATGAGATCGCGGGCAATCGAGAGAGCATCGGTCATGCGCTCCGCTTAACATGCATGCCGCCGGGTGGGCTAGCGCTGGGCGGGACAATTTCGATCTCGCGGCTCTGGTCCCAGCTTTTCGCGGGGGGTGTGGAGTCGGCTTCGATCTCAGCCAGTGGATCAGGGCCGAACCGATTGCTCCCCGAAGTGCCAGACGCAATGAACAATTCGATAAAGCCCCACAGCCACAGCGCGTGAACGGCCAGGTCGAACAGAACGAACGAGGCGGCGTCGGGGAGAAAAGCCCGGAGCAGAAGACCCCAGAAATGAAACAGCAGATTGGGGACGAAGAAGAAAGGAATGATCCACCAGCCGCTTCTATCGCGATCGTGCAGCCGTTTGATCGCGGTCGCGAGATAGATCCAGAGAAACAGCGAGGTGCCGAGGACCTTGAGGATCAGGGTCGGACGGTCGGCGGATGGCAGCAAGCGATAGGCTCGCGGGTCGACCACCTTGAAGAGGTCGTCCAGACCGAAGTCGAAATCGATGTCGAGCTTCAAGGTGGATCTGGTCCCTTCGAGGATCCCGATGACCTGACCGACGATCTCCAGCAAGCCCGCCAGCAGCGCGACGATCAGCAGCGCTTGCCACAGCAGGGCGCGGTTGATGCGGCCGTCGAAGCGGAAGAGATACCAGGTCCAGTCCATGCGAAGGGGCTCCGGGCGGGAGCGGCCGCCCGGAAATTGGTCGCGATGGAGGGAAGGAGGGTTCGATGAGGCGGGCTGGCGCCGCAGGTCACCTCTCCCCGCCTGCGCAGGGCTGTCCGGGGAAACTCAGCCATAGCAGAACTCGATCTGGCCGGGGAGTTTGCAGGATTGGCGGCGGCTGGGGTTGATGGGCGGGGGCTTGTCGATCGTGGCAAGGGCTCGGCGGGTGAACAGAAGCTGGCCGACGAGTTCGG
>NZ_FOBX01000014.1 GCF_900109945.1 Bradyrhizobium sp. OK095
TCGCCTTCGTCAGCAGCGCTCTGGAAACCGGCAACAGCCCCGACCTCGCCGATCTCGCCTTCACAATGCAGGTCGGACGCGAGGCGATGGAGAGCAGACTTGTCTGTGTCGTCAACGACGCCCGCGACCTGCGTAAGACTCTGGATGAATATTGCCGCGGCAAGGACATGGTCGAGAATTGCTATAGTGGCCGCGTCGGAAAGAGCAGCGATACGGACGGATGGCTCGATGCCGAAGAAGGGCAGGAGCTTATCGCAAGGTGGCTGGAGAACCGAGAGCTACTGAAGCTGGCGAGGGCATGGGCCAAAGGTAAATCGGTCGACTGGAAATCGCTCCATCCCGGCTTCAAGCCGCGGCGGATCAGTCTTCCCACCTATCCGTTTGTGAAAGAGCGGTATGGAATCGAATCTGCTGCGCGCACCGTCAGCGCCGCCACGTCGCGCGACGTCATGCACGCGCCATTACGTCAGGACATGTCGGGCTTCTCCGACGCTATTCCTATGGTGCCGGGTGCTGACTTGGCGGACGAAGTACAGGCCACGGTGACTCAGTGGATCAGCCAGTTACTCAATGTCGCCGTCCAGGATATCGAGAGCGAGATCGAACTGACCCAGTACGGCCTCGACTCGATCAGCTCGATCCAGTTGGTCAATCGAATCAACCAAGCTTACGGTCTCGAGCTGTCTCTGACGATCTTCTATGAGCAACCCACTTTATCGGGCTTCGCGCGACATCTGGTCGACGAGCACGGCGCGGCCGTCACGGCGAGACACGGGTATTCCAACCGCGGACTTGCCGCAACCGAACGTCTTGAGGAACCGGCGCCACACATCGAACAGCCAAAATCGTCGATGATCGAGCTGCCTGTTCGATCGGAGCGAGGCGCGATGATGAATGGGTCAAAAGCGCATTTCGTCAACGGATCGACGCAGAGCTTGAGCCTGCCGCAGGCGTCGGCGAACGAGCAAGGCGCGACACCGATTGCCATCGCCAGGCCGCGCACGGCTCCGTTGTCGCCGTCTTATGCGCAGGAACGCCTGCTGCTGACGCATCAGAACGCGAATGTCGGCTCCGCCTACAATGTCCCGATGGCCTTTCGGCTTGTTGGATCCCTGGATATGGACGTCCTGCAGGCAAGCGTTGCCGAGGTCGTCGGACGCCACGAAAGTCTTCGGACTCGGTTTACATCCGTGGACGGTTTCGTCGTCCAGGTGATCGAGCCTTCGGTTGCCGTCGAATTGTCCGTCGTCGACCTCGGGCATTTGCACGACGCCGAACGGCGCGACGAAGTGTGGCGCGCGGCCCATGAGATCGTGCGGCGGCCGTTCGATCTCGAGGCCGCGCCGCTCTTTCGTGTCGGCCTGATACGGGTTCGACCAGCCGAACATCTGCTGGTCATGGTTGCCCACCATATCATTTCGGACGGTTGGTCCATGGAGGTCCTCATCCGCGAGGTCAGCGCGCTGTACTCGGCGTTCTCGCGAGAGCTTCGATCGCCGCTGCCCGAGCTGGCGGTCCAGTATGCCGATCACGCCATCAGGCAAAGACAGCAGGTGGAGGCGCGGCTTCTGGATCGGCAGATCAGCTATTGGGTGGATCGTTTGGCCGACGCGCCGGTCCTGAGTCTGCCGACCGACCGGCCGCGCCCGTCGGTACCGAGCTATCGGGGCGCGACCGCTCTGTTCAATTTTCCCGAGCATGATGTCGCCGCGCTGCGTAGCCTCGCGCAGCGGGAAGGCGCATCGCTTTTCCTGGTGTTGTTCGCGGCCTTCAACATCGTTGCCGCGCGCTTGAGCGGACAACAGGATGTCGTCATCGGCACGCCGGTCGCGGGTCGTGGATCGCTCGACGTCGAGAACGTGATCGGCTTCTTCATCAACATGCTCGCCTTGCGCACGGACCTTTCCGGCGAGCCGACCTTCCGGCAATGTCTCAAGCGCGTCAAAGACGCTGCTCTGGGCGCGTTTGCCCATCAGGATGTGCCGCTCGCCAGAATAGAGACAGAGATCGGCGCGGTGCGGGATCTCGCGCAACAGCCGCTATTTCGCGTCCTGTTCGGGCTGCAGAAGGTGTCCGCCCAGGCAGCCCATTTCGCTGGTCTGGAGGCGTTTCCGGTCAACGTCGACAACGATACGTCGCGACGTGACGTCTCCTTCTTCATGTATGAGACGGCCGACGGACTGTTTGGGACGTTGGAATATGCCACGGACCTGTTCGATCCGTCGACCATCGATGCCATGCTCACCGAGTTCAGATCGGTCCTGCTGCAGATCATCGGCGACCTCGACTCCGACATCGCGGTGCGGAATTCCGGAGATCGCATGGATGGGAGTGGTTCAACGCCAATCGTGATGGGCGCGCCCACCTCGCTCGATCCGTCGGACTGGGGCAGCTTCCGAGTGCAGGGCCACAGAATGCTGGACGATATGCTCGACTATCTCGAAGGCATTCGCGAGCGCCCTGTCTGGCAACCCATTCCCGACGGCGTCCGCGCGCGCTTCCGTGAGCCTCTCCCGGCCGGGCCGACCGACCTTGCCGTCGTGCATGAGGAATTCATGGAAAATATCCTTCCATTCGCCACCGGAAATGCGCATCCGGGCTTCATGGGATGGGTCCATGGCGGCGGCAATCCGGACGGCATGCTCGCGGAGATGCTTGCGGCGGGGCTCAATGCGAATCTCGGCGGGCGAGACCACGTGCCGATGGAGGTCGAGAAGCAGATCGGCCACTGGGCACGCGAGTTGTTCGGCTTTCCGGAGGGGGCCACGGGCCTGTTTGTCACGGGTACGTCGATGGCAAACATGATCGCGTTGCTGGTGGCCCGACATGCCATGGTCGGTGATGAGGTGCGCCGTGCGGGGATCGGCGCCTTTGGAGGCCTCGTTGCCTATACGTCGGCAGCCGCGCACGGCTGTATCTCGCAAGCCATGGATCTCGCCGGCATCGGTACGGATTCTCTGCGGCAGATTCCGACAGACGCAAATCATGCCATCGACGTGGCCTTGCTCGAGCGGGCCATCGCCGATGACCGCGCGCGGGGCCTTCGTCCGTTCCTGATTGTCGGCACGGCGGGAAGCGTCGATATCGGGGCGATCGACGATCTGCAGGCACTCGCCGCGATCGCGAAGCGCGAGGATATCTGGTTTCATGTCGATGGAGCGTTCGGCGCGCTCGGAATGCTCGCGCCGGAGATTGCGCCACGCCTGGCTGGCATGGAGAAGGCGGATTCCCTCGCATTTGACTTCCACAAATGGGGCCAGGTTCCCTACGACGCCGGCTTCATCATGGTGCGGGACGGCGAGCAGCACCTCGCGACTTTCACCAATCCGGCCGCCTACCTCCGGCGAGAGAAGCGTGGACTGGCTGCCGGATCGCCCTGGTTTTGCGACTTCGGTCCAGACTTATCACGTGGCTTCAGGGCTCTGAAGACCTGGTTCACCATCAAGGTTCACGGTGCTGCCCGGATGGGGGCGGTGATCTCCGGGACATGCGAGCTGGCGCAGTACATGAAGCGTCAGGTGGAGGCCCATCCCGAGCTCGAGCTTCTGGCACCGGTGCAGCTCAACATCGTCTGCTTCCGCTATCGCTGCGCTGATCCCGATCCGGTCAACGCCGCGATCGCCGCCGACCTGCACGAATCCGGGATCGTTGCGCCCTCGACCACGGTACTTGATGGTCAGCTCGCCATTCGCGCAGCGATCGTCAACCATCGCACCGAAATTCACGACATCGACGCGGCCGTCGAGGCGACAATTCGATTTGGTCGGGCTCGGACCGAGGTGCGCGGAAGCCTTCAGGCTGCGCGTGAAATCAATGCATCTGAGCCGTGATAGCAGGTCGTGCCGCGGCGCTTATCCCACGATCCCGAGCTCGGTCAGCGTCCTGACGAGACGTTGGGCCAGTTGTTCGGGCTGCTGGCCGATCGTCTGTAGATGTATCTCGGGATTTTCGGGGGCCTCATAGGGCGCATCGAAGCCGGTGAAATTCTTGATCTCGCCGGCCTTCGCTTTCGCGTATAGCCCCTTGGGATCCCGTTTCGCACATTCGTCGATCGGTGTGTCGACAAAGACTTCGACGAATTCGCCGTCGGCGACCAGACGCCGGACCGCTTCGCGTTCGGCGCGGTAGGGGGAGATGAAGGAACACAGCACGATCAGCCCCGCATCCACCATCAGTTTCGCCACCTCGCCGGCGCGCCGGATGTTTTCGACCCGGTCTGGCTCCGTGAATCCGAGGTCACGGTTGAGCCCGTGCCGGACGTTGTCGCCGTCAAGCATCATGGTGTGATGACCGGCGGCGTGAAGCTGCCGTTCTACCATGTTGGCGATGGTCGATTTGCCGGCGCCTGACAGGCCGGTGAGCCAGATAATCGCCGGCCTCTGGTGCTTGTGCGCGGCCCGCTCCGCCTTCCCGATCAGGGTCGCTTGCCAGTGGATGTTGGTGCCACGCCGCAGGCCGAAGGCAATCATGCCCGCTCCGAGAGTATGATTGGTCAACCGGTCGATCATGATGAACGAGCCGGTCTTGCGGTTTTGCTCGTATGGATCGAACGCAACAGGCGTCCCCGTCGACAGGTTGCAGAAACCGATGTCGTTGAGGCCCAAAGTATGGGTCGCGAGATGCTCGCGCGTATTGACGTCGATCCTGTATTTGATCCCGGTGACCGTGATCGGCGTGGTCCTGGTGCCGATGCGCGCCAGATACGAGCGGCCCGGCATCAGCGCCTGATCGCTCATCCAGATGATATGGGCGGCAAATTGATCCGAGATTTCGGTGTCGGACGCCGGGCTGACCAGGAGATCGCCGCGCGAGATGTCGATCTCGCTGGTCAGCGTCAGCGTGATGGCGTCACCTGCTTGTGCCGATGATTGCGGCCCATCATAGGTGATGAGTTCCTTCACGCGTGACGTCTGACCGGAGCCGGCGGCGGTGATGGGGTCGCCGACACCGATGGTGCCGGAGGCGACCGTTCCGGCATATCCCCTGAAATCAGGTCCCGGACGATTGACCCACTGCACCGGAAAGCGGAACGGCTTTCCGGTCATTTCCTGCGTCACATCGACAGTCTCGAGATAGTCGAGCAGCGTTGGGCCGCGATACCAGGACGTCTGGTCCGACCGGCGCATGACGTTGTCGCCGTTGCGGGCCGAGATCGGAATGGCCGCGATGGAGGAGAAGCCGAGCTCGGATGCGAAGGCGCGATACTGGGAGACAATACGCTCGAAAATGTCTGAATCGTACGACACCAGATCGATCTTGTTCACCGCGAGGACGACGTGGCGCAGACCGAGCAGGGAGCAGATCAGCGAATGCCGGCGCGTTTGCACCAGAACGCCCTTGCGCGCGTCGATCAGCAGGACGGCAAGGTCGGCCTTCGATGCCCCGGTTGCCATGTTCCGCGTGTACTGCTCATGACCAGGCGTGTCGGCGACGATGAAGGACCGCTTCGACGTGCTGAAGAAACGATACGCGACGTCGATCGTGATGCCCTGCTCGCGCTCGGCCTCGAGGCCATCGACGAGAAGGGCGAGGTCGACATGACCGCCCGTCGTGCCGTAGCGCGCCGAATCCCTGGCAAGCGCCGACAATTGATCCTGGAAGATCTGCTTTGAATCGTGAAGGAGGCGCCCGATCAGGGTGGATTTGCCGTCGTCGACCGATCCGCAAGTCAGGAATCGCAGGAGCTCCTTGCCCGCCTGCCCGGCGGGAACGTCGACGCCGTCCATCAAAAATAACCTTCGCGCTTCTTCTTTTCCATCGATGCGGTCTCATCGCTGTCGATGAGGCGGCCCTGGCGTTCGGACAGACGCGTCGACCGCATCTCGGAGACGATGTCTTCGAGCGTGATGGCGTCGGATTCGATCGCCCCTGTTAGCGGATAGCATCCGAGCGTTCGAAATCGAACACGCCGCATTTCCACCTGCTCGCCGGGCGCCAGAGGCAGGCGATCGTCGTCGACCATGATCCATGCACCGTCGCGCCGCACCACGGGACGCCGCTTGGCGAAATAGAGCGGCACCACCGGAATGTCTTCCAGCGTTATGTAGTGCCAGATGTCCAATTCGGTCCAGTTCGACAGCGGGAAGACGCGGATGGTCTCGCCTGGCCGAATCCGCGTGTTGAACAGGTTCCACAATTCGGGGCGCTGATTGCGCGGGTCCCAGGCATGCCCCTGCGAGCGGAAGGAGAAAATGCGTTCCTTGGCCCGGCTCTTCTCCTCGTCTCGCCTCGCTCCGCCAAACGCTGCGTCGAAGCCATGGAGGTCGAGCGCCTGCTTGAGGGCTTCCGTCTTCATGATCTGGGTATGTACAGAGGATCCAGAGGCGATCGGGCCGATGCCGCGCGCCAATCCGTCCTCGTTGACATGCACGATCAGATTAATCCCGAGACGACCCACGGTCTCGTCGCGAAACGCGATCATCTCCCGAAATTTCCAGGTGGTATCGACGTGGAGAAGGGGGAAGGGGAGTCTAGCCGGATGGAATGCCTTGATCGCCAGATGCAGCATGACGGCTGAATCCTTGCCGATCGAATACAGCATCACGGGCGCTTTGAACTCGGCAAAGACCTCGCGCATGATCTCGATGGATTCCGCTTCCAGGGACTTGAGGTGTTTTGGAAGCAAACGTTGCGAGATCTCGTTCTGTGGGACGGAAGTATCCATTACACGCGATCGCCTGTACGCCTTCTGACATGGGAAAGGAGCCGGATGCCCCCTACAGCTGGAACGTTAGGGTTTTCGGGCCTCCTTCGCCGGCGTGCGGTAGACAGGCTGGTAGTCGAAGTTTCGTGAACTCCAGCGGAGCTTCAACGGACATCCGCAGTCGCAGATGACCTGCTCGTCGTTGGCGAGGGGGATCTCTTTCGGGACCACGACATAGTCCGTGCCGCATGTGCAGCGGTAGTTCATCGAGCATCCATAGGAATGTTGTGGGTCGGGGTGTCGCTGGTCCGCCGCAGAGGGCCGGCGCGATGAGGCTTGCAGCCTGGAACCAGGCGGCCGGCCAAGCGGTGGAGATGGCGACCGCGCAGTTTTCATATGGCCTTCCCGATTGCAGCCCTATTCTACCACAGGCGTATGCCGCGGTAAATTACAATCGCTTCGAGCCGATGTGCTTTGGATTGGGGGAGGCTTTTCGGCCCTGCCGACCGAGATTATGTTTGACCTGTGCATCGCGCGAGGCGTCGTCGGCCTGTCCTCGGAGAACTCCCCAGAACTCGGTCACGGCGCCCGGCCTGCAGGTCGGATGGTTCTGGAGCAACGCCCGATCGAAGTGCTATCTGATCGATTTCGAGGCCTTAGCGGGAAGCCGCTGGAGGCCTTTTCGTTGAGCGGTCGAAGCGGGGGAAGGTTGCAAAGCAGGCCTCGGTCCCCGGCTCACGCAAGCGTCCTTATTTCAGGTTGACGGCCCGGCAGTAGTTGGAGCTCTCAATGCCGGTCCAGCCCCGCTCCATCCGGTTCGCTTGACATTCGTAGAAAGTCTTGAAGTTGAGAACATTTCTGCAGTTGCGACCCGCAGCATTGGACAGAGAGCATTCGACGACCCCTGGGCCATTGCTGGTTTGGGCTGCGACTTTGAGGGGGGCGGCACTCACTGGCGCAATCGACATGGCGACAAGAGCAAAAGCGGTCATTGCCAACGTCTTCATGGCTTTCCTTCTTATCCGGGACAGCAGATGCCTACCCCAAAACAAATGCTACCAGAGCGTGCGAGAAGCCTCCAGCTCAATCTAGGTGCACCTGTTGATTGAAGGGCTGCTGTCGCTCGATAAGACTTTGACGGGTTCCGCTTCGCTCTACCCATCCGACTAGTTTGGTTTCAGCTTGGCCTTTCTCGGAAATTTGGATGTTCGGGCCGTCTTGAGAACGTGGATCCCATTCGAGTTGGCAGCATCTAGGATCGCGCCGTAGACGTCTTCGAGCAATTTAATCGCCTGGCTGTCGAGATGCTTTCGCAGTGACGCGACCGTTTGTTGTTCAGTGCGCTCGCATGTGTCTATGCCCTCACTTTCGCCCTGTCGGACCAGAAATTTGAAGGACGTCAGGTTGGAAAGCTCTGCACCGGCTATGTTCCGACCGATGACGTTGATGGTGATCAATCCTCCGAATTTCGCTTGTCGATTGACCAGCTCGCGGAGTCCGCCGATCGCCCGATCGCGTTCAACGCCGTCCAGAACCGAGGGCGGAGGAGTGCGGCTTATGACCGAGGAGACGCTGCCCCTTCCCTCGATCGCGTCGTACAACTCCTCACCGATATATGTCAGTTCGAGAAATGTCAGGTCTCCATCGACATCCGAAACGGTGACGATGAACGGATCGAGATTGATCGTGATGTCGGTAGCATTGTCCATAAAGAGAAAATTGGCCTGCTTGAGTTTCCGCAATAGCTTCATCTGACCAGGGAAGAAGTATGCCGGGGTATGGTGTAGCTTCAGCATCGTTTTGGAGTATCGCTGCAGGAAATCGCTCATCTCGTGGTCGAGGTATTTCATGCTCTCGACCAGCATTGGCGACATTCCGCCGTGATTGGCTTGAAAGGCCAGTATCCTGCTGAAAAGAGCCTGTATTTCCCGGTCGCCAAATCGCTTGCAGGTGTTGAGGAAAAGACTCATCCAGTCGTCTTCTATCTCGGGACGATCGATGTCGTCGCCCCCATTCGGCGGCGGCAGCGTCAAGGCCTCGCCGACGATGGACTCGATGTTCCGCTGCTCTCTGACGATCTCGCTTACCACCCGGGCTCTTGCGCGCTCGGCCAGGTCGGCATCCCCCTCGGCTGCAACAGCTCCCGCTCTCACATTGGCTTCGGCCAAAGTCACGATGCGGTATGCCTCGGCGTCGGCGGTCGCCCGTCCTTCCCGTCGGATTTGAAAGGGCCGGAACGCTGCGCCGAGAAGCTTTTCAACAGAGGAAAGGATTGCAGCGGCGGCTTTGCCAAGCCCGGCTTGATCGGATATCTCGGCAAGCGATCTGGCGGGAAGATTGTCGGTCATTTTTGCTGTGGCTCATCAGATCGAGTCTGGTCAAAGGCTAACATCTTCGCCGCCCTTGAGGGCGCGAGAGAAGATCATAGCAGAATTATACGACACGCGGATCGCAGTTCGCCAGCCTTCGTGGGATGGTACGTAGGACAGGTAGAGCACTTGCGAAACCCATCAATTCCAAAAGAGCGATGGGTTTTGCTTCCGCTCTACCCATCCTACGCGCTAGTCGAAATAGCTGGTAGTTTTCTTTACGACCATCGGCCTTCCCTGGTCGTACAGAGTCTTGAGATCGCCACTTCCAAGCTTCACGAGCCACAGCATTTTGCTCGTCGTCTCGACATAACTATCGGGAGTGATGATCCTTTGTTGCAAGCACACGAGCATTGAATCTCCGACGATCAGTCGGAAGATGTTGGGAAATACCGTGCCAGATTCTCCCAGCGGCTTGCTGAGCGTCCCGTGTATGTATTTAAGGTCGTGCAAATCGAGCATTTCCTGCGGCTTGATGATCGCCGACGAGAAGTCGAATCGGGGATAGATCTTTGTATCGGGCTCGCCTTCGTCGCAGCTGCGATCCGTCGGAGGCTTGGCGTCAACATATTTGAGCGCGGCCAAATTCAGGTTGCTAATGCGCGCCTGCCGATTGCCCGAGTTGATGTAGGTGAGATCAAGCGATTGCGCAAACGCAATGTCGTCCTTGCCGATTGCTATGAGGGGCGCTGAAGACGTGATGAGCACACGCAAGTCGTCAGTTTGCCTGAGTTTCACCCAGAATCCGAAAGCCGAGATCGCGAAGCTGGAAACCGTGATTAGAAAGGTGACGACGCTTGCCAATACGGCGGTAGACCACCTGCTCCTTTGAGGAGGAGCTGATTGCAATCGATGAATCCGCAACAGCGCTTGCATCTGTCGTCGCCGCATGAAAGGCCATCCCTTCCTCGTTTGATGCGCTTTCCTCAATGAATCTCGCATCCGGTGACGATCATTGCAAGTTCAGGTTGCGGGCACCTGCATGAGTCCCTGTCGCGCCCCGTGAGCAAACACCACCCTGTTTCGCACCCCCGTCAACCCCTCCCTGCAAAAATATTCCACTTTACCGAAATTCGGGAATGGCGTGAATCTCCCCCCCCATCCCGGCTCATCCTTGAGGAGCGATCTTGTGTCGTCATTTTTCGCGAGCCGGGCTTGCGTTGGACGCGGCAGCGTCGGGTGCGGGTGGTCTAGGGCGGGGCGGATTGCTCTCCGTGAGCCCAAAACTTCGTGCCGACGAGCGACGCCGTCAGGTTCGTCGCGCCAGTATTTTGATGGCAACGTGCACAACGCCGTCGAACCCTGTGGCGCCAATCAACCGTGCGTACGGCAAAACCGTGTGGTCCTGGCCGTCGTTGCTACGGTCAAGCTTTTGCGGCGGACCGCGGGTGCCAGCCGGCACCCGGCCTTCCCTGCGCCCTCTTGGCTTGAGGGTGGAGCGACGAAGCAAAGCTCGGGCGAAACATGTCGCGAGAATGCGAAGGCGTGAACGTTCCATTGTAGGATGGGGAGAGCACTTGCAAAACCCATCATGCTCATGGTGCGAAAGCGTGATGGGTTTCGCTTCGCTCTACCCATCCTACGGGTGCTGGATTGCTTCGCGCGCGCTGAGCTAGCTGCAGCTCAGCGGCAATTGCCGGCCGGGATGCAACTCGTACCAGTCATAGCAATCCGGATAGGCGCCGTAGACTCCATATCCGGACCGGCCGTAGCGGTGAAACGCGTGCTGGCGAAAGCCGCCGGCATGACCGGCGAAGCCGAGATGCTCGCCGCCGAACCGGGCGCCGCCGCCAAAGCCTCCCTCATGGCCCATGCCGCCGAAATGCGCGCCGCCGCCAAAGCCCGCATGTCCGCCGCCGAAGCCTCCGCCGCCGTGGCCGCCGCCACCACCGCCATGCGCGTTGGCCGCGCCGATGGCGAGCGTCGAGGCGAGCGCCGCTGTCGCCAGAATCATGATTGCACGTGTCATGGAAAACTCCTCTCGTGTTGAGCCGTCCGGCCAAGCCTGAAGCGCGCCTCGCGTCGTGCTGTTTGCGATAGGCTGGCGATGGCCGGGCGAGTGATGCAAGAGAGGTAGGTGCCCTGCGCGGTAATCCAACTGAATTCGGCTTCAGAAATCAGGCGCGCCGATCGCGAAGGTGATCGCGCCGCGCGTGGCCGCGACGCGCGCAAGGGAGCGGGCTGAATGGAACAGTCCACTCCCTGTCATTCCATGTGCAGCGGCCAGCGCAGTTACACCGTCGGCCGCGTTGGCGCGATCAGTAGCTGCCGGTGCCCGGCTCGCACGGCACGTTGTTGCCGGTCCACGGCGCGGTGGCGAAGGCGCCAACGCGCGGCGCCGGAATGCAGGCGCGCTCGCCCGAATCATAGAACGGCGCGTTCGTTGCGATCGTATCCGCCTCGACCGCCGGCTGCCGCACGACGCGATGGTGCTCGCGCGCCATGACGGGGCCGCCGAGCATGGCGGCTGCGATCAATCCCATCGACAACAGTTTCAATGTGGTCATTCGCTCTCTCCATTGATGACATCAGGCCGAACCAAGCCGGCTCGCCATCAAGGTATGATTGACGGCGCGCGGTTCAAACGCACGAAATGCTCACTGCATTTCAATGGCCCGTGAACCGATTCAGCGTCGCGACCACGATCGTGCGAATACATAACATCCGTGGCCCCTGAAACTACAGCGCGTGCGTTGAGGGCCTATGTTCGATCCAGCGCAGTCCGAAAGCGGAGCCCGAAAGATGATCACGACATTGGTAAGGCGCATCGCCGTTACATTTGCAATGTTGGCGCGGCGCGCAGCCGACATCATGAACTGCAATTTAGTGGCACCCCATGCGCCGCAGCACTATCTCGTAACGCAGCGGGTAGCCGGCATGAGGCGGCGTCAGCGCCGCGTGTTCAACGCACGCGGGCATTGAGCATGATGCCGCGCGATGCCGAACCCGTGCTTTCCCGCCGCGCACCGAGACGCCGCGCGGAACACGGGCCGAAGATCATGAACCGGATTCTCCTGATCGAGGACGATGCCGAGACCGCCGAGGCGATTGTCGCCGAGCTCGCCGATCGCGGTTTTGAGGTGCAATGGGCCGCTGACGGCGTCGACGGTCTCGACCGGGCGCGCGCGTCGAACCCGGATGCCATGATCGTCGATCGCATGCTGCCGGGCATGGACGGGCTCACCGTCATCGAAGCGCTGCGCAACGATCAGGTCAGCACACCCGTCCTGGTCCTGAGCGCGCTCGGCGCGGTGGATGATCGTGTGCGCGGATTGCGCATCGGCGGCGATGATTATCTGACAAAACCGTTCGCGCTCGTCGAGCTGGTCGCGCGGATCGAGGCGCTGTTGCGCCGTCCGGTCGACAGCTGCGAGACCATTTTGCATGTCGGGCCGCTCGAGATCGACCTGATCGAGCGGACCGCGCGCCGTGGTGAGCGCGAGCTCGACCTGCTGCCGCGCGAATTCCGCCTGCTCGAATACATGATGCGCCGGAACGATCAGCTGCTGACGCGCGCGATGCTGCTCGAGGAGGTCTGGAACTACAAATTCGTCCCGGCGACCACGAATTTGATCGACGTGCATATGGGCCGGCTTCGCCACAAGGTCGACGGCTCCGGAGAGACGCAGCTGATCCGCAACGTCCGCGGCTCCGGCTTCGTCCTGCGCTCGCGGCAATAGGGGCGGGCGATGCATCGTGCTCAGCTTATCCGCTCCGGCACGTTCCTCTGGGCTCTGGCCGTGGCGGCCGCCTTCGCGCTGTTCGTGGTCGCGCTGTTCGCGTTCATCTACTGGAAGCTCGACGATTATCTGGTCGCGCGATCCGATCGCATGATCACCACGCAGATCCACTTCATCGCAGACCTGTCGCCGGCGCGCCGCATCAGCGCGATTGCCGATCATCTCGATCAGGATTCCAGGGGTGTGCAGTATGCGGGCCTGTTCGATGCCGCCGGGACCCGCTTGGCCGGCAATATCGACCATTTGCCGCGCGCGTTCGGGCTCGACGGCGCGGTGCAGGGCGTGCGGCTCGATCTGTTCGACAAACCGGCGGCCCACGTTCCGGTCGTCAGGGCGGTCGGCAGGCGCCTCGATGGCGGCGATGTCCTGGTGATGGGACGCAACGTCGACGAGACGCGCGAGATATCGAGCGTCGTCGGTCAGGCGCTGGCGCTTGGCCTGCTGCCGGCCTTCAGCCTCTGCCTGCTGGCGGGCGTCTGGCTTAGCGCGCGCGCGCAGAGGCGCGTGGAGGAGGTGAACCAGCGGGTTCAGCGCATCGTCGCCGGCGAGCTGCGCGAGCGGCTTCCGGAAGGCAAGACGGACGATTCCTTCGCGCGGCTGGCCAAAATCGTCAACGGCATGCTCGACGAGATGGAGACGATGATCGGTGCGCTCGCCGGCGTCGGCAACGACATCGCTCATGATCTCAGGACGCCGCTGACGCGCGTCCGACTGGCGCTGGAGCGCGGGCGAACGCATGCAGCAACGCTGGAGGAGCTCCAGGAGATCGCGGACAAAGCCATCGCCGGCATCGACCAGTCGCTTGCGATCGTCACCGCCCTGCTGCGTTTGACCGAGATCGAGAACAACCGCCGCATGTCAGGCTTTGGCGACGTCGCGCTCGACGAGATCCTGCGGGAGGTCTGCGACGTCTATGAACCGATCGCCGAGGACAAGCGCATCGCGCTCGGCGTCGTCAGCGATCGTAATGTGCAGGTGTGGGGCGACCGGGACCTGTTGTTCGAGGCGGTCGCCAATCTCGTCGACAATGCTGTCAAGTTTACGCCGCCAGGCGGACGGGTCGAGCTCGCGTTGGAAGCGGAGGATGACACGGCGCTGGTGCGCGTGCGCGACACCGGGCCCGGCATAAGCGAGCAGGAGCGCGAGGCGGTGCTGCGGCGGTTCTATCGCTCCGACAAGATGCGCCACACGCCGGGCGTCGGGCTCGGACTGAGCCTGGTCGCCGCCATCGTCAAGCTGCATGGCTTTCGGCTGATCGTTGGTCCTGCTCCCGGAGGGCGGATCGAGATCCTTGCCTGGACTGGCAGGGCGGGCATGCCGATCACGCGCCGTAACAGGACATTGCTGCATGCAGACGCGTGCCAGATGGGATGAGCCAGATGACGCGCGATGCTTTCGAGATCAATCAGCCGGCCGGGACGATAGGAGTGACAAATGCTGACTAGCCAAGAAGTCGCAAGACGCGATCCTGTTGCCGTGCCGATCGCATCGGTATCGACGCCGTTCCTCAGTGCGTATTCAGCAACCATCAGGCGCTTCGACCTGCTTGAGCCGGATCAGGAGCAGCAGCTCGCACGTCGCTGGCAGCAGACGCGCGACCGGAGCGCGGCGGACACGCTTGTCACCAGCCATCTCCGCCTCGCCGCCAAGCTGGCGCGTGGCTACAAGGGATATGGTCTGCCGCTGGTCGATCTGATCGCCGAAGCGAATCTGGGCCTCGTGATCGCGGCGTCACGCTTCGAGCCCGGCCGCGGTGCGCGCTTCTCGACCTACGCGGTCTGGTGGATCAAGGCCTCCATTCGCGATTACATCCTGCGGTCCTGGTCTCTGGTCAGGATCGGGACGACAGCCGCGCAGAAGAAGCTCTTTTTCAAGCTCCGCAGCGAGATCAGGAGAGCCACCGGTGGGGCGATGGCATCGCTCACGCCTGACGTCGCCGAGGCGATTGCCGGAAAGCTCGAGGTTTCGGCGCGGGATGTGATCGAGATGGACGTGCGGCTGAATGGCGACATGTCGCTGAACGCGCGCGTCGGCGACGAGGAAGGCGGAACCGAGCTGGAGGCCCTGCTGGTCAATGGCGCCGTCGACGCGGAGACGGTGCTCGTCGATCACGACCAGATGGAGCGGCGCACCAAGGCCTTGCGTGTGGCGCTGGACGGGCTTGCGGCGCGGGAACGTCGTGTCTTCGAGGCGCGACGGCTGATGGAATGCCCGGTGACGCTCGATCAGTTGGCCCGCGAATTGTCGATTTCAAGCGAGCGCGTCAGGCAGATCGAGATGCGTGCCTTTGCCAAGGTCAAGCGGGCCGTCATGTGCGCAGCACAGGATGCGGTACGCGGCACCGCATGGAGTGCCTGAATTCGTTTTCATTTGAACGGCAGTCCGGCCGTCCTCATCTCTCCGGCGATCCCGCGCAACTTGCTCCAGGCAGACCCTCATGGGAATTGTTCGCTTCGCGCTACGGCTTCCGCACACATTCTATGTGCTGGCCGCGCTGATCCTGTTCCTCGGCGGCATCGCGATCCGCTCGATGCCGACCGACATCTTTCCGGAGATCCGGATCCCCGTCGTCACGGTGATCTGGAGCTACACTGGCCTGTCGACGCCGGAGATGGAGCAGCGCGTCAGCACCTATAGCCAATATTCGATCAGTGCCAATGTCAGCGGCATCAAGAACATCGAGGCGCAGACCCTCAACGGCCTGTCGATCCAGAAAATCTACTTCCAGCCGGACGTCAATCTCGATCTCGCGATCTCGCAAATCGTCTCGGCGACCAACGCCATCCGCGCCCTGATGCCGCCGGGTATCCAGCCGCCGATCATCGTGCAGTTTAACGCCTCGAGCGTGCCGGTGCTCCAGCTCAGCCTCGAGTCGAACAGCCTGAACGAGCAGCAACTCTACGATTTCGGTATCTACCGCGTCCGCCAGCAACTGGCTCCCGTTCCGGGCGTGACCTTGCCTACGCCTGCCGGCGGCAAATACCGCCAGATCATGGTCGACATCGATCCGAACAAGCTGCTGTCGCGCGGGTTGACGCCGCTCGACATCGTCAACGCGGTGAACACCCAGAACCTGACGCTGCCGACGGGCACGACCAAGATCGGCGATACGCAGTATACCGTTCGCACCAATGCGACGCCGGCCACGATCCAGGATCTCAACATGATCCCGGTCAAGTTCGCGAACGGGGCCACCATCTTCCTGAAGGATGTCGCCCAGGTCCGCGATGGCGCCCAGGTGCAGCAGAACATCGTGCGCGAGGACGGCCACCGCGCCGTGCTGCTCAGCGTCATCAAGAACGGGAATGCCTCCACCCTCGCCGTCGTCAACGGCGTGAAGGCGGCCTTGACGTCGATCCGCGCGGCGGCGCCGGCGGGGCTGAAGATCAACGAGCTGTTCGACCAGTCAATATTCGTCACCCATTCCGTCGATGGCGTGCTGCGCGAGGGCGCGATCGCGGCCGGCCTCACGGCGCTGATGATCCTGGTGTTTTTGGGATCGTGGCGATCGACGCTGGTCGTCCTGATCTCGATCCCGCTGGCGATGCTGTCCTCGCTGATCGTCCTGTACTTCCTCGGCGAGACGCTCAACACGATGACGCTCGGCGGGCTTGCCCTCGCGGTCGGTATCCTCGTCGACGATTCGACGGTGACGATCGAGAACACGCACCGGCTCTGGACCGAGGAAGGCATGCCGTTGCCGGAGGCCACCCTGCATGGCGCCGCTGAAATTGCCATCCCGACGCTGGTCTCGACGCTCGCGATCAGCTGCGTGTTCACCTCGGTCGTGTTCCTGGAGGGCCCGGCCAAATATTTGTTCACGCCGCTCGGCCTCGCCGTGGTGTTCGCGATGCTGGCGTCCTACGGGCTGTCGCGGACGCTCACGCCGATCACCATCGGTCTGCTCTTGAAGAGCGAGCACCGTCATGGCGAAGGCGAGCGCCCGACGGGCATATTCGGGCGCGCCTCCGCCGCGTTCGAGCGCGGGTTCGAGCGCCTGCGCGATGGGTATTCCGGTCTCCTGTTGAAGCTGTTGCAACGTCGCGCCGTCGTCCCCGCCGTCGCCGTGCTGGTGCTGGCGCTCGGAGCCACCATGTTCGTCTATGTCGGCCGGGACTTCTATCCTCTGATCGACGGCGGCCAGATCCAGCTTCATGTTCGCGCGCCCGCGGGCACGCGCATCGAGCGGACGGAAGCGATTTTCCAGGCGGTCGAGGACAAGATCCGCGAGGTCATCCCGGCGCGCGATCGGGCGCTGATCGTCGACAATATCGGCCTGCCGGCGCGGGCCTACAATCTCGCATTCTCGGACGGCTCGACCATCGGGGTGAACGACGGCACCATCCTCGTGTCGCTGAAGGACGGGCACAAGCCGACCGCGGATTACATCAGGAAGCTGCGACAGGTGCTGCCGGCGGCGTTCCCGGAAGATACGTTCTATTTTCAGGCAGCCGATATCGTCACGCAGATCCTGAACTTCGGTCTTCCGGCGCAGATCGATGTCCGCACGGTCGGCTACGGCAGCAAAAATTTGGCCGTCGCCAAGGAGCTGCAGAAGAGCCTCGCGGCGATCCCGGGCGTGGTCGATGCGCATCTGCAGCAGGAAGTCGATGCTCCCGCGTTCTACGCCGATATCGACCGCACCCGCGCCGCACAACTCGGCCTCAATGCGAGCACGGTGGCGACCAATATCAATGTCAGCCTCAGTTCGTCCGCGCAGGTCTCGCCGAATTTCTGGACGGATCCGACGTCGGGTATCCCCTACTACCTGGCGGTACAGACACCCGAATACAGAGCCAACTCGCTGAATGCCCTGGGCAACACGCCGGTGTCGACCTCGCTTGCCGCAAGCGGGCAGACGGTGCCGGGCCTGCTCAGCAATGTCGCGACCTTCAAGCGGGGCACCGTTCCCACCAATGCGAACCAGGCCAACGTCCAGCCGCTGTACGACGTTTACGCGAGCGTCCAGGGGCGCGATCTCGGCAGCGTTGCGGCCGACATCGAAAAGGTGACGTCGACCCTGCAAAAGCAGCTCGAGCCGGGCAATTCAATCCAGGTTCTGGGACAGATCCAGAGCATGCATCAGTCGTTCCGCGATCTCGGCATCGGGCTGCTGTTCGCGGCCATCCTCGTCTACCTGCTGATGGTCGTGAACTACCAGAATTTTGGCGATCCCTTCGTCGTCATCATGGCGCTGCCGGCAACGTTCTGCGGCATCGTGACGATGCTGTTCATCACGGGGACGACGCTGAACGTGCCCTCGCTGATGGGAGCCATCATGGCGGTCGGCGTCGCCTCCGCAAATTCCATCCTGCTGGTGACCTTCGCGCGTGACGAGCAGTTGAAGGGACACTCCGCGTTCCAGGCGGCGCTAAGCGCGGGCCGGACCAGGATCCGGCCGGTGCTGATGACCGCGGCCGCGATGATCGTGGGCATGATCCCGATGGCGATCGGCGGGCCGGGCGAGGAGCAGAATGCGGCGCTCGCGCGGGCGGTCATCGGCGGGCTGCTGTTCGCGACGCCGACTACCTTGCTGATCGTGCCTTATCTCTTCGCCATGCTGCGCAAGGGCAATGACGGCAAGCCGCGCCACGGCGTATTCGAGGAGCAACCGGAATGAGTGACGTTCGCATACGGCCCAATGACGACGAGGCGAGTGACCGCCCCGGGGCGGAAAGTTTGCGGATCGTGGAGCTGCCGGGCAAGGGTGCACGATCCGGACGGCGTTACGGTGGCGCGCTACTTGGGGGAGGCGTGCTGCTGCTGCTTGCGGGCGGTCTCGGCATTGGCGGCTGGCGGCACTATGAGGCCGCGCGTGACGTTGCCGCGGTGGCAGAGCAGGCTCGGAGCAACGTTCCGGACGTTCGGGTGGCGACAGTCAAGCCCAGCGGCGACATCATGAAGGTGAGCTTGCCGGCGACGACGACTGCGTTTGAAGCGGCCAACATCTTCGCGCGGACCAGCGGCTACATCGAGAAGCGTTACGTCGATATCGGCGATCGGGTCAAGAAGGGCGATCTCCTCGTGGAAATCACCGCGCCCGAGCTGGATCAGCAGATCGCGCAGGCGCAGGCGACGCTCGCCCAGGACCAGGCCGCGCTTCAGCAGGCGCAAGCGAGCCGGGAGCTGGCCGACGTCACCAATTCGCGCGACAGCAATCTCGTCAAGCAAGGCTGGTTGACGGCGCAGCAGGGCGATAATGATCGTCTCACCCTGCGCGCGCAGCAGGGCGCGGTGGGCGTCGCGCAGTCGAACATCACAGCGCAGGAGGCGCAGATTCGTGTCCTCCAGCAGGAGAAGTCCTACCAGCGCGTGGTGGCGCCGTTCGACGGCGTGGTCACACAGCGCAACGTGGACAATGGCAGCCTGGTGTCAGCAGGCTCCACCTTCATGTTCACGCTGATGCATTCCAACGTGATCCGAACCCAAGTCTTCGTGCCGCAGGACGAGGCGTTCGGCGTTGGCCCGGGCGTTGATGCCGATATCCGCGTCCCCGAGATTCCGGGGCGGACGTTCGCCGGCAAGGTCACGCGGATCGCGACCGCGCTACAGCCGGGGAGTCGGACGCTGCTGACCGAGATCGACGTGCCCAATCCCGATGGCCTGCTCAGTCCAGGCATCTATTGCACGGTTGAACTATCGATCCCGCGCAAGACGCCGTCGATGACGGTCCCGTCCGACGCGCTTGTGTTCGATCAGAACGGGCTTCATGTCGTGGTCGTACGGAACGGCACGGCTCATTTTCAGCAGGTCTCGATCTCCAGGGATTTCGGCACCAGTGTGGAAGTGCGCGACGGGGTGCAGCCCGGCGATCAGGTCGTGCTCAATCCGGCGGTCAATCTGGCAGAGGGCAGCAAGGTCACCATTCGCAAGACCGAAGTGAGTTAGGAACACGAAGATGATACGGATCGCGTTCGCAACGGTGACGGCTCTGCTGCTCGGCGGCTCTCCTGTTCAGGCACAGGTCGCAACGACCGGCAGCACGGCAATGGATCTGCCGACGGTGCCGGGCGCGATCGTGATCTCGCCGCTCAACAGTCCTGGGCCGTTTTCCGCAACGACCGTGCCGGGCGCGCCGGATACGACGCTGGCGCCCGTCCCGCTCGCCTCGGATCCGACGACGCCGGGGACGGTGGTGGTCTGCGCTCCACCATTGTCATCGCCAGCGCCGGTGCCGGCGACGCCGACCGTCTCGTCGACGGGCCTTTCAACATCGGGTATAGCGGCTCCGATCCTGCCGGCCATGGGACAGAACAGCAGCTCGATCGGGACAATCTCGGCGATCGCCCCGGCGGGAACGGCAGCGTCGATCGCATGCAGCTCAACGCCGGGAGGGCAGCTGACGAGCGCTGCGTCCCTGCCGCTTTCGATTTCGCAAGTAGCTGCAAGCCCCGCGCCCGGCACGATCCTGGCGGACACCAGTGGCGCCGGCGGCACGGGCATAGACCCGAATGCCGTCGTGCCCAGCCCGAACAGCTCGGCCTGCGCGGAAGGGGTCTCGATGAATCTGGCGCAGCCTGCAACGGTGTTGCCGGCCAACGCCTCAGGTGCCGCGCCAACGCCGGGCGTGTCGCCGGTGCTGCCGCCGGGATGCTGAGGCGAACTTGCAGACCTTGCGTGTCATCGCATCACACGGCATTCGGCTGTCATGTTGCCGGGCGCAGCTTGCGGACCTCTGTATCCGGCGGAAGCATGCTTCCACCGTCCCTGTATTTCCAGTCGACCATGACAGCCTTGTTGCCCCTGACCGCGGTGCGGCCGACGAATGTCCCCATCGTGCTCTGATGGTCGATCGAGCGCCAGGTCGCCGGTCCAAACGGCGTGTCGAAGCCGACATTGCCAAAGCCGTCTGCCATCGTTTCGGTATCGATGGTCCCGAGCCGCTCGATCGGAGCGACGATGGAGCTGATCATGGCGTGACCGACGACCGAACCCATGGTTGGCGCCTCGCCATATCGCGTAAAATAGGCCGACGCGAAGGAGCTGTTGGCTTGGTCCAGGATCTCGGTCACGGGATAGCCGGTCACGATCCATCCTTTCGGCGCGTCCTCTCCAAGCGGATGGAGGTATTCGGGTTCGCCTGTCGTAAACGACACGACGTGCCGCCCTTCGAACAGGCCGCGATCATTGCCTTGCCGAACGAATTTGGTGAGATCGGGCCCGAAGGTAACGTTGAGGATCGCTTCGGGATTTTGCTGGGCAAGCGCGTTCACGATTACACCGGCATCGATGGATCCCAAGGGCGGCCACTGACTGCCAACGAACTCGACATCGGGACGACGCTGGCTGAGAAGCTGCATGAACCACCTGACGGCCGACTGCCCGTATTCGTAGTTCGGGGCGATCGTCGCCCATCGCGTCGCCTTCAGTTGGGCCGCCTCCTCCACCAGCATCGCTGCCAACATGTAGGTCGAGGGGCGGAGCCGGTAGCAATATCGATGTCCCTTCTCCCAAACGAGCGCGTCGGTGAGCGGCTCGCTCGCCACGAACAGGGTCCGGTTCTGCCGGGCGAAGTCGCTGATCGCGAGGCCCACATGCGACAGATAGGCGCCCGCCAGCAGATCGACCTCGTTCCTGCGCACGAGTTCCTCCGCCGCGCGGATCGCGACGCTCGGCTTGCCTTCGTCGTCCCGGCTGATGATTTGCAGCTCGCGCCCGAGCAGGCCGCCTTTCGCATTGACCTGCTCGACCGCCAACTGCCAGCCACGACGATAGGGCAAGGTGAACGCAGGTGCGCTGCTATAGGAGTTGATCTCGCCGATCCTGATCGGTCTCGTGCCCTGCGCACGGATGAGCCCGGGCGAAAACATGGAAGCGCCGATGGCGCCCATAATCTGTCGTCGAGAGAGGTTCATCAGGCAAGGTCCGGAAGAATGAGTAAGGGGGTGCTTAAGCAGCGCAGGACGTCCTGTCCCGGCCGAAAGGCATGCAATCTAGTGGCAGGTGCAAGAGGCAGGCCGGTCGCCGCCGCCTGCCGAAAGCGAGATGTCCGGTATTTCAGCCAGAGCGCGGGCAAAGGCTAGTGCGGGAAGATCGATTTCCTGATCGAACAAAGCGCTGACCGGACCGACGAGATCAAGTGCGGTCTGCTGGCGGTTCGATCCCGCCATGATATTTGCCCACGCTGCCGCGACCTTCAGCTCGTAAAAGCAGCATTGCTGGTCTCTGGCCACGGACAGTCCCTCGGCAAACAGCAATTCGGATCGCGAAAGATCGGATGGGTCATTGGCCAGGAGGATCTCAGCCTTGATCCTCAACAGGTCAGCAAGGCACCACAATTGCCGGCCCTGCCGCGACATGGACAAGGCCTCCTCCACCGCGCTCAGCGCCTGCGCAGCTTCGCCGCTTGCAAGCAGGCCTTCGGCGAGCGACCCGAGAAACTCGGGATTGCGCATCAGCCATCCGTTCTCGGTCCGCGCTTTCAGGCCGCCGCGCAACAGCGCTATTCCGTCGTCATGCTTGCCTTGCAGAACCAGCAATTGCCCCTTCAGGCAGGACGTCCAGCTGGCCCAGAATGCGATCCCCTCGCGCGTGACGAGTTCGAGAAGGGAGGATATCGCCTGATCGGCGGCGGCGAGATCATGCGTCATCAGCGCGATCGGGCAGACGGCGTTACGGAGTGCGTAGGCGATCGCAAGCTTGTCCTTCTCGCGCTGGGCCTCCTGGAGGCACTCGGCAGCCAACGATCTGCTCTGCGAGATCTTTCCTTGCAACAGCAGGACGCGGGCCAACATCGCCTTGGCCAGAACGCTCTGGTTCAGCAGAAACCACATCTGGTTCCCGCCGCCGTCCAATCTGTGAGCCGAATGATCCAGGGACAAGGTCAGTTCGCGCCGCGCATCCTCCTGCGCACCGAAGAAATGGGTGGCCGCACCGATCAGGCGACGGCCGATCGCCTCGTTGGCGGCGCTTCCGGTGCGCAGCGCGATCTCGAGGTAGCGTTCGCCGACCTCCCTGGCCGCGGCATATTGGCCCGAGTTGAGGTTATAGCTCCACAACGTCCAGACCGCCTTGAGCTGAAGCTCGAGATCGGACAATTGCTCGGCGAGCACGAGACCGATGCTCAGCGCCGCCTTCATGCGATCCGCCGACCCCGTCGTGTTGAGAAGTGCGAAGCCCAGGGCGACATAGAGCTGCGCCTTGAGCTTCGGAACGCAGGTGAACTCGGGACTGAAATGCGCGAGCGCGGACTCGATCCGCGTCGAGCATTCCACGAAGGACAGCAACTGCATCCATACTGGAACGAAGCCGGCCGTCAGCTCGATGCCAAGCGCGGTGTCGCCACCGGGCGAGAACGCCCAATCGAGCGCCGCATGCACGTTGCCGATCTCCTGGGCGAAACGGGAGATGTCGTCGGGAGCAGGGGAGGCATCGCCGAGTGGCGCGATGATCTGCCTGAGAAAGCCGGCACGGCGTCTGGCAGCCTGTTCGACGAAGCCCGCGTCCGCCAGCTTTTCCAGCGCATAAGCACGGGTGCTCTCCAGGAGGCGCCATCGTCCCTCGAAGGAGGGGTCCAGCGACACAAGCGATTTTCCAACCAGATTGAACAGGGTTTCGATGACGTCCGACCGCGATAAAGTGTCCTCCATCATCGCAATAGCCGCATCGAGCGTGAAGCCCGCCGGAAACATCGCGAGCCGGCAAAGCAGGCTCTGCTCTGCTGGCGGCAACAGGTCATAGCTCCAGTCCAGTGTCGCTCGCAGCGTCTGGTGGCGCGGCAACTGGTCGCGGCGGCCACCGCTCAGGAGCTCGAAGCGCTTGTCCAGCCGAAGCAATACGGTGTCCACCCCGAGATTGGCAGCCCGGGCCGCGGCAAATTCCAATGCGAGCGGAATGCCGTCGAGGCGGCGGCAGATGGCCGCGACCTTCTGAAGCTCCTCCGCGCCCGCAACGAAGCTCGCACGCAACGCTCGCGTTCGCGCGACGAAGAGCTGCACGGCACTTTCCCGGAGCAGCAAATCAGGATCGTGCATATCCGGATCAGGAACCGACAGCGGCGGAATGGCCGCAACATATTCGCCGTCGATACGGAGGCCTTCGCGGCTGGTCGAGAGAACGGTGACGTTCGGACAATAGCGAAGCACGGCGCTGGCGATCTGCGCGGCGGCTTCGATCACATGCTCGCAATTGTCCAGGACAAGAAGCAGACGACGCGTCCCAATGGCCTGGGCAATGCTTGCGGGAGAGACTTCCTTGTCATTCGAGGCAAGCTTGAGGGCACGGGCGGTCGCAGATGTCGCGAGTGCGGCATCCTGCAGGGTCGCGAGCTCGACCAGCGCCACGGAATCGTTGAACGAGGGCGCGACGCTGCGCGCGAGCTCGATCGCAAGCTTGGTCTTTCCGATGCCGCCGGGACCGACGAGAGTCACGGCCCGATATGCGGACAGCACATCGGCCAATTGACTGAGACAATCCTCGCGACCGATGAGAGGCACGCGGACGCTCGGCAAGTTGCTGGAAAAGGGTGCATCGGCCGGAATCGTTACCGGTGCAGTCAAAGGGTGATCCAGATGCCCGCTTCGCCAGGCTCCGGCGAGCGTATATCCACGGCCCGACACCGTCTTGAGGAGATTGCGATCCTCGCCAAGCGCCTTGCGCACCGCCGAAATATGAACCTGGAGCGTATTGTCTTCGACGGTCAGGCCCGACCAGACGCTCCCGATCAAATCGTCCTTGGTGACGAGGAGACCAGCGGAGCCGACCAGCTTCTCAAGAATTTCGAACGCGCGGCTGCCGATCGGCACTGTGACGTTGTCATGCCTCAGCTCTCTGCGTTGGCAATCGACAAGCCAATGTCCAAAAGAGTAGGTGCGATCAACCGGCGATGACATAGAGGGTCCGTGCATCAATCTCGCTGCCGTGATCCGAGGGAAATCACGAGCCTGCCCTTGAAATCACCGACCCTTGGTAAGAATTTGAAAAGCTTGAATGCGCCCGGGTCTCCTACAGGGGACGCCGTCGGCGTGTCAAGAACGGCTTCCCAGTGGTCCGCGACCCGTCCTTGATGATGCTGGCACCCGACGCGCTCGTGTTCGATACACGAATTCGTGACAGCGGTCGGGAGTATGCCACAATAGGAGACATGGTCGGAAGAAGCGCGCATCGCGTGCGCCGGTCGCAAGAACGGCGGCCCCATCGAGAGCCGCCGTCCTTGCTTTCGTCGTGAGACCCAAAATTCGGAACGCTGAGACGATCAACTTCCGCTTGGCGTCAACCGGACTTGCTCCGGTTCGCGAGCTCAATAGCCAGAGGTGGGCTCGCAGGGCGGCCGACGCCAGGGAGCGGTTGCGTATGCACCGACGTCGGGAGCACGGGCGCAGCCGCGCTTGGAGGTGACCGGAATGCGCTGAGCCGACGCATAAGCGTCGACATTGGTGCGCTTCGCGCTGCCTTCGCGAGCCATCGCGGGGGAGGCAATCATGGCTGCAACGGCGAGTCCGGCCGACAAGAGCTTCAGTGTAGTCATCGAACGTCTCCTTGAGAAAGCGATGCCGGGAATGCCTCGGCCCGCTCACTGGACATGCGCATGCGTATGCCGGATCCGCAGTGTCGATCGAACGAACATTTTCGGCTTTGCACGAAGCCGTCGCGTGACGTTGACTTCAACCGCGACGGTTCATCTGACAGAGAGTTTCGCGTCCTCGTCGGGTGAGGGCGTCGCCTGGTCCGCGCGTCCATCGAGCAGCGGGCCAAACCATTCCCATCTCTCGCCGGTGAAGCGCATCATCTGGAGCTGCTTGATCGGATAAAAGTCCGTTGGCGACGTCTTTATTCTGATGCCGGGAATGTAGCCTTCGATGTCGAGATCGAGATCGGTGGCCACGCGCATGATTCCCTCATGCGTCAGATCATCGCCGCAGCGCTTGATCACCTCCACGAGCGCACTCGACATGTTGAAGGCCATCAGCGGTCCGCTCTCCGATCGATCCGCTTCCGGATAGTATTTCGCCATGAACGTGTGAAAGTGCAGCATGCCCGGGTGGCTGTCCCATTGCGGATCGGTCACGTCCATCTGATAGCCGGCGCTGAGAATTCCCTTGGCGTTGTCCAGCCCGGCGGGCTTCAGCACCGCGCCGACCGAGACCGAGATGTTCGTCACGATGTGGACGGGATGCCAGTCCAGCTCCGCGAGCTTCCTGATCGCCTGAGCTGCGAATTTGGGCGTGGCGACGTCGATGAATATGTCGGGTGCGGCAGTCTTGATCGCGACGATTTTTGACTCGATCGTCGGTTCGCTGACCTCATATGGCAGGCTGGCGACCACCATTTGCGCGTACTTGTCCTTGAACACGTCCTTCAACCCCAGCAGATAGTCGCGCCCGAAATCGTCGTTCTGGTGGAGGATGCCGATCCTGGCATCTGGACGGTGCTTCAGGATGTAGTCCGCATAGATGCGTGCCTCGGTTCGGTAGCTCGGTTGCCAGCCGATGGTCCACGGAAAGTGCTCGGGATCGGCCGAGTGCGACGCTCCGGTGATGGCGAACAATTGCGGCACATGCCGGTTGTTCATGTACTTCTGGATGGCGGCGTTGCTGACCGTGCCGAATGGCGCGAAGATCGCGAGCACCTCGTCGTCCTCGACGAGCCGTCGCGCTTGCTCGACCGCTCTGGATGGACTGTAGGCGTCGTCATATGAGATGAAATTAATTTTCCGGCCGTTGATCCCGCCCTTGTCGTTGATCATGCGGAAATACGCACTCATCGTCTTGCCGATGATGCCGAAAGCCGACGCGGGACCGCTGTAGGGCATGATGTTGCCGATCCGGATCTCGGTGTCGGTTGCGCCGGGATCGTACCGCGGCTCCGCAGAAGCGTCGCCGGCCGCAAGCACGGCGCAGGAGATGACGAGCTTTCCCAAGCGCCACGCGTCGCCCGAAATCGAATAGCCACCTCTGCCCGTGATCAAGCGATGCCTCCATGGCGTTGCCGGTTTTCGCACATGCCAGACCGTGACGATGCGTCACTCGGCCGTGCGCCCGGGCGCGCCAGTCCAGCGCATGCGGCAGTCGGCGTCGCGACTATAGTGCGGACGGCGCCGTGGGCTCGGTTACGGATGCTGAAGAACTGTTAAGTTTCGCAGTTGCCAGCCCGGCTATCGAGATCGATGTGATCGACCTTGCTTCGAAGCCCGCAGGGTGCGCCGCATGGCGCGGTCGCACTCCCGGATTGCGGACACTGTCATCTTGGCAGGACGCATGATGCTCGATTGTGGTGTCTCGTCAGCGATGCCAGTTATGGTTGTGAAAATGGCCCGTGGGGAATACGGGCGCGGCGCCGCCGGGCCGCTCGAGGCCCATTCGGCCGGCGGGCGTCAGCGCGCCGCCGTTCAGCACGTCGCGATCGGGATACATCGATGCGAAGGCTGCCGGCTCCTGGTCGGCGAAGGACCAGGCTGCGGATGCGGACGATATCGTTGCCGTTGAGATCAGCGCCGCGGCGATCAGAATCTTGAATACACTCATAGCGATTCTCCATTGCTTGCTCTGTGCGGAGAAGTCGCTTGGCGATGATCGCTGCTCGGCTGGTGGCGTTTCCAAAGATTGTTTGATGAGAGGCAGGTAGGTCGTCGGAGCGGAAAGTCCCGGCGAATCTGCATCACTCTTGCGGGAAGAGTCTGTCACGATTGTCAGAATTCTCGCGCGATTGTGGGTGGTCAAACGCGTCCAGTGTCCGTTTCTGGGAGGCAGATAATTTGAACATGGAGTGTAAGCAATGAGATCATTTGCTGTTGTTTGTGTCGTCGCCTGCGTTGCACTCTCGGGGGCTGCGTCTGCCCGTGGCGGCATGGGATCGCATATGTCGATGGCGAGCGGCGGTGCGCTCGGAACGAGTGCCGCCGCTCCGGGAACGAATTCGCTGGGCACCGCGCTCTCGTCGTCGGAGGGGGGTGGTCACGCGACGAAGGGGCCGTTGCTCGGCTCCGACCCGACCATCGACAAGGACGACGCCCGGCTCGAGAAGATGCTGGAAGGATCGATCTGCCGCGGCTGCTGAACCGCGCGCATTGCGACACGGGGGTCGGCGGCCGCGCCGTCCGGCGACCTGTGTCTTTCGAAAGGGTTGGTGGTAAGCTGGATAGAAAATGATGAAACCGCTTGGGGCTGCCCAATGATGGCTGAGCCAGGCCAGCGTCCCATCTACATTTGTGCGGAATGGGAGATCGATCTCTTCGGACGCGAATTGCGCTCGACGGGAGAGCTCATTCCTTTGGGGGGACGTGCCTTTGAGATTCTTGCGGAATTGGTTCAGGCAGAGGGCCGGCTCGTCACCAAGAGCGACTTGACGGAGCGGGTCTGGCGGGGCGTCTTTGTCGAGGAGAGCGCACTTCGCGTGCATATCGCGGCGATCCGAAAGGCCCTTGGTCCTGACCGCGACATGCTGTCGACCAGTGTTGGCCGAGGCTATCGTTTGCTGGGAGCGTGGCGCGTCCGGCATATGGACACCCCGCTACAATCTGCCGCGACCGGGCTGCTGCCGTCGATCAACATTCCCAGCGCGTCGTTCGATCTCGTCGGCCGGACCACCGCGATCGCACATTTGTGGCGGCTGTTGTCGGCCCATCGCGTGGTGAGCCTGGTCGGGCCCGGCGGGATCGGAAAGACGGCGCTGGCGCTGGAGGCTGCCAGAACGCCGCCGCCTGGTTTCTCGGCGGATCGATTGCTCGTCGAGCTGGCCTCGCTGTCCGATCCCAGGCTGGTCTGCTCGGTGATCGCCGGCGTGCTTGGCACCAAGCTCGAGGGTGAGGAGATTTCGCCAGATTCCATCGCGCGCGCGATCGGCCCTCGGCCGTTGTTGCTCATTCTCGACAATTGCGAACATGTCATCGATGCCGTGGCGCAGGTGGCCGAGCTAATTGTCAGCCACTGTTCCGGGACGATCATTGTTGCGACAAGCCGGGAGGCGCTACGCATCGAGGGAGAGCATGTCTACCGCGTGCCTCCTCTGGGCGTGCCGCCTGAAGCGTGGCACGAGCCCGCCGGCGCGTCGGCGTACAGCGCCGTGGAATTGTTCACCAGCAGAGCGAAGGCGCTGGGTTCTAGCTTCGCGCCCGACGAGGAAAATATCGGCGCCATCGCGGCGATCTGTCGCCGCCTCGACGGCATTCCGCTCGCGATCGAGTTTGCGGCAGCGCGCGCGGTCATGCTCAGCCCACCGAAGATCGCGGCGCTTCTCGATGACAGGTTCAAATTTCTGACGACCGGCCGGCGCACGGCATTGCCGAGGCAGCAAACGCTGCGTGCAACGCTGGACTGGAGCTACGACCTATTGCCGGACGACGAGGCCTGGCTGCTCCGGCAGCTCGGCATCTTCGCCGGCGAATTCCGGCTCGATGCCGTGATCGCAGTCGCCGGCGAGGGCATCAGCGACGTCACCGGCCAGCTCGCGAGGCTGGTGGCAAAGTCGCTCGTTCTCGCGGATATTCGCGGTGAGAGCCCTCACTATCGCCTGCTGGATACCACGCATGCCTATGCGTCGGAAAAGCTGCATGCCGGCGGAGAATATCCCGGCGCCGCCCGCCGCCAGGCGACGTACTACATTGGATTCTTCGCCAGCGCCGAGGCCGATAGCGAAGTGAGGGCGCAGGCGGAGTGGCTCACCATCTATGGCCGGCACATCGATAACGTGCGAACGAGCCTTGATTGGGCCTTCTCGTCCGGCGGAGACCCGCAAGTCGGTGCGGCCTTGACGGCGGCTGCGGTCCCGCTATGGGTGCAATTGTCGCTCCTCAGCGAATGCCGCGAGCGGACCGAACTCGCTTTGGCACGCCTCGATCCGGCGGCCGCGGACGCGCCACGGCTTCGCATGCAGCTGTCGGCCGCACGCGGCTGGTCGCTGATGTACGGCGTTGGCAGGGCCCGCGAGGCCGGTCCCGCCTGGGCCGCAACCCTGCAGCTTGCCGAGCAGCTCGAGGACAGAGATTATCTGTTGCGCGCGCTCTGGGGACTCTGCATCGATCAGTTCAACAATGGCGAATTCCGCAGGGCGCTCGAATTTGCGCATCGTTTCGCGGAGGTCGTTGCCGATTCCGGCAATTCCATCGACCGGATGATGGCAGACCGGCTCCTTGCAACCGCGCTGCACTATTTTGGCGACCAGCGGCAGGCGTATCATCATATTGCTCGAACCTTGTCTCGCCTCTCGGATCTGGCGGCGAAGCCGCAGGTCATCCGCTTCCGGTTCGATCTGCGGGCCTCGGCGCGCTACTTCCAGGCGCGGATCCTGTGGCTGCTCGGCCTCGCGGACCAGTCCTTGAGCGTCGTCGAGCACAACGTCGAGGAGGGCCGGACCAGTGGCCACGCTCTCACATTCTGCAGCGTTCTCGGCCAGGGGGCTTGCCCGATTGCCTTTTTGGCTGGCGATCTCGACGCGGCCGGGGGCTATTGCACGATGCTGATCGAGCACACCGAACGCCACCCGATCCGTTTATGGAATCTGTGGGCGCGCGCCTTCAGGGGCCTGCTGATCGCGCGCCGCGGCGATCTCGCGACCGGATTGCCCCTGCTGCGCAAGGCACTCGAGCTCGCGGGCGAGGCGCGCTTCCTGCCTCGATTCCTGCTTCCGCTCGGCGAACTTGCTGCATGTCTCGGAGAGGCCGGCGAGGTCTCACAAGGGCTTGAGACCGCCGACGAGGCGCTAGCACGATGCGAGGCGCGGGACGAAGGGTGGTATGTCGCCGAGCTCTGGCGCATCAAGGGCGAATTGTTGCTGCTTCCCGGCGAGCGCCGCTCGACGGCCGCTGCTGAGAAGGCCTTCGACCGGGCGTTCCAAATGGCGCGGAACCAGGGCGCGTTGTTCTGGGAACTGAGGACGGCGATCAGCGTGGCACGATTGAGGATGAGCGAGGGGCATCTGGCCGATGCACGCCATGTTCTCGCGTCCGTGTACGGCAAGTTCACCGAAGGTTTCGAGACGGCGGACCTTCGTGAGGCGCGCACAATGCTGGCGAGGCTGGGATCGTAGGCGACCGCACGTGATCCGGAGGGCGGTTATTTGGCAGCAAACGAGCGCGAGTGTGGAGGGTTAAGCTCGGCAAGCAAGCTCCCTGCCGTCTTGAGGCTGCGTGTCTGGAATCCCTCGGTAAATTGCTGATAGACGGGCGCCAGCATATCGTGTGCCTCCTGGCAGCGACCGCCTCGCTGCCATAGTCTTGCGAGCGCGATGGCCGCGCGAAGCTCATAACCCAGCGCCCCCTGATGGCGGGCGACGTCGAGCGCCTGCACGAGGCTCAGCTCCGCTTGCGACAGATCCGGACTGCGCTTGTGCATCAGCGCTTCCGCCCTCGCGCGCAACATGTCGGGCATGTCCATCATGAAGTTACGGTGCCGGGCCTGGGCAATCGCCTGGTCGATCGTCTCCAGGGCTTCGTCGCCGTGATCCGTCGCCGCCAGGGCTTCAGCGAGGGGCATGCGGAGTCCTGCCACCGCACCGAAACTCTGGCTCTGTAGCTTCTCGATCGCGCCTCTCAGCATCGCGAGCCCGAGACCGGTCTCGCTCCGGGCCAGCAGCGTAATCCCCTTCATCGCCTCGCCGACCATCTGGAGGATGGCGAGGTTGTGCCTTCGAGCCTCCACGACGAACCTGTCGATATGCTCTTCGCAAGCCTCCATGTCGCCATTCCAGAAGAAGACGCCGAATGCCCATGGCAGCGCCCGGCAGAACATGACCGGATGGTTCGCTGCGATGACGTCCGAGATGGCCCGGCGCACCACTTGCATCGCCTGATCAGGATATCCCTGAAGCCAGAGGACGCGCGCAAGGCTGATTTGAGCGCGTTTGGGATATTCGAGGGTGAGGCGGCTATGGACCTCCCCCTCCAGGCCCGGATGCAGCAGCGCCGCTTCGATGTATAGGCGGGAGGCGGCGAACCTGCCGAGATACTGGCAGGAGATGCCGAGCAACAAGCGCATGCGCGCCACCGCAATGGAATCGTTGCCGGCGAGGGCAATGGCTTCGCCGCGTTTGGCGATACCGAATGCGTCATCATACTTGCCGGCGAACAATTGTAGCAGATGCAACTGGTCGATCAAACGGATCTGCCCTTGTATGTCGCCGATCCTTTCCGTCAGTTCGAGCGCCCGGTTGAGGTGATTTGCGCCCAATTCATCCAGCTGTCCCGTGAGCGTGCGGGCGGCCCCGAGCGCAGTGTGAAGGACAAGGCCTTGCCGGATGCTTCCATTGTTTTCATCGCGTGCTTCGATAGCACGGGTGACCCAGAACTCGCATTCTGCCAGCAGCGACAGCTTGAAGAACAGCGGTATCGCTGCTGCAGCGAGGGCCACGCCGGCGCTGCGGTCTCCCTGATCCGAGAAGCACCATGTCAGTGCTGCGCGTATGTTGCCGAACTCCTCGGCGGGCGCCGAAAGGTCCGGGTCCGATTCGCCGCCGATCTTTTCAAGGAGACCGAGAAAGTAGCAAGCGTGACGTCGCGAGATCGCGCCGGCGTCCCCGCTGGTGGCAAGTTTCTCCTGCGCGTAGGCCCGGGTCGAGTCGGCGAGGCGGTAGCGGGGCGGTTGCGAGCCGGTGTTCAGTGCAAGCATCGACTTGGCGACGAGGCCATCGATGATCGCCAGGATCGTGTCGTCGTCCTCCGTGGCCGCGGCAATCGACCGGGCAGCATCCAGGGTCATGCTGCCGACGAACACCGATAGCCGGCCGAGAACCACGCGTTCCGGTTCGGATAGAAGATTGTAGCTCCATTCGATGGTTGCGCGCAGCGTCCGGTGTCGGGGCAATGCGGTGCGTCGTCCCTCCCATAGCAGATTAAGGTGCTGGTCGAGGAGCTGCACCATCGCTCTTGCACCGTATGCGCCGACATGGCCGGCGGTGAGCTCGATGGCCAGCGGGATGCCGTCGAGACGACGGCAGAGGTTGCCGACATCAGAGGCGTTCGCATCCGTCAGCACGAACTCGCCGCCTCCCGCAGTCGCACGCTCCACGAAGAGTTTCACCGAGGGGTAAGCGATGGCGGTCGCGGCCTTCAGCGCGGCTTTCTCGGGCGGGCTCGGCAGGGGCGGGAGCCGGTATGTGAACTCGCCTTCGACGCGCAACAATTCCCGGCTCGTGGCCATGATATGCAGCTCTGGTGCTGCCTGATAGAGCCGTTCAGCCAGCGCCGCCGCGGCTTCGATGACATGCTCGCAGCAGTCCAGAATGAGCAGCATGCGCTTGTCGCGCAGGAATGTCGCAATGCTGCCCGTCGGATCTTTGGATCGCGCCATCAGTCCGAGTGAAGATGCGACGATCGCCGGCACCAGCGTGGCGTTGTCCGTCTCGCCGAGACCGACAAAGTGGACATGCCCGGCGAATTCCGCGAGCAGGGCATGTCCCGCGGATACGATAACCGTGGTCTTGCCGATGCCGCCCGGGCCGACGATCGTCACGAAACGTTGGGCTCTCAGTTTGTCCGAGATGTCCTGAATAGCTTGCTCACGCCCCACCATGTGCCGCGGATGCGCCGGCAGGTTGTGAACGTAGCTCGGATTGGCTGGTGCGGATTGCCTCTGGTCCGGGCGCGAGACCGCCGCGACGAAGCAGTAGCCCTGCCCGGAGACCGTGCTCAGATATCTGGCGCCGCCGCTGCCGTCTCCGAGTGCCTTGCGGAGTGCGGCGATATGGACACGCAGGCTGTTGTCCTCGACATCGGCACCCGGCCACGTCGTGGCAATCAGATCCGTCTTGCTGACGACGTTGCCGGCCTGCCGGACCAGTGCGAGCAGGATGTCGAATGCCCGGCCCGACAGTTGGAGCGGGCTCCCGTCTCTTTCAATCCGCCGCTGCGAGGCGTCGAGGTAAAACGGCCCGAAGAGGAAGATCTCCTGCGTGGACTCGTCTTGGGTGGAGCGGCCGGCAGTGGCCATCATGTCGTTGCTTTGCCAGTGAGGGGCCATTTGGGGATATTGACCCCGCGCACGACTCGTCACGTTCCATGACTTCGATTCCAAGACTTGGAAGCACACCAGGACGTGGGAAGTGGCCTTCAGAAGTAACATCCGGCAGTATTGGGGTAAAGGATTGCCGCCTATCACTTTCGTCTGGGGCTCCGAACAGCGCGCTATCCGATGAAGGCGGGCTTGAGGATGTCTTCCAGTCCGATCCGGCGAAGCAGTTCCGCGCGGACGCTGTCGGCGACGGCGTCGACGGCTGCGGCTCCGTCGTCGTCGGGACCGAAATGAACGCGCAGCGGACGCTGTCCGAACGGCAAATCGACGACATCTGCTACGGCAGTCGCGACGTCCTGCGGCGTCCGATCCTTCACCGGAAGCTGCGCAAGTGCCGATAGCGCGATTTCGCTGACGTCGGCCGTCGGACCTTCCGCGTATTCCTCGGCCCGAACAGTGTCCAGCGGCCGGCCGGAGCGGATGTAGTGGCCGGGCCCGAGTGCGCTGGGGACGACAATGGTCGTCTCGACGCCCCAGCGCGCAAGCTCACCAGCATAGCCGAGTGCCAGCGCATCCAGCGCGGCCTTTGACGAAGCATACGCCCCCAGGAAAGGAACCGAGCCGCCACGCGCGCTGCTCGACGAGATCCATATCAGCAGGCCCTGGCCCTGCTTGCGCAACTGCGGCAATGCGGCCCGATTGAGCCGTTGCGCGCTCAGCACGTTGGTGTCGTAGAGCTCGGCGAGCTGGTCCGGCGTAAAGGCCTCCGCGGGTCCGTAGACGACCTGCCGGGCATTGTGCACGATCACGTCGAGGCGGTTGTTCTCGGCGACGATGGCATCGATGGCCGCGTTCACGGAGGCTTCCGAGGAGACGTCGAGCGCGATGGTTCGAAGTTGCATGCCGTGCATGCCAGCTTGCTCGACGCTGTGCTTATCGTGGTCGTCCGTGTCCCGCATTGAAACGTAGACGGTGTGGCCGGCCTGCGCCAATTTCCTGCAGGTGCTTCGTCCGATGCTGTTAGCAGCTCCCGTGACGATGATCACTTTACTCATTCGATCCTCAATCGCATTCCAGCTTCTGCAAGGACGCCAGCGCCTTCGCGACGCCTTCACCGTTCGGCGATTGACCGCTGTCCTTGCGCGAAGAGCATCTGAAATAGGCCCCGGAGCAAGGCGGGTCTTTCGAGCCCGGCGGGGCGATTTTCAGATCGCACGAAATATTTCCAGAAAGCCCGAAAGCGGGTTCGGTCGAGCCTCCCTCGCGGACCAGAGCACGCCTGGGCGTGCCTTCGCGAAAATGACGGTGGGTTTCAGAAGATCGGGGTCGTGGCCACCGGCTACAAGGAACGTGAGCCGCTCGACAGAACGGGCCGTGTGGCCGGTTCGCACGTTGCAAGGAGAAGCGATGAACCAGTCAGGCAACCCGTCGCGCTCCGGACTCGGCTCGCTCGTGTTGATCGCGGCCGTCCTCGGAGGCGGCGCTGCCGCGTTCGCCTATACCGCAGGGTGGCTCTCGCCCGGACGCCTGACGCCGGAGCAGATGATCTCGGCGCTGACGCCTCCGACCGGCGTGCCGCTCGGGCACCGGCGAAATCATGCCAAGGGAATCTGCTTCACCGGCGTCTTCGAGGCGAACGGAAACGGCGTGGAACTCTCCCGGGCCCGGGTGTTTGAGCGGGGTACGTATCCGGCGCTGGGCCGTTTCAATCTTGGCACCGCCGATCCGAACGCCGTGGATGCAACCGTGCGCGTGCGTGGTTTGGGATTGCAGATCGCAGCGGCGGACGGCGAGGAGTGGCGGATGGCGATGATCAATCCGCCCTTCTTTGCAGTGTCGACGCCGCAAGCGTTTCACGAATTGCTGATTGCATCCGGCAAGAAAGACCCGGAGGCGATGAAGATTTTCATCCAGGCCAATCCGGAATTCACTGCCTTCGCAACCTGGGCCAAGACGGCGCCGTGGACCACCAGCTACGCGGAGGAGCCTTACCACGGCCTCAACAGCTTCATCTTCACGGATGCGAAGGGCGGCGAGCACGCGGTGCGATGGTCGCTGCTGCCGACGGCGAAGGGCACTCCGGTTTCGCAAGCCGAGCTGCAAAGCCGCGGCCCGGATTTTCTCGAGCAGGAGATAACGGAGCAGCTCCGGGTCGCCGGCCCGCAGAGCTGGACCATGGTCACGACGGTCGCCGATCCCGGTGATCCGATCGCGGACCCGAGCAAGGCCTGGCCCGAGGGCCGCCGTACGGTGCAGGTCGGAACGCTCGTCGTGCAGCGGATCGAACCGGAGCAGGATGGGCCTTGCCGCGACATCAACTTTGATCCGGCCGTGCTGCCGCGGGGAATCCGGGTGTCGGATGATCCTTTCCCGGCGGCGCGCTCGTCGGTCTACCGCAAGTCCTACGATTTGCGTGCGGCCGAGGCCGGCGACTATCCGCGAACCGGGACGGCCAAGCCATGAGCGATTCCCGTGGTTTCGCCCCGATCCAGCGGCTCCTGCATTGGCTGATGGCAGCCTGCATCATCGCCATGCTCTTCATCGGCGTCGGCATGGTCTCCACCGTGGCGCCGACATATCTGCCGCTCATCCTGATCCACAAGACGCTCGGCGTCATCCTTCTGGTCCTCGTCGTGATCAGGCTGGCGCTGCGGCGCCATTATGGCGCGCCGCCGTTGCCGGCCGATCTTCCACGGACGATCAAGCTGGGAGCGAGATTGTCGCATCTGCTCCTCTATGGCTTCATGATCATCATGCCGCTCCTGGGTCTCGGCATGCTGTGGGCTGCGGCCTATCCGGTCGTCCTGTATGGCGGGATTCAAATTCCGGCGTTGCTGCCGCAGAGCGACCGCGTCCACACGCTGCTGTGGAATGCCCATGTCTATCTGGGCTTCGCGTTCTTCGCCCTCGTGCTGCTGCATCTGGCGGCAGCGCTGTTCCACGCCCTGGTCCGCCGTGACGGCGTGTTCGGGACGATCGCACTCTTTCCACTCAAGAACAGGACGACGCCGGCGGAATGAGCGCTTCGCGCGCCGGCGAAACGCGCGGCTAAAAGTTTTCCACCCCTTCAAGAAGGATGATGACAATGACCAAAGCAGACCTCCAAAGCCCGACGGATCTCGGGGCCAATGCGAACCGGGACGTTCCAGCTGCCCTGAGGGCGCTGCTGGCTGATGTCTTCGCGCTGTACCTGAAGACCAAGAACTTCCACTGGCACGTATCGGGCAGGCACTTTCGCGACTATCACCTCCTGCTCGACGAGCAGGCCGAGCAGATATTTGCCATGACCGACGACATTGCCGAGCGGGCGCGCAAGATCGGCGGAACGACGCTACGCTCGATCGGTCAGATCGCGCGCGAGCAGCGCATTCTCGACAACGACGCCGACTATGTCGATCCGCAGGACATGCTGGCCGAGCTGCGCAGCGACAATCAGCAGCTGACGCGGGAAATGCGCCGGGTCCACGAGCTCTGCGACGAATACGGTGATGTCGCGACCGCAAGCCTGCTGGAAAACTGGATCGACGAGACGGAGCGGCGGATCTGGTTCCTTTACGAAACCGGCCGGAGCGGCCCGAACGCGTAGGCACAAGATGCGCCATGCGGCCGGGAAGCGAGGCCGCGCCTCTCGGCATTCGACTCAGCCGGCGACAGTGTGACCATGATGACGCGCTCGACATACACGCGGCACCGCGAGATCGCCTGGCGCGGCGGTCGCATGACATCGACGTCGCGATTGGTCGCCGAGGAGAGCGCCATCGCGCTCACCTACAACGGGTCGACCCACGCGGTGATGATGGGGACGCCGGCGGATCTGGAGGATTTCGGCATCGGCTTCAGCCTCACCGAGGCCATCATCGACCGCGCAAACGAGATAGGGAGCATCGAGCTGATCTCGAACGAGCTCGGCATGGAAGTGCGGATGTGGATCGATGGCGACCGCGCGACGAACCTGGCCGCGCGCCGCCGCGCCATCATCGGTCCGGTCGGGTGCGGGCTATGCGGCATTGAAAGCCTCGAACAGGCGCGTCGCACGCCATCGCGAGTTGATGGTCGTGGTATCGCCTTTCACGCGTGGGACCTGCCGAACGCCATGCAGGCGCTGTCTCCCCTGCAGACCTTGAATCAGCACACGCGGTCCGTTCACGCGGCGGCCTTCTGGCATCCCCGCACCGGCATTAATCTGATCAGGGAGGATGTCGGCCGGCACAATGCGCTCGACAAGCTCGCCGGTGCAATCGTCCGCGACGGCAACTCGGCCCGCGACGGCGCCGTGCTGCTGACGAGCCGCGTTTCGGTGGAGATGGTGCAGAAGGCAGCGATGATCGGCGCGCCTGTTATCGTCGCCGTTTCTGCGCCGACCGCGCTCGCGATCCAGACCGCGAACGAGGCGGGAATCACGCTTCTCGCCGTCGCCCGCGATGACGGATACGGCGTCTTCACGCATCCGCGCCGCGTTCTGCTGCCTGAAGCGGCCGCGCCGCGCGCTGGCTGCTGACCTCGCGGAGCGGCGAACATGGCGATGCAAGCCGCATCAACGGAGCCTATGGCCGAGGTACGCGTCGAGGTTGATGCTCCGGAGCGATCGCTGCTGGTTGCCTCTCTGCTCAGCATGTCCGGAGGCTTCCTCGACGCCTTTACGTGGTTGTCGCTCGGCGTCTTCGCGAGCTCGCAGACCGGCAATGTCGTCTTCCTCGGGATCTATGCCGAGTCCGGGCAATGGCAGCGCGCGCTTCACCATCTGCTTCCGCTCGCGGCCTTTGTCCTTGGGGCGGTGGTGGCGGTCCGCACCAGGGCGGCGCCGCGCTGCCTCGTCGGAGAGATCGTCTGCCTGGCCGCGGCGATGCTGTTGCTCCATCGGGTTCCCGATCAGGTTACGATCCTCGTCATCTCCTTTGGCGTCGCGTTGCAGTCGGCGAGCTTCAGGCAGGTCGGTCGCTGGAAGTATCTCTCGGTCACCGTCACCGGAAACATGCTCCGCGCCATCGATCAGCTCGTTGCTGTGTCCGATCGTGATGCGGCGCGTGGTGCCGGAACTATGCTCACGCTCTGCCTGATGTTCCTGCTCGGGGCCGCCATCGGTGGTTGCGTGACGAGGTGGCTGGGAACATGGAGCCTCGCTCTGCCGATTGCATCGTCGATGTGCGTTCTCTGGCTGTGCCGGCATCCAGGCCATCCGCACTGAAGCCACGTTGCAGGTCGAGGCGCCCACCATGCCATTCGGCAAAAGGACGTTCGTTCGCGGAAGCGTGCGCGTCGTGCAGTCCATACACTTTCGACCAGTGCCGCTAAGGTGTTTCCGACGCCAACTGCCACGAGAGGCAAGGATGAACGACTTCCGCAAAGAGACAGACAGCCTGGGTGAAGTGAACGTTCCTGCGGACAAGCTCTGGGGTGCGCAGACGCAGCGTTCGCTCGAGCATTTCAGCATCGGCCGGGACCTGATGCCGCGCGAAATGGTCCAATCCTACGCGATCCTGAAGAAGGCGGCCGCGAACGCCAATTACGCCGGCGGCCGTCTCGACGGCAAGATTAACAAGCTGATCGTCCACGTCTGCGACGAGATCCTCGCCGGCCAGCATCATGACATGTTTCCCCTTCACGTCTGGATGACGGGCAGCGGAACGCAGTTCAACATGAACGTGAACGAAGTGATTTCGAACCGGTGCTGCCAGCTCGCGGGTACCGCGCTAGGCAGCAAGCTGCCGGTTCACCCGAACGACCACGTCAACATGTCGCAATCGTCGAACGACAACTTCCCCTCGGCGATGTACATCGCGGCCGCGCTGAACGTGACGCAGCGCCTCGTTCCCGCAGTCGAGGCTCTGCATGACGCGATCGCGGCAAAGTCGAGCCAGTGGGACGACATCGTCAAGATCGGCCGGACCCACATGCAGGATGCGACCCCGCTGACGCTCGGTCAGGAATGGTCCGGCTACGCCGTCATGCTCGCCGACAATCTGGCTCGCATCGACGACGCGCTCAAGGGCGTCTACCGCCTTGCGCTGGGCGGCACGGCCGTGGGCACCGGGATCAACGCAGCGCCGGGCTTTGCAGATGCCGTCGCAGTCGAGATCGCGCGGTTGACCGGCCTGCCTTTCGTCAGTGCGCCGAACAAGTTCGCCGTGCAAGGCGCACACGACGCGCTGGTGCAACTCTCCGGCACGCTGCGCACGCTCGCCGGTTCGCTCTACAAGATCGCCAACGACATCCGCCTGTTGTCCTGCGGTCCGCGCGCGGGCTTCGCCGAGCTGCAGATTCCGGAGAACGAGCCGGGCTCGTCGATCATGCCGGGCAAGGTCAATCCGACACAGGCGGAGGCGTTGACGATGATCGCCGTGCAAGTGATGGCGAACGACGTCGCTGTCGGGTTCGGTGGCGCCGGCGGCTACCTGGAGATGAATGTCTACAAACCGCTGATCATCCACAACATCGCGCAGTCCATCACCATCCTCACCGACGGCTGCACGAATTTTCGCACCTTCCTCGTCGAGGGAACCGAGCCGAACCGCAAGAAAATCCAGGAGTATGTCGAGAGGTCGCTGATGCTCGTGACCGCGCTGGCGCCGGTGATAGGCTACGACAAGGCATCGCGGATCGCGCATTACGCCATGGACAACGATCTCACGCTGAAGTCGGCCGCGCTCAAGCTCGGCTTCGTGACCGAGCCGGAGTTCGATCGCATCGTCGATCCCGCCAAGATGGTCAAGCCCTACGTTGCCGAGGTCAAGGTACCGCTCGCCATCGGCGTGAAAGCCGGTTGAAGGGAGCAACGACAATGATCCGGTGCGTCAAGCTGTGGACGGGTGCGGACGGCAAGTCGCACTTTCAGGAGGGTGTCATGGAGCTCGAGCGCGGAGCCAGGGGCGATGCGCTGAGCGCAAAGCTTCCGATCGATGCCGCCTCGTTCCACGAAACGGTCGCCGATCCGAAGCTCGGATGGCATCCGGATGCCGCGCGTCAGCTCGTCATGTTCTTGAGTGGCACCCTGCGGTTCGAGACCGCGGATGGAAGCTTCACGCTGCGCCCGGGCGACGTCCTGTTCACGGAGGATACGAGCGGGGCGGGCCACAACTGGACCATGACGGATGAAGCGCCGTGGCGGCGCCTCTACACGGTTCTCGAGCCGGACGCCGAGGTGCCGTTCCGGTTCGAACAACGCCGCACAGGCAGCGCAACCACACTGCAAGGAGAGACACGATGATTCGTTGTGTGCGTCTATGGACCGGCGAGGATAACAACTCGCATTTCGAGGAAGGCTTCATCGAGCTGGAGCCGGGCCAGCGTGGCGATTTCCTGACTGGCAAGATCGATGCCGTCAGTGTCTCCTTCCAGGAGACGGAATCGGGCGGTGCTTTCGCCTGGCACACTGCGCCGATCCGGCAACTCGTGATCACGCTGAGCGGAACGCTCGATTTCCAGACGCGTGACGGCCACCACTTCCTGATTCACCCCGGTAACGTCCTGCTGGCCGAGGACACCGCCGGCTCGGGGCACAGCTGGAAATTGACCGACGATTCGTCCTGGCGCCGCGCCTACGTGATCCTGCGGCCGGGAGCAGAGGTGCCGTACCGCGCCAAGGCGCGGCAATCGGTGCGGGCCTGATCGCGCCATCCAGAACAGCAACACCCAACGAAGGGAAAATCCATGTTAGCAGCTTCCGACCGCGAAACGGACGTCGTTCTCATTGGCGCCGGCATCATGAGCGCGACCCTCGGCGTCTTTCTCAGGGAGCTCGAGCCGTCGCTGTCGATCCAGATACTCGAGAGTCTCGGAGATTGTGCGCAGGAAAGCTCCGACGCCTGGAATAATGCCGGTACCGGCCATGCGGCAAACTGCGAGATGAACTACACGCCGCAAAGGCCCGACGGCAGCATCGACATCTCCAAGGCACTCCAGGTCAATGTCGAGTTCGATCTGTCTCGGCAGTTCTGGTCCTACCTGGTCGGGCTGGGAGCGATCGCCGATCCCAGGTCCTTCATCCATCCGGTGCCGCATATGAGCTTCGTGCACGGCGCGGAGAACGTCGCGTTTCTCCGGAAACGGTTCAAGGCGATGTCGGCGCATCATTGCTATGAGGGCATGGAGCATACCGAGAGCCCGGCGCAGATTGCCGAATGGGCGCCGCTGGTGATGGAGGGCCGGAGCGGCGACGAGCCGGTTGCCGCAACGCGGATCATCACCGGCACCGATGTCGATTACGGGGCGTTGACCCATCTGCTTGTTAGTCATCTCGTCAACCAGCCGGGCTGCGCCGTCCACTACAACAGCTGCGTCACCGGTCTCGACCGGGAGCAGGGCGGCCGGTGGCGGATCGAGGTGCGCGACGCCGCGAGCGGCGAGACGCGGTCGGTTCGTGCAAAATTCGTCTTCATCGGTGCTGGCGGCGGCGCGCTGCCACTGCTGGAGAAATCGGGCATCCCGCAAGGACGCGGTTATGGCGGTTTTCCGGTCAGCGGGATCTGGCTGCGCTGCGACGATCCCGAGATCAACAAGCGTCACCACGCCAAGGTCTACGGCAAGGCCGCGGTCGGCTCCCCGCCGATGTCCGTGCCGCATCTCGATACGCGCGTGATCGGCGGCCGGCACTCGTTACTGTTCGGCCCCTATGCAGGCTTCTCGAGCAAATTCCTCAAGCATGGCTCGCTGCTGGATCTCTTCGAGTCCATTCGTCCCGCCAACGTCAAGCCTCTGCTTTCGGTGGCGCGCGACAATTTCGATCTCACCGAATATCTGGTGGGGCAGGTGCTGCAATCCGAGGGACATCGGCTCGCGGCGCTCGACGAATATTTCCCGAAGGCTGATCCGAAGGACTGGAGATTGCAGGTCGCCGGTCAGCGCGTCCAGATCATCAAGCCCGATGTCAAGCGCGGCGGTCTGCTCGAGTTCGGGACTGAGCTCGTCGGCGCGGATGATCATTCGCTGGTCGCCCTTCTCGGTGCCTCGCCGGGTGCCTCCACCGCGGCGTTCATCGCAATCAGTGTGCTCGAGAAGTGCTTCGCCGGCGAGCTGACGGCGAGCGCCTGGCTGCCGAAGCTGAAGCAGATCATCCCGTCCTATGGTGTGTCACTGATCGATGACGCGGATTTCAGTCGCCAGATTCGCGCCGCGACGGCGGAGGTCCTCAAGGTCGACAACATTCCGCAGCCTGCCGCACGCGCGCCCATGGCCGCGAAGCGGGCCTGAGCTAACGGGAGATTGTCCGATGGATCCGACGGCGCTCCTCCTGTCGCGGCTGCAATTCGCCTTCACCATCTCGTTTCACATCATCTTTCCGGCGTTCACGATCGGGCTTGCCGCCTGGCTTACCGTGCTCGAAGCGATGCACCAGTACAGTGGCAAATCGGTCCACCGGACCCTGTTCGAGTTCTGGCTGAAAATCTTCGGCGTGGCCTTCGGCATGGGTGTCGTATCGGGCGTGGTGATGGCGTTTCAGTTCGGGACGAACTGGAGCGTGCTATCGAGGATGTCGGGACCGATCCAGGGCCCGCTTCTCGCTTACGAGACCTTCACCGCCTTCATGCTGGAGGCGGGCTTCTTCGGCATCCTCATTTTCGGCAGGCCCCGGGTGCCGCCGTGGTTTTACCTGTTCTCCACGGCCATGGTGGCGCTCGGAACTACGCTTTCGGCGTTCTGGATCATGATCAACAACAGCTGGATGCAGGTGCCGACCGGCTATGTCATGCAGAACGGCCAGTTCGTGCCGGATGACTGGGCGCAGATCATCTTCAATCACGTGGTCTGGGTGCGGTTTCCGCATATGCTGCTCGCGTCCTACCTGACCGGCGCATTCTGCGTGGCGGCGACCGGCGCGTGGTATCTGCTGCGGCGGATCTATCGCGCAGAGGCCCATGTGATGCTGCGGATGGGTCTTGCACTTGCGGCGGTGCTGCTGCCGGTCCAGCTCCTCATCGGACATCTCGTCGGCGACTATGTCCACGATTATCAGCCGGCCAAGTTCGCCGCGATCGAGGCGCGCTGGCATGACGAGCAGCCGGCCTCGGAGGTGCTGATCGCGATCCCGGATTCGAGCACCGAGGCGAACAGATACGCGATATCGATTCCGGTGCTCGGCAGCGTCATCGGCAGCATGAGCCTGACATCGAAGGAGGTCGGCCTGACCAGCTTTGCTCCGCAGGACCGGCCGCCTGTGGCGATTCCCTTCTTCGCCTTCCGCATCATGGTCGGTTGCGGCTTCGTGATGCTAGGGCTGGCCTGGTTCGGGACTTATCTCGGCCTCAAGCATCGGCTCAATCGGAGCCGACTGCTGTTGTGGGGCATCTTCCTCAGCTTCCCGCTGCCGTGGATCGCCATCCTCACCGGCTGGTACACCGCGGAAGTAGGCCGCCAGCCATGGACGATTTACGGCGTGTTGCGCACTGCGGACGCCGTGACGCCGTTCCTGACCGCGTCGGCCGCGATGACCTCGCTGATCCTGTTCGTCGCCGTCTACGCCTTCATCTTCTCCTTCGGGACTTATTACATCTATCGATTGTTGCGCGCCGGCCCGGCGGGACTCGGCGGCAAGCCGCTTCACGTTCCCGTGCCCAATCGGCCGATGTCGCTCGCCGATCAGATGCCGGCCGCGCGCAGCTATCTCGAGGTGGGAGAATAGCCATGGTGATGTACTGGGTTGCCCTTCTTGCCATCAGCATTCTGATCTATCTCCTCCTCGACGGGTTCGATCTCGGCGTCGGCATGCTGTTCGGCCTCGCCGATGGAGAGACGAAGCGTGACGCGATGCTGCGCACGATCGCTCCGGTCTGGGATGGCAATGAGACCTGGCTGGTCGTCACCGGCGTGATCATGTGGGGCTCGTTTCCCGTGGTCTACGCCATGGTGATGTCGGCCTTCTATATCCCTGTCGTCGTGATGCTGCTCGGATTGATTTTGCGCGGCGTAGCCTTTGAGTTTCGCGGCAAGGCGCTCCGTTCGCGCTGGGTCTGGGACGTCAGCTTCGTCGCGGGCTCGTTTGCCGCCAGCTTCATGCAGGGCGCGATGGTCGGCGCTCTCGTCGAAGGACTTCAGGTCTCCAACGGCGATTATACCGGCGGAACGTTCGGCTGGCTGACTGCTTTTTCCGCCCTGTGCGGGATCGGGCTCTGCTTCGGCTACGCGCTGCTCGGCGCCTGCTGGCTGGTGCGGAAGAGCGAAGGTCCCGTTCGGGATGACGCGCGACGCCGTATCCCGCCGCTGGCGATCGGCGTCCTGGTGTTCCTGGTCGTCGTCTTTGCGTATGCGCTTGCCGAACATCTTCCAATTCTGCAGCGCTGGACCGACCGGCCCTATCTGCTCGTGTTTCCCGCGATCGGCGCCGGTGCGGCCGCTATTCTGGCCAAGAGCATCCTAGACCATGACGATTATTGGCCGTTCCATATGGTCGCGCTGATCTTCGTGGCGGCCTTCGCCACGCTCGCCTTATCGTTCTGGCCCTACATGATTCCGTTCGTCGTCACGATCGACGAGGCCGCGGCGCCTCATGCGAGTCTCGCCTTCATGTTCTGGGGTGCGGGCCTTTTTGTGTTCCCGCTGATGCTGCTCTATGTCGCAGTCGGTTATCGCGTCTTCCGCGGCAAGACGGTCTCCGCGACCGATCGATACTGACGGTCCTCAGGCAGGCAAGAGAAAGGCGCCGTTGCCGGGCGCCTTTCTCGTTAAGAATCTTAGTTCAGGATTTGGGCATGACGCCCGGGCTGTTGGCCGGCCATTGCGCGATCAGCTTCTCGTCGATGTTGAAGTGTTGGGCCACCAGCTTTGGCGGCGTGTGCGTCAGCCAGTTGGAGAGCGACACCTCCTCGTAGCGGGGCGCGCGAAACACGCCGATGAACTGCAATTCGGTGTCGCCGACATTCTCGACATAATGGCCGAGATTGCGCCGGACATAGCCGATGTCGCCGGCCGAAAAATCCGTCGTCAGCGCGTTGGGGCCGGTGTCGAACACCGTCATCCGCGCCTTGCCCTTGATGTAGTACTGCCACTCGTCGGCGTTCGGATGCCAATGCATCTCGCGGACTGCTCCCGGCGGCATCGTCACCAGTGCCGCGGCGACGGTGGTGGCGACCTTGAAGTTGCTGCTGTCGGCGACGCGGATGCTGCCGGCGGAGCTCTCCTTGACCGGGGTCGAACTGCCAAGCGAGTGGATGAACGGGTAGGACGGTGCCTCGGCCTTCCCTGCGACGGCGGCACGATCGGCGGCGAGATCGCCGGGCACCGTGCCCTGGAAGATCCAGCGATTGTGCAGCGGAATCTTGGCGAACGCGTCGGCCGGGACGCCGAAATTCTTTGCCAGCACCTCGGGTGGCGTATGGGCGAGCCAATCCGTCACCAGCAGCGTGTTGAACTCATTGGCGTGGCCGTCGTCGAAACAGATCACGAATTCGCAGCCGTCGGGCCCCAGGCCTTGGAGCGAATGCGGCGCGCCCGCCGGGAAGTACCAGAGGTCGCCGGCCTTGAGGTCGCCGACATAGGGGCGCCCCTGCGTGTCGAGCACGGTGACGCGGCAACTGCCGTAGGTCATGATCGCCCATTCGGCAGCCTGATGCCAATGCAGCTCGCGGATGCCGCCGGCGGACAGCCGCATGTTGACGCCGGAGATCTCCTTGGAGATGGCGAAGTCCTCGACCGTGACTTGACGGGCCCAACCGCCATCCTGGATGCGCCTCGGCGCATTGTTGAACGAGGCCCAATCCATCGGCAGGCCGCCAACATCCGTCGCGGGCGGGGTCTGCGCGGAAGGGAATTGCTTGGCGAGCTCCGGATTTTGCGGACCTGGATCGGTCAGGCTTCCCGGGCTTTTGGCGTTGATGGCGCCTTGCGGCGGCTCGTCCGGATTGCCGAAGGTTGCGGCCTGCGCACTGGAACCGACCATGGCGGCGCCTGCCGCGGACATGGCCAGCAAATCTCGTCTTGAAAACATCTTGGATCGCTCCTGAAAATTGTCGAAAGCCCACCGTAGCGACAGGGCTCCGGACGCCCATCCTAGTTGGTGGTTGCCGGCACAGCTTCCGGGAACGGCCTTCCTTTTTCAGGAATGCACTGGCCCGCCGCCTGGGTCCGTGCGTGTGCAATTGCGAAATTCGGCTTCGTTTTGAAAAGACGGCTCTGTCCGCGCGATCCTTAACTGGCTCGGAAAATCGCCATACCGAGAGATACCGAGATGACCACGAAGTCGGTTCGTCCCTACCGTGAACCCGCTGGCGGTTGGGGCGCACTCAAGGCGCTCGGCGAGGCGCTTCTGGTGCAGCGCGTGCCGCGGAAGGGCGCGGCGACACTCAGCCGGATGAATCAGCCGGAGGGCTTTGATTGCCCCGGCTGTGCCTGGCCCGATCCGAAGCACACCTCCTCATTCGAATTTTGCGAGAACGGCGGCAAGGCGATTGCCTGGGAGACGACATCGAAGCGCTGCACGCCCGAATTCTTCGCCGAGCATACTGTCACTGAGCTCGCGAGCTGGAACGACTATGATCTCGAAATGGTGGGACGGCTCACCCATCCCATGGCCTATGATGCCACATCCGACCGCTATCTTCCGGTAGAATGGAGCGACGCGTTCGACATGATCGGTCGCGAGCTTCGGGCGTTGCCGGATCCGAACATGGCGGAATTCTACACGTCCGGGCGGACCTCGAACGAGGCCGCCTTCCTCTACCAGCTTTTCGTGCGTGAATACGGCACCAACAATTTCCCCGACTGCTCCAACATGTGCCACGAGGCGACCAGCGTCGGCCTGCCGTACTCGCTCGGCGTCGGCAAAGGCACCGTGCTGCTGGAGGATTTCGACAAGGCCGATTGCATCTTCATCTTCGGCCAGAATCCAGGCACCAACAGCCCGCGGATGATGACCAGCCTGCGCAATGCGGCCCGCCGCGGCGCTTCCATTATCTCGTTCAATCCGTTCCGCGAGCGGGCGCTGGAGCGTTTCCAGGCACCGCAAAGCCCGCTCGAGATGATCACGCTGTCGTCGACGACGATCAGCTCAAAACTGCTTCAAGTGCGGGTCGGCGGCGACGTCGCCGTCCTCAAGGGAATCATGAAGAGCCTGGTGGAGGCCGACGCCGCCGCCCGCGCCGCCGAGCAGCCGGTGATCCTGGATTGGGATTTCATTCGCGGCCATACCGCCGGCGTTGAAGCGCTGATCGACGATCTCAAGCGCACGCAATGGCCGGACATCGAACGTCAGTCCGGCCTGACGCGCGAGGACATGGAATATGCGGCCGGCGCCTATATGAAGGCGGAGCGCGCCATCCTCGTCTACGGCATGGGTATCACCCAGCACTGGCGCGGCGCGAACAACGTCCAGCAGATCGCCAACCTCGCGCTGCTGCGCGGCAATGTGGGGCGCGACGGCGCCGGCGTCTGCCCGGTTCGCGGTCATTCCAACGTGCAGGGTGATCGGACCGTGGGCATCACCGAGATCCCTAAGGCAGACTTCCTCGAACGCCTGGAGCAGCGCTTCGGCTTCAAGCCTCCGGCCGCGCCGGGACACAACGTGGTGACCGCGCTAGAGGCGATGATCCGCGGCGAGGTGAAGGCGTTCTTCGCGATGGGCGGCAATTTTGCCGCGGCCATTCCGGACTGGCAGGCGACGCAGGTCGCGCTGCGCAAGCTCGATCTGACCGCCTATGTCGCCACCAAGCTCAACCGCAGCCATCTCGTCCATGGCCGCGCCGCGCTGATCCTGCCGTGCCTCGGACGCACCGAGATCGATGTGCAGGCCTCGGGGCCGCAGTCGATCACGGTGGAGGATTCGATGTCGATGGTGCATGCGTCCGGCGGCCGCAACAAGCCGGCGTCGGAGCAGCTCCTTAGCGAGATCGCGATCGTCGCCGGCGTCGCCAAGGCGACGCTGGGCGAGCGCACGGTGGTCGACTGGGACGGCTTCGTTGCGGATTACGACCAGATCCGCGATGCGATCGAGGCGGTGTTGCCGATCTTCCAGGGCTACAATGCCCGCATCCGCGTCCCCGGCGGCTTCCATCTCACATCGACGGCACGCGAACGCATCTGGGCGACGCCATCGGGCAAGGCGAACTTCCTGGTCTTTCCGGGTTGCGGCGAGGACCCGCCGGAGAGCGATCCGGGTTCCCTGTGGCTCACCACCATACGCAGCCACGACCAGTACAACACCACGCTCTACTCGCTGTCGGACCGCTATCGCGGCGTGTTCGGTCAGCGCGACGTGGTGTTCCTCAACGAATACGAGCTGAAGAGGCGGGGACTTGCCGACGGCGATCGCGTCGACCTGATAACCGCCTCGACCGATGGTGCCGAGCGGATCGTGCGCAACTTTCGTGTCGTGGCCTATTCCTTCCCCACCGGCTGTTGTGCGGCGTACTACCCGGAGACCAATCCGCTGGTGCCGCTCTATGCCCGTGACCCCTCAGCTTCACGCCGTCATACAAGGGCGTCCCGATCCGCCTGGTGCGCTCGGCTGCTACCGGGGAATAGCGGCAGCGTGAACCAGAAGCGGGCGCCGCCATTCGCGCAATGGCCTTCGGCGCCGATCCGGCCGCCATGCGCTTCGATGATCGACCGGCAGATCGGCAGTCCCATGCCCATGCCGCTGTCCTTGGTCGTGAAAAAGCTGTCAAAAAGCCTATCGACATGTTCGGCGGCGATCCCGGGACCGTTGTCCTCGACCGAGCAGCACAACGTTGCCGCATCCCGTGTGGCCGTGCTGATGACGATCTTGCGATCGTCATATCCGGCTTGCGTCATTGCCTGCACCGCGTTGATGGCGAGATTGACGACCACCTGCTGGAGCTGCGTGCGGTCACCGAGCACCTGCGGTGCGGTGGCGGCAGGGCGATGCAGGATCGTTACGTTGCGGGATTCCAACTCGTGCCGCAGAAACAGGAGCGCTTCGCGAATGATCTCGTCGAACGACAGGGGTGCCTGCTCCGGCACCTTGCGGGACGCCATTCCGTGAACGCGCGCCACGATGTTCGCGGCGCGTTGGGTATCCATGACGATGTTCTCGATCACATTGCGGATCTCGATGATATCGGGGCGGGGCCTGTTCAGCCACCGCAGCCCGGCGGCGCCGTTGGTGGCGATGGCGGCCAGGGGCTGGTTGACCTCGTGGGCGATCGACGCGGTCAATTCGCCGAGCATCGAGACGCGTGTAGCATGCGCAAACTCGGCCTGCACCTGCTGGAGCTTCTGCTGGGTGCGAAGACGCTGCGAAATGTCGATGGTACCGACAAGGCTTATCTCGAGATCATTGATGGGGCCGACCCGAGCTGTCGTAAAGAGAACGTCGACGACGCGGCCGTCCCACGTGACCATCCTCGTCTCTTCTTCGAAATTCGTCTCGCCGCGATAACGGGATTCCATGGCCCGCCGGAACGTATCGGGACGTTCCTTCCAGGTATCGGCCATGGAACGTCCGACATAGTCGTCGACGCCGCCTCCGAACATCTGGATGGCCCGTTCGTTGGCTTCCTGAAACGAGAGCGCGTCCATGCAGGTCCGCAGGAACCCGGGATGGCTGTCGAAATAGGGGCCGAGGTCCTTGACGCCCTCGGCTTTTAATTTTCGGAACAGCACGACCAACCTGCTGGCGTCGAGCTGCCGGAAGGCGATCGGCATGCGGCTGAACAAATGGCGGTAACGCTGTTCGCTTCGCTCCAGCTCGGTATGGGCCTTCTTCTGGGCGGTGATGTCCATGACCGCGCCGACGAACTCGAACTGGCCCCGGCCGTTCGTCATTCCGCGCGCGACCACACGGATGGTCCGGATCGCGCCGTCGTCCATCGTCAGCCGGCTCTCGTGGGAGAAGTCGCTCCTCTCGTTCACCGCCTGGTCGATGGCCTCGCGTACGCCATTGACGTCGTCGGGATGGGTGCGCCTCAGGACGAAGCCGAGTGACGGGCGCGCTGTCGGCGCGAGATCGAAAATCCGGAACGTTTCATCCGACCAGAACAGCTCGCCGGTCACGACGTTCCAGCCGAAGCTGCCGGTCTGGCTGAGCTTCTGCGCTTCGGCGAGATAAGCGGCCTGGCTTTGCCGCGACGCGCCTTCATCACGTCGCGTGACCTTCATGATCCAGTCTGAGAGCACACGGCGCCACCATCGCTGGGGCTGTCCGGAATTAGAGCCATCCAGGCGTTCGAGCATCATGCGGTAGGGTCTACCGCGACGCCGAAGAGCGGTCTTTTGCGTTTTCGCAGGCGCTTTGTCAAAACGCACGAAGCCGCGATCGGGTTGCTTGTTGCCCGCCGCCTAGGCCATCTCTGCGGCGGCTGTCGTCACGCCGAATCGCCGCTCGAATTCGGCGACATCGACAACGCCGCGCCGGTGGGTGCCGTCGCCGATCTTGCGGTTGCCGTCCCAGGCCTGGACTTCGAACAGCACGCTCCTGGCCTCAACTGCTACGACCCGCGCGATCGCGCGCACCGTGCGGCCGACAGGGGTTGCCGCCAGATGGCGGATATTGACCATCATGCCGACGCTGACATGGCCCGCGGGCAGCAACGGCTGAACCGCCGATCCCGCGGCCATCTCCATATGCAGGATCATCATCGGGGTGCCGTAGACTACAGGCATTCCCGGCACCACATGGCGGACCGTCATCTCCGGCGTGACGGTCACCAGCTTCTCCGCTGTCATGCCGGCGGTGACCTTCTCAAGCGGATTCATGGCTCAATCCCGTATCTGCCTCGGTCGTGGATGTCGTGGGCGTCGTGGTCGCCCGCGGCTTGCGACCGGTGAGCCAGTTGCTGAGCCGATCGAGATAGAGATAGACGACGGGCGTGGTGTAGAGCGTCAGCACCTGCGACAGCATCAGGCCGCCGACGATGGTGTAGCCGAGCGGCTGGCGCAGCTCCGCGCCGGTGCCGGAGCCGATCATCAGCGGCACGCCGCCGAGCAGCGCCGCCATGGTCGTCATCAGGATTGGGCGGAAGCGCAGCGTGCAGGCCTGGTAGATCGCCTCCTCCGGGCTGAGACCGTGCTGGCGCTCCACCTCGAGAGCGAAATCGACCAGCATGATGCCGTTCTTCTTGACGATGCCGATCAGCAGGATAATGCCGATGATGGCGATGACGCTGAGATCCATGTGAACCGCCAGCAGCAGCAACAGCGCGCCGATGCCGGCCGACGGCAGCGTCGACAGGATCGTGATCGGGTGGATCAGGCTCTCATAGAGCACGCCGAGGATGATGTAGATCACGATCAGCGCCGCCCCGATCAACAATGGCGTGCCTGACAGGGAGGACTGGAACGCCTGCGCATTGCCCTGGAACGAGGCCGACAACGAGGCGGGCTTGCCGGTGCTCTTCTCGATGTTCTGGATCGCCGCTACGGCATCGCCCAACGCGACGCCGGGCCGCAGGTTGAATGAGATCGTGACGGAGGGAAACAGGCTCTGATGGTTTATCAGGATCGGCGCGGGTTCGATGACGCTATGAACGAGCGTGCTGAGCGGGACCTGCTGGCCGGTGGTTGAGTTCAGGTAGATGTCCTTGAGCGCTTCGGGGCCATACTGGAAACGCGGATCGACTTCCATCACGACATGGTACTGGTTCAGCGAGGTGAACATCGTGGAGACGATGCGCTGGCCGAATGCGTCGTCGAGGGTGTTGTCGATCGTCGTGGGCAGGATCCCGAAGCTCGAGGCGACCTCGCGATTGACTGTGACATTCAGCCTCGGGCCGGCATTGGCCTGGTCGCTCGCGACGTCGGTGATGAGGTCGAGCGCGCGGAGTTTTGCCAGGAAGATCTCCGACCAGCTGGTGAGCTCGTTGGAATCGGCGTCCGTCAGCGTGTACTGGTATTGCGTCTTCGACAGGCGTGCGCCGATGGTGATGTCCTGCGCGGACTGCATGTAAAGTCTGATGCCCTGGATGTGGGAGAGCGGGGGGCCCAGCCGTTCGATGATCTGATCGGCGCTGGCCTTGCGCTCGGGCTTCGGCTTCAGGACGATGAAGATGCGTCCCTGGTTGAGCGTCGCGGTCGGGCCGCCCGGACCGATATAGCTCGCCACCGACTGCACCGCCGGATCCTTCGAGAGGATGTCGACGACCGCCTGTTGGCGCTCGGACATCGCGGGGAAGGAGATGTCCTGCGCGGCTTCGGTGATGCCGACGATCTGCCCGGTGTCCTGCTGCGGGAAGAAACCCTTGGGAATGATCACATAGAGATAGCCGGTCAGCGCGATGGTCGAGAGCATCACGAGCAGCGTCACGAAGCGATGGCGCAGCACGACACGCAGGCCTCTCGCATAGAGCGCCAGCAGGCCATCGAAACCGCGTTCGAAGACGAGATAGAGCCGGCCGTGCTTCCTGTGCGAGTCGTCCTTCAGGAGCCGCGCGCACATCATCGGTGTCAGCGTGAGCGAGATGATGAGCGAGAGCAGCAGCGAAGCGGTGATCGTGACGGCGAATTCCTGGAACAGCTTGCCGACGTAACCCCCCATCAGGAACAGCGGGATGAACACCGCGATCAGCGACAGGGTGATGGAGACGATCGTGAAGCCGATTTCGCTGGAACCCTTGAGCGCGGCCTCCATCGGCGTCATGCCCTGCTCGAGATGGCGCACGATGTTCTCGATGACGACGACGGCATCGTCGACCACGAAGCCCACCGCGATCGACAGCGCCATCAGCGAGAGGTTGTCCAGGCTGTAGCCGAGCACGTAAAGCACCCCGAAGGTGCCGACCAGCGACAGCGGAACCGTGATCGCCGGGATGACGGTGGCCCAGAAATTCCGCAGGAACACGAATATGACCATCACCACCAGTGCGACCGTCAGCATCAGTGTGAATTGAACGTCGGAGACCGCGGCGCGGATGGTGGCAGTGCGGTCGGCGGCGATTGTCACCTTGATCGCCGGCGGAACGGAGGCTTGCAGTTGTGGCAGCAGCTTCTTGATGCGGTCCACGGTCTCGATGACGTTGGCGCCGGGAACGCGCTGCACTGCCAGGATAATGGCGGGCTCCTTGCCGAACCAGCCGGCCAGCAGATCATTCTCGGGCCCGTCGACCGCCGTGCCGATGTCGCGCATCCGCACCGGCGAGCCGTTGCGATAGGCGATGATGAGGTTTTCATAGGCGGAGGGCTTAAGCAGCTGATCGTTGGTGTTCAGCGTATAGGTGACGCGCGGGCTGTTGAGGGTACCCTTGGGCAGGTCGACATTGGCGCCGGCGATCACGTTGCGAACGTCTTCGAGGCCGATGCCGCGGGCGGCAAGCGCCTGCGGATTGACGCGAACGCGGATCGCGGGCTTCTGCTGGCCTCCGATGCCGACGAGGCCGACGCCCGGGACCTGCGAGATCTTCGGCAGCAGGATGTTCTCCGCATAGGCATCGACCGTGGTCAGCGGCAGCGAGTCCGACGTCAGCGCGATCAGCATGATCGGCGTCTCCGCCGGGTTCACCTTCCTGATCGTCGGCGGGTAGGGGATATTCGGCGGCAGGAAGGGGCTCGCGGCATTGATCGCAGCCAGCACATCCACTGCTGCGCTGTCCACCGTGCGCGACAGCTCGAATTGCACCGTGAGCTGGGCGACGCCAAGCGCGCTGGAGGAGGTGAGCTGGGTGACGCCGGGAATCTGGCTGAGCTGCTGCTCGAGCGGGGTGGCGAGCGACGAGGCGATCGTGCCGGGGTCGGCGCCGGGCAGCTGCGCCGAGATCTGGATGGTCGGGTAATTGACGTTCGGCAGTGCGCCGACCGGCAGCAGCGGATAGGCTGCGAGGCCGCACAGCAGCAAGCCCGCCATCAGCAGGGCGGTTGCGATCGGCCGCAGGATGAAAGGCGCGGAAAGGTTCATGGGATCGCGTCCTGCACGGCGCTTTGCAGGTCGGCTTCGCGCGCGGCCTTGCCGTGCAGCTCGTGAACGCGGCTGCCTTCCGTGAGCCGGTACTGGCCGTCGGTCACGACGACGTCGCCTGATTTCAGCCCCTTGTCGATCAGAGCCTGGCCATCGCTGATCTGGGCGACGTGAACCGGCCGCAACGCGACCGTCTGGTCGCTCGCCACGACATAGACGTAGCTGCCGTTCGGCCCCTGCTGCACGGCGGAGCCGGCGACAGTGAGCGCGCCCTTCTGAATCTCGATCAGCAGGCGCGCGTTGACCAGCTGGCCCGGCCACAGCCGGTGCTCATGGTTCGGGAACACCGCCTTGAGCTGGACGGTGCCGGTCGTGCCCGCGATCTCGTTGTTGACCAGCAGCAGCGTGCCCTCGTCGAGCTTCGTCTTGTTGTCCTGGCTGTAGGCGATGACCTTCAGCGCGCCGTTTGCGACGTGCTCCTGGATCACGGGCAGGTCCGTCTGCGGCAGGGTGAACAGCAGAGAGATCGGCTCGATCTGGGTGACGACGACGAGACCGTTGGCGTCGGTCGGATGAATCACGTTGCCGACATCGATCTGGCGAACGCCGGTGATGCCGGGAATGGCCGATGTCAGGCGAGTATAGCTGAGCTGGACGTTGGCCTCGTCGATTTGCGCCTCGTCCGCCTTCACGGCGGCCTTGAGCTGCGCGACTTGCGCCGTCTGCGTCTCGATCAGTTGCGGAGTTGCATAGCCCTTGTCGCCGAGTTGATTGTAGCGGGAGAGATTGGCCTCGGCATTCGCAAGTTGCGCCTGGTCCCTGTCGCGATTGGCCGTCAGCTGTTCGATCTGTGCTTCGTAAGGACGTGGATCGATCTGGGCGAGCAGGTCGCCGGCCTTCACGGTCTGTCCTTCGGTGAAGGCGATCTTGACGATCTGTCCCTGAATCTGGCTGCGGACGACGTCGGTGTTGTAAGCGATCACCGTGCCGATGCCGCGCAGATAGATCGGAACGTCCTTGCCCGTGATGGTGATAGCGATCACCGGTACGGCGGCGGGCACGGGTGCGGCTGCCACCGCGGGCTTCCGGTCGGTGCCGAAGAACCAGAGGCCTGAGCCGGTCAGGATCGCGGCGAGCGCAAGGAGCGCAATGGTGATGTTCCGTTTCACGGCGATGGTCCTTCTTGATCTCAGGGATTGCCGGAGCCGTCGATCGGGGGCGTGCCGATCGTGGAGGTGGGGCCGGGCACCGGCAGGGTCGGACTGATTCCGGCGCCGCCGATCTCGGTGGCTCCCAGCGGAATCCCGACGCGGCCGACCGTCGATGTCGAGGGCAGGGGTGAGGCTGCTACGGTGCCGGCGGCGCAATTGGTCGATGGGTCGCCGGAGAGCCCGCCGCCGTCGAACAATGCTCCCGATGATGCGGAATTAGCTGATGCCGCGCAGCCCATCGTGCTCTGCACGGGACTAATTGGAGAGATGCCCGGCGTTGCGATCTCGGTCGATCCCAACGGAATGCCCACAGGTCGCGTCGATTGTGGGTTAAGCGGTGACGTCGCAAGCATGCCGGCGGGAGGCTGCATCCCCGGCACAGTTGTTTGAGCGATGGCCGCAGCCGAGGCCAGCCACAGGATGGCCGCCGCAAGCATCACACCGTTGTTTGCTAGATGCTGCTTTCGCATGGAAGGAGACTCCGGCTGACTGAGATCGACAATAGAAAGGTGCGCGTGCGCAGGTATTTCCAGAACGCACGTCCTGCTCCCCGGCTGCACGACGCATCACTTCGCCAACGGTCCCGAAGTCGCCTTTCGCTATCTCAGGACAGTTCGCGCGTGTGCAATCTCCCGGCTGCACGCAGCGACGTCGCCGGTGCGATTGGCGGTGCGCGCGCGATCGAGTGAATCGAGCGCGTCAGTGAAATCGACGCCGTTACCGCCTTCCGCTTCCGCAAGCGATCGCGGCGTTGGTTGACGGCTGCGCAACGCGCTGAGGCTCTCCGGCTTCCAGCCGTGGGAGCCCGCGTCCTTCTCGATGACCAGATCGAGCTGGGCCTGGGTTTGCGCGATGTCATCCGTGCAGGTTCCGGCATGGGCCGGCATCGTTGCGGACAGCAGGACCAAGAGGGCGACCCGGCACTTCGCGATGGATGTCATTGTTCGATCCTATGCTTGGATTTCGAGTGAGGTCAGCAACGTTGTCGTGAATGACAGAGCGCGTATCGATCGTCTTTCGTGTCCGAACGCCGGCCGTTCACGCTCGCGAGAGATCATGTCACCGATGTCAGTTGCATGATGTGCGCCCTCGGTTTGAGATGCGTCTCTCAGCTAAGCCGCGTCCAGCGGATGCGCGAGTGGCGATCGTCGCCGGTCGAATGTCCCGGCGTGCGAAGTCGCAAGGATAGTTGTTTGCGGAAATACGCATGGCGGGCCCTGGACCTAGTGTCGCGTCATTCCAACCCGGAGTGATCCCGACATGAAACACCTCAACGCCGGCCTCGCCTTTGCCGCCGCTCTCTCGCTGCTCTCGACCGCCGCCCCCGCGCGCGCAGACCCCCCGAAGAACATCGTCCTGGTGCACGGCGCCTGGGTGGATGCTTCCGGCTGGAAGCCGGTCTACGAGATCCTGATCAAGGACGGCTTCCACGTCACCATGGTGCAGGAGCCCGAGACGTCGTTCGCCGACGACGTCACTGCGGCGAAGCGCATTCTCGATCTCCAGGATGGTCCGACCCTCCTTGTTGGTCACAGCTACGGCGGCTCGATCATCACCGAGGCCGGCGTTCATCCGAACGTCGTCGGTCTCGTCTACGTCGCCGCGCACGCACCCGACGTCGGCGAGGACGAATCTGCGCTGGGCAAGAAGACGCCGAGCGTGCTCGGGAAGACCGAAGGCGTCATCAAGGTGACACCCGACAAGTTCACCTATCTCGATCCCGTGCAATTCCCAAAGCTGTTCGCACCTGATTTGCCGCGTGAGCGCGCCGAATTCGTTGCGCGCTCGCAGGTCCCGGCCGCGACGCAGGTGTTCAGCACGCCGCTGACGGCGGCGGCGTGGAAGACCAAGCCGAGCTGGGGCATCGTCGCCGGCAGCGACCAGATCATCAATCCGGATCTGGAGCGTTGGTACTACGAGCGTGCCAAGAGCCAGACCACCGTGATCCCGGGCGCCAGCCACTCGGTCTACGAGTCGCATCCGAAGGAAGTGGCGGCGATCATCGCCCGCGCCGCGCGCAGCATCCAGCAGCCGGTTACGCGCTGACGAGGTTTTTGCCGGTCCTGACGCACGACCGGCAGAAGGAAGGACGGCGGGAGACTCTGCACTCCCGCCGGCCCGACCGCCCCATCCGGAGAATGTCCATGAACGTGATCGAGACGACCGGCACCGCCCTGAGCTGGAAAGTGACGACGGTGAGGCGGGCCGGACTGAGCCGCGACTTGCCGTCCGGCGATCCGGAGCTGATGTGGGTCGCGAATTCGTCGACGCTGATCTACGGCGAACGGGATGCGGTCCTCGTCGACACATTCCTCACCGCCGGGCAGTCGAAGATGCTGCTGGACTGGGTCGTGTCGCGCGAGCGAAATCTGACCACCATCTATGTCACGCACGGGCACGGAGACCACTTCTTTGGCCTCGCGCCGTTGCTCGATCGCTTTCCGCGAGCCAAAGCTGTTGCCGTTCCCGAGGTCGTCGCCGAGATGAAGGCACAGCTTGCGCCGGCATCGCTCGATGGCTTCTGGCGCAAGCGCTTTCCGGGTGAGATCGCAGAGCGCCTGGTCGCGGCGGAGCCGCTCGAAGGCGAGCTCACGCTCGAGGGACACAAGCTCGTCGTCATCGACATGGGACGAACCGATACGGCACGTTCCACCGCCCTTCACGTTCCATCGCTCGACCTGATCGTCGCCGGCGACACCGTCTACAACGGCATTCATCCCTATCTCGCCGAAACCAACACGCAGAGCCGACTGGAATGGGTCGCCGCGCTCGAACGGCTCGCGGCGTTGCAGCCGCGCTTCGTGGTGGCCGGGCACAAGAAGCCGGACAATGACGACGATCCGCGCAACATCGCGGACACAAGGCAATATCTGCTCGATTTCAACCGCCTCGACCAAGCCACGACATCGCCGCGCGAGCTCTATGAGGCGATGCTCGCGCTCCATCCCGACCGTGCCAACCCGGGATCGCTCTGGAGCGGCGCCAACGCCGCAAAGGGGCCAACGTCATGACGAGCTGGCAGAACAACCGCGCCGCACGTGATGCCCGCATCGCGGCGGGAGCAGGCCTCGCCCGCGGCAAGATCGTCGAAGCACAGGACGTCACGCGGCTGCTGGAGGCCGTGATCCGGCCGGGCGACCGGGTCTGCCTCGAAGGCGACAACCAGAAGCAGGCGGATCTCTTGAGCCGCGCGCTGCTGGCGGTCGATCTCTCCAGGGTCAACGATCTGCACATGGTGCAGTCGGGCGTCGTTCTTCCCGAACATCTGGACCTGTTCGACCGCGGCGTCGCGAAGCGGCTCGACTATGCCTATTCCGGGCCGCAATCGGCGCGCATTGCGCGTATGCTGTTCGGCGGCAAGATCGAGCTGGGCGCGGTTCACACCTATCTCGAACTGTTCGCCCGCTATTTCATCGACCTTACGCCGCACGTCGCGCTGATCGCCGCCGTCAGCGCCGATCGCGCGGGCAATCTCTACACCGGCCCGAACACCGAGGACACCCCGACCGTGGTCGAGGCGACGGCGTTCAAGGACGGCGTCGTGATCGCCCAGGTCAACGAGATCGTCGAGACCGTTCCGCGGGTCGACATCCCGGCGGACCGTGTCCACTTCATCGTCAAGGCCGACAAGCCGTTCTTCGTCGAGCCGCTGTTCACGCGCGATCCTGCCGCGATCACGGAAGGCCAAATCCTGACCGCGATGCTCGCGATCAAGGGCATCTATGCGCCCTATGGCGTGCAGCGGCTCAATCACGGCATCGGCTTCAGCACGGCCGCGATCGAGCTCCTGCTGCCGACCTTCGGCGAGAGGCTGGGGCTCAAGGGCAGGATCGCGACCCACTTCGCGCTGAATCCGCATCCCGCGCTGATTCCCGCGATCGAGTCCGGCTGGGTGCGGCAGATCCATTCGTTCGGCTCGGAGGTCGGCATGGACGACTATATCCGCGCCAGATCCGACGTCTATTTCACCGGTCCCGACGGCTCGTTGCGCTCTAACCGCGCCTTCTGTCAGGTCGCCGGGCTCTATGCCTGCGACATGTTCATCGGCTCCACGTTGCAGATCGATCTCCAGGGAAATTCGTCGACCGTCACCACCTCGCGCATTGCAGGATTCGGTGGCGCGCCGAACATGGGGGCGGATGCCCGCGGGCGGCGTCATCCGAGCGAGCCATGGCTGAAGGCCGGAGCGGAGGCTGATCCTGACAGTCCGGCGCCGCTACGCCGTGGCCGCAAGCTGGTCGTGCAGATCGGCGAGACCTTCGGGGACAAGAACGTGCCGCTATTCGTCGAGAAGCTCGATGCGATCGAACTCGCGGAGAGGCTGAAGCTCGAGCTGGCGCCGGTCATGATCTATGGCGACGACGTCACGCACATCGTCACCGAGGAGGGCGTGGCGAACCTCTTGCTGTGCCGCACCGCGCAGGAGCGCGAGCATGCCATCCGCGGCGTTGCCGGCTACACCGATGTCGGCCGTCGGCGGGACCGCGGCATGGTCGCGCGCTTGCGCGAGCGCGGCGTGATCCGCCGGCCGGAGGATCTCGGCATCAATCCGCTCGATGCCGATCGCAGCCTGCTGGCGGCGCGCTCGATCAAGGATCTCGTGCGCTGGTCGGGCGGCCTGTACGCACCCCCGTCGAAATTCAGGAACTGGTGAGGACACGCCATGGAAGATCTCCGCTTTCGACATCCGATTCGCGCCCGGGCGAGTGGTGCCAGACAGAGTGCGATCGTCGGCGTCGTCGCCTCGGGCAATCTGGAAGTGCTGGTGGAGCGTGTGCTGCCGGATGCGGAATGCGCGGTCGACATCAAGACCGCGGCGGTTGGCTTCGGCGAGGTCTGGAGCGCCGTGATCGGCGATTTCGTCGAGCGTTATTCACCCGGTGGACTGAAATTCTCGATCAATGACGGCGGCGCGCGCCCCGATACGGTCTCGCTTCGGCTGGCGCAGGCGGTGCGATTGATCGCGGAGAACGGCCAATGACCGCGCCGCTCAAGGACGTCACCCCGGCCGAACGGGCCCGCAGCACCAGCTTCTACGAGGCATCGGCCCGGACGCGGCTGGAGCTGCTGCTCGATGCCGGCAGCCTCATTGAGTTCATCGGGCCGGAGCAGCGCGAGGTCAGTCCTCACTTAAAGATATTCGATCTTCCCGAGCAGTTCGACGACGGCATCGTCGTCGGTCACGGCCGCCTTGACGGCTCACCTGTGTTCGTCGCTGCGCAGGAGGGCCGCTTCATGGGCGGCGCCTTCGGCGAGGTGCACGGCGCCAAGCTGACGGGGCTGCTTCGCGCCGCGCGCGAGATCGGCTCGATACCCGTCCTGATCCTGTTTGATACCGGCGGCGTCCGGTTACAGGAAGCCAATGCCGGCGAGCTTGCCATCGCTGAGATCATGCGCGCGGTGATGGAAGCGCGCACCGCCGGCGTGAAGGTCATCGGTCTGATCGGTGGCAGGTCCGGATGCTATGGCGGCGGCGGCCTGATCGCGGGCTGTTGCTCCGCGCTCGCCGTCTCGGAACCGGGGCGCATCGCGGTGTCAGGGCCCGAAGTCATCGAGACCAATCGCGGCGTCGAGGAATTCGACTCCCGCGACCGGGCCCTGGTCTGGCGGACCATGGGCGGCAAGCATCGCCGCCTGCTCGGCGCCGCCGATGTCTTCGCGGACGACGATGTACAGGATTTTCGCGAGGCCGCGCTCGAGCTGCTCGGCCTGGTCGGACCGTTCGGTCTCGACAGGTTGAAGGCCGAGCAGGAGCGGCTTGCCGGCCGGCTGCGCAGCTTCGGGGCTTGCGGGGATGCCGTCGATATCTGGACGGCGGAAGGCATCGCCGACGCTCAAGCCGTTCCCGAAATGCCGGCCGACCAGTTCATTGCACTTGCCAACCGGATCGGGAGGACCAGCCGTGATGCTCGATGAAATCATTGCCTCGCTCTTTCCCGACGGACATGACGTCAGGTGCGACAAGGGCGTCATTCACGGTTCGGCGACGCTGCGATCCGGCGGCCGGATGCTCGTCCTTGGCATTGCGGATCGGACTGCACTGGGCGTTGACGAGGCGATCAGGCTTTCCGGCCATCTGCTGGACTCGATCGGCCGGGACTCCGGGGCGATCCTGGTGCTCGTCGACAGCGACAGCCAGCGCATGAGCAAGCGCGACGAGCTGCTCGGGTTGAATGAATTCCTCGCGCACCTGGCGAAAGCGCTGATCCATGCAGACATCAATGGTCACCCGACCATCGGCCTGCTGTACGGTCACTCGGCGGCGGGCGCCCTGCTTGCGACGGGCCTTGCGACGCGCGTGCTGATCGGACTGCCCGGGGCCGATCCCGCGGTGATGGACTTGCCGTCGATGGCGAAGGTCACCAAGCTGTCGATGGAGGCGCTCCAGGAGAAGGCGAAGTCGACGCCGGTGTTCGCTCCGGGCCTGTCCAATCTCGCTCAGATGGGCGCCGTTCACATGACATGGAGCAATGCCGCTTCGCTCGCCGACCAGTTAGAGGCGTTGCTGGCCGACATGCCGACCGCGCAGGATCGGCGGGATGCGTTCGGCAAGGAACGTGGCGGCCGGCTGAAGGCCGCCGAGATCGCGGAGCGCGTTCGTGACCTCGCCCTGCAAGTGCGCTGAGCGTTCCCCCGGTCGTCATGACCTCGTCTTCGTCAGCCCGGCAGGCTGGCGCGAGATACTGGATGCCCGCGGTGATCTCGCAGGCGAGCCCCTTGTCGCGCGCTGGCCTAGAATGGGATGGCCGACGATCAGGCGGCGCGCATTGCCAGGCGAGGCAAGCGGCCTCGCTTTGGGCCTGCCCTTGCCGCCCTCGGCCGGCAAGAAGCGCATCTCCCTTCTGGTTGATATCGACCACGTCGCCTCGGTCGCGAGGCCGCCATTGCTACGCCAGGCGCGGGCTTACGCGCCGCGCAACTGGTGGCAGGCGCTCGACCGGCTCGACGCCCTGGCGCTTCGCCATGGGGTGGAGGCGCGCGTCTTCGGCAGCTTGGCCTGGCAATCGCTGACCGGGCTCGACTACGTGACCACGAGTTCCGACCTCGATGTCCTCTACGAATTTCGCCGCGAGACCGACATCGATCGTTTCGTCGCCGATGTCGCCGCGATCGAAACCGATGCGCCGATGCGGCTTGATGGCGAGCTGATGGGTGCCGACGGCGCTGCGGTGAACTGGCGCGAATTCCACGGCGGCGCGAGCGAGCTTCTGGTCAAGCGTATCGAGAGCGCCGTCCTGCTCGGCAGGCATCAATTCATGTCGGGAGCTATGGGATCATGATCACTACGGCTGCGAGAGGCGTGGAACGGCCGATTCTGCGCCCGGCGCGGATGACGCCCGATGTCTCTGCGATCGGCGCCGTCGCCGCCGATTGCCTCGTCGAGGAGCTCGAAACCTGGCCGAAGCCGGGGCTCGTGAGCCATGTCGACAATGGCAGTCACGACGATATGGACGCGGGCACGTTTCGTCGCAGCGCTGCGGCTATCAGGCCCTATCTGCAACGTCTGGCCGATGCCGGCGCGCTTGGCTGCGGCATGGGGCGGCTGCGGATCATCGGCCTGGAGGCGGAGCGCGCCATGTTCGCGGCGACTGCGGGGATCAACACGCACCGTGGCGCGATCTTCGGACTCGGACTGCTGTGCGCGGCGGCCGGCGCGAAGGCCGGCGGGTTGGTCGATCCCGCCCTTCCGCTCGGCGATGTCGTGGCGCGGCTGTGGGGCGACAGCATCCTCGATGGTCCGGTGCTGCTGCACAGCCATGGCAGCGTGGCCCGCCGCCGCTTTCGCGCGGGCGGTGCGCGCATCGAGGCCGCGATGGGATTTCCCAGCGTCTACGGAATCGGCTTGCCGGCCTTGCGGAGAGCCGTGCCTGTCTTGCCGGAGAATATGCAAGCCGCCCGGGTCGAGGCGTGCTTTGCCCTGATCGCGTCCGTCGAAGACACCAACCTCCTGCATCGGGGCGGGCTCGACGGCCTTCGCTTTGCGCATGACGCGGCGCGTCGCTTCATCGCTTCAGGCGGTGTCTGCGCGCCCGGCTGGCGTGCACGGGCGCAATCGATCCACGAAAGCTTCGTTGCACGTCGTCTCAGCCCGGGCGGATCGGCCGACCTGCTTGCAATGACGCTCTTCGTCGAAGCTCATGAGAGGCTGAGCACATGACGTCCAATGCAATATTGATGGCGCTGGTGCCGGTCTTCTTCGTTCTGCTGTTGGGATACGCCGCCGGCAAGTTTCATGTCGTCGACAATCTCCACGTCGATGCTCTCAATGCACTCGTGATGGATTTTGCGCTGCCGGCCTCTCTGTTCGCGGCGACCGCCTCGGCGCCGCGCCGTGAGATGATCGACCAGGTCCCGCTCTTCCTGGTGCTCGGCGTGACGATGCTGCTGCTCTATCTCGCGTGGTATCTTGCCGCCCGCAGGTTCTCCAAGGTCTCCCGGTCGGAGGCGTCGTTACAGGCGTTGACGATTGGCTTTCCGAATCTCGCCGGCGTGGGTCTTCCGATCATGACGTCGGTCGTGGGGCCGGCCGGCACCGTCCCGGTTGCCGTTGCATTGGCGGCGGGCTCGATCCTCATCAGTCCGCTGACCCTGATTATCGCGGAAATGGGCGCCACGGAGGCGCGCGGCGAGCAAATGGCGGCGCGGCAGGTCCTGACAGCGGTCCGGCGTGCGATCACCAAGCCGGTGGTGCTCGCGCCCGCGCTTGGCATTCTGTTCTCGTTGTCGGATGTGAGCCTCGACGCGCTGGCCCATGCGAGCCTCGCGCTGATCGGAAAGTCGGCCGCCGGCGTCGCCCTGTTCCTCACCGGGGCCATTCTGTCGGCGCAATCGTTTCGGCTGGATTGGAAGGTCACCGCTGCAACGGTGGCCTCGGACATCGTCCGCCCGCTGTTGGCTGTCGCGGTCATTCGCGTCATACCGATCCCGCAGGATGCGGCGAAAACGGCTATTCTGCTCGCCGCAGTCCCCTCGGGCTTTTTCGGAATCTTGTTCGCGGTCAACTACCGGCTGGATTCCGCAACGGCAGGGTCCATGGTCATCGCCAGCACGGGATTCAGCGCCGTCACCTTGGCGATTGCGATCGCAATATTCTTTCCCCATTAGGCCGCGACCATGACGCTCGCGATCCTGTGTTCGGGGCAAGGCAGGCAGCACCGGGAGATGTTCGCTCTCACGGGCGATGCGCCGGAAGCCGAGCACCTGTTCGCCCACGCGGCGACATTGCTTCGTGGCAAGGATCCACGCGATTTTGTGCGCGATGAACCCGATGAGGTACTGCACCGCAACGATGCCGGCCAGATTCTCTGCACCTTGCAGCCGCTCGCCGCGGCGTGCGCGCTTGGAGATACCGTTTCACGCGGCGTCATCATTGCCGGCTATAGTGTCGGCGAGGTCGCGGCCTGGGGCGTCGGCGGCTTGTTCGATGCGACCGCCACACTCGATCTCGTGGCGCGCCGCGCGGAAGCGATGGATGCGGCCACGCGCGCCGGCGACGGGCTGATCTTCGTCCGCGGTCTTTCGCCAGACGAGGTCAGTCGCCTTTGCGAGCGTCACGGCGCAGCGATCGCCATCGTCAATCCCGGCGATGCCTTTGTCATCGGCGGCGGCCGTGAGGCGCTGAGCAAAATTGCCGCAGACGCGCGGGCGATGCACGCGCCAAGGATCGTCGCGTTACCGGTTGAGGTTGCCTCTCACACCAAACGGCTCGCCGCAGCGTCTGCCGCATTTCGTGAGACCTTGCGCCTGGCGCCGGCGGTGTTTCCGCCGAGAACCGGCGCGCGCGTTCTGAGCGGAATAGATGCCGCTCCTGTCGTCTCGCTCAAGACAGGTCTCGACAAGCTTGCCGCGCAGATCTCACACACCGTGCAATGGGCCGATTGCCTGCAAGCCTGTGTCGAAGCGGGCGCGACGGGCTTTCTCGAGCTCGGTCCGGGGCACGCGCTGAGCGGCATGGCTGCGGACATCGCGCCCGGAGTTCCGGCGCGTTCGCTGGATGATTTCAGGAGCCTTCAGGGCGTCCGCGCCTGGGTTGCGCGTCACTCGAGCGGTTAGCGCCGGCGAGTTGCCGAACGGACGACGCCTTGGATCGTGCTGCGCTGTTGAAAAAAAGGGGCCGTCCGTGGGGGAGGACGGCCCCAAAATGCTCGTCTGCCCAGGGAGGAGAGAGGCTCGAGCGGTGACTTGGGGGGTCTTAGTCACCTAACATCCACAGCATCGCCGATCCCGCAGCCGAAGTATTTCACGAACTCCCGTGGTTTCTCATTTCGCATGATTCACGAGAGGTCCGCGGGCAGCACGTAAGACACGGCCTTGCGTGTCGACTCCGGATCGCCGCCGGAGAGCCTGGACGAAGCCAGCGCGTTCCGGCTGGCGCATCGCCAGCGCGCCGGCGTGTCACTCGTGATCCGTTTGAAGACGGTCGAGAAATGTGCCTGCGTGCAGAAGCCGACGGTCAGCGCCACCTCGGCCAGGGCCGTGTCGGAATTCAACAGCAGCGATTTCGCGCGCTCGATGCGCTGATGCAGCAGGTATTCCCGCGGCCGGTATCCCGTCGCGACGCGAAACTGGGCCGCGAAATGCATCCGTGACAGTCCCGCGACCTTGGCAAGCTCGGACAGACTGATGCAGTGGTCGAAATGCGTCCCGACATAGTCCTCGACCCGCCGCAGCCGCCATTTCGGCAAGGCATTGACTTTCGCGTGCGGCAGCTCGCGCCGGGCCAGGTGCATGGCCAGTGTCTGGCCGATGCAGCGCGCGAATTCCCGGTCGGCCGAATGGCCGCGTTCGGTCAGCGCTTTTGCGAGCTGCTCGGCGAAGGGGTCGCGGAGCAGGACGAGGTCGTTGAGGCTCTCTGCCGAGGCAGGTCCTGCTCCAGGCCTGAGGGGCGGAAAATAACTGCTGGCAGAGACGTGGAAGTGCAGGAAATCGCACGGCGCGTAGAATTGCGCACTGAGCTGCTGCGACGGTGCGCCGATATAGAGCGTGCCGGCCGGCATGACGCCGTCGAAGATGGTGTGACGGCCTCTGGTCAGCTTGAGGCGGGTCGTCGTCAAGGCGATGGCGAAGAAGTATCGGTCGGTGGGCGTCGTCGCGTCTTCGTGCCTTATGCCTGTTGGCGCACAGGTCCAGCGCGAGATCGTGATGTCCTCGGGCGCGTTCCCGGCACGCTGGAGGGGCTGGCGCCACCTTCGTTCGAGAGGAAATGCCCGGGTCTCTCGCAGGGAATCAGAGTCGCGACGGCTGGGTCGATACGTCAACCCAGCTCCGGCCGCTTGCATATCGTTGAGCATTGCTTGTCCCCGTCTTTTGGATTCGGCGGCCGACGTGACGGCTGCCGAATGCAATTGGTTCATGCTCGAACGATAGGTGCGATATCACCGCGGGGCTCGTTAAGGATGCTTAAGCGGTATTAGATTTTGCAAATGCGATAGGTGCGGCTGTGTGTTGCAAAAAGCTAAATTAAATCAAATGGATCGAGCGCCCCTGCCGCGGCGTGTGAGGTTCGAGCGACGAGAGACGCACGCCTGATTCAGGGCAGGCGTGGTGACGCGTCGATGCCGGGTGTGAGGCCGGGCGCGATCGTCTGTGCCGGGGGAACCGCGGGTTCGCGCGAATACGGAATCGCTTCCACGTCCGGGCGCTGCTGGGATGTGGCCTGGAGGCAGTTCGGGCGCGGTGGACGTCCTGCGCCGAACAGATCAGTGACGGGATCGACGAAGCTCGTGCGGAACAGGTCGAGCCGGGTTTGGCGATCGCTCGCGGAGGGCTCACGGATCGTCACCGTCGCCGTCATGCCGGAGACCAGCGGCACATCCGGCGGCACCGTGTCGATGGCGACGCGAACCGGCACGCGCTGCGCAAGCCGCACCCAGGTGTAGATCGGGTCGACATTGGGCAGGCCCTGCGTGCCCACGGCGGCGTTCGACACGCTGATGCCGCGTGTCACGGTCTTCACATGCCCGAGAATCGGCTTGGCGTAACCAACCAGCTGCGCTTCGGCGCGATCGCCGATGCAGACACCGGCCATCTTGGTCTCCTCGAAATAGCCGTCGATCCAGAAACTGTTGGAATCGATCACCGAAATGTTGCTGATTCCGGTGACGGCATAGTCGCCTGCGCGCAGCAGGAGATTGGTGACGTAGCCATCGACGGGACTGGCCACATTGGTCCGTTTCAGGTTCAGTTCTGCCTGGGCAAGCTGGTGCACCGCCGCCGCATAGGCGGCCTTCGCCTGCGCCGCGTTGCCGGCAAAGATCTGCTGCTCTTCGGGTGTTGTCGCAAGGTTGGACAGATGCTGGCGGCGGTCGAATTCGGCCTGCTTCACTTCAAGATCCGCCGCCCGCTGGTCGACGAGCGCCTTGCCGACACGGACGGCCACTTCGAAGTCGAAGGGATCGATGACGTAGAGGACGTCGCCCTTGTGGACGAACTGGTTGTCGCCCACAAGCAGCTCCACGATCTTGCCCGGAATTTGCGGCGCGACATTGGCGACCTGGACGCGCACGCTGCCGTTCCGCGTCCAGGGCGCCGTGACGTAGTGCTGCCATGTCGCAACCGATATCAAGATGGCGACCAGCGCGATGCCGAGGGTCGCCAGATGCTTGCCGGCGCTGAGCATGAAACGGCCGAAAGCCTTGCGCAACGGCGTTGCGGAGGGCGTCGCCTGTGCTTCCATGAATCGTCTCCCTAGAAGAACAGTGCGAGCATGCCGAATATCGCCACGTAGAGGCAGAGCTCGGCCAGTGAGGGGTTGCTGAAGACTCTCGCGAACTCGACGAAGCGCAGCAGCGGTCGGAGCATCAGGAACGCGAGCAGCGCAATGGCCGCATAGGAGACGATGGGAGCAATGAGAACGCCGCCGATCACGAGCTCCCGATAGGTGTTCGTCATGGCCGTTTCCCTTGACTGAAATCGGTGGGAAGCTGCGAGGGTTGGAATGCGACGCCCGCCGTGACGAGCGCGGCGAGCGCCTGATCGGCGGAGATGTTGTGCTCGGCTGCGATCAGGCGCAGTGCCTCGGCGGCCGCCATGATTGCGTTATCATCTCGCAAGGTAAGCGCGGCTCGGGCGGCGGACGCCGCCTCCTTGAGCGGGCTTGCGGCCAATTGGTCCAACTCGGCGGCGCATCGGCGCAGGGTCGCCGCCTGATCGAACCAGCGCATGATGTCGGCTACGGCCTGATGCTTGGTCGCCGGCTCACCGTTGGCCGTCATGATCTGCTCGATTCGCGCCGCATCGCGAAATGCGGCTTCCCCGGGCGCGAGTTTCGGGGTGTGTCGGGAATCGAGACGGTCGAGGTCGCGATGGGCCTCGCCGACCAGCAAGCGGATCCGCTTGTCGCCCGACAGAGAGGGTAGCAGCAGCTGGACCGTAAAAACCAGCACCGCGGAAAGCAGGAGAAACAGACACGTCACCACAAATGCCTGCGGATCGTAACTTTGCGGATTGCTCGGCGCGAGGACGACCAGCATGAATACGAGGACCAGCCGGCCGATCGGCGACAGCACGCGGCTTGGCAGCGTGATCAGCAGCGCCGCGCCCGTCACGACGGGCGCAAGGCCGATCGCCAGCAACTGGAACTCGGATACGCCGTTGAAGACGAGGTACTTCAGGATACCGGCCAGCACGCATGCGATCGGCATGGCAAAGACTGCCAGCATCGTGAAGCCGCGGGGGTCGGGAGCCGTCGAGCTCAGGCTGATGATGACGGCGACCAGGGTGAGACAAAGCGCGGTGCTCGGCCATCCCGCCATCACGAAGATCATTGCGATGAGCATGAAGTGAATCGCTGCCCTGACACCGCCCTCCGTTGCGATGCGTCGTGAACGGTACAGCGGGGCGCGCCATTGCTGGCGAGGATGCGTTCCGGTCTGCAGCGCTTCGAGGCTGCTGCGAATGTCTGCGCTGCTGTTGGCGATCTCGCGGAGCAAGACGTCCCGGCAGATCGTTGTCAGGCTGGCTTTGCGGTCGTTCCGGCCGTCCTGCGCCGCCGCGACGGGACGCGGCAGCACCGCCAGTGCGCGGGCGAGCGACACCCCGGTCACGAGATCAACCATTGCAGCGCGTGCAGCCGCACTTCTCGCGGTGCCGCTGCTCGATTCAGTGGTGAGACTTGCGATCTCCGGATGCAGGGACGCGATGTCGCGCAACATGTCCGCGGCAACCATTGCGGACGTAGCCTCGCCGTGGATGGCGTTCTGCGCGAAGTCCGATACCCGGAATTGCAGCGCCTCGAGACGGCTCGCCAGAACCGGATGATAGTCCGGTGCGGCCAGAACCTCATTCACGAGTGCGACCGCAAGGACCCCGATGCCGATGGCCGCACCACGTGCGACGCCGGTCGGAAACACCTGCAGCGGCGTGTCGATCTGCTCGACGACGATCAGGGCGACCGTGATGCAGGAGAGCGCAGCCGCATAGGCGCGATTGCCGTCGAGCATGCCGGCCACATAGGTGCAAAGTCCGACCCAGATGGCCAATACCGCGAGCAGGAGGCCATCGGTCTGGGAAAATATGCCCGCGATCGCAATCGCGGCAATCACGCCGATGGCGGTTGCGAGCAGCCGGTAGCCGGCCTTTTCCATACCCTGACCGCGTGTCGGCAGCGCCAGCACGGCAACGGTCAGCGCTGCCGACGATGGGGATTCGAGCTCGAGCCAAAAGCTCACATAGAGCGCGAGGAGCATGGCCAGCCAGGCTCGCAGCGCGAAGACCCAGGAGCTTGCTGGAAAGCCGGCAAAGACCAGCGGACGCGGCGCGGCGGCGGTGGCGTTCACTGGCATCGTGCCTTATCCGTTTCCGGCAGAGCCCGCGGCTCGGCCGATCTCGCGAAATCGACGCCGAATATGAGGTTTGCCGGGCTTGCCGGTATTTCCGCTCCGTCAACCGAGTTGTCGGAAAGCACGCTGGGCTCAGGTCGAAGGCCGTCTTGCGAACTATGGCGCGTGGCCTGCCAGCGCCTCTTCGAGGCAGCGGATGATCTCGTCACCGCTGGAGGGCTTGCCGAGATAGCAATGCGCGCCCGCGGCCATCACGCGCTGGCGCACGGTTTCGCTCGGAAACGCCGTCATGAAGATGATCGGGAAGTGACGCCCGGCGGCGATCAGCCGGGCCTGTAACTCGTCGCCGGTGATGACAGGCATCTGGACATCGGCGATCATGCATGCCGGATCGTCTCCCGGCGCATGCCGCAGGAAATCCATGCCGGACTCGTAGGCCTGGGCCTCGTAGCCGATCGAACGCACGAGGCTCGCAAGCGACGCGCGAACGCCGTCGTCGTCGTCCACGATCGCAATCACCGGGGTTTTGGCCATGGGCGCACAATCCTGACCGCGGTGTTCCGCAAGGAGGGCATCTCCCTTTGCGCAGCCGATGGCGCCTTATGCACCCGGGGCAGTCCCACCGGAATTATACTCAGGTTTGGTCCGTAGTCCTGCGGGTCTGGGAAACCCCGAGCGCCTCGGCTTTGCGGACCAGATCGGCCAGCGACCGGACCCCCATCTTGCGCATGACATTGCCGCGGTGGATCTTGACCGTGATCTCGCTGAGGCCGATCAGGGCGGCGACCTGCTTGTTCATCAGGCCGCCGGTGACATGGCCCATCACCTCGCGCTCGCGCGCCGTCAGGGTCTCGTACTGGGCGCGGATATCGTCCCTGGTCGCGGCTTCGACACGGTGCTGGGCATCGCGCTCGAGCGCCGTCGTCACGGCATCGAGCATGTCCTGGTCGCGAAACGGCTTGGCGAGGAAATCGACCGCGCCGGCTTTCATGGCGCGCACCGACATCGGAATGTCGCCATGGCCGGTCATGAAGATGATTGGATAGCTGATGCTCTGCCGGACGAGCTGGCTCTGCAGATCGAGCCCGCTCACGCCGGGAAGGCGGACGTCCAGCACGATGCAGCCGGGGCCGTCGGGCAGCGACCCGCCGAGCAGTTCGGCCGGCGAGCCGAACAGGCGCGTCTCGAGGCCGACGGACCGGAACAGGCTGTCGAGTGAGGCGCGGATGCCTGCGTCGTCATCAACGATGATGACGACCGAGTTGAGGGATTGGGCCGGCGGTTTGGCTTGATCTGGTCGTGTCATGGTCGGGGGTGTTCTTGGCTGTATGGCAGTGTCAGGCGGAATGTCGCTCCCGCACCGGGCGTGCTCTCGGCCGCCAACTGGCCGCCGTGAGCTTCCACCGTCGTTCGGCAGATCGCAAGTCCCATGCCCATGCCGCCGCGCTTCGTCGTGAAGAACGGATCGAACAGGCGCGGCAGGTCGTCAGGCCGGATGCCGGGGCCGCTGTCCTGCACCGTGATGGCGAGGCGCTCGCCGTCGACAGTGCCGGCGCGCAGCGCGATGCTGCGGGATCCGGGCTGGCCTGACATGGCCTGGCCGGCATTGATCAGGAGATTGACCAGGACCTGCTGAAGCTCGATCCGGTCGCCGCGAATTGGCCTCAGGCCTTGCTCCGTCTCGACGGTGAGGACGACGTCGTCATTGGCGAGCTCGCGCGCGACGAGGAGCGCCGCTTCCTCGACGATCTCGCCGATCTCAAGCAGGTCCCGCTGGGCCGGAGCCTTCTTCAGGAAGGCACGGACGCGGGTGACGATCTCGCTGGCCCGGCGGCCTTGAGCGACGACGTGACCGATCGTCGTCGCAACCTCCTTCAGATCTGGCACGTCGCGTCGCAGCCAGCGCAAGCCGGCCTCGCCGCTGGTGACGATCGCCGCCAGCGGTTGATTGACCTCGTGGGCGATGGAGGCGCTGAGCTCGCCGAGGGTGGCGAGGCGCGCGGCATGAGCGAGCTCCGCCTGCGCCGCGAGCAACGCATCCTGCGCCTGTTTGCGTTCGGTAATGTCGACCACGAAGGCGAGCACGTTGCGATCGCCGTCGGGTTCGGGAGGAAAGGTGATCGTGAACAGCACGGGAACCTTGCGTCCGTCGAGCCTGACGAGCTCGGTCTCTCCTTCGTAGAACGGCTCCCCTTCGGCGAACGCGACCAACGCGCCGAGGAAACTGCGGTCGTCCGCGCCGAGAAGCCGCTCCACATTCTCGATGAAGGCAGAGGCGCCGTCTGCTCCTGCCATCGCCTGGAGGGCCGGATTGACGTCGGTGATTCCAGCGAGCCGGCGGGCATGCCGGACGAAATCGGGGTGTTGCGCCAGATGATCGCGCAGGCCGGTTCCCGCGATCTCCAGCGATTGCAGCGCGGTTCGGAGTTCGCTCCAGTCCTCTTCGACCACCCCGATCCGGCTTGCGTCGAACATCCGGCGGTATCGCTGCTCGCTCTGCACCAGCGCGCTGTGTGCGGCGACGCGGTCGGTGACGTCGGTGTGCGTTTCAAGAACCCCGACGGGCTTGCCGAGACGGTCGTGCTGCAAGGCCCATCGGGCATCGACGGTGAGCGCGGCGCCGTCTTTCGTTCGCTGCTGCACGCGGCCTTCCCACCGACCGATGTCGAGCAGGCCGGCCTCGATGATTTCGCGCCGGTCGGGGTATTGGGTTTGCAGAAGCTCGTCGGCGAGCTGCCCGAGCGCGTCGTCGGCCGACCAGCCATAGATCTGCTCGGCGGTTTTGTTCCAGAAGGTGATCACGCCGCCGCGATCCCTGACGAAGATCATGTCATGCGAGAGATTGAGCAGGCGCGCCTGCGCCGCGAGGCGCTTCGTTGCCGCGTGATTTTGCAGCGCCAGCAGCGTCGTGATCCCGATTGCCGCGAGGCTCACCAGCACGCGAAGGGCGGGTGAGGCGATCGTCTCCAGACCGTGCGACAGCAGATAGGCTGATATCGTCAGGATGACGCAGCCAGCGGCGGCCATGATGGTGTCGTCGCGCCGGTTGGTCTTTGCCACGAGCAGGATAGCCACGACATAGAGAACCGCGACCGCCCCCTCGAGCGGCGTCAGCACGTCAACCAGGAAAACCGCGACGGCGAGGACGGCGGACCATAACCGCAAGCCGGCGCGGCTCATGGATGAACCCGTAGCCCGATCATGAATCGTCATCGTCGCTGGCAGTCGTTTGTCTCATATCAGCGGTGATGCCGCGATTTGATCGCGTCCACAACATCCCGCGGCGCGATTTTCGTGCTCTCGTGGAAGAGCTTCCACGCCGCTCAACCGGGCGAAAGCGCCGGCGGATGGCATTCCCCGGAAAAACCGGGGAACTCCCGCGATTCTGCAGGTGGATGGCGGGCAAAAGCGCGTCAACTTACCGCAGACGCGTCGCGCCGTGAGTCCTGTCGGTTCCGCGATGCCGGTGAGGCGATCATACCTAGGTATGACGCGGTCAACCCGAGAACCTATCGATGCACCCGCGCGTAGAATGGATCGCGCGGACCGCCGAATTACTCTGCCGCCATGACATTCGGACAAGCCAGTCAGGCCAGGCCGGATCCAAAACGGGACAAGGAGATTCGACGATGTCGCTGCAAATGTCACGCTCACAGCCGGCTAGGGATCATGACGTTCGCGCGATCGATATCTCGGCGATCGATCGGCATCGGCTCGGGCTGTCGAAACTTCCCGACCGCTTCGACGAAGACGGAACGATGCTGTCTTTCGTCCATCTGGATCTGGCGGTCGAGACGCAGGCGGCGAACGTCGAACGATCTGCCGCTCGCGGATCCGGTTTCAGGGTCTCCGCAAAACTCCTTGCGGGGCCGTCTGCCGAGAGCGAGCCTGCGTTTGCAGCGGGAGAATTCACCGATCCGGTGATGCGGCGCCTGTCGGATGCGCTCGCGGCAACCGAAGCCACGCACGATGCCCACTCCGCGATCATGGCCGACGCGCTGCGGCTTGCGATCCTCACCCGGACGTTCAGCCGCCAAGCCTCTGGTGCACGGGCGGAGCTCGACCCGGCCGGCGGCGTTCAAGAGGATGATGCGGGCCGCACCGTACGGTCGCTGCAGAATTGGCGCCTCAAGCGCGTCCTGCAATATGTCGACAAGAATCTGACCGCCAAGATAACGCTACAGGACATGGCGGCCGTTGCCGGCCTGAGCAGGATGCATTTCGCGGCGCAGTTCCGCACAGCCATCGGCGTTCGGCCTCATGAATATCTGCTGAGGCGCCGCATCGAGCGCGCCCAGGAGCTGCTCAAGCAGGCCGAAATTGCTCTCGTCGATATCGCCTTGACCGTAGGCTTTCAGACGCAGGCGCATTTCACCACGGTGTTCAAGCGGTTTGTCGGCGATACGCCGTATCAATGGAGGAGCGCCTATCTCGCGCAATTCATGCCGCTGCCGCGTGCAGGAGCGGGGCCGTCATGAGCAACATCGGCATTCAAGCCCTGCTGCTGCCGCTCGCGGGCATTCATTTAATGCTGACGCATCATGAGCTCATGGGGATGATCGAGTTTGTCCGCGCTCTCGGCAGCTCATATCGTCTGGCTGCGTCAGAACCGGGGAGTAGCCTTCTGTACGGACGCTTCGCCTTCAACTTCTGTCGCAGCGCCGTAGCGTGGGTTGCGCGGTGAGCTACGCGCTCCGATACCAGCTCCCGAGATTCCAGGTCGTGACGTCCCACCCCGAGATATCTGCCATGAGGTTGTTGACGGAGCCGCCGACGATGTTGCGCGAGAGCAGCGGCACCAGCACGTTGGCCTCGCAGAAGATCTCGTTGACCTTGATCAGCAGCGCGGCGCGCTTGACCGGATCGAGCTCGTTCTGCGCGGCCTTGTAGGCCTTGTCAGCCTCGGGATCCGACCAGCGCGAGACGTTGCGGCCGAGCCATTTGTTGTCCTTGGTCGAGATCTCCCAGGAGACGCACTGGTTCAAAAACCGCTCCGGATCGGGCTGCGGCTGCGTCGTGTTGTACATCTCCATGTCGGCGTAGAGCTTGGAGTAGGTGTCGGGGTTGCCGACATCCGACGAGAAGAACACCGATGCGGTGACCGATTTGAGCTCGATGTCGATGCCGGCCTTCTGGCAGGCCTGTTTGATGATGGCCTGCGTCTTCTGGCGCGGGGCGTTGATCGAAGTCTGGAAGACGTATTTGAGCTTCTTGCCGTCCTTCTCGCGGATGCCGTCCGCGCCCTTCTTCCAGCCGGCCTCGTCCAGGATCTTGTTCGCCTTCTCGACGTCGAACGCATAGGTCAGCTTGCCCGACTTGAACTGGCTGGGCTGGTTGACGAAGCTCGCCGTTGCGACGGCCGCGCGGCCGTAGATGAATTTCTGGATCGCCTCACGATCGATCAGCAGGTTGAATGCCTTTCGAACGGCCGGATCGGACAGCGTCGGGTGTTTGGTCTTGGCGCTGGACCGCTCGCCGTCGACCTCGGTCCACGGGTCCGTGGTGTTGAGGACGATGAACTCGACGCCGCCGGAGAGGGTGAACTCCACCTTGCCCTTTCCGCTGGCCTCCATGCGCTTGAGGATCTCATCCTCCACCAGCAGGTTCCAGGCATAGTCGTACTCAGCGGTTTGCAGTACCGCGCGCGCCGCGGAGACGGCGTCGCCGCCGCCCTTGAGCTCGAGCGTGTCGAAATGCGGCTGGTTCTTGATGTGATAGTCGGGATTGCGTTCGGCCGTGAGCAGGTCGCCCGGCTTGAACTCGACGAATTTGTACGGGCCGGTGCCGACCGGCTTCAGATTGCCCGGCGCGTCGCGCGATTTTGCGCCGGCATAGTCGCCGAAATGATGCTTTGGCAGGATCTGGCCGACCGAGCCGACGAAGGGGTCGGCCCAGAACGGCGTCGGAGCCTTGAAGATCACCTTGACGGTGTAATCGTCGATCTTCTCGACCTTGATATTCTGGTAGGATCCCGTGGTGTACGCCGCGGTCGCGAGATCCGCCGCGTATGCCCAAGTAAAGACGACGTCGTCGGCGGTGAAGGGCTTGCCGTCATGCCACTTCACGCCCTGCTTCAGTTTCCAGGTCACGGTCGTGCCGTCTGCCGAGAGGCCGCTGTTCGCCTTGGTCGGGATCTCGGCGGCGAGGCATGGGACGAGGTTGCCCTCCTTGTCCCAACCGGCGAGTGGCTCGAAGAAGATGCGCGAGGCGACTTGGTCCTTGGTGCCGAGCGCGAAATGCGGATTGAGCAGGGTCGGGGCCTGCCAGATCAAGATTTTCAGCGGGCCGCCGCCGCCAGCCTTGGTCGGCTTGTAGGGAAGCGTGGCATCCGCCATCGCCACGTCGTTCCAGAGCAGGATCTGGCTCGCGACGGGCGCCGCGATCCCGACCGCAGCCATGGTCTGGATGAACGAGCGCCGCGTCAGCGTGCCTTGCTTCACCTCAGCGATGTGCCTGCGGATTTCGTTTTCGTTCATCGGATCCACCTCGAAGACAATTCATCACCGGCAACCCATCATGTTTCATCGCGGGCAAGGCAGCAATGCCGGCATTGCCGGGAAGCCCTGCGGCGAAATGCACGAATCCGGGCAAGGGCGAGGTCGCGCGCCGCTGGTTGCTGGCGATCAACGAGCTGCAATCGCAGATCTCGTCGTGTCCGTCGTCGGCGACAGCGTCAGGTTCGACAAGGTACGTCGTGACGACGCCTGTGTGCGGCTGAATGCGATTCTCGATGGACGCGATCGAGCGGGCCCCCGAACGCACCGTGTGCGCGAGCGGAGCGCTACACTGAACGCGAGGGTTGTTTACGGGATGTACGGTGTCAGATCAGCGCGGGTTTGCGCTCGGAATTCGGTGGACTCGGCGCTGGCTTGTTCTTTGGGCAGCGTGCTCATGAATCAACCGCGTCGCGTTGGATTATTCGGTGTCATGATACGCAAGGCGCAGCGGAAAGAGTGCGCCAGCGCGCGGCCATATTAAATTGCGACGTTCGAATGTTGCAGTCGCGCCGTCTCACGCAACATCGTTCTGTTTTTTCGCTTGTCGCGGCAGAACATTTCGAGCGCGACAGCAAAACGAGGTGGCGACGTTTGTTGGTGCGTCATCATGTAGCAGTCTTCGCGCCCAGCGCATGCCGCCCCTGCGTGAGCCGACGAGATGTGGCATCGGAATTGCTGTGATGATATTGCAGTGCAAGAATACACCAGTGAACGACGCGAATCCGGCGAGCCCGAGTAGCCGCTAACAGCGCCGCTCGGGAGACGAGAGATGGACGGGGATCATCCGCCCCACAGCTTCTGTGACGGCGCCTCTGGCAGCCTGGCACATCTACGCGAACGCGCCTCCGCGTTTTTCGAAAGGCTGCCGGTCGCCGAACTCGCGCGTGACGCGCAGAGGCGAAGATGGGTATCGGATTGGGCGAGAGTAGGTGACGACTACCTCGTGCTCGCCGAATCCGCGGGCGAAGCAGGTCCGTCCCGATTTGTCAGTGAATCCTATCTGTGTGCGATGACGGCCCACGAAGTCGCAAGAAGTCTGTCCTCCTCCGAAGATGCGGCAGGCATCGTTCTCGCGGACAAGATCGGCCTTAGCCTCGGCAAGCTTGGAGATCGCTGGGCCGAGCGGATTGAGCGCGTGGAAATCGACTATCTTGATCAAGGGACGCTCGAGGGCTTCTTCGTCTCGGCGGCTTGCGATGGCGCTTCCGCACCCGCGGTCATCTGTGTCGGCGACGAGGAAGCCGATCTGAGCGCGATGCTGGCCCGGCTGCTCCCGGCCTTGCTTGGCCGAAGAGTGTCGTTGCTGATCGTCGACGGGCGCAATGCATCTGTTTCTCGCTCACGCCGGCCCGAGCATGCTCTTGGTTGCTGGCTCGACTATCTGGACGGTCGAGCGGACGTCGATTCGAACCGGATCGCTGTTTATGGCGAAGGAGCAGGCGCCAGCCACGCTTCACGCCTGGCCTGTTCGGATCGCAGGATCGCCGCTGCGGTGTGTGACGGGGGCTTTTGGGCCTCGCACCGACTTCGCGCGTCGGTTCGCTGGATAACCGGTGTCTGGCATGAGGTCGGCGGCGGCGGCCCGACGCGGTCCCTGCCGACGGCGCGTCGCGTGCCCTGTCCGATTCTCGTGGCGGTGGGGCGGCGCTCGATGGTGCGGGAGGAGGACGCACTCGAACTGCAAGCAGCCTACCGCGAGTCCGGGGCGCATTGCTCGGTCGTCATCCCGAACGCGATCCGGAGCCCACTGGGAGAGATCGAGAATTTCGTTGCCGTGGACGATTTCGTTTTCGATTGGTTCGACGACAAGTTCGGGCCTGCCCGTCAGCTCGATCCTGTTGCCTATCTCTAGCCGAGAGCGTTCGCGGCAGCTCGAGCTACGAGACGTCGATGGCCAGCAATCGCGCCGCCAGTCGGGCGTTCTTGGCGATCGTTGCGAGCGCAGTGTTCAGGGTAGCCAACGTCTTCTCGTCGAGATCGTTGAACATGGTCGAGTTCAGGGCGAGCTTTCGCTTGGAGAGCTTCTCGATGTCTGTCGTCGCCTTTGCCGTCAGCGACATCAGGACGAAGCGTGCATCGTCCGCTCCGGGACGCCGCGACAGGAAGCCATTCTTTTCGAGGGTCTTGGTCTGGTTGGTCACAAAGGCCGGGTGAACGCGCAGCTTGTTCGCAATGTCGATTCCAGCGACGCCCTGTCCCTCGTCCAGTTCAGTGATGGCCATCAAGATCAACCACTGTGGCTCGGTAATGCCCAGCAGTCCGGCCCAGCTGCTATGGATATCCTCCAGCTGAGAGTTAATCTCGACGACGTTCCAGATGAAGTCCGTAATCGCCCTGTCGAGTTTCTTCTCGATCATGTGGCTTTTCCCCCCCTTGTCTTATCACTGTCTTTTAATGGGATATTGGGGAGGCGTCTCTAAGATCGCGCATCGACGATAGTTTTAGACACCGAAAGGGTGAAATCGTCTGGCGATTAAATGCTTGCAAAAAACAATTAAGTAAATTACGCCTCGTCATACTCAATCTTGCTGCTCTTGACCATGTCGACGGACAGCGATGCGAGACCTCCAAGAAAGCCCTCGGGATGCCCCCTGAGGGCTTTTTCTTTTGAGATACAAGGGCTTGTAGCTGCCGCGCCAGCCTCCTGTTGCCCGCAAGCAACATCGCCCCTCGAACTTGTGATTCACCAAATCAATAAATTGAGGCAGTTGTTTTTATAAACTATATGTGAAGCCACGACGGAGGGGGGGCACCTCGCTGTCGTTTCAGTCCGGACCCTCAGTGCGGATCTGAATTGAACGGAAATTAAAGAGGGTAGAGCGGCCTCCGTCCAGGAGCCGGGCCCCCTGAACCGACCTGGAGGTTTACTAATGAAGTTTACGAAGACGCTTCTTCTCGGCACGGCTGCCGGCCTGATGGCCGCTTCCGGTGCGTTCGCCGCCGATCTTCCCGTGAAGGCCAAAGCGGTCGAATACGTGAAGGTCTGCTCGCTGTACGGCGCCGGCTTCTACTACATCCCGGGCAGCGACACCTGCATCAAGCTCGGTGGCTACGTGCGTGCCGATTTGAACCTCGGTACCAACTCGGACTTCAATCCGAACCAGAGCGGCACTGCCGGTGCTCGCAACCGCATGATGAACTACTACACGATGCGCGCTCGTGAAGACCTCAACATCGACACCCGCACCGCGACCGAGTACGGCGTGGTCCGCACCTTCTTCGACGGTGTCTTCACCTGGACGAGCGGCAACTATACCCCGACCGGTTCGGGAACGGGTGGAACCCAGTACAGCGGTTCGCTCGGTCTGAACGCTGCGGGCACCGCCCTCGTCGGTTCGAATGGCAGCGGCAGCGTCAACGGCACCGACGGCAACACCTCGGGCGGTGCGCTCGGCGTGTACTATGCCTTCATCCAGTTCGCCGGCTTCACCATGGGTAAGGCCGTGTCGCAGTTCGACGCGCCCTGGACCAACTATCCCGGCAACATCACCGACAACCTCGTCGGCGGCAGCGGCACGGTCACTGGTGTCAACCAGTTCACCTACACCGCTGACTTTGGTCAGGGCATCACGGCGTCGTTCTCGGCTGAAGACGTCTCGGCCTACTATCAGGCCGGCAACATCAACATGACCGGCGCGACCGCGGGCGGCATGATCGGCGGCTCGTACGGCACCAACGCCATCGGCGGCACCCGTTCGCCGAACCTCGTTGCTCAGGTGCGTGTCGACCAGGCCTGGGGCCTGTTCCAGGCGTCGGTTGCTGCGCATGACAACCACGTTGGCTATTACGGCGCCAGCGAGACCACCGGCCACCCCGACGACAAGTGGGGTTGGGCTGTGCAGCTCGCTCTGTCGATCAAGAACATCCCGACTGGCGCGGGTGACACGATCAACATCCAGGGCGTCTACACCGACGGCGCGACCCGCTACAACTTCCAGAACCTGTCGGGCAGCTCCTACGCGCTGTACGGCAACTCGAGCGCTGCTGGCGCTTACGGCAGCCTTGGCTTCGCCAGCGCTCCCGACACGGTGTACGTGACCGGCGGCTCGCAGGAAACCGTCAAGACCTGGGGCTTCCGCGGCGCTTACACCCACAACTGGGATGCGTACTGGAACTCGGCGCTCTACGGTGCCTACGCTCAGGCTCAGTTCGGTACGCTGGCCAAGACCACCCTCTGCGGCGCCGGCGGTGCTGGCGGCGTGTTCGGCGGCCTGGCTGGTGTCACCGGCTGTAACCCGGACTTCGCGATCGGCCAGCTCGGTATCGTCACCCGCTGGACCCCGGTCAAGAACCTGACGTTCTCGGCTGACGTGTCCTGGACCCACCTCGACCAGAAGTACTCCGGTACGGTTGGCCTCGTCCCGAACGTCAACACCGCCAAGCCGACTGCGGTTTACGAGCTGAAGGACCAGGACTCGATCGCCATGATCCTCCGCGCTCAGCGCAACTGGTAAGATCGGTCTAACGACCTGACTTTAGCCCCGGCGGGAAACCGCCGGGGCTTTTCTTTTGTCGTGTCGATCCGTCGGCGCGACAGTCGCATGCGGCAGCACGGTGCCGCCGCTATCCTTCGTAGATGTCCGGCCCCATCGCCCATGACGTCTGGTCGTGGCCGAACGCGTAATTGCGATTGGTGACCCCAGGATTGCGATTGACCATCGGCCGCATGAACATCGGGTGAGTCGCGCTGCGCACCTCGTGCTCGACCGTGAACAGCGCCTTGCCGCTGTCGAGATCGACGATGTCGCAGAACCGGTACTGGTATTGGTTGTCCTCGCGGGAGATCAGCTTGCGTGCGAGCAGCTTGCGGTAGGGACCCGAGAAGTCGGTGATGTACATCTGCACATGGTGCCCGTCATAGTCGCCCTGCGGCCGATCGGTCTCGCGAAACAAGAGATGCTGGTCGCGGCCCGTCTTCACCGCCGCAACCGCGCCGTCGCCATTCCGCAAAGTCGCCGGCATGCCCATGATGTCAGGATAGAAGGTGGAGATCGCCGGCGCCGTTCCGACCGGCACATCGAACTCGACATAGGGAATGCCGAGCGTGATGCGCCCAAAGCGCGCCGCGTCCGGCTCATGGACGCGCATGCGGTTGCCCCACGGACAGATGGCCTCGACATGGTCGTTGTGTTCGGTGAAGGCGAACGTCGTCCCCTCGAGCTTCTTTGCGACCGATGCCAGTCGTGCAAGGAGTGCCTCGCGGCCCTCGATGACGAGGCCAGTATGGCCGCGCAGCACCTGCGGCCTCCCGCTTGGCAGATGAAACTGGCTCCGTCCGGCGTTGATCCACATGTTGGTGTCGGACACCATCAGATAGGGATCGCGTGTGAGCCCAAGTCCCGTGACATAGAATAAGGTCGCCAGGCGCTGATCCGGCACCTGGATGTTGACGTGCTCGAAATGGACGGCGTTGCCGAGATCTTCTGCGGATCGATCGAATTGTTGCGGCATGGCTATGCGCTCCGGCTTAAGGGACGGATTGGTCATACTAGAGCAGAATTTCCGCCAGCCGAAACTGTTCGCCGATCACATCTCGAGGGCCGGGGCGTCATGCCCGTTGCCGCCTTGCCGTGGTAGTCAGTCCCTGTAATCTGGGCGAAAGACATAAGGGAAGGGATCGATGGGGGGAGTTCTGGAAGGCGTGCGCGTCCTGGATTTCGGGCGCTATATCGCGGGTCCCTATTGCGCGACCTTGCTGGCCGAATTCGGGGCCGAGGTCATCCGCGTGGAAAAGCGCGATGGCAGCGAGGATCGCTTCGTGGCGCCGGTCGGTGAAGGCGGCGAAGGCGCGCTGTTCCTCCAGGTCAACCGCAACAAGAAGTGCATCACGCTCGATCCGATGAAGCCGGAGGGGCAGGAAGTGATGCGCCGCCTGATTGCGACCGCGGACGTGGTCGTCGCCAATCTGCCGCCGCAGACCCTGCGCGCGATGAAGCTCGATTACGACTCGCTGAAGGCGATCAAGCCCGACATTATCCTGACGACGGCCACCGCGTTCGGCGGGCCGGGGCCCTGGTCCGACCGCGTCGGCTTCGACGGTGTCGGCCAGGTCATGTCGGGGTCGGTGTACATGACCGGTGCCGGCGATCCGCCCTACCGTGCCGCGGTGAACTGGGTCGATTTCGGCACTGCGCTGCACTGTGCGTTCGGCACGCTCGCGGCGCTGATGGAACGCGCGAAATCCGGGCGCGGGCAGATCGTCGAGGGCGCGTTGCTTGCGACCGCTCTGTCCTTCACCAATGCCACGCTGATCGAGCAGGCCGTCATCAACGTCAATCGCGTTCCGACCGGTAATCTCGGCCAGACCGCCGCGCCGGCCGACATCTACCGCACCAAAGACGGCTGGGTGCTGTGCCAGGTCACGGGCCATCCGTTGTTCAAGCGCTGGGCCAAGCTGATGGGTGAGGAAGACCAGTGGTTGAACGATCCGCGCTTTGCCGACGATATCAGCCGCGGCAACAACGGCCCCGTCATCAGCGAGCGGATGGCACGCTGGTGCGCCGAGCGTACCACGCAGGAAGCGGTCGACACGCTGGGCAAGGCGATGATTCCGACCGGGCCGGTGCTGAGCCCGCAGCAGGCGCTCGATCATCCGCACATTCGTGCCGCCGGCTTCATGCAGGACGTCGACTATCCGGGCCTGCCGAAACCCGCGCCGGTGGTGCGAGCCGCTGTACGTCTGTCGGAAACGCCGGGTGAGATCGTGAGCCGCCCGCCGACTCTCGGCGAGCATACCGATCGTGTCCTCGCCGAACTCGGCTATGACGCAGCGGCGATCGAGGTACTTCGGCAAAACGAAATTATCTAGCGACGTTGCGCGGCGGCAGTGCCGGATCGCCGCCTGAAACATCCAGGCGGCGATCCGGTGCGAGCTAAACGAACTTGGGGAAGTTGTAAGGCCGCCAGCAACGCTAACCCGGCCGGCGCAATCGCATCAAGTTTCGTAGTGTTGCTCCGGCAAGAGATTCATTGCAGCGGCCTGGAAATGGCCACACTTGAGCGGCCGCAAGATTTCCGGGTGGCGGTCGATCTCGAATCCATCACGGTCTGTTCGCAAGCGTGAGCGCAGCCTCAACCGCATTCTCCAGAATCTCCTCCGACAATTTCCTGTCGTTCACCGCGCGCGACAATTGCAGCGCGCCGACCATGGTCGCATAGACCGAGATCGCGCGCCGCCGCCGCTCCGCCGCCGAACCATCCGGCATCTGCGCCGCCATCAGTGCGATGATGTCCGACATCTTTCCGGTGAAGGCATCGCGCGTCGTCTTCGGATGCCGAGCGATCTCGGAGACCAGCGCGGCGGTCGGGCAACCGGTCGCTGCATGGTCGCGATGCCTGGGGGAGAGGTAGTCGCGGATCGTGGTCTCGACCGGAACGCCGTTTTCGAGATTGTCCTTGTGCCGCTGCTCGCGCCGCTCCAGCGCGTCACACAGCACCGCACGCACCAAATCTTCCTTGGACTCGAAGTGCGTGTAGAAGGCGCCGTTGGTGAGGCCCGCCTCCGCCATGATGCCGGCGAGGCCGACCGCGGCGATGCCGCTCTCGCGGAACTGCGCCGAGGCGACATCGAGAATGTGCCGTCGCGTCGCGTCCCGCTGTCCCTTGTCGTAGCGCGCCAATTCCGCCTCCCGCGACCCGGCTTCCGGCCCCCGCCACAAATTATACAGCGGAACCTATTGCATTACGATCATAATAATACATTATGATCATAATTCAATGGACGGCCGATGGGGCGGTCCGACGGATTCACAGGACCGAACCCATGTCAGTTGAGGATGTCGCCGCGCCGGCCCCGTCCGCCACGCCATTCGCGGCCCACACCGCGGCCCCGCTTCGCCAGGCAGCCGCACCGGCGGCTCCAGGCGCAGCCGAGCAACGACGCGCCGCGCTGCTGCATGCGCCGATCCTCCCCACATTGCTCAAGCTCGCGCTGCCGACCGTCACCGTCCTCGTCGCCCAGACCGCGGTGAACATCGCCGAGGCCTATTATGTCGGCTTCCTCGGCACCGATGCGCTGGCGGGCGCCGCGCTGGTGTTCCCGATCTTCATGCTGATGACCATGATGTCGAACGGCGGGTTCGGCTCCGGCGTTGCATCTTCGGTGGCGCGCGCGGTCGGTGCGGGCCGTCGTGATGACGCCGAGGCGGCGCTGTTTCATGCTGTGGTGCTCGCGATCATTGCCGGCGGCGTGTTCACGCTGGGCGTGATCCTCGGCGGCCCATGGCTCTATCGCACTCTCGGCGGCGCGGGCGATGCACTCGCTGCGGCCACCACCTATTCCAATTATCTGTTTGCCGGCGCCATTCCGGTGTGGATCGTCAATCTCCAGGCGGCGGCGCTGCGCGGCTCCGGCAATGTCAGGGTGCCCGCGCTGGTGACGCTGGTCGGCGCGATCGTGACCATTCCGGTCTCGCCGGCGCTGATCTTCGGCTTCGGGCCGATCCCGCGGCTCGGCATCGGCGGTGCCGGGGTCGCCTTCGGCCTCTATTACGGCGCGGCGATGCTGTTCCTGCTGCGCTACATGGCCTCGGGCGCGACCGGCCTGCGACTGCATGTCGTGCCCTTGCGTGCAAAGATCTTTGGCGACATGCTGAAGGTCGGCATTCCCACCGCGCTCAACGCGGTGTTCACCAATCTCACCGTCATCCTTGTCACCGGCGCGGTCGGCCTGTTCGGCACGTCTGCGCTCGCCGGCTACGGCATCGCCTCACGGCTCGACTACATCATGATCCCGCTGCTGTTCGGCATCAGCACGGCGACGCTGACCATGGTCGGCGTCAACATGGGAGCCGGGCAGACGGCGCGGGCCCGGAAGATCGGCTGGATCAGCGGCGTGGTCGGCATGGCCATGACTGGCGCGATCGGCTTGCTGGTCGCAATCTTTCCGACGGCCTGGCTCAATCTCTTCAGCCACGATGCGGAGGTGGTGAGCGAGGGCATGGCTTATTTGCGCATCGTCGCGCCGGCCTATGCCGCGCTCGGCTTCGGTTTCGTGACGTCCTTCGCGGTCCAAGGCACCGGTCGCGCCGTCGGCCCGCTCGCCTCTTCGGTCGCACGCATCCTGATCGCGGCCGGAGGCGGCTGGATCGCGGTGGCAAGCTTTGGCGCGGGCATGGCGGGGCTCGCCACCATGGTCGCGGTGTCGCTCGCCGCCTATGCCCTGATCTGCGTCCTGATCATGCTGTCGCCCGCAACGTGGCGGACCGAGTAGACAGGCTCACTGCATGCCGGCAACGCCGACGGCCAGCGCCGACAGCAGCAGCAAATTGCTCAGCAACTTGAGCGGCGTGTTTGGCTGCGCCAGCCAACGCGTGACCTTTTCGGAGAAGGACAGCGCGGGATCGGCGAACAGCGGCTCAAAGCAGTGTCTGAAGAAATGCGGAAATTTCGGCCCGAGCCACGGCGTCACCAGCGCGTGAAGAGTTGACGCCATCGCAATGAAATTCGCGGCACCAAAGGGCTCGCCGACGAATTCGGACGCATTGATCAGCTTCATCGTCAATGCGACGGCGGAATAGAACGGCACGCCCTGGAGCAGGGCGTACAGCGCAAAACATTCGAAATGGTCACGGTTGGTGAGCTTTGGGGTGGCGAGGGCGGTCATGGCTGCTCTCCTGGCTGGTCTTTCGCCAATGTCGCTCTGCGCGCGCCGCCATGCCGTGATACGCGTCACGCTTGCACAAAGTGCCGCTGTCGCCGAGAATTCGTTTCCCGTTTCACGCCGAATGGAGAAAGCCTCGCCCGCCCCGGCAGCCAATTTGGATTTCCATTTCATTGATTTCGCGCGGCGGAGAAGCGAATACGGTTCCAATCATTGCTGCAGACCTGTGGAGACCTGGATGTCGTTTCGCCTCCCCCTGATCCTCTCGACCCTGCTCGCCGTCTGGTCGGCCGCGGCATCCGCAGAGACCATCAAGATCGGCGTGACGCCGGGTCCGCACGCGCAGATCCTCGAGGCGGTGAAGCCGGTCGCCGCCAAGCAGGGCCTCGACATCCAGCTCATCGAATTCTCCGACTATGTCGTGCCGAACGCCGCGCTCGATGCGGGCGAGATCCAGGCCAATTCGTTCCAGAACCAGCCTTATCTGGACAACCAGAAGGCCGATCGCGGCTACAAGATCGAAGCCGCAGGCCTGACCGTGAACTTCCCGATCGGTGTCTATTCGAAGAAGCACAAGGCCTTCGCGGATATCCCCGAGGGCGGCAAGATCTCGATCCCGAATGATCCGACCAATGGCGGCCGCGTGCTGCTGCTGCTGCGCGACAAGGGCGTGATCAAGCTGAAGGACGGCATCGGCTTCAAGCCGACGGTGCTCGACATCGCCGAAAATCCCAAGAAGCTGAAGTTCATCGAGGTCGATGCCGCGCAGGCGCCGCGCGCGCTCGACGACGTCGATGCCGCCGCGATCAACACCAATTATGCGACGCAGGCCGGCCTCGATCCCGTCAAGGATCCGATCCTGCGCGAGGACCCGAAGGGCCCCTATGTCAACCTGATCGCGGTTCGCACCGCCGACAGGGACAAGCCTTGGGTCAAGGTGTTGGTGGACAGCTATCACACGCCTGAGGTGAGAGAGTTCGTCCTGACCAAGTTCAAGGGCGCGGTGCTGCCGAGCTGGTAGGCAATCTGCCCAGCTCCAGCGCAGGGCGATCCCGGCGGGCAGCCTTGCGCATTGCCCGCTTGTGTCGGGCTCAAGCAACCGACATCATCGCCGCCATGGCAATCCTCGCCCGACAGGGGTCGTATGAAACGCTTTGCAAACCTGAAACGCCTGGGGTTTTTCACGCGGCTTCTTGATGAAGCCCCGGCCGCCGAGCGATATCGCTTCGCGGCCGAGCAGATCGTCCGCGCCGAGAAGGCCGGCCTCGATTCCGCGTGGATTGCGCAGCATCATTTTCACGAGCGTGAGGGTGGCCTGCCGTCGCCCTTCACGTTCCTCGGTTATGTCGCAGCCCAAACCTCGCGCATCCGCCTCGGTACTGGCATCGTCACGCTGCCGCTCGAGAATGCGGTGCGGGTCGCGGAAGACGCCGCGGTGCTCGATCTCCTCTGCGACGGCCGCTTCGAGCTCGGCGTCGGCACCGGCGGCAACCCGTCGGCCTTTGCCGCCTTCGGCCTCGACGGCACCCAGCGCAATGAGATCTTTGCCCGCAATCTGGAGGTCGTCCGCGCGGCGCTGACCGGCAAGCCGCTCGACGGTGGCGACACGCTCTATCCGCAGCGGCCGCAATTGGACAAGCGCATCTGGCAGGCGACATTCTCGGTGACGGGCGGCGCGCGCGCCGGCAAGGCTGGCGATGGCCTCTTGCTCTCGCGCACCCAGCCGCGGGCCAAGGACGCGCCAAGGGCCACGCTCGCCGAGATCCAGAACCCGATCATCGACGCCTATCTCGAAGCGCTGCCGCCAGGCGCTGAACCGCGGATCATGGCGTCGCGCAGCGTGTTCGTTGCCGACGATCATCGTGAGGCGATGCGTCTCGCAGACATCGGGTTGCGCCGCGCGCTGCCGCAATTCATGAAGGGCGGTCACCTTCCTCCCGGCGAGACGCTGGAGGAGATGATCAAGTCCTTCGACACCCATGTCGGCGGCGCTGACGAGGTCGTTGCCTCGCTGCGCACGGATGCCACGCTCGATCGGGTGACTGATCTGGTCTTCCAGGTCCATTCGGTCGATGCGCCGCACCCTTACGTCCTGCGCTCGATCGAGCTCGTCGCGGACAAGGTCGCGCCGGCGCTGGGCTGGACCAAGACAGCGCCCGAAGTGGCCCTGGCGGGCTGATCGGGATTTTATAGATTGTACGAGGCCTTATGATGAGTACGCCTGACATCATCGACACGCTTGTTGGAATCAAGCCGGGATCGGCTCTGGACGCCATTCGCGCAAAGCGCCTGCAAGCGCGCGAGAGCGCGCAGAAGAGCTATCTCTCACTGTTCGAGCCGATCGACGCCGGCGATTTTTCGCTGCTCGAACGCGCCGCGGTCGCGGCCTTCGTGACCGGGCTTCATGGCGAGTCGCCCGTTGCCGTCTTCTATCGCGAGAAGCTTGCGGCGACTGCGGATGGCGCACGTCTGGCCGAGGCGATTGAGGTTGAGATCGCGCGGGGCAAGACCTCGGGTCCGTATGGCTCCTTTCCCGCCGGTCCGCTGTCGGTCGAGAACACGGCCGGTCTTATTTTTCGCGTCAGTGCGGAGCGCAGATCCGCTCTCGGCGCCCGGCTCGTCGCGGCGCTCGAGCATGCGCATCTGCTGGTGTTCCGGCCGCGCGATGCGGCATCGACCGATATGAAGACGCTGCTTGCCGCCGGCTGGTCGAACACCGGCATCGTCACATTCTCCCAACTCGTCGCGTTCCTGTCGTTTCAGGTGCGGGTCGTCAGCGGCTTGCGCACGCTCGCCGCCGTGAACGCATAAGAGGAGGCTGCATCATGAGCGCCGCCGTCAATCCGCCCGTCGTTTTCACCCAGGATGAGCTCGGCTGGGTGTCGTGGATCGAGCCGCTGCCCGAGACCGAGCTGACCGAGCGGCATTTCGCCGGCCTCGTCGATCGCTCGCGTGCCAAGTCGGAATATTTCCGCCTGCTGGTGCGCGATCCCGAGGTGCTGGAAGCCCGCACCAAGACCGACAAGGACATCTTCTACAACGTCGCCGACGGCCTGCCGCGCGCTGAGCGTGAGCTCGCGGCCGCCGCGACCTCGCGCTACAATGGCTGCATCTATTGCGCCTCGGTGCATGCGCGTTTCGCCAGCACCTATTCCAAGCGCCGCGACGACGTGCAGCGGCTGCTCGACGAGGGGGTCAAGGCCGATCTCGGCGAGCGCTGGAACGCCGTGGTCAAGGCCTCGGTGGCACTGGCCGCGACGCCGGTCGCGTTCGGTCCCGACAATATCGCGGAGCTGCGCCGTGCCGGTCTCGACGATTCCGAGATCGTCGACGTCATCAACGGCGCCTCGTTCTTCAACTGGGCGAACCGGCTGATGCTGTCGCTCGGCGAGCCCTCGAAATAGGCAATCTCATCGGCACAAGAATTGCTGCTTTGTTTCAACACCTGAGTGGATGGAGCCTTTCATGAGCAACATCGATCGCCGTACCCTGGTCAAGGGCTCGCTTGCCGCCGCAATAGCGGGAACAGCACTCTCGCGTGCTGCCTTCGCTGACACCTCCGAGCCGATCCTGCTCGGCGTCAGCGGTCCCCTCACGGGGCCGAATGCCCAATATGGCACGCAATGGAAGCAGGGCTTCGATCTCGCGCTCGACGACATCCTGGCCGGTGGCGGTATCAACGGCCGCAAGCTCGCCTACAGTTTTGAAGACAGCCAGAGCGACCCCCGCCAGTCGGTGGCGATCGCGCAGAAATTCGTCTCCGATCCCCGCATCGTGCTGGAGCTCGGCGACTTCTCCAGTCCCGCCTCGATGGCGGCCTCCCCGATCTATCAGCGTGCGGGCCTCGTGCAGTTCGGCTTCACCAATTCGCATCCTGATTTCACCAAGGGCGGTGACTTCATGTGGAGCACGTCGGTCAGCCAGGCCGACGAACAGCCGCTGCTGGCGGCCTATGCCGTGAAGAAGCTTGGCCTGAAGAAGCTCGCGGTGCTGCATCTCAACACCGATTGGGGCCGCACCAGCCGCGATTATTTCGTCAACGCCGCGAAGGAATATGGCGCGGAGATCGCGATCACCGAAGGCTATATCGCCGAGGAGCGCGACTTCCGTTCCACGCTGGTGCGCGTGCGTGACGCCAATCCGGACGGGCTGATCCTGATCTCCTACTATTCCGACGGCGCGCTGATCGCGCGTCAGGCGCGCCAGGTCGGGCTCAAGCAGGTGATCTGCGCGGCAAGCTCGGTCTACTCGCCAAAATTCCTGGAGCTTGGCGGCGAGGCTGTCGAGGACGTCCACGTCGGCACGCGCTACTTCCCGGAAGACCCGCGGCCCGAGGTGCAGAAATTCATCGCGGGCTTCAAGAAGAAGTACAATGGGCTGGAGCCCGATGCTTTCAACGCCTACGCCTATGACGCGATGAACATGGCGGCCGCCGTGGTCAAGATCGGCGGCACCGATCGCCGTGCCGTCCGCGACGCCTTCATGAAAGTAAAGGATGTCCCGAGCGTGATCTTCGGCGCCGCGACGTTCGACGTCGCGAGCCGCCGCGTCAAGGGCGCCATGAACGCTGAGCTCGTCGTGCGCAAGGGCCAGTTCGCGCTCTGGGACGGCAAGCCGACCTGACATGATGTCTTCCTGGCTCGACTACACGATCAACGGGCTGATCGTCGGCAATGTCTACGCCCTCGTTGCTGTCGGGCTCGCGCTGATCTTTGGCGTCAGCCGGCTGATCAACTTTGCGCAAGGGTCGATCTACCTCGTTGGGGCCTATATCGGCTGGGTCGCGGTGGTGCAGCTGCATACGCCGCTCCCCCTGACGATCATCATCGTTGCGGCAGCCTCGGCGCTGGTCGGGTTGATTATCGAACGGTTCGGCCTGCGTCCGCTGCAGAACTCGGTGCGCATCGCGCCGCTGCTCGCGACCATCGGCATCAGCTTCGTGCTCGATCAGCTGGTGATGCTGACCTTCTCGCCCAACCCGCGCGCGCTGCCGAGCCAGCTGCCTGATGTCCGCTTCCAGGTCGGTGGCGGCACCATCGGTCCGCTCGATCTGCTCATCGCCGGCGTTGGCCTCACCAGCGCATTGTTGCTGTTCGTGTTCCTGCGCTACAGCAAGCTCGGCTGGGCCATCCGCGCCACCGCGCAGGACCGCGACGCCGCGATGCAGATGGGCGTCGACGTCAACCGCGTCAATCAAGCCGTGTTCGGCATCGCGGCTGCGCTCGGTGGCGTCTCCGGGCTGCTGGTCGGCATGTACTACAACCAGATCGACACCGCGATGAGCCTTCAGGCGACGCTCAAAGGTGTCGTCGCCGAAGTCGTCGGCGGTGCCGGTAATGTGCCCGGCGCGGTGATCGGCAGCCTGCTGCTCGGATTGGTCGAGAGCTACGGCGTCGCCGTGTTCGGCACCAGCTACCGCAATCTGTTCGCGTTCCTGCTGTTGGTCGTCGTGCTGGTGCTGCGTCCGAACGGCCTGTTCGCAAGCGCCAGGCAGGCCCCTCCCGAGCCGCTCACAGGCACTTTCATTGCGCCGAGCCGTCCCGTGCGTATCCCGCGTTGGGCGTTGCTGGTCGCGGCTGCGATCTTCGCGATCCTGCCGTTCTTCCCCGTGTCCTTCTACGTTCTCCAGACGCTCATCAATGCCTGGCTGCTCGGCATGCTCGCGCTCAGCCTCACGCTGGTTGCCGGCACCATCGGGCAGGTCTCGCTCGGACATGCGGCGCTGCTGGCGATCGGTGCCTATACCTCCGCGCTGCTGTCACTAACCTTTGCTATTCCCGTCGGCCTCGCCATCATCGGCGGCGGCCTGATGAGCGCGGCGCTCGGCACCGCGCTGATCTCGCCGTCGTTCCGCCTGCGCGGACACTATGTGTCGATCGCGACGCTCGCGATTGGCGAGATCGTGTCGCTGGTGATTTTGAACTGGGAAAGCGTTACGCGCGGCCCCATTGGTATTTCAGGTATCCCGCCGCTGTCGCTGTTTGGCTATGAGTTGGTCAGCCCGACATCGATCTACTGGTTCAGCTTTATCGTGATGGTCGTGCTGGCGCTGTTGCAGGCGCGCCTGCTCGGCTCGCATCTCGGCCGCAGCTTTCGCGCTATCCGCGACGACGACATTGCCGCGCGCGCCTACGGCCTCAGCCTGAACCGCTACAAATCGCTGGCCTTCATCTTCGGCGGCTTCGCGGCCGGCATCAGCGGCGGCATCGCCGCGCATCTCTATTCCTACATCAACCACGAGACCTTCAACACGCAGCAATCCATTTTGGCGCTGACGGTCGTCATCCTCGGCGGCCTCGGCAATGTCGTCGGGGCCATCGTCGGAGCGGTCGCGCTGGTCGGCCTGCCCGAAGTCTTCAGGATCGCGGCGGAGTATCGCATCCTGATCTACGGCATCGTGCTGCTGCTGCTGGTGCGGTTCAGGCCGCAGGGCCTGCTGGGGACGATGTGATGGCGGAGCAGCACATCATGCTGTCGCTGCGCGGGCTGACGCGCCGCTTCGGCGGCCTCACTGCAGTGGACGCCATCGATCTCGATCTCGCCAAGGGCGAGCTGATCAGCATCATCGGCCCGAACGGCGCCGGCAAGACGACGCTGTTCAATCTCGTGACCGGGCTCGATCGTCCCGATGCCGGGAATGTCAGCTTCGAAGGGCAGGACATCACGGGTCTCTCGCCGGAGCGGCTGGCAGGCCAGGGTATCGCGCGCACCTTCCAGCTCGGTCGCGTGTTCGGCAATCTCAGCGTCATGGACAACGTCCTGATCGGCGCGCATACGCGGCTGCGCGCCGTGAAGCCGGCGGTGCCGGTGATCGGCCCACTGCTCGAACTGGGACTGGCGTTGCTGCGCCCTTCGAGCGTCAGGGACGAGGAGGAGCGGCTGCGTGAAGAGGTGAAGGCCATCCTCGCCCGCTTCGGCGAGCGGCTGCTGCCGCGGATCGACCAGCCCGCCTATAGCCTGTCCTACGCCAACCGCCGCCGTGTCGAGATCGCGCGTGCGCTCGCCTTGAGGCCGCGCCTGCTGCTGCTGGACGAGCCGACCGCCGGCATGAACCCGACCGAAACCGCGGAGATGCAGGGCCTCGTCGCCGAGTTGAAGGCGGAAGGGCTGACGATCCTCCTGATCGAGCACAAGCTGGAGATGGTGATGCGTCTCTCCAACCGCGTCATCGTTATGGACGAGGGCAAAAAGATCGCGGAAGGTCCGGGTGAACAGGTGCGTGGCGATCCCAAGGTCATCGAGGCTTATCTCGGCCACGGTCTGTCGGGAGCGGCGGAGCAGGAGAGCGCGGCATGACGACGAGCGCACCCGAACCGCTGCTGACGCTGTCTGATGTCAACACCTTCTACGGTCAGGCCCAGGTGCATTTTGATCTCTCGATCACGGTCGCGCGTGGGCACATCGTCTGCCTGCTCGGCGGCAATGCCAGCGGCAAGTCGACGACGATGAAGATCATTTTGGGCCTCGTGAAACCACGCTCGGGTGACGTGACCTTCGATGGCGCCTCGCTGATCGATCTGACCACGCCGCAGATCGTCCGCCGCGGCATCGCCTCGGTGCCGGAGGCACGGCGGCTGTTCGCCGACATGAGCGTCCGCGAAAACATCCTGATGGGCGCCTTCGTGCGCAACGACCGCGACGCGGTGGCGCAGGATCTCGACAAGATGCTCACGCTGTTTCCAAAGCTCGGCCAGCGGCTGTCGCAGCGGGCCGGCTCGCTCTCCGGCGGCGAGCAGCAGATGGTGGCGATGGCGCGTGCGCTGATGAGCCGTCCCAGGATGATCGTGATGGACGAGCCGACCATGGGCCTGTCGCCGCTCTATGTCGATCGCGTGCTGGAGCTGATCCGCACCATCAACCAAGAGGGTGTCTCGGTGTTCATGGTCGAGCAGAACGCCAGCCTTGCGCTCGAGATCGCGCACGAGGCCTATGTGCTGCAGACCGGCAAGATCGTGCTGTCAGGTCCCGCGCGGGCGCTGAAGGACGACCCGCGCGTGCGGGATGCCTATCTCGGCGGCTCCGAGGCGGCGTAGCTTGATCTCAGCCTTATGGTTCGAGACGCCCGCCGTTGGCGGGCTCCTCACCATGAGGGTCTGGCATATCGCCGCGAAACAAGACCTCATCCTGAGGGCCCGCGGAAGCGGGCGTCTCGAAGGACGGCCGCAAGCATGACTGCAAAGCGGCTCGCCGGAATTGCACTGGCTCGTGTGATCATTCTATGAAAATATCATACCGCTGCCGCGATGGGGCGTGCAGCGGACGGAATGATTGTCGTGACGAGATGGTCCTTGCGGGCGGTCGAGCCCGGATTGGTGCTGCTGTTCGGTGGGCTTCTCGCCGCCAACATCGCTGCATGGGCCTGGGCCTTCGCGGCGTTCGGCGACCGGCCGACAATCATGGCGACCGCGCTGCTTGCCTGGGTGTTTGGCCTTCGCCATGCCGTCGATGCCGACCACATCGCCGCGATCGACAACGTCGTGCGCAAGCTGATGCAGGCGGGCGGTGCGCCGCGCAGCGTCGGCCTCTATTTCGCGCTCGGCCATTCCACCATCGTCGTGGTCGCGACCATGCTGTTGGCGCTCGGCGTGGTCGGCCTTGGCGGCGACAGCCTGCTCAGGGAGATCGGCGGCTTCATCGGCACGTCGGTGTCGGCGCTGTTCCTGCTGGTGATCGCAGCGATCAACCTTGTGATCTTCGCGGGCCTGTGGCGGACCTTCCGCGCGGCGCGCGAGCAGGGCGTTCACGATGCCGAAGGCCTCGACAAGCTGCTCGCCAATCGTGGCGTCCTGGCGCGGCTGCTCGGTCCGATGTTCCGCCTGGTGACAAAGCCCTGGCATATGTATCCGCTCGGCTTCCTGTTCGGCCTCGGCTTCGACACCGCAACCGAGGTCGGCCTGCTCAGCATTTCCGCGAGCGAAGCCGCGCGCGGCGCCTCGCTCGCCGACGTTCTCATCTTCCCCGCCTTGTTCGCAGCAGGCATGGCACTGGTCGACACTGCGGACTCGGCGCTGATGGTGAGCGCCTATCGCTGGGCCTTCGTCGATCCCATGCGCAAGCTCTGGTACAACCTCACCATCACAGGGGCCTCCGTTGCGGTCGCGCTGTTCATCGGCGGCATCGAGGCGCTCGGTCTGATCGCCGACCGGCTCGGCCTCACGGGCGGCGTGTGGACGCTGGTCGACGGCCTCAACGAATCGCTTGCGAATGTCGGCTTCGCCGTGATCGCGCTGTTCGCGGTCGCCTGGCTCGTCTCGGTCGTGCTCTATCGCCGCATGTTCGCCGCGCCGAACGTCCTCGAATGCGCAGATGCGGCCAAGTCGGCGTGAGCAGGGAGCGCGCTCTGAAACCGTCTGATCAGGCCGAAGCCGCGCTCTGCGCCGGCTCTGCCGGCTTGTCATCGCCATTGGGGTCGCCCGGTGCCGTCGCCCAGGCCAATTCCACCAGCGTCACGAACCTGCGCCCGCCGCCGTCGAGCTGGACGACGATCAGGCCCTGCTCCTCCATGTAGCCGAGCAGGCGCTGGGCGCGGCGCAGCGAATGCGAGCCATAGGCGCGGGCGATCGCGGCATCGCCGGGGCAGGGCCAGCCTTCCTTGGCGGCGCGCGCGATCATCATGAACACGCCCTGCATGTCGTCGGGCAGGATCGAGGCGCGCAGCGTCACCTCCTGCCAGGCATCGTCTTCGGCGATATCCGTGCCGAGGCCTGCGCGCGCATGCGTCAGCATGCGGCGGAATTCGCCGAGGTCGGGCACAGCCGCGCCGAGACCCTCGATGCGGCAGCGGACCACGAATTCCTGGTAGAGCACGCCGATGGCGCGGAAACCGGCATCGGGCGCGGCGAGCACGGCGCGAAGGGTGCGATCGACGCGCTCGCGCCGCTCGGCGAGCTCTTCGGCGCTGACCGGCATCTCGATCACTTCGGGCCGGATCTCCGGCGTGGCAGCGGCCTTCGCGGCGCGGAGCTGTTCGAGCAAATCAGGCGCCGGACGGCGCTGCGGTCGGCTGGCATCAGGCGGCGGCGCGGCCAGGATCACGGCGCGCATATCCTCAAGTGCGGCTTCCGGCATCGGCATCAGCCGCGGCGTCGAATTGCGCGGGCTGGTGTCGGTCGGGCCGATGTTCAAGCGCAATGGGCGTCGCGACAGCGCCGGTCCCAGCGCCATGAACTGTCCGCGCTCGAGATCGCGAAAGGCTTCGGCCTGCCGCCGCTCCATGCCGAGCAGATCAGCGGCGCGTGCCATGTCGATGTCGAGGAAGGTGCGGCCCATCAGGAAGTTCGAGGCTTCCGCCGCGACGTTCTTGGCGAGCTTTGCCAAACGTTGCGTCGCGATGACGCCGGCAAGCCCGCGCTTGCGGCCGCGGCACATCAGATTGGTCATCGCACTGAGCGAGAGTTTTCGCGCTTCGTCCGAGACTTCGCCAGCCACGGCCGGCGCGAACAACTGCGCCTCGTCGACGACGACCAGCATCGGATACCAATGATCCCGATCCACATCGAACAGTCCGCCGAGGAAGGCCGCGGCGCGCCGCATCTGGTTCTCGGCGTCCAGCCCTTCGAGATTGAGCACGGTGGAGACGCGATGCAGCCGGGCGCGCTCGCCGGCGACCTGAAGGCCGCGCTCGGTGTGATCCTCGGCCTCGATCACCAGATGGCCGAAACGCTCGGCCAGCGTGACGAAATCGCCTTCGGGGTCGATGATGGCCTGCTGCACCCAGGGCGCGCTCTGTTCCAGCAGCCGCCGCAGCAGATGCGACTTGCCGGAACCCGAATTGCCCTGCACCAGGAGACGGGTCGCCAGCAGTTCCTCGAGGTCCATGCCGGCCACGGCGCCCGCCGTGGTCTGCCCCATCTCGATTGCAACCGTCATGCCCGACTCAAGTCCCATCATTCGCGGACTGGGGCTTATCAATCCGGCCGGGGCACGTCGAGCGGCATGGGCCGAATCATGCCGTGTTGCCCACGGCGGAGTTCAGCATCACCGGGGAACTTCGGTGGGATTAGCGTTCAGATGGCACCGCCGCTATTGCGCGCCCGAGCCGCCCTGCACGATCTTCTCGTTCAGCTTCAGGTCCACGGTCTCGACCGTGCGGTCGATCTCGGGATTGGGCACGCCGAGCTGATGCGAGATCAGCTTCACCAGGAGGTCGACGCGCTCGATGAAGGGCGCGCCGCTGGCGACCGCGCGCGCGGCCGATGACGGCTTGAGCAGGCTCTCGGCGGCCTTGGCATATTTCGCGAACGGCACCTGATCCTCAGGGTCGGCGCCGAGCCGGCGGGCGATCGCGTCGACATGGTCGTAGATCGTCTGCGAGCGTGCGAGGTCGCCATGCACGGCGTCGCGGATCGATTGCGGCTCGTGCGGCGTGATACAGCGGTAATTGCCGGTGAGCAGCATCGACCATTTCGCCAGCGGCACGAACAGGGACGAGAACACTTTCAGCTTCACCGGCACGTCCTTGCCGTCGAGCGTCACCGCGTCGATATCGGCTTCGAGCTCGCGCAGCACCTTGTTGTGCTTGTCGTCGGCGAAGACCGATGCCTTGAAGTTGGTGGGCAGGCCGACATGCAGCACGTTCGCGGCTTCTTCCGGCGGACGGAAGGCCTGCGGGTCGGGCGAGCACAGCGTCACGAGGCCCGGCTCGAAGCGCTCCCACACCTGCGCATTGGTGTAGGCCTCCTCGAGATCCATGTCGGCCAGCGCCGGGATGCGCTTGAGATAAGGCAATGGCGGCATGTTCATGATCGACAGACACGGCAGCTTCGCCGCGGCGATCCTGACCATGAGAACGCGCACCGTGTGGTTGGTGTATTGCGGCTCCTGCATCGCAAGGCCGACCATGTCGTAGCGCGACAGGTCGACATTGGCCGGCGTCACGGCGTCGAGCTTGCCGGGAAGGTCGCGCGAGAAGATTGCGCGGTGCACCGCCTCGTCGCGCAATTTGATGCGCACCTCGGTCCCGTCGCGATTGATCAGCTCGGCGGTCTTGGCGCGGCAGACCAGGGTCACGTTGTGCCCCGCCATCAGCAGCTTCGTGCCCAGCAGGGAGCCGTAGGAAGCCCCTAGAATCAATATGTTACGCGCCATGTTCCGTCCCCTGGAAATGTTGTGTGATTTTTGCGCCCCGGCCGCGGCCCGAGGGCGGGTTGGCGGCATGTAAGGCGAAGCGTGTGGGGATGGCAACTGGGATAATGCATACAAGGCCGGGGCCGGAGGCCTGTAGCCCGATTGAGCGCAGCGACACCCGGGAATCCGCCCGCAGAGATCCCGGATGTCGCTTGCTCATCCGGACGACAGGACCTTGCTTTGCCCGACGGGCAAAACAGCTGCGGCTCTGTCAATCCGCTTGCGCAAATATATTCCACTTTACCGAAATTCGGATTTGTCGTATGTGTCGGCCATCCCGGCTCACCAAGAGGGGCGATCTTGTGTCGTCACTGTCGAGAGCCGGGTTGCGGTGGACGCGGCAGCGTCGGCACGAGAGGCCAAGGGCAGGGCGGATTGCTCTCCGTGAGCCCGAGACTTCGTGCGGATGAGCGGCGCTGTCAGGTTTGTCTCGTCTGTAAGTTTCTGGCTCCGTCGACAGGGCTGGAAAAACTGCGGCGAAATGGCGAGCCGCGCGTACGGCAAAACCGTGTGGTCCTGGCCGTCGTTGCTACGGCCAAGCCTTTGCGGAGGCGGCATGCGCGTCAACCGGCGCGCTGTCGGCGAATTTCGCGAAGGCGAGGGAGGCCAGAAGGAACTCGGCTCCCGGGAGAGCACGGCATAAGCCGTCCAACCACTGCGCAGGGAAGGCCGTGTGTTGGGCTTCACCTGTCTGCCGCTGTGCATCTCTTTTGCGATACCCGCGCACAGCGGACCTTCGGGTGCCAGCCGGCACCCGGCCTTCCCTGCGCCCTCTTGGCAAGAGGGTAAAGCGATGAAGCAAAGCTCGGGCGGAATGCGCCGCGAGGCCGCGAAGGTGCGTCTGTGATTCGAAATACACGTTGGAGAATTGCAATGACGACGGTGGAAGCCGCGAACCCTCTATCATCCGCCCCAAGGTGCGATAATCGGCCGGATGCGTTTCAAAGAATGATATCGCCGCGAAATTTTACGCAAGCTTCGGCCGCGGCATCCGTGCGGAAGTTGCTTGCGCGGTCAGGCTGCGGAGCCCGTTACCTTGTCCCTGCTTCATCCCTGGCTCGCCACACGCGCGCGGTCGAGATGCCCTTCGATCTTCGGGCGGTCGCGGGTGCGCTCGAAACTGGTGCAAAGCAGTTCCGTCTCCTCGAGGGAAACAGGGGCGCGATACAGCCGGCACATGAACTCGGCGGCCGCGCGTCCCTTTCCGGCGGCCGGGCCGATGCCGGGGCCGCGTTCGGCCAGAAACATGCAGTCGCGGCAAATGCTGGCGTCGAGCCGCTGATGGGCCGCGTCGAGGTGATTGAGGATCTCCCGCAGCGAGTCGCGCAGCTTGACACACTCGTCGGTCCCGAGCGCCGTGACCGCGTTCACCACGTGGTTGATCGGGTCGTGCTGGCTCAGGCATTTTTCGCCCTGGGCGGTGACGTGGAGTACGACCGAGCGCTTGTCCTCATGCGACGGCTTCCGCACCAGGAAGGACTTGCTCTCGAGCGTCTTCACGATCTGCGATGCAGTTGCCCTTGTGGCGCCGATGAAGCCGGCGAGCGCGGACGGCGTGCGCGAAAACCTGTTGGCGCGGCCGAGAAAGCGCAGCGCCATCCACTCCCGATCGCGCAACCCGTTCTGGTTGCCCTCGAAATACCAGGCTCTGGCCGCCTGAACAAGCAGCTCGACTGCCTCGCGTGCCAACGGCATAAATTCCTACCTTGCCCCGGGAATCTCGTCTGCGGCGCCCCGGAGCCGCCTTCCGCCGTCGTGCACGAATCCTTCGCGAGAGGCCGTATGCCCAGCAACGTCCGACACGTACGCCGCGCCTTGCTCCCGCGCGAAAGCGCGGACGGCCCGGCGCCCGACTTGGACTAACGGGCACTGCAGGGTACGGCGCGAGAAGCTGTGTTGCTGATGGTATGCCAATCGTGGCGTGGTCGAACGAAAGTCCAAGTTGCCGTCACTGGCGGACGATAGATCGGAGGTGTTCAACCGCAGCCCCTGAAGTTCAAGTCACAAGCAGACGTTTCTTATATTCCGTCGAAACGATGAATGAGCTTCTCAACAAAATCAAGTAGAGACACTCTCGCAGTCCCGATGTCGTTGCAGGCGAATGTAAAGTTCAAGACAATCGCGCTGTTTGGGACACATGATAGTGAACGCAATACGCTGTGTTGCAAGCAACATGCACGCAACTATGCGACGGTTTGATTGCACGGCATGTTGCTGTCTGTCGTTGATGCAGTTGATCGATGCTTGTGCAGGACAAAGGTGTTCCGCATCAATGAGTCATCCACAACTTGTGCGTGGTGTCGGAGAATCGCCAGGGGAACTCGTACAGAATGCACGCGGCGGTTGTCATGGCCGCGGTCGCGGAATCGTCCGTTCGGTCGCTTTCGTCGCGATCGTCCGATGTCTCATCCGAACGGTTGGCGGCTCGCGACGGAAAGCGGTGGTGGCGACGCCTATGCATGCGCCGGACGCACGACGGCATGCACGATCGGCTGTCGAAACAATGAGCAGGGCGAGACCGAGGACGCGCATTGCGTGCGGTCTGACCTGCTACTCGCCCCTGAGCATGTCCCGCAGCTCGCGGAACGGCTCGGCGCTCGGCGGAGCCGAGGTGTCTTGCCGCATCGCGTTGTAGATTCTCGGAACCATGTCGACCGCCTGGTCGAGGCCCGAATCACGCCCCTGCTGGTATCCGCCCATCAGGCGAAGGTCCCGTGTGTCCTCGTATTTGGCCATCATGGTGCGCAGCTTGCTCACCAGTTCGCGCTCCTCGGGGTCCCAGACGTTGTGGGCGAGGCGGGAGACCGAGGCCAGAACGTCCACGGCCGGATAGCGTGCCTGGTCGGCGATGTGCCTGGACAGCACGATGTGCCCATCGAGTGTGCTGCGGATAGTGTCGGCGATCGGCTCGTTGTGATCGTCGCCGTCGACCAGCACGGAGAAAATCCCGGTGATCGTCCCGGATCCCTCTTCGCCCGGGCCGGCGCGCTCCAGCAGGCGCGGCAGGTCGGTGAAGACCGTCGGAGCGTAGCCGCGCGCGACCGCGGGCTCGCCCGCGGCAAGGGCGACCTCGCGGGCCGCGTGGGCGAAGCGGGTGATCGAATCGACCATGAGCAGGACCGATTCGCCCCGGTCGCGGAAATATTCGGCGACAGCCATGGCTGTCTTCGGCGCCAGCCGCCGCATCATCGGGCTTTCGTCTCCCGTCGATACGATGGTGACGGCACGATGACGGTCGGGGCCCAGCACGTCCTCGATGAATTCGCGCACCTCGCGGCCGCGCTCGCCGACCAGGGCCAGCACGACGGTGTCAAAGCCCTGGCTGCGGGCGAGCATTGCGAGCAGCGTCGATTTGCCGACGCCGGAGCCGGCAAAAATGCCGACGCGCTGGCCCGCGCAGATCGGGGCGAACAGGTCGATGACGCGCACGCCGGTGCGCAGCGGCTTGTGAACGCGCGCGCGCTTCATCGCCGCCGGTGCCTCGGCCTCCGCCGAGACCGCCCGCGATCCCGGTGTGAGAGGACCCTGCCCGTCCAGCGGGGCCCCGAGTGCGTTGATGACGCGGCCCTTCCAGCTCGGATCGGGCGCGAACGACAGTGGCGGCATCCGGTAGGCGACAGATCCGAGGCCACCCGAGAACACCCGGTCGAACGGCTTGGCGATGATGCCGTCGCTGTCGATCCGTATCACCTCGCCGATCTGCGGCTTGCCGCCGGTGTTGACGCCGATGAGTTCACCGAGCCTGACGAAGCGCGACAGGCCGGAGACACGGAAATGCGTCGGCGCGATCTCGGAGATCGCGCCGCTGACGCTGGCCAGGGGAGTGCTCTGCTGAAGCTCCAGCAGCGCCCACTCAAGTTGCCGAAGAGCGTTCAAGGAAACCGTCCACCTTCAATGCGCGCGAGGCGCAAATCTTACTTGACCCAAGCCTACTTGCCGGGCTCGCCCAGCGTCCGGATTGCATTCTGGAGCGAGCTCTCGGTGCCCTCGATCATCGAATTGGTGCCGTCGAAGGCGCGCGAAGCCGCGATCAGCTTCGTCAATTCCATCATCGGATTGGCGCCGGAGCCCTCGACATAGCCCTGCTTGAAGCCGTCGCGGGAGAAATCGGCGATGGCGGTCGCAGGCCGGTCCGGCGTCACGCCGGAATTGCCGTAGCGATCGAGATTGGCGTCAGCTGGAATGTTGAACAGGCCGATGGTGCCGATCTCGTTGTTGTCCTGGGTGATCGCGCCGCTGCGCGAGATCGCAACCGGCCCGCCGTTCGGGTCGAGCGTGATCTGCGCGCCGCCGGCATCGACGACGGGGAAGCCGGACACGGTCTGGAGATCGCCGTTGGCGGCGAGCTGGAGGCGGCCATCGCGGGTATAGACCGTGCCGTTCGGGCCGGCGAAGGCCATCCAGCCCTGTCCGACCACGGCGACGTCGAGCGGGTTGCCGCTCTCGGTGATGCTGCCCTGCTCGCGCGAGATGATGTTATCGCCGGGCGAGGAGAAGGCGACCGGGTTCGCGCCGGCCTTGGAGAGCACGGTCTCGAATTTCACGACGTCGGTGCGGAATGCCGCCGTGTTGACGTTGGCGACGTTGTTGGCGATCGTCTGGAGGCGCTTCTCGAGCGCGATCTGCGCCGACAAGCCGACATAGAGTGCCGATTGCATGATTTACCTGTTGAATCGGATGTTCTGAAGCGTCGTGAGCATGTTGGTATCCAGGCTGACCGACGTCGACGCGCCGGCGATCAGCACCAGCGCGGGATTGGTCGAGGTGTCGCTCTGGGCCTGGGTCGCATCCCACATCGCCGCGAAGCGCTGCACGAATTTGGTGACCTTGGCCGGGTCCTGGAAGTCGGTGAGGTCGATCTTGTTCGTGATCATCTTGGCCTGGGCATCGATGTCAGACGAGCTGATCGTCGACGGCCAGCCCATTGCGGTCTGGACCACCTGGGTCAGCGCCTGGTCGGCGAGAATCTGAAAGGGGCTCGTGATCGTGGAGGCCTTGCGGGTGAAATAGAGCGCGAGCCGCAGGCCCTCGTTCTGGTCGCCGGCGTTCTGCTCCATCGTCTGCGTGACGTATTGGGTCGCCGTGCCGGTCGTGGCTGCGGTGGTCGAGGTCGCCTGGTCGCCGTTGGCGGCGAAATTGAAGGCGGTGGCGAATTCCCGGTAACGGGTGTCGGAGAGCTTGTTGGCGAAGGCGTTCGTGTCCGAGACCCCCTCGGTCAGCACCTTGCGCATGAACGCCTTGGCGTAGGTCATGTCGCTGAGGCCATAGGCCTTCATGGCATAGGAATAGAGGCGATAATCCTTCAGGAAGTCGTCGATCGTCTTCACGTTGCCGATATGGCTGAGGAAGTAATCGGTATCGCGGCTGACATCCGGCTGCGTCGCGACCTGCGTCATCGACTTGCCCAGATCCTTGGTCAATCTGGTGTAGTCCGCGATCGTGGATAGCATGACTCGTGCCCCTCTTGCCGCCATTGCGACGCCGTCCCAAGCTGCAGCGAATTGCTTGCGTGAGGCTGGCGATCGGGAAGCCAGCTTCGCGCAAGGCTCGCCGATTAAAGATTCCCGGTGGGATCGGCGATGGAGTGGCGCGTTGCTCAGTTTCGTGGGGATTTTCATCACGGTCGCGGCGCTGCTTGGCGGGTTTGCCGCTATGGGCGGGCATCTGGCCGTGCTCATGCAGCCGTGGGAATTCGTGATCATCCTGGGCACTGCGGTCGGCACCTTCCTCGTGGCCAATCCGTGGAAGACGGTCGTCGACTCCGGGCTTGCCTGCATGCAGGCTATCACCGGCGCGGTGCCGGGACAGCGCTATTATCTCGACCTGCTCGGGGCTCTGCATGCCCTGATGCGCGAGCTCAGGGGCAAGGGCCGCAACGAGGTTGAGGCGCATATCGACGATCCCTCGTCATCCGAGATATTCAAGGCGTTTCCGAGTGTGCTCGGTGACCCGTCGCTGCTCCAGTTCATCTGCGATTATGTCCGTCTCATCATCATGGGCAACGCACGCACGCACGAGATCGAAGCGCTGATGGACGAAGAGATCCACACCATCGTGAAGAGCAAGCTGGCGCCCTACCATTCGCTGGTGACGGTGTCCGAGGCGCTGCCGGCGCTCGGCATCGTCGCAGCGGTGCTCGGTGTCATCAAGGCGATGGGTGCGCTCGACCAGTCGCCGAAGCTGCTCGGCGGCTTCATCGGCGCGGCCCTGGTCGGCACCTTCGCCGGCATCTTCCTGTCCTACGGCATCATTTCGCCCTTCGCGATCAAGATCAAGATGACTCGCGAGAAGAAGTGCCGGCCCTACATCATCGTCAAGCAGACGCTGCTGGCCTTCATGAACGGTGCCATGCCGCAGATCGCGGTCGAACACGGTCGCAAGATGATCTCGAGCAATGAGCGTCCCTCGATCGACGTCGTCGAGAACGAGACGATCGCCGGTCCCAAGGCCGTCGTGACCGACGCTGAACCGAAAGCTGCCCGCGCATGACGATGATGGAAGACGTCGAGGTCGATCAGCGCAAGCAACTGCCGAACTACCTGCTCGATGCAGCGGGTATCTCGATCGAGCGCATGCCGATGCTCAATGTGATCTTCGATCGCATGGCGGCGTCCTGCACCGATAGCCTCCAGCCGATGGCCGGAACGCCCTGCTACTTCTCGGTCAACGGCATCACCAATGACCGCGTCGGCGACATCATCAAGGACTACGAGAGTAACGCGGTCGCCGCCGTGCTCTATGCCGAGCAGTGGGACTCCCGCGTCATCATCATGCTCGACCGCGATTTCGTGTTCACCATGGTTGAGGCGATGTTCGGCTCCGACGGCGCCGAACCACCGCTCGACGTCGAGCGCACCTTCTCGAACATCGAGATCCGCCTGGTCCAGGCGCTGTTCGAACGGTTCGCCAAGGCGCTGCAGGCCGCTTTCGCCGGGACGTCCAACGTCACCTTCCGTGTCGAGCGGGTCGAGACCGCGATGGCCTCGCTGGCGATCGGGCGTGGCGGCAACATGTCGATCTGCGCGAACATCATGTTGCAGGCGTTGTTCCGCGGCGGCCAGATGTTCCTCATCGTCCCGCACTCCGCGCTCAATCCGCTGCGCCAGAAGCTCGCCCATGTCGTCGTCAGCGACGGCCGCGCGTCAGATCCGCGCTGGCGCGAGCAGATGGAGAGCGAGGTCCACCGGACCGAGGTGACGTTGAGCGCAGTGCTCGACGAGAAGATGGTGACTCTCGGCGATGTCGTGAAGTTCCAGGTCGGGCAGGTGCTCGAGCTCGAAGCCACGCCGCGCACGCTGGCTCGTCTTGAAAGCAACAACCAGGTGCTGTTCTGGTGTCAGATCGGCCAGCTTGATGGCTATTACGCCATGCAGGTGGCAGATCCCGTCGATCAGAAACGGGAGTTCGTCGATGATATCCTATCTCGTTGATGCCGTCCTGCTGATCGCGCTCGCCTTCACCAGCATGCGGGTGACCCGGATGCACCGCGAGCTGGCGCGCTTGCGCAGCTACCAGGGCGAGTTCTCGACCATCGTCCACGAGACCGCCGGCGCCTTCGATACGGTCATCACCGCCGCGCATGATTCCACTGCAAATCTGGGGCGGCTCGCCAATGTGCTCAACACCAAGATCGATCAGGCTCACGAGGCGATCGCGGCGCTCGATGCCAGAAGCGGGCTCGCATCCGCTGCCACCGCAGGCGGCGCCGACGTGAACAAGCATTAAAGCCGAACCGGCAGAACAATTACGATCGGAGCGCCGCGGCGTTCCGGGAGCGGAAATACCAAGAGGCGATACCAAATGGCGCAACCCTTCGAATATGATTCTGCATCTGCATCGGGAGAGGCCGAGGCATCTCCGCTGGAGCGGCTGGCGGAGATCGCCGCGCGCACGGCGGAAGAGACCGGAAAGTTCGCCAATGTCGACGCGATCCTGCGCATTCCCGTCACCATGCAAGTGGTGCTCGGTTCGGCGACCATCCCGGTTGCGAACCTGATGAAGCTCGGCCGCGGCGCGGTGGTTCCGCTCGATCACCGGGTTGGCGAACCCGTCGACGTCGTCGTCAACGGCCGCATCGTCGCCCGCGGCGAGGTGGTCGTCGTGGAAGAGGACAATTCCCGCTTCGGCGTCTCGCTTACGGAGATCGTCGGGCCGCTGGGGCAGGGTGATACCTGACCATGGCGGCACAGGTCGGCATCGCTCCCATCAAGCAGCGAGGCGTTGCCACGCTGGGTGGAACGGAAAAGGTCGCGGCACTCCTGCTCGCCATGGGTCGGCAGGCGGCTGCGAGCGTGCTCTCGCAGTTCGAGCCGCAGGATATCCGCATCGTCACCAAGGCCGCGGCGGAGCTGCGGCCGATCACTGCGCAGGAACTCGAGGCGATCGTCGAGGAGTTCGCCCAGCAATTCTCGATGGGCGCCAACATCCTCGGCACCATCGGTGGCCTGGAAGCCGTGCTCGGCGACGTGCTCCCGGCCGACCAGGTCTCGGCGATCATGTCGGACCTGCTCGGCAATTCGAGCCGGTCGGTGTGGGACCGCGTCTCGTCGGTGTCGGAGAACTCGCTGGCGACCTACCTCTCCAAGGAGCATCCGCAGACCGCGGCGCTGATCCTGTCCAAGGTCAAGCCGTCCTGCGCCGCCAAGGTGATGAGCCAGTTGCCGTCGAGCCTGCGCAACGAACTGATGCGGCGCGTGCTCAGCCTCAAGCCGATCGTCGAGGACGCGATGAAGGTCCTCGAAAAGACGCTGCACGAGGACCTGACACTGAACTTCGCCCGTAACCTCGGCGCCGATACTTACGCGCGCGTCGCCGACATCATCAACAAGATGGAGCGCGGCCATATCGAGGACATGCTGAAGAGCCTGTCGGAGAAGCGGCCGAAGTCGGCCGAAGTGCTGAAGGAGCTGTTGTTTACCTTCGACGACGTGATCAACCTGGCGCCGAAGGCGCGCACCATGATCTTCGACCAGGTGCCGACCGATCGCATCGTCGTCGCGCTGAAGGGCACCGACAAGCATTTCCGCGAGCTGATCCTGTCCGCCGTCGCCTCGCGTGTCCGCCGCGTCGTCGAGCACGAACTCGCGATCGGCGAGCCGTCGAACCAGCGCGACGTGCTGGAGGCGCGCCGCGTCATCACCGACCTCGCACTCGACCTCGCCGAGAAGGGTGAAATCGAGCTCAACCCCGACCAGGAGGATGAGCTGGTCTTCCGCTGACCGCTGAACAGGCATGGCAGACAAATCCGATCAGGAGAGCAAGACAGAAGAGCCGACCGAGAAGAAAGTCCGCGATGCGCTCGAACAGGGCCAAATCCCGGTCTCTCGGGAGGCTTCCATTTTCGCGTCGCTGGCTGCGCTGCTGGTGATCCTGTCGTTTCTGATCGGCCCGGGCGTGCTGCAATTGACGCCGACGCTGACGAGCTTGCTCGACGATCCCGGCGGCTTCCCACTCAGCAACGGCGCGGACGTGCAAAACCTGCTCAATGTGGTGGGCCTCCAGGCGTTACGATTCCTGGTTCCGCCGGTCGTCATCATTACGGTGTTCGGCCTCGCCTCCTCGCTGCTGCAAAACGCACCGAGCCTGGTGCTGGAACGCATCATGCCGGACCTTTCGCGAATCTCCCCCATCGGCGGCTGGAGCCGGCTGTTCGGATCGCAGGGCCTCGTCGAATTCGGCAAGTCGTTGTTCAAGCTCGCCTCGGTGTCTGTCGTCGTCGTCGTCGTGCTGCGCTCGTCAGAGGCGAAGGCGTTCGAGGCGATGTACACCGATCCGGTCGCGCTGCCGGAGATGATTCTCAGTATCGCGATGCGGATCGTCTCGGCGATCTGCATCGCCACCATCGTCCTGGTCGCGATCGATCTCGCCTGGTCGCGCTTCCATTGGCGGCGCGAGCTGCGCATGACCAAGCAGGAGATCAAGGACGAGCACAAGCAGGCCGAGGGCGATCCGGTGATCAAGGCGCGCCTGCGCTCGCTGGCACGCGACCGCTCGCGGCAGCGGATGATCACCTCGGCTGCGCGTGCGACGCTGGTGATCGCGAACCCGACGCACTTCGCCATCGCGCTGCGTTACAATCGCGAGGAAAACCCTGCGCCGCTCGTGGTGGCCAAGGGCATGGACGTGATCGCACTGAAGATCCGCGAAGTGGCCGAGCAGAACCGCATTCCGGTGATCGAGAACAAGGCGCTGGCGCGCGCACTCTATGAGGCCGTTCAGGTCGATCAGGTGATTCCGGCGGAGTTCTTCCGGCCCGTCGCCGAGATCATCTACTTCCTCCAGTCGAAGCAAGCGCCGCGACCCGAGAAGGTCCAGTAGATTTTCGAGGATGCTGCTTCGCGCAACAGCTTGACGAAAGCTTAACGCCCTAGGGTTCTTTCGAATGGACCAGAATGGGGCTGTTGTGGGACCGCTTTATCTCTTCGAACTCGCATCGTCGCAGGCGCGCTACCTCGAACTCCGCCAGTCGACCATTGCCACCAACGTTGCCAACGCCAACACGCCGGGCTTCAAGGCGCGCGATGTCGAGCCGTTCAACAAAGTGCTCGACGCGATGCCGGTCAGGCTTGCGACGACATCGCCGTCGCACATGCAGCTGTCCGCGACCGAGACCGATACGCGCGCGACCGCCAAGAAGGACAGCTGGGATGTGGTCCACTCCGGCAACTCCGTCAGCCTCGAACAGGAAATGATCAAGGGCAGCGACGTCAGTCGCGACTACTCGATGAATGCGGCGATCGTGCGATCGTTCCACCGCATGGTCCTGTCGAGCGCAAAGACCTGAGGTGAATTGACATGCTGGACTCACTGAGCGCTTCCCTGACAGTTGCGAGCTCCGGGCTCGAAGCGCAGTCGACGCGCATGCGCATCGTTTCCGAAAACCTCGCCAACGCGACATCGACCGGGCGAACCGCCGGTGCTGATCCGTATCAGCGCAAGACCATCACCTTCGATGCCGCATTGGACCGTGCCTCCGGCGCGCAGCTCGCGAAGGTCAAGGAGGTCGGGGTCGATACCTCGCCGTACCGCGTCGAATACGAGCCGGGACACCCCGCCGCCGACAAGGCCGGCTACGTCAAGATGCCGAACGTCAACATGATGATCGAGATGGCGGACATGCGGGAAGTCAACCGGTCTTATGAAGCCAATCTCCAAGTGGTGAAACAGGTGAGGTCGATGCTGGGCATGACCATCGACCTTCTGAGGAGCTGACAATGCTTGAGGCGATTTCATCCACGGCGATTTCTGCCGGCCAGGCGGCGAGCCGGGCCACGGAAACACAGGCCATCTCACCCGCGGCACCGACCGCGATCCAGTCGACCGATAACGTCGGATTCGATTCGGTGATGAAGCAGGTGACGACCGACGCGATCGGCACGCTGAAAGCGGGCGAGGCGGCGTCGATCTCGGCGATGCAGGGCAAAGAATCGACGCGGAAGGTCGTCGAGGCGCTGATGTCGGCCGAGCAGGCCTTGCAGACGGCGGTCGCGGTTCGCGACAAGGTCGTGCAGGCCTACCAAGAAGTCGTTCGTATGTCGATTTGATCTGAAGGAATGACATTGTGAAATCGCTCGCCATCGCGGCCACGGGCATGAATGCCCAGCAGACCAATATCGAAGTCATCGCGAACAATATCGCCAACATCAACACGACCTCGTACAAGCGGGCGCGCGCGGAATTCACCGATCTGTTCTACCAGATGGACCGAATGCAGGGCGTCGCGAACGTCAACGGCTCCTCGCCGATCCCGGAAGGCGCCAATCTCGGTCTCGGCGTCAAATCGGCGGCCATCCGCAAGCTGCACATCCAGGGCGCGCTGACGCAGACCGGCAATCCCTACGACGTGGCGATCAACGGTCGGGGCTGGTTTCAGGTGTTGGGACCCAACAACGAGGTGCAATATACCCGCGCTGGCTCGTTCAACACCAATGCCACCGGCCAGCTCGTCACGATGGACGGCTACCTGCTGGATCCCTCCATCACGGTGCCCCAGAACACGGTGCAGGTGACGATCAACCAGACCGGACAGGTGTTTGCCAAGCTGGATACGGTAGTTAACCCGCAGCAGATCGGCCAGCTCAACCTCGCCAATTTCGCCAATGAAGCGGGTCTCGAACCGCTGGGCAGCAATCTCTATCGTGAGACCACTGCTTCCGGCACGCCGGTCGTCGGGCTGCCGGGCGATGCCGGTTACGGCAAGATCAATCAGCAATACCTCGAAGCCTCGAACGTCGATCCGGTCAAGGAAATCACCGAGTTGATCTCGGCGCAGCGCGCCTATGAGATGAACGCCAAGGTCATCCAAGCCTCGGATGAAATGGCCTCGACCGTGTCGAAGGGCCTTCGCTAGTTCCGGTGTATCGATGTTGAACAGGGTGGGCCTGATCGTGCGCGGGTTGGCCGCCGCGCTGCTGGTTCTCGTCTCGGCGCGCGTCGCTGCGGCCGAGGAGAAGCGGCTTCCCGTGCCGGCCGTCTCGATCCGCGCCGGCGAGCTGATCAGGGAAGACATGATCACCGAGCGAACCTTCGCGCCGAACGTGCTCGGGGTCGCCCTGTTCATTGAGGGGCGTCAGGTGCTCGTCGGCCGCATGGCGCGGCGGGCGCTGCTGCCGGGCCAACCGATCCCGACCAATTCGGTGGAAGATCCCTTCACCATCGCCCGCGGCGCCATGGTCAAGGTCGTGGTCGAGGACTCCGGCCTGTCGATCGTGACCTACGGTGCCGCCATGCAATCCGGCACGCCGGGCTCGCTCATTACCGTACGAAACACCGACACCGGCGTGATCATCAGGGCGATCGTCCAGCCGGACGGCACCGTCAAGGTCGCGGACGGATCATGACCAGACTTCTAATCGCACTCGTCCTCATTCTTTCCGCCGCCAGCGCCCAGGCCGCCGTCCGCATCAAGGATATCGCGGACATCAAGGGCCTGCGCGAAAACCAGATCGTCGGCTATGGCCTCGTCATCGGCCTGAACGGCACCGGCGACACGCTTCGGAATGCGCCGTTCACGGAGCAATCCCTGCAATCGATGCTCGAGAACATGGGCATCAATGTCAGGAACGAGACCACGAGCACCACCAACCCGACGCGTCCGACGACACTGCGTACGCGCAACGTCGCAGCCGTGATGGTGACCGCGGACCTGACGCCCTCGATCGGGGCGGGCGAGCGTATGGACGTCACGGTGTCGTCGCTCGGCGACGCGACGTCGCTGCTCGGCGGTACGCTGGTGATGACGTCGATGCGCGCGGCGGACGGCGCGGTCTATGCGGTGGCGCAGGGCGCGGTCACGGTCGCCGGTTACAGCGTGGGCGGGCAGGCCCAGAGCGTCAGCCAGGGCACGCCCACCGCGGGCCGCATTCCGAATGGCGCGCTGGTTGAGCGCGAGGTGCAGGGAAGCCTCCACGAGATGGAGTACCTGGTGCTCGAGCTCAAGAACCCCGATTTTGTCACCGCAACCCGCATCCTCGACGCCATCAACCGCTATGCCGGCGGCCGCTATCGCGCGCAGATCGCCTTCGAGCGCGACTACCGCACCATCGTGCTGTCGAAACCGCGCAACGTCGGACCGGTCCGCTTCCTCGCGGAAGTCGGCGAGCTGACGGTCGAGCCGGATACGCCGGCGCGGGTGGTCATCAACGAGCGCACCGGCACGGTCGTGATCGGACGTGACGTCCGGATATCGACCGTCGCGGTGACGCACGGCAATCTGACGGTTCGTGTCACCGAGCTTCCCGTGGTGTCGCAGCCGGCGCCGTTCTCGCAAGGTCAGACCGTGGTCGTGCCCCAGACCATCGTCGAGGCCAACGAGGCCGGATCGCAGGTCGCGATCCTGAGCGGCGTCGATCTCCAGCGCCTGGTGCGCGGATTGAACCAGATCGGCCTCAAGCCATCGGGCATCATCGCGATCCTCCAGGCGATCAAGACGGCTGGCGCGCTCCAGGCCGACGTCATCGTGCAATGATGCACAAGCGTCGTGCAAGCTTGGTCGCTCAATGCTCTGGTCTCGACCGAGAATCGCACGCGGCCCGATGCTGAAACTGAATCACAAAGCCAAGCTCCTCCTCCTGATCGCGACCTCCGCGCTCATGAGCGCCTCGCCCGTGCTTGCTCTGGACGAGGCCAAGCCGTCGAAGCCGCTCAACCTGCTGTCCTTTGCGCGGGCGCGAGCGCCCGGATCGCAAAAGCCGTCGCTGCCTGCTTCGCCGATTCCAGGCGACAACGCTTCGATGCGGGCGACGGCGTGGGTGGCCGAAGATTCCGGGCCGGCAACCACCGGCGCGGTGCCGGCGTCCGATGCGCCTGCACCCACACCGGCACGAGCGCCGGCACCCGCAGCCGCGCCGGTTCGGCCTGCCAAGCCCGGCAGCGTCACGGCGCCGCCGAAGGCTGCCCCGCCGCAGGCCGCCGTGTCCGCGGACAGCGAGGTCGCCCTGTTCTGCAGCAACGTGACTGATCCCGCCGTCGATGCGAGGCTCGCCTGGCAGCTCAAGGAGCTGGAGAAGGCCGAGGGCCTGCTCCGCGAGCGGATCGCCGAGGTCGAGGCCAAGCGCGTCGAATACGAGAAGTGGATGGCGCTGCGGGACGATTTCCTGAAGAAGGCCGAGGCGCAGGTCGTCGAGATCTATTCGCGCATGAAGCCGGACGCCGCGGCGACCCAGATCGCCGGCATGGCAGACGAGACCGCGGCCGCCGTGCTCGCCAAGCTCAGCCCGAGGAGCTCGAGCGCGATCTTCAACGAGATGGATACGGCGCGCGCCGCGCACCTTGCCGATTTGCTTGGCGGAATGCGTCGTGTGGATGACGGAAAGACCAAATAGATGAAGCTGCCGATCCTCATCCTGTCGCTGCTATTGCTTGCCGGGTGTTCCCATGACCCGGCCGAGATCCTGACCGGCCCGAAACTGTCACCTGTGGGCAGCGGCCTGAGGACGCAGGCCGATCCGATCCCGGTGACGCCCCGCATGCGCACGCCCGTCAGCTATCGCTCCACCTGGGACGACGGCACCGATCTCTACCGCGATCCCCGTGCCCGGCGGACCGGCGATGTGGTCACGATCATCATCTCGATGCAGGACAAGGCCAAGCTCGACAACAAGACCGACCGGTCGCGCGATTCGCAGATCAAGTTCGGCCTCGACTGGCTGATGGACGTCGCCGGATGGCAGGACAAGGGCCAAACCACCGCCAACCTCAGCACCAACACCCAGATCAAGGGCAACGGCCAAATCGATCGCACCGAGGACATCAAGCTGTCCATCGCCGCCATCGTCACCGACGTGTTGCCGAACGGCAATATGATGATCAGCGGCTCGCAGGAATTCAAGGTCAATACCGAGATGCGCGTACTCAACGTCGGCGGCATCGTGCGCCCGCGTGACATCTCGCGGACCAACACGATCTCCTACGAAAAGATCGCGGAGGCGCGGGTAGCCTATGGTGGTCGCGGAAATTTGTCTGACGTGCAGCAACCTGGATGGGGACATCGGATCTATGACGCCGTGGCACCATTCTGAGATTCGCAGCCGCCGGGCCGCTTCGCAGGGGCAGGGGACGTGATGCGCCTGATTGCGGCCATCCTGGTGCTGACACTTGTGGCGATCGGCGCGGGCGCGCTTGCCGGCCTGAATCTGTTTGCGGCTGCCGAGCGTGTCGCCGACGCGAAGAAGAGCGCCACGCCGCCGCCGATTGCGTCGAGTTACGCCGGCAGCGCGCGGCTCCGAAAACTGTCCCCGATCGTGACCAATCTCGCCGCGCCCGCCAACAACTGGGCTCGCGTCGAGGCCTCCATGGTGACCGAGAGCATGAGCGACGAGGATGCCGGCATCCTGGCCGCCCATGTCAGCGAGGACATCGTGACCTATCTGCGGTCCGCCTCGGTGGCGCAGTTCGAGGGATCGCGCGGGCTCCAGCATCTGCGCGACGACCTGACCGAGCGCGCCAACATCCGCTCGTCGGGCAAGATCCGCGAATTGATCATTGAGACGTTGGTGATCCAGTGAGAGTGAAAGTCCTGCTGCTCGCGTTGGTTCTGGTCGTGCTGCCCGAGGTGGCGCTGGCCCAGATTCCGGACCTCAACTCGCTGCTGCCGCCGGGCAACGGCTCGACCAGCGGCCGCATCATTCAGCTGATGGCGCTGATCACGGTGCTGTCGGTGGCGCCCGGACTGCTCATCATGATGACGAGCTTCACGCGATTTGCGGTGGCGCTGTCGTTCCTGCGCTCCGGTCTCGGCCTTCAGACCACGCCGGCCAATCTGGTGCTGGTCAGCCTTGCGCTGTTCATGACGTTCTACGTGATGGCACCGACCTTCGACCGCGCCTGGGAGACCGGCGTCCAACCTCTCATGAAGAACGAGATCTCGGAGGAAGAGGCCTATCTGAAGATCACCGATCCGTTCCGCGAGTTCATGCTGGCGCATGTCCGCGACAAGGATCTGCAGACCTTCGAGTCGCTGGCGGCCGAGAGCTTCCGCAAGAAGTTCGACGACAAGCGCGTCGATCTGCGCGTGATCATTCCGGCCTTCATGATCTCCGAGCTCAGGCGTTCGTTCGAGATCGGATTCCTGATCATGCTGCCGTTCCTCGTCATCGACATGATCGTGGCGACACTGACCATGTCGATGGGCATGATGATGCTGCCGCCGACGATCCTCGCACTGCCGTTCAAGATGCTGTTCTTCGTGCTGATTGACGGCTGGAACCTCTTGGCCTCGGGCTTGGTGCGGTCGTTCTCGTAACAGCCGCCATCGCCGGGCGGCTGGTTATGGTTAGCGAGAAGTACCCTTCTATGGTTAGCAGAGGGTACCATTAACCATCTGATATTGCTGCGAAATTCAAGGTGATCTTAATCTGCGCGCAAGATTCGGCGTGCTAGCAATGCGTCACGGCGGGTTGGACCCCACCCACATCAGTCCAAAGGCATGATGCCGCCCCTCCGTACCGGTGAAAGCCCGGTATGTCCCCTCGTGAAAATGTAACGCGTACATCAAAGGGACATACGCAATGTCAAGCCTGCTTACGAACTCGACCGCCATGACCGCGCTCCAGACCTTGCGGTCTGTCAGCTCGCAGCTCTCCACCACGCAGAACCGGATCTCGACCGGCCAGCGCGTCTCGACCGCCTCGGACAACGCCGCCTATTGGTCGATCGCAACCTCGATGCGTGCCGATAACGCCGCGCTCTCCGCCGTCTCCGACTCGCTCGGTCTGTCTGCCGCGACCGTCGACACCGAATATACCGCACTGACCTCCACCATCGGCGACAGCACCGGCGGCCTGACCAAGCTCCAGTCGCTGCTGGTCGAAGCCAAGACTGCCGGTATCGACCGCACCAAGATCCAGGCGGACGTCACCCAGATTCAACAGCAGATGAAGGGTACCGCCAGCGCGGCGACCTTCAACGGGGTGAACTGGCTGAGCACGACCGCGACCACGCCGGCGACCGTCAACCTGGTGTCGTCGTACTCTCGCGTCGGCGGCACGCCGACCACCGGCTCCATCGCCCTGACTGTCTCGAACTACTCGCTCTACACCAGCACCCAGAGCGGCATTCTGGATACCGTCAGCGGCGGTGCGTCGGTCGACACGATCAGCATCGCCACGCTGACCGACTCGGCTGCTGACCAGACCACGCTCGATGGCTACATCGCGCAGGTCACCAGCGCGATCAATTCGGTGGCCTCGGCCGCCGCCAATCTCGGCGCCGTCAAGAACCGCATCTCGACCAACACGGACTTCGTGAAGTCGCTGATGGACTCGGTGGATCGTGGTATCGGCCAGCTCGTCGACGCCGACATGAACCAGGAGTCCACCCGCCTGGCGGCCCTCCAGGTCCAGCAGCAGCTCGGCGTGCAGGCGCTCTCGATCGCCAACAACAGCAGCCAGAGCATCCTCTCGCTGTTCCGCTAAGCCTTAAACGATTTGAGGAGGGCCGCGCTTCTCGCGAAGCGTGGCCCTTTTCATTTTGGCGTGACGCCATCCGCACGCCGTGATTTCGGCTGCCCTGTTGCGGCCGAGCCACAGAGCCACAAGCCCCGCACAAGCTTCGCGGGCTAACCTCTCCGCTACGACACATTGGGCCCTTCACCCGCTTTTCCGCGGCCCAAAGGCATGACGCCGCTTTGTCGTACCGGTGCAAGCCCGGTATGTCCCCAAATTCAATCCAATCTCCAAAGGGACATCAAAATGGGTTCAAGTCTGCTTACCAACTCCTCCGCAATGACCGCGCTTCAGACCTTGCGGAACATCAGCTCGCAACTCTCAACCACGCAGAACCGGATCTCGACCGGCATGCGCGTGTCCACCGCTTCGGACAACGCCGCCTACTGGTCGATCGCGACCTCCATGCGTGCCGACAACGCCGCGCTCTCCGCCGTCTCCGACTCGCTCGGACTGTCGGCTGCGACCGTCGACACCGAATATACCGCTCTGACCGCTGTTGTGGGCGATAAAACCGGCGGCCTGACCAAGCTCCAGGCGCTGCTGGTCGAAGCCAAGACCGCCGGTATCGACCGTACCAAGATCCAGGCCGACATCACCCAGATTCAGCAGCAGATGAAGGGCACCGCCAATGCGGCGACCTTCAACGGCGTGAACTGGCTGAGCGCGACCGCGACCACGCCGGCGACCTTCAATCTGGTGTCGTCGTTCTCGCGCGTCGGCGGCACGCCGACGATCGGGTCCATTACCCTGACGATCTCCAGCTATTCGCTCTATACGTCGACCACGGCGGGCATTCTGGACACCGTCAGCGGCGGTGCCTCGGTCGACACGCTCAGCATCGCCACGCTGACCGACTCGACGACTGACCAGACCACGCTCGATGGCTACATCGCAAAGGTCACGGCAGCGATCAACTCGGTGGCCTCGGCCGCCGCCGACCTCGGCGCCGTCAAGAACCGCATCTCGACCAACACGGACTTCGTCAAGACCTTGATGGACTCGGTGGATCGTGGTGTCGGCCAGCTCGTCGACGCCGATATGAACGCGGAATCGACCCGCCTGGCGGCCCTCCAGACCCAGCAGCAGCTCGGCGTCCAGGCGCTCTCGATCGCCAACCAGAACAGCCAGAGCATCCTCTCGCTGTTCCGCTAAGCTTCAAAGCCATCTGAGGAGGGCCGCGCTTCTCGCGAAGCGCGGCCCTTTTCATTTTAGCGTGCGCCGGTCGCCCCATGACCTTGGCGCGTCGACTTTTCGCGTCGATTTGGCTCTCCCTGTCGCGGTCCGGTCACGGAGCCACAAGCCTCGCACAAACTTCGCGTGCTATTGCCGCCGTTACGGTCAGGTTGAGCGCGCTTTTCCGCAGCCCAAAGGCATGATGCCGCCCTGCCGTACCGGTGCAAGCCCGGTATGTCCCGCAAAATTCAATCCGTTTCAAAGGGACGTCAAAAAATGAGTTCAAGTCTGCTTACCAACTCCTCCGCAATGACCGCGCTTCAGACCTTGCGGAACATCAGCTCGCAACTCTCAACCACGCAGAACCGGATCTCGACCGGCATGCGCGTGTCCACCGCTTCGGACAACGCCGCCTACTGGTCGATCGCGACCTCCATGCGTGCCGACAACGCCGCGCTCTCCGCCGTCTCCGACTCGCTCGGACTGTCGGCTGCGACCGTCGACACCGAATATACCGCTCTGACCGCTGTTGTGGGCGATAAAACCGGCGGCCTGACCAAGCTCCAGGCGCTGCTGGTCGAAGCCAAGACCGCCGGTATCGACCGTACCAAGATCCAGGCTGACATCACCCAGATCCAGCAGCAGATGAAGGGCACCGCCAATGCGGCGACCTTCAACGGCGTGAACTGGCTGAGCGCGACCGCGACCACGCCGGCGACCTTTAATCTGGTGTCGTCGTTCTCGCGCGTCGGCGGCACGCCCACGATCGGGTCCATTACCCTGACGATCTCCAACTATTCGCTCTATACGTCGACCACGGCCGGCATTCTGGACACCGTCAGCGGCGGTGCCTCGGTCGACACGCTCAGCATCGCCACGCTGACCGACTCGACGGCTGACCAGACCACGCTCGATGGCTACATCACGAAGGTCACGGCAGCGATCAACTCGGTGGCCTCGGCCGCCGCCGACCTCGGCGCCGTCAAGAACCGCATCTCGACCAACACGGACTTCGTCAAGACCTTGATGGACTCGGTGGATCGTGGTGTCGGCCAGCTCGTCGACGCCGACATGAACGCGGAATCGACCCGCTTGGCGGCCCTCCAGACCCAGCAGCAGCTCGGCGTCCAGGCGCTCTCGATCGCCAACCAGAACAGCCAGAGCATCCTCTCGCTGTTTAAGTAAGCTTCGGCTTTGGAAACGACCGTGCTCCCTATGGGAGCACGGTCCCGTCGTGAACGGCGGATATGACGGCACATGATGTGCCCGCAATCGATCTCCTGATGCCAGCATCGATGTAACGCGCCGCAGCCGATCGCGCTGCCATGCGTGCCATCGCCCGGTCGTTGCCGCTGGACTGATCGCGTCACTCGATCCCTTGTAAAATTGCAACGTCTCGCCTGCGAACTGACACATTCGTGTCCTTGCGCAACCTTCAGACAAGGTTGGCAGCGGAGTGTCCCACAGGTTCGCATTGGTACGAGGTCATATGCTGTTCAGTCGTGCGCAAATACAGCAACTGCTCAACAATCTGCTGGAGCTTGGGCCGCGACGCCTGATGGCCCTGGGACTGATCGGCTTTGCCGTTCTCGTCACCGTCGTCGGCGGCGCCTATTATCTGAGCCGGCCTGAATTCGAGACGCTCTATACCGGCCTTAACCGCGAAGACGTTGCGCGCATGGGCACCGCGCTGCGCGAGCAGAACATCGCCTTCGACGTCAATACAGCCGGCGACGCGGTCTCGGTGCGCCCGAGCCAGACCATGCAGGCGCGAATGCTGCTCGCCGAGAAGGGGCTGCCGACCAGCGCCAATTCCGGCTACGAGCTGTTCGACAAGATCGGCTCGCTCGGCCTGACCTCGTTCATGCAGGAGGTCACCAAGCTCCGGGCGCTTGAAGGCGAAATCGCGCGCACAGTGCAGTTGATGAAGGGTGTGAAGGCGGCGCGGGTGCATATCGTGCTGCCGGTGCGCGGCTCGTTCCGCGCGACGCAGCAACCGCCTTCGGCTTCGGTGGTGCTGCGCACCGACGGCGCGCTCGATGCGCGCACGGCGCAGTCGATCCGCCATCTCGTTGCTGCAGCCATCCCGGGCATGAGCAAAGAGAAGGTGACCGTGCTGGACGCCGACGGCTCGATGCTGCTGGCCGAAGAGGACGAGGCGAGCGCCGCGCCGACCAAGATGGCAAGCCTGCAGAAGACGGTCGGCGGCATGGTGCAGGAGAACATCCGCAAGGCGCTGACGCCGTATCTGGGCCTGGACAATTTCGAGGTGAGCGTCGCCCCGCAGCTCTCCACCGACAAGCGGCAGATCAACGAGACCGTCTACGATCCGGAGAGCCGCGCGGAACGTTCAGTGCGGAACGTGCGTGAAAACGAGAAGTCGCAGAACGCGGATCGGTCGACGCCGACCACGGTGCAGCAGAATCTTCCCGACCAGCAGGTCAACGCCGGCGGCACCAAGAATTCCAGCGAGGACAAGACCCGCCGCGAGGACGTCAGCAATTTCGAGGTGTCGTCCAAGACGACGACGACGGTGAGCGATGGCTATTCGGTCAAGAAGCTCTTCATCGCCGTGCTGATCAACCGCGCGCGGCTCGTTGCCGATCTCGGCGACAAGAGCAACCAGGCCATTGTCGACAGCAAGCTCGCCGAGATCAGCCAGCTCGCGGCGACCGCCGGCGGGCTGGACAAGGCACGCGGCGACCAGATCCAGGTGACGGCCGTGGACTTCATCGAAGGTTCGCGCGAGCTCGCGCCGGTGCCGCCGATCAGCTTCGTCGAAATGATCAACAAGCAGCTCGGCAGCGTCATCAATGCGGTGACGATCCTTGCCGTTGCTTCGATGCTGGTCTGGTTCGGTCTTCGGCCCGCGGTCAACGGTATTCTGACCCATCGCGCGGCGCAGGAGCAGACCGAGGCGGCCGAGGCCGCCGAGCTCGAAACTGCCGCGGCCCTTGCATTGGCCGAGAGTCAGGATCCCGAGCTCAACCTCGTCGAAGACCTCGAAGGCAAGATGCAGCGAACGCCGCAAAAGCGGCTCGAGCAGATTGTCCGGCTCGATCAGATGCAGGCAGCAGCGATCCTTAAAGACTGGATGCGACGCGAGGAGGCAGCATGAACGCGGCTATCGGAAAACTCCTGACGCAATTCGACGCAAACGGCCGGACCAAGTCGCCGCCGCTGCCTCCACCGCCCAAGATCCAGGACGTGCTGACGAGGCCGAAGGAGGCCCGGCGCGAGCCGCAGGCCCAGCCGCAGCGTCAGCCTCAATCGCAGCCGCAGTTTCAGTCGCCGTCACCGGCGCCCGAGCCGGAAGCTCCGTCGGTCAACCTCCTCGACGACGCCTATCGTCGCGGTCATGCCGCTGGCGTTGCGGAGGCCGACGGCAGGGTTGCCGAGGAGCGCGTCCGCAGCGCGATCCGGCTCGGCGAGGAGCGGGCCAAATGGTCGGACCAGCAGGCGATCGCGATCGTGAGCGGCTTCGAGTCGGCCTGCCGCGAGATCGAGACCAACATCGCGAGCTCGGTCGCGCGAATCCTGCTGCCTTTCCTCGCCGATGCGGTTCGCGACAAGGCGATCGGATCGCTGGTCGAACAGATTGCGGCGCTGACCGGCAATTCGCCGGTACCGGTGTTCAAGGTCACCGGCCCAAGCGAGCTGCTTGACCTCGTGAGGACGCAGCTCGAGGCTTCCAGGCGCACGGGGATCCAGTACGAGGCCGCCGAGACTCTCGAGGTTCGCGTCGTCGCCGACCAGACCGTGATCGAGACCCAGATCACGACCTGGAGCGAACGCCTGAAAGAAGCGCGCCGGTAGACGCCATGGAAGAGGTCAAGCAGGAGATCGTCATCGTCCGCCGGCGCAGCGCCTTCGCCGAGGAGGCGCATCACGGTGGCGTATGGAAGATCGCCTATGCGGATTTCATGACCGCGATGATGGCGTTCTTCCTGGTCATGTGGCTGCTCAACGCGCTCAACCAGGACCAGAAGCAGGTTGTCGCGAGCTATTTCAACCCGATCAAGCTCGCCGAGAACGCGCCCGCTCCCAAGGGTCTCAAGGATCTCCCCAAGAAGGAGCCTACGACGTTGGAGGGACAAGACGGCAGGCGTCAGCCGGCCGGGCCAAACGAAGAACGTCGCGGCGACTCACCGACAGCAGAGAAGCCGGCTTCCTATGAAGAGAAGATTCTGTTCCGAGATCCCTATGCGACGCTCTCCGAGATTGCGAACAGTGCGAACCAGGCCACGGGCCAGCGCCGCGCCGGCGCGCTGACCTCCGCCGAGGAGGACGGCCTCAAGGGCGGTGACGCCTACCGAGATCCCTTCGATCCCGGCTATTGGAAGCTGACACCGCAGTCGTCCAAGGATTTGGATCGCTTCGTCGACAGCGAGCCAAAGCCGAATGCGTCAGCGCGCGACAATGCGTCTGGAACGGGGCAGGGCGAGCCGCAACCGCGCCGTGCCACGCAGGACGATGCCGGCGGAAGCATCGCTCCGAATGCGGACGCGTCGTCCGCAAGCCTGTCGCCACTGTTGCCGCCGGGGCCCGCGCCGTCGCAGGCCCAACGCGATGGCAGTGCCCAGGTGAATACGCAACCAGGCGTTCAAGCCAATGCCGCCGTACAGTCGCGCTCCGGCGATCAAGCGAAGAATTCTGAACCGCGCGACGCCGCGCAAACACAACAGCAAGCCGTCAAGCAGCTTCAGTCCGCGATCGCCGATGCACTGTCGGACATCAAGGCCGGCGCGGGACCGGTGGCCGAGGTGCGTCAGGTCGAGGAAGGCCTCTTGGTCAGCCTGACCGATGATGCGAGCTTCGGCATGTTCGCGGTCGGCTCGGCCGAGCCGCGACCCGAGCTCATCCGCGTGATCGACAAGATCGGGCCGCTGCTGGCAAAGCGCCCCGGCATGATCATCGTTCGCGGCCACACCGACAATCGGCCGTACAAGTCGGAGACCTACGACAATTGGCGGCTGTCGACGGCCCGTGCGCAGATGGCCTATTACATGCTGGTCCGCTCCGGCATCGATGCGCAGCGGATCGAGCACGTCGAAGGCTACGCCGATCGTCGGCCGAAACTTCAGAATGATCCGGCGGCCGCGCAGAACCGCCGGATCGAGATCTTGATCCGGGAGAAGCGCCCTTGATCAGGCTGCTCCTCCGCGCAGTGTTGCTGATGGCGTTGCCGCTGACGGCCGCACGCGTATTGGCCGATCCTGCACCGGCATCGGCCCCAGCCGCAGCGTTGGCTGCGGCACCAGCTCCGGCGTCGACATCGAGTGAACCCTATGAGCTCGTGCGCGGATTGCAGGCGGTGCAGGACGGCATCGCCAGCGGCGACACCGCGGCGCATGGCAGCCACATCGCGCTGATCCGGCAGATCGGCGAGAAATTTCTCGCCGCCGATGCGAATGTGTGGAGCAATCCGCAGAACGGCCAGGCCGTCGTCATCTACCTGCTCAGCGGTGGTGCGCCGCAAGTGGTGCGCAAGCTGCCGCGCGACAAGATCAATGTCGACGGACGGCTGTTCGATGGCGCGCTCGCCTATGTCGAGGGCCGTCAGGACGAAGCGCGCGAGCTGCTCAAGGACGTCAAGCCGCGGACGATTCCGTCAGGCCTGGGCGGGCAAGTCGCGCTGGTCCAGGGCGCGCTGTTCGCGCGTGCCGAGGCATCGTTCGCGATCGAGCGCCTGGACGACGCGCGCCTGCTCCTGCCCGGCACGCTCGTCGAGGAGGCGGCACTGCGGCGCGAGATCCTGCTGGTCGGGCAGGCGGAGGAGTTCGACAAGTTCGAGTTCCTGACGCTGGCCTATATCCGTCATTACCGCAACTCGATCTATGCCGGCGATTTCTGGCAGCGCTTCTCTACGGGCCTGACGCAATCGAGCCTCGCGTTCGACGAGAACCGCTTTGCGCGGATCGCCACTTTGCTGGAGCAGATCGACCGCGCGAGCCGCCTCAAGCTCTATCTCGTCATCGCGCGCAGTGCGATGGTGCGTGGACGGATGGCCGTGACCCGGCTCGCCAGCGAGCGGGCGCTGACGCTCAGCGCCGATGCCTCGGCCGAGCGCGAGCGAGCGCATTTCTTTCGTGGTGTCTCGCGGGCGCTCACCGACGAATATGACGGCGGTCTCGCCGAGCTGAAGGCGCTCGACCGGTCCAAGCTGCCCGAGCGCGACGTTCTGCTCCTCAATGCAACGGTTCAGCTCGCGCTCGATGTCCGCAAACCGTTCGCGGGCGGATCGGCCGCCGCGGCCGAAAAACCTCCGGTGACGCCGGCGCGTGTCGATCTCGCATCATCGACCGCAACCCTCGCACGCGCGCAAAAGCATCTCGGAGAGCTCGAACTCCTCACCAGGGATCGTCGTCCATGACCAAGCTCAGCGGAACCTCCGGGCAGCTCTTCTCCGGTCTCGCCGAGAGCCTCAACATGCGCGGGACGTCGCGATCGGCCAAGGGCGCCGCGACGAAGTCCCAGGCGGATTCGTCGTTCAACGATCTGCTCCACACCGTCTCGAACATGGCGAAGCGGGCGCTGAACGGTGAGGGCAGCGATACGAGCGTGAATGCCGGAACGCTGCGGACGCGCCTGGCGCATCCGGCCAACAAGGACAAGACGGACGAGACGGTGCAGGATAGCACCGATGCGACCGATGAGCCCAAATCGGCCGACAAGTCCGACAAGGCCTCCGACAAATCGGCTGACGCGCCGTCGGACAAACACGCACCGATCGATCAGGTGATGAAGGCGGACGTCCAGAGCCGATCGAGCATTCCCGCGATTGTCGGGCAGGATCTGGCAGCGGTGTCGGCCATGAAGCCGCAAATTCAGCCGCAGGCCCAATCGGCGGCGGCCGACCGGAAGGACGCGTCCGCGCGCGACGAACGATCGTCCGCCACGAAGCGCGACGTTCAAAGCGTCGGCATGACGAAGGCCGCCACGGCCGATCCCGCACCAATCGCTGCCGCTCCAGCCAATACGCGCGCGCAGGGCCCGGCGTCGCAAGTGGCGACATCGCCGCAGGCAATGCAAGGCGATGAAGCTGCGCCAAGAGCAATGCCCGCGTCATCCGGTTTCGAGGCCGTTACGGCCAATGTCGAACGTGCGGTCAAGGCCTCGGCCCGGGATGCATTGCCCGAGACGACCAAGGTCACCGTGGTTCAGCAGGAGACCCATCTGCCGCCGGCGCAATTCAACGCCCCGCAACAGGTCGCCAATGCGGTCGTCGCCGAGTTGAAGGAGACACCGGCGGCGTCTGCCGCCGCCGATCTCGCGACGTCGCAAGGCAACGCGCCGGATCAGCCGCTCAGGATCCTCACCATCAATCTCGAGCCGCCGACGCTCGGCAACGTCACCGTTCGCCTTCGTCTCGTCGGCACTGAGGTGTCGGTGCAGCTTGCCGCCGAACGCAGGGATACGAGCCAGATGCTGGACCAGCAACGCGACTCGATCCGCGACTTGATGCAGTCCGCGGGCTACGTCGCCGACGTCGCGCCGGTTCAGCACGGCTCGCTGGACGGATTCCAGAGCGGCTCCGGCCAGTCGCAGTCGCAGTCGCAAGCGCAAGCGCAGCTCGCGGGCCAGCAACAGCCATCGTCCCAGTCGCAGCAAGGCACGTTCGACGGCACCAGCAATTCGTCGGGGCAATCGGACGGCGGCGCGAAGCAGGCTCGCCAGGAGCGCCAGTCCAACCAGGAGACGCGTCATGACCAGGACGTGGGCCCGCAGACTCGTCGCGGCCCTGTTTATCTGTAATGCGGGCGCTGCGGCAGCGGCGACCGACAATTCGCGTCCCTGCGAGCGCGAGATGGCGCGTGCGTCCCAGCAGCACGGCATTCCGCTCGGCATTCTCTACGCCGTCGGGCTCACCGAGACAGGGCGGCGCGGCGCGCTCTATCCTTACGCGCTCGGTGCCGACGGCCAGACCGTGTTCGCCAAGGACATGAATGATGCGATCGCGAATTTCGAGGCGATGCGAGCCAAGGGCATCAAGCTGATCGATCTCGGCTGCATGCAGATCAACCATTACTATCACGGCGACAAGTTCACCTCGGTGCAGGCGATGTTCGACCCCGCGAAGAACGTCGAATATGCCGCGCGCTTCCTCAAGGAGTTGAAGCAGCGCGAGGGCAGCTGGACCATGGCGGTCGCCCGCTACAATGCCGGCCCCAACAACCAGCCGGCGCAAAAGCGCTACGTCTGCCACATCGTCGCTCATCTCGTCTCCAGCGGCTTCGGCGCGTGGACCGACAAGGCGCGCTCACTCTGTCAACCCAAGACGACTGAGAAGACGACATGACCAGGACAACCCGAAAGTTGTGCATGGTTCCCTACCATCAGCCCCGCGCAAGCAAGAACCCGCATTGTAGCTACAACCTGCCAAAGGAGCCTAATTCATGAGCCTGTATGGTGTTATGCGCACCGGCGTTTCCGGAATGAATGCGCAGTCGAACAAGCTGTCGACTGTTTCGGACAACATCGCGAACGTCAACACGACCGGCTACAAGCGGGCTTCGACGGAATTCTCGTCGCTGATCCTGAAGAGCGGCTCCGGCAATTACGACTCCGGCGCCGTCGAGACCACAGTGCGCTACGCCATTTCGGATGCCGGCAACTACCAGTTCACGACTTCGGCGACGGACCTCGCGGTCCAGGGCAACGGCTTCTTCGTCGTGCAGGATGCGAATGGCAACAATTTTCTGACGCGCGCCGGCGCGTTCGTGCCGGACAGCACGGGCAATCTCGTCAATACCTCCGGCTTCCAGTTGATGGGCTATAACATCGCGAACGGTGCCACGCCCACCGTCGCCGCCAACGGCTTCGGCGGCCTCCAGGTCATCAACGTCAACCAGCTGGCGCTGCAGGCTGCGCCTTCGACCAAGGCGACCGTGGCCGCCAATCTCGATCCGAGTGCGACCGCGATCGCCGGACCGGCCGGTCCGGGCAGCTACACGTCGAAGACGTCGATGGTGACCTACGACAACATCGGCAATGCCGTGACGCTCGACGTCTACGCCTCGAAGACGGGCGCGAATACCTGGGATATCGAGGTTTACAACGGCGCAACCGCGCTGACGACGAGCGGCCCCGCGACCACGTTCACCTTCGATGTGACCGCGGTGGGCAAGGGTGCGCTGGCCGCGACCAGCCCGACGTCGCTCTCGGTCGCGATCCCCGGCGGCTCTGGCGCCTTCAACATCGATATGTCGGCCATGACGCAGGTCGCCTCGGCCTTCGACTTCAAGGCGACGGTCGACGGCAACGCTCCGTCCGCCGTGGAGAAGGTGAACATCGACGACAAGGGCGTGGTTACCGCGGTCCTCAAGAACGGCACCGAGCTTCCGAGCTTCCAGATCGCGCTGGCCAACGTGCCGAGCCCGGACCATCTGACGCCCGAAGTCGGCAACGTCTATTCACCGAACCTGGATTCCGGCAACGTGCAGGTCGGCCTCGCCGGCCAGGGCGGTCTCGGCACCATCAAGTCGGGTGCGCTGGAAGACTCGAACGTCGATCTCGCCGACGAGCTGACCTCGATGATCGAGGCGCAGCGCGGCTTCACCGCAAACTCGAAATCGTTCCAGACCGGCGCCGACTTGCTGGACGTGGTCGTCAACCTGAAGCGCTGATTCCAACAGCGCTCGTCGCCGGCAAGAGCAGATCATGAACCTAACCGCCGCTCTCGAATCCGCCCGCTCCTCACTCATGGCGTCGGGCATCCAGTCGTCGGTCATCTCGCGCAACATCGCCGGGGCCAGCGCCACCGGCTATTCGCGCAAGATTGCCGTGCTGGACAACCTGCCCGGGACCGGCGTCTATGTGGCGGCGATCCAGCGCGCCGCCAGCTCCGGCCTCTACAACAACGTCCTGATCGCGACCTCGTCGTCGGCCCAGCAGAGCGCGATCTATGACGGCCTCCAGAAGATCGCAGCTGCCACGGTGGACGATCCGCAGCTCAACCAGTCGCCGACGGCGCAGCTCAGTGCGCTGAAGCAGGCGCTGCAGCAATATGCCAACGCCCCGGACAACACGACGCTGGCGCAGGCGGCCGTCACGTCCGCCAAGGATATGGCGACCGCGCTCAACCAGGCGACCCAGACCGTACAGTCGGTCCGTTCGGGCGCGGATGCCGACATGAAAACGTCGGTTCAGAACATCAACCGATTGCTCTCCCAGTTCCAGACCGTCAATACGGCGATCGTGAAAGGCACGATCTCCGGTGACGACATCACCGACTACCTCGACCAGCGCGACAGCATCGTCTCCCAGATGTCGCAGGAACTCGGCGTTACGATGTCGATCCGCACCAACGGAGACGCGGCGCTCTACACCGACAGCGGCGCCGTCCTGTTCGACAAGACGGCCCGCGCGGTGAGTTTCACGCCCACCACCGCCTATACGGCCGGCACTACGGGCAATGCGGTCTATGTCGACGGCGTGCCGGTGACCGGCGCCAATTCGGTGATGCCGCTGAAGTCGGGCAAACTCGCGGGCCTCGCTCAGTTGCGCGACCAGAGCACCGTCACCTATCAGAGCCAGCTCGACGAAGTCGCGCGCGGTCTGATCAATACTTTCAGGGAAAGCGATCAATCGGGCGCGGCGCTTCCTGACGTTCCCGGTCTCTTCACCTATCCGGGCTCGCCGGCAATGCCCGCGAGCGCCACCGTCTCGGTGGGCCTCGCCGGCCTGATCAGTGTCGCGGCGTCGGTTGATCCGGCCCAGGGCGGCAACCCAAATCTGCTGCGCGACGGCGCGATCAGCGGCAGCGTCGCATATCAATACAACACCGCCGGCAACGGCGGCTACTCGGCCCGGCTGCAGCAGCTCATCGGCGGCATGGATGCGTCGCAGCCGTTCGATGCGACCACGCAAGGCAAGCCGAACGGCAGCCTGATCGACTTCGCGTCGTCCTCGACGAGCTGGATCGAAAACCAGCGCAAGACTGCGGACTCCAACGTCACCTACCAGAAAACGCTGCTCGATCGCAGCACGGCGGCGCTGTCCAACGTCAGCGGCGTCAACATGGACGACGAGATGTCGCTGATGCTCCAGGTCGAGCGCACCTATTCGGCATCGTCGAAGATCATCTCGACCGTCGACCAAATGCTGCAGAGCCTGCTGGCTGCCGTGGGGAATTAAGCCATGATGAGCGCGAACTACATCTCGACCCTGATGCTGTCCTCGTCGTTGAGGTCCTCGATTACGAACAACCAGGCTCTGCTGAGCAAGGCGTCGACGGAGGCGACCACCGGCCGTTTCGCCGATGTCGGCCTCGAACTCGGTGCCACGACGGGAAGCGACGTCACCTTGCGAGCGGACTGGAGCTTCGCCGATCAGCTCGTCGACACCAACGGGCTCGTCTCGGGACGCCTTGATATAACGCAGAGCCGGATCACCCAGCTCGGCACGACCGCAACGGACTTCCTCAAGGATTTGATCGCGGCCCGCAGTACCGACGGCGGTGGGCGGATCATCCTGCCGCCTGCGTCCTCCAACCTCCAGGACCTGATCGGCGCGCTGAACGTCTCCTATAACGGCTCATACCTCTTCTCGGGCATCAACACGCAGAATACGCCGATCACGGCTTATACCGCGGGCTCGGCCAGCAAGAACCAGGTCGACGCCGATTTCCTTGCGACCTTCGGCTTCTCGCAATCATCGCCCAGCGTGAGCAGCATTACCCCGACCCAAATGCAGAGCTTCCTCAACACCAGCTTCGATGCCGAGTTCGCGAGCCCGGCCTGGAACACCAATTGGTCGACGGCCACCGACGCGGTCATGCAAAGCCGTATCTCCACGACCGAGATCGCCGATACGTCCGTCAGCGCCAACCAGACCGGCTTCCGCAAGCTCGCCGAGGCCTACACCATGATGGCCGATCTCGGGAATACGAACCTGGACCAGGCGACGTTCCAGGTCGTCGTGGACAAGGCCATCGGCCTCGTCGGGAACGCCATCACAGACCTTGCTACGCTCGGCGGCAACGTCGGCACGGTCCAGCAGCGGCTCACCTCCTCGACCGACAAGCTGAAGGCGCAGCAGGACATTCTGAACAATCAGATCGTCGGTATCGAGAAGGTCGATCCGGCGGAAGCGTCGGTGCGCGTCAATGTGCTGCAAACCCAGATCCAGACGGCGCTCGCGCTGACGTCGCAGCTCCAGAAGATCAGCCTGATCAACTATCTCTGAGCCCGGTCGCTCGTCGCTTTTTCATTGAAACTTCTGCGCAGAGTTGTCTGGATGACTTTTGAAGCCTACGAAACGTTCGTTGAAGACAGCGGCTCCGAGGCGCGGGGGCGCGAGCGCCAGGCGCTCAGCCTCGGCATCGACCGGCTGGAGCGGCTCCAGAACGGACGCTTCAGCGTGGAGGATCAGGTCCAGAGCCTGCTCTACGTCCGGCGGCTGTGGACCATCTTCATCGAGGATCTCGTGCATCCGGATAACGGGCTTCCCGAGAAGCTGCGGGCCGACATCATCTCGATCGGCCTGTGGGTGGTCAAGGAAGCCGATCGCCTTCGCGAAGAACGGTCGAGCGACGTGGTGCAGCTGATCGAAATCAACCGCATGATCCGAGATGCTCTCTGATGAAGATCTCCTTGCGCGCGGGCGAACGGGTCTACATCAACGGCGCGGTGCTGCGCGTGGACCGCAAGGTCTCGCTCGAGCTCGTCAACGACGTGATGTTCCTGCTCGAAGGGCAGGTCATGCAGGCGTCCGAGGCCACCACGGCGCTGCGGCAGCTCTATTTCATCGTCCAGCTCATGCTGATGAACCCGACCGACATCCGGGATGCTTCGGCGCTCTACGCCCAGCACCACTCGGCCCTGGTCGCGGTGTGCGAAAGCCGCGAGATGCTGGCGGGGCTTGCCGCGGTCGACGAGTTGGTCGAGACGACCCGTTATTTCGAGGCGCTCAAGCGTATCCGGGCGCTGTTCCCGGTGGAGCAGGCCATCCTGGCCGGCGCCGCCGCCCCATTCGAGGCTGCCTGACAGCGGAGAGGTAAAAATGAACGTCACCAGCGCGACCGATAGCACCAGCCAGTCGTCCAGTTCGACAAGCTCCACCACGGCCCCGTTGAGCACGGGCGTCGACTACAACACGTTTCTTAAGCTTCTCATCGCCGAGATGAAGAACCAGGACCCGACCAATCCGATGGATACCTCGCAATACATGAGCCAGTTTGCGCAGATGTCGTCGGTCGAGCAGGCGATGCAGACCAATACCAAGCTGGATTCGCTGCTCTCCTCCCAGTCGCTGTCGCAGGCTGACGGACTGATCGGGAAAACCGTCAGCTTCACCGACTCGACCGGAGCGACCTTCAGCGGCAAGGTCACGTCGATCTCCATCAACAGCGACGGCTCCGTCGCGACCCTCGAGGACGGTACGAAAGTCGCCGTCGGACCCGGCATCACGATCAGCCAGTCATGAACGAGCGGGACGCCCTCGACATCGTCCAGGCGGCGATCTGGACCATCATCATTGCCTGCGGACCAGCCGTCGGTGCGGCAATGCTGGTCGGCACGCTCATCGCGTTGATGCAGGCGCTGACCCAGATCCAGGAAATGACGTTGACCTTCGTTCCGAAGATCATCGTCATTCTCGTGGTCGTGGCCGTCTCCGGCTCCTTCATGGGTGCCCATCTCTCCACCTTCACCGAGATGGTCTATTCGCATATCGAGCGCGGCTTCTGAGCCGCTGCTCTGTCGGCCACCACCCTCGCGTAAGCTTTACACGGCAGATTGCGGGGCGGACCCTCTGCCGGTGACCCATGGCCGATACGTTAACTGCTAGCCTACCCACCCCCCGCCGTTTAGGGGCGGATGCCTTCTTCGCAGGCGGTATCGTGGCAATGCTCACGATCCTGTTCCTGCCGATCCCGCCGATCCTGATCGATCTCGGCCTGGCCTTCTCGATCGCGCTGTCGGCGCTGATCCTGATGGTCTCGCTGTGGATCCAGCGGCCGCTCGACTTCTCCGCTTTCCCGACCGTGCTGCTCATCGCCACGATCCTGCGGCTTGCGCTGAACGTCGCGACGACACGCCTGATCCTTTCGCGCGGCGGGGAGGGGGAAGACGCCGCGGGCCATGTCGTTGCCGGCTTCTCGAAATTCGTCATGGGCGGCGACTTCGTCATCGGCCTGATCATCTTCGCCATCCTGGTCACGGTGAATTTCGTCGTGATCACCAAAGGTGCAACGCGTATCGCCGAAGTCGGCGCCCGCTTCACTCTGGACGCCATCCCCGGCAAGCAGATGGCGATCGACGCCGATCTGTCGGCGGGCCTGATCGACGACAAGGAAGCCCAGCGCCGGCGCCGCGAGCTCGAGGAAGAGAGTGCGTTCTTCGGTGCGATGGACGGTGCCTCGAAATTCGTCCGCGGCGATGCCGTCGCCGGCCTGATCATCACCGCGATCAACATCTTCGGCGGCATCGTCATCGGCGTCACCCATCACGGTCTGACGCTGTCGCGCGCCGCCGACGTCTACACAAAGCTCTCCGTCGGCGATGGTCTGGTCACGCAGATGCCGGCACTGATCGTGTCGCTGTCGGCGGGCCTCCTGGTCTCCAAGGGCGGCACCAGAGGCTCGGCAGAGCAGGCCGTGCTGCGGCAGCTCGGCGGCTATCCGCGCGCCGTGTCGGCCGCCGCGCTGATGATGTTCGTGCTCGCCCTGATGCCGGGACTGCCGATGCCGCCGTTCCTGCTGCTGGGCGGCGTCATGGCCTTCGTCGGCTACTCGCTGCCGAGGCGGCAGGCGGCCCTGAAACAGAAGGAAGACGCCAGCAAGGCCGAGGCGCGCGCGCAGGTCGAGGCCAAGGACTCCGTCAAGGAATCGCTCAGGACCGCGGAGATCGAGCTGTCGCTCGGCGGCCACCTGTCGGTGCATATGCTGGGCTCGCGCACCGAGCTTGGCCACCGCGTGGCCAAGATCCGCAAGAAGTTCGCCAAGCAGTACGGCTTCGTCGTTCCCGAGATCAAGCTCACCGACAATCTGTCGATCGATCCGAAGGGATACCAGATCCGGATTCACGACACGCGTGTCGCCAATGGCGAGTTACGGCTCGGCGAGGTGCTGGTGCTGGTCGATAAGGACGGCAAGCCCGATGTGCCCGGCGAAGAGGTGATCGAGCCCGCCTTCGGCATGAAGGCGCTGTGGGTGACGGAAGCCTTCACCGACGAGGTCAAGCGTCAGGGCTGCAAGCCGGTCGACAATTTGTCGGTGCTGCTCACGCATTTGAGCGAAGTGATCCGGGCCAATCTCGCCCAGCTCCTGTCCTACAAGGACATGCGCGGACTGCTCGATCGGCTCGATCCCGAATACAAGCGCCTGGTCGAGGATCTCTGCCCGTCGCAGATTTCCTACTCCGGCCTGCTGGCGATCCTGAAGATCCTGCTGGCCGAGCGCGTGTCGATCCGCAACCTCCATCTGATTCTGGAGGCGATCGCCGAGATCGCGCCTCATGTGCGGCGCTCCGAGCAGGTTGCAGAGCATGTGCGCACGCGTCTTGCCCAGCAGATATGCGGCGATCTCTCCGACAACGGCGTGCTCAACGTGATCCGCCTCGGCAATCGCTGGGACCTCGCGTTCCACCAGAGTCTGAAGCGCGACGCCAAGGGCGACGTCGTCGAGTTCGACGCCGATCCGCGCCTGATCGAGCAGTTTGCGACGGAGGCCAGTGCGGCGATCCGCAAGTTCACCGAGAACGGCACCAGTGTGGTGCTGGCGGTGACCCCGGAATCCCGTCCCTATGTCCGGATGATCCTGGAGCGGGTGTTCCCGACATTGCCGATCCTGTCGCATGTCGAGGTCGCGCGCAGTACCGAGATCAGGGCGCTCGGAGCCATCTCGTGATCAGCAGCCTCACCAGCAGCCTCACCGACAGCGTGCTGGTGACGTTCATCGTGTTCTGCCGCATCGGCGGCTGCCTGATGTTCGTGCCCGGCTATTCCAGCGGCATTGTCCCGCCTCAGATCCGTCTGTTCATCGCGCTCGTTACGACGTTTGCTCTGACGCCGATCCTGATCGCGGTCCTGAAACCTGTGACGGAGAACGCGGCGCCGCTGACGCTGGCACTCCTGATCGGCTCCGAAACCCTGGTCGGCAGCGTCATCGGCCTCGGCGGGCGCGTGTTCTTCCTGGCCCTCCAGACCATGGCCACCGTGATGGCGAGTGCGATCGGGCTGAGCAACATTCCGGGTACACCGATCGCCGATACCGATCCGGCGCCTGCCCTGGTGCCGTTGATCATGGCGTCGGTCACCACGCTGTTCTTCGTGACTGACCAGCACTGGCAGGTGCTGCGCGGGCTGATGAATTCCTACGACGTCTGGCAGCCCGGCAGCAGGCTCGGCGACAGCATGCCGCTCGACCAGCTCGTCGCTCGCCTCTCGGAGGCGTTCGTGCTGACGCTGCGGATCGCGAGCCCTTTCATCGTCTATTCCGTCATCGTCAACCTGGCGGTCGGCCTGATCAACAAGCTGACGCCGGCGATTCCCGTCTACTTCGTCTCGGTGCCGTTCGTGCTGTTCGGAGGCTTCCTGCTGCTCTATCTCACCAGCGACGAGCTGCTGACGCAATTCATGCTCGGCGTCTCGTCGTGGCTGGTGGAATGACGGCCATGAAGGGGCGCGCGGACAAGCTCGGTCGGATGGTCTCGCTGGTGAAGCTCCAGCTCCGGCTGGCCGAATGGCAGCTCGTTCATTTGCAGCAGCAGGAGAGAAGCTTGCAGGACGAGCAGGAATGGCTGGTCGGAACCCTGAACGAGGGCAAGCCGCCGGCGGGGTCGTCGAGCGAATCGATCGCGCGGCGTCTCAACAGGACGAGCGTCGGCGCGCGCGCGGTGAAGGAGCAGGCTTCGCGGCAGCTCGACCAGGTTCGCATCGAGACCCGCCGCGTGAAGCAGCTCCAGGAGGTCGCCAAGGCGGCGCTTGCGGACAAGCTTCGCGATGCGGAAAAGCGCTCGCTCGAGGAGATAACGGGAACAAGCCTTACCGTGCGCGAGTGGACGCCACGGCCAGCCAGCCGGAACAAGATATGATCGTGACAGCGACCTCCGACCTCGTTCTCGACGTCCTCGATGCCGCAGACCCCGTAACCCAGCGCGCCGCGGCCGCGAAGCTCGATGCGCTGAAATCATCGGATACCGATTTTGCCGCCACAATGGATGCGGAGGTCGGCAAGGCGAGGGCCGCAACTGCCGATCAGTCAGCGGCGAAGCTAGTGGAAACGCAGTCGACTGCCGTGAACGGGCCGCCGGTGCATGTGATCAAGGCGCCGGCATCCGGCGAGGTCTACCGGAAGTTCGAGGCTTTCATCCTCCAGACCTTCGTGGAGACGATGCTGCCGAAGGACTCGGAGCAGGTGTTCGGCAAGGGGACTGCCGGCGGCGTCTGGAAGTCGATGCTGGCGGAGCAGCTCGGTAGCCAACTGGCAAAGGGCAAGGGCATTGGCATTGCCAAGCAGCTTGCTGCCGCACATCCGCCGGGGCCGGACGTTACGGCGAAGGTTGGATCATGATCAGGGAATGGGTGACAGACGTTGAGGGGTGAATTTCCTATGCAGGCACAAGAAGGCGCGGCGGCCCTGGTGATGGAGCAGCCGGTGGTCGACACCGAGGCGATGACGATGGAAGCGGCATCGAGCGATGCGCTGTTGCCGGTGCTGCTGCCGAATGCCGGCGGCGAGGCGGTGGTCAACACCACGGAAGCGGAGAAGTCGGAGGAGGTGCGCGGCCTGCTGGCGGCGATCCGCCGGCTCGAAGGCATCGTTGAGGAGGAGACGGCCGCGCTCGGGACGGGCCAGAAGATCGATTTCGACGATTTCAGCGCCCGGAAGAGCAGAAGTATGCTCGAATTCGTCCGCCTGATGCGGGTGCGGATGCATCTCGGCGCCGAGGTCGAGGTCACCGAGGAGATCCAGCGCTTGCGCGAGAAGCTCGAGCGCAATCGTTCCCTCCTCGAGATGCATTACGACGCGGTGCGCGAGGTCGCGTCCATCATCGTCAAGGCGATCAAGGATGCCGAGTCGGACGGCACCTATACCGGTCGCACAACGCAGGGCGGAAAATGATCAGACTCGTTCTGGCCGGGCTCTGGGTCTGTATCCTTACGGCAGGCACGAGCTACGGCGTGGCCTATTGGAAGGAGAACGGCAGCCTGCTGCCGGCCAAGGACGCGTATCTCGACGGGCTGCAATACCAGAAGACGCGGGCGCTGAGCGTGCCCATGGTCGAGAACGGCAGTGTGCAGGGCTACATCGTCGCGCGCTTCGTCTACACCGTGGAGGGGCGGACCTTGCACCAGCTCAACGTGCCGCCGGAGCCGTTCGTCGTCGACGAGGCCTTCCGCAGGATCTATGCCGACGATCGCCTCGATTTCAGGAAGCTCGCCCGTTACGACCTCTCGATCCTCACCACGGCCATCAAGCAGCACGTCAACGAGCGGATGCAGGCCGAAGTCGTCCAGGACGTCCTGGTCGAGGACTTCAACTACGTCTCGAGGGAAGAATTCCAGTCGAAGCCGTAGGCATCACCGCGCAAGCGTGATGCAGCTTTCCGGAATGATCATGTCTGAAGTCTGAGGCGCGATCGTCGTCCGGTCGTGCCTTGCCGCAGCTGCGCGCGCCGCGAGGCCTGCCTCCCGCGGTCTCAGTCCCTGAAAATGCAACGGCCTCTGCGAAAGTGCTCCGCAGAGGCCATTGTCTGTTTCGTGGCGGTGCCCTGTCCGTTAGTTTCCGGCCGGATACGCCGCCGGGGCGGTATGCGCCCTGTTGAGGAGGATGCCGACCTCGTCGAGCTCCTGCATCGGCACGTCGATGGTCTCGCCAGCCGGGATGTTGAGGCGGTATCCGACGTAGCGCCTTGCCACGACCGCATCGAAGCCGAGGCGGTCGCGGAGCTTCTTGCGCAGCTTGCTGACGTGGCTCTCGATTACGCTCTCGTCGAAAGTGGACTCAAAGATGCCGTAGACCGCGTTGAAGATCTGCGTCTTGGTGATCCACTTGCCGTGGTTGCTGACCATATATTCGAGAATGCGCAGTTCGCGGCGGGGCAGGGTGAGGGCGTGGCCCGCGATCTCGGGGTCTCGCCCGTTGAAGAAGACCTGGATCCTGGTCTCACAGGGTTTCGGCAGGTCGCCCACCCGGCGGCGCGCGATCGCGGCCGTTCGGGCGAGGATCTCGCGCAGGTGGATCGGTACATGCACGACGTCGTCGACGCCCGATTCGAACAGCTCCAGCGTGTTCTTGAGCATCTTCTGGCCGCTCATGGCGATGATGGGTGCCGCGGAGCGCTTGCGCATTGCCCGCGGCAGGCTTCCGCGGGCATCGCAATCCCCGAGAAGGAAGGCGTCGACCGCCGCCAGATCCGATTCACTCGCAGATTGCAGCCACTCCCAGAATTCTCCGGAGGAGAAACCGATCGACGATACACCTTCGCGAACGAGCCCTCCAACGTAGCTGTTCGTGACGCTCTCGCGATCATCAACGATAATATACATCAGTCTTTCGCCCCTGTTTCGCATTTGTCGCGGCCGGTGGTTGTTGTGATGCCCGGCTCGGCGACCATGCTGTTTGACGATATTTCCCATCCCGCGAACCCTTATTACGGTTTGATATTCGCGGGCAGCCCTACGCATTCAGTGCCTGCGCTTTTCGCGGGCCTGTTACTTCGACTCGATACTGAACGCTTACTGCGTGAGGCTCGGCGGGTGTCTTACGGATCACCTCGCGGAGCGGATTGAGACAGCGACCTAGAACAGTTGCGCCAAGTTGCCTATCGCGTCCGAACGCTACTGAACCCAGTCGATCTCCTCGCCAACTGGCGAGAATCACTTGAGTAGGACCGTAACAATTGCCGATTTCCGATCAAGCGCGCGCAACGAAGCGATTGCTATGTGTTCTTGCTGCTGTTTGTTTGTTTCCAGTTGTTTCTTGATATATTCAATCGCATCAGTTGATTTGGATTTCGAACTAGTTTTGCACCGTGACGGTTCTATAGTTCCGCATCCCCGTATAATCACAGCTATTTTGGGTAGTGCTGCGAGGCACGCGCAGGGGAGGGTTTTCAACCCCGGATTGACTCTGTCCACCGTGTTTCCACATGCGACAATTCGACTCATGTATGGCGAGGAGACTCCAGCTTGGCGAAATCTTGGCGAGGGTGTGTCTTTCGAGTCGCACTCTCGCCACGTGCGTGACGCGTTTGACTCATTTGACGTCGCATCGCGCGCGATGAAAAGTTTTCGATGCGCACGTTTCAGACAAGCTTCGACGAATAAATTCATCGTTCGAAAGATCGAAGCGAACGGAGCATTTTCACATGTTGTCCGATGGACAAGCTCGTCCCGGCGCGACCGCCGATATTTCCGCGGCGGCGAAGCCGGCTCCCGAAGCGCGCAATACAAACACGACGCAGGCGGCACAGCCCGCGGCAAGTGCAAAACGTATGTCGGCTGCGTCGAGCGACGAAACTCTCGCGAAAGAAGCGCTCGAGGGGTTGAAGCGCATTCGCGCCAAGGCGCGCCTCGACAAGATGGCGATACCCAAGCCCGCGCCGGTCGTGATGAAGCCGGCCGTGATCGTGGCCAAGCCGCCGCCGCCACGCCCGACATGGGTGGCGCCGCTCGCGACATTGGCGGTCGCCGCCGTCTTGGTGGTCTGCGCCTGCACCGGCGTGATCGCATATCTCACCACCACGCAGCCCGCCCAGAACAGCGTTGCGGCCAATACGGAGATCAGGAATCTGCGCGAGACCGTCGCGCAGCTGCGCAAGCAGGTGTCTGGCGTGTCCGAAAATCTCGACGGCCTGCGCACCGCGGTCGATCAATCGAGCAAGGCGACCAATGATCGTTTCGGCAGGTTCGGCGAGAATCTCGACCGAATCGAGCGGGTCAGCTCGTCCTCGACCGCGAAGCTCGACAAGCTCGCCCTCGCGCAGGTTCCGGCGCCGGCAGCGGTGCAATCGCAGCCGACACAGGCTGCACCGATGATGGCGTCGCTCGCATCGCCCGAGATCACGGGCTCGGTACCTCCGTCAGCACCGCGAAAAGTGGTCAAGGGCTGGTCGGTCCGCCAGGCCTATGAGGGGATCGCGATCCTGCAGAGCCCGAACGGTGTCATCGAGGCGGTGTTGGGACAGCAGGTGCCCGGCCTGGGTCGTATCGAGGAGATCAGGAACGAGAACGGGCGCTTGGTGGTGGAGTCCAGCGGCGGCGTCATCTATTCGTCACGCAAGGCGACGCCCTGATCGACGACGCCTTCTATTGACGGTGATGCTCGAAGCTGGTGCATAGCAGCTCGATTTCCGGCTCTGCGATCGGTGCGCGGAACAGGCGGCAGCTGAACTCGACCGTGGTCTTGCCGTCCGCGGTGGTGCGGTCCTCCCGGAGGAAGATGCAGCGCTTGCAGACGTCGGTATGGTGACGCTGCTCGGCGGCATCCGACTGATCGAGCACGTGGCGGAGCGCGTCGCGGAAATGAATCTTGGCCTCGTCGTCGAGAACGGCAATCGCCTCGACGAGAACGTTGACGGGATCGCGCGCCAGGAACTTCTTGCCCTGCTGCGTGACGGTGAGCATTACCGACCGTTTGTCCTTGGCCGACCGCTTTCGCTCGATATAGCCGAGCCGCTCGAGCTCGCTGATGATGAACGAGGCGGTGCCGCGCGTGGTGCCGACGTAACTCGCGAGCGCCGAGGGCGTGCGGGAAAACCGGTTGGCGCGAGAGAGAAAACGCAGCGCCATCCACTCGCGGTCGCGCAAGCCGTGCTTGGTGCCTTCGAACCACAGGATTCGCGCAACCTGCTCCATCAGTTCAATCGATTCGCGGGGCAAACTCATTTTAATTCCAGGTCGGATAAAGCTTTATTCAATTGAGCCTTGGGTAGCGCAATCTGGTGGACGACAATGAGCTCTCGAGCGATCCTTCGTCCGAGATTGACGGCGGAGCGCGCGACGGAGGGAAGATGTCTCTCCGTTTCCGGAGATGGAACTTCTGGCCGTGCAACTAGAGCGTCACAAAGAAAGTTCGAGTAAACTGCACGGCTCAACTCTTCCGAAAATTTCAGTCAAATGACTGCGGTTCGCGTGCCGGATTCCGATAGCGCGAAGCATCCGTGCAACATGATGTGTCGTTGCGGCCACTGCGCAGCCTATTTGTTGCGGCGGAGCGTTTCGAATTGCGCGAAGAGGCGGCGTGTCTGCAACTTCTGACCGGATTGGGGCGGCGGGAGAACTGCAATTTTCAGTTAATGGATGTTGCGTCGCAGCGCGGCTACGCGGTTAAATCCAGCACATGTTCAAATCCGGGCAACTGGCGCGGCTGGTCCGTTCGTGCCGACGAAGGGATGAGACTGACGGCACCATGCTCGCAGGCTGGTGATTTGCGTTTCCCCGGCAACTATTGGCGAATGCGTCGCCCCTGGGGGGTATCATTATAGGCAGCCGGAAGGGATAGGCCGATGAGCTTCGAAACCACCATGACATCCGATGTCGTCGGGCTGACCAAGGTCGCCCCGGTCTCGCGCCGCGGATTCATGAGCGCCACCGCGGCCGTCGCTGCCGGCTATACGCTCGCGGCCGGTCCAGTCCGTGCCGAGGCCATCACGACCGACACCGGCGGCCTTCAGGCCGGCGAGGCCAAGATCAAGGTCGGTTCCGAGGAGATGCCTGCCTATTTCGCCCGCCCCGCCGGCAACACCAAGGCGCCGGTGATCATCGTGGCAATGGAGATCTTCGGCCTGCACGAATACATCAAGGACGTGACGCGGCGCCTCGCCAAGCTCGGTGCCTTCGCCATCGCGCCCGACTATTACTTCCGTAAGGGCACTGATCTGACCAAGATCGCCGAGATCAAGGACCTGCTGCCGGTCGTCAATTCCAAGCCGGACGCCGAACTGCTGTCCGACCTCGACGCGGTGGTGGCATGGGCGGGATCGCAGGGCGGCGACATCGCCAAGCTCGGCATCATCGGCTTCTGCCGCGGCGGGCGCACGGTCTGGGAATATGCGGCCCACAGCGGCAGCCTCAAGGCCGGCGTTGCCTTCTACGGCACGGTGGTCGATCCCGCCAATCCGCTGTGGCCGAAGAGCCCGATGCAGCTCGCCCCGGAGATGAAGGCGCCGGTGCTTGGCCTCTATGGCGGCGCCGATACCGGCATCTCCGTCGCCCAGGTCGAGCAGATGAAGGCCGCGCTCGCGGAGAACAAGAAGACGGCCGAATTCAAGATCTATCCCGAAGCGCCGCACGGCTTTCATGCCGATTACCGCGGCAGCTACCGCAAGGATGCGGCGGAGGATGCCTGGAAGCAGGCTGAGGCCTGGTTCAAGAAATACGGCGTGTTGAGCTGATAGCGGACTTGTGGAGGGCGGCCCAATCGGCCGCCCTCCTTGTATCAAGGCGCAGTCTCACTTCGTCATCGCGCCATAGACGATGTCCTGGACCTGCTCGCGATAGTATTTGCGCAGCTCGCCCGGCGCCGCGGTTCCCACCACCACGACGAGACGCTCCTTCGGATCGCAGAAGAACTGCGTCCCGAACGCACCATTCCAGGTGAACTCGCCGGGATTGCCGGGGACCGACGACAGGCCTTCGCTGGTGCGGACCGCGACCGCGAGGCCAAAGCCGAAGCCGGCGCGATGCGGCTCGATATTCGCCACGTTGTTCTTGATCTCGGGGCCGAGGTGGTTGGTCGTCATGTGGTGCACGGTTTTCGGGGAGAGGATGCGCTGGCCGTCGAGCTCGCCGCCGTTGAGCAGCATCTGCCCGAAGCGGATGTAGTCGCCGACCGTCGCGAACGAGCAGGCGCCGCCGCAATCGAACTGGGTCGGCGTGTCCAGAAGCTTGATGGTCTGCGGCTTGCCGGTCAGCGGATCGTTGGCAAACGGGCGGGCGAGGCGCGGGCGCTGTGCGTCGGTCGGGTGGAAGGTCGCGTCCTTCATGCCGAGCGGCTGCCAGACATTGGTGGCGAGATAATCGCCGAGCTTCTGCTCGCTCACCTTCTCGACGACGGCGCCGAGCACATCGATCGAAAAGCCGTATTCGAACTCGGTCGATGGCTGATGCGCCAGCGGCAGTTTCGTGATGCGATCGATGAAGGCCTGGGTGTCGCCCTCGATCGCCGGCGCGACGCCGTCAGGGTAAAGCCGTGCCACCGCGCTCGAACTGTCCGGGCGGCCGCCATACATCAATCCGGACGTATGCCGGTAGAGATCGTGGATGAAGATCGGCGACGCCTGCGGCTCGAGCTTGAGCGAGCCGTTGGCCTCGGTCGCGCCGACCTTCATGTCGGCAAAGCCGGGATAGTAATCGGACAGCTTGGCCTGGAGCGGCAACTGGCCTTTCTCCATCAGCGTCAGGCCTGCGACCGCCGCCATCGGCTTGGTCATCGAGGCCAGCGCGAAGATCGCATCGACCGGCATCGGCGTGCCCTTGTCCGGGTCGAGCATGCCGTAGGCCTTGTAGTGCACGAGCTTGCCGTCCCGTGCCACCGCCACGACTGCGCCGGGTACGCGCTTGGCGGCGATCTCGCGGGCGAAGAAACTGTCGAGCCGCGCAAGCCCCTGCTTCGAGAAACCGGTGTCATCAGGGTTGGCTTCGGGCAGCGGTGCGGCGCGCGCGGCACCGAACGTAATGACGGCAGCGGCCGCCGCGATCATGGCGATCGTCTTTTTCATTATATCCTCCCAAGGCGAGCTCGTTATGCAGTGGCTCGCCGAGCGCCTAGATCACGACCGCACCGGGTCGAAGTCAAGCGCGGGCCGGGCATGTCAGGGAGGCGCGGGAATCCTATCGTCCTTCCCCCGCGCGCCACAAAGCATCCAGGGCGTGGCGGTAGGTCGGATACGCCAGCGTGATGCCGAGCTCGCGCTTCAGTTTCGCATTGGAGACACGGGCGCTGCTGGCATAGAAGCTGCGCGCCATCGCCGACATCTCGGCCGTCGCGAACGGTTCTTCCGGCGGCGGTGCCACGCCCATGAGTTCCGCGGCATAGGCAATCACGTCCTGCGGCGGCGCGGGCTCGTCGTCGCAGACGTTAAAGATGCCGCCTCCCTGATGACGAAGCGCGGCCATGATCGCACTTGCGATATCGTCGACGTGGATGCGGTTGAAGACCTGTCCGGGCTTAATGATGCGTCGAGCGGTGCCCGCGCGCAGTGTCACCAGCGCGTTGCGGCCGGGGCCGTAGATGCCTGCAAGTCGCAGGATTACGACATCGCCATGTGCGGTTTCCGTCCAGGCCTGCTCCGCCGCGAGCCGCTGCCGGGTGCGATCGAAGGTGGCGATTGGCGGTGTGCTCTCATCGACCCATGCGCCGCCGTGGTCGCCATACACGCCGATGGTGGCGAGATAGATCACCTTCCGGCGGTGGCCCACCGCCAGCACATCGCCGAAGGCCGCGAGTGCGGGATCGCCGGCGCTGCCGGGCGGGATCGATACGAGAAGGACATCGGCATCGCGGACCAGCTCGACGGTTTTGCGCGCGGGACTGTTACCGGAAAATGCGTGCACCTCGATGCCAGCGAGGTCGTCCCGCTTTCCGGGATCGCGCACGGTGCCGGCGATATGCGAGAAGCTGCCGCCGTATTGGCGGACGAAATGCCCAGCACTGTAGCCGAGGCCAAGGATGAAGAGCCGCATGAATCTCCCGTGCAGGCCGGAGTTCCCGTTCGCGCCAGTGCGCACCCCGCTCATAAGAGATTTTTGGGTCCGGTAAAAGATATTGCGATTTTACTCGCCTGCAAGTGCGGGCGATGGTCGCGCATGCAGGCAGAAGCGGGCACCATAGCGCCATCCGGCGCGGCAGAGCTGATCCGCCACGCGGCGGCGCTGATCTTCGATGTCGACGGCACCCTGGCCGAGACCGAGGAACTGCACCGGCAGGCCTTCAACCATGCCTTCGCTCGGGCCGGTCTCGACTGGCAATGGGACCGTGCCGTCTACAAGGACCTGCTGCGGGTGACGGGCGGCAAGGAGCGCATGCGCGCTTACCACGCGCAGTTGGAGATCGCTCCGCCATTGTCGGACGCTGATATCGCCGAGCTTCACCGCATCAAGACCGCGCATTATGCCGGCCTGATCGAAACCGGCTGCTGTCCCTTAAGGCCCGGCGTGGCGGAGCTGCTTGTTGCGGCCGGGATGCGCGGGCAGCGGCTTGCGATCGCGACCACCACGTCACATGGCAATATCGATGCGCTGCTGTCGCAGGCGCTGGGCACACGCTGGGCGGCGGATTTTGATGCGGTCGTTGCCGGCGATGACGTCAGGCACAAGAAGCCCGCGCCGGATGTCTATCTCGAAGTTCTGGCCCGACTGGGACTGCACGGCTCCGAGTGCGTTGCGATCGAGGATTCCGGCAATGGATTGATCGCGGCTTCGCGTGCCGGCATCCCCGTCCTCATCACCAAAAGCATGTTTTTTGGAGACGATGATTTCAGCGAAGCGCGAGCTGTGCTGGACGATTTGTCGGAACTCGGGGGCTCAAAATAAAAAATGTGAAAAACAACCCCATGCACAGCAGATCACGCCGGCGTGAGGGCCATCGTCAGTGCACCCGGTGGCTCGCTCTATCGTCTTCGGCCTGCTCGACAATTTGCGCAATGGGGCTCGACTGATGGTGGACCAGGCGCCAGCCGTCGCCGACACGACGAAAATGGTTGGCCGCGGCCAAAGCAGTGCCGTCGACGATCTCGATGCAGAGCACGCGCGCACTGTCGCCATCGACAATCGCCTGCGGTTCGGCGCAGACGATCTGCGGCCGTTCAGGATTTTGCAGGATGTCGCGCCAGCTTCCGATTACAGTGGCGCGTCCGACGATCGCCGGCCAGCCCGGATGGATGCAGGAAATGGCGTCGTCATCCGCCCACATCCGCTCCATTCCGTCGAAATCGCCGGTTGAGAAGGCGTCGTAGAAGGCCGCGTTGGCGGCGATGATCTTGCTGTCCTTTGCCATGCCTCTCGGGTGCGGCAATGGCAGGCAAAAATCAAGCGCGACTTCCGTTCGATTTTGCGTTCGATTTTGACCGCAGTGCAGCATTGCCCGCTTTGTGATCACGCCGAGACTAACGTCTCCACCGCCCGCCGCGCACCGTCCTGATAAAGACGGCCGAGCGCTGAGGTCACGGCCTCGCGCAGGCGCGGCTCGGCACCCAGCGCCCCGAACACTTTTCCAACGCCGAGCAATGCGGGTGCGAGCTTGTCAGCCACGAGACCCGCCTCACGCGCCAGCGCGGCGAATTCGGCGGCAAGCGGATCGCGCACGTCGATGGCGCGGCCCTGCTCGTCAAGCGCGGTGACGTAGCGCATCCAGCCGGCGACCGCGAGTGCATGCGTTGCGATCGGCAGGTTCTTGGCGAGGCGATCCCGCATCGCGCTCAGCAGGCGCTGCGGCAGCTTCTGCGAGCCGTCCATCGCGATCTGCCAGGTGCGGTGATGCAGCGCCGGATTGGCGAAGCGCTTCAGCAGCGAAGCGCGATAGGCGGTGAGATCCGTGCCAACAGGCATCGTCAGCGTCACCGCGGCTTCTTCCATCACCTGCGCGGCAAGGCGCGCGAAATGCGGATCCTGCATGGTGTCGGCAATGGTCTCGTAACCCGCGAGATAGCCGAGATAGGCCAGCGCCGAATGGCTGGCGTTGAGAAGGCGCAGCTTCATCAGCTCGAACGGCTTGACGTCGGTGACGAGCTCGACGCCGGCTGCGGCAAGATCGGGCCGGCCTGCGGCAAAGCGATCCTCGACCACCCATTGCGTGAATGGCTCGGTCATGACCGGCCAGGCGTCGCGCATGCCGAGCGCCGAGGCGACCGCATCGCGGTCAGCATCAGTCGTTTCCGGCACGATGCGATCGACCATGGTGCAGGGGAACGCGGCCGCATCCGCAATCCACTTGCCGAGGTCCTTCGACCGTAGCGCGGCGAACTGTGTCACGATCCGCTGCACGGTGTGACCATTGGCGGCGAGATTGTCGCAACACAGCACGGTGAAGGGTGCAAGCCCCTGCGCGCGCCGGCGCGCAAGAGCCGCCACGATGAAGCCCGGGGCCGAGCGCGGCGCATCAAAATTGTTGAGATCGTGCACGACATCAGGATGCCGTTCGTCGAGATCGCCGGTCTGCGGCGTGTGGCAATAGCCTTTTTCCGTGACGGTGAGCGAGACGATGCGAATGGCGGGATCGGCCATCCGCTCGATCAGCGCTGCCGGCTTCTCGCGCGCGACGACGCTGTCGAGCAGCGCGCCGATCACGCGATGCTCGGTGCCTTCGGCGGCGCGCACGGCGACAGTGTAGAGATGATCCTGCGGGGCGAGGGCGTCGCGCGTATCCGGGCTGCGCAGGCTTGCGCCGATGATGCCCCACGATGTGGCCCCAGTGGCAAGGCAATCGTCGATGACGACGGCTTGATGGGCGCGATGAAAGGCGCCGAGACCAAGATGCACGATACCGGGCGTGACGCGCGAACGGTCATAGGCCGGGCGGCGGATGGACGGTGCCAGCCGGTCGAGATTGGCGCGGCCAAGGCGCATGGACGTCTCCCCTTTGCTTTGCCGCTGCTTGACATGGCGCCCGTATCAGGTCAATGCTCCGGTCAATTGGTAAGGCCAATTATCCAAAATTGGCGGGCCGCGGGTGTGAACCACCCGTGCGACCCCTTCGGGAGGACCAGCGTGCCGCTGGAAGCTGTGGAGGCGAGACGGCTTTATCGCCAGGTCGCCGATCAATTGCGAAGCCTGATCGACAGCGGCGAGTACGCGGTCGGCAGCCGCTTGCCGACCGAGCGTGAGCTTGCCGAGCAGCTGAAGATCTCCAGGCCGACGGTGCGCGAAGCCCTGATCGCGCTCGAGGTCGAGGGCCGCGTCCGCATCCGCGTCGGTTCAGGCATCTATGTGACCGAGCCCGCGGATGCTGCGCCCGCGCTGCCGGCTGCCGGCATCGAGGGCCCGTTCGAGCTGCTGCGCGCCCGCGAATTCCTCGAAGGTGCCATCGCCGAGCAAGCCGCGCGCGTGGCGACCAAGGACGATATCGCTCGCATCGACGCGTCGCTCGTCGCGATGGAGAATGTCGAACATCCCGGCGAAGCCTCGATGGTGCACGACCGCGCCTTCCACGTCGCGATCGCCGGCAGCCTCGGCAATGCCGTTCTGGTGCGCGTGGTCGGCGAGCTGTTCGATCAGCGCCTCAATCCCTATTTCGCGCAGCTTGCACATTATTTCGAGAGCCCGGGCACCTGGCGCACCGCGCTCGACGAGCACCGTGCCGTGCGTGATGCGATTGCGGCACATGATCCCGATGCCGCTCGCGATGCCATGCGAAAACATCTGGCGCGCTCTCAGGAGCGCTTTGCGCAGAATTTCGGCGCCGAGGGCGTGGCGGGGGCACCTGCCGGGCGAGCTCGGCCCGCGCGAGCCGCGGCCAAGCCGGCAAAACCAAAGAGAGCGCCGAAGAAGCCGGCCAAAAGCGGCAGCGCACGGCGACGATGAGTTTGGGCGGCCCGCCTCCGCTTAGGGGTGGGCGAACAAGAAGCAGACTTAGAAGATGGAGGAAAAGTCAGTGTTGAAGAAAATGACAATGGTGCTGGCGGTCTCGGCCGCAGCAATGATTGCCACGACCCAGGTCGGCATGGCGCAGACCAAGCTCAAATGGGCCCACGTCTACGAAACCTCGGAGCCGTTCCACACCGCCTCGGTGTGGGCTGCGCAGGAGATCGGCAAGCGCACCAACGGGCGCTATACGGTCGACGTCTATCCGGCCTCGCAGCTCGGCAAGGAAGCCGACATCAATCAGGGCCTCTCGCTCGGCTCGGTCGACATCATCATCTCCGGCTCGAGCTTCGCGGCCAAGAGTTTTCCGCCGATCGGCGTGACCTATTATCCGTACACCTTCCGCGACGCCGATCATCTGCTCGCCTACACCAAGAGCGATATCTTCAAGGAGCTCGCCAAGGGCTATGAGGACAAGAGCGGCCACCACATCGTCGCGGTGACCTATTACGGCGTGCGCCAGACTTCGTCGAACAAGCCGATCAAGACCTGTGCGGACCTGAAGGGCCTGAAGATGCGCGTGCCCGACGTTCCGGCCTATCTGGCGATGCCGCGTGCCTGCGGCGCCAACACAGCGCCGATCGCCTTCGCCGAAGTCTATCTCGCGCTCCAGAACGGCACGGTTGAGGCGCAGGAGAACCCGCTGACCACGATCGAGGCCAAGAAGTTCTACGAAGTGCAGAAGCACATCGTGCTGACCGGCCACATCGTCGACCACCTCAATACGGTGGTGGCGGGCGCGCTCTGGAAGAAGCTCAGCGACGAAGACAAGAAGATCTTCACCGACGTCGCGCAGGAAGCCGCCGCAAAGGCGACCGACGAGATCAAGCAGAACGAAGCCAAGCTGGTTGCCTTCTTCAAGGAGAAGGGCCTGACCGTGACCGAGGTCGACAAGAACGAGTTCCGCGACACCGTGTTGAAGAACGTTCCGTTCGAGACCTTTGGTTATCGCAAGGCCGACTGGGAACGGATTCAGGCGGTGAAATAAACGGCGCCAACCTTGCTGCACGACCCTCATGGTGAGGAGCGCGAAGCGCGTCTCGAACCATGAAGGCCCGGGTGTCGCTTAGGTGTCGCCCGGGCCATCCTTCGAGACGCTTGCTTCGCAAGCTCCTCAGGATGAGGAGCGGAGCGAGTCCAAGGCAGTAAAACCAATTCGAGATTCCGGGTTCGGCTCTTCGAGCCGCCCCGGAAAGACGTTCAAGTCGTTTGGGGAGTAACCATATGTCGACCGCCGAAGTGCACCGGCAGATCACCGGGGACGAGATCGCCCATACCTTCGAGGAGGAGGCGACACCGAAGGTCGATCTCGGCGTCTACGCTTTCGAGGACTGGGTCGCACTGGCGATCTTCTGGGTGATGGCGCTCGCCGTCTTCCTCCAGTTCTTCACCCGCTACGTGCTCAACGACAGCTACGCCTGGACCGAGGAGATCGCGACCTACTGCCTGATCGGCGTGGTCTTCATCGGTTCGTCGATGTGCGTGCGGCTGTCGCGGCATATCCAGGTCGACCTCATCTACCGTTATTTGCCGCATCGCGTGGCACGCGTGCTGTCGACGGTGATCGACCTGATCCGGATCGCCTTCTTCGGTTACGCCGTCAAGCTGGTCTGGGTCTACATCCGGATCATCGGCGACGAGTCGATGACGACGATCAATTTGCCTAAGGACTACGTCTACTACGCCGTGCTGCTCGGCTTCGTGCTGATGTTCGTGCGCTCGGTGCAGGTAGCGGTGCAACATTTGCGACAGGGCTACTCGATCCTCGAACGTCCCGGCGCCTACGACGGTTTTGAAGGATAAGATCATGCTGCTGTTGCTTGGAGGCTTTCTCATCCTGATGCTGCTCGGCGTTCCCGTGGCGATTGCCATGGCGTCGTCGTCGCTGCTCTACATCCTGGTCAGCGGCGTGACGCCCGACGTCACGCTGGCGCAGCGCATGATCGCCGGCGTCGAGAGCTTTCCGCTGCTTGCGGTGCCGTTCTTCATCCTGGCCGGCAATCTGATGAACATCGCCGGCGTCACCGGCCGCATCTACAAATTCGCCGTCGCGCTGGTTGGCTGGATGCGCGGTGGCCTCGGCCACGTCAACATCATCGGCTCGGTGATCTTCTCCGGCATGTCCGGCACCGCGATCGCGGATGCGGCCGGCCTCGGCACCATCGAGATCAAGGCGATGAAGGACCACGGCTACTCCACCGAGTTTTCGGTCGGCGTCACCGCGGCCTCGGCCACGCTCGGCCCGATCATTCCGCCGTCGCTGCCCTTCGTGATCTACGGCATGATGGCGAACGTCTCGATCGGCGCGCTGTTCCTCGGAGGCGTCATTCCCGGCGTGGTCCTGACGCTGCTGATGATGGCGACGGTCACCTACTTCGCCTACAAGAACAAATGGGGCAGCGATACGCCGTTCTCCTGGCCGCAGCTCGGCTCGGCCGGACTCGAGATCGCCGTCGTGCTCTCGTTCCCGCTCGCGATCTGGCTGATGACGCTTGCGGGCATGTCGACCAACATGGCTGTGGTCATCGGGCTCAGTGCGCTGCTCGCGATCGACTGGTATTTCGACTTCTCGGCGGTGATGGCGCTGATGGCGCCGGTGATCCTGATCGGCGGCATGACGCTCGGCTGGTTCACGCCGACGGAAGCGGCCGTCGCAGCCGTGATCTGGTCGCTGTTCCTCGGTCTCGTCCGCTACCGCACCATGACGCTGAAGACGGTGGCGAAGGCGACCTTCGACACCATCGAGACCACGGCCTCGGTGCTGTTCATCGTCACCGCGGCCTCGATCTTCGCCTGGCTCCTCACGGTGTCGCAGGCAGCCCAGCTGCTCTCGGACTGGATGCTCAGCATAACCCACAACAAATGGGTGTTTTTGGCGCTCGCCAACGTTCTGATCCTGTTCGTCGGCTGCTTCATCGACACCACCGCGGCGATTACCATTCTGGTGCCGATCCTGCTGCCGATCGTGCTCAAGCTCGGCATAGATCCGATCCATTTCGGTCTGATCATGACCCTGAACCTGATGATCGGCCTGTTGCATCCGCCGCTCGGTATGGTGCTGTTCGTACTCGCCCGCGTGGCAAAACTTTCGGTCGAGCGCACGACGGTCGCGATCCTGCCCTGGCTGGTGCCGCTGATGCTGGCGCTGATCGCGATCACTTACATTCCCGAACTCACCCTCTGGCTGCCAAAATACATGGGACTTTCCAAATGACCTCCACTGCTCTCGCCGCAACCCTGTTCGGCCCCGAAGATCTCCGCATGGTCGAGCATCCGCTCGAGAAGTTGGCCTCCGGCATGGTGCGCATCCGCTTCGGCGCCGGCGGCATCTGCGGCTCGGACATGCACTACTTCCGTCATGCCCGCACCGGCGATTTCGTGGTGAAGTCGCCGCTGGTGCTCGGCCACGAGATCTCGGGCGAGGTCGTGGAGATCGCGGGCTCGGCAGCGAATCTGAAGGTCGGTGATCGCGTCGCCGTCAATCCCTCGCGCTGGTGTGGCCATTGCGTCGCCTGCCGCGAGGGCCGGCCGAACCTCTGTGAAAACATCTACTTCATGGGATCGGCGTCGAAGACACCGCACATGCAGGGCGGCTTCGCCAATTATTTCGACGCGATCCTGGCACAATGCGTGAAGATTCCGGACCACGTATCTTATCAGGCCGCGGCGCTGGCCGAGCCGCTCTCCGTCTGCCTGCACGCGGTCGCGCGCGCCGGTAATATCGAAGGCAAGCGCGGCATCATCTTCGGCGCCGGCCCGATCGGCCTGCTGACCATGCTCGCCGCGCGCCGCGCCGGCATGGCTGATGTCACGGTAGCCGACATCGCATCGGCTCCGCTCGCTTTTGCGACCCGGCTCGGCGCCTCGCATGTCGAGAACGTCGTGGGCGGTGAGGAAGGCTTGAAAGCGCAGGCGGCTGCGCGGCCCTATGACGTCGCATTCGAGGTTTCGGGCACGGCCGCGGGCCTTGCGAGCGCCATCGGCATCGTCAGGCGCGGTGGCGTGGTGGTGCAGATCGGCAATTTGCCGGGAGGCCAGATTCCGACACCGGCGAATGCGGTGATGGCCAAGGAGATCGACCTGCGTGGCTCGTTCCGCTTCGGCTTCGAGTTCATGACCGCGGTGGAGCTGATCGGTAACGGCAGCATCGACGTGCTGTCTTTGGTCACGGCGGAGCGGCCGCTCTCGACCGCGCCGGACGCATTGCGGCTGGCGCTCGACCGCTCGCAGAGCGTCAAGGTCGTGTTGACCGCGAACTGATTGGAGAGAATGCCCATGATGCTGGAAGGATGGCGCTGGTACGGGCCGGATGATCCGGTCTCGCTCGACGATGTCAGGCAGGCCGGCGCGACCGATATCGTCTCGGCGCTACATCAGGTGCCGATCGGCGAAGCCTGGACGCGCAAGGACGTCGAGGAGCGCAAGAATTTCATCGAGAACGGCCAGCCCGGCCGTTCGCAACTGACCTGGTCGGTGGTGGAATCGATTCCGATCCCCGACGACGTCAAGCGTCTCGGGGGCAAGGCGACGAAGTCCATCGATGCCTGGATCGCGAGCCTGGAGGCGGTCGCGGCTTCCGGCATCAAGATCATCTGCTACAATTTCATGCCGGTGGTGGACTGGTGCCGCACCGATCTCGAATGGGAGTTGCCGAACGGCGCCCGCGCGATGCGCTTCGACCAGGATCGCTTTGCGGCGTTCGAGCTGCACATCCTGAAGCGCCCCGCCGCCGTGCAGGAATATTCACCCGAGCAGCAGGCGCACGCGAAAAAGCTGTTCGATCAGATGAGCCAGGCGGACATCGACTATCTCATCATGGTGATCGCCAGCGCGTTGCCGGGCTCGACCACCGAGCCGATGACGATCCCGCAATTCCGGGACCGGTTGGAGACCTATCGCGATATCACGCCAAAAATCCTGCGGCAGCATCTCGCCGAATTTCTGGGCCGCGTCGCGCCGATCGCCGAGCAGCTCGGCGTCTCGCTGACGCTGCATCCGGACGATCCGCCGCGCGCGCTGTTCGGCCTGCCGCGCATTGCCTCGACCGCCGACGACTATCAGGCGCTGTTCGATGCGGTGCCGTCAAAGGCCAACGGTATCTGCCTGTGCACAGGTTCGCTCGGCGCACGCGCGGAGAACAATCTGCCCGAGATGGCCGAGCGCTTCGGCCCGCGCATTGGGTTTGCCCATCTGCGCGCGACCAAGCGCGAGGCGGGCAGCTTGTCGTTCTACGAGTCCGATCATCTCGATGGCGACGTCGACATGATCGCGGTGCTCAAGGCGCTGCTCAAGGAGAACGCGCGGCGCTCGCCCGACAAGCAGATCGTGTTCCGCCCCGACCACGGCCACCGCATGCTGGACGATCTCGCCGCCACCAAGCGCACCAATCCCGGCTACACCGCGATCGGCCGCCTCCGCGGTCTCGCCGAGCTGCGAGGTGCGATCAGGGCGATCGAGCATCGATAGGGCAGCAGGGCCTCCCTAAAGCTGCGAGGGCCCTGGCCGTTGCTCGCAGAGATTGTCTTGGGTTCCTGTGTGTGCCAGAGTGGCTGCATTGCATTTTGACTGACGCATTGCAGCCACAGGCCATTTATAGGAGCCGAACATGAGCTTCCTGGTCGAACGTCCGCCCGAGCAATATGATCGGGCCGCCTTCTCCGGTTTCAATACATCCAGCACTTTCAACCTCGGTACCGCGCGCGCGATGATGTGGATGTCGCAGCTCGCCTACGAGACGCACGTCCCCGCGACCATCGACGCTGTTTCCAAGCTCTTGCAGCTCTCCGGCGTAACAGTGTTGAGCAAGCCCGCCAAATCGTCGCTGCCGATGACGGACACCCGAGGCGTCATCGCCAAACGGGATGATGCGACCATTGTCGCCTTCGCGGGCACAGATCCGCTTCATCTTCTGAACTGGGTCAGCGACTTCACGCTCGGCCGGCCGCAGGAAGCCGTGCACCAAGGATTCCGCGACGCGGCGGCGGCGGTGTGGAATGACGTGAAGGTGGCGCTCGCGGCCGCGCGGGACAACGGCTCGCCGATCTTCATCACCGGGCACAGTTTGGGCGCAGCCATCGCGGTGGTTATCGCGGATCTCGCGCGCCAGGAGCTTAAACTGGGCAACGCGCAGATCTATCTGTTCGGCTGCCCGCGCGTCGGCCGGGCCGACTTCGTCGCGCCTTACAACATCACGTTCGGAGCGACCACCTATCGTTTGGTGCACGGTGCCGACATCGTCCCCACGGTGCCGCCGCCACTGCTCGGATTTCATCATGTCGGCGGCTATCTCGGCTGCGCTTCAGGTGCGAAATTCGGCGCGACACCGCCGGCCCCCGGTTCAGACGAGCCGATGGCGGAGGCCGGATTGGGAGAGCAGCTCCGCGGCCTCTTCGTCGGCTTCTCACAGAATGCGCGGAAGGATACGCTCGGCGCGCTTACCGTGGCCCTGCCGCCGGGGATCGGCGATCATCTGCCCGATCGTTACTGCGCCGCGCTGACGCCCGCTCAATAGCAGGCGGCCATCGCGCCGAGTTTCGGATAGAGCTTGTCGATCGCGGCGATCTCGCTTCGCATCTGCGCGATGATCCAGTCGCGGATCTCGGTGGCGATCGGGCGCATCGGCCGGTTGCGCGGCGGCAGGAATTCGCAGATGCGGCGCGTGGTGGTGAACGTATCGGAGGCCGGCACCAGCGCGCCTGTCAGCAACCAGTGCGAGGCGACCGTCAGCCAGCCGAGCGCGATGCCCTGGCCGAGGAGTGCTGCCTGCATCACGACGGCATAATCGGTGAAGCTCAGCGCCTTTGCCGCGCCGCGGCGGCCGGTGAGCAGCGATGCGTAATCCGCGGCCCAGTCGCCGGGCGTCTCGGCCAGGCGGATGATGGTGTTGCTCTCAGTGGGATCGGTCGCGCCGAGATAGCCGGGGCTGCACATCGGCAGCATCACTTCCCTCATCACCAGCGTGCCGCCGGACGACGGCTCGTCGCGATCGCGAAAACGCATGCCGAGATCGACATTCTCCACCGGCCCGCGCAACGCGCCGGAGATCAGCTGGAAGCGCAAATCGACTTGCGGAAATTGTTTCTGCAGCTTGTCGATGCGCGGCATCAGCCAATGCGTGGTGAAGGCGGAGGAGACCGACAGCGTCACCGTTTCGGTGCCCTTGCGCCGCCGCTCGATCTCGACGAGCCCACTCTCGATGCTGCGAAAGCCTTCGAGCACGCGGCGATAAAGCAATTCGCCTTCCTCGGTGAGCACCGCGCGGCCTGCCTTGCGATCGAACAGGCGGACGCCGAGATGCTCCTCGAACTGGCCGAGCATCCGGCTCACTGCCGGCTGCGTGACGTTCAGTTCGGCGGCGGCCGCGGTGAAGCTGCCATTGCGCGCCGCTGCGTCAAAGACGAACAGGGCGTTACTGGAGGGCAGCATCCGGCGCAGCTCAGGCATAACGCCATGTTATGGGCGCGGTGAGAATTTGGCAATTGCCGGATTTTGCCAAGTCTGGTGTCATTGGCATGACAGCCTAAATGCAGGGCTTGCGAGCGAAGATTTGGTGCGGCGCACGCTGCACCTCTGAATGCTTCAATACCCTGTCTATAAAGCAGGCTTATGGCGCGCAGTGAGGCACGCCAGGACATGGCGGGGTCGATCGTTGGACAAACGAGCGGAAAGCGTCGAGATCAGGTCGGCCAGCAAGGCCTACGGCGCCGTTCGCGCCCTCGACGACGTGTCCCTCAATGTCGGCGCCGGCGAGTTCGTCTCGCTGCTCGGTCCCTCCGGCTCCGGCAAGACCACGTTGCTCGGAATATTGGGCGGCTTCATTCTGCCGACGTCAGGCACAATTCTCTTCGGCGGCCGCGACGTCACTTACATGCCGCCGCACAAGCGCGACATCGGCGTCGTGTTCCAGAACTACGCGCTGTTCCCGCATATGAGCGTCGGCGAGAACGTTGCCTTTCCCTTGCGCGCGCGCCGCCTGCCGAAAGCTGTCTGGCCCGACAAGGTGCGGGCCGCGCTGGCGATGGTCGGGCTTGCCGGCTATGAGGAACGCGGCATCGCGCAACTCTCCGGCGGCCAGCGCCAGCGCGTGGCTCTTGCGCGCGCCATGATCTTCGAGCCGCGCCTGATCCTGATGGACGAGCCGCTCTCCGCGCTCGACAAGCAGCTGCGCGAATCCATGCAGATCGAGCTGCGGGCGCTGCACCGGCGCATCGGCGCCACCATCATCTACGTCACCCATGACCAGCGCGAGGCGCTGACCATGAGCGACCGCGTCGCCGTGATGAAGGACGGCCGCCTGATCCAGATCGACGCGCCCGAGCGCCTGCACGATCATCCCGCGGACTCCTTTGTCGCCAGTTTTATTGGCGAAGCCACGATGTTGCCGGTCCGCCGCGTCGATGCCTCCAGCGTCGCGCTTGGCAATGCCCTGTTGCGCAGCGCCCGCGCCATTCCCGATGGCGATGCGCTGATGCTCGCCGTGCACAGCGAAAAACTCTTGATCGACGACGGCGCGCAGGATGCCGCCTGCAACCGGCTGACCGGGACGGTCACCGACATCGTCTATCAGGGCGAGAGCCTTCGCATTTTCCTGGCGCTTGCGGATGGCATCGCGCTCAGCCTGCGCCAGCCGGCCTATCACCAGGCGTACCAGCGTATCCCGCCGCTCGGCGGCAGCCTCACCGTCACCCTTCACCCCGAGGACACCATCGTCGTGCCCAGGGGCAGCGACTAGCCTCCAGCCTTGTCCAAACCGAGAGAAGAAAAAATGTCGTCAGCAGCCTCGTTCAGCAATTTCAAGGTTCTCACCTTCGACGTCGTCGGCACCTTGATCGATTTCGAGACCGGCGTGCTCTCCGCGGTGCGCAGGATCTCGGGCAAGACGCCGGCCGAGCTCAGCGACGACAAGATTTTTGAATCCTACAAGCGTGGCCGCGACGCGCATTACGAGCGCTCGAGCGAGGTGATGTTCCACGTCTATCGCTATCTCGCCAAGGAGCTCGGACTGGCGTCTGACGATGCATCCTGCGACGTATTCCAGCTCGCCGTGCTGCGCTGGGGGCCCTTTGCGGATTCTGTCGAGGCGCTGAAGCGGCTGCGCACGAAGTTTCGCCTGGTTGCGATGACCAATGCCGATCGCGTCGCGCTGTCTTGCTATGCGCATGCGCTCGGCAATCCCTTCGACGACACCGTCTGCGCCGACGATACTGGCGTGGCAAAACCCAATCCGGAATTCTTCGCCTACAACAAGGGCCGCCAGTCGGCCTTCGGCTACAAGCAGTCCGACATCCTGCACGTCGCGCAGAGCCAGTACCACGACATCGGGATCGCACGAAAACTCGGCTACAAGGTGTGCTGGATCGAGCGCCGCCAGGGCATCGCCGGTTTTGGCGGCACGCCGATGGTCGAGACGCTGACAAAACCGGACTTCCATTTCCCGACGCTGAAGGCGCTCGCCGACGCGGCCATCGGCCCGGCGGCGTAAGTTTGTGAGCGGCGGTATGACACGGGACTGGAGCGCGCTGCCATCGGCCAACTCGCTGTGGGAAGCCACAGCCGAGCCGGCGCGCGACTTTCCCGTGCTGTCGGGCGAGCAACAGGCGGATGTGGTGATCATCGGTGCGGGCTATACGGGCCTGTCCGCGGCGCACCACATCGCCAAGAGCGGGCTCGCGCCAATCGTGCTCGAAGCCAACCGCCCAGGCTGGGGCGCGAGCGGCCGCAATGGCGGCGTGATCACCGCAAAATTTCGCCTCTCGTTTCGCGAGATCGACGCTACGCATGGCCGCGCCATGGCGCGGCGCATGTACGAGATCGCGCATGAATCGACCGACATCGTCGAGGAACTGGTCTCCGAATTCGGCATCACCAGCGCCGCGTTGACCCGCGTCGGCCAGGTCAAGGCCGCGCATAACGAGACGACGCTGAAGGCCGCGATCGACGAAGCGAGCTGGATGAAGCGTGAGATGGGCGATGCGGAGGTCCGCATCCTCGACAAGGGGCAAGTGCGTGACGAGACCGGCTCCGACATCTTCGTCGGCGGCGTGCTCAATCCCGGCTCGGGCGGCATCCATCCGCTCAACTATCTGCGCGGCCTCGCCGACGGCGTGGCGCGCCGCGGCGTTCCGATTTTTCAGGAGTCGCCGGTGGTGAGGCTGCGGCGCGAAAAGGACGGCATCGTCGCGGAGACGCCGCAAGGCGCGGTGCGCGCCAAGCAGGCGATCATCGCTACCAACAGCTATTCCGATCTGACCGATGCGACCGCGCAGATGCAGCGCACGCTGATCCCGTTCCGCAGCGCCATCATCGCCACCGACCAGCTGCCGCGCAATCTCGCGGGACAGCTGATGCCGACGGGGCGTAGCTACACCGAGACCAAGCGCATGATGCGCTGGTTCCGCATGGTCGACAACCGCGTGATCTTTGGCGGCCGTGGCGCGTTCGGCAAGCAGGATTCGCAAGCCGCCTTCGATGCGTTGCGCAAGGCGATGGTCGGCATCTTTCCGGACCTCGCTGATGTCCCGCTCGCCTACAAATGGTCGGGCCTGGTCGGCATGACGCTGGATTCGGTACCACATATCGGTCGGCTCGACGACCGCACGCTAGTCTCGATGGGCTACAACGGCGCCGGCGTTGCGATGTCGAGCCTGATGGGCCGCTATCTCGCCGCCTTCGTGCGCGGCGAGATGCCCGATGTCGGGCTGCTCGATATCAGGCGCATGAAGGCGATCCCATTCTATCCGCTGCGCGAGCCGGCCGTGCGCATGGTCGCCGGCTGGTACCAGTTTCTCGATGCGATCGGTCAGTGATTTACTTGGAGGAGGCGAGGATGACGATGAGACAGCACTTTGGATTGGGCTGCGCGCTGCTGGGCGCAATCGGTTTTACCACCGCGGCCGGCGCCGCCGAGCAGATCACCTTCGTCTCGCAAGGCGGCGCCTATCAGGCGGCGCAGACGGTGGCGATCCTCGATCCTTCCGCCAAGAAGCTCGGCATCACCATCAACCAGGACTCCATTCCCGACGCCTGGCCCGCGATCAAGACCCAGGTCGGCAGCGGCAAGCCGATCTGGGATGTCGTCGATACGCCCACCGGCAACTGCCTGCGGGGCGGCGAGCAGGGGCTGATGGAGAAGCTCGACTTCTCGAAGATTCCAAACGGCGCGGCGATGCCGGAGGCCTATCGCAGTCCCTATTCGGTATCCTACGAGTTCTATTCCAGCGTGCTGTCCTACAGCCAGAAGACGTTCCCGAAGGATGCGCCGAACAGCTGGGCGGATTTCTGGGACGTGAAGAAATTCCCCGGCCGCCGCGCCCTGCGCAACCACCCGTTCGCCACGCTCGAGGCCGCATTGATGGCCGACGGCGTCGCGCCCGACAAGCTCTATCCGCTCGACGTCGACCGCGCCTTCAAGAAACTGGAAGAGATCAAGCCGAGCATTACGGTGTGGTGGACATCAGGCGCGCAGTCGGCGCAGCTATTGAATGACGGCGAGGTTGACATGGAGATGGCCTGGAACGGCCGCGTCAGCGCGGTCGCCAAGGAAGGCGCCAAGGTTGCCTTCACCTACAACCAGGGCATCTTGCAGAGCACCTCGCTCTGCATCCTCAAGGGCGCGCCGAATCTCGACGCCGCCGTGAAATTCCTCAACGAGGCCGTTGATCCCGTGCACCAGGCCAATCTGCCGCTCAACATCGATTACGGCCCGGGCAATCCCAAGGCGTTCGAGACCAGCGTGATCAAGCCCGAGCGCGCCGCGCAATTGCCGAGCGAGCCCGCGAACGCATCGAAGCAGGCGCTGATGTCCTACGCCTGGTGGTCCTCGCCCGCGGGCGAAGCCGCCGAGAAGCGTTGGGCGTCCTTCATGCAGAAGTGAGCGAGGCAGCGTTGACGACATCAATGTCCGATCCATCGCAAAAGCATCAGCGCCGCGAGCACGGCCTGATGCTGGCATTGGTGTCGCCGGCGCTGCTCGTGATTCTCCTGCTGATCGTGCTGCCGGTCGGCTGGCTGGCCTGGCAGTCGATCTACCATGACGGTTTTACGCTGGAGAATTATCGCCGGGTCTTCACCGAAGACATCTACTGGCGCAGCTTTGCGCTGACCTTCGAGATCAGCCTCGCGGTGACAATCATTGCGCTGCTGCTCGGTTATCCCGTGGCTTATCTCGCCAATTCGTTGCCGAAAGGCTGGAGCATCCTCATCCTCTCACTGGTGGTGCTGCCGTTCTGGACCAGCGTGCTGGTGCGTGCCTATGCCTGGCTGGCGCTGCTCCAGCGCACCGGCGTGATCAATCAATTCCTGCGCTATCTTGACGTGATCAGCGAGCCGCTCGCGCTGGTCCACAACACCTTCGGCACGGTGGTGGCGACCGTGCACATCCTGCTGCCGTTCATGGTGCTGCCGCTCTACGCCACCATGCAAAAGATCCCCGGCGACCTCATGCTGGCCGGCGCCAGCCTGGGCGCGAGCCCGTCGCTGACCTTTGTTCGTGTCTTCCTGCCGCTGTCGCTGCCGGGCGTGCTCGCCGGCTGTACCATGGTGTTCGTGCTCTGCCTCGGCTTCTACATCACGCCGGAGCTGCTCGGCGGCGGTCGCACCGTGATGGTGTCGATGCTGGTGAGCCGCAATGTCGAGCTCTACAACCAGTTTGGTGCCGCGAGCGCGGTGGCGGTGGTGCTGCTGGCCAGCGTGCTGTTGATCTTCTTTGTCGTCAGCCGCGTCATCTCGCTCGATCGCATCCTGGGGCAGAAATGACGCGATTGTCACCCGCACGGATTGCCCTCTACGTGATCAGCGCACTGGTGCTGGTCTATCTGATCCTGCCGGTGCTGATCATCGCGCCGATCTCGTTCTCCAGCGCGCGCTTCCTGACCTTCCCACCGCCGTCATTTTCCACGCGCTGGTATCAGCAGTATTTCTCCAACTCCGCCTGGATGCAGGCGACGCGGGTGACGCTGACGGTCGCGTTACTGACCGTCGTGATCGCAACGCCGCTTGGCGTCGCCGCCGCCTATGCCATCAGCCAGTCGAAGCTGCGCATCATGCGGGTGATCCACATAGCGCTGCTGCTGCCGCTGGTCGTGCCGATCATCATTACCGCGATCGGCATCTTCTTCGTCTATGCAAAAGTTGGACTGGTCGCGACCATGCCCGGCCTCGTGCTGGCGAACGTGATGCTGGGATTGCCTTACGTCGTTATTTCGGTGCTGGCGGGCATGCAGAGCTTCGACCCCGCGCAGGAGATGGTGGCGCGCAGCCTCGGCATGAATCGCCTGCGCAGCTTCTTCGCGGTGACGCTGCCGCAGATCAAGTCCAGCGTGATTGCGGGCGGCATCTTTGCCTTCATCTCGGCGATGGACGAAACCATTGTCGCGCTGTTCATCTCAGGCGGCCAGTATCAGCCGCTCACCAAGCGCATGTTCACCGCGCTGCGCGACGAGATCGACCCGACGATTGCCGCGATCTCGACGCTGATGACGGCAGCGTCCTTCATGCTGGTGCTGCTGGCGAGCACGCGGCAGAAGGGGAGCGGGTGAGGGCGGTGTCGCTCGGCTCTCGGGTCATCAAGGCGGCCGGGTTGTCCGTCACGCCGCGCCGGCTGCGCTCGTCGTCTGACGATCGAAGCAGACGAGTTTGCTGCGAATCGTGCCACCGTCATCCTCGATCTGGACGTAGTTGAGCTCGTAGGGATAGCTGTTGTCGTCTTCGAGATCCGCCAGCGTAAGATCTGACGGCTCCTCGATGTAACGGGTCCACGAGCCCGGATTGTAATATCGGCATCCGTTCTCCTCGATCTCCTGGTGTAGGTGGGTGTGGCCCAGCACGACGATGTCGGCGTGCACCTTCCATATGTTTCGGGCGATGGTCAGGCATTCGGCCCGGACGTCGATCCGGGAGGCGTCATGTAACGACAGCGTCGACCCGCTGCCGCCTCCGGCCGCGTTGACCGCGGGTTTGGCAATCTCAATGATGTCGGTCCATCGGGTCAAGCTGCCGTCGGCTTTCAGCAGCATTTCGAGAAGCTCGGCGAGCTGCTCTTCGCTGCCGAACTGCTTGCTGACGCTGGCTTCCGTCATGTCCGGCCGGCCAAGCAGGTCGCGGCAGAGTTCGGCGATCTTCTCGCGAAAAAATGGATCGCCTTGTATGGCGCCCAGAAGCTCCGGTCCGATGTCGTCTCTGCTCCCGGCCGACAGCGATGCGCCGAAATGCTGGAGGATGAACCTGGCGCCGAGCCATCCCACCGTCCGCAGTCCCCAGCGGTCTTCCCGCAGCAGGATCCGGACCAGCTCGGTCTGGGGATGCACATTGTCGACGAAGGGATATTTCTCTTCGAGCGGGTTCACGAAGCGGACCACGAACAGGGTACCGGTGCACATTTCCAGCCGTGGCGGCGCGTTGTCGTCCGGTAGGCGCAGGATCGGATGGCGCCAGTTCTTGAAGCCGTTGACGGGATCGATCGACGGGAACAGGTGGCCGTGGCTGATGTGGAGCTTGCCGCCGTAGCGCGTGTAGGTGTGCTCGCCGAGCTCGATGTTGACGTTGCCGGCAACGCTGCGGAGGCGGTCTTGCACCGCCGTCCAATGCAGGTCGATGTCGTGATTTCCGGGAAAGATCGTCACGATGTTGCCGGGCGCCTGGAACTCCACCAGCGCCTTGAACGCCTCCGGATGGCCGGCGAGGATGCAGTCCAGCTTGTCCAGCGATTCCTCTTCCGAGCACCAGTAGTCGGGAGAGTTCAGCGTATATCGTTCGGGGAGGACCTGAACGAACTCGAGGAAATCGCCGTTGATGATCAGCTCGATCTCGCCGCGCCGGCCTCGATCGGTCTGCGCCTGCTGCCGGACGAAAGTCGCAAACTGATTGTTGTCGTCGACAAAATCGTCGCCGCGCCCTCCATCGCCCATGTGGAGGTCGCTCACGATCAGTGTGACGGGTTTCTGCGCCATCAGACCGGTGCCTTCAGGTCGAGCGGACATTGCAGTGAGTACCATAGGCCCAGCGGGTTGTTATCGGCGAGCAAGTCGCGACGTAGATCGAACAGGATCTGCCCGACGGGTTTCCGATCTGCGTAGCGTTCGATGAATGTCCTCGCAAACACCGCAGCGAACAAGGTCGGCACGGGAAACGACGGCGCCACGAGACCCGCGGATCGTCGCTTGCGGAATTCCTTTCGGAACGAAAGGAAGGAGACGGGCGAGATGTTTCCGGCGTCGCAGGCGTTGACGAATACCAACGGCCAATTCGCAAATGGAGGGCCGGTGACGTGGAAGGCCGTGAACTGCTTGGACTTCTCGAACTCGAGGATGTCGGCGGTGCCGTGACAGAAGAAATAGATCAGGCTCGGGTTGGCTGCCTGGTCGCGAAACGCGGCGACCACCTGATCGTAGCCGACCGCATATTTGCCGCGGGGCGCAAGCGACTGGTCGAAAAAGTCCTTCTGCAATTTCACCGGAAGCAGGTTGCGGCCTTGCCACGTCTTTTCCTGATCGATGCTGTCGTTCAAGCCCATGGTCACGTGAAACTGGCCGGCCTGCTGGCGGTTCGACGGCAGTTTCTCCGCGGTCGACGTCACGATGAGCAGCGATTCGATGACGAAGCGGTTGCCCCAAAATCGTGGCGGCTGGTAATTTTCGGGCGGATAGCCGTCGATGTAGGTGAGTGGGTAGAGCATCTCCCAGGGGAAGACGACGGAATCCGTGATCACGGCGATCCTGGCGCCGAACGGTAGTTCCTCGATCCGCTCGAACATTTTCTGAAAGACGGGATCCTCCGACAGCAGATGGTACAGTTTCGAGCCCACGGTGACGGCGGCCTGCATCGCCTCCTGCGCCAACGCGCGCGCGGTGTCGTCGGAAGGCAAGGTCAGCTTCTCGTCGATGGTCTTCCACAGCGCGTTGTTCGCGATCTTCCTGATGTCATCGACGATCAGCGAGTCATAGGCGGCCTTCAGCTTCGAGGGCGTTACCACCGAGGTGACCTCGGGCTCGCCGCGTACACCGTCGATGTTCCAATAGACCAGCCACGAATCTCCCTTGCTGGTGATGAAAAGCTCGGCGATCCGCTCTTCGGGCTTGGCGGCGGCTATGGCCTGAAGGTCCAGGTCGATCATGATGGGAGCGTGTGCCGCCGACCCCAGAGCATCCACGGGATGGATCTCCAGAAAGAACGAGTGTATCAGTGCGCCGCCGACCGAGATAACGACATGAATGCCATGAGGCTCTGACTCCTCATCGGACGTTTCGGCACGAGGCGGGGCCGCAAGCTTGAAACGCGGCCGGTCTCCGGTCAGCGCTCCATTCTCGAACCGCGCGTCGCGTGCAGCGATGCCGTCGACCAGAAGCAGTCCTTTCGGCACGATCGTGATGCCGAGCGTGAGCGCAGGCCGGTCGATCAGCGTGTCAAGGAGTTGGCTGCGGACGCCTCCGAGGTCGGCCTCTCCAGCCAATCCATAGTTGACCACCAGATCGAACTGGCTTCCCCAGACGACCTCGTCCTGCCACGCCTGCGCTCCCTCCAGCGCGAAGTTCAGGCTCGGTCTCTGCAACGGCGACGGTTTCCGGTCGGAGCGCGGCGGCTCTGGGGAGAGAGCATCGAGGTACGACGCGGTCGTGCCCGCAATCAATGTGCTTCTCAGCTTCTTGAGGATATCCGATTCCTCACTGGAAAGTGCCTCGGCAACTCGCGACTGATGCGATGCGACAGGCGCTGCAGCGATCGTCTCATAGGTCTTCGTCGAAATTCCTCCCTCGGCGGCGATCTTGTGCACGGCCGTGGAAGCGTCCCTCGGCCGGTTCCAGGGAGCGGCATGTGTTGCGCGGCTGACCATCTCGTAAGCTGTTTGACGGGCTTTGTGAGGTGTAACTGGATCCGGTGCTGCCGAAACGTCGCGTGCCATCAGGGCGTGAACGATATCAAGCCGGCCTGGTTCGGCCGTCGCAGCGGAGAGCGGCCGGAACGCGCTGACTCGCGCGGCATTTTGCAACGAGAACTGATTGGCGACGGAATCGATGTTCTTGACCAGGCGCGTTGCGTTCGCGACTTCCTTCGCACGTGAGCGCTTTTCAGTGAGGGTCACGGGAGACGGCGCCGCCCTGCTCCAGGGGTCGACGACGAAGGCGACTAGTTCGTCCGGCTCGCCGCGCAACAGGGTCTCGAGCGCGGTGAACGGCAGATGATCATCGTTCCAGTAGAGCTCGCCGTCGATGCTGACGCCCTCGTTCTCAGGCGAAGCCAGACCGCTTGCCAGCACATGTTCCGGAGAGATCCAGCCGTGTCGGTTATCGAATATCCTCCAATGTCCCGACACGGCGTTGGTCGCCACCATCGTCAACCGCATTGGTCCGTGGTTTATCAAGTCGAAATCCACCAGACGCAGCAGCATCTTGGTTGTTTCGAATCGGCGGCGTTCGATTTGGCTTGCGAGGCCAAGCTGCCGGCGCACCCGGTCGAATGGTGAGCGCCGTGACGGGACGTCGGCCAGCGGCCCGCTCGTACAGAATTCGAGATACTCGTGCAGCGCTGGCCCGCGCCGGTCGGGCTTATTGCCGGCAATAATCGCTGCGGTGATGGCTCCGGCCGAACTTCCGCAGAGCCAGTCTGGCATCAGCTCGAGTGGGGCCGGAGTCTGGGCAAGGGCTTCGTACGCGCCCACGTGATAAGGCGTGTGGGAGGTATCGCCCAACAGCGCCAGGACGTACGTGGCACGTCGATCGAATTGCGGCACGTTGCTTGCCCCGAGACGACTTTGCCTGAATTTGCGAGGGCATCCTAGCGACCCCGGGGTCTCGAATCCAACCTAAAGTAGTTCGTTCCGGTTCACCGCTTCGCCGCCAACCACGCCAAAATCATCTCCACGATCTGCCTTCGACTCTTCGCCAGCACTTTCGCTTCGCTGAGGTCGCGATCGAACAGCGCTCCGAACGTATGGCGGTTGGCGACGCGGAAGAAGCAGTAGGAACTGATGGCAAGATGCAAATCGATGGCGTCGACGTCGTCGCGGAAGACGCCTTCGGCGCGGCCGCGTGTAAGGATGCCGTCGAGGGTTGCGATTACGCTGGCGTTCAGCTGACGCAGTTGTAGATTCTGCTTCAGGTGCTTGCCGTGGTGGATGTTCTCGATCGAGACGAGGCGGATGAAGTTCGGATTGCGCTCGTCATGGTCGAAGGTCGCCTCGATCAGCCGGCGCAGTCCCTCGCGGGCGTCGCAGCTTGCAATGTCGAGCTGGTCCTCCAGCGCGCGGATGCTGCGATAGGCCTCCTCCAGCACCGCGAGGTAGAGCTGCTCCTTGCCGCCGAAATAATAATAGATCATCCGCTTCGACGTGCGCGTCCGCGCCGCGATCGCATCGACACGCGCGCCGGAATAGCCTTCCGAGGCGAATTCGGCCATCGCCACTTCGAGGATGTCGCGCTTGGTGCGCTCGGGGTCGTTGGTGCGCTTCAATGGGGGCGGCATGCGCTCGAGCATTGCTGTTTCTCCCGCCAGTTTCCACGGATGGCCTTGAAGGTGAAGGCAAATTTCGCACGTTCAGGCGCTGATCCAATGCGTATTGCATAAACGTACTAGTTCGTACATTATAAATCCAAACCAAGTTTGCGGCAATAAAAACCAGAAAACGCTCGCAAGGCGCGATCGCCCGACGCGAGCCGCGACGGACACAGGGGGGAGAATTCAATGACGTTGACGTCAACTGCATCACTGCACGCGTCATCCAGTGCGGAAGCTACGCAAAACAAGCTGCCCAAGCGCGCCGCGCTCGTCAGCTTCGTCGGCAGCATGCTGGAATACTACGACTTCTTCATCTACGGCACGGCGGCCGCGCTGATCTTTCCAAAAGTGTTCTTCGCCAATGTCGACCCGGCGACCGGGACGTTGCTCGCGCTGCTCTCCTTCGGCATCGGTTACATCGCCCGGCCCGTCGGCGCTGTCATCCTCGGCCATTTCGGCGACCGCATCGGGCGCAAGACGGTGCTGCTGTTCACGCTGGTCCTGATGGGTTGCTCGACGCTCGCGATCGGCTTGTTGCCGGATGCCAAGGCGATCGGCAATGCCGCGCCTGTCATCCTGACGCTCTTGCGGCTGTTGCAAGGTCTGTCGGCTGCCGGCGAGCAGAGCGGCGCGAACTCGCTGACGCTGGAGCATTCCGCCAATTCCAACCGTGCGTTCTTCACGAGCTGGACCTTGAGCGGCACCCAGGCCGGCGCGATCCTGGCGACATTGGTGTTCATTCCGGTGTCGAGCCTGCCGGAGGACCAGCTGTTGAGCTGGGGCTGGCGCATTCCGTTCCTGCTCTCCGCGCTGGTGCTGCTGGTTGCCTATCTGGTGCGGCGGACCATGCCGGAAACGCCCGTCTTCGCCGACATCAAGAACAAGGATCAGGTGGCGCGCTTCCCCGTCGTCGCGTTGCTGCGCGACTATTGGCCGGACGTGCTGCGCGTCATCGCCTGTGCGCTGATTGCGACGGTGAGCACGCTGACCGCGGTGTTTGCACTCGGCTATGCCACGAGCAAATTCGGCGTCGCGCGCCCGACCATGTTGTGGGCCGGCGTGCTCGGTAACGTCACCGCGCTGATCGCGCAGCCGCTCTGGGCCTTGCTCGCCGACAAGATCGGCCGCAAGCCGGTGTTCATCGGCGGCGTGCTCGGCTGTGCCGTGCTGCTGTTCCCCTATTTCATGCTGGTGACGTCGGGCAGCACCACCGCGATCTTCGCCGCCGCGGCGATGCTCTACCTTATCTACTCTGCGCCGAACGCGATCTGGCCGTCGTTCTATGCGGAGATGTTCGAGGCGCGCGTGCGCTATTCCGGCACCGCCATCGGCACCCAGCTCGGCTTCCTGGCCGCCGGCTTCACGCCGCTGATCAGCGCGAGCCTCGTCGGCGAAGGACCGAACGGCTGGATCCCGGTTGCGATCTTCGTCGCCGGTTGCTGTGTCGCCTCGGCCTTGGCCGCATCGACCGCGCGCGAAACCCACAAGGTCGACATTGCCGATCTCGGCAAGCGGCGCGCGTGATTGAAAGACGGGACCTGATCGCATGCTGACCAACGCTGTTCCGACCACGCACGGCCCGATCATTGGGGCCGAGCAAGGGCACGTCCGTGCCTTCAAGGGCGTGCCGTTCGCGACCGCGCGGCGGTTTGCCAAAGCGACGCTCCCGCCCGCATGGACTGAACCCCGCCAATGCACGGACTACGGCGCTTATGCGCCACAGCCCGGGCATCTCGATCAGGCGGAGGAGGCGTGCCTCAGCCTGAACATCTCGGCGCCGGTCGGCGCCGATCGCCCGCTGCCGGTCAAGTTCTTCATCCATGGCGGCGCCTTCGTCACTGGCGGCGGCGCCGATTACGACGGCTCGTTCCTCGCCGCACAAGGTCCGGCGGTGATCGTCACCATCAACTACCGGCTTGGGCCGCTCGGATTCCTGCAATTGCATCGCCATGGATTGGGCGAGGCCAACAACCTCGCGCTCCAGGATACGCTCGCCGCGCTCGACTGGGTGCACGCCAACATCGCCAATTTCGGCGGTGACCCGGACCAGGTGACGCTCTCGGGCCAGTCCGCCGGCGCTTCGATGGTGATCGCACTCGCAACCTTGCCGCAGGCGAAGGGCAAGTTCGCCCGCGCGCTGGCGCTGAGTGCACCCGGGCGCAACATCATGAGCGCCGACCATGCGGACCATGTCGCGCGCCGCGTGCTGGGCGAACTCGAACGCGAACACGAGCCAAGCGCGATCGCAATGGTGCCGCTGCCAAAACTCTTTGCGGCGGTGGAGCGGGTCGGCCGCAAGCTCGCGGATGAGACCGCATCAGGCACCGTGTTCGGCCCGGTGCTCGACGGTACCGTGATCCCGCGCGAGCCGCGCGATGTCTTTGCCGACGGAAGCTTGCGCGACATTCCGCTCTGGCTCGGCTCCTGCCGCGACGAGATGGCGATGTTCCTGAGGAGCACGCCGCCGGCCGCGATGATCCGCACCACCGAGCGGCAGGTGCGCGCTGCATTCGGTGATGCCGGCTGGGAACGCCTGCTGGCGTCCTACCGCACGACGGCGCGCACCGACGAAGACGCTTACGAGGCGCTGCTGTCGGATGCGTTCTGGCACCGCCCGATGGCTGATCTCGCGCGGCTACACGCTGCGGCCGGCGGTGCGGTGTGGCTGAGCCGGTTCGACCATCGCCCTGCGTTGGAACCATTCCTGTCGCAGGGGCCGACGCACGGTGCCGACAATGCGTGCCTCTGGGCGCATCTGCCAAATTTCATCGATCGCCCGATCCTCAAGCGCAAGGGCGGGCCGATGACGCCTGCCGACATCGATGTCGCCGCGCGGTTTCAGGATAATTTGCTGCGGTTCGTCACGACAGGCGCTCCCGATATTGCGGAAGCCTGGCCGCGGTTCGAGCTGGTTAAGGAGCCGCTCGCAATCTTCGGCCAGCCGTTCCATATTGTGCCTCTCAATGAAGGCGCGCGCTTCCGCGTGTGGGCGGAGTTGATCGAACAGTTCCGTTCCGAAGTCGTCGCCTGACAAGAAAAGAAAAAGGGGAGATCGGATGAGCGTTTCAGATAGTGGGCGCGTGCTCTCGCGCGCGGTTCTTGCGATAGCCTCAATCTTCTCTTTGCTGGCTGCCTTGCCCGCGCCGGCGCAGATCGTCGCGACACCCGTTCCCGGCGATCCCGTCAGCATCGACGTCGGCGCCGTCTCGGGCAAGGTGCTGCCGTCGGGCGTGAAGGCCTATTTCGGCATCCCCTATGCCGCGCCGCCGCTCGGCGATCTCCGCTGGCGCGCGCCCGAGAGGGTCGAGGCGTGGAAGGGCACCTATCACGCCGACCGGCTGGCACCGGAGTGCATCCAGGTGCTGCGCCGGCACAATCTCAATCACTATTTTGGCGAAGAGGCGACCAGCGAGAACTGCCTCTATCTGAACATCTGGGCCAGCTCCGATGCGAGACCCGAGGCGAAGCTGCCGGTGGTGGTCTGGATCTATGGCGGCGGTTTTACGCTCGGCTCCAGCGGCATGGCGATGTATGACGGCGAGAACGTTGCGAAGAAGGGCACGATCTTCGTCAGCTTCAACTACCGCGTCGGCATTTTAGGCAATCTCGCCCATCCCGAGCTGACCGCGGAATCGCCGCATCATGCCTCCGGCAATTACGGCCTGATGGACCAGGTCGCGGCCCTGCAATGGGTCAAGCGCAACATCGCAGTGTTTGGCGGCGACCCCGACAACGTCACCATCACCGGGCAGTCGGCCGGCGCCATGTCGGTATCCGCGCTGGAGGCGAGCCCGCTGGCGAAGGGCCTGTTCCATCGCGGTTTTGCGATGAGCCTGAGCATGTTCGACAACCGTTTCAAATTCCCGGCGCTGCCGGCGGCCGAAAAGATCGGCCTCGAGGTGCAGGCGGCGCTCGGCGCGTCCTCGCTCGCCGAGATGCGGTTGATCCAGTCGGACAAGATTCTCGCCATTCAGAAGGACTGCCAGCTCGGCTGCGCCGGGACGATCGCGGTGACGCCCGATATCGACGGCTACGTCCTGCCCGACACCGTTCCGAACATTTTTGCCACCGGCAAGCAGAACGATGTCGCGACCGTCGCAGGCTTCACCAGCGACGAAAGCTCGAACGACCTGCGTACCGCGGGAACGCTCGATGCCTATGTTTCCGCTGCGAAAAAACTCTATGGCGACCAGGCCGAGCGCTTCCTCGCGCTTTATCCCGCCAAGACCGACGACGAGGCGAAGGCGATGGGCCTGCTCGCCGCGCGCGAAGGGCTGGTCGAGATCGGCACGCGCAACTGGGCCGTCGCGCAAGCCAGGAACGGCAAGGCCCCGTTCTACATGTATATGTTCTCGCGCGTGCACCCGTTTGCGAAAGACGTGCAGTTCTTCGACAGCCCTCAGAAGATCGGCGCCTATCACACTTCTGATGTGCCTTACTGGTTCGGAACGCAGGACGCCTTCAACAAATTCCGCACCACACGCAACTGGACCGAGTTCGACCGCGCGCTGTCCGAGCGCATGATGGACACGCTCGTCGCCTTTGCACGCACGGGAAATCCGGCCACGCCCGCGACACCGTGGCCGCAATGGGCATCGGATACTCAAAAGTTTGTCGAGTTCGGCGACGATAGCGGCGTGCGTGAGGAGAACCGGGCGCGGCTGGATTTCCACACGCCGGCGAACGTGACCCCGTCAACGCCGCGCGTCTCGCGGGATTAGAGGGACGCAAAACCTCAATGCGTTTCGTGAAACCGGCTCAAGAATGCCTTCAGCCGCTCGCTGCGCGGCTGGCGGATGGTCTCTTCCGGCGTGCCGATCTCGGCCATGATGCCGTCGTTCATGAAACCGACGCGGGTGGAGACGTCGGCGGCGAAGGACATCTCGTGCGTCACCAGCACCATGGTCATGCCTTCCGCGGCAAGGTTGCGGATGACGGACAGGACTTCGCCGACCAGCTCTGGATCGAGCGCCGAGGTCGGCTCGTCGAACAGCATCATCTCGGGCTTCATCGCGAGCGCGCGCGCGATGGCGACGCGCTGCTTCTGGCCGCCGGACAGGCGGCTCGGAAAGGCGTCGGCCTTGTCGGCGAGGCCGACCTTGGCGAGCAGATCGCGCCCAAGTGTGTTGGCTTCGGCTCGCGCCATGCCCTTCACCTGCACCGGGCCTTCGGTGACGTTGGCGAGCACCGACATGTGCGGGAACAGATTGAAATGCTGGAACACCATGCCGACGCTGCGGCGGAGCAGCGCGAGCTGCGCATCGCCGGTGGGACGCATGCCCCTGCCGAAGACGAATGTGTGGCTGCCGATCGCAAGCTCACCTTGCTGCGGCATTTCGAGCAGATTCAGGCAACGCAAAAAGGTCGACTTGCCGGAGCCGGAGGCGCCGATCAAGGTGACGACCTCGCCGCGCTCGACCGAAAGCGAGACGCCCTTGAGCACCTCATGGTCGCCGAACGCCTTGTGGATGTTGCTTGCGACCAGCGCGCTCATCGATGCGCTCCCATCCGCTGCTCGATCTGGTCGGCAACCAGGGTCAGCGGGAACAGCACGACGAAATAGAGCACGGCGATGGTGGTGTAGACTTCGAGCGGCTTGTAGCTAGTCGCTGTGATCACCGAGCCCTGATAGAGCAGGTCGCCGACCGCGACCACCGACACTAGCGAGGTGTTTTTCAGCTGCATGATGGTCTGGTTGATGAAGGAGGGGATCATCACCTGGGTTGCCTGTGGCAGCACAATGCGGCGGAAGATCTTTCCACGCCGCATGCCGATGGCGCGCCCGGCTTCCCACTGGCCGACGTCGACGGCCTCGATGCCGCCGCGGAGGATTTCCGCATAGAACGAGCCGGCATAAAGCGACAGCGCGACGAAGCAGGCCATCGCCGGCGACATGTCGACACCGATCAGGACGGGCAGGGCGTAGTACATCCAGACCAGCTGCACCAGCAGCGGCGTGCAGCGGAAGATCTCGATGTAGAGACGCAGCGGCACCGAGACCCAGCGCGGCGCCGTCGTACGCAAGATGCCGACGATCAGTCCGATCAAGAGGCCCGCGGTCACCGTGGTCACCGTGTAGAACAAGGTGACCAGGAGCCCTTGCCAGATCAGGCCCCAATACGGCTTGAGCGCCGCGAACTCCCAGACATACATCGTCGAACGGCCGTCAGAACTGCACTTCGGGCGGGAGATCGTCGGCAGTGAGGCCGACGGCCTCGAAGCCTTTCAGCATCCATTCGCGGGTCTGGCCCATCGCGCGGTTGTAATCGGCCCAGGCGCTGAGGAAGTCCTTGTAGCGGCGATCGCTCTCGGCGCGGATGCCCATGTTGGTCGGCAGCGTCAGCAGCGGCCGCGGGATCGAGAGTTCGCCGAGGTTCGGATTCTTCTTCAGGGTCGAAACCGAGAGCACTGCCAGCGAGACGTTGCAATCGGCGCGGCCGGTTGCGACCGCAAGGATCGCCTCGTCGCGGTTCTTGAAGCCGAGGATGGTCGCCTTCGGGCAATAGCGGCGCGCGATGGTCTCGTGCGTCGAGCCGATGTCGACGGCAATCTTGACCTCGGGCTTGTTGAGATCGGCCCAGCTCGAGGGCTTGGCAAAGCCCTTCTTGGTGATGACGGTGAAGGAGTGCACCAGGATCGGCGTCGAGAAGTCGATCACCAGCGCGCGCTCCGGCGTCGGGTTCACGGCGAAGGCGAGGTCGACCTTGTCGGCCTGGAGGTCGAGGATCTGGTTGCCCCAGGTCGATTCCAGCGTCTCGACCTTGGCGCCGAGCTTGCCAGCGATGTCCTTGGCCATGTCGATGCAGGCGCCCGACCATTCGTTGGTGGCGAGATCCTTGTGGAAGTAGGGCTCCTGCCCGACGATGACGGCGACGCGGAGCACGCCATTCTTCTTGATGCGGTCGAGCGTGGTGGCCGGCGCGTCGGCCTTGGCCGAGCTGCTCACTGCGGCAATCGCTGCGCCCGCGAGCGCCACTTTGGTGAGAGCATCCCTGCGATTCATGGTCTCTGTCTCCCTGGAATTTCGGTCGAATCGTCTCCGGTCACTGGATTATTTCTGTATTCAGGATAAAATTCAATACGGTATTTAGAGTTGCTGACCGTTTGAGCGGCAAGGCAGAAATGAGCCCAATATCTTGGCAGGATTGCGCAAAATTCCTGATAGCCGGCGATTGCAAATCGCATTCAAATCTGAATACAAGACTGAACGCAATACAGAGATGAGCTGAAGGAGAGGCCTGTGCGCGCCCTATTCGTCGATGCGAACGACACCCTGGCGGCGGTGACCGACAAGCTGCTGGCCGCACAGAAGCTGCCTGTCAGCATCAACCGTAATCCCTCGATCAAGCCCGACGATCTCCCCGGCCTGCTCGGCGATGCCGAGATCATGATCGTCGACCACACCGCGGTGCCAGCCGCGATTACTGAGAAGTGCGCGAAGCTGAAGCATGTCGTCTTCCTCGGCACCGGCGCGCGCAGCTACATGAATCCGGAAGAACTGGCCGAGCGCGGCATCTCCGTCCACACCATCAAGGGTTATGGCGACACGGCCGTGGCCGAATGCGCGATCGCGCTGATGTGGGCGTCCGCCAAGAGTTTTGGCGAGATGGATCGCGGCATGCGGGAGGGCAATTGGCTGCGCCGGGACGCGGTTCAGCTCACCGGCAAGACGCTCGGCCTGATCGGTTTTGGCGGCATCGCCGCGGAAACCGCGCGCATGGCGGCAGGCTGCGGCATGAAGGTGATCGCCTGGAACAGGACGCCGAAGACCCACCCGGGCGTCGAGTTCGTGTCGCTGGAAAAGCTGCTGGCCGAGAGCCACGTTATCTCGCTGCATCTGCTGCTTAACGACGAGACCAAGGGCTTTCTCTCGCGTGAGCGCATCGCGCAGATGCGCAAGGGCAGCATTTTGATCAACACCGCACGCGGCGCCGTCGTCGACGAGGATGCGATGTTAGAGGCGCTCCGCTCCGGTCACATCGCCCATGCCGGCCTCGACGTTTTCACCGTCGAGCCGCTCCCGGCGGGGCATGCTCTCACAAAGCTGCCGAACGTGACGCTGTCGGCGCATTCGGCGTTCCGCACGCCGGAAGCCAGCGACAACCTCATCGGCGCGGCGCTCGATCACTGCCGCCGCATCATCGCCACCGGCAAGTAAGAGGACATCCCATGTCGGATATCACCCGCATCGACCAGAACGCCCGCCGCAGCCGCGCCACCGTGTTCGGTGATCTCGTTTTCCTTGCCGGCCAAGTAGCTGATACCAAGACCGCCGACATCACCCAGCAGACAAAAGAGGCGCTGGCGAAGGTCGACGACATGCTGGCGCGCGCCGGCACCGACAAGTCGCGCCTGCTCAGCGTGCAGGTCTGGCTCAAAACCATGGACGATTTCGACGCCATGAACGCGGTCTATGATGCCTGGGTCGTGCCGGGCAACGCGCCGACGCGTGCCTGCGGCAAGGTCGAGCTTGCCGATCCCGCCTTCCGCATCGAAGTGATCGCGATCGCCGCGCGCAGTTAAGGCTCGGCCGTGACTGTCAGGGCACCCGCATCGATCTTCCGTCCCGCACAGCGCATCAGCGCGATTGGCGTCTCCGAGATATTGAAGATCGGCGCGGTCGCGCAGCGGCTCAAGCGCGAAGGGCGGCCGGTGATCGTGCTGGGCGCAGGCGAGCCTGATTTCGACACGCCTGAGCATGCCAAGGACGCCGCCGAGCGCGCCATCCGCGCCGGCCAGACCAAATACACTATTTTGGACGGCACGCCGGAATTGAAGGCGGCCATCGCCGACAAATTCCGCCGCGAGAACGATCTCGTCTATGCCGCCGACGAGATCACCGCGGGCGCCGGCGCCAAGCAGGTGATCCACAACGCCTTCATGGCAACGTTGAGCCCGGGCGACGAGGTCATCCTCGCCGCGCCCTACTGGACCAGCTACGCCGACATGGTGCGCATCGCCGATGGCACGCCGGTCGACGTGCTCTGCCGCGAGGACAATGGTTTTCGTTTGGATGCCGCCGATCTCGAACGCGCGATCACGCCGAAGACGCGCTGGTTGCTGCTGAACTCGCCGTCCAATCCGACGGGCGCTGCCTATTCGGCCGCGCAGCTTCGCCCGATCCTGGACGTGCTCAAGCGCCACCCGCATGTCTGGCTGATGGCCGACGACATCTACGAGCACCTGATCTACGACGGCATGCCGTTCGTGACAGCGGCGGCGCTCGAGCCGAGCCTGAAACCGCGCACGCTGACGGTCAACGGGGTCTCAAAAGCCTATGCCATGACCGGCTGGCGCGTCGGCTATGGCGGCGGTCCGCGCGAGCTGATCGCGGCGATGGCCGTGGTGCAGAGCCAGAGCACGACCAATCCGTGTTCGGTGAGCCAGGCCGCCGCGATTGCCGCGCTGACCGGCCCGCAAGACGTCCTGGTCGAGCGCCGCGCCGCGTTCCAGCGCCGCCGCGACATCGTGGTCGATGCGTTCAACGCCATCGACGGCGTTACCTGCCGCCGGCCCGAGGGCGCGTTCTATACCTATGCCAGTTGTGCCGGCCTGATCGGCCGCCGCACGCCTGACGCCACCACCATCGACAGCGACGCAGCGTTCTGCCGCTTTCTGCTGGAGAGGCATGACGTGGCCGTGGTGCCGGGCAGCTGTTTCGGCCTTGCACCTTATTTCCGGCTGTCCTACGCCACCTCGGAACAAAATCTGCGCGAAGCCGTGATGCGCATCGCCAAAGCCTGCAGGGAGCTGTCATGACCATTCGCAACACACGCACCGGGGGCCAGATCCTGATCGATCAGCTGGTCGCCCAGGGCGTCGACCGCGTGACCTGCGTGCCCGGCGAGAGCTATCTCGCCGCGCTCGACGCGCTGCACGACAGCCCGATCGACGTCGTGATCTGCCGCGCCGAAGGCGGCGCTGCGATGATGGCGGAAGCCTATGGCAAGCTCACCGGGCGCCCCGGAATCTGCTTCGTCACCCGCGGCCCCGGCGCCACCAATGCCAGCCACGGTGTCCACATCGCGATGCAGGATTCGACCCCGATGATCCTGTTCGTCGGCCAGGTCGACACCGGCATGCTTGAGCGCGAGGCGTTCCAGGAGCTCGACTACAAGGCAGTGTTCGGCACCATGGCGAAATGGGCGGTCGAGATCGATCGCCCGGATCGCATTCCGGAGCTGGTCGCCCGCGCCTTCCGCGTCGCCATGCAAGGTCGCCCCGGCCCGGTTGTGATTTCGCTGCCGGAGAACATGCTGACCGAGACCGCCGCTGTTGCGGACGCCATGCGCATCGAGCCGGCGGTAAGCTGGCCGGCGCCTTCCGACATTGAGCGCGTCGGTGCGATGCTCGCGAGCGCCAAGGCGCCGCTCGTCATCCTCGGTGGCTCGCGCTGGACCGATGAAGCCACCAAGAGCATCGCGCGCTTTGCCGAGCGCTTCGACCTGCCGGTCGCGACTTCGTTCCGCCGGGCGTCGCTGATCGATGCCGACCATTCGCATTATGCCGGTGACCTCGGCATCGGGCCGGCCCCCGGCCTGAAGGCGCGCATCGACAACGCCGATGTCATTCTGCTCATCGGCGGCCGCATGTCGGAGATGCCGTCCTCGTCCTACACGCTGTTCGATATTCCAACGCCGAAGCAGAAGCTGATTCATGTGCATCCGGGCTCCGAAGAGCTCGGCCGTGTCTACCAGCCCGAGCTTGCGATCCAGGCAACGCCCGCCGCGTTCGCCGCCGCCGTCGAGACGCTGAAGCCTTCAGGCGCGGTTGCCTGGAAGGGCGAGGCCGCCAAGGCGCACGCCGATTACCTCGCCTGGACCGACAAGGCGCGCGAGCTGCCCGGCACCTTCCAGTACGGTCAGGTCATGACCTGGCTGCGCGACCGTCTGCCGAAGGACGCGATCGTCTGCAACGGCGCCGGCAATTATGCCGGCTGGATCCATCGCCATCACCGCTTCCACAGCTTTGCCACCCAGCTCGCGCCGACCTCGGGCTCGATGGGCTATGGCGTGCCGGCAGCGGTGCTGGCGAAGCGGCAATATCCGGATCGTACCGTCGTCGCCTTCGCCGGCGATGGCTGCTTCCTGATGAACGGCCAGGAGTTCGCGACGGCCGTGCAATACGACGTGCCGCTGGTCGTCATCGTCGTCGACAATTCGCAATACGGCACCATCCGTATGCACCAGGAGCGCGACTATCCCGGCCGCGTCGTCGGCACTCAGCTCAAGAACCCTGATTTCGCGATGTATGCAAAAGCGTTCGGCGGTCATGGTGAGCGCGTCGAGCGCACCGAAGAGTTCGCGCCGGCGTTTGAGCGCGCGCTCGCTTCGGGCAAGCCGTCGATCCTCCACTGCATCATCGATCCGCGTGCGATGTCGGTCGGCAAGGATTTTACGCCCGTGGTGAAGGCGTAGCCCATGTCTGAGGGCCGCCACGTCGCCATCATTGGAGCCGGCGCGGTCGGCGTGATCAGCGCCATCGAGGCGCTGCGTGAGGGTCATCGCGTCACGCTGATCGATCCCGGCGAGCCCGGTGGCGAACAGGCGGCGAGCTACGGCAATGCCGGCTGGCTCTCCTCGCATTCTGTGATCCCGCCGGCCGAGCCGGGCATCTGGAAGAAGGTGCCTGGCTATCTCCTGGACCCGCTCGGGCCGCTCGCGATCCGCTGGTCTTACTTGCCGAAGGCACTGCCCTGGCTGATCAAGTACCTGCTGTCAGGTTGGACCGAAGCACGCGTCGAGAAGACGGCCTTTGCGCTGCGTGACCTCCTGAAGGACGCGCCGCTGCTGCATCGGAAGCTTGCTGAAGAAGCCGGCGTCCCCGAACTGGTCGAGCGCAACGGCGTGATGCACGTCTTTCCGTCGCGCGGCAACTTTGACAACGATCTCGGCTGGCGCCTGCGCAAGAAGGTCGGCGTCGAATGGCTGGAGCTCAATGCCGACGAAATGCGTCAGCGCGAGCCGGATCTGCATCCGCGTTACACGTTTGGCGTGGTGGTGGAGGAGGCCGGACGCTGCCGTGATCCCGGCGCTTACGTTGCCGCCCTGGCCCAGCATGCGTTGGCGAACGGTGCCAAGCTGGTCCATGCCAAGGCGACCGGTCTGAAACTCTCCGGCAACAAGCTCGTCGCTGTCCTCACCGAGACCGGCGAGATTCCTTGTGACGCGGCAGTGGTCGCAGCCGGCGCGCATTCAAAGCGGCTTACCGCATCGGTCGGCGATCCCTTGCCGCTCGAAACCGAGCGCGGCTATCACGTCATGATCGAGAACCCGGAATCCGGTCCGCGCAGCTCGATGATGGCGTCCGACGCCAAAATGGTGGTGAACTGGACCGATAAGGGCCTGCGCGCCGCCGGCACAGTTGAGATCGCCGGCCTCAAGGCGGCGCCGAACTGGAAGCGCGCCGAGATTTTGCGCAACAATCTTCTCAGCATGTTTCCAAAGCTGCCGAAGGATATCCCGGCCTCGCGGATCAAGACATGGTTCGGACATCGGCCGAGCATGCCTGATGGCCTTCCCTGCATCGGACATGCGCGCGTCTCGCGCGATATCGTCTACGCCTTCGGCCACGGCCATGTCGGCCTGGTCGGCTCGGCCCGCACCGGCCGTCTCGTCGCCCAGCTCCTGAGCGGCAAGCAGCCCGAGATTCCGCTTGCGCCGTTCGCGCCCACTCGCTTCCTCTGAGATCGCACCATGACCACTGCAGCCAACTCGTCCTCTCGTATTGCCCGCGGCGGCAAGGCCATCTATGGCGCACCGCTCGGCATTTTGATGCTGGAGGCGCGCTTCCCTCGCATTCCCGGCGACATGGGCAACGGCACGACCTGGCCTTTCCCGGTGCTCTATCGCGTGGTGAGCGGCGCTTCGCCGGAGAAGGTGGTGCTGAAGGGCGCCGCCGGCCTGCTGCCCGACTTCATCGATGCAGCCAAGGATCTGGTGCGGCTTGGCGCTGAAGCCATCACCACCAATTGCGGCTTCCTCTCGCTGTTCCAGAAGGAGATCGCCTCCGCCGTCGGCGTGCCGGTTGCGACCTCGTCGCTGATGCAGGTTCCGTGGGTGCAGGCGACCCTGCCGCCGGGCAAGCGCGTCGGTCTGGTCACGGTGTCCGGCTCGACGTTGACGCCGGCCCATCTCGAAGGCGCCGGCGTGCCGCTCGATACGCCGCTGGTCGGCACCGAGCACGGCAAGGAATTTTTTCGAGTCCTGATCAAGGCCGAGAAGGACGACATGGATGTCGCCCAGGCCGAGCGCGACGTGGTCGAGGCCGGCAAGCAGCTTGTCGCCAAAAACCCTGATGTCGGCGCCATCGTGCTCGAATGCACCAACATGCCTCCTTATGCGGCAGCGTTACAGGCCGAAGTGGGATTGCCGGTCTACGACATCTATTCCATGATCACCTGGTTTCATGCTGGGCTGCGCCCGCGCGTGTTCGCGTGAGTCGGGCTGTCGCAAAGCTCTGAACAAGCTCTCAACCAAGCAGCTGTTTGCATTGCAATCGCTCCCACAGCCCCGGTATATTAGGCTGTGTTCGGGCATGAATGCAGCTGATGATGAGCAACGTGGAACTGGTTTCCGATAGTATCGTCGATCGCGTCTATGAACAGCTCAAGGCGATGGCCGTGAGCTACGAGTTCAAGCCGGGCGAACGGCTCAACGAGGGTGAGCTGGCAAAGCGCCTCGGCGTCAGCCGCACGCCGCTGCGCGAGGCGCTCAATCGTCTCAACACCGAGGGCTTCCTGCGCTTCACTCCGGGCAAGGGCTTCTTCTGCCGCGAGCTCGACGCCCACGAGATTTTCGATCTCTACGAGCTGCGCAAGTCGATCGAGGTCGCCTCGGTCCGCCTCGCCATCAAGCGCGCCAAGGACGAGGACATCGACGCGCTCTTGAAATTCCTCGAAGCCACTGGTCCCGATCCCGGCGAGCGTTCTTCGGTCGAGCTGGTCGAGCTCGACGAGACCTTCCACGAGCGGCTGATGGGGATGTCGAACAATGCCGAGATGCTGCGCGTGCTGCGCAACGTCAACGCCCGCATCCGTTTCGTGCGCTGGATCGACATGGACAGCATCAACCGATCCAACACCCAGGCCGAGCATCGTGCTGTGGTCGAGGGATTGAAGGCGCGGGACGAAGAGGCCTGTGTCGAGGTGCTGGAAAAGCACATCGACCGCCGCCTCGATCGGATCACGTCGGCGATCAAGGAAGGCTACGCGCAGATTTACATGCCGGCGGTGGCGAGATCGGCGGCGAACTAGGTCAGTTATCGCAAGCGCGGTGCCCTTCCTTCTCCCCTTGCGGGAGAAGGTGGCGCGAAGCGCCGGATGAGGGGTATCTCTCGGCGAATACAAATGCGTTTGAGTGCGCGGAGACAGACCCCTCACCCTAATGAGGTCGTGTCGACCTTCGGTGATGCCCTCTCCCGCAAGGGGAGAGGGCGCAGCCATGCGCATCGCGCTATTCCCCCAGCTATACAATTCTTCGATATCTGGTCGTGCCAGACGGTCAGCGCCATCGTGCGGAATAATCGCTAGCGTGCCGCTCGAAATTCACGGAGACACGCGGTGCATAGCCCCCAACCGAACCCTGATACACGCGCCAGCGACGACTGGCCGTCCGAGCTCTATCGCATCCTGAAAGCGGCCGACGTCAGGCAAATGTCCTATGTGCCGGATGCCGGCCATAGCCAGCTCATCCGCATGTTCTCGGCCGACCCCGGCGTCACCACCAATGTGCTGACGACCGAAGAGGAAGGCATTGCCATCGCCGCCGGCGCCTGGCTCGGTGGCCAGCGCAGCGTGCTGCTGATGCAGTCGAGCGGAGTCGGCAATTGCATCAACATGCTGTCGCTGTCGGCGATCGGCCGCTTTCCGCTGTTGATGCTGGTGACGATGCGCGGCGAATGGGCCGAGTTCAATCCCTGGCAGGTGCCGATGAGCCGGGCGACACAGCCCTCGCTGGAGGCGATCGGCCTGAAGGTGATGCGGGCGGAGACGCCGGAGGATCTGGTCGAGACGGTCGAAGCAGCCGCGGCGCTCGCCTATGACTCCGACCAGCAGATCGCGGTCCTGATCGGGCAACGCCTGATCGGCAAGAAGAAGTGGTGATGTCAATGCAAGCTCAACTCGATCGACGCGCCGCTGTCGCCGTTCTCCTGAAGAACCGCAAGGACACGCTGGTTGTCTCCGGCCTCGGCTCGCCCACTTACGATTTGCATTCGGTCGGTGACCACGACGGAAATTTCTACCTCTGGGGCGCGATGGGCGGCGCCGCGCTGATCGGCCTTGGCCTTGCCCAGGCACAGCCAGGTAAGCGTGTCCTCGCCTTGACGGGTGACGGCGAGCAACTGATGGGCCTCGGCGGTCTTGCCACCATCGGCGTCGCGCGGCCGCGCAATCTCGACATCGTTGTGATCGACAACCAGCATTTTGGCGAGACCGGGATGCAGGCGAGCCACACCGGGCGCGGCGTCGATCTCACCGCGATCGCTGTGGCCTGCGGTTTTGCCGCGACTGGAACCGTGCGGACTCTCGAGGAGGTGCAACGCCTCGCAGCACAAATCGCCGAACTGGCGGAAGGCCCGCGGCTCTTCGTCATCAAGGTTTTGGCTGAAAATCCGCCGCGTTCGCTGCCTTCGCGCGATGCCGTCTTTATCAAGAACCGGTTCCGTGCTCATCTCGGCTTTGCGGCGGCTTGATCCGGGGTCCTCTTCGGGATAGCTCGCCGCCTAAGCAGCTATCCCTGGAGTGAGACTATGAAATTATCCGGCAAAGTCGCCGCCATCACCGGCGCGGCACGCGGCATCGGCAAGGCCTGCGCAAAGAGATTTTTGGACGACGGCGTCAAGGTCGTGATCTCGGACGTCGATGCCGAGGGCCTCGCCGCGACAGCCGCCGAGCTGGGGCGGCCGGATACCTTGCGCACCGTCGTCGGCAATGTCGCCAAGCGCACTGATGTGGATCAACTCGTCGCAACCGCCGTGAGGGAGTTCGGCCGGCTCGACATCATGGTCAACAATGCCGGCGTTGCCCGCAACCGGGATATCCTTGAAATTTCCGAAGAGGAATTCGACGAAATCATCGGCATCAATTTGAAGGGGGCGTTCTTCGGCGTGCAGGCCGCAGCGAAGCAGATGATCGCGCAAGGCAGCGGCGGCGGGGTCATCATCAACATGTCCTCGGTGAATGCGCTGCTGGCGATCCCGGCGCTTGCGACCTACGCGATGTCCAAGGGCGGCATGAAGCAGCTGACTTCGGTGGCCGCCGTCGCACTCGCCCCGCACAACATCCGCGTCGTGGCGGTCGGGCCAGGCACGATTTTGACCGACATGGTGGCGTCCTCCATCTACACCTCGGAGGATGCGCGGAAAACCGTGATGTCACGTACGCCGGCCGGTCGTGGCGGTGAGCCGAGCGAGGTCGCCTCCGTCGTCGCGTTCCTCGCGAGTGATGATGCGTCGTACATCACGGGGCAGACGATCTATCCGGACGGCGGGCGGCTGATCCTGAACTACACAGTGCCGGTGAAGGATAAGTAGCCTTTACTCCGCGGCGATCGTCATGCCGTAGCCGAGCCGCTTCGAGATGTGGCCTGCGCAGTCGCGCAGGGCATGGGCGATCGGGCTGTCCCAGCGCGCATCAAAAGTGCCTTCCGGTCCCATCGCGGTGATGACCAGCGCGACATGGCCGGAATGGTCGAAAACCGGCGCGGAGAACGCATTGACGCCGGGCAGGGGATCGCCGAGCGCGCGGGCGAGGCCGTGCTTGCGGACCTCTGTGAGCATCTCGGCCATCTTCGCGCCCTTCAGCGCGCGTTTCGGATTGTAGCCGACGCCGTGACGGTCGAGGCCGCTTTCAAGCGCGGCATTGATGGTCTTCTCCGGCAGGAAGGCCGCAAAGGCGCGGCCGGTCGCGGTCTCCAGCAGCGCCATCACCGAACCCGCGCGCATCACGATGTGCACGGGCTGGCCGGGCTCTTCCAGCTGCACCACGGTCGGGCCATGCGTGCCCCAGACGGCCAGCGAGACCGCATGGCCGATCTGGCTCGCGAGCGCGGCGATCTTCGGTCCGGCAATGCGGACGCCGGAGAGCCGGCGCAGGCTGATGAGCCCGAGCTCCAGCGCGAGTGCGCCGATCTCGTAGCGGCCGGTGGTCTCGTCCTGCTCGATCAGTCCGATCCGGGAGAAGCTGGCGAGATAAGGATGCGCCTTGGCCGGCGTCATGCCGGCCTCGCGGGCGAGATCGCGCAGCATCATCGGCTCGCCGCTTCTTGCGAGCGCGCGAAGCAATTCTCCGCCGACCTCGATCGACTGGATGCCGCGGCTTTCTCTCTTCATGCGCCTCCTGGCGTTGCGCTCGCTTACGCCGCGTCGCACTTGGCGGCGCTATCGGCGAGATGACGGCCGGCAATGTAGCCGAAGGTCAGCGCCGGCCCAAGCGTGATGCCGGCGCCGGGATAATTGCCGCCCATGATGCTCGCCATGTCGTTGCCGGCGGCATAGAGCCCGGGAATCACGCGGCCCTCGGCATCGAGCGCGCGGGCGTTCTCGTCGGTGACGATGCCGGCATAGGTGCCGAGATCGCCGATCACCATCTTGATGGCGTAGAACGGGCCGTTCTCGATCGGCGCGATACAAGGATTCGGGCCGTGCATGGCGTCGCCCTGATAGCGGTTATAGGCTTTTGAGCCCTTGCCGAAAGCGGCGTCATGACCCAGCGGGGCAGTGGCATTGAACTGCTTGACGGTCTCGACGAAAGCCCCGGCATCAATGCCGGCCTTCGCCGCCAGCGCTTCCAGCGTGTCGCCGCGCATGAGGTAGCCGGTCTTGAGGTGATGACCTGTTGGCATCGGGAAGGGCGGCACGCAGCCGAGGCCGTACTTGCGCAGCGCCTGGTGATCGCAGACGAGGAACGCGGCGATCTCCTCGCCGGGTTTGGCCGCCTTGACCATGGCCTGGACGAACTGGTGATAGGAATTGCCCTCATTGGCAAAGCGCTTGCCGTCGCGCATCACCGCGATCACGCCGGGTTTGGCGCGGTCGATGAAATGCGGCATCACGCCCTTCGAGCCGTCCTTGCGCGTGGTCAGCGACACCGGCACCCAGGCCGCCGCGTTCGGGAGCCGGTCCTCGACATGTCCGCCGGCGCTTTCCGCGAGGCGCAGGCCGTCGCCGGTGTTGCCGGTCGGTCCCGGTGAATAATGCTCATTGCCGGTCGGCGCATGCGGAAACATCTTTTTGCGGCGTTCCACATCATGCGGGAAGCCGCCGCAGGCGAGCACGACGCCTTGCCGGGCGCGGACACGCACGTCGCGTCCTTCGCGCGAAACGATGGCGCCGGTGACAGTGCCATTCTCGACCGTCAGCTCGCGCACCGGCGAGGACAGCCACATTGGAATCTTCAAGTCTTGCGCGGATTTTGCGAGGCGCCCGGCGAGCGCATTGCCGTTGGTCAGCGTCATGCCGCGGCCGTAGCGCAGCACATCCATGAAGTGGCGCGACAGCCGCTTGGCGACATAGACCGCCGAAGTCAGCGACTTCGTCACGCGCATGAAATGGATGATCTCCTTGCCGCTTCCGAGCATCATGCCGAACACCGTGAGCTCGGGCAGCGGCATGCCGAGCGTCTTGATCTGGTCGCCGAGCTCCCGCCCGTCGAACGGCCGCGTCACCATGGAGCGGCCGCCTTGGGCGCCGCCGGGCGCTTCGGCGTCATAGTCGGGAAACACCAGCGGCATGTCGAACTGCAACGCCGTTTTGGTCGTGAAGAATTCGACTGCCTCCGGGCCGGCGCTGAGAAACGCATCGACGCGCGCGGCGTCGAAGTTGTTGCCTGCTTCGTGGCGCAGATAGATGCGCGCCTGCTCCGGTGCCTCCTCGATGCCGTAGGCCTTTGCGAGCGACGTGCCGGGGATCCAGAGCCAGCCGCCGGAGCGCGCCGTGGTGCCCCCGAAGCGCGGCTCCTTCTCGACGATCAGCACGTCGAGGCCGCGGTAGCGCGCGGTGATCGCGGCCGACATGCCGGAGGCGCCCGATCCGGCCACGAGCACATCGCACTCGTAAGTCTCAATTGCGTTGCGCTCGTTGCCGGTCATGTCTCACCTCACTTCTTCAGCAGCGGACATTTGGATTCGGAGACCGGGCGGAAGGCGTCCTCGCCCTTCACGGTCTTGACGATGTCCAGATAATCCCAAGGCTCTTTGGACTGCTCGGGCGACTTCACCTTGGCCAGATACATGTCGCGGATGACGCGGCCGTCTTCACGCAGCTTGCCGCCATGGACAAAGACGTCCTCGATCGGCAGCTCGCGCATCTTGGCCATCACCTTGGCGGGATCGTCGGTGCCGGCGGCCTTGATGCCTTTCAGGTAATGCAGCACCGAGCCGTAGACGCCGGTGTGGATCATGGTCGGCATCACCTTGGTGCGCTCATAGAACTTCTTGGACCAGGCGCGCGTTGCCTCGTCCATGTTCCAGTAGGACGCCGTGGTCATGTAAGTGCCCTGCGCAGCCTTGAGACCGACCGCATGCACGTCGGTGTCGAACATCAGCAGGCCGACGAGCTTTTGGCCGCCCTGGACCAGGCCGAACTCGCCGGACTGCTTGATCGCATTGTCGGTGTCCTGACCGGCATTGGCGAAAGCGACCACGTCGGCTTTCGAGCTCTGCGCCTGCAGCGCGAAGGAGGAGAAGTCCGCCGTATTTGTCGGATGCTTGACGCCGCCGAGCACCTTGCCGCCCATTTCGTTGATGAAGCGGGTGGCATCCTTCTCGAGCTGCTGACCGAAGGCGTAGTCCGCGGTGATGAAGAACCAGGATTTTCCGCCTTCCTTGATCACGGCGGAGGCCGTCACCTTGGACAGCGCGTAGGTGTCGTAGGTGAAATGCACGGTGTTCGGGCTGCACAGCTCGTCGGTGAGTGAGCTGGCGCCGGGGCCGGAGAGCAGGGCGATCTTGTTGCGCTCGCGCACCATGTTGTGCACGGCGATCGCGATGCCGGAATTCGGGATGTCGACGACGGCGTCGATCTTGCCGTTGTCGAACCAGCCGCGCACGATCTGCACGCCGACGTCGGTCTTCATCTGGTGGTCGGCGCTGATGATCTCGATCGGCTTGCCGAGCACGGTCGGCCCGAATTCCTCCACCGCCATTTTCGCGGCTTCGACCGAGCCCGGCCCGCTGTTGTCGCGACCCCAGCTCGACAGATCCGTCAGCACGCCGATCCGCACCGCGTCGTCGGAGACTTGCGCGCGCGCAACATTGGTCATGGCAGCCGAAATCATGGCCGCGAGCATGGCGCAGGCCAAAAGCCCTCTCATCGTCGTTCCCTCTCTTTTATGGCCGCTTGGCGCGGCTGGTTATTGTCCGGGTAAGTTAGATATTGGCGAATTAGTTTGTCAATGGCGAATAACGCCGATTGGGCAGGTTCCGTGACCGCCAGGAGACGTTGCGAACACGTGCGCGCAACTGCTTCCACACCCGTCATTGCGAGCGAAGCGAAGCAATCCAGACTTTAACCGCGGAGGCAGTCTGGATTGCTTCGTCGCAAGGGCTCCTCGCAATGACGGGTGTGGAAACTGCGGCGCGCGAAAACCTCACGCCGTGGTCTCGGGCAGAGGTAACACCGCCGCAGGTTGCAACCATCACCGCGATTGGCCATGATGCATCCGGAATGTTTTGGGGCGCGTGGCATGACGGCAGCAACGGGGGTCTCTGCTTCGGCGGAGAAATCGACGACGGCGCATGTGGTGTGGGCGAGCGCGCTCGGCACCGCGATCGAGTGGTACGATTTTCTGATCTACGGCACGGCGGCCGCACTCGTGCTGAACAAGCTGTTCTTCCCGACCTTCGATCCCTTCGTCGGCACGCTGGCGGCGTTCTCGACCTATGCGGTCGGCTTCGTGGCGCGGCCGATCGGCGGCGCGATTATCGGGCATTATGGCGACCGGCTCGGTCGCAAGAAGATGCTGGTGGCGACCATGATCGCGATGGGGCTCGGCACCTTCCTGATCGGCTGCCTGCCGACCTACAGCCAGATCGGCGTCTGGGCGCCAATTTTCCTCATCATGCTGCGCTTCATCCAGGGCATCGGGCTCGGCGGCGAATGGAGCGGCGCGGTCGTGATGGTGATCGAGCATGCGGGCAATCGCCGCGGCTTCTACGGCAGCCTGGTGCAGATCGGCTTTCCCGTCGGCGTTGCCGCCTCCACCGGCATCTTTGCCCTGGTGACGCAGCTCCCCGAGGCCGACTTCCTGAGCTGGGGTTGGCGCGTCCCGTTCTGGATCAGCATTCTGCTGGTCGGAATCGGCTTCATCGTACGGCTGAGGCTCGCCGAGACGCCGCACTTCAAGGAGGTTGTCGAGCGCAAGGAAGTGCTGGCGCAGCCGGTGATGGAAGTGCTGCGCCGCGACTGGCGCAGTTTTCTGCTCGCGGTCGGCATCACGGTGTCGGAAGTCGGGCTCGCTTATCTCCTCACCGTCTTCACCGTGGTCTATGCGACGACAAAGCTCGGCCTGCCGCGCCAGGTAATCCTGAATGCGGTGGTCTATGCCGCGATCGTCGAGTTCGCGACGCTGCCGCTGGCCGGCTGGCTCTCTGATATTTTTGGCCGCAAGGCACTGTATCTCGCCGGCGGCGTGTTCTCGGTGGCGCTGGCGTTTCCGCTGTTCTGGTTTCTCGACACCAAGGAGCCGGCGCTGATCACATTCGCCCTCGTCGTCACGATGACGCTGACGCATGCGCTGCTGTTCGGGCCGAAGGCCGCCTTCATGCCGGAACTGTTTCGCACTCAGGTGCGCTACAGCGGTGCCTCGCTCGGCGCAAATGTCGCAGCCGCGTTGAGCGGCGGCTTCTCGCCGCTGATCGCGACCGCACTGCTCGCCTGGGCCGGCTCGTATTGGCCGGTGTCGCTCTACATCATCGCTCTGTCGATCATCACGATCATCGCGACGCTGATGACGCCGGAGACGGCGCGCGACATGCTCAAATCCTGAAATAAGTCGTCATCACCTCTGCCGCGCGAACGGGCCGACGAGGCCCGTTGCCTCGCCTTGCATACACGTCCTGACGCCTTCTTATGCGGGCTGCCAAAAGCCGATGCAGCGGCCTGATCCATTAGCCGCGTTTATGCGGCGAATTTTTACTTCCAATTTTACTTCGCAAAATCCCGCCTCTAGCTTCACGCGCATCTGATCACATAAGCAGCCGGTCAATGGCGATCGGCGCGAGCGTTCATCGTAACCAACGAGGGTTGCCATGTCTGATGGGGCTAAGGGGACGTCCACTTCCAATCCGGCGGGAACGGAAGCGAGACCTGCGAAAAAGCTAAGCCGGCGCACACTCTTGAAGGGGGCGGCCGCTGTTGCGGGCGCAGCCGCAGGGTCGGATGCGATCCGTGGCTTCCCGACCATCTGGGCGCAGGAGATCAAGGACATCGAGCTGCGCCATGTCGGCGTCTCCTATTCGGTGGTGAAGGCGATCGGCGACCAGGCGGCCAAGGATCTTGGCTTCAAGGTGACGATGCAGAACCTCGACACCTCCGCCGCCATCAACCGCTTCATAAGCCAGCCTAATACGGTCGATATCGCCGACCTCGAAGGCTGGCAGGCCAAGCTCGCCGCCAAGCGCAGCGTGATCCAGGGCATCGAAGTCAAGAAGATCAAGGAGTTCGACAACATCTTGCCGATCTTCACCAAGGGCGAGATCGACGGCCACAAGATCCCGCGCCAGGGCATCTCGCCTTACGAGGCGATGTACATTTCCAAGCCCGACTCGACCGATCTGCACGACGGCGTGACCGAATGGGCGACGTTCCTGCCGCAGGTCTACAACGCCGATTCCATCGGCTACCGCCCCGACCTCGTCGGCCACGAAGTGACCGAGTGGAAGAATCTGATCGATCCGAAATTCAAGGGCAAGGCCGCGATCCTCGACGTGCCCGCGATCGGCATCATGGACGCCGCCCTCTGCTTCGAGAGTGCTGGGCTGATCAAGTACGGCAACAAGGGCAATATGACGAAGCAGGAGATCGACTTTACCTGCGACAAGCTGATCGAATTGAAGAAGGCAGGCCAGTTCCGTGCGACCTGGACCACCTTCGACCAGTCGGTGCAGCTGATGGCGGCGGGCGAGGTGGTGATCCAGTCGATGTGGTCGCCGGCGGTTGCCGCCGTACGCGTCAAGGAAATCCCCTGCGTCTACGCGCCGGTCAACATCAAGAACGGCAAGGAAGGCTATCGCGGCTGGTGCAACGGCATGGGCCTGATGAAGCATCTCTCCGGCAAGAAGCTCGATGCGGCCTACGAATATCTCAACTGGTATCTCTCGGGCTGGCAGGGCGGCTTCGTCGGACGCTACGGCTACTACAGCCCGGTGCCGTCGACCGCGAAGAAATTCCTGACCGCTGCCGAATGGGACTTCTGGTACGACGGCAAGCCGGCGCCTGAAGTCATCAACGATCCCTATGGCGTGCCGATGGAGAAGGCCGGCACCAAGCGTGACGGCGGCTCGTTCCTCGACCGCGTCAAGAACATCTCGTGCTGGAACACGCTGATGGACGAGGCCGCCTACATGAACAAGCGCTGGAACGACTTCAAGGTGGCCTGAAACCTGCTTTCCCTGATTTGAACGATGCACCGGCGCCGTAACGCGCCGGTGCGACGAGACCGACTTCGAGGCGTTCGCTGACATGCAGCCAAGTCCAAGTTCAGCTCAAGCTCCACCACGTGCCAATCTCGCCGGCTGGCTTTACGTGTCGCCGCTGGTTCTGGTGCTCGTGCCGTTCTTCGTGGCGCCGATCCTGGTCGTGTTGGCGGCGAGCTTCTTTGCCACCGACGGTTTTGGCGGACTGACGCCTGAGTTCACGCTCGCAAGCTATGTCGAGGTGCTGCATTCGGCGCTGACGCTAAAACTGTATCTGGCGACGATCAAGTTCACGGTGCTGACCTGGATCTTCACGCTGATCATCGGTTTCTTCGTCGCCTACTTCCTCGTCTTCCACGTCCGCAACCAATTGCTCGCGATCGGCCTGTTCCTGCTGTGCACGGTGCCGTTCTGGACCTCGAACATTATCCGGATGATTTCCTGGATCCCGCTGCTGGGCAAGGAAGGCCTAATCAATCAGGCGCTGCTGGCGCTGGGCGTAATCCGCCAGCCGCTGGAGGTGTTGCTGTTCTCCGACCTCGCGGTGGTCATCGCCTATGTCCACCAGCTCACGATCTTCATGATCGTTCCGATCTTCAATTCGATGGCGCGGATCGACAAGAAGCTGATCGAGGCCGCGATCGACGCCGGTGCCAGCCGTTTCGACATCCTGCGCCTGATCGTGGTGCCGATGTCCAAGAGCGGCATCGCGCTCGGCACCATCTTCGTGGTCTCGATCGTGATGGGCGATTTCTTCGTGGTCAAGGTGATGTCCGGCGGCGGCTCGGCCTCGGTGGTCAGCGCCTTCTATGAGGACGTCGGTGTGCTGCAATATCCGACCGCGGCGGCGAGCGCCGTGCTGCTGACGCTGGTGCTGGTCGCGATCGTTTCGCTGATCCTGCGCACGGTCGATATCAGGCAGGAGATCACGCGATGAGCGCTGTTCTCGCCGATATACACAAGACTGATATGTCCAAGTCGGTCGGGTCCGCGGCGACCAAGGCAATCGCGCCCAGCAAGGGCGGGCGGCCCTGGACCTTCTATGTCCTCGCGACGCTGTTTTCGCTTTACGTGATCGCGCTCTACGGCCCGATGTTCTGCATCTACATCCTGTCGTTCCAGGATATCCGCGGCGGCCTCGTCTTTCCGATGAAGGGTCACTCGCTGCACTGGTTCGTCGATCTCTTCACCCAGGTGCGGACCGGCGACGTCAAGGGCTCGTTCGATCGTTCGATCAAGCTCGCGGTCATCGTCACCGCCATTACGGTGGTGGTCTCGTTCCTTGCCGGGCTTGGCTTCCGCAAGCGCTTTCGCGGCGACACTTTTGTTTTTTACATGATGATCGGCAGTCTGGTCGCGCCGGGTCTCGTGCTTGGCCTAGGCACGGGGCTTCTGTTCCAGGCGCTCGGCTTGAATGCGAGCTGGTATACTTCGGCGCTCGGTGCGCAGCTGTCCTGGACGCTGCCGTTCGGCGTGCTCGTGATGTTCGCGGTGATGTCGCGCTTCAATCATGTCTGGGAGGAGGCGGCCTACGACCTCGGCGCCAGCCGCTGGCAGTCGATCCGGTTGGTGATGATACCAGTGCTCGCGCCCGGGCTCGTCGCCGTCGCGCTGTTCGGCTTCACGCTGTCCTATGACGAGTTCGCGCGCAGTCTCCAGACCGCAGGATCGCTGAACACGCTGCCGCTGGAAATCTGGAGCATGACGCTGAACGTCACCTCGCCCTCGCTGTACGCGCTGGGCACGGTGACCACCATCGTCTCCTTCGTCGTCATCGGCGCGAGCCTGGGCAGCATCGTGCTGATCCAGAAGAAGCGCGGCAGCAGCGCCAAGGCTTGAGCAAGGGTTGAGTTGGGAATGAAGAGCGATCACGGCGATATCGAACTGGCGGGTGTCTGCAAGAGCTTTGACGGCGTCACCAATGTGGTCGACGGCGTCAACTTGAAGATTACTGACGGTGCCTATTGCTGCTTCATCGGCCCTTCCGGCTGCGGCAAGACTACGATTCTGCGGATGATCGCCGGCCATGAGGACCCGACTGCGGGCGAGATCGTCATCGGCGGACAGAACGTCGTCGGGCTCGCGCCGGTGCGGCGGCGCACCGCGATGATGTTCCAGTCCTACGCGCTGTTCCCGCACCTGACCGTGCGTGAGAACATCGCTTTCGCACTTCGCGTGCGCGGCCAGTCCAAGGTCGATCGCCTGCGCGCTGCTGACGCGATGATCGAGAAGGTGCGGCTGACGCAATTCGCCGACCGTCTGCCGGCGCAGCTCTCCGGCGGCCAGCAGCAGCGCGTCGCGCTGGCACGCGCCGCGATCACCGAGCCGCGTGTGCTGCTGCTGGACGAGCCGCTGTCGGCGCTCGACGAGCAGCTCCGCGTCCAGATGCGCCAGGAGCTCAGGAGGATGCAGCGGGAGCTCGGCATCACCTTCATCCACGTCACCCACACCCAGCTCGAGGCGATCGCGCTCGCCGACCTCGTCGTGGTGATGGAGCAGGGCAGGATCAAGCAGGCGGGAGCGGCACGGGACGTCTACGCGCATCCGCATGATCGCTACGTCGCCGAGTTCATGGGCGGGCAGAATGTGCTCTCGGGCCGGGTCGAAAAGGTCAATGGTGCGAGCTTCACGCTCGCGCAGGCCGCACCTTCGGGCATCGAGGTGCCGCTTCAGGCGCGATCCTCAGTCAGCGTCGGTGACAAGATCGATATTGCCGTCCGCCGGGACGACGTCGCGCTGGTCCGGCCGGGGAGGGATCTGCCACCCGGAACCACCTCGCTGCCGAGCCGCGTGCTCGCGATCGAATACCAGGGCTATTTCGTCAAGGTCATGCTCGACACCGTGCCGGACGATGCGTTCGTGGCCTACGTGCCGGAAAAGACCTTCTTCGCAGATCCTTTCACCGTCGGCGATGTCGTGATGGCCACATGGGCCACTGGCAGCGCGCTTCCTCTCGCCTGAAGACCCGTCGCGCACAGGAGTATGATCGTGCAGATTTCCTTCACACTCAACGGACGGCCAACCACTGTCGAGGTCGAGCCCGCAACGCTCGTCGCCGAGCTGCTGCGCGAGCAGCTCCACCTCACCGGCACCCATATCGGCTGCGACACCAGCCAGTGCGGCGCCTGCGTGGTGCATCTCAATGGCCTGCCGGTGAAAAGCTGCACATTGCTGGCGCCGGCACTCGACGGCGCGACATTGCTCACCATCGAAGGTCTGCAAGGCGCGCCTGGCTCGAACCAGATGCATCCGATGCAGGAGGCCTTTCGCGAGCATCACGGCCTGCAGTGCGGCTTCTGTACGCCCGGCATGCTGATGACGGCAGTTGCGCTCGCCACCGAGAAGCCGGACCTCACTGAGGCGGACGTGCGTCACGGCCTCGAAGGCAACATCTGCCGCTGCACCGGCTACCAGAACATCGTGGTTTCGGTGATGGCTGGTGCTGCCGCCATGAACGCCGCCAAGGGAGAGTGACCATGGGCAATGTGATCGGCATCGGCGCCTCACCGAAGCGCAAAGAGGACCAGCGCTTCCTCACCGGGCGCGGCAATTACGTCTCCGACATCAAGCGCCCGGGCATGACGGCCGGCGTGTTCGTGCGCTCGCCGCATGGGCATGCGGTGCTGCGTGGTATCGACAAGAGTGCGGCACTGGCCTCGCCCGGCGTCATCGCGGTTCTGACCGGCGAGGACGCTGCGGCTGACAAGCTCGGTTCGCTGCCCTGCGGCTGGGGCATCTCGGATGCCAACGGCGTACCGATGAAGGAGCCGCCGTTCCCGATGCTGGCGCAGGGCAAAGTGCGCTTCGTCGGCGACATGGTGGCCTTTGTCGTCGCTGAGACGCCGGAACAGGCGAATGAGGCAGCCGAGCTGCTGAAGGTCGATTACGAGGTGCTGCCGTCGGTGGTCGGCGTGCTCGAAGCTGTCAGGCCCGGTGCGCCGCAATTGTTCGACGATGTGCCGAACAACATCTGCTGCGACTGGGAGCTCGGCGACAAGGCCGCCGTCGAGACCGCGTTCCGCAAGGCGGCGCATGTCGCAAAGCTCAGCCTCGTCAACAACCGTCTGATCGGCAATCCGATGGAGCCGCGCGCGGCGATCGCCGAATACGAGCCCGGCACGGATCGCTTCACGCTGTGGACCACCAGCCAGTTCCCGCACGTGGTGCGCTTCCTGATGGGCGCGCTGGTGCTGAACATCCCGCAACACAAGCTGCGTGTGGTGGCGCCCGATGTCGGCGGCGGCTTCGGCGTCAAGCAGTTTCACTATGGCGAAGAGGCCGTGATCACCTGGGCCGCCAAGCGCGTGATGCGGCCGATCAAATGGGTCGCGAGCCGCTCGGAAGGGTATGTCTCCGATCGCCATGGCCGCGATCACGTCACCGAAGCCGAGCTTGCGCTCGACGAGACCGGCAAGTTTCTCGCCTTCCGCGTCAACACGCTGGCCAATATGGGCGGCTATCTCTCGACCTTCGGGCCGAACATTCCGACCAATCTGTACGCACCCTTGCTCGGCGGCGTCTACACCACGCCCGCGATCTACTGCAATGTGAAGGTCGTCTTCACCAACACCGTTCCGGTCGACGCCTATCGCGGCGCGGGCCGGCCGGAAGCGACCTTCGTGCTGGAGCGCATGGTGGATGTCGCCGCAAGCGAGATGGGAATCGACCGCGTCGAGATCCGCCGCCGCAACATGATCCCGAAGGAGGCCTATCCGTACCAGACGCCGGTGCTGGTGCAGTACGATTCCGGCGATCCGATGGGCTGCCTCGACGGTGCTTTGATTGCAGCCGACGTCAAGAATTTCGGCATCCGCAAGGCAGCCTCGGCCAGCAAGGGCAAATTCCGCGGGCTCGGCTACTCGACCTATGTGGAAGCCTGCGGCCTTGCGCCGTCGCGCTTCGCAGGACGGCTCGGCGCGCGCGGCGGCCTCTATGAAAGTGCCACCGTGCGCGTGCATCCGACCGGCCAGGTGACGGTCATGATCGGCACCCACAATCACGGCCAGGGTCACGAGACGACGTTTGCCCAGATCGTCTCCGAAAAGCTCGGCGTGTCCTTTGAAGATGTCGACATCGTGTACGGCGATACCGATCGCGTGCAGTTCGGCATGGGCACCTATGGCTCGCGCTCCCTCGTCGTCGGCGGTGCCGCGCTGTCGAAGGCGACGGACAAGGTGATCGTCAAGGGCAAGAAGATCGCCGCCCATCTGCTCGAAGCGTCCGAAGTGGACATTCAGTTCGAGGCCGGAAAATTTTCCGTCGCCGGCACGGACCGCATCAAGACGTTCGAGGAGATCGCGGGCGCGGCCTATGTGCCGCACAATTATCCGCTCGAAGTGCTGGAGCCCGGGCTGGAGGAGCAGGCCTATTACGATCCCGTCAACTTCACCTATCCCGGCGGCTGCCACATCGCCGAGGTTGAGGTTGATCCGGAGACCGGCACGGTGACGCTGGTCAATTACACCGCGGTCGACGATGTCGGCACGGTCATCAACCCGATGATCGTCGAGGGTCAGCTGCACGGTGGCATCGTGCAGGGCGTCGGCCAGGCGCTGTTCGAGAACGCGGTCTATGACGAGAGCTCCGGCCAGCTGCTTTCGGGCTCGCTGATGGACTATTGCATGCCGCGCGCGGATCACATGCCGATGATGAAGGTCTCGACCCATTCGACGCTGTGCACGCACACGCCGATGGGCGTGAAGGGCTGCGGCGAGGTCGGCACCATCGGCTCGCCGGCTGCCGTCATCAACGCAGTGGTCGATGCGCTGTCGCATCTCGGCGTCACCCATGTCGACATGCCGGCGACGCCGAACCGGATCTGGCGCCTGCTTCAGAACGCATCGCTACCGGTCGCGGCGGAATAGGGAGGATACAATGAAACCGTTTGCCTATCACCAGCCGAGCCAAATTCCGGATGCGGCCAAGCTCTTGACCTCGATCGAGGACAGCAAGCTCGTCGCCGGTGGCATGACGCTGATCCCGACGCTGAAGCAGCGGCTGGCCAATCCGCCTGCGCTGGTCGACCTTTCGAAGCTCGGAAATCTCAAGGGCATCACCGACGATGGGGCGACGATCACCATCGGCGCGATGACGCCGCATGCGGTGGTAGCGGCCTCAAAACTGGTGCAGTCAAAAATCCCCGGGCTCGCGGTGCTGGCCTCGATGATCGGCGACCCCGCCGTGCGCAGCCGCGGCACCATCGGCGGCTCGGTCGCGAACAACGATCCGGCGGCGGATTATCCGGCCGGGGTGCTCGGTCTCGGTGCCACCATCGTCACCAGCACACGCGAGATCGCGGCGGACAAGTTCTTTCTCGGCCTGTTCGAGACGGCGCTTGAAGTAAGTGAGATCATCACCGCGATCCGTTTTCCGGTTCCGTTGAAGGCGGGCTACGCCAAGTTCAAGGCGCCGGCGTCGCGTTATGCGCTGGTCGGCGTGTTCGTTGCGAAATTCGCTGATGGCGTTCGCGTGGCTGTGACGGGCGCAGGCTCCGGCGTGTTCCGCGTGCCGCCCATGGAGGCGGCGCTATCGGGGAATTTCGATCCAACCGCGGTCGCGGCAATCAAAATCGACACCGACGGTCTCACCTCCGATATCCACGCCGAGGCCGACTACCGTGCGCATCTCGTCACGGTGATGGCCAAGCGCGCCGTCGACGCGGCGCTCAGCTAGCACTTTAGGATTGATGATGACTGATGGTAACGGCCGAGCGGCCTTCCCGCCGGCGCCGACTGGCCTTGGCGCGCTTTCTGCAACCGAGATCGTGGCCGGCTACCGGCGCAAGGCGTTCACGCCGCGCGATGTCGTCGACGACACGATTGCCGCACTTCAAACGGCGAATGAAACCTGCAACGCGGTGGTGACGCCGATGTACGAGCAGGCGAGGGCGGACGCTGATCGTCTCACCCGGGAGATCCGCGCGGGCGAGACCAAGGGGCCGCTCGCCGGCGTGCCCGTCACGATCAAGGACCTCGTCTTCGTCGCGGGTGTGCCGGCCTATGGCGGCTCCCCGATGAACAAGGCATTCGTGCCCGAGGCCGACGCGGCCGTGGTGTCGGCGCTGAAGGCTGCGGGTGCGATCATCACCTGCAAGACCACGACCTGCGAGTCCGGCTATAAGCTGACGGCCGATAGCCCCGTCACCGGCACGACGCGAAACCCCTGGAATCCCGGCCGCACCAGCGGTGGATCGAGCGGCGGCGCCGCGGCGGGTGTGGCCGCAGGTTGCGGGCCGATCGCGATCGGCACCGACGGCGTCGGTTCGATCCGCGTGCCGTCGTCCTTCTGCGGCGTGTTCGGGCTGAAGCCGACCTTCGGCCTGGTGCCGCGCTCGCCCGGCTTCTCGCCGCCGTCCTGGGGGTCGCTAGCACATACCGGGCCGATCACGCGCACGGTCGCGGATGCCGCGCTGACGCTGGAGATCATCGCCGGTTACGATCTGCGCGATCCCGCCAGCCTGCCGGTATCGCCGCGCCGCTTCGATGCCAGCGTCGCACCGTTGAACGGCATTCGCATCGGCGCCAGCGTCGATCTCGGCTATGCCGCCGTCAGCCCGGACGTCCGTGCCGCTTTCAACAAGGCGTTGGCCATTCTCGATTCCTGCGGCGCACAGGTCACCATGGATGGCCCGGGCCTCGATCCGGAGATTCTCGAGCACACGCTGAAGCCGATCGCCTTCACCGAGCAGGCTGCGGCGGTGGCGACCAAGACCACCGCAGATCTCGCCAGCTCTGAAGCCGACTACCGCGATATCGTCAGCGCGGGCCGCCACTACAGCGGCACCGATTATATCGAAGCTGGCTACCGGCGCGGCCAGGCGCGCAATGCGTTCCTGAAGCTGTTCGAGCGCGTCGATGCGCTGGTGACGCCGACGGTCGCGGTGACCGCATTCGAAGCCGGCCAGATCGGCGTCGACAAGATTGACGGCAGCGAGGTCGATCCGCATCTCGGCTGGTCGCCCTTCACCTGGCCGATCAACCTCGCCGGCCTGCCGGCGGCGACGTTGCCCTGCGGCTTCGATCGCGACGGCATGCCGATCGGCCTTCAGATCGTCGCGCCCTGGCTGGATGAGCCTGCCATCTTCCGCATCGCCGCCGCGTTCGAAGCGGCGCAGCCCTGGGCGAAGTTCTGGCCGCAGGTTGCGTTGGGCTAGGACAACTCGATCGGCGCGCCGCGGCCGCTGAGCTCTTCGTCGAGGCGCAGATAATGCGCGAGATAATCGTGTAGTGCGGTCGCCGCTTTCGAGGTGGCGCCGCTGGATTTGTAGAGCAGCAACTCGATCTTCGGCAGCGGCGGCAGGCCTTCGTTTAGCCCGATCTCGCGCATCGCCGGCACCAGTGCGCTGCGGCCGAGCACGGTGACGGCCATACCGGCGAACGCTGCCGCCTGAAGGCCGCCGACGCTTTCACTGACGCAGGCGATGCGCCAGCGCAAATTGGCGCGCTCCAGCGTGTCGATCGCGTAGTCGCGGTAGATGTTGCCGGGCGGCAAGAGCGCGAGCGGGATCGGGCGCTCCTGGTGCGCGGCGGATTGCTCGCCGGTCATCCACACCAGCTGCTCGCGCCGCACCACCTGGCCGCCCGTGAAATCGTTCATGCGGGTGACGAGCGCAATGTCGACATCGCCGCGTTTAACGAGGCCAACCAACGGCGTCGACAACGCGCAGTTGAGTTCGACTTGCACGCGCGGAAATGATTTTCGGAACACGCTGAGGATCTGCGGCAGCATGAATGCTGCGTAGAGATCGGGCGTGCCGAGCACGACCTGACCCTCGATCTCCTGCGACGCAAGCTGCGAAATCAATTCGTCATGCAACCGGAGGATGGATTTGGCGTAAGTGAGGACGGTGGTGCCGTCGTCGGTCAGCATCAGCCTGCGGCCGGCATGCTCGAACAGCTGCTTGCCGGTGAGCTCCTCCAGCCGCTGCAATTGCAACGTGATCGCCGGTTGGGTGCGGCCCAGCCGGCGCGCGGTCTCGGTGATGCTGCCGGTCTCGACCACCGAGATCAGCGACCGGAGCATGCGGATGTCGAGACTGATGAGGTTCATGCGGCGTCCATGTCGCCCAGAATTTATGCAAGTTCCATGCTAGGGCTCTCGGGCGCGGGCGTCACCTTGCCCGCGGCGCAGGCGAGGCGGATTTCCCGCCCGCGCGGCCTTTTCGAACAATATTCCAGAAGTTTTCGGCGGCGCGGGTCATGCGCGCGCGCGGGCGGAACAGAGAGACGGTGATGGCAATGGTCCAGTCCGCCCCGCCGGCGTGCATCAGGCGGCCGCTGTCGAGATCGGCTTGGACCAGGCTCTGCGCGGCCCAGGTGATGCCGCGGCCCTCGCGCGCCATGTCGACCAGCAGCATGACCGGTGCGGCGAAGCTCGGAACGAGAAAGGCCGCCGGCTCCTTCACAGCCAGAAACGACGTCACGATGCGTCCGACGCCCGAGCCCGGGTGATAGGCGAGATAAGGCAGCGGCGCGTCGGCCGTCCCGGGCAGGGTGTAGCGCGGCTTGGCCTTGCCTCGGCGCGCGCCGCGCGACGGCTTCGTCATCGGCGCGGTGATCGGGATCAAGAGATCGTTCGACAGCTCAAAACGCTGGAAGCGCTCCATGTCGAGCCGGGTCACCAGCGATGGATGATGATGGGCCAGCAGGAAGTGGGCCTGCGCATCCAGCAGGAGCTTTTCGCAACCGGCGAAGTTGGATGCAACGAGCTGGACGGCGGAGTCGGCGCGCGCACTGTCGGAATTGCGGATCCATTCCGGAAAGAAAGTTTGCGACAGCGCGTGCGTGGCCGCAAAGGTGATGGTCTCGGCCTTCAGCCGCGCCACCTCGAGCGCTTCCTCGCGTCCGACCGAAACCCTGCGCAGCACGTCTTCCGCAACGGGGCGAAAACTTTCACCGGCCGGCGTCAGCGTGATCGTGTGGGTCGAGCGTTCGAACAGCGGCGTTCCCAGCCACTCCTCGAGCGACCTGATGCGACGGCTCAGCGCGGGCTGCGTCACATGCCGGCGCTTGGCGGCACGTGAGAACCCCCCCTCCTCGGCGATGGCAAGGAAATCCTCGAGCCAGACCAGGTCCATGATGCGGTTTTGTCCTCAAATCATACCGATACGGCATTAGCGCCTCGGGCGCCGCTGGTCCAATGTAAACGTCGCAAAACCATAACAAGGCGCCACTGCGCATGGCGCGACGATGCGTTGGAGGAAATCAATTGCAGATCGCCGCAACTCCGCTGTCTGAGCCAATATCGGCTCCCGTTTCAGAACGGCGTCGCAAGCCGCTCTGGCGCGAGCAATATGTCCTGGTGGTTGCCGGCGCTGCGCTCGGCGCGTTGTTCGGCTTCCTGGCTCCGACCGTCGCGGTTGAATTCAAGCCGCTCGGCGATGCCTTCATCTCGCTGATCAAGATGACGATCGCTCCGCTGATCTTCCTGGTCGTGGTCACCGGCATCGCACAGGTCGGCGACATGAAGGCGGTGGGCCGCATCGGGCTCAAGGCCTTCGCCTATTTCGAGGCCGTGACGACGATCTGCCTACTGATCAGTTTTGTCGTGGTGCGCTGGGTGCAGCCGGGCGCGGGTGTCGCCCACGCGACCGCGCAGCAGGCCGAGACCGTTGCGCGTTATCAGCAGGCTCATGTCGGATCGCTGTCAGCCTACATCCAGCACATGATCCCGGAAAGCTTTGTCGGCGCGTTCGCGGCCGGCGATGTGCTTCAGGTTCTCGTGCTCGCGCTTCTGTGCGGCATCGGCCTGCTGCTGCTCGGCGACAAGGCCGCGCCGCTGCGGACCGGTTTGGAGCGGATCACCGAGCTCGTGTTCAGCGTTGTCCATATCGTCGTGGCGCTGGCGCCGATCGGCGCCTTCGGCGCCATGGCCTTCACGGTCGCAAAATTCGGCGCTGCCACGCTCTATGCGCTGGCGCTGCTGGTCGGCACCGCCTGGGCGATGATGGCATTCTTCATCTTCGTCATCCTCGGCACGATCTGCCGTCTGGTCGGCATTCGTTTGATGGACCTCCTGCGCCTGCTGCGCACCGAGCTGCTGGTCGTGCTCGGCACATCGTCGTCGGAGACCGCCATTCCCGGCATGATGGAGAAGCTGCCGAAGGCGGGCGTGGGACGCGCAGTCGCGGGCCTCGTGATTCCCTCCGGGTATTCTTTCAATCTCGACGGCGTCGCGCTGACGCTGCCGCTCTCGACCATGTTCGTTGCCCAGGTCTACGGCATCGAGCTTAGCGCCGCGCAGCAGCTCAGCCTGTTCGTGGTGATGCTGTTCACCAGCAAGGGCGCCGCCGGCGTCACGGGCGGTGCGTTCGCTGCACTCGCGGCGACCGTGATCGCGGCAGGATTGCCGGCAGAGGGCCTCGCGCTGCTGCTCGGCATCGACCGCTTCATGTCGCTGGCGCGTGCCATCACCAACACCATCGGCAACGCGGTCGCCGCCATCGTGGTCGCGAAATGGGATGGGGAATTCAATCGGGAGGACTGGGATCAGTCCGCCGCTCAAATCCAGCAAGCGAAGTAAGGATCCAGGGTTTTCAATATGGCTACCAACAGCAACGAACTGCCCGTCATCGCGCTGACCCCCGGCGACTGCACCGGCATCGGCCCCGAACAGGTTGCGCGCATTCTCTCCGATAACAGGCTCGCGGATGTCGCCCGCCTCGTCGTTATCGGCGATGCCCGCGTTCTCGACATGGGCATGGAACATGCCGGCGTGAAGCTGAAGGTCGAGCGAATCTCCTCGCCGAAGGCGGCCAACTGGGGCAGCAGTGCGGTGCAGCTCGTCGATCTCGGCAACACCGATCCGTCGAAAATCCCTCTCGGCAAGGCCAGCGCCGAATCCGGCCGACTGACCGGCGAGACGCTGTCGCGCGCGATCGATTTCTCCAAGGCAGGCGAGGTCGACGCGGTCACCTTCGCGCCGCTCAACAAGCGCGCGATGTTCGATGGTGGCTGGAAGTTTCCTGATGAACACAAGATGTTCGCGAGCCTGCTCGGCCACAAGACCTATTTCTCCGAGATGAATGTTCTGGACGGGCAGTGGATGTCGCGCGTTACCGGGCATCAGTCCTTGCGTGAGGCGCTCGACGGCATCAACCCGGCGAGCATTACCGACGCGATCGAGCTGGTCGACCGCATGATGCGAAGGGCCGGCGTCGCCAAGCCGCGAATCGCGGTCGCGGCCCTCAATCCGCATGCCGGCGAGAACGGCCTGTTCGGCCGCGACGAGATCGAGATGATCCGCCCCACTGTCGAAGCCGCCGCGAAGACCGGCATCGCCTGCACCGGGCCTTATCCCGCCGACACCGTCTATATCCGCGCCTTCGCGGGCGAGTTCGACAGCGTGGTCGCGATGTATCACGACCAAGGCCAGATCGCGACCAAGCTGCGTGGCTTCAACCGCGGCGTCACCGTCACTGCCGGGCTTGAAACCGTGTTCACCACGCCGTCGCACGGTACCGCGTTCGACATCGTCGGCACTGGCGTCGCCAAGACCGGCGCGCTCGAGAGCGCGGTCCGCCTCGCGGCGCAATTGGTCTCGATCAAGGTCAAGGAGGCCGCTTATGCGCACTGATCGCAGGACCCTGCTTCAGGCGGCGGCCGCGCTGCCGCTCGCCACTGTTGGCGCCAGCTCCGCCTTTGCACAGGCACCGGCCGCAACGCCCGCCGCAGCACCGCCCAAGGACGTCACGCGTGCGTTGGCGCATTATCTCGTCACTGCGAGCTATGACGATCTGCCGGCCAATGTCCGGAAAGAGGGCGTCCGCACGCTGCTCAACTGGGTCGGCGTCGCCATCGGCGGCTCCCATCACGAGACGGTCGATATCGCGGTCTCGGCGCTTGGGCCGTTCTCCGGCCCGCAGCAGGCGTCCCTGTTCGGACGGCGCGAGCGGTTCGACATCATGAACGCGGCCTTCATCAACGGCGTGTCGAGCCATATCTTCGATTACGACGACACGCATCTGAAGACGATCATCCATCCAGCCGGTCCAGTTGCCTCGGCGATCCTCGCACTGTCGGAAATGCAGCCGGTCTCCGGCAAGGAATTCTTGAACGCGTTGGTGCTCGGCGTCGAGACCGAGTGCCGGATTGGCAACTCGGTCTACCCGAACCACTATGACGTCGGCTGGCACATCACCGGCACAGCCGGCGTGTTCGGCTCGGCCGCGGCCGTCGGCAAGCTGTTGAAGCTGAACGAGCAGCAGATGACATGGGCGCTCGGGCTCGCCGCATCCCAGCCGGTGGGCCTGCGCGAATCCTTCGGCTCGATGAACAAGAGCTTTAATCCGGGGCGTGCGGCATCGAGCGGCATCTTCGCGGCGATCCTGGCCTCGAAGAATTTTACCTCGTCCGATGCGATGATCGAGGCCAAGCGTGGCTGGGCCAACACGATCAGCACCAAGCAGGATTATAACGAGATTTTGGGCGATCTCGGCAAGCGCTATGAGGCCGCGCTCAACACCTACAAGCCGTTCGCCTGCGGCATCGTCATGCATCCGGCGATCGATGCGGCGATCCAGCTCCGCAACGAGAGCAAGGTGACCGCTGACCAGATCGAGCGCGTGGACCTCAAGGTCCATCCGCTGGTGCTGGAGCTTACCGGCAAGAAGACGCCGAGCCAGGGCCTCGAAGGCAAGTTCAGCATCTACCACGCGGTCGCGGTGGCGATCGTCGAGGGCGCCGGCGGCGAGAAACAGTTCAGCGACCGCGCCGTCACCGACCCGACCATCGTCGCGCTGCGCGGCAAGGTCAATCCGGTGATCACGCCGGGCATCAAGCCGGAGCAGGTCGATCTCACCATCGTGCTCAAGGACGGCCGCAAGCTCAATCGCTACATCGCGCATGCGATCGGCAGCGTGGAGAAGCCGATGACCGACAAGCAGCTCGAGACCAAGTTCTCCGATCTCGCGGACGGCATCATTCCGACCGCGATGGTCCGCCGTGTCATGGACGCCTGCTGGAACGTCGAAGGTCTGGCCAGCGCGGCGGAAATCGCCAAGATGTCGATCTCATCCTGATTCTGGAGTCAATTGGAATGCCCTCACGTCGCCGTTTCCTCCAATCCGCCGGCTCGGTTGCCGTACTCGCCGCAGCCGGCGGCCGCACGGTCCGCGCGGCGGGCCCCGGCGTCACCGAGCGGCTCGCCCGCTATATGGTCGCCGCGCGCGACCAGGAGCTACCCGAGAAAGTGCTGCTCGAATGCAAGCACCGCATTCTCGACACGCTGGGCGCGATGGTGTCGGGCTCGCGGATGAAGCCGGGCGAGATGGCGCTGAAATATGTTCGCACGCTTGGCGGCGACATGCAGGCGTCGGTGGTCGGCTCCGACTTCCGCACCACGGCGGTCAACGCGGCGCTGGCCAACGCGATGTGCGCGCATGCCGACGAGACCGACGATTTCGAGCCTGTGACCAAGGCGCATCCCGGATGCTCGGTGGTTCCAGCGGCGCTGGCTTTCGGTGAGCGTGAGCATCGCAGCGGACAGGATGTGATTCGAGCCGTTGCGCTCGGCTATGACCTCACCTGCCGTCTCTTGATGGCGCTGGGCCCGGATCTCGTGCGCGGCTCGCACCGGAGCGCCGAAGGAACATCCTCGACCTTCGGCGCGCTCGGCGCGGCCGCTTCGCTGGCGCGGCTCGACGAGAAGGAGATGCGCTACGCGATTTCCTATTCGTCGCAGCAGGTCGCCGGCCTGTGGAGCTGGGTGAAGGATCACGACCACATTGAGAAGGCGTTCGATTTCGCCGGCATGGGTGCCCGTAACGGCGTCATGGCCGTCGACATGGTGAAGGCAGGCCTCACCGGCGTCGACGATGTGCTCGACGGCACCCATAATCTCTTCATCGCGCTCTCGACCGATCCGAAGCCGGAGGAGATGGTGAAGGATCTCGGCCAGCGCTTCTACGTCACGGAGACCGCGATCAAGACATTCTCGGTCGGCTATCCCATCCAGTCGCCGCTGGATGCGATGCTGACGCTGCGCAAGCAGCACAGCCTCACGCCAGATAGCGTCCGTAGCATCCTGGTGAAGCTGCCGACCGACGCGATGGGAATTGTGGGCGAGAGCGCGATGCCTGACGTCAATTGCCAGCATCTCGTCGCGGTCGCGCTGGTCAAGGGCGCCGTCTCGTTCAACGATAGTCACGATGTCGCGCTGATGCACGATCCGAAGATTTTGGAGCAGCGCGCCAAGGTGACGCTGGCCGGCGACAAGGCGCTGATGGATCCAGCTGCGCCGCGGGGCGCTGTCGTCGAACTGACATTGACCGATGGCAGGAAGCTCGAACACTTCACCAAATATCCGCCGGGCACCAAGGAAAATCCGCTGAGCACCGAAGCCGTCGCGGCGAAGACGCGGGATCTGATCGCGCCTGTGCTGGGCAGCGACAGGGCCGAGAAGCTGATCGAGCAGATCGGCAATCTCGAGCGGCTTGACGACGTCGGCAAGTTAAGGCCATTGCTGACGGTGTGATGAAGCAATCAACAACAAGACAAACATCAAGGAAGTGCCCATGCGCGGGGTTATACGACGCACCTTTCTGGTCGCCTGTGCGGCCGTGCTGTTCTCCGGCGCGGCTCTAGCGCAGGACTATCCCTCCCGCCCCGTCAAGATCATCGTGCCGTTCCCGGCCGGCGGGTCCAATGACATCATCGCCCGCATCGTCGCGCAGAAGCTGACCGAGCGGAACGGCCAGACTTTCCTCGTGGAGAACCGTGGCGGCGCCGGCGGAAATATCGGCGCCGAGACGGTCGCGAGCGCCGAGCCCGACGGCTACACCTTGCTTTTGACCGCACCACCTCCGCTGACGATCAACGGCTCTCTCTACAAGAAGCTGCCGTTCGATCCGGCAAAGGCGTTTGCGCCGGTGGCTCTGATCGCGTCGGTGCCGATCGTGCTGGTCGTCAATCCGTCGGTGCCGGCGAAGAACGTCGGTGAGCTGATCGCACTCGCCAAGGCCAAGCCGGGCACGTTGAATTTCGGCTCGTCCGGTATCGGCTCGACCAATCATCTCGCTGGCGAATTGCTCAAGAGCATGGCTGGCATCGACATCGTGCACGTGCCCTATCGCGGCGCCGCGCCGGCGATGAACGATTTGCTCGCCGGACAAATCCCGTTCATGTTCGACAATATGCCGGCGGTGCTGCCGCAGATTCAAGGCAAGGCCATCAATGCGATCGCGATTGCGGGCGCCAAGCGCGCCGATGCGCTGCCCGATGTGCCTGTTGTCGCCGACACCATTCCCGGCTTCGAGGCGTCGTCATGGTTCGGACTGGTGGCCCCTAGCAAGACACCTGCGCCCGCGCTCGCCAAGCTGAGCGGCGAGCTCGAGACCATTTTGAAGATGCCTGAGGTCAAGAAGCGGCTTGCCGAGCTCGGCGCTGAGCCCGGCACGGTGTTCGGCGACGCATTCGGGCAATTCATGACCGACGAAACCACAAAGTGGGGCAAGCTCGTCAAGGCCTCAGGCGCCACCGTGGACTAGGATAGCGTCATGGATTTGAATCTGGGCGGCAAGGTTGCCGTCGTCACCGGCGGCAGCATCGGCATTGGCCGCGCCATTGCCGCCGAGCTCGCGCATGAGCAGGCGCATGTCGTCATCGTCGCGCGCGACGCCGAGCGGCTCACGACGGCAGCGCAGGATATCTCGCGCGACACGGGCCGGCGTGTGATCGCCTGTGCCGGCGACATGACCAGGCCCGACGACATCGCCCGCGCGATGGCTACCGCGCGCGAGGCCTTCGGCCGCGTCGACATCCTCGTGAATAATGCCGGTGCGTCACCGATGGGCCGCATCGCGGACACGCCGGATGCGATTTGGGCCAAGTCGATCGAGCTGAAACTGCTCGGCTACATGCGCTGTGCGCGCAACGTCCTGCCGGAAATGCGCGACCGCCGCTGGGGGCGTGTCATCAACATCATCGGCCGCAGCGGGCACCAGCCGCGCGCTGCCTATATGGCTGGCGGCGCGGTCAACGCCGCGCTGCTGAACTTCACGCTGGCGCTTGCCGAGGAATGCGCGCCGGATAACGTGCTGGTGACCGGCGTTAATCCCGGTCCGGTGCAGACGGAGCGCTGGGACAGCTTGATCTCTCAAGGCGCGGCGATTGCGGGGCAGGACCAGGGCGCGACCAATGCCGCGGCCATCGCCTCGGTTCCGCTCGGCCGCGTCGGGCAGCCGCACGAGGTATCCGGCATCGTCGCGTTCCTCTGTTCAGACCGCGCATCCTTCATTACTGGTACCTGCATCAATGTCGATGGCGGTGGAACGAGGTGTATCTGATGGGTAGCGAACTGCGGAAGATCGGTGTCAGCGACGATTGCGAGCTTGCGGTTCGTATCGACGATTATCTGCTGCCATGGGACACCAAGCCGCCGGTCGTGATGCTGCACGGGCTTGCCGAAAGCGGCGAGGCGTTCCGGCGCTGGGTGCCGTATTTCGCCACGCATCATCTCGTGGTTCGGCCCGATCTGCGCGGCTATGGCGATTCGACGCCGATGCAGGGCGACTATGTCTATCGTTTCGCGGGCCTCGGCGACGACATCATCCGGATGCTGGACGCGCTGAAGCTCGACCGCGTGTTTCTGGTCGGCGGCAAGATCGGCGGCACGCTGGCGATGCATCTCACGGCCAAGCATCCCGACCGCGTAATCGCAGTTGCCGCAGTCGGTGCGCCGGCCTCGCTGACCGCGTTCAATGAGCGGGCGCCGACCTGGCGCAAGCAGATCCGCGAGCAGGGCGTCGAGCCCTGGGTGCGCGAGACCACCGCCGGCCGGCTCGGCTCGTCGTTGCCGCCCGCGGCGCTCGACTGGTGGATCGCGCTGATGTCGAAGACCAAGGCCTCGACGCTCGAAGCCTTCCTCAAGATGGTGCCGACGGTGGACGTGACCGGCGAGCTTCCTTCGATCAAGCGACCGGCGCTCGTCATCACGACGACCGGCTCGGGGCTCGGTAGCGTCGATTCCGTCAAGGCTTGGCAGGAGACGATCCCCGGCTCGAAGCTCGAAGTGCTGCCCGGCGATTCCTATCACGTCGCGGCCACGGATCCCGACGTCTGCGCGCGAAAAGTTCGAGAGTTCTTCGATCGGCTGAAGATATAAGAGACGTGTCCGAATAGGGCCCACCAAGAGGTCCGGACGAAGCATACAACGAATGGGGAGCAACGCGATGAAGCTAAGGCGAATGCTGGCCGGTTATCTCGGCGCGACGGCACTGTTGCATGCCGGCGCCGTGATGGCGGCGAATGTCGAGATCTCCGCCAACGACATCGGCGGACAGGTGACCAGCGACAAGGGTGCGGAGGCCGGCGTCTGGGTCATTGCCGAGACCAGGGACCTGCCGACCAAATACGCGAAGGTGGTGGTTACCGACGATCAGGGCCGCTTCGTCATCCCGGATCTTCCCGCCGCCAACTACAAGGTCTGGGTGCGCGGCTATGGCTTGCAAGACACCGCGCAGCAGGATTCGCGTCCCGGCAAGGCGGTGGACTTCAAGGCCGCCGCCGCCTCGACCAAGCAGGACGCGCAGAATTATCCGGGCATGTACTGGTATTCGATGCTCGACATCCCGAAGCCCGAGGAATTTCCGGGCACCGGCGATAAGGGCAACAAGATGCCTGAGACGATGAAGTCGCAGGCGCAGTGGGTCGATACGGTCAAGAACATGTGCCAATCGTGCCACGCGCTCGGTACGCGCGGCATCCGCGAAATCCCCAAGTTGTTTACCGACGGCTACGATTCCCACACCGCGTGGGCGATCCGTACCCAGGCCGGCCAGGCCCAGGAATACATGGCGACAGTGTTGGCGAGCATGGGTCCAGAGAAGGTCTACGACCTCTTTTCGAAATGGACCGATCGTATCGCAGGCGGCGAGCTGCCCTTCGACAAGCCCGAGCGGCCCAAGGGCATTGAGCGCAACGTCGTCTTCACGATATGGGATTGGGCGGCGCCGACGCGCTATCAGCACGACGCAATCTCGACCGACAAGCGTAACCCGCGCGTCAATGCCAACGGCCTGATCTACGGATCGTCGGAGGAGAGCTCCGATCTCGTGCCAACCCTCGACCCCGTGAAGAACATCGCCGGCACCATCAAGCATCCTTATCTCGATCCGAACACGCCGTCGTCGACCGACGCGCCGCGGGGCCCGTCGGCCTATTGGGGCGACGAGCCGATCTGGGATGGTCACACCAGCATCCACAACGTCATGATGGACGAGCAGGGCAAGGTCTGGTTCACGGCGCGCCTGCGTCCGCCGGCCAATCCCGATTACTGCAAGCAGGGATCGGACCTGCCGTCGGCAAAGGTCGCGCCGCAGGCGACCTCGTTGCGGCAACTGTCGCGCTTCGATCCCGCGACGGGCAAGTGGGACCTCATCAACACCTGCTTCACGACGCATCACCTCTATTTCGACGACGATGCCAACCAGACGCTGTGGACCAGCTCCGGTGGCCCCGGTCTCGGTGGTGGCCTGGTTGGCTGGCTCAACACGAAGCAGTATCGCGAGACGCTCGACGCGGTGAAATCGCAGGGCTGGACGCCGCTGATCATCGACACCAACGGCAACGGCAAGCGCGACGCCTATGTCGAGCACAAGGACCCGGTGGATCCGACCAAGGACAAGCGCATTGCGGCATCGTTCTACGGCATCATGCCGAGCCCGGTCGACGATACGATCTGGGGCCAGGCGATGGACCGCGGCTTCTCGCGCATCGACCAGCCTGGCTACATCGTTCGCGTGATGCCCGGGCCGGATCCCGCCAATACAGCGCTGGCCGAAGTGTACCAGCCGCCGGAGGGTACGTTCGGACCTCGCGGTCTCGACATCGGGCTTGATGGCGTGGTGTGGACGGTCTTGTCCAGTGGTCATCTCGCAAGCTTCGACCGCAAGCTCTGCAAGGGCCCGCTCAACGGGCCGGCGACGGCGGACGGCAAGCAATGCCCGGAAGGGTGGAAGATCTGGCGCATGCCCGGACCGCAGTTCCGAGGGCTCGATGCCAGCGGCAGCACCAACCACGCCTATTATGTCTGGGTGGACCGCTACAACACGTTCGGACTTGGAGCTAACGTGCCGATCGCAAGCGCGAACGGCAGCGAGTCGCTGCTTGCGCTAGTCGATGGTCAATTGGTGAACCTGCGCAATCCGTATCCGCTGGGCTTCTTCACCAAGAATGTCGACGGCCGCATCGACGATCCCAATACCGGCTGGAAAGGTCGCGGCCTGTGGAGCACGACGGGAACGCGAGCGAGCTTCCACGGCGAGGGCGGCAAGGAGGCCTCTCCCAAGGTTTACAAAGTGCAGATGCGGCCAGATCCATTGGCCCACTAGGTGTTTTGCCCTATGAATAGCGCCGTTACAGACGAGCGGCCAAACCAACGGAACAGGATCATGACAAAAACCTCTCGACGTGACATGCTCACTGCCGCAGCCGCGATGGCGGCGGCAGGTGTCGCCGGAGCAACGCCGGCCGCGGCGCAAGCCGGGCCGAAGCCGATCTTCGCGGTGCCGATGGTCACGATCCCGATCGTCGGCGAGACCCAAGTGTTCCAGGTTCGTCGCATCTATTGCATCGGCCGCAATTATGCCGCGCACGCGATCGAGCGCGGCTCGGATCCGAACCGCGAGCCGCCGTTCTTCTTCCAGAAGCCGACCGACGCGATCCAGAACGTCGCGGTGGGCGAGGTCGCGGACCATCTCTATCCGTCGCTGACCAAGAACTATCATCACGAGGTCGAGCTTGTGGCCGCGTTGAAATCCGGTGGTAGCAACATCCCGGCCGAGAAGGCGCTCGACCACGTCTATGGTTACGCGCTCGGCCTCGACATGACCCGGCGCGACCTCCAGAACGGCATGGCCGCGGAAAAGAAGCCGTGGGAGATCGGCAAGAGCTTTGACCATGCCGCGGTGATCGGACCGATCCACCCCGCGAGCAAGACCGGCCATTTCGAGAAGGGCGCGATCTCGCTGGCGATCAACGGCACGGTGAAGCAGAGCTCAGATCTCAGCAAGATGATCTGGAGCGTCGCCGAGCAGATCGCAAAGCTGTCGGAAGCGTTCGAGCTGAAGGCCGGCGACATCATCTATTCGGGCACGCCGGAGAATGTCGGCCCGGTGGTGAAGGGCGACGTGCTGCTGTGCAAGCTCGAGGGCTTGCCGGATATGTCGATCAAGATCGTCTGAATCGTCCAGCGGATACTCGCGCCGGGAGGTGCAACATGTTGCGGCATGCCGTGATCGCCACGTTGAGCCTCGTCTTTGCTGTCGCTGGGGCAAAGGCCGAAGGTACGAACGACATCGCGCCGACGGGAACGCTGCGCGTGGCGGTGGCCGTCGGCCCCGCCGCGTCGGCGTTCTGGACGACACGCGATCCGTCCACGAGGAAGCCGCGCGGCGTCACCGTCGATCTCGCCAAGGCTGCGGCTGACAAGCTGCACGTTCCGCTGCGACTTGTCGAATACCAGAGCTCCGACGAAATCGCCGCGGCCGCGAGTAAGGACGTCTGGGATCTCTCCTTCATGCCGGCGGACGTCAAGCGCGAGCCTTTCGTCGACCAGGGACCCGCTTATGTCGCGTATTTGAGCGGCTATCTCGTGCGCGCAGGCTCGGACATCCGCTCCGCTGCGGATGTCGATCGAACTGGAATGCGGGTCGGCTGCATCGAGGGAACGTCGACATCACGTACGGTCGAGAAGTCTTTGAAGCAGGCCAAGCTGACCAAGTTCGTGAAGCCGGAAGAGGCGGCCGAATTGATCGGCAAAGGTGAGCTCGATGCGCTCGCGATGGGCATGGGGGCTTTGGAAGATCTGTCGCGCAAGCTGCCCGGAACCAGGGTGCTGGACGACGTGGTTCAATCGACCGGCGTGGTCGTGGTCGTTCCGAAGGGCAAGGCCGTGGCGAAGGCCTGGGCCGTTCATTTCCTCGATGAGGCCAAGGCGGACGGCACCGTGCGCCGCGCGCTCGACAGCGGCGGATTTACCAGCGAGAAGGTCGCGCCGTAGTTTTTAACCTCGCCCCGCTTGCGGGGAGAGGTCGGAATTTGCGGGAGCAAATTCCGGGTGAGGGGGCACCGGTCTCTCGACGACCTCATGTGTGGAGAGAGCCCCTCACCCCAACCCTCTCCCCGTAAGAACGCAGGGCTGTCCGGGGAATGATTCACTATGCCGCGGAGCATGCCCGGTTTAACCGGCATGAAGCCGGTACTTTCTGGTTGTCGAGACTCAGAAA
>NZ_FOBX01000011.1 GCF_900109945.1 Bradyrhizobium sp. OK095
CGCGGTGAATCCTACGGCCTGCTGATCGACCAGATCGGCGAGGTGCTGCGGCTTGCCGAAGACAACATGGAAGAGAATCCCGTCAACCTCGACCCTCGCATGGCCAAGCTCGCCGGCGGTGTCCACCGTCTCGACGGCCAGCTCATGGTTGTCCTCGACGTCGATCGTGTCCTCGAGCTCAAGACCGAAGTGCAGATGGCTGCGTGAGCCAACGAAACATCGAAGCCGGAGAATCAAAATGAAGACCTGTTTGGTGGTCGATGATTCCAGCGTCGTGCGCAAGATCGCGCGCCGGATCCTGGAAGGCCTGGAATTCGAAGTCACCGAGGCCGAGGACGGCTCCAAGGCGCTCGAGGTCTGTCAGCGCAAGCTGCCCGACGCAGTGCTGCTCGACTGGAACATGCCCGTGATGGACGGCTTCGAGTTCATGGGGCACATGCGCCGGCTGCCCGGCGGCGAACAGCCGAAAGTGGTGTTCTGCACCACCGAGAACAACGTGGCTCATATTGCTCAGGCGCTCAGCGGCGGCGCCAACGAGTACATCATGAAGCCCTTCGACAAAGACATCATCGCCGACAAATTCGCTGAAGTTGGCTTGCTCCCGGTCGGACAAGTCATGGTCTGAGTGTGTCTGGCCGCGTGCGTTGGCCAGAGTGTTCCCAGTACAGCTTCCGAGAGGCCATCCGTGACCCCGACCGAGTACGAGTATCTGCGTAAGTTCCTGAAGGACAATTCCGGGCTCGACCTGTCCGCAGACAAGCAATATCTGATCGAAAGCCGCCTGCTGCCGCTGGCCCGCAAGGCCGGACTCTCCGGCATCGGCGAGCTCGTGCAAAAGCTTCAGGGCGGCGCGCGTCCGCTGATCACCAACGTGATCGAAGCCATGACCACCAACGAGACCTTCTTCTTCCGCGACAAGGTCCCGTTCGATCATTTCCGCGACCACATCATGCCTGAGGTCATCAAGGCGCGGGCCGGCCGCCGCAGCGTGCGGATCTGGTGCGCCGCCGGCTCGACCGGGCAGGAGCCCTATTCGCTGGCGATGAGCCTGAAGGAGATGGGCGCAGCCCTCACCGGCTGGCGGGTCGAGATCATTGCGACCGACCTGTCGCAGGAGGTGCTGGAGAAGGCCAAGGCCGGCATCTACAGCCAGTTCGAAGTGCAGCGCGGTCTGCCGATCCAGATGCTGATGAAATATTTCAAGCAGACTGGCGAGACCTGGCAGGTCAATCCCGAACTGCGGGCGATGATCCAGCACCGCCAGCTCAATTTGCTGCACGATTTCGCCTCGCTCGGAACGTTCGACGTCATCTTCTGCCGCAACGTGCTGATCTATTTTGATCAGGACACCAAGATCAACATCTTCAACCGCCTGGCGCGCCAGATCGAGCCCGACGGCTTCCTGGTGCTGGGTGCCGCCGAAACCGTGGTCGGGTTGACCGACACGTTCAGGCCGATTCCGGAGCGTCGCGGCCTCTACAAGCCGAACGACCCGCGTGCGGCCGCAGCCAAGCCGGCCGTCGCCGGTGCGGCGCCGCGCGTTGCGGTGATGGCGGGACGGTAAGCATGTCCGAGGATGGAAAAGGTGTGGAGCGCGTCACGTTCAGTCGCGGCTATGATGTCTGCATCATGGCTATCGACGGCACCTGGCGCCGCGACTGCAAGCTCAACGCCATCTCCGACACCGACGCCATCCTCACGGTGGAAGGCTCGATCCAGGGATTGAACCTGAAGGAGTTCTTCCTGCTGTTGTCGTCCACGGGCCTTGCCTACCGCCGCTGCGAGCTGGTGCGCGTCAACGGTGCCGAGATGGACATCCAGTTCCTGCGCGGCAAGAACAGGAAGAAGCGCGGCGCTGCCGGCGGCCGTGACGAAGCGGCCTGACCGGCGCGTGGCGCAGCCTGCGCTTTCCGCCACGTTGCTTTATATTTGCTGAAACATCCAAACGAATTTGCCGTAGCGGTTTTACGTCGCCTAAGCGCGACCCGTGTATCCATTGCCGGTCTCAATCTCAGGATACGGTAATGCCCAGAAGTTCCCTCTCCCCTGTCACGTCAAACCTGCCCGACGGCACCGAACGGCGTGCGCTTCAGCTCCTCGTCGTCGACGACGACGCCACGCAGCGCAGCCTGATCACGGTCGCCGCCAAGCAGGCCGGCCACGAGGTCAGCGTGGCGCCGTCGGTGGCGGAAGCGATCGAAAAGCTCCGCGCCGCGCGCTTCGACTGCGTGACGCTCGATCTGGTACTGGAGGATGGCGACGGCATCGACGTGTTGCGCGAGATGGCGGCGGCGAAATTCGCCGGCGCGGTGATCGTGATCAGCGGTATGGACGGCAAGCGCCGCAGCGCCGCCCGCAGCTTCGCCCGCTCAGTCGGGATCGAACTCCAGAGCCTGCCGAAGCCGCTCGATCTGGCGGCCCTGCGCATCAGCCTCGCCAACCTCGGCAAGACCGCGATGGGGCTGCCGGCGATCCACACCTGGGGTGGTGTCGCCACCGACGCGATCGTGGAGCGGCACCGCACCTGACGCGCGGAGCTGCCATGCGATCGGATGCGGATTTCCGCCGCGCCGATCGCGGTCTATGTCGCGTTGCCAGATTCCGACATACATTGCAGGGCGTGGCCGAGGCCCGCCCGACAGGCGTTGAGGGCGGCATTCGCCGTGGCATAACGCGGCGTGACATCGTCAAGAATGAAGACGTCGGCGGAACCTTCCGGATCGCTACCGTGTTCTTGATCCAGGACTGCGGCTATCCGGCGCATGCTGGTCTCGATTTGCGAGATCAGGCTGCGAAGGTCGGCTGCGATCAGCTGACGGCTATCGGCGTCCGGCATCGTGACGTGAGGCGGCGTGCCAGCGAAATTTAGCATGGATATTCTCCGTCCCCTGCAATTAGGCGCCATGCCGCTACTTGTGCGTTAAGTCCATGTCCCGTACAAATACGGGTGGGCCGAATCCGCGCCGAACGCCATAAAGGTTGGCGCGGACGCGAGTCCGTAATGCCAACTGGATGTGGCACATGGCCGAGCAAACCTCTCGTGGTGAAATCTTTGTAGTCGACGACGACCCTGCCGTTCGCGAAACCTTGTCGATGGTGTTGAAGGCGGCGGGCTATGAGGTGATCTGTTTCGCGGACGGCGCAGCGCTGCTTTCCGTTGCGCGGAATCGCACACCTGCTGCGATCCTGCTCGACGTGAATATTCCCGGAAAGTCGGGTCTCGACATTCTGAAGGAACTGCAGGGCGAGGACTATCCGGCTCCGATCTTCATGATCTCCGGACAAGGCGACATCGCGATGGCGGTGGGCGCCATCAAGAGCGGTGCGCTCGACTTCATCGAGAAGCCGTTCCGTGGCAGCGAGATCGTCGGTCGGCTCGACGAGGCGATCGGAGCCTATGCACGCAGGCAGGCGGAGAGCGCATCGCCGAAATTCAATGCGCTGCACTTCCCCGGGCGCGAGCCGTTGACGCGGCGCGAACGCGAGGTGCTCGAACAGTTCGCCTCCGGTGCGTCCAACAAGGAAGCCGGTCGTACGCTCGGCATCAGCCCGCGCACCATCGAAGACCACCGCGCCAACATCATGAAGAAGCTCGGCGCGCGCAACGCCGCCGACCTGATCCGCATCGTGATGACCGCGGCCCAGCGCGCGTCTTAGCGCCGGGTTTTCCTCTCGTGCCCCGGGCGCAGCGCGTCACGCAGTGATGCGCTGCTGAGCCGGGGCCCATTTCTCCAAGTGCACGGTTGACAGTTCTGGGTCCCGGCTCTGCCACAGCAGCGCTTACGCGCTGCAGTGCGTCCGGGACACGAGGCCTCAAGCGCTCAGCGCCTTGCGGATGATCCGCGCCAGATCCGACTTCCGATACGGCTTTGCCAGCAGCAGCACGCCCGAATCCAGCCGGCCGTGATGGATGATCGCGTTCTCGGTATAGCCCGACGTGTAGACCACCCTGAGATCGGGGCGTGTCTTCATCAGCGCGTCGGCGAGCTGCCGTCCGTTCATCTTGCCGGGCATGATGACGTCGGTGAACAGCAGGTCGAACGGCTTTCCGGTGGCGACGATTGCGACGGCCTCCGCGGCGTTCGCAGCCTGCAAGGTGACGTAACCGAGCGAATGCAGCTGCGCCAGCACGTAGTCGCGCACCAGGCGGTCGTCCTCGACCACCAGGATCGTCTCGTGGCCGCCTTCGATCGGCGCCGGCGTGACGCCCTCGCCGACCGCTGTCGCGGTCTTGCCGGGCGGCAGGTACATCTTGATCGTGGTGCCGTGACCCTCCTCGCTATAGATCTTGATGTGCCCTGCGGACTGCTTGATGAAGCCGTAGACCATGGAGAGCCCGAGGCCGGTGCCCTTGCCCGGTCCCTTCGAGGTGAAGAAGGGGTCGAATACCCGGGCCAGCATATTGGCGGGAATGCCGGTGCCGGTGTCGCTCACGGCGATCAGCACGTAATGGCCGGGCGGAACGTCGTTGGCGCCGGCATAGATTTCGTCGAGATAGGCCGCCCCCGTCTCCACGATCAGCTTGCCGCCGCTGGGCATGGCGTCGCGGGCATTGAGCGCGAGGTTGAGGATCGCGGTGGTGAGCTGGTTGGGATCGACGATCGCAACGCAGTTCTCGTCCTCGAACACCGATTCGATCTGGATCTGCTCGCCCAGCGTCGGCCGCAGCAGCTTTGCGGTGTCGATGATCAACGAGTTGACGTCGATCTCGCGCGGCTGGAGCGGCTGCTTGCGCGCGAACGCGAGCAAATGCTGGGTCAGCTCGGCGCCGCGCCCGGCGGCCTCGTCGATCATCTTGGTGATCGCCACAAGCTCCGGCTCCCTGGCGACCGCGTCGGCCAGGATCTCGATGGTTCCTGTGATGACCGTGAGGATGTTGTTGAAATCGTGCGCCACGCCGCCGGTGAGCTGGCCGACCGCCTCCATCTTCTCGGCGTGGCGGATGCGTTCCTCGGACGCGATCTTGTCGGTGAGGTCGCGGTAGAACACGTTGAATAGAATGCCCTCGCGGCGCCGCAGCGCCGTGACGCTCAGCTCCGCCTTGAACTCCTTGCCGTCGCGGCGGCGGACCATCAGCTCGCGGCGGCGGTTGAGCGTCTGGCCGTCCGCGGTCTCGAGGAAACGCGCGAGGCCGACCTTGACCCGTTCGCGCTCGCCCTCGGCGACGATCAGGTCGACCGCATTCCTGCCCAGCACCTCGTCGCGGCGCCAGCCGAACAGCTCCTCGGCCCGCGAGCTCCAGTTCAGGATGGTGCTGCGGTCGTCGGTCTGGACGAAGGCGTCGAGTGCGGTCTCGACGATGTTGCGCGCAAGCTGCTCGCTCTCGCGCAAGGACTCTTCCGCGAGTCTCGCCTCGGTCATGTCGCGCCCGACGAAGAAGAAGCGGTTGGCCTGGTCGGACCAATTGCCGAGCCAGGATAGCCAGACCTCGCGCCCGTCCTTGTGGAAGCAGCGGGTGTCGGCGAGCTTCGGACTGCCGCCGCGCCGGAGCGCGCGCATCTCCTCGCGCGATTGATCGAGATGCGCGGGGTGGATGAAATCGACGCCGCTGCGGCCGATCATCTCGTCCGGCCGGTAGCCGAGAACGGCCTCGCAGCTCGGGCTGATCTGCACGATGTGGCCGCGCGAATCCATGATCATGATCAGATCCTGCGAGGCGTCGAAAAGCTGTCGCCGTTCCTCGATCTGCTGTTGCAGGGCCCGCTCGGTCTGGCGCGCGTCGGTGAGGCGGCGCGCCGAGCCGGAGGCGCCGATGATCTCGCCCGACGCTCCCCTGATCGGCGAAAGGCTCACCGAGATATCGACCGGCGTGCCGTCCTTGCGCAGGCGCACGGTCTCGAAATGCTCGATCCGCTCCCCCCGCGCAATCCGTTGGAGATAATCCTTGCCTTCTTCGTGGCGATCGGGCGGCAGCAGGATCGAGGTCGGCTGTCCGACCGCTTCCTCGGCCGAATAGCCGTAGAGACGCTCGGCCGCCGCATTCCACCCGATGATGCTGCCATTGAGCGTCTGCATGATGATCGAATCGTCGGACGACTCGACCGCCGCGCTGAACAGGCGTTCGCGGACGGCCAGCTGGTCGCGCGCGGCCTCGGTGCGGCGCCGCTCTTCAACCTCGTGCTCCAGTGCCGAGGTTTTTGCCTCGGTCTCCTCGACCATGCGGGCAAAGGCCCGCGCCAGCATGCCGGTCTCGCCCGATGCATCGACCGGGATTTTGGCCTCTTTGCCGCGTCCGATCGCCTCGACCGCCGTGGTGAGCCGCCCGATCGGACGGGTCAGCGATTGAGCCAGCAGCACGGCCAGCACGGCCGCGACCAGCACCGCGACGAGGCCGATCGTGACGGTTGTTCGCCCGATGGTGATAGCCGGCGCCATGAACGCGGCGTTGGGCACGACGCGGATGATGCCGACCCACTGGTCCTCGGCCAGGATGGCGGGCGCGATCGCGGTGCCGCCCGGCTTGCCGTCGCTGCCTTGCACGGCCTCGCTGGCACTCTGTGTCGATCCGGTGAGGGCTGCGAAATGGGGGAACTCGTTCTGCCAACGCGTCGGCGTCCCCAATTGCGAGCCGAACTCGCGGGTGCGATCGGGATGCACGAGATAGTCGCCGTTGCGGCCGACGACATAGACCTGCTCGCCCGGCCGGATCGAGATGCGAATACGGTCGAATACCTGGCGCATATCGACATTGACGACGACGATGCCGAACAGCCGGTGGCCGGATCCGTACAGCGGCCCCGCGACCCGCAGGGTGGGGACATAGGGCATTTGAACTACGCCACCGTCCACGTTCAGATCGACCGGCGAGACGTAGACCTGGTCCTCGGACAGCTTGATCGCCTCCTGGAAGAAGAAGCGGTCGTCCTTGTTCTGCAAGGCATCGTCGGGGACGCTCCGCACCGATCCGTCAGCGCCGGAGCGGTCGACGCGAAGATATTCGGTGCCGTCGGCGCTGATGATGCGAAATTTTGCGTAGGCCGGGTTGGCGCCGACGTCGGCGACGAGGCGTGTCAGCAGCCGATCACGCCAGGTCTTTTCGGAGAGGTGGTCGACCGGATCCACCCCGTTGTTGAAATGGGCGTCGATCAAGCCGCGCGCGGAGGCGCGGGAGCGGAACGTTGTGATATCCGCACGCGCGCCATTGGCATGGGCCTCGAGCTGGGAAGCGAGCAGCCGCGAGTGGCTTTCGATGCGGTCGAGCACGCGCGGCAGCAGCGCCCGTTCCAGGCTGGAATGGCTCAGCCATCCGACGGCGGAGACCGCAACCGCGACCAGCAGAATCATTGCGATGGCCAGTCGGGTTGCGAGGGTCATGTTGGCCTTCGCGCCGCGTCGGGAATGCTCTCGACTGTTCTGTGACTGCCCACCATGCATGGCTCTGTCATCCGCCGGAGCCGGCATCGGGTTGCGGTACGGATGATGATTGGGCAGATGTCAGGCAGCCATCGACTGCGGCGAGCAGCGCGTCGGGGCGGAACGGCTTCTGAAGGCTCGCCACAGCGCCGAGCTTGGTCGCCATCTTCAGGAAATCCGGTTCCGCATAGGCGTCCGGCGTGATCGAACGGCCTGAAATCACGATGATCGGAATGGCCGGCTGCAGCGCCCTGATACGGCGCATCGTCTCCAGCCCGTCCATGCCGGGCATGAAGATGTCGAGAAACAGCAGGTCGAACCGGCTAGCCTCGAACAGCGCCAGTCCCTTGCGGCCATCGCCGGCGACGGTGACGTGATGACCGGCCCGCTCCAGGAGCAGCCGGATCGTGATCTGCACGGCCGCGTCGTCATCCACGATCAGGATGTTGGCCACGTCAAAAACCTCCGGGTCGAACAGGGATGTTCCCTGCGACCCAAATCAAAGCTTCAAATGCGAAATTGTTGCGCGGATTGTGCCCGTCCTGCAAGCACTTCGCGCCGGTCCGATGGTTGTAAGCCGCGTCTGAATTCGAGGGACGTCTGTATGCACGACTACGTGCAGATGATCAGGATGCCGTCACACGGCTAGTCGGTCAGGTACTCCGGATGATGGCTCCGGATCCTGTCGAGCTCACTGAGCGTGCCCGATAGATGCTTGCGCAGATGCTGTTGTGCAGCATCGGCGTCGCTCGCCTCGATCGCACGGGTGATCAGCTTGTGATGACGCACGATGTTCTGGGCCTTGCCGGGCGAGGGCAAATGCAGCCGGCGCAGCCGGTCGATATGTCCGCTGCGGCTGCGAACGAGCGCCCACAAATCCTGCTTTCCGGCGGCGGTATACAGCTGCGCGTGAAAATCATTGTCGCCGGCCATGAAGGCTTCGAAGTCACCGGCCTTGGCAGATTGTTGTTGCAGCGCAATGGCGTGATCGAGGCGGATGATCAGGGCTTCATCATGCTGTTCCGTGAGCAGCCGGACGATCTCCAGCTCCAGCGCCTGACGCAGGAAATGCGCCTGTTCGGCGCGACCGATATCGATCCGGCTCACGACAGTCGCGTGCTGCGGAAAGACGTCGACCAGGCCCTCTTCCTCGAGCCGCATCAGGGCATCGCGCACGGGCGTCGAGCTGACGCCGAACTGGCCGGCGAGCTCGGCGCGAGACAGCGGCGCCCCCGGCGGCAGCTCCAGCGCGATGATCGCATTGCGCAGCCGCTCGAACACCTGCGGCGCGGCCTGCCGAGCGCGATCGAGCCTTGAAGCGGCTTTTGCGGGTCGCGCCGCGCGCGGCGCGGAGTGGGCTGCTTCCATGTCGGGTCCCGCGGGCTTGCCTTTGATGCACTAATATATTAGTGCATCAACAGGGTCAACGCAGCGCTACGCTGGCCGGAGGAAACACACAACAATGATCAAGCATCTTCGCAGCCGACTCGCGGCCGCCCTGATCGCCGCAACCGCTCTCTCGGTGTCCGCGGCGCATGCGCAGCAGAAGTCCGAGATCTCGCTGTCGCGCCAGCCCGGCATTTTCTACATGCCGAGCCACATCATGGAAAAGCAAAAGCTGATCGAGAAGCACGCGGCTGCTCTCGGCGTGCCTGATGTCACCACCAAATGGATCACCTTCTCCGGCGGCGGTGCGCAGACGGATGCGCTGCTCGCGGGCGGCGTCGATATTCTCAATACCGGCACGGGCAATCTGCTGCTGCTGTGGGATCGTACGCGCGGCGGCGTGAAGGGCATCGTCGCGACCTCGGCGCAGCCGATGACGCTGATCAGCCGGGATCCCAACATCAAGTCGATCAGGGATTTTGGCCCGAGCGACAAGATCGCGGTGCCGACGGTGAAGATCTCGACCCAGGCGATCGTGCTTCAGATCGCGGCTTCCGAGGCGTTCGGGGCTGATCAATGGGCGAAGCTCGATGTCAACACCGTGCAGCTCGGCCATCCCGATGCCTATGCGGCGCTCGCCAATCCCAAGCACGAGGTGCACAACCACTTCTCGATCCCGCCTTTCACGTTCCTGGAGTTGAAGAACGTGCCGGGCGCGCATGTCGTGCTGAACTCGCCTGACGTGATGGGCGGTCCGCTCAGCCAGGCGCAGTTCTTCACCACGACGAAGTTCGCCGACGCCAATCCAAAGATCATCCAGGCGGTGCGTGACGCGACCAAGGAAGCGCAGGACCTGATCCGCAGCGACACCAAACAGGCCGTCGAGATCTACAAGGAGATCACCGGCGACAAGACCTCGGTGGAAGAGCTGCTCGATCTCCTGAAAGAGCCCGGCATGATGGAGTGGAATCTCGAGCCGCAGGGCACGATGAAATTCGCAGCCCATCTGTTCAAGACCGGCACGCTGAAGATGCAGCCCAAGGCCTGGACGGACTATTACCTCCCCGTCGCGCATGATCTGAAGGGCAACTGATGGCCCTGCTCGATGTCAGTGGGGTGACGCTGCGCTACAAGACCTCCAGCGCCGTCGTCACCGCCACGGAAAGGGTGAGCTTTACCGTCGACAGGTCCGATCGCTTCGTGCTGCTCGGTCCCTCCGGCTGCGGCAAGTCGACGCTGCTCAAGGCCGTCGGCGGCTACATGAGTCCGAGCGAAGGCCGCATGACCATCGGCGATCGCGAGATCCGCGGTCCCGGCGCCGACCGCATGATGATTTTTCAGGAGTTCGACCAACTGCTGCCCTGGAAGAGCGTGCTCGCCAACGTGATGTTCCCGCTGCTGACTGCGCGAAAGCTGTCGCGCAAGGACGCCGAGGCGCGAGCGCGGGCCTATATCGAGAAGGTCGGCCTCACCCGCGTGGTCGATGCCTATCCGCACACGCTATCCGGCGGCATGAAGCAGCGCGTCGCAATCGCGCGCGGCATGGCGATGGAGCCTGATATCCTGCTGATGGACGAGCCGTTCGCGGCACTCGACGCGCTGACGCGCCGGACTTGTCAGGACGAGCTGCTCCAGCTGTGGAGCGAGACCAAATTCACCGTGCTGTTCGTGACCCATTCGATTGCGGAAGCGATCCGCATCGGCAACCGCATCCTGCTGCTGTCGCCGCATCCCGGCCGCGTCAAGGCCGAGGTGGTCGATGTCGACAAGGTCTCGAACGAGGACGGCAGCGCCGGCCGGCTGGAGAAGGAGATCCACGATCTCCTGTTCGCCGGCGAAGCCACAGCGCATTGAGGGAGCCGTTGATGGGCGAAGCAAGAATTCTGCTGCGTGATGCACCGGGAGCGACCGCAGGCGGTGCAGTCGAGGTCGAGCGCAAGCTGAGTGTGCTCGAGCTGTTGTGGAACGACGGTTTTGTCCGCAAGACCGTCATCATACTGTTCCTCGCGGCGGTCTGGGAAGCCTACGGCGTCACTCTCGACAATCCCCTGCTGTTTCCGACGCTGCACGACACGATCGCCACGCTGTGGGATCGCGTCAAGGACGGCACGATCCCGCTGCGGGCGTGGGCCTCGCTAAAAGTCCTGTTCATGGGCTATTCGGCCGGCATCGTGCTCGCGGCAATCTTCACGGTTCTCGCCATCTCGACGCGCATCGGCACCGACTTTTTGGAAACGGTGACGGCGATGTTCAACCCGCTGCCGGCGATTGCGCTGTTGCCGCTCGCTTTGATCTGGTTCGGGCTCGGCAACGGCAGTCTTGTTTTCGTGCTGGTCCATTCGGTGCTGTGGCCGGTCGCGCTCAACACCCATTCCGGCTTCAAGAGCGTGTCCAACACGCTGCGCATGGTCGGCCGCAATTACGGCCTGCGCGGACTGCCCTATGTGGCGAAAATCCTGATCCCCGCGGCGTTCGGCTCGATCCTCACCGGCCTCAAGATCGGCTGGGCGTTTGCCTGGCGCACGCTGATCGCGGCCGAGCTGGTGTTCGGCGTGTCCTCAGGCCAGGGCGGGCTTGGCTGGTTCATCTTCGAGAACCGCAACCTCCTCGACATACCTGCGGTCTTCGCAGGCCTCTTGACGGTGATTATCATCGGGCTTTTTGTCGAGAACCTGATCTTCCGCGCCATCGAGCGGAATACCGTCCAGAAATGGGGCACCCAATCATGACCAAGAAAAAAATCACGCCCGACCAGCTTCGCAGCGCGCGCTGGTTCGCGCCCGACGATCTGCGCTCGTTCGGCCACCGCTCCCGCACCATGCAGATGGGCTACGCGCCGGAGGAGTGGAAGGACCGCCCGATCATCGCGATCCTCAACACCTGGTCGGACGCACAGCCCTGCCACATGCACTTCAAGTCGCGCGTCGACGACGTCAAGCGCGGCATCCTGATGGCCGGTGGCCTGCCGCTGGAGCTGCCGGCGCTGTCGCTGTCGGAATCGCTGCTGAAGCCGACCACCATGCTCTATCGCAATCTGCTGGCGATGGACGCGGAAGAATTGCTGCGCAGCCATCCTGTTGACGGCGTGGTGCTGATGGGCGGCTGCGACAAGACCACGCCTGCGCTTTTGCTCGGCGCCACCTCGATGAATATCCCGGCGATCTATCTGCCGGCGGGCCCGATGCTGCGCGGCAATTGGAAGGGCAAGACGCTCGGCTCCGGCTCGGACGGCTGGAAATATTGGGACGAGCGGCGCGCCGGAAAGATCTCCGACAAGGACTGGCTCGACATCGAAGCTGGCATTGCCCGCAGCTATGGCACCTGCATGACCATGGGCACCGCTTCGACCATGACCGCGATCGCGGAAGCGATCGGCATGACGCTGCCGGGTGCCTCCTCGATCCCCGCCGCTGATGCCAACCACATCCGCATGGCCAGCGAGTGCGGCCGTCGCATCGTCGAGATGGTGTGGGAGGATCTGACGCCGAAGACGATCCAGACCCGGAAAGCCTTCGAGAACGCGATCGCGGTGGCGATGGCGATGGGCTGCTCGACCAATGCGATCATCCATCTGATCGCGCAGGCCCGTCGCGCCGGCCAGGATATCGGGCTCGACGATTTCGAGATCGCGAGCCGCAAGGTGCCTGTGATTGCCAACGTCCGGCCGAGCGGCGATGCCTATCTGATGGAGGACTTCTTCTATGCCGGCGGTCTGCCGGCGCTGATGGGTCAGATCAAGCAACATCTGCATCTCGACTGCATCACCGTCACAGGCAGGACGCTCGGCGAAGATATCGCGGGCGCCGAAGTGCACAATGACGACGTGATCCGTTCGGTCGATAATCCCATCTACAAGGAGGGCGCGCTCGCCGTGCTCAAGGGCAATCTCGCGCCCGACGGCTGCGTCATCAAGCCGAGCGCCTGCGAGCCGCGATTCCTCAGGCACACCGGCCCGGCGCTGGTGTTCGACGATTATCCATCAATGAAGAAGGCGGTCGATGATCCCAATCTCGACGTCACCGCTGACCATATCCTCATCCTGCGTAATGCAGGACCGCAGGGCGGGCCGGGCATGCCGGAATGGGGCATGCTGCCGATCCCGACAAAGCTCGTGAAGCAGGGCGTGCGCGACATGGTGCGCATTTCCGATGCGCGCATGAGCGGCACCAGCTACGGCGCCTGCATTTTGCACGTCTCGCCCGAATCCTACATCGGTGGCCCGCTGGCGCTGGTGCAGAACGGCGATCGCATCACGCTCGACGTTGCCGCGCGCACGATCAATCTCGATGTCTCCGAAGCCGAGCTCGAAAAGCGCCGCGCCGCCTGGAAGCAGCCCGAGCGTCGCTTCGAGCGCGGCTATGGCTGGATGTTCACCAAACACATCAAGCAGGCCAATGACGGCTGCGACTTCGACTTCCTTGAGACCGATTTCGGCGCGCCGATCGGCGAGCCGTCGATTTACTAGAGAGAACGACATGACAAAACTAAGCGACGCCACCCGCAACAAACTCAAATCCGTCTCCACTGCCACTGTCGCCACCGCATTGTTCAAGCGCGGCCTGCGCATCCAGATGATCCAGGATGTGCACCCCCTCGGTGTCGATCAGCCGACCATGGTCGGTGAGGCCTTCACGCTGCGCTACATGCCGGCGCGCGAGGATCTCAACACCATCGAGGTCTTCAAGGACCGGTCGCATCCGCAGCGCAAGGCGGTCGAGGATTGCCCGGCAGGCAGCGTGCTGGTGATGGACAGCCGCAAGGACGCGCGCGCGGCTTCGGCTGGTGCGATCCTGGTGACGCGGCTGATGAAGCGCGGCGTCGCCGGTGTCGTCACCGATGGCGGCTTTCGCGATTCCGCCGAGATCGCCAAGCTCGGCATTCCCGCCTATCACCATCGCCCATCAGCGCCGACCAATCTGACGCTGCATCACGCCATCGAGATCAACGTTCCCATCGGCTGCGGTGATGCGCCGGTGTTCCCCGGCGACGTCATTTTGGGCGACAGCGACGGCGTCATCGTGATCCCCGCGCATCTCGCCGACGACATCGCCAACGAAACGTTTGAGATGACCGCATTCGAGGACTTCGTCACCGAGGAAGTCAACAAGGGCCGCGGCATTTTCGGACTCTATCCGGCGACGGACCCGCAGACGCTGGTCGACTTCGCGGAATGGCGGAAGAAGAACAGCCGCTAGGCCGGGACTAACTCACGTCAAGAAACGAGCCGGCGCATCAAGCGCCGGCCTTTTATCACCCAGGGAGGACTCCAATGAATTTCACGCGACGCAACCTTATGGCCGGAGCTGGTGCAGCAGCGGCTTCGGCGCTTCTTACCCGTGCCGCCGGTGCCCAGTCGTTCCCGTTCGCGCCGAGCCAGCGCTATCCAGACCCCGCGGTCCAGATCCTGGATCCGAGCTTCGCAAAATACCGGCTCTATTCCTCGACCCTCGAGCAGGTCGCAACCGGCCTGCGCTGGGCCGAAGGTCCGGTCTATTTCCCCGAGGGCGGTTATCTCCTGTTTTCCGACATTCCCAACAACCGGATCATGAAGTTCGACGAGAAGACCGGGCAGACCAGCGTCTTCCGCGCCAACGCCAACTATGCCAACGGCAATACGCGCGACCGCCAGGGTCGCCTCGTCACCTGTGAACACTCTGTCACCCGCCGCATCACCCGCACCGAGAAGGACGGCAAGATCACCGTTCTTGCCGACAAGTTCGAGGGCAAGCGGCTGAACGCGCCGAACGACATCGTGGTGAAGTCGGACGACAGCATCTGGTTTACCGATCCCCTGTTCGGCATCGGTGGCGAGTGGGAGGGCAAGAAGGATAAGCCCGAGCAGGCCACCACCAATGTCTATCGCATCGCCAAGGACGGCAAGCTCACCGCCGTCCTCACCGACCTCGTCAATCCGAATGGCCTTGCCTTCTCGCCGGACGAGAAGAAGCTCTACATCGTCGAATGGAAGGGCACGCCCAATCGCAGCATCTGGAGCTACAATGTCGGCGACGATGGTGCGCTGAGCGGCAAGACCAAGCTGATCGACGCCGCCGACCAGGGCTCGCTCGACGGCTTCCGCGTCGATCGTGACGGCAATCTCTGGTGCGGCTGGGGCTCGAACGGCGCGCTGCAATCCGAGCCGACCGATTTCGGCGGCCGCAAGGTGTTTCAGCTCAAGGGCAAGTCGGAGGACCTCGACGGCGTGATGGTGTTCAGCTCTGAGGGCAAGCGGCTCGCCTTCATCAAGCTGCCCGAACGCTGCGAAAATCTTTGCTTTGGCGGCCCCAAGAACAACCGCCTCTATATGGCGAGCTGCCACTCCATCTACGCGCTTTATGTGGAAGCGCACGGCGCGGTGTGAGCTTTCGCCTCTCCCCGTTTGCGGGGAGAGGCCCGGAGCCCGGATGGAGCAAAGCGTAATCCGGTAACGGTGTTGCGGTTTGCACGAGTCCCGGATTTCGCTGCGCTCCATCCGGGCTACGAAGTTAAGCCTCCGCCATCCCCGCCGCCCACAGCGCGAACGCATAGACGATCGCGACTTCGTCGAGACGGTCGAAGCGCCCCGAAGCGCCGCCATGGCCCGCGCCCATGTTGGTGCGGAGAAGCACCGGGCCACCGCCGCTCATGGTGGCGCGCAGGCGCGCGATCCACTTCGCCGGTTCCCAGTAAGTCACGCGCGGATCGGTCAAGCCGCCCATCGCCAGGATCGCCGGATAGTCCTTTGCCGCGACATTGTCGTAGGGCGAGTACGACAGGATCGTGCGAAAATCCTTCTCGCTCTCGATCGGGTTGCCCCATTCCGGCCATTCCGGCGGCGTCAGCGGCAGCGTGTCGTCGAGCATGGTGTTGAGCACGTCGACGAACGGCACTTCCGCGACGATGCCCGCGAACAATTCGCCGGCGCGGTTGGCGACGGCGCCCATCAGCATGCCGCCCGCCGAGCCGCCATGGCCGACGATGCGCTTGGCGCTGGTGTATTTCGCATCGATCAGCGCACGGGCGCTGGCTGAGAAATCATCGAACGAGTTGGTCTTCTTCTCGCGCTTGCCGTCGAGATACCAACCCCAGCCCTTGTCGGCGCCGCCGCGGATATGGGCGATGGCGTAAACAAAACCGCGATCGACCAGCGACAGGCGGTTGGCGCTGAACGAGGCCGGCATCGCCATGCCGTAGGAGCCGTAGCCGTAGAGCAGCAGCGGCGCCGTGCCGTCGAGCTTCAAGCCGCGGCGATACAGGATCGACACCGGCACCTCGGCGCCATCATGCGCCTTCGCCATGATGCGCGTGGTGACATAATCGGCGGCGTTGTGGCCGGACGGGATCTCCTGCCGCTTGCGCAGGGTGCGCGCGCGCTTGACCATGTCATAATCATAGACTTCCGACGGCGTCGTCATCGACGAATAGGCGAAGCGCAAATTCGTCGTGTCGAATTCGTAGGAGCCCATCGTATCCAGCGAATAGGCGGCCTCGTCGAAGGCGATGGCGTGCTCGTCCTTCGTCGCGAGGTCGCGGATCACGATTCCCGGCAGCGCATTGGCGCGCTCCAGCCGCACCAGATGGCCGGAATAGAGATCGAGGTCGATGATGTAGATGCCCGGACGATACGGGATCAGATCGCGCCAGTTCTTGCGCTCGGGCGAGCGAAGCGGCGCCGTGACGATCTTGAAGTCGATGGCGTCATCGGCATTGGTGAGGATGAACAGCTCGTCGCCGCGGTCGGCCAGCGAATATTGCACGCCCTCCTCGCGCGCCGCGACCAGAAGCGGCGGCGCCTCCGGATGGGCGAGATCGATCAGCCGCTGCTCGGATGTTTCGTGATCGCCGCCGGCAATCACGCAGAAGCGGCCGCTGGTGCTCTCGTGCAGATGGGTGAACCAGCCGGAATCCTGCTCTTCATAGACAAGCGTGTCGTCGGCTTGTTTGGTGCCGAGCTTGTGCCGCCACACCTGCATCGGGCGGTGGTTGTCGTCGAGCTTCACATAGAAGAAGGATTTTGCATCCGCGCTCCAGACCACGCCGCCGTCGGTCTCCTCGACGAGATCGTCAAAATCCTTAGCCGTCGCCCAGTCGCGGACGCGGATCGTAAAATACTCCGAGCCCTTGGTGTCGGCGCTCCAGGCCTGCAGCTTGTGATCGTTCGAGTGCCGGCTGCCGCCGAACTTGAAATATTTGTGGTCCTTGGCGAGCGCGTCGCCGTCGAGCACGATATGGCCCTCGCCGCCATCGCGCGGCATGCGGCCGAACAGCTCGTGCTGCCCGCCCTCGCGAAACCGGCGGAAATAGGCGAAGGGCCCGTCCGGTGACGGCACGCTGGAATCGTCTTCCTTGATTCGCCCGCGCATCTCGCGCACCAGAATCTTCTTCAAGCCAGCGGTGTGGCCGAGCAGGCTCTCGGTGTAGACGTTCTCCTCATCAAGATATTTGCGGATGTCGGGATCGAGCACCTTGGGCTCGCGCAGCACCTCCTGCCATTTCTCGTCCTTCAGCCAGGCATAGTCGTCGGTCACGGTAATGCCGTGGTGGGTGAAGGAATGCGGCCGGCGCGGGGCGACGGGGGGCAGGGAAGGTGTTTTGGCCTGGGTCACTCGATCCTCGTTGAGATGCGTGTTCGACCTTATATCGTCCTGTTTCTGCGAATTGCCAGCGGGCTGCGCCAAGGACTGTGCCAAGTCGCCGGGTTGTTGATCGTGCCCTTGTATGCTTTACGGGCAATACCCCCGCCGCCGGTCCAGCCTGATGCTGTTCAATTCCTACCCGTTCATCCTGCTGTTCCTCCCCGTGGTGCTGGCCGGCTATTTCTGGCTCGGGCGGCGCAGCAATCTGACGCCGGTGATCTGGCTGGCGCTGGCCTCGCTCGCCTTCTATGCGATCGGCAACTGGCAGTTCGTGGCCCTGCTGCTGATCTCGATCGCTTTCAACTATGGCATCGGCCATCTCCTGATCGTGGCGCAGCTCGGGGCGTCACAACGCAAGGTGGCGCTCGCCCTCGGCGTCACCGGCGATCTCCTCATGCTCGGCATCTTCAAATATGCCGGCTTCGCCGCCGACAATCTCAATGCGCTGCTCGGCACGCATGCCGCGGTCCACATCCTGCTCCCGGTCGGCATCTCCTTCTACACGTTCACCCAGATCGCGTTCCTGGTCGATGCCTATCGTGGCCAGGTCGCGGCCTACGCCTTGCCGCACTACGCGCTGTTCGTGACCTATTTCCCGCATCTGATCGCGGGACCGATCCTCCACCACAAGGACATGATCCCGCAATTCGAGCGGGAGGAATCAAAGCATCCGGACGCGCATCTGATCCTGTGCGGTGTCATCATCTTCGCCATCGGCCTGTTCAAGAAGACCTGCCTTGCCGACGGCATCCAGCCGCTGGTCGCGCTCGCCTTCGAGGCGCGCTTCCCGAGTTTTGATCAGGCCTGGCTCGGCGCGCTCGCCTACACCTTCCAGCTCTATTTCGACTTTTCCGGCTATTCCGACATGGCGATCGGGATATCGTTGATGTTCGGCATTTTTCTGCCCATCAATTTCAACTCGCCATACAAGGCCACCAGCATCGTCGAGTTCTGGCGGCGCTGGCACATGACGCTGTCGCAGTTCCTGCGCGACTATCTCTACATCCCGCTCGGCGGCAATCGCCATGGCCGCGTGCTGCGCTACGTCAATTTGATGATCACGATGCTGCTCGGCGGGCTCTGGCACGGCGCGGCCTGGACGTTTGTCGTTTGGGGCGCGCTGCACGGCGCCTATCTCTGCATCAATCACGCTTTCAACGCGCTGGTGCCCAACATCCCTTCGGCTCTCGCGCGCCCGGTCCGCATCGCCGGCGCCGTGCTGACTTTCCTCGCCGTCGTCGTCGCCTGGGTGTTCTTCCGGGCCGAACGGGTCGATTGGGCGCTGCGGATGCTCACCGCCATGACCGATCCTTCGACCATCGTCTCCGGCCGTGAAGAAATCGCGGCGCTGGTGCAGGTCTCGATCTATGCCGCACTGGTGTGGTTCGCGCCAAACACGCAAGGCATCATGGGCTACGATCATGCCAATCGCAGGGTCGGCGAGGACTTTCGAGGTGGGCGGCTGCGGCCGCTGTTTCTCTACGGCGCATCGCTGGTGCTCGCGTTCGGCATTCTGGGCATCCAGAGCCACAGCGAATTCATCTATTTCCGGTTCTGATGCGAGGCACCTTCACACATCTGAGGCGTCTTCTGCTCGCGAGTGTGATCTGCGCGCTCGGCGCGGCCGCACTCACTTATCTCGTCGATCCCTTGCAACTGTTCCGTCCTTCGCGTCTCGCCATCTATTCCGACGATACGCGCGTGCAGAATGCCGGACTGATCCGCAGCCAGTCGTTCGACACCGCCTTCATGGGGACCTCGCTCGCGATCCATTTTCGCCAGAGCGATATCGACCGCACACTCGGGGTGCATTCGCTCAAGCTGGCAATGACCGGCTCCAATTCGCGCCAGCAGGGCTTTGTGCTGGAGCAGGCGATCGACCGCGGCGCCCGGCGCGTGATCTGGGAGATGGACGATTTTATCTTCGTCGATGCGGCCAACATCGAGGCCGATCCTTTTCTGTCGGCCGATCTCTACCGCAGGACGACGAAGGGCATCGCGTCCTATCTGTTCAGCGCCGCGATGGCGAAGGAATCCCTGTTCGCCTTGCTGAGGTCTGTTCCGCCATTGCGAGAGCCGCTGACGCGCGCGGCGCCTTATCTGCCCGTCAAGTTTGCGCTGGCGGATGTCGACGACATCTACGCACTGCCGCGCGATTTCGACGTCGCACGCGGTTACAACGCTAAGAGGACGCTTGCCGCCTTCGCCTACATCACCAGTCCCGTGCGCAGCCGTTTTCTCGGCGAAGGCTATGGCTACGAGGTCATGGTGCGGCATTTCGAGCGCGATGCCGTCGGTTTGATCACGCGCCATCCGGACGTGACCTTCGACATCTACTTCCCGCCTTATTCGATCCTGCAATTCGTCGCCATGCGCGATGCGGCACCAGAGGCGCTGAAGATCGTCACCGATCTCACGGCGGTGATTGCGCAGCGCCTGACGCAGCTTCCCAACGTTCGCCTTTATGATTTCCGCGCGATCGAGGCGGTGACGCACGACCTCGATAATTACAGCGACGTCATCCACCATTCGCCGGTGGTGGATGCGAAAGTGCTGGAGTGGCTCGCGAGTGGGGAATATCGGGTGGATCCGAGCAAGCCGCTCGCGTCGTTGGATGAGTTGAAGGCGCAGATCGAGGCGTACCGCGTGCCGCCAGTGAACCAGCCGTAGCCCGCATGAGCGAAGCAAGATGCGGGGCTTCGTGCACGACGATACCCGCTTTCGTGTCCCGGACGCGGTGCGGCGCGAAGTGCCGCTCCGCTGAGCCGGGACCCATCGCAGCCAGTGGGCCCCGGCTCAGCAGCGCATCACTCCGTGCTGCGCTGCGTCCGGGGCACGAGGGCCAGTTAAGCCGCCACCTCTTCACCGAGATACGACACCGCGGCTTCCAGCCCGCCCTTGCCGTGCGGGATCTTCAGCGCGTTCAGGGCGATTTCGATCACCCCTAACGTACCCAGCAGCATCGGCGCATTCACATGGCCCATATGGGCGATGCGGAAGGCCTGGCCGGAGAGGTCGCCGATGCCGGTGCCGAGCACGACGCCGCACTTGTCCTTGCAATAGCGTTGCAGCACTGCCGGATCATGGCCGTTGCTCATGGTCACCGTGGTCACGGTGTTGGAGCGCTCGCTGGCTTCGGCGATATTGAAGCCGAGCACCTGGCCTTCCGACCATGCCCCCACCGCGCGGCGCGCGGCTTCGCCGAGCAGGCTGTGGCGGCGGAAGGCGTTCTCCTGCCCTTCCTCGTGCAGCATGTCGATAGCCTGGCGCAAGGCGAACAACAGATGCACCGGCGCGGTGCCGGCATATTTGCGATAATTCTCGGTGCCCTCGCGCTCGCTCCAGCTCCAATAGGGCGTCGACATATTCGCCTTCTTTTGCACCTCGCGCGCGCGCGCGTTGGCGGCGACGAAGCCGAGGCCGGGCGGTGTCATCAGGCCCTTCTGCGAGCCGGACATCGCGACGTCGACGCCCCATTTGTCCATCTCGAACGGCATGCAGCCGAGCGAGGCCACGGTGTCGACCATGTACAGCGCGGGATGGCCGCTGGCCTTGATCGCCTTGCCGATCGCCTCGATGTCGTTCTGCACACCGCTGGCCGTGTCGACCTGAACGACGACGACGACCTTGATCTTGTGCTCCTTGTCGCGGCGCAGGCGCTCCTCGACCTCATCAGGCCGCACCGCGCGGCGCCAGTCGCCCTTGAGCACCTCGACCTCGGCGCCCATCAGGGCGGCCGCATTGCCCCAGCCGATCGCGAAGCGTCCGCTCTCCAGCACGAGCACCTTGTCGCCTCGCGACAAAACATTGCTCAAAGCGGCTTCCCAGGCGCCATGACCGTTGGCGATGTAGATGTAAGACTGGCCCTTGGTTGCGAACAGCTTCGAGACGTCCCCGAGCAGGCTGTTGGTCAGCTCGTGCATCTCCTTGGAGTAGATGTCGATCGCCGGACGGTGCATGGCCCGCAGCACTTCGTCGGGCATCGTGGTGGGCCCGGGGATGGCCAGAAATTCCCGGCCCGCGCGAACGGTCATTGCTATCAGTCCTTGTTGGTTGAGAACAGGATGGTGGGTCGCTGATTCCTACTTTTACGCGGCGCTGCGATGCAAGAAAAGCGCCTAAAACGCAGGCCAGACGGTCGCTTTTTGTTTTTTGAGCATGGTCTTGCCGGAAAACCGCTGCACACTTTTCCGGACCATGCGCTATCGTTTGGTCTCCCGACAACCGGCGGCCTCCGCCTCCTCGACCGAGCAGAACCAGCGGGTGCCCTTGCTGATCTTCATCTTGATCTGGGTGTACCAGCGGCTGGTCGGCTGGTGATAGATGCACTCGCCGGCGGTGTTGACATTGCCCTTGATGGTGCAGTCGGGCGCGGGGGCGACCGGCCCCGAGGCCGAGGCGAGCAGCACCGCATGCGCTCCCTCCGGCGGCTTGGTGGCACCCAATATCGTCGTCTTCTTGTTGCGGACGCGCCAGTCCCAGGGCGCGATGAAGGCGCCCTGCCACATCCCGGCCTTGGCCTCACGCGCGGCAGCCTCGTCCGAATCATAGTCATGCGAGACGCGGGTGTAGGACAGCGCCCAGCCGGCGCGCGCCAGCCATTTCTGGATGTCCTCGCCGCCGACGTCGCAGCGCGCCACGGTGCGGCCGCGCCGGTCGATCGACCGTGTATGGCAGACCCAGCTCTTGCCCTCGGTGTATTTGGCGAGCTCGTCGCGGGCCGCGATGCCGCAGGTCCAGCGCTCGCTCTTGGTGTTGAGGCAGAGCTGGTCGACCGCGGGTGCATCGATGCCGCCGAGGCGGACGCGCGTGTTTCCGATCACGACGGAATCGCCGGAGCGGACTTTGGCCGTGCCGGTGATGTCGGCGGCCTCGGCCAGCGACGGGAGAGCGAGCCAAGATAAGCTGAGCAAAGACAGCGCAATCAGGAATTTTCGCAACATGCCGGTCCGCGTGTGATGAAACCTCGATAGAGCCCGCAATTGTGGTCGGCTTTTGGCCTGCGGGCCAGCTTATGCCTAACGGATAGGCTTTCAACTTCCCGTCATTGGGCGAACAACTCTCGTGTCCCGGACGCGGTGCGGCGTGCAACGCCGCTCGGCAGAGCCGGGACCCAGAAAACCCCAGGCGAGCTTTTGGCGAGATGGGCCCCGGCTCTGCAGCGCACCGCCGAAGAGGCGCTGCGCTGCGTCCGGGGCACGAGACCATCTCACTCCCGCCCTGCCATCGCCCGCTTCGCCACCGCCAGCCCCATCAGCACGAACGCCGACGTCACCTCGGGACCACCGACCAGAATCCGCGTCGGGGTCTTCATCTTGTTCCACTCATAGGCACGGAACGGGCCGCGGCGACCGCCTTCGCCGAGTTGGGTGATAATGACGTTCAGCGCCGGCGCGAAGGCGCGCGGGTCGGCGCCGAGATGGCCGAGCGCGATCAGCGCCAGCGCCGCGTCGAACACGTTCATCTCCGCGGCCATCAGCTCGCCCTTCACATAGGAGAGCACGCGGTGGCGGATGAAATCGAAATCGCCGCCGGGATCGATGATGGCCTGCGCCGCCAGCGGCAGTGCCAGGAAGGCCGCATAGCAGCGGCCGAAATAGGCGCTGTAGAGCTCCGGCAAATAATAGATGTGTGAGCGCGGATTGGCGAAGGCGCCGCTGGCCGCCAGCCGCTTCTGGAAGCCGATGATGCGATGAACCGTCGCCAGCCGCGCCGGCGTCTCCAATACTTTCCAGCGCGCCAGGTTACGAAAGCTCACCTCGAGAATGTCGAGGTTGAGCGTCGGATCGAGATCGTTGCCGTAGGGCCGCTCGCCCTTGAGGTTGTCGATCCAGGTCGCAACCCCGCCCTCATAGTCGATATTGTCGTTGATCGGCACGGTCACGCGCGGCTCGTTGACGCCGGCGCGCACCTGGTAGCCGGAATAGAAGTCCAGCAGCGGCTGGTCGAGGATCGGATCGGTGCAGCCCGCCTGCGTCGCAGCCGAGATCGAGCAGGCCGTGGTGTCGCAATCCGGCACGTAGACGCCGAAGCCGAGGTCCTGCTTGATCTGCGCGAAATAGCGGGAAAAGCGCGGATGCGGCGCCGGCGCCAGCGCGGTGATGACGTTGAAGCGCGCGCCGTCGCTGCCCTCGACCTCCTCGCGGCTGATATTGACGCAGAAATCGACCATGTCGGCGATCGCGCGCTCGGCCGCGTTCTTGTCGGCGGGCGAGGCGAGCCCGGTCTCGACGAAGCTGAGCAGCGCCTCGATGAAGAACGCATCGTAATAGGCCGAGCGGTGACGGATCTGCACCGGCTCCCACATCGGCTCGGCGATGCCGGTCCAGGGCGGATTGACCACGGCGCGGGCCTGCGAGCGCGCGATGAAGACGCGGGCGAGATTGAACAGCAGCGAGGAGTTCTTGTAGCCGCGCGCGTTCAGCCCGGTGAGCGCCATGATCAGCTCGCGGCCGCGAAAATCAGGGTCGCCGATCAGGTTGAAGGCAGCATAGGTCGGCAGAAAACCGTTTTTGCGGTACGAGCCGAGCAGATGCTGCGCGCAGTCGCGGATGACCCCGTCGATCTGCGCCTGCGACGGCGCGGAGCCGGTGAACATCGCCGGCGGCGGTTTGGGATGATCGAGCGCGATGCTGTCGACGAGATCGGCGACGGGCTGGCCGACCGCCGCCCAGTCGGGCTCGGCCTCGTCGCGGGCGCGCACCAGCGCCTCGCGCAGCCGGGTCAGCTTCGCCTCGTCCCGCAGCTCGGGCACGCCCGCGCGGCGGAGCAGTATTCGCAATGCGGGATTACCGAGCGCGGTCTTGTAGAACTTGGCCAGATGCGGATCGCCGCTGGCGGAGCCCGACAAGACGGGATCGCAGACATCGTAAAGCGAGGGGCCGTCTTTGCGCGCCGTCAGCGCCCGGCAGGCGGCGCCGGCGAAATAATGAAAGCTCATGAAATACCTGGTCGCGGGGCCTTGCCCAGGGCCGGCGAGCAAGCACCCGTCCGCACGCCACCCCCTGCAAGTCGTTGAAAAAGCTACCCGGATTCGCGGGAAATACAAATGTGACGGCAGTCACGGCAAAACTCGGCACGAGGGCTGCATGATGGAGCCCCGGAAGACTACTGGGAAGCGAAAAATGCCGCTCTTCGGATCGGAGGATTAACCAATATATTCAGCAACTTAGCTCAATTTTTGGGCGATCTATTGCCGGGGAGGCTATATCCGGTTAAGGGTTTGTTTGGTGCGGCGCCGCAAATTGCGCGCAGTTCGGGGGCACATCCCCGGCCAATCCCTCAAACCTGAAGACGCTATCGCGCTACTCAAACTGTGTGCGCGCGCTTGAATGGTCTTTGGCACTGACAGGAATGAAGCGAGATGAATGTAACGCAGCTCGACATTTCCCGACGCACGATCGCGGTGGCCGCAGCCCTCATCGGCACGGTCTCGCTCGTGATCGGTGCCCATGCTGCCCTCAACATGCGCGCGCTCGATGCCGCCAAGGCTGTTACGACCGACCAGGTCACCGGTTCGATCGGCCAGACCTCGCGGCTCGCCCTCGTCATCGGTAATGGACATTATCCCGACGCCACCGCGCCGCTGACGCAGTCGATCAACGACGCCCGTGCGCTGTCCTCGACCCTGCGCAAGAACGGTTTTGATGTCGACATGGTGGAAGACGCGACCAAGGACGACATGGTCCGCGCCGTCAACCGCCTGAAGTCCCGGATCAAGCGCGACACCGTCGTCATGCTGTTCTTCGGCGGCTACGGCGTGCAGGCCGGCCGCGAGAGCTACATGCTGCCGGTCGATGCTGCGATCTGGAAGGAAAGCGACGTCCGCCGCCAGGGCGTCTCCATCGAGGGCGTGCTCGGCATGATGAAGGAGCAGGGCGCCAAGGCCAAGCTCGTCGTCGTCGATGCGTCCCGCCGTAACCCCTATGAGCGCCGCTTCCGGTCCTACAGCCACGGTCTCGCGCCGATCGGCACGCCCGATAACGCGCTGATCCTCTCCTCGGCCTCGCCCGGCAAGGTCGTCGATGACGGCAAGGGCGAGCACAGCGTGCTGGTCAGCGAGCTGCTCGGCAACATCAATGCGCAGGGCAGCGCCGAGAGCGTCTTCAACAAGACCCGCGTCGCCATCTCCCGCGCCTCCGAAGGCGACCAGATCCCGAGCGTGTCGTCGTCATTGCTCGAAGACGTGAATTTCGACCAGGCCGGCGGTTAGGCTATCGAGGGTTTGCGACGTCTCGTGCCCCGGACGCGGCGCATCATGCAATGATGCGACGCTGAGCCGAGGCCCATTCTTTTTAGCCTGTCGCTTGCGGACAAATGGGTCCCGGCTCTGCGCAGCAGCGTTGCACGCTGCAGCGCGTCCGGGACAAGCGACTTACTTCGCAGCTTCCGCGGCCATCGCCGGGCGCACGGGATCGCCTTCGCGCAGCAGCGCGCCGGCGCGGGCGACGACGACGTCGCCTTCGTTGAGGCCGTCGCGGACCTCGATATTGCCGCCCGACATCAATCCGACCTCGACGCGCTTGGTCTCGACGCGGTTGCGGCGGATCACCTGCACTACGGTGCCGGCGGATGAATATTGCACGGCGGTGAGGGGGACTGCGACATTGCAGCTCTGGCCGGTCTTGATCAGCGCACGTCCGCTCGCGTTCAGCAGCAGCCGCTTCTGCGAGGAGATGCCGATATAGACCATGCCCTGCTGGATGTTCGGTTCGACGGTCGGGCCGATGCGGCGCACCTTGCCGTCGAGATCGCCGGCGCCGGCAATGCGCACGGTCGCCTGCTGGGCGACCGCGAGTCTGCGGATATCGCTGGTCGCGACCAGGCCGACGAGATCATATTCGCTGCGCGCCACGATCGTGAACAGCGCCTCGCCCTTGGCCGAGGCGAGGTTGCCGATCTGCGCGGTCGATGTCGCGATCACACCCGCAACGGGCGCCGTTACTTGAAGCGTGCCACCTTCGGGCAGCGCCAGCCGCGCCAGCACCTGGCCGGCCGTGGTGGTCTCGCCCGCCTCCGCCAGCACCTCCGTGACCTTCAGGCCGGGACGCTCCGGCCGCACCGAGGTCTCCTCGCGCGCGATGATCGTGCCGGTGGCCTCGACGATGTCGGAGAAGCAGGATTTTGCGACTTTCAGCACGGTGACCGCCGGCCCCTTCGGCGCGTCGTCTTCGGCTGCGCGCGCGAGCGGGGCGGACAGCAGCAGCAATCCGGCGAGCGCAACGAATTTTCGGGAAATGGAAGGCGCAGGCAATGGACGCATCGGTCATTCCGGTTGGGGCCCTGACGGCCTCATCGATAGCAGAAGCGCTAGCGGTGGGCCAAGAGCCGATCGAGATCCGGCCGGATGAGAATGCCGCAGCACAGGCGGCGCGATGCCGCCTGTTGAATTAGTCTTTGGGAGAGGGGGTAAGGTTCGCTGCTGGCAGCCACCCCTGCGGCCATCCTTCGAGACGCCCGCCTCCGGCGGGCCCTCAGGATGACGTCGTGTTTCGCGGCGAAATATCAGACCCTCATGGTGAGGAGCCCGCCAAAGCGGGCGTCTCGAACCATGCTGGCCCCGCTCGCACGGCAGGCTCCTGCACTGTTCATCCAAGGGAGGGTAAGAGCCTTCACTGCAAGCTCAAAAACTCCACCCAATTCGGCTTCTTGCCGGTGGGATAGGATTTCAGCTTGGCGAGTGCGCCGCTGCTCTGGTCGATGGCATAGATCGTCATGCCGTCGGAGAGCTCGCCGACCGCGGCGAGGTAGCGGCCGGAGGGATCGATGTTGAAGCCGCGCGGCTGCTTCTCGGTCGGCACGCTGCCGATCGTGGTCAGCTTGCCGCTCGTCGCGTCGACCTTGTAGGCGGTGAGCGTGTTGGTGGTGCGCTCGGAGGCGTAGAGGAAGCGGCCGTCCGGGGTGATGTGGATGTCGGCGGCCCAGGGTTTTCCGTTGAATCCCTCAGGCAACGCGGTGGTGCGCTGGATCTCGGTCCAGGCCCCGCTCTTGGCTTCATAGCTGTAGGCCGCGACGTCGGCGTTCAGCTCGTGGATGAGGTAGACGAACTTGCCGTTGGGGTGGAACACGAAGTGCCGCGGCCCGGATTTCTCCGGCGTCTTGAACAAGGGCGGATCGCTCGGCGTCAGCGTGCCCGCCGTGGCGTCGAAGGCGAAGGCCAGCACCTGGTCGGAGCCGAGATTGGTTGCGAACACAAAGCGGTTGTCGGGAGAAGGCAGGAAGGCGTGCGCGTTCAGCCCGGTCGGGATCACCTGCTTCGGCTCGGCCACGACGCCGTTGGCCTGAAGCGGATTCAGCGCGACCTTGTTGCCGCCATAGGAGGCGCTGAACAGCACCTTGCCGCCGCGGTCGGTGGCGATGTTGGCCATGCTGTCGGCGAGCGGCCCGCTGCCGACAGGGCTGAGCTGGCCGGTCTTGGGATCGATCGCGAAGCTGACCGCGAGGAACGGCTGCGAGCGCACGCCGGCAATCAGCACGCGGTGGTCGGGCGTGATCGCGAGCGGGGTCGAGGATCCCGGTTTTTCGACGCCCGTGAAAGCAGCCGTCTGCACCGGGGTCATCTCGCCGCTCTCGGCCAGCTTGAACACGCTGATGTCGTTGCTGTCGGCGTTGCCGACATAGGCGAAGGTCTCGGCCATGCCGGCGCGGACTCCCGAAATGAGGGTGAGAAAAGTGAGGGTGGTGGCGATCGCAGCGCGGGACGCGATGCGGCTGGTCGGTCTCAACATGGGCTCCTCCTGGGATGTGCGGCGTTGTTGTTTTGCCGGGTAGGATAGCGGCAGGCGCGTCACCGCACCAAATTCCAATTGAGATCGATCGATGCTGAAATTGTATCGGTCCAAAAGCGTTTTCGAGCGAAGTGGATACCGGTTCGCGTGAAGAAAACGCGTCAAAGCAAGAATCTACCGCACAGCCGCCGTCAGGTCGCGGGAGGGCAGATGCGGGCCGGCGGGATGGTCGGGCGGCCCGAGCACGGTCCACACCGCAACTGCGAGCAGCGCCGAGGTCAAAATGGTCCAGGCGACGAGCCGTTTCCGCATCAGGCCAAATCCGTCGGTCGAAGGTTCGAGCCATCCTGCACTGCAACCGGCGACGACCCTATGAACTCGTTCACAGCCTGGGGTGTCGCGGACCGGGGATGTCGTGGCAAAGCGCCACACCGGTTAAACCGATCGCAAGGTCTTGCCGACTAACTTTACTAGCGTTGCGCTTCGCCTGCCCAAGCCGTAGGCGCCGGCCACAGGATCGTTCGGGAACGGCAAGCCTTCTTCCGCCGTTATCCCCGTCTTGCGGGTGGACACCGAAACGGAGGCTGACACGTGTTTTGGATTTGTTGGAACACCGCCTGGTCGCTCATCATCAGCGGCATCATGTTCGCCACCATCGTCACGCATCCCGACGCCGAGTTCGTCGAAGTGCGTGCCGCCAAGCGGCTGATGTGAACTTTTGACCTCATAGAGGCGTTGCCGCTCGATCGTTGGGTCCGCCTTCACGGCGAAGCCCGCGGTCCGAGGTCCGGTTTGGATTCGCCTCCGTTTCCGGGCCTCGTCCTGCCGGGCTCGCTCACTGCATCGCGGCTGCGATCTTCTCCGCCGTCATCAGCACCGGAAAATTGGTGTTGGCGCAGGGCACCACCGGGAAGATCGAGGCGTCGACGACGCGCAGGCCCTGGATGCCCTTGACGCGTCCCTGGTTGTCGACCACCGCCATCGGATCGCTGGCCAGGCCCATGCGGCATGAGCAGGAGGCGTGCCAGACGCCGATCGTCGCATTGCGCACGAACGCTTCCAGCGCCTCGTCGTCGTTGATCACCTGGTCGAAGGTGAAACCTTCGACGACGAAATTATCGATCATGTAGTGGCGCAGCGCCGCCGGACCGTCCATCAGCGTCGCGGCGATCTTGGTCAAGATCCTGTTCCTGGTGTTGACCACGCCGATCTTGCGGACCTTGTCGGTATAGGCGGCCGGAAACGGCTTGTCCGTCACCGCCTTGACCACGTCGCTCATCTGCACCGCCGCCATTTTGCGGAAGCCGCTCATCAGGCGATCGAGATCACGCCGGTCGGACAGCAGATTGAACTCGACGATCGGCTCGGCCGAGGGATCGCGCGAGGCAAGCTTGACCTGTCCGGTCTCCGAATAGGTCTTGTTGACGAAGGTCAGCAGCGAGCCGATTTGCTCGCCGACCGCGTGCCAGGCCGATTTGCTGAGCAGAACGACGAACATGTCGCCCTTCGGCACGCCCGCGAGCCCGGACGAATAACGAAGGCCCAGTTGCATGTGGCGCCTGGTATGCTCGTTCATGCGCGCGCCGCGGCGAACAAATGACGACAGCGAAATCGAGGGATGATCCATCAGGCGCTGGCCGACGCCCGGCAAGCCCATCAGGACGGGAATCCCGAGATCCTTGAGGTGGCCGACCGGGCCGATGCCGGCACGCAGCAGATGCGCCGGCGAATGGATCGCGCCCGAGGAGAGAATGATCTCGCGGCCGCGGAATTCCTGCTCCCGTCCGTCGACGACCGCCTTCACGCCGACGCATTGGGTGCCTTCGAACAGCAGCTCTCTCACCTGCGTGCCGGTGGAGATCGTCAGATTGGCGCGCTTGCGCGTGTCGCGATCGAGATAGCCCATCGCGGCCGAGACGCGTTGCTCGGCCTGGTTGGAGTGCGTCACCGGGAAATAGCCGTCGACGAACTCGCCGTTCTGGTCGGCTACGAATGGATGGCCGGCCTGCTGAAAGGCGTCGGCGAAGGCCTGCGAATGCCGCGTCCAGTGCTCCCTTGGAATTCTGCGCACCGGAATTCGGCCGTCCTTGCCGTGATAGGGGCCGTCAAAATCGAGGTCGCGCTCGACCTTCTTGAAGAACGGCAGCACGTCGTTCCAGGTCCACCCCTCGGCGCCGCGCGCATCCCATTCGTCGTAATCGGTCGGTGCGCCGCGGTTGGCCATCTGGCCGTTGATCGACGAGCCGCCGCCCAGCACGCGCGCCTGCTCGTATTTGCGTAAAGGCGGCCGCGCTTCGTTCGGATTGTTGTGGCTGACGACCTGCGTCGTGACCTTCAGCTCGGTCCAGTGGAAGCGCGGATCGAAATAGGCCGTGCCCGGATAGCTGTCTCGAATTTCGGCCGGCTCGTTGCCGGGTGGCGTGTCCTGACCGGCTTCGCAGAGCAGGACCTTGTTGGCACTCTTGGCGGAGAGCCGGTGGGCCAGCACGGACCCCGCCGAGCCGCCGCCCACGATAATGAAGTCGTACACGATTGGCGTTTCCTCTTGTTCTTGTCCCAAGAGGGTAGCGTGGTTTGATCGCGAGGTCACGCCGCGTGGATCACTGCATCGGCTGATACGCAGATTTCTGTCACCATGTGATCAACGGAGAACGATGCAGCCAGGCATCGGTCCGCAGTTGATCCAGCACGAACGCCGCAACGTCCGCGCGCGATATCGTGCCGCCATGAAAGTTGGAGAGCTCCGTAAGCGAGCGGATCGCATCGCGGCCGGGCTTGTCATTCAGGACGGCGGGGCGAACGAGAACCCAGTCGAGCCCGCTGTCCCTGACGATGGCTTCCTGCCGGTCCTTGTCGGCGTAGACCTTGCGCAACAGAAGCGGGAATATCAGTCTGTCGAAGAGAAAGCCGCCATGCCCGGCGCTTTCGCCGGCGCCCATCCCCGTGATGCACAACAGGCGCGAGACGTGCTTGGCCTTCATCGCGTCGACCAGCGCGCGCGTCGCGGTCGAGAGCAGCGTCACCTCGCGGAATGGGCTTGCCGGCGTGCCGAGCGCGCTGACGACGGCGTCCTGTCCCTTGAGGGCTTCGCGCAACGCACTCTCGTCGCGGACGTCTCCGACGATCAGCCTGGCGCCTTTCAGATCGCTCGCCTTCGCGGCTGACCGCACCAGCGCGGTGACCTGATGTCCGCGCGCCAGAGCCTGGCTGACGATCAGACGCCCGGTGCCGCCGGTCGCTCCGAGCACCAGAATCTTCGAAGGGGAAGTCTTGGAGGGGGAAGTCTTGGCGTCAGTGTCGATCATGGTCGTATTCCCTGATTGTCGTTGTCTGGTTCAGGAGGAGGCTGTGATCTCGGCGACGAAGTCGCGATAGGAGCGCAAGGGACGGCCCAGCAGTGACGTCAGCCGCTCGACGTCGCCGGTCTCGGGGAGCATTCCGTCGGTGAGAAAGCGCTCGCTCATCAGCCGCATGTCGAAGGCCATCCAGCCCGGCATGAACTGTCTGAGGTTGTTCTCGAAGCCGGCGGTGTCGTCGCCGGGATAGGCGATGGTGCGGCCCAGCACCTCCGACCAGATGGCGGCGGCCTTTGCGCCGGTCAGCGTATCGGGACCGACAAGATTGATCCGGTCGCGCGGAAGCGGCACGGCAGACCTCTCACGACGGATCAGCTCGATGGCGGCGACCTCGCCGATGTCGCGCGCGTCGATCATCGCGAGGCCCTTGCTGCCGATCGGCATCGGGTAGATGCCGTATCCGGTCACCACGTCCCTGATCGTGATCTCGTTGTTCATGAAATATGCGGGGCGCAGGATCGTGGCGTTGAGGCCCATCTGCTCGATCATCCGCTCGACACCGTACTTGCCGGCGAAGTGCGGCACGTTCACGTAGACATCGCTGTGGATCACCGACAGGTACACGATCCGCTCGATGCCGGCCTCGCGCGCCAGGTTCAGCGCGATCAGCGCCTGAGTGAATTCATCCGGCACCACGGCGTTGAGCAGGAACAGGGTCGAAACACCCGAGAGTGCGCTGCGCATCGACTCGACATCGAGCAGGTCGCCCTTCACGGCGGTCACGCTAGCCGGGAAGCTGGCCTTCGCGGGATCGCGGACGAGGGCGCGGACGTCGGCGCCGCGCTTGACGAGCTGCTCGACGACGCTGCGGCCGACAGTGCCGGTGGCACCGGTAACGAGGATGGTCATGGGGATCACTCCGGTTGGGGTTGGAAGACACCCCCAAGCTAGTGATCCACATTCAGGTCGATAGCCGCTATATTTGGACAGTCTGTCTCACTGGTGGAACAAATGGATTTGCTTGCGCTGGCCGATTTTAATCTGGTCGCCCGTCACGGCGGCTTTGGACGGGCCGCGCGAGCCACCGGCCGTCCAAAAGCGACGTTGTCTCGCCGGGTCTCCGAACTGGAGAGCAGCCTCGATCTGCGTCTGTTCGAGCGCGGAACGCGCATATTGAAGCTCACCCAGGAAGGGCGGGCGCTCCACGAGCGGACTGGGGCGTTGCTCGCCGAGCTCGACGAGACGGCAGCCGCGATCGCATCCGGCGGAGACAGTCCGCGCGGCCGGCTGCGGATCAGCGCGCCGCTTCTGTTCTCACAGGCCGCGATGGGAAAACTCGCCGCAGCATTCGCGCTGAAATATCCGGAGGTCCGCCTCGAGGTCACGACGGAAGATCGCGCCGTCAACATGATCGAGGAGGGCCATGATCTGGTGATCCGCGTCAATCCGGATCCTGACGAAAGTCTTGTCGGACGAATCTTTCTACGCGATCGGGTGGTGGTGGTGGCGAGCCCGAGCCTGGATCGTCCGACGGACGATGGCGCCGTACCGGCCGTGGTGCGCGGAGCGAGTGATCTGACCGCTTGGGATGTGGTGGCGTCAAACGGAAGCTCACGGATCACGGTCGAGCCGGTGCTTCGCCTGTCATCGCTCATCATGGTCCGCGATGCGGTGCGCGCCGGTGTCGGTGCCGCGCGGCTTCCTGTCTCGCTGGTGAGCCGTGACCTCGCTGCCGGCAAGCTCGTGCACTGGGGTAATGTCGACGGACCCGAGATCGCTCTCTGGACGCTCTATCCGTCGCGTCGGCTGCTGAGTGCGCGCGTATCCGCGTTCCTCGACTTTCTGAAGGAAGCGTTTCCCGCAGGGACACCCGAGGAACTTGCGTCGTTTATCGACTGAGTCCTATTGCAGGACCTTCGGCATCACGACGACGACGTCGACCTGCTTGCCCAACACCCGCGATGCGACTGTGGCGATGAGAGGCGAATAGCTGTCCTCGATGTCGGAGGCGACGTCCTCGTTCCTGGCGAAGGCGTAGAGCATTGTGCTCTCGATTTCGTCGAAACGGATGCCGGCGAAGACGCGATCGAATGCCTCGGCGCCGACGGCGCCCGCTACGAGCGCCTGGATGGCCTGGTCCTGGACGAGTGTGAGCTTCATCATGCGAAGGAGATATGGAACGCCCGCGCGAATGCAAGGCGCGGAGGAAAAAGTCTCAGGCCGCTTCCGCCTGCTTCGCCAGCAAAAGCTTCAGCTTCGCCGCCGGCACCGCCGGGCTGAACAGCCAGCCCTGCATCTGGCTGCATCCGAGCTTTTGCAGCACCTCGCGCTGGGCTTCTGTCTCGACACCTTCGGCGGTCGTCGCCATGTGGCGGGCGGCGGCCATGTGCACCACGGCTTGGACAATAGGCGAAGAATCCTCGGACTGGCCGATGTCGCTGATGAAGCTGCGGTCGATCTTGATCTTGTCGAACGGGAAGCGGTGCAGATAGCTCAGCGACGAATAGCCGGTGCCGAAATCGTCGAGCGCGATGCGCACGCCGAGCTCGCGCAGCTGCTGGAGGATCGTCAGCGCTTCCTCGTCGTCGCGGATCAGCACGGTTTCGGTGATTTCGAGCTCGAGCCGGCCGGGCGCAAGGCCTGATTCCGCGAGCGCGGCGGCGACCTTCAGCGCCAGCGTCCGGGAGCGGAACTGCACCGGCGAGACGTTGACGGCGATGTGGATATCGCCTGGCCAACTGGCGGCCTCGGTGCAGGCCTGCCTCAGGACCCATTCGCCGATCTCGCCGATCAATCCGGTGTCTTCCGCGACCGGAATGAAGTCCGCGGGCGAGACCATGCCGCGCTCGGGATGGTGCCAGCGCAGCAGCGCCTCGCAGCCGTTCACGACGTTGGCCGCGAGGTCGACCAGCGGCTGGTAATGCACCTCGAACTCGCCGCGCGCGAGCGCCTGCCGCAGATCGAGCTCGAGCTGGCGGCGCAGCCCGGCCTTGGCGTCGTATTCGGGCACGAAGATGCGGAAGGTGCCGCGGCCTTCCGATTTCGCCGCATACATTGCAAGATCAGCGCGCTTGAGCAGCTCGTCGAGATTGTCGCCGTGGTCGGGCGCGATCGCGATGCCGATGCTGGCATCGGTCTGGATTTCCTGATCCTTGCAGTTCACCGGCGTGCGCAGCACGTTGAGGATCGTGTCGGCGAGTGCCGCCAGCTCGGCCTGGTCTTTTGTGCCGGCCTTGATGATGGCGAATTCGTCGCCGCCTAACCGCGCGACGAGATCGTTGCCGCTGACGCAGGCGCGCAGGCGGTTGGCGACCTGGCGGAGCAGTTCGTCGCCGACCTCGTGGCCGAGCGAATCGTTGACGCCCTTGAATTCGTCGACGTCGATATAGAGGATCGCGAACGGCTTGCCCTGGGCGAGCTCCGCGACGCGGCGCTCCAGATGGCCGCGCATCAGCACGCGGTTGGGCAGGTCGGTCAGCGCGTCGTAATGCGCCATATGCGCGATGCGTTCGTCGGCGCGGATGCGTTCGGTGACGTCGTTATGGGTGGCGAGCCAGCCGCCGGCGGCGCCGGGCTGGTTCTTGATCTCGATCAGGCGGCCGTCGGCGGTCTCGACGATCGCGCTGTGCGTCTGTCCGACAGTGCCCAAAATACCGTCGCAATAGGCATCGACGTCGCCCTCGAACGAGCCGGTGTCATGGCGGTGCTGGATCACGTCGCGGAAATAGGCGCCGGGCTTCACCAATTCGGCCGACAGCCGGTACATGTCGATGTAGCGGCGGTTGCAGACGATGAGCCGCTCGTCCTGGTCGAACATCAACAGGCCTTGCGTCATCGTGTTCAAGGCGGTGTCGAGCCGCTGCTTCTCCAGCGAGACGCGCCTCGTCACCTGGCGGAAGATCAGAAACAGCGTCAGCACCAACAGGCCGATCGACAACACGGCGACGGTGACGAAGAACCTGGTTTGCGTGCGCCAGGTGGCGAGCGTTGCGTCCAGCGACTTGGTCGCGACCACGACCAGCGGCTCGCCGGTGAGAAGGCGCGAGGCGACGATGCGGTCCTTGCCGTCGATCGGGCTCGTGAGCTTGGTCGTGACGAAGGTGCGCTCGAACACCGCCATCTGGTCCGGCGTGCCCTCGCGAAAATTCTGCCCGATCATGTCATCGACATGCGGGACGCGCGCGAGCAGCTGGCCGTTCTGGTGATGCATCGCGATCGAGGATTCCTCGCCGAGCCCGGCCGAGGCGAAGAAGGATTCGAGCTGCTCCGGCGTGATCGCGCGCGAGACGATCCCGAGAAATTCGCCGTGCGGGCCGGAGATGCGCCGTGCGAACACGATCGCCGACCCGTTGCCGAACCGGCCGGGCACGACCTCGATCTCTTCCTGCGCGGCCGGATCGTTCCTGAGTCGGTTGAAATAGCCGCGGTCGGCGACCACGATGTCGGCGACCGGCCAGCGCCGCGACGAGTTGATCAGCATGCCGCCAGCGTCGAACACATTGGCGCCGGCAACGTCGGACCAGCCGCTGGCCTTTGCGCGCAGCACCTCATGCATCGCAAGGGTGCCCATCTCGCTGCGGAAGATATCGGCGGAGGTGATGCCGTGGCTTTCGAGCTCCGCGATCACGCTCTTCTGGAGCACCGCAAAGTCTGCGAATTCGCGGTCGAAATGGCGGGCCAGCAGGCGGACGGAGTTTTCAAGGCTGTCGCGGCCGCTTTCGATCGCATTCTGCCGGAAGCGGTCGACGGTGAGCGCGGTGCCGATGGCGGTCGCAAGCATCAGCACGAAGCCGCCGACGATCAGCCACGTCAGCGGCGCCCCGCGCCAACGGCGGAGCAGCGCGCGTAGTCGCGCGGTCCATCGGATCGATGCGCCCATCCAGCCCTCCCGTGGGATGCAAGATGCAGCAAAACCGACAAGAGCCAGTTACCATTGAGGGTTAGGAAAATATGAATCAGAGCGGAATCAGGGGGTTCCCGCAGGGAGGGCCAAGGCGCTTGTCGCGCGCCGTGCCCGCGCTACGAAGCGACCCTTACCGCTTGATCTCCCAGTTCAGCGCTTCCGCATTTCCCTTGGCGAACATCTTGGGCACATCGAACTTGCCGGTCTTGAGGTCATAGCGGCATTGCCAGCCGCCCAGTCCTTTCACGGCGACGTTCTTCGGGTGCTTGTCGAATGCGCCACCGAGCGAGATCAAGAGGTAGCGGTTGTCGGGCCAATCCACGCCGAGCCAGCGATAGCCCTCTTCCGTGCCCTTCATGAGATTGGCCGTGATGTGATAGTCGAGCTTGGCGAAATGCTTCGTCTCCGGCCGGGCGTAGAAATAATCCCAGGCGAGATCGCTCAGCGACTTCTTCGTCGCATTCACGAAGGCGCCGTTCTCGACATGGTAGAGAAAGAGATCCTGCTCGCCGGAGCCGGTCTTCTGCATCCGCACCAGCCATTGCGAATCGTTGCTGAAGCGGAAGCCGGCGCCATAGCCCTGCTCGGGCTTCAGTTCCGTCATCTGCTCGCCGTGCCGGGCCCAGACCTGCCATTTGACGTCGAAATCCCCGCCGTCCTTCATGTACTGCTCGAGCCTGGTGGCGCCGTCGGGCGAGGTGAAGGCGAGATCGGCATTGTCGGTGAGGGCGAACCCCGGCGGCGGGCCGGAGGCGGCGAGTGCGGGGGCGGCGGCCAGCGTCAAAGCAAGCGCCAGCGATGGCGCGGCGCGGCAAAATGCGTTCACGGGAAAAATCCTCAAAAAATGCCGCGTTACGGCCTCGCTCGTTTGACTCCGGCCGGGCCGTGCCGGTTCATTTGAGGGGCGGTCATCCCTTCGACCGTCTTGCTGCCGGTGCCAAATCGGCGCAATTTGCCGGCCTCGGCTGATGTGCAAGGTTCGTTCAAGGTTCGTTGAGGTTCGTGTCTGATGATCACCGCTTCCAAGGCCTTCATTGCATTCTGTCTGCTCGCATTGGTCGGCACCGTGCTGGTGATCGGTCCCAACGAGCTCCGCCGCCTGTTGCCGGGCGGGGAGACGACCGCGGTCGTTGCGGCGGCCAAGCCAGAGGCAAAGCCCGAAGCCAAGGTCGAACCCAAAGCCGAAGCCAAGCCGGCGGAGCCAAAGCTCGCCGCGGCCCCGCCGAAGGCTGATGCGCTGGCCGAGACGCAGAAGCAGGTCACGGCGCTGGCCGATCTCGTGCCGGTCAAGCCGCCGGCCGCCGCGACCGATTCCACTCCTCGTTTCGACGTGGGGCGCATCGACGATCATGGCGAAGCCGCGGTGATCGCCGGCCAGGCCGCGCCGGGCGCCAAGGTCGAGCTGCTGCGCGACGGCAAGCCGCTCGACACGGTGGTGGCCGATGCCTCCGGCCAGTTCGTGATGACCCCGCCGCAGCTCCCCGCCGGCTCCTACGAGCTGACGCTGCGCGCGAAAGCGCCCGACGGCACCGTCACGCAGTCCGCCCGCACCATGCCGGTGACTATCGCCGAGGCCGCGCCGCCGCCCGCGCGCCCGGCGCCGGCCGCGAAGCAGGCTGAGAAGCCCGACGACAAATCGGACGTCGTGGCGTCGCTGCCGGCGCCGCATCTCGCCTCAGTGCCGGAAAGGCCCCGGCCCAGAATGATGGGCGCACCGAAGCCAAGAGCTATGGCGCGTGTGCCGGTCGCGCCTGCGGCCACGACGGTTGCATCGGCTTCGCCGGTGGACATTTTCAACAACGCACCGGCGGAGACGAGTGGCAACAGGGTGATCTCCCGTGGCGACAGCCTGTGGGCCCTCAGCCGGCTCGCCTACGGCGACGGCGCCCGCTACGCGGTGATCGTCAACGCCAACCGCGACAAGATCCACAATCCAAACCTGATCTATCCTGGTCAGACCCTGGTGCTGCCGCAAAAGTCGCAGTGACGTTGGGGCAGCTTCGCGGCTGCGCATTTCAAGCTATCCTTTCGCGACGCTTTGACCGTCGTGCGCTCGGAACCTTTTGGTTCCGTTCCGAGTCATTTCCATGCGACGAGGTACGCGCTCGGTGCTGGAGGAGGGCCAAAAAGTGGTCAGCTCGGTTGTCATGTCGAGATCACGCATGGGGCTGGTGCTATCAGGCGCTGTCCTCGCGGTTCTGGCAGTGCTGCTGCCTGACAGGGCCGAGGCACAATTCGGCCTGCGCGGCGGTCCGCTCGGCGTTGCCCGCTTCGCCGTCGGCCACGTGATCGGCATGTCGCGCTTGCGCCATGCCCGCATGGCGGTGCGCGGCGGGCGCTACCGTTCCGCCGCGTTGCGGTCGCAAGATCCTCGCCAATATCCCGGCGGCGTCGAGCGCGAGCAGGCGGCCAATCCCATGATCCTGCGCGCGGCGCTCACGGCGCAGGTCGCGCTGTCGGGCTGGCGCGGCGGCCGCCGCCCGCAGGGCTGGTGGCGTCATCCCGACGGCAGCTATGGCTGGGCCGGCCCGGTGTTCTGGCCGTTCGCGCATGACGATCTCACCAATGCGATGATCTTCGCCGATACGACCAGCATCTCGCTCTATGGCTATGGCGACATCTACGCCGCGATCTTCGCGCCCTATGCGGCCACGGAGCTCGCCGCCTACACCGCCCCGCAAGGACGGCGTGCGCGAAAGATTCCATCGGCGCAGAACATCTGCGATATCAGCGATCCCGCCGGTTTTCCCGCCGATCGCATCGCCGCCGCCGTGCAACTGAGCGAATTGCAGCGCACCGCGCTCGACGATCTCAGTGCCGCCTGGCTTTCTGCCCGCGACAGCATTCGCGCGGCCTGCCCGACAGAGGTGCCCGCGACCGCAGCGGATCGCCTCGGCCTGATGCGCGAGCGTCTCGAAGCCATGATCAAGGCGACGGATGCGATCGCGCCACGGCTCGCAAAATTTGGCGATCTCCTCGACGACGGCCAGAAGGCCAGGCTCGATGCGCTGGCGCAAGACCCGCTTGGAAAAGAGCGCCGCGCCGCGCTCGCAGCCGGCCAGCGCAAGGACGCGCGGGCGGAAGCAGCCTGCGATCCGGACAAGGATCCCCGCTATGATGTGCAGGCGCAACGCCAATATGAGCAGCTCGTGCAGCAGCAATGGCCCGTCGCCGACATCGCGTCCACGCTAAAACTCGACGACACCGCCCGCGCGCGCCTCGACGTGCTCCAGGACACCACGCTGCGCACCATGGAGACGCTCAGCGCCTGCCCGACCAAGGCCGCCGCAACACCGCAGGCCCGCCTCGCTGCGGTGAAGGCGCGGCTGGAGACGATGCTGCAAGCGGTCAAGGGCGTTGGCGATGCGCTCGACGATTTCGAGGCGGATCTCAGTGACGAGCAGAAGGCGGGGTTTGAGGCGATGGGGCCGAAGCGGGGAGGCGCGTGAGTTTGATATAACGCTCGCGACGATCTTGAACCACTGGATGAGTGGGTTGCAGTTTTAAAGCCGACAGTTGCAAGATATCCGTATTATGATATACAAATTTTTATGTATATCATCGAGGATGCCATGCAGATTTCCAAATGGGGCAACAGCCTTGCGGTCCGCCTGCCGAAGTCGCTGGTCGATCAACTCGGCCTCAAGGAGGGCGACGAACTGGAAGTCGTCGCCGCCCGCGAAGGCACGATCGAGGTCGAGACCAAAGAGCAGCGGCGGCAGCGCGCAATCGAGAACATGCGCGCGCGGAACTGGCCGGCCTTGCCGGCCGACTACAAGTTCGATCGCGACGAGGCGAACGAACGGTGAGCGCGTTTCTTGACACCAACATCCTCGTTTACGCCCAGCAGACCGGCCCCAAGGCGACCATCTCGCAAGACCTCATCGCCGAGGGCGGCACGATCAGCGTGCAGGTGCTGAACGAACTGACGAATGTATTGCGCAAGAAAGACAATCGAAGCTGGCGCGATATCGAACTCGTTCTTGACGACGTCGACAACGCGCTCGAACCCGCTCTGCCGCTGGCGGCCGCGACCACCCGCGCCGCCCTCGCGCTAGCGCGGGATCACGGCTTCGCCTTCTATGACGCGCTGATCGTGGCCGCGGCGATCGAGGCCGGCTGCGACGTGCTCTACTCCGAGGACATGCAGCACGGCCGCAGCATCGCCGGGCTCTCCATCGTCAATCCGTTTCTCGGGATTGGGCCAGGGCACCCGTAGCCTCACCCGCACGCCCAGTCGAACTTCATATCCCTGAAGTCGAGCTGCGCATTGCCGCCGCCAAAGTTGTAGCCGCCGAAATATTCCTCGAACTCGAGGTAGAACGGGCTCATCTCGGGCACCGCCTGGCAGGGCCGCATGGTGCCGCCGAGATGATTCTGGGCGTGGTCCTTGCCCCAATCATGCAAGCGGAAATTGTCGCGGCTCCGGACGCCGCCGACATAGTAATAAAACGGCTGATAGCCGGTCGGCGAATTGCGGCTGGCGTGCTCGTCCTGCGGGCCCTTGCCGGCATTGGGATCGCTCGCGCGCGGGACGAGCGCAATCGCGCGGGTCTCGCTGAGATCGGTGCGCGGCGATGAGGCAAACATTTTCTTTGCGTAAGGCGCGGCGGCCTCGAAGAAAGCGCAGGCGCCGCCGACGTCGAGCCAGCGCGGCCGATCGGCTGTCGCCAACGGAAGCGGCACCGGTGGCGTCGCGAACGCGCCCTCGTATTCCGTTTTGGTGAGCAGCAGCGCGGCATATTCGTAGTCGAGAATGTCGGTCATGCGCGACAGCCGCGGATGCGCGGGGCGCGCCGCCACGGCCTCGCGGATCTCGGGATCATCGGGCGCGCCGCCGTCATTGTGGTCGGGCGCAGTGGCGAAGAAAGACACCGCGACGATGTCCTCGCCATGCACGCGATAATCCTCCGGCAGTTTTAGCGTAAAACCGTGCATCAGCGGAAAACCGGTGACGGGATCGAGCGGCCATTGCTCGCTGCTGATGCCAGGCGGCAGCCCATAGACCCAGCCCTGGTCACGCACGCGATCGGCGGGCCGGTCCAGCATCTGCAAATCATACGCGCGCGAAGGCAAGGCAAACGTCACGGGTCTCTCCCATCCGAACTTCCGCCTCGCCGTTGAGGCGATCGTTAGTCGCAAGGAGGGGGGATGTGGTTCGTACGACGGGTCGGGGGGATGATGCCATTCTGCCAGTGTTTTGCCCGACGCGTCAACGGAAATTCGTAAAATCCGCAGCGCTCGGAGATTCGCGAGGCCAGCCAGTGCCTTGTCTACTGTGCATGGGGTTGTTTTCGAATTTTGGTTTCGACCCCTACCCCCGCCGCCTTGCCACCGACGCATCCACCACGTCCGCCGCGTCGTCGTGCCAGCTCAAAATCTCCATCGCCAGCACGGGATGATTGAACCCCTTGAGCTGGAGATCGTCCAGCGCCCGGGCTTCGACGAAAGGTTCGACGATGCCGTAGACGCGGCGGCTGACCACGATCTGGTCGGCCTTGGCCTCGCCGCAGAGGCGGGAGGCGAGGTTGGTGACGCTGCCGATCGCGGCATATTCCAGCCGCTGTTCGAAGCCGACCTGGCCGAGCGTGGCATAGCCGACCGCAATGCCGATGCCGAAGCCGAGGCTATGCCCGCGGTTGCGCCAGCGCTCGGTCAAGGGACCGATAGTGTCGCGCATCTCCACCGCCATCTTCACGGCGCGCTTTGTGTGGTCCTCGAACTGGATCGGCGCGTTGAACAGAATCATCACGCCGTCGCCGGCATATTTGTCGAGCGTGCCCTCATATTTGAAGATCAGCTTGCCGAGGGCGGCGTGATATTCGCGCAGCACGTTCATCGCCTCTTCCGGCTCGGTCGCTTCCGTGAACGCGGTGAAGCCGCGCAAATCGCAGAACACCACCGTCACCTCGCGGCGCTGGCTGGTGAGCAGCCCCTCGGGGCTGTCGGAGGAGGCGATCAGCTGCGCCACCTGCGGCGCCAGGAAACGCTCGAGCTTGCGAATGCGCTCGATTTCGCCGAGCTGGGTCGCGACGCGCTCCTCCAGCGACTTGTTCCAGTCCTTGAGCTGTTCGGTCTGCTGCTTCAGCTTGTCGGCCTGGGCGCGCACGGTCTCGTGCGCCGCCTCCAGCGCGTGGCTCTTGTGGTCGACCTCGGTGAACAGCCGCGCATTGCGCATCGCCAGCACCGCCTGGTTGGCGAAGGTGCGCATCAACCCGATGATGCTGGCGGCGAACTCGCCGCTGGCGCGGCGCAGCACCACCAGCGAGCCGAGCGTGCCCTGCTGGTCCACCAGCGGCACCACCAGCACCGAGTGGAAGCCGGCATCGACCGCGACGTCGCGCAGCGGCTGTTCGGCGGCTTGGTCGAGATCGGCAATCGCGATCGGCTCGCCGCGAGCGGCGGCATCACTGAGAATGTTCTCGCCGTCGCCGATCGTGACATGCGCGCCCTCGGCCGATTTGTCGATGCCGTTGGATTCGACCAGGTTGAAGCGGCGCGTCTCGGCGTCATAGCCGTAGATCAGCACGGCATCGGCCTGGGTGATCTCTATCGCGCGCGCCGCGATCGTCGGCAGCACGGCGTTGAGATCGAGCGAGGAGGCAACGGCGCGGCCGACCTCTTCCAGAACCTTGAGCTCGTTGATCGACTGCGCGAGATCGCGGGTGCGCTCGTCGACCTTGGTTTCGAGATTGGAATAGGTTTCCTGGAGCTGGCCGGCCATGCGGTTGAACTGGCCGGCGAGATCTTCCAGCTCGTCGGAGGTGCGCACCTCGATGCGGTGGTTGAAATCGCCTTCGCCGAGCTTGTGCGCGCCGTCGCGCAGCGCCGTGATCGGGATGATCATGCGGCGCGCCAGCAGCGTGCCGGCGAGGATCGCGACCATCAGGCCCATGCCGATCAGCAGCGCGATGCGCACCAGCTGATCCCGGATCGGCGTCAGGGCCTGCGCGGTCGGCTGCTCGAACAGCACGCTCCAGCCGAGTTTCGGTACGGTGCTCGCGGCTGATAGCACCGAATGGCCGTTGAAGTCGGTGCCTGACGTGTCGGGCGCGCCGCCGGGCGCGATTGCGGCGGCCACCTGCGGCAGCTTCGAAAGATCCTTGCCGACATCGGGTCCCTTCGACGACGTCGCCAGCACGCGGCCGTGCGGATCGACCACATAGGCAAAGGCCGCCTTGCCGACCTGGGTGTCGGACAGGAAGTCGGAGAGGAAGCTGAGATCGATCTCGGCCACCGTGACGCCCGCATTGAAACCGGAATGCGCCACCGAGATCGACATCATCGGCCTCTGGTCGACGAAATAGGCCGGCGCATAGCTGACGCCGCGGGCAACCGTGTCGGTGAAGCGCATGTCGCGGGAGAGATCGGCATTGCTGCCGGTCGTGGTCGACTGGCGCGAGACGCGCAGCACCTCGCGGCCGTCACCGTTGAGCTGGAACAATTGGGAGACGACCGAGACCTGCTGCAAGAGCTGGGCGTAGTCGGCGCGGCGCTTCTCGAGCGTGTCCCGGCTGGCCGTCGTCACCCAGCTGATCTGGCGCTCGAGCTCGGAGACGGATTGCTCCATGCGCCGGGCGGCGGCCTGCGCCTTGTCCTCCAGTCCGTCGGTCAGGGACGTCTTGGTGGCGCGGTAGGAGATCCAGGTCTCCATCGCGCCGTTGACGGCGAGCACGAACACGACGAGGCCGACGAGGGAGACGACGTATTTGGCAAACAGGCCCTCGCGCAGAAACCGTGTCTTGTCGTTCGCTCCCGCCATCAGGGTCCTCTCGCGCCGCCATCGACGCCGGCGCTACGGGCCGTACGGGCCCAGCCGTCCTTCTACCATAATTTGGGAAAGGGGACCTTCCTGGGACCGGTGGACCGGCAGGCTTGGTTACCTGCCGTGGACGCCGGTTGGGCCGGACGGGTGGTGAATTGTCGCAGTCTCATCCGTTCGGATGAAGCGGCGGACAGGAAGGCCGATGTAAGGGATTGGCGTGGAGTCCAGAGCGTTGGTCCGCCCATCATCGATTGAAGAGCTGCCGCAGCACGTCGTTCATCGGCTGGCTGTCCTGCTGCGCCACCGGCGGGTTCTCCTGGGCCGGGGGTGCGGGCGAAGCCTGCGGCGCGGGTGTGGAGGACGTTGCCGGCAGGCTGCGGCTCCGCCCGGTGCCCGTGTTATTGCCCGTGCCGGTTGCCGCGCCGCTGGAAAGCCCCTGCTGGATCAGATTGCCGATCGCCTCGCCCAAGGGGCCGCCGAGCGGATTGTTCTGCCCCGGCTGCTGGGTTTGCGGATTGGCATTGCCAGCTGCATTGCCGCCACCCGGCGCGGCGGCACCTCCCAGTCCGAGGTTACCAAGGCTGCCCAAAATATTGCCGAGTCCGGCGCCGTCAGGGCCGAACAGGCCCTTGCCCATCTCGCGGAGCTTGGCATAGGCGGCATCGGGGTTGTCGAGCATGCCGGCCATATCGGGATAGATCCGCGGCTGCGACCAAGGGCCCGTGATCATCACGGGGATGCCGAAGCCGACCGGGTCGGAGGTGCGACCCTGACCTTCCGTCGTCATCACCAGCTTCGGCTCGACGCGAAAGCCCATCATCTTGGTGTCGAGTGCGATCGTGCCGGCGCCGGTGACGCGCACCAGCGGGCCGATCAGATTGAGATCGGTCGTCACGGCCTGGCCCTTGTCGATGCGGAAGGAGGCCGAGAGCTGCGACAGATCCGTGCTCTGCTCCTGACTGTTGTTTGGGGTGTCCTGCCAGCCGGACAGCGTGCCCGATGTCAGCGAGCGGATCATCTGCGCGACGTTGATGCCGCGGATGGCGCCGTCCTGGAAATTGACGAAGGCGGTGCCCTGCATGTTCGCCATCAGCGCGCGCTGGCTGGTGCCGGCACTGCGCAATGCGAGCTTGGCTTGCAGCTTGCCGTCGATCCGGTCGAATTCGGCAAGGCCCTGCAGCAGCGGCAGCGCGCGCACGCCGGCGAGATCGGAATGCATGGCAAAGCTCGGCGCGCCGGAGGTCGCATCCAGAATCACCTCGCCCGAGACCTGGCCGCCATAGGCGCCGAGATTGGCGGTGCCGGCCTTCAGCACGCCGCCGGCGAGTTTTGCGTCGAGCGCCAGTGGCGCAAGTCGTGCATCACCGATCACGGCCTCGTTCGCGGAGATCCTGACTTGCGCATCGACATAATTGAGCCCGGACACGTCAATCGGCGCATCGCTCCAGGGTTGCCCGGCCGCGCCGTCCGGCGACTTGGCCAGCGGAATTGTGAGCCGCTGGAAGTCGAGATCGACCTTCACGAGAGGCTTGCTTGCGATGTCGACCGAAGCCCAGCCATTGAAAGCGCCATCGCCGAGCGTGCCGTTCACGCCGTTGATCATCACGAGATCACCGCTCAGCCGCATCTCGGCGTGACCTGCGAGCTGAGACTTCAGCACATCAGGCATGTCGATGACGAAATCCACCGGGATGGTCGGCCGATCGGCGGGCGGCGCCGGCGCCGTCGCCTTGATGTCGAACTTGGTCGGATGATCGCCGACGCGCGCGGTGCCTGTTATGTTGACCTTGCGATCCCGGCCGACGGTTGCATCAGCGTTGATGGCGCTGATGCGGCCCTCGACGCGGTCGCGCAGGCGCGCGAAGGCGACCTCGCCGTCGGTGACCTTGACGCGGTCGATGGTCGCACCATTGGCGTCGAGCGCGAGCGGCTTCGACGAGGCGCCCGCATTCGGCAGGCGCTCGCGCAGCAGCGGCTGGTAGAGCACGGGATGGGTGACGACGAGCTCGCTGATCTTCGGGCTGCCCGACCACACGCTCGAGAGCGACATGTCGGCTTGCACGCTGTCGATCGTGAGGCGCGTGATGCCGCTGCGGTCCTTGGGGTCGGCAAGCGTCAGATCGTTCAAGGTGACATTCAGCGTCGGCCACAGGCTGACCTTGGTGGTGCCGTCGATCGACAGGCGATAGCCGGTCGCGCTCTCGACGCGCGCGGCAATCGTCGAGGTCAGGAAACCCGAGGGGATCCCGACCACGAGCAGAAGCGCGATCACGATGATGATTGCGGCGATCGCGGCGCCGGCAAATTTCACTGCTCTCATGTCGACTTTCCAACGACGGACGAATGGCGCCGAACCCGGCCGCTGACCCGCCCGTTGCGCGTGACTTTATCCCGGGACGGCAAGCCGCTCCAAGCGGTCAAAAATAGTCTGGGGGTGCTGCAAAGTTATGTGACTTATGACACACTTCCCCGGCGCGGTCTTACGCGATCCTGATGTTGATGGTTCCAGGCGATTTGACGACGAAATTGACAAGCAAGTTCACAAGGAAGTTGAAATGAGCAAGCAGGCCGAATTTGCGGTCATCCTAAAGATGAACCCGATGTTCGCCGACCTCGGCACGGACGAGCTCCAGCGGCTGTCCAATCTCTGCCACACCCAACATCTGGGGAATGGCGAGGTGCTGTTCCAGAAGGGCGATGCCGGGGACGCGCTGTTCGGCGTGCGCCGCGGCCAGGTCCGCATCGAGACGGGAGTCTCGGACGGCAGCCGGCTGACCCTGAACTTCATGGGCCCGGGCGACCTGTTCGGCGAGGTCGCGGTGCTGGACGGCCAGAGCCGCACCGCGGATGCCACCGCAGGCGAAGTCAGTGAATTGTTCGTGCTGCGGCGTGAAGACTTTCTCGCCTTTCTCGAGCGCGAGCCGAAGGTCGGGATCAAGATCATCGCACTATTGTGCCAGCGCATCCGCTGGCAGAGCGAGCGCATGGAAGAATCCATGTTGCAGCCGCTGCCGGTTCGCCTGGCGCGGCGGCTCTGCGCGCTCGCCGCCGATTTCGGCTCCGAGGTGCACATCTCGCAGGAGCAGCTCGGCGTCTTCGTCGGCGCCGCCCGCGAGAGCGTCAATCGCCAGCTTCAGGCCTGGCGCAAGGAGGCGATCCTCGATCTCCAGCGTGGCCGCATCCTGTTGCGGAACATGACCAAGCTGACGGCGATCGCGCGGAACGAATAGGACGTCAGATGCGTGTCTCGCGACCGTGCCAGATCCGCGTAATGAGAATGTCGTCTGTCTCTGGAGCGACGACGTATCGGACGATGTAGCCCGAGATTCCCAGCGACTGTCTACTCCGCCGCAGGATGGACGACGTTCCTCGGTATCGGCGCTGCCTCCGTGGGCGTTGCGGCGGAAGGCGCCGCTCCGTGATGACCGTCCGTCTCCGCATCCTCGCTGTGTACCACCAGCCGCTTGCCGAAGCGCCAGATCAGGGCGCCGAGATCATCCATCACCATGAACATCGCGGGCACGAACACCAGCGACAGGATGGTCGAGAAGATCAGGCCGCCGATCACCGCAAGCGCCATCGGCGAGCGGAACTCGCCGCCGGCGCCGACCGCGAGCGCGCTTGGCATCATGCCCGCGGCCATCGCGATCGTGGTCATCACGATCGGGCGGGCGCGCTTCATGCCGGCGTCGATCATGGCTTCGTCGCGCGGCTTGCCGGCGTGGATCGCCTCGATCGCGAATTCTACCAGCATGATCGCGTTCTTGGTGACGATGCCCATCAGCATCAGGATGCCGATCCAGACCGGCGTGGTGAGCTGCTTGCCGGTGATGAGCAGCGCCGCGATCGCGCCGCCAATCGACAGCGGCAGCGAGAACAGGATGGTGATCGGCTGGAGGAAGGTACCGAACAAGAGTACCAGCACCGCATAGACCATCATCAAGCCCGCCGTGATCGCGGTCGCGAAACCACCCGACAGCTCGGCCAGACTTTCGGCGTCGCCGGAGGGATTGACCTTCACGCCCGGCGGCAAGCTCTTCTTCACCGGCAGATCGTCGATCATCCTGGTGGCATCGCCGAGCGCGGCGGAGCCGACGAGGTCGGCCGCGACGGTGGCCTGCCGCTCGCGGTCGTAGCGGTTGATGCTGGTCGGACCCTGGTCGAGCTTGACGTCGGCGATCACTGAGAGCGGCACGCCGCCCTTCTCGCCATGCTCGCCGAGCGGTACGCGCAGCTGCTCGAGCGTCTTCAGATTGCCGCGCGCGGCATCCTCGAGCTGAACGCGGATCGGCACCAGCCGGTCGCCGACGTCGAACTTGGCGAGCGCGGGGCCGACGTCGCCGATGGTGGCGACGCGGATGGTCTGTGACAGACTCTCGGTCGAGACGCCGAGCCGCGCGGCGAGATCGGCGCGCGGCTGGACCCGCAGCTCCGGGCGCTCCAGCGAGGTTTCCGAGATCACGTTGGAAATCGTCGGAATCCGCTTCATCTGAGTCGCGAGTTCGCTCGCGACGTTATTGACGATGTTGGCGTCGGCGCCGGTGACCACGAGCGCGATCGCGCGCAGTCCGTTCTCGTCGAGGAACCAGAAGCGGACGTCGGGGACGTTCTCCAGTTCCTTGCTGATCGAGAATTCGAGCTCGCGCTGGGTGATGTCGCGATCGGCCTTGGGAACGTAGTTGATGATCAGGGCGGCGCGCCTGACTTCCTGGGTGCCCGGTGGTACGCGGCCGCCGTCGACGAAGATGCTCTTGACCTCGGACCGCTTGCGCAGGCGCGCGACGATGTCCTCGGTGACCTTTTCTGTGTAGCCGAGCTGCGTGCCCGGCGGCAGCTCGAGGGCAACCAGCGAGCGCGAGCTGTCCTGCGCCGGAAGGAAGCCTTGCGGCAGCAGCGTGATGCTCCAGATCGATGCAGCAAAGACGCCGAAGCCGATCAGCACCGTGATGAAATAGTGTTTCACCGACCAGGCGACGATCCGGTGATAGGACCTTAGCACGCGGCCGGGCGGCGGCTCCTCGTGATTGCCATGCTTGAGGAAGTAGGCAGCGAGCACCGGCGTGACGAAGCGCGCCGCGAGTAGCGAGAAGAACACCTGCACCGAGACGGTGATGCCGAACTGCTTGAAGAACTGTCCGGCGATGCCGGACATGAAGCTCGCAGGGGCGAAGATCGCGATGATGGTCAGCGAGATCGCGATGACCGCGAGGCCGATCTCGTCGGCGGCTTCCAGGGCGGCACGGTAGGGCGACTTGCCCATGTTCATGTGCCGGACGATGTTCTCGATCTCGACGATGGCGTCGTCGACGAGGATGCCTGTCGACAGCGTGATGGCGAGGAAGCTGACGAGGTTGAGTGAGAAGCCGAGGAAGTCCATCGCCCAGAATGCCGGGAAGATCGACAGCGGCAGCGAGATCGCGGCGATGATGGTGGCGCGCAAATCGCGCAGGAACAGCAGCACGATGACGACGGCGAGGATGGCGCCTTCGAACAGGGTCGAGATCGCCGCTTCGTAATTGCCCTTGGTGTACTCGACCGAGGTGTCGATCACCTTGAGATCGACGTCGGGATAGGCGGCTTTCAGCGTGTCGATGCGCTTCTGCACGGCCTCGGCGACCTTCACGTCGCTGGCGCCTTTGGAGCGCTTGATGCCGAGCGCGACGATCGGCTCGCCATTGAAGCGGGCGAAGGTGCGGCGGTCCGCGATGGTGTCGGTGACGGTGCCGAGATCGTCGAGCCGGACCTCGCCGCCGCCGAATAGCGGGATCATGGTGCCGGCGAGATCGCCCAGCGTCTTGGCGCCTGCGAGCGTCCGGATCGCCTGGTCGTTCTTGCCGATTTCGGCGCGGCCGCCGGCGACGTCGACATTGGTGCCGCGCAGGCTCTGGCTGACATTGACGGCAGTGAGGCCCATGGCCTGGAGCCGATCGGGATCGAGCGAGACCAGGATCTCGCGCTCGACACCGCCGATGCGCTCGACCTGGGCGACGCCGCGGACGCCCTGAAGCGCGCGCTTGACCACATCGTCGACGAAATAGGACAGCTGCTCCGGTGTCTTGCCCGGCGAGATCGCGGCATAGGTGACAATCGGCAGGCCGATGACGTCGACGCGCTGGATCAGGGGCTCGGTGACGTTCTGCGGCAGGTTGGAGCGGACGCGCGTCACCGCGTCCTTGATGTCGTTGAGCGCGCGGTCGGTGTTGGTCTCCAGCGCGAACTGGATGGTGGTAACCGACAGGCCGTCGGTAATCTGCGAGGTGATGTGCCTGACGCCCTCGACGCCTGAGACGGCGTCCTCAACCGTCTTGGTGACCTGGGATTCGAGCTCGGTCGGCGCGGCGCCGAACTGCGACACCGCGACCGAGATCACGGGAATGTCGGCCGAAGGCAGTCGCGTGATCGCGAGCTTGCTGAAGGAGGTCCAACCGAGGATCAGGAGGATGATCGAAAAGACCACCGACGGCAGCGGATTCCGGATCGACCATGCCGAGATATTGAGAGCCATCAGCGTACCCGCGTGCGATCGAGTTCATCGGCGAACATGGTCTTGATCTGGTCGCCGTCATGGAGCGAAGAGCCGGCGTCGGCCACGACGATTTCGCCGACGTCGAGGCCTTCCAGGATTTCCGTTGCGCTGTCGGACGTCAGGCCGACCCGCACCTTGCGCGTTTCAACCGTATTGCCTTTGACGACCTGCACGGTGAGATGGTCGATGGCGGTCTTGGGAACCGCGACGCCGCAGCTTCGCTTGGCATCGATGGAGGCACGGGCGAATACGCCGACCTTCAGCGAGGGATTGTTGGTGACGCTGATGCGGACGCGGCCGAGCTGCGTTGCGCGGTCGATTTCGGGCGCGACCAGCCGGACCCGTCCGATCAGATCGGGCGCGTCGTCGCGGCTGATGCGCACGGTCGCGCCGGCGCTGAGCTTGGGCATGTGCACGGCCGGGACCTGGGCGTCGAGCTCGATCTCGTTGTTGACGGCGATGCGGAACATCGGGCCGGCCTGCGGTGAAGCGGGCGCGCCGACGATGGTGCGCACCTCGGTGACGAGGCCCGGCGCAGGCGCCTTCAGCGAGACCGGGCCTTGCGGACCGGGTCGCTGCGGCTGGCCCGGGATCTGCGGCGGCGCCGTCAGGCGCGCCAGCTCTTGATTGTCGGTGACCATGGTGCCTTCGGTGACGAAGAGATCGGTGACCCTGGATCCCTCCTGGTCGGCGACGACCACGGCCTCGCGGCGGGGCACGAAGAAACCGGTCACGCGGACGAGGTCGGAAAAGCAGGCATTGGTCGACTTCGTCACGATGACGAGCGCCTCGCCCGGCGTTTCCTTCGCCTCGGGCCGATGCCGATGCTCGAACAGGTAATAGCCGACGCCGAGGGCCACGACGAAGACCACGGTTCCGGCCGGCTTGAGATAGTCGGAGAGGTTCATCGCCGGATCATCCTGGCCTGGCTCACGGCCGTCCGCACGAGGCCCGCTGAGAGCATTTCCCTGAAACAAAGCAGCGTCCCGCAAGGCTGCGGGACGCGCTTTGGAAGCATGACTTTACACCACATCACGACGGGGGACTTCAAACGATTGCGTCGTGCTTACTTCGATGCGGTGGTCTTGTTTTCCATGTTGACGACCTGCACGCGGCGATTGACCTCCGCCATCGGCTGGCTCGGATCCTTCAGCTTGCTCTTGCCGTAGCCGACGGTGACGAGATCGGTTGCCGTGATGCTGTACTTCTCGACCAAATAGCGCTTGATCGAATCCGCGCGGCGCTCCGACAGGTCCTGATTGTAGCCTTCGCCGCCGGCGGCGTCAGTGTGGCCGGCGACCACGAAGGTCGAGCCCTTCAGGTCGGGACTGGTCAGCGCCCGGCCGAGCGCCTGGACCGAGGCAACCGACTTGTTGCTGATGTTGGCCGAGTTGTAGTCGAAGGTGATCTCGAGATCGATGTTCGGCTTGTCCTTGGCGACGGAAGCGATCTCCTCGCGCTCGGTCGACGACAGCGACCGGGTCGAGCGGCCGCGCACGGACTGGATCAGCTTGGTCTCGGCCGCGCTTGGGGCGGGATCGGCCTGAGGGGCGGCGACCGAGAGGCCGCGGGTCAGCGGCTTCTTCGGCGCCGGCGCCAGCGCGCGGACGATCTCGTCCTCGGTGACGTTCTTGCTGTTGCCGTCATCGCCGGCGAATGCGGGCGGGATCGTCAGCGACAGAGCGGCGCTGACGGTGATGATGGACAGGATCGCGGTAAATCCTTTTGCAGCCAATCTCATTGCCAGTCCCTCCTGTGCAGCTAACCTGCTTGGTTCCAAAAATCCTGCAATAGGCCCCCCGGAAAGGCCGCCTGCGGCATCCGTTCATTAGTCTGTCTCGGGCGGCCGAGGGTTCGAGGCGCCTGTGGCCTCAACTCAAAAAAATACTAGCGTACTCCGTAGCTTGCGAATTCCTGAACGATGTTCGGGTCCATCGCCTTGGCATTGGCGATGTCCAGTGCCCCTTCCGGGGCGGAGCCGTTACGCTGCTTGGCGATTCCCCGTCCATAGAGCGAAGAGGTCAGGCGCGGGTTGATCCGCAAGGCCGCGTCGAAATCGGAGATCGCGTTCTTGACCGCGCCCGATTTCAGATTGACGAGCCCGCGGCTATCCAGCGCATCGACGAAGTTCGGGCGCAGCCGCAGCGCCTCGTTGCAATCCTTCAGCGCGCCCTGGAGGTCGCCGATCACGGTGCGGGTCCAGCAGCGGTTGTTGAGCGCCTCGACGTCCTTCGAATTGATCCGGAGCGTTTCGTCGAAATCCTTGATCGCAAGGTTATAGGCACCCTTGCTGGCATAGACCTGGCCGCGCCGGTACAGCGCGTTCACGTCATCAGGATTGGCCGCGATCTTGGCCGTCAGGCCCTTGATGGTGGGGTCTTCCGCCAGCACGCCCGGGTTCGGCCCGCTATCCATGCTCGGCGCGGGGGGGGGCTCGGCCGGTTTCACCGGCGGCGGCAAGGCGGCCTCGACCTGCGGCTTCGGCGCCGGGGGAGGTGCGGGAGCTGCAACCGTATCGGCCGGCTTCGACGGCTGAGGCGGTGATGGTGGTGCCGGCGGCGGGTTGTTGGCGACGACCGGCGGCGGCGCGGGAGGCGGCGGTGCCGCCGCTGAAGGGCGCGACCCGGCGGCACCCGGAATGAACGAGAAATCTTCGGCCAATGAAGAGGATATCCACGGCACCTGCTCGCCGCGCGAGGCGCGGGTGACGCCCATCTTGGTGCGGTTCAGCGTCTCCTCGGCCATCAGGTCGGGGACGCGGATCTCCTTGAGCAGCTCCTGGACGAACAGGCTGTGCTCGCCGCCGGCATCCGACACCACCGAGGCCAGCGCTGCCGAATACATCACCAGCGTGCCGTTCGGCGCGATGACGGGCGTCAGGCCGGCCGAGAAGCTGCGGAACCGGCGCTCGAACGGGTTGCGCCTGGACGCGTCGATCAGCGCGATCTTGACGCCGGCGCCGCGGGTGTTGAGCTCGCCGAGAACGGTCTCGAGGCTGATGCCGTCGCGGCGCACGTCGGATTCGGTCCAGATCTGGGCGTCGACCGGCAGCAGATAGCTCTGGCGCGCCGACTGGATGCCGAAGCCGCTGAAGAATACCAGCGCCACCGACCCCGGCTTGATCTTGCCGTAGAGCTTGTCGAAGGCGCGGCGCATGCCGTCGCCGGTCAGGTTCTCGTTGATCTCGACCGAAAAGCCGTCGCGCTTGAGCTCGTCGGCGACGTCGCGCGCGTCATTGAGCGGTTCCTTCAGCGGGGCGTCCGCATCCGGATATTTGGCGTTGCCGATGACAAGCGCGTAGCGGTCGCCGGCGGCCAGGGATGGCGTGGCCGGGACGAGCGAAACGAGCAAGGGCAGAAGAAAAAGGAAGCGAATTTTCATAATGAGCGCGGTCCAGCCAAAAAGGCGCCGTTACCAGCTTGCGCCGCGGCGACCTTAACTTACGCAATGTGCATTATCAAACCGGGGAAGGGAGGCGTCAACCGCTTGGAGTTCAGGCGTTATCGCGACAATTGACCGCGATGCATGGGCGCGCTGCGAGGGGAATAAACGGACTGTCACGGTTGAACTCGATACGATCTGGTTGGGTCTTGCGGGTGCCATGTTAATGCAGCGAGGGAGGCGATAGTGTGATTGGTCTCACATTGCAGGCCTGCCTCTGTCGCAGTGCGCGGCGTTTGACCTTTCCGGCGGACAATGGCTTGGTGCGCGCGATCGTCCCGCAAGATCCAACTCAGAAAAAGCAAGAACCATGGGAAACGCCTACGAAATCTACGCCCTGCGCTATGCGACGATGTCGCCGCGCACCCCCAGCATGAACTTCCTTCAGCCCGATCCGCATGACAGCGCGGCGCAGGACCTCGACTATTTCGTCTGGCTGATCCGCGGCGGCGGCCGGGAGATTTTGGTCGATACCGGCTTCAATGCCGAGGAGGCGAGCGCGCGGGCGCGCAAGCTGACGCTCAATCCGGTCGATGCGCTGGAGCGCTTTGGCGTCGCGGCATCGAGCATTCGCGACATTATCGTGACACATCTGCATTACGACCACGCCGGCAATCTCGACCGCTTCCCGAGCGCGCGCTTCCATCTCCAGGAGCGTGAGATGGCCTACGCGACGGGCCGCTGCATGTGCAACGGACTGCTGCGACATCCGTTCTCGGTCGAGCACGTCACGCAGATGGTGCGCCATGTCTATGGCGAGCGCGTCAATTTCTATTCGGGCGACGGCGAGATCGCGCCCGGCGTCACCGTGCATCGCGTCGGCGGCCATTCGGACGGATTGCAGGTGGTCAAGGTTGAGACTGCGCGAGGGCCGGTGGTGCTGGCGTCCGATGCCGCGCATTATTACGCCAATCTCCAGCGCCGGAGCCCCTTCCCGATCGTTCTCAATATCGGGGACATGGCGCAGGGCTGGGAGACGATCGAGCGTCTCGCCGGCCATCCTGACAGGTTCATTCCCGGCCACGATCCGATCGTGACGGAGATCTATCCGCGCGCCAGCGACAAGGTCGATGCCTGGGCGCTGCATTTGCCGCCGTCGCGGTCATTTGCGAAGTGATCAATACGCCTGCTTCGCATCCGCCTCTTCGCTGGTCTGGATCAAATCGAGACTCTGCTCGACCTTGCCGAGCAGGGCCGAGAGCTGTTTGCGCTCCTGCGCGGAGAGGCAGGCGAGGATTTCGTCCTCCCGCCGCAGCAATTGCGGGAACAGCTCTTCGTAGAGTGCGCGGCCTTTCTTGGTCAGCTGCAGGCGGAATTCGCGGCGGTCGGCTTCGTTCTCGACCCGCTCGATCAGCTTCTCGTGCAACAGCGTGGTCACCGCGCGGCTGATGGTGGATTTGTGCGTGCGGGTGCATTGCGAGATGTACTGCGCGCTACAGGCATCGTTACGAAAACCGAGCGTGGCGATCACGCGCCAGGCCGGAATGTCGAGACCGTGACGCTCCTGATATTCGACCGCGAGCGCGGAGCTCACCTCCGCCGCAAGCCGGTTGAGACGGAACGGCACGAACCTGAACAAATCAAGGCGCGCCTTCGGTTGTGGCGAGGCCTCGTCCATCTCTCGTCGCTTCAGCGCCGCATCGCTGGATGTCCTCGCCAAGGCTTGCGCTCCGAATTCCAGTTGACGGCCGGCCGGCTCCGGTCCAAAATAGTTGCACGTGAGACTATCTAGCAGATCAGTCCTCTTCTGACCAGAGCCGAGGTTAGTGTATGGCGCCGGCCAATACGCATCAGGCCAAATCCCAATTCGGCTATCGCCGCCACCCCGACCAGGATCGTCCCGGCCAAGGCGCGGCTGAGCATCCGGTTGTGGTCGTCGGCGCGGGCCCGGTCGGGCTGTCGCTGGCGATTGATCTCGCCCAGCGCGGTCAGCGCGTCGTCCTTCTGGATGATGCCGACCGTATCGGCGAAGGCTCCCGCGCGATCTGCTTCTCGAAGCGGTCGCTGGAATATTGGGACCGGCTTGGCGTTGCCGACCGCATGGTCGACAAGGGCGTGGTGTGGAGCGTCGGCCGCATTTTTCACGGCGAGTCGCAGCTCTACCAGTTCAACCTGCTGCCGGAGGACGGCCACAAGCGCCCCGCTTTCATCAATCTCCAGCAATATTACGCCGAGGCCTATCTGGTCGATCGCATCAGCGATCTGCCTGCGATCGACCTGCGCTGGAGCAACAAGGTGACGGCGCTGGAGCAACGCAACGATTCCGTTGCGCTGACGATCGAGACGCCCGAGGGCGCCTATCGGCTGCACGCGCAATATGTCGTCGCCTGCGACGGCGCGCGCTCCTCGCTGCGGCAGATGGTCGGCGCCGACTTCGCGGGACAGGTGTTCGAAGACCAGTTCCTGATCGCCGACGTCAAGATGACCGCGGAATTTCCGACCGAGCGCTGGTTCTGGTTCGATCCGCCGTTTCATGCGGGACGTTCGGCGCTGCTGCACCGGCAGCCCGACGACGTCTGGCGCATCGATCTCCAGCTCAACCGCTACGCCGATCCCACGGTCGAAAAGAAACCCGAGAATGTGCGGCCGCGGATCGCGCGAATGCTTGGCCACGACAAGTTCGAGTTCGAGTGGATCTCGCTCTACAAATTCCAGTGCCGGCGAATGGACCGCTTCCTCCATGGCCGCGTGATTTTTGCCGGCGACTCCGCGCATCAGGTCTCGCCCTTTGGCGCGCGCGGTGCCAATTCCGGGCTTGAGGACGCGGAGAACCTGTCGTGGAAGCTCGACCGCGTGCTGCGTGGCACCTCGCCCGCGAGCCTGCTCGAGAGCTACCATGTCGAGCGCAGCCTGGCTGCCGACGAGAATATTCGCGAGTCCACCCGCTCGACCGATTTCATGGCGCCGAACTCGCATCAGGAAGCGCGGCTGCGCAAGGCGGTGCTGTCGCTGGCCAAGGAGACGGAGTTCGGCAAGCGCATGGTCAATGGCGGCCGGCTGTCGGTGCCGTGCAGCTACGAGACGCCGCTGTCGTCGCGCGATGCGGATGTGTGGGACGCTGGCCCGCGGCCCGGATGTTCCATGCTCGATGCGCCTATTGGCGAGCATGCTTATCTGACGGATGAATTCCGCAGGGACGGAGCGGGCTTCACCTTGCTGTCGTTCAGCAATGGCGCGGCGATCGGCGCACCAGATGGCGTGAAAAATATCCGCATCGGTGGCGAAGAGGGGCTTGCCGATCCCTCAGGCCTTGTCGCAAGGCGCTACGGCGCCGAGCCGGGGGCGGCCTATCTGATCAGGCCCGATGGCTACGTTGCGGCGCGCTTCCGTCACCCGACGCGCGAGGCGATCGCGGCGGCACTGTCGCGCGCAGCCGGCCTGAATTGAGGTTTGATATGCCGCTTTCCACCAGCTCCAACTTCGCGCGGCCCGATGATGCCTTTCGCGCCATCGTCGAAGCGCATCGCGGCCTTACCGACGAGCAGAGCGCCGATTTCGATGCGGCGCTGGTGCTGATCCTCGCCAACCATATCGGCGATATCGACGTGCTGCGGGAAGCGCTCGTGCTGGCGAAGCGCCGCATGATCGACGGCCAGCAGCAACAACAGCAACAACAATGACCCAAGACTTAAGGATGAACTGATGGCGAAGAACTTCGCGTCCACCGGCGATCTCTCCGAGAAGAAAATCACCTTCTCCGAGATCGGTACCGATCTCTATGCCTTCACCGCCGAGGGCGATCCGAACACCGCGATCATCGTCGGCGACGACGGCTGTCTGGTGTTCGACGCGCAATCGACGCCGGCGATGGCCAACAAGGTGATCGAGCGCGTCAAAGCCGTCACCGACAAGCCGATCAAATATGTCGTGCTGTCGCATTATCACGCCGTGCGCGTGCTCGGTGCGTCGGCTTATAAGGCGCAGGGCATCGTCGCCTCGCAGGAGACCTATCGGCTGATCGAGGAGCGCGGCCAGCAGGATTGGGATTCCGAGTACGGCCGCTTTCCGCGCCTGTTCCAGGATGCGCAAAGCATTCCCGGGTTGACATGGCCGACGCTGACTTTTGAAGGCGAGATGTCGATCTATCTCGGCAAACGCGAAGTGCGGCTGATGCAGCTCGGCGCCGGCCACACCTCCGGCGACATCGTCGCCTGGGTGCCGGATGCCGAAGTCATGTTCTCCGGCGATCTCATCGAATATCACTCGGCCTGCTATTGCGGCGATGCGCATCTGCGGGAATGGCCGCTGACGCTGAACGAGATCCGCAACTTCAATCCCAAGGCGATTGCGCCGGGCCGCGGCGATGCGCTGAAGGGCACAGCCACCGTGCGCGAAGCCATCGCAATGACGCGCGACTTCGTGACCTCGCTCTATGGCGCGGCAGAGATCTCGGTCGCCAAGGGACGCACGCTGAGGGAATCGATGGCGGCAACGCGCGAAGTGATGGATCCGAAATTCCACAGCTTTGCGATCTACGAGCACTGCCTGCCGTTCAACGTGTCGCGCGCCTATGACGAGGCATCTGGGATCGACGATCCCGTGATCTGGACCGACAAGCGCGACCAGGAAATGTGGGCGAACTTGCAAGGAGGAGGAGTGTCATGAACATCAATACCTCGCCTGATCAGATCATCCGCAGTTCGGTGCAGGTGACGCCGGGCTACATGTCCGGCTTCGGCAACAGTTTTGAGACGGAGGCGCTGCCGGGCGCGCTGCCGATCGGGCGCAACTCGCCGCAACGCTGCGCCTACGGCCTCTATGCCGAGCAGCTCTCCGGCTCGCCGTTCACTGCACCGCGCGGCACCAACGAGCGCTCGTGGCTGTATCGCATCCGCCCGTCGGTGAAGCATTCCGGCCGCTTCGAGAAGGCCGATGGCGGCTTGTGGCGCTCGGCGCCCTGCCACGAATACGATCTCCCCATAGCGCAATTGCGCTGGGACCCGGCGCCGATCCCGAAGGAGGACACGACCTTCCTCCAGGGCGTGCAGACCATGACGACCGCCGGTGACGTCAACACGCAGGCCGGCATGGCTGCGCATGTCTACCTCATCACCAAATCGATGGTGGATCAGCATTTCTACAATGCCGACGGCGAGCTGATGTTCGTGCTTCAGCAGGGCGTCTTGCGCGTTGTCACCGAGTTCGGTCGCATCGACGCCGAGCCCGGCGAGATCGTGGTGATCCCGCGCGGCGTCAAATTCCGCGTCGAGATTCCGAATGGTCCCGCGCGCGGCTATCTCTGCGAGAATTACGGCGGTGCCTTCACGCTGCCGGAGCGCGGTCCGATTGGCGCGAACTGCCTTGCCAATGCGCGCGACTTTCTGACGCCGGTTGCGCATTACGAGGACAAGGACACGCCGACGGAGCTGTTCGTGAAATGGGGCGGTGCACTGTTCAAGACCACGCTGCCGCATTCGCCGATCGACGTCGTCGCCTGGCACGGCAATTACGCGCCCTACAAATACGATCTGCGGACGTTCTCGCCGGTCGGTGCGATTGGCTTCGACCATCCCGATCCCTCGATCTTCACCGTGCTGACCTCGCCGTCGGAGACCGCGGGCACGGCGAACATCGATTTCGTGATCTTCCCCGAGCGCTGGATGGTCGCCGACAACACCTTCCGTCCGCCCTGGTATCACATGAACATCATGAGCGAGTTCATGGGCCTGATCTACGGCGTCTACGACGCCAAGCCGCAGGGCTTCGTCCCGGGCGGCGTCTCGCTGCACAATTGCATGCTGCCGCACGGCCCCGACCGCGACGCCTTCGAGCACGCCAGCAACGGCGAATTGAAACCGGTGAAGTTGACCGGCACCATGGCCTTCATGTTCGAGACCCGCTACCCGCAGCGCGTGACAGCCCATGCCGCAAACGCCTCCACGCTGCAGGACGATTACGCGGATTGTTGGAAGGGACTGGAGAAGCGGTTCGATCCGAACCGGCCGTAAGGTTCTTTCCCCTCTCTCCTTGTGGGAGAGGGTGGCTCGCCGCGTAGCGGCGAGACGGGTGAGGGGTTTCTCTCCCCGCGTGAGCCTCTCGCAGCACGACTCGCAGATGCAACCCCTTGTCCGGCGCTTCGCGCCACCTTCTCCCACAAGGGGAGAAGGAAGAAAGGTCCGAGCTAAACGTGACAACCCATCCCAACGATCCCAGCCTCCGCTCCTTCATCGACATCGATCCCGCCTCCGACTTCCCGATTCAGAACCTGCCTTATGGGGTGTTCTCGACCGTGGCCAATCCGACGCCGCGGGTCGGCGTCGCGATCGGCGATTACGTGCTCGATCTCTGGGAGCTCGAGCAGGACTCCCGGCTCGACGTTGGCCCGCTCGGGGTATTCTCCGGCGCCTCGCTCAATCCCTTCATGGCGCTGGGACCAAAGATCTGGGCGAAGACGCGGGCGCGGATCAGCGAGCTGCTGCAGCATGATCATCCGGAGCTGCGCGACAACGAGGAGCTGCGCCAGCAGGCGCTGGTGCCGATGCGCGATGCAAAGCTGCATCTCCCCTTCGCGGTCTCCGGCTACACCGACTTTTATTCGTCGAAAGAGCACGCCACCAATGTCGGCGTGATGTTCCGCGGCAAGGACAATGCGCTGCAGCCGAACTGGCTGCATATGCCGATCGGCTATAACGGCCGCGCGTCAACTGTCGTCGTCAGCGGCACAAAAGTGAAGCGCCCGCGCGGGCAGTTGAAGCCGCCGAATGTCGAGGTGCCTAGTTTTGGGCCATGCAAGCGGCTCGATTTCGAGCTGGAGATGGGTGTCGTGGTCGGCCAACCCTCAGCCATGGGCGGCATGCTCACAGAGCAACAAGCCGAGGAGATGATCTTCGGCTTCGTGCTGCTCAACGACTGGAGCGCACGCGATATCCAGCAATGGGAATATGTGCCGCTCGGGCCGTTTCTTGCGAAAGCGTTCGCGACCTCGATCAGCCCGTGGGTGGTGGCGCGCGAGGCGCTGGAGCCGTTCCGCCTGAAGGGGCCGGAGCAGGAGCCCGTGCCGCTCGACTATCTTAGGCAGGCGAAGCCGCAGAACTACAATCTGGAGCTCGATGTCTCCTTGCGTGCCGCCGGCGCTAATGCGCCCGCCGGCATCAGCCGCACCAATTTCAAATACATGTACTGGTCCTCGGTGCAGCAGCTGATGCACCATGCCTCCAGCGGTTGCGCCATGAATGTCGGCGATCTCCTCGGCAGCGGCACCATCTCCGGCCCGGAGAAGAACCAGCGCGGCAGTCTCTTGGAGATCAGCTGGAACGGCACCGAGCCGGCCGAACTCCCCGGCGGCGTCAAGCGCTCGTTCCTGGATGACGGCGACAGCCTCGTCATGCGCGGCTGGTGCCAGGGCAACGGCTATCGCGTCGGGTTCGGCGAGGTCGAGGGGACGATTTTGGCGGCGGAGTAGGCGGCGTGTAGAGAGAGTCTACCGCTTCTCCGGCGCCACGTCCTTGATCCGCGCGCAATGCGCCGCGACATCCTCCACGCTGTACTTCAAATGCACCCGTTTGTCGGACGGCGCCTGCTTCGTCGTGCACACGCCCGGCCGCCATTCCTGCGTTGGCCTGATCGGGCGCGGGGCAAAACCGCCGCCGCAGTTTGGACAGACGTTGGAGAGCTTTGCCTCCACGCAGTCCGCACAGAACGTGCATTCGTACGAGCAGATCCGCGCATCTGCTGCGCTTGGCGGCAGGTCGCGGTCGCAATATTCGCAGTTCGGTCGAAGCTGGAGGGCCATGAGTGAATCTCCGCAGATTGACCTGATCATCGCAGATCGCGCGCGGGGCGCGAATGGCGTAGTTCCCTCGATTTCAGCCAGCCTTTAAATCCTTCAGCGGCAGCTTTGAGCTTTCCTTCAGCTTGTCGAGCACGATCGAGGAGCGCACATGCGCCACGCTCTGGTGCGGCATCAAGACGTCGTTGACGAGATTGGAGAGGCCCTTGAGATCGCGCAGCACGGCCTTCAGCACGTAGTCGGCATCGCCTGTCAGCGAATAAGCCTCCTGGATTTCGTCGATCCGGTTGACCAGCGTGCGGAAGCGTTTCGAATTGTCCGGCGAGTGGGTCGCAAGCCCGACCTGTATGAAGGCGATCACGCCGAAGCCGAGCGCCTCGCTGGAGAGATCGGCGTGATAGCCTGCAATCACCTTCTCCTCCTCCAGCCGCATCCGCCGGCGCGAGCATTGCGAGGCGGAAAGCCCCGCGAGATCGGCGAGCTCCTGGTTGGTGAGGCGGCCGTCCTCCTGGAGCGCGCCGAGGATCTTGAGGTCGAAGGCGTCTACCGGAATCATGCGTCTTTTGTCCAATTCATGCACGGATCGTGCATATGATAGCCAAAAGACGTCCCGTTTGCACGCTCCTTGCGCGTCCTATGAAGGATAGTTCGGCCCAGCAGCAATTTGGGAGAACAGCATGGGTCCGTTTCCGCACGATGCACCGCCGGCCACCATCAGCGCCGACAATCCGATGGGCACCGACGGGTTCGAGTTCGTCGAATATGCACACCCCAATCCGGAACAGCTGCATGCGCTGTTCAAGCTGATGGGCTATGCGCCCGTCGCGCGCCACAAGAGCAAGACAATCACGGTCTATCGCCAGGGCGACATCAACTATCTCGTCAACGAGGAGCCCGGCACCCACGGCTACGATTTCGTCGCCGCGCACGGCCCCTGCGCGCCTTCGATGGCTTTTCGCGTGGTCGATGCGAAGGCGGCCTATGACCGCGCGATTTCACTCGGTGCTGAGCCAGCGGAAGTGTCATCGGCGCAGAAGACCCTCGATGTCCCCGCCATCAAGGGCATCGGCGGCAGTTTGCTGTATTTCGTCGATCGCTATGGGGCCAAGGGCTCGGCCTATGATGCCGAGTATGAATGGCTTGGTGCGCGCGATCCGCGGCCCGCCGGAGCCGGCCTGTTCTATCTCGATCATCTCACCCACAACGTTCACCGCGGCCGCATGGATGTGTGGACCGGCTTCTATGAGAAGCTTTTCAATTTCCGCCAGATTCGCTTCTTCGACATCGAGGGCCGCGCCTCGGGCCTGTTCTCGCGTGCGCTGACGAGCCCGGACGGCAAAATCCGGATTCCGATCAACGAGGACGCCGGCGATTCCGGCCAGATCGAGGAATATCTAAAAATCTATCGCGGCGAGGGCATCCAGCACATCGCCTGCGGCTGTAGCGATATCTATCGCACCATCGAAGGCCTGCGCGAGGCCGGCCTGCCGTTCATGCCGGCGCCGCCCGAGACCTATTTCGAGCGAATCGACGCGCGCCTGCCGAAGCACGGCGAGGATCTCGCGCGGCTGCACAAGAACGGCATTTTGATCGACGGCGAAGGCGTGGTCGACGGTGGCCAGACCAAAGTGCTCTTGCAGATCTTTTCGGCCAACGCGATCGGCCCGATCTTCTTCGAATTCATCCAGCGCAAAGGCGATGACGGCTTTGGAGAGGGCAATTTCAAGGCATTGTTCGAATCGATCGAGGAAGATCAGATCCGGCGCGGGGTGCTGAAGGTGGATGACGCGGCGTAGAGCGCGGCAAAACCGGTGTCGTAGGGTGGGCAAAGCGTAAGCGTGTCCACCATTGCTATCGAGGTCGCGGAGAAATGGTGGGCACGGCGCTATGCGCCTTTGCCTACCCTACGGATTCGTGCGCGGGGTTACTTTGCCGCTTTCCACGCAGCCGTCACCGCCGCAATCTCCGCACCTTCCGGCTCGCGAACCGCCGACGGCGTCCGCGAGAAGCGCGGCGCCGGCGCCGGCTGCTTCACGCCGTGGCGCTCGATGAAGACCTCGCGGGCGACCATGTGCGGATGCTCGGTCGCTTCCGACATGGTCAGCACGGGCGCAAAGCAGATGTCGGTGCCTTCCATGATCTTGCACCAGTCCTCGCGCGTCTTGCTCTTGAACACCGCTTTCAGTTTCTCCTTCAGCGCCGGCCAGGCCTTGGGGTTCATCTGCGCGTCGAAATCGGCGTCAGTCAGGCCCGCGTGCTCGCGCAGCAGTGCGTAGAACTGCGGTTCGATCGAGCCGATCGAGACGAAGTGCCCGCAGGCGCACTCGTAGACGCCGTAGAAATGCGCGCCGCCATCGAGGAAGTTCTGGTTGCGACCTTCAGTCCAGCGGCCGAGCGTGGTCATGTCGAAGAAGAACGACATCAGCGATGCTGCGCCGTCGCACATCGCGGTGTCGACCACTTGGCCCTTGCCCGACTTCTGCACTTCCAGCAGTGCTGCGAGCACGCCGACGACCATATAGAGCGCGCCGCCACCGAAATCGCCAACGAGGTTGAGCGGCGGCACCGGCGCTTCCTTGGTGCCGATCGCGGCCAGCGCGCCGGTGATGGAGATGTAATTGATGTCGTGGCCGGCAGCGTTGGCGAGCGGGCCTTCCTGGCCCCAGCCGGTCATGCGGCCGTAAACGAGTTTTGGATTGCGCGCGAGCACGACGTCCGGGCCAAGCCCAAGCCGCTCCATCACGCCGGGGCGAAAGCCTTCGACCAGTGCGTCGGCATTCGCAAGCAAGTCGAGAACCTCCGCGATCGCCGCCTTGTCCTTGAGGTCGAGCTCGATCACCTTGCGGCCGCGTCCTGCCACCGACTTCATGCTTTTCTTGGCGCCGACGCGGTCGAGCGTGACGACATCGGCGCCCATGTCGGCCAGCATCATGCAGGCGAACGGGCCGGGTCCGATGCCCGCGAACTCGACGATGCGGAAGCCCGAGAGCGGGCCGGAGGCGCGGACGGAAGCGGAGGGGGCTGATTTATCGAGCACGTTGTTGTTTCCTCGGGTCGCGGGCGGATGCCGGTGGTCCGGCAATCACCCGGGACGTTCCTCTGTGGGGCGAGTTAATTGGCTGATTAACTTTTCCAGTCTTCACGCCAGCGAGGCAAGCGCTTTTCATGCATGGGGCATCAAAAAAGCGGCGCGCATTGCTGCGCGCCGCGGAAAATTTGTGTTGAGGCGCTAAAGCGCGATCGTCAGCCGGCCGCCGTCACCGCACGCTGAGCCATGACCTTGATCAGGTTGGCGCGGTACTCAGCGGTGCCGTGGATATCGGCCAGCAGATTGCTCGCCGAAATGTTCACGCTGTCGATCGCCGACGGCGACCAGTTTGCTTTCAGCGCGGCCTCGATCGCGCCAACGCGCATCACGCCGCTCTGCGAAGCGCCGGTCGCGGCCACGCGAACCTCGCCCGACTTCGTCTGCGCGACGAACACGCCGGTCAATGCGAAGCGAGAGGCCGGATGCCGCATTTTCTCGTAACCCGCCTTCGCCGGCACCGGGAACGACACGGCGGTGATGATCTCGCCGTCTTCAAGCGCCGTGGTGAACAGGCCCTTGAAGAAGTCGTCTGCCGAGATCGAGCGCTTGTTGGTTTTCACCGTCGCGCCAAGTGCCAGCAGCGCGGCAGGATAATCCGCGGCCGGATCGTTGTTGGCGATCGAGCCGCCGATCGTGCCGCGATAACGGACGGCGGGATCGCCGAGCACCGAGGTGAGATAGGCGATTGCGGGGATCGCCTTCTTCACATCGGCATTCTGCATGATGTCGAAATAGGTCGTGCCGGCCTTGATGGTCAGCACGTCGCCCGACAGCTCGACGCCCTGCAACTCCTTGATCTTGCCGAGGTCGATCACGTCGGAGGGGCTTGCAAGCCGCTGCTTCATCACCGGCAACAGCGTCTGGCCGCCGGCGAGGAACTTTGCTTCGCTGCCCTTGGCGAACAGGCTTACGGCTTCGTCGACCGAGGAAGCGCGATGATAAATGGTCTGGTACATCTTTCTGCTCCTCTCAAGCCGCGTGGATCGTGCGCCACACCCGGTCGGGGGTTGCGGGCATTTCCAGATTGTTCTTGCCGATCGCATCCGTGATCGCGTTGATCACGGCAGCAGAAGCGCCGATCGCGCCGGCCTCACCGCAACCCTTGATGCCGAGCGGATTGCCCGGGCACAGTGTCGTGGTGTGGGAGAGGTTGAACGAGGGCAGATCGTCGGCGCGCGGCATGGAGTAATCCATGAACGAGGCCGTAATCGGCTGTCCGTTGGAGTCGTAGATCGCGTGCTCGAGCAATGCTTGCCCGATGCCCTGGGCAAGTCCGCCATGGACCTGGCCCTCGACGATCATCGGATTGATCAGCCGGCCGAAATCGTCGGCTGCGACGAAGTTGACGAAGGAGGTCTTGCCAGTGCCGGGATCGACCTCGAGCTCGCAGATATAGGAGCCGGCCGGGAAGGTGAAGTTGGTGGGGTCGTAGAAGGCGCTTTCCTTCAGGCCCGGCTCCATCCCGTCAGGCAGATTGTGTGCGGTGTAGGCCGCGAGCGCGACCATCGGCAGCGCGATCGCCTTGTCGGTGCCGGCCACCTTGAACTCGCCGTTCTCGATGACGATGTCGCCTTCCGACGCTTCAAGTGCATGCGCGGCGATCTTCTTGGCCTTGGACTCCATCTTCTCCATGGCCTTGAGGATCGCGGTGAGACCGACGGCCGCCGAGCGCGAGCCGTACGTGCCCATGCCGAACTGCACCTTGTCGGTGTCGCCATGGACGATCGAGACCTGGCTGATGGGAATGCCTAGGCGCTCCGCGACGAGTTGGCAGAACGTGGTTTCGTGACCCTGGCCATGGCTGTGCGAGCCCGTCAGGACCTCGATGGTACCGACCGGGTTGACGCGCACCTCGGCGGATTCCCAGAGGCCGACGCCGGCGCCGAGACTACCGACCGCCTTTGACGGCGCGATGCCGCAGGCCTCGATATAGCAGGACAAGCCGATGCCGCGCAGCTTGCCTTCCGTCTTCGCCTTGGCCTTGCGGGCGGCGAAGCCGTCATAGTCGATCGCCTTCATCGCGGCATCGAGCGAGGCGTTAAAGTCGCCGGTGTCATAGGCCATGATGACGGGCGTCTGGTGCGGGAACTGGGTGATGAAGTTTTGCCGGCGCAGTGCGGCCGGATCGACCTTCAATTGCCGCGCCGCCGTCTCCATCAGACGTTCGATCAGGTAGCTCGCCTCCGGGCGACCCGCGCCGCGATAGGCATCCACCGGCGTGGTGTTGGTGTAGACCCCGATCACCTCGGCATGGATCGCCGGGATGTTGTACTGGCCCGACAGCAGCGTCGCGTAGAGATAGGTCGGCACTGATGAGGAGAACAGCGACATGTAGGCGCCGAAATTGGCGTAGGTCTTCACCTTCAGCCCGGTGATCTTGTTGTTGGCGTCGAATGCCAACTCGGCATGGGTGACGTGGTCGCGGCCATGCGCGTCGGTGAGGAAGGCTTCAGTGCGGTCGCCGGTCCATTTCACGGGACGGCCGACCTTCTTCGAGGCCCAGAGTGCCACCATCTCCTCGGGATAGATGAAGATTTTTGAGCCAAAACCGCCGCCGACGTCGGGGGCGATCACGCGCAGTTTGTGCTCGGGGGCGATGTTGTAGAACGCCGATAGCACGAGGCGGGCGACGTGCGGGTTCTGCGAGGTCGTATATAAAGTATAGTGCTCTTCCGCCGCGTCGTAGTCCGCGATCGCCGCGCGCGGCTCCATCGCGTTCGGCGCGAGGCGGTTGTTGGTGACGTCGAGCTTGACGACATTGGCGGCCTTGGCGAAGGCTGCGTCCGCAGCACCCTCGTCGCCGATCACCCAGTCATAGACCTGGTTGCCGGGGGCTTCGGGATGCAGCTGCGGCGCGCCGGCCTTGATCGCGGCATGGACGTCGGCGACCGCCGTCAGCTCTTCGTAGTTGACGACCACGGCCTCGGCCGCGTCGCGCGCCTGGTTCTTGGTTTCGGCGATCACGACCGCGACGGCCTGTCCGACGAAGCGCACCGTCTCCGGCGCCATTGCCGGCCATGCGCCCATCTTCATCGGGCTGCCGTCCTTGGAGGTGATGGCCCAGCCGCAGATGAGGTTGCCGACCTTGTCGTCGACGATCTCTTGTCCCGTGAGCACGGCGACCACGCCGGGCATGCTGAGCGCGGCGGAGGAGTCGATCCCCTTCACCTTGGCATGGGCGTGCGGGCTGCGGATGAAGTGGGCATGGGTCATGCCGAGCAATTTGATGTCGTCGACGTAGCGGCCCTTGCCGGTAATGAAACGCTTGTCTTCCTTGCGCACGACGCGCGCGCCAATGCCTTCAACACCCATTGTCTGGTCCTCCCGACCGGAAATTGTTTTGCCCGTGCTTTCCATCGAAAGCCGCAGGGGCGGTTCTTCTTTCGAGGCGAGCCGCTTTACTCGGCCGCCTGCGAGACCTTCATGCGGCCTGCCGCGTCCAGCACGGCTTTGACGATGTTGTGGTAGCCGGTGCAGCGGCAGATATTGCCTTCGAGCTCCTGGCGGACGGTGGGCTCGTCGAGCTGGCCGCCGTGACGATGCACGATGTCGATCGCCGACATGATCATGCCCGGGGTGCAATAGCCGCACTGCAGGCCGTGATTGTCGCGGAAGGCGGCCTGCATCGGGTGCAGCTCGTCACCCTTGGCGATGCCTTCGATGGTGGTGATGTTGGCGCCGTCGGCCTGGCCCGCCAGCATGGTGCAGGATTTTACGGCTTTGCCGTCCACGTGCACGACGCAGGCGCCGCACTGGCTGGTGTCGCAGCCGACATGGGTCCCGGTGAGGTTGAGGTTTTCGCGCAGCAGCTGGACCAGCAGCGTGCGGTCCTCGACGTCGACAGCAACGGCCTTGCCGTTCACTGTCAGTTTGACTGTAGACACGGTGAAGTCCTCCCGGGGATTGATTTTGATTGTTTCTAATTAGAGACCGCCGCCCCCGGACTTTGCAACTAGGATTTTGGTCGCTGCGGTCATGGAAAAGTCATCGATCCCGCCGGGGGTGCAATGACTTGGGAGCGCAATGACTTGGGAGGGCAATGATTTGGGCGGGCAAGGACTTGGGCGGGCAGGCCGGGGATTCGCCGGCCTGGCCGGCGGCCCGCGTGGGATGCCAGCCGTCACCCCCTCCGGTCGGCCTTTGGCCGATGACACCGGAGATTGCGGGGGCGCGCCGAATTTACCGCCCCTTATCCATTGTGCCCTAGTTTTGCGCATCCGGGTCTGGAGGCGGGGCGCCTCCGGAACACGGCCGAATAGAATAAATGGGGGTTGGGAATGTCCGGGCGTATCGCGTCGCCGTCTAAGCGCACAATATTTCCGACCCTCAGGTTCCGCGCCAAGATCATCCTGGGCTTCGCCGCCGTGCTGGTGATCTCCGCGGGCAGCATGGCCTTCTCCTATTTCGGCTTCGAGCGGGTCTCGTCCGGGGTCGGGTCCTACCGCGCCAGCGTGTCGGAGGCCGACCTTGCCCGCAACATCGACCGCGAGCTGCTTGCCTACCGCTCGGCCGTCAAATATTTCGTCGTCACCGGCAAGGAGGACGACGCCAAGGCGGCGCTGGATTCCGAAGCCAGCCTGAAGAGCGCGATCGACCAGGCCATCAAGGGCGCCAAGAAGCCGGCGCGGCAGGAGAGCCTCGACAAGCTCGCCAAGGAGTTCTCCAACTTCTCCGCGACCTTCGCAAAAGTCCTCCAGGCCAAGCGTGACAGCGCGCTGCTGGTGCAGAACCAGCTTACGCGCAACGCCAACCTGCTGAAGTACAAGCTCGACGACATCGGCAACAACGCATCCGATTCCGAGGCGCAGGCGATCGAGTTCGGCACCAAGCAGGTCAATGCCCAGTTCCAGACCGCAAGCTCGGCTGCGACCAATTTCGTGCTGACGTCGGATCAGGCGATTGCCACCAGCGCGCTGGCGCGGCTGAAATTCGTCGAGAACTCGCTCGGCGCCGTCTATTCCATGGACGACAAGATCGTCGCCGGCCTGAAGGACGCCAAGGGGCTGCTCACGGCCTATCGCGAATCGCTGGAGAAGCTGATCGCCAACGCCAAATTGGTCGATGACCTCGTGACCGAGATGAGCGGCTCGGCGAGGGCGATCCTCCAGGGCGCCACCGCCATGAAGGCGGACCTCGTCGCCGAACAGCAGCGGCTCGATTCGGAGTCGGAGGCGACCATCGGGAAGACCGAGCAACTGGTGCTGATGCTGGCCGTCGGCGGCACGCTGCTCGGTGCGATCCTCGCCTTTCTGCTCGGCACCGGCATCTCGCGGCCGATGATCGCGATGTGCAAGGCGATGCGCGAGCTCGCCTCGGGCAATTTCGACGTCGTGCTGCCGGGGCTCGGCCGCAAGGACGAGATCGGCGAGATGGCCGGCGCGGTCGAGGAATTCAAGGTTCAGGCCGTCACCAAGGCCGAGCGCGATGCCGCTGCCAGCGAAGCTCAGAACAAGGAGGCAAGCGCGGCCCGCCGCTCCGAGCTGATTCGTTTCGCCGATGATTTCGAAAGCGCCGTCGGCGCTATCGTGTCGAATGTCTCCGCTTCGGCCGTGCAGCTCGAATCGTCCGCGTCCACACTGACTCGTACCGCCGAGATCACGCAGACGCTGTCGAGCCAGGTCGCGGGCGTGTCCGAGCAGGCCTCCAGCAACATGCAGTCGGTCGCCACCGCAACCGAAGAGCTGTCGGCTTCGGTCGAGGAGATCGGCCGCCAGGTCCGCGATTCCAACCGCATTGCCGAAGCCGCCGTCGTGCAGGCCAAGGAGACCGACGGCCGTATCGGCAAGCTCTCGCACGCGGCCCAGCAGATCGGTGAAGTCGTCAAGCTGATCACGGCGATCGCCGAGCAGACCAATTTGCTGGCGCTGAACGCCACCATCGAGGCGGCGCGCGCCGGCGAGGCCGGCCGCGGCTTTGCGGTCGTGGCCAGTGAAGTGAAGTCGCTAGCGAGCCAGACCGCGAAGGCGACCGACGAGATTTCCTCGCACATTGCGGGCATGCAGGGCGCCACCGCCGAATCGGTCGCCGCGATCAAGGAGATTGGCGCGACCATCGGCCAGATCTCGTCGATCTCGACCTCCATTGCCAGCGCGGTGGAAGAGCAGGGTGCGGCGACGCAGGAAATTGCCCGCAGCGTCCAGACCGTCGCCCAGGGCACCCACACCGCCGCCACCGACATCGGCCAGGTCAACCGCGGCGCAGCCGAGACCGGCTCGGCGTCGGGGGAGGTGCTGAATTCGGCCAAGACACTCTCCAGCGAGAGCACCCGCCTCCGCGCCGAGCTCGACCGCTTCATGGCGAATATCCGGGCGGCCTAAGGCCTGGCTGCCTGAAGCGCTCGCCGTAGCGTCACACCCTCCTTCGTCCCGGATCGGCGTTTCGCTTGTCCGGGCGATGCGTTGAAATGATCTTCCCGCGTCACCTAACCGCAAGTTGCGACGCGATAAATTTACCGTGGCTTATCCTTTGCCCCTTACCGTGCTCTCGAGTCGGGAAGCGGGCTGCTTCCGGGCTGCGCCTGGTTTTCCGCGAATGGAATGGGGTGGGGAATGCCCGTCAAGTCGAAGCCGAACACATCGAAGCTGCTCACCTTGCGTTTTCGTGCAAAAATCATCCTCGGCTTCGTGGCGGTGCTGGCCATCCTCGCCGTCAGCATGGCTTTCGCCTATTTCGGCTTCGAGCGGATCCAGGCCGCCGTGGCCTCCTACCGCACGAGCGTGGCGGAAGCGGATACTGCGCGGACCGTCGATCGCGAGCTGGTCGCCTATCAGGGGCTGGCGCGCGCCTATACGCTGACAGGCGCGACGGATGACGAGACCGCGGCCAAGGCCGCTGAAGAGAAGCTGAGGGTCGCGATCGCCAAATCGATGGCGGCCACGACCGGCGCCGCGCGCCGCGAGCAGGTCGGCAAGCTCGAGGCCGAGTTCCAGCGCTTTACGAAGGTGTTCAGCGAGATCATCACGCTGACGCGCGAGAACAACAAGATCGCCGCCGACGAGCTCAACAGCGTCGGCAACAAGATCCGTTTCAAGTTCGACGATCTCGCCGACACCGCGGCGCTGGCGAGCCTGGACTCGGTCCAGACCACGGCCAAGGACGTCACCTCGCAATATCTCGCGGTCTCTACCTCGGTGAGCGCCTTCATCGCCAAGCCGGAGCCGAAGACCGCCGACGGCGTGATCGCCCGCATCAAATTCCTGGAGACCCTGCTGGTCTCGATCTATGCCAACGACAAGAAGATCACCGACCGCGTCACTGAGATCGGCAATCTGCTGAAGCAGTACCGCACCTCGTTCTCGAAGCTGACCGAGAACGTGAAGATCATCGTCAAGTCGAACGGCGAGATGACGAAGACGGCGGCGGGCATTCTCAAGCTCTCTGGCGAGCTGCGGTCGGATTTGACTGCCGATCAGCAGCGCATCGAGGCGAGCGCGAATTCCACCATCGTTGAGACCGAACGACTGATGCTGATGCTGGCGCTCGGCGGCCTCGCCATCGGCGCCGCCCTGGCCCTGATGCTCGGCAACGGCATCTCGCGTCCGATGATCGCGATGTGCAAGGCGATGCGCGAACTCGCCTCGGGCAATTTCGACGTCGTGCTGCCGGGTCTCGGCCGCAGGGACGAGATCGGCGAGATGGCCGGCGCAGTGGAAGAATTCAAGGTTCAGGCCGTGGCCAAGGCGGAGCGCGATGCCGCCGCCAGCGAAGCCCAGAACCGCGAGCAGGCCGCAAGCCGCCGCTCCGAGCTGATCCGCTTTGCCGACGATTTCGAGAGCGCGGTCGGCGCCATCGTCTCCAACGTCTCATCTTCCGCCGTGCATCTCGAATCGGCGGCGTCCACGCTGACGCGCACCGCCGAGACGACGCAGAGTCTGTCGAGCCAGGTCGCCGATGTCTCCGAGCGGGCTTCCAGCAACATGCAGTCGGTCGCAACCGCAACCGAAGAGCTCTCGGCCTCGGTCGAGGAGATCGGCCGCCAGGTCCGCGACTCCAGCCGCATCGCCGAAGCGGCCGTGGTGCAGGCCAAGGAAACCGATACCCGGATCGGCAAACTGTCGCATGCCGCCCAGCAGATCGGCGAGGTCGTCAAGCTGATCACGGCGATCGCCGAGCAGACCAATCTGCTCGCGCTCAACGCCACCATCGAGGCGGCGCGCGCGGGTGAAGCCGGCCGCGGCTTCGCGGTTGTCGCCAGCGAAGTGAAGTCGCTGGCCAGCCAGACCGCCAAGGCGACGGACGAAATTTCCTCGCACATCACGGGGATGCAGGGCGCCACCGCTGAATCGGTGGCGGCGATCAAGGAGATCGGTGCGACGATCGGCCAGATCTCGTCGATCTCGACGTCGATCGCGAGCGCCGTCGAGCAGCAGGGCGCCGCGACGCAGGAGATCGCGCGCAGTGTCCAGACGGTTGCACAGGGCACGCAGACCGCAGCCACCGACATCGGCCAGGTCAACCGCGGCGCCGCCGAAACCGGCTCAGCCTCGGAAGAGGTGCTGAACTCGGCCAAGACGCTGTCCAGCGAGAGCACGCGCCTGCGTGCCGAGCTCGATCGCTTCATGGGGAATATCAGGGCGGCGTAGGGCTCGGTTGCGCCTGAAGACCTCTCTCTCAGCTCTTACTCCGCTGTCGTCCCGGACAAGCGCGCCCTTAGACGTGCGCCGATCCGGGACCCATAGCCGCGGGGAGTAGTTGGGACGGACGGTGGTAACCCGGAGTCTTCGCCAAACCGCTCCCTGGGAGTTATGGGTCCCGGATCTTCGCTGCGCTCGTCCGGGACGACGGCGGAGTGAGTGGCGCGAATCTCACTCACTCTCAAACGCCCGCTTCCGGTCCACCTTCGCGCGCCGCGGCTTTGTGAGAATGTGTCGTCTTTCTGACGTGAGCCATGCGTCAACTCCTCGCGGCTCCATCGGAAACGGACGGCCTCAAGGCTGTTCCCGCGGGAACCTGCCCTTGCCGCAGACGTTGTCGCAGGTGGCAGGCGTAATGCCGCACCCCATGATCGGATCGACCCCGTCCACATCATGTGAACCGGGCCGCTTTCATTGGCGAGATGCAACAACGCGATGGACTTGCAGCAAAGCACAGCGCTGAATTATGGACCTGCTGTCTCTGCGGCGGTCGCGAGCGAGCGCATCGTCGAGACCAGCATTCCCGCGCGGCTCGATGCGCTGCCGTGGAACGGCTTTCACACCCGCGTCGTGCTGGCGCTCGGCATCACCTGGATCCTCGACGGGCTCGAGGTGACGCTGGCCGGCGCGCTCTCGGGCGCACTGAAGCAGAGTCCGACGCTGCATTTTTCGAATCTCGATCTCGGTATCGCCAACTCGGCCTATCTTGGTGGCGCAGTGCTCGGCGCACTTGGCTTCGGCTGGCTCACCGACCGGATCGGCCGCAAAAAACTGTTCTTCATCACGCTCGCGCTTTATCTCTCGGCGACGGCTGCGACCGCCTTGTCGTGGAATATCGCGAGCTACGCACTGTTTCGCTTCCTCACCGGTGCCGGCATCGGCGGCGAATACACCGCGATCAACTCGACCATCCAGGAATTGGTGCCGGCGCGCTATCGCGGCTGGACCGATCTGGTCATCAACGGCAGCTTCTGGATCGGCGCGGCAATGGGTGCGGTCGCCGCCATCGTGCTGCTCGATCCGGCCGTGATCGATCCGGATCTCGGCTGGCGTCTTGCCTATCTGACCGGCGCGACCATCGGTCTCGTCGTGCTGTTGATGCGGATGTGGATTCCGGAAAGTCCGCGCTGGCTGATGATCCACGGCCATCCTGAAAAGGCTGAAGAGATCGTCAGTGAAATCGAACGTTCGGTGGTCGGGCATAAGCAGGATGGTCGCGGTGCAGGCTTTGCGAAGATCCGCATCAAGATGCGCAGCCACACCCCGATCCGCGAGGTCGTGCACACGCTGTTCTTCACCTATCGCCAGCGCGCGCTGGTCGGTCTTGTGCTGATGGTCGCGCAGGCGTTCTTCTACAACGCGATTTTCTTCACCTTCGCGCTGGTGCTGACCGATTTCTACGGCATCAGTGCCGATCACGTCGGCTGGTATCTCCTGCCTTTCGCCGCCGGCAATTTCTTGGGCCCGCTGCTGCTCGGCCGCCTGTTCGATACGGTCGGCCGCCGCACGATGATCACGCTCACCTATGGCGTCTCGGGCGTGCTGTTGGCGCTCTCGGGCTATCTGTTCTCAATCGGCGCCTTGAGCGCACAGGGGCAGACCATCGCCTGGATGGTCATCTTCTTCTTTGCCTCGCCCGCCGCGAGCGCAGCCTATCTTACCGTCAGCGAGACGTTTCCGCTGGAAGTCCGCGCACTGGCGATTGCAGTGTTCTATGCGATCGGCACCGGCATTGGCGGCGTCGCGGGTCCCGCGCTGTTCGGCGCGCTGATCGATACGGGTTCACGCAGTAGCGTGTTCGCCGGCTATCTGCTGGGAGCCGTGTTGATGATTGCGGCCGCGATCGTGGCGTGGCGCTACGCCGTCGCCGCGGAACGCAAATCGCTCGAACACATCGCGCGGCCGCTAGCTTCTATGGAGTAGACTATGAAATCGGAACTCGCTGAACTGGATCAGAAGCGCACCATGCCAGATGAAGAAGCGCCCGACGCGGTGCCGGTACCGCATGCGCTCGTCCCGCATCTGGGCGAGACTGCGATTCTGCTCGATATCGACGGCACGCTGCTCGACCTGATGCCGACGCCGCGTGAGGTGTGGGTGCCGCCGGGCCTGTCGGAAACGCTGAACCAGCTGACGGAGCTCACCTCGGGTGCGCTGGCGATGGTGAGTGGTCGCTCGCTCAACGACATCGACCTGATTTTCGCGCCCGACGTCTTTCGCGCGGTTGCCGGCCACGGCGCGGAGATGCGGCTGTCGGTGGGCAATGAGGCCGACGACGTGCATGCGCCGCCGATGGACAAGGAGCTGAAGCGGCGGCTTGCCGCAATCGCCAAGCTCAGTCCCGGCATTCTGCTCGAGGACAAAGGCTATTCGCTGGCGCTGCATTATCGTCTCGCGCCGCATGCGGAGAAGGCGATTTACGAAGCCGTCTCCCTGATCCGAGCCGATCTGCCCAATGCTCCGATTGAAATTCTGCCCGGCAAGTTCGTTTGCGAAATCAAGCATTCCGGTTTCACCAAGGCAACCGGCGTGCGCGAACTGATGAAGCATGAGCCGTTTAGAGGACGCCGCCCGATCTTCATCGGCGACGACGTCACCGATGAAACCGTGTTCGCGATCATGCCGGACATGAACGGGCTCTCCTTCTCGGTTGGTCGCCGCGCCATGGGTGTGAATGGCCACTTCGATGCGCCGAGCGACGTGCGCGCGTTCCTCGCGCGCCTGCTCGATCCGAGGTAAAACCAAGGCAGCGCCACGCCGCAGACATAAAGGCCGTCAGTGCAGCGCTATTGCGCGCCGCAATGCATGCTGCGCAACACGACCGCTAAAGCTGTCTTTGCAGGGAAATTTGCGGGTTCCGCAAGCGAAACCAGTTCCAACGCACGCGCCCGATTTTGGTTTCATTTCGTAGAAATGATGACAGGAACCATATTGATGAACAGCAGTTAAACAGGGTGGAATGAACAGGAAGGGACGACCTGTGAACTTAATCGTCGTTTCGAATCGAGTTGCGCGCGGCAAACCCAACGAGCCCATGACGGGCGGCTTGGCCGCGGCATTGCTTCCCGTTGTCGAGCATTCGGGCGCCATCTGGGTCGGTTCCTCCGGCCGCGTGCGTGATGGCCATCAGAAGGAGCCGTTTGCCGAGATCGAATCGCTCGGATCGGGTGCGATTGCGACGCTGGATCTGCCTGCGGCGCATTACGGCGGCTATTACGAAGGTTTTGCCAATTCGGCGCTATGGCCGGCGCTGCATTCGCGCAGCGATTTGATCCGCGTCTCACGCGACGATTATGTCAGCTATCGCGAGGTCAACGCGTTCATGGCGCGCGCCCTGATGCGGTTCCGCAAACCGCAGACCGCGTTCTGGGTGCAGGATTATCATTTCCTCGCGCTCGGTGCGGAGCTGCGTGATCTCGGCGTCGACGATCCCATCGGCTTCTTCCTGCACACGCCGTGGCCGGTGGCCGCGGTGATGCAGGGCGTGCCCAATCATCGCGAGCTGATCAATGCGATGCTGGCTTATGATCTGCTCGGCTTCCAGACCGAGGAAGATTGCCAGAATTTTCTCGCCTATGCCGGTAGCGAACTCGATCTCGCCATTGAGGATGGCGTTGTGATCTCACCGCATGGCCGCACGCGCTGCGAAGTATTTCCAATCGGCATCGATGCGGAGAAATTCGCCGCCTACGCCGCCAAGTCGGCGTCGCATCCAGACGTCTCGCGCCTGCGCCGCAGCCTGAACGGCGAGCGGCTCGCGATTGGTGTCGACCGGCTCGACTATTCCAAGGGCCTCGTCAATCGCATCAGCGCGTTCGACCGGCTCTGGACCGAGCAGCCGCAATTCGCGCGCAGTATCTCGCTGCTCCAGATTGCGAACCCCTCGCGCGGTGCGATCGAGGCCTATGGCAATCTCCAGAACGAGGTCGCGCGTCTCGTTACCGACGTCAACGGCCGCCATGGCGAAGTGGACTGGACGCCGATTCGCTATCTCAACAAGGGTTTTAGCCAGGCCGTGCTCGCGGGTCTCTATCGTACCGCGCAGATCGGCGTGGTGACGCCGCTGCATGACGGCATGAACCTGGTCGCCAAGGAATATGTCGCAGCCCAAAATCCGGCTGATCCCGGCGTGCTGGTGCTGTCGAAATTCGCCGGCGCCGCCAACGAGCTCGACGCCGCGCTGCTGGTCAATCCGCACGACATCGACGGCATGACCAGCGCGATCGCGACCGCGGCTGCGATGCCGCTGATCGAGCGCAAGATGCGCTGGGAAGCGATGATGAAGAAGCTGCGCGGCCACACCATCCAGCAATGGTCTGCGGATTTCGTCGCGGAGCTGGAGAAGTGCCGGACCGAAAAAGCCGCGGCCGCCCCGCTCGCAGCCCAGCCGCCGCAAGCGCTGCGCTGGTTGAAGTCGGCGATCTCGGGTGTAAGGTTGATCTAACGCGACGGTCTTCCCCTCTCCCCTTGTGGGAGAGGGTGGCTCGCCGCGATAGCGGCGAGACGGGTGAGGGGTTTCTCTCATCGAACAAATCTCTTGCAGTGAATATGAGGGCGCAACCCCTCATCCGGCGCTTCGCGCCACCTTCTTCCACAAGGGGAGAAGGAAGAGCATTCAATAACAATACGATACGCCATCCAGAATCGCGCACTGGCGCTTGTTCGGCGCGTTGGGATCATCCATCGGCACCATGCCCTTGCCCTGGCCGACGAACACGCCGGGGCCGACATGCACCGAGCTCTTGTTGCCGATGATCACGCTTTGATGCGGCGTCGAGCTCGAGCGCGTTCCGTCCGGCCAGAGGATGGCATCGCCCGACAGCAACCCGCGTCGCCCGTCGTCGCAGCTGACGTCGAGCCCTTGCCGGGTGCAGACCTGTGCCAGGGCCGGCACGGCAAAGGCGACGCCAAGGGCGGAAATCAGGCCGAGCGTAGCGATAGTCTTGCGGATCATCATGGCGTCCCCGGTCGTGTTTGGTGGTCTCGCGTGAATCGTCGCGCCAAACCCGCCTCCGGTTCAGCTTGTGAGCGGTTCCAAAGGGGCCACGGGGCGCCAGATATTCTCATTGAAATACAATATCTTACGGAAAATTCACCCGATTTCCTCGCGATCCCTTGCAAAATCACCGGCGCCCCTTCAAGAGAAGGCGCTCCGGAGAGATGGCCGAGTGGCTTAAGGCGCACGCTTGGAAAGCGTGTGTGCGGGAAACCGTACCGTGGGTTCGAATCCCACTCTCTCCGCCATTTGCGCGATTGGATCGTCCGGCCTGATTGAACCGCAAAATCGCATCAATCCCAAATCATCGCGCCGGCTCATTCGCTTGGGGGCCAGCAATCGTCGCCAACCGCCCGAGCAGGGTCGCCTCGGCTTTGGGAGTCAGACGGTAGCCTTCCGCCATCTCGACGATGTCGCCGCCGGCGACGCATGCGTCCCACCAGTCCCTCACAAACCCCTCGGCGTACCCGCCCGTGTTGAAGTCATAGGGGTCGGCGACAAGATCGAAAATGATCATCAGCTCGAAACAAGGCGAGTCGTCGTAGGAGGTGCCCGTCTTGGGACGGATTACGAAAGCTTCGAAGGACCTGGCGGTACGAAGGCTCGAATAGAGCCAGAACATCAGTCCATACATCAACTGCGAGCGCTCGTCGTCGTGCAAGGCGAAGAAGCCCTTCTCGTCCACGATCTGCCGGGCCAAGGCTCGCAATATTCGCTCGCCATTCAGCAGACGATCGCCGGTCGCAACCAAGGCCCGCACCACGATGGGTGATAACGTTCCCCGCTCGATGGTTGCGATCGTAGCGGCCCGACGTTCCTCAGTGGTATCGTACTCGGATTCCTCGACTAAGCCTCGAATGAAGGTCTCGAAGTCCGGCGCAACGACGAAGATGCTGTAGTCATCCTCCTGGTCGACATACACGACCTGCGGCTCGCCCTGCTTTCCGCAACTCCGGTAGTCCAGCATAATCTGTTCGTGGCCCCCGGCCGGCGTGTCGGCGATGCAGACCCCAATCGGTGGGTAGCCCCATTGCTCGATCATGAACTTGGCGCCCAGTTGCCCGGCGAGTGAATAATCGGACGTTCGGCCGATGGCGTAGAGCCCCTCGATTGCCACGTGGTCCTCCGCCCAGCCTGTACGCTCCTTCATTGGGTGGCAGCTGCGTTTGAGCATTCCGCCATTGTGGCGCCGTGCGAGGTCGACATAGGCTGCCGGTAGCCGATAGCCGCCCATTTCCTGCTCAATGGAGGCGATCAGCTTGTCGCTCGGTGGAGGCTCGACATAGTTCTCCAGGGAATGCGGACAGTCGTTCCAGAAGCCTTCGAAATCGAAGCCGTCAAAGGGCCTTTTCGTCGTCATCCCCATCCCCCCATCGTCTTACGAGGCGAGTCTAAGCGCCCATTAGCTAGGACCGTTGGTTGCCACCGTTCGGAATGAAAACTAGCTTATACTTCAATCAGGATTGACTGACACTCTCTCCGCCATATGTTTTTGACTCCAGGTGCCCGTAGGCCGCATGGAGGTCAGAAGCCCTTTGTCGCACTGGTGTGCGCTTTGTTTCTTTATCTTCAAGCCGTGAGATACAGCGCACAGATAAATTGGCAAAGGTCGATCCGATGCGGGTCGTAAGATTGGATATCAGAGCGAGAGCAAAACGGACTCTCTGAGATTCCAGCGCTGTCGCGCGCAATCCATGCCGGGACGGTTTGGGTCAACACATATTGCGCTTCCAGCGCGATGGCGCCCATGCGTAGATCGAGCGGTGCGAAAATCGCCAAAGAGGCGATTGGTCTTGCTAGAGAGTTCTCGGGACCGAGGCGGACGTCTGCAATTCAGTTCACTGGCCCACTGAACGTCTGACTAGAGCCATTTCTGCTCCGATTGAATCGGAGCGCGGCTCTAGATTCATGTTTTGACGCGTTTTCTTCACGCGAACCGGTGTCCCACTTCGCCGAAATGCGCTCCAGTTTGGCATGCGTACCGCGTGGCACGGGCTGCAAGCAGTGGCACCTGCGATTCCTTTTCTCCGAAAAATCTTCGCAAGGTCTCGCGCGCAGACCGACATATTTTGTTGGAGACACACAATGCATGAACGTGCAAGACGATAGGTGACAGGGAGCAAAAGGTGAGCGCAAATGCGATGACATGGATAGCAAGGGCCGAAAGCAACGGCACCGCATCATGACCATCGCTGGAGCGATTAACTTCGTCGGCAATATGCCCGACATCGACCGGTCCTTGCACGCGATGGCATTGGGCAAGGGCAAATCCCGCCTTCATCGTGACGCTGGCCAGGTGCTAGGGATCTGCGACGATGCCGAAATGGCCGTGGACGGGCCGGTCGTTGCGCTGTTTCACGGGCGTCTCGATCACGCTGCGGAGCTGGATCTGCCTCGTGTCGGCCGCTCTGCCGCGCAAGTTCTGCTCGATGCGTACCGACGCTGGGATCTGGATTTTCCGCTGCGACTGGTCGGGGATTTTGCCGGAGCGATCTGGGATGGGCGGGCGCGGCGACTTCTGCTGATCCGTGACGCGCTCGGCATGATTCCCTTGTACTTCTGGCGGAACGGAGCGGAGGTCCTGTTCGCCACCGAGCCGCAGGGACTGCTGGCGCAGCCGCGAGTCGAGCGGACCATCGACGAACGCTGGATCGCGCGCTGGCTGGCGCTGTTGCCCCACAGCGATGCCGGGACACTCCATCGCGGGATGGAGCGCGTGTTGCCGGGTCATCTGGCTTTGTTCGACGATGAAGGCCCGCGACAATTGCGCTATTGGCGGCCGGAGGAACTGTCCCCCATCCGTCTGGCACGCGACGAGGATTATGCCGAGGCCATCCGCATGCGGCTGGACGAGGCGATCCGTTGCCGCATCGCCGGCGCTGAGGTGGTCGGGAGCCATTTGAGCGCGGGACTCGACAGTTCCAGCGTCACGGCATGCACTGCACGGCAACTCAATGAGAGGGGCCTCAGGCTGACGGCCTACACCGCTGTCCCGGTCGCGGGCTTCGACGGCAGTGCCTATCGCGATCGCATCTGGGACGAAGGACCGCTGGCGGCGCGGGTGGCGGAAGCTTACCCGAATATCGATCACGTCCTGGTTCCGAACGACGGGTCGGCGTTGTTCGATGTTCTCGACCGGGTCGGCGAAACCTCCAGCATGCCTGTCGTGAATACGACGAACCAGGTCTGGAGCGATGCCATTGGCCAGGCGGCCAAACGCCGAGGCGTTACCGTGATGTTGAGCGGGGGCAAAGGCAACATGACGATAAGCTATGACGGCTTCGGTTTCCTGACGCGATTGGCCCACGACGGCCGTTGGGTCACCCTGGCGAGGCACCTGCTTGCCCATCATCGCACCGGGACATCATGGGCTTCGCTCGGCAATCGGGTGATCGCCCCTTTGCTTCCGGCCCCGCTGCGGCGCTTTCTTCGCCGTCTGTTCGGCCGGCCTGAACTTGAACTGCACGCTTACTCGGCTCTGCGTGCCGATTTCGCCGAGCGGGCGGGCATTCTGGACGAAGCGAAGTCCATGGCCGGCAATGTCGGCAACACGGCACTCGGTCGGCGGGACGTCCGGCTCGCGGTCCTGGGGCGAGCGGACTCCGCGATGGTGTGGCGATCGCAGAAGCGCAGATTCGGTTTCACCCTTTGTGATCCGACGTTCGACCGGCGCCTGGTCGAGTTGTGCCTTGCCATTCCAGCCGAGCAATTTCTGCTGCATGGCGAGAGCCGCTCGCTGGTGCGTCGTGCGATGCATGGAATTCTACCCGACGCAGTCAGGCTGGAACGCCGCAAGGGGCTGCAGGCCGCCGATTGGTCCCGCCAGATGACGGCTGCGCGATCAGAGATCATTGCGGAAGTCGAGCGGCTGGAACGCAGCCCGCTGGCGAGCGCCTGCCTCGATCTGCCGCGCCTCCGCCACCTTGTCGAAAACTGGCCGGATGGCGGATGGCACTCCGCCAAGACGATGCAAAGCTATCAGCTTGCTCTCGCGCGAGGACTGGCGACCGGTCGATTCCTTCGCCGCTTCGAGGGCGGCAACGAGTGAACCGCCCGAATCAGGAAAAATCAAATCCGCCGCTATCCGGAATGAAACCAGGCCCATTTTCGGCGCTGTTGGCCGGAATGATCGTCAGCACCGGCTTGCGCCATTCCCTGGCCGGCGCTTCGGCGGCGGGGAAACGTTCGGCTTCGGTGTTGTTCGGCTCCTGCACGGTAAGACCCTCTATTCCAATCAATCAGCCACGTCTGACTATCATACGTGAATCCATGTGGATAGCAGGAGCTTCATGTCATGGATGACAGCGAAACGTCCTCCCGCCCGGGGCGGAACAGCGCAATCGGATGGAAAAGCGGGGCCTGCTCGCCGCCCACGACGATCCAGCCGTCTGCGAGCCGGAGCCAGACATGGGCATCCAGCCCGGCCTCGGATTGACGGACCCCGTAGACGAGATCCGCGACAATGCCACGACGCCCCAACATCTGCTGGGCTGCGATGGCCTGGTCAAAGCATACTGAGCGCCACGGCACGCGCCGAGCTGCCGCCAGGACGGCCCAGCGCACGCGGCGCGGAAAAAATGCAGAAGCCGATGCCTTCTGCGCCTCGACTGGACCGATCAGGCGCTGCGCTATCTGTTGGAAAGGCTGCCGTTTCAGGCGCAGGCGCGCCGTCGTCAGCCTGCACACCGCTTCGGCGACCAGCGGCAGATCGACGCGACGTCGCCAGAGGCGACGAAGCAGGGAGCCGCGCTCAATCGCCATAGCCCAATTCCCGCATGATGGAGCCGTGCTCTCGCACGATGCGATCGGCTTGCGCCGCCGTCAGCTTCTGGCGCCATCCTCCGGCCGTTCCGGAACCGAAGAAGCGGTTGGGTGCGTGTCGAGAGGATTCGCGGAAGCCCTTGCGTGCCTCTTCGGCCTTGAGCCGGTCGAATTGTGTGGCATCGAGCAGCCTAGCCAGCGAATCGCGGGGAAGGTCGTATTTCAGGGCTTCCGCGATACGAGGAAAAGCGTCCAGCGGCTTGGCGATCATGTCCTCGTAGCGGACCAAGAGAACTGGAAGACCCGAGGCGAGCCAGCTGGCCGTGTGCCGGCTCCAGCTGGAGACAAGCTGAGGCAACAGGTGCATCAGGCCTCGCGAACCGCCCCCAAGCGACCATTCGGGGTTCGCCATCAATTCTATCGCGCTGTCCGTTGTGACCCCAAAATAAGTTGCCAGTGACGGAGCAACGTCGCGCGGATCGCGAACGATCAGGACGACGGCCTCGATGTGCTCGCGCGGGAATGGAGGCTCCGCCGCTCCTGGCGCCGTCAGCCAGGCGTCATGCGTCTTGAGGGGGCCCCCCTCCGCAGCGACTTGCCAGGCCGACCGGAACGCGCCTGGTCGCAATCGGCGCTGTTCATCGTGCAACAGATCCGATGTCTCGATTTCGAGGGTATCGTCGAAGAATTGGCGTTCCGCGCCAACGCGGACATCCAGCGCATTGATGTCCGGCGGGCCGCCCCGAACGAGAGCCGTCAGAAACGCTCTCACCCAGGTATTCCCCGACCGGGGATAGGAGGCGATCAGGCGAAGGCCGCTCATGACGCCGCATGCGCCTCGAAACGTTGCACCATCATGGCGAGGTCTGCGAGATCGGGACTTCGTGTGAGATGATAGATCTCTGCTGCGCCGACGATCGTTCCAAGAGATTTGAACAGACCCGGCTCCAATCCCCATTCAGCCGCCGTTCGTTTGCGATAGATCTGCTGGTGTAAGCCGGAAATCGCGGACGTCGGCGCCAGTTTCTCGATCTCGTTACGGCCGGCAAGCGGCGCGTTGGACGGGCTGAGCAGATAGATCTTCTTCAATGGCAGCGCAGAAGGCTCGAAATTGGCCGCCTCTGCCAAGTAGAAATGGTACTTGTGCTGACCAGGACGATTTGCGGCCAGGCCATGCGATCCGATGCCCATGGCCTCGAGAGAATCCTGCCACAGCTTGACCCGCGGAAAGGCCGGGAGAACGGCCGGCCCATCGGCCGCGGCAGGATCGATCACGCAGACATCGTCGGACAACAGCGCGTGGCCGCGGCGCGTCAAGGCCGTGGCCAGCGTGGATTTTCCAGCGCCCGATATGCCCGCTATTGCAACAGCGTTGCCACCGATCCGCACGCAGGACGCGTGAAGGGGGAACAGTCCGCGCCGATGCGAGAGCAGGCCCAGGATCGTTCCGAACAGGAAGATGCGCACATCCGGACGATCCGCCGCGATCTGCGGATCGATGATGATCTCTTCCGAACTCCGTAACCAATAGGTCGCGACGCCATCGATCGACAGCCGGGCCTGCATCTGCGGCGTGATCTGCAAAAGCGGCGACATATCATGCGCGCCATCGAGACGGGCGGGGATGGCTCCCGTTCGGATCACTAGATCCGGCTCGCGGTCATCCCCGGTCCACGGCGCGAGTTCCGGCAGCGGCAGCGTCGAACGTACGCGCAACCCGCACAGGAAGAGATCGCTGTTTGCGATGGCCGCAGCCCGATGCGGTTCAGCCGACATCGACCAGGCCGAGCTTGCGCAACGATGTCAGCAATTCCAGAATATCGGCGGTGATCTGTTCGTGGTCGCCGCGATATTCGGCAACCACGGCGTCGCGGAGGGTCGCGACGGGCGTCGGACGGGCAAGACGGCGCCAGACGTCGCTGCCAATCGTATCCAGGCCGCAATAGACGCCGTGCTCGATGCTCATCAGGATGAAGTTGTCGTCGACCTCGGTCGCGAGATGCTTCCGGGCCCGGGATACGGTATCGGTCAGCTTCAGAACGTCAGACATGTCTTATCGCTAAATTCCCTGGCAATTGTCGCGGGTCGGCGGATGCCGCAATTTGCTGAAGACCCCGCATAAACCGGCGGCTGCACAAGTTGCTTTCGGAAATCCGCGCCCCACCGACTAGCTTACCCATCGATGACGGTACCAGCAATTGATGGCGAAGCGGCTATCCAGAAATGCGCCGGACGGGCAGGAAATCCGCTGCACCTCATGGGGGGCCCATGACGGAAACAACAGCAGGGTGTCAGATCGAGGCAGAATATCGACGTTACGCCGTTCGCCGTCCATTGCCGGTGCCATCGCGTAGAGCCGCAGGTTTCCGCCATCGAATCCCTTCGGGCGACGATGAAAATAGTAGACGCCGGTCAAGGCCCGTGCCGAATGCGCCGCCGCATGATCCGTGGCGGTGTCGATATGCTGATTGAAGAAGGCGCCTTCACCATGTGCAACCAGTTCGAGCTCGAGCGGGGCGAGATCGATCGGCGACAGATTGAGCTCGCGGATCGCCCAATCCAGAACATCGATGAAGCGCGCTTCCAGTTCCTGCCGCAGATCGCCGAAATCCCGCAGCATGTGCGAGACCCTGACGTCCCGATTGACTTCGCCGTTGCTGAGACGGGTCGGTACGAAATCGTTCTGCCGTCGGTCGGCATAAATGAGCAGCCGCTCGACCAGTGCCTCACCCAGGAATGGCTCGATCGTCCTGTATGGCGGCGGTTGCTGCAGGGCTTCAAGGCCTGTTGTCACGTCAGACGATCCTGCTCGGTCGGGAAGAGCGACGGGTTCTATCGCAAAGCCGCGGAGGCGACAATCTGGAAAACCTTGCAATAACCGGCATGGCAGGTTTGCCAGGCCGACTGTAAACTGGGAGCCAAGGGCGCTCCCCGAGCGGCTCTTGCGGCGTCTCGCGCCCGTGCCCCGTTCGGGTCCGCCTGTGCGCGGCTTGGATGTGAGATTGCTTTTGATGTTCACGAAATTACTGATCGCGGGCCACCGAATGCCCGTGTCCTCGCCAGCAATAGCCGAGGCAGCCAAGCGCGCGGTGGCTCCGGAGTAGGCAATGCTCGCTATATTGCGCCTTTTGGCCACCGTCCCCCGCGGGCAGCTGGCGATGCTTCTCGTTCTCATGATCCTGAGCGGGATAAGCGAAGGTATCGGCCTGCTGCTGCTTGTTCCTCTGCTCGATCTCATCGGCTCCGCGCCTCATCAGGAGCCTGCGCTTGGCTTGAGCCGTGCCCTCGCAGCCAGCGGCATCCCGCCGACGCTGCTGGCGGTCCTGACGCTTTTCGTCGGTGCCGTCGCTTTCCGCAACGCGATCCAGTATGGCCGCGAGCGATTGGCGGTCAGCGTTCAGTTGCAGTTCGTCGATCGCCTGCGTCGCGATTGCCTGACGGCGGTCCTCAAGGCCGAATGGCGCTGGATTGTCGGGCAGCAGCGGTCCGATCACGCCAGCCTGCTGCTCACCGATATCCATCGCGCCGGCCTCGGCCTCAATGCGGGGCTTGGCCTGCTGGCCGGCAGTGCAACGACGCTTGCCTGTCTCTCGGCCGCCGTTCTGCTCTCGTGGAAGATAACAGCGCTGGCGCTCGCCAGTGGCGGCGGTGTCTTCCTTCTTCTTGCTCGCCAGCGGCGCGCGGCATTGAAGCTGGGCCAGAATCTGGGCGAAGCCAATCGCGCCTTGCATGCAAATGTTCAGCAAAGCCTCGCCAGCATCAAGCTGACGAAGATCCTCGGCACCGAGCAGGCGCATCGCGACAACATTCTGGCAACGAGTTGCAGCCTTCGCAGCCATCAATTGGCATTCGCGTCCGGAGCGAGTTTGTCGAAGGCATTCTTCCAGACCGCGGGTGCCGCGATGGTGGCAGTCTACGTTTATTTCGGACTGACCATGTGGCAGACCCCGATGCCGGAGCTCCTGACGCTGGTCGTGGTCTTCGCCCGTCTGATCCCGATGTTCGCCGGCCTGCAGCAACAGACGCATCTCTGGCTACATGCAAGACCGACTTTTGCAGAGATCGAACAGTTGCTTGCGGCGTGCAAACGGGTCGAACAGCCGCTGTCGGACATCAGCGCCCCGCCGCTCCGTTTGCGGGAAACTATCCGTTTCACGGACGTGACGTTGCACTATGAGGGCCGCCGCGAACCGGCTCTGCGGAACGTGTCGCTGCAGTTTCCCGCTGGAACCACCACGGCCATCCTTGGGCCGTCTGGCGCCGGCAAGAGCACGCTGGCCGATTTGCTGACGGGGCTCCTCGTCCCGAACCAGGGCACTGTGGAAGTGGACGGGGTCGCGCTGACTGGATCGGACCGCGCGCGCTGGCGCCCCCGCGTGGCCTATGTTCCGCAAGACCTCTTCCTCTTCAACGAGACGATCCGTGCCAACCTTCTTTGGGCCCGCCCGGACGCCAGCGAGAGCGAGCTGCGGCTTGCGCTGGAGCGAGCGGCAGCCGACTTTGTCTTCGGCCTTCCCGGTGGGCTCGACACAGTGGTCGGCGACGGTGGAGTGCGCATGTCTGGCGGTGAGCGGCAACGCATCGTCCTTGCCCGCGCGCTTCTGACGCAGCCGGACGTCCTGATCCTCGACGAAGCCACGAGCGCATTGGACCTGGAAAGCGAACATCGCGTTCAGGCGGTGATCGAAGCGCTCCACGGCAGCATGACCATCTTCATCGTTGGCCACCGGCTCCTGAATCTCGATCGGGTCGATATGGTCGTGCTGCTGAACCAGGGTGGGGTCGTTGCCACCGGGCCATGGCGTGAGGTTGCCGGAAAGAAGCCCTTCGGCGAAACGCGTGCCGTCGCGCCGTAAGCCCCACGGCCCGCAAACGCGCAGCGTGTGGCTCCGACACTCCAGCCGCCTGGGCAAAGGAGTTCGATAACCGCGGTTTGCACAATAAAATCCGACCGACAAGAGTCGCCGGACCGAATCTCTTGTGGTACTGAAGATCAAGCGGGATATGACCTTGCACCCGCATCCTTTGCTCTGGAATTCGATTTGTTCGACATGCCTTGCGTGACTTTCGTGGTCGGGACGGTCCCGGAAATCATCAAATCCATCGATGTTGCGCGGCAGCTCGCTTTGAGCGGTTTCAGAGTGATGGTCTACGACACGCTTCAGAACCGCGCCGACGCATTTGACCGGCCTGAAGATGTCGAGATTGTCAGAGCAAGCGTGGTGCGCCGCGAGTGCCGCGACGACATGGATTGGATCGCCTGTTGCGCCACCGAGATCGCCGAACTGGCCGGCGATGTTGTCGTTGTCCAGGGCGATACCTTCAGTGCGCTGGCTGGCGCGCATGGCGCCGTCAGGGCCGGGGCAACACTTGCACACATCGAGGCGGGGCTTCGGAGCCACGACCCGCTCAGTCCGTTCCCGGAAGAGATGAACCGGGTTTTCATCGATACGCAGAGCGACCTGCTGTTCTGTGCGACGGAAACCGATTACGGGGACCTCGATGCCACGGTGAATCTCTCCGCCAAGCAGAGCTTCGTTGTCGGCAACACCGTTTGCGATGCAATCTTTCGTCATCGCAAGCAACTGATCGCGGCCGCAGCGCGGCCTGATGGCGTCCTGATATCGCTGCATCGGCGCGAAAACCGCCAGCACAGTCAGATCATCATCGAGGCCCTGGCTCGTCTCGTTGCGGAGTTTCCCGGAACCGAGTTCCGGCTGTTGAAACGCGGCTTGCTCGCGCATATCGAGGCTGCTGATCTCGGCCCCAACGCGGTTATGGTCGGAACGACCGAACATCTGCATTTTCTCGAAATGCTGGCCGGGTCGCAGATGGCCATTTGCGACTCCGGTGGAATTCTGGAGGAGGCCGTGACGCTGGGCGTGCCGGTGATCTGCCTGCGGCACACCCTCGAGCGCGGCCGCCTTGTCGAGGGCGTCGATTGCATCGATCCCGCAAAGATCGGAGGCTTCGAGCTACGGGCTCTGGTCAACCGCTTCCTGTCCCAGCCGGTGTCCAGCCGCAGCGCCTTGCGCGAGACGTTTGGCAATGGCCGCAGTGCCGAACGCATTGCAGAATTGCTTGAGGATCACTTCGCAGGCCTCTTGACGGCCGGCAAGGGAACCGAAACGACGACGCGTCCTCATCGAGCGGTGCTCGTAGCTTTCGATCGATCCAAGCCCGTCGAGCGCTCGAACCATTTGGGGGAAGCCGTGCTCGATGAAAGATTGAAGCGCTACGCCGGCGCATCGGGAGCCGACACGTGCGAGCCTTGATGCATCGACTGCCGGCGCGTGGCGCGGCGACCCGGCGGCCCCGGGTACAACGCCCCATCGGACTTCGTCTGTGTATCCCCCCTCATACGCAGCGACCGGCAACATGACGGCCTCGGAACGGCGCCTGCGCGCCGACGAAGATACGTCTCTCCCGGATCTCGGAAGAGCCCTTCTGCGCTTTTATCTGGACTTCGCTGCACTGCTCTTGCCGCTCGCGCTCATCGCAGCGCTCGCCGCGGCCATCTATGTCCACATGAAGCCGATCTACGAGGCGAAAGGTCTGCTCTTCACTCCGAAACTTACGCTGGATGAATGGCGTCATCTAAGTCCTTTGCTGCCGGACCCTCGCCTTGTTACGGCGACGCTCCAAACGCTCGGTGTCGTCGCTGGCGATGGTTCAGATGCAATGCCGGCGGCGAACCGACTGCGGCGAATTCTCGAATCGCAGGCATTCTGGGATCGCAGCCTGCAGTATCGAAGCGCTCTGCGTCGCGACGATCTGCGTGACGCACCGGCATCCGACCCGCGCATGTCCACGACACTGGGTATCGAAGTCTCGATCCGATCGCCAAGCCGTGAAGATGCGGCACAGACGATGAATGCGATTGCGCTGCACGTCCGGCAGACCCTGTTTTGGTCGATGCTCGACACCTTCCTGGACGACAAGCAGGCCACATCAGCCAGCCGGAAGGCCGAATTGAAAGTCACGCTGACAAAGCTTGCTTTTTCCATGGCGCAAACGGAGACGCGCATCACCGGCATGCGCCGCCTGCTCGAAGCCTATCCCGACCTGCGGGGCGTTGGCGGCAGCACGATCGTCTCGCCCGAGAACGGCGGCGGTCGTTACCTGTCTCCGGCAGCCCAGCTCGTCGCGCTTGAATCGACCTTGCTCGACCAGCAGACCCAGGTGCAGACCGCACAGCGCGAACTCGAAATCCTTGGCTCGTACGAGCGATTTCTGTCGCATGCAGCTGCGCGTCCCGACGACATCCGCTCCGGCTCTCGCCTGGCGGATTGGCTCGATGGCAAGCGAGGCGAGTTTTTCACAGCCGCCACGGGGCCCGAGATCCAGACCGACCAGGAGATCGCATTCGCGATTGCCGAGGCGCGCGCGCGCGCCGACCGCATCGTCTTCAACGCAGCTCCCGCGATCGGTTTGAGACCCATCGCGACGAGGTCGCCGCTGCCCGTTGCCGTGACCGCTTTCTTCGCATCGCTGATTCTGTTCAGCCTTCTCCTGGCAATCTATCGCGTGGTCAGGCGGCTCGACCGTCCCGCGAACGAACCCTGGTTCGCGTCTCGCGATCCGCTTTTCGCCTGGTTGCCAAGTCGCCTGCGCGGGGGGCTGTTCAGATACGAACGCCGATATTAGGCCTGCACGGGCCTCCGATCCGACTGAGCCCGCCGTTCATGGTCTCAGGCGAGGCTCCGCTCCGCCAGGAGATGCTCCAAAACGCCGCGCAGATCGCGTTTCGCGCGCCAGCCAAGCAACGCTGACGTCTTGTTTGGGGCACCCAACTGGCTGGGCCTGTCGCGGCGCCGGCGGCGCGCCTCATCGACCTCGATGCGAAACGGCCGTCCGAGGCATGTCGCGAGGCAACCCACCAGGCCTTCGACCGAATGCTCCTCGCCCGAGCAGAGGTTGAAGACGTCGAATGGCTGTCGTCGATGGTCCATCAGGACCGCCATCACGCCATCTGCCACCTCGTCGGCATGCAGGTAATCACGACGGGATTCCAGATTGCCGAGCCGCACCGTACTGATCGATTGGTCGCCTTGCAGTTGCGCCAGAATATCGGGAAGCAGGTGCGCATTCGGGTCGTCGCCGCCGATCGCGTTGAAGATCCTGGCGACGCGGCCGATTCCACCGATGCGCTCGGACCACAGCCGCAGCTGGCTCTCGTTACTCAGTTTCGTCAGGGCGTAATTGTCCCTCGCCATCGTTGGCGAGATGTCTTCGCGCAGCGGGCCGTCAGACCAATCGTAAACCGCGCCGCTCGAGGCCAGCACGATACGTTCGGCCTGCACCTCCGTCACCGCATTCAGGACATTCTCCGTTCCAACGACGTTGATGTCGAGACACCGTGCGCGGTCGTTCTCGCAGGTGGGTATGTGATGCATCGCGGCCAGATGCACGACGGCATTCGGGCGAAAATCCCTCATGAGTGTGAACATCTCCTGGGCTTCGCGGATGTCGCATTGGTGCGTGATCGTCGCGGCGGCCGGCATCGCCAGTCCGCTGCTGAGGTCATCGACAACGGCGACGGCAATTCCTCGTCCGGCGAGCCTGGAGACGAGACGTCGTCCGATCATGCCGGCACCGCCGGTCACGCAAACCCTCGCGATCCCCGGTCGGCCCCGCTCGCTAGCCGATAAATCCGCGCTCATGAAGGTCTCCCGCCGTATGCGTCCGTATCGAAGCGGGCGCCGGCCCGTTTTTTTGCGCTCGCGACGGGCACGCAGAGCAGGGCCGCCGCCAGCGAGATATGCAACGAAAAAGCGTAGAATGGCAGGTAGAAGTCGAACAGGCCCATCCCCAGAACCACTACCGACCAGATGAACACCCATCGCCGTCGCGCCGTATTGTCGGCCTCGGCCCAGACCGGAACCAGCAACGCTGCGGCGAGACTGGTCATGGCGATGAGCCCCATCAGCCCCGTTTCCGACAGGATCGCAAGCACGAGATTATGGGCATGCAATTCCCCACGCAGGAAGCGCCCTCCCGTGAAATCAGGCGTCAGAAACTGGAAGACGCCAGGCCCCAATCCCCACCACGGTCGCCCCAGCCAGGCATCGACGGCGCCTTGCCATATATAGGTGCGGCCGAGCGAGAACATGGTCGCCAGACTTTCGTGCGACGCGCTGGTCAGTTCGGCATAGCGAAGCCAGATCACGACGCCGACCAGTGCGGACAGCAGCATCAGGACCAGCAAGGCGAGCTGCCGCTGGCGGCCCCGTCGGGTTGCGGCAAAAGTGCCGGCCAGCAACAATAACGGCACGATCGGGCTGCGCGCCTCGGTGAAGAACAATGCGGTGGCCGCGCCGGCATAGGCCGCAGCCAGTGCAGGCAAGCCGATTGAGAGCTCTTCGCGCAACTGTGTGGCCATCACGGCCACCACCACGGCGATCGCACCGAACGTGGCGGGATGCTCATACAGGCCGACGATTCGGGGCATGTATCTCAAGGCTTCGGGCTCATGAAACAGGAGCCCCAATTGGTTGACCCATTCGATGCCCCATCGCGTGCCCAGGCCAATCGCAAGACTGATCCAGAGTGCTGCGATCACCGCGCGTCCCAGCGCTCCGCGAAGGTTCGGAAAGGCTGTCACAAGATTGAAGATGCACCACAGCATCAGCAATTGCGTCGCATAGCGCACGCCGAACTTGAGGGCGATCAGGCGGTGATCGGACAACGCGACCGATACCGCGAGAACGCAAAGACAGGCCGAGATGCTCAGCAGGAGCGTGCGCAACCCGATCGGCACGCCGCACTTCAGAAAAAAAATGATCGCCGCAGCCACTGCGACGAGACGAATCGAGGTCGAGCCGAGCGAAATTCCTTCGCCGAGTCCCTGGCCTATAACGACCTGCTGCAAACAGAACAGGAGATAGAGCAGCGTGAAGCCAATCGTCGCAGCAGCTTCCGCGCCTCCATCTCTCGGATTTTTCCGCCTAGGCAAAGGCCACATGGTCATCGCAATCTGCCCGTGATCTCAGCGATCCTGGATCCGAACCACGCCGTCGCGAGCAGCCACGCATAGACGATGTTGGTCCGGAAATAGCGCAGGGCAAGGCGGCGCGGCTCCAGACAGAGTCGGAAGAACCACTCCAGGCCGGCGCGCTGCATCAGCAAAGGGGCTCGAGGCCGATGGCCCGAGATGACGTCGAAAGCTCCGCCGACCCCCATGGCAACCCGAACCGCGAGGCGATTCCAGTTTCCGCGCAGGAAGAGCTCCTTTTTCGGCGAACTGATCCCTATGAAAAGAAGCGCTGCTCCAGATGCATTGATCACATCGACCACAGCGTCCTCTTCCGTCTCGGTAAAATAGCCGTTGCGCCAGCCTGAGATGACGAGGGACGGCCACCGTTCCTGAAGCTGTCGTGCTGTGGCCGCGACAATCTCCGTCCGCGCGCCGAGCAGATATACCCCGAGGCCGAGGCGGGACGCCCGCTCGCAGATGTCCTGCATGACGTCGATTCCGGCACAGCGCTCGGCCCGCAGGCCCAACCCGGCCAGTCCGAGTACGATGCCCTGGCCGTCGGCATGCACGATCTCGGCCTCCCTGAGAGCTTGAAGAAGTTCAGGGTCGCTTCGCGAGTCCACCAGCTTGGCGACGTTCAACCCCTCAATTCGAAGACGCGCCCCTTGCCGGTGTGCCGCGGTCTCAACCCGACGCAGCAATTCAGCCCGACCGTGCAGATCAATGGGGCAGCCGAGAAACGAAACCCTGTCGTCCTGCACTTTACTGCCGCTCCTCGGGTGCCGTCGCTCTTCGGCCGTGATCGTCGTGCGATCCACCGCGGTAGAGCTCGACGATCTGCTGCGCCTTGCGCTCCCACGTGAAGGCTGCCCGGGTGCGCTCAATTTCGACGGGGCCCAGGCATTGCGCGACGACGCGGTGCACTGTCCTGGCGAGTGCGGATACGTCACCAACTCGATAAACGCCATCCAGCGAGCCCGCCTCGGTGAGAATGGCGAGATTGGCGGGAATGTCGCTCGCAACGATCCTGCAACCCAGCAGGAGCATTTCGATCAGCACCGTCGGCCCGCCCTCGGTCGATGACGGAAAAACAAAACAGCTCGCGTCCGCGGCCATTGCAGAGACGGTTTCATCCGGAACGAAGCCGTGAAATTGAACGCGCGCCGCGACGCCGGCCCGCGCGGCTAGAGTTTCAAGGCGCACGCGATCCGGGCCACGGCCGACGAGATGCAACACCGCCGCACCGAGCCCTGGCTCATTCAGCGCCTGAATAGCGTCGTCGAGACGCTTCACGCGATCGAGTCGTCCCACATAGAGCAGTGATGGACGTCCCTCCAGTTCGTACGGCATAGCCACCCGAGGCTTTGCGCCGGTTTCGAGGACGCAGTTGGGAATGATGGCGGGCGCCTTCACGGCAAGGCCCCGCGCACGGACCAGATCGAGCCAGAAACCGGCGAGAAAGACCACCGCGTCACAGCCGGCGAGAAGTTGTCGCTCGACCGTCTTGTCCCAGAGCGCCTTGGCGACCTGCTTGAACGATGCCACGTCATCGTAATAGCAATGCGGTGTGTAGACGATGCGCTTGCCGCGCAGTCTGGCCAGCCCCGCCGCGGCAGCCGCGATCGGGTTGCGCGCACCATGGACATGGACAGTGTCGGCCCAGCCGACGTGTTGCCAGAGACCGAGCGCGGCGTCAGCGCGGACGTCGTAATCGGCTCCTGCAGCCGGCGTCTCGGCCCCCGGGGCCACGACACGGACGTCAAAGCCGTTCCTTGCGGCGATCGTCGCCAGACCGTGAATATGGCGCGCGACGCCGCCGCCCCCTCGATCCGGCGCGAAGTCGCGATGAACCTGCAGAATGCGCGAGCGCCTCATGCATGAGCCTCGAGCAAGTGGTGCTCTTTACCCTGCGCACGCGACAGCAACCGCAGGCCGCCGCCGGTGAGAAGCCAGAGAGAAGCCGATCCGGACACGGCCAGCAAATGATCCGACGTCACCAGCGTCGTGGCGAAGCCAACCATCAGCCAGAACGTCGCCAGCGCAAAACTCGACCGATAGTCGCGATGGGCCCGCCAAAGGCGGATCAGGCAAATCATGTAAAACGACAGCAGGGCGACGGCCGCAGGTATACCAATCTGATAGGCGACGGAAAAAATGGCTCCTTCCCCGCCGCCGATGGTGAGGATGACACCTTGCGCCGCGATCGGCCCCTGCATGCCAACGCCGTATCCGAGCAAAGGGATCTGCGGCAGCCCCTCGATATTGCGCCAGAATGCGGCCCAATGTCCCGGACTGGAGCCGTCCGTCTGGTAAGCGGTTGCTTCCAGGATGTCCTGCGTCGCAACGATGATGACAAGAACCGCAAGGATCGCCAGTGCGATCCTGATGCTCTTGTGGACTCGCAGCGTGCCGTCGGTCATCAGGTACCCGGCAACGGCGATCGTTCCCACGAGCATCGCGCCGCGCGTAGCGGTCATCCAGACACCGACGCAGAGCCCGACGCAAATCAGCACGCCGAGCAGTCTGAGGCCGCCACGCGATGTTGCCAGAACGAGCAATCCCGCAACTGCCAGAAACATGCCCTGGGCCAATGGCGCAGCGAGCAGGCCGGCGGCGCGGCGGGTCTTTTCCAGATCGGAAAAGAAATTCCAGGGAAGTCCCGTGTCAGGCTCGGCTCCAAAAACCATGCCCTTCACATCGGTCATGTAGGCAGGAAATCGCACCGTCTGGATCCAGAAGTCGGTATGATCGATATCCCACACACCGAAGATCGCGCTGAGACAGGCGATGATCACGATGCAGCCGACGAGGGCGCGGAGATCGGCATAATCGCGGATGCAGTAGTAGCCGACGAGGAAGAACAGCAGCGGAATAAGCAGTGTACCGAAGGATCCCAGCACAATGCCGGGAGACGTTGCGGCAGTCGCGCTCGTCCCAAGTGAAAGCAGCACAAGTGCACCGTAAATCAGGAGCGACAGCAGAATCGATGTCGCCATTCGGGTCGTGGCCAGACAGGCGCAGGCGGCGAGCAGCACGCTCATATCGCGAAACAGGCGGGCATAAGCGACCTCGGGTACTGCGCCGCCATAGTACACCCACGCCGTCAACAGATCCCCGAGATGAATCCAGAGGACGAGAGCGAGCAAATAGACACGTCGCGGGCCGAGGATTGATCTCACGGCAGCCAGTCCTCGCCGTGAGCAAAGCTGCGTGCCAGCCACTCGTCCTGGATGCGGAGCATCCGTGCCCACTCTGCCGGATCCGCCAGCAGCCTTTCGAGCATCCCGCAGAGCTGCTCCGCATTGTCCGCAAGGTTCGCCGGGCGACCGACCGATAGTGCCGCCTGGGACGCTTCGACAGGCCAGTTCATGCCGATGACGAGGTGACCCTGCCTCGCTGCTTCGATGAGCGCAGTCGAGCAAAAGCCGACGACGATCGACGAAGCTTTCGCACCGGCCCTGAGTTCGCGATGTGGCGGGAGGCGGCACCATCCGGCAAGCCGTGTTCCCGCGAATGGATGACCGAGACGAACTTCCTCGGGATGCAAGAGGATCGCGAATGCGTCTGGTCCGGTCGCGGCGTCGGCCAGCCGTTCGGCGAGTTGCAGGAAGTCTTTTGCCAGCGACCGGCCGAAAACCGGCGTGTGTGTCTGCGATACGAGACACACCGCGGTCGGAGCAGTGTGACCTGCCCGGGTGACGAGCCGGCGCTCGGGGCCGAAATGAATGGCATCGGGCGGCGTGCCTTGCGCGATATACGCCAATCGGCTGCTGTCTCCCCAAACGATATGGCGCTGCGCCAATGTCGGAAAGAACTCATCGGTCGGAAGCCCGTGCTGGACGCAAATGCCCAGCCACCGCCCCGCACCGGCCCTCAGGGCCGCGACGCAGAACAGCTCGAAATCGTTATGAAGGATCAAGCTCCCGCGTTGCTCGCCGCCGAGCACGCGTGACCATGCGCCTTGCCAGAGCCGCAGCCGGAACAAGCAACAGCGCACAACGAAGGCGCGCCTGTCCGGGTGCGGAAATGGCACATGAAAAGCCTTCAAGGCGTGTAGCCAGGCCGACGACAGCGGGCGTCCGGGGCTTGCGGCCGCAACGGAGGTGCGCAACCGCGGATGGACGATCAAGCTGTAAGCGATGTCCCGCAGTTCGAGATCGGCAAAAAAGGGGTGCAACGCTTCTAACCCGTGAAATCCGGCGCGGCTTGAAACGGTGATCACTGCTGCAGGAGCAGCGACGGATTTCCGCAGACCCAGACACAAGGCGGCGTCGCGAAGCGCCGCAAGAAATGCGCGTAAACCCGGCCCGAGCCATCCCGAGCGCTGGTGGATGAAAAAGATCTCGTGCCGGGCACCCGCTGCTTCCACGCCGTAACGATCCCGCAGGTCAACCACGAATTTGGCAAAGCTCATCGCCTAGGCCCAGCCCGCCCGACGAAGGCTCCGCCATTGCCGAAACCGCTGCAGCTCGCCCACGGGCCCCAAACCAAACAGTCGGATTGCGAAAGCTTTCGCGATCCGGCGCCAGCGCTGACGAGACGATGCCTGCCAATTGACCTCATCGAGCTTTGCATCGACGGTCGCAACCTCGCCCCGCGAGGCGGACATCACGGCGGGCGGAACGACGACCTCTCGAGGCTTCGCCAGTTCCAGCCAGATATTTTCTGCGAGCACTCCGCCATCCGGATGCGCGCCGGCGTGAAGGACATCGAAGCCGGCCGCACGCGCGATACGGGAGAGCGTATCGGCGGTGAAATAGCTCAGATGGGCGGGATGAACATAATTTGCGAACCGCAGGCCCTGCATCATGTCGGGCACCTCGACGAAGGCCCGCCCGGCGGGTCGCAGCACATTGTAAACAGCTCTCAGAAAGGCCATCGGGTCCGGCAGGTGTTCCAGTACATGGAATGCGGCGACGACATCGACGCTCTCCGGATTCAGAGCCTCCATGTCGGCAAGGAAATCCACCGATGCGCCTTGCAGCAGTCGCGTGCGGCTTGCTCCGTCGGGCTCGGTGGCCGACAGCCGCAGGCCTTGTATGTGCAAGGCACCGACAGCGCCGAGGAAGGCACCGAAGCCAGATCCCATTTCGAACAGGTGGGCCCCGGTTGAAAGATAGGGTGCAATTCGTGCCAAACGTGCGTCGGCAATTGCTTTGTCGCCGCGCCATGCAAAGAAGCGTCGCTCGTTGCGCCAGATCGTTTCGGACGGAAAAAGCCTTCGATAGTGTTCGCGGTAAAACACATCGAGGCTTTGCGCCGTGAAGTCGGGGGCGAGATAGACCCCGGCGCAGGCTCCGCATCGCCGCAACGACTGGCCGCTGCCCAAATAGGATTCCTGGCCGACAATCCGCTGCTGGTCGCGGAATCCGCACAGCCGACACTCGCCGGTGTCCGGCTTCAGCTCGAACCGCGGCGTCGTTGCGAGATCGGGCATCGTCCGGCGGGATGTCTCAGCCATAGATGCTCCCATACCAAAGGGCCACCGACAGAGCCAGCCAGAACGTCGTATGCAGATTGTCCGATGAAGCCTCCCGACACAGCCGGCCGATGTCGAGGTAGTCGTTCAATTCGGCGGGCAGATCGTCGAGCAGGCGGCGCAGCGGCATGCGAGGTATCAGAAACTGTTCAGCATGACCGAAGCCTGTGGTCTTGCGCTGCCATAAGACGCGATCAGGCAGATCGCCGGCGAATGCCTGCCGGAGCATGGCCTTGCCATGCAGATTGCCCATCCGATCCGCGGCAGGCGTGGCCAGGGCGCGCTCGACGAGACGATAGTCGAGAAACGGCGAGCGTACCTCAACTCCGAACCGCATCGCGTTCCGATCGGTGATGCGCAGGATATGAGGCAAGTTGGTTACCAGGACGTCGCGACGCAGCCGTTCCTGGAGGTTCGACCGCATATCCTGCTGCAGAGATGCAAGGCGTGTCCGAGATTCCGTCCACAGGGCATCGGACATCATGCCGACACTTGGCCGATGCCGTCGCAAGCTGTTCGCCAGAACGGGCAGGGGCAAATCCCAGGCAAGCCTGTTCAGCACGAGCGAAGCGCTTGCGGCGCCGCGGCTCACCAGACCGAACGCCGTCGGCAAACGTCCGGCGCGGAGCGCATCGCGCGCGGCAAATCCCTGATAGCGCTTGACGTAGCCGCCGAACGTCTCGTCCGACCCCTCTCCCGAAATGACGACCTTGTATCCGGCCTCGCGCACTGCCCGATAGGTCCGAAAGCTCGCGAGGATCGACGGAGTGTTGAACGGCTCTTCCTGCGTCGCGACCAGATCGCGAAGTTCCTGCTCGTCCGGAACGGCTTGTGCCTTGCGGATGTGATGGCGATCCGAGGACCCTAGTTCGCACATGAGCTCGGCGGCCTGCGCCGTTTCGTCGAAATGCGCGAGGCCTTCGTCGGCATAGCCGTAGGTAAACGCTCCGGAGAAGGTGACACGGGGAGCCCTGCCTACGGAAACTCCAATTCCCGTGAGGATCGAACTGTCGAGGCCGCCTGACAGCAGCGCCACCGTCGGAACGTCGGAGCGCAACCGCAAGGCCGTCGAGTCGCGAAGGAGACCACGAACATCCTGGGCTTCGAGTGCCTGTGCCTCGCCGAGGTCGGGCCAGCGATGATACGGCCATGTCGTCGTCGTGCCATCCCGCGCGATGCGCCAGACCTGCCCCGGTGCAACGGCTTCGATCCCCTGAAAGAAAGTTTGCGAGGTATGCTCGGCGAAACCCAGTGTCAGAAAATCGAAGATCGCATTCGGATTTGGCGCTGGATATCCGCCACGCATGGCCGCGATCGCACGGATCTCGCTCGCCAGTATCAGCCGGTCCTGGCTACGATGAATATAAAGCGGCTTCACGCCGAGCCGATCGCGGCACAGGATCAGGTCGCCGGACTTGCGCTCGAGAATTGCAACGGCCCACATGCCGTTGCAGCGCGTGAAAAAATCCCGGCCCCAGACGCGCCAGCCCGCGAGGATGACCTCGGTGTCGCCGTCCCCGCGAAACCGTTCGCCGCGCGCTTCGAGCATCTCCCGCAGTTCGAGAAAGTTGTAAATTTCGCCGTTGAAGACGATGACATTGCCGGTCTCGGGACAGACCATCGGTTGCGCCGCTGCAGCGGTGAGATCGAGGATAGAGAGCCGGCAATGGCCGAGAATCGTGGGAGCTTCTTCTTCGGAAACATAAACGCCATCGCCGTCGGGCCCGCGATGCGCAATTGCGCCGAGCCCACGTCTTGATAACTCCTCGAGAACCTCTCGCCCGCCGCCGCGGGCCACGATCAGGCCGCACATGGCGGTGCCCCATGGGCCTGGGCAGCAGCGATGTCAGAGACGTGCTTCCTGCAAGAAGGCGTCATCGCCGCAGGTTCTCCGCCAGCGCGGACGACTGACGCAGCAACAGCGGTTGCATGCTGACGACGGCGACGGTTGCGCCGGCAAATAGCAGCACGCTCAGGGCCCATATTGCGTGACTGGTGGCCGCGAGGGCAGCCAGAACGAGCGACGCGCACAAAGCCCAGCCCGCTACGCCCGGGACTATTCCGCAAAGTCTGAAACAGGCGACAGCCATGCCGACCGAGCAGATCGTGCGCGCCCAGAGCACTCCGTCGGGGGACGATCCGGCCGTCCCCAGAATCTGCAGCGCCGAGCTGACGGTCAGACCAATGAGGACGATCCTGATCAATTGCGTCTCGCGATGTCGCCCGATGAGTTCGTTAGCCAGGACGCTTCCGACCAATGAAAATCCCCAGGCCATGACGGTCGGCAACAGCAGCGGCAGGCGAAGGGACGCGCCGCCGTCCGCAGTCGCGGCAGTGATCAGCAGGAACAACTGGAACAGCGTCGCCATCCCCAAGAGCAGGATCGTAACCAGGCGGTAGGACCAGAGCAGGCCTGCGCGCGTACTCATCTGGGGCAACAGCAAACGATTGACCTGCGTCAGAATTCCCGATGCGCCGTTCATGCCATGGCCGAGAATGAGCATCAACGGCAGGAAATCAGGTGCGAGCCGTGCGATCAGAAACGGAGTCAGCCGGTCATGAAGAGCGCCAGTAATGCCCATGACGGAAAGCTTGACGGAGGCGCCAAGCATCGTGCCGCCGGAACCAAAGGCAGGCAGCAGCAATCGCAGTCGCCCTCCGACAAGCAGGCTCACGATCGGTTGCATGGCGAAGCCGGCGCTGACAATGAGACCGGCGTGAAGCGCCGAGCCGTTTGCGCCTCCGACCAGCCACCAGAACAAGAGGGCGGCCGGCCAGGGTATCTGCTGGAGGAGGAAGGAAGCCATGCGCCGTTGTTGCGCCAGCAGTGCCGGCGCAGGACTGACGAGGCCGATGAGGCCGGCGGGCACCGTGGCGGCAAGATACGCGAAGCCCTCGGTTCCACGGCCGTAGGCCAGAGCCCAGCCGACCAGGGTGGCCGCATAGAGACCGAGCGTCACCATGAATTTGTGGCCAAGAGCCAGCCGCCATTGCCGTTCCCAACCGACGGCAGTCGGCGTTTCGCGCAGGAAGACCGTTGCATAACCGAGATCGCCGACAAAGAAGACCAGCAGGAAGGCCAGATGCGACAGGCCGATCTGGCCATAGCCGTCGGCGCCGAAATTCCGTAGCAGGAGCAACTGGAACAGCACGTTGCAGCCTTGGCCGATGGCATAGATCGCTGCGCAGCCCGCCAGCCCGGCCATATCCGTCGAGCGTCGCAGGGCTGCCCATCGTCCCCGCCCTGCCAGCCGGTCCTGGCCATCTCGCAGCGGAGCGCCGGCATCTGGTTCTTGCGCAGTCATGGCGCGATATTTCAGCTTTTCAGCGGGGCTGCACCAACATTCTGGAAGCGCACGATCTTTTCGCTCCCGGGAAGTTCTGGCATCGACTCCGGGCGGCAGATGTGCTCCAGCACGATACCGCGCGGGGCTGGCTCATTTGAATATGAACTGCAACGATCCCCAGATGCTTCGTCATGCGCGGGCCGCAATGCGATTCTGTAAAGTGGTTTCAGCTTGCCTGTGATATTATTCCGTCACTCACCTCATTTCCTGGTCGCAGGCAAAGCCCTCCACATGGACGCGGGACTGCACGCGCCCCGTCGTCCGGGACGAGCCACCCACGTTGCGACATCGCGTCGCGGCGGAGCGTTTGCGGGATGATGCGGATGGTGCTTTCGCCGCCGCAACGCGCGGCCTTCGCGCTGGCCTTGGCATGCTCGCGTTCACCCTATCGCGATGGCAGTGCCGAGGCGCTAGAGCGCACCGCACGTGACGTCACCGATTGGCAGATGGTGCTGCGTGTGATCCGCCGCCACCGTATTGTCGGACTCGCGCACCACGCATTGAGCAGGAGCCCGGCCGCCGTTCCCGACTTCGTACGGCAACAGCTCCTTGTTCGGGCAGGCGCTGTCGCACGCACGAACTTGATGCTCACCAGCGAAGCGATCCGCTTGGACGAGGCCTTCCGCGACGCGGGTATCGAGGTCGGATTTCTCAAGGGGCCTGCCCTCTCCATGCAGCTGTTTGGCGATGTCGGCAGACGTCACAGTCGCGATCTTGATCTGCTGGTCGACCTGCCGGATGTCGCGGCCGCTGTAGCGCTGCTGGAGCGAGCAGGATATCGGTCTGCAGGCAATTTCGATGCAGACAGCATCGCGGGCTGGATCCCGCTTTTGAACCAATGGGAATTCCGGCACGATCGTAACGGAAGCCTGATCGAACTGCACTGGCGGCTCTGCCCCAATGAGAGTCTGGCAGATCCACTCGCCGCGGCGGCGACCTGGAGCCGGGTCGATCTTGGCGGCGGCCGCACGGTCCGGGCGTTGACCGGCGACTCCCTTGCCGGCTATCTCTGCCTGCACGGCAGTCTCCATGCATGGAGCCGCCTGAAATGGCTGGCTGATATTGATGCAGCGATCGAGGGTGACGCCGGAGCACCGCAGCGACTGTTCGCATTGGCGGGTCAAGTCGGGCTTGAGCGGTCAGCGGGGCAAGCGCTCTGGCTCGCTGCGGAACTTCTCGACATGCCGCTGGACCCAGGCACGCGTCGCATGCTGACCCAGGACCCTGCAATTTGCAGGCTTGGCAAGGTGGCGCTCGATGCGATGACGGCCGGGGGTGGAGAAATCGAATTGGAGAACACCGCTCTTGGCATGACGCGGGTGCGGCTGTCGCATTTCAGCCTCGGCCGCGGCTGGCGCCATTGGCGCATGCAAGCGCGGACCCTGCTCGCAAGCAGCGACGACCTCAAACAGGTCCGGCTGCCGCAATGGCTCGGATTCATTTATCCGCTGGTGCGACCTGTGTTTTGGGCATGTCGCCGCCTGGCCGGCTTTGCGATCGCGCGCAATCGACTTGCGCCACGACACCACGGGCGGCCGCAAGAGTGAGAGTCATCCTTGCGGTCGACGCGATCCGCCAGCCCCTGACCGGCGTTGGACGCTACACGTTCGAACTCGCGCGCCAACTTGCCGCGTTCCCCGAGTTCGAGCTTACCTTCTTGCACGGACGCAAGCTTGTCGAGACCATCCCGATACCCGCCGCCGGTCATCCGCTTCTCCCCGTCGTCAGGGATGTCCTGTCGAATTTCAGTTTGCCGACGGCCGTATATCGCCGCTATCAGGGGTATGTGAAAGCCCGGACACTGCGGCACGAGCGCGACGCCATCCTGCACGGCGCGAACTACTATCTGCCAGCGTTCCCAGGACGGAGCATCGTGACGATCCACGACGTGTCCATTTTCACGGCCCCCGAACAACACCGGCGAGATCGCGTGCGCTACATGCGCAAGGAGGTCGCTCTCTCCCTGCAACATGCCGGATTGATCATCACCGTTTCCGATTTCTCGAAGCGGGAGATCATGCGTGTCCTGGGTGTTGGAGCCGACCGTATCAAGGTCACGCCGCTCGGCGTCGGCTCGGATTTTCGTCCTCGCGCGGTCGACGAGACGAGAAGCGTGCTGGCAGGCTTAGGGCTTCAGCCGGACGGCTACTGCCTCTATGTCGGCACGATCGAGCCGCGCAAGAATCTGGCAACCCTGCTGGACGCTTTCGAGCGCTTGCCCGCACCTCTCCGCCGGCGCTACCCGCTCGTCCTCGCCGGTTATCGCGGCTGGGAAAGCGAGGACCTGCACGCGCGCATCGACAAGGCCGCCCGGGAGGGATGGCTGACCTATCTGGGTTATGTGCCGGAGCATCAGCTCCAAAAACTTCTCTCCGGCGCCAGACTGTTCATCTTTCCATCGCTCTACGAGGGATTCGGTCTGCCGCCTCTCGAGGCCATGGCGTCCGGGATACCCGTCGTCTGCTCGGGAGCTGCGGCACTCCGGGAAACGGTCGGTGACGCGGCTGTGACCGTGGCTCCGCGCGATGCCGGCGCACTTGCGGAGGCAATCGCGATGGCGGTAGACGACGAGGGCTGGCGTGAGCAAGCACGGAGACGAGGCTTCGCTCGTGCGGCCATCTTTAGTTGGGAACGTTGCGCAAGAATGACCGCCGCGATCTACAAGGAACTCGCGGCGCAATGATCGTCCAACTGCCATGAAGATTCTGCACTTCTACAAGACCTGCATTCCCGACACGGTCGGTGGAGTTCAGCTCTTCATCGACCAGCTTGCCACCGGCCTGGCGAGCCGTGGCGCGGATGTGGACGTGCTGGCTTTGTCGACCGAGCGCGGAAAGCTTCCGCAGTTGCAGCGCCACGGCTATCGGATTCACCGGGTGCGCCAGAATTTCGAGATTGCTTCCACCGGGCTTTCTTTCGCCGCGCCGCGTCGCTTTAGCGAACTGGCCCGGAACGCCGACGTCCTGCATTTCCACTTCCCGTGGCCCTTCATGGACGCCGTGCATCTGGCGCTGTCGAAGGGCAAACCGAGCGTGGTGACGTATCACTCCGATATTGTTCGTCAGAAGCATTTGTTCCGACTTTACAAGCCAGTGGAAAATCTCTTCCTGCGCGACGCACACCGGATCGTGGCAACCTCACCTCAATATCTGCAAACAAGTGCGGTGCTCAGGCGTCATGCAGACAAGGTCCGCGTCATCCCGATCGGACTCGATCCGCAATCCTACCCACCGCCCCCAGCACGGGTCGTCGAATCCTGGCGGCAGCGTCTCGGTGAAGGCTTCTTCCTCTTCGTCGGAATCCTGCGTTACTACAAGGGGCTGGAATATCTGATCGAGGCCGCACATTTGACGGGACTGCCGACGGTGATCGTGGGATCCGGACCGCTGGAGCGCCGCCTGCAGCGACTTTCGCGCGGTGCACCGAACATCGTGTTCCTCGGCAGCCTGTCCGAGCAGGACAAGGCGGCGGTCCTCTCGCTGTGCGGCGCCCTGGTGCTCCCCTCCCACATGCGATCCGAGGCTTTCGGGGTCGCTCTCCTGGAAGGCTCGCTTCATGGGAAACCGCTGATTTCGACGGAGATCGGCACCGGGACGAGCCATGTCAACCGTTCCGATGTGACGGGCTTCGTCGTGCCGCCCGCAGATCCGCATGCCCTCGCCGATGCCATGCGGCGCCTGAAGCAAGATCCCGTGCTTGCGGCGACGATGGGACAACAGGCACTCGGCCGGAGTCATGACCTGTTCGGAGCTGACCGAATGACGGATGCCTATCTCGAACTCTACCGCGAGGTTCTTGGCAATGCCCCGAACACCTGACTGCATCGTGCTCCGAGGCGGCGCAGCAATCCTCCGGGCGGCCTTTGAACGATGTTTAAACGCGCTCTGCCACACAGCATAACGGGACCGATGAGAAGCGCCGCCAAGAAAATTGTCACATCACTCTTTCGCGCCGTCGGGATTGAAGCTCATTTCGGTCGCCGCGAGAAGTTTCGGGACTACGAGCTGGTCGACAAGAAGATGCTGTCCGCGTTCGCCTTTCCGGACGAGCGGATCGCGCTCATCGATGAAGCCCGGAGGAAGACGGAAACGGTCCTCGGCTGCGACCTGGCCAAATATGGCCGGATGCTCACGCTGCATCAGATGGTCGAGCACGTGCTCGAGCGAAACATCGCCGGGGATATCGCGGAGTGTGGCTGCTGGAAAGGTCATTCCACCTACGTGATAGCCGAGCTTGCACGGAGGCACGCCTTCGCAGGGACCCTGCATGTGTTCGATTCGTTCGAAGGGGGCCTGTCCGACAAGACGGAAGAGGATCAGACTCGTCGATTTCTCCAAAGCGAGCGGGATGTGCTGCACGAAAAGACCATGTTTTCGTCATCCATCGATCAGGTTCGCGCATCGCTCGCAGCGTTTGGATTCGTCCGCCTGTATCCCGGCTGGATTCCGGACCGGTTTGCCGAGATCGGCGATCGCAGGTTTTCACTCGTCCATGTAGACGTCGATCTCCACAATCCCACGGCGGAGTCTCTCGCCTTTTTCTGGCCCAGGCTCAATCCCGGCGGCTGCATCGTGGTGGATGATTTCGGCGCAGCTGATTTTCCTGGATGCGAGATCGCAGTGAAGGCATTCGTCCAGACTCATAAGCCTGCACTCTTCCTTCAAGGCCCAGTCGGAGGTTGCATCCTGATCAAGTAGCGGGTCGCGAACGATCGTAATAAGATTCATCCCGATGCGAGATGCACACTACGTAGACAGTAAGTCCGTCTTTGTTGTCCGTGCGTCGGTACTGTCACCCTCAAGTCCTAGCGAGCGCGCGCCAGAGCGGCGCTGGACCATGCCCGCGCCCAATGCGGTGCCGCAGCCGCGATGGATTCCATCCGAAAGAATGGAGGCGAAACGCCAGTTTTCGACCGTAGCTCAAATGGTGGATTTTGGCCTGAGAAGGTCGAAAACGCTCTATCTTTCAATGGAGGTTGACTGACACTCTCTCCGCCATTTCCCCTAATCTGTGTCCGGTAATCACTCAGTCGATTGCCTTCTGAGAAGGACGAGTTTTGCTCATGAAGTTCTTTGACCGGTCGTCGGGGTTCGGAGTCGTGCGAAGGATTCTTAGAAATCTGGGTTTTCAAGAGGTCTTGTGCTCGCTTTCGTTTGACCGCCTCTCAAGCCGCTCTGAGGTCAACCCCCATGCCCCCGAATTCCCTAAGAGTGTGCAGCCCGGTAGCTTTGTCAGGCTCGTAACCCCGAGGTCATAGGTTCAAATCCTGTCCCCACAACCAACGATTCTTGTGAAAGCAAGGCGTCCATAACCCCGGCTTCCGAAAGGACGCCGGGTTTTTCTTGTTCGTGGCGAACCGAAGGATCGCGGCGAGGTGCGCCGCGCAGCGTGATCGCCACCTCGGCCTCGTCGGGGACAAGCGGCAGCCGATCGACCGGCGTTCAGAACGCCTCAACCGCCTTGACCTTGCCATCCTCGCTCGACCGGGGGCATAATTGACAAATACAGGTCATTATGACAAATTACTGTCAATTAGTCTCTCGCAACAAATGGCGTGACCTGCGGAGGCAACGCGAGGTGACCCCACTCCCAGCTCAATCTGACAGAGGTTTCGACCCCCATGTCCGCAGACGACCCCCAAAGGCCAATAGACCTTCCGCCTCCGAGCGAGGATCGCGCAATTTCGTTCTACGAAGCCGTCGCGCGCCGGCGCACGATCCGCGACATCGCGGCAACGCCCCTGACGATGGATCAGCTTTCAAACCTCCTATGGGCAGCGTTTGGCGTGAACCGCAAAGCGGGACCGGATGGGGCGCTTGGCCGAACGGCAGCATCGGCCAGCAACTCACAGGAAATCGATCTCTACGTCGCGCTCGAAGCCGGGCTCTATCTCTATGACGGAGTGCTGCACCGGCTCGATCCCGTTGCAACCGGTGATTTGCGCTCCGACGCCATCAATCCCCGACAAGGTTCGGCCTTGGCGACGCTGGCGCCAGTTCAGTTGATCTACGTCGCTGACATCCATCGCCTCACGCACACCATCGGCCACCAGGAGCCCGGCTTGCATGATCCGGAAATCCAAAAGGCGTACTATTTCATCGACACAGGCCTAATCGCTGGCAACGTCTACCTCTTCGCGGCAGCGCACGGCTTGGCCGCCTGGTTCCACAACTGCGATCGGTCGGCGCTGGCGAACCACATCGCGCTGCGGCCTGAACAAAGAGTGCTGTTTGCTCAATCGATCGGCTGGCCCGCGAGCCGGGAGGTTGCGGCATGAGGATCTCCACCAGGCAATGCCGAACGAATTCTGCGGCTCTGATGGCGAACGCCTTGCCGGATATCTCTTCTCATTCATCATCAAGACGGGACGATCGGCTATGAATCTGACAGGAAACACCATCCTCATCACCGGCGGCGCAACCGGTATCGGTTTCGCCCTGGCCCGACTCCTGGCACAACTGGGTAACAGCGTCATCATCTGTGGAAGAAACGGCGAAGCCCTGAAGAAGGCGCAGGCTCAGGTGCCGGGGCTGGTTACTCGGCTCTGCGACATCACCGACGCTGAGAGCCGCCAGTCTATGGTGGATTGGCTGAACACAGAGCATGCGAAACTCAACATCCTCATCAACAATGCCGGCGTTCAATGTCACCGCAACTTCAATCACGAGGGAGCGCTCGCCAAGATCGATGAGGAAGTGGCGGTCAATTTTACGGCTCCCATTTGTCTGATCTCCGAACTCTTGCCGTTACTGAAGCCGCAGTCAAACGCTGCTATTGTCAACGTCAGTTCCGGGCTTGCGTTCGCGCCGATGGCGGATGTTCCTGTCTATTGCGCCACCAAGGCGGCCGTTCACTCGTTCACGCTCAGCCTGCGCCACCAACTCAAGACCACAGGGGTCAGGGTCATTGAGATTGTTCCTCCGATTGTGGACACTGGTCTCGGTGGGAGCGTCCGAAGCGAAGGCGTGACCAATCGTTACATGATGTCCCCCGGGGATTTCGCGAAGGAAGCGCTCACTCAGTTGGAGAACGACCAGAACGAAGTTCTGGTCGGCATGTCAGTGAATACGCGGCGGGAGGGTGAGGCCTTGTTTGAGCGAATGAATAGTCGCTGACAAAGCGAGCCGATAAACTGTCGATCATCCCACTTTATGAGGCCCACCAAAGTATGCCGAAGCACACGCGCGAAGGCGCCGCCATAACCGAACTCATCCTGTCGATCTTTCTCACCAACGGTCGAATCATGCGGGCGGGCGACGCGCTTCTGAGCGACCTGGGCCTGAACGGCACGCGTTGGCAGGTGCTCGGCGCGATCAAAGATGCCCCCAAGACGGTCGCCCAGATAGCTCGTCAATACGAACTCAGCCGACAAGGTGTGCTTTGGGTCGTGCAATCATTGCTCGATGAGGATCTCGTAAGATACGTCAATAATCCCGATCACAAGCGGGCAAAACTTCTGATGTTCACAGAAAAAGGCCGGCAGACCTATGATGAAGTGGCGCGTCGTCAGCGTGTTTGGTCCAATGAGCTTGGTGCGACCTTTGGCGTCGAGGACGTGAAAGTGGCGATGCAGTGCATCCGCCGCCTCGGGGAGCTCGTCAAGAGCGGCAATGGCGCTGATGAGGAATGAAGGACAGAGTCAAAGTAGGCGAGCGAAAATGGGTAAGGACGATCGCCTTCGTGGCATGACAACGCTCGGGTCACACCAAAGCCTTCACCGTCGAACGACTGCCGAGCTCCCAATCTTGGTGCGGATGTCAGGTATCCAAGCATTTCGGTAGTTCGGCGGCGAGCGCGTCGATCGCCAGTCGTGACCGAAGCGGCAAATATCGGTTGGTCGGCCAAACGGCGTAGCATTCCATCGTGGCGCTCGGGCGATCGCCCCAAAGCTCGACGAGTTTGCCCTGACGCATGCGGTCACGGATCAGCCAGTGGGGAAGCCAGGCAAGCCCCATTCCGTCCACTGCGGCATCGGCAATCACCTCGAGATCGTCGAAGCGCAGCCGGGATGTGACCGATACGTCGATGAGAGCGCCGTTCGTGTCGGGAAGCTGCCATGCCAGACCATGATCGTTGCGCCAGTAGACAAGCAGGTCGTGTTCCGACAAATCCGCAAGGCAGCGAGGCTCGCCTCTTGTGGAGAGATAGGCAGGAGAAGCGCAGAGCACCTTGCGTTGGCTGACGAGCCGTCGGGCGTGGAGTGACGTGCCGTTGCCAAGTGAGCCGTTCCGCACCGCCAGGTCGAAGCCGTCGGCAATCAGATCGATTTGGCGGTCGTTGAAGTTGAGTTCGAGTTCGAGCTTGGGATGTCGACGCGCATAGGCGCGCAGGATGGGCGCCGCGCAGTAACGGCCGAACAAGACAGGCAAGGATACGCGCAGTCTGCCGACAACCTCGCGCCGGCCGGATTCCAGCAGAGACTCGCCCGCGCGCAGTTCCTCGATGGCACGCACGCATCGCTCGTAATATTGCTGACCATCTTCCGTCAGGCTCTGCGTGCGCGTGGTGCGGTGAAACAGCCGGACGCCAAGTCGCTCTTCCAGACGTGCGATCGCTTTGCCGACCGCAGATCGCGTCAACGATAGTCGATCGGCCGCCCTCGCGAACCCACCTGACTCAACGGCCTCGACGAAGACCTGGACGCCATCGAACCTGTCGCGCAACCCCGCGGCTCCCTCCAGAAGACAGATCTGGCGATTGTAGAGCCCCAGGAACCAAACGGGGGAACAACGATCGCCAATGATAATCTGCATTCTACGATATGAACGCGGTCGCGCAAACGAGTTTTCGAGGCGATCCCGGCCTGAAATGTCATCGAGACATTGGGCAGGCGTCGTCCTCCCATCGCGCGCGACATCGTTCATGGAAGGGCGGCACGTTGTTGATTTCGATCGTATACGACAGCGGCCATGGCCACACCGCGCGTGTTGCCGAAGCAGTTGCGGAGGGCGTCCGGGAAGTCGAAGGGGTCCAGGCGAAACTCATCGCCGCCACAGACCGACAGATGGACTGGAAAACGCTGGAGCAGAGTGACGGCATCGTCTTCGGGTCGCCGACCTACAACGGGCTGATTAGCGCCAAGTTCAAGCAGTTCTTCGAGGACTCCACCAAGGCAGCCTGGTCGGAGCAGAAGTGGCGCAACAAGATCGCCGCCGGCTTCACCAATTCCGGAGCCCAGCACGGGGATAAGCTGAACTCCCTTGTGTCGATGGCGCTGTTTGCAGCCCAACACGGCATGATCTGGGTTGGTCTCGACTTGATGCCCGGCAACAGCAACAGCGCTGGGAGTTCCAACGACCTCAACCGGCTGGGAAGCTGGCTGGGAGTCATGACCCAGTCGAACATGGACCAGGCCGCGGAAGTCGCGCCGCCCGACAGTGACCTGCGCACCGCGCAATATCTCGGTCGGCGCGTGGCGCAGACCGTCCGCCGATTCCAGCCCGCGTAATCCGCTTCACCTGCACCCAAGACCTGCACCCAAGGAGCCCGAACATGAAACTGCTTTGCCTCGACGTTCCACAGCCCGGCGCCAGCCTGGAAAAGTACCAGCCGCATATGCAGGACGAAGCCCGCCACGCCTGGCAAATGTACAAGGGCGGCATCATCCGCGACATCTATTTCCGACAGGACCGTCCTGGCGTCGCCATCATCGCGGAAGCCGAATCCGTGGAGGCCGCCAAGAAGGCGCTCGCCGAGTTTCCCCTCGCCAAGGCCGGACTGATCGGTTGGGACGTGATCCCGCTCGGTCCCTTCACCAACTGGGAAACGCTGTTCGCCCCTGGAAACGCCTGAGAACGAGGCTCGCATTGCGGCTCCCGAGCGCGCTCCCGCGGCGCGCGGTCGGGTCCAACAAGCAGCCCAACGGCGCCAGGCCGACACGAGTTCTCGTCATGAATGTCATGAGCTTCGCGACTCAATCGGCAACTGGTCCGCTCGAACAGATCGATATGCGCTCGCTCAAATCACAAGGAGAAGACCGTGGCAGATAATATCAAACCGATCCTTTGCGTGGTCACCAGCCATCCGATCCGCGGCGACACCGGTGAGCCGACGGGCTTTGCGATGGTCGAACTGACCCATCCGCTCGATGTCTTCCAGAGGGCCGGCATTCCGACCGAGATCGCGTCCATCCGCGGCGGTCATCCGCCGATCGACTTCTTCGACCTGTCCGATCCAGTCAACGACAAATTCTGGAAGGACAAGAAATTCCGCGCCGAACTCGCCGATTCCAAGATCCTCGCGGATGTCGAGCCTTCCCGCTATTCGGCGGTCTTCTTCGCCGGCGGCCATGGCACGATGTGGGACTTCGCCAACACCGGAGCTGTGCAACGCGTGATCCGCGAGATCTGGGAAGCGGGCGGCATCGTCTCGGCGGTCTGCCACGGTCCGGCGGCGCTGGTGAACGCGAAGCTTTCCGACGGCAGCTATCTCATCGCGGGCAAGAAGCTCGCCTCCTTTACCAACGATGAGGAAGCCGAAGTGAAGTACACCAACGTCGTGCCCTTCCTGCTGGCGACCGCGCTTGAGGAGCATGGCGCCCAGCACCAGCCGGCCCCCAACTGGACGGAGAAGGTGGTGGTCGATGGCCGTCTGATTACCGGTCAGAACCCGGCCTCGGCCCACGGGGTCGGCGAAGCCGTTGTCGATCAACTCACTGCGAAGGCCTGAAGGACGGCTTCCAGGCGCGTCATCTGGCGGTGCAGATGACAGCGCAATTTCGGATGCTTAAGCACTCTCAGACCGGAGGAATCCAGAGATGAAGATCGTCGCAATCGAGGAACACGTCCTCCCCCTCGAGGTCGCGCAGGCTTGGCGCAGCATTCCAGGCGCCGACGACGGAACACTCGATCTCAATCCCGGGGTCATCGGCGAACGTCTGGCCGATCTTGGCGATCAGCGACTGGCGCTGATGAACGAAACCGGCGTTGATATGCAGGTTCTGTCGCTGACGACGCCGGGCCTCAATAATCTGGGGCATCACAGCGTCGATCTGGCCCGTCGCGTCAACGATCTGCTGGCCGAGACCGTGGCGACCAATCCGTCTCGTTTCCAGGCGTTGGCGGTGCTGCCGTCGGCAGACGCTGACGCCGCCGCACGGGAGCTTCGTCGCGGTATCACGGAACTCGGGTGCAAGGGCGCCATTCTCTACGGCCGCGTCGGTGGAAAGAATCTCGACGATGCGATCTTCGAGCCCACGTTCGCTTGCGCGGCCGAACTCGGCGTCCCGCTGCTGATTCATCCGCAGATTCCGCAGCAGAGCGTTCGCGACGCCTATTATGCCGACCTCGGCGCACCGATCGATCTCGCTTTGTCCACCTTCGGCCTGGGATGGCATTACGAGGCCGGTATCCAGTTTGTCCGCATCGTGTTGGCTGGCGTCTTCGACCGCCATCCGAACCTCCAGGTGATCCTCGGTCACTGGGGCGAACTGGTGATCTTCTATCTCGAGCGGCTCGCCATGCTCGATCGGGTGTCCGGGTTGAAGCGGCCCTTCGTCGACTATGTGCGCGACAATCTCTATCTGACCGCAAGCGGGATGTTCAGCCCGGCCTATTTGCAGCGTGCGATCGAGGCAGTGGGCCCCGATCGCATCCTGTTCTCGACAGATTTTCCGTACCAGTATCGCCCCGGCAGTGACGCACGCCATTTCCTGGAAGGCTTGCCGCTCGACAATTCCGACAAGGCGAAATTTGCTTACAAAAACTGGGAACGTTTGACCGCGGACGCGAGCAACTCGGCTGCTGAATGATGGTCTGTTTGGCTAAGACGGCGATGGCCCGCATCCCGCTTAACGTCGAGAGCTGCTTAGGCGGCGAGCTCAGGGATTGCCTGTTCGACCAATCGCAAGAATCGGGCGTTGCGCATCGCCGATTTGAACCTATCAATCGATGGCGTTGTGCAACTGACCTTTTCGAGCGCCGACCCCATCATGTTGCGCAATGCACATCTGCCGGACTCCGCGAGAAGGCCGGGCGGCGGGCCCGGTCGGCCAGAGTTGAGTTTTACACGATCATAAAGTTCGATGCGTGCAATTGGCTGATCGCGGTATCGACGAAGTCGATGGACCCCGCGTTAGCACCGCTCCCAAGCGCAAGCAGGGTCCCGCCGTGTCCATCGCTTTTTAGCGCGCCCATGATCTCGGCGACGGAGTGGTAATTACCTGCGCCGTTCGCAAGATCAACGACGCCGAGCGTGTCACTTCCAAATCCGGTGATCGTATCGATCTGGCTGCTGGAGTTGATCGAGACGGTCAGACCCATACCATGATCGCTGATGTTGACGTGGGCCGGGCCATTGATGATCGCCTGATTGCCGAACCCGACAAAGTTAAACTGGTCTGATCCGCCATTGACCGTAATGACGTCTTGGCCAATCTGGTTTGTCACATTTGCCTGGGACCCGTTGAGCACAACGTGATTGGCAACTCCGCCGAGTGTGATGGTGTCGTGACCGGCGCCAGCAACGATGTTGTCCGATCCGCTGCCGGCCATGATCGTGTTTGTTCCCGAGCCGACGGTGATCTGGTTTCCCGTCCCGCCGAGATTCACGGTGTTGTCGCCGTTGCCGAGCGTGACATTATTGGTGCCATCTCCGCCCGTGACGACATCGTTCCCATTCCCTAGCGTGACTGTGTTGCCATATCCGGAGAGCGTCACTTTGTCGTTGCCGTTGCCAGCCGTTATTTGGCTCGCGCCGTCACCGGGATGGACAAGATCGTTGCCGTCGCCCAGCGTGATGACGTTCCCATATCCGCCGGCGTCAATGGTGTCGTTGCCATTGCCGAGCGCAATGGTGGTGGCGCCTGTCGATCCCGTCACCGTGATGTTTCCGTCGCCACCGGTGACGTGGTTGACGATCCCCTGTAGATAAACGGTGCTGTCGCCGCTCGACACGTCAACTGTGCCGTATAGTCCGGCGTAGATCGTGTCGCTCCCGCCATTGCCGTGGATCGTATTGAACATGCCATAGGCGTGGATGGTGTCGTTGCCCGTTGTGCCCTGAATGGTTGCATAACCGGAGGCCGGGCCGTTGATCGTCGTGCTAGCGGTTTGATGCGTGTCGATGACCGAAGTGCTGGCGTCGCTGACGGTCAAGCCGGCGCTGCTCGTGTCGCTCAGAGTGAAATTGGTCGTTGCGCTGCCGTCTCCGTGCGGCGAGGCCACAAAGGTGAGGGCGTGCAGCTCGGCGGTCAGGTTGGCGGCGCTGGTCGCTGCCAGTTCGTAGGTTCCGTTTCCAAGCGAGATCAATCCTGTCCCGGACAGGATGCCGGCCGCGCCGGCGAGCGTGATGATCAGGCTATCCATTGCTGCTGTGTTGGGATCTGTGATCGTGACGGTCGCGAATGGATTGATTGCAGCTTCGTTGCTGGTGGTTTGGCCCGATACGGCTCCAGCGATGGTCGGCAGGGCTGCGGCCGTCAGCAGAATGCCGCCGGAGCTGTCTTTCCCGATGTCGAAACGCGTGACCGAGGTATCCGCCAGTATGAAGGTCTCACTGGCGGCGCCGTTGCTGACGGTGAGCTTCGAGCCAGATACCGTCGCCGTTGCGCCGCTTGCATAGGACAGCCCGGAAAGATCGATCTGGTCACCGAGCGCAATGCCTTTGATCTGGCTTGCAAAGGTCGACGCGCCCGAAACCAGCTTCTGCTCGATCTTGAGTGTGCCCTGGCCGGAGAAGGTGATCGCGTCGTCGGAAATCGCGCCCGCCTTGAGATCGAGCGTGCCGCCGGCGATCGTGGTCGCGCCGACAACACCCCCCGCCTCGGCCAGCTCCGTAGCGCCAAGATGAATTGTCGAAGCGTTCGCGGTACCCTGATTGAGCACGTCAAGCGTGCCGCCGTTCAGAGCTGTGGAGGTGATGACGCCGCCGTCCGAGACGGAGAGGCTTCCTGAATTGAGGATTGTTCCGCTCGCCGCGCTGGCGTCGACCGCCGGTGCGCCTGGGTCATTGGTTATGGGATCCGGTATCGATCCCGAAACCGTCATCACACCTCCATTGATGGTGGCGTTCTTGGCGATCCCCGCTCCGAACAGGTGCAATTGGCCGCCGCTGCCGACAACAGCTGAATCGAATTCGCTTCTGATGACGGTGCCGTATTGGCCACCGGGAGAATAATAGATAGTCTCTCCCGAAGCATTGATGACACCGCCCGACTTGACGATGGTGCCGCTGGCAAAGCCTCCATTGGTGAGATTCTGGACACCGCCGGCATTGATGGTGGTTGACGTCGCGATGCCGGTATCGACGTCCTGCTCGCCGCCATTGTTGACGGTGGTGTGATCGGCCCGCCCCGGACCCGGCTCATCGTGCATATAGACGCCGGTGACGTGCTGAAGGCCGCCCATGTTGATCGTGGTGTAGCTCGCGGTGGAGGCGAGCCCGACGTCCTGTTCGCCGCCATTGATAATTGTGTTGCTGGCGGTGCCGCCCAAGTCGGCGAGACCTACGATTTGCTGGCCACCCGCCGATATTGTCGTGTTCGTGGCTGTGCCGTACACCTTGAACACGATGCCGTTCGATACGGTGAAACCGTTTTCGGTGTAGCCATAGCCGGCAACGAACGTTGCGCCACTCTGGAAGGTTATGTTGGATAGCGTCGCGCCAACTTCGACAAGGAGCGTTCCGCCTGCGGAAACAATACTGTTATTGAGGACGCCGCCGTCCAGAACGTCCAGCGTCACACCGTTCGCGACAGTGAACCCGGTTTCAATCGTGCCGTCGCCGATTTCGAAAACAGCGCCGGCGTTGAAGACGGTCCCCGAAAAACTGGCGTTACCGAGCACAATGAAAACGCCATAATGATCAACGGTCGTGTTGGTCGCTGTCGCGCCGGCGGACAGTTTCATCGTTGCACCATTGATTGTCGTGCCGGTGGCTGTGCCACCTGCACCCACATCCAGCGTGCCGCCGTTTTGGAGTATCGTGCCGGATACCAACGCTCCGCTCGATACCGTTAAGGTTCCAAAATCTTCAACGGTAGTGCCGGTAGCCATGCTGGCGTCGACGGCCGGCTGTCCGGGGATGTTGGCGAATGGATCCGGTATCGATCCCGAGACGGTCATGACGCCGCCATTGACGGTGGCGTTCATTGCAGTCCCGCCGGCGGTGACGTCGAATTCGCCCTGGTAGTTGATGATTGCAGCGGTCGCTACGCTTCGGATGACCGGCTCCGGATACACGGGCGCCGTTTCTACCGTTTCACCCGAGACTTTGAGGGCGCCGCCGGCATTGATGATCGTGCCGCTGGCGCTGCCGCCATTCGTCACATTCTGGACGCCGCCGGAATTGACAGTCGTCGCCGTTGCGATGCCCGTGTCGATATCCTGCTCGCCGCCGCTATTGATCGTGGTGTGATCAACTGTGCCGGGGGTCGGGCCTTCATGGACATATTCGCCAGTGACGCGCTGGACGCCGCCCGCGTTGATGGTCGTATAGCTGGCGGCGCCATCCAGGATGACGTCCTGTTCCCCGCCATCGATGACAGTGTGGGTTGCCGTGCTTGTTGTGAAAGATCCGCCGACCGTCTGCGAGCCGCCAGTCAGGATCGTCGTGCTGTCAACGGACGCGCCACCGCTGACATCCATCGTGTCGCCATCGTGGAGGGTAACTCCACTGGCGGGAGAAATAGCCGTCATATGAATGCTCCACGATCAGCGTTTGGAAAATCAAACTAAGCAAAATCGTGTGACGGCTTTTCAACTTCAGAGTGCGGTAGATGAAAATGTCTGTCAAGCAGCCGAAGAAAATACCACATATGCGACAGCTGCGAGTTTCCCGGTCGCATCGCTCAACCACTCCTGCGGGTCAAGACGGGGAGGCCAAAGGTTCACTAACATTGGACGTGACAGGGCGTCGCGGCGACAGGCCATGCAGAAACGCACCTGTACACGCTGGCGTGACCTCCATAACCTCCGCGGCACAATTGCAGGAGATGCGACGTGGCGAAGAAGACGGCGAGCAAGAAAAAAAGCATTTTGAAGAAAGTAGCGAAGGCCAAGACGAGCACCGCCCGCAAAGGTGCCGTTGCGAAAACTGCGAAGAAGACGGTCAAGAAAGCCGCGCCGCGTAAGTCGGCCACGGCACGTCGCCCGAAGGGTCCGGTCTGGCAATGGTCTGCGGTCGACACCGCGGCCGCGATCCGCAATGGCGCAATCTCCGCGGTCGAGACCGTCGAGGCGCATCTGGACCGGATGCGCGCCGTCAATCCCAGACTGAATGCGGTCGTTGTCGATCTCAGCGAGGAAGCGCTGAAGGCCGCACATGGGGCCGACAAGCAACGCGCCAAAGGCAGTGAGCTCGGCCTCCTGCATGGCGTGCCCATCACCATCAAGGAGAACGTCGACTACGAGGGCCGTCCGAACTTCAACGGCGTTCCCGCCAACAAGGATTTTGTCGCGCCGTCGGATTCACCGGTGGTGCGGAATCTCAAGAAAGCCGGCGCGATCGTCATCGGCCTCACCAACACGCCGGAATTCTCCTTCCGCGGCTTCACCGACAATCCCCTGCACGGGCTGACGCTCAATCCCTGGGATCCCAATATCACCTGCGGCGGGTCCTCCGGCGGCGCGGGTTCGGCCGTGGCGGCCGGCATCGGCGCCATCGCCCATGGCAACGACATCGGCGGCTCGCTGCGCTGGCCGGCGCATTGCAACGGCGTTGCCACCATCAAGCCGACGCAGGGCCGCATTCCCGCTTTCAACGGAAGCGCTGTGGCCGAGCGTCCGATGCTGGCGCATCTGATGTCGGCGCAGGGGCCGCTCGCCCGCCACGTCGCCGACGTTCGTCTGGCGCTGGAGGTCATGAGCCAGCGCGATCCGCGCGATCCCTGGTGGGTGCCGGCGCCGCTGCTCGGGCCGAAGCCGAAGGGGCCGATCAAGGTTGCGCTCGCAAAGATCCCAGACGATATGGACGTTGATCCGCACGTCGCGGCGGCGCTGCGTCAGGCCGCCGATCACCTCGAGCGGTCCGGCTATCGCGTGACCGAGGTCGAGGTCCCCGACATCAACGGCGTCTGGCAGAGCTGGTGCGACATCATCACCAACGAGACCGTGGTGATGCAGGAAGCCGGCATGTTGAAGGTGACGTCCGAGGACTTCCACAAGGCCTGGGGCGGCATGAAGACCAAGGCCAATGTGCTCGATCTCAAGGCCTGGATGCAGGCGACCGCCGCGCGGAACGGCCATATCCGCGCCTGGCAAATGTTCTTTGAGGAATATCCGGTTGTGCTGGCGCCGACCACGGTGAAACCGACACCGGGGCCGCGTGACGACACCGTCAGCGCCGAGCGGGTGAAGGAGATATTCTGGGGCGAGATCCGCTTCATCTCCGCGATCAACGTGCTGGGACTGCCGGGCGCGGTGGTGCCGGTGGCCGTGCATGACGGCAAGCCGATCGGCGTGCAGCTCATTGCCGGCCGCTATCGCGAGGACCTTGCGCTCGATGCCGCAGCGGCGATCGAGAAGCGCGCCGGCGTGCTTACCCATCGTCTCTGGGAAACGATGGCCTGAATCTGCGCGCAAGGGCTTCGTGCATCATGCGCGAAGCCCGCAACGGCGAAGCCGATCAGTTCGTCAAATGCGCGGCGGCAATCGCCTTCTGGAACAAAGAGTTCAGCGCGTCGGTGATGTTGGCATCGCTCGAGACCTCGTAATAATAGCCCGACGTCGCGCAGGATTGCATCTTGGTCCCGATCGAGCTGCGCCACGGTGCAATATAGGTGGTGTACCAGCTGTTGTTGGTGATCGCGAGATAGCTGGTGTAGAGCACTGCGATCTTGACTCCGCGTGCCTTGATGGTGTCGCAGATCGCCGTCGTCAACGGCTCCTGGCATCGGCCACCGGAAACGGTGGTCTTGCTACAGGTCGAGGGATAGTAATAGTCGGCGACGCCGTCCGAAACGAAGAACAGCCATTTCTGCGGCGAGGACGAGGAGCCGTCGCCGGGCGTCGGAATCGTGGTGTTCATCGACGACAGGATGCCGTCGAAATCCGTGCACATGTCGTTGTTGTAGTTGTTATAGGGAATTGTCATCAGGTCGACGGCGGAAACCGCTGTCTTCACCGACGAGAGGCTCGAGGTCAGCGGCGAGATCGTGGTCAGGGCGACCGAGGCGCAATCGCTCCCCATGCTGTAGACCGCCATCCGGTATTGGTTGCTGACAAGCTGGCTCGCGGTCGCGGTGTCGGTCAACGACTGTGTCGCATCGCGTACGAGGTCGATCCGCATCTTGATGCCGAGCGTCTTCGCGAGCGCGTAATAGCTGTTCGTCTGCAGCGTCTTTTTCGTGCTTGATGTGTAGGTGTCGTGGCAGGCGAAGGCGCAGCTGTCTGACGTGGCATTCTGCAGCGCAGTCATGTCGGCGGTTGTCGCGCCAATCCCCTGCGATGGCGAATTGTCGAGCAGCACGTAGAAGTCGATGTAGGACGGCAGCGAGGCCGCAGCGCTCGAGCTGGCCGAAAGGTTGAGGGTCTTGTAGCCCGCAATTCCCATGAAGTAGGTCGTCACTGTCGCCGACGCCGTTCCCGTGGCTGTGCGGGTGGTGACGCTATCCGTTACGTTGATAGTCACCGCACTCGCTGTCATGCGGAGCGCCGACATCTGCCCGGTGAAGGTGTTGACGGCGTCGCTCTGCGCCGCCGACGCGGTCTTGGTGATTTCGCTCTTGGCGGTGGCGACCAGCATGGCGGTGTCGAGCGCAGCTATCAGTTTCGCTCTCGCCCGTGCGGCGAGGGAGTAGTCGACGGCAGCGCCGACAAAGGAGAGCAGCGGCAACAGCGCGAGCGCAAAGATGACGGCGATGTTGCCATTTCGGTCGGAGACAAAGCGCGAGAGCAGGCGATGAGCATTCCCGATGGCAAAGGTCAAGCAAACGCATCCCTAAATGAAAACAATGCGTGGACGCTAGCACCGTGGAACTTACGTAAGGGTTGATCGCGATGTGAACACGCGTATCCGTAGTGTTGCGGAGCATGTCGCGAAATCGCGAAAATTCCCGGGAAAAATAGGCAATTCTGCACATTCCGAGTTTGGCAAACTCCGTAGTCTTCCGGGGGGCGGTGATGCCCGATCCGTTCGGATGAGCGCTCTCAACGTGCACGGAATCCGCGTCGTGCAGGAGGAGCTCAACTTGTGGAGGGCGGCATTGCGAACGATCACGCGATCATCCCGCATCACACCGATGAGCGGATGGTCTCCGAGACGATCCGCCGCTCCGTCGGCCTGAACAAGATCGCTGTGCCGGCCATGCATCCCCATCCGCCGTTACGGCGACCTCGCCGCAGGCGTCATCGTTGACTTTGTGCGTGCAGAGTTTTGGCGACCCGGTGCGGTAGCGGTAAAGCTTGCGACTGATCGAAACTCTCATCGCGATAGGTGAGGAGGCATCTCTCTGCGCGACGGCAAATCCGGTCGGATGGATGAAGACCGCTCATCCTGCGCGCTTCGCTTGCCTTCTCCCACCAGGGGACGAGGGAGGACAGTGAGGAAGCCTCACCACCGCAGCAATTCATTAATCCAGTTTGACTCGAATTTTAGCCAATTCACCAATAACCGTTAGGGTTACTTCCTCGATCTCTAGACGAATTATTGCCCGCTTTACCACCCGCCTCTAACACGAGGGCGGCGGACAACGCACATGCCTCATACAGGCCAATAAGTGCGGCCCGCGTCCCACGCGGAGGTGGCACGATGCGCAACGAGACGATCGCTATTCACGCCGGCTACGAGCCCGAAGCCACCACGCACGCGGTTGCGGTGCCGATCTACCAGACCGCGGCCTACGCCTTCGACAGCGCCGATCACGGCGCGGCGCTCTTCAATCTCGAGGCCGAAGGTTACCGTTACAGCCGCATCGCCAATCCGACCAGCGCGGTGCTGGAGAAGCGTATCGCCGAGCTCGAAGGCGGTGTCGGCGCGCTCGCGGTCGCAACCGGCCAGGCGGCGCTGCATTTCGCCTTCGTCAACGTCGCCGATCACGGCGGCAACATCGTGTCCGTGCCGCAGCTCTATGGCACCACGCACACGCTGCTCTCACATATCCTGCCGCGTCAGGGCATCACCGGCCGCTTCGCCGAGAGCGACAAGCCTGATGCGATCGCGAAGCTGATCGACGAGGACACCCGCGCCGTGTTCGCCGAGACTATCGGCAATCCCGCCGGCAATGTCTGCGACATCGAGGCGCTGGCGAAAATCGCGCATGCGCATGGCGTGCCGCTGATCGTCGACAACACGGTGGCAACGCCGATCCTGCTCAAGCCGTTCGACTACGGCGCCGACATCGCCGTGCATTCGCTGACCAAGTTTTTGGGCGGCCACGGCACCACGCTTGGCGGCGCCATCGTCGATTCCGGAAATTTCCCGTGGGCGAAGCACGCCGACCGCTTCCCCGGCTACAACAAGCCCGATGCGTCCTATCACGGCCTCGTCTATGCCGAGCGCTTCGGCCGAACCGCCTACATCGAGCGCGCGCGCAGCATCTATCAGCGCACCATGGGCTCGGTGCTGTCGCCGTTCAACGCCTTCCTGCTGCTTCAGGGCATCGAGACCGTAGCGCTGCGCATGGAGCGCCACTGCGAAAACGCTCGCAAGGTTGCCGAATTCCTGCGCAAGGATTCGCGCGTCGCCTGGGTCAACTACACCGGCTTCCCCGATAGTTCCTACTACCCGCTGGTCCAAAAATATCTCGACGGCAATGCCTCGTCGCTGTTCACCTTCGGCATCAAGGGCGGCATGGAAGCCGGCAAGAATTTCTACGACGCGCTGAAGCTGATCACGCGGCTCGTCAATATCGGCGATGCTAAGTCGCTGGCCTGCCATCCGGCCTCGACCACGCACCGCCAGATGTCCGCGGAGCAGCAGCGCGCTGCCGGCGTGCTGCCTGAGACGATCCGCCTGTCGATCGGCATCGAGCATTCCGCTGATATCATCGAGGACATCGATCAAGCGCTGGAGAAGGCTTGCCCGTCATCGCGCCTCCAGGCGGCGGAGTAGGCGGTCGCCCCGATGACGGTCTTGATCGACAGGGATCAAGGTATCACGAGCCCGGCACTGGTGCCGGCCGAGGGCGATCTGGCGCGTGGTCAGGCCGGCGCGGATCTGACCATTGGGCTGATCAACAACATGCCGGATACGGCGCTGAAGGCGACCGAGCGGCAGTTCATGAAGCTGCTTCAGGCCGCCGCCGGCCCGCGCCGCATCCGCTTCCACTGCTTCTCGCTGCCCTCGGTGAAGCGTTCTCCGGAAGCGAAATGGCATGTCGAGAGCGAATATTCGGAGCTCACCGAGCTCAGGCGTCACAAGTTTGACGGGCTGATCGTGACTGGCGCCGAGCCGGTCGCGCCCGAGCTCGACCAGGAACCGTACTGGCGCGACCTCACCGATCTGATCGACTGGGCCAAGGTCAACACACGTTCGACGATCTGGTCATGTCTCGCCGCGCATGCGGCGGTGCTGCACCTCGACGGCATCGAACGGCGGCGGCTGCCGGCCAAATGTCACGGCATCTTCGACTGCGCGGCCGTGACGAATGATTCCCTGACGCAAGCCGCGCCCGCACCGCTCAAGGTCTCGCATTCGCGCCTGAACGAGATCGTCGAAAGTGACCTCGCGCAGGCCGGTTATCAGGTTCTGACCCGCTCGGCCCTCGCCGGCGTCGACGTCTTCGTCCGCCAATATGCCAGCCGCTTCGTGTTCTTCCAGGGCCACCCGGAATATGACGCGCTGTCGCTCCAGCGTGAATATCTGCGCGACGTCGGCCGCTACCTCGCGCGTGAGCGGGATCATTACCCGCACCTGCCGATGGGCTATTTTGACGCAGCAACGGAAGAGAGACTGGCGCGCTTCGAGAAGCGGGCGAGGCACGAGCGCCATCCGGCGCTCAGCAACGACCTGCCCGCGCTGACTTTGCGCGCTGATATCGCCGCCGGCAGCGCCGCGGCGGCGCTTTTCCGTAACTGGCTGCAATTTCTCGGCACGGAGGCCGATGCCTCGATCCTTGCCCGCTAGCCGAAGGGTATTGGTTCCGCGTTAGGATTACCCAAGCGTTAAGCTTGCCTCGACCGGCGCGCGAATGTTTCAGTAGAGAAATACGGAATCACGGGAAATGCGGTCGTGTGGTCGGCACTCCAGGGACGCGTAAGCAATCGGTTGGCCCGGCATTTCCGTGCCGCGCCGCACCGCTTGCCCGCGCATGCGCCGATGGTGAGCTTCACCTTCGACGATGCCCCCGATAGCGCCGCCGGTGAGGGCGCCTCGCTGCTCGAAGCACATGGCGGCCGCGGCACGTACTACATCGCCGGCAGCCTGATCAATCAGCCGGGAGATCACTGGCGCGGCCTGTCGAACGATGCAATCGTGCGGCTGCATCGGGCCGGCCACGAGATTGCCTGCCACACCTTCTCGCACCACAGCTCGGCCAATCTTGATGAGGCCACCATGGCCCGCGAGATCGAACGGAACCGCAGCCATTTCCGCGGCATCGATTCCTCGATCAAGCTCGAGAACTTCGCCTATCCCTATGGGATTGCCTCGTTCTGGCGTAAACCGCAGCTCACAAAAGCCTTCCGCTCGGCGCGCGGCATCCTGCCGGGCGTCAATCGCGACGTCATCGACCTCCAGTTCCTGCGCGCCTCGCCCCTGGTCAATTACGAGATCGACGCCGCAGGTGTCGATGGCTATTTCGACGAGGCGGTCGCGAGCGGCGGCTGGCTGATCTTCTACAGCCATGACGTCGTCGATGCGCCAAGCCCTTATGGCTGTACGCCGCACCTGATGCGCCACGCGCTGGAAGCGGCCGGGAAGCGCGACATGCCGATCGTGACAGTCGCGGAAGCGTTGCGGCGAATCGGGGCGTAGCTTTCTCTCCTCTCCCCGCAAGCACGGAAAGGGAGACGATGGACTTGCAACGCCCGCGCCAGCATGCGACTGGCCTTGTGACGAATCCCACGGCCGCGCCCCGACACCCCCATGGATGCTCCCTCCACCGCCACGCTGCCTGCGCCGGCCAACGGCCGCGATGCGCTGTCGGTGCTGCATTCGGTGTTCGGCCTGCCGGGGTTCCGAGGCGAGCAGGGCGAGATCATCCGGCACGTCACGGACGGCGGCAATTGCCTGGTGCTGATGCCGACCGGCGGCGGCAAGTCGATGTGCTACCAGCTCCCGTCGCTTTTGCGCGAAGGCTGCGGCATCGTGGTGTCGCCGCTGATCGCGCTGATGCGCGACCAGGTCGCCGGCTTGCTCGAAGCCGGCGTCAATGCCGCCGCGCTGAACTCGTCCTTGACGTTCCAGGAGGCCTCCGACATCGAGCGCCGCCTGATCGCGGGCGATCTCGACCTGCTCTATGTCGCGCCCGAGCGCCTGGTGACGCCGCGCTGCCTGTCGATGCTGGCGCAGGCCAAGGTGGCGCTGTTCGCGATCGACGAGGCGCATTGCGTCTCGCAATGGGGCCACGACTTCCGGCCCGAATATGTCGGCCTCTCCATCATTGCCGAGCGCTTTCCGAACATCCCGCGCATCGCGCTGACCGCGACCGCCGACGAATTGACGCGCAAGGAGATCGTCGAACGGCTTCAGCTTGCAGACAGCCCGCAATTCGTCTCGAGCTTCGACCGGCCTAACATCCGCTACGAGATCGTCGACAAGCGCAACGCTGTGTCGCAGCTGAAAGACTTCATTCGGGAACGGCATGCCGGCGATGCCGGCGTGGTCTATTGCCTGTCGCGTAAACGGGTCGAGGAAGTCGCTGCCGCGCTCGACGATGCCGGCATTGCGGCGCTGCCTTATCACGCCGGCCTCGACAGCAGCGTACGCTCGCGCAATCAGGACCGCTTCCTCAACGAGGACGGCATCGTCATCGTCGCGACCGTCGCCTTCGGCATGGGCATCGACAAGCCGGACGTGCGTTTCGTCGCGCATCTCGACCTGCCCAAGAGCATCGAGTCCTACTACCAGGAGACGGGCCGCGCCGGCCGCGACGGCAAGCCGTCGGCGGCCTGGATGGCCTATGGCCTCTCCGACATCGTGCAGCAGCGCCGCATGATCGACGAATCCAACGGCTCCGACGATTTCAAGCGCGTCTCGATCGGCAAGCTCGACGCTCTGGTCGGGCTCGCCGAAACCGCGCAGTGCCGGCGCAAGCGGCTGCTCGGCTATTTCGGCGAAAGCGTGCACGGCGAGACCTGCGGCAATTGCGACAATTGCCTGACACCGCCCAAGATGCGCGACGGCAAGGTGCTGGCGCAGAAGCTGTTGTCCTGCGCCTACCGCACCGGGCAGCGCTTTGGCGCGATGCACCTGATCGACGTGCTGATCGGGCGCCTGACCGAGAAGGTGACGCAGTTCGGCCACGACAAGCTGTCGGTGTTCGGCATCGGACGCGAGCTCAACGAGAAGCAGTGGCGCACGGTACTGCGGCAAATGGTGGCGATGGGGCACTTGCAGAGCGACAGCGAGGCCTATGGCGCGCTGAAACTGATGGAATCCTCGCGGGCCGTGCTGCGTGGTGAGACCGAGGTGTGGCTGCGCGAGGAGGCGCCCGCCACGCGGGTCCGCGCCAGTCGGGTCAAATCGCGCCGTGGCGACCTCGCGCCTGCGGCCAGCGCGTCGCAAGGCGATGTCGATCCCGAGCTGCGCGCGCGCCTGCGGTCCTGGCGTTCAGATATCGCGCGCGAGCGCGGCGTGCCGGCCTATGTGGTGCTGCACGACGCCACCATCGACGGCATCGTCCGGGCCTGGCCGACCACGCTGGACGAGCTCCGCAACGTCCCCGGCATCGGCGACAAGAAGCTCGAGCATTACGGCGAGGAGCTGTTGCACATCGTCAAGACGCGGTAGGGCGCCTATCCATCAGATTGTCATCCCGGGCTCGCGCTGCGTGCGCCCCGGGACGACAGTTTGCGGCCTCAGCCGTTCCGGAATGCGTAGCCGTAGCCGTTGAGCGCCGGAGCGCCACCGAGATGGGCGTAGAGAATCTTTGCGCCCTTCTCGAAATAGCCCTTCTGAGTCAGGTCGATCAGGCCTTGCATCGATTTGCCTTCATAGACGGGGTCGGTGATCATCGCTTCGAGACGCGCGGAGAGGCGGATCGCTTCCTTGGTCTCTTCCGACGGCACGCCATAGGCGGGATAGGCGTAGTCCTCGATCAGCACAACGTCGTCTGCAACGATGTCCTTGCCGAGTTCGACGAGTTTTGCCGTATTCTGCGCGATCGAGAGCACCTGCGCTTTCGTCTGCGCCGGCGTGAACGACGCGTCGATGCCGATCACCTTTCGCGCACGGCCGTCCGCCGCAAAGCCGACCAGCATGCCGGCATGGGTGGAGCCGGTGACGGTGCAGACGATGATGTAGTCGAACTTGAAGCCGAGATCGGCTTCCTGCTTGCGCACTTCCTCGGCGAAGCCGACATAGCCGAGGCCGCCGAACTTGTGTACGGAGGCGCCGGCCGGAATCGCGTAGGGCTTGCCGCCCTCCGCCTTCACGTCCTCGACCGCCTGCTCCCAGCTCTTGCGGATGCCGATGTCGAAACCGTCGTCGACCAGGCGCACATCGGCGCCCATGATGCGCGAGAGCATGATGTTGCCGACGCGGTCATAGACGGCGTCCTCGTGCGGCACCCAGGCTTCCTGCACCAGGCGGCACTTCATGCCGATCTTGGCGGCGACCGCGGCGATCATGCGGGTGTGGTTAGACTGCACGCCACCGATCGACACCAGCGTGTCGGCGTTGGAGGCGATCGCATCCGGGATGATGTATTCGAGCTTGCGCAGCTTGTTGCCGCCATAGGCGAGGCCTGAGTTGCAGTCCTCGCGCTTGGCGTAGATCTCGACATTGCCGCCGAGATGCTTGGACAGCCGCTCCAGCTTCTCGATGGGCGTCGGGCCGAAGGTCAGCGGATAGCGCGCGAATTGATCGAGGTTCATGGGTCATCCCTGATGGCGTTGATATCCGCGATCTCGCTAGCATCCGGCTGCGGAAATGTGCTCTCGAATATTGCGCCTATATTGCACATTATCTTGCAACAACAGCTTCTGGACCTGTAGTATCTTCCAGTTTATCGACTACAATCGGAATATTCTTCCATGTCTGCCCGTCTCGATCGAACTGATCTTAAGATGTTGAGATTGCTGCAAAATAACGGTCGGCTCAGCAATGCGGAGCTGGCCGAAACGGTCGCGATCAGCCCGGCCACCTGCCATCGCCGCACCCAACGCCTGTTCGAGGACGGGTTCATCGCCACTGTACGCGCCATGGTCGCCCCCAAGAAGGTGGCAAAGGGGACGCTGGTGATGGTCGGCGTCGTGCTCGACCGCTCGACGCCGGAGAGCTTTGCCATCTTCGAGCAGGCGATCGCGAAACTGAAATTCGTGCTCGACTGCCATCTCGTCGCCGGCGATTTCGACTATTTCCTCAAGATCCGCGTCGGCGACATGGAGGATTTCAACCGCATTCACGGCGAGCAGCTGATCGCGCTGCCCGGCGTCCGCCAGACCCGCACCTTCTTCGTGATGAAGGAGGTCGTCGACAACGCGCCGCTGGAGTTTTGAGCCACAGCTATTGATGCGCGATGCGCATCATGAGAGATTCATCCGATGCAGACATTCCCCCTTCGCCATCTCAATCCGGCCGGGCCGGCCTATCGGCGCGGCTGGGTGGATGAGGCGGTGGCCGCAATCGAGGCCGACCAGTGCCGCACGGCGGACACACATCTGATCCGGCTGATCGTGCCGGCGCTGTCAGGCATCGACATCTATCTCAAGGACGAGTCCACGCATCCGACCGGCAGCCTGAAGCATCGCCTGGCACGCTCGCTGTTCCTCTACGCGCTCTGCAACGGCCACATCCGCGAGGGCACGCCCGTCGTCGAGGCCTCGTCGGGATCGACCGCGGTGTCGGAAGCCTATTTCGCGCAGATGATCGGCGTGCCCTTCTACGCCGTGATGCCGCGCACGACCTCGGCGGAGAAGATCGCCGCGATCGCGCATTATGGCGGCAACTGCCATCTGATCGATGACGGCCGCGCGCTGTATGCGGAAGCCGCCGCGCTCGCCGCCCGGCTGAATGGCCATTACATGGACCAGTTCACCTTTGCCGAGCGAGCCACCGACTGGCGCGGCAACAACAACATCGCCGAATCGATCTTCACCCAATTGCAGGGTGAGCCGCACCCGCTGCCGGACTGGATCGTGATGGGCGCGGGCACCGGCGGCACGTCGGCCACCATCGGGCGCTATCTGCGCTACCGCCAGTATCCGACACGCCTGTGCGTCGCCGATGTCGAGCATTCCGCCTTCTTCGACTGCTTCCGCTCGCAGGACCGCTCCCATGTTTGCGACCGCCCGTCGCTGATCGAGGGCGTCGGCCGGCCGCGCTGCGAACCGTCTTTCGTGCCCGGCGTGGTCGATCGCATGATGAAAATCCCGGATGCGGCGACGATCGCGGCGATGAACGTGCTGTCGCGCCGGCTGCGCCGCACCGTGGGCGGATCCACAGGCACCAATTTCTTGGCGCTGTGCTGCCTCGCCTCGGAGATGCGACAGACGAACGTAACAGGGTCGCTCGTGACGTTGATCTGCGATTCCGGCGAGCGCTACCGGCAGACCTATTACGAGCCCGAATGGCTGAAAGCGCGCGGTCTCGATCCGGCGCCGGTCGAGGCGGCGCTGTCGTCGTTCCTCGATTCCGGGCAGCCATTGACGCTCGCGGTCGAAGACGTCGTTAATCCGCAAAACATATAAGGCCCTGAGGCCTCAAAGCGGCGGTGCCCTGCCATTTGCAAAATGGCACGGTCGTCACGGCAACTTCACTTGCCACATTCGCGTGCGCGCGCGACCGTCTCGGCTTCTCAACGAGGAGATTCCATCGTGCGCCTTCCCATTCTCGATCCGAAGGATCTGACCGCAGAACAGAAGCCGCTCTATGACGACATGCGAGCGGGCATCAAGGATCACTTCAAGGGCTTTGTGAACATGCGCGACGACGGCGCGCTGCTCGGGCCCTGGAATCCCTGGATCCGCGAACCGCGTTTCGGCGGGCCGGTGTGGGATCTGGTCAAGGCGATCGCATCGAACCCGCTGCTGCCGGCTCCGGTGCGCGAGGTCGCGATCCTCGTCACCGGTTCGCATTTCCGTTCCGGCTACGAACTCTATGCCCATGTGCTGGTGGCCGAGCAGCGTGGCCTCTCCGACGAAAAACTCGCGACCATCGTCGCCGGCCAGCGGCCGGTGGATCTCACCAAACAGGAAGCGATCGCTTACGACATGGCCTCGGCGCTGGTGAGCGGCGGCGTGCTGCCGGAGTTGACCTATCGGGCGGCGGTCAAGGAGTTCGGCGAGCACGGCGCGGCAGAGCTGTCCTATCTCGTCGGCGTCTACTGTATGGTCTCGGTCACGCTCAACACCTTTGACGTGCCGGTGCCGGATTAGCCGGCGCCTAGTTCCGCACGGCGTAGAGCGGCGTGCGCAGCGTCAGCTGGTAGGACGGTTTCGGCATCCACGCGATCTGCGCGGTGATGCCGAACAGGCGGTTGTCATTGTCGTCCATGCGGTCGAGGTCGAAACGCAGGATCGGCTGGGTGAAGGACTCCGCCAGCGTTCGGCCTGCGATCTGTGCGCCGCCGAACGACTGCATGCCAAGGCGGCCCGTGAATTTCCAGTTGCTCGGCCATTGGTAATAGCCGCCGGCATAGAGAATCGTGTTCGGCCGGATGACGGCGAACGAGCTGGCGATGCCGGTGTGGGTGTATTGCACCCCGGCCAACCAGCCCCGCGTCTCGTCCTCGTCGAGCGCATAGTCGAATTCCAGGACGTTGTTGAACGAGTTCGTCATGCCCGGCTCGTTCGGCACCGACTGCGTCAAGGTCGTTTGCAGCGTGATCGTCGGGATCTTTCCGCCGCTCTGCTGGTAGAGGTCGGCCTGCACGCCGATGTTCCAGCTGGTGATGTCGAAGGTCGACCAGCCGCCGCCGATATCCGTCGTCGAGCCCGACACGCCGCCATAGAGCGAGACGCGCTCGCTGACGTCGACGGTCAGCGGCAGGTCGACGGCGATCGATTTCGCTGCCGGCAGGCCGTTCGGCAGCGTCGCACCGCGTCGTGCCGCCAGGGCTTCGAAAGCGGCCGACAACGACGTGTTGCCGAAGCCAAGCCCGAGCGTGCCCGCGGGGATCGTCGCATAGGTCGTGCGCAGATCAAGATAGATGCTGGGGACATCAGGTTTTGCGGCCGCGTCTTCCGCGTCGTCGGCAGCAAAGGCGATGCTTGCCGAGATCGTCAGGCAGAGCAGTCCCATCGCGGCGGCGCGCAAAACTAGGCGATGCGATGGCCTGTGATGGGACACGTGACAATCCGACGCGTGGCGATTTGATGACGGAACCGTTGCTAGTTGGAACGTGATCGCTGTTGTGGTCAAGCGCTATCCGCAAGCGATGGACTGCACGGATGCGCGCGGGTACCCTGCCGTGATCGCACCGACACACTCGCCGGCCAGAGTGCAGGCCGGACATTGGAAGGACAACAGCCATGAACACGTCACGCCGCGTCCTGCTCACTGGTCTGGCGGGCCTCGCTGTCGCTCCGACCGCCGTGGCAGCCAGCGTACCGTCGCCCGAGCCTGGTGACGTGACGGTCGCCGAAGAGCGCTTCGCGCGGACGATTGCCGCCGCGCATGCGCCCGACATCACCTGCGCACGGCAGGCCGACCGCTACGCGGACGCGCATTGGCCTGACTATGTGGTGGCAGCGAGGGCCGTGCTCGACGCGCGTGTGTGAGTCGCGCTTTTACCTCTCCACCGCCCGCCGCACCTGTTCGCCGATCTGCGACAGCACGAGCTGCGCCTGCGGCAGGATCGCGCCCATGGCGTGGAAATTGTGGACCATGCCGTCATGGCAGACATGCTCGACCGCGACGCCCGCGGCGAGCAGCTTGCGCGCATAGGCATTGCCCTCGTCGCGCATTGGGTCGAACTCGGCGGTGTGGATGATGGCGGTCGGCAGGCCCGCAAGCCGTGTCGCGCGCAGGGGCGAGATGCGGGGATCGGCAGCATCGATGCCCTCGGGCAGATAGTCCGCAAGATCGGCTTCGATCGTGGCGCGATCGATCAAGTGTCCCTCGGCGAATTCCTCGCGCGACGGCGAGGTCTCCTCGAAATCCAGCACCGGGCAGATCAGGCATTGCGCGACGATCGAGAGGCCGGCGCTCTGCGCCGCCTCCTGGCACACGATCGCAGCGAGCGTGGCGCCGGCGGAATCGCCACCGACCACGAGACGTTCGGCGTCGATTCCGAGGGAGGGCGCTTCGCGTGCGACCCATTCGGTGGCCGCGATCGCGTCGTTCACGGCGGCGGGAAATTTGTGCTCGGGCGCGAGCCGGTAGTCGACCGAGACGAGGCGGCAGCCGGTCATATGCGCCAGTGCCGCCGCGATGCGGTCATGCGTGGTAACGCTGCCGGCAACCAGTCCGCCGCCGTGAAAGAACACGAAGCCCGGCGCGAGTTCACCCGCGCTTGCGGGCGAATAGAGGCGATAGGGAAGCTCTCCGCCGGGGCCTTGCAGCGTGGCGTCGGATGCGGTCACATCCGGCGCATCGGCGCGCGCAAACTGCATCAGCTTCGCCAGCGACTGCCGTCGGGCCTCCACGCTCGGCCGGCTCCGTGCCTGCGGCGAAGCTGCGGCCATCATGGTCAACAAACGCTTTGCGAGCGGATCGAGCGGCATATTGCTTCCTTCTACCCTAGTGGCAGAGGGTAGCTCACCATCTCCCCGCAGGGAATCATTTAGAAATTGCGACCAATAGTGGCGCACTATTGCGGCGTCACGCCAAGGGGAGCCCGGTCATGGCCGAGATCAAAAAACCGATCGAATATTCGCCGAGCTGGACCTTCTTCGAGGGCAAATGGCACGACGGCAATGTGCCGATCATGGGGCCGCGCACGCATGCGGCCTGGCTCGGCTCGGTCGTGTTCGACGGCGCGCGTGCGTTCGAGGGTGTCGCGCCCGATCTCGACCGTCACGTCGCCCGCGCCAATCAATCCGCGATCAACTTTGGCCTGAAGCCGGTGGTCGATGCCGATACCTGGTTCACGCTCGCAAACGAGGGCATCGCGCGCTTTGCGGCGAATGCCGAGCTCTATGTCCGTCCGATGTACTGGGCGCAGAACGGGGCGGGCGGCGGCGTGCTGTTCGACCCTGAAACCACCAATTGGTGCCTGTGCATCTACGAGGCGCCGATGCCCAAACCCGTCGGCAACGCGATCACGCTATCGCCGTTCCGCCGGCCGACCGCCGAATGCGCGCCGGTCGAGGCCAAGGCCGCCTGCCTCTATCCGAACAATTCGCGCGCGCTGGCGGAAGCGGCCTCGCGCGGCTTCCAGAACGCGCTGATGCTGGACATGCTCGGCAATGTCGCGGAGTTCGGCAATTCCAATGTGTTCATGGCCAGGGACGGCGTGGTCTTCACGCCGGTGCCGAACGGTACCTTCCTCAACGGCATCACGCGCCAGCGCGTCATCAGCCTGCTTCGCGGCGACGGCGTCACCGTGGTTGAGAAGACGCTGAGTTATGCTGATTTCCTCGCCGCCGACGAGATTTTTTCAACCGGCAATTTTGCCAAGGTCGCGCCGGTGGTCCGCATCGACGAGCGCGAGCTGAAGCCGGGCCCGCTCTATACCAAAGCGCGAAAACTCTATTGGGACTTTGCGCATGCGGTGAAGCTGGCGGCGTAGGCGCCGCACTCTCCGTCATTGCGAGCGTAGCGAAGCAATCCAGACTGCTACCGTGAAAAATTCTGGATGACTTCGCTGCGCTCGCAATGACGATCTTGTGGATGTAGTCGGGGAAAACGGCCGAGGACGCGCCCGCGGCAGGCGGGCACCGGTCCGAACGAAAGGACCTACTCGTCCTTCTTCGACATCTTCTCGAGGCGTTCCTGCATGTCCTTCATCTGCTGGCGCAGATCGTCGATGTTGCTGTCCGCCGGTGCCGCGGCGCTCGCATCGGGCTCCGGCTCTGGTGTGGCCGTCGCCGGACGACCCGCCGCGCCAGGGGCGAACGGCTTGAACATCGAGAAGGTCTGCTGGAACAGCTCCATGTTGCGGCGGACCTGTTCCTCCAGCGGCGCAAACGGAGTTCCGGACAGCGAGTTGGAGATCTGCTTGCGGAACTTCTCCTGCTCCTGGGTCAGCGACGCGATCGCCTGCTCCAGATATTTCGGAACCACCATCTGCATGCTGTCGCCGTAGAAGCGGATCAGCTGGCGCAGGAAGGTGGTCGGCAACAGGTTCTGGCCGGCCTTGTTCTCTTGCTCGAAGATGATCTGGGCGAGCACGGAGCGGGTGATGTCGTCGCCGGACTTGGCATCGTAGACCAGGAAATCTTCGCCGTCCTTGACCATGGAGGCAAGGTCTTCCAGCGTCACGTAGGTGCTCGTTCCGGTGTTATAGAGCCGGCGGTTCGCGTATTTCTTGATCGTGGTGGGTTGGTCTGATTTCGCCATGGGCTCTCACTTGCAAACGCTGAGAACGGGAACCTGCCGGGCTATGCCGCAGGGCGGGAAGAGTACGCAACGCAACAAAATAAGCATTTTCAACGGGCTCACGCTACCGTTTTGTGCGCCACGGTTAATTGCACAGCAAAAACGTGCTTGCGAAATCGCCAAGAACGCTATTTTGAATGCGCTGCGGCATGGATTCGGCCACCGGCCGATTGACATGCCGCAACGACGTTAACAGGATGCCATCCGAGACTGGCGAGCCGTTTCCCCAGCCCCGCCTGCCCCCTTTCAAACTCAGGAGATGCCCATGTCAGACGATGTCGTCATCGTCAGCGCCGCCCGCACCCCGGTCGGAAGCTTCAACGGAGCGTTCGCGACCCTTCCCGCCCACGATCTCGGCGCGATCGCCATCAAGGCCGCGCTGGAGCGCGGTGGCATCGAGCCCGGCCGGGTCTCGGAAGTCATCATGGGGCAGATCCTGACCGCCGCTCAGGGCCAGAACCCCGCCCGCCAGGCCTCGATCATGGCCGGTATCCCGGTGGAGAGCCCGGCCTGGAGCGTGAACCAGCTTTGCGGCTCGGGCCTGCGCACGGTCGCGCTTGGCTACCAGGCGCTGCTGAACGGCGATTCCGAAATCGTCGTCGCCGGCGGCCAGGAATCCATGAGCATGGCCCCGCACGCCCAGTATCTGCGTGGCGGCGTCAAGATGGGTGGGGTCGAGTTCATCGACACCATGATCAAGGACGGCCTGTGGGATGCCTTCAACGGCTACCACATGGGCAACACCGCCGAGAACGTCGCACGGCAGTGGCAGATCACCCGCGCCCAGCAGGACGAGTTCGCGGTCGCCTCGCAGCAGAAGGCCGAAGCGGCGCAGAAGGCCGGCAAGTTCAACGACGAGATCGTCCCGGTCACCATCAAGGGCCGCAAGGGCGACGTGGTCGTCAGCGCCGACGAATATCCGCGGCATGGCGCCACGCTCGAGGGGATGGCGAAGCTCAAGCCCGCCTTCGAGAAAGAAGGCACGGTCACCGCGGGGTCGGCTTCAGGCATCAATGACGGCGCTGCCGCAGTGGTGCTGATGACGGCGAAGCAGGCGGCCAAGGAAGGCAAGAAGCCGCTCGCGCGTATCGTGTCGTGGGCCCAGGCCGGCGTCGATCCGAAGATCATGGGCTCGGGCCCGATCCCGGCTTCGCGTGCCGCGCTGAAGAAGGCCGGCTGGAGCGTCGGCGATCTCGACCTGATCGAGGCCAACGAAGCCTTCGCGGCGCAGGCTTGCGCCGTCAACAAGGACCTCGGCTGGGACACCTCCAAGGTCAACGTCAACGGCGGCGCCATCGCGATCGGCCATCCCGTTGGTGCCTCCGGCGCGCGCGTGCTGGTGACGCTGCTGCACGAGATGCAGAAGCGCGATTCGAAGAAGGGCCTTGCCACGCTGTGCATCGGCGGCGGCATGGGCATCGCGATGTGTCTGGCGCGCGACTGAAGATAGCTGACGTGTAGCTGACGGGTGCGCTGCACACGTCGGTTAGTGCGTTGCACGCGACTAAAAAGGCGGCGGTTGCAAATCAAATATTCTTCGCAACCGCGCAAGCCTCGACTAAATACAAACGCCCGGCTCAACGCCGGGCGTTTTGTTCTTGATGTCCGTCAAACCAACCGCATAATCCACCACTAAAAACGATCACTCAGAAGCGTCCGAAGAGTCCAAGGGAAGGAATACGATATGGCACGAGTTGCATTGGTGACGGGTGGTACGCGTGGCATCGGAGCTGCGATCAGCAAGGCGCTGAAGGCGGCCGGCTACAAGGTCGCGGCGAGCTATGCCGGCAACGATGCGGCGGCGGACAAGTTCAAGGCCGAGACCGGCATTGCCGTCTATAAATGGGACGTCAGCAATTTCGACGCGTGCGCCGAGGGCGTGAAGAAGGTCGAGGCCGAGTTCGGTCCGATCGATGTGCTCGTCAACAATGCCGGCATCACCCGTGACACCGCCTTCCACAAGATGACGCTCGAGCAGTGGAACGCGGTCATCAACACCAATCTCGGCTCGCTGTTCAACATGACGCGCCAGGTGATCGAGGGCATGCGTTCGCGCAAGTTCGGCCGCGTCATCTCGATCTCGTCGATCAACGGCCAGAAGGGCCAGTTCGGCCAGGTCAACTATTCCGCGGCCAAGGCCGGCGACATCGGCTTCACCAAGGCGCTCGCGCTCGAGAACGCCAAGGGCGGCATCACCGTGAACGCGATCTGCCCCGGCTACATCAACACCGAAATGGTGCAGGCGGTGCCGAAGGACGTTCTGGAGAAGAACGTGATCCCGCAGATCCCGGTCAACCGCCTCGGCGAACCGGAAGAGATTGCGCGCGCGGTCGTGTTCCTCGCTGCCGACGAGGCCGGCTTCATCACGGGATCGACAATGACCATCAATGGCGGCCAGTATCAGGCTTGATATGACGACGAGCCTTTGAGCTAAAAGCCTGTAGCTTCAGGCGCGACAAGGCGTTAGTGAAGATGAAAATGCCCGGCCCCGTGCCGGGCATCATTGTCCTCAGAGCCTTTTGATCGATGACCCCGCGCACTGCGACGCTGATCGGATTGACCGCGATCCTGATGTGGTCGCTGCTCTCAGTGATGACGGTGGCGACCGGGAAGATCCCGGCATTCCAGCTCGCCGCGATGACGTTCGCGATCGGCGGTCTCGTCGGTCTCCTCACCTGGATCGGCCGCGGCGAGGCGGCGAAAAGCCTGCGCCAGCCGCTGGTCGTCTGGGCGGTCGGCGTCGGCGGATTGTTCGGCTATCACGCGCTCTATTTCCTCGCGCTGCGCTTCGCGCCGCCGGCCGAAGCAGGCCTGCTGAATTATCTCTGGCCGCTGCTGATCGTGCTGTTCTCGTCATTCCTGCCGGGCGAACGGCTTGCCGTGCATCATGTCATTGGCGCCGTGCTCGGCCTCGTCGGTACCGTGCTGCTGTTCGCCGGCAACACGAGCGGCTTCATATCGGGGCAGGTGCCGGGATTGGTCGCGGCCTTTATCGCAGCCTTCGTCTGGGCGACCTATTCGGTGCTGTCGCGCCGGCTCAAAGCAGTGCCGACCGATGCGGTCGCAGGATTCTGTCTCGCCACAGCTGCGCTCGCCGCGCTGATGCACGGTCTGCTTGAAACCACGGTATGGCCGGAGACGACGCTGCAATGGCTGTCGGTCATCGCGCTCGGCATCGGTCCCGTCGGTGCTGCCTTCTACGCCTGGGACATCGGCATGAAGCGCGGCGACATCCGTGTGCTCGGCGCCGCATCCTATGCGACGCCGCTGCTCTCGACCGGCTTTCTCATCGCCGCCGGTTTTGCCAAAGCCAGCGCCAACATCGCCATCGCCGCAATCCTGATTGCCGGCGGCGGCCTGATCGCGGCAAAGGACATGGTGCTGAGGAAGCGATGATTGCGTATTAAAGCGCCGGCTGCCAGCCCGGCGGCCGATACATCGCCTCCGGAATCTGCCCGAGCTCGGAGCGCTGCAAGCGCTCAGGCGTCAAGCCATAAAATTCCTGGAAGCTGAGGATCAGCGGGCGCCATTTGTCCGGATCGATGCGGTTGTGGGCGCCGTCCATCATGATGTCGGGATGCGCATGCACGCGGGTGATGCGGACCTCGATTGCAGCTAAATTGCCGCGCCAGACCGCATCGTCCTGTGCCATCTCGTGGACATGCGCGACCTTGGCCTCCATCTGCACCGGACATTCAGCCGCGCGCGGTGCGTTGACTGTTTCACCCGGAAGCGCCGTCAAACCGCTGAGGCCGAACTTGTCCCTCTCGTGCCGGTAGCCGCGATAGATCTTGCCGGGCGGCACGGGATTGGTGCCGGTCGTGCGGGCGAGGCGATCGACGGTGGCAACGAGGTCGGCGCACGGCAGATTGAGGACGCATTCGCCGGTGCGAATCATGTTCTCGGTGGTCTTGGAACTGCGCGCGAGCCCGAGCATGCAGCGCCATCCCACCCACCATGCCGACGACATCGGCGCGAGATTGTAAGAGCCGTCGTCATTGGTCGATCCGATCAGGACGACCGGTGTTCCGAAATACAAAATGGCCGGGTCGATTTGGACGGCGGCGGGACCGAGTGTTCCGTGCATCATGCGCTCCTGTTTATCGCGAGCGCTGTCCTACGGTGTCCAACGGATCGAGCCCACCCGATTCCGGATTGCGGCCTACGGCTCCCAGCCCTTCGGCGCGAGCTCGAATTTTGCGAACTCGAAGGCGGGCGCGACGGTGCAGCCCACCAAAGTCCACTCGCCCGTGGTCTCCGCCATCTGCCAGGCATTGGCCGGCACGATTCCCTGCGGCCGCTCGCCGGCCTGCAAATCCGTGCCGAGCCGTACCTCGTGCTGCGAGCAGCCGTCATGGGCGATGCGAAGCGTCAGCGGGCTGCCGGCGTAATAGTGCCAGATCTCGACGGCATCGATGCGGTGCCAGTGCGAGCGCTCGCCGCGGGCGAGCAGGAAATAGATCAGCGTCGAGCGCGACCGGCCATTGGCGTCCGTGGTCTGGTCGCGAAACGTCTCGCGATAATGCCCGCCCTCGGGGTGCGGCCGGAGTTCAAGGCGCGCGATGATCTCGGCTGCTGTCGACATCGATCCCCGTCAGGACTTGTTCTTCAGGATTTGGTCCTCAAGATTTATTCTTGCGCTCGCGCAGCTCGCCGAACACCGCGGCGGCATCCGCGCCCTTCATGTGTAGCCTGGCTGCGACCGAGGGTTCATCAGCGCGCAGGAACACGTTTGCTCGCTTCTCATCACCAAGCAGTGAGGGAATCGTCGGCTTGTTCTCGGCCCGCAGCTTCGCCACTTCCGCCGCGCGCGCCTGGAGCGCCGCATTGTCCGGATCGACGGTGAGCGCAAACTTGACGTTGGACGCCGTGTATTCGTGGCCGCAATAGAGCTTGAAGTCGTCGGGCAACGCCCGCAGTTTCAGAAGCGAGTCCCACATCATGGGGTAGTCGCCTTCGAATACGCGGCCGCAGCCGATCGAGAACAGCGTGTCCGCCGCGAACAGCGTCTTCTCGGTGTCGAATACGTAGGAGATGTGGTCGAGCGTGTGGCCGGGCGTCTCCACCACGCGCGCCAGCAAATTGCCAACCTTGACCACGTCGGCATTGGCGACGCGCAAATCGACGTTGGCGATCTTCGCCGCCTTGTCATGCGGCGCGACGACGCGGCAATTGTATTTCTGCTTGAGTTCGGCGACCCCGCCGACATGATCACCATGATGATGGGTGATCAGGATGTCGGTGAGCTGCCAACCCTCGCGCTCCAGCGCCTTGAGGATGGGGCCCGCCTCCGGCGCGTCGATCGACGCGGTCGCCTTGGTTTCCACATCGTGGATCAGGTAACCGAAATTGTCGTTTAAACAGCTGAAAGTACGAATTTCGGCAGCCATGACATCTCCATCGCGCTCAGCCCAGTCAGACAAATATGGCCTTAACGTTGCGCAGGCAATGCAATATTCAGCGCGCAGCCGGCGCCTTGAGCATGTTACATTGCCGTCATGACCATAGATGTCGTCGATCTCCGCGAGTTCTATTCCCGTCGCCTCGGGATCGTGGCGCGGCAAATGATCAATCGCGGCATCAGGGAGCGCTGGCCGACCGCCGGGGGTCAGCGCGTGCTCGGCATCGGCTATCCCACGCCCTATCTCGGACTGTTCCGCGAGGACGCGGAGCGCTGCATCGCCTTCATGCCGGCGGCCCAGGGCGTGCTGAAATGGCCGACCGGGCGGCCGGCGCTGGCCTCGCTGGTCGACGAATTCTCGCTGCCGCTTCCCGACGCCGCGGTCGACCGCATCCTGCTGGTCCATGCGTTGGAGATGTCGGACGATCCGGCTGCGCTGTTGCGCGAGGTGTGGCGGGTGCTGTCGCCGTCCGGCCGCGTCATGGCCGTGATACCGAATCGGCGCGGAGTGTGGACCCGTACCGACAGCACGCCGTTCGGCCACGGTCGGCCCTATTCGCGCTCGCAGATCACGGACCTGTTGCGCCAGACCTGGTTCACGCCGACCTCCTGGGGCGAGGCGCTGTTCATGCCGCCCTATGCCGGCGGCTGGGTGCTGAAATCGGCGCAGATGTGGGAACGTGCCGGCGCGGCATTGTCGCTGCCCTTCGCCGGGGTACACATCGTGGAAGCCACCAAGCAGGTCTATCGCGCGATCCCCGCCAAGCGCGAGCGTGCGCGGCTGATTCCCTCACTGGCGAAGCCCGTGCTGGTGCCGTCTTCGACGACGGTGACGCGCCGCTGAAAACAAATCGTCCCGGCGCGAGGCCGGGACGATGCAGTTCACGAAATCAGAAGAAGCTTATTCGCCGGGGGCGACTTCGTCGCTCGTACCGGCAGGAGCGGCCTCGCGCTCGGGGCGCGGACCATTCGGCCGGCGGCGCCGCCGCGGAAAGCGTTCGCCGCCAGCACCGCCTTCGAAGCCGGCCTGGCCGGCATTCGCGCCACCATTCACTTGCGGCTGCGGGCCGGTGATGAAGGAGGGCAGGCGATCGACGCTGCCGGCCTCGGCGGCGACGACGGGCTGCGGCTGATTCTGCGGTTGCGGCTGCGGCTGATATTGCGGCTGCGGACGATGGTCGCGTTCGCGATGCTCGCGCGGCTGCTGGTTGTCGCGCTGATAGGGCGGCGGGTTGTCGCGTTGCTGGTTGTCGCGTTGCTGATAGTCACGCTGCTGGTGATCGCGCTGGCCGTCGCGCGCAAAATTCTGCTGCTGCGGTTGCGGCACGAAGCCCGGCTCCTGGCCGAAGTTCGAGAAATTCTCGCCGTCGTCCTCGCTGTCGTCACTGCTGCTATTGTTGCTGCCTGCGGGCTCGTCACCGCGCGGCTGCTGGTTCTGGCGGAACTGCTCCTGAGCGGTCGCAATCAAGCGGAAATAATGCTCGGCATGCTGATAGTAATTCTCGGCGGCGACCGGATCGCCGGAGGAGGAGCGCGCATCGCGCGCCAGCTGGAGATATTTTTCGGCGATATGCGAGGCGGTGCCGCGGATCTTGATGTCGGGCCCGTTGGATTCGTAGACCCGGGTCATCGGGTTCTGGCCGCGCCGGTTATTATTATTATTGTTGTTGTTGTTGCTATTATTGTTGCGGCTGCGCATCCGCTGCTTGTTCTGACCGTTTCTCATGTCCTGCCTTTAATTCCAGCCCTAAAGGTTGCACGCCTACTGATTGCTGAGAGAGACCTGATGACAGCGGTTCGCATCTCTCGCGCGCACCGCGCGCAAGAACGGCTTGAACCCTGCCGATGTTCGTCGATCGTCGCGTTCAACAAAGACGCGTTCCCCACCGCCAGCATCTATCGCCAGCGAACTCATTCATATCGCCTGCCGAAACAAGCCCAGCTGTGTTGCGTAAGTCTTCAAGCGCAATATCTGGCTTTCGTTCACGTTGCGGTCGGTAAGCAGCGCAGCTCTAATCGCCATCGCGCTCAACAGGACCTGCGGCTTGGAACCTTTATCAGTAAAGCTCTCGCCCGAGAGCCCGGCTTTCACCCGTAGGTCTACGGGAGCCGGCACCGATCTGTTGACCGGAAGGTAGTCGTTCCCAGGGGATATTCCAAGAGGTTTTTTACTGGCCAATCCGGCTTTTATGGGGGCATTTTCGGGCTGAAACCGCCCGGAGAATGCCCCCCAGATCGGCTTTGGGCGGCCTGGCCACCGATAACGCGGCGGCGATCATCAGGGTTTCTATATCCCGGGCCTGGCCCTGGCCTGCCTCGACGATCAGGGCCCCGCCGGGCGCGAGCCGCTCCGTCGCCTGCGGGATCAGGGCGCGGTAGGCGTCATATCCGTCATTGCCGCCATCGAGGGCCAGATGCGGATCGTGCTCGCGCACTTCGATGCTCAGTTTCGGAATTTCCCCCGAGGGAATATAGGGCGGATTCGACACGATGAGGTCGAACGGGCCGCGGAGCGCTGCCGCATAGGAGCAGGCGACGAAGCCGGCGCGGTCGGCAAGGCCAAGAGCCGCGGCATTGCCCCTGGCGGTCTCCAGTGCGGAGAGGCTGAGATCGGTGCCGACGCCGAAGGCATCAGGAATTTCATGCAACAGCGCCAGCAGGATCGCACCGGATCCGGTGCCGATGTCGGCGATGCGCGGAGGATGAGATATTGGCTGCTCGCGCAACAGTTCGAGCGCGCGTTCGACCACGGTCTCGGTATCGGGACGCGGGACCAGGGTTGCCTCCGACAGGCGAAACGGCAGGCCCCAGAATTCCCTGACACCGAGAATGCGCGCCACCGGTTCGCCGGCGATGCGGCGCTGCGCATGCTGCGCGAGCCGCGACGCTTCGGCTTCGGTAAGCAGACGGGCGGCTTGCGCGATCAGGCCGGTGAGATCAAGGCCAAGTGCAGCTTCAAGCAGGATGCGGGCGTCGAGCTCGGCTTCGTCGAGCTGGGCCGATCGCAGTTGCGCAGCCAGCGCGCGCCGCGCGCTCTCGATCGATAGTCCGGTGAAGGGATTTTTCACGCGCCGGTCACGCCGCCGCGCCTTGCGCGGCGAGCTGTGCAGCCTGGTGCTCGGTGGTCAGCGCGTCGGTCAACTCGCCGAGCGCTTCGCCCGCGATCACCTGCGGCAGCTTGTAGAGCGTCAGGTTGATGCGGTGGTCGGTGACGCGCCCTTGCGGAAAATTATAGGTGCGGATGCGCTCGCTGCGATCGCCGGAGCCGACCTTCTCCTTGCGCTCGGCCGAGCGCGCCGCGTCGACGCGCTGCTGTTCGGCGTCGTAGATGCGCGAGCGCAGGATGTTCATGGCCGAGGCGCGATTCTTGTGCTGCGAGCGGCTGTCCTGCATCATCACCACGATGCCGGTCGGGATATGGGTGATGCGGATCGCGGATTCGGTCTTGTTGACGTGCTGGCCGCCGGCGCCCCCCGCGCGCATGGTCTCGATGCGCAAATCGTCGCTCTTGATGTCGATGTCGACCTCCTCGACCTCCGGCATCACGGCAACGGTCGCGGCAGAGGTGTGAATGCGGCCCTGCGTCTCGGTGTCGGGTACGCGCTGCACACGATGCACGCCGGATTCGAATTTGAGCTTCGAGAACGCGCCGCGGCCCTGCACCTCCGCGATGATTTCCTTGTAGCCGCCGACCGTGCCTTCGCTTGCCGAGATCACCTCGACCTTCCAGCCCTGCAAACTCGCAAAGCGCTCATACATCCGGAACAGATCGCCGGCGAACAAGGATGCCTCGTCGCCGCCGGTGCCGGCGCGAATTTCCAGCACGACGTTGCGGTCGTCCATGGCGTCCTTGGGCAACAATGCCAGGCGGATTTTCTGGACCAATTCCTCGATCTTGGGCGCGAGCTCGTCGCGCTCGGCTTCCGCCATGCCGCGCATCTCGGCATCGGTCGCGGGATCGGCGATCAGCGCCTCGGTGTCGGCGAGCTCCTTGACTGCGGACCGATAGGCTTTGACCGCCTCGATCACCGGGTTGATCTCGGCGAGCTCGCGCGTGATCTGCACATAGCGCTCGGAGGCGAGCTGTCCCAGCGATTCGGCTTCGAGCGAAGCGTGATGCGCGAGCAGGATGTCCAGTTTGGTTTCGGGGAGTGACGACATCGGTTTGGTCTCAAAAGGCGGAGGGAAGCGAGGCGGCGAAGGCGGGCGGACAGGCCCGCTACAACGCCAGGCCTTCGGCCTCGGCAAATTCCGTCAGCTTCTGCCGGATCGAGACGCTGCCGGAGGGCGCATCCAGCAAGGGCCCGAGCATCGCTTCGGCCTTCTTCGCGTCGAGATCGATCACCATCGCCTTGACCGGACCGAGCGCGGTCGCCGACAGCGACAGCGAGCGATAGCCCATCGCGATCAGCGCCAGCGCGCCGATCGGCTTGGAAGCCATCTCGCCGCAGAGCGACAGCGACTTCTTCGCAACGTTGGACTTTTGTGCGATCTCGCGCAGCACGCGCAGGATCGGCGCCGACATCGTGTCGAACCGCTCGGACACCTTGGCATTGCCGCGGTCGACCGCGAACAGGAACTGGAATAGATCGTTGGAGCCGACCGAGATGAAGTCGACTTTCTTCAGCAGCTCGTCGAGCTGGTAGAGCAGGGCGGGTACCTCGACCATGGTGCCGATGTCGATTCTTTCAGGCAGTGTGTGGCCGTGCTGGCGCAAGTAAGTCAGCTCGCGCTCGACCAGCGCCTTTGCCGAATCGAATTCGGCGACCTCCGAGATCATCGGGAACATGATGCGCAGTGCGCGGCCGCCGCCAGCGCGCAAGAGCGCACGGATCTGGCCGCGCAGCAGGCCAGGACGATCGAGCCCGAGCCGGATCGCGCGCCAGCCGAGCGCGGGATTTTCCTCGATCACCGCTTCCATGTAAGGAAGCGCTTTGTCGCCGCCGATGTCGAGGGTGCGGAAGGTGACCGGCTTGGGGCCTGCGGCATCCAGCACGGTGCGATAGAGCGCGAGCTGGTCGCTGGTGCGCGGCAGGCTCTGTCCGACCATGAATTGCAGCTCGGTGCGGAACAGGCCGATGCCGGCGCTGCCGGTGTCCTCGATATGCGGCAGGTCGATCGCAAGACCCGCATTGATCATCAGCTCGACCTTCTGGCCGTCCTTGGTGACGCAGGGCCGGTCGCGCAGCGCCAGATACTGCGCCTGGCGCCGGGCGCGGAAGCGCACGCGCTCGGCGAAGGCCGCCTCGATTTCCTGCGACGGGCGGACATAGATCGAGCCCGACGTGCCGTCGACGATGATGGCGTCGCCGGGGTCCGCAATGCCCGTCGCGTTCGGCACTTCGCCGACTGCGGGAATGCCGAGCGCGCGCGCCACGATCGAGACGTGGGAATTGGCGGTGCCTTCCTCCAATATAATGCCGCGCAGTCGCTTGCGGTCGTAGTCGAGCAGCGCCGCCGGGCCCATCGCGCGGGCGATGACGATGGCGTTGTCAGGCAATTGCTCACGCGAGGGCGCGTGATCCTGGCCGACCAGCTGCCGCATCAGGCGATAGCCGAGATCTTCGAGGTCATGCAGCCGGTCGCGCAAATAGGGATCGGTGGAGCGCAGCATGCGCGCCCGGGTGTCGGACTGCACGCGCTCGACGGCGGCCTCCGCCGTCAGGCCGGTGGCGACCGCCTCGTGCAGCTTGTGTGACCAGCCCTGGTCATTGGCGAACATGCGATAGGCTTCCAGCACCTCGCGGTGCTCGCCGCCTTCGGCGACGTCGCCGCGCTCCAGCATGCGGTCGAGATCGGCGCGGAGCTTGGCGAGCGCGGTATCGAGCCGCTTGATTTCCTTCGGCAGGTCCTCGGCGATGTAGTCCTTGATGACCACGCGCGGCTCGTGCAGCACGACGTGGCCGAGCGCGATGCCCTCGGACAGGATCGCGCCGACCTTCTGCATGGCGGTGCGCGCCGCCGGCTCGAGGCCGGGCTGGGCCAGCGCCGACAGCTCACCCGAGGCGATCAGCTCCGCCAGCACCATGGCGGTGGTCTGCAGCGCCTCGAGTTCCTCCTCGACATAGGTGCGCTTGGCACGGTTCTGCACCACCAGCACGCCGAGCGTGTTGCCGGCGCGCAGGACCGGCACGCCAAGGAAGGAGTGATAGATTTCTTCGCCGGTCTCCGGGCGGAACGAGAAGGCCGGATGGCTCTGCGCGTCGTTCAGATTGAGCGGGGTCGCCTCGCTGGCGACGAGGCCGACCAGACCCTCATGGGCGGTCAGCACGGTATGGTGCACCGCCTCGCGGTTGAGGCCTTCGGTGGCGTAGAGCTCGAGCGTGTTGTCGACGCGCAGCACATAGACCGAGCAGACCTCGGCCACCATGTTGGCGGCGATCAGCACCACGATCTTGTCCAGCCGCTCCTGGGCTGAGACCTGCTCCGCCATGGTTTCGCGGAGCCGTCTCAACAAGACGCGGGGACCTCCCGACGCGCTCCGCATGAACCGTCAATCTCCTCCGTCTGCCGGGCCCGGCGGTATCAGCCGGCGGCTGGCCCAAAATTCCAGAAAAACAATCAAATTGTTTGTCCGGCGCAGGCGCAAACCCAAATCTTCTTGAGATTTTGCTCCTGCACCGAATCAGCGGCCTGAACTGGGACACAGTCTGCGGCAGCCCACCCTGTTCGCCGTATAGCGAATTGAGGCTTGTTTTGCCAAGCAAAACGCCTGCCAAACGCGAAGGTGTCTACACCTTCGCGTTTGCTGCGACCGCTAAGAGAAAATTAGTCCAAGCATGGTCCGGAAAAGTGCGAAGCGGTTTTCCGGAAAGACCATGCTCAAACAACAATCTGAAGCGCGACGACGGTCGCGCTTCAGGCCTGATCGAGGCCGTAGAGCGTGTGCAGGGTGCGCACCGCAAGCTCGGTATAGGCCGTGTCGATCAAAACCGAGAATTTGATCTCGGAGGTTGTAATGGCCCGGATGTTGATATTCCGTCCGGCGAGGGCCGAGAACGCCTGGGCGGCGACGCCGGCATGGCTGCGCATGCCGCTGCCGATCACCGAGATTTTGGCGACGTCGGTCGCGGTATCCAGCCGTGCATACCCAATCGTGCCCTTGGCGGCGGTGATCGTGTCCTTGGCGCGGGTGTAGTCGGCGGCCGGCACCGTGAAGGTGAGGTCGGTGGTCTTGCCGTCCTCAGAAACATTCTGAACGATCATGTCGACGTTGATGTTGGCATCGGCCAGCGGGCCGAAGATCGAGGCGGCAACGCCCGGCTTGTCCTCGATCTGGCGCACGGAGATCTGGGCCTCGTCCTTCGAAAAGGCGATACCGGTGACGACGTGGTTTTCCATGATCTCCTCCTCGCCGCAGATCAGCGTGCCGGGCGGCTGGTTGGCATGCGGGTCGATATCCTCGGGCTTGTCGAAGCTCGAGCGGACGAAGATCGGCATGTTGTGGACCATGCCGAGTTCCACCGAACGCACCTGGAGCACTTTGGCGCCCTGGGAGGCCAGTTCCAGCATGTCCTCGAATGCGATCTTGTCGAGCCTCTTGGCCTTTGGCACGATTCGCGGGTCGGTGGTGTAGACGCCATCGACGTCGGTATAGATGTCACAGCGGTCCGCCTTGACGGCCGCCGCGATCGCCACGGCGGAGGTGTCGGAGCCGCCGCGGCCGAGCGTGGTGATGCGATTCGTTTCGGGGTTGATGCCCTGGAAGCCGGCGATGACGGCGACCTCCTTCCGATCCCTGAAGCGGTTGATGATCTCGCTGCCGTCGATATCCATGATCCGGGCCGAGGCATGGGCGTCGCTGGTCTTGATCGGGATCTGCCAGCCCTGCCATGAGCGGGCCTGGATGCCCATGCCCTGAAGCACGATGGCCAGCAGGCCGGACGTCACCTGCTCGCCGGAGGCGACGACGGCGTCGTATTCGCGCGCGTCGTGCATCGGCGAGGCCTCGGTGCACCAGGCCACCAGCTCGTTGGTTTTTCCGGACATCGCCGAGACGACCACGGCCACCTCGTGGCCAGCATCGACCTCACGCTTCACATGGCGTGCGACGTTGCGGATCCGTTCGATATTGGCGACGGATGTGCCGCCGAATTTCATCACGAGGCGGCTCATGACGACGCGTGCATTCCCTCATAAGGATAAGTATGGTGACCCACACTGGACGGGTACCCCGCGGATACCGACCGCGCGTATACCTAGCGGCGGCGCCGGGGGCAAGCGGGTTCCTGCGGGGGGCCAATCCGGGCAATGGGTTAATCGAGGTTATGGCGCGCTATATTGACGAAATCCTGCAGCCCGGAGAGCGGGTTCTGTATTCGACCAATGCGCACTGGATCTTCTATTTTCCGGCCATCGTGGCGTGGGTCGTGGCCCTGGGCCTGTTCGTGGCCTCCCGCCGGTTCGATATCTACAGCGTGGAGATGCTGTGCCTGTTCGGCTCCGGCCTGGCAGCGCTGGCTGCCCTGTTCTGGACGGTGAAGGGCTGGTTCCACCGCCTCACCACCGAGACCGACGTCACCAATTTGCGCGTCGTGCACAAGATCGGCTTCATCAAGCGCCGCACCTTTGAAATGGCGTTGGATAAGGTCGAGAGCGTCGACGTCAACCAGACCATCCTTGGACGTATTCTCAACTATGGCGACGTGACCATCAACGGCGTCGGCGAAGGGCGCGAGACTATCCGCACCATCGCCTCGCCGCTGGCCTTCCGTAGTTCGATCACCACGCGGTAGGACCGCGCGTAACCATGAGCATGCAGCAAAATACTTCCACAACCGCCCAGCCGGGCTCGACCGTCGACGCCGCCGAGATCGCAAAGTTCTCAAAACTCTCGGCCGAGTGGTGGGACCCCAACGGCAAGATGGCGCCGCTGCACCGGATCAACCCGCTGCGGCTCGGCTATATCCGCGACGCCGCCTGCCGCAAATTCGAGCGCAATGCGCGCAGCCTGAACTGCCTCGGGGCCTTGCGCGTGCTCGACATAGGCTGCGGCGCCGGCTTGTTGTGCGAACCGCTGTCGCGGCTGGGCGCCCAGGTGATCGGCGTCGATCCGTCGGTCAGCAACATCGCAGCCGCGAAGCTGCACGCCGACAAGGCGCATCTGTCGATCGACTACCGCTGCACCACGGTGGAAGAGATCGACCCGCGCGAGCGCTTCGACATCGTGCTGGCGATGGAAGTGGTCGAGCACGTCGTCGATGTCGGCGTCTTCCTGAAGCGCTGTGCGTCGATGCTGAAGCCGAACGGCCTGATGGTGGTCTCGACGCTGAACCGGAACTGGAAGAGCTTTGCGCTCGCCATCGTCGGCGCCGAATACGTCCTGCGCTGGCTGCCGCGCGGCACCCACGAATGGAACAAGTTCGTCACCCCCGACGAGTTGACGAAGCACCTGCTCGACAACCGCCTCGTCATCACCGAGCAGACCGGCGTGGTCTACAGCCCCTTCGCCGACAAATGGGCGCTCTCGTCGGATATGGACGTGAACTACATGGTGGTAGCCGAAGGCATGGTGTGAGCGAGGCGCGAGCATCGCTCCTATGACGTGGGCGTGATTGACCTGCTTCGCGGCTGGCTGCAGGTTGGCCACAGTTTCCTCTCCCACCGTCCCCAATTATGCTCACCATCACCAGCCTCTGGATTCCCTTCACTGTCATTGCCGCGTCCGGCCAGGTCGCGCGCAATGCGATGCAGCGGTCGTTGACGAAGCCGCTCGGGACCTGGGGCGCGACCAATATCCGCTTCCTGTTCGGCTTTCCGTTCTCGCTGCTGTTTCTCGGCGTGGTGGTGGTCGCGACCGGCGATCATCTCGGCATGCCGCCGGGCGTGTTCTGGCCGTGGCTGCTGCTCGGTGCACTCAGCCAGATCGTCGCGACCGGCTTGATGCTGCTCGCCATGAACGACCGCTCCTTTGTGGTGACGACGGCGTACCTGAAGACCGAGGCGATCCAGACCGCGATCTTCGGCTTCGTCTTCCTCGGCGATCACCTGAATTGGCTGAAGGTGCTGGCGATCGTGATCGCGACCGTCGGCGTCGTCATCACCGCGCTACGGCCCGGAGGCGAGAAGAGTTTTGCGGAGCTGAAGCCGACCATCACCGGCCTCGTCGCCGCTGCGGCATTCGCCCTGTCGGCGGTCGGCTTCCGCGGCGCCATCATCAACGTGCCTGATGTCTCGTTCGTGACCGCGGCGTCGTTCACGCTGGTGCTCGGTTTGTTCGTGCAGACGCTGATCCTGACGATCTACCTGCTTTGGCGCGCGCCAAAGGTGCTTCAGGCGATTTTGGGATTGTGGAAGCCGTCGCTGCTGGCGGGCTTCATGGGCGCGTTCGCCTCGCAGTTCTGGTTCCTGGCGTTCGCGCTGACCGCGGCCGCCAATGTCCGCACGCTGGCTCTGATCGAGGTGCTGTTCGCGCAAGCCGTGGCCTACTACTCGTTCAAGCAGCCGGTCGCGCCGCGCGAGATTGCAGGCATCGCGCTGATCATCATCGGCGTCGCGGTGCTGGTGGGAGCTTAGTTCCGGTCTTCTGGCAGTGTCGGCAGCGGCGACACCTCGATGCCTTCGTCGATCAGCGACTTTGCCTCGTCGGGCGAGGCCTCGCCATAGATCGGGCGGTGCTCCTTGTCGCCGTAATGCATCGCCCGGGCTTCGTTAGCGAACTTCTCACCGACATTGTCGGCGTTCTTGACGATGTGATCGCGAAGCTCTTTCAGCTTGGTGCGGAGCTCGCGCTCCTGCGCCATCAGGAGTGAGGTCGGTCCGGACGGCGTCACCTCGGGGGCCGGCGCGGCGGCGGGCTCGGGGGGCGGTGCTGCGCGGCCGCGGCCCTTCTTGCCGACGATGCGTGGAGCCATGATCGCCTTGTCGACCTTGGCCGAACCGCAGATCGGACAGGTCACGAGCTTGCGCTTCACCTGCGAATCGTAGGCCGACGAGCTCTGGAACCAGCTCTCGAACTCGTGGTTGCGGTCGCAGTGGAGCGCGTAGCGGATCATGCCGATCCCCGCACGAGGTGCAGATGGTCCGGCCCGGCCTTGGGATCGGCGACGCCAAAGCGGCGGCCGTGCTGAAGCGAGGGAATCGCGCGCCGCGCGGTCTCGACCTTGGCCGGATCGATCTTGGCCATGATGATGCCGGGCTCGACATCGCCCTCGGCGAGGATCTCGCCCCAGGGATCGATGATCAGCGAGTGGCCGAACGTCTCGCGCTTGTTCTCGTGGGTGCCTGCCTGCGCCGCGGCGAAGATGAAGCAGCCGGTCTCGATCGCGCGTGCACGCAGCAGGATGTGCCAATGCGCCTCGCCGGTCTTGCGGGTGAAGGCCGAGGGCACGGTGATGAAATACGCACCGCTTTCAGCCAGCGCGCGATAGAGCGCGGGGAAGCGCACGTCGTAGCAGATCGTTAAGCCCACGCGGCCCCAGGGCAGGTCGGAGATCACGGCGGTCTCGCCCGGCTGGTAGTTGGCGGATTCGCGATAGCTCTCGCCGTCCGGCAGCTCGATGTCGAACATGTGGATCTTGTCGTAGCTCGCGAGCACATTGCCCTCGGGCCCGATCAGGAAGGAGCGGTTGACCGCCTTTTCCTCCGAGAAGCGCAGCGCCAGCGAGCCGACATGGATGTGGATCTTGAGTTCCGCCGCGAGCGCGCGGTAGGCCTTCAGCGAGGCGTCGTCCTCTTCGCTCTGGAGGTGCTCGAACAGGGCCTTGCGGTTCAGCTGCATCATATTGCTGACTTCGGGCGTCTGCACATAGTCGGCGCCGTTCGCCGCCGCCTGCCGGATCAGCCTGGTGGCCTGCGCAAGGCTCGGCTCCGGCATCAGGCCGGTCCGCATCTGAATCATTGCGGCGGTGAAGGTCCTGTCTTGAGCTTGATCCTGGCTCATGACACCGCCTTGACGCTTTCGAGCATGCCGTCGAGCTTGCCTTCGCGGTCGAGCGCGTAGAGGTCGTCGCAGCCGCCGATATGGGTGCCGCCGATCCAGATCTGCGGGAAGGTCGTGCCCTCGCCGGCGCGATCGTACATCTCGTCGCGCCAGGACGCGTTCTGGGCGACGTCGAATTCCGTGAAATTGACCTTCTTGCGGGTCAGCAGCGATTTGGCGGCGGAACAATAGCCGCAGCCGGGCCTGGTGTAGATCTCGACAGCAGCGGTCATGTTGTCTGGCGCTCTCATGTCATGAATTCATTGAATTATATGGGACTTCACCGGCTCTCGACAACCCGGGCGAAGACCAGCACGTCGACCTGGGCCGCTTTGGCGCGGAGCAGGGCCCGCGCACAGGCGTCCAGCGTCGCACCTGAGGTCAGGACGTCGTCAACCAGGACGATCCGCCGGCCCTGGACCTCGGCTTGACGGTCGTTGGATACCTGGAATGCGCCCTGCACATTGGTCGCGCGCTGGGCCCGCGACAGGCCGATCTGCTGCTCGGTGGCGCGGACCCGGCGCAGCACCTCGCCTCGTGCCTTCACCCCGCACTGCCGCTCGATGATTCGCGCCAGCGCGCCGGACTGGTTGTAGCGGCGGCGCCAGGCCCGGCGCCAATGCAGGGGAACGGGAATGAGCATGTCGGCGCCGGTGAGCAGCTCGCCGCCCGCGCGCGCCATCCAGCGGCCCATGGCTGGCGCCAGATCGGTGCGGTCCTGGTATTTCAGCGCATGCACCAGCGTGCGGGCGACATCGTCATAGCGCACGGCCGCGCGCGCCCGCTGGTAAGCCGGCGGGCTCGCGATCGCCTCCATCGACAACATGTCGGGGCCGGGGTCATAAACGAAGGGAATCCCGAGGCGCGGGCAATAGGGCCGTTCGATGAACGACAGTCGCCCCCAGCATGCCGCGCAAACGCCCTCGCCGTCGACCGGCTCGCGGCAGGACACGCACAGCGTCGGCAGCGCGATGTCCAGCGCCAGCCGTGCTGCCCGCGTCAGCACATGGCGGCCAGCCGTCCACGCGGCACGCAGCGGTGCGGCGATGGAGCGGGTGGGGGCAGCGTCGGCTTCCATGGGGGAAAGCTAGCGCCGCACGCCCCGGATTGCCAGAACCGTGGCGATCGGCGTAACCAGCGGCATGGTTGAGACCCCGCAAACCCCGCCTGCCCTGTTCGATCGTGCCTTGCTGCATGCGCGGCAGCGGCGTGCGCAGGCGCAAGGCGAGGTGACATTCCTGCTTGATCGTGTCGCCGAGGACATGTCCGACCGGCTGGCTGCGGTGTTGCGCGAGTTTCACGCGGCCGCCGATCTCTGGACGCCCGGCGAGGGGCTTGCTGGGTTGCGTGCGCGGCTTCCGGCATTACAGCTGACCGCACTCGATCCGGCTGGAGCGGAGACACTTCCGTTCGGACCCGAAAGCTTCGACCTCGTCATCTCGGCGCTGGCGCTGCAGTTCGTCAACGACCTGCCGGGCGTACTGGCGCAGGTCCGTCGTGCGCTAAAGCCGGACGGGCTGCTGCTGGCCGCCATGATTGGCGGCGACAGCCTGACGGAGTTACGCCAGGCCTTTGCCGCGGCGGAGGCCGAGTGCGAGGGCGGCGTGTCGCCGCGCGTGGCACCGTTCGCCGATCTGCGCGACATCGGCGCGCTGTTGCAGCGGGCGGGGTTTGCGCTGCCGGTCACCGACGTCGATCGCGTCGTGGTGCGCTATTCCAATGCGTTCGCGCTGATGCAGGATCTCCGCCGCATGGGCGCAGCCAATGTGATGATCGAGCGGCGCCGCACGCCGAGCCGGCGTGCGACCATGCTGCGCATGGCTGAAATCTATGCCGAGCGCTTTGCCGACGCCGACGGTCGCATCCGCGCGACATTCGACATCATCTGGCTCTCAGGCTGGGCCCCGCATGCGAGCCAGCAGCAGCCGTTAAAGCCGGGTTCGGCGAAAGCGAGCCTGGCCGAAGCGGTGAAGAAGGCGGGGAAGGAGTGACGCGTGTCCCGGACGCGGTGCGGCACGAAGTGACGCTCCGCAGAGCCGGGACCCTGGAGCCGCGATGGCCCCGGCTCTGCAGCGCACCGCAATTGCGCTGCGTCCGGGGCACGCGGCGTCACATCAGCAAATCAATCAAATGCGGGATCAGCGGAATGTCCGCCGGCGGCATCGGGTAGTCGCGCAGCTTGTTGGCGCGAACCCAGGCGAGGTTTTGACCCTCGCGCGGCGCGGGCTGTCCTTCCCAGCGCCGGCAAATATAGAGCGGCATCAACAGGTGGAAGGTCTCGTAGCCGTAGCTGGCGAAGGTCAGCGGGGCCAGGCACGGCTCGGCGACGGTAATGCCGAGCTCCTCGTGGAGCTCGCGGATCAGGCTCTGCTCCGGCCGCTCGCCGGGTTCACACTTGCCGCCGGGAAATTCCCAGAGGCCGGCCAGCGCCTTGCCCTCGGGGCGCTGCGCGATCAGGACGCGGTTGTCGGCGTCGACCAGCGCGCAGGCCACCACCAGTATCAGTTTGAGATCGGCCATAAGTGATGTCGCTCGCTGAAGATCGACCGCAACGCTTTGTTAACCTCGTCACGGCCCGCGTTTCTACGGTCTCCATAAGTCATATTTAATCGACCGTTCCTAGAGTGGAGCCACATAACCACTCCGGGCCCAACCCATGCGCGCTGCGTTTCGTATCTTCTCGCGCCGATTTGCCCGCGACCAGCGCGGCAATGTTGCGGTGATCTTCGCCCTCTGCTGCGTTCCCCTGATCACGTTCGTCGGCTGTGCGGTCGATTACTCCCGCGCGACGCAGGTCCGGTCGAAGCTCCAGGCCGCCGCCGACGCGGCCAGCGTCGGCGCGATCGCCAAGGCCTCGCCGGGATTTATCGCGGCGGGCTCGATGACGTCGGACGGTACGATCGCGGTCGGCGTCACCGATGCCCAGAACATCTTCAACGCCAATCGCGCCAACCTGACCGGCTACACGCTCAACAGCGTCACCCCGACCGTCGTCAAGAGCGGCTCGACCATCAACTCGACCGTCTCGTTCACTGCCACCATCAACACCATGTTCCTCGGCCTGATCGGCAAGAGCGCGCTGAGCATGAGCGGGACGTCGACGTCAACGGCCAACATGCCGCTCTATGTCGACTTCTATCTCCTCCTGGACAACTCGCCGTCGATGGGAGTCGCAGCGACGCCGACCGACATCACGAATTTGCAGGCTAAGACGGGTGGATGCGCATTCGCGTGTCACGATACCTCCATGAAGGCCGGCACAAGCAACTACGACATTGCCAAAGCAAATAACATCACGACCCGAATCGACGTGGTGCGCCAGGCGAGCGCTAACTTGATGGACACAGCCCAGAACGCGCAAACCTACACAAACCAGTTCAGAATGGCGATCTACGATTTCGGCGCTGCGTCAGCATCGATCGGATTGAGAAATCTGTTCTCGCTCTCGTCAAGCCTGACGTCCGCCAAGACTGCGGCGGGAAACATCGACCTGATGGCGGTCGCCGGTCAGAATGACGCGTTTACTGCCGATAAAGATACGCCCTTCACGACTATTTTTCCTGCGATCAATAGCGCAATCGCCTCGCCGGGCGCCGGCACATCTTCCGCCCCGCTGAAGTATCTGTTTTTTGTATCGGACGGCGTTGCCGATGAAAGCAATGCCTCTTGCCTGAAGACGATGTACAACAAGAATTGGGGAAACATAGCGCCGCGCTGTCAGTCCCCTATCAATCCCACACTGTGCACGACGATCAAGAATCGCGGTATCAAGATCGCGGTGCTGTACACGACGTATCAGCCCCCTACTGACAACTGGTACAACGACTGGATCGCGCCCTTCAACGCCGGGACGTGGGGGCCGTCTCCGAACAGCGAGATTGCGCAGAACATGCAGAGCTGCGCTTCGCCGGGATTTTATTTCGAGGTCAGCCCGACGCAAGGCATCTCGGACGCGATGAACGCGCTGTTCAAGAAAGCGGTCGCCGACGCGCGGATCGCGGGGTGACGAGAATCTAATCTCTATCACCGTCACCCTGAGGTGGCCGCTTCTTAGCGGCCCTCGAAGGGCGACGCAGCGACAATAGCTTCGCCATTGCGCGGGGATGACGGGGAAAGGGTAGCAGACGCTACGACCTGTAATCCCCGTTGATCGCCACATATTCCTTCGTCAGGTCGCAGGTCAGCACGCGGTCGCGGCCCTTGCCGAGGCCGAGCGAGACCTTGATCGCGATCTCCGGCGCCTTCATGGCTTCGGACACCTGCGCTTCGTCATAGGACGGATCGCGCGCGCCGCTCTTGGCGACGCGGATGCCGTTGAAGGAGATCGAGAGCTTGTCGCGATCGGCAGGCTCGCCGGCCTTGCCGACCGCCATCACCACGCGGCCCCAATTGGCGTCTTCGCCCGCGATCGCGGTCTTCACCAGCGGCGAGTTCGCAATCGACATCGCGATCTTCCGCGCGGAGGCCTTGGTCTTGGCGCCCTCGACGGTGATCTCGACCAGCTTGCGCGCGCCTTCGCCGTCGCGGGCGACTTGTTCCGAAAGGTTGGCAAGCACCTGGTTGAAGGCTTTGACGAAGGCCTTCAGCCTGGGATCGCTGGCACGGCTGATCTTTGGCGCGCCGTGTTCGGCGGCAGCGCCCGTCGCGAAGGCCAGCAGCGTGTCCGACGTCGAGGTGTCGCCATCGATGGTGACGGCATTGAACGTGTCTTCGACACCGGCCTTGAGCAGCGCCTGCAGCGCGGCAGGCGCGATCGGTGCGTCCGTGAAGATAAAGGACAGCATCGTCGCCATGTCGGGCGCGATCATGCCGGCGCCCTTGGCCATGCCGTTGATGGTGACCTTGGCCTTGCCGAGCTTGACGGTCGCGGTCGCGACCTTCGGGAAGGTGTCGGTGGTCATGATCGCCTTGGCAGCAGTGAGATAATCGCCGGGCTCGGAACCCTCGGCGAGACGGCCCAGCACGCCGTCGAACTTTGTTGCATCCAGCGGCTCGCCGATCACGCCGGTCGAGGCCAGGAAGATCTCGCTCTCGCTGCAGCCGACCGCCTTGGCCGCGATCTTGGCGGTCAGCGCGGTGGAGCTGCGGCCGGTTTTGCCGGTGAAGGCGTTGGCATTGCCGGAATTGACCACCAGCGCGCGCGCCTTGCCGCCCTTCAGCTTGGCACGGCACCATTCCACAGGCGCGGACGGGCACTTTGACTTGGTGAAGACGCCTGCGACCGCGGTGCCCTTGTCCATCACCGCGAGCAGCACGTCGGTGCGGTTCTTGTAGCGGATGCCGGCCTCTGCCGTCGCGAGACGGACGCCCGCGATCACGGGCATGTCGGGAACGCTTTTCGGGGCGAGGGGAGAGACGGATGAGGACATCGCGGGGCGCCTTGGTGGGGTCTGGATATGCAGATGGCCGGGCGATGCCCGGCCATTGCGATGCTTAGATACTCTTGGCGTCACCGAAGTGACAGCAAATTGTTACTTCTTGGCGGGGGGCGCCATCTTGCTGTCAGAGGGCTTGGCGTCGGTCTTGGCCGCGTCTGCCGGCTTGGCGTCCGCCGCCGGCTGGTCCATCCGCTCGACCTTGGCTTCCGCGCGCAGCTTGGCGACATAGTCGGCCTGGGCCTTGCGGGTCACATACTGCTCGATCTGGGCCTTGACCTGCTCGAAGTCGGGCGCCTTGCGGCTGCGCTTTTCCTCGACCTTGATGATGTGCCAGCCGAACTGCGACTTTACGGGGTCGGAGATCTTGCCCGGCTCCAGCGCGAAGGCCACGGCCGAGAATTCCGGCACCATCTGCTCCTTGGTGAAGAAGCCGAGGTCGCCGCCGTCGGCGGAGCCCGGATCCTTGGACTTCTTCTTGGCGAGCTCGGCGAAATCGGCGCCCTTGTCGAGCTCGGCCTTCACCGCCTTGGCCTCGTCCTCGGTCTCGACCAGGATGTGGCGGGCGCGCACTTCCTGCTCGCCGGTGATCTGCTTGGAGGCCTCCTCATAGACCTTCTTCATGGCGTCCGGGGTGGTCGCGGCCTTGCCTTCCTGGGCCAGCAAATTGTCCATCAACAGGCGGTTGCGGGCGAACGCCATGCGCTTCTTGAATTCCTCGCCGTCCGCGATCTTCTTGTCTTCGGCGGCCTTGCCGACGATTTTCATGTCGATCAGGAACGACAGGACGTTCTCGTCCTTGGTCGCGGGGTCCATCTGGGCGAGGCTCGGTCCGAGTTCCTCCGCCGCCATGGCGACGTCGCTCTTCTTGATTTCAGCGCCATTCACCTTTGCCAGGACCGGATCATCGGCAGCCCGGCCGGGACCCGCGATCAGCGCCAGCGCAAGGCAGCCCACGAGGGCGGTGGCGAGGCCGAAGCGCAGGCCGGTTTTGGTTACCGGGAACGAGGTGGTCATGGAAAATCCTTTTGTTGAAGCAGGGGGCTGCTCGAAGCGGGCGGACACTCGCCCAATTCAGGGGGCCTTGGCAACGCGAAAAGTCTGTCAAAATGATGAATTAGCCGCAATGCCGCCGCCGTTGACAAGGCCCTGACCGGGCCATATCTCTGCCCGGTCGCGACCATGGCGATGGCGTTTATTTTGCTGCGTTTTTGGCCGTTGAACCCAGACTGGCTCAATTCCCACCCATATGGCGGATGACCCCCGCAGTCCGGGCTCTGGCGCCATCAGGCGTCACGGTGAGTTGATAGGCAGGCGGGTGACAACTTCTTGGCTGCAACGCAGTTGAATCGCGAACACAGGAACTAGGCATGATCGGCGCGCTCGCCCGCAAGTTTTTCGGCTCCGCCAACGACCGGCGGGTGAAGGGATATCAGTCCCGCGTCAACGCGATCAACGCGCTGGAGCCCGAGATCGTCAAGCTCTCCGACGACGAGCTCAAGGCCCGTACCGCCGAGTTCAAGAAGCAACTCGCCGAGGGCAAAACGCTCGACGATCTCCTGGTTCCCGCCTTCGCCACCGTGCGCGAGGCCGCCAAGCGCACGCTCGGCCAGCGCCATTTCGACGTCCAGCTGATCGGCGGCATGGTGCTGCACGAGGGCGACATCGCCGAGATGAAGACCGGCGAAGGCAAGACGCTGGTCGCGACGCTCGCGGTCTACCTCAACGCGCTCGCCGGCAAGGGCGTCCACGTCGTCACCGTCAACGACTACCTTGCCAGCCGCGACTCCGCCTGGATGGGCCAGATCTACGGCTTCCTCGGCCTGACCGCGGGCGTGATCGTCCATGGCCTCGACGATGCCGAGCGCAAGACGGCCTATGCCTGCGACATCACCTACGGCACCAACAACGAATACGGCTTCGACTATCTGCGCGACAACATGAAGTACCGGCTCGAGGACATGGTCCAGCGGCCACACTTCTACGCCATCGTCGACGAAGTCGACTCCATCCTGATCGACGAAGCGCGCACGCCGCTGATCATCTCCGGTCCGCTCGACGACCGCTCCGACTTCTACAACACCATCGACGGCTTCCTGCCCAAGCTCGACAAGACCGACTACGACGTCGACGAGAAGCAGCGCACCGTGACGCTCACTGAAGGCGGCATGGAGAAGATCGAGACGCTGCTGCGCGACGCCGGCCAGCTCAAGGGCGAGTCGCTCTACGACGTCGAGAACGTCTCCATCGTGCACCACATCAACCAGGCGCTGCGCGCCCACACGCTGTTCACGCGTGACAAGGACTACATCGTCCGCGACGACGAGGTCGTCATCATCGACGAGTTCACCGGACGCATGATGCAGGGCCGGCGCTATTCGGAAGGCCTGCACCAGGCGCTCGAAGCCAAAGAGCACGTTCAGGTCCAGCCCGAGAACCAGACGCTGGCCTCGATCACCTTCCAGAACTATTTCCGGATGTACGAAAAGCTCGCCGGCATGACCGGTACGGCGCTGACCGAAGCCGACGAATTGTTCGACATCTACAAGCTCGAGGTCGTGGAAATCCCGACCAATCTGTCGGTCGCTCGTCTCGACGAGGACGACGAGGTCTATCGCACCCAGAACGAGAAATACGCCGCGATCCTGGCCGAGATCGAGCGTGCCAATGCGCGGCTGCAGCCGGTGCTGGTCGGCACCGCCTCGATCGAAAAATCGGAAGTGATCGCCGAGTACCTCAAGAAGCACGGCTACCGGCAGATCGATTTCGGCAACGAGAACTCGATGCAGAAGTTGTATGCCGCCGCCCGCGCGGGCAAGCCGGCAAAGCTGTTCGCGGTGCTGAACGCGCGCTTCCACGAACAGGAAGCCTATATCGTTGCCGAAGCCGGCGTGCCCGGCGCGATCACGATCGCGACCAACATGGCCGGACGCGGCACCGACATCAAGCTCGGCGGCTCGCTCGAGATGCGCATCCAGCAGGAGACTGGCGGCATCGAGGACGAGGCCGAGAAGGCGAAGAAGATCGAGCAGATCAAGGCCGACATCGAGCACTTCCGCGACATCGTGCTGAAGGCCGAGGAAGAAGTCGAGATCGAGCCGGCCAAGGGCTCCAAGCCCGCCAAGACCGTGAAGAAGCCCGGCGGCCTCTACATCATGGGCTCCGAGCGCCACGAATCCCGCCGCATCGACAACCAGCTGCGCGGCCGCTCCGGCCGTCAGGGCGACCCCGGCCGCTCAAAATTCTTCCTGTCGCTGGAAGACGATCTGATGCGCATCTTCGGCTCGGATCGCCTCGACAGCATGCTCCAGCGCCTCGGCCTGCAAGAGGGCGAGGCCATCATCCATCCCTGGATCAACAAGGCGCTCGAGAAGGCGCAGCAGAAGGTCGAGGCACGCAACTTCGACATCCGCAAGAATTTGCTCAAGTTCGACAACGTCCAGAACGACCAGCGCAAGGTGATCTTCGACCAGCGCGTCGACCTGATGAAGGACGACAGCGTTGCCGAGACCGTCGCCGACATGCGCCACGCCTTCATCGACGACCTCGTCGCCAAGCACGTGCCCGAGCATGCCTATGCCGAGCAGTGGGACGTCGCCGGCCTGAAGGAAGAGCTGAGGCGCGTGCTCGATCTCGACCTGCCGGTCGAGGACTGGGCCAAGGAAGAGGGTATCGCCGACGAGGAGCTGCTCACGCGCATCGAGACCAAGGCCGACGAGCACATGGCCGCCAAGGTCGCGCAATGGGGGCCCGACGTGATGCGTTACGTCGAGAAGACCATTCTGCTCCAGACGCTCGACCATCTCTGGCGCGAGCATCTGATCATGCTCGACCATCTGCGCCAGGTCATTGGTCTGCGCGGTTACGGCCAGCGCGATCCCTTGCAAGAGTACAAGACCGAGGCCTTCAATCTCTTCCAGGAGATGAGCGCCCACCTGCGCGAGGCCGTCACGGCGCAGCTCATGCGCGTCGAGATCGTCCCGCCGGAGCAGGAAGCGCCTGTCCTGCCGCAGATGGAAGCGCACAAGTTCGACCCGAACACCGGCGAAGACGAAATGGCGCTGGCCAACGTCTCGCTTGGCGCGCAAGCCACCGATGCCGCCCTGCGCGATCCCAAGAACCCCGCGAGCTGGGGCAAAATCGGCCGCAACGAGGACTGCCCGTGCGGCAGCGGCAAGAAGTACAAGCACTGCCACGGGCGGTACGGTTAGCGATTAGCTACGCTATCAAGCGCGCGTGAGGCGCGATGCTCGCGCCTCATTCTCCGCTGTCGTCCCTTGCGAACGCAGGGACCCATATTGCGGAATCTATCGACGGCGCGCAGTCGTCGTAGCGCTCGATAAAGCGCAACTACTAATCTTTGAAACAACCACGGCCTGTGGTTATGGGTCCCGGATCTGCGCTTCGCTTGTCCGGGACGACGTGCTGAGAGGGCGCCGCTAAGCCGCCCCTCAATTCGAGCTGTCGATCAAGCTCTCCAGCAGCCGCTTCAACTCGCTCGTCGACTTGTCGCCGTAGCTCTCCAGGATGTGCTCCTCCTGGTCGACCGCGAGCGAGTTGAGCTTCTTGCACAGCACCTTGCCGCGGTCGGCGATGAACATCAAAACCTTGCGACGGTCGTGCGGGTCCTGCACGCGATAGACCAGCGTGTCGGAGACCATGCGGTCGATCATCTTGGTCAGCGTCGGATGATTGAGCAGCACCGCGTCGGCAAGCTCGCCCATCGAATGGCCGTCGCCATCCGACAGCACTTTCAGGATGCGCCATTGCTCGACGGGTACGCCTTCCTTGCTCAGGCGCAGTTCCAGCTGCCGGTTGATCTCCCGGTTGGCTTGCGCGAGCAGATAAGCGAGATGTTCGGTGATCGGGGTGTTCGGTTTTGCCACGGCTAAGACTTCGTCTTGACCCAAATGAGTGAATGTCTTGCAATCGATGCTGCATCTATATGCACTTCAATTCTTGAATATTCAATATTTTCGAAATAGGATGATTGCACAACAAAAGGGCGGATGCCGCGACCGCCTGCTCAATGAGCTTTCAGGTCTGGTGCCAGACAGGAGTTGGCGTGCGCGCGACGGTGAACTTCCCGGCTCACGGCGGCCCGGCGTTGCCGCCGTCCTTGCTGTTCAGGAATCTGTCGCCGTCGGCAGCGGATTTCGACCTGTCGCCGGTTGACGCACACTTCATGAAGCGCCGCGGCGCGCGCAACAAGCTGCGCATCGGCAATTTCCTCACCTTCACCGGCTCGCCCGGGATTTGGGGCCCGACCTCCACCAACAGCGCGATGCTGGCGGTCGCCGAGATCAACAAGCGTGGCGGCATTTTGGGCCGCGAGCTGGAGCTGTCGATCTATGATTCCGGCGGCCCGATCGACGATGTGGTGCGCCGCGCCGAGCAGGCGATCGCCTTCGACGAAGTCGATCTCATCATGGGCTCGCATATCAGCGCCGTCCGCGTCGCGCTGCGTAAGGTCACCGGCAATCGCATTCCCTACATCTACACGCCGGTCTATGAAGGCGGCGAACGCACTCCGGGCGTGATGGCGATCGGCGAGACGCCGCGCTGGCAGAGCCGGCCTGCGATCCACTGGCTTGCCGACGTCAAGAAGGCCGCGCGCTGGTATCTGATCGGCAGCGATTACGTCTGGCCATGGCAGTCGCATCGTTCGGTCAAGCGCTACATCAAGGAAGCGGGCGGCCAGGTCGTCGGGGAGGAGTTCGTCCCCGTCGGTGAGGACAATCACGAGCCGCATCTGGCGCGCATCCGTGCCGCCAAGCCTGACGTCGTGCTGATCTCGCTGATCGGCACCGACAGCATCACCTTCAACCGCGCCTTCGCCGAAGCGGGCCTTGCCACCTCGACGCTACGGCTTGCCGGCGCGATGGACGAGACCGTGCTGCTCGGCATCGGCGCCGACAACACCGGGAACCTGTTCTGCGCCTCCGGCTATTTCAACTGCATGGTCTCGCGCGCCAATGACGAGTTCCTCAGTGGCTACCAGGCCATGTTCGGCCCGCACGCCCCGCCGGTCGGTTCGGTCGGCCAATCCAACTATGAGGGACTGCGGTTCCTGGAGTCCGTCGCCAATCGCGCCGGCTCGCTGGCCTTTCGTCCGCTGCTCAAGGCCGCGCGCAACACCGTCTATTCGGCGGGCCGCGGTCCGGTAACTCTTCGCGATGGCCGCGCCGAGATGCCGATGTATCTCGCCGAGGCCGACGGCCTCGATTTCAAGCTGATCAAACGGCTCTGAGCCTCAGTCGCGCATCCCTAGCTGCCGAGATACGAAATAATACTTGAAAAGGAAAATATTTCCGTCTGTAATATCGACGCGAAGCCGGTTGGCCCGCGCCGTGCAGGCGCGAACCACGCGGCTTTCGTCCAATGCCAAGGATCAACCAAGCATCAAGAAGCCTTTGAGGAGAGCGCCGTGACTGTTGTCCTTCCCACGCCAGCCCAACTTCGCAGCGTCGCCGAGCAGTGCGGCCTTGCGCTGACCGATGAAGACGTGACCTCGTTCCGCGGCCTGATGCAGGGCTCGATCGAAGCCTACAATCTCGTCGGCGCGATGCCGGACGAGGTGCCGGAGGTGAAATATCCGCGCACGCCGGGCTACCGGCCCTCTCCGGAAGAGAACCCGCGCAACGCCTGGTATCGCAAGTCGACCGTGAAGGGCGCCGCCAGCGGCAAGCTCAAGGGCAAGACCGTCGCGCTGAAGGACAACATCATGCTCGCCGGCGTTCCCATGATGAACGGCTCGGCGACGCTGGAAGGCTACGTGCCTGACTTCGATGCGACCGTGGTGACGCGCATCCTGGACGCCGGCGCGGATATCCTCGGCAAGACCCATTGCGAATCCTTCTGCATGTCCGGCGGCAGCCATACCGGCGCGGTCGGGCCGGTCCATAACCCGCACAAGATGGGGTATTCGGCCGGCGGCTCGTCGTCCGGAAGCGGTGTCGTCGTCGCGCTCGGCGAAGCCGACATGGCGATGGGCGGCGACCAGGGCGGCTCGATCCGCATGCCGTCCTCGTTCTGCGGCACCTACGGCATGAAGCCGACCTGGGGGCTCGTGCCCTACACCGGCATCATGCCGATCGAAGTCTTCGTCGACCACACCGGCCCGATGACGGCGACCGTCGCCGACAATGCGCTGCTGCTCGAAGTGCTTGCCGGCGACGACGGTTACGATCCGCGCATCAAGGCCCCGAAGGTCGAGGACTACACCAAGGCGCTCGGCCAGGGCGTGAAGGGTATGAAGATCGGCATCCTCAAGGAAGGCTTTGAGCAGGCGAATGCGGAAGCCGCCGTCAACGAAAGCGTCCGCGAGGCCGCAAAACGCTTCAAGGATCTGGGCGCGACGGTCGAGATCGTCTCGATCCCGATGCATCTCATGGGACCCGCGATCTGGACCCCGATCGGCACCGAGGGCATGACCCAGACCATGATGTACGGCGACGGTTACGGCCTGAGCCGGTCCGACCTCTACTCGACCTCGCTGATGGATTTCCATCGCGGCTGGCGCCGGCAGGCGGACTCGCTGTCGGAGACGACAAAGCTGTTCCTGCTGCTCGGCACTTACATCAACAACACTTTTGGTCCGCGCTATTACGGCAAGGCGCTCAATATCTCGCGACGCCTGACTGCGGCCTACGACAAAGCGTTCAAGGACTACGACCTGCTGCTGCTGCCGACGACGCCGATGAAGGCGACCAAGCTGCCGGAGCCGACCGCCAGCCGTGAGGACTACGTCGCCCGCGCGCTGGAGATGATCTCCAACACAGCGCCGTTCGACATCACCCATCATCCCGCGATGTCGCTGCCCTGCGGCATGGTCGACGGCCTGCCGGTCGGCCTGATGCTGGTCGGCCGCATGTTCGAGGAATCCACCATCTACCGCGCCGCTCATGCCTTCGAGCAGATCGGCGACTGGAAGAAGATGTGAGCGAGGCTTTGATGCAGACGGACGGAACAGCACCAAATGGCTAACGCGTTCGTCGCGGCGTTCGAAATCCTGAGTTTTGGCGCGATCATCGTCCTGATCGTGCTTGGGCTCGGGATCATCGCCAGCATGATGGGCATCTTCAATTTCGCGCAGGGCGAGTTCGTCCTGCTCGGGGCCTACATCACCTATCTCGCCTACGCCAAGGGCCTGCCGATCTGGACCGGCATGGTCGCGGCGCCCTTCGTGGTCGGCGCGCTCGGCTTCGTGCTGGAGGCGCTGATCATCCGCCGCTTCTACGCTGCGCCCATCGTTGCCATGCTCGGCACCTATGCACTCGGGCTGATCATCCGCGAATCCGTGCGCGGCCTGATCGGCGGCTTCTATCTCACCGTGCCCGAGCCGATCGGCGGCTCGATCGATATCGGCGCCATGCACATCTCCGCCTGGCGCTTCACCATCATCGTCATCACGCTGCTGGTGATGGCGGGCTGTTATCTCCTGCTGTCGCGCACGAGTTTTGGATTGCGCATGCGGGCGACGCTGGAAAATCCGTCGCTGGCGCGAGCGTCGGGCATTTCCACGCCCTTGATGTACGGCGCCACCTTTGCGTTCGGCTCCGCGCTCGCCGGCCTTGCCGGTGCGCTGATCGTGCCGGTGTTCAGTCTCTATGCCGATCTCGGGCTGCGCTTCCTGATCCAGGGCTTTGTCGCGGTGATGGTCGGCGGCATCGGCTCCTTCATCGGGCCGGTCGCCGGCGCCGGCGTCATCGGCACGCTCAGCGCCGCGCTGCCATGGGTGATGGCGCCTGTCGTCGCCGACGTCCTCGTTTTCGTTCTCGCCATTGTCTTCATCAAATTCCGGCCACAGGGCCTCATCGCTGGAAAAGGGGTTTAAATATGTTTGCAGATCGCACCAATCTTACCCGCCGCCGCTTCCTCGGCAATTTAGCCTTTGCCACCGGCGCGGTCGCGACCGGTGTCGGCAGTTGGGTGATCCCGGCGCCTTGGGCCAACGCGGCCGAGGGCCCGATCAAGGTCGGCATCGCCACGGACCTCACCGGTCCGATCGCCTATGCCGGCACAGCTGACGCCAATGTCGCCAAGATGCTGATCAAGGAGATGAACGCCGCGGGTGGCTTGCTCGGCCGCCCGCTCGAGCTCTACATCGAGGACACCGCCTCGAACGAATCCGTCGCCGTCGGCAATGTCCGAAAACTGATCCAGCGCGACAAGGTCGACATGGTGCTGGGCGGCATCACCTCGTCGATGCGCAACGCGATCAAGGATCCGATCGTGGCGCGCGGCAAGACGCTCTACATCTATCCGCAGCTCTACGAGGGCAAGGAGTGCACGCCCTATCTGTTCTGCACCGGGCCGACCCCGGCGCAGCAGTGCGACGAATTCATCCCTTGGCTGATCAAGAACGGCGGCAAGAAATTTGCGCTGCCGAGCGCCAATTATGTCTGGCCGCATACGCTCAACGTTTACGCCCGCAAGGTGATCGAGGCGAACGGCGGCGAGGTGGTGTTCGAGGAATATTATCCGCTCGACCAGGTCGACTTCTCCGCGACCGTCAACCGCATCATCTCCAACAAGGTCGATGTCGTCTTCAACACCGTCATCCCGCCCGGCGTCGGCCCGTTCTTCAAGCAGCTCTATGAAGCCGGCTTCCTCAAGAACGGCGGGCGTTTGGCTTGCGTCTACTATGACGAGAACACGCTCAACATCAATCAGGCCGCCGAGATCGAGGGGCTCGCGAGCTGTCTCGATTACTTCAAGGTGCTGACCAAGGAGGATGCGTTCAACGCAAAAATCCAGGCGGCCTATGAGAAGGATTTCCCCGGCAACTTCCTGTTCGCCGCCGGCAGTGCCGCGACCGGCACCTATCGCGGCCTGAAGCTGTGGGAAGCCGCCGTCAAGGAAGCCGGCAAGGTCGATCGCGAGTCGGTTGCCGCCGCGCTCGACCACGCCAAGATCGCGGAAGGCCCGGGCGGACCGGCCGAGATGGTGCCGGGCAAGCGGCACTGCAAGATGAAGATGTACACTGCAGTGGCCAAGGGCGGGAATTACGAGATCGTCGGACGTAGCAATGGTCTCGTCGATCCCAAGGAATGCTGAGAAGGAATGCTAAGGTCGAATGCCGAAGTCGATGGGCGCAGTGAAACAGGCGATCCCCGCCGAGATCGGCGGGGAGACGGACGCCGTCATGGGTAGCAGCGGAGCGGCGGCTGAGGCCGTCGCGGGACGAAAAATCCTGCCGATCGTGGAGGGCGTGGTGCTCGTCGCCGCGCTCCTCGCGCCGCTGGTGCTGCAAGACTACCTCACGGTGTTCGCGACGCGCGTGATCATCCTCGCGCTGTTCGCGCTGTCGTTCGATCTGGTCTGGGGCTACGCCGGCATCATGAGTTTTGGCCAGGCCTTGTTCTTCGGCTCGGCCGGCTATGGCGTGGCACTGCTCGCGCGCGACCTGGACATCACCAACATCTTCCTGGTGCTGCCGGCGGGCACGATCATCGGCCTGACCTTCGCGCTGCTGCTTGGCGGCTTCCTGCTGCTCGGACGGCATCCTTCCAGCGTGATCTTCGTCTCGCTGGGCACGCTGACCGGCTCCTACGCGGCCGATCGCCTCGCGCGCGGCTGGTATTATCTCGGCGGCCAGAACGGCATCCCCTCGATCGCGCCGATGACGCTCGGCGGCTACGAGTTCTCGGAAGGGCCGCCCTTCTACTATCTCGTGCTCGGCATTCTCGTCGTCGTCTATCTGCTCTGCCGCTTCCTGGTGCGCTCGCAGTTCGGGCTGGCGCTCGCAGGCCTGCGCGAGAACGAGCAGCGCATCGCCTTCTTCGGCTACAAGGTGCAGCATCTGAAAGCGATCATCTTCGCCATCGGCGGCGCCGTCGCGGGCCTCGCCGGCAGCCTCTATGCCTTCCACGAAGGTTTTGTCTGGCCCAACATGGTCGGCGTCGTCGTTTCGACGCAGGTCGTGCTCTATGTGCTGTTCGGCGGCTCTGGCACGCTGATCGGTGCGGTCATCGGCGCTGTCATTGTCGAGGGCGTCAGCTTCTGGCTCTCCGACAATTACCGCGACATCTGGCCGATCATCCTTGGATTGCTGCTGCTGCTCGTGATCCTGTTCCGGCCGCTCGGCCTGATCAGTTTTGTGCTCGGCGAACGCGAGCGGGTCGGCAGCTTCGGCGCGAAGATCAAGGAGAAGCGCGATGCCGCTCCTTGAAGCCGCAGGCGTCTCAAAGATATTCGGCAAGCTCACCGCGCTCGACGGCGCCGCGCTCACTGTCGGCGAGAACGAGTTTCACGGCCTGATTGGCCCCAACGGCTCTGGCAAGAGCACGCTGATGAAGTGCATCGCGGGGGCCGAGGTACCGACGCAGGGCAAGGTGAGCTTCATCAACACCGACATCACCGCGTTCACGCCGACCGAGCGTGCGCGGGCCGGAATGAGCCTGAAATTCCAGATCACGTCCGTGCTGCCGTCGCTGACGCTCTACGACAACATCCTGCTCGCGCTGCAGGCGCAATCCTCGCTGCTCGACCTCGTGTTCTCGCGCACCCGCGGGCTCCTGCACGATCAGGTCATGACCATGCTGACGCAATTCCGTCTCGCCGACCGCGCCTTCGATCCGGCCGCGGCGCTGTCGCACGGCCAGCAGCAATGGCTGGAGATCGCGATGGCGCTTGCGGGCAAACCAAAACTGTTGCTGCTGGATGAGCCGACCGGCGGCATGAGCCTGGAGGAGCGCCGCGTCACCGGCGAATTGCTCCAGCCGATTAAAAAACACTGCTCGCTCGTCATCGTCGAGCACGACCTCGATTTCATCCGCGACATCTGTGACCGCCTGACCGTGCTCGACCAGGGCAAGGTGCTGGCATCCGGCACGGTGTCCGAGATCCAGGCCAACAAAGCCGTCCAGGAGATTTATCTGCGCCGTGCCTGAATTTTTGGACATCAAGCATCTCGACGCCGGCTATGGTCGCAGCCAGGTCCTGTTCGACGTCAGCCTCGGCATCCCCTGGCGCGGCGGGGTCGCCGTGCTCGGGCGCAACGGCGCCGGCAAGACCACGCTGATGAAAACCATCGTCGGCGAGCTGCCGGCGTGGAAGGGCGAGGTCGCCTTCGACGGCCGCGACATCAGCCGCCGCGCCACCCAGGAGCGCGTTCGTGCCGGCATCGGCTACGTCCCGCAGGAGCATTCGGTGTTCGCGCGCCTGTCGGTGCGCGACAATCTCGCGGTCGGCTCGCTCACCAACAGGGATGCCAATGCGGTCGATCGCGTGCTGGCCATCTTCCCAAAACTCGGCCAGCGCCTCGACCAGCCCGCCGGCACGCTCTCCGGCGGCGAACGCAAGATGCTCGCCATCGGCCGTGCCATGCTGGGCGATCCAAAACTTCTGTTGCTGGATGAGCCGACCGAAGGCGTCTGGATCGGCGTCATCGAGGAGATCACCGAACGCCTGATCGAGCTCGCGAAGAACATCGCCGTCATCATCGTCGAGCAGCACCTCGACCTGGCGCTCCGCGTCGCGGACTATGCCTATGTGCTGGACCGTGGAAGAGTCGCGTTGCAGGGGCAGGCGGGGGAGGTGAGGGACAATCCAGAACTGGTGCGGTATCTGGCGCCGTAGGTTGCGCTGCCCGCTCTGCAGCTATCGCTCGCCGCGGCACCCTGCCAGTCCCGTCATCCTGAGGCGCGAGTGATGGGGCGCGGAAGCGCCCCATCGGGAGCCTCGAAGGGTGAGCGGCCGAGATGCAGCCGGGCCGTCGCCCTTCGAGGCTCGCTACGCGAGCGCCTCAGGGTGACGGTGAGAGACTGTCAGTCGAGGAAGGCCTGAACCAGAGCCCTGCCCCTACTTCACCGCCCCGAACCGGCTCTCGAACGAGTTCGACGACACCACCGGCGCGGCGCCCATGATCTGGGTTGCTTCGCCGGCGCCATCCGACACCGACGGCTTCAGCGCCGGACGCGTTGCGGCAAGCCGTGTATCTGGCTTCACCGGCTCGACGGGTTTTGCGGCCACGGTCGCGGCTGGCTTCGGGGCATCTTTCGAAGTGTCGCGGCCGGGCACGAACCGGGTCACCGCGGCCTTCAGGCGTGATGCTGCGGTGGTCGGCGTTGTCGACGTCGTGGCCGGAGCTGCGGACGCGGTGGCTTGCGGCGGAGGCGTTGTCGCCGTGGTCTCGGCGGTGCCCATGCCCATCTTGCGGCCGAGGTTGGAGAAGAAGCCGGACTTTTCGGCCGGCGCGGCTGTGGCGACGCGGGTGTTGGTGGCGGGCGCGCTGACGGCGACGACCGGCTCTTCCTGCGGCGCAGCCGCGATAGCTTCGAGATTCGGCTTGGGCGGATTGACGGTGCCGGGGATCGTGCCCGGCGCCTTCGACATCGCCAGCATCTGGAGCGTGGTGCCTTCGGCCCCCTCCGACAGACCTGTCGATCCCTCCGGAATCTTCGCGGCAAAAATCTTGTTCATGCCGCCGTCGATGCCGGTGTTCATGCGCGCAACCGGCGTGCCGCGCGAAACCAGCTTGTTGTATTCGGCCTGGTCGCGCTGGTCCTTCTCGCGCACGGCGCTCGCGATGTCTTCAGGGATCACATAGGCCGGGCATTTTGCCGAGGCGTCGAACACCGGATCGCGCTTGGCGTCGGGCGCGCGTGTCGCGTCGAAGACGTACTTCTTCTCGCAGAAATCGACCTTCGGCTCCTGCCGCGTCACCTCGAAATGATCATAGCCTTCCTTGATCATCTTCCAGAAGGCCATGTTCGGATTGGTCCGGTGCTTGGCCATGTTCACCGGCGTCATCTTGAACGGATAGGCCTGGAACTGAAACGCCTTCTGGCCGCCGAAGAAGGACTCGCGGCCCATCGAATAGATCTCGGCGATCTGCTCGTCGGTCATCGCGTAGCAGCCGCGCGAGGAGCAATCGCCATGCACCATCAGCTGCGAGCCAGTGCGGCCGAGTGCCTTGTCGAACGCGTTGGGGAAGCCGGTGTTGAACGAAAGGTAGTAGGCCGATTGCGGATTCATCTGGCTCGGATTGATCGAGTAGAATCCTTCGGGCGCCTGGCGGTCGCCCTCGCGCACCTTCGGACCGAGATCGCCGGACCAGCGGCAAATCGGATAGGTCTTGAGCAGCGCGAATTGGCCGTTGCGGGTCTGCTTCCAGATCTCGAGCTCGGCCTCCTGCTTGAACAGGCGGATCAGGATCGGCGATTGCAGATCCATGTCCTTCTCGCCCATCGCGGCGATGAGTTTGGGCGAGACCGGCTGGTTGGCCTTGGCGTTGGTCGCGAGCGAAACCTGGTCGGTATCGCAGCCGGCCAGCATGATGCTGGCCGTCATCAGCGCAACCGAAGCCAAGAGCGCGCGAGCAAGCGAACGAGAAATCAAGATGGACCCCACACCGTGCCGGGCATCGCGCAAACCCCAATCTCGAAGCATGATCCGACCGGACATCCGGACCCGTCGTGACGGGCGCTTTCAGACCACGCTCCAGCGCTTATGCCCTGAAGCCATTGATTAAAATTCTAACCTCTGGGTCATGTGGTCGCAACCCGAGCTGGGATCACGAGCCCGTTGGCCCAGTGGCATGGTCAACGAAGACTAAATGGACGCGACTTTGGGCCGTACTTGGGCCTTTCGGCCAAAGTGGTACTGAGATCGCTGATTTGGGCAAAAAAAGGGTTAACGCGGGGTTAGCGGGGGGCTTCGGGGGAGGTGCCTCGTGCCCCGGACGCGGCGCAGCGCGAAGCGTTGCGACGCAGAGCCGGGGCCCATGCTGACGGCGATCCCGGAGCCTGCTGGGTCCCGGCTCTGCGGAGCGTCACTGCGTGCCGCACCGCGTCCGGGACACGAGAAACCGGCCCGAATCAGCCCAGTTTCCGACCGATATCGAGGAATTTCTGCCGCCGCAGCTTGCGGATAGTGTCGCCGTCCAGGCCCCGGAGCTCGTCAAAAGCCTTGGCGATGGCATCGCCCGTGGTGGCGATCATGGCGGCGGGGTCGCGGTGGGCGCCGCCGACCGGCTCCTTCAAAATACCGTCGATCACCCCGAAGCGCAGCATGTCCTGGGCGGTGATCTTCATGTTGTTGGCGGCTTCCTGCGCCTTGGAGCCGTCGCGCCAGAGGATCGAGGACGCCGCTTCCGGCGAGATCACGCTGTAGATCGCGTGCTCCAGCATCAACACCCTGTTGGCGGTGGTGATGGCGATGGCGCCGCCGGACATGCCCTCGCCGGTGATGATGGCGACGTTCGGCACGGTCAGCGCCATGCAGGCATCGGTGGAGCGCGCGATCGCCTCGGCCTGACCGCGCTCCTCGGCGCCGATGCCGGGATAGGCGCCGGCGGAATCGGCGAGCGACAGCACCGGCAGGCCAAACCGCTCCGCCATCTCCATCAGCCGCACGCATTTGCGATAGCCCTCGGGCCGCGCCATGCCGAAATTGTGCTTGATGCGGCTCTCGGTGGAATCGCCCTTTTCCTGGCCCATTACGCAGATGGCTTCGCCGCGGAAGCGGCCGAAGCCGGCGACCAGTGCCTCGTCCTCGCCGAACTTGCGGTCGCCGGCGAGCGGCGTGAACTCAGTGATCAGGCCCTTGATGAAATCGTTGAAATGCGGCCGCTGCGGATGCCGCGCGACCAGCGTCTTCTGCCACGGCGTCAGGTTCAGATAGAGGTCGGCCAGCGCCTGCGCCGCCTTGTCCTCGATCTTCCCGATCTCCTCGGCGATGTCGGTGCCGGAGGCCGCAAGCGTCCTGAGCTCATCGACCTTGGAGTCGAGCTCGGCGACGGGCTTTTCGAAGTCGAGATAACTGCGCATCTGATCTGGCATCAACTCAATATAGGGGGACGGGGCGAGGACGCGAAGCGGGGTTGGCTTCTCGGAAAGAAGTGTAGCTTCTTCAAGGGCTTGACCTGTGCGCTCCCGGGAGCGCACCAAATCACGAATGAGGCCACGGCTCTTTCTGCGGAGATGTGGCCGAAGTCAAGGCGGTTTCGGCTACGGACGAGACCCTTACTTCTCCGCCAGCGGATGCAGGTCGCGCACCAGGCTCTTCAGTCGCTCCTCGACCACATGGGTGTAGATTTGCGTCGTCGAAATATCGGTGTGGCCGAGCAGGGTCTGCACGATGCGCAGATCGGCGCCGTTGTGAAGCAGATGGCTGGCGAAGGCGTGGCGCAACACGTGCGGGGAGACCAGCCGGGCCTGAAGCCCCGAGGCGACCGCGAGTTCCTTGAGGTCGCGGGCGAAATGCTGTCGCGTCAGGTGCCCACTCTCACCGAAGGAGGGAAACAGCCATTTCGAGGCGGCGAGGCTGTCTTTCTTCTTCTCAGTCTTTGCCGCTTCCGTCGCCGCGAGATAATCCGCCATCGCCTGCCGCGAGGCCTCGTTGAGCGGCACCAGTCGTTCCTTGTTGCCCTTGCCGCGCACCACGATCATGCGCGCGTCGCGCTTGGCGGCCGTGCGCGGCAGCGCCACCAGCTCGGAGACGCGCAAGCCTGTGGCGTAGAGCACCTCGAGCAGGCAATACAGCCGCAAGGCGCGCAGCCGCTTCGACGACGAGGCATCCTCCGCCTCGCTCAGCTCCTTGGCGCGACGGAGCATGCGGTCGACATCCGCGATCGACAGCACCTTTGGCAGGCCGCGGCCGCGCTTGGGGCCGGACAGGATTGCGGCGGGATCCTCGGTCCGGATCCGCTCGTTCAGCAGGAAGCGATAGAGATGCCGCATCGCCGACAGCCGCCGCGCGACGCTGGTGGATTTGAAGCCGCGGGTGTCGAGATCGGCGAGATAGTCGCGCAGCGTCTGCGTCTCCGCGTCCGCAAATGTATGGCCGATGCGGCCGAGAAATTCCGAGAAATCGGTGAGGTCGCGGCGGTAGGCATCGAGCGTGTTGGGGCCGGCGCCCTGTTCCGCCGCGAGCATGTCGAGGAACAGGCCGGTGAGTTTTGTGTCTGAGGGCTTGTTTGCGGAAGATCTGGCACGCATGCCCCGCAGCCTAGCTCCTATTTCTTGAGAAACTTATCCGGCGGGATCGTCACCGTCATTTCCCGCGACTTCGGACTGACGAAGTTCGCCAGCGCGAAGACCACGCCATAGACGATGCCGGCGATCACGGCGACGGCCGTCAGGAAGCGGAACAGGCTGGGCATCGGGCGAGGTCTCGGAGAGGGTCTCGAGGCGTGGCAAATTAACCAATGAAATCATCCAACATGTTCGCCCTTTCGTGGCAAGAGTCCTCTGGCGAGGGCCCCGAGGGGGTCGTATAGGTGGCCAAGGGTGCCGCCTTTGGCGGCAGATTGAGCGAGATCCAGAGCAAGATCCATGTCCGACGCCGCGTTGCCGATCCAAGCTTCGCCTGAGGCCGACATCCTGTCGGTGCTCGGGGCGCGCTCGATCGTGCTCGTCGGCATGATGGGGGTGGGCAAATCCACCATCGGCCGCCGCATGGCTATCAGGCTGAAGCTGCCCTTCGTCGATGCCGACACCGAGATCGAGGCGGCGGCCGGCATGACCATACCCGAGATTTTCGAGCGCCATGGCGAGGCGCATTTCCGCGACGGCGAGGCCCGCGTGATCGCCCGTCTCCTCGACGGCGGCCCAGTGGTGCTGGCGACCGGCGGCGGCGCCTTCATGCGCGAGGAGACGCGGGGCCGCATCGCGGCGAAGGCGATCTCGATCTGGCTCAAGGCCGACCACGACATCATCATGCGCCGCGTGCGCCGGCGCGCCGACCGCCCGCTGCTCCAGACCGCCGACCCCGAGGGAACCGTCACGCGCCTGCTCACCGAGCGCGAGCCGGTCTATGGCAAGGCCGACCTCACCATCGCCTCGCGCGATGTGCCGCACGACAGAATCGTCGATGAGACCATCGAGACGTTGCGCGCGCATCTTTGCGGCGAACAGGCCGCGCCCCAAACACCTGCCGACGTCGCGAGTGCCGTACGATGACTGCGCCCTTGAAACATTCCGACCCTGTCAACGTCGACGTCGCGCTTGGCGACCGCGCCTATGACATCGTCATCGGCCGCGGCGAACTCGCTTCGCTCGGCGAACGGGTCGCAGCGTTGCGCCCCGGTGTGCGCACCGCAATCGTCACCGACCGCACCGTTGCGAAATACTGGCTCGAGCCGGCCGAAGCATCGCTCGCGGCGAGCGGCATTCCGACCTCACGCGTCGTCGTCGAGGAAGGCGAGATCTCAAAAACCTATGCAGGCCTGGAAAAGGTCAGCGAGGCCCTGATCGCCGCCAAGATCGAGCGCAACGATCTCGTCATCGCGCTCGGCGGCGGCGTGGTCGGCGATCTCGCCGGCTTTGCGGCGGCGATCCTGCGCCGCGGCGTCGATTTCGTGCAGGTGCCGACCTCGCTTTTGGCGCAGGTCGATTCCTCCGTCGGCGGCAAGACCGGCATCAACTCGCCGCAGGGCAAGAATCTGCTCGGCGCCTTCCACCAGCCGGTGCTTGTCATCGCCGACACCGCCGTGCTCGACACACTGTCGCCGCGACAATTCCGTGCCGGCTATGCGGAGGTCGCCAAATACGGCGTGCTCGGCGACGAGGCCTTCTTCACCTGGCTGGAAAAGAACCATTCCGACATTTTTAAAGGCGGCTCGGGCCGCGAGCATGCGATCGCGACCTCCTGCCGCGCCAAGGCCGGAGTCGTCTCGCGCGATGAGCGCGAGACCGGCGAGCGCGCGCTGCTCAATCTCGGTCACACTTTCGGTCACGCGCTGGAAGCGGCGACCGGTTTCTCCGACCGCCTGTTCCATGGCGAGGGTGTGTCGATCGGCATGACGTTGGCAGCGCAGTTTTCCGCAAAACTCGGCATGATCGGCGACGCCGACGCGGCGCGCATCGAGCGGCATCTGGTTGAAGCCGGCCTGCCGACCCGCTTGCAGGACATCGCTGGCTTTGCGCAGGAAGGGCTTGCCGATGCCGACGCGCTGATGGCGCTGATGGCGCAGGACAAGAAAGTCAAGCGCGGCAAACTCACCTTCATCCTGCTGGAGGCCGTGGGGCGCGCCGTGATCGCGAAGGACGTCGAGCCGACCCCGGTGCGCGATTTCCTGAAAGAGAAGCTGGCGCAGAAGGCGTGATGCGCGGCTGAATTTCTGTCGAGTGATTCTCTGTCGAGTGATTCATGGACTGGCTTGGTTTCACCATCGTCATTCTCTGCCTGCTCGTCTCCGGCTTTTTCGCCGCGAGCGAGACCGCGCTGACGGGCGCCTCGCGCGCCAGCATGCTGCGGCTCTCCAAGCAGGGTAATCGCGACGCCGACGTCGTTTCCCAACTGCTCGATATGCGCGAGCGCCTGATCGGCGCGCTGCTGCTCGGCAACAACATCGCCAATATCAGTGCCTCCGCGCTTGCCACCAGCATCTTCACGGCCTGGTTCGGCGATGTCGGCGTGCTCTACGCCACAGGCCTGATGACCGCGCTGGTTGTGATCTTTGCGGAAGTGCTGCCCAAGACCATCGCGATCAACGCGCCCGACCGCATGGCGCTGGCGGTCGCGCGCCCGATGCGGATGACGATGTACGTGCTGGGGCCGCTGCTCAGAATCGTAGAGGTCATCGTCCGCCTGTTGATGCGGCTGCTTGGTTTGGCCGGCGAGCATCAGGCGATCCTGTCGCCGACCGAACGCCTGCGCGGCGCGGTCGATTTGCTGCATCACGAGGGCAAGGTCGAGAAGCAGGACCGCGACATGCTCGGCGGCCTGCTGGATTTGCGCGAGCTCCAGGTCTCCGACGTGATGATCCATCGCACCGAGATGATGATGATCAACGCGGACCTGCCGCCGGAAGAGCTGGTGCGCGAGGTGCTGGCGACCGAATACACCCGCATCCCGCTCTGGCGCGAGAAGCCGGAGAACATCATCGGCGTGCTGCACGCCAAGGATCTCCTGCGCGCGATCCGGGCGTCGGACGGCGATATCTCGCGCATCGACGTCTCCACCATCGCGCTGCCTCCCTGGTTCGTGCCGGAGATGCGGCCGGTATCCGAGCAGTTGAAGGCATTCCGCCGCCGAAAAACCCATTTCGCGCTCGTTGTCGACGAGTACGGCGAAGTTGAAGGTCTCGTGACGCTGGAAGACATTCTGGAGGAGATCGTTGGCGACATCTCCGACGAGCATGACGTCGTGGTCGCCGGCGTGCGCGCCCAGCCGGACGGCTCGGTCGTGGTCGACGGCTCGGTGCCGATCCGCGATCTCAACCGCGCCATGGACTGGCATCTGCCCGATGAGGAGGCAACGACGGTCGCCGGCCTCGTCATTCACGAGGCGCGCTCGATCCCCGACCGCGGCCAGAGTTTTACCTTCCACGGCTTCCGCTTCCGTGTCCTCCGCCGTGAACGCAACCGCATCACTGCGCTCCGTATTTCACCGGTGTCGCGCGATGCGGAGATCGAGGAAGCCAAGCCACGGCGGGCCGGGACGTCGTTTTGAACCACGCGGACGGAGTCATCGTCCGCGAAGGCGGACGATCCAATACGCCGCGGCCGATCGATCGAATCTCGATGCTGGTGTTTACCGGATGCCCCGCCCCCGTGCGCAATTGCGCGCTAGGCGGGGCATGACGGCAGAATTGGCGAGTTTAGGTCCCGCCTTCCCCCGGCGCCTGCGCGTGGATCGCCAGCGCATGCACGCTGCCGGAAAGTTCCGCGGCCAGCGCTGCATTTATCATGCGGTGGCGGTCGACCCGGCTCTTCCCTTTGAAGGCGGCAGACACGATATAAACCCGAAAGTGCGTCTCGCCGCTCGGCCGATGGCCGGCGTGGCCCTCATGCAAATGTGACTCGTCGACGACCTGGAGGCTTTCCGGCGTGAAAGCTTCCTGCAACTTGTTGCTGATAGTGTCTTTCATAACCATGAGTGCCATTAAGGGACGTCTCCGCACCCCGTCAATGCCATAGGCCGCCTCTGGCGGCCGTTCGTAAGAACGCCGAAATGAAGTTTCGGCTATGGGCTAGCGCCTAATTGCAATGTCAAGACTTGAAGGTTTTTGCATTGCGTAGTCAAAGTTGGTCATGCCGATCGATTCATCAAAGTTCTTCGACTCCATCCGGGTCAAGCCGAAAGGCAAGCAGCCGGAAGCGAAGCCGCGCGACACCGTGGCCAACTGCGAATGGACCGGGTGTCAGAACAAGGGCGCCCATCGTGCGCCCAAGGGTCGCGACAATCAGCGTGAGTACTGGCACTTCTGCCTGAATCACGTGCGCGAGTACAACCAGAACTACAATTTCTTCTCCGGCATGAATGCCGACGCCGTCGCGCGCTATCAGAAGGACGCGCTGACCGGCCACCGTCCGACCTGGAAGATGGGCGCCAATGGCGGCGTCAAGAAGGGCGCGGAATCCGAGATCGATGGCGCCTTCGATCCGTTCAGCATGTTCCAGGAGCTCAACGGCCGCACCGGCTGGCGGAAGGGCCCAGAGGCCACCCAGCCCAAGGCCGAAACGCGCAAGGTCATGAACGCCGAGCGCAAGGCGCTCCAGGTCATGGGTCTCGGCCCTGATTCCACGCTCGCCGACGTCAAGAGCAAGTACAAGGCGCTGGTCAAGCAGCACCACCCCGACGCCAATGGCGGCGACCGCTCGACCGAGGACCGCCTGATCGAGATCATCAAGGCGTATAATTATCTGAAGACGGTGGTGCGGGAGGCCTGAGGTCTCCAGCCAAACTTGCGGTGTCGTCCCGGCGCGCTCTGACAGCGGGCTACGAATTCCTTCTCGTCGCATTGGTGGCAATCGCTGCCGCCGCGGTCCGGTTCTCGACGCCGAGCTTGGCGTAGATCTGCTCCAGATGCTTGTCGACCGTGCGCGGGCTTAATCCCAGAATCTGCGCGATGTCGCGGTTGGTCTTGCCTTTGCTGAGCCAGGCCAGCACTTCGCCTTCCCTCGTGGTGAGGCCGAGCTCGCTGGTGAATTCGGGCGGCAACGAGGTGCCGGACTCCCTGGATAACCGCAGCAGGAACTCGTTCGGCGCGGTTTCGCCCATGTAATAGAAGCGGAGTTGCGGATTGTCGGGCAGCGTCGCCGCCTGAGACTTCGCGCTGCCCTTGCCTTTCGCCTGTTCCAGCCATTGCAGTAGCGAGGGCGGCAGCACGAAGTCGTCGGCCTGCGCGCCGTGATGATCGGCCAGCAGTTTTTGCGCCTGCGGCGTCGCCCAGAGGATGTTGCCCTGGCGGTTGACCGCGAACAGGAAGCGGCCGGAGACGTCGAGCGCGGCGCGGGCGCTCTGGGTCAGGCGGGCGTTGCCGAGATGGACGCGGATGCGCGCCAGCATCTCCTCGATCACGATCGGCTTGGTCACATAGTCGACGCCGCCGGCTTCCAGCCCGCGCACGATGTGCTCGGTCTCCGCGAGGCCGGTCATGAAGATCACGGGCACATTGGCAAGGCCCGCATCGCGCTTGAGCCGGCGGCAGGTCTCGAACCCGTCAATGCCGGGCATCACGGCATCCAGCAGCACGATGTCGGGCGTGATCTGATCGACGATGCGCATCGCGGCGGCGCCGTCGAGCGCCACCATCACCGTCATCCCCGCGCCGTCGAGCGCGTCGGTCAGCAGCCGCAGCGTCTCCGGGGAATCGTCGACCACGAGCGCGATGTCGCGCTTTTTCGACTCAGTGTTCATACGCATGCAATGTTTTCAATGTGGCCATGTACTGGTCGAGATCAAAGCGGTCGACCAGCGACCGCATCTGCGCGACGAAGTCGGCATGTTCCGGATGCTCGCTGCCGATCTCGTCCAGCTTCAATTGAATGCCCTTGACGTAGCCGATCTGGCCGAGCCCGATCAGCGCCTCGATGTGTCGCACCGGCGGTCGCGAGCCGCTCTCCGGCCGCCAAAACGGTACCGCGATCTCGTCCGAACCGTATTGCCATTCGATCTTGAGAAGCTGACGGACCGCTTCGAGGAGCCGCGGGATGTCGATCGGCTTCATCAGATAGCCGTCGTGGAAGGGCTGCGCCAGCGGCGTGCCGTGGGCTTCGAGCGCGCTCGCCGACACCATCAGGATGCGCGCCTGATGGTGGCCGTTCGCACGCAGCGTCTCCGCGACAGTCCAACCGTCCATGCCCGGCATCGAGATATCGAGCAGGAACAGATCGGGCCGGCAGTGTTGCGCCAGCGCCAGGCAGCCGGGCCCGTCGGGGGCACTGAGCAGAATGAAGCCGAGCGGTGTCAGCACCTCGCGCAGGAGATCGCGATGAACGGGATCGTCGTCGGTGATCAGGATGGTCTTGCGCGCGCCGTGATAGCCGGAGACCGGTGCCTCCACCGGCGCAATGCGCTGCGGATTGGTAACCTCCGACAGCAGCATCTTGACCTTGAAGGTGCTGCCGCGGCCAACCGTGCTCAAGACCTTGATGTCGCCGCCCATCACGCCGGCGAGCAGCCGGCTGATGGTCAGCCCCAACCCTGTTCCAGTCTGCGGCTGCGAGACACCGAGCGCGCCGCGCTCAAACGGCGCAAAGATGCGTTCGAGGTCGTCGCCCTGGATGCCTGGCCCGGTGTCGATGACCTCGAACTCGGCAACAGGGCTCCGATAGTGCACCACGAACTGCACGCTGCCGGTCTGGGTGAACTTGATCGCGTTCGAGAGCAAATTGATCAGTACCTGGCGCAGCCGCTTCTCGTCGGCATAGACCACGACAGGCAAATGCGCCGGCCGCCTGAACACGAAGTCGACGCCTTTGGCTGCGGCCTGAAGACGGAACATGCCGACGAGCTGGTCGAGGAATTCGCTCAGCCGCACCTCGTCGCGCGAGAGATATAGCCGCCCCGCCTCGATCTTGGAGATGTCCAGAATGCCATCGATCAGGCCGGAGAGGTGATCGGCGCTGCGGCGGACGACGCGGACCTGGTCGCGTGGCTTGGTGGCGAGCGTAGCGTCCTGCTCGAGCAGCTGGGCATAGCCGCTGATCGCGTTCAGCGGCGAGCGCAGCTCGTGGCTCAGGCCCACGACGTAGCGGCTCTTGGCGAGATTGGCGGATTCTGCGACCTCCTTGGCACGCTGGAGTTCGGCATCGGTGCGCTTGTGCGCGTCGATCTCCTGGATCAGCAGCGTTGTTTGCCGTTTTGTCTCGGCCTCCGCCGCGCGGCGGCTCTGCTGTGCCAGCACGAACAGCCAGGCGACCACGCCGATGATGATGCTGAGCGAAAAGAACACCTTCCAGAGCACGTTGGAGACGAGCGTATTCTCACCATGCACGCTCACCGAGGTCTGGAGATAGATCAGTCCGAGCACCAGCGCGACGAGGCCAGCGGAGACGACGAACACGCCAATGTAATGCCCGAACTGCGAGTTGATCCGCTGATAGATCGGTTGCGGCAAAATCTTGCTGAGCGCGTCGGCGAATTGCACCTGCGCGCGCGCATGCGGCTTGCAGAGATCATGGCAGCGCGCGTCTAGCGAGCAGCACAAGGAACAGATCGGGCCGGCATAGGCGGGACAGGACGTCATGTCCTCCGGTTCAAAACTGTGCTCGCAAATACAGCACTGGATCGACTCGATATTCGCCCAGCTCCGCTTCGGCTTGCGCGCGATGTAGTATTTTCCGTTGGTGAGCCAGGCGATAACAGGCGCAGTGACGAAGGCCACCGTCAGCGCGACGAAGGCGGCGAGCGCCTTCATGGTCGGGCCGAACAGCCCGTAGAACGCCGCGATCGAAACGATGATCGCGAGCGTCATCGCGCCGACGCCGACCGGGTTGATGTCGTAGAGATGGGCGCGCTTGAACTCCATCTGCGGCGGACGGAGCCCGAGCGGCTTGTTGATGACGAGGTCGGACACCAGCGCGCCGACCCAGGCAATCGCGACGTTGGAGTAAAGCGCGAGCGTCTGCTCCAGCGCCTTGTAGACGCCGATTTCCATCAGGAGCAGCGCCACCATCACGTTGAACACCAGCCACACCACGCGTCCGGGGTGGCTGTGGGTCAGGCGAGAGAAGAAGTTCGACCATGCGATCGAGCCGGCATAGGCATTGGTGACGTTGATCTTGAGCTGCGACAGCACGACGAAGAAGCCGGTCAATGCCAGCGCGAGGTCCGGCTCCGACAGCACGTATCGAAAGGCCACGAGATACATATGCGCGGGCTCGGCCGCCTCTTCGGGCGGCACACCGTGGCTGAGCGCAAAGAAGGCGAGGAACGAGCCGGCCAGCAGCTTCAGCGCGCCGAGCACGATCCAGCCGGGTCCCGCGCTCATCAGCGCGATCCACCACGACGTCCTGGAGGTGCGGCGGTCGCGCGGCAGAAATCGCAGGAAGTCGACCTGCTCGCCGATCTGCGCCACCAGCGAGAACACGACCGAGGATGCGACGCCGAACAGCAACAGGTCGAAATGGCCGCCGAGGTCGCCGTGCTCGCCGGCATATTGGCGCCACTCCGTGAACGAGTGGGGACTGGCCCATGCGATCGCGGCAAAAGGCAGGATATGCAGGACGATCCAGAGCGGCTGCGTCCAGAGCTGGAAGCGGCTGATCAGCGTGATGCCGTAGGTCACCAGCGGGATGATCGCGACCGCGCTGATGAGGTAGCCGATCGGGCGCGGGATGCCCAAGCACATCTCCAGCGCGGTCGCCAGAATCACCGCCTCGATCGCAAAAAAAATGAAGGTGAAGGAGGCGTAGATCAGCGAGGTGATGGTCGAGCCGATATAGCCAAAGCCCGCGCCGCGGGTGAGCAGGTCAATGTCGATGCCGCATTTGGCGGCATAATAGGCAATCGGAACGCCGCAGCAGAAGATGATGGCGGAGACGACGAGGATCGCGGCGGCGGCATTGGTGACGCCGTAATTGAGGGTAATGGTGCCGCCGATCGCTTCAAGCACCAGGAAGGAGATGGCGCCCAGCGCAGTGTTGGCGACGCGGGCGGCGGACCAGCGGCGCGCGCTCTTGGCGGTGAAGCGCAGCGCGTAGTCTTCCAGCGTCTGGTTGGCGACCCATTGATTGTACTGGCGCCTGACGCGGTCTATTCGCTGCCGCCCTGCCACTCGAACCCCACTCCCGAAGTCGTCCAAAACCTCTCGTGAACTCGCAAATCCCGTACCAAAAGCCTACGTCGGTATTTTGCGGTGCAGTATACGCGATCTTGCGTATGCTTGCGGTGCACAAATTCGAGCCATCCTCACGAGACCAAGCGTGTGTCTCGAAAAAAAGGTGGGGTGCTCATGTCAGACGAACCAAACAAGGGCCTATTGTCGCCGTTACGGCGCAAATTATTGATGGGAATGGCCGCCTTGCCGGCCATCACGATGCTGCCGAAGGCGTCGTTTGCGCAGGCGCCTGCGACCTCGGCGGTCAACACCACGGGCCTCGCGGTCACCGACACCGAGGTCACGGTCGGCATCCTGCACTCGGCGACAGGCACCATGGCGATCTCCGAGACCGGCTCGATCGAAGCCGAAAAGCTGGCCATCGAGCAGATCAACGCGATGGGCGGCGTGCTCGGCCGCAAGATCAAGTTCATCCAGGAAGACGGCGCCAGCGACTGGCCGACGTTTGCTGAAAAGGCCAAGAAGCTTCTCGTCAACGACAAGGTCGCGGCCATCATGGGCTGCTGGACTTCTGCCTCGCGCAAGGCGGTGCTGCCGGTCGTCGAGCAGTACAACGGCATGCTCTACTACCCGACCTTCTATGAAGGCCTCGAGCAGTCCAAGAACGTGATCTACACCGGCCAGGAAGCGACCCAGCAGATTCTCGCCGGCCTGAACTGGATCGCCAAGGAAAAGGGCGCCAAGTCGTTCTTCTTCGTCGGCTCCGACTACATCTGGCCGCGCACCTCGAACAAGATCGCGCGCAAGCACGTCGAGAACGTGCTGAAGGGCAAGGTCGTCGGCGAGGAGTACTATCCGCTCGGCAACACCCAGTTCAACTCGGTCATCAACAAGATCAAGCTGACCAAGCCTGACGTGATCTTCACCGACGTCGTCGGCGGCTCCAACGTCGCGTTCTACAAGCAGCTCAAGGCGGCCGGCATCGACCTCTCCAAGCAGGCGCTGCTGACGATCTCGGTGACCGAAGACGAAATCGACGGCATCGGCGGCGAGAACATCGCGGGCGCCTATGCCTGCATGAAGTACTTCCAGTCGCTCGACAATCCGAACAACAAGACCTTCGTGCCCGCGTTCAAGAAGATGTGGGGCGAAAAGACCGTGATCGGAGACGTCACCCAGGCTGCCTATCTCGGCCCGTGGCTGTGGAAGTTGACGGTCGAGAAGGCCGGCTCGTTCGACGTCGACAAAATCGCGGCGGCTTCGCCGGGCGTCGAGTTCAAGGGCGCGCCGGAAGGCTATGTGCGCATCCACGAAAACCATCACCTCTGGTCGAAGACCCGGGTGGGACGCGCCAAGCTCGACGGCCAGTTCGAGCTGATCTTCGAGACTGCCGATCTCGTCGAGCCGGATCCGTTCCCCAAGGGCTACCAGTAAGAAGCGCGACGTCACTCGCGCTTTCTCTCCTGACCACGCAGCTCCCTGGCGTGGACCGCAAATCCACGCCCAAGACCCCCGCGTCGCGAACCTGCTCGCGACGCGGGACCTTATCCCTGACGGAGGACATCGATGTTCGGCGACTATTCGCTTGGTGATCTTGGCTCCATCTTCGTCATGCAGGGTTTTGCAGGACTGATCTTGTTCTCGGTCTACGTGCTGATGGCGCTCGGTCTTGCGATCATCTTCGGTCAGATGGGCGTCATCAACATGGCCCATGGCGAGTTCATGATCCTCGGCGCCTACGTCACCTGGATGACCTCGAATCTATTCCAGACGTATTTGCCGAGCCTGTTCAGCGGCTACTTCTTCCTGGCGATGATCCTGGCCTTTGTCGCATCAGGTGCGCTGGGGATGCTGGTGGAATGGGTGCTGATCCGGCATCTCTACAAGCGCCCGCTCGACACGCTGCTCGCGACCTGGGGCCTCAGCCTGATCCTCCAGCAGGCCTTCCGCTCCGTGTTCGGCGCCCGCGAGGTCGGCGTCGACCTGCCGCAATGGATGCTCGGTTCGCTCCACGTGTCCGACAGCATCGAGGTGCCGATCAACGGCGTCTTCGTGATGTGCCTCACCGTCCTGATCACCGTCGGCGTCGCCTACGTGATGTACAAATCGCGGTGGGGCCGCCAGGTCCGCGCCGTCGTGCAGAACCGCATCATGGCCGGCGCGGTCGGCATCAATACCGAGAAAGTCGATCGTTACACCTATGGCCTCGGCTGCGGCATCGCCGGTGTTGCCGGCAGCGCCTTCACCATGATCGGCTCGACAGGCCCGACCTCGGGCCAGCTCTACATCGTCGATACGTTCCTGGTGGTCGTGTTCGGCGGCGCCGCGAGCCTGCTCGGCACCATCGCCTCGGCCTTCTCGATCTCGCAGACGCAATCCACCCTCGAGTTTTTCATGTCGGGCTCGATGGCCAAGGTGCTGACGCTGCTCGCCGTTGTCGGAATCCTGATGCTGCGGCCGCAGGGGCTGTTCGCCCTCAAGGTCCGGAAGTGAGAAACGGAAGGCTGATGCAATGACCGACAATCGGTTCGTCAATCGATCGGAGCTGATCGGAATTCTGGTGCTCGCGGTTTTCCTGGTGGTGGTGCTGCCGCTCACGCTCGACGTCTTCAGGCTCAACCTGGTCGCAAAATATCTGACCTATGCTTTCGTCGCGCTGGGACTGGTGATCTGCTGGGGCTATGGCGGCATCTTGAGCCTCGGCCAGGGCGTGTTCTTCGGCCTCGGCGGCTACTGCATGGCGATGTTCCTCAAGCTGGAAGCCTCCAGCCCCGAGAATACCAAGATCCAGTCGACGCCCGGCATTCCCGATTTCATGGACTGGAATCAGATCACCTCACTGCCGTACTTCTGGCAACCGTTTCACAGCCTCACCTTCACGATTGCCGCCATCATCCTGGTGCCCGGTATCTTCGCCCTGATCATCGGCACGGCGATGTTCAAACGCCGGGTCGGCGGCACCTACTTTGCCATCATCACCCAGGCGGTCGCGGCCATCCTCACCATCCTGATCGTGGGACAGCAGGGCTACACGGGCGGCATCAACGGCATGACCGATTTGCGGACGCTGAAGGGGTGGGACATCAGGCCGGATCACGCCAAGGTCCTGCTGTACTTCTTCGAAGTCGGGTGCCTGTTCGTCTGCATCATGATCGCGCAGTTCATCCGCCACTCCAAGCTCGGACGCATCCTGGTCGCGATGCGCGAGAAGGAGGACCGGGTCCGGTTCTCCGGTTACAGCGTCGCCAACTTCAAGATCTTCGCCTTCTGCATCGCCGCTGTGTTCGCCGCGATCGGCGGCGCAATGTTTGCGCTTCAAGTCGGATTCATGTCGCCGTCCTTCGTCGGCATCGTGCCGTCGATCGAAATGGTGATCTACACCGCGGTTGGTGGCCGGCTGTCGATCTTAGGTGCGGTCTACGGCACGCTGCTGGTTAATTTCGCCAAGACCAGCCTGTCGGAAACCTTCCCCGAATTGTGGCTGTTCGGATTGGGCGGCTTGTTCATCGCCGTGGTCCTGGCCTTCCCGAATGGTCTTGCCGGGATCTGGGGCGACTATGTGCAGCCGCGCATCGATCGCCTGATCCCGTCGCGCAAACCGAAACCTGAAGGCTGGACCGATAGCTCGGTCGCCGACGGCGCCCCGGCGGAGTGAGGAGATCATCATGCTCGTAGGTCATCACGATGCCGATGCCACACTGGCAGTGAGGAGATAGATCATGCTCGTCGGTCATCAGCCCAAGGAATTTTTGCTCGCCGTCGAAGCGCTGACCGTGTCGTTCGACGGGTTCAAGGCGGTCAACGACCTCTCTTTCTACGTCGACGAGAACGAGATCCGCGTCATCATCGGCCCGAACGGCGCCGGCAAGACCACCGTGCTCGACCTCATCTGCGGCAAGACCAAAGCCACATCTGGCTCGATCCAGTTCCGCGGCAAGGAGCTGACGCGGATGAGGGAGAACGAGATCGTCAAAACCGGGGTCGGCCGCAAGTTCCAGAACCCGTCGATCTATGACGATCTTACCGTATTCGAGAATCTGGAGATTTCTTACCCGCGCGGCCGCTCCGTATTCGGCGCGCTGACCTTCACCCGCGACGCCGCCGTGCGCGACCGCGTGCATGAAGTCGCTGAAATGATCTTCCTCAAGGACCGGCTGAACATGAACGCCGATCTGCTCAGCCACGGCCAGAAGCAATGGCTCGAGATCGGCATGCTGCTGATCCAGGACCCGGACTTGCTGATGCTCGACGAACCCGTCGCCGGCATGAGCGTGTCCGAGCGCACCAAGACCGCCGAGCTTCTCAACCGCATCATCAAGAACCGCTCGGTGCTGGTGATCGAGCACGACATGAAATTCGTCGAGGACATCGCACACAAGGTCACCGTGCTTCACCAGGGCCAGATCCTCTCCGAGGGCACCATGGAGAAGGTGAAGAACGATCCCAAGGTCGTTGAAGTTTACCTGGGCCACTGAGGAGAATCTCGATGCTGGCTATTTCCGATCTTCACGTCGCCTACGGCCAGAGCGAGGTGCTGCACGGCCTCAACGTCAAGGTCGCCGCCAACGAGATCGTGGCGATCATGGGCCGCAACGGCATGGGCAAGACCACGCTGATGAAGTCGCTGATGGGCATTTTGCCTACGAAGAGCGGTTCGGTGACTATGGACGGCGCCGAGCTCGGCAATCTGCCGAGCTACGAGCGGGTGGCCAAGGGGCTCGCCTATGTGCCGCAGGGTCGCATGATCTTCTCCACCATGACGGTGAAGGAGAACATCGAGACCGGGCTCGTCGTTTCCGGCGGCACCGAGGTGCCCGGCGATATCTACGAATTGTTCCCGGTGCTGCTGGAAATGAAGGGCCGCCGCGGCGGCAATCTCTCCGGCGGACAGCAGCAGCAGCTCGCGATTGCGCGTGCGCTCGCGACCAAGCCGAAGGTGCTGCTGCTGGACGAGCCGACCGAAGGCATCCAGCCATCGATCATCAAGGAGATGGCGCGCACCTTGAAGCGCATCCGCGATGAAAAGGGCCTGTCGATCGTCGTGTCCGAGCAGGTCCTGAGTTTTGCGCTCGATATCGCCGACCGCGTGCTGGTGATCGAGAACGGCGAGATCGTCCGCGACGATCCGCGCGACGCCGTCGATGCCGCGCAGGTCTCGAAATATCTGTCCGTCTAACCAACCGTAGTAAAGGGGAGCTTCTCGATGCCAGAGACACTGATCAAGGTCGATCTCACCAAGTCGGCTTACGAAAATGACATGGTGCATAACCGCTGGCACCCCGACATTCCGATCGTGGCCTGGGTCAATCCCGGCGATGACTTCATCATCGAGACCTATGACTGGACCGGCGGCTTCATCAAGAACAACGATTCCGCCGACGACGTCCGCGACATCGATCTCTCGATCGTGCACTTCCTTTCCGGCCCGATCGGCGTCAAGGGCGCCGAGCCCGGTGACCTGCTCGTCGTCGACTTGCTCGATGTGGGTCCGATGAAAGAGAGCATGTGGGGCTTCAACGGCTTCTTCTCCAAGCAGAATGGCGGCGGCTTCCTGACCGACCATTTCCCGCTGGCGCAGAAGTCAATCTGGGACATCAAGGGGCTCTACACCTCGTCGCGCCACATTCCCGGCGTCAATTTCGCCGGCCTGATCCATCCCGGCCTGATCGGCTGTCTGCCCGATCCGAAGATGCTGGACACCTGGAACAAGCGCGAGGCCGAGCTGATCGCGACCAACCCGACTCGCGTGCCCGGCCTTGCCAATCCGCCGTTCGCGCCGACCTCTCATGGCGGCCGCGCCAAGGGCGACGTCAAGGCCAAGATTGGTGCGGAAGGCGCGCGCACCGTGCCGCCGCGCGAGCATGGCGGCAATTGCGACATCAAGGATCTTTCGCGCGGCTCGAAAATCTACTTCCCGGTCTACGTACCTGGTGCCGGTCTCTCGATGGGCGATCTGCACTTCAGCCAGGGCGACGGTGAGATCACCTTCTGCGGCGCGATCGAGATGGCTGGCTGGCTGCATCTGAAGGTCGAGGTGATCAAGGACGGCATGGCGAAGTACGGTGTCAAAAATCCGATCTTCAAGCCGTCGCCGATCACGCCGAACTACAAGGACTATCTGATCTTCGAAGGCATCTCGGTCGACGAGCAAGGCAAGCAGCACTATCTCGACGTCACCATCGCCTATCGCCAGGCCTGCCTGAATGCGATCGAATATCTGAAGAAGTTCGGCTACTCCGGCGCCCAGGCCTATTCGATCCTCGGCACCGCACCGGTTCAGGGCCACATCTCCGGCGTCGTCGACGTACCCAACGCCTGCGCCACGCTGTGGCTGCCGACGGAGATCTTCGACTTCGACGTGATGCCGTCATCGGCCGGCCCGATCAAGCATATCAAGGGCGATATCCAGATGCCGATATCGCCGGACAAATAATCCCTGCGCGACGGGGTGCGGGACGGCGTGGTTTCGCCGCCCGGCATCCGCCGCGGCGGTACTCTCACAGGCTTTAGCGTAGGGATGATGCGATGCCGGTCTATGAATATCTCTGTGACGATTGCGGTCCGTTCAAGGATATGCGGCCGATGGCCGAATGCGACGATCCGCAGGTCTGTCCGCAATGTGAAATCATGGCGCCGCGGGTCATCCTGACCGCGCCGAACTTCTTCTGCATGCCGTCGGAGGCGCGCAAGGCGCACGCCGTCAACGAGCGCAGCTCGCACGCGCCGCAGACGCTGGCGCAATACAAGGCCTCGCATGGCCCGGGTTGCGGTTGCTGCTCGTCGGGAAAAACCGCGAAGGACAAGAGCTCGTCGGACACGAAGAAGCCGGCGCGGCTCGTGACCAAGACCAGGAGCGGCGCCAAGGGCTTTCCCACGGCGCGGCCCTGGATGATCAGTCACTAACGCGGCCGATTGATCGGCCGCGATCTCAAACAATAAAAGACAGGAGCGCTCAAAATGCTTCACGGTGATATTTCCAGCAGCAACGACACGGTCGGCGTCGCAGTGGTCAACTACAAGATGCCCCGCCTGCACACCAAGGCCGAGGTGCTCGACAACGCCCGCAAGATCGCCGACATGGTGGTCGGTATGAAGACCGGCCTGCCCGGCATGGATCTCGTGATCTTCCCGGAATACTCCACGCAAGGCATCATGTACGACTCCAAGGAGATGTATGAGACGGCCTGTGCGGTGCCCGGCGAAGAGACCGCTATCTTCGCCGGAGCCTGCCGCAAAGCTAAAGTGTGGGGCGTGTTCTCGCTCACCGGCGAGCGCCATGAGGAGCATCCGAACAAGGCGCCCTACAACACCCTGATTCTGATGAACGACCAGGGCGAGATCGTGCAGAAGTACCGCAAGATCATGCCGTGGGTGCCGATCGAGGGTTGGTATCCCGGCAATTGCACCTATGTCTCCGAAGGCCCGAAAGGCATGAAGGTCAGCCTGATCATCTGCGACGACGGCAATTTTCCCGAGATCTGGCGCGACTGCGCCATGAAGGGCGCCGAGCTGATCGTGCGCTGCCAGGGCTACATGTATCCGGCCAAGGAGCAGCAGGTCATGATTTCCAAGGCGATGGCGTGGGCCAACAACGTCTATGTCGCGGTCGCCAACGCCGCCGGCTTCGATGGCGTCTATTCCTATTTCGGTCACTCCGCGATCATCGGCTTCGATGGCCGCACACTCGGCGAATGCGGCGAAGAAGATTACGGCATCCAGTACGCCCAGCTGTCGAAACATCTGATCCGCGACGCGCGCCGCAACGGCCAGTCACAGAACCATCTCTACAAGCTGGTTCACCGCGGCTACACCGGCATGATCAATTCCGGCGAAAGCCCGCGGGGCGTCGCGGCGTGCCCGTATGATTTCTACAAGAACTGGATCGCCGATCCCGAAGGCACCCGCGACATGGTCGAGGCGATGACCCGGTCGACGCCGGGGACCGCGGAATGTCCGATCGACGGCATCCCGAATGAGGCGGCGGCGTCCAATTACTGAGCCATGTTCGTTCCGGGCCGCACGGTGTGAACGCCCGTGCATGCGTCTGGACATTCTGACGCAGGCTTGCGCGCCTGGAATGAGTATTGTGCCGCGCAAAACGTGGCGCAGTTGCAACATTGTTTCTGAATCAACTCCAGTTGTGGCCCAAACAGTCGATTCCCCGGATTCCGTAGTTTCACGGAGGGAACTCGTCGCCTAATTTGCGGCCGGCGCGGCCGAGAGCGCCGGCAATGGGGGGCGCTGGGGTGGAATTCCGATCGCTATCGGGCGGGCTGAGCGGGCTGCGCATTGGTGTGGCTGCGTCGTCCGTCATTGCTGTGCTGGTCGGTCTCTGCCTCTCGACGAGCCCCGTCCGGGCTCAGCAAATATTCAACGGATCGCAGACCACGCCGAACGGCACCGTCAACGGCGGAGGCGGTGTCTGGGACAACACCACGACCAACTGGACGGATTTCTTCGGCGCGACCAGCACGGCCTATGATCCCTTGTCAGCCGGCACCCTGTTCGGCAGCAGCGGTCCCTCGACGCCGGCGACAGGCGGGACGGTGACGGTCACGCCGGGTGGCGTCCAGCTCAACAGTCTCGTGGGCTTCGATCTCACCGCCGATGGTTCAGTCTACACCATCCAGGGTGGCGGCCTCAGGCTGGCCCCGGGGGACACCACATTCTTCACCAACGATGTGACCGGCACCACCGATCCGTCGGCCATCATCGTCTCGCGCATTGTCGGCAGCGACGGGATCAGTGTTCAGGGGCCGGGTACGTTGGCGCTGCTCGGCGCCAACACCTATACGGGGGGCACATTCATTTGCTCCTGCGGATCCTTGCAGCTTGGTGACGCGACGCATACCGCGAGCATCGTCGGTGCCGTGACTAACGAGGGCTTCTTCAAAATCGTCAATGCCGACACGTCGGGCATCACGACGCTCTTGAACGACTTGTCCGGTACGACGCAGTTCCTCAACGCGACCTCCGCCAGCTCGATGATGATCACCAACAATGGCCAGTTGCTTTTTGGAGATCCGTTGGGTGGCGGCACCGACACCGCCACGGCCGGCCACGCGACCATCATCAATGACGGTGGCTTGACCGGCTTCTTTGGCCGGACCAATGCGGGCACGGCCACCATCACCAACCAGAATGGCGGCGGCACAGCATTTCTCGAGCAATCCTCGGCCGGCTCGGCAACGATCGTGAACAAGGATTTCGGCTCGACCTTGTTTGGGACGCCGTTCGGAACCGACACGGCGACCGCCGGCAACGCAACGATCATCAATGAGGCTGATGGTCTCACCAATTTCGGTGCGTTCACGACGGCTGGTAACGCCACGATCATCACCAAGGACGGCGGCAAGACCGAGTTCTTCGACAATTCCACCGGCGGCAACGCGCGCTTTATCACCATAGGTACAGGCATTGTCGATTTCGGGGACAGCATCGGCCTGAACAGCGACGGCCGCATCACCGCGGGTTCGATTGAAGGTAGCGGCTCCTACTACATCGGTGGCGGCAACACGCTCGTCGTCGGCGGCAACAACCTGTCGACGGAGGTCAGCGGTGTCATAGGCGATTTCAATCCTTGCGGTTGCGGTCCCGCCGGACCGGGCTCGCTTGAAAAAGTCGGCAGCGGAACGCTGATCCTTTCGGGCATAAACACCTACACCGGCACCACAACGGTGAATGGCGGCATCCTGCGGGTTGATGGCGATATCTCCCAATCGAGTCTGACCACGGTGAACGCGGGCGGCGCGCTGTTCGGCGCCGGGATCGTCGGCAACACCACCATCGCTGCCGGCGGCATCTACGCGCCCGGCGACGGCGGCCCAGGCTCGAGCATGCAGGTTCTGGGTGACCTCGCCTTCCAGTCCGGTGCGGTCTACCTCGTGCAGGTCGGTAGCGGACCCACTGCGAGCTTTGCCAACGTTTTTGGCAACATCACGCTGAACGGCACCGTCGGCGTCTCGCTATATGCCGGCAGTAATGTCTTGCCGCAGTACAAGATCATGCAGTTTTCCGGCTCGGCCACCGACAATTTTTCCGGTGTCGCCGCGCCTGGGGGCCTGGTTGGCACGACGACCGTCGATCCCTCTGGCACCGTCTATCTGAATTTCGCACTCGACTATGGCGCGAAGTACGGTCTCAACGTCAATCAGAAGAACGTCGCCACGACGCTTCAGAATTTCTTCAACGCGAATGGCTTCCTTCAGGCCGAATTCGCGGGGCTCGGTCCCAACGGCCTGACGCAGGCTTCCGGCGAGTCGGCAACGGGATCGCAGCAGACGACCTTCAACGCGATGAATTTGTTCCTCGGCCTGTTGACCGATGTGTTCGGCTCCGGGCGCAGCGGCGCGCCCGGTCCGACGCCATATGCCGACGACGCGACTGCGAACGCCTATGCTGCGACCGGCAAGAACGCGCGTGACAAGAGCGTGCGCGATGCGTTTGCCTCAGTCTACCGCAAGGCACCGCCCGCCGCGTTCGAGCAGCGCTGGGACGTGTGGGCAGCGGGCTATGGTGGCTCGCAGACCACCGACGGCAATACGGCGCTCGGCTCCAACAATACCAGCAGCAGTGTCTACGGCACGGCCGTAGGCCTCGATTACCGCTTCTCGCCGTCGACGATTGCCGGCTTCGCGCTGGCCGGCGGTGGTACCGGCTTCAGCGCCAACGGGCTCGGCTGGGGTCGCTCGGATCTGTTCCAGGCCGGCGCCTTCGTGCGCCATATGGCTGGACCGGCCTACATCACGGCGGCGCTGGCCTATGGCTGGCAGGATGTCACCACCAACCGCATCGTCACCGCCGCCGGCGTCGATCAATTGCGTGCGCAGTTCAACGCCAATGCGCTCTCGGGCCGTGTCGAGGGCGGTTATCGTTATGCAACGCAGTGGATCGGCCTGACGCCGTATGCCGCGCTCCAGGCCACCATGTTCAGCCTTCCGAGCTATTCGGAGTTTGCGGTGGTCGGCAACAATACTTTTGCGCTCAACTATGCCGCCAAGGACGTAACCAGCACCCGCACCGAGCTCGGTTTTCGCGCGGACAGGTCGTTCGCAGCGGCCGGCGGCCTGATGACCCTGCGCGGCCGCCTTGCCTGGGCGCATGACTTCAATCCGGATCGCACCGTCGGCGCGGTGTTCCAGACGCTGCCGGGCGCGGCCTTCGTCGTCAACGGCGCCGCCCAGGCGCGCGATTCAGCGCTGACCACGGCGGCGGTGCAGATAAACTGGATGAACGGCTGGTCCGCGTCGGCGACCTTCGAGGGCGAGTTCTCGAACGTCACCCGCTCCTACGCTGGCAAGGGCGTCGTGCGCTACGCGTGGTAGGCTTTACCGCTTCTGCTGTGTGGGCTTGCGCGGCGGGCGCGGGGCAGCGGCGGGTGACGGCGTCCCGCTCATCTTGTTGGCGGCCTCGCTGAGATCGAGCAGCATCTTGCGGCCGTCCTCAAGGTAGCCTGCCGATTTCCTCTTCATGGTGTCGGCGAGCTCGTGCAGTCCCTTGATCTTCTCGAACAGCTCGTCGGCCTTGCCGTCGACGAAGCCTGGCATCACGCTCTCAATCTTGGTGACCGCCTTGTCGAAGCCTGCGAAGGCGGTGTCGACCTTGGCCATGACGGCATCGATCTCGCCGCCCTTGCTCCTGAGGTCGGCGGTATAGTCCTCGAAAGTGCGAAGGCCCTCCTTGATCGCAGGGGCGTTGCTCACGATCGTGCGGTCGACACTGTGCAGGGTGTCGACGATGGATTCGGCGTCACTGAGATCGGCGGTCAGCACCGGGATGCCGTCGGCATCGAGCGGCACCGGAGGCGCAGACGGGGCGCCGCCGATCAGCGAGACCGCGGCAACGCCGGTGAGGCCCTGGAACTCGATGCCTGCGACCGTGTCCTTGCGGATCGGCGCGGTGTTATCGAGCGACACCAGCGCCACGACCTTGCGCGGATTGTCCAGCTTGATCGACAGGATCTGGCCCGCCGGTACGCCATCGAAATTGACCGGCCCGCCGCGGCGCAGTCCGCTGGCGGAACCGCCTTCGAACACGACGCGCAGCTGGCTGCGGCTCTGAAGAGCGCGCCATTTCTGCACCCCGAGCAGCCCGCCGAACGCCACGGCGATCACCGCCAGCGTTGCCGTCCCGATCACCAGATTGCTCGCGCGTGCCATCAGGGGCGATTCTACGGCCAAAGCGGGGAAGTTGGAAGAAGGCCGAATGGCCGCGATTCTAGGTAAGGCGGGTTAGGGAAGTGTAACCCGCCTTACGCGACATCAATGTCCGGCGGCGCGTTTGGCGGCCGCATTGTTCAGCACGATCAGGGCGTCGACCGCCACACCCGTCTTGGTGTTGATCAGGAACGGATTGATGTCGATCGAGGCGATCCTGTTCCCGGCATCCGCGATCAGATTGGACAGGCCGACCAGCGCTTTCACGGCGGAGGCCTCGTGCAGGGACGGCTTGCCGCGATAGCCGCGCATCTTGATGCCGGCCTTGGTGCGGCCGATCAAAAGTCGGGCCTCGGCCTCGTCCAGCGGCGCGCCGGCGAGCGCAACGTCCTTCATCAGCTCGATGTCGATGCCGCCGGTGCCGAACAGCACGACCGGCCCCATCTCGGCATCGAGCGAGGCGCCGACCACGAGTTCGAGATCGGCCTTGACCTGCTGCGCGATCAGGATGCCGTCGAGCTTCGGCTTGCCCTTCAGCTTCGCCACCCGCGCCGTAATGCCGGTGAAGGCCTTCTTCACCTCGGCGGCGTTGTTGAGGTTTAGCACCACGCCGCCGATGTCGGATTTGTGCAGGATCTCCGCGCTGACGAGTTTTGCGACGACCGGAAAGCCGATCTGCTTGGCGATCTTCACGGCCTCCGCCGCCGTCTGCGCGATCGCCTCTTTCGAGATCGGGATGCCATAGGCCTTCAGCAGCTTCTTCGAGGCGACCTCGTCGAGCGCGGCACCGGTCGCCGATTTCAGTGCCTTTTCCAGCGCGGCGCGCGCGGCTGGCTTCGAGCTCGAGACGATGTCGGGCACTTCTTTGCGGAGCTTGGCATAGGCGAGCAGAGACTTGATCGCGGTGACCGCGCGGTCCATGCCCTGCATGACTGCGAGATGCGGCAGCGATTTGCGCAAGCCCTTGGTGAACTCGGTGAAGCCGATCGACATCGCGCTGACATAGATCACGGGCTTTGCGGCCTGGCGCGCCATCTCGTCGACGATGCGCAGATTACGCTCGCGCAACTCGTGCGGCGCCTTGGGCAGCTCGGCATCGACGATGACGATGTCGATATCGGGGTCGTCGATCATCAGCTTGATCGACTTCATGTAGACGGAGGGATCGACCACCGCGGCAAAGCCGGCGTCGAGCGGATTGCCGACGATCGAGCCCGGCCCGAGCATTTTTGCGAGCTCCGAGCCGACATGCGGGCTCAGCGGCGCAAAGTTCAGGCCTTCGGCATAGAAGGCGTCAAGCAGCATGCCGCGCTTGCCGCCTGATAGCGTGACAGCTGCGAGCCGGTCGCCTTTGGGCACGGCAGAGTGGACGAAGCATTCGGTGGTCTCGATCAGCTCGTCGAGCCCGCCGACCCGGATCACGCCTTCGCGTGTCGCGACGGCATCGAACGTCTCGATCGAGCCTGCGAGCGCTCCGGTATGCGCCATCGCGGCGGCGCGGCCGCCCTCGGATGAGCCGAGCTTGAGCGCGATCACCGGCTTGCTCGCGGCGCGTGCCGCCTTGCAGGCATCGCGGAACGCCTGGGTGTTGCGCACGCCTTCGAGGTAGACGACGATCACCTTGATGCTCGGGTCCTCCGCGAAATAGCGCATCAGGTCCGGCGTCTCGAGCCCGGTCTCGTTGCCGGTCGTGACCATGTAGCCGACGCCGACACCGCGATCCTCGAGCGCCTGGCGGATCGCCATGACGATGGCGCCGGACTGCCCGGCGATCGCCACCGCGCCCTGCTCCATGGTGACGATGCGGTCGTCGATATTGGTGAATAGCTTTTCGCCGGCGCTCAAATTGCCGAGGCAATTCGGCCCCGTGACCGCAAGTCCGGTCTCGCGCACCGCCGCTTGCAGCTCAGCGGCGAGCTTCTGGCTCTCCTCATCCTGCAACTCGCTGAAGCCAGAGGTGACGATGGTGGCCGAACGCGCACCGGCCGCGGCGGCGTCGCGGATCACCTGCACGGCAAAGCGCGCCGGCACCAGCACCAGCACGTGGTCCGGCTTTTCCGGCAGGCTCGCAAAGTCCTTGAAGCAGGGGACGCCCCAGATCGTCTCGCGCTTGGTGTTGACCGGATAGAGGCCGCCCTCGAATCCGTATTTGACCAGATTATTCCAGATGCGCTCGGCATAGTTGCCGGGCTTGTCGGTCGCACCGACCAGCACGATGTTGTGCGGGTGCAGCATAGCGTGGATGCCCTTGACAACGTCACCGGCGTCGGGCGGTGGAGACCACGGGCGAGGAGAAACGGCAGACACTCGGGCTTCCATGGCGCTTCCTCACCTTTTGTTCTTGTTGCCGCGCGCTGTCATGCGTCGGGTTCGGCTGATCGTAACTGATGCCATGCCGCGAGGCGGAATGGATGAGATGCTGCGATAAGGCTAGCATCACCAGACTTTTGGCGAAAGTGCGAACGATCCGGTGAAGTGCTAGGAATCCACGCGATCATTCTCCAAATGGTGCTCATGCCGCTGCTCTCCGTTGTCGTCCCAACTCTCGATCGTCCCGATACGCTGCGACACGCGCTGGCAACCATGGCCTGTCAGCCCGCCGACGCGGATTGCGAGTTCGTCGTCCAGAACAATGGCGGCAACCCCGATATCGCGGCGATGGTCGAGGGCCTGAAGGACGCGCGCTTCAAGCACTTCGCCAGCGACACGGTCCTCACCATGACCGACAATTGGGAGGCGGCGCTCGGCCATGCCTCGGGCGAGTACGTCACGTTCATCGGCGATGACGACGGCTTGATGCCCTATGCGTGCGCGACGGCGACGGACATTCTCGCGGGCCGGAAGATCGATCTGCTGAGCTGGCGCGCCTACAGTTACTACTGGCCGGACTATTATCATCCGGCCTTTCGCAATCGGCTGCTGGCGGAGATCGACCTTGCCTCGTCGGTGAAGCGGGTCTCCTCACGCAGTGAGCTGGCGCGTATCTTCGCCTTCCAGGCTCACTATTCATACCTGCCGATGATCTACAATTCGTTCGTCCGTCGCAGCGTCATCGATCGGATGCGGGCGATTGGGGGGCGCTATTTCATCGGTCTTTCGCCGGATGTCGCGTCCGGTATCGCCAACGCCGCGCTGACCGACAGCTTCGTCCGACTGTCGCGGCCGCTTGGCATGTCCGGGATTTCGTCGCACAGCACCGGTCATGCGCTGTTCTTCGAGACGACGGATCTGCTCGCGACGTCGCGAGGGGCTCGCGATTTCGGGGCCATCGACGCCGAGCTGCAGCTACCCGATCTGAACGCGCTCGAACTCTTCATCGCCAAGGACATGCTCGTCCTCAAACGCCTGCTGCTGGCGGATGACAATCACGTGCAGCTCGGCTACAGGGCACTGGCGCAGGCCCTTGCGACCGGCATCAACGATCGACCGCTCCTGTATGACCGGACCGTGCAGACCATCGGCGAACTCGCCCGCACGCACGGCTTCGACGTCGCCGACATCATCGTTCCTGCACACCTTGCGGATCGTCCGTCGCCCGGGCGACGGGGCGTGCGTGCCGCTGGCCCGAACCGGGCGACTTACGAGCTCGACGGCTCTGCGCTTGGGCTTTCTTCGATCGCGGATGCGGTGCGCGTGATCGCGCAGTTCGTTCCGGACCAGGAGCCGTTCGATCCGGCCAATCTGGAAGTTTCCGCGTCCGTGCCGCTGCTGGGAACCGAGGAACTCGACTTCGCGCGTGAGGGGACCGGCGTCGCTGCCCTGATCGAGGGATGGAGCGAGACGGAGGAATGGGGCACCTGGTCCGTTGCCAGGAGCTGCACGCTCCGTTTCGAGGTCCGTCCCGTTCCATCACGACCACTCGAGCTTGTGCTGGCGTGCCGGGCCTTCGTCTCCGAGAAGAATCCGCAACTGCGTGTCGTCTGCCGCGTCGGCAATGGCGCGCTACAGCAGCTGGATTTCTCGATGGATGCGTTCGCCGGCCTGCGCAGGCTGATGCTCGATCCCGTCGCGATTGCTACCGATGGGACGTTGACCATCAGCCTGGCGCTATCCGATCCGCGCTCGCCGGCGGATCTGGCGTTGAGCTCCGATGTGCGGCCGCTGGGTATCGGCCTTGAACGGGTCTGGCTCGATCGCGGTGTCCGCACCCCGCAACATCGCTGATCCCGGCTTGCTCAGTAGCGCAGCAGGCTCAGCTTGTAGGCGTAGTGATAGGCCAATTGCTTGGCGAGATAGGATGCGATGGCGCGGCGGATTTGCAGCTGTGTCGGATCGAAACCGAGAACGCGGCGCCGCAGGATGCCCATCTCCTTGACGCCGACCGCGTAGGTCGAAGCCGTCTTCTGCGCATCGTGGATGCGGAAGCAGGCGAGGAATCGCGGCAGGCGTACGAACTTGAATCCGGCGGCCTGCGCCCGCAGGATGAAGTCCCAGTCCATCGCATAGTGAAAACTCTCGTCGATCGGTCCGATCCTGTCCCACACACGCCTGCGCCAGAACATCGTCTCCTGCGGAATATAGTCCGCATATTGCAGCGCTGCGCCGTCATGCGGCGGCAACACGGCACGCCCGACCTCGAGCCCCTCGCGATCGACGAAGACGCGATGACCATAAACAACGTCGACGTCGGGATGGGACATGAAATAGTTGGCCACATAGGCCAGCGTCCCCGGCAGCAGCATGTCGTCGCTGTTAAGGTAAGCCATGATCTCGCTGTCGACGCCGGCGAAGCCGAGATTGATGGCGTTGGACTGTCCCTTGTCCGGCTCGCTCTTCCAGCTGATGCCGTCGCCGCGGCTCTTCAGCAGACCGACCGTGCCATCGATCGAAGCGCCATCCTGCACGTGGTAATACAGGTTCGGATAGTTCTGGCTGACGATGCTCTCGATCGTGGCGCCGAGATATTGCGCATGATTGTAGCTGGGCGTGACCATCGCGATCCGCGGTGCATTTTCCGGCGCTGGCGGTGCGGGCGGGAACGCGGTCAGGTTGAGCAGGCGCGGCGGATATTGCTCGAAGGTCCATATCGGCGGGCGGCGCCAGAGGCTTCGAAGCGAGGAGCGTCTCTGCCCGGCGGCAATGAGTTCCAGATTCCTTTCCAGGAGCGCGACTCGGTTTTCGAGCTGTTCGAGACGCTGCCTGTACTCGTCGTCCATTATTTTTTGCCCCGAAAATTGCGGCGTCAAAAGATCAATCGGTCATTCTTATAGGTCTGCGGGCGACGGCGCTAGTTCGGTGGACCCATCAATGTAGCTCTCCGGTCGTCTGACGCGATTGCGAACCGCTATTCATCGGTTCTGATCAGGGTGGCATGCAGGATGTAGCGCTCCGGGCCGGGCGTGACGGCGTCGAACGGCCAGCAGGTCGTGAGCACGAGTTCGACATCTTGCGTTGCGGGATCGATGCCGGACTCATCGAAACGAACGACCGCGGAGGAATCCGCGCGATAGCGAAAATGCTTGCCGTCACTGCGTGTGACATCGATTTCGTCACCAATGGCAACATTCCGCAGGAACCGGAAATGCGTGTCGCGATGCGCAGCATATACGGCAATGCCGCGCTCGCCCGCATCAACCGTTTGGTGGAGATGGCCGGGGCCGAAAGCGAGCGCGTGACCGCTCGTGCCGTCCAGCACGATCGCGCTGGCGCCGATCCGCTTCACCTCTATCCGCGCGACCGGCCAGGTATCGGCCCATGACCACGGTTTGACCGCCCGGCCTGTCGTCACGCTCTCGTTGAATGCACGCTCCAGCAGCACCTGCGCGAGCCAGGCTTTTGCATGGATGTAGGCGCCGTCGCCGAACAGGAGGAGGCCGACGAGCGTCAGCGCGAGAGGAGAGATGAGGCGGGGCATTGGTTCGATACTCGTCACGACGCTCGAGAAAAAGGCGCGCGCGGCCGTTGTTGCGGGACGGGCAGCCGCGCGCGCTAACAGAGGAGATCGGGGGCTCCTCTCTCAAGCGGCGTCAGTGAGCAAGGTCTGACGACGGTTGAACACGAACAGGATCAGGGCCAGCATGATCAGGATCAGGCCTGCGATCATCGTCAATTCGGCCGAGGTTGCAGTCTTTGGCAGGCGGATCGCATCGGGCGCGGCGGGGGTCGGCCGCCTTGCCGCCGGCTGGCTGCGCGCATCGGCATGGCGTTCGCGGAGCTGCGTCGGCGCTTGCTGCGGCCGTTCGCCAAAGACCTTCTCGAAGTTCCAGCCGGCCGGAAGGTTGATCGGTAATTCGCTGAGCTTGAGCGGCGCGCCCTCGGGGCGGCTCGGCGTCTTGTCGACCGCGACGAGGCTGGTGAGCCGCGTGACGATCTGATGGTCGAGCGCCAGCGCCAGGATCGCCTTGTCAGAGTCCTCTGGCGCCATCTCGCGCATGGTGCGCGCGACCTCGGCATCGCCGATCTTGCGTCTGGCCCAGAGTTTCGACAGGCCCTTGCCTTCGGCCGCATTTTGCAGTGGTAGCGTCACCGACCACGGGCGGTCGCCAACGCGTCCCTTGATCTCGAGCGAGCCGGCGAGCTTGTCGAGCTTGGCCGCCAGCACCAGCGGCTCGTCGCGATAGACGTCGGGAATGATCGCAGGCGTCACGTCGGCCTTCGCGTCGGAAAATTTTACGCTGAGGCCGGTCACGGCCGGATTCTCAAGCTTGGCGAACAGGCCACGCATGCGCTCCTCGACCTGCTCGACCGAGCCGATATGGGTGAAGGCACCGCGGCCGAGCTCGGAAGCGCGCGTCATGAGGTAGGTGTTGGGCGCGGAGCCGATGCCGACCATGAAGACGCGCGAGCGGCCGCGCATCGACGTGATCGTTTCGAACAATTGCTGCTCGTTGCCGATTGCACCGTCGGTCAGGAACACGATCTGGCGGACCATGCTGGTGTCGCCGAGCTTGTCGGTCAGCGCGGCGCGCATCGCCGGGACCATCTCGGTGCCGCCTCGCGCTTGCAACGCGTCGACGAACGAGGTTGCCTCACCGACATGCGCGGCATCCGCCGGCACGGAGGCCGGAAACAATACGTCCATGGTGTCGTCGAAGCGGATGACGTTGAAGCGATCGGTCGGTTGGAGACGAGAGAGCGCGTAAGTCAGGCTGGCCTTGGCCTGCACGATCGACGTGCCACCCATCGAGCCGGAATTGTCGATCACGAACACGACTTCGCGCGACAGCGGCTTTTGCGTCGCCTGCTCGGCGCTGGGCGGGGTGACGAAGGCGAGCAGATAATCGGCGTCGCCGACATGCTCGCGGAACAGTCCGACAGACGGCGCCTTCTCGGCGGCCGGCTTCCAGGTCAGCTCGAAATCGCGGTCAGCGGGCACCGCGCCGGCGGCGAGCGTGACGATGCGGGTCGTATTGTCAGGGCTTTCCGTCTTGACGTTATGGTGGTGGCTCCTGACCTCGCCGAGCGCAAAGCCGGCCTTCAGGCGCACCGTGATGCTGGTCGGATTGACCGGGGCATTCTTCGCGGGGTCCAGCACCGGCGGTGAGATGCGATCTCGATCCGGCACAGGGTTCGAAGCCGTCGCGCCCCAGCCGGAGCCGTCGTTGCGGAAGTCGACGCTCTGCACGATCCGCGCCGGATTGTAGCGCGGAGCGACCACCAGCGGCAGGCGCAGCGAATATTCGTTGCCGCTCTGGTGCACCGGCTCCTGATATTCGATCTGCACCAGCACGGTTTCGCCGGGGCCGATATTGGCGACCGAATTGGTGAAGATGTTCGGCCGCTCCTGTTCGGTGAGCGCGGCCTTCTGGCCGGCGCTACGCGCCTGCTCGTAGATGATGCGGGCCTGCTGCCGCTCCTTGATGTCCCCGACGATGACGCGGTCGCCGACCACCATCTTCAGCGTATCGACGGCGCCATTGGTCGCGAGCGGATAGACATAGGTGGCCTCGACCCAGTCCTTGGTCGGGTTGCGGAAGATCTGGGTGATGCGGGCGCGCAGCGTCGGGCCCGATACCGTGATGTCGACGTCGGTGCCGAGGCGGATCGCCTCGGTATAGGCGCCGTCTTCTTTCAGCAGCAGGCTGCCGGATTTGGCATCGCCGGGCTGGAGCAGGCCGGCCTGCTCGGTCGTCGCCGACCAGCCGGGCTCAAAGCTCACCAGCAGGGCGACGAAGGCGACCAGCATCACCGCGATGCCCTGCACCAGAAGAAACAATCCGACCCTGATCAGGCGGCCCAGCATCGGGTGCTCGTCGCTGTCTGTAGTGTCGTAGCTATCCATTTGGCCTGCTCCGGTAGGATGTTTGCTGGTCCTCAGCATCTGCCGGGAGGCCAAGTCTCGCGAGCAGAACGATCGGCAATGTTCCGCCGCGGCCGGCCCGGGTGGGCCGCAGCCGGGCGGCGAAGTGCGGTTTTGTGCTGGTTTGTCCGCCCTGCTAGACTGGCGGCCCAAGGCAGGGTCGACGATGCAGACGCAGGACGACAAGCAGTTTTCCGACGAGCAGAGCCACGAGATCGCGGAGACCATTCGCGAGGAGCTCGCCAGGCGACGAATTTCCCGGCAGGCGCTGGCCGAGCAGGCCAAGCTCAGCCTGTCGACGTTGGAGAAGGTGCTCGGCGGCCGCCGGCCGTTCACGCTGGCGACGACGGTGCGGCTGGAGCAGGCGCTGGGTGTGTCCTTGCGCAAGAGCGCCGCCGTGGTGACGCCTCCGGCTGCAAATGACGTCGCGCCGGACAGCCTCGGCTCCTATTCGCATCGCGCCGTGACTTGGATCGAGGACGTCTACATCACGCTGCGGCCGTCCTTCGGCGACAAGGATGCGATCTTCGCCTACCGCACCGAGATCGTCTGGGAGCCAAAAGTCTCTTCGCTGGTGTTCCGCGAGGGCGAGCGGACCGATGCGGCCTATGAACACACCGGCGAGGTCGCGGTGCCGCACCAGTCCGGCTTCATCTACCTCGTCATCATCAAGCACGGCCAGCACCGCGTGATCACGGTGTCGCGGCCGACGGTAACAGGCGCGATGTACGGGATCATTTCGACGCTCCGCGCGGGCCCCGGCTCGCAGCTGACGCCGATTGCGGCGCCGATCGCCTATGTGCCCGCGCGAAATATTGTCGATCCGTCCGTGGGCCGGATCACATCCGATCAGGCAAATTACAAGCTATACCGGGATCACCTTCGCCGCACCGTCGACGAATCTTTTGCGTTGTTTCTTCCCGCCTAGTTCCTGCGCCCGAGTCGGCGAGCCAAGCAATCATGTTAAGTCGTGAGATCCCGGCATGAGTCCCGTCCGACCCATGTTCTCCATCATCATCCCGCTCGAATATCACCGCGGGCAGTGGGAGCAATCCTGGCTCGGCTGGGTATCGCAGACCGCGGATAAGTCTCTCTATGAGATCATCCTGGTCGTGCCGCCGGATTTCACGGCACGCGAGGAGCTGAAGGCGCTCGCCGGCGACGAAACCCGGATCGAATATACCGGCTTGGGGCACGACATCGGGCTTTGCGCGTTCGGCGCGACCAAGGCCCGCGGCAACTATCTGTTCTTCACGGAGTCGCACTGCCGGCCCGAACCTGACGTGATCGCGCTCTGCATTCGCGCCATCGATGCTCATCCCGACTGGGCCGGCTTTTCCTGCCGTTCGGTCCCGATCTGCCACAATCGTCTCTCTGTTGCAGAAGCCGCCATGTACCAGGCCGACATCGAGTTCGGCATGACGCAGCATCCCTGGCGCAAAGTGCTGGACCAGTGTTTCGTGACGCGGCGCGACGTCTATTGGGAATGCGGCGGCCTGCGCGAGGAGTTCGGTCATTTCGCCGAATGGTTGCTCGCGGCCGCATATCATGCCAGAGGCCATTACATTGGTTATCTGGAAGAGGCGCGCTTCCATCACCATTACATCGGCGAGCTCGGTGAATTGAAGAAGTTCACGCTCGATTTCGTGCAGGGCGAGGTCCGCTATCTCGGCGAGGACCTCCGCGATCCCGGTAGCGAGCTTCTCGAAATTCCCTTCGAATGGAGCAACCGCAGCGAACGCGATGCCGCGCTTGCCCGCAACGCGTTGATCGCACTCGTGCGCTATAGCCTCGCAGGCCGCGGTTGGCGGCGGCCCGATGAGAAATTGCGGGCCCTGCGGCGCTGGGCCGCGCCGGCGCTGCTCGGCGATCTCCCCGCGCGCGCTTCCGCGCGGCTGGCAGCATCATGTGCGCGAGGCGTGCTGGCTTTTCTGGCGTTTGCCGGATCGAGCAAGGCGGTCGCGCGATGGATGCGACGATATATCGCCGCGCTGATCCGGCTTCAGAGGCTCGACTGCATTCATCGTCTGCGACGAGACGACGGGCTCGTCGCGGGCTCCCTTGGTGAGCATGTTCGTGCGCAAGCCGGATTCCATGCGATCGAGGCATTGGCCGGTCATACCTTCCGTTGGAGCGAACCGCAGGCTGCCGTCCGCATCAAGGGAAGCCCAGGCCGCAACACGGTCCGCATCCAAAGTCCCGCTCTCCGCGCGCCGCTGGAGAGGATCGGCGCGTATTTCTATCTCGATGGGGCGCGCGTCGATCCTGCCGCGATCGCGATTGGCCCGGGCAGCTACGCGCTGAATCTCGATTTGCCCGCCTCAGGCACGGCGACACTTGCGTGGATATGTCCTGTGTTCAGGGGCGTCGACGACGCGCGTTATCTTGGCCTGTCCGTCGTGTCCATCGACCTGGAACAGGAGCGCGGGTGGTCTGATGCGGGACCTTCCCTCGCGGTTGTAGCAGCGAATTGATCGCCTTGTCGGCCGCGTGGGCAAAATGAATGGCGGCACTTCAGCCGCCATTCGGTAGGTCTCACGGTTCGGCAAGTCGCGTCAGCCGCCCGTTTCCGCGCTGATGATGTCGCCGAACAGCTCCCACTGGCCCTTCTTGAACCGCCACATCTTGAGCTGCTCGATCGGCGCGAAGTCGGTGGACGAGGTGTTGATCCTGATGCCGGGGATCAGCGTGTCGGGCACGAAGTCCTTGAGGCTGGCGGCCTGCTTCATCACGTTCTCGCGGGTCAGATTGTCGCCCGACTGCTTCAGCACCTGCACCATGGTCTGGGCCGCGGCATAGGCGTAAACCAGGTTGGCGTCCGAAATGTTCGCGCCGGGCATGTACTTGTCGATGAAGACCATGAACTTCTTCATGCCTTCGTCGTCCTTCCACTGCGGATCCGACGCGTCCTTCAGATAGCCCGCCGACAGCACGCCTTCGGAGGCTTCGAGGCCGGCCGGCTTCATCACCGCGCCGATCGACACCGAGACGTCGGTCATGAGGTGCATCGGCTTCCACTCCAGCTCCGCGATCTTCTTGATGGCTTGAGCTGCGAATTTCGGGGTTGCGATGTTGACGAAAGTATCGGCGCCAGTGCCCTTGAGCTTGACGATATGGGCATCGATCGAAGGCTCCGACGTTTCGTAGCTTTCTTCGGCCACGATCAGCTTCGATGCCTTGTCGCCGAACACGTCCTTGATGCCGGCGAGGTAGTCCTTGCCGAAATCGTCGTTGGCATAGAAGATCGCGACCTTCGCGTCCGGCTTCTCCTTCAGAATGTATTTTGCGAAGATTTGCGCCTCGACCCGGTAACTGGGCTGGAAGCCCATGGTCCAGGGAAAGCTCTTCGGGTCGTTCCACTTGCTGGCGCCGGTGGCGAGGAAGAGCTGCGGCACCTTCTTGGAATTATGATATTTCTGCACGGCGGTCTGTGTCGGCGTTCCCAGCGCGTTGAACACCAGGAAGACCTCGTCGCTCTCGATCAGCTTGCGGATCTGCTCCACGGTTTTCGGCGGCGAGTAGCCGTCGTCATAGGAAATCCAGTTGATCTTGCGGCCGTTGATGCCGCCCTGGTCGTTGATCATCTTGAAATAGGCTTCCTCGGTCTTGCCGATGACGCCGTAGGCGGACGCAGGACCCGAATAGGCCTCGACATTGCCGATCTTGATTTCGGTGTCGGTGACGCCGGTGTCGTACGCTTTCTGCGCGTAAGCACCCTGGGCGGTGAACAACGTCAATGCCGTTGCTGCGGCAAATAGGGCGAGTTTCTTGTTCATGAAAATTCCTTGAATTTTTCCTTGGGGTTTTCTTTGCGGTTTCTTCTGGGTTTGAGCAGGCACGTCAGAAACGAAGAAGCGCCCGTAAGGGGCGCTTTGGTCAGGCGTTGGCGACTTTCTTGTCGACCTCGGAAGTGACCGAGAATTCCTTGCGCAACGTCGGCTTGTGGATCTTGCCGGTGGCGTTGCGCGGCAGCGCATCGACGAACCGGACCTGGCGCGGACATTTGAAGCGCGCGAGATTGGCGGCGCAATGCGCGAAGACATCGGCCTCGGTCAGCTGTTGGCCCGGCTTGACCGCAACGATGGCGAGCCCCACTTCGCCCCATTGCGGATCCGGAATGCCGATCACGGCGGCTTCCGCAATCGCCGTGAGCTGATGCAGGACGTTCTCGACCTCGGCCGGATAGACGTTCTCGCCGCCGGAGATGTACATGTCCTTCCAGCGGTCGACGATGTAGTAGAAACCTTCCTCGTCGATGCGCGTTGCATCGCCCGTGTGCAGCCAGCCGTCAGTGAAGGACGATCTGTTCGCTTCCGGCCTGTTCCAGTAGCCCGGCGTGATGTTCGGCCCCTTGACCCAGAGTTCGCCGAGCTCGCCGACACTGGCATCGCTGCCGTCGGGTCGCACGATCCGCACTTCGGTGTGCAGCACCGGCTTGCCGGCGGAGCCTGCTTTGCGCGCCGCATCCTCGCGGTCGAGCACCAGCACGGCGGGCGAGGTCTCGGTCATGCCGTAGCCCTGCTGGAGCGCGACGCCGCGCGCCTCCCACACTTTCAGCAGCGGCACCGGCATCGGTGCGCCGCCGACACCACCGACGATCAGCCTGCCAAGGTCAGTCGTCGCGAAGGCCGGATGCTGCGCCATGAACTGGTAGATCGCGGGCACGCCGAAGAACACGTTGATGCCCTGCGCGGGGTCGTTGATCAGGCCGAGCGCGGTGCCGGGATCGAAGGCGCGCATGATCATGACGGTGCCGCCGGCATGCAGCACCGGATTGGTGTAGCAGTTGAGCCCGCCGGTGTGGAACAGCGGCAGCACGGTGAGCAGCACCGATGACGGCCCAATGCAGGCGGGGCCACCGAGATTGACGCAGTTCCAGAAGGTCATGCCATGGGTGATGGTCGCGCCCTTCGGATGACCCGTGGTGCCCGACGTGTACATGATGGTCGAGACGTCATCGAGCGTGACCTCCTCGATCCGGTCGAGCGGCTTGGCGGCCGCGATGCCGGCCTCATAGGCGCCGCCGGGACCGAGCAGCAGGCTGGTGCCAATGCCGCACAGTTTCGCCACCGCAAGCGCGGTCTCGGCGAGATCGGTGTCGTGGATCATCACGTCAGGCGCGCAATCGCCGGTGATGAACTGAAGCTCGGGAACGGTGAGGCGGGTGTTGAGAGGCACGAAGATCGCGCCCAGCCGTCCGCAGGCGAACTGCACCTCCAGCGTATCGGTCGTGTTCAGTGCCAGCACCGCGACGCGGTCGCCGCGCGAGACCTCGAGGGTGTCACGGAGGAATCCCGCCAGACGGGAGATTCGCGCATCGAGCTGCGCATAAGTGAAGCGGCGCTCACTCGCGAGGTCGATGACCGCGAGCTTGCCAGGCGTGCGGCGGCCATGATGGACGATCCAGTCGTAATAACGAACGGCCAAAAATCCCTCCCTCGGCGGACTTGCGTCGCCTCGTCCCTTCTTGCTGTGCACTATGCCCGGCGTGGCCCTGGGGCCAGCCGGAGTTTGTGCAGCACGTCTTTTTTTTGCCCCGGAGTTGGCCTGCGAGGGACGAAAATCGTCTTGCGTTGAGTTGCTAGGCCATGGCCAGCCGTGGAACGGTTCCCCAGTCAGCCACTCTGCGCAAGTGAACTGCAAATGTTCCAGCCATGGTGGACAGGACGAATGCGCCACCGAGGCGAGAATGCGATGAAGAGCCCGTTCTATACCGCCGAGCATGACGCCTTTCGCGACGTCATGCGCCGCTTCGTTGACAAGGAGATCGCGCCGTTCGCCCATGAATGGGACGAAGCCGGTGAATTCCCCCGCGCGCTCTATCGCAAGGCCGCCGAGATTGGGCTGCTGGGGCTCGGATTCCCCGAGGAATATGGCGGGATCGCCGCCGACCAGTTCATGAAGATCGTCGCCAGCCAGGAATTGGCGCGGGCCGGCGCCGGTGGCATCAGCGCCAGCCTGATGAGCCACACCATTGGCTCGCCGCCGATCGCGCGCGCGGCGCGGCCGGAGGTGAAGGCGCGTGTGCTGCCGCAGGTGCTGGCGGGTGAGAAGATTTCCGCGCTCGCGATCACCGAGCCGGGCGGCGGTTCGGACGTTGCGAATCTACGGACGAGGGCGCGGCGCGACGGCGATCACTACGTCGTGAGCGGCGAAAAAACCTTCATCACCTCAGGGATGCGCGCGGACTATCTGACGGTTGCGGTGCGCACCGGCGGCGAGGGCGCCGGCGGCGTCAGCCTGCTCCTGATCGAGGGCGATACGCCCGGCCTTTCCAAGACAAAGCTGAAGAAGATGGGCTGGTGGGCCTCCGATACTGCGACGCTGCATTTCGACGACTGCCGCGTGCCGGCCGAAAATCTGATCGGCGAGGAAGGCCAGGGCTTCAAGATCATCATGCAAAACTTCAACAGCGAGCGCATGGGCATGGCGGCCGGATGCACGGCCTTCGCCCGCGTCTGCCTCGACGAAGCCATCGCCTACGCCAAGGAGCGCAAGACTTTTGGCAAGCCGCTGGCTCAGCATCAGGTCATCAGGCACAAGATCGTGGACATGGCGCAGAAGGTCGCGGCGTCGCAATCAATGCTGGAGATGCTGGCCTGGCGGTTGGAGCAGGGCGAGAGCCCGGTCGCCGAAATCTGCATGATGAAGAACCAGGCGACGCAGACCATGGCGTTCTGCGCCTCGGAAGCCGTGCAGATCTTTGGCGGCGCCGGCTTCATGCGCGGCATCAAGGCCGAGCGCATCTACCGCGAGGTCAAGGTCAACGCCATCGGCGGCGGCACCGAGGAGATCATGAAGGATCTCGCCAGCCGGCAGATGGGGTTATGACGAGAGGAAGAGATGCTATTTACCGCCGACCACGACGAGATCCGCCGCTCTCTGCAAAAATTCATCGCCAACGAGATCAATCCGCATGTCGATGAGTGGGAAAAGGCCGACATCTTCCCGGCGCATCAGCTGTTCAAGAAGATGGGCAGCCTCGGCTTCCTCGGATTGAACAAGCCGGTCGAGTTCGGCGGCTCCGGCCTCGATTACTCCTACGCGCTGATGATGGCGGAGGAGCTGGGCGCCATCACCTGCGGCGGCGTGCCGATGGCGATCGGCGTGCAGACCGACATGGCGACGCCGGCGCTGGCGCGGTTCGGCTCCGACGAGGTGCGCCGCGAATTCCTCAGCCCGTCGATATCAGGCGACTATGTTGCCTGCATCGGCGTCTCCGAGCCCGGCGCTGGCTCCGACGTGGCCTCGATCAAGACCAGCGCGAAATCTGACGGCGACGATTACGTCATCAACGGCGGCAAGATGTGGATCACCAACGGCACCCAGGCCGACTGGATCTGCCTGCTCGCCAACACCGGCGACGGGCCCGTTCACCGCAACAAGTCGCTGATCTGCGTGCCCATGAAAGCCAAGGGCGTCAATGTCGCGCGAAAGCTCGACAAGATGGGCATGCGCTCGTCGGACACGGCGCAAATCTTCTTCGACAATGTCCGCGTGCCCAAGCGGAACCGGATCGGCGAGGAGGGCAAGGGCTTTACCTACCAGATGGTCCAGTTTCAGGAGGAGCGGCTGTGGGGCGCGGCCGCCTGCCTGAAGGCGCATGAATACATCATCAATCAGACGATTGAGTATACAAGCAACCGCAAGGCCTTCGGGAAGTCGATCCTCGACAACCAGGTCGTCCATTTCAAGCTCGCGGAGATGCAGACCGAGGTCGAGCTGTTGCGTGCGCTGATCTATCGCGCCGCCGAGCAACTGGTCGCCGGCGAGGATGTGACGAAGCTCGCCACCATGGCGAAGCTCAAGGCCGGCCGGCTCGGTCGCGAGCTTACCGACGCCTGCTTGCAATATTGGGGCGGAATGGGCTTTACCAATGAAACGCCGGTCAGCCGTGCCTATCGCGACAGCCGCCTGACCTCCATCGGCGGCGGCGCCGACGAGGTCATGCTGATGGTCCTGTGCAAGATGATGGGTACGCTGCCTGGCAGCAAGGGAAACGCCTGATGATCACGCTCTATCACTGCGACGGCGCGCGCTCCTTCCGTCCACTATGGATGCTGGAGGAAATGGGGCTTCCTTACGAATTGAAGATGCTGCCGTTCCCGCCGCGCGTCTTCGCCAAGGAATATCTCGCAATCAATCCGCTGGGCACGATTCCCTTCATGGTCGACGGCGAAGCCAAGATGACCGAGTCTTCCGGCATCTGCCACTATCTCGGCATCAAGCACGGTCCGACGCCGCTGATGGTCGGTCCCGAGGATCCCGCCTATGGCGCCTTCCTGAACTGGATGTATTTTTCCGACGCCACGTTAACCTTCCCGCAAACGCTGGTGCTCCGGTACACCCAGCTCGAGCCGGAGGAGCGCCGCAATCCGCAGGTCGCCACCGATTATGCAAAATGGTTTTTGGGACGCTTGCGCGCTGTCGAGGCAGCGACAGGCAATGCCGAAACATTGTGCGCGGGCCGTTTCACCGCCGCTGACATTGTCATCGGATACGCGCTCCGCCTCGCCGACAATATCGGCCTCGCCAAGGATTTTGGGCCAAATGTCGCGGCCTATTGGGCGCGATTGCAGCAGCGCGACGGTTTCAAGCGCGCGGTTGCTGCGGAGCAGAAGGCAGGCGCCGAGCAGAATGTTGCGCCGCGCGTGAGGGCGTAAGCCGGCGAAGGCTGGGACTATTGTCTCATAACGGCTCCGGACGGCGCAACGCCCGTCCTGAACTGGCGATGTTTTGCGCTCCATGACAGCGCTATCCCGCCGTGACAGCGCCCAAATTTCCGCTAAGGTGATTTCCGTCCGCAGCGGCCATAGAGCCGCGCGAGGAGGATCCCAATGGAAGATAACGGTCGCGAATCCGACCATCTCATGCTGATCACGCCCGAGCGGGTCTTCTATGCCGGCTTGCTCGGCCGCCCCCGCAAGCGGACGCCTGGTTGCTGCCATGTCTATGTGGCCGTGAAAGGCAGCCTGCATCTGACCATCGACGATGTCCTCGCCACCGGCGAACTGTTCGTCACCCTGCCGAACCAGCGGCATTCCATTGCCAGCGATTACCGCACTGCAATCAGCGTCACGCTTGAGCCGGAGAGCATGCCGGATGGCGTGATCGAGGCCCTGGCCGCGCGGCTGATGGGACCCGACCGGGCCGTCTATGCCCGAAAAATCCTTGCGGCCTACGCGCTGCTGCGGCAGCGCCGCTATAACGACATCAACACCGCCGAGTTCGACGAGATGTGTTTTGGCGAGGCGCTGCCGCGCCGCGTGCTCGACCCGCGCGTGATGCGCGCCGCCGCCCGCATCGGGCGCTTCTCCGGCGAGCCGGTGACGGCGGATACTTGCGCGGCGGAAGCAGGCCTCTCCGCCTCGCGCTTCCTGCATCTGTTCAAGGAGGAGACCGGCATCTCGTTCCGCTCCTTCCGCGCCTGGAAGCGTGCGCGGCATCTGCTGCACTTCGCCAACCAGGACCTCAACCTTGCCCATCTCGCGCAGGACATCGGCTATCCCGACTCCACGCATTTCAGCCACTCGATCCGCCGCTTCTACGGGTTGAAGCCGCGCGCGATCTTCGTAGGTTCGCGGGATCTGGCGATCTATCGGAGCAGCGAGACGGTGAGGCTCGCGGAGGCGAGCTAGATCGGCTCTCGTAGGGTGGGTTAGCGAAGCGTAACCCACCACGTCTGGCTCCGCGAAAACCAAAGAGGTGGGTTACGCCTTCGGCTAACCCACCCTGCGATTCGTCGTTCTTTTCCAGCTTCTCCGCGCAAGAAGCCGCATGCCGCGCGTCACATGATCGCAAGCGTTGAATTCTCAACCTGCGAGACATGAGTGGCATGAGCGACAAGGCCGTCATTACCTGCGCGCTGAACGGCGTGCTCACCGACCCGAAGCAGCACAACGTCCCCGTGACGCCCGAGCAGATGGCGCGCGAGGCCAGGGCTGCATTCGATGCCGGCGCGTCCGTCATGCACATCCATCTGCGCCAGCAGGCACCCGACAAAGGGCATCTGCCGTCCTGGGAGGTCGCCGTCAGCAAGGAGATTCAGCAGGCGATCCGCGAAGCTTGTCCCGGCGTGATCATCAATCACACCTCGGGTGTATCGGGGCCGAACTACTCTGGTGCGCTCGATTGCATCCGCGAGACCAGGCCGGAGATCGCTGCCTGCAACGCCGGCTCGCTGAATTACCTGAAAGTGAAGGCCGACAATAGCTGGGCCTGGCCGCCGATGATGTTCGACAACGCAGTCGAGAAGGTGAAGGACTATCTCGACGTCATGAACGCGGTCGGTACCATCCCCGAGTTCGAATGCTTTGACGTCGGCATCGTCCGCTGCGTCGGCATGTACACCCAGGTCGGTATGTACAAAGGCCCGCTCGAATATAATTTTGTGATGGGCGTCGCCTCCGGCATGCCGTCGGATCCCGATCTGCTGCCGATCCTGATCAAGCTGAAGCGCCCCGAAGCGCATTTTCAGGTCACCGCCATCGGCCGCGAAGAAATCTGGCCGCTGCATCAGCGTTGCGCCGAGCTCGGCGGTCACTTACGCACGGGCCTCGAGGACGCCTTCTATCTCGCCGACGGCAAGAAGGTGACGTCAAACGGTCAGCTGATCGAGGCCATCGCCGCTTGCGCCCGCCGCGCCGGCCGCGAGATCGCAAGCCCCGCCGAGGCGCGCAAGATCTTTGGGACGAATCGCTGAACGAAGCCACACCCGTCATTGCGAGCGAAGCGAAGCAATCCGGAATCTTTCAGCGGATGCAGTCTGGATTGCTTCGTCGCTTTGCTCCTCGCAATGACGAGCAGGATAGAATTATGTCCATTCTCGAAAACACCATTTCCCCCGGCAGCGCCGCCTACCACGCCAACCGCGACGGCATGCTCGGCCTGATCGAGCGCATGCGCGCGCTTGAAGAGCGCACGCGTGCCGCGTCGGCGGGGGCGAAAGATCGCTTCCACAAGCGCGGGCAGCTTTTGCCGCGCGAACGCGTCGCGCTGGTGCTCGATCCCGGCGCGCCCTTCATCGAGCTGTCGACGCTTGCCGGTTACATGTTCGACGTGCCGGACGCGAACAAGAGCGTGCCCGGCGGCGGCGTCATCGCCGGCATCGGCTTCGTCTCGGGCATCCGCTGCATGGTTAGCGCCAACGACGCCGGCATCGACGCCGGCGCGCTGCAGCCCTACGGCCTGGACAAGACGATCCGCGTGCAGGAGCTCGCGCTGGAGAACAAGCTGCCTTACGTCCAGCTCGTTGAAAGCGCCGGCGCCAATCTGCTGCGTTATCGCGTCGAGGATTTTGTCCGCGGCGGCAACATCTTTCGCAATCTCGCACGGCTCTCGGCGGCGGGTCTCCCGGTCGTCACCGTCACGCACGGTTCGTCCACGGCTGGGGGTGCCTACCAGACAGGTCTCTCCGACTACATCGTCATGGTGCGCGGCCGCACCCGCGCCTTTCTGGCCGGGCCGCCGCTGCTGAAGGCCGCAACCGGCGAGATCGCGACCGAGGAGGAACTCGGTGGCGCCGAGATGCACACGCAGGTTTCCGGCCTTGGCGACTATCTCGCGGAGGACGACCGCGACGCGCTGCGCATCGCACGCGAGATCATGGCAGCGCTGGAATGGGAGCGGCCCGGCAGGGCAGCGTCGGAATTCAAGCCGCCACGCTACAATCAGGACGAGCTGCTCGGCATTATGCCGATGGACCACAAGCGTTCCGTGGACATGAAGCAGGTGATCGCGCGCATCGTCGACGATTCCGATTTTACCGAGATGGCGCCGAATTACGGCCCGGCCACTGTCTGCGGTCATGCCCGCATCGAGGGCCAGGCGATCGGCATCATCACCAACAACGGTCCGCTCGATCCGGCCGGCGCCAACAAGGCGACGCATTTCATCCAGGCTTGTTGCCAGACCCGCACGCCGATCCTCTATCTCAACAACACCACCGGCTACATGGTGGGCAAAGCCTATGAAGAAGCCGGCATGATCAAGCACGGCTCGAAGATGATCCAGGCGGTGACGTCCGCGACGGTGCCGCAGATCACGATCTATTGCGGCGCTTCGTTCGGCGCCGGCAATTACGGCATGTGCGGGCGCGGCTTCCATCCGCGCTTCTGCTTCTCCTGGCCGAACGCAAAGACCGCCGTGATGGGCGGCGAGCAGGCCGCCGAAACCATGGCAATCGTGACCGAAGCTGCCGCCGCGCGCCGCGGCAAGCCGGTCGAAAAGGAAAAGCTCGACGCCATGAAGGCTGAGATCATCGGCGTGTTCGATGGCCAGATGGACGTCTTCTCCACCAGCGCGCGCGTGCTCGACGACGGTGTGATCGATCCGCGCGACACCCGCGCGGTGTTGTCGGAGGTGCTCGCGATCTGCGGCGAGGGCGACGCACGCACACCCCAGCGCATGCAGTTCTCGGTTGCCCGCCCATGAGGAACGGATCAGTGCAGCATCGGCCGTTCTTCAGGGTATTGGTCGCCAATCGCGGCGAGATCGCCCTGCGTGTGATGCGCAGCGCGCGGCAGTTGGGCCTCGGCGTCGTCGCGGTCTATTCGGATGCCGATCGCGATGCGCTTCATGTGCGGCAGGCCGATCAGGCCGTGCGTATCGGCGAAGCCCTGCCGGCACAATCCTATCTCAACATCCCCGCCATCATCGCCGCGGCGAAGGCCAGCGGCGCGGATGCCGTGCATCCCGGCTATGGCTTCCTGGCCGAGAACGAGGAGTTTGCGCAGGCCTGCAAGGATGCCGGGCTCGTCTTCATCGGCCCGTCGCCGCAGGCGATCGCGGCGATGGGCAACAAGGCCGGCGCCAAGGAGATCATGAAGAAGGCCGGCGTGCCCTGCGTGCCCGGCTATCAGGGCACCGACCAGAGCGACGAGGTGATGCTGGCGGAAGCCAAGAAAATTGGCTTCCCCGTGATGATCAAGGCGGTCGCCGGTGGCGGCGGGCGTGGCATGCGGCTCGTCACCGATGCGGCGTCATTCCCTGATGCGCTGCGCAGCGCGCGATCGGAAGCAAAAGCCGCGTTCGGCGATCCCACCGTCATCCTCGAACGCGCCATCCAAAACCCTCGCCACATCGAAATCCAGGTGTTCGGCGACAGTTTTGGCAACGCCATCCATCTCGGCGAGCGCGATTGCTCGGTGCAGCGGCGGCATCAGAAGCTGATCGAGGAGGCGCCGTCGCCAGCGGTGACGCCGGAGCTGCGCGCGAAAATGGGTGAGGTCGCGGTATCGGCGGTGAAGGCGCTGCGCTACGAGGGCGCCGGCACGCTGGAATTTTTGCTCGATGCCGGCGGCGAGTTCTACTTCATGGAGATGAACACACGCCTCCAGGTCGAGCATCCCGTGACCGAAGCCATCACCGGGCTCGATCTGGTCGAGCTGCAGCTGCGTGTTGCACGCGGCGAACAATTGCCGGTGAAGCAGCAGGATATCCGCTTCGAAGGCCACGCCATCGAGGTGCGGCTGTGCTCGGAAGATGCCGCGCAGGATTTCATGCCGCAGTCCGGCCGCATGGCACGCTGGCAGGTGCCGGAAAACATCCGCGTCGAGCACGCGCTGCAATCCGGCTCGGAGATCCCGCCGTTCTACGATTCCATGATCGCCAAGGTGATCAGCCATGGCGCAAGCCGCGAGGAGGCGAGGGGGCGGCTGATCGTCGGCCTGGAGCAGCTCACGGCGTTGGGCGTGACCACCAACCAGGCGTTCCTGATGTCGTGCCTGCGCCATCCCGGTTTTGCCAGAGGCGAGGCGACGACGGCATTCATCGGCATGTATCGCGACGAGTTGCTTGCGCCGCGTGCGGACGCCGCATTCGATACGGCGCTGGTGGGCTTGCTGCTCTACGTCACAAATCCGCGCGCGCCTTCGTGGCGGAGTGGCCGGAGCCTGTCGGCGACGTTCCCTCTGCCGGCAAAGATCGAGATCGCCGGCCAGACCTACGAGCTCGAAATCACCCGCGAGCGCGACGGCAGCTACACTGTCGCCAACGACGGCCACCAGGACAGATTCGAAATCGACCAGCTCGATTCCACCGCCATCCGCTTCCGCCACGACGGCGTGCTGGACAACGCAAAATTCCTGCGCGACGGCGATCGGCTGTACCTCCAGCACCGCGGCATCCCGCTCGCGGTCACCGACCTCACGCTCGCAGCGCCGAAGGCCGCGGCAGCCAATGGGGGCGACGGCAAGGTCCGCGCCGCCATGAACGGCCGCGTCGTCGCCGTGCTGGTCAAGCCGGGTGATCGCGTCACTGCCGGCCAACCGGTGTTGACGTTGGAAGCGATGAAGATGGAGCACGTCCACAAGGCCGGCATCGACGGCGTCGTCGCAGCGATCGACGTTGCTGAGGGCGAGCAGGTGACCACGGGCAGGATCGTGGCGGAGATCGGAGCCTAGCCTCGCGTCCCGGATGCGCGAAGCGCGAGCCGGGAGCCATCCATGCTCGGAGACATGTGCCCGGGCTGGTCCCCCGAATCCCGAATGATTTCAATGTTATTTTGTCCCCAAGTCGCGCTGCCTGTCTCAAGCCTCAGGAGCGGTGGGGACGCCTTGACCTCCCCGCCAGATTTATATTGAACATAGTTCATTTTTAATCTACCAATATTGAACAATGTTCATTTGCGTGCCGGCCAGCTGGTTGTATGCTGATGCCCACACGCCCGGAGACCGATGCCATGCTCCTGTCAGTGTCCCGTCGGCGCTCGTTCGCCGCACCGCAAGCCCGCGAAAACTATCTGATCGGCGCGCTACTTGTCCTCACGCTGGTGGCGCTCCTGGCGCCCGCGTTGCCCGCCTCCGCATGGCACACGGAGCATTTCGTCGACACCCGCACCTGGCTCGGCGTGCCCAACGCTGGCGACGTGCTGAGCAATCTCCTCTTCCTGGCGATGGCCGTCTGGGGCCTGGTGCGGCTGCGTGCCCGCAATGATGCGCCCTTGGGTGCATGCTGGTTCTTCGTGGGACTGATCCTCACTTGCGTGGGATCATGCTTCTATCATCTGGATCCCGACGCGCCGCAGCGACTCGTGGCCGATCGCCTCGGCATGGCGGTGGCGTTCGCGGGCTTTCTGGGCATCGCGACAGGCGAGCGCATCAGCGTGCGCGCCGGTCAGGCGGTGGTCGTGCTGGTGACGGTTGCAGGCCTGCTCGCGGCGTGGGTGGCCTACGAGAACCTCACGCCATGGGTGGTCGTGCAGTTCGGCGGCATGGCACTTGCGGTGGCACTGGCTTTGACACGGCCCCGGCCTGGTGCGCTTGGCGTGCCGCTCGGCGCCGTGATCTTCTTCTATGTGCTGGCCAAGCTTTTCGAGCTGGGTGACGTGACCGTGTTCGACATGACAGGCCATCTTGTCTCGGGCCACACGCTCAAGCATCTGGCTGCCGCACTGGCGGCCTGGCCGGTGATCCAGACGTTGCGGCTTAGTCGCCGCGCCCCGTCCCTTCATTGAGCAAGCACGCCACCTGATGGCGGCCGCCCGCATCCACCAGCGCCGGCCGCTCTATCTTGCACCGCTCCATCGCAAACCGGCAGCGGGTGTGAAACGCGCAGCCCGGGGGCGGGTTGACCGGGCTCGGCACGTCGCCGTCCACCAGCGGCGTGAGCTTCTTTGCCAGCGGGTTGGCAACAGGTACGGAGGCGAGCAAAGCCTGCGTGTAGGGATGCCTGGGATTGCGGAACAGCTCATCCTTGTCGGCGATCTCGACGATGCGGCCGAGATACATCACGGCGACGCGGTGGCTGATATGAGCGACCACGGCGAGATCGTGCGCGATGAAGAGATAGGAGAAGCCGTGTTCACGTTGCAGGTCGATCAGCAGATTGATCACCTGCGCCTGGATCGAGACGTCGAGGGCGGACACCGGCTCGTCGCAGACGATCAGGCGCGGCCCAAGCGCGAGCGCACGCGCGATGCAGATGCGCTGGCGCTGGCCGCCCGAGAATTGATGCGGGAAGTTGCGCATCTGGTCGGGCCGCAGGCCCACCTGCTCGAACAGTTTTGCGGTGCGCGCTTCCAGTTCCTTGCCGCTTGCTAGCCCATGCACGAACAGCGGTTCGCCGACGATGTCGCCCGCGGTCATGCGCGGATTGAGCGAGGCAAAGGGATCCTGAAACACGATCTGCATCGAACGGCGATGCGGCCGCAGCGCGGTCTTGGAGAGGCGGGTAATGTCCTCGCCGTCCAGGCGGATCTGTCCTGAGGTGGGCTCCACCAGCCGCAGCACGCTACGCGCGACCGTCGACTTGCCGCAGCCGGATTCGCCGACGAGGCCGAGCGTCTCGCCGATGCCAACAGAGAACGACACGCCGTCGACCGCATGCACGGTGCCGACCTGCCGGCGCAACACGCCGGCGCGCACCGGATAGTGCTTGATGAGGTCGGTGACTTCGAGCAGTGCTTCGGTCATGCCACCTCCGCTACTTCCGCCGCGCGCCAGCAGGCCGCGAGATGGCCGCCGCCCCAATCGGCGAGCGGCGGATACTCGACCTCACAGCGCTTGATCGCGAGCTTGCAGCGTGGCGCGAAGGCGCAGCCTTTCGGCAGTCGCACGAGCGACGGCACGGTGCCGGGGATTTCGTTCAGCCGCTCCTGTGCGACCACGCCGGACGCCGGCACCGCCGGGATCGAGGCCATCAGGCCGCGCGTGTAGGGATGTTTTGGTGCGGCGAACAGCGACTCCACGCTGGCTTCTTCGACCTTCCGTCCCGCATACATCACGATCACGCGTTGCGCGGTTTGGGCTACGACGCCGAGATCATGCGTGATCAGCACGAGGCCGGTGCCGAGCTCCTTCTGGAGGTCGAGGATCAGCGCCAGGATCTGTGCCTGGATGGTGACGTCGAGCGCGGTGGTCGGCTCGTCCGCGATCAGCAGCGCCGGCCGGCACGCCAATGCCATCGCGATCATCGCGCGCTGGCGCATGCCGCCGGAGAGCTGATGCGGGTATTCGCGCGCACGCCGTGCCGGCTCGGGAATGCGCACCAGCCGCAACATCTCGACCGCGACGTCGCGGGCCTCTTTGGTCGACAGGTTCCGATGCAGCCGCACGGCCTCGACGATCTGGTCGCCGATCCGCATCACCGGATTGAGCGAGGTCATCGGCTCCTGAAAAATCATGGAGATGCGGTCGCCCCTGACAGCGCGCATCTGCGCTTCCTCCAGCGCGAGAAGATCGGTGCCTTCGAGCGAGACGGAGCCGCCGACGATGCGGCCGGGCGGGTCCGGCACCAGCCGCATCAGGGACAGCGCGGTGACGCTCTTGCCGCAGCCGGATTCGCCCACGATCGCCAGCGTCTCGCCGCGCTTCACGGTGAAGGAGATATCGTCCACGGCCTTGAACAGGCCGGAGTTCGTGAAGAACACCGTCTTCAGGTTCTTCACTTCGAGCACGAGATCGGATTTATCAGCCATCAGCCGCGCTGCCGGGGATCGAGGATGTCGCGCAGGGCGTCGCCGAACAAATTGGCCCCGAACACGGCGAGGCTGATGGCGATGCCAGGGAAGATCACCAGCCACGGCGCAGTGCGGACATATTCGGCGGCGGACTCCGAGAGCATACGGCCCCATGACGGATAGGGTTCGGGGATGCCGAGGCCGAGGAAGGAGAGCGAAGCCTCGGTGAGAATCGTCGAGCCAAGCTGGGCGGTCGCGAGCACGATCAGGGGTGCCAGCGTGTTCGGCAGCACGTGGCGGAGCGCGATCCGGACCTCGCTCATGCCGATCGACTTGGCGGCTTCAATGAATGGCAGCTCGCGCAGCGCCAGCGTGTTGGCGCGGATGACGCGCGACACGGTCGGGATCAGCGGAATGGCGATGGCAATGATGACGTTCGGCAGGGACGGACCGAGTGCCGCCGTCATGATCAAGGCCAGCACCAGCAGCGGCAGCGCCTGAAGGACATCGGAGACGCGCTGGAAAACCAGATCGACCCAGCCGGAGAGATAGCCGGAGGTGAGGCCAACGATGACGCCGATCGTGCCGCCGAGTGCGGTCGAGCCGATCCCGACCGCGAGCGAGATTCGCGCCCCATGGATGATGCGGCTGAACACGTCGCGGCCGAACGAGTCCGTGCCCATCCAGTGGGCGAGGCTCGGGCGCGCCAGCGCGCTGGCGGCGTCGATCGTCAGGGGGTCGTAGCGCGCGATGAAGTTGGCGAAGATCGCGGTGAGCACGAACACGATCATGATGACGAGCCCGGCCGCGCCGAGCACATGCCGCTGCGCCAGGAACAGCACGCGCCGCCAGCCGGCGGGCGCGTAGGCGCCGGCGCGCCTCAGTTCAACCTCATAGTCGATCGCGGCCAAACTGATCTCCTAATCCGTGTACCTGATCCGCGGGTCGAACACCGCGTAGAGCATGTCGACGATGAAATTCGCGCTCACCACCACGATCGCAATCAGCATCACGAGGTTCTGCACGATCGGATAGTCGCGCCAGCGGATCGCCTCGACCAGGAAACGCGCGACGCCGGGGATGTTGAACACGGTCTCTGTGACGATCAGGCCGCCGATCAGGAACGCGGCCTCGATGCCGATTACGGTAATCACAGGCAAAATCGCGTTCTTCAGGGCGTGCTGGTAGTTCACCGCGGCCTCGGAAGCGCCCTTGGCACGCGCGGTGCGGATGTAGTCCTGCCGCAGCACCTCCAGCATCGAAGAACGCGTGATGCGCATGGTCAGCGCGGCGCTGCGGAAGCCGACGGCGGCAGCGGGCACGGCATAGGTCGCGAACGCTTCCAGCCAGGTCTGCGGGTTCGGGTTGAAGATCGGGATCTGGCCGAACATCGCCACCGATGCGGTGAGGATCAGCAGGCCGAGCCAGAACGACGGCAGTGACAATCCGCTGAGGCTGACGACGCGCAGCGCATAATCGAGCCGCGTGCCCTGCTTCACGGCGCTGATGACGCCGAGCGGAATGCCGATAGAGGCGGAGAACAACAGTGCGAGGCCCGCAAGCCGCGCCGTGATCGGGATTCGCGGCAGGATCTCCTGAAGTGCGGGTTTCTCGGACACATAGGAGTAGCCGAAATCGCCGCGCAGGAAGCCGCCGATCCAGTGCAGATACTGCACCACCAGCGGCTGGTCGAGACCGAGCTCTTTTTCCAGATTGGCTTTGTCGGCGGGGTCGACATAGCCGGCCGCGGCAAACAGGATGTCGACGATGTTGCCGGGGACGACGCGCAGCAGGAAGAAGATGACGATCGAGATCCCGAACAGGGTCACGAGCATCAGGAACAGGCGCCGCACCAGATAGGCAAACATCTGCGCTCTCCCGCCGAGCTCTTGAGCCGCCCGTCCGCCGCGCTACTTGTCCATCCAGACGTCTTCGTAGCGGTAGCCATTATAAGAGCTGTTCACCATCACGGTAATGCCCTTGACGTAAGGCTGCCAGCAACTGCCCAGCCGGCTATGGAAGATGATCGGACGCGCGACGTCTTCCTGCAATTTCTTGTCGATGTCCCACACCAGCTTCTTGCGTTTGGCGACGTCAATCTCCTGCGATTGTGCGTCGAACAGCTTCTCGATTTCCTTGTTGCAGTAATTGGTGTAGTTGCGCTCGGAGCCGCAGGAATAGTTTTCGTAGAAGGACTGGTCGGGGTCGTCGACGGCGTTGCCCGTGAGATTGAGCCCGAGCATGTAGTCCTTACGCGCGACTTTCGGGAACCAGTTCGCGGTCTCTACCACGTCGAGCTCGCCGTCGATGTAAATGCTCTTGAGTTGATCGATGAGGATGACGGCTGGGTCGCGATAGTCGTTGATGTTGCGGGTCGAGACCTTGACCGAAAGATGCTTGTCCGGGCCATAGCCCGCCTTCTGCATCAGCTTCTTCGCCTCCTCGCGGTTGGCGGCCACGTCGGGGCCGTAGCCCGGAATGCTTTCCAGCATCTCCTTCGGCATCGACCACAGCCCGGCCGGCGCCGGCTCCATGGTGCCGCCGATGTCGGCCTGGCCCTCGAACAGGATCGAGATGAACGCCTTGCGGTCGAGCGCCAACGCCATGGCGCGACGAACGTCGAGATTGTCGAACGGTGGCGCCGTCGAGTTGACGATGATGTTGGTCGCGACGTTGGTGGGCTCGACGACGCAGACAGCGTTCGGCGCCTGGGACTTGATGTCCTTCAGCAGCGGGATCGTAATGTGCGTCGGAAAGGCCATGTCGAACTTGCCGGCGACAAAGGCGAGGATCGCGGTCGAACGATTCGGGATGATCGTGAATTCGATGCCGTCGAGATAGGGCCGGCCCTTCCTCCAATAGTCGGGATTGCGGACAAGCTTGATCGATTCATTGGCCTTGAACTCGACGAATCTGAACGGGCCGGTGCCGATTGGATGGGTGCGCATGTCGCCTGGCGAGACATGGCAGGGATAGACCGGTGTATAGCCGGAGGCGAGCAGCGCCAGCAGCGAGGGCTGGGGCCGTTTCAGGTTGAAGGAGACCTCGAAATCACCGTTGGGCGTGACGTCGTTGACCTCATTGTACCAATTCTTGCGCGGGTTCTGCCGGAATTTCTGCTGCGACTTGCCCATCAGCATGTCGAAGGTGCACTTCACATCCGCTGAGGTGAACGGCTTACCGTCGTGCCATGTCACGCCCTGGCGCAGCTTGAAGGTCAGCGTCTTGTTGTCGTTGACCCAGGCCCAGCTCTCGGCGAGCTCGGGGACGATGGAATCCATGCTGTTCTGCGGTACGTCCTGCTTGTAGATGACCAGGTTGTTGAACACCGGCATGAAGGGAATGTTGAGCGAATAGGTCGCGCCTTCATGGATCGAGGCATTGCCGGGACTGTCGCGGTGATACATCCGCAAAATCCCGCCCTGCTTGGGCTCGCCGGCGAATGTGATGGTCGAAAATACCAGCAAAGACAGCGCCGCCATCGCGGCGAGCGCCCGCACGCTCCGCATGCTTCTCTCCCTCAAGCAATCGGCCTTTGCGGCCTGATTTTATTTGACGATAGCCATGCGCGCGGGTGCAGGCAACCGGCAAGGCCCGCGGCGGCCTCGACACTTCGGATGACCTAAAGCCGCATGCCTTTCTCTCACAATGTGAGAAGTTCCCTCGGACGACATCCGGCTTCACACGATCCGCGACGTCTTGTTGCCCCAATACCGGTCTCGCAGCAGCCGCTTGTACAGCTTCCCCGTCGGCAGCCGTGGCAGCTCCTTCTCGAAATCGACCGAGCGCGGCACCTTCTGCCGCGACAGCGATTGCGCACAGAAGGCAATCAACTCCTCGGCGAACCCCGGCCCCGGCACCACGCCCGGCATCGGCTGCACCACCGCCTTCACCTCTTCGCCGAGATCGGGATTGGGCACGCCGAACACCGCGGCGTCCGCGACCTTCGGGTGGGTGATCAGCAGATTCTCGCATTCCTGCGGATAGATGTTCACCCCGCCCGAGATGATCATGAAGGTGGCGCGGTCGGTGAGGTAGAGGAAACGGTCGTCGTCGACATAGCCGACGTCGCCAACCGTGCTCATGCTGCCGTCGGCCGAGCGCGCCTCTTTGGTCTTCTCGGGGTCGTTGAAATATTCGAATGGCGATCCGGTCTTGAACCACACTTGCCCCGGCGTGCCGGTCGGGCACGGCTTCATGTCCTCGTCGAGAATGTGGAGGTCGCCGAGCAGCACCTTGCCGACGGTGCCGCGATGGCTAAGCCATTCCTCGCTGTTGCAGGCGGTGAAGCCGAGCCCTTCGGTCGCGCCGTAATATTCGTGGATGATCGGCCCCCACCATTTGATGATGTCGTCCTTGACCAGCGCAGGGCAAGGGGCCGCGGCGTGGATTGCGATCTCAAGCGACGACAAATCGTAGCGGCCACGTACCTCTTCCGGCAGCTTCAGCATGCGCGAGAACATCGTCGGCACCAGCTGAGTGTGGGTGATGCCCCATTGCCCGACGAGCTGGAGGTAGCGCTCGGGATCGAAATTTTCCATGATGATCACGGTGCCGCCCATGCGGATCGTGAGGTTCACGGCCGCCTGCGGCGCCGAATGATAGAGCGGGGCCGGCGACAGATAGACCATGCCCTCGCGGTAGTGCCAGAGCTTTGAAAGGAAATCGAACAGCGGCAGATTGTGCTTCGGCGGCTCTTCCGGCAGCGGCCGAATGATGCCCTTGGGGCGTCCTGTCGTGCCCGACGAATAGAGCATCGATGTGCCCAGACATTCGTCCGCGACCGGAATCGTCGGCAGATCGGCGGTGACGTCCGCGAGCCCGACGATGCGCTCGCTCTCGCCGGGACCGTCGGCGACGATGCAGAGCTTGACGTCGGGGCAGGCGTTGATCGCCTCGCGCGCGATGTCGAGTTTTGCAACGGACGTGATCAGGATTTTGGACTGGCTGTTGGTCAGGAGATAGGCGAGCTCGCCCGCGGTGAGGAACGAGTTGATGCAGGTGTAGTACAACCCGGACCGCTCGCCCGCGCCGCAGGCTTCGAGGTAGCGCGAATTGTTCTCCATGAAGATCGAGTAGTGATCGAGCCGCTTCAGGCCGTGCTTGCGGAACAGATGCGCCAGCCGATTGCTGCGCGCATCGAGCTCGCGATAGGTGACGGCCTCGCCGGTCGCCGCCATGATGAAGGCTGGCTGGAGCGGGCGCAGGCGGGCATGCTGACCGGGATACATCAGTCCTCCACGTGAATTAAGCGGCGAGAAGCAGGATTTCGCGCACTTGCGCCGGGCTCTCGATCTTGCGCGGGTTGCGCGGGATCCAGTTCGTGCGCATCGCCTGTTCGGCGATCGCGTCGAAATGCTCCGGCGAGACGCGCACGTCCGACAGGCTGCGCGGCATGCCGAGCGAGCGGATGAAGGCGTCGAGCACGTCGGCCGCGTTGTGGCCGGGAAAACCCATCGCTGCCGCGACGACCATCTGCTGCTCGGCATTGTCGCGCGCGTTCCAGCGCATCACCGCCGGCAGCATGATGCAGGAGGTGTAACCGTGCGGCACGTCGAAGGCCGCGCCCAGGACGTAGCCGATGCCGTGGCTCGCGCCCATGGGAACGCCGGCCGCGAGCGCGCCCATCGACAGCCAGGTGCCGATCTGCGCATCCATCCGCGCGTCGAGATCGCCAGGGTCGGCCTTCACCCGCGGCAGCGCGTCGGCAAGCATGGCAAGGCCCTTGACCGATTGTGCGTCGGCGTAAGGGTGCGTCTCGCGCGAGCAGATCGCCTCGACGCAATGGTCGATGGCGCGGATGCCGGTGGACAGAAACAGCCATTCCGGCGTGTGCACGGTGATAGCGGGATCGAGGATGGTCGCGCGCGGCACGGCCAGCGGATGCCGCAGCATCTGCTTCACATGCGTGCTGCGGTCGGTGACGCCCGCAATCGATGAGAACTCGCCGCCGGCGATTGTGGTCGGCACGCTGATCTGGCGCACGGTCGGCGCGATCATCTCGGGCGTGACGCCCTTGTGCACGCGGATGCGCTCGATACCCTCGATCTCGTCGATGCCGTTGGCAAGACAGATCTGCACCGCCTTGGCGCCGTCGGTGATCGAGCCGCCGCCGACGGTGACGATCAAATCGGCGCCCGCCTCGCGCGCGGCATTGGTCGCCGCGATCACCGCCTCGCGCGGCGTGTGCGCCGGCATGGCGTCGAACAGGCCAGCGCAACGCACGCCGAGCGCCTGCTTGATCTTCTCGATTTCGTCGGTCTCTCGATTCAGCGTCCCTGACACCATCAGGAAAGCGCGGCGCGTTCCCAGCCGGTCCATCTGCGCGACGATGGCTTCAGCCGCCGGATGGCCGAATACGACCTCCTCGATCGCGCCGTAAACGACACGTCCCTGGTGCACGCCTGTCCTCCCCGGACAATTCGTCTTGTTTTGTAAGGGCAATCTAGCCGAGCCGGCCGTGCCCGTCATGTGCGAAGACGCTAGCGGCTCTTCTCCCTCTCCCTGTCTCTCCCTGTTCTTGTGGGGAGAGGGAGAAGGCAAGGGCGGTCTTCCATTCATGAGCCACGCGAATAAGGCCATTCGCATCCCGCCCGCTAATCACCGCGTGCGAAGCGGGCTATCCCGCTGTCAACCCGCCAATCGGCCAGGGCGCTGTTCCGAGCATTGCGCATTCATTGGTCTTGAAGAGTTCATCAACTCCACCCATCTTGTGGCGCCCGCGGGTAGAGGCGTACCCTGCATTTTCCGCGGCTTTCATGCGAGGACCTGGGATGAGCGGACCGGACGGAAGCGAGCCATTTGTGAAAAAGCACGATTTCGTTCAGCCTCGGCACATTGCCATCGCCGGCCTTCTCGCCGCGGCGGTCGCACTGACCGGCTGTGACAAGCCGGCCTCGCAGGCAGCCGCCCCGCCGCCCCCGCCTGTGACCGTCGCCCAGCCGGTCAAGCGCACCGTCACCGATTGGGACGAGTTCACCGGCCGCTTCGAGGCGGTCGAGGAGGTGCAGGTGCGCCCCCGCGTCGGCGGCTTCGTCAACTCGGTCGAATTCCAGGACGGCGCCATCGTGCACCAAGGCGATCTGCTCTACGTGATCGACCCGCGTCCGTTCGAAGCGGTGGCCGAGCAGGCCGACGGCCAGCTCTCCGATGCCCGCGCCAAGGTGGAGCTTGCCAAGCGCGAGCTCGACCGTGGCCTGAACCTGGTCCAGACCAGTGCGGTCTCGGAGCAGGCCGTCGACCAGCGCCGCCAGGCCTTGCAGGCCGCGCACGCCGCCGAGACCCAGGCCGCGGGTGCGCTGAAGGCCGCCCGGCTCAACATCGAATTCACCCATGTGACCGCGCCGCTCACCGGCCGCGTCAGCCGCCATCTCGTCAGCCCGGGCAACCTCGTGCAGGGCAGCGATACGGGCACCTCGACGCTTCTCACCTCGATCGTCGCGCTCGATCCGATCTACGTCTATTTCGACATGGATGAGACGACGTTCATCAAATACAGCAAGCTCTGGTCGGAGGGCCGGCGCCCGAGCTCGCGCGATACGGCCAATCCGGTGCAGGTGACGCTCGCCGGCGAGACCAAGCCGTCGCATGACGGCACCATCAACTTCCTCGACAACCGCCTTGATGTCTCCACCGGCACGCTGCGCAGCCGCGCCGTCGTCAAGAATACCGACCTCTCGATCCTGCCCGGCCAGTTCGGCCGCGTCCGCCTGATCGGCAGCGCGCCCTATGAGGCGCTGCTGATCCCGGATGTTGCCGTTGCGACTGACCAGTCCCGCAAGATCGTGTTCGTGGTCAAGCCTGACGACACCGTGGAAGCGCGTCCCGTGATGCTCGGGCCGCTCGATGAGGGCCTGCGCGTGATCCGCGAAGGGCTGAAGCCGGAGGACCGCGTCATCGTCAACGGCATCCAGCGCGCCCGCGTCGGCGCCAAGGTGGCGCCGTCTCCCGCGCCAGCGCCGGCCGGTGGCAAGTCATGAATCTCGGCCGTCTCTCCATCAACCAGCCCATCCTCGCGATGGTGCTGTCGATCGTGCTGCTGATCGTCGGCGCGCTCGCCTACACCACGTTGCCGGTCTCCGAATATCCGCAAGTGGTGCCGCCGACCGTCGTCGTCACCACGCAATATCCGGGCGCCTCGGCGCAGACCGTGTCCGACACGGTCGCAGCTCCGATCGAGCAGCAGATCAACGGCGTCGAGGACATGCTGTATCTCTACAGCCAGGCGACCTCGAACGGGCAGCTGACGATCACCGTCACCTTCAAGCTCGGCACCGATCTCGACAAGGCCCAGGTGCTGGTCCAGAACCGCGTCGCGATCGCTCAGCCGCAATTGCCGGACGAAGTGCAGCGCAACGGCGTCGTCACCCGCAAGAACTCGCCCGACATCCTGATGGTCGTGTTCATGCTGTCGCCCGACGACACCTTCGACCAGCTCTACATCTCCAACTACGCGCTGCTCCAGGTCCGCGACCAGCTGCTGCGCATCGACGGCGTCGGCGACATCCAGATCTTTGGTGCGCGCGACTATTCGATGCGGCTGTGGCTCGACCCTGATCGCATCGCCAATCTCGGCCTGACCTCGACTGAAGTGCTGGCGGCAATCCGTGCGCAAAACGTCCAGATCGCAGGTGGCCAGATCGCCGAACCACCGATCGCCGACCGCGCGTTCCAGCCAAACCTCGTTTTCACCGGGCGCTTGAAAGACCAGAAGCAGTTCGAGGACATTCTGATCAAGGCCGGCTCCGACGGCCGCACGGTGCGGCTGCGCGACGTCGCCCGCATCGAGCTCGGTGCTCTCGCGTACTCCACCAACAGCTTCCTGTTGCGCAAATCCGCCGTCGCCATGCTGGTGACGCAGCGGCCGGGATCGAACGCGCTCGCGACCGCAAAAAATATCTCCGACACCATGACGAAGCTGAAGGCGAGCTTTCCGAAGGGGCTCGACTACAATATCGGCTACAACCCCACCGAGTTCATCGCGCAATCCGTCCACGAGCTGATCAAGACCATCTACGAGGCCATGCTGCTCGTGGTCATCGTGGTGCTGGTGTTCCTGCAAGGATGGCGGCCCGCGATCATTCCGATCATCGCGATCCCGGTTTCGCTGGTCGGCACCTTCGCGGTGATGGCCGCGCTCGGCTTCTCCATCAACAACCTCACGCTATTCGGCCTCGTGCTCGCCGTCGGCATCGTCGTCGACGACGCCATCGTGGTGGTCGAGAATGTGGAGCGCCATCTCGAGCATGGCTTGAGTCGTCGCGACGCCGCGCTCAAGACCATGGAAGAGGTCGGCGGCGCGCTGGTCTCGATCGCGCTGGTGCTGTGCGCGGTGTTCGTGCCGACCGCGTTCATCGGCGGTATTTCCGGGCAGTTCTTCCAGCAATTCGCCGTCACCATTGCGGTGGCGACCGCGATCTCCTGCTTCTGCTCGCTGACGCTGTCGCCAGCGCTGGCCTCGCTCCTCCTCGTCCCGCACGAGGAGAAGCGGCCGCCCGCCGCCTGGAATCTCCTCGCGCGGGCGTGGGGTGCCTTCACCGGCGCCTTCAACCGTGTGTTCGACCGGCTCGCGCATGGCTATGCCGGCGTCGCCAGTTTCGTGATCCGGCATTCGGTGGTGATGATCTTGATCTATATCGTGCTGATCGGCAGTGCCGGCTGGCTGATCGGGACCACGTCGCAAGGCTTTATTCCGGCGCAGGATCGCGGCTACGTCATCATCTCCGTGCAATTGCCGGGCGCGGCGTCGCTGGCGCGCACCACCGAGATCGTCCGCGAGATCGAGCGGATCTCGCTGGATACGCCGGGTATCGTCCGCGTTGCCGCTTTCGCGGGCTTCTCCGGCGCGACGCGCACGCAGGCCGGCAACGCGGCCGCACTGTTCCCGGTGTTCGATGAACCCGAGGTGCGCCTGAAGAAGGGGCTGACGGCGAACGCCATCACGGCCGAGCTGCGCAAGCGGCTCGCCGCGATCCAGGGCGCGTTCATCATCGTCATTCCGCCGCCGGCCGTGCCCGGCATCGGCACCGGCGGCGGCTTCACCATCCGCATCCAGGACCGCCAGGGCCGCGGGCCGGAGCTGCTCGCCGCGGCCACCGACGAGCTTGTCGCCGCGGCGCGCAAATCGCCCTCGCTGCTCGCTCCCACGGTGTTCTCGCCGTTCTCGGCCAACACGCCGCAGCTGTTCGTCGACATCGACCGCACCAAGGCGCAGAAGCTCGGCGTGCCGATCGCCAACATCAACGACACGATCCAGACCTATTTCGGATCGACCTATGTCAACGACTTCAACCTGTTCGGCCGCACCTATCACGTCACGGCGCAAGCGGACTTTCCGTTCCGGAAAGAACCAAGCGACCTCTCGCGACTGCGCACGCGCAATGCTTCGGGTGACATGGTGATGCTCGGCAGCGTGGTCGAGTTCAAGGACGTCTCGGGACCCGATCGCGTCGCGCGCTACAATCTCTATGCGGCGTCCGAGCTGCAGGGCGAACCATCGCCGGGCACCAGCTCGACCACCGCGCTCGATGCCATCAAGAAGCTCGCGGACGACACGCTGCCGAGCGGCTTCACCTTTGAATGGACGGATCTGTCCTATCAGCAGGTCACCGGCGGCAATGCGGGTCTCTATGTGTTCCCGATCTGCGTGCTGTTCGTCTATCTCGTGCTCGCCGCGCAATATGGCAGCTGGACGCTGCCATTCGCGGTGATCCTGATCGTGCCGATGTGCCTGTTAGCTGCCACCATCGGCGTGCGCATCATGGGGCAGGACGTCAACATCCTCACCCAGATCGGCTTCGTCGTGCTGGTCGGACTAGCCGCGAAAAACGCGATCCTGATCGTCGAGTTCGCGCGCGACATCGAGAAGGAGGGCAAGCCACGGCTGGAGGCGGTGATCGACGCCTGTCGATTGCGTCTGCGGCCGATCCTGATGACGTCCTTCGCTTTCATCCTCGGCGTGCTGCCGCTGGTGATCTCGTCCGGTTCCGGCTCGGAGATGCGGCAGGCCGTCGGCGTCGCCGTCTTCTTCGGCATGATCGGCGTCACCCTGTTCGGCCTGTTGTTTACGCCGATCTTCTACGTCGTGGTGCGGAACCTGGCCGAGGGGCGCAACGAGGGGAAGAAGCCGGAGGTCGCGGCCTGACAATTTGTCGGTCCCGGTTTTTGCCGGGACCGCACCGTTTGTTTGGTGTGCAGAATCCCATACTAACGGCCTACGCCGAAATGGATGGGCAGCGCCGGGGTTCTTCACTACACTCCGCGCGATTTCAAAACAGAACACTGCTGGGAGCTAACACATGAAATCAGCACTTTTGGCCGCCGTCGCAATGTCGGCCTTGCTGCTGGCTGCGCCGGCCTCCGCGCAAGGCGTCAAGATCGGCATCCTCAACGACCAGTCCGGCGTCTATGCCGATTACGGCGGAAAATACTCGGTCGAAGCCGCCAAGATGGCGATCGAGGATTTCGGCGGCGAAGTGCTCGGCCAGAAGATCGAGATGGTCACCGCCGACCACCAGAACAAGCCGGATCTCGCGACCTCGATCGCGCGGCGCTGGTACGACGTCGAAAACGTCGACATGATCACGGAGCTCACGACCTCCTCGGTCGCGCTCGCCATCCACGAGCTCTCCAAGGAAAAGAAGAAGATCGATATCGTCGTCGGCGCCGCGACCTCGCGCCTCACCGGCGATGCCTGCCAGCCCTACGGCTTTCACTGGGCCTATGATACCCGCGCGCTCGGCGTCGGCACCGGCGGCTCGCTGACCAAGGCCGGCGGCGACAGCTGGTTCTTCCTCACCGCGGATTACGCCTTCGGTTACGCACTGGAAAAGGACACCAGCGAGATCGTCACGGCCAATGGCGGCAAGGTGATCGGCTCGGTGCGCGTGCCGCTCAACTCCTCGGACTTCTCCTCCTTCCTGCTCCAGGCGCAAAGCTCGAAGGCGAAGATCGTCGGCCTTGCCAATGCCGGCCTCGACACCACCAACTCGATCAAGCAGGCGGCCGAATTCGGCCTCGTCTCCGGCGGCCAGAAGCTTGCGGGTCTGTTGATGACGCTCGCCGAAGTGAACGGCCTCGGATTGCAGGCTGCGCAAGGCCTGGTGCTGACCGAGGGCTATTACTGGGATCTCAATGATCGCACCCGCAATTTCGGCGAGCGCTTCTTCAAGCGCACCAGCCGGATGCCGAACATGATCCAGGCCGGCACCTATTCGGCGACGCTGAGCTATCTCAAGGCGGTCAAGGCCGCTGGCACCAAGGATTCGGAGGCGGTCGCCAAGAAGCTGAAGGAGCTTCCGGTCGACGACGACTTCGCGCAAGGCGGCAAGGTGCTGGAGAACGGCCGCATGGTCCACGACATGTATCTGTTCGAGGTTAAGAAGCCGTCGGAGTCGAAGAAGCCCTGGGACTATTACAAGCTGATCGCCACCGTTCCCGGCGACAAGGCCTTCTTCACCGCCAAGGACAGCGGCTGCCCGTTGACGAAGTAGACCTCTCGTGTCCCGGACGCGCTGCAACGCGTAGCGTTGCTGCGCAGAGCCGGGACCCATGCTTCTCCACGTTTCGAGGCCGGATTGGGTCCCGGTTCAGCGGCGCAGCGTTACACGCTGCACCGCGCCCGGGACACGAGCGCGTGTGATGCCGCGCTTCCCTAAACCAGCCGCAACACCACCGCCCCCAACGCTCCCGCCCATAGCGCGATGGCGGCGATGCCCTGGATCAGAAATCCCGGGCCGCGCTTTGCCGCCGCCTTCGAATACCCGATGAAATAGACGATGCGGCCGATGATCCAGACCGCGCCGATGCCGGCTGCAATGGCATCGCCGATATAGATCGCGAACAGCCAGAGCGCCGGCAGGACAATCGGCATCCATTCCAGCGTGTTCGCCTGGATGCGGAAGGCGCGCTCGAAATCGGGATGGCCCGATGTCGCCGGCACCTTGATGCCCGTCTTCGACCGCGACCGCGAGACGTTCATGCAGGTGAAGAAATAAAATGCAATCGCCAGCAGCGTGACGAGGGCGGTGAGATGATACATCGCTAATCCCTTTGAAGAGGTCGCGACTCAATAGCCCGTCAGCTCGAGATAGCCAACGCCGTTATGCGTGCCGGCAAAGCTGATCGGCCCCTCCCAATAGGAGAAGCCGGTCCCCATCCAGGCTTTTGGGTTGATCGGCTTGCAGGAAATCGAGAAGGACCGCGAGGGTATCGCGATCTGCCATTCGACCGGCAGCTTGCGACCCGCGACCTCGGTGGTCGCCTTCGGAATCATCTGGATGTCGCCACCCGCAATCATCTGCGTATCGCCGGCGGCGCTGATCCAGTTACCGAACGGATAGTCCTTGCCGTCCTTCTGGCGCAGCCGGTACAGCATCAGCTTGTCGCCGGATGAAAGATGCAGCGACAGCCAGTCCCAGCCGGTCTGATCGGCGTCGAGCGGCTGGCTGCTCCATTCGCGATCCATCCATGCCTGCCCGGAGACGTCGACAGGCTTGTCGTCGATGGTGAGCGTGCCGCGTGCGCGGTAGAACGGCTGACTGTAATAATAGGAGGCTTGCCCGCGCTCGGACTTGCGGCTGAAGCCGCGGTCGCCTTGCAGCACCACCGGACGATCGGCCTCTAACGTCAGCGCATAGCTGAAGTCGGCGCCGGAGGCCTTCAGCGTGACCGGCGCCAGGGCGCGATCGTCGGTGCGTTCAAAACTCTTCATCTCCCAATCGTCGATCCACGCCGCAAATGGCTTTGCTTCGACGCCGGCTTGTCCAATCCCGCCGCGCGAAAACACTTCGCTGAAGCGGTGCGTGTCGGCGCGCGTCACCGCGGCATGCGCCATCCAGATTTGCTGATTGGCCCAGCCTTCGCCTTGCGGCCCCGGCTGCGTTGCCTGACGGAACAACGTCCATTGCAGGCCGCAAGCCGCGCCGCTGCTATCTGTGAGATTCGCCGTGAGATACCACCACTCGATGCGAAACTCCGGATGCGGTCCGTGATCCGCCGGAAAGGCGAATGTCTTTCCCGGCGTCACCTTCGCAAAGCCGTCGGCGGTCTCACCGAGCCCGGCATATCCTTGCGCGGCAGCGCGCCGCGTAAGAGCGAGCGCCGCGATTCCGCCGGCGACGGCGCGCCGCGATATCCTGTCAGCGCTCATTTGCAAACACCTTGACGAGGCTTGCCGGCTGCATCCGCGCCAGCCGTATCGTCGGCAGCAGTGCTGCAAGCAGCGAAGCGATCAGCGCGACTGCAACCAGCTCGGCCAGTTGCAGTGGAAACACATGGAACGGCAGCCGCCAGCCGAACGCTTTGACGTTCACGATCGCGATCAGGCACCACGCCACTAACAGCCCGAGCGGCACCGCCAGCAGCGAAGTGAACAGCGCGACCGACAGCGTCTTGGTCAACTCGATCGCGGCAAGGCGCGGCCGCGTGATGCCGATCGCCCAGAGCGGCGCCAACTGCGGCAGGCGCGAATTCGCCAGCGTCAAGAGGCTGGTCAGAAGCGCGATGCCCGCGACGCCGAGCGTAAACGCATTCAAAGCGGAAGTGACTGCAAAAGTCCGGTTGAAGATGCGGATCGATTCCGCCTTCACCGTCGCCTGGTCGGCCACGCTGCGGTCGTCGAGTGCGAACTGCTTTTGCAGCGCCGCAATCAGGCCGGGGATATTCTGCTTTGCGACGATGAGGCCGATCCGCGTCTGCGGCGTCTGCGGAAAATGCCGGATCAGCGCCGCGACATTCACCGCGAGCTGTCCCTTGGGATTACCGTAATCGGCATAGATGCCGACGATATCGAGCTCCCAGGTCCCGCCCGGCGCCGGCACTTCGATGACATCGCCGACGCGGACGTTGAGGCGACGGCTCAGCTGCTCGCTGATGAAGGCGGCATTGCCCGGCACAAGTTGCGTCCAGGCACGTGGCGCGGTCTCCAGCAGCGGCCAGCGTTCGCGATAGAGCGCGTGATCGGGCAGGCCGAGCAACTCGACCGGCTGACCCTGCACCTGTGTCTCGGCACGTCCGCCCGACAGGATCGCCTGCACATCGCTGCGCTCCTTCAGCCAGTTGCGGATCGTAACGCCCTGCGCATTGTCGGAAGCGCTGATGTAGACATCAGCCGCGAGCCGCCCGTTGAGCCAGCCGATAAAGGTGCGGCTAAAGGTTTCCACCATGGTGGACACCCCGACATTGACGGCGAGCGCAAGCAGCAGCGCCATCAGCGCGAGCGACAATCCCGAGAGTTGCTGCCGGCTGTCCGCCCAGAACCACAGCGACAGCGGTCCTTTTGCGCAGCGCTGGCCCACGAGCAGGATGATCTCGAGGAACGCCGGCAGGATCAGCGCCGCGCCAAGCATCAGCGCGGCCAGCACGCCAAAACCTGCGATCAGCGATTGTCCGTATTGAAGCAGCAGCAGCGCGACCACGAACACCATGCAGGCCGCAGCGCTTTGCAGGATCAGCCAGCGGCGCTGCCGCTGCTGCCAGGCGTGCGGCTGCGCGGTCGCCAGCACCGGCATCCGGATCGCCTTGATCAGACTGGTCGCCGCCGCTACCATCGCGCCGGCGATGCTGATGCCGATGCCGGCGAGCCACCATTCCGGTTGCAGCGTGAGCTGCCCCGGGATCTGCGCGCCATAGAGCCCGCGCAGTGACGCCGCGACGTCGGGCAACAGCGCTGCCGCGATGAAATAGCCGCAGACGAGCCCGATCAGGCCCGCGACGAGTGCCAGCGCCACCAGCTCGACCACCAGCACCGTGTTGACCAGCCGCGCCGAGGCGCCGCAGGCCCGCAACGTCCGCAGCATCGGCAGCCGTTGCTCGAAGGCGAGGCCGACGGCCGAGTTGACGATGAACAGGCCGACGAAGAACGACAGCAGGCCGAAGGCGGAGAGGTTGAGATGGAAACTGTCGGTGAGGCGTTCCAGCTCCGTCTCCGCATTTGGCTCGACCCGCTGCAGCTGCTCGCCGACGATGCTTGCGAGCGGCGCCGGCTTGCCCTTCGGCTTGCCGATCAGAAGCCGCGACACCTGATCCGGCTTGTTCAGGAGACGCTGCGCCATGCCGATATCCACGACGAGAACGTTGGGGACGAGCTGCGGCAGCACGCGCAGCGGCGGCAGTTTTGCGCCGCTGCTGATCGGTGGCGCAGCACCTTCCGGCTCCTGCAAATCGTTCAGCGTTTCCCGGGCCACCAGCGTCTGGCCGGGCGGGGCAACGAAACTGCCCAGATCCGAAGCACCGAGGCGCGGTGCGTTGCCGATTTCGGCCGGCATCGTCACCGGCTCGACGCCGAGCAGCCGCACCGAGCGGCCGTTGACCTGGATGCGGCCCTCCAGCATCGGCGAAACCGGCCAGCCCGCACGGCGGAGCTTGACGAACAGCTCTTGCGAAAAGGTCGCCGCGTCAGGCGCGACCAGCATCGCGGTGCGCACCCCGCCAAAGGTCGCAGCGGCGCGGTCATAGGCGTTGCGGGCCTGCTGGTTGATCGCCTGCACGCCGCTCCACAATGCAGTTGCCGCGATCAGCCCGATCAGCAGCGTTGCGAATTGCATCTTGTGCCGCCGCCAGTGGCTCAGGAGCACCGCGAGAACCCACAGCGCGCGCCTCATGCGATTCGTCCCGCATGCAAAGTGAGGTGGCGGTCGAGCGTGCCGGCCAGATGCAGGCTGTGCGTCACCATCAGGAAGCCGCAGCCGGTCCGCGCGACGAGGTCGCGGGCCAGCGCCAGCACGTTCTCGGCGGTAGCCTCATCGAGATTGCCGGTCGGCTCGTCCGCGAGCAGCAGCGACGGCTTGGTCGCCAGCGCCCGGCCGATCGCGACCCGTTGCTGCTGGCCGCCTGATAATTGCTCTGGATAACGTTTGAGGAGGTCGCCCAGTCCGAGCCGCTCGACCAGCTCCTTGGTCCAGGCTGCGTCCTGCCGGCCCGCGATCCTCGCCTGGAAGGCTAGATTGTCGGCGACCGACAGGCTCGGGATCAGGTTGAATTGCTGGAAAACCAGACCGATCCGGTTGCGCCGCAAGCCGGCGCGCCCTGCATCCGACAGCTTGGTGACCTCGGTCTCCTCCAGCCGGATCGATCCGGCGTCGGCGGCATCTAACCCCGCGATCAGGTGCAGCAGCGTGCTCTTGCCGCTGCCTGATTCGCCTGTGAGCGCGACGCGCTCGCCAGCCCTGAGGTCGAGGTCGACGCCACGAAGCACATGGACGGGTTCGCCGGCCGAGGAGAAGGCCTTGGAGAGATTTCGGATACTCAGCACGATGGATGGCGCCGGACGGAATTAACGGAAATGCTGCGTAGCACACTTGCTGCGGAAATGCCGGGGTTGCGTTGCCGTTCAAGCCGTTGTTAGCTTCACCAACGGCCAAATCATAAAAGTGCCAAAAAGACATACGGGGAGAACGATGAGCGCTCAGGGAACGCCGTCCATGACGGCCAAGACGGCAGGAACACCCAAGGCAACACCAAAGGGCGCCTGGACCGTCACGTTTCTGCTCTTTCTCTTCATGGTGGTGAACTTTGCGGACAAGATCGTCGTCGGCCTCGCCGGCGTGCCGATCATGACCGATCTGAAGCTCGAGCCGGAGCAGTTCGGCCTGCTCGGCTCCTCGTTCTTCATCCTGTTCTCGATCTCGGCCATCGTGGTCGGCTTCATCGTCAACAAGGTGCCGACGCGCTGGGTGCTGCTGACCTTGGCGGTGATCTGGGCGCTGGCGCAGTTTCCGATGGTCGGCACCGTCTCTTTCACCACGCTGTTGATCTGCCGCATCGTGCTCGGCGCGGGCGAAGGCCCGGCCTTCTCGGTTGCCGCGCACGCCATCTACAAATGGTTCCCGGACGAGAAGCGCACGCTGCCGACCGCGATCCTGTCGCAGGGCTCGGCCTTCGGCGTGATCCTCGCCGTGCCGGCGCTGAATTGGGTCATCGTCAATCACTCATGGCACTACGCCTTCGGCGCGCTCGGCGTCGCCGGTCTGATCTGGGTCTGTGCCTGGCTCACCTTCGGCAAGGAGGGCCCGCTCGAGGACACGCAGGCTCTCGCCGCCACTGAGCCGCAAATCCCCTATTTGCAGCTTCTGACCTCCCGCACCTTCCTTGGCTGCGTGATCGCGACGTTCGGCGCCTATTGGGCGCTGTCGCTCGGTCTCACCTGGTTCACGCCCTTCATCATCAAGGGCCTTGGTTTCTCGCAGAGCCAGGCCGGCTTCGTCTCGATCCTGCCCTGGGTGTTCGGTGCCACCATCGTCATGATCACGGGCTGGGTCTCGCAGGTGATGATGGCGCGCGGTTACACCACGCGCATCTCGCGCGGCGTGCTCGGCTCGGTGCCGCTGATCCTCGGCGGCCTGATCCTGGCGACGATGCCGCATGTGCAGGGTGCCGGTCTGCAGATCGCGCTGCTCGTGGTCGGCTCGGGCCTGTGCGGCGCGATCTATGTCGTTTGCCCGCCGATGCTCGGCGAGTTTACCCCGGCCTCGCAGCGCGGTGCGGTCATCGCCATCTATGGCGCGCTCTACACGCTTTCGGGCATCATCGCGCCGATGGTGATGGGCACCGTGATCCAACGCGCCGGCAACATGGTCGACGGCTACATGACCGGCTTCACCATCAACGCCGTGGTGATGGTCGGCTCCGGTGTCATCGGCCTGCTGCTGCTCTGGCCGAACACGGAAAAGGCCCGGCTGACGCGCGGTGCTGCCGCGACGCAGCCTGCCCCGCTGAAGGGCGCGGTGTCGCCGACGTAGGGGGCGCTGGCTTACCCTCCTCCAGGAGGGTAAGTGGCAGTCGCTCGTCAATTCATCCCCTGCGCGCCCCGAATCAACTTCCCGGGCCGTCGTCCCGTGGCCTCACCCTGCCGCCGCGTCACCACGCCCGAGACGATCGTTGCCTCATAGCCGTCGACATCCTGCAACAGCCGGCGCCCGCCGACCGGCAGATCGTAATGCACCTTCGGCGGATGCAGATGCAGGCGGTCATAGTCGATCAAATTGACGTCGGCTTTGTAGCCCGGGGCAATCAATCCGCGATCGGTGAGGCCGACCGAGAGCGCGGTCTTGCGCGACTGTGCCGCGATCACGAAGGGAATCGTGAGCTTCTCGCCGCGGGTGCGGTCGCGGGTCCAGTGCGTCAGCAGATAGGTCGGGAAGCTGGCATCGCAGATGATGCCGCAATGCGCGCCGCCGTCGGACAGGCCCGGCACCGATTGCGGATCGATCAGCATCTCGCGCGTCGCATCGAGATTGCCGTCGGCATAATTGAGGAACGGCACGTAGAGCATGCCGCGACCTTCGTCCGAGAGCATCGCATCATAGGCAAGCTCCTCCGGCTGCCGGCCCTGCTTGCGCGCCTGCGGGCCCAGCGCGTTCTCTGGCGGCTGCTCATAATCGGGGGGATCGCCGAGCAAAAACATCTTGTCGTAGTTGGGACGGAAGAACAGCGGATCGTCGGTTGCGGTCGCCGTCTCGCTCAGGATCGCCTTGCGCACTTCGGATTGATGCAGCCGGGCGAGCCGCTCCTTCAGCGGCAGATGCGCGATCGCCTTGTAGCTCGGATGGGTCTGGAACGGGTTTCGCGAGAGCTCGAGACCAAGCAAGAGCCCAACGGGACGCGCCGCGATCTGCGCGGTGATGGAGAGGCCGCGTTTCGCCGCCGCGTTGATCTCGTCCAGCGTCTGGCGCCAGCGGTTTGGCGCCTTGTCGTTCTGCGTGATCGAGAACGAGATCGGGCACTTCGTGCTGTCCGCCACCCGCAGCATCATCGGCAGATCTTCGTGGAGGGTCGAGAGATCGAGCACGAATTGCAGCACGCTGCGGCCCTGGCTGTGCATCGCGCCGGCAATCGCGGTGAGCTCGTCCTCGCCTGCCTTCAGCGTCGGCGTGAAATCGCCCGTGGATGTGCGGTGATTGAGCGTGCGCGAGGTCGAGAAGCCGAGCGCGCCGGAGCGGACCGCCTCGCCCGCGAGTTTTGCCATCGCCGCGTTGTCTTCGCCGGTCGAGGGATCGCGGCGCGCACCGCGCTCGCCCATGACATAGACCCGCAGCGCCGCATGCGGCAGTTGCGCGCCGACATCGATGTCGAAATCGCGCTTTGACAGCCAGTCCATGTAATCCGGAAAACTTTCCCAGGCCCAGGGAATGCCGGCGCTCAGCACCGGCTCGGGAATGTCCTCGACGCCTTCCATCAGCTGGATCAGGCGGGTGTGGTCGACAGGCTTGCACGGCGCAAAGCCGACGCCGCAATTGCCCATGATCGCCGTGGTGACGCCGTTCTGCGACGACGGCGTGATGTCCTGGCTCCAGGTGACTTGCCCGTCGTAATGGGTGTGGACGTCGACGAAGCCCGGCGTCACCAGTTTTCCGCGCGCGTCGATTTCTTCGGCGCCCTTGGCCGCGACCTTCCCGACTTCGCTGATCCGGCCGCCAATGATGGCGACGTCAGCCTCGAACAGCTCGCCGCCGCTTCCGTCCGCGACAGTGCCGCCGCGGATCACGAGATCTGGGATGCTCATGGTGTTTCTTCCCGCTTTGTTGTTTTGCTTGGGCGCATTTTCGGGCGCGCCAGCGCAGTGTCAACCGCGGGGAAGTGCGCTCAGGGTTGCGTGGCAGCCTTGGCTGGCTTCCGCTCCGTGAACGGCGACAGCACCACGGTCGCGAGCATGAAGATCACGGAGGCCCCGAACACCCAGTGCGGCGCGCTCTGGTCCATGATCCAGCCGAACAGCAGCGGGCTGACGATGCCGCCGAGATTGAAGCCGGTGGAGACGATGCCGAAGGCGCGGCCGGCTGCACCGGCAGGCGCGGCATTACGTACCAGCATGTCGCGCGATGGCGCGATCACGCCGGAGAGGAAGCCTGCGGTTGCCATCGTCGCGGTCAAGGCCCAGCCCGGCAATGTCACCAACGCGATCAAAAGCACGATTCCCGCGTTCGCGGCAAAGCAGGCCGCCGCGACATAGCCGTGATGCTCGGTGTGGTCGGCGAGGAAGCCGCCCGCGAGCACGCCCGCGGCGCTGGCGCCGAGGAACGCGGTGAGCGCGACGTTGGCGACGGAATAGGTTGTGCCGTAGCCGCTCATCAGCGCGACCACGCCGAAATTGTTGATGCCGGCGACCGACAGGCTGAGCAGCATGAACAGCGCAGTCAGCGTGATCAGCGCCGGCGTGATGACGGCCTGCTTCGGTGCGTTTTCGTTGCCCGGCTTTTTCTTATGCGCACCGGTCTCGGGGATGCCGATGGCCACCAGCAGCAGCGCCACCAGAATGGCGATCGCGCCCGCTGCGATCAATGCGCCGGCGCCGCCCGACACCGTGACCAGCGCGGCCACGATCGCCGGCGTCACGGCGCCGCCGAAATAGCCGGCAAAGGTGTGGATCGAGAAGGCGCGGCCCATCCGCGCCTCGTCCATGTGCTCGGCCAGGATCGCGTAATCCGCGGGGTGATAGACGCTGTTGGCGAGCCCCAGCAGCACGGCGCAGGCGATCAGCGAGGCGTAGCTCAGATGGAGGCCGAGCAGGATCAGCGCCAGCCCGCCGAGCGTGAGCCCAACCAGCAGGATTTTTCGCGCGCCAAAATGGTCGACGAGATAGCCGGTCGGCGCCTGCGTCAGGCCGGAGACGACGGCGAGGGTGGTGAGCGCGAAGCCGAGCTCGACATAACCGACGCCAAGCCTGTCCTTCAGGAACGGGAACAGCATCGGCAGCACCAGCAGATGGAAATGGCTGACCCAATGCGCGATCGAGATTCCGGTCAGCGTGCGTAGCGCGCTGTCCGCCCTGCCTTGTTGCGGTGCGGCGAGAACGTCGACCATTGCAGTTCCGTTTCACATCCCCTCAGGGACGCGCAAACTATCGGGGAGAGCGGTTATTTGTCCATGAACGCAGGCGCATGGCAGGTAGCGTGACCAGGACCTGCCACCCCTCACAACGGCTCGTCGTCGTTGCCATAGCGGTCGCGCTTCGGCGTCGCCATGTCGCCATCCTCATAATCGTCGTCGATCTCGCGCGGGGGCGGCGGCTGCCTTGACTTGTCTTCAGCCGTCTTCGTCTTGGGCGGGGCGGTTTTTGGCGGTTCGCTCGGCTTGGTCTTGGCCATGGCTGGTCCCGGATGGTGATGCGTCATCCGCTTCTACCCGGAAAATATGTGCGGTTCCTGACTTATCTCAAGGGCCCTCAGCGAAGCCGTCAGTGCATCACAGGTCCGCCCGCCTTCTTCCAGGCATCGATGCCGCCGGCGATATGGGCGGTGCTGGTAAGGCCGGCTTCCTTCGCAGCCGCAACCGCCATCGCCGAGCGTTCGCCGAAGGCGCAGAAGAACACGACACGGCGCCCCGTCGCGGCCGCGACCTCGCGCAGCATGCCGCCGGGCTTCAGGCTCTCCTCGACGCTGGGATAGGGCGTGTGCAGCGCACCTTCGAGCATGCCGTGCTTGGCGCGCTCGTTGCTCTCGCGCAGATCGACCAGCAAAATGTCGGGCCGGCCGAGCGATCGGATCGCCTCGACCGCGCTGAGCGCGCGGCCTTCCTTCTCCAGCTCTTCCTGATGCAAGCCGACCCGCATGTTGGCGGGCACCGCCACGTCCATCATCTTCGGGTTGGGCAGCTTCAGACTGGCCATCAGCTCGACGTATTGCTCGACCGAGCGCACCTGGAGCCGCGGATTGTAGCGCTTCTCCTCGCCGATGGTGGAGACGGTGTCGCCCTTGTAGTCATGCGCGGGGAATACCATCGTCTCGTCCGGCAGCTTGAGCAGCCGATTGAAGATCGAATCGTACTGCGCGCGCGAAGAACCGTTCTGGAAATCGGTGCGGCCGGTGCCGCGGATCAAGAGCGTATCGCCGGTGAAGACGCGGTCGCCCATCAGATAGGAATAGGAATCGTCGGTGTGGCCCGGCGTGTACATCACGTCGAGCGACAGGCCCTCGATCGTCACCTTGTCGCCGTCAGCGACTCGCATGGCCACCACGTCGGCCTTGGTCTGGTCGCCCATCACGGTCATGCAATGGGTGCGGTCGCGCAGCTCGCCGAGCCCGGTGACGTGGTCGGCATGCAGATGGGTGTCGACGGCCTTGACCAGCTTGAGGTCGAGCTCGCGCAGCAACTGGCAATAGCGGTCGACCTTCTCCAGCACTGGATCGAGGATCAGCGCCTCGCCGCCGGGGCGGCTGGCGAGGACGTAGCTGTAAGTGCCCGAAACGCTGTCGAAGAGCTGGCGGAAGATCATGGCAAGACCCGGCGTGGAACCAATTTCGAGGATTCTACTACGCCGGAGACTATAAAGAGAAGCAATCTACTGTGAATACAAGAAAATTTAGAAGATTTTTATTGCGGGGCAGTGGCTCAGACTACGGCCTCACCAATGTGTACCCATTCTCCGCTAGAAACAGGATCTGCCCGACGCCGACCTGCACCGGCGTCGCCGTGGGAATGAACTCAGGCCGCTTGCCCGTCTCCCGCTCGATCGTGTCGACGGTGTTGAGGCAGATGTCGAACCGCACGCCCTGCGCGATCAGGCTCTCAACCTGCCGGCGGCGCTCGTTGCCTGACAACAGCAAATCGACGCCGGGACCGAACGCGACCACTTCGATCGCAACTTTGTCGGGGTCGTAAGCCTTCAGCAGATTGTTTGCGACGCTCAGCACCAGCGCCTGCTTCTTCGCATCGCCGTCGGAGAGCTGAAGCACGATCTTGTGCTCGGCGAACGGCTTGTCCTGGAACGGCACCTGCTGCGCCGAGGCCATTGGCATCGCGGCGAAGGCGAGCAGCGCCAGCATCAGCGCGGAAAAGATCTGCGACCGCATCATCCTATCCCGCAATGCCCGGGTTGTCCTCGACGCCCTTCAGCGTGACGCCGGTGCCGAGCCGCTCCTGAAACATCCGCCCCGAGCGCAAATATTTAGCGACGACATCCCACACCGGCGCGCCTTGCTGGCCGTTGACCGAGGCCCAGCCCGCGACCTTGTAGCGGTGGCTTGCGCTGAGCGTCTTGTCACCGTTGAGCTTCACGTCGGAGATACGGCTGCCGATCGCAGCAGTTGGCGTGCAGGTGTAGCTGAGCCCGCCGGCGCGCACCATGTCGCCGCCCTGCTGGTAATAGGGATCGGCGTTGAAGAGATTGTCGCAGATGTCTTCCAGCACGTTCTTGATGTCTGCCCCTAGCATCTCCTGCACATAGGTTTCGGGATAGGTGATCGCGGTTTCCGCGAGCACATCCTCCATGGTCAGCGCCTGGCCCGACAGCGCGGTGACGCCCCAGCGGAAACCCGGCGACAGCGCGATCTCCGCATCGAGCTCGGTACGGAGCGCGGTGCAGATCAGCTCGTCGACCGGGCCGGAGAAATTGCCGCGGCGATACAGCAGCCTGTCGGGCGTTGCGATCTTCTCCGCCCAGTCGGTCACATGCGGCGCGCGCAGCCGGCCGATCAGCTCGGCCATGGCGGGATCCGGCTTCAGCAGCTCGGAATAGACCGGCAGCAGATGATATCTGACATCGCCGAGCTTGCCCTTGTCGAGCGCGAGATCGAGCACGGCCACGAATTTTCCGTTGGAGCCGGCATTGGTGACGAGCGTCGTGCCGCCGGCGTTCTTCACGGGAATCGGCTGCGGTACGGCATCGTGGGTGTGGCCGCCGAGGATGACGTCGATGCCGGTGACGCGGCTTGCGAGCTTGAGGTCAACGTCCATGCCGTTGTGCGACAGCAGGATGACCGCATCGACCTTGTCCGCGCCGCGCAAGGCGTCGACATACTTCTGCAGCTCTTCCTCGCGGATGCCAAAGGTCCAGTCCGGCGTGAACCGTTTTGGGTGCGCGATCGGCACATAGGGGAAGGCCTGGCCAACGATCGCGACGCGATGGCCGCCGATCTCCCTGATCACGGAGGGCTTGAAGACGCGCCCGCTCGCCTTGTCGAAGGCGGCGGCATCGTTGAACGCGGCTTCCTCGGTCAGGAAAACGTTCTGCGCCAGGAACTCGCCCTTGAAGCGCTCGAGATTGTCGCGCAGTGCCTGCTCGCCATAGGTGAATTCCCAATGCCCGGTCATCGCCTCGATGCCGAGCAGATTGGCGACCTCGACCATGTCGCGGCCCTGCATGACGTTGGCGAGGCCCGTGCCCTGCCAGAGATCGCCACCGTCGAGGAGCAGCGAATTTCTCTCGCCGACATCGCCGCGCAGGCGGTCGACCAGCGTCTTCAGATGAGCAAAGCCGCCGAGCTTGCCGAAGCGGCCGGCGGACTTCTCGAACTCGAAGCAGGTGAACGCATAGGCATCGGCGCTGTCGGGCCGGATGCCGAACCGTTCGAGGAAGGCGCGGCCGACCAGATGCGGCGGCCGTCCAGCCATCTCGCCGATGCCGATATTGACGCTGGGCTCGCGGAAATAGACCGGGTTGAGCTGGGCATGCGTGTCGGTGATGTGCAGGATGCGCGCATTGCCGAACCGTTCGAGGTCGTAAATGCTGGCGGTCTCAGTGCCGCGCGCGAGCCGCGGCAGTCCGGCTGAGACGGCGGCAAATGCTGTATTCTTCAGGAAATCGCGGCGGCGGATCGCCATCTCGAATTCTCCGCCCCTCAATGATCGCTCGACTGTTTCAACAGGTTCAGTCTAGCGGATTTCCATCGCCTTCCACGCCTCTTTTTCAGACGTGGCCTGGAAGGTTGATGCTTTTGCCAGTGCCTCGGCCTCTTTCGCGGCGGCAATGGCGCGATCGAAATCGCCGCCGTCGCCCGCTTTTTTGGCGGCCGCCAGCGCCGATACGGTCACGGTCCATTGATTGCGCATGCCGGCTGCCTCCTTGGAAGCAGTCTCCGCAGCGGCATAGGCCGCTTTGTAATCCGCCTCGTTTGCCGCGCGCGCCGCTGGCGCCAGGCTCAATGCGAGCAGCATGGCCAAGGTAAGTGACCGCTTCATGGCCGCGCTCCCGGGCCTGAAATCGGCAGGCCGTTGGCGACGTAGGACAGGAAATATTCGACGTCGCGATATTCTTCCGCCTGCGGCTCCAGCGGAACCGCGCGGGTCTGGCTGTTGCAGGTGACGAAGCGGCGGCTGGTGGTGCCCATGCCGCTCCATTCGGAACGGTAGATCGGCATTGCGTTCAGAATGCCGAGCGCCGGCGCCAAAATCTCGGCGCGGATGCGCTGGCCCGGGCTCTGCACATGGCAGCTCGCGCAGGAGAAATTCAGCTGGCCGCGCCGGGTGTAGAAGTAGCGCTTGCCGTTCTCGAACGCTTCGAGGGCGCGGGGATCGTCGGGAATCCTGATGTCCATCGGCTTGCCGCGCGAGGTGAAGGCCATATAGGCCGTCAGAGAAGCCATCTCGTCCTTGACGTAGGAATAGGGCGCCTCGCCATTGGCCTCGCGGCAGCGGTTGAGCGCGAGCTCCAGCGTGACGACCTTGCCCTCCTTCTCGTCGAAATAAGGATAGGTCTGGCGGATGCCGATGCCGCCGTTCGGGAAGCAGTCGGCATAGGTCTTGCCGTTCTTGAATGGTGTCGCGAACATTTCCTTGCCGGCGTCGAGCGCGAACTCGTAGGGCGGGAATTCTTCCTTCTCCCGCCACTGCCGCTTCATGTCCTCGTTCATGGAATAAGGACCGTTGACGAAATCCTCGTGCTTCACATCAGGAAACTTCTGGAAGAAGAAGTTCTGGAACGCTTTGGCGTCAGTGACGGGATCGACCTTGTCGGCCGCGACCACGCGCGGCGAGGCGAAAGCGAACGCGACCAGCGCGGCGCCGAGCGAGCCAAGCAGGAGGGCGATGCGGGCTTTCATCACGCAATCTTCGCGGTGATCGTATCCGAGCCGCCCTTGTTGTCGGTCCAGGAGATCTTGAGATCATCGCCCTTCTTGGCGCCCTTGAAGCTGAACTTGACATAGGGGTCCTTGGAGACCGCGGTGCCCCAATTGGCGACAAAGACGTCCTTGCCGTTACATTCGAACTTCAGCTCCTGGATGTAGTGCGCAGGGATCAGCTCGCCCTTGGCATCCTTGACCAGGCCGGTGTCCATGGGGTGCTGGATCAGCGTCTGCACCTCGGTGATGTCGCCGTTGGATGTTGCGCGTACGCGAATGCTTGATGCCATCGGACCGATCCTCCTAACCGCCGCAGCCGCCGACGGTGACTTTCACTTCCTTGGTCGCGCTGTAGAGCTTGCCGTCGGCCTCCACGATCGCGGTCACGTTGCTGGTCTTGGCCATTTTCAGCCGGTTGGCGATACCAGGCAGCGTGCCGTCCGGAATCTTGTAGGAAGCAGCGAGCGCGTTCGGGTTCTCGGCCACGAAGAACGAGATCGAGGTCACCTTGTCGAGCGTCGTCGTCACCGAGATCGGCACCACGCCGCCATTCTCGGCGATCTCAGGCGCATCGAGCTTGACCTTGTCGGAGGGCTCGGCGGTCCTGCCGTAGAGCGCCTTGATCGCGTCGGCTTCGTTCTTCAGCTTGAACGCCTCTTCCGGATATTTGTCGTTAGCCGCTGCGAGCGCGGGAATCGCCGCGAACGGCAGATTGCCGAGGCCGAGCAGCGCGACCGTGGCTGCGCCCTGAATGATCAGGCGTCGCGTCGGATAAGAGCCGGTGGTGGTCATCAAAATCTCTCCTGCACAGTCTCTTGGCGTGCCTGACGTCACAGAGTTTGCAGGAAATCAACGATCGCGCTGATCTCCTGGTCGGTCAAAATCCTGTTACGACCGAACGGCGGCATCATGGTCTGCGGATTGCGCTTGGTCTCGTCGAAGATGATCGCGGCCAGCTCGTTGCGATCAGGGTATTTTGATTTGAGGTCCCTCAGCTCCGGGCCGATCGTACCCGGCAGGTCTCCGCCCTTGATGACGTGGCAGGTCAGGCAATTGCCCTTGCCGCGGTCGAAGGCGAGCCTCTCACCCTCGGCGACAGTGGATTGCGCCTGCGCGGAGCTTGCGGCAAGGCCGGCGGCGATGGCCAGCAGGATGGTCAGGACGGGTGTCCGGGGAAAGGCGGTCAAGGCGTCATTCCGAGGCGTTATGTCGATGATCTCGTTCGCGGAAATATAGTGCTCCAAAGCACAAAGGGCATCGCACAAAGGCCATCACCTGACAATGAAGACTATGCATGCGCCAAAATGGAGTTAATATCTTCCGCATTACAACTAAAGAGATTATTTGTTCGGCGGATTCGGGCCCGGGGTGCGGTGCGGGCCTGCTGTTTTGAGTGCGTTTGGGCGCTCGCGTTGCTTTTTATCTCGTTCTCGTTTTTCAAGGGGACTTCAATTGGCTGAATATGTCGTCGAATTTGGCAGGGACGGCGGACGGGTCGAGTCGGATGGACGGCTCGATGCGCCGGCATTTCATCGCAATCACGAGCCGCTCTGGGCGGCGCTGGACAAGCACCTCGCAGGCACCACCGGCAACGTGGTCGAGCTCGGCAGCGGAACCGGGCAGCACGTGGTTCATTTCGCCCGCCGCACGCCCGGCCTGATCTGGTGGCCGAGCGATCTCAATCAGCGCCACCTCAAGAGCATCGAGGCCTGGCGCGTTCATTCGGGCCTGGCAAACATCCGCTCGCCCTTGCGGATTGATCTCACGGCTCCCGACTGGTGCCTGGAGATGAAAAGCGGGCAGGCGCCGACAAGCCTTGCCGCATTGTTCTGTGCCAACGTCATCCACATCGCGCCTTGGAGCGTGGCCGAAGGCCTGTTCGCCGGCGCCGGCCGCTATCTGCGCGCCGACGGCAAGCTGTTCCTCTACGGCCCATTCAAGCGTGACGGCAAGCACACCGCGCTCAGCAACGCCGTGTTCGACACCTCCTTGCGCGAAGGCAATCCCGACTGGGGCGTGCGTGATATCAGCGACGTCGAGATACTCGCAAAGGCCGTGGGCCTTCGGTTGGTCGATACGATCGAGATGCCCGCGAACAATCTGACGCTGGTGTTCTCGCGCTAGCTACGCAGGAGGTGCGCTCCCTCCCCCCTTGCGGGGGAGGGCGGGGGAGAGGGGTAGCCCAGGAAACGGTCTATCCATCTGCGATCATGCCGCGCGCGCAAATCGAGAGAGTCCCTGTGTGGCACCCCTCTCCCTGCCCCTCCCCCGCAAGGCAGGGCTGTCCGGGGAATGATTCACTATGCCGCGGAGCATGCCCAGTTTAACCGGCATGAAGCCGGTACTTTCTGGTTGTCGAGACTCAGAAAGGGACCGGGCATGCGATTTAACGATAGCATTTTTGGCAAGCTCCTTGAACCGATCAATCGGCGGCAATTTCGAACGGCTGTGGATGGTGTGGACGGGGACGCCTACGACAAGTCGTTCACGAGCTGGGATCATT
>NZ_FOBX01000050.1 GCF_900109945.1 Bradyrhizobium sp. OK095
TTTGCAGGATTGGCGGCGGCTGGGGTTGATGGGCGGGGGCTTGTCGATCGTGGCAAGGGCTCGGCGGGTGAACAGAAGCTGGCCGACGAGTTCGGCCAGCCTGAGGGGAAGCATTTTGATGCAGTTGGTCCGGGCCGCGATCCGCAGCAGCAGATAGGCGATCATAGCCGCGAGCACTTGCAAGCGGATTGCGTTGTCGTTGGTTCCGAGAAACTTGCGGATATCGAGATGTTGCTTGATCCAGCGAAACAGCAACTCGATCTGCCATCGGCTCTTGTAGAGAGCGGCGATCTCGACGGCGGTGCGGTCAAGATCGTTGGTCAGAAGCGTCATCACGCCACCGTTCTCGCGCCTGAGCTTGATACGGCGCAGCGGTATTGGCAGCCGTGAATCACCCTTGGAAACTAGCTTGACCTCGTCATCGGCGATGATCTTGAAGCCATCGCCCTTGCGCTTGCGGATGGTGCGATGCTTGAACGCCCGAAGCCGAATGCGTTGCTTGGCCCGGGTCACGAACAAAGCCTTGCTGTCGTTGATCTTCTGCCACCAGTCAAAGCGGCAATATCCCTTGTCGAACACGTAGGTTGTGCCTGGCTGGATCGGAACCTGACGACCGATCTCGATGTCGTTGACGTTGGCTGACGTCACCTCGACGGACGACGGGACATCACCCTTGGGATCGTAGACGGCGTGCAGCTTCATGCCGCGGATGCGGCCGTTCCACGTCGCCCAGTTGCAGACCTTGCCGAGTGGGATCGGGCTGGCATCAATCAGGCGCACCATCTCCTTGCCTTCGCATCGCAGCTGCCGACTGGCCATTGCCGACAGCGTCGCAAAGGTCTGCGCGAAGACGCTGACCGGGCGGCGGGCATTGGCATCTGACAGTGTCGAGCGGCGCAGCTTGCCGGTCCCAAGATGATAGTGGTGCTGAGAATTGGCGTTAAAGCCGGCCACGACGGCGCGCAGGCTGTCGTTGCCGCTCAGTTGCGCATAGATCAGTGCGACCAAATGATCCCAGCTCGTGAACGACTTGTCGTAGGCGTCCCCGTCCACACCATCCACAGCCGTTCGAAATTGCCGCCGATTGATCGGTTCAAGGAGC
>NZ_FOBX01000022.1 GCF_900109945.1 Bradyrhizobium sp. OK095
TGCCAGCCAGCTCCGCTGGCTCAGTTCGATTGCAACGAAAATTGTGCCACTATGTCCGGCGGTGGGCGTGCTCTCGGTCGATGCTTGCATCAGACTCTCCGGTGGTTCGAGTGTGGAAACCCAAACCTAACGGATAGGGCTCGCTCACCGCCCCATGGAATCTACGGCACCTTTACATCGGCCGGACTTCGACCACGTCAGGCACAAAGTGTTTGAGCAAGTTCTGGATGCCGTGCTGGAGCGTCGCGGTTGATGACGGGCAGCCGGAGCAGGCGCCCTTCATGTTGAGATAGACGATCCCGTCCTTGAAGCCGCGGAAGGTGATGTCGCCGCCGTCATTGGCGACCGCCGGCCGCACGCGGGTCTCGATCAGATCCTTGATCACGTCGACGGTCTCGGCATCGGCCTCGTCGAAGAACTCGTCCTCGTCGTCGAGATCGGCATCGCTGGTGGCCGCGCCGTCCGCGAGCAGCGGCGCGCCGGACATGTAGTGCTCCATGATGGCGCCGAGGATCGCGGGCTTGAGCTGCTGCCATTCACCGTTCGCTTTGGTCACGGTGATGAAGTCCGATCCATAGAACACGCCGGTGACGCCGGGCACGTCGAACAGCTTCTCGGCGAGCGGCGAGCGCGTGGCCGATTCGCGGCTCGCAAATTCCACCGGGCTGTCGACGACGACGCGGCCGGGAATGAACTTCAGCGTGGCGGGATTGGGGGTGGCTTCGGTTTGAATGAACATGGTTTTCTCCAGACGTCGCCGGTTCAAGGCCGGCGCGTGCCCTATCCAGTAGCAGATGGCGACGGCGAACGCACGATCAAGGGGCGGGGTGGCTGTTTCGCTGTTATATCAGCGGGTTAGGGCGGGCCCTACGACAGCGAATCCACGCTTTGGTCACTCAGCGCGCCGGAGATGATGGTCACCGGCACCGGGAACGCGCCCAGCGCGTGCGCCAGCAGCGCGACCCAGGGCCCCGGACCCTCCGCACCGGGATTGGCGGCCAGCACCAGCACGGCGATATCGGGGTCCTCGTCGATCACCGCCAGCAGTTGCTCCATCGCGGCGCCTTCACGGATGACCCGTTCCGGCGTGATCGCGGCGATGCCGTTGGCGCGGCCGGCGGCGCGGTCGAGGGCTGCTTCCGCCGCCTCCTGCGCCTCGGCGCGCATGATGTCGGCGACCCCCAGCCATTCCTGGCTCTGCTGTTCGGGCTCGATAATGCGCAGCATCACCACGCCGCCTTCGGCGCGGATCGCCCAGCGGCTGGCATAATAGACCGCGCGATCCCATTCGGCGGTGTCGTCGACGATGACGAGGCATTTGGGCTTGTGACCCGGCTCGAAGCAAAGTCGCTTGCTGGTCATGCAGGTCCCGGAATGTGCACGGACGACATGCTGCCACACTCCCGCAATTTTTGGGAGGGGAGAAGCGGCCGGCGCCGTGGCGCAGGCCGCTTTCGCTAACGCAACAATCAGCGCCGGCGGATGAAGCCGACGATGTCCTTCGAGAGGTTCATGGTCTCTTCGGCGATGGCGCGGGCGCGGTCGGCGCCATCGTTCAGGATCGCGTCGATATGGCCGGGGTCGGCGACCAGGCGCTTCATCTCGCCGGCGATCGGTGAGAGTTTTGTGACGCACAGATCCACCAGCGCGTTCTTGAAGCTGGAGAACTGGCCGCCGCCGAATTCGGTCAGCACCTCGGCCTTGGAGCGGCCGGAGAGGGCGGCGTAGATGCCGACGAGATTGTCGGCCTCGGGACGCGCTTCCAGGCCCTTTTCCTCGGACGGCAGCGGTTCCGGATCGGTCTTCGCCTTGCGCACCTTCTGCGCGATGGTGTCGGCGTCGTCGGTCAGATTGATGCGCGAATTGTCCGACGCATCCGACTTCGACATCTTCTTGGTGCCGTCGCGCAAGCTCATCACGCGCGTCGCCGGTCCCGTGATCAGGGGTTCCGGCAGCGGGAAGAACAGGCCGTCATTGGCGCCGAGGCTGCGGATCGAGTCGCCAAAGTCGTTGTTGAACTTCTGCGCGATGTCGCGCGAGAGCTCGAGATGCTGCTTCTGGTCCTCGCCCACGGGAACGTGCGTGGCGCGGTAAAGCAAGATGTCGGCGGCCATCAGCACGGGATAGTCGAACAGACCGACCGAGGCGTTCTCGCGGTCCTTGCCGGCCTTTTCCTTGAACTGGGTCATGCGGCCGAGCCAGCCCATGCGTGCGACGCAGTTGAAGATCCAGGCAAGCTCGGCGTGGCCGGAGACCTGGCTCTGGTTGAACACGATGTGCTTCTTCGGATCGATGCCGCTGGCGATGAACGCCGCGGTCACCTCGCGGGTGTTGCGCGCGAGCTCGGCGGGGCCGCCCCAGACGTCCACGCCCTGCGTGATCGCGTGCATGTCGACGACGCAATAGATGCAGTTGTGGGTTTCCTGCATCTTCACGAAGTTGACGATCGCGCCGAGGTAATTGCCGAGGTGCAGATTGCCCGTCGGCTGGACGCCCGAAAAAACCCGTTCAACGAATGGCATGGCAGCTTTCCTGCAAGATACGGGGCGTCGTTTCCAACAGCGGCGCTGCCCCGTCAAGGGTAATTCGCAAGGGTATTTCGAAGGTCCCGCGCGGCGAGGCCGGATTAGGCGGGCCGCTTCAAGGCGTTAACGGCCTCGCGCCAGGAGGCGGCGCCGAGGATTTGCAGCAGCAGGCCATAGACGGCGATCCCGGCCGCGATCTGCAGGCCCAGCACAATGAAGCGGATGAGGCCGTGCGCCTCGACAGGGACAAGACCCGTGGTCAACCAGAGCAGGGCGCCCATGGCGGCGGCGGCGAGCGCGATCCGCGGCAGCCGCTTGCGGGCGGCGGCATCGATCGAGAAGCCGAACTCGCTGGTGCCTTTCCGGAGCAGCGCGAGCGCACTGCTCCAGGCGCCCGCCGCGATGCTGGCGGCGATCCCGCTCGCGCCGTAGAAATGTCCGAGCACGACGGCGAGGGCGATCGCGACCACAAAACCTTTGGCCGTGGCGAGCAGTGGCGTCATCGTGTCGCTGCGGGCATAGTAGGCCGGCGACAATGCCTTGATCAGCACGTGAGCCGGCAGACCCAGCGCCAGCCACATCAGCGCATGCGCGGTGGCCGCACTGTCTTCTGCTCCGAAGGCGCCATGCTCGAACAGCAGCCGCACGATCGGTTCGGCCAGCACGGTCAGGCCGAGTGTGGCCGGCAGCGCCAGTCCGGTCGCAAGTTCCAGCGCGCGTGATTCCGCATGCGCCACGGCGTCGCGGTCACCGCTTGCGACGGCGCGCGTCAGTTCGGGCACCAGCACGGTGCCCATGGCGACGCCGACGATGCCGAGCGGCAATTCGATCAGGCGGTTGGCGAAATAGAGCCAGGACACGGCGGACGGCGTTGCGGAGGCAATGATCGCGCCTGCGACCATCAGCCATTGCGGGCCCGAGCTTGCGATCATGCCGGGGATCGCCTTGGCGAAGAAGCCGCGCATCTCCTTGTCGAAGCTCACACGCAACGGTGTCGCGAGAGCTGCACTTCGCTGCGACAGCAGCATCAGCAATTGCAGCAGTCCTGCAACGCCGACGGTCGCCGCCAGCACCCACGCAGCGAAGGTGACATCGGCATGCCAGACGAGGAGCGCCGCGATCGCTGCGATCAATGCGATGTTGAACAGCAGCGGCGAGAATGCGGTGAGCGCAAATCGCCCCCGCGCGTTCAGCAGCCCCATCAGCACCGTGACGGGACCGGCGAAGGCGAGATAGGGCAGCATCAGCCGCGCGTTCTGGACGGCGAGATCGAGCGTCGCGCTGCCGAGAAAGCCAGGCGCGATGACCGTGATGATCAGCGGCATCACCAAAGCAATCACGATCGAGATTGCGATCAGGGTCGCGCTCACCGTGCCGAGCACGCGTCCGGCGAATGCCGCAGCAGCCCCCTCGCCATTGCGGTCACGAACGCGTAGCCAGGCCGGGATCAGCGCCGCATTCAGTGCCCCCTCGCTGAGCAGCCGCCGCACCACATTGACGAGCTGGAAGGCGGCCAAAAAGGCATCCGCCACGGCGCCGGTGCCAAGCAGCGCTGCGATCAGGGAATCGCGGGCAAAACCCAGCAGCCGCGAGGCCAGTGTTCCCGTCGAGACGGTCAGGAAGGAGCGGATCATTGCCTGTAATAATACCGTTGCTTGCCCGCGAAGGGCCGGTCGTGATAGGCCGCGAGCCAGATTTCAGGCCGACAGGAAGCGGATTTCTCCGGCAATCGCAATCCGGCAAACAGGATCAAGGTGAATGGCTGACGTGAAATATGACGTTCTCGGCATCGGCAACGCGCTGTTCGACGTGCTGGTCAAGACCGACGAGGCCTTTTTGGCCAAGCACGGCATGACCAAGGGCAGCATGTCCCTGATCGACGAGGCGCGGGCCGCCGCCATCTACAGCAACATGGGCCCGGCCACGGAAGTCTCGGGGGGATCTGCCGCCAACACCATCGTCGGCATCGGCAGCCTCGGCGCCCGCGCGGCCTATGTCGGCAAGGTCAAGGACGACCAGATCGGCAAGCTCTATGTCCACGACATCCGCTCGGCCGGCGTCGCCTTCAACACGCCCGCCGCGACGGACGGCCCCGCCACCGGCTGCTCCTACATCCTGGTCACCGGCGACGGCGAGCGCACCATGAACACCTATCTCGGTGCTGCCCAGGATTTGTCGCCGGCCGATATCGATCCGGCCGAGATCGCGTCCGCCGGCATCGTCTATCTCGAGGGCTATCTCTGGGATCCCAAGAACGCCAAGGACGCGTTCCTCAAGGCGGCCAAGATCGCCCATGACGCCAAGCGCAAGGTGGCGCTGACGCTGTCGGATTCCTTCTGCGTCGACCGCTATCGCGACGAATTTTTGGGGCTGATGCGCGACGGCACCGTCGACATCGTGTTCGCCAACGAGTCCGAGCTGCATTCGCTCTATATGACCTCGGACTTCGACACCGCGCTGAAGCAGCTCCGCAACGACGTCAATCTCGGCGTGGTTACCCGCAGCGAGAAGGGCTGCATGGTGATCTCGGCTGAAGACGTCGTCGCAGCACCTGCGTTTCCAATTGCTAAGCTGGTCGATACCACCGGCGCCGGCGACCTCTTCGCCGCCGGCTTCCTGTTCGGTCTGGCGCGTAATCTGGCGCACAAGCAATGCGGCGAGCTCGGCGCGCTGGCGGCCGCGGAAGTCATCCAGCACATCGGCGCCAGGCCGCAGGTGTCGCTGAAGGAACTGGCGCAGCAGCGCGGGTTGACGGTTTAACGCTCGTCTCGCCCCCCGTCATTGCGAGCGAAGCGAAGCAATCCAGAGTCCTTCCACGGAGGCAGACTGGATTGCTTCGCTACGCTCGCAATGACGAAGGAGTAGTCACGCCGTCTTTGCGGCACTCAGTCCGAGCCGCGTCTCTACCGCATCGCGCATCACGAATTTCTGGATCTTGCCGGTCACCGTCATCGGAAATTCGTCGACGAACTCCACGTAGCGCGGAATCTTGTTGTGGGCGATCTGGCCGTCACAGAAGGCGCGCACCTCCTCGGCGGTGAGCTTCTCGCCTGACCTGATGCGGATCCAGGCGCAGAGCTCCTCACCATAGCGGGCGTCCGCAACGCCAAAGATCTGAACGTCCTGAATCTTGGGATGGCGGTACAAGAACTCCTCGATCTCGCGCGGATAGAGGTTCTCGCCGCCGCGGATCACCAGATCCTTGATGCGGCCGACAATATTGCAATAGCCCTCATCGTCGATGGTGGCGAGGTCGCCTGTGTGCATCCAGCCGTTGGCGTCGAGCACGTCTCTCGTCTTTTCCTTCTCCTCCCAATAGCCCAGCATGACGCTGTAACCGCGGGTGCAGAGCTCGCCGCGTTCGCCGCGCTTTACGATCCTGCCTTCGAGATCGACGACCTTAACTTCGACATGCGGATGGATCCGCCCGACGGTGGAGACGCGCCGCTCGAGCGGGTCGTCCGTCGCGCTCTGGAAGCTGACCGGGCTGGTCTCGGTCATGCCATAGGCGATGGTGACCTCGCGCATGTTCATCTCGGTGTTGACGCGCTTCATCACTTCGATTGGGCAGGGCGCTCCCGCCATGATGCCGGTGCGCAATGATTTCAGGTTGAACGTCTTGAATTCGGGATGGTCGAGCTCCGCGATGAACATGGTCGGCACGCCGTACAACGCCGTGCATTTCTCCTGTTCGATCGCGCGCAGCGTCGCCAGCGGATCGAAGCCCTCGCCGGGATAGACCATGGTGGTGCCGAGCGTGACGGAGGCGAGGTTGCCCATCACCATGCCGAAGCAGTGGTAGAGCGGCACCGGGATGCAGATGCGATCCTGTTCGGTCAGGCGCATGGCGCGGCCGGTGAAATAGCCATTGTTGAGGATGTTGTGGTGGGTCAACGTCACACCCTTCGGCGATCCCGTGGTGCCGCTGGTGAACTGGATGTTGACGGGATCGTCGAATTGCAGGGCTGCGCCGAGCACAGCGAGCTGCTCGCGATGCTTTGCGCCGCCCATGCGCGCGACTTCCTCGAAAGGGATCGTGCCGGGCGCTGAAGGACCGCCGATCTGGATCACCGTTCGCAAGGCCGGCAGCCGCGCCGCCTGCAACTGTCCGGGCCTGGCGCTCGCCAGCTCGGGCAGCAGCGTGTTGAGCATCTCCATGTAATTGCTGGTCTTGAACGAAGTCGCGGTGACGATCGCGGCGCAGCCGACTTTCTTCAGCGCGAATTCCAGCTCGCTGAGCCGATAGGCGGGATTGATCGTTACCAGGATCAAGCCGGCCTTGGCGGCGGCGAACTGGGTCAGCGTCCATTCCGGACGGTTAAGCGACCAGATGCCGATGCGCTCGCCGCGTTCAAGGCCAAGTGCGAGAAAGCCTGCGGCGAGCGCGTCGACGCGCTCGGCGAATTCCGTCCAGGTCCATCGCACGGCGTGGCTGGGCGAGACCAGCGCCTCGCGACTGCCCCAGCGGCGTACGGCGTGATCGAGGCTGCGACCGATGGTGTCGCCGAGCAGCGGCGTGTCCGAGATGCCGCAAACATAGCTGTCGGCTTCGTCTGCAAGACCGTCCGTCAAGTTCGTCTCCTCAAAGTTGTCGCCTCGTGCCTTGAAGCCGATGGCCCTCGGGCACGAGGTTATCCTCTGCCGGGAAGACGCGCGACGCCGCGCGCCTCATACTAAGTGGCTATGCCGCCTTTTTCCCACTCTCCGCATCAAGCCCGGCATAGACCCCGCGCTCGAATCCGGCAAAAGCCTCCAGGCACTTCCCGTCGGCGAACGGCAGCAGCTGCATCAGGATCACGCCGGTGACGTCGCGCGCAGGATCGATCCAGTAATAGGTGTTGGCGAGGCCGGCCCAGGCGAGGCTGCCTGCGCTGCGGCCTTCCGCGGTCTTGGCGGTGTTGATCATGAAGCTGAGGCCCCACTTCTTCACCTGCTCCGGATAGAGATCGACGTCGTTGGTGTACATCGGCGCCGCGGTCGCCAGCTTGGTCATGTTGAGGTCGCCCATCTGGTTCTGGCTCATGGTGGCGATCGTCTCGGCTTTCAGCAGCTGGTTGCCGTTGCCGCGGCCCTTGTTCAAAATCATCCGGGTGAACTTGATGTAGTCGGCCGCGGTCGCATAGAGGCCGCCGCCACCCATGTGGAATTCCGGGTTCTGTTCGAGCTCGAACGGGATCGCGGCCAACTGGCCATCCTCGCCGCGCGCATGCATGCCGACCAGGCGCTTGCGCATGTCGTCAGTGATCTTGAAGCCGGTGTCGGACATTCCGAGCGGCGCAAAGAGATTGTCGCGCAGATAAGCGTCGAGCCGCTTGCCGCTGACGGCTTCCACCGCCTTGCCGACGAAATCGATGTTGGTGCCGTATTCCCAGCGCGTACCGGGATCGGTCATAACAGGCGTCTTCAGCGCCGCGTTCTGGCAGGTGGTGATGGCGGGAGTGCCGGTCTTCTCCAGATAGACCGCGAGATCGCCGTTCCACATGTTGTAGGCGAAGCCGGCAGTGTGGGTCATGAGCTGGCGCAGCGTGATCGGCCCCTTCGCCGGCCGCAGTTTTGGTTCGCCCTTGGCATCGAAACCGTCGAGCACCTGCGGCTCGGCGAGATCGGGCAGCAGCGAACCGATCGGCGCATCGAGCGCCAGTTTGCCTTGCTCGACCAGTTGCATCGCGCCCGCTGATGTCACCGCCTTCGTCATCGAGGCGATCCAGAACACGCTGTCCGCGGTCATCGCGTCGGGTTTTGACAGATCGCGCTTGCCGAACGCGCCTTGGTAGAGGACGTCGTTACCGCTGGCGGCGATTGCGACGATTCCGGGAATCTCCTTGGCTTCGCTTGTCTTGCGCAGAACTTCGTCGATCTCTGCTTTGCTTTGCATACGCGTTTCCTCCGGTTTGATTTTTATTGGAAGTAGTCGATTGTCCTCCTGCAACCACCGCGCGGCAAGCGTGGCGATATGCATGCTTCGGTCGCGATGTCGTGACTTGACGGCTCGTGCCCCACGCAGGACGACTGAACTGCAACACTCCGTCACAATCTGCGGTGGATGGCCGCAGTTCGCCGTGACCTAGGATGGGCTCAGGCGATATGTTTCGAGCGTTTGGAGCACTTGAAACATTTGGTGCGTTGCGGCGTTTGGCTTTTGGCCCAATGGGCGGCCGACGCTTAAGACTTGAAGCAAATTTGGCGGCCTCCCATCGGCCGCGAGGGGACATCAGATGATTTCGACCTGGAACGAATGGAAGCGCTATCCCCGTCCCGGACGAGACGACAATCTGGAAGCGCCGATCTCGCCCGGAATCTACGAGGTCCGCATCGCCGGCTCCGGCGCGCTCTATTCCTTCGGTGCGGTCGACAATCTGGCGCAGGCGTTGGCGCTGCTGCCGGTCGGCTCAAAGTCCTGGTTCGGTCGCCGCGACACCTCCGACGCGCCTTCGCTCGAATACCGGACCTGCGCGACGTCTTCGAAGGCCGACGCCAAGGCCGCCGCCGAGCGCATGATCGGCCGGCGCGAGACTTATCTGAGCGGCGCGGCGTAAGGCCGCTCACGACTTAACTGCCATCAGCTGTGCGTTGCGGGACGGTGCATTATGCACCGTCTGTCCCTATATTCCGGGCCAATTCGATCGCCCTCAGGGAGTAACGCCATGACCCCGACCGCCGCTGCCCGCGCCCCGCACGCCTCCGCCACCTTGCGCGACCGGTTGAAGGACCCCTCGCTGCTGAAGGAGGCCTGCTACATCGACGGCGCCTGGGTCGGCACGCCGGTCTTCGCCGTCAACAATCCCGCAACCGGCGTCGAGATCGCAAAGGTCCCGCAGCTCGGTGCGGACGAGACGACCAAGGCGGTGGAAGCTGCCGAGCGCGCGTTCCCGGCCTGGGCCAAGCACACCGCCAAGCAGCGCTCCAACATTTTGCGCAAATGGTTCGAGCTGATCATCGCCAACCGCGAGGACCTCGCGCTGATCCTGACCTCCGAGCAGGGCAAGCCGCTCTCTGAGGCGCTCGGCGAGGTCGACATCGGCGCCGCCTATATCGAGTTCTTCGCCGAAGAGGCCCGCCGCGTCTATGGCGAGACCATCCCGACGCAGCGGCCCGATGCGCGGCTGCTCGCGATCAAGCAGCCGATCGGTGTCTGCGGCGCCATCACGCCGTGGAATTTCCCGAACTCCATGATCACGCGAAAGGTCTCGCCGGCGCTCGCTGCCGGCTGCACCGTGGTGCTGAAGCCCGCCAACGAGACGCCGCTGTCGGCGCTGGCGCTAGCGGTGCTCGCCGAGAAGGCCGGCATTCCCAAGGGCGTGCTCAACATCGTCACCGGCGATGCGCCGCCGATCGGCAAGGTGCTGTGCGAGCATCCGGCGGTGCGCTTCGTCGGCTTCACCGGCTCGACCGCCGTCGGCAAGATCCTCTACCAGCAGGCCTCCGTCGGCGTGAAGCGGCTCGGCCTCGAGCTCGGCGGCAACGCGCCGTTCGTGGTGTTCGACGATGCCGATATCGACGCGGCGGTCGAAGGCGCAATCGTCTCGAAGTATCGCAACATGGGCCAGACCTGCGTCTGCGCCAACCGCCTCTACGCCCAGGACAAGATCTACGACGAGTTCGTGAAGAAGCTGTCGGCGAAGGTCGCGGCGATGAAGGTCGGCGACGGCACCGAGAGCGGTGTCACGCAGGGCCCGCTGATCAATCTGAAAGCGGTCGACAAGGTCGAGCGCCACATCGCGGATGCCGTGAAGCGCGGCGCCAAGGTCGTGACCGGCGGCAAGCGCAGCGAGCTCGGCCGCTCGTTCTTCGAGCCTACGGTTCTCTCCGACGTCAGGCCGGACTCGCTGGTGGCGCAGGAAGAAACCTTCGGCCCACTTGCGCCCGTGATCCGCTTCAAGGACGAAGCCGAGGTGATCGCGATGTGCAATGCCTCGCCCTTTGGCCTGGCGTCGTACTTCTACTCCCGCGATCTCGGCCGCGTCTGGCGCGTCGCCGAAGCGCTGGAATCCGGCATGGTCGGCGTCAACACCGGCCTGATCACGACGGAAGTCGCGCCCTTCGGCGGCGTCAAGGAAAGCGGCCTTGGCCGCGAAGGCTCGCGTCACGGCATGGAAGAATATGTCGAGATCAAATACGTGATGATGGCGGGGGTGTAGGCCCGCCGTTATCTCTCCACGTCATTGCGAGCGAAGCGAAGCAATCCAGAGTCTTTCCGCGGAGACAGTCTGGATTGCTTCGTCGCAAGAGCTCCTCGCAATGACGAAGCGGGCTGCAGGCCCTACCGCCGCAGCACCGCAATCGTCCTGTTCGCAAACGTCAGCCGCTCGGCCATGACCGACACGAAATAGGTCAGCAGCTTATGGCTGAGCGCGGGGTCTTCGTCCTTGATGGCGTCGAACTGGTGCGTGTTGAGCACGTAAAGCACGCTGTCGATTTCGGCCTGGATCGTCGCGCTGCGCGGTGAATTCGACACCAGCCCCATCTCGCCGATCGTGGTGTAGCGCCCCAGGCTGCGCACGCGCGTGGTGCTGTCGCCCTCGGCGGGGATCATGATGCCGACGCGGCCTTCGAGGATGAAATGCATGGAATCGGCGGGATCGCCGGCCTGCACGATGATGTCGCCGGCCTCGACCTCGAGACGTTGGCAGCGGTGGATCAGCGCGTCGGCGTCGTTCTCGCTGCCGAGGATGCGCGTGAACCAGTCACGCAAGCTGGCTTCCTCCTGCACCAGCTCCTGATGCTGCGAGATGAGCTCGTTCTCGCACCATTCCAGCGCGCGATCGAGCTCGGGGATGATGGTGACGCCTTCGCCGACGAAGTCGCTGGAGCGCAGCACCTTTTCGGCCGCCGCGGACAGATGCACCAGGATCAGTTCGACGCCGAGGTCATGCGCGCTGCGCTTGATCTGGGCGAAACTATACGCGGCCGAGGAATCGACGCCGGTGACGAGCTTGAAGTCGAACAGCAGATAGCGGCACTCCGGCCGCTCGTGGAGCAGCAGCTTGACGTGTTGGTAGAGCCGGTTGGCGGAGCCGAAGAACAGATAGCTCTGGAGGTTGAGGCCCTGGATCTTGCCGCCATGGGCCAGCAGCACCTCCTGGTCGTCGCGGGAGCGATCGAGCGAAGAGCGGTATTCCGAGCCGTCGAAACTGTACTTGATCGATTCCACCCGTGCCGCGCTGAACGCAAACGTCGCGCAGCCGATGATCACGCCGATCAGGATGCCCGGCACGAATCCCCAGGCGACGATGATCGCGATGATGGCGATCAGCGAGAGATATTCGAGCTTCGAAAGCCGCTTGCGCGATTCGATGATCCATTTGTGCAGCTGGTCGGCGCCGAGATAGAGCAGAAGGCCGCCGAGCACGAATTTCGGGATGAAGCCGAGCAGCTCGGGCGCGATCGCGAGCATCAGCAGCGACAGCGCCGCGACGGTAAGGCCGGACAGGCGTCCACGCCCGCCGCTGCTGTAGTTGAGCATCGAGCGGCTGATCGAACTACAGCCGGGATAGCCGCCGAGCAGGCCGGTCAGGATATTGGCGGCGCCGGTGACGTTCAGCTCGCGCTCCAGATTGGCTTCGCGGTGCACGGCGACCTCGATGCCGGTGGTATTGAACAGCGTGCTGGAGGCCGTGACGAAGATCACGGCGACCACGTTGCCGAGCAGGTCCGGCACGGCGGACCAGGGATAGCGGGCGAGATCGTCGGTGTGCCAGGGCAGCATGAAGACCGCTTGCGGCGGCGGCTGGAACGTCCAGCCCAGCGCGCGTGCGTGGTCGAACGAGACGCCGGTGATCCAGAACGCGACATGCGCCGTCAGCACGCCGCCGACCAGGATAATCGGCAGTCCGAACGGGCTGCGCGAGCGATGCCAGGTCAGATACAGCACCATCGCCATCGCGCAGGCGGCAGCCAGCTCCAGCAAAGTGGTGCCATTGGCAAAGAGCGGCAGCGTCGCGAACTGCAAGGGGTGGTTGGTGATCACCCGGATAGCACCGAGAGCAATGAGAAGTCCGGTCGCGCCGAGGAAGCCGCCGACCACGGGATAGGGCACATAGCGTATGGCGCGCCCCAGCCGCGTCAGGCCAAGTCCGCACAGCACCAACCCCGTCAACACCGTCGACAGGCCGAGCGTGATCAGAACCGGCGAGAGCAGCGGTGCCAAGGGGTTTGCCGCTTCGATCCGCTCGACCACCGAGGCCGCGAGAATTCCCGTCACTGCGGCGGTCGAGCTGTCGGGGGCGCCAACCACGAACGGGAGTGAGCTGCCAAGCCCGATGACGATCGCGAGCACAGCTGAACTGACGAAGGTCGCCGTGATCCCGTAGGATAGATAGGGCGACAGCGGCCCGGCGAAGATCAGCAGCGAATAGGACAGTCCGAAGGTGACGGTTAGCACGCTGGCGGCGCTTCCGCCCAATATGTCATTCAGCGCACGCTTGAGGGCCGGATTGAATCGCGGAGCTGGACTGAAAGTAATTGCTGGATCGGTCACGCGGTTGCGCTCGCCATGAAAAGTCTCGTCCGAGACGTAGACGACTGCGGGCTTAGCGCAACAGGATTCTTGACAGTATGAAATATCCGACAGTTTTGCGGCTGTTTTGACGAGGATTCCCGTTCACGCCGTGTGAACGGTCAACCATATGGTGGAGGGAAAAACCGAAGCCAGCGCGGCGCATGGGGCCGGGACGACGAGAACCACCGGCCTCTCCCCGTCATTGCGAGCGTAGCGAAGCAATCCAGAAATGCATCCGCGGAGGAACTCTGGATTGCTTCGTCGCGAGAGCTCCTCGCAATGACGGAGTTTGCGGCAGCAGCCGCGCTTAAATCTTCAGCTCTTTCCCCGTCACGCGCCGATACGCTTCCAGGTACCGCTTGCTGGTCGCCTCCACGACGCTCGCGGGCAGCGGCGGCGGCGGGGCGTCGCCGTTCCAGCGGCCGGCGCGGCGCTCGACGTCGAGATAGTCGCGCAGCGGCTGCTTGTCGAAACTCGCCTGCGGCTGGCCGGGCTTGTAGGCGTCGACCGCCCAGAAGCGCGAACTATCCGGCGTCATGACTTCGTCGATCAGGATGATGCGGCCGTCTCTGTCGCGGCCGAATTCGAATTTTGTATCTGCGATGATGATGCCCTGCTCGCGCGCGAGTTCCTCGCCGAGCGTGTAGATCGCGCGCGTCATGCTCTCAAGCGTGTAGGCTGTCTCGTCGCCGACGACCTCGCGCATCTTCGCGATGGTGATGTTCTCGTCATGGCCGGTCTCGGCCTTGGTCGCCGGGCTGAAGATCGAAGGCTCAAGCTTCTCGCTCTCGACCAGGCCGGCCTTCAGCTTCTCGCCGGCGAGTGTGCCGCTGGCCGCATATTCTTTCCACGCCGAGCCGGAGAGATAGCCGCGGATCACGCATTCGATCGGGAATACAGTGGTGCGGCGGCACAGCATGGCGCGGCCGAGGATCTCGGCGCGGTGCGGCTTCAGCGCCGGCACGGCGGCGATGATCTGGTCGGTGTCGGCGCTGATCATGTGATGCGGCACCACGCCTTCGAGCTCGTTGAACCAGAACGCGCTGATCTGCGTCAGCACCGCGCCCTTCATCGGGATGGTCTCGCCCATCACGACGTCGAAGGCGCTGATGCGGTCGGTGGTGAGGAGCAGCAGGCGGTCGTCGTCGACGGCGTAGATATCGCGCACCTTGCCGCGGCCGATCTTGGGCAGGGGGAGGTCGCTGGAGAGCATGGTGGTCATCGCAAAGCTTTCGCAGACTTGTCTTTCAGGCAGGACATCCGGCCGTGCCTGATGGCACGGCCGGACACGGGATTAGCCTATTCCGGCAGCGGAATGAACTCATGTTCCTGCGGAACCGCGGCGAAGCGGCCGGTTTTCCAGTCCTGCTTGGCCTGCTCGATCCGCTCCTTGCTGGAGGAGACGAAATTCCACCAGACGTGGCGCGGTCCCTCCAGCGCATCGCCGCCGAGAAACATCATCCGCGTGGCTCTGAGCGCCTTCACGGTGATGCGGTCGCCGGGGCGGAAGATCAGCAGCCGCGGTCCCTCATAGCGCTCGTTCGCGATCTCGACCTCGCCGTCGACGACATAGATCGCGCGCTCCTCATGGTCAGGATCGAGCGGCACGCTGGCGCCCGCGACAGCCGTGACCTCGGCGTAGAACCAGGGCGACACCATCGAGACAGGCGAGGTGATGCCGAACGCCGAGCCCGCAATCACCTTCGCGGTGAAGTCGCGCTCGGAAATCATCGGCAAATCGCCCGAGCCGTAGTGCTGGAACGACGGTGCGATCTCTTCGGAGCCGGCCGGCAGCGCGATCCAGCTTTGCAGGCCGAGCATCTGCTGGCCCGAGGCGCGCTGCACATCCGGCGTACGCTCGGAATGCGCGATACCGCGCCCGGCCGTCATCAGATTCATCGCGCCGGGCGCAATCTCCTGAACGTTGCCCTCGCTGTCGCGATGCATGATCGCGCCGTCGAACAGATAGGTGACGGTGGCAAGCCCGATATGCGGATGCGGCCGCACGTCCATGCCCTTGCCGGAGACGAACTGCACCGGCCCGAAATGATCGAAGAAGATGAAGGGCCCGACCATCTGCCGCTTGCCATGCGGCAGCGCCCGCCGAACCTGAAATCCGTCGCCGAGATCGCGGGTGCGCGGCACGATGACGAGATCGAGCGCATCGCAGGACATGGGATCGCCGAGCACGGGATCGTTTGAGGGTTGCCAGCTCATGGTGGACTCCTTCGTAATTGACGAGCCTGATCGTAACAGGATTTGGCGTCGTCGTCGCGAGAAAGGCCGACCACATACTCCGCTGTCATGCCCCGCGAAAGCGGGGCATCTAGTACGCCGCAGCCCATCGATTCAATCACTGCCATCTCGGAGTACTGGATCGCCCGGTCCAGTGCGCAAGTGCGCACAAGGCCGGGCGACGACAGCGGAGAGTGCGGCGCTGCTAACCCTGGTGCGGATGGCCCTTGAAAAAACAGCCGTAACGAACGATGTTCGGCTGACTTCAATTGCGACGGATCGCATCGCCCGATGGCACTCGCCGCAACGGATCTCGCATTGCGTGCCGCGACCGTGGCCCTGCTGCTGATGCTGGCGGCCTCGCTGTTGCGCGACCTCCACCATAGCGTGGCGGGACGCCTCACCATTGCGCTGGCGCTGGGGACGATTGCGCACGCCGTCACCTCGGAGATCGGCTCGACCGCGCCGGTCTCGATATGGCATGCGCCGCTGATCGCGCTGTCGACCGGCGATGCCGTGGTACTGTGGCTGTTCACGCGTGCGTTGCTCGACGATTCATTCGTGCCGCGCTGGTGGCACGCGCTGATCTGGGCGGCGGTCTCGGCCTACAGTTTTGTCAGTTGCCTGTGGATCGCGCCGGCAGTCCACGGCCGGCCGGCTATTATCGCGGTCAATCTGCTGGCGCTTTGCTTTATCGTGCTGGCGATAGCCCAGACCATGACCTCTTGGTCGGCCGATCTGGTCGAGCGCCGGCGTAACTTGCGGGTTTTCATCGTCAGCGCAGCCTTGCTCTATGGCGGCGTCAATGTGCTGCTGCAGATATCGATATGGGGCGGGGATAACGCCGCGATCGCCAATGTCGCGAACGCGGCCGTTCTCGCCGGTATCGTCGCTGCGATTTGCTATGCGATGATGCAGGTCAATGCCGCGGATTTGTTTCCGGCGCCCGTCGAAGCCGCGGCAATCCTTCCCGCCCCGGTCGCTGTTGCCGGGGATTCCAGCGCGGATCAGAAACTAGTCGACGCGCTGATGCGGCTGATGGCCAACGAGCGCATCTATCGCCACGACAACATCAGCATCGGCACGCTCGCCACCAAGCTCGGAATTCCCGAATACCGGCTGCGGCGGCTGATCAACCAGCGGCTCGGCTACCGCAACTTTAATGTCTTTCTCAACAACCACCGGATCGAGGAAGCCAAAGCGGCGTTGGCTGATCCGTCGCAGGCCGAAGTTCCCGTCATCACCATTGCGATGGATGCCGGCTTCCAGTCGCTCGGCCCGTTCAACCGCGCCTTCAAGGCGGTGACGGGCGTGACGCCGACGGAATATAGGCGGCTCAAGGCCGACGCGGTCTAGATTTTTAGGCCATTGAAATCACAGGATAATTCCAGAAACAGCTAGTCCCGATCAGTTTCGACGAGGCCGATTTTCAAATCCGGCGAGCGCGCATCGCCCGCACCCGGCTTCCTCTCGGCACACGCCCCGAAGCTGGAGAAAGCCCGTGACCCGCCGCAGCAAGATCATCCTCCTCACCACGACAATCGCCTGTGCCGGTCTCGCCCTTGGCGCGGCGCGGGCGCACGATGTGCCGAAGATTGCCACCGGATTCATCGCCGACACGCTCTGCTCGGAGACGTTCGTCTCCGGCCTCGATCCCAGCCGCAACCTCGCCGAGACCACCGATGCGATGCCAGGCGTGGGCCTCCTGACCTGGGCGATGGATTTTCAGGTCGATCGCGTGCGCAAGGATGTCACGGTGACGCTGTTCGGCATTGGCCGCAGCCATGCCGTCTATCGCGAGGGGCTCGGCTGTACCCTCGAGCACGGCCAGGGGATCGCCGACGTCGCGTTGCCGCCTGATGATCAACAGCCCGCGTTGCTCCCCGAGATCGCCGGCCCGGGACTCGTGCCGCCGCAAAGCGAAGGACTGTCAACCGCGCTCGACCGCGCCTTCGCCGAGCCTGCGCAGCCTCCTTATCGGCGCACCCGCGCGATCGTCGTCATGAAGGCCGGCCGCATCATCGCCGAGCGCTATGCCGACGGCATCGGGCCGGAGACGCAGCTGCTCGGCTTCTCCATGACCAAGTCGGTGATCTCGGCGCTGACAGGCATTCTCGTGCGCCAGGGCAAGCTCAAGCTCGACGGGCCCGCGCCGGTGGCCGCCTGGAAGGATCCGGATGATCCGCGTCATGCCATCACCGTCGATCAATTGCTGCGTCACACCGCAGGCATTGCGCTCGGAAGCTCGTTGCAGGCCTCGCTCGGCTCCGCCTTCGAGCCGGTCAATGTCATGAAATTCGCCGAGGACGACATGGCGACCTATGCCGAAAGCGTGCCGCTCGCGACCGCGCCGGGCACGGTCTGGAATTATCACGACGGAAACTTCCTCATACTCTCGCAGCTGATCCGCAACGCCGCCGGCGGCAAGCCCGCCGATGCGCTCGCTTTCGCGCGCCGCGAATTGTTCGCCCCGCTCGGCATGCGCCACGTCACGCTCCAGCTCGACGGCGCCGGCACGGTCGAAGGCTCGAGCGAGATGCTGGCCTCCGCGCGCGACTGGGCTCGCTTCGGCCAGCTCTATCTCAATGACGGCGTCGCCGGCGGCAAGCGCATCCTGCCGGAGGGATGGGTGAATTATTCCGCGACGGCGACGCCAAACGCCTGGGTCGGCATCGGCGCCGGATTCTGGACCAACCAGGGCGACAGTTTTGGCGCGAAGCTTCGTGTGGAGCACGGCTGGCCACACGATGCCTTCTTCGCCAAGGGCACGATCGGGCAGTACACCATCGTAATTCCGTCGGAGAAGCTGGTGATCGTGCGGCTCGGCCGCTCGCCGAACGCACCGCCGCAAGCGGACGGCGTGTTCGACCTCGTGCGCGATGTGGTGGCGGCGACGCGCGAGAAGGGAAAGCTGGCAGGGGTGGATTGAGGGCGGCCAAGCGAAGCGTCGCCTCTTTTTTCCTTCTCCCCTTGTGGGAGAAGGTGGCGCGAAGCGCCGGATGAGGGGTCTCTATCCGCGCATTCAAATGAGAGTTGGACTCGCGGAGAGAACCCCTCACCCGGCTGCGCTTCGCGCATCCACCCTCTCCCACAAGGGGCGAGGGTACACCGTCTGCGCGGCGATAATTTACTACCGACCCAGCTCCGTGGCCTTCGCCACGCGGTCAAACCGCTCCAGCGTCATGATCGCATCGGCAAACTTCTCCGCCCGCGCGTTCAGGACCGGCCGGGCCAGCGTCAAAAACTTCTGCTGCATCGCCTGCGCGTCGGGGAAGGAGGCCGGCTCGCCGGAGGGATCGGCATAGAGCCGCTCATGCACGCCGTTGTCCGTGGTGATGCTGACGCGCGCGCCGAACGGATGGGTGCGGCCGACCTCGAGCCGATCGTCCTGCACCACGTGGAACTTTTCGGCGAGCGCGTCGATGGCGGCATCGCCCAACCGGTTGTAATCGTCCCAGCCGAAGCTGCCCTGGTCGAGCGCGAGCGCGCCGGTGAAGAACATCGAGAACTGGCCGCCGACGATCGAGGTCGGATGCCGCTTGGTCGCGGCGTCGCCGGTCAGGGTAATGCCGTTGCGATGCAGGCCGATCTCGACGCGCTTGACCTGATCGGGCGTCAGATTGTGCTCGCGCCGCATCGCGATCAGCGCGTCGATCGCAGCATGGGTGTAACGGCAGCTAGGATAGGGCTTCACGCCGATCTTCATCGTCTCGTAGGTCTCGCCGAGCCCGGCGATCGCCTTATCGGGATGCGCGTCATCGGTGTAGCCGACCAGCAGGCCGTGCTTGCCCTCGATCGATTCCGTCGCGCCGACAAAGTCGTTGCGCGCAAGCGTCGCGGCGATGACGCCGTTCATTGCGGCAGCTCCAACCTGGTAGCGCTTGTTCCAGGCGCCGTTGACCAGGAATTGCAGCGAGCCCGCGGCCTGGCTGCCGGAGACGCCGAAGGCGGCGACGATCTGCGTCTCGGAGAGACCGAACAATTTGCTGGCCGCGGCCGCCGCGCCATAGGTGCCGGCGGTCGCGGTCGGATGGAAGCCGCGCGCATAATGCGAGGTCGGGTCGAGCGCGTTGCCGAGCCGGCAGCAGACCTCGTAGCCGGCGACGATCGCGGTCAGCACGTCGCGCCCGGAGGCGCCGACCATCTCGCCCACCGCGAAGGCGGCCGGAACCACCGGTGCACTCGCATGCAGCGAGGAATCGGCATGGGTGTCGTCGAAGTCGAGGGAATGGCCGAGTGCGCCGTTGAGGAGGGCCGCGACCGCAGGTGTCCAGGTCTTGGTGTCGCCGAATACGGTGGAGCAGCCCTTGGTGTCGAGCGCGAGCGCTTCCAGCATCTTCAGGATCGAGGGGGTCGATTCTGCCTCGCTGCGGGCCCGGATGGCGCTGCCGAGGAAATCCAGCGTCAGCACCTTGGCGCGATCCAGCACGTCCGCTGGAATATCCTGGTATTTCAGGTTGGCGACATAGGCGGCAAGCGTTGCGGTTTCGTGGGCCATCGTGTTTCCTCGTTTTGGCCGGCAAGTTAGGCGGGCTGATTTGGCCTTTCAAGCGGCCTTGGGGCCGCGGGCATCAGCCATGCTTTTGGCTGGCTTTACGAGGATCGGACCGGGACATTCGACGATGGCAGTCGCAAGAGAGCTATTCGACCGGGTCTGGTCGCGCCGGACGCAATTGGGGCTGGCGGTCCGGGTCACGGTGGCGGCCACCGGGGCCTATGCGCTTGCCACCGCGCTGCATTTGTTGTTGCCGCTTTGGGCGGTGCTGACCTCCATTATCGTAACCCAGATGAGCGTCGGGCGCTCGCTGAAGGCGACGCGCGACTACATGCTCGGCACGATCGGCGGTGCGATCTATGGCGGCGCGATCGCAATCCTGATCCCCTATTCCGGCGAGCTCGGCCTGCTGGGATTGCTGGTGCTGGCCGTGGCCCCGCTTGCGTTTGTTGCGGCGATCTATCCGAATCTGAGCTCTGCAACGGTGACGGCGGTGATCGTGCTGGTGCTTCCGACCATGCACCATGCCGATCCCATGGCCTCGGCGATCGATCGGGTCAGCGAAGTCTCGGTCGGCGCGGTGACGGGACTGCTGGTCTCGTTCCTGGTGCTGCCGTCGCGCGCGGTGCGGCAGATTCGCGCCAGCGCGGCCAGGCTGCTTGAATTGATCGCGGAAGCCTTCACCGAACTGCTCGCGGGCCTCACGCGCGGCCGCGACAACGATGCGTTGCATCGGATTCAGGACGGAATCGGCACCGCAATGGTCGGCATGAATACGATCGGCGCCGAAGCCGAGCGCGAGCGCTCAGCGCGATTGTCGGGCGGGCCCGACACCGGTCCGCTGTTGCGAACGATTTTGCGGCTGCGCCATGACGTCGTGATGATCGGCCGCGCCACCGTGGTGCCGCTGCCGGTCGAGGTGCAGGTCAGGCTTGCCGCGCCCCTTGCAGAGGTCAGCGCCGCGATCGTGCGCTTTTTGAAGTCGGCGGCCGAAGCCATGCGCGCGGGCGCCGGCGCCCCGCCGATCCATCCCGTCCACGTCGCGCTCCAGCACTATTCCGAGGCGGTTGCCGCCGTCCGCCAGGACGGCCTGATCCGCGGCCAGCCGGCCGATACCGCCGAGCGCTTCTTCGCGATCGGCTTCTCGCTGGAGCAGATGCACCAAAATCTCTGCGATCTCGATCGCGTCGTCGGCGAATGGTCGGAGGCGGCGGCGGATGGGCCGGTGAAGATCGCCGAGTGAGCTAACGCTTCGTCAGGCCCTTAGCCACCATACGCCAGACCAGCAGATCGATGCGGTCCTGGCCGAAGAACGGCTCGTTCTCGAACACGAAGGTCGGCACGCCCCAATGGCCCGAGGCGGCGTGGTCCTTTTCGTTCTCCGCGATCACCTGCTCGTAGCGATCGGGGTCGGCACTGATCGCGGCGTCCATGGCGGCAAGATCGAAGCCCGCCTTATCGGCGGCGCGCGCGAGATGATCGCTCTCGTTCCAGCCCGCAACAGAGCCGTCCCACAGCACACGTGCGATCGCGTCGGTGAATGCGAGCGAGCGGCCTTCGAGCTGTGCCATCGCCCCCAGCCGGGTCAGCCGGTGGATGTAAGGCTGCTCGGCCGCGACATCGAACGTCGTCTTGTCCTGCACGATCGGATCCGGCCTGGGAAAGCGGAACGGAATGCCCTCGTGCTGCGCCACGCGCGTGCTGTCGAGCACCACATAGCGAATGAAGTTCGGGCTGGCCTTCTTGAAGAAGCCGGGCACGCGGACTGCGAGCGGATAGACCGGCCGCAGGTTCACCGCGAGATCATATTGCTCGACGAGTTTCAGCGTCTTTGGTAGCGCCAGATAGCTGAAAGGACTGCGGTAGGAATAGAAGAGGTCGACGGACAGCGTCATCGCACCGGCTCCACGATGCACCCCATCATGCTGCGGACCACGAGCTTGTGGAAGGGCATGATCAGGGTGAGGTAGCTCCGGCCGAGCAGATTATTCGTTCGTACTAGCGTGGTCGATGTCACCTGACGGCTCGCCGCATCGCCAGCCACGTCGACGACGAGGCGGAAGTCGAGGTGAAAATCGTCGAAGCCGGCGACCAGCCGCTCCGGTGTCTCGCTCAGCACCGGAAACAGGCCGATCAGGCCTCCCGGCGCGTAGGCGCCTTCGCCCGACGTCTTCAGTCCAAACGGCTTCACCAGGATGTTACGCAAGCGCGTCAGCGCATCGATCCAGCGCGGCCCGTGCAGCACCATTCGGGTGCAGGCCTCGCGGGCACTCAATGGCGTTGTGCCGACCTCCACACGAAACGCGTCGATGAACTGCGCGCCTGACAGCACCGTGCCGGCATCGACATTGGGGGTGATTTCGCGAACGGATCCTGTCATCCCGCCAGTCTGCGCGTCAGCATCCGGAAGCGCAAGATCAAGAGTCCGGCATAGACGAACGTCCCGACCGAGAACCCGATCCAGACGCCGACCGCGCCAAGGTGGGCGTTGAAAGCGAGCATCCAGCCGACGGGAAATGCGACGCACCAATAGCCGATTGCCGCGAACACCAGTGTCATCCTGGTGTCATTGATGCCGCGCAGCGCTCCGCCCACGATGGTCTGGAGGCCGTCGGCGATGAAGAAGGTGGCGCCAACGACCAGCAGCGTCGCCGTCAGCTCGACAGTCGCAGCACTTGCCTCACCAGTGCCGAAGAACAACCGTCCCAGCTGGTAGCGGCCGAGGATAATGGCGACCGTCAGTGCCGAGACCAGGATGACCCCGAGCACAGCGGCGGCCAGCCCTGCGCGTTTCACCGCGGCCGGATCATTGCGGCCGAAGGCATGGCCCACGCGGACCGTCGCCGCCATGCCGATGCCGAGCGGCACCATGAACAGCACGGCGGTGATCTGGAGCGCGATCTGGTGCGCGGCGATTGCGGCGGTCGAGATCAATCCCATCAGCAGCGCGGCCGACGAGAACAGGCCATATTCCATCAGCAGGGAAAACGAAATTGGCGCGCCGATCGCGATCAGCTGGCGCATCAGCGGCCAGTCGATCCGCCAGAGATGAGCGAGCGGGCGATAATCCGCGAACGGCTTACGCCACGCGGCGATGGCGAGCGTGGCGAGGAACGTGCCGAGATTGACCAGCGTGGTCGCAAGGCCGGCGCCGAACAGGCCGAGCTCCGGCAGGCCGAACAGGCCGTGGATCAGAACATAAACCAGTGCAGCATTGACCGGGATCGCCGCGAGGGTGATCCACAGCGGTGCCTGCGGCCGGTTCACCGCGCTCATCATGCTGCGCAGCGCGATGAAGCCGAGCGCCGGCGCGATGCCCCAGGCCAATCCGTAGAGATAGCGCTGGGCGAGTGCGGCCGATTGCGGTGCCTGGCCGAGTGCGATCAGGATGGGCTCGCCGTAGAGCGGCGAGGCCATCATCGGCAGCGAGATCAGCAGCGCGATCCACAGGCCGACACGCAGGGAATGGCGGATGCGCCTGACATCGCCGGCGCCGAACGCCTGCGCGACGAGCGGAGACACCGCCGCCATCAATCCGAGCCCGAAGGTGAAGCTGATGAAATAGACCGTATGCGCCAGCGCGGCGGCGGCCACCGCATTCTCGCCGAGGTGCCCGATCATCGCGAGGTCGGTCGTGATCATCGCGATCTGCCCGAGCTGCGTCAGCATCATCGGCACAGCCAGCTTCAGCGTCTCGACGAATTCTTCGGCGAGATGGTTTTGCGGCACGCCGGCTTGCGGCTGCGGACGGGGCTGCACGGTGTCGAGCATGGGCGGGTCGATAGCACAGCTGGGCTTGCGTGTCCCGGACGCGCGAAGCGCGAGCCGGGACCCAGAAGCTGCGGCGGAGCTTTCGGCCACATGGGCCCCGGCTCAGCAGCGCATCACAAGCGTGCTGCGCTGCGTCCGGGGCACGAGACCTGTTTCAATCAGGGAGTTAGGACGCCGTCAGCCCTTCCGTTCAGGCACGCGCTTGATCTTGGCGCCGAGCGCATTCAGCCGTTCGTCGATGCGCTCGTAGCCGCGCTCGATCTGGTCGGCGTTGTTGATGGTGGAGGTGCCCTCGGCACAGACCGCCGCGAGCAGCATCGCCATGCCGGCGCGGATGTCGGGCGAGATCATCGATGCGCCGCGCAGGCGGCTGGGGCCGGCGATGATGGCGCGATGCGGGTCGCACAGCACGATGCGCGCGCCCATCGCGATCAGCTTGTCGACGAAGAACATCCTGGATTCGAACATCTTCTCGAACATCAGGATCACGCCCTCGCATTGCGTGGCGGTGACGATCGCGATCGACATCAGATCGGCGGGGAAGGCGGGCCAGGGCTGGTCCTCCAGCTTCGGCACGTGGCCGCCAAAATCATCCTGGATCTTCATCGTCTGGTTGGAGGGCACGATGAGATCGTCGCCCTCGACGCGGCAGACGATGCCGAGCCGCTCGAACCCCATGCGGATCGAGCGCAGATGCTCGACGCCCGCGCGCGTGATGCGAAGCTGCGAGCGCGTCACGGCGGCAAGGCCGATCAGCGAGCCGACCTCGATATGATCGGGCTGGATCCGGTAGGTCGTGCCGCCAAGCGTCGCCGGACCATGCACGATCATGGTGTTGGTGCCGATGCCCTCGATCTTCGCGCCGAGCGCGACCAGGAAATTGGCGAGGTCCTGCACATGCGGCTCGGACGCCGCGTTGCGCAGATAGGTGACGCCGTCGGCGGCGACCGCGGCGACCAGCGCGTTCTCGGTCGCGGTGACGCTCGGCTCGTCCAGGAACACGTCAGCGCCGGTCAGTTTGGAAGCGCGGAATTCGAGCCGGTCGGTCGCCGTGACCTTGGCTCCGAGCTGCTCGAGCGCCAGCATATGCGTGTCCAGCCGGCGGCGGCCGATGACATCGCCGCCCGGCGGCGGCAGCATCACCTCGCCGCAGCGGGCGAGCAGGGGGCCTGCGAGCAGGATCGAGGCGCGGATGCGGACGCAGAGCTCGGGGTCGAGGTCGGCGGCGCGGATGCTCTTGGCATGAATCACGAGCGTATTGCGGCCGGTCCATTCCGCCGAAGCGCCCACCGAGCGGATCAGCTCGACCAGCGTCTCGGTGTCGCGGATCCGCGGCACGTTCTCCAGCGTTACCGGATGCTCGGTGAGCAGGGCGGCGGCGATGATCGGCAGCGCCGAATTCTTGTTGCCGGACGGCTCGATCGAGCCCGAGAGCCGGTGACCGCCCTCGACGATGTATTGAATGGGCGCCACTGATATCTCTCCGTCCTGTTGCGGTTGGGGCGGGCTGCTTCGGAGGCGGAAACTATAGGGAATTGCGGGCGAATTCAATTTGCCGTTGCCGACAGGCAGCGCTGAGCGCCGCCTGTCCTACCGGACCCTAGATATCGATCGTCGCGCTGAGCGAATGTTCCTGGATGAAGTCGCGGCGCGGTTCGACCACGTCGCCCATCAGCTTGGTGAAGATGTCGTCCGCCTCGTCGACTTCCTTGACCTTCACCTGCAAGAGCGATCGCGCATTGATATCCAGCGTCGTTTCCCAGAGCTGCTCCGGGTTCATCTCGCCCAGCCCTTTGTAGCGCTGCAGCGTGACGCCCTTGCGGCCGGCGTCCGTGACCGCTTCGAACAGGTCGACCGGACCGTAAACCATGTGCTCGGCGTCCTTGCGCCGCAGCTTGCCCGGGCGGACGTAAACGTCCTGGAGCTTCACGGTGTAGTCGTCGAGCTTGCGGGCTTCGACGGATCCCAAAAAGGCGTCGTCGATGACGGCGGCTTCCTTGACGCCGCGCACCGTGCGCTCGAACTGGAAACCTTGGCCCTCCAGATATTGACCGATCCAGCCGCGCTCGACCTCGTCGGCGAGCGTGTCGAGGCGGGCTGCGATGTATTGCGCGGCCGCAGCGGCTTTCTCCGGATCGCCGTAGATCGCCTTGTTGAGCACGCCGGTGATGGCGGCCTGCTCGATGACCTTGCGATTATAGCGGGTGTGCAGGCTGCGCAGGATGCCGCGGACTGCGCGGGCGTCGTCGACCAGCGAACGCAGGTCGCGGCCGCTACGATCGCCGCCGTTGCCGGGAATGTAAACGCAGTCGTCGAGCCCGGTGTCGATCAGATAATCCTCCAGCGCCCGCTCGTCTTTCAGATACTGCTCGGCCTTGCCGCGATTGACCTTATAGAGCGGCGGCTGGGCGATATAGAGATAGCCGCCGTCGATGATGTCGCGCATCTGCCGGTAGAAGAAGGTCAGCAGCAGCGTGCGGATGTGGGCGCCGTCGACGTCGGCGTCCGTCATCACGATGATCTTGTGATAGCGCAGCTTCTCGATCGAGAATTCGTCACCGATGCTGGTGCCGAGCGCGGTGATCAGTGTGCCGATCTGCTCGCTGCCCAGCATCTTGTCGGGGCGGACGCGTTCGACGTTGAGGATCTTGCCGCGGAGCGGCAAGACCGCCTGGAATTCGCGGTTGCGGCCCTGCTTGGCGCTGCCGCCTGCCGAGTCACCCTCGACGATGAAGAGCTCGGATTTGGCCGGATCCTTCTCCTGGCAGTCGGCGAGCTTGCCGGGCAGCGAGGAGACCGAGAGCGGGCTCTTGCGGGTCAGCTCGCGCGCTTTTCGCGCGGCCTCGCGGGCAGCCGCCGCCTGGATCACTTTGCCGACGATCACCTTGGCTTCGCTGGGGTGTTCCTCGAACCAGGCCTGGAGCGCTTCGTTGAGCACGTTCTCGACCACGGGGCGCACTTCCGAGGACACCAGCTTGTCCTTGGTCTGCGACGAGAATTTTGGATCCGGCACCTTCACCGACAAAACGGCGGTGAGGCCTTCGCGGCAATCGTCGCCGGTCAGCGCGATCTTTTCCTTCTTCGCGTTGGCCTCGGCATAGCCGTTGACCTGGCGCGTCAGCGCGCCACGGAAGCCGGCCAGATGGGTGCCGCCGTCGCGCTGCGGGATGTTGTTGGTGAAGCAGAGCACGTTCTCGTGGTAGCTGTCGTTCCACCACAACGCGGCCTCGACAGTGATGCCGTTGTTTTCCGCGTTCACCATGATCGGCGCCGGCACGATCGCCTTCTTGTTGCGGTCGAGATATTTGACGAACTCCTCGACACCGCCGGAATAATACATCTCCTCGCGCTTCTCGACCGCGTGACGCATGTCGGAGAGGGCGATGTTGACGCCGGAATTGAGGAAGGCGAGCTCGCGCAGCCGGTGCTCGAGCGTCGCGAAATCATATTCAATGTTCTTGAAGGTCTCGGGCGAGGCGTGGAAGGTCACCTCGGTGCCGCGCCTGCCGGGCGCGTCGCCGACGACCGCCAGCGGTGCGACCGCATCGCCATGGGCGAACTCGATGGTGTGCTCCTTGTTGTCGCGCCAGATGCGAAGCGTGAGCTTGCTCGACAGCGCGTTGACGACGGAGACGCCGACGCCGTGCAGGCCGCCGGAGACCTTGTAGGAGTTCTGGTCGAACTTTCCGCCGGCGTGGAGCTGGGTCATGATGACCTCGGCCGCCGAGATGCCTTCGCCCTTGTGGATGTCGACCGGAATGCCGCGGCCGTCGTCACGCACGGTGACGGAATTGTCGGCATTGAGCACGACGTCGACGCGCGTGGCGTGGCCCGCGAGCGCTTCGTCGATCGCGTTGTCGACGACTTCGTAGACCATGTGGTGCAGGCCCGAGCCGTCGTCGGTGTCGCCGATATACATGCCCGGACGCTTGCGGACGGCATCGAGACCCTTGAGCACGCGGATCGATTCCGCCCCGTAATCGCTTGGATTTGAGGGCTCGTTTTCGGCAGGCGTCTGCCGAGCAGGTTCTGTCATGAGAGGCCTTCGAAATGTCGCCCGAATCAGCCGCGCAAAAAGGCGCTGATTAGCGGCTATTTGTGCCACGAAAGAGGGATTGCGCCTAGCGCAAAGTATCCTCTGGCAAGTCTTTGATCAGATAGGAGTTTTTGGCCGGTTTTCAAGGCGTGCGAAGGCCGATTCTGGGGCTCGCGAAAAGGGCGATTCGAGACCCTGTTTTGAGCCCTCGAAGGCGTGGATTTTGCGGGGCGCGGAGAAGCGCGTTCCTAGCGCCGTGGCGCCCGGAACAGGCGACTGGGTTCAGTAAATCTGATCCGGCTTCTTATCGTCGTCGAAGCTGATGGACCAGGCCTCGCCCGAAGCCACGGTGATGGTATCGGTCCGCAACCGGTAGCCCGACACGACCAGCTCGTAGGAATACGTGCCGGGCGGCAGGTCCAGCATTTGCGGGTGATTCTCGCCGCCCGCGATCTCGATGGTCTGATCGTTGATCGTGAGTGAAGCCACGTTCGGCACAAGATAGCCGAATATCAGCCGTGCTCGTCCGGGCATCGGCAGGACATTGGCTTTGGCCGCGGCCTCCGTATTCCGCTGCACCAGGCTGACCGTGGTCTCGTCCTTCGCGCGGCCAAGCTTCAGTGTGGCCGGCCCCTTGGGGGCGGCGAAGGCGAGCTGCGCATGATCGGCGGCAACCACAGCGCCATCCGGCTTTTCCTCCCAGCCGCGCTTTGCGAGCTCCGTGCGGTAGAATGCGAGCACATCGCTGAGCTGGGCCTGCACATGGGCTTCAAGTCCGACCCGCAGCGGGACTTCGATGCCGGTCGTATGGGTGGTGTTGGAGCTGAAGAAGTTGTTTTGCTTCGGCACCGGCATGTCGGCGTCGGGATTCGCCGGTGTGAGTGCCGCCGAAGTTAGCGGTGATGGATGCGGCATCCATCCGACGGCGCTTGCGGCGACCAGGCTGCCCGCGAGAAGAGCGAAGCCGCACAGCGGCAGTAACCACCGTGTCGGACCTCTCATCAGACGCCTTGCCGTCGTCATGTCTGTTCTCTTCATCGGGGGCCCGGTGGATCAGTACATCTGCAGCGGTAACACCTCGCCGGTCGGCCCCACCATCAGGCCCCAGGCGTCGCCCGCAGCGATGGTTATGGTGTCGTTGCGGGCCGGGCGGCCCGCCATTCTCAGCGAATATTGGTACCTGCCGGGCGGCAGATCGAGCATCGGGCCCTTCGGCGATTGGGGGCCGCCGGCGCCCGCCGCGATCTTGACGGTCTGCTTGTTGATGGTGAGCACGGCTTCCTGGTTGCCCATATTGCCAAGCAGCAACTTGGCCTGGCCGGGCTTCGGCATGATGTCCGCCTTGGTCGCGGCATCCGGGTTCTTCTGCACCAGGTTGATTGACGTCTCGCTCTCGGTGCGGCCAAGCTTCAGCACGGCCGGTCCCTGCGGGGACGCGAAGGCGAGCTGCACACGATCGGCGGCAACGACTGCGCCATCCGGCTTCTCCTGCCAGCCGAGTTTTGTAAGCTCGCTGCGATAGAACGCCAGCACGTCGCTGAGCTCGGCCGGCACGCTGGCTTCGAGCTCGCGACGGAACGGCACCTCGATGCCGGGGAGTTTTGCAGTGCCGAGTGAGGTCGAACTGTGCTGCTTCGGCACGGGTAGGGCGGACTCCGTATCCGCCTCCAGCGGCGCGGCCGATTTGGCCGAAGCGCCGGCCTGATCGCTGCCCGCCGGCTTGCTGCCGGACGCAGGCTTGGCGGCAGCCATCGCCAGGCCGGATCCGTTGGCGCTGACATTCACTTTCGGACCCATCTGCATCAAGGTCATCGAGATCGACTTGCCCGCCTTGGAGAATTCCATCACCACCATGTTGGGCTGGTTGATGACGGAGGGCTGCTCCTTCCAGCCGGTGGGCTTCAGCGAGGCGCGGTAGAAGGCGGCCAACGCCTTCACGCTCGAGGTCGAGTTGAATTCGAGCCGGCCGTCGTCGAACTCCACCTCTTGCGCATTCTCGGGCACCGGCAGCGGCGCGTTGCTGCCGGCGAGCGCCTGCAGCGGCGCATCGGACAGCGTGGCGGCCTGCGCCTTGCGCCTGACTTCATCCGCGGCGATGACCTGTTTCGCCATCTGCTCCGCGTCCTTCATGAATTGGTCGTCGGCATCCTTCTTCGCCTTGGTGCGGGCGGCAAGCACGGACTCCTTCACCTGCGCGGCCAAATCGACCATCGTGAAATCGTATTTGCGGCCGAGATGCAGCACGCCGGTTTCCTCGGGCGAGGAGAATTTCAGCGCCACTTCGTCGCCTGCAGCGAGAGGTGTATTTCCCTCTTCCGTCCAGCCGCGCGCAGTGAATTCGCGATGGTAGAAGGCGAGCACGGCGGGCAGATCGGCAAGGGCGGCGACCGTCAGCTCACGCCGGTTCGATCGAGCGTCGCCTCTGCCCCCGGCTGACTTGTACGGCTTCGGCGCCGGCAGACCGGACATGTCTTCTGCCTCCAGATCGGTCGGCAAGGCGAACGGCGCGATCCTGATCTCGACATTGGTCCGCCCGTCGTCACGGCGGGTCAGCGTCAGCATCACCGGCTTCTGCTTGTAGAACTGCGTCGAGTCGCCGTCGGGATGGTCGAAGAAGCTGCGGATGCCGTTCGGGACGGTTTCGCTCAGGTCCGCGTTCGGCCAGCTTGCGGCCGTCGCGGGCGTAAGCTTGCGCCAGCCGATCGCGGCCATTTCTTTCGCGTAGAAATCCACGGTCGCATCGAAAGCGCTGGGCGCGATGCAGCCGAGATAGGGCCGCGTCTCGTCGAACACGAGGTCGATCGCGCCGTCGGGGAAGGGCACATTCGAATAAATGCGGTTCGGGCTGTAGGTGACCGCGGATTGATCGGGCCGGCCGAGGCCCTGCGTGAAGGAGACGGACAGTCCCTGCCGCCCCTTCTTGAAGGCGAGGTTGGTCTTGGTCTCGTTGAGCGGGCGGACATAGGGCACCCAGCCGTCGGCGCTGAGCATCTTCGTCACCGCAGCGGTCGTCACCGCGACCACGGTCGACACGCCATATCTCACCCGGGAGGGATCGGGCCGCGAGTTGTCCTCGATCGCGCCCGACAGCACCGGCAGTGTGTGAACGTCGACATAGCCCGCGTCGAATGGTGCCGCGCGCGCAGGGCTCGCCATCAACAGAATACCGCATGCAAGCAGCCGCCAGCGTGCCGGGACCCGCGTCCCGCGCTTGATGATCGACATCGTGAAAACTCCAGGATTTTGCGCGGGTCTTCATCCCCAGCGCAATTGCAGGCTGCGACACCGTCGGCGCGGCCCCAGACGACTAGTCGCGGCACGAACCCGGCAGGTTCAAAGCGCTCAATACAGCAGGAGCGGCGACCATGCCTCTCCGTCGCGCCCGACCGTGAGCTCCCAGGTATCGCCGGCAGCGAAGTTAAGGATATTCGTGGTGGCCGGATGGCCCGGCACGCTCAGCTCGTAGGAATATTGGCCGGGCGCCAGATCCAGCGACACCGCGCGGGCGCCGGCGGCGCGCTTGATGGTCCGGTCGTTGATCACGAGCGTGGCTTCCGTCTCGCTGATATTAGAGAACACCAGCTTGGTCTGGCCGGGCTCGGGCATGACGTTCGCGTTGGTCGCGACAGATGCGTTCTTCTGCACGAGGTTGACATTGGTGCTGGTCGCGGTGCGGTCGAGCGCGAGCATGCCGGGTCCGAGCGGGGAGACGAAGGCAAGCTGGACGTGGTCGGCGGAGACCACCGCGCCGTCGTGCTGCTCCTGCCAGCCGAGCTTTCCAAGCTCGGTGCGGTAGAAGGCGAGGACGTCACTGATTTCGGCGGGCACGGTGGCCTCCAACTTGGTGCGGAGCGGCGTTTCAACGCCGAGTACGACGGTGGTGTGGATTCCCCTGTAGCTGTAACGGGTCGGCGCCGGCAGCTTGGTGTCAGGATCGGGCGTGAGTTCGGCCGAAAACAGCACTGAGAGATGCGGCACCCAGGCGCTGGCGCTTGCCGCGAGCATGCAGCTTGCGAGGAAGACGAGGCCGCACGCAAACGCCCGCCATCGTGCCGGGGCTTGCGCCCCGGGCCCTACCGTCCGCATCTCACTCTCCAGGAATGTCGCGCATCATGTCATCGCGCGATGGGTAACGGCTGCGACACCGTCGGCGCGGCCTCTGGCAACTAGTCGTGGCGGAAAACGGTCGGGTTCAATGCGAAAATTATCGCCGGGCCGATACCCGTCCGCTCTCGACGTCAAAGACCTCGCCGCCTGCGCCAATCTCGGCGAAGGCGGCCGGGTCCGCGCCGGTCAGCCACACCTGCGCGCCGAGCTTGCGCAGCTCCTCGAACAGCGCGGCACGCCTGCTAGGATCGAGATGCGCGACGACCTCGTCGAGCAGCAGCAGCGGCACGATGCCGGTCATCTCGGCAACCAGGCTCGCATGCGCCAGCACGAGGCCGATCAGCAGCGCCTTCTGCTCGCCCGTGGACGCGTCGCGCGCGGGCATGCTTTTCGGCGCATAGATGACCTGGAGGTCGGTGAGATGCGGGCCGTCGGTGGTGCGGCCGGCAATGGCATCGCGCGGGCGGTTGTCGCGCAGGATCTGGCGGTAGCGGTCCTCGACTGACGTCGCGGTTTCGTTGAGCAGCGCGTTCTCCATCCAGCCGTCGAGCGCGATCTGCGCCGATGGAAACGCGGAGGCTTGCGCGCGCGCGTTCAACATGCCGGTGAGGCGCGCCGCGGTCTGGCCGCGCGTGGCGGCCACCGCGACCGCAAGCTCGGCAGTCTCACGCTCGATCGCGTCACACCAATGGTCGTCGTAATTGCGCGTCTCGAGCAGGCGGTTGCGCGAGCGTAAGGAACGGTCGAGCGCGGAGATGCGGCTGGAATGCTCGCTGTCGATGGCGAGCACCAGGCGGTCGAAGAAACGCCGGCGTTCGGAGCCCCCGCCCATGAACAGCCCGTCCATCGCCGGGGTCAGCCACACCATGCGAATGTGGTCGCCGAAGGCTGTCGCTGAATTCACCGGTTCGCGGTCGATGCGGACGCGCCGGCTCACCGCGGCGTCTGCGCGTGGCGGGTCGATCCCGGTGCCGAGCGTGGCCAACCCCAATGCGCCCTCGACCTGCGCGGAGACCGCCCAGGAGCCGTCACCCTGGTTGTCGGCGACGTCCTCCAGCGTGGCGCGCCGCAAGCCCCGCCCCGGCGACAGGAACGAGATCGCCTCGATGCAATTGGTCTTTCCCGCCCCGTTCGGCCCGACCAGCGCCACCATGTCAGCCGTCGTCTCGAGCCCCGCCGCCCGATAATTGCGAAAATGCGTCAGCGTCAAGCGATGAATGCGGGATGGGGTCATCAGTTATTCGTCATGGGCGCGTTTCTTCCCCTCCCCCCTTGTGGGGGAGGGTGGCGCCTCACGAAGTGAGGCGACGGGTGAGGGGTATGTTACCGCCCGGCGAGCTTTGCAAGGATGTCCTCCAATACTGAAATGGGTTGCTGCAACACATCGTTGTTCCAGTAGCGCAAAGTCCAAAACCCCTCGGCTGCAAGCGCGGCCTCGCGGGCCGCGTCTCCCTGTGACTCTGCGTGTTGGCTTCCGTCGATCTCGATCACGAGAGATTGCTCGAAACAGACAAAGTCGAGAATGTAGTTCTTGAACGGTACCTGTCGGCGAAACTTGAATGTGGAGAGCCGGCGATCCCGCAACAAGCGCCACATTGCCCGCTCTGCGTCGGTCGGCGCGTGCCGCATATTCTTCGCAAATTGGCGGAGAGGCGGGGCGATCGGCCGATGGGACGGGTCTCGTGGCACCAACCCCTCACCCAAGTGAGCTTGCGTCAAACGTCAGTGTAGCCCTCTCCCACAAGGGGAGAGGGCGCAGCAATGCGCATCGCGATAAGGCAGTGTGCGCTGGCGAGGGAGCACGTAAGCCCTCACACCCGCATCGGCATCAGCACATACAACGCGCTCTTGTCGTCGCGGTCTTGCACCAGGGTCGGCGAGCCGGGGTCGGCGAGCCGGAGCGTCGCGACGTCGCCTTCGATCTGGGAAGCGATGTCGAGCAGATAGCGGGAGTTGAAGCCGATATCGAGGGCGTCGGAGGCGTATTCGACCTCGAGCTCTTCGGTCGCGCTGCCGGAATCCGGATTGGTGACCGACAGCACCAGCTTGCCCGGCGACAGCGACAGTTTTACCGCGCGGCCGCGCTCGCTCGAGATCGTGGAAACGCGATCGACCGCGTTCTCAAAATCCTTCTTGTCGACGACCAGCTCCTTGTCATTGCCCTGCGGGATGACGCGGCCATAGTCGGGGAAGGTGCCGTCGATCAGTTTCGAGGTCAGCACGACGTTGCCGATCGTAAAGCGGATTTTTGCCTGCGACAGCTCGATCGTGACCTCGGCTTCGGCGTCCTCGATCAGGCGCTGCACCTCGCCGACCGTTTTCCGCGGCACGATCACGCCCGGCATGCCGTCGGCGCCCTTGGGTTGGACCAGATCGAGCTGGGCGAGCCGATGGCCGTCGGTGGCGACGCCGCGCAAGGTGGCGGCCGCAGGCGTGCCGGCGGCGTGCAGATAGATGCCGTTGAGGTAATAGCGCGTCTCCTCAGTGGAGATCGCGAACTGGGTGCGGTCGATCAGCCGCTTGACGTCCTTGGCGGCGAGGTTGAACGAATGCGACATGTCGCCGGCGGCCAGATCCGGAAAATCATTCTCCGGCAGCGTTTGCAGCGTGAAGCGGGAGCGGCCGGCGCGGATCGCCAGCACGGCGCGGTCGCCGTCGGCCTCCAGCACGATCTGCGAACCATCCGGCAGCTTGCGCACGATGTCGTAGAACATGTGCGCCGGCACGGTGGTGGAACCGGCGGTCGCGGTTTCCGCCGGCAGCGTTTCCGTCACCTCGAGGTCGAGGTCGGTCGCCTTCAGCGACAATTTCGCGTTCTCGGCCCGGACCAGCACGTTGCCGAGGATCGGAATCGTGTTGCGGCGCTCGACCACGCGGTGGACATGGCCCAGTGACTTCAGGAGTTGCGCGCGTTCGACCGTAACCTTCATTGCACTACTCGCCCGATCCCAAGAAAACACAGTGTTGGAAAAGCCGGACGGCCGAAAAGCGCGCCACGGCACCGAAGACCCCGAAAAGCCGGATCATCCAGCCGATATGACCAAAGCCGTCAGGGTCGCGCAAGGTGGCGCGGAAAGCCATCCGGTTCAAGGGATTGGGCGGTAGTTCCCCACGATTTACAGGCAAAAGCGAAGGCCGCCGCCCAGGCGCAGGTCCGCTCCCTCGCCCCGTGTCTTACGGGGAGAGGGTTGGGGTGAGGGGCCTCTCTCCACGCATGAGAACGCCGATGGTCCTGTACCCCCTCACCCGCCGCGCTCTGCGAGCGCGGCGACCTCTCCCCGCAAGCGGGGAGAGGTGAAGGAAAATAGGCGTTTATTCCTGAAGCTGGCGCTTCAGCGACTCCACTTCCTCGGACAGCGCGGTGTCCTTGGAGACCAGTGCCTCGATCTTGCGCACGGCGTGCAGCACCGTGGTGTGGTCGCGCCCGCCGAAGCGGCGGCCGATTTCCGGCAGCGACCGCAGGGTCAGCGTCTTGGCGAGGTACATCGCCACCTGGCGCGGACGGACCACGTTGGCGGTGCGGCGCGAGGACAGCAGGTCGGAGCGGCTGACATTATATTGCCGCGCCACCACGCGCTGGATGTCCTCGATCTTGATCCGCTTCGGCTCCTGCGGCCGGATCAGGTCGCGCACCTCGTGCTCGGCCATTTCCAGCGTCACCGGCCGGTTGTTGAGTTTCGAGTGCGCGAGCAGACGGTTGATCGCGCCTTCGAGATCCCGGCCGTTATGGGTGATGGCGCGCGCGAGATAGGTCAACACCTCCTCGGGCACCTCGAACGTCGCATGATGGGCGCGGGCTGCCGCAACGCGCGACTTGAGAATGCCGTGGCGCAGTTCTTCGCCGAGCGAGCCCATCTCGACCACGAGGCCGCCGGCCAGCCGCGAGCGCACGCGCTCGTCCAGGCTTTCGAGATCGGACGGCGGACGGTCGGCCGCGATCACGACCTGGCGGCCGGCGTCGATCAGCGCATTCAGCGTGTGGCAGAACTCGGCCTGCGTCGACTTGCCCTGCAGGAACTGGAGATCGTCGATGACGAGCACGTCGATGCCGCGCAGCGCTTCCTTGAAGGCGAGCGCCGTCTGCGTCTTCAGCGCGGCCACGAAGCCGTACATGAACTTTTCCGCGGTGAGATAAAGCACCTTGCGCTCGTTGCCGGAATTGCCGGCCCAGGTCACCGCCTGGAGCAGATGCGTCTTGCCGAGGCCAACGCCCGCATGAATGTAGAGCGGGTTGAACATGACGGGGTCGCCGCGGCGCCCCTCCGCGACCTGGCGCGCCGCTGCATGCGCCAGCGTGTTGGAGCGGCCGACGACGAAGCTTGCAAAGGTCAGGCGCGGATCAAGCGGCGAGCCGCCGAGCGCATCATGATTGGCGGAGACCGGCGCGGTCGCGGTCGAGCGCAGCTCCGGCGCAGGTGCGCGGCGTGCTTCGATCGGTGCGGGCGCTTCCTTCGGCTGCACCACGGGGCGCATCGCGGAGCGAACGGTCAGATCGATGCGATGCACTTCGGGCATCTCGGCCTGCCAACACGACAGCACGCGCTCGGCATAATGGGCCTGGATCCAGCTCTTCAGAAAGCGCGTGGGAACCGAGAGCCGCACGCTCTCCTCCTGCACGCCTTCCAGATCCATGCGAGCGAACCAGCTCGTATAGACGTCTTCGCCAACGTTCGAGCGCAGCCGGCTCTTCACGCGTGACCAGCGATCCTGTTCCGATGTCGTCATCATTTGAAAACTTTTACTGAGAGATAAAGTTGCGTTGTGAGCGCCATGCAGGGTTCCTGCCATCAGGATATCTGCAATGGCGTGACCTCGAGCGATTCCATCGTCGGACACAGCTCCGCCGTCCGGCGCGAACGCCTTGGGTCAGATCAGCGATGTCAGAGATGGTGGGGTCGCGAGGTCAGCGCGTACTCGGCGCTCCGTCACACGCGGAGGGCTGGACGTCCGACGGATTTAAGACGGCATCGTTGGAAAATGCGACTTGTTTCAATACCGCGTTGAGTCCGTAAGACATGATACCTCCCCGTCCTGCCGTGATTGCTCACGGCAAGGTCCTTAGTGTCCTGAAGACAAAAGCGACTGAAGTCGCCGATGTCCTTGCCCGTCTGTACTGTTCGTCCGCTCGGCGCCGCCATCATGCGTGTCGGGGTAGCTTCATGACGTCTCTCATTTGCGCCTGGCGCGAGCGGGATGCATAAGATCCCGCTTGGAGACATCAAGACAAAGAGCTACCGTTCCCACATTGCTGTGGGTTTTGAACCGACAATCGCTTGTTGAAGCGTCGCCTACGTGCACACCGCCGCCGATTTGCACGCTCGCCCCGTTTCTAAAACCGCGCTGGTCTCAAGATCGTGGGCGCTGCGGACGACTTAAGGAATACACCAAGCGGAAAGACTCGCAACGAAATTGATTCCAACTTGAGGCGTTTAAAAACTTGACCAGCGTTAACGCCGCGCGGGAGTTGTGCACAGGCTTCGGAGCAAGAGTTTGAATCCGTGCACAGATTCGAAGACGCCGCGCGTCATGTGACAATTCTCCGCCACCGCCAAAATTTTTTTACAAAAACGTCACGCACGCGCCGCGCGGGCGATTTTTCCAAATGCTTGTCGGCACTATGTCGATAAGTTGTTCGCGAGACACCGTTTTTTGAGTCCCGTTTCACAGGGTAGCTCCACCGCGAGATGTGTTCCGGTGAAACTACGGTGTGCAGAACTCGCACGCGCACAAATTCAACTTGAGCCCGTGCCACAGGGGTTTTTCGCAGCGCAGTGAAAGTTTCCGCTGTTGCAAAATCATCCGCGAGTAGAACTACGGAACGCATCATAGTGCGGACGACGCAAATCTTCCAATCGAAGATCGGCCGACGCGTGACTGCTTGCGTGATTATGGCGGGCAGCAAAAAGCCCGGCGCGAGGCCGGGCTGATTGACGAGCACCATGTCGATCAGATCAACCGATCAGATGACCCGGCACACTTGCTTCGCGCGCTTACTCGACGAGTTACTTGGCGAGCTTGGCGATCTGCGCGGTGAGGCGCGAGACTTTGCGGCTGGCGTTGTTCTTGTGAACGATGTTGCGCTGCGCGGCCTGCATCAAAGCGGGCTCGGCAGACGCCATCGCCTTCAGAGCGGCGGCGCGGTCGCCGGTCGCGATGGCTTCCTCGACGGTGCGCACGGCGCCACGCATCTGGGTGCGGCGCGACTTGTTGACGGCAGTGCGGCGGGCGATCTTGCGCGTCGCTTTCTTGGCGGAGGTCGTATTGGCCATGGTCTCAATATCCTTTGCGGTACCGGTCGCGTCTTGGTCGGGTAGCGCCGGCTGCTGGACCGCTTGATCGACGCTCGGAATTAGGGTGTTCGGTTGCTAGGCTGTTCCCGGAACATGAGGCATCGAAGAGCCAATAAGCTCAAGGCGCTTGCAACCGCTCAAAGAACAGCGGCGGCAGGATTGCGCCCACCGCCAGTTGGCGCCCTTATAGAGAGGGTCTGCGGCACCGTCAACGCTTTCCGGGGCTGGAAAACAGGCCCCAGGCGTGCTGGTTGGCTGCCGTAACGCCCTGAAGAGGTTGAATTTCTGCCGCCTCCCGGCTATTGGCTGGCAGCGTTCCGATGGTCGTCCGATCGGACGATCCATATAAGGTGAGGCATGATCCGCGGCTTTTTCCGACTGATTGGGCTGTTGCTGCTGGCCGGCGGGTTCATCTTCATGGTCTATGACGGCGCCCGCTGGGTGGCCGACCAGACCCTGAAGTTCACCCGCTTCGGCCAATTCTGGAACGACATCAATCAGGCCAGCCAGACCGCGTTCCGGACCTGGGTCGAGGCCAAGGCGCCCTGGCTCTGGACCTCGGTGATCCGCCTCGTGCTGGATCAGCCGGTATTCGCCGTCCTCGGCATTTTGGGCATCCTGCTGATGATCCTGTTCCGCCCGCGGAAACCCTTGATCGGCTATTCCCGGGATTGATCTTCAATTCCCGCCGGGATTGACCTTCAATTCCCGCCGGGATTGATCTTCAATTCCCGGAACTGAGCCTCGCGCCGGCAGTTGCGTAACAGGGCTGCCCTCGCTGACGTAGATCCCTATATTCCCACCATGATCGCGAGCACGCCGCCTGAGCGCTTTGGCTCAAGCGACGGACAGCTCGTCTCGGAGATCCGTCATGCTGTTCATGCGCAAGACCACCGCATTGCCGAGCGCCACGGAAGCGCTGCCCGGCCGTGCGCAAGCCATTCCGACCGCAAGCACCCATTTCGTCAACGGCAGCAAGTTGCACGCGCCTTATCCTGCGGGCCTCGAGCAGGCCGTGTTCGGGCTCGGCTGCTTCTGGGGCGCCGAGCGCAAGTTCTGGGAGCTCGGCGATGGCATCTATACGACGGCAGTCGGCTATGCCGGCGGCCACACGCCGAACCCGGCCTATGAAGAGACCTGCTCGGGACGCACCGGCCATACCGAAGTGGTGCTGGTCGTGTTCGACCCGAAGAAGGTTTCTTATGAGAAGCTCCTGAAGATTTTCTGGGAGAGCCACAACCCGACGCAGGGCATGCGCCAGGGCAACGACGTGGGCACGCAGTACCGAAGCGCGATCTACACGTCTTCAGATGCGCAGCAGAAAGCGGCCGACGCGTCCAAGACGCTCTATCAGAAGGCGCTTGCCGCAAAAGGCCTCGGTGCCATCACCACCGAGATCGCGCCTGCCGGCGAATTCTATTTCGCCGAGGACTATCATCAGCAATATCTGGCAAAGAATCCCGCCGGCTATTGCGGGCTCGGCGGTACCGGCGTGTCCTGCCCGATCGGCGTGGGTGTGAGCGCGTAGTCTCACCAGAAGTTCGTCATGGCCGGGCTTAGCCGTCCGAAGGACGGCGTCGCTTCGCTCGCCTATGTCCCGGCCATCCACGTTCTTGGTGCGCGAGAGAAGATCGTCATGCCCGGGACAGGCCCGGGCATGACGGAGTGCGCGGTTCCATCGCATCCCCATCATCGCCCCCCCCCGCAAACGCTTTGTTAACCATAACCGGTGCATCACTTGAGCTGTCTCGTTCCGAGGGATAGGTCCGGTGCCAGTTGCACGCGCGTTTCGATGGTCGATCTTGGCAGCGTCCCTGGCAGCGTCCGCCGCGCTGACCCTTGGCGGCTGCATGCAGACCGCGGGCCCCGTCGCATATGTGCAGCCGCGCCCCGATCTCGATTCGATGGCCTATGGTCAGCCCTACGGCGCGCCGCAACCGGTCGTCGTTGCCAACAGCGGCGGTGGCGCCATCGCCGCGCTCAGCAATTCCTTTGCCTCCTCGCCCGCGCCGATGCCGGTCGGCTACGCCGCGCCGATGCCGGGGCCGGTGCGTTACGACGCCTCCTACCATCTCGACGCCGGCGACAAGCTGCGCGTCGTCGTCTACGGCCAGGAAGGTCTCACCAACAGCTACGCCATCGACGCCGGCGGCTCCATCACCATGCCGCTGATCGGCGCGGTGCCCGCGCGCGGCCGCACCACGGCGGGCCTTGCCGGCGAAATCGCCGCGCGCCTGCGCAATGGCTATATCCGCGAGCCTTCGGTCGCCGTCGAGATCGATTCCTATCGCCCGTTCTTCATTCTCGGCGAAGTGTCCGCGCCCGGCCAATATCCCTATGTGCCGAACATGAGCGTCGAAAGCGCCGTCGCGATCGCCGGCGGCTTCTCGCCGCGCGCCAAGCGCGACGTCGTCACCGTCACGCACACCGAAGCCGGCGGCTCCATGCGCGCCGTCGTCCCGCTCGGCACGCCGCTGGCCCCGGGCGACACCGTGTTCGTCGGCGAACGCTGGTTCTAGCTCACCGCCTGAAGTCGAGCCGCCCGTTCGGAAAACATCCGTCGATCCTGATGGCATCGACCACGTGGCCAACCCATGGCCGCGTGATCGCAGGATTGGTCAGGTTGATGTACTTCCCGATCAGGCGCGCGCCCTCGCGCGCAGCATCGATCAGCCCGTGCCGGCGGCCATTGTCCCAATCGAAGCGCAGATAGATGCGCCCGCCCGCGACCCGCACCTCCGCGCGCCCGTCTTTCCATGCCTCCGGCGTATCGCCGGCGATCGTTGGATCGGCGCCGCCATTCCAGCGGCTCGCCCAGACGCCTTCGAGCGGATCGGACGGCGCGGCGATGGAGGCCCATGCCGCCGCGTTGATGTCAGCCGCATCGCCGGCAAGCATCGCCGTTGCGGCATAGTCCATGACGTCAGCGTCATCAGGCCCGGGCACGTCCCTGGCGCCGAACGGATTGCGGATGACGATGTTCGTATTGGCCTGCTGCATGACGATCTCCCGGCGTGAGTTGGCTTGATCAGCCAGCTCTATCGCCGGGCGTCAGGGCGCGGCCACCCGATTCCCGCTCTCTCCTCGTCATTCCGGGCGCGCGGAGCGCGAGCCCGGAACGACAGTGGTGGCTACTTCAAATGCTTCGCGAAAAATTCCAGGCTGCGTGGCCAGGCGATGTCGGAGCTGGTCTTGTCGTAGCTCGGCCGCTCGTCGCAATGAAAACCGTGCTGGGCGCCCGGATAGATGAAGATTTCGACATCCGGCCGCTTCGCCTTGACGGTCTCGACGTCGGTCAGGGGAATGCCGGCATCCTTCTCGCCGAAGTGCAGTTGGGTCGGCACTTTCGGCTTCTCATCGGCGAAGCGCACGACGGCGCCGCCGTAATAGCCGATCGCGGCCTTCAGGCCCGAGAGCCGTGTCGCCGCAACGAAGGCGACGCTGCCGCCGAGACAGAAGCCGATGATGCCGACCGGGCCGACGCTTTTCACCGCGTCGATCGCGGCCTGCGTGTCGCGCAGCATCGCCTCCCAGTCGGGGCTGGCGACGAATTTTCGCGCTTCGGCGATCTCGTCGGGCGTGTAGCCCGACTGGAAGTTCGGCGACGTCCGATCAAAGATCGACGGCGCGATCGCGACGTAGCCCTCGCCTGCGAGGCGGTCGCAGACCGCGCGGATGTGGTGATTGACCCCAAAAATCTCCTGGATCACGACCACCGCGCCCTTCGGCGTGCCCGAGGGATCAGCGCGATAGGCGCCGAGCTGGAAATTGTCGGATGCCGTCAGTTTGATGTCTTGTCCCACGCGGGTTGTCCTTTTTTTACGACGAACTCTAGTCTCTGCTCAGGATGAGGGGAAACACCTCACTCCCACATCCAGTTCTCGCCGTAGTCTTCCTTCCATCCCGCCAGCCGTCCGTGACGGAATTGCAGGAACAGGCGGTGGCGTGAGGGGATCAACCCGCTGCCGCCGAGATTACGCAAAGCGAGATAGATCTCGTTGCCGGGACGCCCGCGCACATATTGCAGCTTTTGCCCCAGCGCCCGCGCGGTCTGCCCGGCATCCATGCCGAAGGCGAGCGGCGTGTTGTTGGACAAGGTCGTGACAAAAGGCTGGCGCGGCGGCATGCCGCCGAACGGCTCTGCCTGCGCAGACATAGAGAGCAACACCGCGCCCGCAGCCAACATCGCCCGCTTCATTGCCTGTGTCCTCGTCCGGCCGTCCTATCCCGGCAAGTTCTTCAGGAAAGGCTCGACCGCGTCAACAAAAGCCTTGGGCTGATCGATATTGACGGCGTGTCCGGCGGCGGGGATCACGACTTTTTGTGCGCCGGGGATTTTTGCGGCCATGTAGTCGGACGCAGCGAGGAACGGCGTGTCGTCGGCGCCGACCACGATCAGGCTGGGCACCTTGATGTCGGGCAGCAGCTCGATCACGCGCGCATCGCGCTGGGTCAGCATGCCGCGCGCCGCGAGCGCCAGGCCCTTGGCGTTGCGATGGCTGGCGGCGGCGCGCTCGCGCGTCGCCGATTTCAGCATGTCGAGGCCTTCGCGATCGAGCTTGTCGGAGGTCGCAAGCGCCCGCGCGTTCCAGGCCTCGCGCGCGTCGTCCTTCTTGAAGCCCGGGCCGGTGTCGATGATCAGCAGCGCGCGAGCGCGGTGCGGATAGGCGCGATAGAACGCGAGCGACAGGTAGCCGCCGAGCGAGAGCCCACCGATGATGGCGCGCTCGGCGCCGACCGCATCGAGGATCGCCGCCATGTCGTCGACCGTCAGCGCTTCGCTATAGGCGTTGGGATCATCTGGGTAATAGGACTGGCCGTGGCCGCGCATGTCCCACAAGATCAGCTTGTGGTCTCTCGCGAGCGCATCGACCTGGCCATGCCACATCGCCGAGGTCGAGGAGTAGCCGTGGGTGAGCAGCAATGGCGGCCCGTTGCCGTGGACCTCGTAATAGATTCCGACGCCGTCCCGATCGATTTTTGGCATTCCACCCGCCTTTATTGTTCTGGTTCCTCGATCATCCTAGCCCGCAAGGTTACTCGGAGGAAACCGTCGCGGTCGCGATGGTACGCATGCCTGGAGCGCTTCTGTTGCGTTCAGTCACTGCATCGGTGCTGTTGTCGCAACGCACAACACTGAGCTGCCGAGATAGTTTCGATCGATTCCAAATTGCATTTGCCTCTGGCTACGAACGCGATCATTCTTGCGATCAAGGTGGGCGCCGGCCCGGTGGGCGTCCGCCATTCAAGTGTTGCCGCCGTAAGCGGCTTCATGCACCGGCAGGGGAAGACGCCTATGCCAACGCTCACCATCAACGGGCGGAGCATGCCCGTGGATGCGGCAAACGACACGCCGCTCCTTTGGGCTATCCGCGAACAATTGCAGATGACCGGCACGAAATTCGGCTGCGGTGCCGGGCTGTGTGGTGCCTGCACCGTGCACGTCAACGGCGAAGCCGTGCGCTCGTGCCAGACCATGGTCGGCGATGTCGCCGGCAAGAAGATCACCACCATCGAAGGCCTCGCTCCCAAGGGCGATCATCCGCTGCAAAAGGCGTGGATTGCCGAGCAGGTGCCGCAATGCGGCTACTGCCAGTCCGGGCAGATCATGCAGGCAGCGTCGCTGCTGGCGAAGAATTCCAATCCGACCAAGGAAGAGGTCGTCGCGCATATGGACGGCAATCTCTGCCGTTGCATGACCTATTCGCGGATCCAGAAGGCAATCATGCGCGCCGCCACCGAGATGCGCACTGCATCCGCCGCCGGCAACGAGCGGAGGCCCACATGAACAAGCACGTGAAGACCATCACGTCAGAGACATCAGATCTCAGCCGCCGCTCCTTCCTCGTCGGCACCGCCGCGACGGGCCTCGTGCTCGGCTATGCCGGCGTGCCCGGCATCGGCGAGGCGCTCGCTGCGCCGTCGAATTTCGAGCCGAGCGTCTGGTACGCGATCGCGCCCGATGGTTTGGTCACCGTGACCTGCGGCAAGGCCGACATGGGCCAGCACATCGCTTCTACCATGGCGCAGATCGTCTGCGAGGAGCTGGGTGCGAAGTGGAGCGACATGCGCGTTGCACTCGCCTCCAACGATCCAAAATTCAACGATCCCGTGCTGGGCGCGCAGATCACCGGCGGCAGTTGGTCGACCATGATGAATTTTGACGCGATGAGCCGGGCCGGTGCAGCCGGACGGATGGCGTTGACGGAGGCCGCCGCCGCGGCCATGGGCCTGCCGCCATACTTCAAGGACCAGCTCGTTGTTCGCGACTCCATGGTCTCGCACCCGAAGTCGAAGAAGCAGATGAGCTTTGCCGACATCGTCAAGAGCGGCAAGGCGACCAAGACCTTCACGCCGGACGAGTTGAAGGCGATCAAGCTGAAGACGCCGGATCAATACACCATGATCGGTGTGTCGGTGCCGCAGCTCGACATCCCCTCCAAGACCAATGGCACCGCCAAATACGGCATCGACGTGATGATTCCGGGCATGGCCTATGGCGCGGTGGTGACGCCCCCGGTGCGCTACGGCGCCACGGTGAAATCGGTCGACGACTCGGCCGCGAAAAATGTGCCGGGCTTCATCAAGGCCGTCATCCTCGACGACAAGACCCAGACGACGTCGGGCTGGGTGGTCGCGGTGGCGAATACCTATGCCAACGCCAAGAAGGCGGCAGCGGCATTGAAGATCGCCTATGACGGTGGTCCAAATGCGAAGGTGTCGAGCCAGTCGTTGCTCGATGAAGCCAGGCGGCTTCAGAAGCTCGACGATTCCGGGCAGTTCTTCGTCAAGGACGGCGATCCCGCGGCTGCCCTCGGCACGGCGGCCAAGGTGCTGGAGGCGGAATACACCACCAGCATCAACATCCACGCGCCGATGGAGCCGATGAACGCCACCGCAGAGTTCAAGGGCGACATCCTGCACATCTATTCCGGCAACCAGTTCGCGACGCGCTCCGGCGCGATTGCGGCCGGTGCTGCCGGGATCGATCCAAAATTCGTGGTGATGCACCAGATGTGGCTCGGCGGCGGTTTCGGCCGCAGGCTGGATGCCGACATGATGGTGCCAGCTGTGCAGGCGGCGAAGGCGATCGGCAAGCCGGTGAAGGTGATCTACACGCGCGAGAACGACATGACGATGGATTTCTCGCGTCCGCTTACCTACCAGAAAGTGAAAGCCGGTGTTGATGGCGACGGCAAGCTCGTTGCGCTCAGCCACGACGTGGTCTCGGCCTGGCCGACCCAGCGCTGGGGAATCCCTGATTTCCTCACGCCCTCGGTCGACAAGAAGGGTCCGCTGGATTCGTTCACGGTGAACGGGTCGGACTTCTTCTACACCGTGCCCAACCATTATGTGCGGGCGATCAAGAACGAGATGGCGCACAACGCCACCCCGTCGGGTCAGCTTCGTTCGGTGGCGCCGGGTTGGACCTTCTGGGCGGTCGAAAGCATGATCGACGAGATCGCGGCTGCGACCGGCAAGGATCCGGCGCAATACCGCATCTCGCTGCTCGACGGCGCCGGCAAGAACGACGGTGGTGCGCAGCGGCTGCGCAACACGCTGCTCGCCGCGATGGGCTTGGCCGGCTACGGCACCAAGAAGCTGCCGAAAGGCGAAGGCATGGGCGTCGCCTGCGTATCATCGCAGGAGCGCGCGACCGCGAGCTGGACGGCTTGCGTCGCGCATGTCGCCGTGGCGCCGTCGGGCGAAGTGACCGTGAAGAAGCTCACGGTCGCAACCGATGTCGGCACGCAGGTGCATCCTGACAACATCCGTGCCCAGGTCGAGGGTGCGGCGATGTGGGGCCTGTCGCTGGCGATGTACGAAAAGGCGACGCTGAAGGACGGTGGCATCGAGCAGACGAACTTCGATAGCTACACGCCCTTGCGCATGAGCCAGGTGCCCGAGGTCGCAATCGCCGTGATCGCCAATGGCGAGAAAGCCACCGGCGTCGGCGAACCCGCGGTGACGGTGATCGCCCCGGCCATCGGCAACGCCATCTTCAATGCCAGTGGTGCCCGCGTCCGGGCGCTGCCGATCACGGCCGAAGCCGTGAAGAGCGCGATGAAGGCGTAAGGCGCGGCTGCGACTGTGACGTGATCCGCCGGAGGGCAACCTCCGGCGGATTTTTTGTCGTCTGCCAATCCAGCGCTTACGCGATCAAGGAATAGCTCGTGCTGCGGCCACCAGCAGCGTCCTTTTGCAGGATGCCTTGGCCAATCAAGTCTTCAATGTCGCGGGCAGCGGTCGCTTGCGACACCTTGACGATTTGCGCCCATTTGGAAGACGTGAGTTTTCCTTCGAAGCCATCGAGCAGGCGGTTCAACATGAGGCGCTGGCGATCGTTGAGCGGCTTTGTGCCATGTTGCTTCCAGAACCGTGCCTTGTGCAGCACGTTTTCGATGATCGTTTCGGCGCCGTCGAATGCGCGATCGAGGCAATCGAGGAACCATTGCAGCCAGCCGGTGATGTCGAGCGTTCCGCGCTGGGTTTTTTCGAGAATGTCGTAGTAGGCGCTTCGCTCTTTTCGGATCTGGGCCGACATGCTGTAGAAACGTTGCTCACTTTGCTCCGAGCGCGCCAGGGACAGATCCGCGATCGCGCGCGCAATGCGGCCATTACCGTCCTCGAACGGATGGATGGTCACAAACCAGAGATGCGCAATCGCGGCCTTGATGACCGGATCTGATTCCTGACCGGCGTTGAGCCAGTCGAGGAACGCGCTCATCTCGTTCTCAAGCCGCTTGGCGGCGGGTGCTTCGAAATGGACGTGTTCGCGGCCGACTGGTCCGGAGACGACCTGCATGGCACCGGATTGGTCGGTGCGCCATCCGCCGACAACGATCTTCAACATGCCGCTCCGCCCTGTCGGGAAGAGGGCGGCATGCCAGCCGAACAGCCGCTCGGCGGTGATAGGTTGATCGTATGCCTGGGTCGCGTCGAGCGTCATGTCGACGACGCCCTCGACGTTTCTTTCAGCGGGCGTGAGAGCGCCGATATCGATGCCGAGCCGCCGCGCCAGCGAGGAGCGGACCTGTTTGCGGTCGAGCATCTCACCTTCGATCTCGCTTGATTTGACGACATCCTCGGTGAGCGTCTGGAGCGAGGCTTCCGCCCGCAAATCGAAGCCGAGACTTTCCATCCGGCCGAGCAGGCGGCCCTGCTTATGGCGCACCTGTGCCAGGCGCGCGGCGAGCTTGTCTGCGCTCCACCGAAACGCTGGCCAGTCGGCTGTCTCGTGGATGTAGGTCATATTCTCTGCATCTTATGCGGAGAATATAGGGCTCATTCTCGTCACCGTCAAATTATTCTCGTCATTTTCTGAAGAGAATATGGCTATGCCGCTACTGTGCATGGGGTTGTTTTCGCGATTTTTCTTGGAGCCGTCGCGACCGGCAAAACCCTAAAATTGAACCCAATTCCGCAAGCTTCCCTTGAGCACGCCTCTTAAGGGCCAGAGAACCTGATCCGGCCTAGGCTGACACCAAATCCAGTCCCGTGCTTTTGGGGAAGCCATGAACGCGCCAGCCAAATCCGCCGTCAAACGCCGGCTTCTGCTCGCCTCCGACCGGAGCGATGCGAGCGGCGAACTCGCCAGCATCCTGAAATCGGTGGGCGACGTTTCGACGGTGACGACGCAGGAGATTCCCGAGCAGCCCTCGCGCGATCTCTCCGGTCTCGTCGTCGACATCAATCTGCGCGCGCCCGAGAGCGTGCAGCGTGTGCGTAACAAGTTGCGTGGCGATGCCTATCGCACGATGCCGCGGCTGTTCGTGCTGGCCGATGCGCTTCATCACGGCACCATGCAGGCTTGGGCGCTGGGCGCCACCGACACGATCTCGCGGCCGCTCCAGCCCGAGGACATCCTCCAGCGCATCCGCGCTGCCTTCCCGGACACCGCGACCTATGACGCGACCGATCGCGGCAAGACGCTCAACCGCGGCGTCGAGGCGGCGCATGCGGTGCTGAAGAAGATGTTCGAGAAGCTGCCGCTCGGCGTACCCCTGACCTTCGACGACGTCATCGCCGCCGAGAGCAAGATTTTGAAAGCGATCAAGCACTCCTCGCTGCGCGAATGGCTGACGACGGTCGGCTGCCACCATGTCGGCAGCTATCGTCACTGTCTGTTCGTCACCGGCTTTGCCGTCTCCTTCGCGCAGCATCTGGGCATGCGCGAGGACGACCAGCGCCGCCTGACCCGCGCTGCGCTGCTGCATGACGTCGGCAAGGCCTTCGTTCCCTCCGTGCTGCTCGACAAGCCCGGCAAGCTCACCGACGAGGAGATGGCCGAAGTCCGCCAGCATCCGCGCCGCGGCTATGACGCGCTCGCAGCCCAAGGCGGCTTCCCGCCGGAGATGCTCGACGTCGTCCTGCATCATCACGAATTCCTCGACGGCACCGGCTATCCGAACGGTCTCTCGTCGAACCAGATCAGCGACATCGTGCGGGTTACGACCATCGTCGACATCTACGCTGCCCTGGTGGAGAAGCGCGCCTACCGGATGCCCTTCACCCACTCCCGCGCCTTCGCGATGATGGAAGGCATGGGCAACAAGCTGGACCAGCAGCTGTTGCAGGCGTTCAGGCCGGTGGCGCTGGGGTCGTTCTAAGCGGCGATAGTAGGGTGGGTTAGCGAAGCGTAACCCACCACGCTTCCGCGTTTGCCGGACGAAGTTGGTGGGTTACGCCTTCGGCTAACCCACCCTACGACTTACCCCAGCAACTTCCTCAACTCCGCCTTCGCCACCTTCTCCAGTGTCGAGCGCGGCATGTCGTCGACGAACCTGATCTCGCGCGGCACCTTGAAGTCGGCGAGGCCCGTGCGACAGGCGGCCATCACGCTGTCATGCAGATCGGCCGCAGCGCCCGCGACGCCGCCATGCGGGATGATGAAGACGACCGGCACCTCGTCCAGCATCGGATGCTTCTGCGCCACCACCGCCGCCTCGCGCACACCCGGCACCACCGCAATCACCTGCTCGATCTCGGACGCCGCGACGTTCTCGCCGCCGACCTTCAGCATGTCTTTGGCGCGGTCGCCGAACTTGAGGAAGCCGTTTGTCAGACGCTCGACGCGGTCGCCGGTGAGAAAGAAGCCGTGCTCGTCAAAACTTTCGCGCGTCGCCGTCTCGTTGTGCAGATATTCGGCGAACAGCGACAGGCCGGGAACACCCTTGATCGAGAGATTGCCGGTGTCGCCGATTTCGGTCGGCCGTCCGTCATCGTCGGTGATGCGGATCTGATATTCGCTCGCGGCGCGGCCGATCGACATCGGGATGTTGGGCTGGTCGACCTCGCCGATGATGCCGTGGGTGATGGTCTCGGTCATGCCCCACCAGCCGATCATCTTGATGCCGAACGCGGCAAACGGCGGCGGCTCGTTGATCGCGGTGCCCCACAGGCGGAATTTGTGGTCTTTCGGGATCTCCTGCTCGAGCAGCGCCTTCATGCAGAACGGAATGGTCGAGGTCCAGGTCGAGCCGTGCTCGCGCGCCACGCCCCAGAACCTGCTTGCCGAGAAACGCGGCTGGATCACGCAGGTGGCGCCAACCCACAGCGTCGCCAGCATGGAATAGGCCAGCGCATTGGTGTGGAACAGCGGCAGATAGACCTGGTGCACGTCGCCGGCGTGCAGGTCCTCATGCGCGGCGTTGATCTTGGCGCCCCACAGCGCGTTGGCGTGAGTCCAGAGCACCGCCTTCGGGCGTGACGTCGTGCCTGACGTGTACTGCACGCTGCACGGTGCGAGTGGATCGGTCGCGCGCTGCGGGCGATCGGCGCTGTCGGCAAACAGGGATTCAAAACTGTCGCCGCGTGAAACCGTCTGCTGGGGCGCCGCGCCCGCATCATGCGAGGTCACCGCCATCCAGCGGATGTTGCGGCAGTTCTGCGCGACGATCTCGGCATAGGCCGGCTGTGTGATCGCAGCGATGGCGCCGCAATGATCGGCAAAATATGCGATCTCGGCCGGCGCCGAGCGGGTGTTGGTGGTCACCGCGATGGCCCCTAACTCGACGCAGGCAAACCAAGCCTGCAATGCCTCAATGCAATTGTCGAGATGAATGAGCACGTACTCACCGGGCTTGACCCCGCGCCTGACCAGCCCCGCCGCGAGCGCGCCGACCCGTTCGTGAAACTCGCCATAGCTCCAGCGCCGCGCCGGCGCGTCGAACGGCGCCCAGATCAGGAACGGATGATCGCGCCGAACCTCGGCGCGCATCCTCAAGAGCCAGGGTACGTCGAGCCCATCGAACGGGCCTACGATTCCGGCTGAGGTTTGTTTGATGGCCATGTGTCCTCCCGCGCAGCCTGCATCTTGATGGCGGCTGTCTTCGGATGATTGCGTCTTCCTGCCATCGGATGGCGCGGGACGCAAATGGACGCGTCAATCCTCGTACGACGAAATCTCGATCAGGCTGCCATCCGGGTCCCGGCAATAGACCGAGCGCAGCGTGCCGCGGGCGCCCTGCTTGGGAACCGGGCCTTCCTCGATCGCGACGCCATGTGCCTTCAAATGCGCCACCACCTCGTCGGGCGCGGCGGAGGTCAGGAAGCACAGATCCTCGCTGCCGGCGGTCTGATGGTCCGCGGTGAACCATTCGACCTTGTCGGCATCGCGCGGCCGGACGTTGATCTTCTGGTTACCGAATTGAAGAGAAGTCCGCGGCGCTTTGTCGCCGCCGGGCTCGAATACCTTGACTTCCATGCCCAGGATCTTGCGATACCACTCGGTGGTCACAGGGACGTCGGCGACGTTGATCACGAGATGATCGAGAGCTTCGACCTTGACCGGCATGCCTTATCCTTTCGTCGTGATGCGCGCCGCACACTATCCGCCTTTGGCAAGCTTTGTTACAACCGCAATGACGCCACTTTCAAGATATCCGGCCTTCAAGAACAACGCTCGTTGAAGAACAACACTGGGAGAACCCTTGAGATGATCACTCGCCGTAACGCGCTGGGCCTGCTTGCCGCCACGCCTCTTGCAGCCAGCCCGCTGTCGAAAGCCTTTGCCGCCGACTATCCGTCCCGGCCGGTGAAGTTCGTGGTCGGCTATCCCCCGGGCGGCGCCACCGACATTCTGGCCCGGTTGATCGGCCAGCGGCTGTCGGAAAAGTTCGGCCAGCAATTCGTGGTCGAGAACAAGCCGGGCGCCGGCAACAATATCGGCACCGAATCCGTCGTCAACGCCGAGCCCGATGGCTACACCGTGCTGCTGGTCAATCCGGCCAACTACATCAACTCCACGCTCTACACCAACCTCAAGTTCAACTTCGTGCGCGACATCGCGCCGATTGCCGCGTTCCAGCGCGTGCCGAACGTGATGACCGTGAACAAGGACGTGCCGGCCAAGACCGTCGCCGAGTTCATCGACTATGTGAAGGCCAATCCCGGCAAGGTGAACATGGCCTCCTCCGGCAACGGCACCTCGGTGCATCTGTCCGGCGAGATGTTCATGGCGATGACCGGCTGCAAGATGCAGCACGTGCCCTATCGTGGCGCTGCGCTCGCGATCACCGACATGCTCGGCGGCCAGGTGCAGGTGATCTTCGACAACATGCCCTCGATCATCCAGCACATCCGCTCCGACTCGCTGCGTGCGCTCGGCGTCACCACGGCGCAGCGTTCGCCGCAGCTCCCCGACGTGCCCGCGATCGGCGAGACCGTGAAGGACTACGAGGCGAGCGCGCTGTTCGGCATGGGTGCGCCGAAGAACATGCCCAAGGACATGATCGCCAAGCTGAACACCGAGATCAACGCGCTAATGAAGGAGCCCGACATGACCAAGCGCCTGGTCGAGCTCGGCGGCGATCCGTTGGTGCTGACGCCGGAGGCCTTCGGCAAGGAGGTCGAGGCCGAGACCGCGAAGTGGAAGAAGGTCGTCGAGTTCGCCGGCCTGAAGGTCGAGTAGCGATCTTGTGATGGCGAGAAACGGAGCCCTGCCATCAGGCAGGGCTTTTTTCTTGCGTGGTCTGTTCCGTTGATCTGGAATAAAACGGCGCGGCGAAACCTGATGATAGATGGCGCCGTATCTCGCGCCACCAAGAGAGGAGTTGGGATCATGCGCAAGACGCAATTGGCGCTGCTGACGCTCGGTGCGACGGTCCTTGCCGGTGTTGCCACCGTCACACCCGCCGCGGCCCGCGACTATCCCTGGTGCGCCCAGGGCGGCGGATATGACTATCCCGGCGATTGCACCTACAGCACCTATGAACAATGTCAGGCCAGTGTGTCGGGCCGGCTCATGGCGTGCGGATCCAATCCGCTTGTCGCCTACGGGCAGGCGCCGCAGCCGCAGCCTCAGCCACGCCGGCGCGCGCGGCACGTTGCGCCGTACTAGCCGCGCGCCTTCAGCGCTCTGACGATCGGGCCTTGTCCCGATCAAATCGTCGTGCAGGCCTGCGTACGCGGGTTCCTGCTTGACGCGCTGCTGCTTGCGCCTAGACTAAACCATATGGTTAAGTATCAGGGCGAGGCCCTCGACCGAACCTTTGCGGCGCTCTCTGATCCGACGCGGCGGGCACTTCTGGCCCGCCTCGGCGAGCAGGACAGCCTGTCGGTGAGCGAGCTGGCCGCACCGTTTCCGGTCTCGCTGCCGGCGATCATGAAGCATCTCGACGTGCTCACGGATGCAGGCCTGATCGTGCGCGAGAAGACCGGGCGCACGGTGGTTTGCCGGCTCACCGCGCAGCCGATGCAACAGGCGGTAGGCTGGCTCAATCACTACGCGCAGTTCTGGTCCGACAATCTCGATCGTCTTGCCGCCTTCGTGGAGGAAGAGACATGGCCAACGCAGCCGTCAACACCAATCCCACAGCCGAACCACCAGGCCTTGAACGTCCAAGCCTTACGCTCACGCGCCGGCTCCGCGCGCGGCCGGAAAAAGTCTACGCCGCCTGGACGCAAGCCGCGCAGCTGATGCGATGGTTCGGGCCGCCGAACATGACGCCGGCGACGCTGAATGCCGAGCTCGACGTTCGCACCGGTGGCCGCTACCGCATCAGCTTCACCCGCGATGACGGCGAATATTTCGAGGCAGGGGGCACCTATCGTGAGGTCGTGCCGAACGAGCGTCTTGTGTTCACCTGGGCCTGGCACTCGACGCCGGAGCGTGAATCGCTGGTGACGATCACGCTGAAGCCGGACAGCGACGGCACGCTGATGATCTTTCATCACGCCCAGTTCTTCGACGAGACCGCGCGCGACAACCACCAGCGCGGCTGGGCCTCATTCTTCGACAAGCTCGATGCCTTCGTCGCCTGACACCATGAGCCGCAGGCGGCGAAGGAGACGTGCTGCCACGGGTGAGGGGATTTGGCTCCGGTAAGGATGACAGGATTGGCAGCGTCGCCTCTCGCTACCTCTTCGCGTCCGCCTGCTCCGTCGCGTTGCACGAGATCAACATCGTATACGGCCGCGCGTTGCCGGCGATGTCGGTGGTCTTGAGCTCGGCCTTCGGCTCTGCCGTTTGGTACGGCACCACCGAATTGTCGAGGAAGTCGCGCAGTGCGCCCGTTTTGATGGCGAAATTGATGTTCTCAGGAATATTGCCGGTCGCCGCGACAATACGGAGGGCGTCCACTTTTCCGGTGACCACGCCCACGACTTGGCCGGTGTTGTCGAACAGCGGGCCGCCGCTATTGCCGGGCTGCACGGGTGCGCTGATCTGCAGAAAGCGCGTGTCGTTGCGAATGCCGCTGAGCGAGCTCACGATACCGGTCGTCACCGTGAAGTCCGAGGTCAGCATTCCATGATAGGGGAAGCCGATCGCGATGATGGAATCGCCCGAGCGGATCGAACGGTCGCGGATTCGGACGAAATCTTTGAATGTCGTGGTCGACGGCGCTTGCAACAGGGCGAGGTCGTTGTTGGCATCGCTCGACACGACGCGCAAAGTCACCGCCGCCTCGCCGGTGAGGTTACCCTTGATGTCGCCAGCGCAACCTTTGATCACATGGTTGTTGGTGACAACGTGTCCGTTGGGACTGACCACGAAACCGGTGCCAAAGTAGCTTTCAGCCCGTCCCTGTTTGGGAGCGGAAGGCGCGCCTTGCTTGTCGGCAGCCACTGTGGGTTTAGCCGCGACCTTGGTGAAGTCGCCGGCCTTGTCGAGCCCGTCGGCTTTCACCTTGGTCACGCAATTGGCCAATGCCGCGATTACGGGGCCGGTCGAGGTCAGGTCGAAGTTCAGGACCGCGCGGCCGGCCGTCGCCACCATCAGGCTCGCCTTCTGAAACGCGCGCACCACGTTGACCGGCATGATAGCCGTGAGCATGTTGGGCTGGTACGCCGTGGCGTACAACCTGGCTTGCCCCTGCCCGTCAAAGGTCACGTCGATCGCGGCATTCTCGCCCTTGTCGAACTTGTAGCTGGGACTCGCAAAGGCGAGCGACCATGTGCCGGCGGCATTTTGGCTGACGACGAGGATGACGCCATTCGCATAAGGCGTCGTCGCCGCGCAATGGGAGAAAGCGCCCGTCGCGTCATTGCTGAAGGCGCCGCCGATCCAGTTGCCGACATTGACGGAGCCGAACGGGCCCTTTGCATGCGCCATTCCCGCGATGCTGACTTGCAACAGTGACGCAACGACCAATGACTTAAGCCACATACTTCCCCCCGGAACGCCTTTGCATCCATCTTATCCGTGGGAGGAGGTGCGGCGCAACCGGCAGTTGTTCGCGCGAGGGCGGCTTTCCGGCTTGCCTTTACTTTGCGATGCGATATACTTTGCAATACAAAGTAACGGGGTGGGCAATCCCGGACAATTGGGCGGAGCGGGGCTTTGGCGTTGCCGATGCGCGATCTCGACAAGGCACTGGCGGACATTGGGGCGATCCGCAGCCAGATTGCGGCAGGCACCGCGTTCCGCGGCTACGGCCCGGCGACGATGGCGGCGACCGGCGCCGTCGCGCTTCTCACCGCGATCCTGCAATTCTGGCTGCTCGGCGATCTCACAAGCGAGCCGCTCGGCTTCTTCTTCGGCTGGCTCATTGCTGCTACGCTTTCCGGCCTGATCATCGGCATCGAGATGCGCGCGCGTTCGCGCCGCCATCATTCGGGTCTGGCGGATGCCATGATCCACCAGGCGGTCGAGCAGTTCCTGCCCGCCGGCGTTGCCGGTGTGCTGCTTGCGGTGGTGATGTGGAAGTTCGCGAGCGAGACGCTGTGGTTGCTGCCGGGCTTGTGGCAGATCCTGGTGTCGCTCGGCATCTTCGCCTCCGTCCGTTCGCTGCCGCGCACCGTCGCACTCGCGGGCGCCTGGTATTTCGTTTCCGGCTTCGCGGTCGTCGTGCTCGCGAGCCAAACCCACACGCTATCGCCATGGACCATGGGGCTGCCTTTCGTGATCGGGCAGTCGGTGATGGCGGGCATTCTGTATTTCGCGTCCGGAGACAATGATGTCGAAGACTGACAGCGCGCCGTTCTCATATGAAGGGCTCGACCGCGTGATTCACGAGAAGGCGAGGCTTGGGCTTCTGACGTCTCTGATGGCGCATCCCAAGGGTCTTGCGTTCGCCGATCTCAAGCAGCTCTGCGGCCTCACCGACGGCAATCTCAGCCGGCATCTCGCCGTGCTGCAGGAAGCCGGGCTCGTCGAGGTGACTAAGGGCTATGAGGGCAATCGCCCGCACACCAGCTGCCGCCTGACCAAGGCCGGCCGCCGCCGCTTCCTCGACTATCTCGCCGTGCTCGAGCGGCTGGTGCGCGACGCTGCGAAAGCCGCCGGTCGCGAGGCGCCGTCGCTCGGACGCCTCGGCATCATCTCGACCTGATCCTCCCCTTTTTGACCGGAGACTTTGCAATGCAAAGTGACATCGCGTCCCGCAACGAGAAGCTTCACGTCGGCATCATCATGGACGGCAACGGCAGATGGGCGACACGCCGCGGCCTGTCGCGCCTGCGCGGCCACGAGGCCGGCGTCGAGGCGATCCGCCGCATCGTCGAGGCCGCGCCCAAGCAGGGCATAGGCACGCTGACGCTCTATGCTTTCTCCACCGACAATTGGCGAAGGCCGAAGGCCGAGGTCGCCGCGCTGATGACCCTGCTGCGCTTCTATCTCGCCAACGAGGTGCAGAGCCTCGTCAAGAACGGCGTGCGTCTCACCGTGATCGGCCGTCGCGACCGGCTGCCTGACGGCATCGCCAATGCGATCACGCGAGCCGAACAGGCCACCGCCCAGGGCAGCACGCTTCATTTGCGCATCGCCGTCGACTATTCCGCCCGCGACGCCATCCTCAACGCCGCAACCAAGGCGGCGGCGCTGACGAGCCTCACCCGCGAAGCCTTCTCGCAGCTTGTCACCGGCGAGGCCGGCTTGCGCGATGTCGATCTCATCATCCGCACCTCCGGCGAGAAGCGGCTGTCGGACTTCCTGCTGTGGGAAGGCGCCTATGCCGAGCTGCACTTCACCGAGCGGATGTGGCCCGAATTCGAGGCGAGCGATCTCGCTGCGGCTCTCGCCTCCTTCCATGGCCGCGAGCGCCGCTTCGGTGGCCTTCAGGCCATCATGCCCGAAGAGGTGCCGTCACTCTCCCGTGTGTGACATACGGCACAGGAAACGAGCTGTTCGTTTTCAGCCGCATGATTGGCAGCGATGTCCAAGCCGCCGGCATGCGGTCTCGGTTAGGTGTGCGGTCTACGCAACCTGCCGAGAGCGTCACGCATGTCACAGCTATCTCTGGATGCCGTTGTCGAGCCGAACGAGACGAGAGGAATTGTCTGCATCAGGGCGGCCGATGCATCCGATATGGACAGTCTCTCGATCTATTTCACCGGCCTTTCCACGACGACGCGCAACAAGCGCTTCATGGGCGCGCGGGCGGACATCGCGATAGTCGCGGCCGAATGCGTCGCCAAAGCCAGCCATCCCGATCACTTCACCTTGCTCGCCGAGCTCAGGCAGGAGGGGCGCGGCATGATCATCGGCGAGACGCTCTATGCCTATGATGCAGCTGCCCGGCATGGCGAGTTCGCGATCTCGGTCGCCGATGCATTTCAGCGCACGGGCCTCGGCTTGCAGATGATGACCGCGATGGAGAGGCGCGCGAGCGATCTCGGTCACGAGATGATCGCAGCCGAGACCGCGCGGGCAAATGCCGAAATGCGCGGCCTCGCCAAGAAGGCGGGCTTTTGCGACACCGGCCTCGGAGACTGGCAATCGGTTCACTTCGCAAAACGGCTGTCGCGCTAGCCACAAGCGCCTGATTTGCCGCATGGCATAGATCGTGCTCTAGTATCGCCTGGATTTCCCCAGCGATGGGAGCTTTCTGCGATGCGCGCAGTTCTGGATTATTGCACCGGCGGAACGGAACGGCAGGTTGCGGCCGGCACCCTCGTCGTCACCGAGGGCAGCACCACTGGCCATCTCTACGTCCTCATGCAGGGCAAGCTCGAGGTGCTCAAGGGCGAGATGGTGGTTGCCACCGTCACCGAGCCAGGCGCGGTCCTCGGCGAGATGTCCGTGCTGTTGGGTCAGCCGCACACTGCGACGGTGCGAGCCTGTTCCGATGCGGTCGTCTACGAATTCGAGGATGCCGCCTCGTTCCTCAAACAGGAGCCGGGGGTTGCGCTCCTGATCGCGAAGTTGCTGGCGCAGCGGCTCAACGTCGCCAACACTTATCTCGCCGATCTCAAGCGGCAATATGCCGGCCACGGCACGCATCTGGCCATGGTCGGCGAAGTGCTCCAGAGCATGATCAACCTGCCGCCGCTCGAGGTCTCGCCAGGCTCGGATCGGCAATCCGACCCAAGGATGTGAGCCAGTCCGGAGGCTCCTCGATATAGCTCGCCGGCCGCTTCAGCGGCGCGTCGAGGTCGACCCACTGCGCTTCGCCCGCCGCGAGCCAGAACGCCTTGTTGGCATCGAGATCGAGCACGATATGCGTCGGCGGCCGACCCGGTTGCAGGCCGGCGTTGAACACCCAGGTCTGGCCCAGCCGGTCGAACCACGAGCCGTCGGTGATGAACGGCGATTGATGGACATGGCCCGAGATCACCATCGAGGGCTGATATTGCATGATCCATTGCACCAGCTCGACATCGCCGAAGAAGCGCTTGCCGCCCCAGCTGGTCGGCGAATTGGCCGGCGGTGCATGATGCGCCCAGATCCAGCGCTTGGGACGATTGACCGCGGCGTCGCGCAGCTGATCGACGATGCGCTGCTTGACCAGCGGCCCATCCCACCACGGGCACACCGTGAACAGCGTATCGCCGAGCGCGATGTTGTCGCCGTCGCAGGCAATGCCCAGCTCTCGCACCTCCGAGATCCAGCGCGAGATCTTTTCGCCCTCCGCATTGCGCTCGTCGAGATCGTGATTGCCGGAGCAGAGGATCACGCGGGTCTGCGCCGCGATCAGCGCGAGATATTTTTTTACCACCACGATCTGCGCGCGAAAATCCACCATCGAGCCGATATCGAGCGCATCGCCGGCGAAGATCACGAGGTCGAACTGCGGCGCCGCGCTGACCAGCCAGTCGAGCTGCGGCAGCGAGTAGTGCAGGTCGGCCACGACCAGGCAGCGCATTGAAAATCCGGTGGTGAGACGTTGAAAATATCGGGGAATTGCAAAAACTTATAAAGCAAAAAGCAGACCAGCATGGCCGCTTTCACTCGTCAATGCAATGAGATGCGGGGCGGGCGTCGCAGGGCTGGACCGGATCGTCGAATTCTGATGTCGTGGCCTTGCCCAACGCGGTGACCGCATGACCTCCTTCAAGACGATTCGTGCCCGCGCCGAGAAACGCAAGGGCGGCCCCAAGGCGCTCGACAAGCTGATGCCCGACAAGCCCGATTTGAAGGACCTGGCAAAGCTCGGCGACGACCGAATCCTCGCCGAGATGAGCAAGCGGGTGTTTTGCGCGGGCTTTGCCTGGAGCGTGATCGATTCGAAATGGGACGGCTTTGAAGAGGCCTTCCTGCGCTTCCAGCCGGCCGAGCTTACCTTCCAGCCCGAGGATTATTGGGAAGGCCTGTTGCGCGACACGCGCATCGTGCGCAACGGCGCCAAGATCATGTCGGTGCGTGACAATGCCGCCTTCGTGCAGGACATTGCGAAAGAACACGGCAGCTTCGGCAAGTTCCTGGCGAAGTGGCCGCCGTCCAACGAGATGGGCCTGCTCGACCTCCTCAGCAAGCGCGGCAGCCGGTTGGGGGGCAACACCGGCCAGATGCTGCTGCGCTTCGTCGGCTGGGACGGTTTTGTCACCTCCAGGGACGTCGTCGCGTCCTTGCGCGCTGCCGGCCTCGACATTGCCGAAGAGGTCAAATCAAAGGGCGATCTCGCAAAAGTGCAGGCGCAGTTCAACGCCTGGGCTGAGGAAACCGGTCTGCCCTACACATATCTGTCACGCATCTGCGCACTCTCGGTTGGCGAGAACCGCAGCGAGCATTAGGCCACTGGAAATCAGGAGAAACAAAATGGCAAAAGCCTATTGGGTTGCCACTTACCGCGCGATCAAGAATCCCGACGCCATGGCGGCCTACGCAAAACTGTCACGTCCGGCCATCGAAGCAGCCGGCGGTCGCGTGCTCGCGCGCGGGATGCCGGCTGCCGCCTTCGAGCATGGCCAGATGGAACGCGTCGTCCTCATCGAGTTCGACAGTGTCGCGAGCGCCTTGGCGGCTTATGAGAGCCCGGCCTACAAGGCAGCTCACGATCTGCTCGGCGACGGCGCAGATCGCGATATCAGGGTCGTCGAAGCCGCCGAATAGCGCTGCGTCGGTCTGATCGTGGACATCGTGTGGCGATCCCGTGCCGTGAGCGCGGCGATCGCCGCGCGCGATCACGAAATACATTTTTCCGGAACATTCCTGCGCAGTACCCGTTCGGGAGTTTGAGCCATGCGACACAAGCGCAGGGAACGCCCGCGTCGGCTCAAATCGATGAAACCCGACACGCCCGAACGGAGCAGCCCATGAAACTCACAACCGAACAGGTGAAGCAGACCGTTAACCAGCTCGGCGCCCAGGTGCTGCCCGACGAACATCCCGCCATGCCGCAGCTGAACAGCATGTTCGGCGAGCACACCTTCTTCGTCGACGAAACGGGCCTGAAGGTCCTCGAGCCCACCCCGTCACTCAGCGCCGAACGCCAGACCGGCGAGGTCGTCAGCCTCGCCGACTGGAGCGATGCAGATTTGACGCGCCTGATGGCGCATGAGCCGGAGCCGACCGGTGTGATCGTGGTGTTCGAGCATGTGAGGCATTGACTGGTTCGCACCGATCGACTTGCATCGGTGGCGGGTTTGAAAAATCCTACCACTGTCGTTGCCAGTCCGGTTCAAATGCCGAAAGTCAGCTGCGGCTCCGCATCGTCCCCGTCCTGAAGCGAAGACAGTGAGACCCCCAGCAGCCTGACGCGCTTGGGCAGCGGCATCTCGACCTCGAGCAGGCCACAGGCCAACCGCTCCAGCTCTTCCCGGCCTGCAACCGGTGCGAGGGTGGACCTGCTGCGTGTGATGATCTCGAAGTCGGCGAATTTGATCTTCAGGGTGACGGTGCGGCCGCGGTTGCCGGTCGTCTCGCAATGGCGCCAGACCTTGTCGACGAGGGGTTTGAGCTCGGCGACCAGCGTCTCGAATTCGTCGAGGTCGGTCGAGAACGTGGTCTCCGCGCCGATCGACTTGCGGATCCGGTTGGCCCGGACCGGCCGTTCGTCGATACCGCGTGAGATCCAGTAGTAATAGGCTCCGGACTTGCCGAAATTCGCATTCATGAACTCCAGCGTCTGGTTGCGGATGTCGAGACCGGTGAACAGGCCGAGCGCGTTCATCTTCGCACTCGTCGCCGGGCCGATCCCATGGAATTTTCCGACGGGCAGCGTCTCGACGAAGCCGGGTCCCATCTCCGGCGAGATCACGAACTGGCCGTTGGGCTTGCGATGATCGGAGGCGAGTTTTGCAAGAAACTTGTTGTAGGAAATGCCCGCGGAAGCATTGAGGCCCGTCTCGGCCCTGATCCTCTCGCGGACCAGCAAGGCGACGTCGCGCGCCAGCGGGATGCCTTGCAAATTTTCCGTCACATCGAGATAGGCTTCGTCGAGCGACAACGGCTCGATGATGGGCGTGTGCTCGGCAAAGATCTCGCGGATCTGCCTGGAGATCGCCTTGTAGACCTCGAAGCGCGGCCTGACGAAGATCAGGTCGGGACATTGCCGCTTCGCCGTCACCGATGGCATCGCGGAGCGAACGCCGAATTTACGGGCCTCGTAGCTCGCGGCGGCGACGACGCCGCGCTCCGCGGAGCCGCCGACGGCGACCGGCTTGCCGCGCAGCTCCGGATTGTCGCGCTGTTCCACGGACGCATAGAAGGCATCCATGTCGATATGGATGATCTTGCGGACGGGCGAGACCTCGCCAGTCACCGTGTCGGATTCGTGCATGGAAAGATGATACAATCGCACGAAGAGATGCGCGAGGTCATGGATGCTTTGCCGGCGTGCTCAATGCGGCCATCTGGCGTTTGAATTGAGGCGTTCGGCTTAGAGCTCATCAAAGAACAATCTCAGGCTTGTGAGTCGCAAACCTAGGCATGCGATCCTATATCGGCGTGCAGAGGACAGCCCATGCAGTACAGCTCCGAACTCATTCAGACCATGCGCCAGGCACTCGAGACCGTGATGGCGAGCGTGCCGGCCCATCAATCGGTGTTTGGCCTGAAAGCCGCCGTGGCCGAATGCATCCTGAACGCTGCCGCGCACGGCCAGACGTCATACGACGGACTGGTGCAGTCCGCCTCCGACCAGATCCAGCCGATCATCTCGATGCTGACGTGAGCGCGCGCTCTGGGTGGAGCGCCGGGCAGGGTGTCGATTGGGAAAACTGTGCCACGAACTGGCGCACCCGATAGGAGTCGAACCTATGACCTTTGCCTTCGGAGGGCAACGCTCTATCCAGCTGAGCTACGGGTGCAACGAGGGTCCATTTAGCCGATTGGCGGGGGGCGGGCAACCGCTTCCGCCGTCTTCGGTCAGGCTGATTTGCGGGCAATACGGCCAGGAACCGGCGCTGCCTCCCGCCCGAGCCCCGCGAATTCGGCGAGCACCCGCTCGGCGCAGAGGACGCGGTTGCGGCCGAGCCGCTTGGCTGCATAGAGGGCCTCGTCGGCGGCGCCCAGCAGCCGGTCGGGATTGCCGTCGGCGTCAGTGGGGATGTGGCTGGCGACGCCGACGCTGAGGGTGACGTGGTTGCCGGCTCCCTCGGCGCCGTGGGCGATCGCCAAGGCCATCACGGCGGAGCGAATCTCGTCGGCGATGGCGCAGGCGCTGTCGCAGTCCATGTCCGGCAGGATCAGCGCGAATTCTTCCCCGCCATAGCGGCTGGCAAGGTCGAGCGGGCGCACGGCGTGGCGGCTGACGACATCGGCGACCGCGCGCAGGCACTCGTCGCCGCTCTGGTGGCCGTGGCGGTCGTTGAACAGCTTGAAATGATCGACGTCGACGAACAGCAGCGCCATCGGCTTCTGCGTCCGCTGGGCGCGAGCCCATTCGGTCATCAGCATCTGGTCGAAGGCGCGGCGGTTCGACAGGCCGGTCAGCCCGTCCTTGGTGGCAAGCTCCTTCAGCGCGGTCTCGGCGCGCTTCTGGTCGGTGAGGTCGCGCAGCGTCTCCACGACGGCGATCAAATGGCCGGCCTCGTCATGGATCGGGCCGGCGTCGATGGCGAGATAGAGCTGGCTGCCGAGCTTTGGCATCACGCACCAGTTCTCCGCGGAAAAGCCGAGCCCGTTATGGCCGCGTGCGGCATATTCCGAATAATATTCCGGCAGCTGCTCGGGCCGGTCGAGCGCGACGAGGTCGGCGAGGCACGGGCGTTTAGTCTCGTAAAAGGCCTGCCAGTGTCTTGTCGTGCCGATCACCTCGGAGGCGGCGACGCCGGTCAGCCGCTCGCAGGCCCTGTTCCAGATCACGACGCGGCGCTTGGGGTCGATCACGAAGGTCGGCACCACCAAATGCTGCATCAGCCGCACTGCATAGGAGTCCGCGACGTCGACGGCTTTCGCTGGAGGTTTCGTTGACTTGGCCATTTCAGGCCACCGCCGCCACGGGCGCGGCGTCTCCCGGACTGAACAGCTTGCGGACTTCGGCCGCTGGCTTCGGCTTGCTGAACAGATAGCCCTGCATCTCAGTGCAGCCGAGCGCGCGCAGCATCTCGCGCTGGGCCTCGGTCTCGACGCCCTCGGCGACCGTGGTCATGTTGCTGGCGGCCGCGATGTTCACCACGGCCTGCACGATGACAGGCGCGCCGCTCGTCTCCGCGATATCGGCGACGAAGCAGCGGTCGATCTTGATCTTGTCGAACGGGAAGCGCTTCAAATAGCTCAGCGAGGAATAACCGGTGCCGAAATCGTCGAGCGCGATGCGCACGCCGATGGCGCGGAGCTGGTGCAGGATCGAGAGCGCGGCCTCGTCGTCGCGGATCAGCACGGCCTCGGTGATCTCGAGCTCGAGCCGGCGCGGGTCGAGCCCGGAGGCGGCGAGGGCACCTGCGATCCGCAGCGCCAGCGTGTCGCATTTAAGCTGCACCGGCGAGACGTTGACCGCGATCCGCACATGCGCCGGCCAGGTCGCGGCCTCGTTGCAGGCGGTACGCAGCACCCAGTCGCCAAGTTCGGTAATCAGGCCGGTATCCTCGGCGATCGGGATGAACTCCGCTGGCGAGATCATGCCGCGCTCGGGATGGCGCCAGCGCAGCAGCGCCTCGCAGCCCGAGACCTCGTTGGTGCGCAAATCGACCAGTGGCTGGTAGTGGATCTCGAAGCCGCCATTCACCAGGGCCTGGCGCAAATCCTGCTCCAGGGTCAGACGCGCCCTGGCGCAAGCGTCCATCTCCGGCTCGAAGAAGCGGTGGGTGCGGCGTCCCGAGGCCTTGGCGCCATACATCGCAAGGTCGGCGTTCTTGATGAGCTGGTCGAGATCGGTGCCGTCCTGCGGCGCCAGCGCGATGCCGATGCTGGCGTCGGTGGAGAGCTGGTGGCCGAAGCAGTGATAGGGCTGGCGGATCGCCTCGTAGATCCGTGTCACGAATGACAGCACGTCGGCGGAGGACTGGACTGCCGTCTGGATCACCGCGAATTCGTCGCCGCCGAGCCGCGCGATCAGGTCGCCTCGCTTGAGGCAGCCGCGCAGGCGGGTCGCGATCGCCTTCAGCAGTTCGTCGCCGACGTGATGGCCGAGCGAATCGTTGATGCCCTTGAACTCGTCGACGTCGATATAGAGCAGCGCGAACTGCTGGCCGCCTGCGACCTTTTCCAGCTCGCGCTCGATCTGCTCGCGGAACAGCGTGCGGTTTGGCAGGTCGGTCAGCGCATCGTAATGCGCCATATGCGCGATCTTCTCATGGGCACGCCGCCGCTCGGTGACGTCCTCGATGACGCTGATGAGGTAGCGCGGCTCGCCGGACTTGTCGCGAATGCCTATCCGGGTCGAGGTGATATAGCGCGATCCCTTGGTCTGGCTTTGCCAGGCATGCTCGTCCTTGAACAATCCCTCGGGGGCTTGCAGCGCCCTGCTGTCGTCTTCGGTGACGATCCTGGCTGTGTCATCCGGGTAGAGGTCGAACGGGGTCTTGCCGATGATCGCTTCACTGGGCTGGCCGAATTGCTCCTCGGCGGTGCGGTTGATCAGCAGATATTCCCGCGTTCCGGCGTCCTTCACCGTGATCTGGGAGGGGATGTGATCGATGATCTCGCGCAGGAACATGTAGTTGCGGTCGCGCTCCTGCTCCAGATGGCGCCGCTCGGTGATCTCCTCGATCGTGGCGACCCAGCCGCCCTGCGCGAGCGGGGTGTTGATGACCTGGAAGGTGCGGCCGTTGGGCAGCTCATGGACCCTGGTGGAGACCGTGCCTTCGGCGACCACCCGCATCACATCGGCGCAAAACGTCTCGACGTCGCCGCGGAACGCGCCACGCTCCTTGCGATGATACATGGCCTCGCGGATGTTGACGCCGGGCTTGATGATGTCGTGGGAGAGGCCGAACATGTCGGCGTAGCGGCGGTTGCAGGTGACGATGGTGCCACTCGCGTCGTACAGGATCAGCCCTTGCGACATGTTGTTCAAGGCGGTGTCGAGCCGCTGCCGCTCCGATTCGATCCGCTGCTGGGCCTCGCGGTTCTGCCGGTCGATCTGGCGAATGATCAGATAGAGGATCAGCGCGATCACGGCGGCTGAAAGCATTGCCGTGGTGACCATGAAGCCGGTCTGTTGCCGCCAGTCCGCAAGCGCCGCGCTCATGGTGTTGGTTGCGATGATGACCAGCGGAAAATGGCTCAACGACGCCGCCGAGCCCAGCCGCTCCTCGCCGTCGACAGGGCTGGTGACGCGAAGCGTCTGCCGGCCGCCGCGAGCCAGCACCTTCTGCATCAGCGGTGCGTCCTTGTAGCTCGTCCCGATCATGGCTTCGACATGCGGGTAGCGCGCCAGCATCTTGCCTTCGCGGTCGAACAGCGCGATCGCCGTACCCTCGGCAAGCGCCACGGATGCGAAATAATTCTGGTAGCTGTCCGGATCGATCCGGCGGACCATTGCGCCGACGAAGGTACCGTCCGGCAGGCTCAGCCGCCGCGCCACGATCGTGGTCCATTTGCCGATGAGGAAGCTGCGGACGGATTCCAGCTGTACCGACTCGGCCATCGGGTTCGACTTGAACGTCTGGAAATAGGCGCGCGCGGCGACGTTGATCTTGGGCAGCGGCTGGGACCGCGACCAGTTGATGATCTCGCCGTCGGCATCGTAGATCACGATGTCGCCGAGATAGGATACGGCGCTGATCTTGCCCCGCAGCATCTCGTTGGCCGCCGGTCCCGACATCCGCTCGCGGAACATCGCGGCCGAGCTGATCTCCGGCAGTTTCATCTGCCCGATCAGATCGGCGGCGACGACGTCGGAATCCTGGAATTGCTGATCAAAGTGCCGCGCGATCAGCTGCACGGTGTTTTCGAGCTCGCGCTCGCGGTTGGCGAGGGTCCGCTCGCGAAACTCGCCGATGGCCATGGCGGTCACGGTGAAGATCCCCGCGACCAGCAACACACCGCTCAGGGTCAGCCACAGCACAGGTCCGCGCCGCATCGCTGCCTCCCAGCCGCGTCTCGCGGCTAGGCACATTCCGGCTGCGATCCCTGTAAAGGCCTGGCGCATTCCCCCTCCCTGGAGGAACAGGGATACACCGCACAAATGGCGTAAACCTTAGGAAAGCCAGTTACCTAAGCATTAATCCGGTTGCACGGTCGGGCCGGGGTGCAGCGGTGCGGGAATCGCGCCGCGGTTGCGCGGTTCCCGCGATAATCGCTGCGCTGCATCATTAATCTTGGCTTAATGCGAGGCGCCAGTGCTCTTGTCGCCGCCGCCATTGCGGAGACGTCCGACCACGCCTGTCGGGAAGAAATAGACGCTGGCGATGAACAGCAGCCCGAGCCACAGCAGCCAGCGGTCGGGATGCAGCAGCCCCGGCAGCAGCGGCAGGCCGGCATTGGCGAGCATCAAGGTCGCTCGCGGTATGGCTGTCTGGGTCAATCACTTATAAAGTCCCAGCCCGATGATTCTTACCTCTTGCGGACCGCATCCAATATCAGATCGCAGGCCGCATCGCGGTCGCACGTAGACGCTGGCGCTCGGAGCACCGACCATTCCTCGTCAGTAATGTAATGAAACTCGTGCGGTACCTGGCAGTCGAGCGTGCCGGTTTCGGTCAGGAGAAAGTTGATCTTTTTGCCCTCGCCGCATTTGAGCTCGAATCTGGTGTAGGTCCTGGAAAAGGTCTCCGGCCGCAGGAAATAGACCCGGCACATCGCCGCACCGTACACCAGGGCATGATGGTCGAACATCAACCGCTCGGCGCGAGGAGCGCGCTTGTAGAAATAGCAGGAGACGTTCCTGCCGATCAGGGCTTCGTGCAGCGCTGCTGCGCCCTGGGTGTCTTCCTCGCAGAACGATAGCGCGACGACGTAGCTCACTTGTCCGCTTCACGTTTCACTTGATCTGTTCATTTCAATTTTTCGATGATGCCTTCGATGAACTTGTCGATAATTCCACGATTATGTCTCTCCAAGACGAAGGTCTCGACATCGGAGATGAATCGCTTCTGGATCCAGAGATCCTGACCTTCCTGCTCAATCAGCCCGATCGACGCGCCGATCTTCACCGTTGTGCTGAACGACAATTTCGTCTTCCCGACGAAATTAGCCTGCATCGTCGCCATTTGGCGCCGATGGAAAAACGAATTGTTGAGCCGGAATTTTCCGAGGAAGCTCCGTGCATGTTGTTTGGCATCTTCGATCTGGTTGCTCTCGCGCTCGACGCGGCGCGCCATCGATTGAAGAAAGACATGATCTAGGTCGCAGCCGACGAAGATCGCTTCAGCCGCGTTGGTCGACAGGGTACGGGCGAGGCCCGTCCTGATCCGCGAATTGATGAATCGCGTCTTCTCGGCGGAGAACTTGCATCGCGGGAAATCGGCAAAATCGATGATGCTGGCGCCCTCGACATGCATCTCAGAGAAGTCGAATCGAGCGCCCGACGCAGACGGTATGTTGTGAAGCGCGACGTGTTTCAGAAGGAGCGGCGCGGCTCTCACGCTGAACAGGTCCACCAGCAGGTTGGTCGATCGGGCCATCAATTGATCGTTCGCCCCTCTCATCAAGATCTGAAGGCCTATATTCATGATCAGAGATGCGTTCCGGTAATATTGCTCGTTCTGATCTTCGTACAAAAAAGCGTCCTCGGAGCCCGCAATCAGTTGATGCATCTGGTATACGACCGCGTCGGAAAGCTCGGATACGCGCGAGGCCACGTCCTTCACGAACGGTGAGTTGATTTGCCCCCTGTCCGCCATCAGAGTGGCTTCGGACGCGCTGATCGACTCCTTGTCCGCCAAGTAGCGGCAGACCGCGACCGCCAAGAACAACTCGAATACGGCGACGTCCGTGAACTCGACGATGTGGGGGGTGTGCAGGAGAGGATGATGGTAGAACTGCTCGATGACTTTGTCGTCGTAATTGGTGTTGAAGCGCTTGAAATAGCGGATGACGTCGGTTCGATCGAACCTTCCACGTCCCTGAACCGCAAGTTCCAGGAATAACTTGGCCTGAAAATCGACCGATGACAGCGACGCCAGGTATTTTCCGTAGCCGTATTTTGCTTCTTCGCGGTCGCAGACCTTGTAGACAATGTAATCCAGCTTCCTAGTGACATCTAGATACTCGCTCGACTGATATAGCTTGTCGCTCGTAGTCGACTCCCGGCCGTCCTGAATCGAATCACAGATGATCCGAATGACGAACGGCAGGATGCCGTCCTCGTAGGTTAGCTTCAGGTCGGCGATGAATTCGCGTGCGTCGCGCTTGAGCCGCTCAACGTCGCCGAACCGAAGGTCCAAATATTCGTCGATCTGCTCCGGCGCAAAGGGCAAAAGATCATAGGCGTCGAACCCGAATTCTTCCGGAATCGAACCGAGGCTGTCCATGCTTCGGCACGTCAAGATGATCTTTCCCTTGCGCATGTAGTTCGAGTACTTGTTGACGCTATCGAAGAACATGCGGAGGGAATCGAGGGTCGGGATGCGCGAAATGATCTCGTCGATACCGTCGATCACGATCGAGATCCTGCCGGTGTCGAAGACCCAGGCGAATTCCTTTTCGCTCAACGCGCCCACGTCATGCCCGGAATAGATCGAGCGGATCAGGTTGAACAGCGTGAAGGTGCCGCGAAGCTCAGGCGTCTCCGACAGTTCGGTGGCGATCCGGGTGGCGTCGAACACGATGAGATCGTGCTTGCCTGCGGTCTGAAGCGCGGCGCTCATGTAGGAGAACAAGGTCGATTTTCCGACACCGCCGGCCCCCTTGATCAGCAGGACCGAGTTCTGACTGTCTTCCTCGACGAGCTTCTGAGATATATAGTCGAACGTATCCGTGATCAGCGCGCCGTCGGCTTCCCGTCGCATGCGGGACGCAATGATGCGTGGCACGCTCGCCTGTGATGAATGTACGAAGGAGAGCGAGAAGCGCGACTGGAGGAAATCGTCCAGATACATATGGTTCGTCGCTGCAGGCAGATTCTGCTTGATCGTTCTCAGCCAAGTGTCGCGATTGGTGACATATTTCGGATCGACAAGCACCAAGAGCGTCTGGTCCTTCGTCAGCCCGGAATGGGATTTCAGGAACATTTCTGCAGTCCGAGAGATTACGATCTTGGCCGGAAGGTACAGAATGTAATTCACCGATCCGAGAAACGTGTCGATATATTTGTAAAGGGCGTAGTTCACCCGCATCTCGGCGCGCATTTCCAGCGGTGATCTCGGGATTTCTTCTACCGTCTTGGAGAAGGCGGCCCGCAGGATATCGATCAGGTCGGGGTGATACTCTTCGGCATTGTCGTCGTCGGTCGAGAGGCCGGATCTGACCCAGGTTCTAACCTGCTGTTGGAATGCGGCCTGAGCGTCCAGGCGAAAATGCAGCCGGTTGAAATTGAACTCCGGTCGATCCGTGATCGGATCCTCCCCGAGGATGGCGAGGACGCGGCCGCCCTTGTTGATGTAGTCGAGGATGACTTCCTTCTCTGCGCGCGCCTCCGTATCCAGATAGCGAAAGAAGGCGTCCGAGATGAGGATGATCAGCCCAATCGCCGAACTATTCCTGATGTTCTGCAGGACGTCGCCGTCGGTCGAAAAGATCCGGTGAGGATACAGGCCATCGATGTTTGTCGAGATCAGAAGCCGCTCTTCGGCGAGAGCGGTCAGCAGCGCTTGGCCAGCATCCCGCGTGCTCCGGTTGCCCAAGACGGTGACGAATTTGGTTCTGACCGTCACTTTCGTGCCTGTTCGATCATATGACGAATTTGACCCGTATGAAGGTTCGCAGGAACTCTCGCATTTCGGAGTAGGCGAGCCGTTCCATGTCCTGCATAACTTCGATTTTTTCGGAGATCTGCGTCGATGTATCGAACCGGCGCTGGATTTCCTGCACGCTGTGGAGGTATGATGTGTAACGCTCCAGCTCCCGCTCCGGCTGCAGCCCTCTTTCGAAGGCGCCCACCGCGACCGACACGATTGCAATCCACATCGCCGCGACCGGCAGGAGCGCCGCGAACTGGGCGTGCCCGCTGCCGCCTCCGAAAACATAGGCGTAAGTGACCGCGGATACGGTCAGGAAGTGCGTCAGGAGCAGGAAGCCGATGCTGAAACTTCCGACAAGCTCGAACAGCTGCGCCTGGCCCGTCGGCAGAAGCGAGGCGGCCGTGTGGCTCTCACTCAATTTGTAGGAGGCGTAGTCGGCCTGGTGCTTGATCCGCAGTTCGCGATAAGCATCCGCGATCGGACCGAAGCTCTCCTCGTCGATCGGCAACTCGTGCGCATGTCCATCATGTAAGGGCGCGTATTCGACGCCGCGCTCGCTGATCGTGCCCGTGAAATGCGAGTCCAGTTTTTGCAGGAATTGCGCGCGGAAGGTTTCAAATTGATTGCGTCGCTGATTCAGATAGCGCTCTTGCGCGCCGTGGCGGATTGCCAGGAGATAATCCGGGATATTGTAAACTAGGTCCTCGAAATGCCACTGCCGGATGCGTTCGGCTGCAAAGCGTTGTAGGAGCCAGTTGCGCTTCGTCTTGCCGGCGAGCGCTTTCGAGAGCCCCAGATAAACGCTTGCCAGGCCAAACGTGCCACCCAGCAGCGCCAGAGCGACCTCGCCGTGAAACTTGTGAGCGATGGGCTCGGCCGCGCTTGCCATCAGGGCGATAGCGCCAAGCGAGACAGCGCAGATTCCGAAAATGCGTCCAGAGTGTTTAGCGGCGATAGCGCCCTTCTCGTAGATCGCGAACGTGGTGCGAAGTTCGGGATGATCGAGCACGGGGTAAAGCGACGGAAACTTGGCCGCTGCGAGCCGTCTGTCGTTTTCCGCCAACAGCAGATCATCGTTGAATCTTTGGCTAATCATTCCGCCCCAATGATTGTTGCCCGACACCCTATTGTTACCCGTCGGAATAGCCGATGCAACCATTGGTTATGGTCGGGCCGGCCAACGCCTCGATTGGTGGGCGCTTAAAGCCCGGAGCGAGCGCTTGACCAGGCAGCCCTCTGTCAGATCAGGTGCAGGGCAACTGATGGCAGTCTTGCTCTGCACGTGAAGAGGCACAGTGAGGTTGTGCCGGCCGCCAAAACGAGGCGGGTTATGCAAAAAGATATAGCAATATCAGATGCATAGAAAAGGTGCATGGAATTGTCTTTGCAGGCGTCACGGCTTGGTGCCTCCGCCGCTGCGCAATCGCCCGACCACGCCGGTCGGGAAGAAATAGACGCTGGCGATGAACAGCAGCCCGAGCCACAGCAGCCAGCGGTCGGGATGCAACAGCCCCGGCAGCAGCGGCAGGCCGGCTTCGCTCGCCGCCTTGGAGGCAACGCCCATCAGCGATTGCAGATAGTTCTGGGCGAGAATGAAGATGGTGGCACCGATGATCGCGCCGTAGATGGTGCCCATGCCGCCGATCACCACCATCAGCAGAATGTCCAGCATGATCGAGAAGCTGAGCGAGGTGTCGGGGCCGGCATAGCGCAGCCACAGCGCGTTCAAAATGCCGGCGCTGGCGGCGACGAGGGCCGCGAGGCAATTGGCGTAGGTGAGGTGAAAGACGGTGCGGAAGCCGAGCGCCTCGGCACGAAAGCGGTTCTCGCGGATCGCTTGCAGCACGCGCCCGAACGGCGAGTTCACCACCCGCAGCAGCGCCAGGATCATCAGGGCCGAGACGGCGAACACCAGATAGAAGGTCAGGATTCGGCCGTTGACCTCGAAGCCGAACAGGCTTTTGGAGATCAGCACCGTGCCGGGACGCAGCAGCTCGGGCAGCTGGAAGCTGCGCCCGTCCTCGCCGCCGGTCAGCCAGGACAGCTGCGAGGCCAGCACCTGGAAGGCGGAGGCGACCGCGAGCGTGATCATGGCAAAGAAGATCGCGGCCACGCGCAACGAAAACAGGCCAATCGCGAGTGCGAGCAGGGCTGCGAGCGGCAGGCCGACGACGATGCCTGTTGCGACCGCGGCCCAGTTCGGACCCATGCCGTACAGCGCGATCGCGATGGCGTAGCTGCCGATGCCGTAGAACATGGTGTGGGCGAACGACACCGAGCCGGTATAGCCAAGCAGCAGATCGTAGGACGCCACCAGCGCGGCGAAGACGCAGATCTTGGCGGCGACGTTCAGCGCCTTGGCACCCGGGAACAGGAACGGCGTCGCCGCCAGCGCCAGGATGATGACGACAAGAACGAGCGTGAGCACGCGGCTGCGCGGAGGATCGCCAGACAGAAGCATCATCGGCTGGTCACCGCATAAAGGCCGCGCGGTCGCCACATCAGAATGGCGACCATCAGCAGGATGTTGGAGACGAGGGCGAGTTTCGGCACCAGGAAGCCGCCGTAATTGGCGACCATCGCCACCAAAATCGCGCCGATGAAGCAGCCGCCGATCGAGCCGAGCCCGCCGATGATGACGACGACAAAGATCAGGACCGTGAGCTCGTCGCTCATGGAGGCATGGACCTGCTCGCGATAGAGCGCCCACATCACGCCGCCGAGGCCGGCCAGCGCCGATCCCGTCATGAACACGCCGAGGAAGAGGCGGCGGATGCGATAGCCGAGCGCCTCGACCATCTCGCGGTTCTCGACGCCGGCGCGGATCAGCAGCCCGAGCTTGGTGCGGTTGAGCACGAGCTGGATCGCGACGAAGACGGCGAGCCCGATCAGCATCGCCAGCACGCGGTACTTGGCAATGGCGACGTCGCCAAAGATGAAGGAGCCGCGTAGCGATGTCGGCAGCGGCACCGGGATGATCTGCGGTCCCCACAGCGCGTACATCGTCTGCTCGGCGACGATCAGGCCGCCGGTGGTCATCAGGATCTGCTTCAAATGCTGGCCATAAACAGGAAGGATCAGCACGCGCTCGACGATCAGGCCGAGTGCGCCGGAGACGGCCATCGACAGCAGCGCCGCCGGCGCCAGCACGGCGAGATTCATCCAGAGTGAGTCCGCCTGCATTGAGGCCGCGAACGGCGCCAGCACCAGCGTCGCGACATAGGCGCCGACGGCAATGAAGGCGCCATGGCCGAAATTCAGCACGTCCATCAGGCCGAACACCAGCGTCAGGCCGGAGGCCATGATGAAGATCATCATGCCCATGGCAAGGCTCGCGGCGGTCAGCGTCAGCCAGGTGCTGGGCGAGCCGATCAGGGGTATCGTCACCAGCGCCAGTGCGATCGGCAGCAGGATCGGCGCGATGTCGCGCTTGGGTTTCGGCAGCGGATCGGTTGCGGCGAGTTCAGTCACTGATGCGCCTCCAGGCTCAGGCCGAGCAGCCGCTCCTGCAGCGGCACGTCGGCGGCCAAGGCTGCCATCTCGCCACGATGGACGATGGTGCCGTTGTCCATGACCAGCACCTTGTCGCCGAGCTCGCGGGCGGCAAAGAAATTCTGCTCGACGAGCAGGATCGTGGCGCCCTTGCGCTTGATCTCTTTCAGGCACTCGATCAGCGCCACGATGATCGCAGGCGCCAATCCCTTGGTCGGTTCGTCGATCAGTAACAGCTTGCGCGGCTCGATGATGGCGCGCGCGATCGACAGCATCTGCTTCTGCCCTCCGGAGAGGCTTCCCGCGCGTGACAGCCAGAACCGGCGCAACGCCGGGAAGAAGCCAAAAATCCATTCGAGCTGGGTGTCGTCGAGCGGCCCGTCGCGCGCGGCGAGCACGAGGTTCTCTTTGACCGTGAGGTCGGAAAACACCGCCATGCTCTCGGGCACGTAACCGACGCCGCGCCGCGCGATATCGGGCGTGGCGCGGCTCTCGATGCGCTCGCTGGCGAGGCTGATCTCGCCGGAAGAAGCCTGCCACAGGCCCATGATGGTGCGCAGCGTGGTGGTCTTGCCGGCGCCGTTGCGGCCGAGCAGCATCGTGACCTGTCCCTGCGCAACCGCGAGGTCGATGCCCTGGAGAATGTGGTAGCGGCCGATATGGGTGTGCACGCCGGAGAGCTTCAAAAGATCGCTCATGCCGCACTCCCTGAAGCTTTCTTGGGCGCAACGCCGAGATAGGCTTCCTGCACGATCGGCGAGGCGATCACCTCGGCCGGCGGGCCGTCGGCGACGAGTTGTCCGTTATGCAGCACGATGATGCGGTCGGCGAGCGAGCGCACCACGTCCATCTTGTGCTCGACCAGCAGGATGATCTTGCTCTTGTCCTGCTTGAGCTGCGCGATCAGGTTCAGCACCACCGGGACCTCGTCGATGCTCATGCCGGCCGTCGGCTCGTCGAACATGAAGACCTTTGGCTCCAGCGCGATCATCAGCGCGACCTCGAGCTTGCGCTGGTCGCCATGTGACAGCACGGTCGCGGCGACGCCGCGGCGGCCACCGAGCGCGACCTGGTCGAGAATGGCATCGGCGCGCGCGATCAAATCGCGGCGGACCATCCAGGGCCGCAGCATGTCGTAATGCGTGCCATCAGCGGCCTGCACCGCGAGGCGGACGTTCTCTTCGACCGTCAGATTCGGAAAGAGGTTTGTGAGCTGGAACGCACGCCCGAGACCCGCACGGGTCCGCAGCGGCGCGGAGTGCGCCGTGATGTCGGTGCCGTCGAACAGGATGCTGCCGTGTGAGGCGCGCAGCTGGCCCGAGATCAGGTTGAAATAGGTGGTCTTGCCGGCGCCGTTAGGTCCGACGATGGCGGTGAGCTCGCCGGGGCGGAACGTGCAGGTGACGTTGTTGACCGCGACATGGCCGCCGAAGCGGATGGTGAGGTCGCGCGTCTCTAGCGTCAGGGCCATCAGGGCAACTCTGGAAGGTGGAAGAATCCTCTCCCCGCGGGTGCGGGGAGAGGAGATCTGGTATCAGCGCTTGTTGCGGATCGGAACGTCCATGTCCTCGATCTTCAGCTCACGCACCGGCTCGAGCACGGCCCAGGCGACGTTCGGATCGACCTTGACCTTGAAGTGATACATGCTCTGCAGCGCCTGATGGTCTTCTTTGCGGAACACCATCTTGCCCTTCGGCGTGTCGAACTCCAGGCCTTCCATCGCCGTGATCAGCTTCTCGGTGTCGGTCGACTTCGCTTTGGTGACGGCGGCGACGACGGACATCGCGGCGGCAAAACCGCCCGCGGTGAAGAAGTCCGGCGGCGCCTTGAAGCGCTTCTGGTGCTCGGCGACGAACCAGTCGTTCACCGGGTTCTTCGGGATGTCGTAGTAATAATAGGTCGCGCCTTCCATGCCGGGCAGGCCCTTGTACGCCGCGAGCGCCGGCAGGATGTTGCCGCCGGTGGAGAGCTCGATGCCGTAGCGCTTCGGGTCCATGTCCTGGAGCTTGGCCAGCGGATTGCCGGCGCCGGCCCAGATCACCCAGATGATCTTGCGGCCCGGCTTGTCTTTCAGCGCATCAAACAGCCGCTGGCCGACCGCGGTGAAGTCGGTGGTCGAGGTCGGGGCGTATTCTTCGGCGGCGAGCGTCGCGCCGGTCTTGGCGAGCGCTTCCTTGAAGGCGCCGACGCCGTCGCGGCCGAAAGCGTAGTCCTGCGCCAGCGTCGCCACGGTGACGCCCTGCTTGCCGATCGCAACCGCGTTCGAGATCGCGTCCTGCGACGAATTGCGCCCGGTGCGGAAGATGTAGCGATTCCACTTCTCGCCGGTAATCTGGTCCGCGACCGCGGGCTCGACGATCAAAATCTTCTTGTTCTCCTCGGCGACGGGGAGAATGGCGAGCGCTGCGGCCGACGACGTCGTGCCGATCGCGATGTCGACCTTGTCGTCCTGATAGGCTTCCGCGAGCGCGGCCTTGGAGAGGTCCGGCTTGCCCTGGTCGTCCTTGGTGATGACGACGATCTTGCGGCCGTCGAGCATCATGGTGCCCTTGGTGGCGTATTCGAATCCCATTTGCAGGCCGGTCTCGGTCTGCTTGGCATAAGCCTCGAGCGGGCCGGTCTTGCCGTAGATCAGCGCGACCTTGAGGTCGTCGGCGCGCGCGGAGCTGCTCGCGGCCAGGCCGATGATGGCTGCTGTGAGAATGAGCGATCGACGCACGATGGTCCCTCCTTGATGAAATGCCTTGGCCACAGCGATTTGCACAACACCGCAAACATTGCAATTCCACCTTCCGGCGAAGCTTGCTGCGGGCTTGTGTGACAATGTCCTGACGTGATGATAGCGGATTGCGGCTGCCGAAGAAATCGGCAGCCCGAGGCAGACTCGTCGATATCGCCCGCCGATGTCACCGGTCGATGTCATCCTTGGATCGGGTCGCGCAGTCTTTGCAAAGTGAGGGTGTAAAGACGGAGCGGTTACCGCCGATACCCGCTCGCCCGCGAATATCCCTGGCGGTTCTGCTGCGTCGGCCGGCTGGCCACGCTGCCGCGAGCCTCGCTGGAGGCGGGCGTTGCGAGCTTGAGCTCCTCCAGGAAGATCGGCCGGGCGAAATAATAGCCCTGTGCGTAGCGGATCTTGGTCGCAGCCTGGAGGTAGGCGAGCTCCTCGTAGGATTCGATGCCCTCGGCAATCACGGTCATGCCGAGCGCTTCGCTCAAGGATTCGATCGCGCGCAAAATGCCCTGGCTGCGCGGGCGCTTATGGATGTCGGTGATGAAGGAGCGGTCGATCTTGATCTCGTCGGCGGTGATGTCGGCGAGCGCCGAGAGCGAGGAATAGCCGGTGCCGAAATCGTCGATCGAGATGCCGACGCCGAGCTTTCTGAACATCGGCAGGATTTCGGATTGGAAATGGCTCTTGGCGACGAAGGCGTCTTCCGTCACCTCGATCATGAAGCGTTGTGGAAAGCCGGTGTCGTCCAACGCCTGCGCGAAGCTGCGCATGAATTCGGGATTGCCGGCCTGCTTGGCGGCGACGTTGATGCTGATGGTCGCTTCCGCGCCAAAAGTCTCGTTGATCAGGTCGATCGATTTGACGATCTCGGCGAGCACGAGATGGGTCAATTCGTCGATCAGTCCGAGTTCGCCGGCGAGGTTGATGAACGAGCCCGGCGCCTGGATCACGCCTTCGTCGTCGCGCAGGCGCACCAGGGCTTCGATGCCCGTTACGGCCTGCGTCCTGATGTCGACCTTGGACTGAAAGGCGCAGCAGAATCGCTTATCGAGGATGGCGAGCCGCAGCGACTGCTCGATTTTGGTTCGCGCCAGCGCCTCGCGCTCCATGCTGGCGTCGAAGAACGCCGCCATCCCTTTGCCATCGTTCTTGACGCGATACATCGCGATGTCGGCGTTCTGGCGCAGCGTCTCGAAGCTGCGTCCGTGATCGGGATAGAGGCTGATGCCGACGGAGGTGGAGGCGAACAGCTCCGAATTGTCGATGAAGAACGGCGCGGTCAGCCGCTCCAGCGTCGATTGGATGAATTCGGCAACCTCCTCCTGGCTCTGGATCGGAGATAGCAGCAGCAGGAATTCGTCGCCGGAGATGCGCGAGAGCATATCGGAATCGCGCAAATCGCGCCCGAGCCGCTTCGACAGCTCGACCAGCAGCGCGTCGCCGACGGCGTGGCCGTAATAATCGTTGATGTGCTTGAAATTATCGACGTCGAGAAAGGCGAGCGCGAAACGATCGCCCTTGCCGTCGCGCGCGAGCAGGGTGTTGGCGCGGTGCTCGATCACGCGCCGCGAGGGCAGTCCGGTCAGCTCGTCGAAATAGGCCGAGCGGAATAGCTGGTCCTCGAAGTTCTTCTGCTCGGTGATGTCGGAGGAGGCCGAGATCAGCAGCTCGCGTCCGGCGAGGCGAATGGGACGATGGGTCGTCAGCAGCACCTGCCGCGCCGTGCCGTCATGGATGGCTTCCTCGGAGGTGACTGGCTGACCGGACCTCAATGCCTGCTGGCAGGCTTCGCGGCGCGGGGCGAGATCGGGCGAGGGACGGCTGCCGTCCATGCCGAGCTGGGACGCCGCGATATCGTTAACCAGCAGAAGCTCGCCTTGGGCGTCCTGCACGGTCAGGCCGGCAGGCAGCATTCTAACGATTTCCTTGAGAAATCCGAGTTCGGCTTCACTCGCGCCGGAATATCTGTTGTCGTTCATAGAAGTCATGAATCTTGTTGTTTCAGCGCGCCTTTGCAATGGACGCAATCTCGCGCGGTTCCCTCTTAGGTTTGGTTAAGGGGTACGCAGAAATACGGGGGTGTTTTGCGGCGATGCGACGCGTGCAGAAAATCGTCATTAACAGAGCGTCAACGTCACTTGCGAAACCGCAAGCGGAGCGCGCGGCTGGCTTTCGCTTGTTTCGAGTCTAGCCGCTTTTGGGAACGCGGCATTGCATGATGCAATGCAGGCCGGTCTCCAGATACGAGACCTCGGTCTTGCCGTCGAAGGCGGACAGCGCCGACTTCAGCAATTTGGTGCCGAAGCCGGGTGCCGACACCTTGCCGATGCTCGGACCTTCGGTCTCGTCCCAGGTCACGGTCAGGCGGTCGCCGCTGACGGTCCATGACACCTGCAACAATCCGCGCGGTGCGGAGAACGCGCCATATTTGCCGGCATTGGTGGCGAGCTCGTGAAACATCAGTGACAACGTCACCGCGAGCTTCGGCGGCAGAAACAGCCGGTCGCCGTTGAGGGTGAAGCGGACATGGCCATAGGGCCCGAGCTCCGCGATCAGGAGGTCGCGGATGTCGCAGCCGGCCTTGTCGATCCGCGAGATCAGATCGTCGGTCGTGGCCAGCGAGCGCAGCCGCGGATCGATCCGTGCCCAGACCTGCGGCTGGTCGTGCAGTACCTGATGGATCACGGCGTGCACGGTCGACAGCTTGTTCTTCAGCCGGTGCTGGAGCTCGTCGACCAGCAGCTTGCGATAATCTTCTTCCTCAATGAGGCGTTTGGAGATTCGGCGCTGCTCGACCAGCATCGTACGATAATGCTCGACGCCCCAGATGGTGAGCGCGCAGACCGCCCAGTACAGCGCCAGCAGGGCAAAGCGCGCGTGATCGGCGAGGGCTTCGCTGAAATTCACGACCACGCCGAGCACGCCGCCGACGATCGCCGTCACGATGCCGATCCGGAAGCCTCCGAAAGCGGCGGCGAAGAACACGGCCGGAAAATAGGGGGTGAAGTAGACGTCCGGCCGCACATGCGCGAGCCCCCAGCGCGCCAGCGTCGCAACCAGCACGCAGGCGACCGCAAAGGCAATGCTGAGGCCGAGCGACGGCGGTGCCAGGCCCTGCCAGCCCTTGCGGAAGTCGTCGATCAGCTTCTCCATGCGCAGCCCGGTCGCGATGTGCGTTCGCGGTGAATGTTACGCATGTCAGCAGCGCAAGCAAAGCTTGCCTTGTCGGGAGACGGCAGGAATAGTGACTGCTGCGGCGTCGATCGCCGCGGCACCGTCATCGATCGGTGTCCGCTATTTGGCATCAAATCATTCAAAAACAGGGACATTCCATGGGCAGGCTGGACGGCAAGGTGGCGGTGATCACGGGTGCGACGAGCGGCATCGGATTGCGGACAGCAGAAGTCTTCGTTGCCGAAGGTGCCAAAATTGTGATCGCGGGGCGGCGTATACCGGAAGGCGAGGCGCTGGCATCGCGGCTCGGGGCTACTTGCGTCTTTCGCCAGACCGATGTGACTGTCGAAGTGCAGATGCAGGCGCTGATCGCGCTCGCGGTGGAGAAATTCGGCCGGATCGACTGCCTGTTCAACAATGCCGGCGGCCCGGCGCAGACCGGGGGCATCGAGGGCCTCGAGGTCGAGCGCTTCGACGCGGCGATGGCGACACTGGTGCGCAGCGTCATGCTCGGCATGAAGCACGCCGCGCCCCATATGAAGAAGCAGGGTTTTGGCAGCATCATCAACAATGGCAGCATCGCCGGTCGTCTCGCCGGCTTCTCATCGTCCTTGGTCTACGGCGCGGCCAAGGCGGCGGTGATCCATCTCACCAAATGCGTGGCGATGGAGCTCGGTGAGTCCAACGTCCGCGTCAACTCGATCTCACCCGGCGCGATCGCGACCGGCATTTTTGGCAAGGCGCTTGGCTTGTCGACGGAAGCTGCCGAGAAGACGCCGGCGGTGATGCGCGACGTCTACAAGACCGCGCAGCCGATTCCCCGCGCTGGCATCCCCGATGACATCGCGCACGCCGCGGTGTTCCTGGCGAGCGACGAATCCAGCTTCATCAACGGCCACGACCTCGTCATCGACGGCGCCATCACCGGCGGCCGCAACTGGAGCCAGCAACAGCAGGGCTTGGCGGCCTTGCGCAACGCGTTCGATCAGGGGGCGTAGGAAGGTCTCGTGCCCCGGACGCGGTGCGGCGCGAAGTGCCGCTCCGCAGAGCCGGGGCCCATCTCTCCGAGCTGACGGTGTCTCAAGATGCTGGGTCCCGGCTCTGCGCAGCAGCGCAAGCGCTGCAGCGCGTCCGGGACACGAGAGTAGCGTTAGATGGCCTTCACCCGCACCTTCAACCCATCCCGCGGCTTCGGAATCGGCCACATCTGCCACTCCGGCTTGTAGCCCTCTTCCAGCGACACCTCGAGGTTCTGCAAGAAGTGCCGGGCAAAACATTTCGCCTGCATGTAGGCGAAATGCAGGCCGAGGCACATATGCGCGCCGCCGCCGAACGGCACCCAGGCGAAGCGGTGGCGGTTGCGTTGCGCCTCTTCCGTAAAGCGAAGGGGATCGAAGCGATCCGGCTCCGGCCAAATGTCCTTCATGTGATGCGTATAGAGCGGATTGACGCCGACCGCGGTGCCGGCGGGAATCGTAAATCCCTTGAAGGTGAAATCGCGCATCGCGCGGCGCGGCATCGAGGGCACCGGCGGCTTGATCCGCAGCGCCTCCTTGAACGCCATCTCCGACAGCGGCATCTTTTCGAGATCGTCGAAGCTGCTGGGCGAACCGGGGGCGAGTCCGAGCGCAAGAACCTCGGCGCGCAGCCTGTCCTGCCAGTCCGGATTGGCGGCGAGCTCGCCGATGAAGGAGGTCAGCGACGAGGTCAGCGTGTCGTGCGCCGCCATCATCAAAAAGCTCATGTGGTCGATGATGTCCTGCTCGGACAGCAGCGCACCGTCCTCATGGGTGGCGCGGCAGAGATGCGAGAACAGATCATCGCCGCCGTGATTGCCGCGCCGGAGCGGAATCTGCTCGCGGAAATAGGCGACGATGCGCTTGCGCCCGTTGACGCCACGCGCCATCTGCGTGCCGGGCAGGGGGCGGCGGATCGGGGCGACCGCGGCCGCGACCATGTCGACGAAGGCGCGGTTGATCTCGTCGACCTCCGGCCCGATATCGGCGCCGAGGAAGGACGCCGCGGCGAGATCGAGCGTGAGCTGCTTCATCGCCGGATAAAGCTGCATCTCGCCGGGCGTCGCCTTCCATTGCGCGACGCGCGCGGCGATGCCGCGGTCGAGATCGCTCAGATAAGACTTCATCGGCCCGGACTTGAACGCGACCGACAGCGCCTTGCGGTGCAGGCGGTGCTCGTCGAAATCGAGCAGCATCAATCCGCGCGGAAACAGCAGGCCGAGCACCTTGTTCCAGCCGTGCGTCGACGAAAACAGCTTCTGCTGGTCGAACAGCACAAGCTCGTTGGCCTCGGGCCCGAGCAGCACGACATTGGTCTCGCCGAAAATGTGGGTGCGGTAGACCGGGCCGTATTTGGCGCCGTTCGCTTCGATGTGCCCCTTGGGGTCGGCGAGCACCTGAAAGGTCTTGCCGATGATCGGCCAGCCCTCGTCGCCGGGGATGTGCGTCAGCTCGTTGCGTTTGGGCGCAGTGAACGGAAGCGCAGGGGCGGCCACATTCTGCATCGACATGACGATTGCTCCGGTTGGCTGACCGAACGGCGCGCGATCGCGATATGAATACGGCCTGCGCCACGCTGACGGGATCAACATAGCACAGGCCGCTATCACTTGCTCATGATAGTGGCTACAGGCGTAGCCGCGTCTACCGCTTCGCAGCTTCCTTCTGCAGATCCGGCGCGTTGACGGCTGGAATGGCGACGCGGCCGGGGCCGGTCACCTTCAGCGCCTCAACGGCCTTCTCGTTCTGCATGATCTTGGCCATCACGGCCTGCCCTGCGCGCTCGAAGATCTCGCGGTTCTCGATCACGAATTTTTGCGACTTGCGTAAAGAATCGACGTAGCCGTTGATCTCCGGCACGACGTAGCGGGCGACCATGTCCCAGCTGCGGCGCGTCGCCTCCGGATTGGCCCAGTCGTGCACGAAGCCGATGACGGCGCCGATGCCGCCGGACACCTGCATCACGTTCTTGATGGTTTTGACGAGATCGTCGGGCGTGCCGATGGTGGAGGCCGCGCCCTCGACGAAGGCGGTCTTGTCCACGGCTTCATCGGGCGAGGAGAACGCGGTCAGGCCCGGGCGCTGCAAGGTGCCGACATTATATTCGTTGTGCCAGCGCATCAGCCCGGCGCCGGCCTCGCGGCGCGCCTGCTCGCGGCTCTCGGCGATGTGGAAGGTGAGCAGCACGCGCCAGTTCGCGCGATCGACTGTGGTGCCATGCTTCTTGGCGGCATCCTCGGCGAACTGCCATTGCTGTTGCAGGGACATCAGGCCCTGCGTCGTCATCGAGCCCAGCGAGATGATGCCGATGCCGTATTTGCCGGCGAGCGTCATGCCCGACGGCGAGATCTGCGAGGCCACCACGAACGGCATTTCTTCCTGCAAAGGCAGAAGCTGAAGCGCGGCGTCGTTCATGGTGAACCAGTCGGTCTTCGCCGTGACGCGCTCGCCGTTGAAGAGGCGGCGGATCACCGCGATCGCCTCGTCCTGGCGGTCGCGCTGGGTCATCGGATCGATGCCGAGCGTGTGCGCGTCGGACGCCAGCGCGCCGGGGCCGGAGCCGAAGATGGCGCGGCCGCCGGTCATGTGGTCGAGCTGCACCATGCGCTGGGCCACGTTGTAGGGATGATGGTAGGGCAGCGACACCACGCCGGTGCCGAGCCTGATCCGCTTGGTGCGCTCGCCGGCCGCGGCCAGAAACATCTCGGGCGAAGCAATCATCTCCCAGCCGGAGGAATGATGCTCGCCGCACCAGAACTCGTCATAGCCGAGGCTATCCAACTGCTCGACCAGATCGAGATCACGCCGGAACTGGAGCATCGGATGCTCCCCGATCGGGTGATGCGGGGCAAGAAAGGCCCCGAACTTCAGGCGCGCCATGGCGTTCTCTCCGGCTGAGTTTTTTGTTTGTTGAGCGGTCGAGGCTACGTGCTGGAAAGAGCGAACGCAATCGCGTGGTGTCCCGCGCGGCGGAATGCAGGCATGCGTGGATACGAGGCGAAGTGTCTCGTCTCCCTCGCCCCGTTCTTACGGGGGGAGGGCGGGGTGAGGGGCCCTCTCCGCAGATGAGATCATTGTGAGACCTGTACCCCCTCACCCGGAATTCAAACTGCGTTCGAATTCCGACCTCTCCCCGCAAGCGCAGGGCTGTCCGGGGAATGATTCACTATGCCGCGGAGCATGCCCGGTTTAACCGGCATGAAGCCGGTACTTTCTGGTTGTCGAGACTCAGAA
>NZ_FOBX01000007.1 GCF_900109945.1 Bradyrhizobium sp. OK095
TCTGATGCTGGCCTCCGATCCAGCCAGCATCTTGAATCACAAACCGCCGCCCGACGGAATCCCTCCCGATTCAATCAATCGATGAACCGCTCTAGGAAGGAAATAGCGCTTTAATCCCTCCGAATTGCCGGTCAGCGCACCGGCATGCGCGAAGTCCTTATAGTCCGCGACATCAGGTGAGAAAAAAGCCGGATAGTCGATCAAAAGAATGTCGTGTGGCGGTCGCCCCCGCACTGGTGAATCACCTTCGGGCTCGGCGTCGATGATCTTGATTGCCATTCCACGGCCATCGTATCCCGTATCGGGACCCGGTTCGAATGCGCCATTGGAATATCGAATAAGGGCCCTGAACCGCTGTCCCGGTTGGGCAAAGGTACCGACCCGAAGTTGGTCGGGAATATCGGCGTCGATCGCAAATGTCGCCTTGACGCATCCATGCGCCTTGGCATGTGCATCCCGCCGCACCAGCGTCTGATTGCCTTCCGGGTAACGCGCTTTGAGCTCCGACAGCGCTCGCGCGCGAATTTCGGCGATCGACTGCTCTTCGTCGGCGGGCTGCCGCTCCAGTCCTTGAGCACTCGCAATGCCCTCCGACGACGCCAACACGATTTTCAAGGCCATGCCACGGCCATCCATGCCGTTATCAGACCCGGGCTCAAATGGCCCATTCGAAAAACATCCCCACGCCTTGAACTGTTGGCCAGGCTTCGAAACTAGACCGCCCCGAAGACGAGAAGAAATATTGTCACCAACGCCGAATACCGCCTTTGCGCAACCGTGAGCCTTCGCGTGCGCATCACGTCGCACCGAGGGGGCGCCGGACGAATATCGCTTACCAAGCTCGCCCAGCTCCAGCGAAACGATCGATTTGATTGCTTGCTCTTCCAACGGAATTTTTTCTAATTCCAACGATTTGGAACTGCTCAATCCTGCATCCGCCAGGATGAAGAGTAACGCCAACGCAACCGTCACGCGACCGAGCAAGTGTGAACGCAGCCCAAGTCCTTTATTTCGCCGTTTACATCGGCCGACATAGCTCATCCAAATGGCGCGCTTGCTCATTCGATTACAGTGTCTTCAAGTATTCAATAATCTTTCGTCTATCGCCCGGCTCGATCCGACCATAGTTGTGCCCGTCATTCGAATTTCCATCGATAACGCTGCCGTCCGGATAGCGAGTTTGGTAGAGAAAGCTGTTGCCCGGATTCAAGATTTTACCGTCTACCACCTCCTCCTTTTTTCTGACAAATCCAACGTCCTTTGGATCATATTCGCGCGTTCCGACATAAAATTCGGTGCTACGCTCCTCCGGCGGGCTCAACAACTCGTACAGCGTCGGAACAGAACCATTGTGCAGGTAGGGGGCGGTGGCCCAAATGCCGTTCAATGGCCGGCTCGTATATCCCAGGAAAAGCGAGGCTCGCGAAAAACAGGTTTGAAGTTGCGCCGCCTTCTCCGGCGAACGATGCGGATGACCATCGGGCGGGAAAGGAGCGGCAGCATCAACAATGGGCGGACGAGGTATTCTGAAGAATTCTGCCGCCGCCTCTTTGCTTAGAGCCCATTTCTTTCCAACTAACGTGCCTGCGACGGACACTTTTAACAGATCGGAAATTGCGTGCGTTTTCGACAACGGGTCGCCGGTGAAATACGATGAGGGAAAACCCTCGAGAACTCCCGATACCGTTTTACGGTCATATGCATTGCACGCCATCCACGGGTCTGTTCCCGGCGGGGGAATCTTTTGTCCAGTTGCATTAGATCTGCCGCTTCCGTCAAAAAGCGCCATCTCTATCTTTATCGGATTTTCAATGTTAGTGCGATCCCTGACGGCATGGCAACTTTCGCAATGAGCTTTATACAAATCACGTCCTGCATTCGCCAAATCAGCATCGACCGCACCAAAAACCGAAGCCGGCCATTTCGGCGGCAATAGCATTCCGAGCTGCTTTTCCAATGCAACGAGATTACCGACGTTGACGCTCGAATCAAAACCTGAAAGTCCAGGATTAACTTTAGTTTTGACGTCGCCGAAAACGCCGATGACCTCACCTGTGTTGCGTCCCAAGCCCCCGACGTCAATGCCCGCCACCACGTATTTCGAGGCCATGCCGTTGTATTGAACCCGATCAAGCTGCGGAGCGCTCCAGATGAACGGGATGCTCACCGGTGCATCGGATGGATTGCGCCTCGGATTTGACGCGCCGACCAGCAATGCCACCTTGTTATAGATGTGACCGAACGCATCGACGCGCCCGAAGCCGTATCGCAACTCGGTCTTATTCATATTTTCTTCGCGCTCCTGCCATTCTGCAAGTTGCTGGAGCGCAGACTTCAGGTTTTTCCGGCTGTCAGATTTATTCTTGTCCTGAAGAACCCTCTGAGCAAATCGGTCCCATTTATCCGAATCCGAAACGGTCTGCTTAAGAGCTTTATTGAGTTGTTCGATAAAGGACTGGAAATCAGCAAGAGCGGGGCCCCCATCAACGCGAATTTTCCGCCCCTTGTACGATAGTTCAGAGGTGTGACAGGCAGAACAGGTCATGCCGACCCAAGCTTCTGTTTCCGTCTGACCGGGCTTCCATCGCAACTTGGTGCGCTGCAAATCCTTATCGCTGCCTCGGTCGATGACAAATCCCACCGCGAGTTGTTCTCCCCCGGCGGTCTTTCGCGGCAGATAGCCGAATTGGGCTATGTGCTCCGGCTGCATAAAAAGCGCCGGATTACCGGGCTGCTCCAACGCCCGGAGCCAATCAAATGGAATTAGGCGAGAACCTTGCGTTGCCTCGTACCAGAGGACCTGCTGATTCTTCCCCCAGCGCTGGTCCAGTTCAGCCATCGGCGGATCATCTTGCGAGAACGCCAATGGAACCATTTTAGTTTCGATGCAGAGGAGGGCTGCAAATGCCGCGAATAACCTAGCCCGCCGGGAAAAATGAACCTGTCTGGCCATCAAAATATCCCTGCCCTTAAATGGAAATCGCATCCTTTCGAAAAGCGCGTGCAACAAGACTTAAGATCGCACCAGCTAGCCACCGAAGCTATGACACTCGAGCCGCAGTTGTTCGGGTGAACATATACACTCATATCATCTCTGATTGCGCAAGAACTGATTGTGTCGGAAGCCGTTGCGCAGCGCCTTGGCCTGTTTGCGGCGAGAAGTTTGCGGTGTAGACCGCGGGCGCCGGCCAACCGATGTGCGAATGAGGCCACACAGGGTTGTATTCGCATCGCCAATCTTCCAGCGCCAGACGGGCCTACATCAGCGACGTGAACAAGGTCTCGTTCAAAAACTCGTCGCGCATCCGGCCATTGATGGGGAATACGGCCCCGCTCTCTCGGCGCCAGCGCTATGCTGGCGACATCCGTCCCGCTAGCCGGAGCAAGCATCATGTAAGCCGCAACAGTATCGACATGCCCGGTTGCAGCTCGTTGACAACCAGGAGCTTCTCCGTTGTAAACCGCCGCCGGCGGATAACGCTTGGTGATCACTTCCACCTTCAAAACGTCTCGGACATAGCGTATGCCTAGTGGATGGAATCTAACGCTTTGGTGCCCTCTTTTGACGGCGGCGATGATTTTCTTGCGGTTGGCGGTCCATGTGAATGGCTTCGGATCGGCGTTGGTCTCGGCGACGCAGCGGTTGATGGCGGCCTGTGGACGACGGACGACAGCGCGTTTCAGTCGACCGCGGCTGAGCTTGGCGAAAAATCCCTCGACGGCGTTGAGCCGGGAGCACGAGGTTAGTGCGAAGTGGAAGACGAAACGCGGACGGCGATCGAGCCAGGCGCGAACGTTTGGATGCGTGTGAGCGGCGTAGTTATCGAGAATGACGTGGATGATCTTGCCGACCGGCACCTCCGACTCGATGATGTTCAGAAATCGAATGAATTCCTGATGACGATGGCGCTGCATGTTGCGGCCGATCATCGTGCCGTCGAGGACGTTGAGTGCGGCGAAGAGCGTCATGGTGCCATGCCGCCTGTAGTCATGGGTCATGGTTCCGAGCCGGCCCCTCTTCAACGGCGGGCCCGGCTGAGTGCGATCGAGGGCTTGGATCGTCGACCGACAGCACGATGGAGTGAGCGGGCGGATCGACATACAGGCCGACAATGTCGCGCAGCTTGGTGACGAAGTCTGGATCGTTCGAGAGCTTGAACTGTCGGCATCGATGAGGCTGGAGCCCATGCGCCTTCCAGATCCGGCGGACCGCGCTGGCACTGATGCCGCTCGCCCGTGCCATCAGGTCGGCCGTCGAACGGTTGTCTCGATTGGCGGGTGGGCCAACGTCAGCGCGACCACACGCGCGGCCACCTCCGGGCCGAGCCCCGGGATCCGCGAGGGTCGCATTTTGTCTCGCAGGAGGCCGGCGACACCTTCTTCCATGAACCGCTGCTGCTAGCGCAAGACGCAGGTCATGGACGTGCCGGTCTGGCGCATGATCTAGTTAGTGCCGACGCCGTCGATCCTCTGAAGCACGATGGCCGCTCGCCAAGCATGCTTCCGCGCAGAGTTACGGTCTTTGGCGATCGCTTCAAGTCGACGGCGATCCGGACGTGTCATCTTGATGGAAATCCCGGTGCGCATGCGCCAGACCCGCACGCCAGCCAAAGCAATCCCTACACGGGCTCTTACGTTAGGTGGTAGTGACCACTAGGACTATGCCTAGCTCCCCTGCTAACGCCGGTGTCCGATCAAAAGCAGTTCAGTACCCAGTCGTCTGGTCCTCCTTCAGGGCCAGACTCCAGTTCGGCCTGGATAAAACCGCGGGGATAACGTCAATCTTTGACGCTCAGGTCAAATCAAATAGCACTCTGGACAATAGAACACGATCGTTAGGACCGACCCGCCGACCTAACTCTGCCACACGCAGGCAGAAACCAAAGTGTACGCGGTTCAGCAACCGCCTGTTCCTGAGCAGCCGGCATATGCCGGCACTATCTCTACCGCGGCAAAAGCCGCCACTAGTGCTAACGCGACCACGAGAATCTGCCAATAACGCAGCATGGCTATCGCCCTCATCCGAAACAACAAAATACTATCACGTTTTAGCACTACTTCAAGACCTTAGGCTTTCGCCAGACCCGTCCTCTTAGCTCCTCGACGAATTGAATCCTGTCGGCATCCGTAACCTTTTTCGCAATGATTCCATTGACTTGTTCGTTAGACCAATCGAAGCGTTGTGCGGAAGCTCCGTCTGGGACACCTTCAAAATCGCGATATGGTGGTTCCTTCTTCAACGATTCGATCGATTTTTCCGGCTGCGCTAACAAGCTCCCAACGATGCGGATATACGACGCGAGCAAACGCGCATCCGGCAGCCAACGCAGGAAGCTAGACGCATCCTGTCCGCGCTGTTCGAGCAGGTCGTATTCACCCATGATAAGATAACATTCAAGAAGATTAAGCCAACCTGAGGCCGCTACAGTGAGATCCGCAGCATCACTAGGGAGTTTCACCATTCGCTCGTATTGAATGGCGGCGTCGCGATAATCGCCCTGTTGAGCGGCGGCAAGTCCTGTCAGGTAGAAAAGCACACCGCTCTCGTGGTAAGTAGCCGCAAGACCAAAGTTTTCGCGAGCGTCCGTGTAGCGACCAGCAACAAAGTCCTTTCGTCCTAAGGTTTCGTAGGCACCGGCGAGTTGGTCCCTTGCCTCAGCGTCGTTTGGTTTGAGCTCTAGGGCCGAAAGTAGAACCTTTGTCGCTTCCAAGTCCTTCTCTGAGAGCCTCAAATAAATGCCAAGTTGTCTCAGCGACGCCAGATCTTTTTCAAGACCGGGCTGCCGGCGCATTTCTAGGATAGCTTCCGACTTTTTGCCCTCCTGGAATAGCGCACTCGCGATTCCCCGAGTCGCACGCGCCGCATCCGCGTTCCTACTAAGCTCCAGATACAATCTGCGCGCAGTGACAAAATATTCACGCTGTTCCTCTTGCTCTTTGGCCACACTGCCGAGTGCCATGTTCAGTTCAGCACGGTCAACAGGCGTCAACGAATCCTGAGATTCCTTAGCTTTCAAAAACCGGAAACGAGCCAAGTCTGCTGCCTGCTTGCGCAAGAGCACTTTACCAAGCCCTAAGTTAGCGCTCCCGTTCGCAGGATCCTTTGCGAGCAAATCGAACGCCTCAAGTGCAGCGCGTTCATCGGATCGGCCCGATACTACCTGAGCCGATAGAACATCGTCACTCGCTGGCGTAACGGCAATAAGGAATTCGCTAACCTCGGCGGCAAATTCTGAAGTCAACTTCGAGAAAAATGAAACTGACAGTGAGGCGATTTTATACTGCAGTGGCGCTAGACCCCTCTCATAAGAGGGTTGCATCAGCATTACTTTCGGTTGGACCTCAAATTGAGAGTCCGCCAGCCTGACACTAACATTACCGGTCACTACCACCGCAATGTCTGCGTCAAATTTCGAACTCAGCTGACTACAGGATGAAGTGCGTATCGGCAGCTTCGTGGTTACAGCCAGAGATGACGCGATCTGATCCCGTACGAGTGTAGAGAGTTCTCTGGCCGCCCGCTCAAACGGCTCTGGTAACGCGGGGGGCCAAGTGAGGCACCGCACTTCGACCGCTCTTTGTCCAGCCCCCTTCCTTCGCAGGTATGTGAGCGTCTGAGCGGCGAAAGCATCAGCCAATTTGAGTACCGATTGTGTGTCTCCGTTCAAAGGTGCGAACGGACGCTCAATAGATCTACTCTCAACGTCAAGAACATAAGGCTCCACGTTGAGAACGTTGCCCTCTCGCGAAATCCTTCCGCCCAATAAATATTGGCAATTGCTCGCCGCCAGCTCAGTGCGCAGCTGTTCCGCACCGCTCGATTCGCTCAACCTCACCGACGCAGAAGGCAATCTAATATTGAATGCTTTTTCTATAAGCTGCCGCGAAAAATCGGAAGAAACGCTCGTTAGCCCGAAGACCGAAAAATCCGCTTGCTGAGATAGGCTGTATTCCACATTGGCCGCGAAAAGCTGATCGAAATTATTGCGCAAGTTCTGATCGAAATCGCCAAAGTAAGGAAATCGCCCCACGAGCACACGGATCTTTGCATTTGACGGCGCCCCACAAATTTTAAATGATTTCGGTTCCGCAGATTGTGCGTCCGTCAAGCTTCCACAAAACCAGGCACAGCCCGCAGCGAGCACGCCTAGGAGAGAAATGCATCGAACCTTCATCTGCCAGCGCCACATTTCCAATCCTCGGTCAGCGCCGCATCTTGCTTGGTTTTGAAAGCGAAGGCTTGGATATAGTCCACTAGTTTTCCAATTGTCGTTACTTCTAGCATTGCACCAGGATCAGCACAGAAATCCTCAAGTGCAACACTCGAGACTTCTTCAACTTTTCCTACATACAGTTGACGCATGTCCGGCAAACGATCTTCAACTATCACACTCGGCTTTACCTTGCGGCCTATACTTCCCGCCCAAGTGAGATAACCTCTAATTAGGAAATCAGCGTCTTCATAATGATAATCGGGCTTCGACCTGTACCGAGCATCTGTATCCTTGCAAATCTCCTCTGCTTGAGACTGTAGTAGCCGCGCAGTTGATGACCAACCTTTTGTTTGCAGTCGATCCGACAAGTATGACATTAGGTACGTACCTGCTCCCTTGAGCGGGTCATATTCCAAACTCTGTTGAAAGCATTCAACAAAGAATTTATTTTTGATACGAAATTCTGGAAAGAGGTGATTTAGTGCTTTGACTAGCCTCTCGCTCGTATCGACGTCGGGATCCCAGTCTCTTTCTCCCTTGATCACCAGCGCTGTGGGCGAGTATTTCGCAACCCCATCTTCGATAGCCAATTTCGGTACAAAAATAAGACGTCTCGGGCTTCCTGGCTGGTCGCGCAACACTCCATGAAACGACGCTGAATCGGGCAGCAACGAACCGACATACCATTTCAATTGTAGTGCGGATGACGTCCCCTCGCCTACAACTTTAGGTTCGACTATAAGGTAATTGGTAAATCCGAGACGCTGGAGTTGTTCACGGTCGGTAAGCGTGTCCTTCCAATCAGGAACATCCCCAAGGCCGACGTCTATGTCGTTTGGTAATATGTCCCGAATAGTTGTCAGTAAGTCTTGTAGAGCCACAAAAGCGCGCAGCTGCCGATCGCTCGTCTGGTCGAGATGATGCGTTGCCCCCAGAAACATTCGCACTTTTTGCCTTGAGTCACGAGCCTCAGCATGAATCGGCCACAAGATGATGACAATGAGAATTAGAGCAATGCTTGGCATTGTGACCTCGCTGAATGTACGCCAGCGTCTTACCTATTACGGCACGCCTGTGCGGCTTCGTCTCTTACCGCTTTACTGTCGAGCCGACGCAAGAAGCCGTTAATTCGAACTGTTACGTAGCCCTCTTCATTATCCGCTCGATCAAAGGAAACGTTACAATCGACCGGAACTTCCACTACGAAAACATTCGTTCCGTCTAAGCTATATCGCAGCATTCCAGCAAAGCCGTTGCGAACTTGGTCGATGTGCGAGACAAACCCCGCAATTGCATAGCCAGGCCTGCTCAGTCTCGCGTCATATCTAAGCACATCGGAGAATACCTTCTGCTTCGGCCCACACGTGATTCTTCCCTCGTGTGAGAAAGGCTCGCGCTTATCGAGAAGTGCTCGCATCTGCCCGTCAAAGCACAAGTCGCTACTTGCACTTGTTGCAGGTTGATCAAGCACCAATAGGCTTTGCAGGGCGGTTCGAAGTCGCCATATTGGCTTAGCGTAAGGATATCCAGCCGTATAGCGACCGCCACCCAGGTGGATACCAACGACATTGCCTTGAGTATCGAGATACGGACCGCCGCTCATGCCTTCGGCAGTCAAGATTTCCGTTATAATCGTCTCTTCGGGCCCATCCAAACTTGTTACCTTGCCAGAACGGGTCACCCGAGGGTTGCCAAGCGGAAATCCAGCGATAGAGAGCAGCTCGTCCTTCGCAACATTTCGCGTCGATAACGCCAACACGTGATAGCTTTCATCCCGCGGATTTAACTGGATCAGCGATACATCTTGGCCGACATGGTAAACGCATTTCGGAGACAGATCTTTTCCTCCCGCGTTATTCTCTTGTAGCCGTGTCTTCGTCAGAAGGTTTGCGCAACCAGATGGGGGCGCTTTGTCATTACTGAGCTCCGGCAGAACGACGTGCGACGATGTCAGGACATAATGACTGCCAGATAGTCCTTTGACTATGAAGCCTGTTCCGACGCTTGGATCCGCAGCCGCTGACGTTTGCACCTCGATGCGAACAATGGCCGCCGTACGGTCGGACGTCCAAGGATCGCTGAGGGATGCGACATCGCCGGAGAATGCGACGGCGTTGGGCAAGAAGGTTCCCAAGGCAGTCGCCAGAATTACGGTTCTCCGAGCTGTATCCATTTCGAAACCTGAAGAAATTAAGGTCTTCGATAAAATCGACCAAGTACAAACAGATCCCCGCCGCTCAACTTGATTGGCTTTCGATAGATATTCGTACAATAGTTCATATGCGAGTCTGGGTCATAAGCCGTCGTGCCATACTCGGGGCTGAACCCTCCAAAATCGGAATTGCCCGAAAATCGCTCCTTGCATTCTTGTGGAGCATCATCGCGCAATTGCTCGTGCAAGAATCCGACGGCATGAAGAAATTCGTGCACTCCTATGGCGCGTATGCAGTGCTCCTTGTCTGACCTGCACGTTCGAAAACTCTTCTCGAACGTAAAGTTGAGAGTCATGAGAGTTGGCAACTGGACGAACTGAGCAGAATTATCTTGTATCCTGCTACCGTCAGCGTTGCGCTTCCATTGACGCCCAACGTTGCTATGCGGAGTCTCGTCTGCCACGGAAATTTCGATACCGGCCGGCTGGGAGCATTCACCCCAACGGAAGGAGATCGAAGATACACCTGAGACATATTTCTCAACTGCGCCTTGAACCCATTCGATCTCTTCAGTGAACGGCTTGGCGCTCGGATTCCAACAAACTGGAATGGTTGCAGGTGAGTCCCAGATACCGCCAAGATCGACATACCCTTCCGGAGCAATGGTTTGCCTACCCTGTGCCAGCGTTGAATGCGTGGCTCCAACAAATATTAACCAGCAAACGATCGCAGAGATAACGCATTGCTGCGAAATATTGCATGGCAGCATCGCTCGGCAATGTCGGCCGTTCGGCATGACAAACCAAACATCTAAAATGACAGCACTGATATGCTAGTACAGATCGATCATCGGTGACAAGATTACTTTTGGTTGATACGGGCGGGAGCGTCGTAGCTGCCGGACATGTCGGCTGACCTGAGCCCCAAGTTTCATCCAGCGATGAGCAGAACCCTTTGGTTATTTGAGCCTGTTTGGCTCGGTGATGCAACTGGACGGGGCGCGGAGCCCTCGACACAGCGCAGCGTCCCGTCCCGTTGCATGTCGGACGCTGTTAGCCTGGCATAGGTCGATGGCGGCAGGTCGCCGATCCCGCTGTGCGGACGAATGGTGTTGTAATCATCCTGCCATTCGCCAAGCAGTTCGCGAGCATGATCGAGTGTCGAGAACAACGTCTCGTTCAACAACTCGTCGCGCAGTCGTCCATTGAAGCTTTCCACGAAGGCGTTCTGCTGCGGTTTGCCCGGTGCGATGTAGTGTCACTCGATCCGGGTGAGCTGCGACCAGCACAGGATGGCCATGCTAGTGAGCTCGGTCCCGTTTTGTCGCTTACGATCATCATTGGCCGACCTCGCCGGGCGATCACGGCATCGAGTTCACGACCTACCCGAGCACCTGCCAGGGAAGTGTCGGCGACCAATGCGATGCACTCCCGAGTGAAGTCGTCCACGACAGCCAGGATACGAAATCGCCGGCTGTCGGTCAGCGTGTCGCTGACGAAGTCCAGTGACCAGCGCTGGTTCGGTCCCTGCGGCAACGCCATGGGAGCCCGTGTTCCCAGAGCTCTCTTGCGTCCGCCGCGCCGACGAACCTGCAGCTGCTCCTCGGCATATAGCCGCCTCAGCTTCTTGTGGTTGATCAGCACGCCTTCGCTGCGGATCATGAGAAGCAGACGGCGATAGCCAAAGCGCCGGCGTACCGACGCCAGCTCACGCAGCCGGACGCGAATGGTCGCGTCGTCCGGCCGAAGGCTGAGATAACGCACGGAGGACCGATCAGCCCCAATCACTTCACACGCCCGCCGCTGACTGACCTCAAAACTCGAACAAAGGTGAGCCACAGCCTGCCGCCTTGCGACGGGCGTCACCATTTTTTTGAGTTGAGATCCTTCAGCATGGCGTTGTCGAGCATCGCCTCGGCCAACAGCTTCTTCAGCTTCGCATTCTCGTCGGTCAGGATCTTCAACCGACGAGCTTCCGACACATCGAGCCCGCCGTACTTAGCCTTCCACTTGTAGAACGTCGCGCTGCTGATCCCATGCTTGCGGCAAACATCACCGGTCTTGGATCCTGCCTCGTGCTCCCGTAGCACCGTAATGATCCGCTCTTCCGTGAACCTCGACTGCTTCATCTCCGTCTCCCTCAAAGGTGACGGATTCTACTCATTTTTGGCGGAAGTTCAGGGGCTCAGGTCATCCGTCTAAGCTAGCGGTCGTGGCGTACTACCGACTTTACTACCGAACTCGCTGGCACGGGATGAAACGCAACGATACCATCCAGTACGGCAGCTCGCGTTTTGTCCTACTAAACAAGCCCAATCGAGCAATTTCGATACCAGCCGACACGGCGATTCCAGAATTTCAAGACCGGTGCCTTAAACCACTCGGCCACCCTTCCAAGTCAATAGATTCAACCGCTTAGCGGCAGGCCCCGTCGAACGCAATGCGAACAGTCCGCGGTTTGGGGACATGTCGGGGACAAACGTCTCTTAAGGCTTGAGGAAGTCCACCGCAAGCGTGGTCAATGTGCTCGCGAGCCTCTCCTTGGCGGCAGGGCCGCGCTTGCGCTTGGTGTAGTTCCGAAGGAGCACGGCGGGATCGTCGCCGAGGCGCAGAGCGATGCCGATCAAGGTGACGCATTCGGGGATCGTCAGGGTGCCGCGCTATTCCTTTCAAATCTAAATGGAATGATCCGACGATAGTCTTACCTTGGCTGCCGTGAGGAGCTAGCCGTTCGGCTCGCCTTTTCGCCTTGCATTTTTCAGAGCGGCGAACTTCCTCCCTTTGTCTGTGGTCGTCCACGATATGAAAGTCGCTCCGGTGCCACTTCGCCCAGAAATTGGCATCAATAGACCAAGCGCTTCCAACTGCTGTCTAAGCGCAACCACGCTTTCTGGCTCAATCATATAGCTTTGGTTTGCGGTCCATATGTTGGCTAGTTTCGCTGCGGCGTGGCCGAGATGGTGGCGCATTTGTCCTTCCGGAAGCTCCGCCAAGAGTTGATCATAAACAGCAATAAATAAGTCGCCGATGGCGACTTCTAACTTCGTAGGTGATTGCTGACCGGAAACTAGTACGCTCAGGGGCATCGTGTCGTTTGGACCAACGAGCGTTGGATCGAACCCCACGGGCTCCCCTAAGAACTCTGCCAGGCTCGCGCGCAACTCAGCGTTTTCAATTCGCAATCGCTGCATGTCTTGCAGGACCTTTGGATCGACTGCTTGGTCACCTCGTATCCACCCGACGCGCGGCTTTAGATTTGCAGAGTTCGCAACGGCGATTAGCACGTTGGTGGAAAGATCGCTGCTGGCAGACCAAAACTCGACTAGTCTTCCCGTTTGAAGTCGTTCTCGAAATTCTTGGAGACGAGCAGCCTTGGCTGGGTCTTCATCGGTCTTCTCCACCGCGAGTCCGCGCGGGTTCGAGTGCAGAAAGGCCAAGATCGGAATTCCTTTGGAATGCGCATACTCGAATTCCTTCTCGGTAAAACTTTTTCCGTCGCCGGCCGTCGATCCATATCGTCCAGCGACAATCACGACGTAGTAATCGCTGCGATCAATGACACGCTGAATGTACTCTAGTTGTTGCTCGTCGCTTGCGGGAAATAACTCCATACCGGCAGCGAGATATCCCGCTTTCGCGAGGGTATTGGAGACTTGTTGCCTCTCTTTCTTGAGATCGGCAAACGTTGAGCTGATGAAGACTTGATAGACCTTGTCCATATCAACCTATCCGCCGTGCAATCTCAATTCCTGAGGCGCGACCTATTCGAGCCACAACGCTGACACTCGCAAGAATGAACATTGCGAACAACTTTCGCGCGAGGGTCGCTGATCGGTAGAGGCGCGGCTTCATCGACTGGATTTACGGTGACGCAGCACTAAATTCATCACGATAGCCCGATAGCCGCCGACTGCGGCTTCGGTCACTGTTGGGGCGTAGCAATTAAGTGCACCGTAATTCCGAACTCCATGTTACCCCGGCGAGCCCTTTTCGAAGACAGCTTCAACGACTTGATCTTTCGGCTTTTCCGTGACTCGGACCAGCTTCCAGGCTTCATAAAAAGCGAAGGAAGGTGTTGTCGCTGCGACGCCCTTCCCTGTTTCCAGATCGAAGAGCATTTTCCACTTGCGCGTGCGAACCACGATCCCAGCAGTGCCATTCCCAAAACTGACGGAACCAGGGGGCACATCCTGGATCGACCCTGCCACTTTGGGAGAGCCAACGAGACGGCACTCGAGATCCGCCGGTATCACAAAAGAATCCAACAAATGCTCTGCCGACTCAAGCTCAAAGGCGCTGCTGCCTTCGAGATACGTCAGATACGGGTGCTCATTGTCGTACTCCTCGAGGCGCAGTGCGAGCACAAGTGCCGATCCTTTGATGACGTAGAAGAGGTCTCCCACGTTGAGAGTGCTCAGTAATACGGGCGCCGCGGATTTCAGTATCTTCATACTTTTTCTCCCAGCGCAGTCGAATTTATCAATGCGCGGTGCGTTTCTACAAACCAACGTATTTCGTTGAATGTCTCTTTCGTCTGGAGGAGCGACACCAACCTTTGGCCGGCGAGTTCGCTGTCCTGAATCACACGAAATTGGTGAACTAAATAGTGTTTGAGCAAGTTCTTTGAGTGCCCAAAGAACACCCCGTCGCGGAACACTGCGCACGCGATCTCAAGGGCATTGGCAAGATCGGCAAATGCGTGCCGCTTCTGCGCGTCACTTGTGGCAGCGACAAATGCTGACCAGTTCTGTCGAAATGCCTCGCTGAGCGCGATCAGAGAGGCACCGGATCCGGCCTTTTGTGCCAGCGATAACTGCCGCGCGGCATAGAAGAAAGCCAAAATAGCAATTGGCAGACCGAAGATCGTCGCGACACCGGACCAATATTGAATCGCGTCCGATGATGGCAATTCGATCATTCCTTGCCCGACTGCCCTGAGCCCGAGCTTGCCGGAGGAGTTACCGGCTGCTGCTGTTGAGCGGGGACGTGCGGGCTTTGACTCCCTTGTTGGAGGGCCTCGCTCAGATGAGCTGATGTCAGGTGCTTTTGCGCCAACTGCTCTTGAGCGCTAGACTGACCGGATAATTGACTAAACTCGTCTCGAAGATGAGCCGCCGTCATGTGGTGCCTCGAAAGACTAGTGTCGTCGTCCTTTGACATGCCCTACCTCCATCAAATCCATGAGTTCCTTGGACCCAAGGTTAGACCCGAATCAACTGGAACTAGAACGTAATGGCCTGGATCTAACAGGACAAGCCCGCCGAAAAATTCGATCTAATTCAGACACATAGAAACTAAATTGGATAAAGCGGAAGAGCGCGGGCAAATTTCAAGACCGGTGCCTTAAACTGCTCGGCCAGCCTTCCAAACTAGGAATGGTTGTCGCCTAACGTAGTCGACAGCGCGAAGTTGGCGTCCTGCCCCAGACACTCGAGCTGTCAGGCGGGCGTCAGCCTGTTCCCTTAGCCTATCCCCTCGGCAATCCCGGATACCGGCGACAGCTCCCAGGCCGTTGCTGGTTGCGAGGCCCGGTTTGGATTCGCCTCCGTTTCCGGGCCTCGTTTTGCTGTTCCGCAAAAGAAAAACGGCGCCCCGTGAGGAGCGCCGCTCGAGCCCGTTCGTAGCTTCGGTCGCCTCAGTAGCCGCCGCAGGACGCGCAGCCCGTCTGCACCGGGGCGTAATAGGAATATCCCGGCGAAACCATCTCGGTGCGCTGGCGCGTCGCGTATTGCGGCGGGATGCGCTCGTATTGCACGCTCGGTGGCGCCACCATCACGGTCTGCGGCACCATCACGGTGCGGTACTGCGCGGGCGAGCGGTGCGCGACGGTCGCGCCGGGCGAGACCATCACGGTCTCATCGACGGTGCGGTATTGCGGCTGCACATATTGCTGCTGGTAGCAGGTCTGGCACGGCGGCGGCGCGTAGCAATTGTAGCAGCCGGCGGACGCCGCGCCCGTCATCGAAATCGCAGCGACGGCGGTGGAGAAAACAACAGCAAGAGTACGAGACATTATGTGGTGCCCCAGTTGCCCGAAATGGATTTGCGAAGGTCGCTGGCAGCATACGCCGCAAAACCGTGAGCCGCTGAAGTTCGTTGAGGCATCCTTAATGCGAACGGCCGGCTTTCGCCGGCCGTTCAGAACTTGTTGACCATGCGCGCGTGGTGCGAACGCAGCAGCGCTTACTTCCCGCGTCGCTTCACCTCGCGCACCGCGCCGCGCGCGGCGCTGGTGGTGAGTGCGGCGTAAGCTTGCAGCGCGGTCGAGACGTTGCGCTTGCGCGCAGCGGGCTGCCAGGCTGCATCGCCCTTGGCCTCTTCCGCGGCACGGCGCTTGGCGAGCTCCTCGTCGGAGACCTCCAGGCTGATGCTGCGGTTCGGAATGTCGATGGCGATGCGGTCGCCGGTGCGGACGAGACCGATGTTGCCGCCTTCGGCCGCTTCCGGCGACAGATGGCCGATCGACAGGCCGGACGAGCCGCCCGAGAAGCGTCCATCGGTGACGAGCGCGCAGGCTTTGCCGAGGCCCATCGATTTCAAATAGCTGGTCGGATACAGCATCTCCTGCATGCCGGGGCCGCCGCGCGGGCCTTCATAGATGATGACGACGATCTCGCCGGCGACGACCTTGCCGCCCAAGATGGCTTCGACGGACGCGTCCTGGCTTTCGAACACGCGCGCGGGGCCGGAGAATTTCAGGATCGAGGCATCGACGCCGGCGGTCTTCACGATGCAGCCGTCCTGCGCGAGGTTGCCGTAGAGCACTGCGAGACCGCCGTCCTTGCTGAAGGCGTGCGCGAGGTTACGCACGACGCCCTTCTCGCGGTCGGCATCGAGCTCGTCGTAACGGCGCTCCTGGCTGAAGGCGACCTGGGTCGGGATGCCGCCGGGCGAGGCGCGGAAGAAGGTGCGCACCGACTCGCTCTTGGAGCGCTTGATGTCCCAGCGCTCCAGCGCGTCGTTCATGGTCGGCGCATGCACGGTCGAGACCGAGGTGTCGATCAGGCCGGCACGGTCTAGCTCGCCCAAAATGCCCATAATGCCGCCGGCGCGATGCACGTCCTCGACATGCACGTCGGCAACTGATGGCGCGACCTTGCAGAGCACGGGGACGCGGCGCGACAGCCGGTCGATGTCCTGCATGGTGAACTTCACCTCGCCTTCATGGGCCGCCGCCAGCAGATGCAGCACGGTGTTGGTCGAGCCGCCCATGGCGATGTCGAGCGTCATCGCGTTCTCGAACGCCTTGAAGTTGGCGACATTGCGCGGCAGCACCGAGGCATCGTCCTGCTCATAGTAGCGCCGCACGATATCGACGATGGTGTGGCCGGCCTCGACGAACAGGCGCTTGCGGTCGGCATGGGTTGCGACCACCGTGCCGTTGCCGGGCAGCGCCAGGCCCAGCGCTTCGGTCAGACAGTTCATCGAATTGGCCGTGAACATGCCCGAGCAGGAGCCGCAGGTCGGGCACGCCGAGCGCTCGATCACCTTGACGTCCTCGTCGCTGACCTTGGAGTCGGCGGCAGCGACCATGGCGTCGATCAGATCGACTGCCTTGGTCTTGCCCTGCAGCGTAACCTTGCCGGCTTCCATCGGCCCGCCCGAGACGAACACGGCGGGGATGTTGAGCCGCAGCGCGGCCATCAGCATGCCGGGCGTGATCTTGTCGCAGTTGGAGATGCAGACCATGCCGTCGGCGCAATGGGCGTTGACCATGTACTCGACGCTGTCGGCGATCAGCTCGCGCGACGGCAGGCTGTAGAGCATGCCGTCATGGCCCATGGCGATGCCGTCATCGACCGCGATGGTGTTGAACTCCTTGGCGACGCCGCCGGCCTGCTCGATCTCGCGCGCCACCAGCTGGCCGAGGTCCTTCAGATGGACGTGGCCGGGCACGAACTGGGTGAAGGAGTTGACGACCGCGATGATCGGCTTGCCGAAATCGCCGTCCTTCATGCCCGTCGCGCGCCAGAGGCCGCGGGCGCCCGCCATGTTGCGGCCGTGGGTGGTGGTGCGGGAGCGATAGGCTGGCATGGCGGTTTCCGTCCTCGGGTTTGGTCGGCCGGGCGGGAAAATATCGAAGCCGCCTCAGGCCTTTGTGGCCGGATAGCGCACGGGGTGGGTTGGCGCAACGGGAACTTGGGCCGGATGGGGCCGGATCGGCCTATCGCAGGCCTCCCCTGCTCCCGGCGCGGGCTGTGGCGGTGCCCCGGGCGCAGCGCAGCGTGAAACGGTGCGCTGCGCCCGGGGCCCAGGAGCCGTGGAGGTATGGGTCCCGGCTCTGCGGTGCAGCGTTACACGCTGCGCCGCGTCCGGGACAGGAGACTACTGAAGGGTCGGATCGAGCCGGTCGCGCAGCCAGTCGCCGATCACGGACACTGCCAGCGTGGTGATCACGATGGTCGTGGCCGGCGCCAGCATGATCCAGGGCGCCCGGGTCAAATACTCGCGGCCATAGCCGACCATGTTGCCGAGGCTGGTCATCGGCGGCTGCACGCCGAGGCCGAGAAAAGACAGGCCCGATTCCATCAGGATCACCTCGGGGAAGACCAGCGTGGTCGAGACGATCAGGGTCGAGGCGATGTTGGGCAGGATGTGCCTGAGGTAAATCCGGGCCGGCGTCGCGCCAAGCTGGCGGACCGCGGCTGCGTAGCCTTGCGCGTTGGCGGAAATCGCAAGGCCGCGGGCGATGCGGGCATAGCGCTCCCAGCCGAACAGGCCCATCAGGCCGACCAGCAGCGGCAGCGAACTGCCGAAGAAGGCGAGCACTGCGAGCGCCATGATCAGGAACGGCATGCTGGCCTGGAAGTCGGTCAGCATCAGCACGAGTTGCTCGACGGCCCCTCGGAAATGCGCGGCGAGGAAACCGAGCGTGGTGCCGACGATCGCCGAGATCGCGGTCGCACCGAAGGCGATCAACAGCGAGATGCGGATCGAGACGAGCAGCCGCGACAGCACGTCGCGGCCGAGTTCGTCGGTGCCGAGCCAGTGCGCGACATTGCCGGGCGGTGAGAGCCGGTTGCGCAGGTCGAGCTGGGTGAAGCTGTAAGGGGCGATCTTTTCGACGAAGGCGGCGATGACAAGCATCGCGACAATCCAGCCGATTGCGAGCGCGACCGAGACCGGGATCGCGGGCATGCTGATGCGACGGCGAATGGATGTGTCCTTCAGCGTCGCGTCGGTCATGCGTGCGCTCCTTTGGCGCGCAGGCGCGGATCGAGGAAGCCGTAGAGGAAATCGACGACCAGATTGGACGTGACCATGGTCATCGCGACCAGCAGCAGGATGCATTGCACGACGGCGAGGTCGCGATTGGCGACGGCGACGACGAGCAGGCGCCCTACCCCCGGCCACGAAAACACGCTCTCGACAACGACAGCACCTGCGATCAGCGTGCCCACCATGAAGCCCAGGATGGTGACCGTCGGGATCGCCGCGTTCGGCAGCGCATGCGACGTCACCACCTTGCGCCACGGCACGCCTTTTGCGGATGCCGTGCGGATATAGGGCTGTCCCAGCACCTCCAGCATGGCACTGCGGGTGAAGCGCGCAAGTACCGCTGCACCGCCGAGGCTGAGCGTTACGATCGGCAGAATGGCGTGGCGCCAGCTGTCCTGCCCGCCCGAGGGCAGCCAGCCGAGTTGCACGGCGAAGACGAGAACCAGCAGCAGCGCAAGGACAAAGCTCGGCACGGTGAAGCCGGCAACCGCCGTCATCATCACGGCCCGGTCGATTCCCGATCCCCGATGCAGCGCGGCGTAGATGCCGGCCGGAATGCCGAGCACGATCTTGAAGAAGAAAGCCGGCAGCGTCAGCGCCAGCGTTGCCGGAATCCGCTCCAGCACCAGCTCGATTGCGGGCCGCCCGTCGCGCATGGAGCGGCCGAGCTCACCTTTAGCGATGGCGCCGAAGTAATCGAGATACTGGAACCAGATGGGATCATCGAGGCCCCAGGCCTTGCGGAAGGCGGCGAGCACTTCCGGCGGCGCTTCCGGTCCCAGGATCATCAGCGCGGGATCGCCAGAGAGACGCAGCACGACGAAGGCGAAGGTGACGACGAGCACGATCGTCAGCGCCGCGCGGCCGATCCGAATGGCGAAATAGCGCCCCATCACGCCGCGTCCCGCGTTTGAGCTTGCGGCCCCGTCACGAGATGGCAGGCGACCTGCCGGTCGCCGCCGACAGCTGAGAGCGCCGGCACCTCGCTCGCACAGCGCGCGATCGCGCGCGGGCAGCGCGGATGGAAGGCGCAGCCTTGCGGCCGGGCAGCCGGGTTGGGCGGATCGCCAGCGAGCACGATGCGGCCGGCGCTGCGGCGGCCGGGTGCGGGCGAGGCCGAGACCAGCGCCTGCGTGTACGGATGTTGGGGCTGCGCAAAAAGATCGTCGGCACGGCCGATCTCGACGATGCGGCCGAGATACATGACGGCGACCGAATTGCTGATCTGCCTCACCACGCGCAAATCGTGGCTGATGAACAGGAGTGTAAGCCCAAGTTGGGCTTGCAGATCGCAAAGCAGGTTCACCACCTGCGCCTGGATCGAGACGTCGAGCGCGCTGACCGGCTCGTCGCAGACCAGGAAATCCGGCTTCGTCGCCAGCGCTCGCGCCAGCACGATGCGCTGGCGCTGTCCGCCCGAGAGCGCGCCCGGATAGCGCGCGCCATGTGCCGGCGTCAGCTCGACGGCGCGCAGCAATTCGCGAACGCGATCCTCGCGCTCGGCGGGCGTGCCGAGACCGTGAATGTCCAGCGGCTCGCGGATTTGCGTAGCAACCGGCAACCGCCGGTCCAACGCGCCCAGCGGGTCCTGAAAAATCATCTGCATGCGCGCCCGCTGCGCGCGCCACGCTCGCGTTCCCGGCGCAGCCATCGGCTTGCCGTCGAACCTGACATCGCCGTGATCGGGCGGCTCCAGACCAAGCACGATGCGACCGGTGGTCGACTTGCCCGAGCCGGACTCGCCGACGAGGCCGAGCGTTTCGCCCTTGCGGATCGTCAGCGACACGCCATCGACCGCGTGGACGGCCGTAGCTCGCCCGAACATCCCGGAGCGCATGGCGTAGCTGCGCGCGATCGTGGACACCTCGACGAGCGGCGCGCTCATTCGGCGGCGATTCCGAGCAGCGCGCGGCGCGAGGCTTCGGCGCGGATGCAGGCGACGGCGCGATCGTCCGCGATCGGCGCCAGGGTCGGCGTCGCAAGGTCACAGGGTTCGGCCGCGAGTGCACAGCGCGGCGCGAAGGCGCAGCCGCTGGGCATGTGCGCGGGATCCGGCACGGTGCCGGGAATCGCGGTGAGACGGCGGCGCGGTCCATCGAGCGGCGGCAGCGCGCCGATCAGGCCCTGGGCATAGGGATGCACGGGATCGGCGAAGAGCTGATTGGCCGGCGCCTGCTCGACGATGCGGCCGGCATACATCACCGAGACGCGGTCGCAGTTTTCGGCGACGACGCCGAGGTCGTGGCTGATCAGGACCATCGCCATGCTCGTCTCGCGGCGGATCGTGGAGAGCAGCTCCAGAATTTGCGCCTGGATGGTGGCGTCGAGCGCCGTCGTGGGCTCGTCCGCGATCAAGAGATCGGGGTTTCCGGCCAGCGCCATCGCAATCATGATGCGCTGGACCTGGCCGCCGGAGAATTCGTGCGGATAGGCAGAGAGCCTGCGCGTCGCATCGGGAATGCCGACGAGATCGAGCAGCCGTCGCGCTTCCGCCTTCACCGCCTCGCCCGAGAGATCGCGATGCAGCGCCAGCGTCTCGCAGAGCTGCCTGCGGATGGTCAGCACCGGGTTGAGCGCGCTCGCCGGATCCTGGAAGATCATCGCGACCCGCCCGCCCCTGACATGGTCGAGCTCGGATGCTCGCGCGCCGAGGATCTCACGGCCATCGAGCCGGACGGAGCCCGAAACCTTCGCGTGCCGCGGCAACAGGCCCAGCGCGGCGAGCCATGTCACCGACTTGCCCGAGCCGGACTCGCCGACGAGGCCGAGGGCCTCGCCCTTCTGCAAGCTGAGATCGACGCCACGCAGGACCGGCACGCCGTTGAAGGCGACGCTGAGGCCCTCGATGCTGACCAGCGGCGTCACGGCCTAGACCTCGAAATTGCCGGCGCGGAAATCCATCGCGAACGCCGGCGACGCCTTCCACTTGATCGATTTCGGCTTCGCCGTAAACGTCGCGTTCTGGTGCAGCACCGTGTAGGCGGGATCCTCGCGCTCAGCGATTTCAAGCATGCGGGCGAACGCCTTCTTGCGCGCCGCGCGGTCGATCGAGGTCTCTAAAAACTCCGAGAGCGTGTTCAGCTCGGCATTGGTCCATTCGCCGATCTGCTGCTGCTGGCCGTTCGGGCCGTGCTGGGCGACCAGCGACGACACGGGGTCGTTGAAGGCGGCGGAATTCGACCAGTCGCGCACCGCGCGGGTCGGCGCGCGTTCCATGATCTGCGACCAGTTTTCCTTGGTCTCGATCTGGACGTTGAGGCCGACCGACTTCCACATCTCGACCAGCACCTGCGCGGTCGCGACCTGGTTGGTGTAGTAATTGTTGAGCAGGCGATACGGGATCGGATCGCCTTTGTAATTCGCCTGCTTCAACAGATCCTGCGCGAGTTTCGGATCATAGGCCGGTACGCTCCAGTCGGCGTTGAACATGTCGCCGTAGAATTCCCACTGCAGGCCCTTCGGCACCCGGGTACGACCGGCCCACAGGCTGTCGACGATCGCCTGGCGGTCGATGGAATGGGTGAAGGCGCGCCGCACCAGCGGATTGGCGAGCTGGGCGTGGTTCTTGTCGAACACGGTCAGGCGGTGATTGAGGATGGTGCCGCCCTGCACTTCGAACGCGGAATTCTTCTCGATGCCGGCGATCTGGTCCGGCGGGATGTCGCAGGCGAACTGATACTCGCCCGACAGCAGCCCGTTGATGCGGCTCGCGACCTCGGGCACTTCGAGGAAGCGGATGCGCTTGAGCGGCGGACGGCCGCCCCAATATTCGTCATGGGCTTCCAGCGTCAGCGACACGTCGGGCTTGAGCTCGACGACCTTGTAGGGGCCCGTCGTAACAGGCTTGCGCGCCCAATCGAGATAGCTTGCGGATTCGGCCCATGCGCGGCGGTTTGCGATGTCGGAGCCGTAGCGCGACAGCCGGCCCTCGATGGTGACGTCGGGCGTCGCGTTGTAGAAGCGCACCGTGTATTTATCGACGGCGTCGACGCGGACGAGGTCCGGCCAGATCCGGCGGGCAACGGCGGGCACATCAGGCGGCAATTCCTTGCCGGGCTTCGGCATCGGGATCTTCTCAAAAGCCTGGATGGTGGAACGGCTCTTGGCCTCGGTCTCGCCGAACATGCGTTCGCGGCTGAAGGTGAAGACGACGTCTTCGGCGGTCAGCTCGTCGCCATTGTGGAACTTGACGCCCTGGCGCAGCTTCACCTCGACGGTCTGGTCGTCGATGCGGCGCCATTCGGTGGCAAGGCCCGGCACGGCTTCGAGGCTGCCGCGCCAGTTTTTCGAGATCAGGCCTTCCCAGATCGATGAGAAGAACACGCGCTCGCCGACATTGGACTGCTCGCGCAGCACGTCGAGCACGTTCGAATTGGTGACCTTCTGCACGGCGATCGTCACCGACGGACGGTTGTCGGCCTGCCCAATGGCAAAGCGCGGCAGCAGAAGCGTGCCCGCGACAGCGCCGCCGGACTTCAGGATGGTACGACGGGTGAGTTTGCTCATGGCGATAGGCCCTGACCTTTGTGATGCCGGTTATTCAGCGAGACCAAGCGCGGCGAGATGGGCTGCGCCGGCGCGGACGTTGTCGTGGTTGCGGAGTTCGAGGATCAGCCGCGGGTTCGACGTCAGCCGGCCCAGCGCGCGGAACACGGCGACCCAGGGGATGTTGCCCTCGCCCGGCGCCCAGTGCCGGTCGGCAAAGCCGTCGGTGTCCTGGAGGTGGACATGCGTCAGCATGTCGCCGGCGGTCTCGACGTAATAATCGACCGGCGGCGCGCCGGTGGAGATGTGCGCGTAGTTGGCATGACCGGTGTCGAGGGAGACGCGGACCTTGCTGCTTTCAAGCGCCTTGGCGAGCCGCACGCGGTCGCGCGGGTCCTTGTCCTCGATGTTCTCGATGACGATCTCGCAGCCGATGGTTTCGGCGCGCGCGATCACCTCGGCGAGCGTCGCCTTGACGCGTTCGACGATATTGCCGCGATTGTCAGGATAGAGATCGAGATTGTTGTGATCCCAGGTCGTGAACGGCGAATGGATCACCATCTGCGTCGCGCCGAGGAATTCGGCTGCGTCCAGGCCCTGAAGCAGGCGCTTGGTCACCGCCTGGCGGATCAAGGGATCATGGCTGTCGATCTTGAAACCCCAGAACGGGCCGTGGATGCCGAGCCGGCCAGTGTGGCCCGAGAGCATCTGCTTGATCTCGCTCGCGGTGCTGCGCCAGTCGCTGTCGAGCAGGTCGGCGCGGAAGAAGTCCTGGATTTCGAGATCGCGCTGCTTGTCGAGGAGCCAGTCACGATGGGCGGGGATCGATCTGATGGATAGTGCGGCGCCCAACACCGGCTTCGACATGGCTTGCTCCTTGACCGTCAACGATGACAAGGGCAGCGCTAGACCAGTTCAGTGACAGGCCCGTGAAATGCAGGTTCCGTAAGCCGGACGAGATGTGGACATCCCGGGGATCACTTGCATCGATTTCAGGCAGCAGCGAATGCAGCGCGTGCAGGCGCATGCGTCAGCGCGCAGGATCAAGCGATTTTGAGTCCGTAGTGATCCGGAATGGAATCCTAACCATATGTCGCGTACATCGCGGACATCGATCGGCGGCCTTCCAAGGGCATCACCTTCTGATCGCGCACCACGGGGTTGGGGGACCACCTGGGGCGGGGGGTCTAAAGGCTGGGGCAAGGTTACGAGGTCCGGACTCCTAGGCACTCCGGACCTCGTGCTTTCTAGATTGAACGTGATTTCGCGCCGCCGGCCTCATGAGCCGCGCGGCGCGATCTCGTTTAGACCCCCTGCCCGATCACTTCGGCACGTTCCGCTCGAGATCCTCGAGCCAGGCCGCCGCGCTCGAATCCGACGGCGCGCGCCAGTCGCCGCGGGGCGACAATGAGCCGCCGGACGAAACCTTCGGGCCGTTCGGCATCGCCGAGCGCTTGAACTGGCTGAAGGCGAAGAAGCGGCGCAAAAACACCTCCAGCCAGCGGCGGATCTCGGGAAGATCATAGGCCCTGCGCTTGTCGCTTGGGAATGCCGGCGGCCACTCGCCCTTGGCGACATCCTTCCAGGCGTGCTGCGCCATGAAGGCGATCTTGGACGGGCGCATGCCGAAGCGCAGCGTGTAGAACAGGTTGAAGTCCTGGAGCTCGTAGGGACCGACGGAGGCCTCCGTGCTCTGCGGCTTCTCGCCGGGCTTGACCGGAACCAGCTCGGGCGAAATTTCAGCCGACAGGATCGAGGTCAGCGTCTTGTTGACGTCGTCGCTGACTTGCTTCGAGGCGATCACCCAGCGGATCAGGTGCTGGATCAGCGTCTTCGGCACGCCGGCATTGACGTTGTAATGCGCCATCTGGTCGCCGACGCCATAGGTGCACCAGCCGAGCGCGAGTTCGGAGAGATCGCCGGTTCCGATGACGATGCCGCCGTGATGGTTGGCGAGCCGGAACAGATAGTCCGTGCGCAGGCCCGCCTGCACGTTCTCGAAGGTGACGTCGTAGACCTGCTCGCCCTTGCCGAAGGGATGGCCGATGTCCTTCAGCATCTGCGTCGCCGTGGTGCGGATGTCGAGTTCCTGCCACTTGGTCTGCAACGACTTCATCAGCGCCAGCGCATTGGTCTTGCTCTCGCTGCCGGTGGCAAAGCCCGGCATGGTGTAGGCCAGAATGTTTTCGCGCGGCAGGCCGAGCAGGTCGACGGCCTTGGCGGCAACGATCAACGCATGGGTGGAATCGAGCCCGCCCGAGACGCCGATCACGACGCGTTTGGTGCCGGTCGCGCGCATGCGCTGCACGAGGCCGGCGACCTGGATATTGTAGGCCTCGTAGCAGTCTTGCTCGAGCAGGCTCTCGTCGCTCGGCACGAACGGGAAGCGCTCGATCTTGCGCAGGAAGCCGATATCGGCGGCCGGCGGCTTCAGGGCAAAGCTGATCCTGCGATAAAAGCCTTCACGCTGCCGGCGGTTGTCGTCGAACGTGCCCATCAGCGCACGCTCCTGCCTGAGCAGGTCGAGGTCGACGTCGGCAGTGGTGATCTGGCCGCCCTGGCGGAACCGCTCGCCCTCGGCCAGCAGCCCGCCATTCTCGTAGATCGAGGTCTGGCCGTCCCAAGCGAGATCGGTGGTGGATTCCCCAGCGCCTGCCGCGGAATAGACATAGGCAGCAAGGCAGCGCGCCGAGGTCGATTGGCACAGCAGCGCGCGCGAGCGTGCCCGGCCGATCGTGATCGGGCTGCCCGAGAGATTGATCAGCACGCTGGCGCCGGCAAGCGCGAGCTCCGAGGCCGGCGTCACCGGAATCCACATGTCCTCGCAGATCTCAACGCCGATGGTCAGGCCCGGGACATCCTCGGCCGCAAACAGGAGGTCCGTGCCGAACGGGGCATGCAGGCCGCCAAAGGCGATCGTCTCGCCGGCGATGCCGGTGCCGGAGGCAAAATGCCGCCCCTCGTAGAATTCGCGGTAGGTCGGCAAATAGCTCTTGGGCACCACGCCAAGCACGTTGCCGCGATGGATGACGACCGCGCAATTGTAGATGCGATGGCCGAAGCGCAGCGGCGCACCGACGATCAGGACGGTCATCAGTGTCGCAGAGGCCTCGACGATCGCGGCGAGCCCGCGCTCGACCGCATCAAGCAGCGGATCCTGCTTCACCAGATCCTCGATCGCGTAACCGGACAGGCACAGCTCGGGAAACACGGCGACCGCCACCGACTGCTCGTGGCAGGCATTGGCCGCCGTCAGCACCGCCTTCGCATTGGCCGTGGGATCGGCCACATGAGAGGTGGTGACGCAGGCCGCCACGCGCGCAAATCCGTGGGCATAGATCGAGTGGAAAGTCATCGCGTACCCTTAACCTCTTCCCGGCCGGCCGTAGCCGTCAGCTCCGGACCATATGTAACCCATTATGTAGTCCATGGACCTCGCCCCGTGCAGGCCATCCGCCGTCATGCATAACGGATTTGCGCGTCGGTCAGGCGCTGCGGGCGAGCACGCCGGACAGATCGTCCCGCAGCCAATGGGCAATCCGCGGCCAGGCCTGCGCGTGGGTCCGCGCGCCCATGAACAGGCCGAGATGGTTGCTCGGCTCGGAGGCCGCAGCCATGAAGGCCGGCGGCGTGCCGACAAGCCCTGATGTGGCGAGCGCCTGCGTCGCCGGCACCACATCGTCATCGAGCCCGGCCAGCAGGAAGATCGGCGCCTTGACGTCTTTCAGGTCAATCCGGCGGCCGAGCGCGATGAAGTTGCCGACGGCGATCCGGTTCTCCCGGAAAATCCAGTTGACGATCTCCAGATAATAAGTGCCGGGCAGATCGAGGGGCTCGACGTTCCATTGCTCGAAGCGCGCGAGCAGCGCCGCGCCCTCTTCGTTCGAGAGCTCCTTCTGCAAAGCGGCAGCGATATCCTCGCGGCTTGGCGTTTTCGACCAGACGCGTAGCATCTCTTTGCCGCTGACATTGCCGCCGCCGCGCGCCACGAGCTGGTCGTAGACCATGCCGGGAGCGTTGCGGGCGAGCCGCGCCATTGCCGAGTCGATCGATAAATCGACCGGCGCGCCCACCAGCACCAGCCGACGCACCTTGGCGGGAAAGCGAGCCGCGTAGAGCAGCGACAGCCAGCCGCCCTGGCACAGGCCGACGAGATCGACCTGCGCGCCGATCTCATCGATGGCGACGTTGAGATCGGACAGATAGCTGTCGATCGAGAGATAGCGCATGTCAGGCGAGGCGGAGCGCCAGTCGGTCAGGTAGACCCGGTCCACGCCGCCATTTTGCAGCGACTGCACCACGCTGTGCCCGGGCGCGAAGTCGGCGATCAAGGCCCGATGCAGCGCATAGGGCGCGCAGACCAGCGCCGGCTGGCCCGACCGCGCCCGTGAGCAATCGCGCAGGCGCATGGTCGCAAGCTCCAGCGCCACCGTGCTCGGCGTCGTCCACGGCAGGCCACTGTCGCCGGGCTCGGGCGTCCCCCGCTCCATCCACCAGAAACAGGCATCCATGGCGAGCCGCGCCGCCGCAAATGGCCACAGCAGCGGCTCGTCAGCGACGTGATCCGCTTCGTCCAGCTGTCTGCCTGTCTTCTGCGCCACGGTCTATCTCGCACCTCTCACAAGAATGCCTCGAAGCTGATCACCGACATGCCGAGCTCGGCAAAACTGCGATGCGCGGCGGCCACCGATCCGTCGAGATCGATGCCGCGGCAGGCATCCTCGATCACCACGATTTCGAACCCGGCCTTGCGGGCATCTTCCGCCGAGAAGCGGACACAGAAGTCGAGCGCGAGACCCGCGACGAAGACGGTCTTCAGCTCGCGCTCGCGCAAATAGCCGAGCAGGCCCGTCGGCGTCCGGTGGTCGTTCTCGAACAGCGCGGAATAGGAATCGATGCCGCGGCGAAAACCCTTGCGCACCACGAGGTTTGCCCTGGCGACATCGAGCCCTTCGTGGAATTCGGCGCCGGCCGTGCCCTGCACGCAATGCGTTGGCCAGAGCACCTGGGCGCCATAGTCCAGCTCGATGGTCTGGAACGGCTGCTTGCCCGGATGGTTCGGGGCGAAAGAGACGTGATCGCCCGGATGCCAGTCCTGGGTCAGCACCATATTGCTGAATTTTTGGGCGATGCGGTTGATCGCGGGCACGACCTTCTCGCCGCCGGGCACCGCCAGCGCGCCGCCGGTGCAGAAGTCGTTCTGCACGTCGATCACCAGCAGCACGTCGCGGTCGGAAATCTTCATTGCAAGGCCCTGTTCAGCCGTCCGGCGCGACAGGCGCCGAAACGCTTCAGTCCATTGTCGATCTTCCCGCGATGCTTCGCAACACCGACGACATGCGGCGATATCGCGCGAACGGCCATCGATCGTCAGGATGCAACGGTTTGGCTTCGTCCGTGTTGACTAGGGGCAATCAAGCGAGGATTCTCAGAGCCGTCCGCAAACTGCGGGTCGGATCAGGAGTGGAGGAAAGGTTCCCGAAGGCCGGCATGGCCGCGGCAGCCACAAGGTCATGAGTATCGGCAAGACAGGCAAAATTCTTCTCGCCGATATCGGCGGCACCAATGCGCGCTTTGCGTTAAGCCAAGGCGAATCGGACAGCGGCGACCAGCTCGGCCCCATCGACTATGTGAAGGTCGCCGACTTCCCGACCGTCCGGGAAGCCATGGCCGACGTTCTCGCGCGCCGCGCCGATGGCGATCAGCCGAAAAGGGCCGTGCTGGCTGTCGCGGGTCCTGTGACCAACAACCGCTGCGTCATGACCAACAGCCCATGGGTCATCGACGGCAACGAGCTTCAGCCGGCGCTCGGCTTCGACAGCGTCCATGTGCTCAATGATTTCGAGGTGGTGGCTTGGTCCCTGCCCGCCCTGGAGCCCGCCGATCTGATCCCGCTCGGCGGTCAGGATGGCCTCCCCGGCGAACCGCTGCTGGTGGTTGGACCCGGAACCGGCTTTGGCGTCTCCTGCCTGGTCGAGCGCCATGGCGCGCGGCTCGCCGTCGTCACCGAAGCGGGACACGCGACGCTGCCGGCGGAGAACGAGCGCGAAGAGCGCGTGATCGCATGTTTGCGCAAGCGCTTCGGCCATGTCTCCATCGAGCGCGGCGCACTGTCCGGCTCCGGCCTGCAAAGCCTCTACGAAGCGCTGGCCGAGGTCGACGGCGCCGAGGTGCCGCACCGCGACGCGGCCGCCATCACCAAGGCGGCGCTGGACGGCAGTTGTGCGCACAGCCGCGCAACGCTCGATATGTTCTGCGCCGTCCTCGGCTCCGTCGCGGGCAATCTCGCGGTGACCTTCGGCGCCCGCGGCGGCGTCTACATCGCCGGCGGGATCGTGCCGCGCTTCCCCGAGTTCCTTGCAGCCTCGGCCTTTCGCGCGCGCTTCGAAGCCAAGGGACGCTTCCAGGACTATTTGCGCAACATCCCGACCCGGCTGGTCACCAAGCCCGATGCGAGCTTCGTCGGCCTGAAGATGTTCGCCGACCACAATCCGGATTGAGGCGCGGCCGGCTCTGACGTCGTCCGGTCCGTTAACTATGCACAGCTGATTGCACCGAAGGCGGGGTTCCACGCAGGATCGTGCTTGCCCGACTGTTTCCGTTGGGAAACAATTCGCTCAGTGTGTGGCGTAGTTGCGGGGGCGTGGCATGCGTAAGCAGGATCTGGGTTTCGACTATCACCGCTATCACCGTCTGCTGCTCGAGGCGGACGACGAGGACAAGCGGCAGGCGCTGATCGAGCTCTTGATCGAGGAAAAGGCGCGTGACCGGCTGGCCGCGCAGCGCGCCTCGGATCGCGCCGCCATGACGGCGCACACAATCGCTAACGTGCTGAAGAACGGCCGCAACTGAGACTTGCGGGACCGCCCATCACTCGCGGCGAACACGCAAGCGATTGCGATTGCGTTAACGATCCCTCGAAAGCTCGCGTCAAACTTTTTGCTCTAAAAGTTCCCTCACCTGATGCAATTCAGGATCAACACAAAGGGGGGAATGAACATGAGCATGATTTCGCTCGCCGCGATGCCGGCTGCCGTCGAAACGCGTTTTGCCGATTCTGCCTTCAAGACCATCGTGCTGTTCTGCTGCGTGGGCCTGGTCGCCTCGTTCGGCCTGATGGCGCGCGGCATCGATCTCAGCGCCGGCCTGATCTGAGACCGCATCAAGTTCTTCCGTGAAGTGGCCGCCCCGAACGGGCGGCCATTTTCGTTGATAATGTCAGCGTTGCGCCGTCGCTCAGTGAGGCACCTTGGCGATCGCGTCCGGAAACAGCGTGTCGATCATTGCCTTGAGCTGATCGAGGGAAATCGGCTTGCGCAGGATCGGCCTGCGGCGGAGCAAGGACGGCAGCAGCTCCGGCCCGTAGCCGGTGGCGAACAGGAACGGCTTGCCGCGGCGCTCGATCAGGTCAGCGACGGGATCGACGTAAAGTCCCTTCAGATTGATGTCGAGGATGGCGAAATCATATTGCGCGGTCATCGCAAAGGCGCTCGCGTCCCGAACATTGTCCGCTTCCGCGGCGACGTGGTGGCCGAGCTCTTCCACCATGTCCGCCATCATCATCCGGATCAAGGCTTCGTCTTCGACCAGGAAAACGGAGAGTCTGTCCGCCATATCAACCCCGCAATCAGCGTACGAAGCTAATCATACCCCAATTGCGGAGAGGATTCACGAATTCGTGGCGGGCGCCGTTAATTCAGGCGTCCGCCATCCGATTCAACTTGATCAATCCAATCCGCGCTCGTGGCTGAGGCGCACCATCTCCTGGACGAAGACCTGCTTCTGCTTGTCATCGAGGCTCGAATAAAGCGGCTCGGCGGCGTCGGCGACATTGCGCTGGTCGGCGGCGCGGTCGATCAGGAATTGCGATTCGTTGCGCATCTGCTCGATGATGTCATCAGGCGGATCCCGCTTGGCGCGGGTAACCCGCAGGTTGAGCCGCTCTGCACCATTGTGCCCCAAGTAGTGCATAGCGCTCGAGAAGCCGAACCAGTGCTTCTCCTGATCGGGCGTCAGGTTCAACTCCGTCTTGATCCGCTCGATATAGGAATCGCTGTTGGCAACGATCTGCTCTGCGGTCTGTTGCGGCGCGCCGGCCTGGGTGAGGACGGGGACGTCCTTGTTCTCCTGCGGCGCATTCTTGGCTTCCTTGCTCGCCTTGGCGCCCTTGCCCGCCTTTGCGTTCTCCTTGGCACTCTTGGTATCCTTGTCCTTGCCAGCGCCCGGCTGCTTGGAATCCTTGCTGGCGTCCTTGCTCGCATCTTTGGCGGCCGGCGCCGGCTGGCTGCCGCTGTTGTTGTTGACGCCGAGCACGCCGGTGAAGACACCGACCACGCCGCCGATTGCGCCGCCCAGCACGCCGCCGACGGGCCCGGCCGCCTTGTTCCCGGCTGCGGCGCCATCCTGAACGCCCTTGACGAGGCCCTGAGCATGCGCGACCGCGGCTGCGCCGAGCAGCAATCCCACCACGGAGCCCAGCGCGATCCATCGCCGCAGGTGAAGCCGCGCGGGCGGCGCCGGGTTGATCATTCTGGTCTCCATCATCGATCTGATTGGCCTGTCGGGGTGGGAGCCACCCGTCGGTTGCAACTCTATCGTTTCCGCCACTCCGAGGTCCAGACGCAGTCAATCGCTGTCCACGCCCGAAAAGTCTTTCGCGCGAAGCGGTTATGCAGGCTTATTCGAAACTGCGGCGTAATTGCGCACGGATCGTTCCAGGCCGGCCCGCGCGAAGTGTGCGTCGCAAAAGAAGAACGCGCGGTTCATCTCCGGCGCGCGACGCGCGAGGCCCTCCGCGGTCTCAGGCACAACGTTAGTTCTAGACGATAGCCATTCGGATTTCTCGACAGACGCAATCAATCATGATCTGATCGCGCTACCAATTTGCCGCGCCTCGCGTGATTTGCCGCCGGGGCGACGGTGCCAAAAAGAAACTCCGAACGACAAAATCAAAAACAAGAACTCCGAAATGCCAGAGGAAACGCCAGAACAATAAAACACCCAAGCGAGGAAACGAGATGTCACGCAAGACACTGACGCGACGTCAATTTGTGGCTGCCACTGCAATGTCCTCCACGGCGCTGATCGCGGCGCCCTATGTCCGAGGCGCCTACGCCGCCGGCAAACTCTCGATCGGCTTCTGGGACCACTGGGTGCCCGGCGCCAACGATGCCTCCACCGCCCTCGTCAAGGAATGGGGCGAGAAGGAGAAGGTCGAGGTTTCGATCGACTACATCACCAGCAACAACAAGAAGATCGAGCTCACCGCGGCGGCCGAAGCCCAGGCCAAGTCCGGTCACGACATTCTTCAGATGCCGAGCTGGTGGCCGCATGCCTATTCGGAGAATCTCGAGCCGCTCAACGACGTCATGGAGCCGCTCATCAAGCAGAACGGCGAAGTGAACGGCACCGTCAAATATCTCGGACAGTCGGGTGGCAAATGGCTCGCGGTGCCGGCAACGCCGGGCAGCCAGATCAAGGGCCCCTGCTCGCGCATCGATTTGATGAAGAAGCACGCGGGCATCGACGTTCAGGAAATGTATCCAGCAGGCGCGCCGCCGAAGGCGGACAACTGGACGTTGGAGACGTTCCTGAAGGCGGCGGAAGCCTGCCACAAGGCCGGCTTCCCCTTCGGCATCGGGCTCGGCGAGACCACCGACAGCGTCGACACGGCGGGCGCGATTTTCCAGTCATTCGGCGCCGAACTCGTCAATGCCAAGGGCGACGTCACCGTCAAGACCGACGAGGTGCGGCAGGCGCTCGAATTCTACAAGAGGCTGATCGCCGTGCTGCCGACCGATGCGCCGTCCTGGGACGACGCCTCCAACAACAAATGGCTGATCTCGGGCCGTGGCGCGATGATCATGAACCCACCGAGCGCCTGGGCCGTCGCCAAGCGCGACGCACCGCAGGTCGCCGAGCAATGCTGGACGCACGGCTTCCCCTCCGGTCCGAAAGGACGTTTTGCGCCCTTCCTGCCCTACTTCTGGGGCGTCTGGGCCTTTGGCAAGAACAAGGAAGCGGCCAAGAGCTTGCTCGTTCACCTGTCCTCGCCAGCGGCGATCGAGAAGTTCGTCGCGGCGAGCGGCGGCTACGATCTCCCGGCCTACGCGAACATGACGAAGTTCAAGACCTGGGCCGAGGAAGGGCCGCCGAAGGGCACGCTCTTCCACTATCCGGACCCCTACAAGCAGCAGACGATGTCGATCGCCGCGTCACCAGCACCGCCCAAGATCGCGCAGCAGATCTATTTCCAGGCGACGCTGACCAAGATGGCGTTGCGCTTCGCGCAAGGAGAAAAGCTGGACACGGCGCTCGCCTGGGCCGAGGGCGAGTGCGAGGGCTTCATGCGGACCTGAGCCGGGTGTGTGCCATGGCGGTTCATGCCCTCTCGCATGAGCCGCCGAGGCATCCCTCGATCGATCCGCATGCCGAATGAAGCCGAGCGCTGTACCGGCTTCGCCGTTCTACAAGTCCCTGCAAAAAGGCTCACGCCATGGCCGATATCGTCGTCGAGCAAGGTCGTCTCGTCCGTGCTGCGAGCCCGCGCAAGCGGGCCAGCCTCCAGAATGTGCTCGGGCGCAAATCGACCGTGGCGTTCTTCCTGACGCTGCCGCTGATCCTGCTGATCGTGCTGCTGGTGCTCTATCCCGCCTTCTATTCGGTCTATTTGGCGACGCTGAACAAGGCGATGACGAAATTCGTCGGCCTCGGCAATTTCACCTTCCTGTTCAAGCGCGAGACGTTCTGGATGGTGGTGAGGCAGTCCTGCATTTTTGCGATTACCGCCGTGGTCTTCAAGGCGCTGATCGGCTTCATCGTCGCGCATTTCGTCCACAACATTCCGGGCAAAAAGCAACGCAAATGGCGCGGCATGCTGCTGGTGCCCTGGGTGATCCCGCCGGCGATGAGCACGCTGGCCTGGCTGTGGTTGTTCGATCCCTCCTATAGCGCCTTCAACTACACGCTCTCCTTCTTCGGTGTCGGTCCGATCCCGTGGCTCGGTGACACCTTCTGGGCGCGCTTCTCCGTCATCCTGGTCAACGTCTGGTACGGCGCGCCATTCTTCCTGATCATGTATCTGGCCGCGCTGAAATCCGTCCCCGATCAGCTCTATGAGGCGGCGTCGATCGACGGCGCCAATTGGTGGCAGAAGATCTGGCACATCACGCTGCCGATGATGCGCAACATCATCGCGATCACCACGCTGTTCTCGTTGATCGTGACTTTCGCCAATTTCGACATTGTGCGCATCCTCACCTCCGGCGGCCCGCTCGATCGGACCCATCTGTTCGCCACCTGGGCGTTCCAGGTCGGCATCCAGAGCAGCGACATCCCGCTCGGCGCCTGCGTCTCGCTGTTCATGGTGCCGATCCTCGCCGTCGCCGCGATCTTCATCCTGCGCGATGTCAACAAACGTGGGAACGAAGCCTGATGAGCACGCTCGCAATCGACAAGGCGGGACCGACGCGCAAGGTCAAACTCAGCAGCATGAGCCGGGACCGGACATGGGCGCTGCGCTGGTCCTACTTCTTCCTGGTGCTGTTCGCGATCTTCTTCCTGACGCCGCCTGCCTACATGCTGATCACATCTCTCAAGAGCAGCGCGGAGATTTCGGCGGCGACCAATCCGTGGTGGGTGTTTCATCCCACTCTGTCGAACTATGTCGAGCTGCTGACCTCGAACCAGTTCCTGCGTTTCTTCTGGAACTCGTCGATGATCTCGATCATCGTCGTGATCGTGACGATGCTGATCAGCATCCCCGCGGCGTTCGCACTGGCGCGGATGAAGTTCTGGGGCTCTGCCACGCTCGCGACCGGCGTCTTTCTCACCTACCTGGTCCCGGACAGCCTCCTGTTCATTCCGCTGTTCAAGATGCTCGCGGTGATCCAGGAGTTCACCGGCGTCACCCTGCTCAACCGATGGTACGTGCTGGTGTTCATCTATCCGACGCTGACCGTGCCGTTCTGCACCTGGATCATGATCGGCTATTTCGCCTCGATCCCGAAGGAGCTCGATGAAGCCGCCATCATCGACGGCGCCTCATGGCTTCAGACCCTGACGCGAATCTTCATTCCCGTGGCGCTGCCGGGGCTGATCGCCGCGACCATCTTCGCCTTCACGGTGTCCTGGGCCCAATTTCTTTATCCGCTGGTGTTCACGACATCCATCGATCAGCTGGTGCTGCCGGTCGGCATCACCACCACCCTGATCAAGGGCGACGTCTTCAACTGGGGGCAGATCATGACCGGCGCGCTGCTCGGCGCGGCCCCGCCGCTGGTCATCTACGCCTTCCTGATGGACTACTACATTGCCGGCCTCACCGCCGGCGCGACAAAGGGTTGATGTCTCATGGCTGACGTTACGTTGCGCAAGGTCGTCAAGCTCTACGACGATGTCGAAGCCGTGCGCGGCATCGACCTCGATATCTCCGACCATGAGTTCATCGTGCTGGTCGGCCCCTCCGGGTGCGGCAAATCGACGACGTTGCGCATGATCGCAGGGCTCGAGGATATCACCGACGGCGACATCATGATCGGCGGCGACGTCGTCAACGACGTGCCGCCGAAAGACCGCGACATCGCCATGGTGTTCCAGAACTACGCGCTCTATCCGCACATGACCGTCGCGGAGAACATGTCGTTCGGGCTGCGGCTGAAGCACTATCCCAAGGCCGAGATCAACGCGCGGGTGACTGAAGCCGCCCGCCTGCTCGACATTACCGACCTGATCAATCGCAAGCCGAAGCAGCTCTCCGGCGGCCAACGCCAGCGCGTCGCGATGGGGCGCGCCATCGTGCGTAATCCCAAAGTCTTCCTGTTCGACGAGCCGCTGTCCAATCTCGACGCAAAACTGCGCGTGCAGATGCGGATCGAGATCAAGAAGGTGCACCAGAAGGTGCGCACCACCACGGTCTACGTCACCCACGACCAGGTCGAGGCGATGACATTGGCTGACCGCGTCGTCGTCATGAACAAGGGCCGCATCGAGCAGATCGGTACGCCTAACGAGCTCTATCACAAGCCGGCAACGCGCTTCGTCGCCGGCTTCATCGGCTCGCCCGCGATGAATTTCATCCCGTGCCGGCTCGAGGACGTTGCCGGCACAGTTCAGATTCGTCTCACAGACCGTATCGCCTTCCCGCTGCCGCCGGCTCGCGCCGCCCGCTACAACGCGCTGCCGCGCAGCGAGAAGCTGCTGCTCGGCATCCGGCCCGAGCACCTCACGGAGTGGCATGCGCATCTGGAGCCCGGCGTCGAGACCTTCGACACCGTGCTCGACGTCACCGAGCCAATGGGGATGGAGACGCTGGTCTATTTCGGGCTCGACGGCACGCCCGTCTGCGGCCGCGTCGATCCCAACGCAGGCGCTGCGGACGGGGCTCCCATGCGTTTGGCGATGGACCTCAACAACATGCACCTGCTAAACGATGAGACCGGTGTCGTGCTGTGATGCCGGTCCAAGAAACGCAAGCAGGCGGGGAGCAATGGCGACCAACAAGAAGAAGATTTTCGTTACACAAACTTTGTCGCAGGGGGCACGCGCCCTTCTCACCCAGCGGGACGATATCGAGCTCGTCGAGTTTCCCAACCTGATCTCGGCCAAGGATTTTGAGGCCCTGCTGAAAAGCCATGCGCCGGTCCATGGCGTGGCGCTCGGCGCCACCGCGTTCGGCGAGACCGAGCTTGAAGCGTCCGGGGACATGAAAGTGGTGACCCGCATCGGCGTCGGCTACGACGCCGTTGACGTGCCTGCCCTCTCCCGCCGCAAGGTGCCGCTGATGGTTGCCGGCAGCGCCAACTCGCCCTCGGTCGCCGAGCAGGCGCTGTTCATGATGCTGACGCTCGCCAAGCGCGCGCAGGAGATGCACGCCTGCGTCAAGGACGGCCAATGGGCCAACCGGCTCGGCATGCTGCCGTTCGATCTCTACGGCAAGACCGTGCTGATCATCGGCTTCGGCCGTATCGGCACCCGCACCGCCAAGCGTTGCCAGGCGATGGAGATGAAGGTGCAGGTCTACGATCCCTACAAACCCGCCGCCGACATCAAGGCGGCCGGCTGCGAGCCCGTCGCTGATCTCGACGCCGCTCTGCCCAACGCGGATTTCGTCACCATCCACTGCCCGAAGACGCCGGAGACGATCGGCCTGTTCGACGCTGACAGGATCGGCCGGATGAAGCCGAAGTCCTATCTCATCAACACCGCGCGTGGCGGCATCGTGAAGGAAGCGGCGCTGTACGACGCGCTGACGTCCGGAAAACTCGCCGGCGCCGGCATCGACGTGTTCGAGGTGGAACCGCCGCCGGTCAGCAATGCTCTGTTCGCGCTGCCCAACGTCATCATGGCCCCGCATGTTGCGGGCGTCACCGTCGAGGCGGTCCAGCGTATGAGCGAGCAGACCGCGCGCAACATTTTGAGCGTTCTGGACGGCGATCCCATCCGGCAGAACATCATCAATCAGGACGTGCTGGGCTGAGCCGACCGAAGGCCGGGCGGCCTCATCCGCCCGCCTTCGGAACGCCAGAATGCGTCCCATTTTGGTGCAGATCGAGCCCCAACTCAGCCTTAATCAAACCCGCGTAATAAGCCCAGCCGCGGCGGCAGTGGGACAGACTTGCCGGCCGCGTCGAGCTGGAGGATGGACCCTTGTCAGAGATCGACCCGACCGACCAAACGCTGGCGGCTATCGCCAGCATTTTGGAGCACCCCGAGCCTGCTCTCGTCGTTCGTGACAGCGAGGCCGAGACCGAGACGGCGGTCGCTGATGAGCACGTCACTGATGAGCATCAGGCCGCCGGCGAGCACCTGGAGGTCAACGAGCACGAGCATCCCGTGGTCGATGAGCAGCCGCTTGTGCCTGATCACACCGATGCCGACGGTTACAGCAAGGTCGGCCCCGGGCCCATGGTGGCGATCCGCCTCAAATGGACGGTGCATCGCGGCGATGATGGCCAGTACTACGTCCACGAGACCATCGGCGAGCAATCCACGCCCGTGGTCAGCGGCCCCATGACGAGCGAGGCCGCCGTCCATTTCGCCGACGCTCACGCGGACGAAGCACACCATCGCTTCGAGCTGCTGCGCAGCGAGATCTCCGGCCGCAGCTCGCTCGCCGACTACGAACGCAAGGGCGAAGCGTAATTACTTCCTGCCCAGAAAATCCTTCTTCACGAGCTCGACGCCTGCGTGCCGCAACAAATCGTAGGCTGTCGTGACGTGAAAGAAGAACTGCGGGACGCTGTTGGTGAGCAGCAGCGTCCGCCCGGTGAAGGGCATCTCGGTGCCGTTCTTGAGCCTGAAGAAGACCTTCAGCTCCGCTGACGCATCGATCTCGGCGCGCGGCAGGCTCTCAATGAATTCGATCGACGTCGCAATCCGCGCCTGAAGCCCGGCCATGTCGTGCTCCAGCACCGGCAGCGCCACCGGCTCGCACTGCGCCAGCAGGGCCGGCGCGACGGTGGCGTGGCGGCAGGCCTCGCCGATCTGCTGCGCCAGATCATACATGTTCGGCGCCATGCGCATCCCCAGCAGGACGTTCGGGTTGAACTTGCGGGCCTCGGCATAGGCCACGCCCTTGTCGAGCAGGACGGACATGTTGCGCAGGTAAGGCACGAAGAGGCCGACCGAGGCCTCGTACATCGAGATCGTCACCTGAGGGCTTCCTTTCAATTCCGCCTCGCCAGCGGCGGGCATCTGGTCTAAATCCAAGTCTCAAGTGCTGCACAATGACAGCTCGGGCTTGGGTGGAGAAGAGATGATCGTTCGAATGACCGTTCGAATCCTGGCGGCTTTGGCCGTGGTGTTGCTGGCAAGCCTTTCGGCCCACGCGCAGCAGGCGGCGCCCTCGCGCCTCGACGATATCATGAAGCGCGGCACTCTGCGCGTCGGCATGACCGGCGACTACAAGCCCTTCACCTATCTGGACAAGACCACCCAGCAATTCAGCGGCTTCGACGTCGACATGGCCGAAGCCCTCGGCAAGGCGCTCGGCGTCAAGGTCGAATACGTGCCGACGGCCTGGCCGAAACTGATGAAGGATTTTGAGGCCGACCAGTTCGACATCGCCATGGGCGGCGTCTCGGTTACACTCGACCGGCAGAGGAAGGGCTTCTTCTCGATGCCGATCATGCGCGAGGGCAAGACGCCGATCGCGCGCTGCGCCGACACGGCCAAGTACCAGACGCTCGCCGACATCGACAAGAAGGGCACCCGAATCATCGTCAATCCCGGCGGCACCAACGAGCGCTTCGCCCGCGCCAACGTCAAGGAGGCCGACATCACCGTCTTCCCCGACAACACCGTGATCTTCGACGAGATCGCCAAGGGCAATGCCGATCTGATGATGACGGATGCCTCCGAGACCCGCTACCAGCAGAAGCAGCATTCAGGCGTGCTCTGCGCGGTGCATCCGGAAAAACCGTTCGACTTCTCCGAGAAGGCCTACTGGCTCCAGCGCGACATGGCGCTGAAGGCCTTCGTCGACCAGTGGCTGCACATCTCGATGGAAGATGGCAGCTACAAGAAGATTTACGCCGCCTGGTTCGACTAAGATGCGGAGGAAATTGGTGCTCGCGGCCGCGCTCGCAATTGCCGGCAGCGCGTTAGGACAGCCCATTTTCACGCCAGCGAGCGGGCCGGGTTGCAAGGACCAATCCAAGGCTGAATTTGGCCTGTGGACCTGCCCTGGACCGGCCGACTACGTCGTCCGCTTCACCGACGAAGGCAACATCGTCTCGCTCACGATCGCACCAAAGCGTTCGATCGAGAAGGTGCAGGGACCGACGGCGCAATGGCGCGGCGGCGGCAAGGCCTTCGGCGACAAGGTGCAATGGATCGTGCGCTCCGGTGTCCCGAAAGCCGCCGTGATCCGAACCTGGCGCCGGCCGGATGACGATGAGCGCGAAATCCAGGAGCTCTCGGTTTTCGCGATCAATGGCGAGAAGGCCTGCCTCTTTGGTGCGGTCGAGATCCACGCCGACAAGGCCAACGAGGCCGCCCTCGCCCGTGCCGAGCAGGCCGCGGAGGCGCGCTGTCGGGAGAAGTAGCCGGCGGAGCTCACCTCGCGGCGGCTGGTCGCACCGGACCGCCTCGCCCAACTGTGAACCCAGTTCGGCGTTATTGAACCCGAACCCGAGGGAGGACGACTCATACGGACAACAGTGATCTAGATCACTTTCTGCGTTCGAACCGGGGCGTAAGCGTCGGCGCGGGGACCACCTTGTTCAGGAGATGCAAGATGAGGAAGCTGTTGGCCACGGTCGCATTCCTTTTGGCGAGCACCGCAGCGCAAGCGCAGTACAGCTTCGACTATGGCGGGCGCACCATCCGGATCGATCCCGACCGCGGCACAGTGTCGATCCCCGGCGTCTACGACAACACCGGCCAGGGCAAGGCCAGGAAGGCCAAGAGCGACGCCAAGGGCGGCGCTCCGAAGGCAGACCCGCAACAGGCCAAGGTCGACCCGCAACAGCCGGCCAATCCTGCACCGCCCCCCGCACCTGTCGCCGCGCCTCCGGTGGCCGAGCAGGCTCCTGCCCAAGCTCCCGTGGCCGTGGCGCCTCCTGCTCCGCCGGCACCTCCGGCCACTAGCGCAAACAATGCGCCGGCCGAGGAGGCCCTTGTGCCGCCGCCTCAACCCGCTCCAAGCGCTGCCCCGACGGTCGCCGCGGTACCGCCCGCACCGCCGCCGCCGGCAGCCCCGACCGTGGCTGCCGCGCCCCCGGCGCCGCCGCTTCCACCAGCTCCGGCCCCTGCCCCCGTCCAGGCAGCCGCCATTGCCCCGCCGGCTCCCGCAGCGGCCGCCACGCGCGATCTCAATTCACCGCTTGGCGTGTGGCTCACCGAGGAAAAGGAAGGCAAGGTCCGCATCGAGCAATGCGGAGCCAATCTCTGCGGCTATTCGGTCGACAGCAAATCGAACCAGAACGGCGAGCAGGTCCTGATCAACATGAAGCCGGCCAAGGACCAGAACAAGGAACAGAAATGGTCCGGCCGCATCCTCGACCCCAACAACGGCTCGACCTATGATTCCACGGTCACGCTGAAGGGCACCGACCGGCTGCGGGTGCAGGGCTGCGCCTTTGGCGGCATGTTCTGCGGCGGGCAGACGTGGACGAGGCTGAACTGAGTTCGGACTCACACGCACGAGGCGATTTGCGAACACCCGTTCGCGGTGGCAACCTGACAGATATCTTCCTGAGCCCCGGCGATTAGCGTACAGGTCGACAAACGCACGCGCGTTTGTCGAGACCCGTGATGACTTTGCCGCCCCCTCGAAACACCCCCGCCGTGCCCAGGATCGTCATTCCGGGATTTGCGGCCTTCGGTGTTTCGGGCCACTCGTTCAACGAGCTTCTGCATTTCAAGAACGAAAGTCTGAGTATCGGCCTGACGCCCCGGATCCTGGTGCCGCGCGCGACCGACGAACGCATTGCGGCGGAAATCGGTGCGGAGCGTGTGCTGGACATGCTCCCTGCGTTCGAGGTCAACGCCGAGAACTTCGTGTTCTCGACGGCGACATTCGCGGACACCGCCCGTTTTTTTGCTCCGCTGCGCGCCTGGCTGGATGCGGAAGGTCTTGATAGATCCGACATCATCTACTTCCCGCGAGGACACCCGATCCTCATCCGCGGTATCGGCAGGTGGCTCTCGGAGCGGCCGGACGACAAGCGTCCCGCTGTGTTCTTCCGCATCATCGGGGACGAATTGACGGACCTCGACACCGGGCGATTCAAGCCTCGCGCGGCCTTTTACCGGCTGGCGTCGGCCGATCTCGCCGATATGCCAGGCCGAGACTGCGTGTTCTTCCTGGTGAACTCGAAGGCCAAAGCGCGCTCGGTAGCCCGCGTGCTTCGCCGGCGTTCCTTCATGATGCAGCATCATTTCGGCAGGCCGCCCGATACGACGCAGGCGACGGAAGCGAGCGGCCCGACCGTCTATGTGCACGTCAACGGCAGGTCAGGCATATGCCTGACCAATCTCGGCGAAGCGATCAAGCGCGTCCACGCTGTCGAACCCACCGCAAGATTTCTGATCAAGCCTGCCGGCGACATCGCCGAAACAATGGCCGCCCTCGATCTGGTCGATCGTCCTCTCGTCGAAATCCTTCCGTTGCAGGCGACCATGGCGGAGTACTTTGGCAATCTCGCGCGATCTACGCTGGTGATGCTGGCATACGAAGCCCAGCCTTATCGGTTTCTGACCTCCGGCGTTTTCACGGAGGCCGCCAGTCTGGGCAAGCCCGTGATCGTGCCTGATGGCACCTGGATGGCCGAGAAGATCGCGGAGGGCTACGGCGTCGGCCTGTCGTTTGCTGACCATTCGGCGCAAACACTGGCTGAAATCATCTTGGAGGGCCTTCAGCACTCGCACCAACTCGCTTCCGCTGCACAACAACTCGCTCCGCGCCTCGCGGAGGAAACCGGTTTGCGGCGATTTATCGAAACCATGATGTCCCTCTCCCGGACCTCGCCCGACATGGAGCCGGGTTACCAGATTGGCGACGAGATCAATTTCAGCGATGCACTCGATTCACGCGGCTTCGTGGGGAATGGCTGGAGCGAAACCGAACAATGGGGCACATGGACCATCGGCAGCCGCGCTGAACTGTCGGTGAAACTCGGCGCGAAACCGGACAGGCAACTTTTCCTGAATGCTTTCGCCTTCGCCCATTTGCCGCGGCAGAATCATGAGGGCGTGAGTGTCCGCGTCCACTGCGGCGATAGGCAAATAACCGAGTGGACATTCACGCCCGCGGAAGCACAGGGCGGTCAACCGCGCTGGTTCTCGGCGCCGCTTCCCGCTCCCGGGCATCTTGAAGCGGTCTTGAACTTTTCCTTCGAAATCGAAGGCGCGAGCTCGCCCTTTGCCGAGGGATTGAGCCACGACAAGCGGATGCTCGGGTTGGGTGTTTGCAAGCTGTCGATTGCCGAGGTGGCGGAAGGCTCCACGAGCGCGATCGAGCAAGCGGTCGAGCAGGAGCCATCACCACCCGAACCTGAGAACGCCGGCCTGCTCTCCCGGCTGCTGACTCGGGTGCGAGGGTGAGCCACCTCACAGAGGCCTCCCGGGACGTGACCGCTCTCACATCGACCGCTCCAAGCCCATGACAAGGTGCTCGCAGATTCAACCGCAGGGGCTCGTCATGAACGGCTTTCGCAAGTGTCTGTTAGCAACCATCGTCGCCATCGCGTTGCCGGCCGCGCAGGCCAGCGCCAGTACCTTTGACGGCGCTTGGAATGTCCGCATCTCATCCTCGAGCGACACCTGCGGCAACGGCTCGACGGTCTCGATCGGCATCAACAACGGTCAGATCGCGTCGAGCAATGCGATGGTGACAGCGTCCGGCCGCGTGGCCGATGCCGGCAGCATCAACGTCACCCTGAGCACCGGCATCAAGCGCGCGGTTGGCTTCGGTCGACTCAGCGGCACCTCCGGCTCCGGCACCTGGCGCGGCACCATGTGCACGGGAACGTGGACGGCGGAGCGGATGTGAGTTCTCTCCCTGCACCCCGGATCGGCAACGCATCGCCAGAAGGCGATGCGTCTTGTCCGGGGCACGAGAACTAGCCCAGTGCCGCGCCGTAATCTGCGTCCGTCACCGGATCGAGCCAGGTCGAGAACACGCCGTCGAGCGCTTCCTGCATGGCGATATGGCACATGCTATTGTTCGGCGAAGCGCCGTGCCAGTGCAACTCGCCCGGCGGAATCCAGACGGTGTCGCCGGGACGGATTTCCTGCACCGGCCCGCCCTTGGTCTGGACGCGGCCAACGCCCGAAATCACATACAGCGTCTGCCCGAGCGGGTGATGATGCCAGTTGGTGCGCGCGCCCGGCTCGAACGAGACGCGCGAGCAGTTCAGCCGTGCCGGCGCGGGCGCCATAATCACGGGATCCTGCAACACGGTGCCGGTGAAGTGTTCCTTGGGCGCGCGGCGGGTCGGCCGCGTGCCTGCGACGGTGATTTCCATGGGGTCCTCGTTTCCTTGCCGGTTTTCTTGCCTGTTTTGTGGCCTGTTACTTCTTGCTGGCCGCGTAGCGCGCCTTGGTTTCGGCGTTCATGGGATAGAGGCCCGGCAGCGCGGCGCCGTTTTTCACCTCGTTGACGATCCAGGCTTCCATCCGTTCCTGCTCGACGCCCTCATTGAGCACGTGCTCGAGCATCGCCTGCGGGATCAGCACGCAGCCGTCCTGGTCGGCGACAACGATGTCGTTGGGGAACACGGCGACGCCGCCACAGCCGATCGGCTCGCCCCAGCCGACGAAGGTGAGGCCCGCAACGGAAGGCGGCGCGGCATAGCCATCGCACCACACAGGAAGATTGGTGCCGAGCGTGCCCTCGACGTCACGTACCACGCCGTCGGTGACGAGCGCAGTGACGCCGCGCTTCATCATGCGGGCGCAGAGGATGTCGCCAAAAATGCCGGCATCGGTGATGCCCATGGCGTCGACCACGGCGATGCAGCCTTCCGGCATCGCCTCGATCGCAGTGCGGGTCGAGATCGGCGACGACCAGGATTCCGGCGTCGCCAGATCCTCGCGCGCCGGCACGAAGCGCAGCGTGAAGGCCGGTCCCACCAGGCGCGGCATGCCTGGACGCAGCGGACGCGCGCCGCGCATCCAGATGTTGCGCAGGCCCTTCTTCAGCAGGACCGTGGTGATGGTGGCAGTGGTGATGCCGGCGAGGGTCTTGCGGGCTTCGGGGGACAGCGACATGGACGAGAACGAGCTCCGGATGGGCGGGAAAGAACGCGCGCATCTTGCGAGCCGCACGCGTTGCGTCAAGGGCCAAAGGGCCGGCAATAACGCAGGTCCGCAAGGCCGTTATGCGGCACGATAACAAGGCTTTATCGCTTGCCCCAGCATTAATTTATTGGACTTGCGGGCGCATTTACGCGAAGCAGGGACAAAGCGGAACTCAAGGTCGAGCCCCGCATTCCTCAAGGCCCGTTTCGACAGCTCATGGCCGCGACGCTTCCCCCGCCCCGCCTTCTGCCCAGTGGCGACAGTGCCGTCACGGTCGAGTTCAGCCGCACCATCGACGACGCCGCCAATGAGCGCGTGCTCGCGCTCGACAAGGCGCTCGCGGCAAACCCCATCGACGGCATCACCGAGACCGTGCCGACCTATCGCTCGCTGCTGGTGCACTACGATCCCGGCAAGATTGGCTTCGATGCGCTTGGCGAAAAGTTGGTTCCGACTGCAATCCAGCCGCTGCCCCCGGCCACGAAAGCACGGCGCTGGCGCATTCCGGTGGCCTATGGCGGCGAGCATGGCATCGATCTGGAGGACGTCGCCAAGGCGTTGAACACCACGCCCGACGACATCATCGCCCGCCACACCGGTGGCGACTATCGCGTCGCCATGATCGGCTTCACGCCGGGCTGGTCCTATCTCAGCGGCCTCGACAAATCCCTGCAGATGTCGCGGCGGCAGAGCCCACGGCTGTTCACACCATCAGGCACGATCTCGATCGGCGGTATCCAGGCCGGCATCCAGTGCCTGGCCGCCCCGAGTGGCTGGCACCTGCTTGGCCGCACGCCTGTCAGAACCTATCAGCTCCACCGGAATCCGACCTTCCTGACCGAACCCGGTGATCGCGTGACGTTTTTCGCCATCGACCACAAGACCTTCGAGGAACTGGACCGCGCCGCCGAGGCCGGCGAGATCATCGCCGAGCAGGTGACCGCATGAGCCGGCTTGTGATCGCCAGCATCGGACCCGCAAGCTCCGTGCAGGACGGCGGCCGGTTCGGCGCGCAGCGATACGGCCTGACGGTCAGCGGTGCGATGGACCGTCTGTCGCTGGCGGCTGCGAACACGCTGGTCGGCAACGAGCCGTTCGCAGCCGTGATCGAGATCGGCCCGTTCGGCGCCACGTTCACAGCCAAGGACGGCGCCGTGCGCGTCGCCATTGCCGGTGCGCCGCGCAATGCCGACATTGCCGGCAAGCCCGTGGCCATGGACAATTCGGTGACGCTCAAGGACGGCGAGACGCTGACGCTGGGCTTTGCCCGCGGCGGCGCGTTCACCTATCTGGCGATCGAAGGCGGGATCAAAGGCGAGCAGGTGTTCGGCAGCCTCGCGGTGAACGCCCGCGCAGGGCTTGGCAGCCCCTACCCGCGCCCGCTCCAGGCCGGCGATGAATTCACTGTCGATGCCGCGAGCGGCGCGCCGGAGTTGCGCATTGAATTGCTGAAGCCTTCGACAGGCCCAATCCGCGTCTTGCTGGGCCCGCAAGACGACGAGTTCGACGACGCCAACAAGGCGCTGTTCCTCGACAGCGAGTGGAAGATCTCAGCGACCTCCGACCGCATGGGCTACCGGCTCGAAGGCCCCGCCATCAAACATCTGCACGGCCACAACATCGTCTCCGACGGCACCGTCAACGGCAGCATCCAGGTGCCCGGCAACGGCGCGCCGATCGCGCTGATGATGGACCGCGGCACCTCCGGCGGTTATCCCAAGATCGCAACCGTGATCACGGCTGATGTCGGCCGCCTCGCGCAGACCACGGCGGGAACGGCGTTCCGCTTCGAGGCTGTCACCATGGCCGCGGCGCAGGACGAGGCACGCAAATTCGCGCAAGCGATCAAGAACCTGCCCGATCGCCTGCGTTCCTCCGACACCGTCGAGCTCAACATCGAGGCGCTCAGCGATGCCAACGTTGCGGGCTATGCGGTGAGCGCTGTGGACGCCGGGACCTGGCAGGTCACGGCGGAGCCGTAAACCTCAAGACGACCAGACGCGGAGAGCAACCATGAAGACAGTCGATCTCAATTGCGACCTCGGCGAAGGTTTCGGCGCGTGGGAGATGGGCAACGACGCCGCCATGATCGACCTTGCGAGCTCGGTCAACGTTGCCTGCGGTTTTCATGCCGGCGACCCCGACATCATGCGACGGACGGTGGAGCTCGCGAAAGCGCGCGGCGTCTCGGTCGGCGCCCATCCCGGTTACCGCGACCTGCACGGCTTCGGCCGTCATCCGATTGCGGGCCTGAAATCTTCCGAGATCGAGAACCTCGTCGCCTACCAGATCGGCGCGCTGCAGGCGATTGCGACTGCGGCCGGCCACAAGGTCACGCATGTAAAGGCACACGGCGCGCTCTCGAATGTTGCCTGCGAGGACGATATGACGGCCAAGGCCATCGCCGCCGGCATCAAGGCGGTTGATCCGAGCCTGATCTTCGTCGTGCTCGCCAATTCGAAGCTGGTGAAGGCCGGCGAGGACGCCAATCTGCCGCTGGTGCACGAGGTGTTTGCCGACCGCGCCTATGAGGACGACGGCAATCTCGTTTCGCGCAAGAAGCCCGGCGCGGTGCTGCACGATGCCAAGGCGATCGCAGATCGCGTCGTGCGCATGGTGCAGGATGGCGCTGTGGTCTCGGTGACGGGCAAGGTCATCAAGATGCGCACGGATACGGTCTGCATCCACGGCGATACGCATGGTGCCGTTGATATTGCGCGGAGCCTGCGTCAGGCGCTGAAGGATGCTGGGATCGAGGTCGCGCCGTTCAAGCGCCGGGTGTGATCAGAACGGGTGCCGTAGGGTGGATTAGCGAAGCGTAATCCACCATGCTTCAGCGAATGCCGGACGAAGTTGGTGGGTTACGCCTTCGGCTAACCCACCCTACGCGGTCAAGCTAGAACGGGTGCACCGAAAGCGTGCCGAACACGATCGCGGCGATGACGGCGAACGCGCTGTAGAGGCCAACATGATGCATGCTCGCCCCGGTCCGACGCGAGAGCGAGCGTGCGTAGAAGTGCAGCCTGGCTTCCGCCGATAGTTCGCGCATGGTCGATCTCCAACGCCCCATTTGCGGGATTATGAAGGATCGACCCGGGTAGCTGGCAAGACGCCGGCGGAAATAGCGATGCGCCTTCTCTGAAGGCGCCGCATTGCAGGCGCAAATTCTCCTCACGCAAGGGTTCCGAGAATCTTATTCGTTAAGATCCGAGCCAGTTGGAACCGGCTCGGATGACGGCGGGATGACAGCCCGGACTCGGAGCTTAGTACACGTCAGCCTGGAAGCGGCCGGTCTTCTTAAGCTCGGCGACAAAACTGACGGCTTCATCCGTCGAACGCGCGCCGAACTGGGCGACGATGTCGACCAGCGCACGCTCGACGTCCTTGGCCATGCGCTTGGCATCGCCGCAGATGTAGAGATGCGCGCCCTCGGCGAGCCAGGTCCATAATTCGCGACCGACCTCGCGCATGCGGTCCTGCACGTAGAACTTCTTGTCGCCGTCGCGCGACCAGGCCAGCGACAATCGCGTCAACTGACCTGACGTCTTCATGGCGTTGAGTTCGTCCTGGTAGAAGAAGTCGCAATCGCTGCGCTGGTGGCCGAAGAACAGCCAGTTCTTGCCGGGCGCGCCGGTCGCCTTGCGGTCGTGCAGGAAGGCGCGGAACGGCGCAATGCCGGTGCCGGGGCCGATCATGATGACAGGAATCTTCGGGTCCTCCGGCAGCCCGAAGCCGTGAGCCTTCTGCACATAGACCTTGAGCTTGTCGCCCTCGTTGATGCGTTCGCCGAGGAAAGTCGAGGCGACGCCGAGGCGCTTACGCTTGCCGATGATGTAACGCACCGAGTCGATCGTCAGTGACAGCTTTCCGGGCGTCGCATTGTGCGACGACGAGATCGAGTAGAGCCGCGGCTGGAGCGGCTCAAGCGCCTCGACGAAGGCTTCGGGATGCGGTCGCGTGCCCGAAAACTTCTGCAGCGCCGCCATGACGTCGAGCGTCGCGGCATCGCCATCGGGATCCTCGCCCTGCGCCAGCGACCGTGCCTTCTCGCGCTGCGCGCCGCCGGTGATGAAGGAGAGCAGCTCGAACAGCGTATCGGGCGCCGGCGACAACGAGACGTCGTCGATCAGCACCTCGCGCAGCGTCTTTCCGTTGACTTTGGTGGTGTGGGAGGCGCCCAGCAGCGCGATGATCTGGTCGACGAGGCCGACCTCGTTGCGTGCGAACACGCCAAAGGAGTCACCGACCACATAATCGAGCTTGCTCTCGGAGAGGTCGAACTCGACGTGATAGGTTTCCTTCTCCGACTTCCCCTTGTTGAGAAGACGGCGCGACAGGAAGGTCGCGGCGACAGGGTTGTCGCGCGAGCGGCCGGGCTCGGCGATCGTCACCGTCACCGCGGGGGCCGCCACCGCATCCGCCTTGTCGGGCGCCTTGGCCGCCGGCGCCTTGTCGAGATCTTCGTACAGCGACTTCAGCATCCGCGCGGTTTCCTTGCCGCCGGGAACGCAGAGGTTGAGCCGCGCTTCGCTGCGGCCCGCGATCGCCTCCGAATAATCGTTGCAATTGTAGCCGCACTGGCCGCAATCCTGCTGCGCCATCGCCGCCATCATCTTGCGACGGACGGGGCGGCCTTCGGCGAGCTTCATCCGGTCGGCGATCGGCATGGTCTGGTCGTGCCACGGCGATTCACCGTCGTCGCCGTCACCGGCTTGCATGACGGCCGCGCCCTGCTCCGCCGATAGCGGCGTTGCGACATCAGGCGACAGCAGTCCGGCAAAGAAGCCGTTCAGCCAGGAGCGCTGCGCATCGGAGAACGGCGCGCTGGCGGGAATGATGTCGAGTTTCGGCGGGGGTGTGATCTGGTTCATGCGGACACCTGTGCATCGGCAAGCTTGCGCAGCGTCTCGCCGTCATGGCGGCGCGCAAAGGACAGGAAGGTCTCGTCGGGTGACGAGCGATGGGCGATGTAGGCCTTGAGCAGTCCTTCGACCGTCTTCGGCGCGTCTTCGGCCTTGAGGTCGTGATAGACCTCCTGCCCGACGTCCGCATCGGGACCGAACCCGCCGCCGGTGAAGAGATGATAGCCCTCCACCGTGTCGTCTTCATTGATCGGCACGCGCGCGCCGATCAGGCCGATATCGCTGATGTAATGCTGGGCGCAGGAGTGATGGCAGCCGGTGACGTGGATGTTGACCGGCTTGTCCATCTCGACGCGCGGCTCGCACCAGTCGCCGATCTCGGCGGCGTTGCGCTTGGTATTGGACGCGGCGAAGCGGCAGCCGGCGTTGCCGGTGCAGGCGATCAGGCCGGCGCGGATATGCGAGGCCTCGACCGCGAGCCCGATCTGCTTGATGGCAGCAATGGCGAGCTCGACATTCTCGTCGCGCACGCCTGAGATCAGCAGGTTCTGCCAGACGGTCAGGCGGATCTCGCCGTCGCCGAGGTCCTGCGCGACTTTGGCCAGACCCCGCATCTGATCGCAGCTGATCTTGCCGAGCGTCAGCGACACGCCGATCCAGTTCAGCCCGTCCTGCTTCTGCTTGTGCACGCCGATATGCGCCATGCGATCGGCGACAGGCCGCGGCAGAAATGCCTCTTCGGGCACGCGGGTGAACGGCGTCTTCAGCCGCTCCTCGACCAGCTTGAGGAAACCGTCATGGCCCATGGCGTCGAGCACGTATTTCAGCCGCGCCTTGTTGCGGTTGGTGCGGTCGCCGTGCTCGATGAACACGCGCACGATCATGTCGGCGACGGCAGTCGCGTGCTCCGGCTTGACGATGATGTTGGAGTATTTTGCGAAATCCTTGTGCCCGGTGATGCCACCGAGACCGAGGCGGAACCAGATGCCGGGCTCGACACCAAATCCGTCCTTCACCTCGAACGCGGTGAAGGCGATGTCGTTGGTCTCCTCCAGCACCGCGATCTTGCCGGCGCCGTCAAAGGCGACGTTGAACTTGCGCGGCAGCCCGTAGAGCGTGCGATCGTTGAGGATGTGGTAGTGCCACTCGCGCGCATAGGGGCGCGTATCGATCAGCTCCTGCGGGTCGATGCCTGCCGTCGGCGTTCCCGTCACGTTGCGGATGTTGTCGGCGCCGGAGCCGCGCGAGCACAGGCCGAGGTCCTGGATGCCCTCGATCAGCAGAATCGCGTTCTTCGGCGGGATCTCGCGCAGCTGGAGATTGGCGCGCGTGGTGGCATGGCTGTAGGGACCGCAGAGATCGTCGGCGAGATCGGCAAGGCCGGACAACTGCCAGTGCTTCATGATCCCGTTCGGAATCCGCAGCCGGCACATGTAGGAATCCTGCGTCGGCGCGACATAGAAGATGCCGTAATAGCGCCAGCGGAAATTATCCGCAGGGCTCGGCGGCGAATTGTCGGCCGCCTGCTGGCGCAGCCGCGGATAGGCATCGAACGGATGCTCGTCGCGCTTGATTTTTTCCTGGTCGTTGAGCTTCTTGCCGGACGCGATGACCTTGTCCTGCGCCTTGATGTGCAGGGCATCGGGGCCGGTGGGCTCGGCATTCGCCTTGCCGGCACCGCCGCCAAGACCGCGACCGACGCGGCTGATTTGCAAGCCGCTCGTGAAGCCTTCGAGATAGCGTTTCTGCTCGTCGGTGAAGTCGACTGAGACTGTTTCGAGTTTCATGGTCGGTAACGAAGCTCCTGCGGCCACCTGGGTGGTATCGACGGAAAATTGTGCGACCCGCGAGGCACTCGGCTGGCTCTGGATCCAGCTTCGCTACCCAACGGTCCAATCAGCTTCGTTGCTGTGGGACTTGGCGCAGCAGGCAACAATGACAAGCTGGCCGCACTGCAACATACAAGTTGCGTGCCAGCTTCCACGAAATGAAAATATTAGTTATTTCATGTGGTTGAGGGCAGCACCGGAAAACCCCGGTGCTGGAACTCTCACGAAATTCGAGCAGCCCGCTCAAAATTTAGACGAGGGTCCCGAGCGCTCAAAAACGATGCAGGGGCGAATCAAGCCTTCCAGCGCCCGACCTCGAAAGCCTTCAGATGCCCCGAAATGTTGGCGGGATCGAAGGTCGGGCCGGCGAATGCTCCGAACGCCGCGGGAGCCTCATCGGGCGGCCGCTGCCCCAGGGCGGCATCGTAGAGATCGGGCCTGAACACGGCCATCGCGGTCTTGACGCCATCCGGCGTCAGCGCCGTCTGCCCCCAGCGCACCATCTGCGCATAGAGCCAGGCGGCCTGGACCGGATCGGGACGCCCTGCCCCTTCGCGTCCGACCAGCAGATAGCGGCCGCTTTCGCGGAAGGTGCCGTCCGGCGAAATCTTCAGACGCCCGGTAAGCGTTCGCTGGATCACCTCGGCATCGACGCCGATCCGCTCCGGCTGCGCCAGGATCCGCGCCGCCTCGGTCCGGTTCTCCGGATGCTCGATAAACTCGGCCGCCTTCACGGCCGCGCGGACCAGCGCGGCAACCACGTCAGGGTTCGTGTCGGCCCAGGTCTGGCGGACCGCCAAAACCTTCTCCGCCGCGTGCTCGAGAATGTCCGAGACGAAATGCAGGATGTGGCCGATGCCGAGATCGACCGCGATCGAATTCCAGGGCGCGCCGACGCAGAACGCATCGACATGGCCATTGGCGAGACTGTCGACCATGTAAGGCGGCGGCAGCACCACGAGGCGCACGTCCTCGTCGGGATCGACGCCGGCGGCCGCCATCCAGAACCGCAGCTGGTAATTGTGGGTCGAGAACGGGAAGGTCATGCCGAAGGTCAGCGGATCGGCGCCCGCCTTGCGCCGCCTGGCCACCACCTTCGCCAGCGCCTTGGCGGTCGCGAGCGGATCGAAACGGTCGCCGTCGATCTCCTCCATCAATGCGGCATGGAGCGCCGGCGAGACCGTAATCGCATTGCCGTTGATGCCGAGATTGAAGGGCGCCGCGATCGGCACCTTGACGTGGCCGAGCCCGAGCGAGGACGCGATCGCGACAGGCGCGAGCAGATGCGCGGCGTCGAACAGGCCGATATTGAGCTTGTCGCGGACGTTGGACCAGGAGACCTCGCGCACCAGCTCGACGTCGAGGCCTTCGGCGCTGGCAAAGCCCTTGTCGACGGCAATGATCAGCGCGGCGGCATCGACCAGCGGAATGAATCCGATGCGGAGGGGAGCGGTCATTTCAGCATCTCCGACGCGGTGATGATCGACTGGGCGATCTCGCCGATTTTCTTCTTCTCGCGCATCGCGGTGGAGCGCAGCAGTACATAGGCCTCGTCCTCGTTGAGGCCCTTCACCTTCATCAAAATGCCCTTGGCCTTCTCGATGACCTTGCGGTCCTCGAGCTGCGACTTGGTGCGCTCCAGCTCCTCCTGGAGTTTTGCAAAGGCATTGAAGCGGGACACGCAGAGGTCGAGGATCGGCTTGATGCGCTCCTTCTTCAACCCGTCGACGATATAGGCGGACACCCCCGCTTCGACGGAGGCCTGGATCGAGGATGAATCGCTCTGGTCCACGAACATCGCGATCGGCCGCCGCACGGCGCGGCTGACCTGGAACATCGCTTCCAGCACGTCGCGGCTGGGGTTTTCGAGATCGATCACGATGATATCGGGGTCGACCGCATAAATACGGGCGAGCAGGCTCTGCATCTCGCTGATATGGACGATCTGCGTGAATCCGGCTTCCCGCAACCCCTCCTCGAGGATCGCGGCCCGGATCGGGCTTTCGTCGACAATCACGATTTTAGGCGACTGTTCGGCGCTCATTGCTCACTCACCACCCGTGATTCATCCATAGCATGCCGGAGGGGGATGCAAAGGGTTGTAATTATGGGCAATTGGGACTAGCTCAGGCCTGTCAATCAGGCAGATTTGGATATGGATCAGACGGCTGCGCCCAAGGTCAGCTTCGTGTCGCTCGGGTGTCCCAAGGCATTGGTGGATTCCGAGCGCATCGTCACGCGCCTGCGCGCCGAGGGCTACGAGCTCGCCCGCAAGCATGACGGGGCCGACATCGTCATCGTTAACACGTGTGGCTTCCTCGACAGCGCCAAGCAGGAATCGCTTTCGGCGATCGGCCAGGCCATGGCCGAGAACGGCAAGGTGATCGTGACGGGCTGCATGGGCGCCGAGCCCGAGCAGATCGAAGAGGCCTATCCCGGCGTGCTCTCCATCACCGGCCCGCAGCAATATGAGAGCGTGCTCGACGCCGTGCATCGCGCGCTGCCGCCCGCCCACAATCCGCATCTCGACCTGGTGCCGCCGCAGGGCATCAAGCTGACGCCGCGGCACTACGCCTATTTGAAGATCTCCGAGGGCTGCAACAACCGCTGCACCTTCTGCATCATTCCAAAACTGCGCGGCGACCTGGTCTCGCGTCCGGCCAATGACGTGCTGCGCGAGGCCGAGCGGCTGGTCGACGCCGGTGTGAAAGAGCTGCTGGTGATCTCGCAGGACACCTCGGCCTATGGCGTCGATCTCAAATATGCCGAGAGCCCGTGGAAAGACCGCCAGGTCCGCGCCAAATTCCTAGACCTCGCGCGCGAGCTCGGCGAGTTCGGCGCCTGGGTTCGGCTGCAATATGTCTACCCCTATCCGCATGTCGACGAGGTCATCGCGCTGATGAACGAGGGCAAGGTGCTGCCCTATCTCGATATCCCGTTCCAGCATGCGAGCCCGGATGTGCTGAAGGCGATGAAGCGCCCGGCGGCGCAGGACAAGACGCTGGCGCGGATCAAGCGCTGGCGCGAGGAATGTCCGGATCTCGCGCTGCGCTCGACCTTCATCGTCGGCTTCCCCGGCGAGACCGACGCTGATTTCGCCTATCTGCTCGACTGGCTCGATGAGGCCGAGATCGATCGTCTCGGCTGCTTCAAGTATGAGCCGGTTGCGGGTGCGACGTCGAATGCGATCGAAAATCCGGTGCCGGAAGAGATCAAGCAGGAGCGCTACAACGCGCTGATGGCGCGCCAGCAGAAGATCTCGGCGCGCCGGCTGAAGCGCAAGGTCGGCACGCGCCAGCAGATCATCATCGACGAGGTCGGGCCGACGGTTGCGAAGGGCCGCTCCAAGGCCGATGCGCCGGAGATCGACGGCGCGGTCTATCTCACCAGCCGCCGCCCTTTGCGCGTCGGCGAGATCGTCACCGCGAAGATCGAGCGCGCCGACCAGTACGATTTGCACGGCAGCGTCGCGGGGTTCTAGGACACTCCGTCATTGCGAGCGTAGCGAAGCAATCCAGAATCCCTCCGCGGGGACAGTCTGGATTGCTTCGCTACGCTCGCAATGACGATGTGGAGACAATCACACCAGCCATTTCGGCACCCAGCGCTCGGGCCGTGGTGCCCGGGCAAGATCGGCCTGCGCTTCGGACAGTTTTGCCGGCTCGCCGTCGATGGTCGGGTGCACATCGTATTCGAAATTCGGCATGACGCGGCCGTCGGCATAGAGGCCGAATTTCATCGCGTACCACAGCCCGAGCTCAGGCTGTGCCTTCCGCATCTCCTCGCGCAGATCGCGCAGCAGGGATTCGATCGAGGCGGCCTCCTCGAACGGATGCGGTCCGCGCGACAGGACACGCGCCTCGTATTGCTTGCCGACGATCGCGACCTCGAAATGGGTCTTGTCCCAAGGCTTCTTGCCCTTCGGCAGATGGGCGGCGAGCCGCCAGCCGAGCTCGGCCATCAGGCGGTGATTGGCCCAATAGTCTTCGCGATCCCGGCTCCATTTTTCCATGAAGCCGCGGAAGTCGGGCATATCAGGCGCGCCGTCGTCGCACGTCATGGGCTCGCCGACCGGCCGCCCGGCGAGCCATTGCGCGAGCTCGACCGTCTGGCACTCGACCTCGTCATGCGGCTTCAGATCGCTCCAGGCCTTGTCGAATTGCTGCGACGTCAGTTTCTCCAGCAAGGCATCGAGGCTCGGCGCCAGCAGCTCGTAGTCGCCTTCGGAGCCCAGACCGACGATCGGCGGATTGTCTCGATCAAGACCCGCACCATACCAGCCGCCGACGGCCGAGCCGTCCGGCAGCCGCATGAACAGCGAAAACCTGTCGCGCAACGGACTGCCGTCGAAGATCGGCGCCTGATCCGAGAACTGGCCTTGCAGGGAGAAGCAGCCGACGCTGCCCCAGGGGCGCCCGTTCAGCCAATCGGCAAAATCGACCAACAGCAATGGCGCCTCGATGCCCGGCGGAAATGCGCCGCGAATGCTGTCGAGATCGATCGGGTAAGGGGTATCGGACAAGGCTGAAAACTGTCTGGTTGGTCGCGCCATTCTTGGTCTCCACCGTCCGGCGTCCGGTTCGAACCAATCTGCGTCCCTTGATCACAAACGCGCTAGAGGCTCAATGGTTTCGGCGCGGCCATCGAATGAATTGCGATCACAAGGCAGATATCGAGCACGGTTTGCCAGGCTGATCCATGCCGACATTGCCGGCGCATTCGTGCCGTGGAAGCCGCGCATATGAACTGACCGATGCACGCTCGGCGGGTGTTCTGTCAAACGACTGCTTGACAAGGCCCGCCATTCGGCTGTACGGACCCGCCCCATGATCAACTCTCGGACCAACCTGCGCCAAGCCATGCGTCGTCGCTCCCGCGACGATGACGGGTTGCGCCATGTCCGACGACGCCGCTGATCTCCTGACATCAGCTTAGTTTTCGAGAAGGCCGCACCCGCAAGGTGCGGCCTTTCTGCTTTTTGCGCCCCAATTCCACCCGCCTCCAGAGGAGTTCGACATGACCACCGCCACCCATCCGTATGACGCGCTGATGGACATCACTGCACGGCCCAAGGCCGTGTTCGTCCGCGGCGCCGGCTCCTACCTCTGGGACGACAACCGCAAGCGCTATCTCGATTTCGTGCAGGGCTGGGCCGTGAACTGCCTCGGCCACTCCCCGCCCGCAATCGCCGACGTCCTCGCTGCGCAGGCAAAACGGCTGCTGACGCCCAGCCCAGCGTTCTACAACGAGCCGAGCTTGAAGCTTGCCGAGATGCTGGTCGCGAACAGCGCGTTCGAGCAGGTGTTCTTTGCGAACTCCGGTGCGGAGGCCAATGAGGGCGCGATCAAGCTCGCGCGCAAATATGGCAGCCTGCACAGGAACGGCGCGTTCGAGATCATCAGCTTCGAGGGCGGCTTCCACGGAAGGACGCTGGCGACGATGTCGGCCTCGGGCAAAAAGGCGTTCGAGCCGCTGTTCGAGCCAAAAGTTGCCGGCTTCAAGAAGGCGAAGCTGAACGACATCGCCTCGGTCGAAAGGCTGATCAACGACAACACCGTCGCGGTAATGCTCGAGCCGATCCAGGGTGAATCAGGCGTGTGGCCGGCGACCGACCAGTTCCTGAAGGAGTTGCGCGCGCTCACCGAGGCGCATGGCCTGCTGCTTATTTTTGACGAGATCCAGACCGGCATGGGCCGGACCGGAAAGCTGTTCCACTACGAGCACACAGGCATCGCGCCCGACATCATGACGCTTGGCAAGGGCATCGGCGGCGGCGTGCCGCTGGCGGCCCTGCTTGCGACCGAGCGCGCATCCTGCTTCGAGCACGGCGATCAAGGCGGCACGTTCAACGGCAACCCGGTCATGTGCGCGGCGGGATTGGCAGTGCTCGAGGAGGTCGGCAAGCCGGAGTTCCTGAAGGCGGTCACCGAGACCGGCCTGCTGCTCGAAAGCGAGCTGCAGAAAATCTCGGCCCGGCACGGCCTCGGCGGCGTGCGGGGACGCGGCCTGTTGCTCGCGCTCGACCTCAAGCTGCCGATCGCGCCCGCGATCGTCGCGCAGGCGTTCGAGGCCGGCGTGCTCCTGAACGCGCCGCAGCTCGACAGCTTGCGCTTCATGCCGGCGCTGAACGTCACGAAGGGAGAGATCGTCGAGATGATCGATTGTCTCGACGGGATTCTGACGAAAGCGGGTGCGGCACGAAGGGTCGCGTAGGTCTCGTGCCCCGGACGCAGCGCAGCGCGTAGCGGTGCGCTGCAGAGCCGGGGCCCATCTCTCCGCAGCGTCCCGTGCCTCTTCTGGGTCCCGGCTCTGCGCAGCAGCGTTTCACGCTGCAGCGCGTCCGGGACAGGAGAGCGGAAGACCTACGGCTTCAGGATCGACGCGCCCGTCGTCTTGCGGCTTTCGAGATCGATATGCGCTTTCGCGGCGTCTTTCAGCGCGTAGGCGTGGTTGATCGGCACGTGCAGCTTGCCGTTGATGACGGCGGAGAACAGCGTGTCGGCGCCTTCCAGCAGTTCTTTGCGGGTGCCGACGTAATCGTTGAGCTTCGGCCGGGTCGCAAACAGCGAGCCGTGATTGTTGAGCTCGGCGATCGAGAACGGAGGCACGGGCCCCGAGGCATTACCAAACGAGACGAACATGCCGCGCGGCTTCAGGCAGGACAGCGAGCCCGGGAAGGTCGCCTTGCCGACGCCGTCATAGACGACGTCGCAACCTTCGTTGCGGCTGATCTGCTTCACGCGCGCGACGAAGTCTTCCTCGTTGTAGAGGATGACGTGGTCGCAGCCATTGGCCTCCGCAAGTTCGGCCTTTTCGCGCGAGCCGACCGTGCCGATGACGTGGGCGCCGAGCGCCCTCGCCCATTGGCAGGCGAGCAAGCCGATGCCGCCCGCGGCCGCATGGATCAGCACGCGGTGATGCGGCTCGACCTTGAAGGTCTTGTGCAGGAGATACCAGACCGTCAGCCCCTTCAGCATCAGCACGGCGCCCTGCTCGTGGGTGATGTGGTCGGGCAGCTTGACCAGCTTCTCCCAGGGGATGTTGCGCTCGCCGGTATACGCGCCGAGATTGTGGTAATAGGCGACGCGATCGCCGGGATGGAAATTCGTGACGCCCGGCCCGACCGCCATGACCTCGCCCGAGGCCTCGTTGCCGGCGATGAAGGGCAGCCCCGGCGCCTTGTAGAGGCCGGTGCGGTAATAGACGTCGATGAAGTTCAGCCCGACCGCATGCTGGCGGAGGCGCACCTCGCCGGGGCCGGGCGCCGGCACATCGATGCTCTCATAGACGAGGGCTTCGGGGCCTCCGACCTTGTGCACACGGACGGCTTTGGTCATCACCTGACCTCCTCTTCAGCAAGGCTGAGCGAAAGACATCGCGCCCGGCTTGTCAACTCGACGCCCCGAATGGAACGGGCTATTTGCCGGTTTTCCTGCGATTGCGCTTGGCCAGCACGTTGAAGAACTCCACCGCCGCCGAGAACGCAATCGCGAAATAGATGTAGCCGCGCGGAATGTGGAATCTGAATCCGTCCGCAACCAGCGCGACGCCGATCAGCACCAGGAACGCCAGCGCGAGCATTTTCGTGGTCGGATGTTCCGCCACGAATCGCGACACCGGCCCGGACGAAATGTACATGATCAGGCAGGCGATCACGACCGCCGCGATCATGATCTCGATGTCCTGCGCCATGCCGATCGCGGTGATGATCGAGTCCAGCGAGAACACAATGTCGATCACGATGATCTGGACGATCACCCAGAAGAAGGCGCGGCCGGCGGATTTCTGATCGCCCTCGCCGTCATCGGCTTCGACCTCGGCGTGGATCTCGTGCGTCGCTTTCGCGATCAGGAACAGGCCGCCGCCGATCAGGATGAGATCGCGCCACGAGAAGTCGTAACCCGAAAACGAGAACACCGGCGCGGTCAGGCCGATCAGCCAGACCAGCACGCTGAGCAGGATGATGCGGAAGATCAGCGCCAGCGCGAGTCCGATCTGGCGGGCGCGGTGCGCCTGCGGCTCGGGAATGCGCGAGACGATCACCGACAGGAAGATGACGTTGTCGATGCCGAGCACGATCTCGAGCGAGGTCAGGGTCAGCAGCGCGGCCCAGGCCTCTGGGCTGGTGATCAGATGCATCATGCCAAGGATCTTGCCAAGGATCTTGCGAAGCGGATCAACGCGTCGCTGAAGCTGATCCAGAGCGCGATCGCGCACAGCGCAACCGTCACGCCGGTGTCGACGCGAAAATCCATCTTCAGTGCGTAGAGGGAGAGCACGGCCCAGACCGCGATCAGCGACATGGTCAGCCAGCGCAGCCGCACGACGCGGACCGGATGCAGCACATGGAACGGCACGAAGGTCAGCACCACCAGGGCTGCGACCAGCAGCGTCGACCATAGCGGCGGCCAGTGCAGCAGGAACAGGTAGAACGCCGCCGCATTCCACAGCGCCGGAAAACCGCGGAAATGATTGTCGTCCGCCTTCATGCGCAGATCGGCGAAATACAACGCGCTGGTGACGATGATGGCGATGCCAAGCAAGGGTGCCGCGACCGGCAGCAGCAAGCCGCTGGCCACGATCGCATAGGCCGGCACGAAGACATAGGTGACGAAGTCGACCACGAGATCGAGCACATCGCCCGACCAGTTCGGCTGTACATCCTTGACCCTCAGCAGGCGCGCGATGGGGCCGTCGATCGCGTCGATGATCAGGGCGACGCCGAGCCACTGGAACATCCCGGCCCAGTGCTCGCGCACGGCCTCCAGCATCGCCAGCAGCGCGATGGCCGCGCCGAAGGCGGTGAAGACGTGCACCGAGAAAGCCGCCGCGCGCATCGCCGGTCTCGGCTTCAGGGAATCCTCGTGGGTATCCATGGCTCCTGCTATCAGAACGAGACCAGTTTGCACATAAGCCATTGCGGCGCCCGGTCGCACAATTCGTCATAAAATCAGGGAAATATAGGTGGGCTTGAATTTGCCGCTGGGCGTGTCAAATGTCGTTCCATGACAGACGCATCGACACTTTTTGACGCAGCCGTGATCGGCGGCGGACCGGCGGGACTTGGCGCGGCCATTGCGCTGGCCCAGGCGGGCGCGCGGACAGCGCTGGTGGCGCGGCGCCTGCCCTATGCCGACAACCGCACCACCGCGCTGTTGGGCGCCTCCGTCGATCTGCTGGAAAGCCTCGACGTCTGGCCGCGCTGCAAGGACAAGGCGGCAGCGCTCGAGGTCATGCGGCTCGTCGACGACACCGGCCGGCTGTTCCGCAGCCCCGAGGTGCGGTTCTCCTGTCACGAGATCGCGCTCGACGCGTTCGGCTACAACATCGACAACCGCTCGCTGATGCTGGCGCTGGAAGAGCGCGCCGCCGAGCTGCCGGGGATCGTCCGTTTCGACGACGAGGCCGAGAACGTCGTCATCGAGGCCGACGACGTCGCGATCCGCACGACGTCCGGGCAATTCCTCACGGCCCGGCTCGTGGTCGGCGCCGATGGCCGGCGCTCGCTGTGCCGGGAGGCCGCCGGCATCGCGGTGACGCGGCGCGAGCTGACGCAAACCGCGCTGACCTTCAATGTCGGCCACGCGCGGCCACATCGCAATGTCTCGACCGAGTTCCACACGCCCCACGGTCCCTGCGTGTTCGTACCCCTGCCCGGCGACCGCTCCAGCGTCGTCTGGGTCTCGGCACCCGCGGAGGCCGAACGGCTGCGTGGATTGAGCGACGCGGAGCTGGCAGCCGCGGTCGAGAAGCAGTCGCATTCGATCCTCGGCCGCATAAGCGTCGCGCCCGGGCGCAACCTGTTCCCGCTGGCGATCGAACGTCCCAAATCCTTTGGCCGCGACCGTATCGCGCTGGTCGGCGAAGCCGCCCACGTGGTGCCGCCCATCGGCGCCCAAGGCCTCAACCTCGGCCTGCGCGATGCCGCCGATATCGCGCGCCTTGCGGGAGAAGCTATCGCTGCCGGCGAGGATCCCGGCGCGGACGACGTGCTCAAGCGCTACGACCGGGCACGGCGGCCCGACATCCTGAGCCGGACCTTTGCGATCGACATCGCCAACCGCTCTCTGCTCAACGATTTCCTGCCGCTCCAGCCGGTCCGCGCCGTCGGCATGCACCTGCTCGGCGCCATCGGCCCGCTCCGGCGCTTTGCGATGCGCGAAGGCCTGACGCCGACCTGGCGGAAGTGATCAGGCGGCACCGGCGAGGTACGAATTTCGGTCGGATCGATCTGGCCGCAGGCTCGTCCGACCTTCGGCTTGCGGGACTTGGCCAAGTCCGCAAATCCCGATTGATGCGCAATCACAATCCATCTAGTAACAGTTGCATTGTCATAAACAACAGCATTTTTTGCTTGTTGAGGGCGGTGTGCGTATCCCTAAAATAATCATCGCTAGGCAGAAATCGGGTGGGTCATCGCTTTCAGCCAAAGAGCAGATCGAAGAAAACCAGCTTCGTCAGATACATGACTACACTAGGCACAGCTTCCAAACATTTGTTAGCTGGTTCACGGTGTTTGCGACGGTCAACTACGTCGCCTTTGGCTGGATGGTCTCGGTGTCAAACTCGAGCTCATCGACGTCCCCGTTGGTTTCTCCACTGGCTTTGCCCGTTGCTTCGGTTTTCGCCCTTCAAAACGTGCTGGCCTACCTTGGGGCAAATCGAGCCAAGGAGGCCCTTCGGGGGCTGGATCGGAAGGCGAAGGATCTGGAGCATCACGGTGAGATAATTCCGATCGACTCCTATGTTCGCCTGATAGTCCTGATGCGAAGCGGCATTGCCGCCACGGGCATTCTTTGGCTTGGAGTTATCCTTTTCGCGTGCGCGGACTTGAGATTGCATTGGCCGCCGGGATGGCTTCCGGTCGTGATGGAAGTTTGGCAGCCGTTGCGGTCGCTGTTTCACTGACGCCTGACGCTCGATTGTCCTAGCTCTGCGACGCGCTCACGGAAAAGCCAGCCGCCCCGTCTGGATCGCCCACATCACGCTGGTCAGCGTGACCACGGACGCAAACGTCCCGAGCAGAACGGCGACAGATGCGGATTCGATCCAGGCATCGTTTTGCCGGGCGATCACGAACACGTTCAACGCCGGCGGCAGCGACGCCATCAGCACGGCGGTCGCGGCCCAAGGCTGCGCGAACGGACCGAACGCCAGCATCAGGCCGAACGCCGCGAGCGGATGGATCAGGAGTTTTACTGCGATCACGCCCGGCACTTCCCAGGGCACGCGATCGAACGGGCGAAGCGCCACGGTGACGCCGAGCACGAACAATGCGGTCGGAGCCGCCGCGTTCTGGAGGAAGGTGATGGTGCGGTCGAGCGCGACCGGCATCTGGATATGCAGCGACGCGAAGGCCGCGCCAAAGCAGGCCGACATGATCAGAGGGTTGAGCACGATCTGTTTCAGCACGATGCCGAAGGCGTGCACGATCGAGGGATGGTCGCGGTCGGACAGCTCGATCAGCAGCGGCACGATCGTGAACAGGAAGATGCTGTCGCAGCAGAAGATCAGCGCGGTCGGCGCCGACGCCTTGGTCCCGAGCACGGCGAGCGCCAGCCCGGGGCCCATATAGCCGATATTGCCGTAGCCGCCCGAGAGGCCGGCGAGCGTCGCCTCGCGCAGCGTCAGACGGCCAAGAATCTTGCCGACGACGAGCGCGAGCGTGAACGCCGTAACCGTCGCCAGCGTGGTCGCGACCAGGAACGGCGGGTTGTTCAATTCCGAGAACGGCGTCTTCGACATGATCGCAAACAGCAGTGCCGGCAGCGACACGTAGAGCAGGAAGAAGTTCATCCAGGCGAGGCCCGATTCCGGCAGGGATTTGACCTTGCCGCACGCGAAACCAACGAAGATCAAGCCGAAATAAGGTAGTGCCAGATTGAGGATATCGACCATTGATGAAGCGTTTTCTGAAGTTTTGGGGGCTATCCGCCCCTTAAGCGCAGGCTAATTCCAGATGAGGGCACTAGCATCGGCCACAATCCTGGTCTATCGACGGAGGATGATTAAAGCGCGGACCGCCAAATTCCAGATCGGACAGGTCGTGCGTCACCGGATCTTCTCGTTCCGGGGCGTGATCTTCGACATCGATCCGGAATTCAACAACACCGAGGAGTGGTGGCTGTCGATCCCCGAGGAGGTGCGGCCCCACAAGGACCAGCCGTTCTATCACCTGCTCGCGGAGAACGCTGAGTCCGAGTACGTCGCCTATGTCTCCGAGCAGAACCTGCTGCCCGACGAGTCCGGCGAGCCGATCCGCCATTCCCAGGTCGCCGAGATCTTCATCAAGGACAAGACCGGCGGTTATCGCCCACGCAACCCGTCGTTGAACTGAGATTCGCCGCGGGCAAGCGGCCAGCAAAAAAGGCGCTCGAAATGAGCGCCTTTTTCATGTCCGGGATTTGGTCCCGATTACTTCGGTGCGGTCGGAGCGGCGCCGGGGACACCACCACCCTGCTCGAGCTTCTTGCGCTGCTCGTCAGCTTTCTTCTGAAGCTCTTCCTGGAGCTTCTTCTGGTTTTCCTCGAACACCTTCGGATCGGTCGGCGGACCGTCATAGGCCTTCTGGAATTCGCCGGCGAGCGGCAGCGGCAGCGTCAGCGGCGCGCCGTTGGCATTGATCGCCTGAACAACCAGGTTCTGGCCCTTCTTCATGCTGGCGATGAACTCGGGCGTGGCCTCGTAGTCGGACATGCAACCGTTCTGGAAGCAGATCACATACGGGCTCTGCAGCGGCGGATTGCTGTCCACGATGATGCGGGTGCCGTGCACGAGCTGCATGCCGAGCGGCAGCGTCACGCGCAGGATCTTCTTGGGCTCGCCTTCCGGCTCGATGATGACGGCGGCGATGACCGGCTGGCCCGACTCGATGCGGCCGTCCTTGCCGGTGAAGCAGACCTGCTTGGCGTTGGCGTCCTGGCCCTTGAGGCAGAACTTGGTCCAGGGGGCGTAGATCAGCTGGATCTGCTGGTCGGCAGGCTGGGCTGCGCCCTGCTGAGCCGGGGCGCCGGCGGGGGGCGCCTGCTGGGCGGGAGCCTGAGCGGCCGGTGCCGGTGCCGGCGCCTTGGGCGCAGCCTTGGGAGCTGCTTTCGGGGCCGCCTTGGGCGCGGCGGGCGCGCCCGGAGCCGGCGCGGGGGTCTGGGCTTCGGCGGCAAACGGAACGGCCAACACCGTCGCCGTCAACAGGGCGAGAAGTCGCCCGCGCGGCCGGACGGACGCGGCCAAATAACGGAAATTCATTGCAGAAAACCCTTTCTGAACGGGAAGCGCCCGAACCGCTCCGAAACGCCGAACCAAGCCGCTTGGGCGCGGCTCTCTCCCCGTCAATTGAGGCAGATAAGTGACGGGCTCGGCGCTCTTGCGCGATTGCGTGCCTTCTTAACGTGGCCGACGAAAAGATCAATGCCGACAAGCGTCTTTGACCGCGCCTTGAACCGCTCCTTGGCCTGCTCCCAGTAAAACTCCCTGTGATAGGATTCAGGCGCCGCCGATCCTCGAATCACCGTGTGCCGATGTTCATGTTCCAGCGCCTCGTCGAGGGCCCCGGTATCCGCCTTTGCGTCCTTGCCTTCGCGCTCGCGGCTGGGCTTCCGGCTGGTGGCGCGCGCGCCGAGCCGGCCCATGCCATCGCCATGCACGGCAAGCCGGCGCTATCAGCCGATTTCACCCACATGCCCTACGCCAACCCGGATGCCCGCAAGGGCGGCCGGCTGACCTGGGGCATTCTCGGCACCTTCGACAGCCTCAATCCCTTCATCGTGAGGGGATTGGCCGTGCAGCAGATGCGGAGCTACGTCGTCGAAAGCCTGCTGGCGCGCGGCCAGGACGAGCCGTTCACGCTCTACGGCCTGCTCGCCAAGTCGGTCGAGACCGACGACGATCGGACCTTCGTCACGTTCCACCTTGACCCCCGCGCCCGCTTCTCCGACGGCGGACCCGTGCTCGCCGAGGACGTGCTGTTCTCCTGGCAGCTCCTGCGCGACCACGGCCGCCCGAACCTGCGGCAATACTATGCCAAGGTCGCCAGGGCCGAGGCGACCGATCCGCTCACCGTCCGCTTCGACCTCACCGGGGCCAATGACCGGGAGCTGCCGCTGATCCTCGGCCTGATGCCGATCCTGCCGAAGCACGCGGTCGATGTCGCGACCTTCGAGGAGACGTCGTTGACGGGCCCGATCGCCTCGGGTCCCTATCGCGTCACAGCGGTGAAGCCCGGCGCCAGCGTCACGCTGACGCGCAATCCCGATTATTGGGGCCGCGATCTGCCGGTCAATCGCGGGCTCTACAATTTCGACGAGGTCAGGCTCGACTATTTTCGCGAGGCCAACGGCCAGTTCGAGGCCTTCAAGCGCGGCCTGTACGATTTCCGCGTCGAGAGCGAGCCGCTGCGCTGGCACGACGGCTACGATTTTCCCGCGGCGAAGAATGGCGAGGTGATCCGCGACACCGTCAAGCCCGGCGTACCGCAGCCGTCCGAATTCCTGGTCTTCAACACCCGCCGTCCAATCTTCGCCGACATCCGCGTACGCCAGGCCCTGACGCTGCTGTTCGATTTCGAGCTGGTCAACCGCAACTATTTCTTCTCGCTCTATTCGCGGGTCGCCGGCTATTTCGCCGGCTCGGACCTGTCGGCCTATGGCCACCCAGCGGACGCGCGCGAGCGCGAGCTGCTCAAGCCGTTCGCCGCGCAAATTGCGCCCGATATCATGGACGGCAGCTATCGACTGCCTGTAACGGACGGATCGGGGCGCGACCGGACCACGCTGCGCGCGGCGTTAAAACTGCTGTCGGAGGCCGGTTATGACCTGGACGGCACCGTGCTGCGCAACCGCGTGACGAAAGCCCCCTTCGCCTTCGAGATGCTGGTGACGACCCGCGACCAGGAGCGCGTCGCGCTCGCCTTCCAGCGCGACCTCAAGCGCGCCGGCATCGAGCCGAGCGTGCGCGCGGTCGATCCCGTCCAGTTCGACCAGCGCCGGCTCGCCTACGAATTCGATATGATCCAGAATCGCTGGGACCAGTCGCTGTCGCCCGGCAACGAGCAGTATTTCTATTGGGGCAGCGCTGCCGCCGGCAATCCGGGCACCCGCAACTACATGGGCGCCAGGGATCCGGCGGTCGATGCCATGATCGGAGCCCTGCTGGAGGCCCGTGATCATACGGCTTTCGTCTCGGCGGTGCGGGCGCTCGACCGCGCCTTGATCGCGGGCTTCTACACAATCCCACTGTTTAACGTATCCGAGCAATGGATCGCGCGCTGGAATCGGATAGAACGGCCAGAGGCTACCGCGCTGTCCGGCTATCTGCCGGAGACCTGGTGGTCGAAGGGGGAGCCTTAGGGCCAGTCAAGCGAAGTGACGCCGTGAACCAGCCAGCAATATCGCCGACGCTCGACACGCTGTTCCAGCGCACGCTGACGCGGCAGCCGCATGCGCCCGCTTTGCTCGATCCCCTCAACAAGGCGCGCGTGACCGGGCACCAGCCGCGGCGCCTGAGCTATGCCGAGGCCGATACCGCCATCGAGGCGCTGTCGGCCTATTTCGTCGAATCGGGTCTGCCGGCCAATTCGGTCATTGCAATCCAGTTGCCCAACACGGTCGAGTTCGTGCTGACCGTGCTCGCCGCCCATCGCGCCGGCCTCGTCGTCGCCGTGCTGCCGCTGCTGTGGCGCCATGCGGAACTGACCGCCGCGCTCAACCGCACCGCGGCGCGCGCCATCGTCACCATGAGCAGGGTCGACGGCGTCAGCTATGCCGACCTCGCGATGCATGCCGCGGCGGAAGCTTTTTCGATCCGCCATGTCTGCGGCTTCGGTACCGACCTGCCCGAAGGCATGGCCGCGCTCGACGACGTCCTGGCCCGCCCGCCCGGCACCACGCGCGCCGTGATCCAGGACGGACGCAAGGCGGCGATGATCTCCTTCGACGTCACGGCGGAGGGTTTTCGTCCGGTGCCGCGGCCGCATTTCAGCCTGATCGCCGGCGGGCTCGCGATGTCGCTCGAAGCCGACATCAAGCAGGGTGCGACCGTGATGACGGCGTTCACGCCGATGTCGTTTGCGGGGCTCGCCTCCTCGCTCGCGGTGTGGCTGCTCTGCGGCGGCACGCTGGCGCTGCATCATCCGTTCGAGAACGACGTGCTGGAGCAGCAGATCAACGAGCATGAATGCGAGGTGCTGATCGCGCCCGCTCAGCTTGCGCTGCGGCTCGGCGATTCCGACCTTGCGGCGCGGATGCCGAGCCTGCGCAACGTCATCGGCCTATGGCGCGCGCCCGAGCAGGTGGCAACGAGCGAGGCCTGGACCGCGCGGCATGCGCCGCTGACCGATGTCTATCTGTTCGGCGAGGCCGGCTTGTTCGGCGCCCGCCGCGGCGAGGACGGAATGCCTGTGCCCGTCATGCCCGGGGCGCACGGTGCCCCGCGTGAGCAATCGGGCTCCTCCATCGCCGGCGAGATCCTGCTGACGCCGAAGGGCACGCTCGGCCTGCGTGGAGCGATGGCGCCGATCGCGGCCTACGCGCCGCCGCAGCCGGTCGGCGACACGCTGATCGCGCAGCCGCCGCGCGACTATGTCGACACCGGCTATGCCGCGCGGCTGGACCGCCCGAGCGGCGCGATCTGCATCACCGCGCCACCCTCCGGCATCATGGCTGTCGGAGGCTACCGCTTCCTGTCCAACGACCTGCAGGAATGGGCGCGCCGGCTCGGCCAGGGTGCCCTGCTCACCGCGCTGCCCGACCGCCTCTCCGGTCACCGGCTCGCAGGCCGGGCCCAGGACAACGCCCGCGCCCGCGAGGCGCTCAACGAGCTCGGGCTTAACCCCCTGATGGTCGAGGCTTTTCGCGACCGCTCCGGGCCGGTCTAGGCGCAGTTTCGACCCATCCATTGACGCTGCATTAAGGCGACCGGACTAGATTGCGCGGCATCTGTTGCGTGATCAGAGTGTCCTTGATGTCCCAGGCGGGCCCGATCCTGTTTGTGTCCAATGTCGAGCGGCCGCCCTTCATTGCGGCGCTGGACGAGGCTCGACTTTTCCCCGTGGTCGACACCGACTGGGCCAGCGCGGCGCGTGCGGTCGAGCAGGTGCAGCCGGCCGCGGTCCTTGCCGCCATGAACAGTGGACATGAGCCGTATCTGGCCCTGCTCGCCAGGAAGATCGCCGATCAATCGCCTTACCTTCCCTTCGTGGCGTTGGACGCGGCGGGGATGCTGCCGCACAACGCCCTGCCCTTCACCTCACGCGGCGGCAATTCCGATCGCCTGATCGCGCGGCTCCGCGCCGCGCTGCGCATCCGCACCCTTCATGCGACCGTGCTGCGACGGCTGCCGGAAGTGAAAGTCGCGCTGCCCGAGAGCGATCCCGCACGCGACGCAACCGTGCTCCTGGTCGGCCGCGGCGCAGCCTATCCCGCGCTCTCCGTCGCGCTCGGCGAACGCGTCGGCGTCGTCGGCGCGCTCTCGATCGAGGCCGCCGCAAAACATCTCAACACCCGCGATCTCGACGGCGTCGTGCTCGCCGAAGGCTTTACCCCGCGCGTCACCGATGCCTTCCTCACGGTGCTCGCCGAGGACACCCGTTTTCGCACTCTCCCCGTGATCGTCACCGCGCACCAGCTCACGCAGAGCTACGATTTGCCCAATCTCGAGCTGATCCCGGGCGAGCCGGCAAGGGTCGCCGCCAACGCGCTGCCGCTGATCCGCCAGCACGCGATGGAATCCCAGCTGAGCCGCACGCTGCGCTCGATCGATGCCGGCGGCTGGCTCGATCCGCGCAGCGGCCTGCTCACCACGGAAGCCTTTGCCCGCGATTTTGCCAAGGCAGTCGAGCAGGCGCTGGCCCGCGGCGGCGGCCTGTCGGTGGCGCGCTTCGCCTTCGATCCCAATAATCCCCGCGCCCAGCTCGATGCCGCGCGCATTCTCAGCCGCCTGATGCGGCAGATGGATTTTGGCGCGGCCGAGAGGGACGGCTCGGTGATCGTCGTGTTCGCGGAGACCGATTTCCGAACGGCGCACATGATCGCTCGCCGCCTCTCCGCGGTGATGCGGCACACCTCCAACGGCAAGCACGAGATGCGCAGCGATCCCGTGGTCAGCGTGGACTCGCTGTCGCCGTCGGACACGGCGCGGTCGCTGCTGGCCCGGCTGTCGGCCGACGCATCGCGCGCGGCGTCCTGAAGCAGTCGTCAACGAACCTTAGCTAAGTTCAACCCTCGTCCGACCGCTCCGGGCGGATAGCCAAGCGCTAATCAACATACTGATTACATATACGCACGAATTCCCCATCGAACGACCAGTCCTTCCGCCATTCCTCGTTGGCGCTCCTGAGTTGTGAGCGCACGGCCTCATCTTTCAGCCCACATTTGACCTTGATCAAATTGAGAGCGATTAGACTACTGTTTGGGAAATCCAGATTCAATTTGCTGAGAATTTCTTTGGCCTCCGCGTACTGGCCAGCCCTGAAGTATGCATAACCTAAGAAATGTTTCGTTTCAGCGTCGTCATCGGCTAGCTGCAATGACTTTATGTACTGAGAAATAGCGCCCTCAATATTATCTCCAATAAGCTTGTTTCTACCGTTTTGTTTGAGTTGCTCCGCCTCGTTGGGCGCAAGTTCGACTTTCAGGGGAGAAGCCATTGCCTGCACTGCAAAGTAAAGTGCAGTCTCCGGTGCTCGTATGCCGTAAGCTTCAATTGGCTCCCTGACTCTGAGGGAAAATTCTATCGACCGAAATCCCGGAGTGTCGATCTGAATCCTAAACAGCCTTCCGTATGTTTGAACAAGCGGAATACGAAAACTTCTGATCCTGAAAATTGAAATCGGCTCGTATGACCGCTCGTTTCGAATTGTCACAATGGATTCTGGCATTACAGCCATATTTTGTAGATTCTTGAGAACCACGTACGCTGTGCCTGCTGGAGCAGCATCATCTTCGGGTTGGCCATTCGCGGCAAAGGCGCTTTCGAAAATTAGCGAGGAAGACTTTTGCTTTGTTAGCAACGTTCCGCCCTGTACCGCGGTCACATCCGCGATTTGATTGATCGTGCCCGGAGTGACAACACTAAATGCTGCCAGCAAAGCGCAAGATCTCAGGAAAGCTTCTGCTCGATCTTTGAGCTCGAACAGCCAGCAAACAAACAAACTTGCTAGAACGACGAAGAAGATTGCGATTAAGATAGGGCTCGGTCCAGGCGGAGGGGATCCGCTTGGAAAACACAATTTTCCCAAACCATTTGCGAGCTTGAATATAGTTCCGTCATTCGGATTCTTTGTAAAATCGATAATGCTTATAAGGGCACCGGAGCCCGCGCCAGCCGCAACTAACTCCCACCTCGTAGGCTTACGCGGCGACTGCGCAACAACATCTGACATTTCAGCCCCAAAAACGAAAAAGGCTCGTTGAACCTTCCGTATCCAACACCCTGTAATAAACATCGTAACACTAGCACTACGTCCGTAGACAATGCCATATCCTCCGACTGCGCAAAAGAAGGGTGGTCACTATGGACATGCTTGTAAAGCTCTACAGCCTCCCGAAATCCGATGAAGCCTTCGCAGCTCTAACCCGCACCGGAATCGGTATTCGGCGTTCCCTGCCCCCGGAGAAGCATAAAGTCGTTAGCTGGGTGCTGAAGCAATTCGGTCCAGGATGGGCAAGTGAGGTGGAGATTGCCTTCTCTCACCAACCTGTCGGCTGTTTTGTCGCTTACGAAAGGACTAAGTTGCTTGGCTTCGCCTGCCACGATGCAACTTGCGCAAATTTCTTCGGTCCAACAGGCGTCGATCCGTCGGCTCGAAATTGTGGAATTGGCAAAGCGCTGCTATTTGCATGTCTGGGGGCGATGAAACATCAAGGTTTTGCGTACGCTATCATCGGAGGCGTGGGGCCGACAGAGTTTTACTCGAAAGTTGTAGGAGCGATCGCCATCGAGGGGTCTGAGCCTGGCATCTACAGTGGACTGTTGTCATAGGTGCAAATCGCTCAGCAGGCGCTGGCCCGCGGCGGCGGCCTGTCGGTGGCGCGCTTCGCCTTCGATCCCAATAATCCCCGCGCCCAGCTCGATGCCGCGCGCATTCTCAGCCGCCTGATGCGGCAGATGGATTTTGGCGCGGCCGAGAGGGACGGCTCGGTAATCGTCGTATTCGCCGAGACCGATTTCCGCACGGCGCACATGATCGCTCGCCGCCTCTCCGCGGTGATGCGGCACACCTCCAACGGCAAGCACGAGATGCGCAGCGATCCCGTGGTCAGCGTGGACTCGCTGTCGCCGTCGGACACGGCGCGGTCGCTGCTGGCCCGGTTGTCGGCCGACGCATCGCGCGCGGCGTCGTAGTCATCCGCCGGCGCTAGCCGCCATTCGTCCCTGGTCGCGCGTTGGTCGCCAGAGCGGGCGTGGCGAGTAGAAAGCCAACGGTCTCGCTCAGGCGTTCGTAGGCACGGTCGACGATGTCGTCCAGGGATATCGTCTTGGCAAACATTCGTTGTGCTTCAGCCAGCAGCTGGTCGCGCGTCGGCATGCTCGACAGACGCAGATCGGCACGTTGCTGCAACAGCGCGATCGCGTCCCGCACCGACAATTCGGTCTCGTGGATCGACGTCCTGATCGCAAGCGCGATGTGTTCCGGATTGAAGCGAGCGGCGAGCTGCTCGGCCGCCTGCTTGACGACGCGCGATCCCAACCGATGCTCGTTGCGCAGGACCTGACTGGGCGGCATCTTCAAATCCCGGACGATCCCGAGCCAGGACAGGGCCACCAGGATATAATAGGTGAAGTCAATCTCGTACCAGTAGAAGCCCTGCCGGGCGCTGGCCTGATAGGCGTGGTGATTGTTGTGCCACCCCTCGCCCATCGTGAAGAAAGCGAGCAGCCAGTTGTTGCGGGAATCGTCACCCGTCACATACCGCCTGCGCCCATGAACATGTGCGAGGGAGTTGATGCAGAACGTGGCGTGATACACCAGCACGGTGCTCCAGAGGAATCCGACCACGAGTCCCGACCACCCGGCGATCAGGAAACAGAGACCCGCGAGCACGAATGCCGGAAGAAGCTCCAGCCTGTGCAGCCACATCAACTCGGGATAGGCCGCCAGATCCGACACTTTCACGAGATCAGTCGCATCATGCTGCCGGTAGAAGATCCAGCCGAGATGACTGTAGACGAAGCCCTTGTGCCGGGGCGAATGCACGTCATGCGCCGTATCGGAATGAAGATGGTGATGGCGATGTTTGGCAGCCCACCAGAGCACGCTCTTCTGGGCGCTGCTCTGGGCAAGGAAGGCGAGGATGAATTGAAACACCCGGCTGGTCGCATAAGCCCGATGCGAGAAGTACCGATGATATCCGGCGGTGACCGCAAACATGCGCAACCAGTACAGAACCGCGCAAATTGTGACGGCCTGCCACGAGATGCCCGACCAGATCGCCGCGACGCATCCTGCGTGGACCAATATGAACGGCAGAACCTGCGGATACATGACGTCGTCGTGTTCGTCGTCGTGGCTCTGGCCTGAATCGATATTGACAGACACGCTCGCGACCTCAGCTGTCGGCGGGCCACCCCGCAATTGGTGTAAAAAAACCCGCGACCGGTAAACCAGACGCGGGTCGAAACAACCAGAAGCTCTGCCAGTACATCCGTGGTCAAAGCAACATAGTGCTGATTGCGGCAGCCTATTCGGCGCGCAGATTATCGGCAGCAGACTTGCCGGTCCGGCGGTCCGCGACGATTTCGAAGGAAACCTTCTGCCCCTCGTTGAGGGTGCTCAAACCGGCGCGTTCAACGGCGCTGATATGAACGAAAACATCCTGGCTTCCCTGGTCCGGCTGAATGAAGCCGAAACCCTTTTGGCTGTTAAACCACTTCACAGTTCCCGTCGTCATGGGGTCGTCCTTTAAGAAAGATATGGTTTTAGAACTGCACTCAAGAGCACAGTCGGAGAATTCGAGATCTGGAGGGAGGGTCGTCAGTCAGGCACGCTATAAGCGGCCAGGCCAAGTCGTTCGGCCGAAACTCGATCGGGCTAATATGCCTGCTGTTCGCTCATTCCGCAAGGGGCCATATGTCGCTGTTTTCGGACCCAGATACCGCCTCGATGCCCTGGAGGTCAGGGTTTTGGCTCTGCGGGGCGGGATTTCACGCTGCGCTGCATCTGGAACCGGATGGCTCGGCTATGCCGCCTTCTTGCTCCCAGCGAGCTGCGCCAGTTGCCGCATGATCTCGGTGGTGCCGGCGAGGCGCTCTTCCGGCGTCTCCCAGTCCTGCAGGAACACCACCTTCATGTCGGGCCGCACCTTGGCAGCCTGGCCATGGCTCTTGATGAACGACACCAGCCGTTCGGGATCGGCGAAGGAATTGTCGCGGAAGGAGATGACGGCACCCTTCGGGCCGGCGTCGATCTTGCCGACATTGGCCCGGCGGCAGAACGCCTTGATCGCGGCGACCTTGAACAGATAGCGCACCTCGTCCGGCAGCACGCCAAAACGGTCGCGCATCTCCGCGCCGAAATTCTCGATCTCTTCCTCGCTGTCGAGGTCGGCCAGACGCCGGTACAGCGACAGCCGCACCGAGAGGTCGCCGACGTAATCCTCGGGGATCAGCACGGGCATGCCGATCGTGATCGACGGCGACCAGCGGTCGGCAGCGGGCTCGGAGACGCCGGCCTTGAGGTTGACAATCGCCTCCTCCAGCATCGACTGATAGAGCTCGAAGCCGACCTCCTTGATGTGGCCGGACTGCTCCTCGCCGAGCAGATTGCCGGCGCCGCGGATGTCGAGGTCGTGCGAGGCAAGCTGGAAGCCGGCGCCGAGCGTCTCCAGCGATTGCAGCACGGTGAGCCGGCGCTCGGCTTGTGCCGTGATCTTCTGCTGCGCCGGCAGCGTGAACAGCGCATAGGCCCGCAGCTTGGAGCGGCCGACGCGGCCGCGCAACTGATAGAGCTGGGCAAGGCCGAACATGTCGGCGCGGTGCACGATCAGCGTGTTGGCGTTGGGGATATCGAGGCCGGATTCCACGATGGTGGTGGACAGCAGGATGTCGAACTTGCCGTCGTAGAACGCGGTCATGATGTCCTCGATGACCGCGGGCGGCATCTGCCCGTGCGCGACCGCGACCTTCATCTCCGGCACGTTCTTGTCGAGGAAATCCTTGACCTCGGCGAGATCGTCGATGCGCGGCACCACGTAGAACGCCTGGCCGCCGCGATAACGCTCGCGCAGCAGTGCCTCGCGGATCATCAAGGGATCATGCGGGGCGACGAAGGTGCGGACCGCGAGGCGATCGACCGGCGGTGAAGCAATGATCGAGAGCTCGCGGACGCCCGTCAGCGCCAATTGCAACGTGCGCGGGATCGGCGTTGCCGACAGCGTCAGCACGTGCACCTCGGCGCGGAGCGCCTTCAGCCGCTCCTTGTGAGTGACGCCAAAATGCTGCTCCTCGTCGACGATGACGAGTCCGAGGTCGCGGAACTTGATCGCCTTGCTCAGCAGCGCATGGGTGCCGACGACGATGTCGACCGAGCCGTCGGCGATCCCCTTCTTGACCTCGTTGAGCTGCTTGGTCGGAACCAGGCGCGACGCCTGCGCCACGTTCACCGGAAAGCCCTTGAAGCGCTCGGTGAAGGTCCGGTGATGCTGGCGGGCCAGCAGCGTGGTCGGCACCACGACAGCGACCTGCTTGCCTTCGAGTGCAACGGCAAAAGCCGCGCGCAACGCCACCTCGGTCTTGCCAAAACCGACGTCACCGCAGATCAACCGGTCCATCGGACGACCGAGCTCGAGATCCTTCAGGGTGGATTCGATGGCGCCGAGCTGGTCCTCGGTCTCGTCGTAGGGGAAGCGCGCGCAGAACTCGTCGTAGACGCCCTGCTGCACCGGCATTTTTGGCGCCTCGTGCAGATGGCGCGCGGCGGCGATCTTGATCAGCTCGCCCGCGATCTCGCGGATGCGGTTCTTGAGTTTTGCCTTGCGAGTCTGCCAGCCGGAGCCACCCAGGCGATCCAGCTCGACCGTGGTCTGGTCGGAGCCGTAGCGCGACAGCAGCTCGATGTTCTCGACCGGCAGGAAAAGTTTTGCGTCCGCGGCATAATGCAGTTCGAGGCAGTCATGCGGCGCGCCGGCAACGTCGAGCGTCTGCAAGCCGATGAAGCGGCCGATGCCGTGGTCGGCATGGACGACGATGTCACCGGCCGTGAGGCTCGTCACCTCCGAGATGAAATTGTCGAGCTTGCGGCTGGCCTTGCGCGGCCGCACCAGGCGGTCGCCAAGGATGTCCTGCTCGCTGATCAGCGCAATCTCGTCGGTCTCGAAACCGCTCTCCAGGCCGAGCACGGCAAGCATGGTCTCGTTGCGCGGGGTTGCCTGCACCGTCCGCCAGCTGTTGACGCTGGTCACGGGGGTGAGCTTGTGGTCGCGCAGCATCGAAATCATACGGTCGCGCGAGCCTTCGGTCCACAGTGCGATCACGACCTTCTTGCGGCTCGTCAGCAGCCCATGCACATGAGCGACGACGGCCTCGAACACGTTGACCTTGCTGTCGTTGCGCTCCGGCGCGAAATCGCGGCCCTTGCGCGCGCCGGCATCGACGACATTGGCGCCATCGGCCGGCACCGAGAACTGCGTCAACCGCGCCAGCGGGATGTCGCCAAGACGCTTGCCCCACTCCTCTTCGGTCAAATAGAGCCGGTCGGTCGGCAGCGGCTTGTAGATCGCCCCGCCTGCCCGATGCTCCAATGCATCACGCCGGGCCTCGTAATAATCCTCGATCTGCTTGAAGCGCTCGCGGACGGCGTCCTCGGCCTGCGGCTCGATCGCGACAGCTGCGCCTTGCAGATAGTCGAACAGCGTGTCCATCCGATCCTGGAACAGCGGCAGCCAGTGCTCCATGCCGGGATGGCGTCGGCCTTCGCTGACGGCCTCATACAGCGCATCGTCCCGCTCGGGCGCACCGAACTCGGCGACATAGCCCATGCGAAAGCGGCGGATGGTGTCGGTGACGAGCTGGAATTCCGAGATCGGCACGAGATTGAGCGCGCGCATGTCCACCAGCGTGCGCTGGGTCTCGGCATCGAAGGTGCGGATCGATTCAAGGCTGTCGCCGAAGAAATCGAAGCGGACGGGCTGTTCGAGGCCCGCGGGAAAGAGGTCGAGAATGCCGCCGCGGACGGCGTATTCGCCGGGCTCGCGGACGGTCGAGGAGCGGTTGTAGCCGTTGTGTTCGAGCCAGGCGACGATGGTGTCCATCGGCACGACGTTACCGGGCGCGACCGACAGCGCCTGCGCCGCGACAAGCTCGCGCGCGGGTACGCGCTGCACGATTGCGTTCACCGTGGTCAGCACGATCAGCGGCTTATCGCTGCCGGTGAGCGAGGCCAGCCTCGCCAGCGTCGTCAGTCGCTGGGCGAGAATGCCGCCATGCGGGGAGACGCGGTCATAGGGCTGGCAGTCCCAGGCCGGAAAGGTCAGCACCGGCAGATCCGGCGCGAAAAATTGCAGCGCGCGTTCGAGCTGCTGCATCCGCGCACCGTCGCGGCAGACCACCGCAAGGCTGACAGCCGGCTTTTTCGGCCGCGCCGCAAGGGCACGCGCCAGATCGGAGACGACCAGGCCCTCGGCACCTTCCGCGACATTGGCAAGCGTCAGCGCGCGGCCGGGCGTGAGCAGCTCGGCCGGCGACTTCAAACCCGGTTTCATAAATTGCCGTCCGTAATCGGGAACGCCTTGATGCGGGCAAACAGTGCGCCGGTGACATCAGGTGGCAACAGCTTGTCACCAATGATGGCAGCATAGAGGTCCGGATCGGGCTCTTCGAGCAGGGTCTCGAGCTCGGTCAGCTCGTCATCCGACAGATTGCCGATCTCGGCATCGGCGAAACGGCCGAGGATCAGGTCCATTTCGCGCGTGCCGCGGTGCCAGCAGCGGAACAGCAGCCGCTTGCGGCGGTCGTCCAGCCCGTTGCTCGAACGTGTCGTTCCCGTCATGTCTCAGATCCAGTCAAACGCCGAAAGCCCGGGCGTGCCGGGCGGGGGTGATATAGCCATTGGAACGGCCGGTGTCAGCCCTCGATTTGGCATGGCCCGATACCCGCGTGCGGGCACGAAAAAAGCCGTGGATGCCCGGCAGAAAGCCGGGCATGACGGGGCGAAACGATCCTAGATTCGCATCCATGCGCCCGAGCCTCCTCAATCCGCTGTTTGCTCCCGTGACCAGCCTGCCCGGCGTCGGTCCGAAGCAGGACAAGCTGTTGCAATATCTGCTCAGCCGCAACGAGACGCCGCGGCTGGTCGATCTGTTGCTGCATCTGCCGAGCCAGGTCATCGACCGCCGTGCCAGGCCAAAGATCCGCGACGCGGTCCAGGGAACCATGGTGACGCTGGAGGTCACCGTCGATCGCCATCGCCCGCCCCCGCCGCGCAATTCGCGTGCGCCATATCTGGTCTATGCCAGCGACGATACCGGCGACGTGGTGCTGACGTTCTTTCGTGCCAAGCCGGGCTATGTCGAGAAGCTGCTGCCGATGGGCGAGAAGCGTTACGTCTCCGGCACGCTCCAGACGTATGACGGCATTCCCCAGATCGTGCATCCCGACCGCGTGCTGGACGAGGAGGCGATCTCAAAGCTCTCCGGCATCGATCCCGTTTATCCGCTGACGGAAGGCCTGGCACTCGGCTCGCTCCGCCGCGCGGTCTCGCAGGCACTCCTGAAGCTGCCGGCGTTGCCGGAATGGATCAGCCCGGAGGTGATGCGGCGCTGCAATTTTCCGCCGATTGCTGAGGCGCTCAATCGCGTGCATCAGCCGGTCGAGCTGACGGACATTCTGCCCGAAAAACCGTTCTGGTCGCGTCTCGCCTTCGACGAGCTGCTCGCCGGCCAGCTCGCACTCGCCCTGATCCGCGCGCAGCTGCGCCGTCCGGCCGGCGTGCGCAACGCCGGCGACGGGCATCTGCGCAACAAGATCATCGACGCCCTGCCCTATGCGCTGACGTCATCCCAGCGCGACGCTGCCGCCGCGATCGCCAGCGATCTGCAACAACCTGTGCGCATGCTGCGCCTGCTCCAGGGCGACGTCGGCTCCGGCAAGACCGTGGTGGCGCTGCTCGCTGCTGCCGCCGTCACTGAGGCCGGCAAGCAGGCCGCGCTGATGGCCCCGACCGAAATCCTGGCGCGCCAGCATATCAAGACCATCGCGCCGCTCGCCGAGCGTGCCGGCATGCGGGTCGCGATCCTCACCGGCCGGGAAAAGGGTAAGGAGCGGCGCGAGCTGTTGGCGCAACTCGAAGCCGGCGAGATCAATCTCCTCGTCGGCACCCATGCGCTGATCCAGGACGATGTGATTTTTCGCAATCTCGCGCTCGCCATCGTCGACGAGCAGCACCGCTTTGGCGTGCGCGAGCGCCTTGCGCTGACGTCCAAGGGCGAAGCCGTCGACGTGCTGGTGCTGAGCGCGACGCCGATTCCGCGAACGCTGGTGCTGACCTATTTCGGCGACATGGATATCTCCGAGCTCCGCGAAAAGCCCGCGGGTCGCCAGCCGATCGAAACCCGCACCATCTCGATGAGCCGGCTCGGAGAGGTCACCGACAGCATCGGCCGCGCCTTGGAGGCAGGCAAGCTGGTCTACTGGATCTGCCCGCTGGTCGAGGAATCCGAGGCCGAGGGCACCGAGCACCTGACCAACGCGACCAAGCGTTTCGAGAGCCTGCAAAAACGTTTTGGCGACCGCGTCGGCCTCGTTCACGGCCAGATGAAGGGCACCGAGAAGGACCGCGTGATGGGCCAGTTCGCCGCCCACGAGATCGGGCTGCTGGTCGCCACCACCGTGGTCGAGGTCGGCGTCGACGTGCCGGCCGCGACCATCATGGTGATCGAGAACGCCGAACGCTTTGGCCTCGCCCAGCTGCACCAATTGCGCGGCCGAATCGGGCGCGGCTCGGAGGCCTCGACCTGCCTCCTGCTCTACTCGGAGCCGCTTGGCGAGATGTCGAAAGCGCGGCTGAAGGTGATCCGCGAGACCACCGACGGTTTTCGCATCGCCGAGGAGGATCTGAAGCTGCGCGGCGAAGGCGACGTGCTGGGTGTGCGCCAGAGCGGCTTGCCCGGCTACCGCATCGCGCGCCCGGAAGTCCATGACCAGCTCATCACCCAGGCCCGCGACGAGGCGCTGCGCATCCTCAAGGACGACCCGAAGCTGAAGGGCGAGCGCGGCGAGGCGCTGCGGTGCCTGCTGTATCTCTACGAGCGGGACGAGGCGATCCCGCTGATCGGGGCGGGTTGAGCTGATACGGCTGTGGATGGGGAGACGTAAGAAATGCTGAAGGTGCTGGCAGGCAATCTCTCCGCCCCACTCAACATCGATGGCTTACATTTAGCTAGGTATCTTGAGCGCAGCGACGCGATATTTCAGTCGCTATGTGACCACCTCTTGCTCCATGACAAGATCCTGATCCCGGTACAAGATTATCTTGCGGCCACCGGCTTGCTAATGCTGGTAGGAGAAGCAAATCTCGCGACATTGATCGCCGAGGACAGAATTGGATTCGTCCGCCTGCGGGGCTCTCTTGGCTATGTACAAGGAAATGGCGACGGAACCGTTGTTGCATACATGGATCCGAGTGGGCAACGACCGGACTGTTCACCCGTGCCGGAGTCCATATCCGCGGCGCTTACTCACGCGCAGTGTCCCCCCAAGAATCGACAGCGACTCATAAACGTTATCTTCGCTGGCACAAGCGAACTTGAAATGGCAGCGGTATCGGGTGCCACTCAGCTGGACACCATTTCAGATCTAAAGCAAACGTCTCTGTGGAAGGATGAGTTTGCCACCGCCAATCCAGCGCTCTTAGACCTACCCGGAATGCCCTCCATGCAAGTTCGCGTGCTTGGACCGGGTACCAAGGTTGAAACCGACCCAATCGATGCTTGCCTGGCACTTCATCTTGTAAACATCGAACTGTATCTCGCGCGTCACTTTCAATGCGAGAGCACGCATACCGCATCGCCGATAGCAGACTCGATCGCCTTGAAGCTGGCTCGTTTAACAAATGGCCAAGCATCTGGTGAGTTAGCTTGGCGTTTTCTAAGCTATTCGAGCGTCCCGTCGATTTCACGAGCGATTATCGATGATGAAGCCGCCTTCGCGAAGTTTATCAAGCTATCCGGCAGCCAGCACGCACGAGCGTTTCGACAGTGGTTTCACAGCCATCGGAACCTAAGTGAGAAGGAACTGGTTACGGCTTACGTCGATATCCTGCAGGATACGCCAATGGCTCAAACGCCTACTGCGAAGACCATCAGAATTGCCGCTTCGCTTGGTTTGGGCGCTATTGGCTTGGGAAGTTTGATGGATGTGGCCAGTAGCGTGACGGACAACTTTGTCATCGATAAACTCCTTCGAGAGCCAAGCGTGCGGTTTTTTGTTCAAGACCTCAGGAAATTCTCCAACCGCATTAGCCGGCGGCAATGATCAAGTCTGTTTATATGGGAGTGCCTTGGAAAAGAGGCTGACGTCGCCCAACGGAGAGGCCCACGGCTTCTCCTCGATGGTTAAGTGAGATCGAGCAGAATCTCGCGGCTCGAGAGGCTGCGGCCGCTTGGCGAGATGTCGAAAGCGCGGCTGAAGGTGATCCGCGAGACCACCGATGGTTTTCGCATCGCCGAGGAGGATCTGAAGCTGCGCGGCGAAGGCGACGTGCTGGGCGTGCGCCAGAGCGGCCTGCCCGGCTACCGCATCGCGCGCCCGGAAGTCCACGGCCAGCTCATCGCGCAGGCCCGTGACGAGGCGCTGCGCATCCTGAAGGAAGATCCAAAGCTGAAGGGCGAGCGCGGCGAAGCGCTGCGCTGCCTGCTGTATCTCTACGAGCGGGACGAGGCGATCCCGCTGATCGGAGCGGGTTAGCCGGCCGCTCTCTGCCGCCCGACTTCGTAGGCCGCCACATGCGCCCGGGCCAAATCCAATAGCGGCGTGTCGATGCCGAGCGCACGGGCGCGATTGGCCATATCGCCCAGGATATGCTCCGCCTCGGTCATCGAACCGCGCTCGATATCGCGCAGCATCGAGGCCTTGAGCGGCGAGTCCAGGGTGGTGAACAGTTTTCGGTCAAACTCGATGAACGGAGCGCGTGGCTCAAAACCTGAAGCCGTCGCGACGGCGCAGCATTCCGCGAACAGGCGGAAGATCGATTGCTCGCCGTTCGGCACGGCCAGGATGTCGCCGACACTCGCGCGCATCAGGCAGGTGATGCCCGCGAGCGTCGAGAGCTGGACGAACTTCTCCCACATGTCCTGCATGATCGTTTCGCTGGCGCGCACGTCGATACCGGGGACATGGAGCAGCGCTTCCAGAGCCAACGTGCGCTCGCCCAGCGAACCCGTGATCTCGCCGAAGACAATCGTCTGATTGGCCATGAACTGAACGACACGACCATCCCCGTCGAGCCCGGCACTGACATTCGCGAGGCCGCCAAGGACGCAGCTCGCGCCAAATCGCGCGATCAGGGCGTCAATATGTTTCAATCCGTTGAGTATCGGCAGAATCATCGTGCTGGCGCCTACGGCCGGGGCAAACTGGCTCATCGCGTCGTCCAGCGAATAGGATTTGACGCCGACGAGCACGACGTCGAACGTCTCCTTGAGGTCGTTCGCCACGGCGATTTTCGGCTGCACGGCAAAGTCGCCATGCGGGCTCACGACCTGCAAACCATTCTGCCGCAATTGCTGCGCCCGCTTCTCGCGCACCAGAAAGGTCACGTCGCCACCCGCTCGGACCAGACGCGCTCCGTAATAGCCGCCAAGCGCGCCCGCGCCGATTACCAGAACTCTCATTCGAACTCCCATTGCATGCGGCGACCATTCTTGTCATTGCGAGCGCGGCGAAGCAATCCAGAATCTTTCCGCGGAGGGACTCTGGATTGCATCGCTACGCATGCGCGCGCAAGAACCTGCCGTGCTCTGCCTCGGTCGCATCGTTGGCGGGAAACATGCACTCGAGCCGCAGCTCTTCCGCCGTCACGGTCTGCGGCGTTCCGACCGTCGTGATCAGGGAGAAATAGTCGAGTGTCACCCCATCCTTGACGAAACTGAGCGGGATCATCGGCATCGCATCGGAGGCCGACGGCGCGCGCCATTCCGGCTTCACGCCGGGGTATCGCGACAGCTCCTCCAGCAGCGCCTTCGTCCTTAAATCGACGACATGCCCGACCGCCTCGCGATGGACCCGTGCCAGCAGGCCGCGGGCGGTCTGTGGCCAGTTCGCGATGAAGGGACGCATGCCATCGGGATCGAACATGAGGTGCAGCAGGTTTCGCGGAACGGGACGTGCCGACATGTCGATGAAGCAGTTGAACAGCTCAGGCGCGGCCTCATTGGTCATCAGCACGTTCCAGTAGCGATCCATCACAATCGCTGGAAACGGCTCATGCTGGCGCAGCATCCGTTGCAGGGCGCGGTTGATGCTCATCATGGCGGGCGCCTCGAGCGCGGGATCGGAGTAAGTCGGCGCGTAGCCGGCAGCCAGCAGCAGCTCGTTTCGCTCGCGCAAGGGAACGTCGAGGGCCTGGGCAAGATCGAGCAGCATCTGCCGGCTCGGGATGCTGCGGCCGCTCTCGACGAAGCTGATGTGCTTCTGCGAAACGCCGGCATCGAACGACAGATCGAGCTGGGTCTTACCGCGAATGTCCCGCCATTGACGCAACAGCGCGCCCGCAGACGTCGCGCGTGCCCTGAGGGCGCCGGCGGTCGCTTTCATTGTCGAACGATCCTTCCCTTGGACGGTGCCGTGCCGTCAACGCGCGAGCGTCGGTGCCTCGGATCACCCGAGGCACCATTTGGGTTGCCGATGGCGGACAATCAACCGAAGGCGACGGGCCCCACTGCACCCACCCAGTGCCGCACCTTGGTGTCGTCCCGCTCGTCCATGTAGAAAAAGTGCGTCATCGTCGGATGCACCGTCTTCATGGAACCATCGTTGGGCGTCATGTCCACGACGCCGCGAAACACCTTCAGCCAGCCCGCATCCCAATATTCGGTGACGTGATGCCGCGCAGTGAAGCCGGTGTCGATGAAGGCCTTCAGATTGGCGCGGATCGCCTCGCGCCCCTTCCAGTCGGCGACGCCGAGATTGCAGACGGCGTCCTCCACGAAGCAGTCGAAACCCGGCCCGAAGGTCTTGTCATCGATCTCCTTCCACATGTCGAGCAGCCATTGCGGCGGCTCCTTCTTCGTAAACACGGCTTGCATGTCTCTCTCCTCATGCTGTGACACACGCCCGGCAGGAACCTCGAACGCGTCCCGGCGGGTGGATGAGCGGGAGACTAGTCAGGCTGCGGATCGGCTCAATTACATGCGAGGTAATAAAGCGAGTCCGGAAGGCCTGACCTTTCGCTGATGCCAATTTCGTGAAACCTTCCCACCATGCGCCGGATCATCGTCGTTGGCTCCCAGGGAAGCGGAAAGACCAGCCTCTCCCGGAATCTCGGACGAAAGCTCCGATTGCCCGTGGTGCATCTCGACGTGCTGTACTGGCAGCCGGGCTGGAAGCCATCCGACACGGCAAGCTTTCGGACACGCGTTGCGGAGGCGACCTCGGGCGATGCATGGGTCGTCGACGGCAGCTTCTCTGGGCTGGCGTTCGACCTCACACTTGCGCGTGCCGAGCTTCTGGTCGTCATCGACCGCCCGCGCTGGCTCTGCCAATGGCGCATTCTCTGGCGCTCGGCCTTCGATCGCGACACGACGCGGCCCGATCTGCCCGAGGGGGGCCCGGAACAGTTCGACTGGAGATTGATGAGGGAGGCGTGGCGCTACGAGGTGGCGCGCGCGCCCGTCATCGAGGCCGAACGCGTGCAATACGGCCCGGATGTTCCGGTCGTGCGCCTGAGACGGGACCGGGACATCGCGAATTTTCTGGATTCCGTTTCAGCGCAGCTCAGAGACTGTCCGTGATGCATCCTTTGAAGTCGCGGGCAAAATGTATCGGTCCAGGAGGTCCAGCTCGGGAGCGACCATGTATTTGGATTGCCGGGACGCGTTGAAGACGACAACCATGTCGAGCGAGCGGATGACGATGATCTTCTGGGAATTGAAGCCCTTCGCAGCAACCCATTGAACGTCGCGGTCCTTGTCCGGTGATCGACCAAGCCACCACTGATATCCATAGCCACCAGAGAGCGGCTCATCCGTCTCGATCTGCTCAGCCGTCGATGATCTACCCAGGACGCCGGAACGATCTGCTGCCCCTCCCAAACGCCACGGTTGAGAACAAGCTGGCCGATTTTCGCCCAGTCGCGAGGGCGTAGACTCAGCCCGTTGGCCGACGCCGGAAGACCGCTGAACGGATCTTGACGCCAATTCACATCTTTGATGCCAAGCGGCGCGAACAGGTTTTCCTGAGCGAGAACATCGACGGTCTTTCCCGTGACCTTCTTCAGGATAGCTCCAATAAGCTCCGTTTCCCCGTCGCTGTACGCGAAAGAGATACCGGGAGCTTTGCTGGAGCCCAATCCCGCTGACATCGTCAGGAGATGGCGAAGGGTGATGGGGTCCTTGTCGGGCATACGGAGATCGGCATTGTCCGGAAAGTACGAAACAACCGGCGTGTCCAGATCCTTGATCAGGCCGCGATCCATGGCGATTCCGACCAGCAGCGAGACCACGCTTTTGGTCATGGAATAACCGTTGTGCCGAGTAGTCGCGTCGAAACGCGAGTAGTAGCGCTCGTAGACGAGCACGCCGTGACGAACGATGACGATGTCGTCCACGTTGGCGAGCTTGCCGCCGCTGATGCCGTCGTCCATCGCGCAGAGCAGTGTCGCATTCAACCCCTGCTTTTCCGGCGCGGTCATCGTCCATCCGTCATGGATGTCCGCGGGAATGCCGCAGCTCGATGCGGCTTCGGCTCCCGACGCGATCTGAACTCCGACAGGACTCAAAGTGAAGGCGCACAACGCCGCGACGACACTACCCCATGCCCGCATGTGAGATTCTCCGCGACCATTCCCCGCGACGGCCAATCAAGAGTTGGCGTTGCGCCTGTGTCCCTTTTGCGGCGCCGTGGACTTAAAAGGTGCTCAAACTGGCTGCGCAACGCCTGATTGTTGAGCAGCTGTCCTAGGCTTTTTTCTTCGCGATGCTCGCGGCAAACGCTTTCATCAGGTCAGCATCGATCGCTTCGCCTTTCGCGTCCGCGGCGAGGTGCTCGAACCATTTCGCAAAGCCCTCGTAGATCTGGCTCGCCGGATGATCAGCGCCGAGGAAGCCGGAAATCTCCCGCATCTCCGCAACCCAGCGATAGGCTTTTGGAAGCATGTCCGGCAGCGCGACTTCGAGCCGCGCCAGAATCGCGGGCTGGCTCAGCGCGAGCTCGTCGCGCAGCGCATCCGCGGCGCCTGCTTTCGTGGCCGCGACCACCATGGCCGAGCTGATTCCGGCGAGGCCCTTGACGATACCGGCGTAAGACATTTTGAGCGCCGAGGCTGCACCGACCGGACCTTCGACGATCCGCACGTCGAGGCCGAAATCTTTCAGCACCGCGACGTCTTTGGCGTGCTCGCCGGACACATAGAAAGCCGGGCTCTTACCGCCGGGCTGCGGCGGGAAGCCGATGATGCCGCCATCCACGAACGGCGCCTGTGCCGAGCCGATGATCGCCTCAATCCGCTGCACCGTGTCGACGTTGACCGCGTTGCAGTCGACCACGAGCGGCTTGCTGGCGCGCCGCACGATCAGCGCGGCCAGGCGTTCGGCCAAAGCCACGGCTTCGCCCGGCGGCACGATCGAGAGGATGATGTCGGCGTCCGCGATCGCCTCGTCCTCGGCGCCGACCATGCCGGCATCCGCGGCGCGTTTCAGCGTCGCTTCGCTCCGCCCCTTCAACGACGTCAGCACGCGCGCGCCGTTTTCGCTCATGCGACGGGCCACGGCGCTGCCCATGGCGCCGGGGGCGAGAATCGCTATGGTTTTGGACATCGTGCACTCCAGGTCGAATTCCGAGCGAGGCGCTCAATTCAACCGGAACACTAGCAGAGGACGAAACTGCTTTGCGTGAATGCGGCCATCCCGCAGGGGAATGGCCCTACTCCACCTTCGCAGGCTGGGGCCGGAGCGCCGACGCATTGGCGATGCGCGCGGCATTCGCCATGCCCGCGAGTGCGGCTGCCTTTTTCGGATCGGGCGCCGCGCCCGGCTGCACCACGCCGGCCGACATGATCAGAGTCGCGGCATCCTCGGTGCTCAAGTCGACCTCGACGATTTTGCTTTTGGGCACGTAGAAGAAGAAGCCCGTGGTCGGGTTGGGCGAGCACGGCAGAAACACCGAGACATGCTCCTCCTGTCCCGGCAGGCTGCGCGCGACCTCTTCGTTCGGCGACTGCGAGATCAGCACAATCGACCACATGCCCGGCGAGGGAAATTCGACCAGGCCGACTTTGCGGAAGCTCGAGCCCTTGCCCGAGAACAGCGTCTCGAACACCTGCTTCAGGCCGCGGTAGATGGCGCGCACCGCCGGGATGCGGCCGAGAAACGTCTCGCCGACGTCGACCAGCGTCCGGCCGATCAGATTGGCGGCGAGGAAGCCGACCAGCGTCAGCGTGAAGAACGCGACAATCAGTCCCCAGCCGGGAATGACGTAGGGCATGTAGGTTTCGGGCCGATAAGCCAGCGGAATGAACGGCCGCACCACGCCGTCAACCCAGGTGACGAACCACCAGACCAGATAGACGGTGATCGCGATCGGCCCCGTCACGACGAGGCCGGTCAGAAAATAGTTGCGGAAGCGGCCCATCAGGCCGGTATGCGGTTCCGGCGCGGGATCAAGCGGCGCAGGCGCGTCGTCGCGGGTGGTCATTCTGGTTCCAGGTCGGTCGCAGCACTCAAGCTAGGGTCTTCTAGCAGGTTTTGAAAGAGTACCTAGCGTTCCGGCCTGATCCCTTGTGCCTATTCCACGGTCACCGATTTGGCGAGGTTGCGCGGCTGATCCACGTCGGTGCCCATGATAACAGCCGTGTGATAGGCGAGCAGCTGCACGGGGACGGCATAGACCATCGGCGTGAAGGCTGCCGCCATGTCGGGCATGACGATGGTGACGAGGGACTCGACGGTCGCCTCCTCCGCGCCCTTGGCGTCGGTCATCAGGATGATCCTGCCGCCGCGGGCGGCGACCTCCTGCATGTTCGAGACGGTCTTCTCGAACACGCGGTCGTAGGGCGCGATGACGACGACCGGCATGGTCTCGTCGATCAGCGCGATCGGGCCGTGCTTGAGCTCGCCGGCGGCATAGCCTTCGGCGTGGATGTAGGAGATCTCCTTCAGCTTCAGCGCGCCTTCGAGCGCCAGCGGGAAGCTGGTGCCGCGGCCGAGATAGAGCACGTCGCGCGATTTCGCGATCTCGCGCGCCAGCTTCTCGATCTGAACCTCGGTGGTGAGCGCGGCCGACATCAGACGCGGGATTTCGACGAGGCCATGAACCAGCTTGGTCTCGTCCTCGTCGGACAGTTCGCCGCGGGCCTTGCCGGCTGCGATCGCAAGATTTGCCAGCACCATCAGCTGGCAGGTGAAAGCCTTGGTCGAGGCAACGCCGATCTCGGGGCCGGCCAGCGTCTGCAGCACGGTCTCGCTCTCGCGCGCGATCGTCGAGGTCGGCACGTTGACGATGGCCACCGTGTGCACGCCCTCGGCCTTGGCGTAGCGCAGCGCAGCCAGCGTGTCCGCGGTCTCGCCCGATTGCGAGATGAAGATCGCAAGATCGCCCTTGCGCAAGGGCGCCTCGCGGTAGCGGAATTCGGAGGCGACATCGACCTCGACCGGCACCCGCGCAAAGCGCTCGAACCAGTATTTTGCGACGAAGCCGGCATAGCTCGCGGTACCGCAGGCCGTGATGTTGATGCGCTGGATGTTCTTGAAGTCGAACGGCAGCTTGACCGGCAGCGAGACGCGCTCGGTCGCCATGTCGACATAGCGCGCCAAGGTGTGGCCGACCACTTCCGGCTGCTCGTGGATCTCTTTCGCCATGAAATGACGGTAGTTGGCCTTGTCGACCAGCGAGGTCGAGGCGGCGTGCTTGATCTTCTCGCGCTGGACGGCGTGGCCGTCCTTGTCGAAGACCGTGGCGCTCGTGTGGGTCAGCACGACCCAGTCGCCGTCTTCCAGATAGCTGATCGTGTCGGTGAACGGGCCAAGCGCAATGGCGTCGGAGCCGAGATACATCTCGCCGTCGCCATAGCCGATCGCAAGCGGCGGGCCGTTGCGGGCGCCGATCATGAGGTCGTCTTCGCCGGCGAAGATGAAGCCGAGCGCGAAGGCGCCGCGCAGCCGCGCCAGCGTCAGCTTCACCGCTTCCACGGGCTTGTTGCCGCGTGTCAGCAGATCGTCGACGAGATGCAGCACGATCTCGGTGTCGGTCTGAGTGTGGAAGACCGTACCCTTCTTCTCGAGCTCCTCGCGCAGCTCGCGGAAATTCTCGATGATGCCGTTGTGGACCACGGCGACGCGCTCGGTCGCGTGCGGATGGGCGTTGTTGACGGTCGGCTTGCCGTGGGTGGCCCAGCGGGTGTGACCGATGCCGGTCGTGCCCTTGAGCGGCTCGGCTTCCAGCCGCTTCTCCAGATTCTTCAGCTTGCCCTCGGCGCGGCGGCGCTCGAGATGCTTGCCTTCGAGCGTGGCGACGCCCGCGGAATCGTAGCCGCGATATTCAAGACGTTTGAGCGAATCCACCAATTGCTCTGCAACCGGTTCGCGCCCGAGAATGCCGACAATCCCGCACATGCGGATCAATATCCCCCAAATCGTCGAAAAATCGCCTAAACGACGCGCTCGGTTTTTAGCGAAGTTCCTAAGGAACCAGATACTCAATAATTATTGCTGATTGAGACAGCGCGGGCTCGCGTCCTGCGTCGACTGCGTCGATTTGGTCGGCGTTAAACCGCGTGGATTAACTTGTTGTCAACAAATTTGGCCAACGATTTCCCCTGAGGGAGATATGGCCATGAAAGGCTCGTCCGACCGCAAGGGTCTGTCATCGACGTTGGTGCGCGCAAGCGAGACCACAGGCACGCACCTTGCGCATTGGCCGCCGCCACAGCGCGCCATGGAGCGAGGCAAGGAAAGCAAGCCTGTCCTCATGACGCAGGCAGCCGGCGAACCGGTAAAGCGCGCCAGGCCGCGCGGCTGGCGCTTGACGCGCGCGATGGTCTCGGACGTCGCAGACGACGACTAGCGGCGCGCCTCACCACCCCAGCACCAGGGCAAAGACGAGGAAAACGACGAACGCCCAGAACGCTATTCCGGTGAACAGCGATGCGATCTCGTTTGGCCGGCGCTCGCTGAACTGTTCCAGCACCCATTGTCCCGGCGGCGTGATGACGCGATTGACGAGGAATGTGATGGTATCGTCGATGAAGTCGTCGTCCACGAGCACGCCCCTAGCGACACCGATCAGGGATCGGCACGCGCCGCTCATTTCTCCGGCTTCTTTTCCAGCTTCTTGCCCCGCGTCTTCATCTCGCGATAACGCGCCGCGCCGCCTTCCCTGATGGTCTGCGGGCTGCGCTCCAGCGCCATCGCGTCGTCGGGCACGTCGCGCGTGATCACCGAGCCCGAGCCGATATAGGCGCCGTTGCCGATTTTCACCGGTGCGACCAGCGAGGAGTTGGTGCCGACGAAGGCGCCCTGCCCGATGACCGTCTGGTGCTTCCTGAAGCCGTCGTAGTTGCAGGTGATGGTGCCGGCGCCGATGTTGGAGTTGGCGCCGATGGTGGCGTCGCCAATGTAGGAGAGATGGTTGACCTTGACGCCGGCCTCCAGCGTCGCCGCCTTGGTCTCCACGAAATTGCCGATCCGCGCGCCGTCGCCGAGCGAGGTGCCGGGCCTTAAGCGCGCATAGGGGCCGATCGAGACGTTCTTGCCGAGCGTGGTCTGCACGATGTGCGAGAAGGAATGGATCACGCTGCCGTCGGCGATGGACACGCCTGGGCCAATCACCACGAACGGCTCGATGGTCACGTCTTTGCCGAACGATGTGTCGGCGGACAAGTAGACAGTCTCAGGGGCGATCAGTGTGACGCCGGCCTCCATCGCCGTCTTGCGCAGCCGCGCCTGCATCACGGCTTCCGCTTCCGCAAGCTGCGCCTTGGTGTTGATGCCGCGCACCTCGTCCTCGCTGGTCTCGATCACCACGGACTCCCATCCCTGCTCGCGGACGATGCCGACCGCATCCGTCAGATAAAATTCGCCCTTGGAATTGGCATTGCCGATCTTGTCGAGGATTTCGAGCGCGCGGCGTCCGTCGATCGCCATCACGCCGGCATTGCACAGATTGATCTTGCGCTCGGCATCGTTGGCATCAGCCTGCTCGCGGATCGCGACCAGGCGGGCGCCCTCGACGATGAAGCGGCCGTAGCCGGTGGGATCGGCGGCACGAAAACCGAGCGCAGCAATCGCAGCGCCCCTGGCGAGCGGCGCGCGCAGCCGCGCAAAAGTCTCGGCCGAGATCAGCGGCGTGTCGCCGAAGGCGATCAGGAGATCGTCCACACCGCGCGCGATCGCCTCGCGCGCCGCCAGCACGGCATGCGCGGTACCGAGCCGCTCGCTCTGCACGAAAGTGAGTGCGTCGGGCCGAATGCGCTTCGCCTCGTCCGCGACGGCCTGATGGTCGGGACCGATCACGACGGCCAGCGACGTGCCGGTTCCCTTAGGTGCGGCGGCGAGCACATGGGCGAGCAGCGTCTGGTGAGCGACCGGGTGCAGCACTTTCGGCAAGCTCGATCGCATACGCGTGCCTTCGCCGGCGGCGAGCACGATCGTGAGGCTGGAACGGGCGGTCATCGAAATCCTGTCAGATACGGCCGAATCAATGGGCGCGGCAGGCGGAAGGCCGCCCTCATGCTTGCTGCCTTGCTACCCCCGCAAACGCCCGGAGTTCAAGTGCGACACGCTTTTCCTGTTAATGTTCCTTGATTGATTCGGGGGAAGCCGGACAGGGGCTGGGCACTTAACGTTCATGGCAAAGGATTCCGACCCACTGGCGGACGCCTTCGGCGACAAGGAGACCGGCGGGCTGTTCTCCGGACTTTTGGCCGAAGAAAGCTCGTTCGACCGCCGCATGATGTGGCGGCTGGGCTCGTGGGGCGTGGCCGCCGTCGGCGCCGTCGTGCTCGCGGTGTTCGCCAACCAGGCCCAACTCGGCTGGCGCCGCGACCAGGTCGCCTCCGCCGATCTCGCGCGCCAGGCCGACCGGTTGCAGATGCTGACCAAGGAGAGCCAGAACGAGGCTCGACGTCTCGCCTCCGCGATCGAGACGCTGAACACCGATCGCGACCGGCTCTATTCGCGCGTCACCGTGCTGGAGCAAGGGCTCGATTCCGCCACCGGCGCGATCGCGAAACAGAACGCAGTGACGCCGCAGGCCTCCGCAGCGAAGCCGCAGGACGCCCCCGGTCTGGTTGGACCGCCAGCCCCCACTATCGCGCCGGTCGCCTCGACGCCGGCACCAGCGAGCGACAAGCCGCGCGCGGAGGCCGCCAAGGAATCATCGAAGGAAACTTCGAAGGACGCCGCCAAGGAGCCGGCAGGCCCGCCGCCGCAGACTGCGGCTGCCGCTTCGCTCGTGCAGCAGTCACCCATGACGACGTCGGCGCTGCCGATGCTTCCGCTGGTGCCGTCCAAGTCGATCATGGCGCCGCCCGATCCGGCCGCGTCGAAACTGGTTCAGCCCGATACGAGCGAGAAGAAGCCCGAGCCGGCGCCCGCCCCGACCGAAGTCGCAGCCGTGCCAGCCAAGCCGCCGGAGGCAGCCGAGAGCGAAGCGCCTTCAATTGCGGTTCAACAGACTCGCTTTGCGATCGATCTCGGCGGCGCCAACTCGCTCGATGGCCTGCGCGCGCTCTGGCGCGGCGTGAGCAAATCCAATCCGGAAATAGCGGCGCTGCGGCCGATCATCATGATCAAGGAAGGCACCACCGGCCTCGGCATGCAGCTTCGCCTGGGTGCCGGCCCGCTGATCAACGCCGCCGCCGCGGCAAAGCTCTGCGCCGGCCTCGCCGAAAGCGATCGCCATTGCGAGACCACCGTGTTCGACGGCCAGCGCCTGTCACTGCGCGGCGGATCGGACAAGGGACAAGAAAAGTCTCAGGACAGGGTTTTGGAGAAGAACTCCGAGAAGACCCAGGATTCGGTGCCGCAAGCCGAGACGGCGCCTGCGCCCGCCGCCAAGCCGGACAAGCATCGCCGCGGTTATTCGTCAAAGCGCTCATCGAAGCGCGAAGAGCCGGCGCCGGCACCAGCGGCGCAGCCGGCAGCAGCAGCCAAGCCGGAGACGGCGTCTGCGGGATCGACATTGTCGTCGTTCTTCAGGCGATAGAGAATTCGCAATTTGCGGAACGATTGATCGCAGGCCCCAATTCAGCGTCTTCTATTTTTAAGTCGCCCATTTGAGAAGGAATTGCTTTCAATGCGCGGATTGAAATTGTTTGTCGTCGCTGCCGGAATGACCATTGCATCGAGCGCGCAGGCAGCCCCCCAGAGCTTTTACGGCAAGACGTTGCGTGTCAGCTGGAATGAAGCGCGGAGCCAGCGCGTACAAGGCGAAGGCGCCTTCAAGTCGGTCTCCATCCCGCTCTCGTTCACCGTCTATGTCAGCACCAAAGGTCAACTGTTCAAACGCCTGACCTCGACGACGGCGAACGGACGCACCTCGGGGTCGAAGGATCGTGTCGGCGACAGCGGAAGCGGTGCCGACGGCGCCGGTGCCGTGACCTTCCAGGGCAACACCCTGATTTCGACCGCCAACAATCACGGGCTCGGCCGCCGGATCCGCGTCACGTTCGACGGCGGGTCGTCATGCAGCGCCGAAGTGCTGACTGGCAAGTCCGGCGGCGGCGCGGCAACGGTGCGCAGCAACGCGACCGGCAAGATGCTCGAGTTCGAATCCGTTTCGGCAGGACCGGCATCCTGCTCGGTTCAGGAGGGCAACGTCTTCGCCAACTAGACGGCGATAGCTTTGCTCCGGTTTGGTCCACACGGGTCAGGAGAATTATCGACCTCCCCTGTTGCCCCCTCCCTTCTTCCCGACCATATTGCGCCCATGACAAAAAAGCCCTTCCGCCTCACGCCCTACCAGGTGCAGTTCCTGCTCGTCGTCGGCTTCGCATCCGTCGGCTATGCGCTCTATCTGCGCTATCTTGGCATCGAGAACTCGACCGTCGGGCTCGCCTGCGACGCCGGCCTCCAGACGTTGATCTGCAAGGCGCGCTCGGTCTCGACGGTGCTGTTCAAGAATTCGGTGTTCGGGATTGTCGCGCTGGTGGCGGCGACGCTGAACCTGATGCGGCCGTCGATCGTGCTCCTGACCGTCGGCATCATCGCCGCCGGCCTCGGCATCGTGCTCTACAATGTCTTGCTGGCGGGCCTTGCGATCGGCCTGTTCATTCTTGGATTTGCTCGGCCCGCGCCCGCCACAGCGTGAACGCGAACAAGAGATAGATCGCGCAGGTCCACAGCGACTGCCAATTGTCGCGGCCTTCGTTGATCAGCACAAAGACCGCCGACAGCGCGAGCACGCCCGCAAACACCGCTTCCGCGATCGGACGCTGGCCGATCTGCGGCCGGTTCAACATCAGCAACGCGAACGGCACCACCGCCATCGTCAGCGAGGCGTAGGGGAAGTCGTGGTAGCGCGGGTCGAACACGAAGCCGAGCGCGGTCTCCGCCGCGATCACCGCGCTCACCGCCAGCGTCAGGCCGAGCACGGCCGTGAGCTTCGACCATTTGCGGCCCTCGCGCGGACCGAGCAGGTCGAGGAAGGTCGGCAAGCTCCGGCCGATCACCATCGCCTGCGCGCAGAAGATCGGCGATAGGATGCCGGCCAGCAGCAGCGCTCCCCAATGCAGCCAGCCCGCCCAGCCGTAGCTCTCGTAATACATCTTGTCGGCGCCGATCCCGAGCAGGATGCCCGCCGACGTCGCCGAGATCGCCACCCCGAGCCAGGCCGAGAAGCGCGGCGTCCACGGCCGCCTGCGCAGCGTCAGGCCGGCGACCGCGAACACCAGCACGCACAGGCTCATGCCCGCGCCCATGTACCATTTCCAGTAAGGGAAATTGCTGATCGGCTGGCCGGGCGGATATTTCAGGTTCCGGCGCACCGAGTCATACAGACCCCAGTAACCGCCGACAGTGCCTTCCAGCTTGCGCTTCCATGGCTGGTCGTAGGACTCGATCAGATTGACGCGGAATTTCTGCGCCTTTGCCAGGCTGAGGATTTCCGAGACCACGCGCGCCTGGTTGGTACGCGACGGCAGCGCGCCCTCGCGCATGCGTCCTTCGCTGGGCCAGCCGGTTTCGCCGATCAGGATCTCTTTGCCAGGGAATGCCACCGCCATGCGCTCGCGGATCGCCTCGACATGGCTTGCTGCGAACTTCGCCTTGACCGGAAAATCCTCCCAATAGGGCAGGATGTGGATCGTGACGAAGTCGACGGCGTCGTAGACCTCGCGATTCCTGAGCCAGTACTCCCAGACGTCGGCATAAGTGACGGGCACGCTGACCTGGGCCTTCACCGAGCGGATGATGGAGACGAGGTCGGTGGTCGTCATCTCGCCGCGCAGCAGCACCTCGTTGCCGACGATGACCGCGGTGATGATTCCGGGGAAATCCTTGGAGAGGCGGACCGCCAGCGCAGCCTGCTCAAGATTCTTGGAGCGGTTGCTGGAGAGCCAGATGCCTTGCAGCACCTTCAGCCCGCCGATCCTGGCGGCGATCGCCGGCACCTGGTCGAGCCCGTTCTCCATCGAATAGGTGCGGACGCAGTCGGTGATCTCCTTGAGCTGGCGCAGATCCTGCTCAATCTGGTCGGCCTCGATATGGGTCCATGCGTTCAGCGGCGACTGCTCGCCGCGGAACGGCGCGTAGGAGACGCACTGAACCTTGTCGGCGGGATCAATCGGGGCGCGCGCGAGCGTGATCGGCGTGGCCAGCCACCACCACACGGCAGCAATCGCACCCAGTGAAACGAGCAGAAGCGCCAGTGGCGTACGAAGAGAAATAGGTTCCGTCCTCCCGAGGTGCCGTCGATTACCTGCTCGCACGCCGTCTGCCAAGGGGTGTCACCGGGGTGGCGCCCGCTCCCCCAAGGAATTTACCTGAGCAATTTACCTGCGGCCGTTCGACAGAGGCCTAGGATCGTGACTTTGCTGGACAAAATTCGAAATACAGGTCATGGGATTTTGCGGGACTTTTCCGCCGCATTGGAGACCCATTTGGACGCCATCAGCTAGCGCGTCCGCGGGATCCTGGCGCCGGCGGTGAGCGGAGAAATTGGGGAATTCATGCGGCAACGGGTGCGTCAGTCACGAAATGCGGTCCTGCGGCAGTTCGCCGCCACCTTGGCCGTCTCCTCCCTTCTGGCTCTGGCCGGCCTCGCTAGCGCCTCCGCCCAGAGCGGCACGCCCGCCCCCGACCAGAGCAAGGCAGCCGCCCAGCCTGCCGACGCCGCCGCCAAGGACGCCGCCCAGAACCAGCGCCGCACCGACGAGTTCGCCGAAGCCGCCCAGGTCATCAACGGCCCGGCCGGCAATCCCGAATGCGTCTGGCTCGGCCGGCGCGTGGTCCGTCTGATGTGGCGGGATGACCTCGATACCGCGTTCCGACATCTCGACCTCTATGACCGCTTCGGCTGCCCCGGCGGCCACATCCAGGCCGCCTTCCGCTGCCTGACCCGGTTCGGCGGCCAGATCGATCCCAAGGTCGCCGAGACCCTGGACAGCCGTGTGCACGCTTGCTGGATTAATCCGGCCTCCCAGCCGCAGCAGGCGGCGGCCGCGGCCTCCCAGCCGGCAGCGCCGACCACAGGCAATTCGCAAGCCCCGCAGCCGGCCGCGAGCCCCTCGCCCGCGGCAAGCCCATCGCCGGCGCCCCCGAAATAATTGCGGATCGTTTCAGCTGCCGTTCAGGAACGATCGGCGATAGAGACGGTTGGCACTGCCGCACACTCCGAAACTGTCATGCCCTCATACGGTCATGAGGCCATGACAGTTGTGAAACCGCGCGGCAGAGGTATGCTCCCTTTGCCGCGGACTCGGTCGGATCTCGGGGTCGGATCCGCTTCCCTGCCACCTCAGCCCCTTTTGGTTTAGCCGCGATGCGCGTTGTCGCCGCCGTTCTGTTGCTCGTGTCCCTGCTTCACGCCGGGCTGTGGGGAGTCCTGCGCGACAAGGAGCCCGCGCCTGACTTCAAGGGCCTGTTGCCGAGCCTCTCCTACACTCCGTTCGAACCCGGCCATGTCGTCGACAACAACGTCGATCCCGACAAGATTCGCGCCGACATGAAAAAGCTCTCCACCATCACGCGTGCCATCCGCTCCTACTCGGCGACGGAAGGCAACGAGTTGGTGCCGCCCATCGCCGCCGAATTCGGCATCAAGGTCACGGTCGGCGCCTGGATCGACAAGGACCCGGATCGCAACGAGCGCGAGATCAAGGCCGCCATCGAGCTCGCCCGCAAGAACAGCAACGTCAACGGCGTCGTCGTCGGCAACGAGGTGATCTACCGCGGCGAGCAGAAGGTCGAAGACCTCATCGACATGATCAAGAAGGTGAAGGGCGCGGTCCGCGTGCCCGTGACCACCGGCGAGATCTGGAACATCTGGCGCGACAACCCCGACCTTGCCTCCAACGTCGACTTCATCGCCGCCCACGTGCTGCCCTATTGGGAAAACTTCCGCTCCGACCAGGCGGTCGACCAAGGTGTCGACCGCTACAATTTGCTGCGCAATCTGTTCCCCGGCAAGCGCATCGTGATCGCCGAGTTCGGCTGGCCGAGCCAGGGCTATAACCTTCGCAGTGCCGATCCGGGTCAGTTCCAGCAGGCGCTGACCTTGCGCAATTTCGTCAGCCGCGCCGAAGCCATCGGCATGGAATACAACATCGTCGAAGCGATCGATCAGCCCTGGAAATACTTCGAAGGCGGCGTCGGTCCCTACTGGGGCATCCTCAACGCCAGCCGCGAGCCGAAATTTGCCTGGACCGGCCCGGTCGAGAACCCCGACTATTGGAAGCTGATGACGATTGCGCTCTTGGTCGGCGTCCTCTTGTCGCTGCCGATCCTGCGGCTGGAGCAGCCGACCGCGAGGCAGGCATTTTTGCTGTCGGCGACTGCTAACGGCGTCGGCACCTGGGCTGCCATCGTGTTCGCGTTCTGGAACGGGCACTATTTCATCTTCGGCTCGGCGTTCGCGCTCACGCTCGGCATGATCCTGCTTGTTCCGCTCGTGCTGATCGCGATGGCGCGCATCGACGAGATCGCGGCTGTCGCCTTCGGCCGGCCGCCGCAACGGCTGCTCGCCAAGAGCAAGCCGGTCGAGAACGTCCCCGAGAATTACTATCCAAAAGTCTCGATCCACATCCCCGCTTATTTCGAGCCGGTCGAGATGCTGAAGCAGACGCTCGATGCGCTGTCGCGACTGAACTATCCGAACTACGAATGCGTGGTCATCATCAACAACACGCCCGATCCGGCCTTCTGGCAGCCGATCCAGGACCATTGCCGCGCACTCGGTGAACGCTTCAAGTTCATCAACGCCGAGAAGGTGCAGGGTTTCAAGGCCGGCGCGCTGCGCATCGCGATGGACCGCACCGCCGTCGATGCCGAGATCATCGGCATCCTCGATGCCGACTATGTCGTCGACCCCGATTGGCTGAAGGACCTGGTGCCGGCTTTCGCCGACCCGCGCGTCGGCCTCGTGCAGGCGCCGCAGGAGCATCGCGACGGCGATCTGTCGATCATGCACTACATCATGAACGGCGAATATGCCGGCTTCTTCGACATCGGCATGGTCCAGCGCAACGAGGTCAACGCCATCATCGTGCACGGCACGATGTGCCTGATCCGCCGCGCCGCGATGGACATGGCCGGCGGCTGGTCGAGCGACACGATCTGCGAGGACTCAGATCTCGGCCTTGCGATCCAGCAGCTCGGCTGGACCACGCACTACACCCGCCACCGCTACGGCCAGGGCCTGCTCCCCGACACCTACGAGGCCTTCAAGAAGCAGCGTCACCGCTGGGCCTATGGCGGCCTCCAGATCGTGAAGAAGCACTGGCGCAACTTCCTGCCCGGCAAGAGCCGGCTGACGCCCGACCAGAAGCGCGAATACGGCCTGGGCTGGCTGAACTGGCTGGGCGCCGAAAGCCTCGGCGTGGTCGTGGCGCTGCTCAACCTCGTCTGGGTGCCGATCGTCGCCTTCGCCGACATCGCCATCCCCGACAAGATTTTGACGCTGCCGATCATCGGCGCCTTCGTCGTCTCGCTCGCACACTTCCTGTCGATGTACCGCGCGCGCGTCGCGATCAAACCCGGCCAGATGCTGGGCGCCATGATCGCCGCGATGAGCGTGCAATGGACGGTGTCGCGCGCGGTGGCGCAGGGCCTCATCACCGAGCACATCGCGTTCGCGCGCACCTCCAAGGGCGGCCTCAGCAGGATGTCGATCGAGTTCCAGGCATTCTGGGAGGCCGTGATCGGCACCTTGCTCCTGGTCGGCGCCGGCGTGCTGGTCGCCTCCAACAGTTTTCGGCAGATCACCGAGATCTACATCTTCGCAGGCGTCCTGGTGCTGCAAAGCCTGCCGTTCCTGGCCGCGGTCGCGATCGCCATCCTCGAGCTCAGCCGCATCAACTCGTTCCAGTTCTGGCGCGACAGCGCGATCCGCACTGCCGAGCTGATCGGCCTGCGCCCGGTCGCGCTGCCGACCCCCGGCAGCACCGCACAGCCGGTGCCGAGCGAGGTGCGGCGGGAGGCGAACTGACGGCAGGACGGCCCTCCGGCGCGAGCAAGACGTTCGCGCTGACACACCAATGCCGCTGTTCGACGTGGATAGCTGCCCGCCAATCGGGTTGAGCATCCGGGCCTAAGCGGCGGATAGCGCACGCAAATCCCCGCTCCTGCCACGAGTTTCGGCAGCCACTCCCGCTATTGACCTCCGCAGCCACTCCCCCTACACAGCGCGGGCCGAAAGCATGATCCGGAAACAGCCGGTTTTTCCCCGCGACGCAAGTTACGCGCAGCGGCAAGACATGCTTCTCAAATGTCCGAACACGATGGCAACCTCTTCGAAGCCATCAGCGGCCATGGGAGCGCGTAGCTCAGCCGGTAGAGCACGTGACTTTTAATCACGGGGTCCTGGGTTCGAGCCCCAGCGCGCTCACCAAATGCCTTCTCTCAAGTGGAAGGGATACTTGTCGACGTGAGCCGTACCACCTTGGAGGACATGGAGCGAAACCCGTCTGGATGGCGTATCCAGGATGTGGATGCGATCTGCGTCGCGCACGGCGCGAGATGTGTGCCCCCACGGGGCGGTGGCTCCCACTACAAGATATCGAAACCAGGCAAGGTTGAGATTTTGACAGTACCTTTCAAGCGACCGATTAAGCCGATATATATCAAGAAGCTGGTGGCCTTCCTGCGAGACTGAGAACCGATGGGCGAGCGTCCGCACTACAAGATCATTATCGAACCGCTCTCAGAGGAAGATGGCGGCGGATTCGTTGCGACCGTTCCTGATCTCCCCGGCTGCATGTCTGATGGCGCAACCGAATTTGAGGCTGTGCAAAACGTCCAGGACGCGATCACATGCTGGATTGAAGCGGCCGAAGAGAACCACCGTCCGATTCCCGTTCCATCGCACTTGCGACCAGCTGCGGCGGGTTAGAAGTTCGCTTTCAATCGGCGCGATGTTATGCTCGTCGCAGAACCTGGAGTGTCTCGATGCGCAAAATCGTTGTCGCCGTCATGCTTGCCCTGATCGCCGCCCCCGCGCTGGCGCAGGACCATGTTCAGCAGTATGGCGAACAGCCCAAGGAGAAGACGGAGACGGAGAAGGCGGACGACGCTCGGGCTGAGCGCGCCTATCAACGCTCCCTCAACAATGTTCCGGACCAGAAGGCGGTCGATCCGTGGGGAACTGCCCGCGGCGATGATACATCGAAGAAGTCGGCCGCGCCGGCCAAGCCGGCGGTGAAGCATTCGTCCAAGGCCAAGAGCGGCAGCACCGCCAATTAGTCTCGACGCGCCCTCAGCTCTCCGGCGCCAACACCGCAGCCGGCACACTCAGCGGCGCCCCCCCAACCGAAACAGGCCCGGCAGACTTCGGCTGCCGAACCATCCGCTTGCGCATCGCTGCGGAGAATCCATAGCGCGCATGCGCTTTTCGGATGGAGGACGTGACGTCCGACATCATTGCGCTCTGCAGCGTATCGATCTTCGCGATGAGCGTGGACAGCTGCGAAGATATCTTCCTCACATCGACCCGTTCGTCCGTGATGCTCTGTCGCAGAGACAGCAGCACCATTGAATCCTGCTGCACGAGAGCCGCATTTTGCTGCAACGCTTGGCTGTTCTCCTGCAGCGAAGCGGTGTGTTGCTGCTGGGCCGACTGAATGTCCTTCAAGGCAGCGACAACCGGATCCGGTTTTGGCGCGGAAGCTTCCAGGCGCGGCAACAATTCAGCCCAACTGCTGACATTCAGCGACGTAAAATCGGATGGCGATGTATAGATGGCCGCCGAGCCATTGATGGCCAGGGCACACACCGACAGTGCCAGGACCGATTTCCGGCTGGACCGCTTGATCGGTACTGGAGCTTCCGCGGGTTCCGGCGCTGCGGCTGCGAGCGCCAGTGCTGCGGGGTCGAATTGTTCGACGAGGCCTTGCGCTTCCGATGTCATGGTCACGTGTATTGACCCCAAATGAGCGAGCAAAAGGAAGCCGACGCCGGAACGTCCTCGCGACGACCCCTTTACGCAGCACCCACCTACACAACTGTTTAAAATTGTGGGCTTTTTGGCTTAATTCCAGGTTAGCGAAATGGCCGCCTGGCATGCCCACCCATCCCGGCCGAATACGGGGTCTGCGCGATGGAACTGGAAATGGGGACAGCCTGCTCGAAGTGCCCCAAAAGCCGCAAGACAACGCCCTCAAAAGGTGTAGGATTCGAGAAAATCAGGAGGAGCGGCATGTTTGAAATCAACGGTTTCGACACGGCAGGCGTCGTCAGCCTCAAGCGGGCTTCACTCGCCGCCGCCCTGAAGAAGGCCAGAGAGCTTATCCAGGACGGTTGCTGGGACGTTCAGATCGTTGATCCCATGGGCCGGGTTTACACCTCGTTTGAGGAGCAAGCGGCTTAGCCGCCCGACCTTCGCAGCCTTTCAGAAAGCCGCCATCCGATCGCGCTTCGCGCGCTCTGGCTGTTGCGGTGATCCAAACGAAAACCCCAGCGCTTGGTGGAGCGCTGGGGCGTTTTCAAAATATCAATCGGTAAAGCAATGAGGCGTTGTTAGCAGCGGTCTCGACAATTGCTTGTGAACTGGTTCACACGGCTCCGCCGATCTTGCGACTTCCCGGTGGCTATCCGCCTCGGCCGACACTGGACGAGGCGCTGTTGAGCCAGCGCTGCGTTGCTTCGTCGCTCCAGCCGGGGACGGCGAAGCGCGCGCGAGAATTCACGTCCGTGCCGCGACCGGTGACCGGAGGATGGCGTTTCGCGGAATCGCGCGCACGAGCCTGATGCACCGTTGCGGCGCTTGCGGACGTGCACAGGACGATCAAGAGGCCCATGGCCAAGACTGAGCGCATCCTATCGGCTCCAATCGAGCAACTGTTCGGGCCTATGTGATGCGCCAGCCGTCCCACCGCAATCTGACGCGGCTTCACACCTCAGGGAGCGAAGGCAACGCGATTGCGAAGCCGCGAACCGCCGCTCCACTTCCGCGCGCCATGCCGTTGCCAATCAACCCGTTTGGGAGCACGCTCTCTCCAGGCGCGCAGACGCCGCTCAGGGAGAAAGTCATGAAGGAACCGGGCCTGGATGGTCGCCACCGGGACAAGGATGGCGCGATCAGCAAGAAGCACGGCAACACGCTGGTCGGTACGTTGCGCAAGATCTACGGCAAGGGTTTTGCGGCCGGCTATCCGGACACGAGCCAACTCAGCGAAGTCTTGCAACAATTGAACGAGACGTCGCTGAGCCAGTTGCGTCGCGATCACGACACCGGGCATCTCGGGCACAAGATCGACCACGCCCCGAAGTAACGGCTTTTCGCCCGGCCCAATATCAGGTGGTTGAAACCAGCTCCGCTGCTTGTCACCGATGGCACCTTGGTGCCTGAGGCGGAAGCAGATACCGGCAAGCTCTCAGCCACCGTTTGAGCGTTCGGGCACGCAGCGCTAGGATGAGCCTTTTTCCGGAGGCTCATTTGAAACAGCTCATTATCATTGCCGCCGTTGCACTCGCCGTGACGGCTCCCGCCCGCTCACAGGCGCTGGTCGATCCCAACAAGGTTGCCCCCGAATACCGCGAGGCGGCCGAGAAGCGCCGGGCCGAGCAGATACGTCAGCGCGAATGCGCGCTGAAGGCCGATCTGGAGAAGGTGCTGCCGAGGGATCGCACCGCCTATCTCACCCATTGCCTGGACACGATCGCGGCCAAGCAATAGCGGCGGCGAAATCAACGCCGGCGTTGCCGCTGCCGCCCATTGCGGCGGACCGGTGATGCTTGTCGTCCGTTCTCTCGAACAAGCCGATCCCATCTGGTGCAGCAGGCCTGCCATTCAATCCGCTGGAGCATTCAAGCTTTCTTCAGGATTTTGGGATCAGCTGGCCGTCCATTTTCAGCAATCATTGTCGATGGCGCATGAGCTTCGTCCAGATCCAGTGCACGCGGTGCAAGGGCATGTTCCGCGATCGCGCCGGGCTGTTGCAGGACGGCTATTCCCGACAATGTCCGAGCTGTGAGGTCGTCCTGTTCTTCGCCGAGGACGCACCGCATCCCTTCATCAAGCGCGCGATGCGCAATGCGCGCAAGGCCCGCAAGGAGCAGCGCGAGGCCGAAGCCGCGAGGCTCGCCGCGCCGCAGCCGCAAGCAGCCCCGTCGCGGCGATTTGCCGGACGTGCGCGCACGGCACAGAGATCGGATTAGAGGCCGGACGAGCGCGGTCACCTCGGGCAAAGCTTGCGCGATTTGTCGCACCCACGCCGCGAGCTTCAGCGCCCCTGCTTCCGCGGAAACAGGCGATCACGGATGTAGCGCGAGGTCGGCGTCAGCCGGAGACCGCGCGGCTTCTGCCAGGCGGCGCGGTCGATCTCGTTCTTGTCGCCGATCGCGAGCCTGCCCTTGGCGCCCTTGGCGATGAAGATTGCGTCGCTCATCTTGCGGCCGGAGCGCTTGTTCCTGGCCGTGACTTCCTTCCAGAGGCTGATCCGGCCGAGCTTCAGCTTGGGCAGCTCTTCCTTGATCTCCCGCCGCAGGCAGTCCTTGTCGGACTCGCGCGCGCGTTTGCGGCCGCCAGGGAACATCCACAGGCCGTCCGACCGGCGTCTGACCAACAATACCTTGCCGCGCTTCGCTGCAACCAGCTTGGAAGACTTCGCCATTACTATTCGTAGGCTCGAAAATAGAATCTCGCCTATCGTAACTTGTCTAGCTGAATAGACAAGTTCGGCCGGGGCCTTGATCACAGCCCGTGCAGAGCGCTCAGCCCTCGCTCGCCCCCGCCCGGTCCTCCGTCCTGATCCAGGCCATCATCATCTCCCAGGCCACCGACAGGATGATCGGCCCGATGAACAGGCCGACGATGCCGTGCGCGAGCGTGCCGCCGATCACGCCGACGAAGATCACGATGGTCGGCGTGGTCAGGCCGCGCCCCATCACCAGCGGCTTCAACATCGTGTCGAGGAAGCCGACGACGACCAGAAACACGGTGAGTAGCAGCGCCGTGGTGACGTCCTTGGCGGTCCAGATCCAGATGATGACAGGCAGCAGCACGAGGAAGGCGCCGATCTGCACGATAGAGAGCAGCAGCACGATGAAGGCGAGCAGGCCGGCGCTCGGCACGGCCGCGAGCTTGAAGCCGATGCCGGCAAGCAAGGCCTGCACGATGGCGACGCCGATCACGCCTTGCGCCACAGCGCGGATGGTCGCGCCTGCGAGCCCCAGAAAATGCTCGCTCTGCTCGGGCACGATGCGAAACAGGAAGCCGCGGCCGGCCGCGACCAGCCTCGGCCCATGCGGGAACAGGAAGCCGGCCACGAACACCGAGACCAGAAACTGGAGCGTTCCGAGGCCGGCGTCGCCCGCGAGCGACAATAACGGCCCCGCCAGCGGCTGGAGATAGGGCGCCACCTCGCGCAGCACCGCGCGGATGTTGTTGTAGGCCTGCTCCCAGAGGTCAAAAAGCCAGGGACCGACCAGCGGCCACGATTTGAGCTGCTCCGGCGCCGACTGCAGCGCGAGATCGCCGGTGCCGAGTTGGCGCGCCAGCTCGTGCACGCCGTCGACCGCGCTGATGCCGAGCCAGGTCGCCGGGCCGATGACTATCCCGAGCGTGATCAGGGTGAGGATGACCGCCGCGGTCTTGGGCCGGCCGCCGAGCAATTTGGCGACCCAGCTGAAGGCCGGGTAGAAGGCGACGGCGAGCACACCGCTCCAGGCCAGGATCGGCACGAAGGGGCGGATGATCAGGAACGTCCAGATGATCAACAGGCCGAGCAGGCCGAGCCGGATCACGAGCTGGATGATGTCCTGTCCCGTCAGGAGCTGGCGGAGGCTTTTCACGGGCAGGGCTTTCCTTGCGGCATCACGCGGACTCCGGCACTGGCACAGCCCCGGGTTATTGCCAGCCCCGCCCCCGCCGTCAAGACGACGGGGCTCCTTGCCGCTTTCACGCCATCGGGCCGCTGCGCCGCCCGGCACGGCGTCCGGCGCCGCCGGGCGGGCTGATGGCCCCCTAGAAGTGATAGTTCACGCCCACCGTTCCGGTCTGAATGTTCAGCTTCACATTGGCGGGCGTCGCCACGAGGTTGCCGGTCGTCACCGGCTGCTCGCTGATCGCACCAAAGCCCATGTAGTTGTATTCGGCCCGCACCGACCAGTTCGGCATGAACATCCACTCGACGCCGCCGCCGGCAAGCCAGCCGGTGCGGTTGAAGCTGCCCGAGGCCGAGCCGGCGAGCGCGCCGGCAAGGCCGTTATTGACGTAGTATTTGTCGCGGGTGAAGGCTGCACCGCCCTTGGCGTAGAGCAGCACGCGGTCGAAGGCGACACCGAAGCGGCCGGCGACCGTCGCGATATAGTCGTTCTTCAGCGAGAACACGAAGCCGGCGCCGCCGCCGAACGGGCTGTTGCTGCTCAGCTTGACGCTCGACCAGGCGCCGGTGCCTTCGAGGCCCACCACGAAATTGCTGATCTGGTAGTTGCCGCCGATCTGGCCGCCGGCCACACCGCCACTGGCCGTGACCGAGCTCCAGGTCGCCGCCGGATCGGTCGGGTCCATGCCGGACCATTTACTCCACGCGCCGCCGCCATGGGCGCCGATATAGAAGCCGGTCCAGCTGAAGATCTGAGCCGCCACCGGCGCCTTCACCGGCGCTGGCGCAATGATGTCAGCGGCAAATGCCGGCGTTGCCAGCGACAGCAGCGTAGCCGTCAGAACAAGCTTCTTCCCCATGACCCTAACCCCCATTGACTTGCACCCGCCCGAACGGGGCGACGGGTGAAATCTAGCTGCGGGATCGGAGGGGCGCTTGGACCGGTCGGCGGTGCGATCAGGACTGACGGGCGCTGCATAAACCGGGAAAATCCTGCAATGCCCGCGACCCGAGCCGGGTTTGCCTAACACCCATTAACCGGATTTTTGTGGGCCGGTTTACGCCGATGCAAAGGCTCGTATCTACCTTTGGCGTCGAGGTCCCAAAAACACTTTCGGTACAATGGCCAACAGCATCTGGACGACCGAAGAATTCACCTGCCCGGGTTGCAGCATGAACTACGCCGCGACAAGGGAGGAGCACAGCGAAGCGCATTCCGGCAGCTTCAAGTGCAGCATCTGTAGCGGCGTGGTGCACAGCTGGTCGGGGAAGCATCATTTCTTCGGCTGGCAAGCGGTGAAGACGAAGCCGCTTGTTTTCGGAAGGCGCTGGGCGGGAGTGGAGTGGTAGGCTGAGGCAGAGCAAGAGCTAAGCTTCGAGACAGCTGCTCAGCCAAGCCGATCCCTTTCCGATCTCATGGCGAACGAAATCGGACAACACTTGCCGCATGTCGTGATCGTTGCGCTTACGACCTCCTCTTCCAGCCAGAGCCAGCCAAGCGATGTGTCTGTGTCGAAGCGTGTCGAACGCCACGCGGCTCGGCATGCCCCAGCGTTTCGGCGCGTCGCGATGTCCGCTTTGCTCCGATACCGACCGCCTTTGCGCAGCCACAGCGAATGTCGCGATGGGCCAGAAGCGGACCCACCTCGAATATTGGGCTTAGTCTATTCTGGACCAATACCAGGTAGGCGGCACTCACGAGCCCCGAACTCGTTTTTGAAGCACTTTGTAGCATCATGAATTGTCATTTGTTTTGCGAAGAATTCTTTGGACCAGTCGAGCGCGTTGGCTTTCTGGATTGCTTTCAACACAACCCCATGCTGCGGATCGTTTCCAAGCGTTCCTAGAACAATCCCCTGCCCAATGCCGACGCCAACCTGGGGGCAGTCTAATTTGGTCACAAATATCTTCACATACCTGGCATCGATCGATCCCTTGATCACTCGATCCACTCGCGCCTGTAGCTCATTTCCGCTATCTCCGTAGATCGTCGCTTCGACGACAATCGGCGCGTCGATGTCGGTCGGGACACGCTCGAAGAAGATGCCGGTCTTGTATTCTACTGTACCGAAACAAGCCACAGCGCTAGTGCAGGCAACGCAATAAGCGATGAAACATACAGCCCATGTGCGCATATTGCGAAGCCCGTTGCTGATCATCGCGCGATGATGCTCATTCTCCGCAATATCCGCAATGGGTCACTCTCGACGGTTTCGGCTAAGTCTGTAAGTTGGTGTCCGCTTCTGTCCAAGACCGCCGAATCCCAGACCTGGAACTGCGGTCTCGCCTGAACGCTGGGTCAATGCTGCTTGCAGATCGTAGCTACGACGCCGACTGGATCAGAGAGCCTGCTATGAACAAGGGCGCGTGGAAATACACGGAGGGTCCACGAGTTAGCCGCCCGTCGGGCAAAACACCCGCGCAAATTCTCCACCCCGCTTGTCAATCCTCCCCAGCAAATATATTCCACTTTACCGAAATTCGGATTTATCGTATCGACGAAACACCATGGCCCGAGACAAGGGGCGGATCGCGATCGTCACGAACCGTGGGCCAGGGAGCGATGGACGCGACGGCGTCGGGCGTGGCGAGCTTTGCAGGGCGGGAAACCGTGAGCAGGAGCTCTCGCGCCGACGACACGGCGCTGACAGCGCCTTCGCATGGCTTCGGGCGTGAGCACACGCCAGCGCTCGAAGTCCCAGCGAAGACGTGCGCGGACGGCCAAGTCGTGTGGTCCTGACGCCCGGGGTCTGTGCGTCAAGTCCTGTGGTGATGTAGCCGCCCGACCGGGCGCGCGCATCAGCCATCCGCAGGGCGACGGGGGCAATAGTGCATCGCTCCCCGGGGAGAGCACGAAGTACGCCGTAAACCATCGCGCAGGGAAGGCCGAGCATCGGCTGAGCCTGTGGTCCACCCCGTGTGCATTTTTACGGCGCACGGATCGCGGGTGCCGCCGGCGCCCGGCCTTCCCTGCGCCCTTGTTTCGACAGGGGCAAAAGGACAACGCAAGACTCGGGCGAAACATGCCGCGAGAATGCGATGTCATGTCTGCAATTCGGTCATCAACGCGCGACTTCTGTTACACCGCGACACCGGATAAACTCCCCCTCCCCGCAACTGAAGTCGACACGCAATGACTGCTCCCTTCGTTCCCCAGATCGCCCTCTACCGCAACTGGCTTGCCACGCAGCGCGGCCTCTCCTTCGCCAATTACGAGGAGATGCGGCAATGGTCGGTGCGCGATCTCGATGCGTTCTGGCGCAGCATCTGGGACTATTACGATCTGCAATCGCCGACGCCGTTTGCGGCCGTGATCACCGAGCGCAAGATGCCCGGCGCGGTCTGGTTTCCCGGCGCGCAGGTGAACTACGCACGGCAGGTGTTTCGGCATGTGGACGCGGCGCATGCCGCCGGCCTGCCCGCGATCGTCAGTTGTGGCGAGGACGGCAAGCTCAACGAGACGAGCTGGCCGGAGCTGCGGCGAAAGGCGGCTGCGCTCGCGCTGCATCTACAGGAGAAAGGCATCAAGCCCGGCGACCGCGTCGCGGCGTACCTCCCCAATATCCCCGAGACCATCATCGCCTTCCTCGCAAGCGCCAGCATCGGCGCGGTCTGGAGCGTCTGCGCGCCCGACATGGCCGCGCCCGCCGTGATCGACCGCTTCAAGCAGATCGAGCCAAAGGTGCTGATCGCCTGCGATGCCGTCACCTATGCCGGCAGGCGCCATGATCGGCACGATGTCGTCGCTGAACTGCGACGATCACTTCCCACGGTCGCGCATGTCATCCTGCACAGTGAGGCTGGTGCGGTCGCCGCGCCCGATGCCCTGCTCTCCGATATCACCGCGAAGACCGGCGCTGCGATCGACGCGTTCGAGCCAATGTGGCTGCCGTTCGATCATCCGCTCTGGATCGTCTATTCCAGCGGCACCACCGGCCTGCCGAAGCCGATCGTGCACGGCCATGGCGGCATCGTCATCGTGGTGCTGGCGCTGCTCGGCCTGCACAACGACCTCGGCTGCTCCTATCACCCAAACTCGTTCGGCGAGCGCTATCACTGGTACTCCTCGACCGGCTGGATCATGTGGAATTCGCAAATCGGCGGCCTGCTCAGCGGCACCACCTGCTGCATCTTCGATGGCAGCCCCGGCGGCGCCAGAGACAAGCCGGACTGGACCACGTTGTGGCGCTTCGTCGCGCAGTCGAAAGCGACCTTCTTCGGCGCGGGCGCAGCGTTCTTCGCCAATTGCGCCAAGGCCGAGATCGACCTTGCTGCCGCCGGCGATCTGTCGCTCCTGCGCTGCCTCGGCTCGACCGGCTCGCCGCTCAGTGCCGACACGCAGGCCTGGTTCAACGAGCGCTTTGCGGCGCTGTCGAAGGTGAACGGCAGCACGGCACAGGCCGACATCTGGTGGGCGAACATTTCAGGCGGCACCGATTTCGCCGGCGCCTTCATCGGGGGTAACAGAGAATTGCCGCAGACGCCGGGCGCGATGCAGTGCCGTCTGCTCGGTGCCGCCGTCGAAGCTTTCAGCGAACAGGGCCGCGCCGTCACGGGCGAGGTCGGCGAGCTCGTCTGCACCGAGCCGATGCCCTCGATGCCGCTCTATTTCTGGAACGACCAGGGAGATGCGCGCTATCGCGCCAGCTATTTCGAAACCTATCCGGACAATTTTGACGGCAGCGGCCGCGGGCCGGTGTGGCGGCACGGCGACTGGCTCAAGGTCGACCTTGATGGATCCTGCATCATCTACGGCCGTAGCGATGCCACCATCAACCGCCACGGTCTGCGGATGGGCACGAGCGAACTCTATTCCGCGATCGAGGCGCTGCCGGAGGTGCTGGATTCCCTCGTCGTCGATCTCGAATATCTCGGCCGCGACAGCTACATGCCGCTGTTCGTGGTGCTGCGCGAAGGCACAGCCTTCGACGCTACGATGCAGGCAAAGATCAACAAGGCGATCGAGGCCGGTCTGTCACGGCGCTTCCTGCCGAACGAGATTTTTGCCGTCGCCGAGATCCCGCGCACGCTTTCCGGCAAGAAGCAGGAGTTGCCGATCAAGAAGCTGCTGCTCGGCCAGCCCGTGGAAAAGGTCATCAACAAGGAGGCGATGGCCAATCCCGCCTGCCTCGACTGGTATCTCGCCTTCGCGCGCGATTATCTCGCCAAAACTGCGGCATGAAAGACCGCGCCGTGAGCCTCGATCAGGCGCCTCCGAAATTGGACGGGTCGAGATTCCTGTTCTCCGACGGCGGGATCGCTGGGTGGCCGGGAAACTTGTACCAGCCGGGCGGCACCGGCGCGTCCTCGGCCGGACGGACAACAATGGGATGACGCGGGTGAACGCGATGTGCCGGCGCCGCAGCGGCCGGCGCCCACGCTGAAATCAACAAGACCAAGACCAGGACAGACCGCATTGCATCGGCTCCAAACGTCCACCCAAGCGGTCATGTGGTGCGGGAACCACGCGGTGCCCACGCATTCGCGGCGTCACGATCGGTCACATCGACGGCATTGCGGATGCCGAGAGCGCGCCGGATCGACCCAATTGCGCCAATGGCGTTTGCACTCCGTTCACCGATCGCCGCTAGATCAGGATAGTTCCTCCGCGACGAACAGCTGACATGGCCGACCTCAACGCCGTCCTCACCAGGCTCAACGACCGTCTGCTCCGCCTCGAGGGCGAGCTGTTCGTGCTACGCTCGCTGGCGCGTGCGACGCTGACGGCGGGCGACGACCATGCGACGCGGATGCGCAAGCTGGTCGAGGCCGCAAAGATCGCGCTCGACGACGAGGCCAAGCGCGAGCTCGACAAGCCCACACGCAAATATGTCGATGCGGCAACCGCGCTGGTGGAAGAACTGCTGGTGGAGCCGACCCAGGCGCGACCGTTGTTCACCGTCATCGACGGCGGCCGGCGCGACTGAACGCTTCAGATCGGACGTGTCGAACTGAAATTCGCGGCTTCGGCCTTCAACCGGCTGAGGCCCGCCTCGATGATTGCGATCTCCTCGTCGATCTTGCCGATCGGCAGGCTGAAATCATAGCCCGACCTGCTCTTCAGATCGACCGCGAGCCGCTGCCTGTGCATCATCAGCTCGTCGAGCCCACGGCGGTTCTTCAGACGCACATAGGCGTCCACGATCTGCTCAATTGCGCTCGGCATGAAATCGGTCCCGGCGAAAAAAACCGCGCGGCGCACCCACGCCGGCGGGATATTTTCGGTGTCGCGGTACGCAATACAAATCCGCGACGGATTCGTCGATACGCCCGGTTAGTTGAGAACGTATTACCGTCTGATGATTTCGTGATGCGCGGCATGAAAAAGCCGCTGGCGTGATCACGCCAGCGGCCAAAGCCGGGTTCGAAAACGGATCCGGAATGAAATTTGGCCAGCCCCGGTGTGCGCACGTTCTAACCGCACACAGCGGATTCATCTGTTAAAAATGAAACAGAGGAACCGGCGAATCCATCATTTGCTACCGACCGTGGCCGCGCGGCAACGCTAATCGACAACGCAAAAATACTTGCGCGGCACCCTGCGGTAGGCGCTGTAGCGGTAGTACGGCCTGTAGGCGTAGCCGCGATAGAGCGCCGGCGGCTCCTCGCCGTAATAGGCGCGGTGGTAGAAATTGTAGGGAACCCCTTCAGTGCAGCGATAGGCATCCCAGGTCGGACCGATGAAGGGCGCGACCCCGGTCTCGGGCGGGACCGCAGGGTACGGCCCGCCGGCGTGGGCCGGAGTGACCGCGATCAGTGCGACGAAAAGGACAAACAACGCGCTTCGCATGCACTTGCTCCCAAAGCCGGTGCCGTGCGCGCATGGAAGCACCGGAACGGCCGGCCGTGCAATCGCGGAGTTCGGCGCGCCGTACGCGCGCCCCGCGCATTGTTGATAACCGGCGCAAACGGCGCGCGGGTGGTGACAGGGCGTACCGACGTGTTATCGGGGGTTGACGCAGTTGCGAGACGGATTGGACACCCATGCGCATTACCCTTGTCGGCTCCCGCCATTTCGGCGTGACCACCCTGAACATGCTCCGGGAACACAGCGTCTCGATCGTGCGGGTCGTGGTGGCCGATGCCGAGGATCGCCTCGCCGCAACCGCCAGCGCGGCCGGCATCGAGGTGGTGGTCCAGGCCAATCCGAAGCTGGTGATGGCCTCCGAGATCGCGCCCGACACCGACCTGATCGTCACGGCGCATAGCCACGCCCGGATCGGCAAGGACGCGCTCGCTGCGGCGAAGCTGGGCGGGATCGGCTATCACCCCTCGCTGCTGCCGCGCCATCGTGGCAAGGCCGCGGTGGAATGGACCATCAAGGAAGGCGATCCGATTGCTGGCGGCACGATCTACCATCTCGCCGACCGCATGGATGCCGGCGCCATCGCCGCCCAGGAGTGGTGCTTCGTCAAGAAAGGCGAGACGGCGCGGGAACTTTGGGAGCGCGCACTCGCCCCACTTGGGCTCAAATTACTGGCCGATGTGATCGACTACGCCAAGGTTCACAAGGCGCTCCCGTCCAAGACTCAGGACGAGCAATTCGCGACTTCGGCGCCAAGCCTGTCCTGAGTCTCTCCTGAAGTTTACCCTTAACGTGAAGCCGCGTTGATTTTGCTTCGAAAATTGGAGCCGGAAACGCAAATAAACCATTGTTTCCACAGGAACAATTTTCGCTTTGGCATTGCAACAAATTTCCGTCACATTTGGTCCAGATAAGCGACAGCATATCAGACACATTCAAGGACGGAATTCATGCGTTTTGCTCGCATTGCGGCGTTCTGTGCCGCTTCAATTTTCTCCGGCACCCTCGCCGCTCCCGCCTTCGCCCAGACCCCGTATGACGGCAATTGGCAGGTTACAATTGTCACCAAGAGCGGCACCTGCGAGCCGACCGCAAGTTCCTTGCTGACGGTTGCCGACGGCAGGATCACCGCCCCCGGCGCTAACGTTTCCGGCACCATCGGTAGCGGGGGACTTGTGAAAGTTTCGATCAATGGTGCATATGCAAACGGTCAACTCAGCGGCAACGCCGGATCGGGGAAGTGGAATGGAGCATCTGCAGGCATACCGTGCAGCGGGCGGTGGGAAGCATCGCGCCAATAAGCAATTCGGAACCAGCGTCCCAGGCCGGCGGCTGCTGATTGCGGCCGCCGTTTTGTTTGCGGCGGGATTCGCCAACTCTGAAAGCAACGCCCAGTCCAGCCCGTTTGCCCCACTCGCCGGCAGCTGGAGCGGCGCCGGCACCGTCACGCTGGACGACGGCTCGACCGAGCGGATCCGCTGCCGGGCCAAATACAGCCCGATCGGACCGACCATGGAGATGTCGCTGACCTGCGCCAGCGATGCCTACAAGTTCAACCTCGGCGCCAACGTCAGGGCTGAAGGCGGGGCCGTCACCGGCAGTTGGTCCGAGGCCAGCCGCAATATCTCCGGCTCGCTCCAGGGCCGCGGCGCCGGTGGAAACTACGAGCTGCTCGCCTCGACCGCCGGCTTCAACGCCAACATCGCGCTCAAGACCAGCGGCAGCAAGCAGAGCGTGACGATGCGCGCGGACAGCCAGTTCCGCGGCGCCAACATCCAGCTGTCGAAATAAGACGACGGCACCGTGACGCGATCAAAAGACCCGGCGACCTCGCCGGGTCTTTTTTATGCGCTGGGCACGAACGCCGTAACTTCGATCTCGACCTTGGCCCGGTCGTCCACCAGACCGCCGATATAGAGCAGCGTCGAGGGCGGGAAGTTGCGCCCGAGAGTCTCCTTCCACGCCGCGCCGATGCCAGCACCCGCGGCCTCATATTCACTGCGGCTGGTCAGGTACCAGGTCAGACGAACGATGTGCTCGGGACCGGCGCCGGCCTCGCCCAGCAGCTTGATGATCCGCTTCAGCGCGGCCCCGACCTGCGTCGCCATGTCGGGCGCGTAATTGCCGGTCTCGTCGCCGCCGGTCTGCCCGGCCAGCACCACCCAGCGGCCCGGACCTTCCGCCACGACGCCGTGAGAAAAGCCGCGTGGTTTTTTCCATTCGGCCGGCTGCAAGATTTGCATGAGCGAAGATCTCCCGATTTTCTCGTTGTTCGACGACGGCTTAGCACGCCGCGCTGCATCGCTGCATCCGTAGATTTGGCCGTTGCAAACGGCAGTGATGTCGCCGATACCGGCCTCCCCTCAGGATTTTCGCTCTCACATCTTTCCCGATGAGCACGACACCGTCCAAATCGATGGCCGCACTGTGGATGGCCGGCTGGCTATCGCTGACGCTCGTCATGGCCGTCGCGGGACGCGAAGCCGTGCGCGAAATGAACGTCTTCCAAGTGATGGAGGTGCGTTCGCTGGTCGGTCTCTGCCTGCTCTATCCGATGATCCGGCGCGCCGGCGGCTTTGCAAGGCTCCAGACCCGGCGACTGCCCCAGCATATCGCGCGCAATTTGATCCACTATGTCTCACAGCTCGGCTGGTTCTTTGCGCTGACGTTGATCCCGATCGGCCAGGTGGTGGCGATCGAGTTCACCATGCCGATATGGACCGCAATCCTCGCTGCGAGCTTTTTGTCCGAACGCATGACGTCTTGGAAAATCGCAGCGATCCTGCTCGGGCTCGTCGGGGTCATCGTCATCGTGCGGCCTTCGACCGGCGAGATCAATCAGGGACAGTTGATCGCACTCGGCGCGGCGATCGGCTTCGGCGTCTCGATGGCGCTGGTCAAATCACTGACCCGCACCGAGAGCGCGCTCGCGGTCCTGTTCTGGATGCTGGTGGTGCAGTCGGTCGCGGGAGTCCTGCCGGCGCTCTACGTCTGGGCCTGGCCGCCCGGCCACATCTGGGGCTGGGTGATGGTGATCTCGGTCTGCGGCACGTTCGCGCATTACTGCCTCGCCAGTGCGATGCGCTATGCCGACGCCACCGTCGTGGTTCCCATGGACTTCCTCCGGGTTCCACTGACCGCGACCGCCGGCTGGCTGCTGTATTCCGAGCGGCTCGACGCCTGGACCGTGCTCGGCGCGGCGCTGATCCTGTGCGGCAATCTCCTGAATTTGAAACCGGCGCCGCCGGTTCCCGCCCGCGCGCAGTGAACCCGCGCACGGCCTCGCGCGACAAACAAAATGGTCGAGCGTGATTTGGATCACGTTGGAGGGGCATCCCAGCGTGCAACACTCGGCCGCAAAGCAATATGTGGCTGTGTTTTGCTTGCACGGGGCCGGGCGATTTCGTGTAAGTTTGGTGCCAGTTTGTTGCTGCCTGCAATTCGATTCTGTTGGGGATTTCAGATGCGCACTCTCACCCTCCTCGTTTCGCTGATGTGCATGGCGCTGTCGGTCAGCGCCGCCAAGGCCGACCGCCGCGTCGCTTTCGTCGTCGGCAACGGCGCCTACAAGAACGTCGCGCAATTGCCGAACCCGCCGATCGACGCCAAGGCGATGGCATCGACGCTGCGCAATGTCGGCTTTGAGGTGATCGAAGGATCCAACCTCACCCGTGACCAGATGACGGAGAAGCTGCTCGACTTCGGTCGCAAGGCCCAGGGCTCAGATGTCGCGGTGTTCTATTACGCCGGCCACGGCATCGCCGTCGGCGGCTCCAACTATCTGCTGCCGGTCGATGCCGACATCAAATCGGAAATGGACGTCAAGCTCGGCGCCGCCATCAACATCGACCTGACGCTCGACCAGACCATGGGCGACGCCAAGGTCAAGCTCGTGTTCCTTGATGCCTGCCGCGACAATCCGTTCGCCGCCAAGATCAAGTCGAACTCGGCAACCCGCAGCGTCAACGTGCAGAGCGGCCTGGCCGAGATGAAGTCCGGCGAAGGCACGCTGATCGCATTCGCCACCGGCCCGGGACAGACCGCGCTTGACGGCCAGGAGGGCAACAACAGCCCGTTCACCCGCGCGCTGATCGACAACATCACCAAGCCCGGCATCGAGATCCAGCAGGCGATGACCTCGGTGCGCGCCCAGGTCAACGAGGAGACCCACAAGGGCCAGCTTCCCTGGGGCCACACCAATTTGATCGGCGCGGTCTATCTCAACCAGGCGCCGACGACCCAGGTCGCCAACGCGGCGCCGACCGCGGCGAGTGTCGTGCCGCCGGCTGCAACCAGTGCCAGCTCGGATTCGGCCAATGTCGAGCTCGAGTACTGGCGCTCGGTGAAGGAGACCAACAAGCCGGAAGAGCTCAACGCCTATCTCTCCTCCTATCCGAACGGCCAGTTCAAGGCGCTGGCGCTGGCCCGTATCGCCGCGATCCAGAACGGTCCGTCGACCACGACCCGCAACCTCAATGCTGGCGTGGATCCCGCCACCTTCACCGATGACGCATCCCAGCTCACCGAAGACCAGATCGGCCTGGACAAGGGCCAGCGCCGCGACGTGCAGCGCCGCCTGACCGGGCTCGGCTTCGACACCAAGGTCACCGGTGCCTTCAGCGAGGATACCCGTACGGTGCTCAAGCGCTGGCAGGCCGCGCGCGGCTATCCGTCGACCGGCTACCTCAACAAGTTCCAGCACAAGGCCCTGCTCACCGAGATCGTGGCGACCGCGCCGGCCACCGCGAGCGAGGACAGCGGCGAAAAGCGCGCTCCCCGCCGTGCTGCCGCACCGGCCAACAATGGCGGTGGCGGCCATCGTGGCGGCGGCGATCCCGGCGCGGCCTTCATGGGCGGCGTCGTCGGCGGCATGATGGGCGGCATGTTCCGCCGCTGAGGCAAAGGCCTCGCTCCCAAATAAAAGCCCGGCTCGCGCCGGGCTTTTTGCTTGCTAGTAATCTTGGGTGAACCAGGGCACGAGCGTCCGGATGCGCGGCATCGCCTGCGTCGTAATGCTCGACCGAGCCATCTCTGCGATGCGCGGCGCCAGTGATGAGAGATCGCCACGGCGTGTCACCAGAAGCAGCTCACGAAAAAATCCGGGGCCCGGCAGAGGGAGAGCGCTGACTTGACCAGCGTGAGCGAGCCCTTGCAACAGACACAGCGGCGTCGTGATCGCCACGCCCATCCCGGTGGCGACCATGGCGACCAGGCTGTCCGAGGTGTCAAACTCAAAGGCCCGCGGCGGGCGAATGCCCAAACGGCTCAGGTGGCGCTCGACCTGAGCACCTGCATAGGAACGCTCGCTGTACCGGACCAGGCGATGCCGGGTCAGGATCTCCCGCAAATCAAGGTCAGCAAATTCGGCTTCCAATCCGCGCGGCACCACCAGCAGATTTGGCTCGCGGTAGAATGGGAAGCGCTCGATATCATACAGGTCATCCATCGCATCGCATGTGATCGCCGCGTCGATCGTTCGGTGGACCAGCGCCTCGGCATGCGAGTGAGCAAGGCCCGACCAAACGGACAGACTCAGTGCGACCTCGCCCGTCATGAGCTCCTTGACGAGGTGTGCGCCGACCGTGGCGGCATAGGAGTCGATGAGGCCGAGCCTCAGATCGACGCGTTCAGGCAGTTTCGCTGCGTCCCGGAGTGCGCTGAGTAATGCGTCAAAGTCGCGATTCAGGTCGCGAACACGGCCAGCAAGGATGCGGCCTGCCCGCGTCAGTGTAAGCGGCCTCCGGCTGCGGTTGAAGAACGCGACACCGATCGAAGCCTCGGCCCGCCGCACAGCCTGAGAGACCGCTGATTGCGTCATCCCGAACTGACGGGACGCCTGAAGCATGCTGCCGGACTCCGCGACGGCCGCGACAATCTGCAAGCTTCGCAAGTCTGGAATGGGTGGCGTCATATCCATAACTTAAGCAGAAGTCATATTAACATGCAAATTGGCTTCATCATATGAATTATCCTTGTAGGAGAGCCGCATCCGAAAGCAGAATTCCGACCGTCCTAACAATTAAGCAGTCCCGATCGATGAGCGAGAAAGCGGATATTCTGGTGATCGGCCTCGGTGCCATGGGCAGCGCGGCGCTCTATCAACTGGCCAAGCGAGGGGTCAAGGCGGTCGGCCTCGATCGCTTCGCCCCACCCCACACGATGGGATCCAGCCACGGCGAAACCCGCATCACCCGGCAGGCGGTCGGCGAAGGCCGCGACTACGTGCCCCTGGTGCTCGATACCCACCGGATCTGGCGTGAGCTCGAAGCCGAGACGTCTGCCGAGCTGCTGAACCCGTGCGGGCTCGTCGTCATGGCGCCCGGCGTCGGCGAGACGTCGCACCACGGCAAACCCGATTTCGTCGCACGCTCGATCGCAGCCGCCCGGGACTTCGGCATCACGCATGACGTGATCGACGGGCGAGAAGTGGCTCACCGCTTCCCGCAATTCCTGAACCTCGAGGGCAACGAAAAGGCCTATTACGAGCCCGGCGGCGGATACGTTTTTCCGGAGCGCTGCATCAAGGCGCAATTGACGCGCGCGGAGCAGCTCGGCGCAACGATACGCAACGGGGTCGAAGTTCTCTCAATCGCGCAGAAGGGCTCCATTGTTGAGGTGGAAACGTCGTCGGGCAGGTTCGAGGCGGACCAGGTCGTGGTGTCCGCAGGAGCATGGAACGCTCATCTGCTCGGCGCGCCGTTTGACCGCGTGCTCTCGGTGAAGCGGCAGGTGCTGCATTGGTACGAGCTCGACGACACGAGCGCGTATCGCGCCAACGCCCCCGTGTTCATCTGGATGCATGGTGCGACGGACGTCGACTACCTCTACGGCTTCCCGCCTTTGCCTGGCGATCATCGCCTCAAGGTCGCGACCGAGCAGTACGAGACCAGCACGACGGCCGACACCATCGACCGCACCGTCGATCCGAAGGAGTCGGCTGCAATGTACCGGAAGCACGTCGAGGGGCGGCTGGCCGGCGCCACGCCGCGCGTCGCGCAGGCGGCCGCCTGTCTCTACACTGTGACGCCCGATCGGGGCTTCATCATCGACCGGCATCCCGACCAGGACAGAGTCTTCGTCGTCTCGGCCTGCTCGGGCCATGGCTTCAAGCACTCGGCCGGAATCGGAAACGTCGCGGCCGCGATGATGACCGACGGTCGAAGTGCGATCGACCTCACTCCATTCTCCGTGTCCCGATTTTCCTGACGTTTGGCACGAACTTTGTATCGCAGAAGAGTACGCTCAACGCTTGTCATGATTGCAATTCTGGAGGTGTCTTCCGATGAAGAATCTGGTCCGTTCCATGATGGCAGGTGCCGCGGCGCTGCTGATGCTCGGCGGCGCTCAAGCAGCTGACGGCGTCGATGCCATCAAGCAGCGCGGCACGTTGAATGTCGGCGTCAAGGCTGACTACAAGCCCTTCGGCTTCCGCGATCCCACGGGCAACGTGGTCGGCATCGAGCCGGATTTTGCCGCGGACATTGCCAAGCGCCTCGGCGTCAAGCTCGAGCTCGTTCCGGTCGCAGCCTCGAACAGGATCGAGTTTCTTCAGCAGGGAAAGATTGACCTGCTGATCGCGACCATGTCCGACAGGCCGGAACGCCGCCGCGTCGTTCAGGCCATCGAACCACTGTATTATTCGGACTACGTGAATATCCTTCTCAACAAGAAGGCCGGCATCAAGGACTGGGCCGACCTCAAGGGAAAACCCGTCTGCGCCACGTCGGGAGCCTGGTACAACAAGGACGTCGCCAAATCCTACGGCCCCGAGATTGTTGCGTTTGACGGCTCGGAGAAGCCTCTGTTCGCCATGAAGCAGGGCAACTGCATCGGCTATGTCTACGATCAGACCTTCCTGCAAGGCAAACTGCTCGAAGACGAGTGGAAGACCGACTACGACCTCCCGCTAAAAGGCGTTCTGCCATCGCCATGGATGATCGCCGTCGCGCTCGACAACACCAGCCTTCAGAAGCTTCTCGAAGATACGACGAAGGACTGGATGAAGACCGGATTCATCGTGGCAGCTGAAAAGAAGTGGGGTATTACGCCGACCGAATACTCGCTCTCCATGCACGAGCAGTACAAAGACAAATAGACGCGTGAAGCGGAGCGCCAGGACCACCTCGCGCTCCGAACAAGTCGAACCAATGCACTGATACGAGGCATCGCCTCAACACCTCGGTGTCGCGCAACATGCAGGCAATCGGCGACTGGTTTCAGCGGCTCTACGAGACGACGGGGCTGAATTTTTCCGTTTTCTACGATGCGTACGATTGGGGCCGCTACGTCGGCGGCCTCAAGATGACGCTGCTTCTGAGTATCACGACCATCGTGCTGAGCCTCATCATCGGCGCGGTTGGCGCCTTGATGCAGGGCAGTCCGTCGATGTTGCTGCGGCTGCCCGTCAATGCTTTCGTCGTGGTGTTCCGCAACACGCCCCCGCTGGTCCAGCTTTTCTTTTTCTATTTCGGCCTCGGCACCATGCTTCCGGCCGTCGAGGCGGCGGGCATGCGCGTTCCGCTGCTGAGCAACGTTCAGTGGGCCATCATTTCGCTGTCGCTGTTTGCGGCCGCCTTCAACGTCGAAATCTTCCGCTCCGGAATTGAGGCGGTGCCGAGGACGACGATCGAAGCCGCGGAGGCGCTCGGGTACACGCGCCTCAAGGCTTACGTTCATATCGTCCTTCCCCTGGCCATTCGCGTTTGTCTTCCCGCACTGAACAACAACCTCGTCAACCTGCTCAAGACGACCACCCTCGCCTACGCGATCGCCGTTCCCGAAACGCTGTACGCGGTCAAGCAGATCTGGTCGGAATCGCAGAATGTTTTCGAAATGATGGTCGTGTTGCTTGCGACCTACGGCATCCTCGTCGGGATCCTCGTCTGGCTGATGCATCGCTGGGAGCGGGCGATGCATATCCCCGGTTATGCGCGATGAAGACAGCCGGCTCCGAGCAGAGGCTTGCCGTCCTTCTACCGTATCGTCCCGCGCCGACCCGGATGTCCATTCGGATCGGCCCGCTGCCCGCGGCGATCCTCTGTTTCTGCGCCGTCATGGCTGCATCCACGGCGTGGGCGCAGACCGGACCGACGATGCTGTCGCCGCTGCAAGTCATCGTGAAATGGTCGCCGCTGTTATTGCGCGGGTTCGCCTTCAACATCCTGATCTCCCTGATGGCCATGCTGCTGGGGACCATCGCCGGGCTTGGCCTGGGTCTCGCTTTGTTATCGGAGTCCCGGCTACTCGCCGCCGCCAGCTGGCTCGTCACGCAATTCTTCCGCAACGCGCCGTGGCTGGTGCTGCTGTTCTTCGTCATGTTTCTGGTGCCCTTCCAGGTCACCCTGTTCAAGACGACCATCCCCTTGCCGGACTGGATCAAGGCGACGGTCGGCTTCGCCCTGCCCGTCATGGCAAATGTCGCCGAGGTCGTGCGCGGCGCGGTCCGCTCCATTCCGTCGACGCAATGGGAGGCGGCGGAATCGCTCTCGTTCACGCGGCGGCAGACGATGTGGCTGATCATGCTGCCACAGTGCATCAAGCGCATGCTGCCGCCCTGGATGAACATCTATGCGATCGTCGCGATGTCGACGGTGCTCGCATCAATCGTGGGTGTTTCAGAAATGCTCACCCTGACGGCGCAGGTGCATGCCGCCGAAGGCGGCAGACCGGAGTTGTTCGCGCCGCTCTACGGCTTCGCGCTGCTATGCTTCTTCCTCTACTGTTATCCGATCAACATCTGGACCGCTCGTCTCGAGCGCCGGTTCCGCGTACGCTGAGGAAACAGAGCATGGCCACGAGCTGGACTCCGGATCAGCCCATCGTTCAATGCGTCGATGTCAGAAAGTCATTCGGCGCCCTCGAGGTCCTGAAGGGCATCAGCCTGTCGGTCCGGAAGGGCGAGGTGATCTGTATCATCGGTCCGTCCGGATCGGGGAAATCCACGCTGATCCGCTGCATCAATGCCCTTCAACCGATCTCGTCCGGCAGCATTCAGATCGAAGGCATCGAGGTGTCCGATCCCAGACTCGACAAGCTGGCGCTGCGCCGCAAGGTCGGGATGGTGTTTCAGCAGTACAACCTCTTCCCGCACAAGACCGCGCTTCAGAACGTGATGATGGCGCCGATCCATGTTCTCGGCCAGAAACGCGCCGAGGTCGAAGCGCGCGCCCGGGCGCTCCTCGCCAAGGTGCGGCTCGCGGGGAAGGAGGACACCTATCCCGGTGAACTCTCCGGCGGACAGCAGCAGCGCGTCGCCATCGCCCGCTCGCTGGCGATGCGGCCGGACATCATGCTGTTCGACGAGGTGACCGCCGCCCTCGATCCGGAAACGGTCAAGGAGGTTCTGGTCACCATCCGGGAGCTTGCCGAGGACGGGATGACGTGCATTCTCGTCACCCATGAAATGAACTTCGCCCGCGAGGTCGCCGATCACGTCTACTTCACCGATCGCGGTGTGATCGTCGAACACGGGCCGCCGGCAACTTTGTTTACGGCGGCCAAGGACGAGCGAACGCAGCAGTTTCTGTCGCAGGTCCTCTGAGTTCGCCGCCAGGATTCCCGAGCGCGCCGGCTTTCGGCGCACTCTGGCAAGCTTACGCTACTTCCCCGCAGCCTTGCGCAGCGCCTCGTTGATGCGGTCCTGCCAGCCGGGACCGCCCGCCTGGAAATGCTCCAGCACGTCCTGATCGATCCGCAGCGTGACCTGCTCCTTGATCCCCGGCGCCACGTTCGGCTTCGGCGGCGCCACGGCGACCTTGGCGGTCACCTTCTTGAACGCCGCCTCGGCCTCCGACCGCGCATCGCCAAGCGTACGCGGTCGCCTCGGTTGATCCGCCATATCCTAGATTCCCTCAAACAGAGCCGTCGAAAGATACCGCTCGGAGAAGGACGGCACGATAGCCAAAATGGTTTTTCCCGCAGCTTCCGGCCGCTTGCCGATCTCAAGCGCGGCCGCGATCGCCGCGCCCGAGGAGATGCCGCCGGGAATGCCCTCATGCCGCGCCAGCGCGCGCGCGGTCTCGATCGCCGTCGTCGAGTTGATCTTCACGATCTCGTCGATCACCGAGCGGTCGAGGATGTCAGGGACGAAGCCCGCGCCGATGCCCTGGATCTTGTGCGGCGTGTGCTGGCCGCCCGACAGTACCGGGCTCTCCTCCGGCTCGACTGCGACGACGCGCAAGGAAGCCTTGCGCGGCTTCAGCACCTGGCCGACGCCGGTGATGGTGCCGCCGGTGCCGACGCCTGCGACGAAGAAGTCGATGTTGCCGCCGGTATCGTTCCAGATTTCCTCGGCAGTGGTGCGACGATGGATCTCGGGATTGGCGAGGTTCTTGAACTGCTGCGGCATCACCGAGTTCGGCGTCGTCTTCAACAACTCCTCGGCGGTGGCGATCGCGCCCTTCATGCCTTGCGCCGCCGGCGTCAGCACCAGCTCGGCGCCGAGAAACGCCAGCATCTTGCGCCGCTCGATCGACATGGATTCCGGCATCACCAGCTTGAGCCGGTAGCCGCGCGAGGCCGCCACGAAGGCGAGCGCGATGCCGGTATTGCCGGAGGTCGGCTCGATCAGCACGGTATCGGGCTTGACGATACCGGCCTTCTCCATGGCGATGATCATGGCCGCGCCAATGCGGTCCTTCACGCTCGCGGCCGGATTGAAATATTCAAGTTTTGCCAAAATCGTCGCGTTCACGCTGTGCATGGCCGGCAGGCGGCGCAAACGCACGATCGGCGTGTCGCCAAAAGCATCGACGATCGAGTCATAGATCCGACCGCGGCCGGGTTGGTGCGCTGCACCCGTGGGGGACGATGCGTCCATGATGAACTCCCTGTGACGATGATTTGCGCTTCTATCGCAGCCTTCCCGCAGTTACGGACAGCTTGCGGCGACACGCAAGCGACAATGCGGCACATGTTAAATACGCTGCATCGCAAAATCGCGTGAGCTTTAATTAGCAGAAAACCAACGCATTTGTGTTGCGACCTCGTCAACTGATTCTGCTTATGTTAGACTTACGTCTCAAGCAGGGAGGTCACCACGATGTCAGCGATTGCTGAAGTGTTGTCGACCGTCGCGCCGACCCGCGATCCGCGTTGTAGCGAGTTGCCCACCTGTCCCGTCTGCGCCGACTCCATGGTCGCCGCCGAAGCTTCTGCGTACGTGTCGGACCACGTGATCAGCTACCTCTGGACCTGCGACACTTGCGGCTACGGCTTCGTGACCAAGCACGCTGTCAAGCAACGGATTGTCTGCAACTGACGCCTGTCACGCCTTAGCGCGGGGCGATGTCGCCCCTCGCCCAGTCCTCGCGCGTACGCTGATAGAACTCGCCGAACGTTCCGTGTGCGATCGCGTCCCTGATGCCCTGCATCAGGAACTGGTAATAAGCGATATTGATCTCGGACAGCAGCATCGCCCCCAGCGTCTCGCCCGCCTTGACGAGATGATGCAGATAGGCGCGCGCGTAGTTGCGCGTCGACGGCCATGAGCTGTCTTCGTCGAGCGGGCGCGGATCGTCGGCGTGGCGCGCGTTGCGCAAATTGACCTGGCCGAAGCGGGTGAAGGCGACGCCGTGGCGGCCATTGCGCGTCGGCATCACGCAATCGAACATGTCGATGCCGCGTTTGACGGCTTCGAGGATGTCGTCGGGCGTGCCGACGCCCATCAAATAGCGCGGCCGCTCTTTCGGCAGCATCGGCGCGGTCTCGTCGATCATCGCCAGCATCACCGCCTGCGGCTCGCCGACGGCAAGGCCGCCGATCGCATAGCCGTGGAAGCCGATCTCGACGAGCCCCTCGGCGCTGGCATGACGAAGCTGCGGGATGTCGCCGCCCTGCACGATGCCGAACAGCATGTAGCCGTCGGGGGCGCTCTCGAACGCGCGTTTGCTGCGCTCGGCCCAGCGCAGCGACAACCGCATCGCGCGCTCGATGTCGTCGCGCTCGGCCGGCAGACGCACGCATTCGTCCATCTGCATCGCGATATCGGAGCCGAGGAAGCGCTGCACCTCGATCGAGCGCTCCGGCGACAATTCGACCTTGGCGCCATCGATATGCGAGCGGAAGGTGACGGCGTGCTCTGTGACCTTGCGTAGATCCGACAGCGACATCACCTGGAAGCCACCGGAATCCGTCAACATCGGCCCGTTCCAGCCGGTGAATGTCTGCAAGCCGCCGAGTGCTGCGATCCGCTCGGCGCCGGGGCGCAGCATCAGATGATAGGTATTGCCGAGCACGATGTCGGCGCCGGCATCGCGCACCTCGCGCCAGTGCATGCCCTTCATGGCGCCGGCGGTTCCGACCGGCATGAAGGCCGGCGTCCGCACCACGCCATGCGGCGTCGTCAGGCGCCCGGTGCGCGCGGCGCCATCGGTGGCGAGCAGCTCGAAATGATTGGGAAGATCGGTGTTGGGCAGATCGGTGTCAGGGAGATTCATGGCGGTGCTTATTGCGTGTCGGCAGAGGCCGATCAACCCGCTCGCAGCGGTCCTGCGTCAGACTGGGACACATTTGGCGCGGACTTGATGGCTGCCAAGGCTTGTTAAATAAAACGATACAGTGTAGTTTTATGTCGGGGGCTGGATGAGATGCCGCGGCGCGTTGCCGGCGGCGGTAGATGCGTGATCGCCAGCCACCGACAATGCCCCCCGCTTCATGTTCGACTGAGATGTCCGGCCCCTCGCATGGCTGGATAAGACAGACAGGCACCCGTCTGACCACATGGCTGGTCCTGACCTGCATCCTTGCACTCGGCGCCTGCACCTCCCTGCCCCGCACGCCCTACACGGCCGCTGAGGCCAGTACATCGCGCGTGCTCGATATCGACGGCCTCAGGCGCTACGCCGACGATCCGATCACCAAATTCAGCTTCGAGAAGGACACCAGCACCGCCACGAAGTCCTACCTCGCGCTCTCCGGCGGAGGCGCGGACGGCGCCTATGGCGTCGGCGTGCTCAACGGCTGGAGTGCCGCCGGCACCCGCCCGAGCTTCTCCGTGGTCTCCGGCGTCAGCACCGGCGGCCTGATCGCGCCCTTTGCGTTCCTTGGACGCCAATATGACGACACGCTGAAGGACGTCTACACCAGCGGCATCGCGGAGAGCCTCCTGAGCGATCCCAGCATCATGCGCGTGCTGTTCGGCTCCGGCCTGTTCGGCAATACGCGGTTGCGCGAGCTCGTCGCACGCTATGTCGGGCCGGAGATCCTGGCGCAGGTCGCGCGCGAAAACGCCAGGGGACGAAGGCTGCTGATCGTAACGACCGATCTCGACACCCAGCGCACCGCGATCTGGGACATGGGCAAGATTGCCGCGGTCGGCACACCCGAAGCGCTCAAACTGTTTCGCGACGTGATGGCGGCTTCGGCAAGCATTCCGCTGGTATTCCCGCCGATCATGATCGACGCCGAAGGCCAGGGCCGCAGGTTTCAGGAGATGCACGTCGACGGCGGCGTGACATCGCCGGTGCTGACGTTGCCGGAGGCCCTGCTGTTCCAGGATAGCCGCCTTCCGGGCACCGCGAAGATGGACATCTACATCCTCGTCAACAAGAAGATCGAACGCAATTTCGAGCTGGTGTCCAACAGCACCATCGACGTTGCCTCGCGCAGCCTGTCGGCGATCACGCAGTCGCAGACCCGCTCGATCATCTTCTCGACCTATGATTTCGCCAAGCGCAACCGGCTGGGTTTCCACCTCTCCTACATCGCGCGCGATTATCCCGCGCCGCCCTCGGAAGGGTTCGACACCGCCTATATGCGGGCGCTGTATCAGTACGGATATGAGAAGGCCGCATCCGGCCAGGCGTGGGCTTCGACGCTGCCGTGAACGCTCGTGACGGAACGAGGCCCTGCTGATACCGTTGACGATACGGCCAATTCGGCCAGATTCGCGATGACGCCCCCGCTCCTGCGCGATATAGAGCAATGACGAGCAACGCGCAGGAATCAATGGGCATGGGATTGACTGCGACGAGGACAAAACCGGCGGCGCGGCGCGAGCTGCCGAAATCGCGCGGCGGCCGACCGACCAAGTCCGCCGCGATCGAGCGCGACCAGCGGCTGATTGAGGTCGCCACCCGCCTGTTCCTGGACCGCGGTTTTGATGCGACCTCGCTCGATGCGGTCGCAGAAGCAGCACGGGTGAGCAAGCCGACCGTCTATTCCCGTTATGGCGACAAGCGCGGCCTGTTTGCGGCCGTGCTGAGGCGCGAGATCGCGCGCTGGCTCGCGCCGCTGTCGGCGGCAGCTGAGACGCAGCTCTCCAGCGCCTCGGACATCTCCGTCGAGCAGCGGCTGGTCGAGATCGGGCGCGAGATGCTGACCTTCACCTGCGGGCCTGACGCCGTCGCGTTCAGCCGCATGATGACGTCACAGGCCATCAACTTCCCCGACATCGCCAAGCTCGGCAAGGAAGAAGGTTGGCTGAAAGCCGTCGCCACCACGGCGCGCTTCTTCGACCGTCTGGTAACGCAAGGCGCGCTCGACGTCGACGACACGACGATCGCGGCAGAGGTCTTTCTCGATGTCGTCGTCGGTCACACCCACCGCATGGCGACGTTCGGGACGGCGCTGGAGCTGAAAGACGCGGAAAAGCGGATGCGCGCCGCGATCAAGCTGTTTCTGGCCGGTGCGCTGGGTCCGGCCGACCGCGTCCAGCCTCCCCCCAAGAGCACACCGCGCCGGCGTTCGTCCCGCTGACAATTCCGTGAGGTTGCGATCTATCCCCTGGGGGAACACGCCCTCGCAATTGACCAAAATAAAACGATACGGTATGGTTTAGTTATAGGCGGCACGGACCGCTTTTTTCACCAGCCCCAAAAGAGGTCCGTATCGCTGAGATCGCCGCGGCGGGTACAGCCCGCCACGACGCTCCGCGGCCGGCCGACGCCCAAGGTCGGCCGCGAATTCTTTACGATCATCCGGCACACTCGTTGGCCGAGGGTTTCGAGCATGACGACCGCCAAACGATGGACTTCGCAACTGCTTGCGATCGCCTTGCCCGCGCTGCTGTTCGCAGCGCCCGCGCAGGCGATCGTGACCACGGGCACGCCGACCGCGCTTCGCAGCGACACAGATGGTGACACCGAGGCGGACCGCCAAGCGGTCAGCCGCGAAATCGAACGATTCCGCAGCTCCTCGATCTCGATCAGCCAGGCCATGGCGATTGCGGAAGCCCGCCACGCCGGCGCCACGACGGCAGATGTGAGTTTCGACGGCGCTTCGGGCGTGCCGGTCTACCGGGTGAAAACCCTGCACAACGACCGGATCTGGCGCCACACCATCAATGCCACGACCGGCGAGCTCATCGGCGGCGAAGCCGCCCTTCCCATCGCCGAGCTCGACCTCGACGATCGCAACAACCTCGCAGCGCTCGGTGCGATCAGGCACCGCCTCGCGGATGCCGTGCATGTTGCCGAGCGCGCCGCTTCGGGCAAGGCGATCAGCGGTGGCCTCGTGCGCGAAGGCGGCCGGCTCAATTTCGCGATCGTCGTGATCAGCGGCGACGACCTCAAGGAGGTCATCCTTGAGCCGCCGGGCGCCCGGACGAAGTAGCGACGGGTCCCGGCTGGGCGGCCACAATCTCGCCGAAAAGCCATTGACGGGCGCAAAACTCTCCCGCATAAGTCGCCGCCATGTTCACGACCACCAAACGCGCGACCAAAACCACCACGGCCTTCGGGGCCCGGGGAGGCGTGCGCGTGTAGTCGTCGACTAAAACGCACTAGCTCTACCGAAGCCCCGCCTTAAAGGTCCGGGGCTTTTTTGTTGTCTAAATCTCAGCTCAACCGAAATGGAATGGAGGACACAGTGAGTAACGATCCCGTCGTCGCGATTGTCGGCGTCACCGGTGCGGTGGGCGCCGAATTCATCGCCACCATGGACAAGCGCGGCTTTCGCGTCGGCAAGCTCAAGGCGCTCGCAAGCGCCCGCTCAGCCGGCAAGACGGTGTCGTTCCGCGGGCAAAACATCGTCATCGAGGAGCTGACCGAGCGCGCCTTCGAGGGCGTCGATATCGCGCTGTTCTCGGCCGGTGGCAGCATCTCGAAGAAGTTCGCACCGATCGCGGTCAAGGCCGGCGCCGTCGTGGTCGACAACTCCTCCGCCTTCCGCATGGATCCGAACGTGCCGCTGGTGATCCCCGAGGTCAACGGCAACCGCATCCGCGACCACAAGGGCATCATCGCTAACCCGAACTGCGCCGCGATCACCGCGCTGGTGCCGCTCTGGCCGATCCACCAGAAGAACCGCATCAAGCGCGTGATCATCTCGACCTACCAGGCAGCCTCCGGCGCCGGCGCCGCCGCGATGGAGGAACTCGTCGAGTCCACCCGCGCCAACCTCAACGGACAGGTCTATACGCCCAAGGTGATGCCGCACCCCTACGCCTTCAATCTCTTCAACCACAACACCGCGGTCGATCCGGAGACCGGCTACAACGACGAAGAGACCAAGGTCATCCAGGAGACCCGCAAGATTTTCGAGGACGACAAGATCGCCATTGGCGTGACCTGTGTCCGTGTGCCGGTGCTACGCGCCCATTGCGAGGCCATCACCTTCGAATGCGAAAAGCCCATCACCGAGGACCAGGTTCGCGCCATCATGGCACGGGCGCCCGGCGTGAAAATCGTCGACGATCGCGTGAAGAACTACTTCCCGATGCCGATCGACGCCTCGGGCCAGGACGACGTCCTGGTCGGCCGCATCCGCAAGGACCTCAGCGATCCCTCAGGGCATTCGATCTCGATGTTCGTGGCGGCCGATCAGCTACTCAAGGGCGCGGCGCTGAACGCCGTGCAGATCGCCGAGCTGCTGCCGCAGCGCGTGATGGCGTAACGCTGGAGTCGTATGGTGGGCAAAGGCACGCAAGCGCCGCGCCCACCATATCTCTCCAGCCTTCAAGAACGATGAGGGGCACGCCTCGCTTTGCCCACCCCGGACTTGACTGCACAAGGTCAGATAAGCGCCGGTGCAATATCCGTTTGGCTAAAATCGCTGCCCTTGAACAGCAGTGGCTGGGAATGCGCCTTTGCCAGCGCATAGGCGGCACAATCGATAATGTTCAGCTGCGCTGGATGCCCGCTGCCTTTGCCAAAGCGCCGAAACGCATCAAAGGCGACTTGCGCCATGTCTCGGTCAAACGGTACCACGACGATCCCCGAGGTCTCGAGCAACTGGTCAAAAAACTCCACGGCCTCCGACCCGAAGCGAGCGGAGAGCACGATTTTAGTTTCGAGTGCAGCCACTGCCGACATCGAAAGTTTGTCTGCATTTAGCATGGCGTCGCGATAGCGAGCCCCATCCGGCTCATTGGTGATCGTCGCAATTATCGCAGACGTATCTAAGACCATCAGGACGGCAATCCGAACTGGTCATATCCAACGATTTCTTCCGCTGGCCGGGGATCGAGCACATGCAAGCGGGATGTTCGCTCAAAGAAGGAATTCGAGGCAGTTCGCCTGTCCGCCGAGGCTGGCCAAGCCACACGAGACAGACGCTCCTCGATGGCGCGCTCCAATGCCGTCTCGATATCTTCGCCAGTAAGCCGGGCGAGACGCTGGGCAAGTTCATCAACCTTCGCAGAACGGATATTCATCGGCAGCTCGGTTTTCGTACCCGCAACGTCCAGTAATGTACCACAACTGTCCCGCCCGGTCACTCCCGTTCCCGGAACAACAAACACGCATCACCATACGAATAAAACCGGTAGCCGTTCGCGATCGCGTGCGCATAGGCCTGCTGCATCGTCGCGAGGCCCGCGAAGGCCGACACCAGCATGAACAAGGTCGACTTCGGCAGATGGAAGTTCGTCATCAGCACGTCGACGGCACGGAAGCGATAGCCGGGGGTGATGAAGATCGAGGTCTCGGCCGCGAAGGGCTCGATGGTGCCGTCCTCAGAGGCGGCGCTTTCGAGCAGCCGCAACGACGTCGTGCCGACGGCGATGATGCGGCCGCCATTGTTCCGCGCGGTGTTGAGCCGCTCCGCCGTCTCGACCGAGATCGTGCCCCACTCGGCATGCATCCTGTGGCCTTCGGTGTCGTCAACCTTCACCGGCAGGAATGTGCCTGCCCCGACATGCAGCGTGATGCGGTTGATGCCGACGCCGCGCTCGCGCAACGCTTGCTCCAGCGCTGGCGTGAAATGCAGGCCCGCGGTCGGCGCTGCAACCGCGCCTTCATTGGCCGCGAACATGGTCTGGTAGTCGGCGAGGTCCTGATCGTCGGGCGTGCGCTTGGAGGCGATATAGGGCGGCAGCGGCGGGCTGCCGAGATCCGCGATGGCCTGATCGAGCGCCGGGCCGTGGAACGAGAATGACAGCGTCACCTCGCCCTCGGTGCCCTTGGCCTCGACCTCGGCGTCGAGATGGCCGAGCAGGCAGACCTTTCCTTCATTGCCGAAACGAATGCGGTCGCCGGCTGTGAGCTTTTTCGCTGGCTTCACCAGCGCCTGCCAGCGCGAGCCATCGAGACGCTTGATCAGCGTCGCCTCGATCTTCGGCTCGGTCTCGCGGCCGATGCGGCGGCCCTTGAGCTGTGCCGCGATCACCTTGGTGTCGTTGACGACGAGCTGATCGCCGGCCCTCAACCATTGCGGCAGGTCGGCGATGGTCTGGTCGCGCAGCGCGCCGGTCTCCACGACCAGCATTTTTGCGGAGTCGCGCGGCTGCGCTGGGCGCAAGGCAATGCGCTCGGGCGGCAGGTCGAAATCGAAGAGGTCAGTGCGCACGGTTGGTACCTTGTCGTGCCCCGCCGGAGCGGGGCACAACGGCAGGCGTTACTCGGCGTCCGCGGCCATCCGCGCCTTGACGATCTTGTCCGGGTTCTGGACCGGCTCGCCGCGCTTGATCTTGTCGACGTTCTCCATGCCCTCGGTGACCTTGCCCCACACCGTGTACTGGTTGTCGAGGAAGCGGGCGTCGTCGAACACGATGAAGAACTGGCTGTCGCCGGAATCCGGGCTCGCGGCACGGGCCATCGAGGTGACGCCACGCACATGCGGCTCCTTGTTGAACTCGGCCTTCAGCTTCTGGCCCGAGCCGCCGGTGCCGGTGCCCTGCGGGCAGCCGGTCTGCGCCATGAAGCCCTCGATCACGCGGTGGAACACGATGCCGTCGTAAAAGCCCTCACGGACCAGCTCCTTGATGCGCGCGACATGGCCGGGCGCGAGGTCGGGGCGCATCTCGATGGTGACGGGGCCCTGCGTGGTCTCGAGGATCAAGGTGTTTTCGGTGACGCTCATGCTCGTCTCTCTTGTGTTGGAGGTGAAGTCTTGTCAGGTCAAACTTTGCGGCTACGGAACTGGATCGCGAACGGACGTCCCGCGGCGGCGCCGGCCATTGCATCGGTAAATGGCATCGGCGTGCAGCGTTGCAACGCCTCCATCACCGCGATCCGGTATTGCAGCCGGTCGTTGTCGGAGGCCTCCGCGGATTGATAGGTAATCCTCGGACGGCCCAGAATGTTTCCGGCCCGGTTAAAGCTCAGGCGTCACGGCGCGCCATGAGCCTCTCCTTGCCCTCTCCTATTTGATGTCGGAGGCGACCTGCACCTTCACCATCTTGTCGGGATCGGTGACGCTGCCGCTGGGCGAGCCGGCCGGTGCCTTCTTCAGCTTGTCGACCACGTCCATGCCCTGCACGACCTCGCCAACCACGGTGTACTGGTTGTCGAGGCTGCCGCCGTCGGCGAACATGATGAAGAACTGCGAGTTGGCGGTGTCGACGCTGTCGCCGCGCCGGGCCATGCCGACGATGCCGCGTGCAAAATGCACCTTGGAGAATTCCTGCTTCAGGTTCGGGTATTTCGAACCGCCGGTGCCGTTGAACTTCTCGCCGTCGCCGGTCTGAGCCATGAAGCCGTCCATCACGCGGTGGAACGGCACGTTGTTGTAATAGCCCTCGCGCGCGAGCTGCTTGAGGCGCTCGGCGTGCTGCGGCGCCAGATCGGTGCGCAGCTTGATGACGATGCGGCCCTTGGTGGTGTCGATGACGAGCGCGTTGGCCTTGTCCAGGTTCGCCGGCAGCTGCTGCGCGACCGCAGGGACCGCACTGAAGAGCGCGACAAACATCGTGGCAAGAATTGCGAGACGACGGATCATGAGAACTCCGGATCAGATGAGATGAAGAAGAGCGCCGTTATCCGGCGAATTTGGCCTTGAGCAGGCTTGCTACGAGCGGCGGCACGAACGTCGAAACATCTCCGCCCATCCCTGCGATCTGGCGCACCAAAGTGGCGGTGATCGGGCGGACCATGGGAGAAGCCGGCAGAAAGACCGTGTGCACCTCCGGCGCCATGGCCTCGTTCATGCCGGCAAGCTGCATCTCGTAATCGAGGTCGGTGCCGTCGCGTAAGCCCCGAATCATGATGGTCGCGCCATGCTTCCGCGCCGCGGTCACGGACAGATCGTCAAACGTCACAGCTTCCAGCGCACAGCCGGCCTGGGCCGCCACCGGCCCGCAGACGTCCAGGAGCATCTTCAGCCGCTCCTCGGTCGAGAACAGCGGCTTCTTGCCGGGATGGACGCCGACCGCGACCACCAGCCTGTCGCACAGGGGAACGGCATGCCGGACGACGTCCAGATGGCCGTTGGTGATGGGGTCGAAGGAACCCGGATAAAAGGCGATGCGCGGCATGGCCACCCTCCTACCGCGCCCGGCCCGGCCCGGCAAGCCGGGGAGGTTCCTTGCCGGTTTCTTGTCGGTTTCTTGCCGATTTTTCCGCCAATCCCTGTCGGAAGGGCCCGGATTGTTTCGTCCTAGGGGCAGCCACGAAACAAACCGGACCGCGAACGAAACCATTTCCCGTATCCGCGAAGACGTCCGGAAACTGGCCATGGTTACTAATCTGCCCAACGAACGACGGGCCGCGCACTGGGCGTAGCGGCCGCATCACAGGGGACCGTCAATGATCAAGGCTCTTTCAGCGATCGCAATTGCTGCGTGTGTTGCTACTGCCCTCACCCTCCTGCCGGGCTTTGCACCGACCGTGGAAGCCAGCGTGCCGCAGCCGCTCGCCAAGGCCGACCGGCTCGACATTCGCACCATTGGCAAGGACTGCTCGCAGCAGGCTTGGCCGAATTTCGAAGCGTCCTGCCTGCGCCGTGCCGGCACCAAGACCAACGCTGTCCGCGAGGCTCGCCTCGTGACCGCCGACCGCACGCCGTAGGCTCTGTCAGTTTCGCGTCAGGTACTCCCCGATATAAAACCCAAGACAAAACCCAAGACAAAACCGATGGATATTTGCGACGTCCCGTCGCAGAGTGGGTGATGCTCGCGCTCGTCGGAATGGCCCGGCGGGCGCGATCCCATCGGGGGGTCGCTTTTGTCCAGTACGCCCGCAGTCGCTTCCGGCCATCACCCTGATCCGCTGCCGATTGCCATGACGATGGGCGCCCTCGGGGTGGTCTATGGCGATATCGGCACCAGCCCCCTCTACGCCCTGAAGGAAGCCGCCAAGGCGGCTGCCCATGGTGCGACAGTCGCTCCGGAAGCTGTCCTGGGCGTTGCCTCGCTGATCCTCTGGGCCCTGCTGCTGATCATCTCGCTGAAATACGCGCTGCTGATCCTGCGCGCGGACAACCGCGGTGAAGGCGGCATCGTCGCGCTGCTGGCGCTGCTGCATGCGCGCCACGCGCAGCCCGGCACCTGGCGCGCGCATCTTCTGGTCGTTGGCCTCATCGGCGCCGCGCTTCTCTACGGCGACGGCGCGATCACACCGGCGATCTCGGTGCTGTCAGCCATCGAAGGTCTCAAGGTCGACGCCCCCTCGCTCGCGCCTGTGGTGGTGCCCATTACCATCGCCATCCTGGTCGGGCTGTTCATGATCCAGAAACAGGGCGCCGGCTTCATCGGCCGCATCTTCGGGCCTGTCATGCTGGCCTGGTTCATCGTGCTCGCCGCGCTTGGCATCCACGGCATCGTCAAGGCGCCGGCGGTGCTGGCGGCGCTCAGCCCGCTCTATGCCTTCGACTTCCTGATCCACCAGGACTTTCACGTCTCCTTCGCGATCCTCGGCGCCGCCTTCCTCGCCGTGACCGGGGGCGAAGCCATGTACGCCGACATGGGCCATTTCGGCCGCCTGCCGATCCGGCTCGCCTGGTTCGCGATCTGCCTGCCCGCGCTGGTGCTGAACTATTTTGGGCAGGCCGCACTTCTGATCACCGATCCGACGATGATCGAGAACCCGTTCTTCCAGCTCTGCCCTGATTTTCTGCACTATCCGCTGGTGGCCTTCTCCGCGGTCGCAACCGTGATCGCCTCGCAGGCAATCATCTCCGGCGTGTTCTCGCTGACCCAGCAATCGATCCAGCTCGGCTTCCTGCCGCGAATGCAGATCCGCCACACCACCAGCGATGCGATCGGCCAGATCTACGTGCCGCTGGTGAACTGGCTGCTCGCCGCCGCAACGCTCGGCGCGGTCCTCAGCTTCGGCACCTCGGAGGCGCTGGCCGGCGCCTATGGCATCGCGGTGTCGCTGCTGATGGCGATCACCACATTGCTCGCCGCCCTGGTTGCCATCCAGTGGGGCTATTCGCCGTGGCTGGTCGTCGCCGTCAACGGCTTCTTCTTCGTGATCGACGTGATCTTCTTCTCCGCCAATTCGATCAAGCTGTTTGAGGGCGGCTGGTTTCCGCTGCTGCTCGCAGCCCTCGTCGCCTTCATGATGATGACCTGGCGCAGCGGCGTGAAGCTGGTCGAAGCCGCACGCGGAAAACTGCGGCAGCCCGAGGAGGACCTGATCGAGACCGCGGTGAACAAGTGCAGCGCCAGGCTGCCGGGCACCGCCGTGTTCCTGGCGTCGGCGCCGAACGGCGTGCCGCTGGCGCTGACGCAATTCGTCAAGCACAACCACGTCCTGCACGAACGCATCATCCTCGTCACAGTGCTGATCGAAGAATCCCCGCACGTCACCGAGACGGACCGCGCCGAGGTGATCGAGATCATCACCGGCATCACCCGCGTGGTCCTGCATTACGGCTTCATGCAGAACCCGACGATTTATGAGGGACTGACGCTCGCTTGCCGCCAGGGCAAGCTGCCCGGCATCGACCTCTCCGACATCACCTATTATGTCGGCCGCGAGACCATCATCCCGAGCGAGGACATTCCCGGCATGTGGGTCTGGCGCGAAGCCCTGTTCGCCTTCCTCCAGCGCAACGCCGAACGCTCGGCGGCGTTCTTCGGCGTGCCGACCAAGCAGGTGGTGGAGTTCGGCACGGAGTTGGAGATTTAGAGAAGTTCGTAGCCCGGATTGAGCTGCGCTCCATCCGGGTTACGAGGGGTGACGTATCACTCCCCGTTTGACTCGCCACTCGCCCCGTTCCCGCTCTCCGCCTCTTCCGTGATGTGCTCGACCGAGACGACGTGCTCGTCCTCAGCCGTGTCGAACACGATCACGCCTTGCGTCGAGCGGCCGGCGACGCGGATGCCTTCGACCGGGCAGCGGATCAGCTGGCCCTTGTCGGTGACCAGCATGATTTGATCGGCATCCTCGACCGGGAAGGACGCGACCAGGTTGCCGTTGCGGTTGTTGACGCTCATGGCGACGATGCCTTTGCCGCCGCGGCCCGTGGTGCGGTATTCGTAGGACGAGGTCCGCTTGCCGAAGCCGTTGACGGAGACGGTGAGCACGACCTGCTCGGCCGCCGACATCTCGGCATAGCGCTCCTGGGCGAGCTGGAAGCTGCCGGAGGTCTCCTCGGCCTCGGCATCCGCCGTCGGCTCCTCGGCCACAGCTTCGCCGGCGACCGCGCGGCGCATCTTCAGGTAAGCCGAGCGCTCGTCCGAACTGGTCTCGACGTGGCGCAGGATCGCCAGCGAGATCACCTTGTCGGCGTCGGCAAGCGCGATGCCGCGTACGCCCATCGAGGTGCGCCCGGTGAACACGCGCACGTCGGTGACGGGGAAGCGGATGCACTGGCCGGCGGCGCCGGTCAGCAGCACGTCGTCGCGCTCGGTGCAGATCTGCACGTCGACGATCGCTTCGTTGTCGTCGAGCTTCATCGCAATGATGCCGGAGCGGCGGACATCGACGAAGTCGGACAGCTTGTTGCGCCGGACGTTGCCGCCTGTCGTGGCGAACATCACATCGAGGTTGCCCCAGGTGGATTCGTCCTCCGGCAGCGGCATGATGGTGGTGATGCGCTCGCCCTGCTCCAGCGGCAGGATGTTGATCAGCGCTTTGCCGCGCGCGTTCGGCGCGGCCATCGGCAGGCGCCAGACCTTCACCTTGTAGACCTGACCGCGCGAGGAGAAGAACAGCATGGGCGTGTGCGTGGAGGCCACGAACAGGCGCGCGACAAAATCCTCGTCGCGCGTCTGCATGCCGGAGCGGCCCTTGCCGCCGCGGCGCTGCGCCCGATAGGCCGAGAGCGGCACGCGCTTGACGTAGCCGGCGTGCGAGACGGTGACGACCATGTCCTCGCGCTGGATCAGGTCCTCGTCCTCGACCTCGCCTTCCTGCTCGATGATGACGGTGCGGCGCGGCGTCGCGAACTCGGCCTTCACCTCGGCGAGCTCGGTCTTGATGATATCAAGCACGCGGGCACGCGAGCGCAGTATGTCGAGATAGTCGCTGATCTCGACGGCGAGCTTGGAGAGCTCCTCGCCGATCTCGTCACGGCCGAGTGCGGTGAGGCGCTGGAGGCGCAGATCGAGAATGGCCCTCGCCTGCTCCATCGACAGCCGGATTGTGCCGTCTGCGCTGATGCGGTGACGGGGATCGTCGATCAAGGTGAGCATGTCCTCGACATCCCGGGCCGGCCAGTCGCGCGACATCAGGGTGTCGCGGGCCGTGCTCGGGTCGGGCGAGGTCCGGATCACGCGGATCATCTCGTCGATATTGGCGACCGCGATGGCAAGACCGACCAAAATATGCGCGCGATCGCGCGCCTTGGCGAGCAGGAACTTGGTGCGCCGCGTGACGACCCGCTCACGGAAATCGACGAAGATCGCCAGCAGGTCCTTCAGATGCATGATCCGCGGACGGCCGCTGTCGAGCGCCACCATGTTAACGCCGAAACTCGTCTGCAGCGGCGTGAATCGATAGAGCTGATTCAGCACCACGTCGGGCACGGCGTCGCGCTTCAACTCGATGACGACGCGGTAACCGTCGCGGTCGGATTCATCGCGCAAGTCGCCGATGCCCTCGATCTTCTTTTCCTTGACCAACTCGGCGATGCGCTCGACCATCGTCGCCTTGTTCACCTGGTAGGGAATCTCGGAGATGATGATCGCCTCGCGCTCCTTGCGGATGGTCTCTATCGCGACCTTGCCGCGCATCATGACCGAGCCGCGGCCGAGGTGATAGGCGGCGCGAATGCCCTGCCGTCCGAGGATGACGCCGCCGGTCGGGAAATCCGGTCCCGGAACGATGTTGATGAGCTCGTCGATGGTGAGCGCAGGGTTGTCGATCAACGCGACGCAGGCGTCGATGACCTCGCCGAGGTTGTGCGGCGGGATGTTGGTGGCCATGCCGACCGCGATGCCGCCGGCGCCGTTGACGAGCAGGTTCGGGAACTTGGCCGGCAGGACCGACGGTTCGGTCTCGTTGTTGTCGTAGTTCGGCTGGAAGTCGACGGTGTCCTTGTCGATGTCGGACAGCAGAGCCAGCGCCACCTTCGTCAACCGCGCTTCGGTGTAACGATAGGCAGCCGGGGGATCGCCGTCGACCGAGCCGAAATTGCCCTGACCGTCGATCAACGGCACGCGCATGGAGAAGTCCTGCGCCATCCGGACCATGGCGTCGTAGATCGATTGGTCGCCGTGCGGATGATATTTACCGATGACGTCACCGACCACGCGCGCCGACTTGACGTACTTCTTGTCGGGCGTGTGCCCCTGCTCGTTCATCGAGTAGAGGATGCGGCGATGCACCGGCTTCAACCCGTCGCGCGCATCGGGCAGCGCACGCGCCACGATCACGCTCATGGCGTAATCGAGGTACGACTTCTTCATCTCCTCGTAGATGGAAACGGGGCGAATGTCGGAGGGTTGCGCCGGCTGGTCGCCGGGCTTGTTGTCGTCGTCGGCCAAAGGGGAATCCGGTGAAATTTTATCTGGGAATCATATAGCGCATCGAGACCCTGATAACCACCCTTGCAAGCTCTTGGGAAGCGGTTTTTCCGTTTGTTTTTCCAACAACTTAAGGCCTTGCAAGCGGCGCTTGGACGGCCCCGGAAGCGTCCCTCCGAAATCACCTTGGACACCCCGGTAAATCGCGCGTCGAATGCATCCCGTCAGCCCGTTTGCCCTGGCACAATCCAAGCTCACCCCCAACATGAAGCGGGCCCGGAAATCCCGAGCCCGTCCTGCCGATTAGTTGGATTTGCTCACACGACGTGAGAAGCGCCGCCCAATCGAGCAGGCGCGTTCCCGTCGTTTGGTCCGTTCTCAGAACGGGATGTCGTCGTCCATGTCGTTGCTGCGGCCACCACCGCCGCCAGCGGCCACGGCGCGGCGCGGCGCGCTGCTGACGGGACCGGAGGAGCCGAAATCACCGCCCGGCTCGTCGCCGAAGCTGCCGCCTGCCCCGCCGCTACGGCCGTCGAGCATCGTCAGGGTCGAGTTGAAGCCCTGGAGCACGACCTCAGTCGAATACTTCTCGACGCCGGCCTGGTCGGTCCATTTGCGGGTCTGGAGCGCGCCCTCGATGTAAACCTTGGCGCCCTTCTTCAGGTACTGCTCGGCAACCTTGCAGAGCCCCTCGTTGAAGATCACGACGCGGTGCCACTCGGTCTTTTCCTTGCGCTCGCCGCTGTTCTTGTCGCGCCAGGTCTCCGAGGTGGCGATGCTCAAATTCGCGATCGGCCGCCCGTCCTGGGTGCGGCGGATTTCAGGATCCTTGCCGAGATTTCCAACCAGAATGACCTTGTTGACGCTTCCCGCCATCGCCGCTCTCCACTCCAAATGCCACTGAATTCATAAGGCCGGGCCGCGCCCAGCGGTCCTCTGCAACCTGTTGAGGCGACCCTATACGCTTGCGAGGACCGATCAGCCCATCAGCCCTCAGGTTATCCCCATATATAGCATCGCTCGACGGTTTGTTCCAGATTTGTTCTTGCGGGCAAGAGCGCTGAATGTGGGGGCCCGATCGGGCTCCTGTCCCCAGGAAAGGCTCGCGTCGGATGGCCCTCTGCCGGGTTCCCGCGGAGGAGAAAAACCGTATAACATTCATCGAGTTGCATATTATTCAGTCGGCTACCGAGTGTTGCATTTCGGAGACGGACTCTGCCCTCTTGTTCGGCTACGGTTGAGTCGGAATTAGTTTGCACGGGCGTCGCGCCTGATCACCGCTTCGGGGATTTCAAGAAGCGGACGAAACTGGGGAGACTGCAATGAACAAGATTTTGATTGGTGCAATCGGCGCCGTGGCGTTGGGCCTGTCGGCTCCCGCAAGCGCTGCGGATCTCGCGGCACGTCCCTATACCAAGGCGCCGCCGATGATCGCCGCCATCTACGACTGGAGCGGCTTCTACATCGGCATCAACGGCGGCGGCGGTTCGAGCCACAAGTGCTGGGACTTCGTCTCGCCGACCCTCGGCACACTCGTCGCTGATGGCTGCCACAATGCAACCGGCGGCACGGTCGGCGGCCAGGTCGGCTACCGCTGGCAGTCCGCCAATTGGGTGTTCGGCCTCGAAGGCCAGGGCAACTGGGCCGACTTTTCGGGCGACAACGTCGGCACATTCAACGGCGCCCAACGCGACCGCTCCAAGATCGACGCCTTCGGCCTGATCACGGGCCAGGTCGGCTATGCCTGGAACAACGTGCTGTTCTATGTGAAGGGCGGCGCCGCGGTGGTTGCCGACAAGTACAGCATCTTCACCGCGCCCGGCTTCGCCGGTGCCGGCACCCTGCTCGCTTCGACCAGCGAAACCCGCTGGGGCGGCACGGTCGGCGCCGGCTTCGAGTTTGGCTTCGCGCCAAACTGGTCGGTCGGCGTCGAGTACGACCACATCTTCCTGGGCAACCGGACCCTGACGCTCAACACGCCAGGCGGCGCTGCCTTCCAGAGCGATCGCATCAAACAGGACGTCGATATCGGCCTGATCCGCGTGAACTATCGCTGGGGCGGTCCGGTGATCGCGAAATACTGATATCCCTCTGATATCATTTTGAGATCAAAGGCCGGCCTCGCGCCGGCCTTTTCGTTTTCCTGTGTGCAGTTCCTGTGTGCAGGAGGAACAGTATGTCAGCTACTGTTACGTTTTGCATCTGTTGTGGCTTTTGAGAGACACAACTTGCAGCTTTACTGGTGTAGACCGACGGCAGTTGGACCAACGCGTCCGCTGCCCTTCCAATGCACGGAAGGCAATATCAGAAACCGGGACTGGGATTTGTTGAAAATGAAGAAGGTTTTGTTGGCTTCGGCCTGTTTGTTCGCTCTCGCCGCTCCGGCTTCGGCCGCCGATCTCGCGGCGCGCCCCTACACCAAGGCGCCGGTGGCTATGGCCTCGGTCTACAACTGGACCGGCTTCTACCTCGGTATCGTCGGTGGCGGCGCCTGGGAAGATTCGAGCAGCCCGCGCATGCAGGGCGGCTTCGTCGGCGGCACCGCCGGCTACAACTGGCAGACCGGCAACGTCGTGTTCGGCGTTGAGGCTGATGGCGCCTGGGCCGACGTCAACGCCTCGGCGTCCGCGCTCGGCATCACCGTATCCTCCAAGACCGACGCGCTCGGCACCGTCCGCGGCCGCATCGGCTACGCCGTCAACCAGGTTCTGTTCTACGGCACCGGTGGTTACGCCTGGATCGACAACAAGCTCAGCGTCAGCGCGCTCGGCCTGACCGTCTCCGACAGCAAGTGGCACTCCGGCTGGACCGTCGGCGCCGGCGTCGAGGCGTTCATCGCTCCGCAGTGGTCGATCAAGGGCGAGTATCTCTATCGCAGCCTCGGCGGCGAGACGTACTTCTCCGGCATCGGCGCTCCCATCAACTCGGGCTCGCTCAACTTCCACACCGTGCAGTTCGGCGTGAACTATCACTTCAGCGGCCCCGTGGTTGCGAAGTACTGAGTTCAGTACTTAGCTTCAACGCCATTCGCGTACGAAAGGCCGGCCTTGTGCCGGCCTTTCTGTTTGTCGTGCACGTTTCGCGCGGTTCCCCCTTCCCCGCTCCTGCCAGATGCCGCCAGCGCACCAACAATCCGTTGACGATTCGCAAGTCCCACTGGAAATCTGCCCCCGTTCTTCCTACGTTCGCTGACAACCCCATCGGCGCCGATCCCGGTTCCGGGCGAAGCGCGCCTTTATGTTGGCGCGATCGCGCACCTTTGGGATTCCTTGAGGGCAACCCGGATGGATGAAGTGATCAAGGCGAAGCGCCAACAGCAGAACGCAGGCTCCAGCCGGCACGCAATTACGATCCGCGGCGCGCGCGAGCACAACCTCAAGAACGTCGACGTCGAGATTCCCCGCGACAAGCTTGTGGTGTTCACCGGCCTCTCCGGCTCCGGGAAATCCTCGCTCGCCTTCGACACCATCTATGCCGAAGGCCAGCGCCGCTACGTCGAATCGCTGTCGGCCTATGCACGCCAGTTCCTGGAGATGATGCAGAAGCCTGACGTCGACCAGATCGACGGCCTGTCGCCGGCGATCTCGATCGAGCAGAAGACGACCTCGAAGAATCCCCGCTCGACCGTCGGCACCGTCACCGAGATCTACGACTACATGCGCCTCTTGTGGGCGCGCGTCGGCGTGCCCTATTCGCCCGCCACCGGCCTGCCGATCGAGAGCCAGACCGTCTCGCAGATGGTGGACCGCGTGCTGGCGCTGCCGGAAGGCACGCGCCTCTATTTGCTCGCGCCGGTCGTGCGCGGCCGCAAGGGCGAGTACCGCAAGGAGCTCGCCGAATGGCTCAAGAAAGGCTTTCAGCGCGTCAAGATCGACGGCACCTTCCATGAGCTTGCGGAAGCGCCAACGCTGGACAAGAAATTCCCGCACGACATCGACGTCGTCGTCGACCGCATCGTGGTGCGCGCCGATATCGGCCAGCGCCTCGCCGAAAGTTTTGAGACTGCGCTGAAGCTCGCCGAGGGCCTCGCCGTGGTGGAATACGCCGACGCGCCGGCGGCGGCGCCTGCCGAAGAAAAGAAGAAGACCGCAAAAATCCACGACAAGAGCGGCCCCGAGCGCATCCTGTTCTCGGAAAAATTCGCCTGCCCGGTTTCCGGCTTCACCATTCCGGAGATCGAGCCCAGACTGTTCTCGTTCAACAACCCCTACGGCGCCTGCCCCGCCTGCGGCGGCCTTGGTGTCGAGCAGCACGTCGACGAGGACCTCGTTATCCCCGACAAGGAGCTCGCGATTGGCAAGGGCGCGATCGCGCCCTGGGCCAAGTCGTCGTCGCCCTACTACGTGCAGACGCTGACCGCGCTCGGCAAACACTACAAGTTCACGCTGACCGCCAAATGGAAGGATCTGCCGAAGAAGACGAAAGACGCGATCCTCCATGGCTCCGGCGAGGACGAGATCAAGTTCTCCTACGAGGACGGCGTCCGCTCCTACGACACCAAAAAACCGTTCGAAGGCGTCATCACCAACATCAACCGCCGCTATCGCGAAACGGAAAGCGAGTGGGCGCGCGAGGAACTGTCAAAGTATTTCCACGACGTGCCCTGCGGAGGCTGTAACGGTTTCCGGCTCAAGCCCGAGGCGCTCTGCGTCAAGATCGGCAGCAAGCATATCGGCGAGATCTCGGAGATGTCGGTGAGGGGTGCCGGCGAATGGTTCGAGACCGTACCTGATGCGCTGAATGCACAGCAGAACGAGATCGCCGGCCGCATCCTGAAAGAAATCCGCGAGCGCCTGACCTTCCTGCTCGACGTCGGCCTCAATTACCTCACCCTCGCGCGTTCCTCCGGGACGCTTTCCGGCGGCGAGAGCCAGCGCATCCGCCTGGCCTCGCAGATCGGTTCGGGCCTCACGGGCGTGCTCTACGTGCTGGACGAGCCCTCGATCGGCCTGCACCAGCGCGACAATGCGCGCCTGCTCGACACCCTCAAGCGGCTGCGCGACCTCGGCAACACGGTGATCGTTGTCGAGCACGACGAGGACGCCATTCTCCTCGCCGACTACGTGCTCGACATCGGCCCCGGCGCCGGCATGCATGGCGGCCACATCGTCGCCGAGGGCACGCCCGCCGAGATCATGAGCAACCCGAAATCGCTGACCGGAAAATACCTGACCGGCGAGCTCGAGGTCGAGGTGCCCGAGCGGCGTCCGCCGAACCATCGCCGCACCATCAAGGTGGTCAACGCGCGCGGCAATAACCTCAAGAACGTTACCGCGGAAATTCCGCTCGGCCTGTTCACCGCCGTCACCGGTGTCTCCGGCGGCGGCAAGTCGACGCTGCTGATCGACACGCTCTACAAGGCCATCGCGCGCAAGCTGAACAATGCCAGCGAAGGCGCAGCGCCGCACGATCGCATCGAGGGTCTCGAGCATATCGACAAGATCATCGACATCGACCAGTCGCCGATCGGCCGCACCCCGCGTTCCAACCCTGCGACCTATACCGGCGCCTTCACGCCGATCCGCGAATGGTTTGCAGGGCTCCCCGAAGCCAAGGCGCGCGGCTACGAGCCCGGCCGCTTCTCCTTCAACGTCAAGGGCGGCCGCTGCGAGGCCTGCCAGGGCGACGGCGTCATCAAGATCGAGATGCACTTTCTGCCAGACGTCTACGTCACCTGCGACGTCTGCAAGGGCAAGCGTTACAACCGCGAGACGCTCGAAGTGCTGTTCAAGGGCAAGAGCATCGCCGACGTCCTCGACATGACCGTCGAGGAAGCCGCCGACTTCTTCAAGGCGGTGCCGCGCGTGCGCGAGACGTTCCAGACGCTGCACCGCGTCGGCCTCGACTACATCCACGTCGGCCAGCAGGCGACCACCCTGTCGGGCGGCGAAGCGCAACGCGTCAAACTGGCAAAAGAACTGTCAAAACGCGCCACCGGCCGCACGCTCTACATCCTGGACGAGCCGACCACCGGCCTGCACTTCCACGACGTCAAGAAGCTGCTGGAGGTGCTGCACGAGCTGGTCGCCCAGGGCAACACGGTCGTCGTCATCGAGCACAATCTCGAAGTCATCAAGACCGCCGACTGGGTCATCGACCTCGGCCCCGAAGGCGGCGACGGCGGCGGCGAGATCGTGGCGTGGGGCCCGCCGGAAGATATCGCAAAGGCACCGCGGAGCTATACGGGGAAGTTTTTGGCGCCGGTGCTGAAGAAGGCAAGGAAGCCGAAGCGGCGGAGCACGAGCGAGGCGGCGGAGTAACGCGCTGCCGCCACGGTTCTCCGCCACTTTATAGGAGACGAGATCGAAAACGGACCTCATCTATCACGATATAACGCCCGAAGAGTCCCTGCCCGAACTCGGCGATGGCCTCCAGTAGCCGTGCCTTCGCAAGTTCTCGATTTTCCGGATCGATGCGCAGAAGGATCAAGCCCGGAACGGCTTGCCCGCGGCGAAAGACAAGCTCGCCGAAATCCTTGTCAGCGGTGAGGAGAAGACGTCCTTCCCGGGACGCCAGCGCAATAACCGCCACATCGCCCAGGCTGGCAGCAAATTCGGCGATGTAGCGCACATCGTGACCGGCACCGCGAAGCCCCCGCACCAGGGAGGCCGCGACGCACTCGTCCGCGAGCCAAAGCACGATTCAGCGATAAATGATGTCTTCGTCAGCCAAATAGTCGGCCGCGAAGGCCTGCGCTGCCCGAATATCATCTGGAGTAAGCCGCGGGTGCTCCGAGATGATGGCCTCGGCGGTCATACCCGCGCCCAGCTCGCGCAACACCAATTCGACCGGCACACGCGTCCCGCGGATCACGGGCTTGCCGTCCATGATCACCGGGTTGATTTCAATTCGCTCGTGCCGCATGGCTGTCCTCGAACTCTACCCGATAATAGCACGCGATATCGCGTTTGTCAGCGAACTCCAAAACCCTCCCCCATGCCCTACTCCCTTGCCATCTTCGATCTCGACGGCACGCTGGCCGACAGCTTTCCGTGGTTCCTGCGCACCATCAACGATGTCGCCGACCGCTTCGGCTTTCGCCGCGTGCGGGATGAGGACGTCGAGGGGCTGCGGCATGCCTCGACGCGCGAGATCCTCTCTCGCCTCGAAGTGCCGCTGTGGAAGCTGCCGGCGATCGCGCGGCATGCACGGCGGTTGAAGGCGCAAGCCGCGGCGGAGATATCGCTGTTTGCGGGCGTCGAGACGATGCTGCGAACGCTGGCCGGAAGCGGCGTGCAGCTTGCGCTGGTGACATCCGACAGCGAAGCCAATGCGCGCGAGAAGCTTGGGCCGACCGCCGCGCTGTTCGCGCATTTCGACTGCTCGGCGTCGGTGTTCGGCAAGCCCGCGAAATTCCGCCGGGTCATCCGGCGCGCGGGGGTCGCACCGGGCAAGGTCATTGCGATCGGCGACGAGGTCCGCGATATCGAGGCGGCGCGGGCCGTGGGGATTGCCTGCGGCGCGGTGTGCTGGGGCTATGCGGCGCCGGCGGCGTTGCGGGCGCTTGCGCCGGACCTTGTTTTCGAACGCATCGACGACGTTGCGCCGGTGCTGCTGTCGAACGTCAGGGAGCCGACGCCGACCTAGCTGCTGCGCGGCGGCTCGTGCTTCTCCATTGAGAGCGCGATCCGCTCCAGATAGCCGTTCATCCGCCGGTTCTCGGCGAGCTGCTGCTCGTAGAGGTCGATCAGGCTCACGCCCGACTTGCTGCGAGCCTGCATTCCGGCCCGCCGCGAGAACCAGAACCACACCCCGATCAGCACGAGAAACGGCAACCAGGACAGCGCAAGCTCAACCACCCATTTTTCCATCAGACACGTCTCCACTTCCGCCGCTCGCAAGTCGGCGCATGACAACAATCGTGGATAGCATCTGTCGGCTCAGCGCGACATCCGGTTCGATGCGCGGATTGTGATTGGTGCCGTGGCCCCCTACTCCGTCCTGCGCAAGAACGCCCCGAACGCGCGCGGGCCGTCGCCGGTCTTGACCTCGCCGATCTTCTTCAGCTCGGCAGCGTCGATGATATCCAGCGTGTTGCTCTCCCAGCAGGCGACGATGATGCGCTTGCCGTCGGCGGTGGCGGCGATGCCTTCGGGATAGTCGCCGACATTGATGCGCTTGACCGGCTTCAGCGTCGCGAGGTCGAACACGCTGACGGTGCCGCCATATTGGTCGGTGACGAAGCCGCGGCCCAGCGTCAGCGCCACCGCATAGGGACGCATCCCGACCGGCACGCGGGCGATCTCGGTGCCAGCGGCAATGTCGATCACGGAGACGTCGTCGGAGCCGACATTGGCGGTGTAGGCGCGCCTGCCCTCGGCATCGATGGTGACGCCAAACGGACGGGTGCCCACCTTGATGATCGCCTTGCGCTCGCGAGTCACAGTGTCCACCACCGAAACACCGTCATCGTCGCGGTCCGCCGAGAGCAGCAGTCTTCCATCAGGCGTCACCGCAAGCCCCGATGGCGAGGCCCCGACCGCGATGCTGCCTGTGAAGCTGCGCGTGGCTGTATCGATCACCCGCACCGCCGCCGCATACCAGTCCGCGACATAGACCGTCTTGCCATCGGGCGCCACCGCAATGCCGAGCGGCCCGCCGCCGACATCGATCCGCCCCGCGACCTGCCGCGTGGCCGCGTCCACCACCGTCACCGCCTTGGCATCGGGGCTGGTCACATAGGCAAAGCGTCCGTCCGCGCTGACTGCGACGCCGGCCGGCTTGCCGCCGATCGGGATGGTTGCCACGCTACGCGCGGTCGCGAGGTCCACGACCATCAGATTGTCGCTGAGCTGGTTGGTGACGAACGCCTCCTCGGCGCACGCGCTGCCGAAACCGGCAGCGCAAAGGTTGGCAGCGAGCGCCGCCAGGACCAGAGTCCGCACGGTCAGCTTCCGCTCTCGATCTTCTTCTTCAGCGCCTCGAGACCGGTCTTGTAGAGGCCGCTCACCGCAGTCTTGGCGGCCTCGTCGCTCAGCTCCGGCGGCGGATCGTTGTTGGGAAAGCCGCGGTAGAACGCGCCGGCCCATTCCAGCGTCGAGCCCTTGCCGTCAGCACTCGGCGTCACCGTCAGCGTCGAGGAATAGTTGGTGACTGGCAGTACCTTCACGTCCACGGTCGTGATCCGGTAGGAATAGGTCATGGCGGCCGCATCGAATTTGTAGAGCTCCTCGTCGACGGTGGCGCCGCCCGTCAGCGTCAGCTTGCGTGTCGCGCCGATCTCATTGCCCTTGTCGCCCTCGGTCTTGGTCACCGGCGGCAGCCAGCTCATGTCCTGGAAATTGCCGATCGCCGCCCACACCTTGGCTGGCGCTGCGTTGATCTCGATGGATTCCCGCACCTTCTGCCGGGTCGGCCCATGCGCCCAAACCGGGGCAAAAGCCGCCGTCAAAACCGCCGCGCCCGCAGCCGTCAGCGCTGCAGCCACGACCGTGCGCCGTCCAATCGTCACCCTCATCTCGTTTCCTCATGCGTCTCATTGATCGTGCGCGACTTGAGGCGCGCTGGGATCATGGTAGCGCATTTTAGGGCCGAGGGGAGACCCGTTCGTGGCGACGTTGCGGCGGAGGAGCTGACCTCGGTCGTACGAACGGGATCGTCCGTAGATTGAGACTGAGCTGATGCCACATACTCCGTCATTGCGAGCGCAGCAAAGCAACGACGACGGAGAGAGCGAATGTCCGTCACTTCTCTCGATCATTCCGCCAGCGTCGCCTCCACGAACCCGCGCAGATCGTCGACTCCCCGGTGCCATTCTCTCCGACGATGATCGTGATGGCGGCCTCGAAGTTGAGCTCGAAATCATCCGGAAAGATCGGCAGGCAAAACGGATAAGCCTCGCGATCGCGAACTTGCGACGGGGCGAGCCAGACTCGCTTCAGGTAGGGCGGCGCCGGAAGGTTGATCGTTCGACCGCTTCTTCGGCTCGTGCCCAGCTTTCAACTCGCCCCGATCGATCTTTTGACAAGAACATAACAGGAACACAATCTTCACGAAAGCCGCACCTGAGAAACATACAGAAACAAATCGAAACAGACTCAATATGCGTCGCTTGGACGAACACTAAAATCGAAGATTGTGGGCCAGAATCGCCCCAGGAAAACCTAGCTACGAGACCGCTTGCTGACATGAGGTCAGCCCCCACCTCGCGACCCCGGCAATGATTGACGGACGTCCGGGACCGTAAAGCCCGCGAGGAATGCGCGATGGTATCAACGTATTTCGGTTACAACTACATCACGCGCAATCTCCAGCAGTCCCTGACGAAAGTTGAACAGCAACCGGACGTGGCGCGAGAGGCCGCCTATTACAAAGCCAACATCGGCAAGGTGAAGACCGTCGACGATTTTATGAAGGATTATCGACTGTATCACTATGCAACGAAGGCATATGGCCTGGACGACATGGCATACGCCAAGGCTTTCATGAAAAAGGTGCTGGAGAGCGATCTCACCGACCCAAAAAGCTTCGTCAACAAGCTGGTGGATCCGCGTTACCGGGAATTTGCCGCGGCATTTTCCTTCAACGGCAGTGCAACGCCGGTTGCGCAATCAGGGACCCAAACCGATGAGATGATCGGTCTGTACACGGCGACCAAGAAGAGCCAGGTCGATGCAGCAACAGACGACTCGAATTACTACAGCGCCACAATCGGCAATATCAGCAGCGCAGACCAGCTCCTGAACAACGACCGTCTCCGCAACTACGTCTATTCGGCATACGGGATTGATCAAAGCAAGTGGCCGGCTGCTACGATCAGCCAGGTCCTGCGCAGCGATCCATCCGATCCGAACAGCTACGTCAACACCACCTTCACTTCTCAATTGAGCGGCCTCAACGCCCAGCTTGCTCAGGCTCAATCAGATGCCAGCGCCGCAAACCTGAAGATCACCGACTACACCACCCAACTATCGCAGCCGGGCGCCGACGTGCCCCAGTTGAACGTTCAGATCCTGGTCGAAAAGTATCACCTGGAATTATCTACGAAAAGCATCTCCGGTCTCAACGACCAGATAGCGACGATTGGCGGGTTTGTAGGCTTGGCCGGCGCGTTCGAGTTTTCGCCCGATGGATCGCTTCCCGCAGGTGTACCTGCGCAGACTGCCGCAAATGTCGCACTGACGAAAAAGCAGTTCGACGACAGCAAGGCCGCCGTCTATTCGGCGGCAAGCCCGATCTTCGAAGCCGTAGCGATCAACCAATTCAGGACGGACCTCCTCAAGATCAATTCGGTCCAGGCGTTCGTGTCGACACCGGGCGTGTATAATTTCGCGCTGGGCGCCGTCGGCCTCGATCCCGAAAAGGTCTCGCAGGCCACCATCAAGGCCGTCCTCGAAAGCGACCTCAGCGATCCCAAAAGCTACGTGTATACTCTCAAGGACGATCGATACGTTCAGCTCGCCCATGCCTTCAACTTCGATGCAAAGGGCAATCTGACCACCCCCCTGGTGGCGCAGGACTCTGCCGAGGTCCTCCAGATTGCGCAGGCCTACGTCATTCAAGCGGTGAAGAGCGCAAGCACGGCGACCCCTCAGCAGCAGAAGGCAGTACGGGCACAAGCCACGCAGGATGCGACGGATTATCAGGGGGCGATCGCAGGCATTGAGAGTGTTTCCGATCTTCTTGCAAACAGGCCGATGGTCGATTTGATTCTCCTGGCCAAGGGTTTGGACCCCAGGAAGGTCAGCACCGATTTCCTCACGAAGATCTTCGCTTCAGATCTGAACAATCCCAAGAGCTTCGCGAACACGCAGAGCGATCCTCGCTATGCCGAGATCGTCGCGTCGTTCAATTTCGACAGTAAGGGCGACGTCGCGCGTCTTCCGATGATGGGTCCCCAGAAGCGAGATCAATTCCGGGAAACACAATCGAACTATCTCGAGCAAAGCCTTGAGCAGCAGCAGGGGGATACGAATCCCGGCGTGCGCCTGGCGCTATATTTCCAGCGAAAGGCAGGGGACATCACGTCCGCATACGACATCCTTGCCGACAAGGCTCTTTCGGAGGTGTTCAGAACCACTTTCGATCTGCCGGATGCGATGGCGGCGATGCCGATCGATCAACAAGCCAAGTTCGTGGACAGATTCATGAAGATCAAGGACCTGTCCGATCCCGCGAAGGTTGAGAAGCTGTTGAACCGTTTCTCCGCCATGTATGACATCAGAAACAGCCAGAGTACCGGTCAGGGCCAATCGCCCTTGCTCAACCTCTTTCAGGGATCGAGCTCAGGCATAAGTGACGCGACGTACCTGGCCATTGCCAAGCTAGGTGTTCGCTGATGATCGCTCGCAGAAACTAAAGCGCGATGAGATTGGGATGAATCGTCATCGCGCTTTAGGTTGTTGTTTGCGCATGATCTTTTCGGAAAACCGCTTCGCACTTTTCCGGATCATGCTTTAGCCCAACACCTCGAGCACCAGTTCCATGGTCATCAGCACGGGATTGTCGCCACGGATCAGACGGCCCTCGGCAATGCCGCCGGTGTAGTCGATCAGGGCAACCTCGAGCACAGCCTCCAGCGCGCCGGACGAGCCGCCGGGCGCAATCGTGCCGGCTGTTATCGCGAGCTCCGTCGCGAACGGCTCGGTCACGCCGCCATGGGCGAAGCGCGCGCCGATGGTGGAGCCGACGCCGCCGTGAATCTTCGCGCGCGAGATGCCGCGCGTACGGCAGAACTGTTCAAGGCAACCGGCGAAATCCTGATTGGGCCGCAGCCGTAACGCGAAGGCGCGAGTCGTCGTGCGCGCTCCGTTGCTCGCGGCCGCGACCGGGCCGAACAGCTTGAAGTTGGTCTCGGGATCAGGATCAGCCGTGAACATTGCACCATCGATCCCGAAGGCCTCCACAGCAAAAGGTTCGGCGACAACAGTCTCGTCCGGCATCATGTGGCCGCCGCTCGTCTTGTCGTCCGCCTCGGTCCAAAGCCCATGGCAATGAAAGAACGGCGCACCGTCGCGCATGCCGAGCGTCATGCTTCCGAGCCTCGTGCGCGTTACACCCATGGGCCGATAAGTATCGCTGTAGAACGCCGCATTCTGGCCGGTCTTCGACAGCGCCGGCATGACATAGGCAAACGGCCCAAGCGTACCGTGGCCGAAACTCAGCACGCCACTCGCAAAACCTTCCGCGGCAAAACCGCGGCGTACGGCTTCGAGCAGCGGCAGACCTGCTTGGAGCGTGAAAGAGAAGGCGCGTCCCCTCGCCTCCACCCATTGGATGCGTTCGGCGACGGGCGCGCCCGGCTGCTTGATATTCCGCATCACGTCCGCTCAGCCCGTCTTGGTCTTGTCGAGATCGAGCAGCCCGCGCGCCTCGAGCTCGTCACGCACCATGCGTTTCGGCACCTTGCCATAGCCGGATTTCGGCAGCGCTTCCCAGAAGAAGAACCGTTTCGGCATCTTGTAGCGCGGCACCTTCGGCAACAGGAACGCCGCCATCTCGGCCTCACTCACCGGTGTCTCGCCGTCGCGCGCGACGCAGACGGCGATTCCGACCTCGCCCCAGGTCGCATCGGGCACGCCGAGCACGGCGACCTCGCCGATCGCGGGATGCGTCAAAATCTTCTCCTCGATCTCGCGCGGATAGATGTTGGAGCCGCCGGAGATGTACATGTCGGAGGCGCGGCCCGTGATGTAGACAAACCCCTCCTCGTCCATATGGCCGAGATCGCCGGTGCGGAACCAGCCGTTGCGGAATGCCTTGGCGTTGGCTTCAGGGTTGTCGTAGTAGCCGGCAAGCACCGCAGGGCCGATCACGCAGATCTCGCCGCTCTGGTTCGCCTTGAGCTCGCGGCCCTCGTCGTCCTGGATCGAGACCTGCATCCCGGTGCGCTCGAAGCCGCAGGTGCCGATCTTGGCATGCGGGCCGTCCTCGGGATCGTGCAGCGCCGCCGGCAGCACCGTGATGTTGCCGGTGACCTCGCCCAATCCAAAGTACTGCACGATGACCTTGCCGAGCTTCTTCAGCGCGGTCTTCTGATCCTCGCGATACATCGGCGCGCCCGCATAGATCACGTGACGCAGCGAGGAATGATCGTATTTGTCGACCGCGGGGTGCTCGACCATCATCTTCAAAATCGTCGGCACCGTGAAGAGATTGCTGACCCGATGCGCCTCGATCAGGCGGAACGCCTCGCTAATGTCGAATTTCTCGCTCGGCAGCAGCACGGTGCACACGCCGCGCGCGGTCTGCACCAACTGATGCACGCCGGCGCCATGCGACAGCGGCGCCACCACCAGCGAGGCATCCGCTTCGGTCACGCCGGGGGTGAGATCGGCAAGATGATTGGTGACGACAAAGCCCATCTGGCCGTGGGTCAGCACCGCGGCCTTGGAACGGCCCGTGGTCCCGGAGGTGAAGAAGAACCAGCAGGGATCGTCGTGCTCCACGGCAACATTCTCGACCACGCGGCCTGCCTGCGACGCGATAGCGTCCGCCACCGAGCGCTCGCCGAACGCGGCCTCGCCGTCGAGGCTCCAGGTGAATTCCAGCGCGCCGCCGCTCACGGCCGCTGCATGCTCGGGAAAATCGACGTGGCACAGAAACGCCTTCGCGCCCGAGGCCTCGGCGAGATAGGTGACCTCATCGGGCATCAGGCGGAAATTGGTGGGGACCCAGACCGCGCCGAGCCGGAACGCGGCGAACATCGAGAAGAACATCTCGTCGCCATTCTTGGAATGGACGAGGATGCGGTCCCCCCTCGCGATGCCGCGTGCGGCGAGCGCCGCGGCCAGCGCCGAAACCTGCGCATCGATCTGGTGCCACGTCCAGGATCTGTCACCCCAGACGAAACCGGGACGCGCGCCATGCCGCCGCGCATTCTGGGTCAGCATGTGAGCGAGATTCATGACGCGGCGGGACATGCGCAGTGGCTGCATGGGGCTTCCTCTTCGGGTGCGGATGGCGCACGAGCCACCCGCTCATTGCAGCCCATTTATCGCGATCGCCTGCGGCATCGCAAGGCCGGTGGCGAGAGCGGAACCATCCGCTCGTTCAAGGAATCTTAAACATGATCGGCGCAACCTTCATCAGTTCTCGCGTACAGAGTGCCGCATCATGGTCAAAGCGCCCGCCTTCCTCCTGTTGTCGCTGGCGCTCGGTGGATGTGCCGTGGCCCCGCAAGCGCATCTCGCCTCCGATCCCGCCTTCAAGCCTGCGCGCTATGCCTGGGACGGCGCCGGCGAGAATCCCAATCAACCGCGTTCCGGGCCCTCGCGTGCAATGCGCGCCGCAGCTGGCTCCGAGCGCAACAGGTCGCAAGCCGGACTTGCGCCCTATTCGAAGGAATGGTGGCAAGCGCAGGACGGCATCGAGGCCGAGCGGGACGCCAAGGTCAACCGCTCCCTCGTCATCTGCCAAGGCTGCCTCCACCCGCAGCCGCAGGTGGAAGATTCCAGGCTCGCCAAAGCGACCGATTGAACCGGACGGCCTGCACATCGGTCTACAGAGATACGCGCTGACGCCGGCCGCTCGGGCCTTGCGTCGCACGCCGTCATCTCAGGGACAATCCATGCTCACCCGTCGCACCTTCGTCGCCGCCTCTCTGCTTGCCACGGCCTCCCCGGCATTCGCCGTGATGCCCGCCGCGAGCGATCCCGTCACCATCCTGACCGCGATCTACACCCGCGCGGCCAAGGGCAAAGGCGATGGCGGCGGCGCCTTCGTCATCGAGACCAAGGCGGCCAAGGCGCAATATCTCTCCAAGGCACTGAACGGGCTGTGGGCCAAGGCGGACGCGCATACGCCGAAGGGCGACGTCGGGCCGATCGATTTTGATCCGGTCACCAATTCGCAGGAACCGGACGTCAAATCGTTCAAGGTTGACGCGGAGAAGATGGAGGCCGACAAGGCGATCATCGCGGTGACCATCACCGGCCACCGCAACGACCGCAAACCCGCTGATCAGATCATGCGTTACGACTTCGTGCGCGAAGCCAATGGCTGGCGGATCGACGACATCAAGGGCTCATCCGACGGCGAAGCCTGGTCGATCCGCAAGATGCTGACGGATTCGCTGAAGAGCTGACCGGAGACGACATGAGCGAAATCATCGACAACAGGGCCCATCACCGCTTCGAGCTGGAGGTCGAGGGCCATCTTGCGACCGAGCATTACAAGCTCGACGGCAAATTCATCACGTTCGAACACACCGACGTGCCGAAGGAGCTCGGTGGCAAGGGCGTCGGCGGAAAGCTCGTGCAAGGCGCGCTCGATCAGGTTCGCGCCGCCGGATTGAAGCTGATCCCGGAATGCCCTTTCGTGAAGGCGTGGATCGAGAAGCATCCGGAGTATCAGGATCTGGTGAAGCTCTAACCTCCGTCATTGCGAGGAGCTACAGCGCCCCAAGCCTCTTCAGCTGTTCCTGCGCCGTCTGCAAGCCCGGCTTCAACTCCAAGGCCTTCCTGAAATCGGCAATCGCGCCCTGCTTGTCGCCGAGCCGCAAGCGGGCCTGGCCGCGGTTGCTCCACGAGAACACATCAGACGGATCATATTGCAGCGCCTTGTCGTAGTCGGAAAGGCCGCCCTTGGTGTCGCCCTGGAAGAGCCGGATCATGCCGCGATTGCGCCAGCCGCGCGCGTCGGTCGGCGCGATGCGGATTGCCTCGCCATAATCGGCGGCGGCGCGGTCGAGCTGCTCGCTGTCACGATAAACGTTGCCGCGGTCGATATAGCCAATCAGATCCGGAGCAAGCTTGATCCGCATGCTGTAGTCGGCGAGCGCATGCGCCATGTCGTGCCTGCGGTAAGACATCAGGCCGCGATTGGCGTAGGCCATGGCATAGTTGGGATCGCGCTTGATCGCGGCGTCGAAGTCGGCAAAGGCGCCGTCGAGATCGCTCTTGTTGAAGCGGGACTCGCCGCGATTGTTGTAGGCCAGTGCGAGCGCCGGATCGAGCTCGATGGCCCGGTCGTAGTCGGCGATGGCGCGATCATAGTCGCGCTTGAAGCTGTAGACGCGGCCGCGGTTGTTGTAGGCGCAGGCATAGGCCGGATCGAGCCTGACGGCTTCGTCGAGATCGGATAGCGCGGCGTCGAGCTCGCGCTTCTCGGTGAGGCCATAGCCGCGGTTGCAATAGGCGCCGGCGAGCCTGCGGCCTGTCTCGCTCTTGGTATCGATCACGGTCGAGCAGGCCTTGACCCGCTCGTCCGGCGAGCTGGTCAGTCCAACGCAGGCCTCCCAGGCCGGACCGCCTTCGGCCGCAGCCGGGCTCGTGAAGGCAAGCGCGGCAAGCAACGCCATGAGGCTGAGCGGGACACGCATTTTCCGGATATCTCCCCTGCGGCAACCTCTCTTGGTCGCACCTTGGCAAGCGCCGGTTCAGGCGCCTAGATCAGGAACACGCAGCGCTTCGGAAGGATCTTGCATGGCGGCATCGGTACGCGACAACAAGGACAGGAGCCGCTTCGAGCTCGATGTCGGCAGCGAGCTTGCCTTCGCCAATTACCGGCTGACGCCCTCGGCCGTGATCATCACCCACACCGAGACGCCGCGCGCGCTGCGCGGCCGGGGCATCGCCTCCGAACTGGTCAAGGGTGCGCTGGACTTGATCCGCCGCGACGGCAACAAGGTGATCGCCGGCTGCGGCTTCGTCGTCGACTATCTCGACAAGCATCCGGAGGATGCGGACCTCGTCGCCTGACGCAAAAGGGCCCGCGCAAGCGCGGGCCCTTGGCAACGACCTAGAGGTCGGTCAGTGCTTGATTTCCGGCGGCAGCTTGCCGCCATTGGCGGCGAGCTTGGACATCACCTGCTTGTGCAGCCAGACGTTCATGCTGGCCGAGTCGTTCATGTCGCCGCTGTAGCCGAGCTCCTTGGCGAGGTCCTTGCGCGCGGCAAGGCTGGAGTCGATGTCGAGCGCCTTCATGAGGTCGACGATCGAGGTGCGCCACTCCAGCTTCTCCTTCTGGGCAGCGACCAGCTTGTCGACGATGGCCGCGACGTCCACGGTCGCGGCGGGGGCCGCGCCGGGTGCCGACGACGGCGCGCTCCCTGCGGGCGCGCCGGGCGACGGTGCGCTGCCTGCGGGTGCGGCGGAAGCAGGACTGCTGCCGAAGATCGCGCCCATAATTTTCCCGAAAATGCTCATGTCTGCTCCCCGAAAAGGATCCGTTGGAAGGGCCTTGAGTGGCACTTATAGACGAAGTTTCTGCGTTGCGCCCGCGGAGTTCTGCGAACCCATAACCAGCATCAGCTTATCTGCGGCGAAATGACGGCCGAATGACATATTCGAGGTTGCACCGCGGCATCGAATTTCACCCAAGCGTGAGGGACAGGACTCGGAATTGGGAGTAGCCTCTGCGCTCAACTCGCGAGCCCGTCCGGAATTCGCGTCTGGTTGGAATCGCGAAACTCAGAGAAGAGCGGCCGCTTGCGCCGTTTGCCGGCGCCGGATTCGGCTGCCCGGCAAGGGAGCTAGCGACGATGGCCACACTCTACCAGGGCAATGTCCCCACTGTAGGCCAGCCCATTGATACGGCTGGACCTGTCATCCGCACCATCCAACTGTCCGACCTGCACGACGCGCTCAAGCGCGGCTGGGAGGATTTCAAGGCGGTTCCGAGCCACGCCATTATCCTCTGTGTGATCTATCCCGTGTTGGGCCTCGTGATCGCGCGCATAGCGATGGGCTATTCGGTGCTGCCGTTGCTGTTTCCGCTGGCCGCCGGCTTTGCCCTGATCGGCCCATTTGCGGCACTCGGTCTTTATGAACTCTCCAGCCGGCGCGAACGCTATGAAGAGGCCAGCGCCTGGGATGCCATGGAGGTGCTGCGCTCGCCATCGTTCGGCGCCATGCTCGGCCTCGGCACGCTGCTGCTCGCCCTGTTCGTGACCTGGGTTGCAACTGCGCAGGCGATCTATGTCGCGGCGTTCGGTTATGAGGGGGCGTCCGGGATCTCGGATTTCATGACGCGCGTGCTGACCACCCGGCAGGGCTGGTGGCTGATCGTGGTCGGCTGTGGCACGGGCTTCCTGTTCGCACTTGCCGCGCTCTGCATCAGCGCCGTTTCGTTCCCGTTGATGCTCGACCGACATGCCGGCGCGTTCGAGGCGATGGTGACGTCGCTGCGCGTCGTCGCCAAGAACCCGGTGCCGATGGCGGCCTGGGGCCTGATCGTGGCGGCGCTGCTGGCGCTGGGCACCATCCCGGCCTTCCTCGGCCTCGCCGTCGTCATCCCCCTGCTCGGCCACGCCACCTGGCATCTCTACCGCAAGGTGATCGTCTCCGATCCCGGTGCACGTCCGGTGCCGCCCCCGCCGCATCGCCCGCGCAAGCCGGCCGCCGACTTCCCCGCCAACCTCTTCCCGTGGCGGAATCGGACGGACGCCTGACGAACTCGTGACATGCGATCTTGCCCGGGTACGGCCCCGGGCAGGATTTCGCACTGTCATACGCCTTGCTTTGGCCGCGGTTACAATCAAGATTGCCGCGCCGGCCAGACCACTTCACGGAATCAATTTACTCGAATGACCCCGACGATTTCTCGTCTCGCTCTCGCAGCCCTCGCCCTCTCCGCGTCAATCCTGTCCGCCCAGCCAGCTCTCGCGACTGTTGCCTGTAGCTCGGGCAATTTCGACGCCTGGCTTGCGGACTTCAAAACCGACGCCGCCGCCAAGGGCGTCTCGCAGCAGGCCATTGCATCGGGGCTCGCCGGTGTGACGCTCGACCAGGGCGTGCTCAACCGTGACAAGTCGCAAAAGGTCTTCACCCAGACCTTCGAGGAGTTTTCCGGCCGCATGGTGCCGCCGCGGATGACGCGCGGCTCCAACATGATGAAGCAATACGGCTCGGTGCTGTCGCGCATCGAGCAGACCTATGGCGTGCCCGGCGAGGTGCTGGTCGCAATCTGGGGGCTCGAGACCGATTTCGGCGTCAACACCGGCAAGTTCGCAACCATCCGCTCGCTGGCGACGCTGGCCTATGACTGCCGCCGCTCCGAGCAGTTTCGCGGCGAGCTGATGGATGCGCTGCGCATCGTCCAGCGCGGCGATCTCGCGCCCGCCGACATGAAGGGCGCCTGGGCCGGCGAGCTCGGCCAGACCCAGTTCATGCCCTCGTCCTGGATGAAATATGCCGTCGATTTCGACGGCAACGGCAAGCGCGACCTGCTGCACAATGCGCCCGACGTGCTCGCCTCCACCGCCAATTACCTCGCCGGCTACGGCTGGCAGAAGGGCAAGGACTGGCAGCCTGGCGCTCCGAATTTTGCGGTGATCCAGCAGTGGAACAAGAGCGAGGTCTACTCCAAGACCATCGCCTACTTCGCCACCCAGCTTGCACGCGCCCCTTAAATAGCGTTCGGCAAAACGCGTAGGGCCGATCGCCCGGCGACCGGCCCTCTCTTGGATTGCGTTACCTACCCGTTTACTTGGCCATGGTGGCGTGCATCGCCTTGTTCAGGTGCATGCCGCACACACCCATTTTACCGTTGAGCAGCGAGTCCTGCGCAGCCGTGATCTCCTTTTCGGCGACCCACTTGCTGTCGCCATCGGCCATGGCCTCGATCGCACTCTCCGTCTTCTCCAGATTGGCCCCGCTGCAACCGCCCATGGTGTGCTTGGCAGCCTGGGCCGGCGCGACGGCGAATGCGACGGCGGCAATTGCGATAACCCCGAGTAACTTCGTCATGATGTTACTTTCCTTCTCTTGTTCTTGGACAGCACCAGCGACATTGCCGGAATCTGCGACACGACTTTGCTGCCGACGCGGCAACTTGCCGCAATAAATTCCCCGCGAGAATTGCGTGATGTTGCGCACGGCGCAGAGCCGCATGCGAAATTTCTGATTTTCATTACAACTTTGTAATCATGCTTTGCACGTTCGGCGTGCGTGCAGCGCACCAACGATTCATGCCGGTCGATCTGGGGCGAGACCACGCGCGCAATGAGCCTCGCGATCCGCGTATGGCCAGCGCCCGCGCGACGGCGCACATGCGCCTCCGTGGGTAGACCGGCATATCCGGCTTTCGCCCGGCCACCACGATGGATCCCGCCAGCGCCAGCTCGGCGAATCGCGGTCGGCACCTTTTCCCTCGCGAGTCGGAACCGATCTCATATTATGAATAATTACTCACTCTTACAAATGACGGCTCATGCGATTCGCGCATGCGAGACTTGGGCTTACAAGCTGCTACATCGCCTTGCGGGTCACGAGAACGTAACCTATTTCCACCCTCATCGGAACCGCACGCATTGCCATAAACCCGTGATTTCACGGCCTTTTATTGCAATACGCGGGGGCTTCCGCCCAGCTGTTGGGCAGGACTGCCAACAGGTTAATCGGTCCTTACCGATGCCATGCGTTGACCGCTTAGCTGCATCGCAACATCGGAACTTTCGCACTGCACCACTCTCATCTATATTCATTTCAACGATGAGGCCCGGGCAAGGGTTGAATCGAACTACAGGAGACTACCAATGCTGCTCTCGCTTATCCGTATGGTTCAGGCTTTCCGCGACTATCAGCGCAATGTTGCCGAGCTGTCCCAGCTCAGCGATCGCGAACTGGCCGACATCGGCCTCGATCGCTCGGACATCCCGCGCGTTGCCGCCGGTCAGTATCAGGGCTGATATCGTTCAGTCCTTAACCGGTCGAACCGATGACGCCCGCCTCGTGCGGGCGCTGTCGTTTTCAGCGGCAGAAAACTCGATCTCGGCGATTTCACTGGCCGCCGAAAAGCGCTACCTGTCCGCCCCATGACAGGACTCCAATCTAATACCGTGCACGTCATCGGCGCCGGCCTTGCCGGTTCCGAAGCCGCCTGGCAGGTGGCGAAAGCCGGCGTACCCGTGGTGCTGCACGAGATGCGGCCGGACCGCATGACCGAGGCGCACCGCACCGACGGGCTCGCCGAGCTAGTCTGCTCCAATTCGTTCCGTTCGGACGACGCCGCCAACAACGCCGTCGGCCTGCTCCATGCGGAGATGCGCCGGCTCGGCTCGCTCATCATGCGCGCGGCCGATGCCAACCAGGTGCCCGCAGGTGGCGCACTGGCGGTCGACCGCGACGGCTTCTCGGCGGCCGTCACCAAGGCGCTGCACGACCATCCCCTCATCGAGATCGCCCGCGGCGAGATCGCAGGCCTGCCGCCGGCCGACTGGGGCAACGTCATCGTTGCCACCGGCCCCCTCACCTCCGCGCCGCTGGCCGACGCCATCCGCGAGCTGACCGACGAGAACGCGCTCGCCTTCTTCGACGCGATCGCGCCGATCGTGCACCGCGAGTCCATCGACCTGTCGGTGGCGTGGTTCCAGTCGCGCTACGACAAGGTCGGCCCGGGCGGCACCGGCGCCGACTACATCAACTGCCCCATGAACAAGGAGCAGTATGAAGGCTTCGTCGCCGCGCTGATGTCAGGCGAGAAGACCGAATTCAAGGAGTGGGAGACCAACACGCCCTATTTCGACGGCTGCCTGCCGATCGAGGTGATGGCGGAGCGCGGCCCTGAGACGCTGCGTCACGGTCCGATGAAGCCGGTCGGCCTCACCAATCCGCACGATCCCACGACGAAGGCCTACGCGATCGTGCAGCTGCGCCAGGACAACAAGCTCGGCACGCTCTACAACATCGTCGGCTTCCAGACGAAGCTGAAATACGGCGAGCAGCAGCGCATTTTCCGCACCATTCCCGGCTTGCAGAACGCCGAATTCGCCCGCCTCGGCGGCCTGCATCGCAACACCTTCCTCAACTCGCCAAAGCTGCTCGATAGCCAGCTGCGCCTGCGCGCCCAGCCGCGGCTGCGCTTCGCCGGCCAGATGACGGGCTGCGAGGGCTATGTGGAGTCCGCGAGCGTCGGCCTGATCGCCGGCCTCTATGCCGCAGCCGACGTGCGCGGCGAAACGCTGGCGTGTCCTCCGGGCACGACAGCGCTCGGGTCGCTGCTCGGCCACATCACCGGCGGCCATATCGAGATCATCGAGCCGGGCACGCGCTCGTTCCAGCCGATGAACATCAATTTCGGCCTGTTCCCGCCGCTCGCAAGCGCCCCGACCAAGAAGCCGGACGGCACGCGCCTGCGCGGCAACGAGAAGACGGTGGCCAAGAAGCAGGCGATGAGCGCGCTGGCGTTGGCCGATCTCGATCGCTGGATCGCCGATCATTTGCGCATTGCCGCCGCCGCGTGAGTTTTCGATGAACCTTCCCAAAGACGACGCCGCAACCCTGTCGGCGCGCTGGACCGAGGGCGTGCTGCTCAAGCGCGACGTGTTCTCGACCGTCGAGCGCGGCCGCTTCCGCGGCGATGGCGGCGAGGTCGACGCCGTGCTGCGCCGGCTCGATGAAGTGCCGTGGTGGTCATTCCTGCTGGCGCGCCATCTGTTCGCGCGCGAGAAGCACGCGCTCGTGCTCGCCAAAGGCCTGAACGTCGGCCCCGAGCTGCTGTGGGCTGGCCGTCGCGCGCTGGCGCGCGGCTTCGTCGACGGCGTCGCGCTGCATCTGGCAAAACCGCATGGCGACCTCGCCTATTTCCGCTCGGCCAAGGTGGCGCTGCGCCGGTTGCGCCGCGCCGGCATCTGCCACAACGATCTTGCCAAGGAGCAGAACTGGCTGTTCGGCCGCGACGGCCTCGCCTATGTGACCGACTTCCAGCTTGCGGCCTGCTTCAAGCGCCGCGGCCGGCTCTATCGCATCCTCGCCTATGAAGACCTCCGGCATCTGCTCAAGCACAAGCGCTCCTATGCGCCGGAGGCGCTGACGCCCCGTGAGCGAAAAATCCTGGCCAAAAAGTCCTTCGCCGCGAGCCTGTGGCTTGCGACCGGCAAGAAGGTCTATCGCGCGATCACGCGCGGCCTGTTCAACTTCACCGACCGCGAGGGCGGTGGCCGCCGGCTGGTCAACGATGCGCCGGTACTGGCGGAACTGATCCGCAAGAACCCGGCCGTGCGCGACACCGCCATCGTCGCGTTTGCCGACCGCCGCTCCGGCGTCGGGCTCTACGCCTTCGTCGAGGCGGATCAGGCCACGCTCGAAGGCCAGCTCCGCAACGAGCTGACCGCTGCGAAAGGTCCAAAACCGCCGGAACACATCCAGGTCGTGCATGCGCTGCCGCGTGACACCAGCGGCAAGCCGCGCACCGAGATCCTCCAGCTGGTTGCCATGAACCAGCTCGACCTGATCGAGCCGATGATGAAGAGCGACCAGGACCGCGCCTTCCTCAAGGACATCCTGGAGCAGCGCAAGAACCTGCGCGACCGCTTCAATTTCGAGGCGGACCTGCCGGCGAGCTGACGGGCCACGCCTTGAAGCGTCCACATTGGCGATGGAGAAGCGGTCGCACAAACGCGGGCTGGCGGGATGATGGGCACTCGGGGGACGATAACGCATCGTGTGGCTGGCGGCCTGATCGCCGGCCTTCTGATGCTGGCCGCCGCGCCCGCCAGGGCAGAATCCCCGGCCGAGCAGATCTCCAGCTTCCGCCTCAAGCACGGTGAAGTCCGCGTCGTCCGCGATTCAACCCTCGACCGCATCGCCATGGACCAGGCGAAGGCGATGGCGACGAAGGATGATCTCAGCCACGACGCGCTCGGTCCGTTCAATCGCCGCGTCGCACCGGCCGGCGCCGGCCGCGCCGCCGAGAACATCGCCTATGGCTACGATAATTTCGAGAAGACGCTGGGTCAGTGGATCGCCTCGTCCGGGCACCGCAAGAACCTGCTGCTGCACAACGCCTCCCGCGTCGGCATCGCCAGCGCCAAAAATGCCAGCGGCAAGCGCACCTATTGGGCCATGGTGATTGCCGGCGACTACGAGCCCAAAGGCAAGGACAAGGGCAAAGGCAAGAAGGACGGGGAGCCGCTGGTCGCCGTGAAGCGCGAGGCCGCGCCCACCAGCAAGCCCAAATCCAGCGGCTGCCACATCAAGCTGCTCGGTCTCTGCATCTGATTGCTGCCGGACATCTTGTTCGCATTCCTCAACGCGTCTAATTCATGCGCAGAGATCGCGATAGATGGAGGCGTTGTTGATCAACATCGACCAAATTCGTGCCGACACGCCGGCCGCCTCCCGACTCGCATATCTCCACAATGCGGGCGCCGCTCTCATGCCGACGCCCGTCGTCACGGCGATGAAAGGGCATATCGATCTGGAGAGCGAGATCGGCGGTTACGCCGCTGCCGACCACGAGTCCGATCGCCTTGAAGCGGTCTACGGCTCCGTGGCCCGCCTGCTCAATGCCGCGCCCGACGAGATCGCACTGATGGAGAACGCGACGATCGCCTGGCAGATGGCGTTCTACGCGCTTCCGTTTCGCAAGGGTGACCGCATTCTGACCGCCGAGGCGGAATACGCCGCCAACTATGTCGCCTTTCTTCAGGCCGCCAAACGTACAGGTGCGATCATCGACGTGGTGCCGAGCGATGCCAGTGGCGAGCTTGACGTTCACGCGCTCGAACGCATGATCGACGAGCGCGTCAAACTGATCGCCATCACCTGGGTTCCGACCAATGGCGGGCTGGTCAATCCCGCAGCCGCCGTCGGCAAGATCGCGCGTGCGCACGGCATTCCCTATCTGCTCGACGCCTGCCAGGCGGTCGGCCAGATGGAGGTCGACGTCGAAGCGGTCGGCTGTGACATGTTATCGGCCACGGGGCGCAAATTCCTCCGCGGCCCGCGCGGGACCGGCTTCCTCTATGTCCGCCGACCGCTGCTGCAACAACTCGAGCCGCCCATGATCGACCATTTTGCTGCGCCCTGGGTCTCGCGGGACGCCTATCAACTACGCGACGACGCCCGCCGTTTCGAGACCTGGGAGAACAATTACGCAGCCCGGCTTGGTCTCGGCGTCGCTGTCGATTATGCCCTCGCGATCGGCCTCGATCCAATCGAACAGCGCTGCCGCTTGCTTGCAGACCGTCTTCGCAACGGCCTCGCCGCCATTCGCGGCGTCACCATTCGTGACCTCGGCCGCGCGCCGGGCGCCATCATCAGCTTCACGATGGACGGGTATGAGGCGAAGGCCATCGTCAGCAGTGCCGCTGCGGCCGGCATTACGATCGGCGCGTCAGATCCCGCAAGCACCCGCATCGATGCCGAAGTCCGCGCATTGCCACCGGTCGTGCGGGCATCGCCGCACTACTACAATACGGAGGCCGACATCGACCGGCTGATCGGCCATATCGGGGGCTTGGCGCCGCTATAGCGACCTGAGCCACTCATGTGCAGCGCGCGCTCAATCCGGATGCGCTGAGCTTGGCCATGACCTCGTCGAGATGCGCGCTGTCGCGGGTCTCGATGACGAGTTGCAGCAACGTTGCCTTGGCGGGCAGGTCGGAGAAGGTCCGCTGATGCGAGACCTCGATAATGTTGGCGCCCGCCTCGGCGAGCAGCGATGCGACGGCAGCCAATTGGCCGGGCCGGTCGGGGATGTCGAGCGACAGCTGCGTCAGCCGTCCCTCACGCGCAAGCTCGCGCGTGAGCACGGAGGCAATCAGTCGCGTGTCGATGTTGCCGCCGCTCAGGACGAGGCCGACCTTCTGGCCGGCGAAGCGGGAAGGATCGGACATCAGCGCTGCGAGGCCGGCGGCACCGGCGCCCTCGACGACGGTCTTCTCGATCGAGATCAGGGTCGCGAGCGCGCGTTCGAGCTCGGCTTCATTGACCAGCGCAATGTCGTCGACGAGGCGGCGGACGATTTCGGTGGTGATCTTGCCCGGCGATTTCACCGCGATGCCTTCGGCGAGCGTATCGCCGCGCGCCGGCAGATTGCCACCATGGACGGCATTGTACATCGAGGGATAGAGCCAGGCCTCGACGCCCAGAATCCGCAGTGACGGCTTGATCGATTTGGCGGCAATGCTGATGCCGCTGATGAGGCCGCCGCCACCGATTGGGACGATCAGCGTGTCGAGTTCCGGCACGGCCTTCATCATCTCCAGCCCGATGGTGCCCTGTCCTGCGATGACAAGCGGATCATCGTAGGGATGGACGAAGATCATGCTACGGGCTTCGCCGTGGCTGCGCGCATAGGCGGCCGCCTCCTCCAGCGTCGCGCCCGTCACCACGACCTCGGCACCGTGGTGCCTGGTATTCTCGACCTTCACCATGGGCGTGCCGACCGGCATCACGATGGTGGCGGGGATGCCGAGCCGCTTGGCGTGATAGGCAACGCCTTGCGCGTGGTTGCCCGCCGACATCGCGACGACGCCACGCGCACGCTCCTCGGCCGTCAGCGCGGTGAGGCGGTTGAGCGCACCGCGCTCCTTGAACGAGGAGGTGAACTGGAGGTTCTCGAATTTCAGCCAGACATCGCAGCCGCAGATGTTGCTCAGCGTGCGGCTGTAGCTACAGGGCGTCTCGACGACCGCGCCGCGAATGGTGTCGGCGGCGGCATGAATGTCGCGAGGCGCGACCGGCAAGCCGCTGAGATCGGACGACATGCTTTGGGACAACTCAGCCATAGGACAGCATAGAGCATTTGCCCGGCTCGGGCGATAAGCCAACTGCTATTTGGTAAATTCCCGCGATCGTGAAGCCCGCCACAGCGTCCACAGCGTCCGCAGCCGCGACGAAGGCTGCGGCGCAAACGGATTGCGGCCGGGTTGCGACAAGCGCTTGAGGTCGGCCTGCGCCTGTGCGAGCGGCAGAAACGCGGGACGCACCGATGCCGGCACCTCCGCCAGCAGCGACAAGGCTGTGGTCAAATGCTGCTGCGCCTCGCCCGCGAGCTGCTCCAGCACGGCGCGCAGGTTCGGCGTCTCATTGCCAGAGAACAAATCCTCCATCTGGCAACCATGGTTCGCCAGCACCTGCTGCGGCAGGAACAGCTGCCGATGCGCGGCATCGCGCGGCAGATTGGCGATCACCTGCACGATGCCCTGTGCCAGCCCGGCATGACGGGCAAGATGCTCGACCGCCTCCGACGGCGGCGCCATGATCCGGGCCGCCAAGCCGAACAACGCCGAGGACGTCGCGGCCAGATAGCCCTCCAGCGCCGTCAGCGTCGGCATCGGGTCGTTGTAGAGGTCGAACTGATGCTCATCGACCAGCAGCGACAGCGGCTCGACCGGCAGGCCGAAATCGCGCACCGCACGCAGCAGCTCGGCCGCGACCGGATTACCCTCGGCGCTGCCATGGACGAGGCCCGAGAACAGGTCGGTCCACCATTGAAAGCGGATCTCGCCGGGCAAGGGCTGGCTGACCTGATCGCGGACGCGGACGATCTCGACATTGAAGGCATAAAGCGCCAGCAGCGCACGGCGCTCGGCGGCGGGCGCGAACAACGTCGCGGCATAGCGCGGAAAATCGTGGCCGCGCACGAGGTCGGCGCAGAAGGTCACGGTATCGGGCGGCGGCGCAGCGCTGCTCATGGCACGGCGATCAGCGCGGCAGCGACGCGGCGCCGTTCGCCGATCATGATGTTGTAGGTGCGCACTGCGGGACCGGTCTGCATCGTGTCCAGCACCACCCTCACCGCCTTCAGCGCCTGCCGCAGCTGCGGCGGCGGCAGCCAGAGCCCGGTTCCGGTGCCGACGAGGAGCGTGTCAATGCTGTTCGCAGCCGTGAACACCCGGTCCAGCGAATAGCGGTCGATCTTGGTCGGATCGGTCACGTCCCAAGCCCAGATCGCGTCGGGCAGGCACAGCAGCGATCCCCGATGCGACATGCCTGCGAAGGCAAAACCGCCCTTGCCGTAGGCCTCGATCGGCGCCGAGCGCGGGAAATGCGGTGCGTTGGGATCGCCGGCCATCAGTTTCGTCCGAATGAGCTCAATGCCCTCGCAAACGCATGCGAGGGCAATGCGGTTCGGATCATGCCTTTTTTTTCTTCGCCGGCGTAGCCGTATCGGGCGCGTCCTCGCGATGTTCGCCGACGCCGAGATAGATCAGGATCGGCGCCGCGATGAAGATCGAGGTGTAGGTGCCGACCAGCACCACGCCGAACATCATCACCGCCGTGAAGCTGTGGATGGCATGACCACCGAACAGCAGCAGCGCGAGCAAGGCCAGCGTCACGGTGAAGTGGGTGATGATCGAACGCGACAGCGTCGAGTTGATGGACTCGTTGAGCAGCTGCGGCATCGGCATCTTCTTGTAGCGCCGCAGCATTTCACGGATGCGGTCGTAGATGACGACGGTGTCGTTGAGCGAATAGCCGAGAATGGTCAGGAGTGCCGCGATGCTGGTGAGGTCGAAATCCACCTGGCTCACCGACATGAAGCCGATCGTCAGCACGATGTCGTGCACGTTGGCGATCATGGCGCCGAGCGCGAATTGCCATTCGAAGCGGAACCAGAGATAGATCAGGATCGATACGATCGCGAGCATCAGGCCAAGCATGCCGTACGCCAGCAATTCGCCGGCGACGCGCGGACCGAGCACCTCGACGCGACGATAGTCGACGGAATCGCCAAGCGCGGTGCGCACTTTCTGCACCGCCTCCTGCTGCGCCTTGTCGCCGCCGGGCTGTTCGGCAACGCGGATCAGGACATTCAGGACATCCGCGGGACCGCCGCCGAACTGCTGCAACTGCACCTCGCCGAGGCCGAGCGTGCTCAGGGTTGCGCGCATCGACGCAATGTCGGTGCCGCCGGACTTGGCCTGCACCTCGAGCAGCGTGCCGCCCTTGAAGTCGATACCGAGATTCAGGCCGTGGGTGAAGAACAGCGTGATGGCGATGATCGACAGCAGCGCCGAGATCGGGAAGCTGATGCGCCGGAAGCGCGTGAAGTCGAAATGCGTATCGTCCGGGACGATGCGCAGCGAGGGCAGCAAGCCTAGGGCCGCGACCACGGTGAGAACGGCGATGAGGACGCCGAGCCCGATGAGAACGGTGTGAGTCACAATCAGGCTCCTAGATCGGCACGCTCTGCGGCCGCTTCCACCGCACCCACCCGGCGACGATCAGCCGGGTCATGGTGAAGGCGGTGAACACCGTGGTGATGATGCCGATACCGAGCGTCACGGCGAAGCCGCGCACCGGGCCGGTGCCGATGTAAAACAACACCGCGGCGGCAATGAAGGTCGTGATGTTGGAATCGAGGATGGTCGCGAGCGCCCGCTTGAAGCCGGCATCGATCGCCGAGATCGCGTTGCGGCCGCCGCGCAGCTCCTCACGGATGCGCTCGTAGATCAGCACGTTGGAATCGACCGCGATGCCGACGGTGAGCACGATGCCGGCGATGCCGGGCAGCGTCAACGTGGCGTTGAGCAGCGACAGCAGGCCGAAGATCATGGCGACGTTAATGGCCACCGCGATGTTGGCAAACACGCCGAACAGCCGGTAGGTCAAGAGCATGAACACGATGACCAGGATCGAGCCGACATAAGCCGCAAGCTCGCCCTGCTCGATCGAATCCTGGCCGAGGCCCGGACCGACGGTGCGCTCCTCGACCACCGTGAGCGGCGCCGGCAGCGCGCCGGCGCGCATCAGGATCGCGAGATCGTTGGCGGACTGGACCGTGAAGCTGCCCGAGATCTGTCCCTGCCCGCCCGTGATGGGCTCGTTGATCCTGGGCGCGGAGATCACCTTGTTGTCGAGCACGATCGCGAAGGGCAACCCAACATTCTCTTGTGTGGCCTGCGCGAACTTGCGCGCGCCAGACGTATTGAACTTGAAGCTGACGACCGGCTCACTCGTACGCTGGTCGAAGGTCGCCTGAGCATCGATCAAATCGCCGCCCGCAACCAGCACCTGCTTCTTGACCACGTAGCCGGGCGGCGGCGGCACGGCGGCCGGCAGGAACTCGGAGTCCGGCGGCAAGCCGCCCTGCTGCGCTTGGTCCGCCGGCACCGAGGGATCGACCATGCGGAATTCCATCTTCGCGGTCTCGCCGAGCAGCTTCTTCAGGCGGGTCGGATCCTGAAGACCGGGGACCTGGACCAGGATGCGGTCGTTGCCCTGGCGCTGGATGACAGGCTCGACCGTGCCGAGCTCGTTGACGCGGCGCTCGACGATCTGGATCGACTGCTCGATGGTCTTGCGCATGCGCTCGATCATCGCGGCCTGCGGGACGGTCAGGCGGATCACGCCGCCGCCGGCATCGGTCACCTCGAGGTCGCGCTGACCGCTGGATCCCACCAGTCCGCCGAGCGGCTGGGCCAACTCGCGCAGCTTGGCGAGCGCCGGCTGAAAATCGGTGTCCTTGGTGATGCGAACCTCGGCCGCGTCGTTGCGCACGGTTACGCCGCCGGTGAAGCCGATTTTGGCATCACGCAGCGTTCGGCGAACGTCGTCGCGGACCTGGTCCAGCCGCTCCTTCTTCACATAGGCGGAGTCGACCTCGAGCAGCAGATAGGAGCCGCCCTGGAGGTCGAGGCCGAGCACGAGCCGGCGCTGCGCCCAGGAGGGCCAGGTCTTGACCTGCGCCTCGGGGAAAAAGTTCGGGACCGCGCAGAGGCACACGATCAGCGCCGTCAGGATAATCCCGAGCGCCTTCCACCGCGTGAAATACAACATCGACTGGACCTGTCAGATCAGGAGACTGGAGAGACTCGCGGAAGCACTCACTTCGACGCGGCGTCGTCCTTGGCGGTTTCCTTGGCGCTATCCTTGGATTCCTTGGCCGGCTCGCCCTTGGCGCGCACGCCGGAGACCATCGAACGCATCTGCCGCACGCGCACGCCGTCGGCAATCTCGAACTCGATCTGGTCGTCGTCGACGACCTTGGTGACCTTGCCGACGAGGCCGCCCGTGGTCACCACGGTGTCGCCGCGGCGGATGTTCTTCACGAGATCGGCGTGGTCCTTCACCTTCTTCTGCTGCGGACGCAGAATCAGGAAGTACATGATCACGAAGATCAGGGCGAACGGCAGCAGCGACATCAACATGCTGTTGGTGTCGCCGGCGCCCGCGGCCTGGGCATACGCAGGGGTAATGAACATTCGGACGGTCCTCGTGGAAACGGGGGAAAGCCGGTCAGGGCCTCGAAGGCGACCGGTTCGGTCAAATTCGCGCGGACTATAGCGGCCATTGCCCCAATTGCAACGCTGCCAGACCGTCGATTTGGCCACCTTGCGGCGCGCCCTCAGGCCCGATAAAGGCTGCATTCTCAGGAACTTCGGACATGCCCAAAAAACCAAGCAAAAGCCCGGCCGGCAAAGGCCCCCGTACCCTTGCCAGGAAGCCTGCCCGCGTCGCGGCAAAACGCCCCAAGGGGGCCGTCGCGTCGGCGTCCAAGTCGGCCCCCGACCTCTCCCAGGAGCGCATCGTCCGCGCGCTGGAGACCATTGCGGCGCACCTTGCCGCCCAGGGAAAGCCGGCCGACGAGCGCGAGTCGTTCAAGCAGGCCGACGCCTATGTCTGGCATCCGGACGGACGCCTTGCAGCGGTGCCTCGGGTCAGCCGCGTCGAGCTCTTTCTCCTCAAGGGCGTCGACCGGATGCGCGACATCCTGATGGAGAACACCGAGCGCTTCACCAATGGGCTCCCCGCCAACAACGCCCTGCTCTGGGGGGCGCGCGGCATGGGCAAGTCGTCGCTGGTGAAGGCCGCGCATGCCAGCATCAACGCGAACCGCAAAGCCGCCGACAAGCTGAAGCTGATCGAGATCCACCGCGAGGACATCGAGAGCCTGCCCGCGCTGATGGAACAGCTGCGCGCTTCCTCGTTCCGCTTCATCGTGTTCTGCGACGACCTCTCCTTCGACGGCAATGATGCGTCCTACAAGTCGCTGAAGGCCGTGCTCGAAGGCGGCATCGAGGGCCGGCCCGAGAACGTCATCCTCTACGCCACATCAAATCGCCGCCATCTGCTCGCGCGCGAGATGATCGAGAACGAGCGCTCGACCGCGATCAATCCCGGCGAAGCGGTCGAAGAGAAGGTGTCACTGTCGGATCGCTTCGGCCTCTGGCTCGGCTTCCACCGCTGCAGCCAGGACGAATATCTCGCCATGGTGCGCGGCTATTGCAGCCATTTCGGCATCAAGGTCGATGACGAGGCGCTGGAGCGCGAGGCGCTGGAATGGTCGACCACGCGCGGCTCCCGCTCGGGCCGCGTCGCTTGGCAGTTCGTGCAGGAGCTGGCAGGACGGCTGGGTGTGAAGCTGACGGGGACGTAAGGCTCGCTGTCAGCCCACCCATAACTGTCATTCCCCGCGAAAGCGGGGAATCCAGTACGCCGCGGCTTATCGGCAAAAAATAAATGTCTCTGGAATACTGGATCGCCCGGTCGAAGCCGGGCGATGACAGCGTGCTCGTGGTGATAGCGCGCTCCGAACTGAGCCCGCGCCTCACGCCCCGTTCAGGAATTGAAGCGGGTCAACCGGGCTCGATCCCTTACGGATCTCGAAGTGGAGCTGCGGCGACGCCACCTCCCCGGATTGACCCGACTTGGCAATGACCTGACCGCGCTTGATGGTATCGCCGCGCTTCACCAACAGCTCACTCGCATGGGCATATGCGGTGACGTAGCCGTTGGAGTGCCGAACCAGGACCAGATTGCCGTAACCTTTCAGCTCGTTGCCGGAATAGGCAACGACGCCGTCTTCAGCCGCCTTGACCGGCGTACCCTCGGGCACCGCGAGATTGATGCCGTCATTGGACTTGCCGTTGGTCTTGGCGCCGTAGGTCGTGACCACCTTGCCGCGCACCGGCCAACGGAAGGTCGGCAGCGCGCTGGTGGTCTCCGCAGCCTTCGCCGATGTCTCGGCGGGCTTCTCTTCGACATTGGCCGTGGCCTGGGCCAGGCGAGCGCTCTGCGCAGGTGCTGCGATCGCGGCCATCCTGGTGGCAGGCGCAGGCGCGGCCGCAACGGGCTGGAGCGTCCCCGCGACAGGAGCAGCCCCAACGGGAGCCGCCGCAACCGGTGCCGCAAGGGCAGCAGTCTTTGCGCCGGGCACGGTCAGCCTGGTGCCAAGCTTGAGCTTTGCCGACGGATCGAGGCCGTTGGAGCGAGCGAGCTCAGCCGACGAGATATGGTTCTTGCGGGCGATGCTGGCGAGTGTATCGCCATGATTGACGAAGTGCATGCTCGACGGCGCAGCCATGACCGCGACCGGCTTCGCAGCAGGCGCCATCGCGGGAGCTGCCGCGACGGGAGCCATCAACGGCGCGGGCACGGCCGCCGTTGCGCCCGGATGCGGAATGATCAGTTGCTGGCCGGGCGAGAGCGCGCGCGGACCTTTGTAGCCGTTGGCGGCAAGGATCGCCTGCGGCGTGACGTGATAGCGCTTGGCGATCACGTCGAGCGTGTCGCTGGTGCCGACGATGATCTTGGTCCCGCCGGCCGGCTGGGCAACCGCGACCGAGCGCGGCGGCACGGTGGCCGTGGTTTCAAGATGCGGCTGCGCCGGGGGCGCGTAGGAGCTGACGCCGCGCCCGCCACCGGACACGCCGCCACCTGCCGCAACGGGATAGGATTGCGGCGCGGACACTGCCGGCGGCGGCAAGGGCTGCGACTGGTAATAACCGGACTGGGTCTGCGGCCGCGCATATTGCGGCAGCTCACGCGGCTGCTGCGGCGGCGCCTGCTGCACCGACCCGGTCTGTTCGGACGAGAAGGGATTGGAGAAGTTTGACTGGGACAGCCGCGACTGCATGTCGGCGCTGCACCCTGCAAAGCTGAACGAGATCAGCGCCAAGACCGCAACCTGCGGCACGCGGCGCGAGTTAAGCAACTCGGCGACAACAGACATGGTTACTCACTCGTACGCAACAGAACTGGTCTTTTAAGTAAACACGTCGCGAGTAAATAACGGCTTAACCCTCCCAATAAGATGTTGGCGGCACAGCCGATCCGGAATTCTACAGCTCCCGCGCCACCCCCGGCAGCGCCGGCACGAAGCGGACCTCGACGAGTTCCTTGCGCTCGATCCCGGTCTCGGTCCGGGTGAGCCGGATCAGCGTCTGCACACCCTGATGCGGGCCGACCGGGGCGATCAGGATGCCGCCGACCTCGAGCCGCTCAACCAGATTCTCCGGAAGCTGCTCCACCGCGGCGGTGACGATGATGCGGTCGAACGGGCCGATATTGGACGCCAAATTGAGACCGTCGCCGAGCATCACCTCGACATTGTGACAGTTCAGCTTTTCGAGCCTCGCCCGCGCGGCATCGGCGAGCTTGCGGTAGCGCTCGACCGTCAGCACCTGGCCTGCCAGCCGCGACAGCACCGCCGCCTGATAGCCGGAGCCCGCGCCGATCTCGAGCACGCGATGCTGCTTCCGGAGCTGGAGCTGCTCGGTCATGTAGGCGACGACGAAGGGCTGGCTGATGGTCTGCCCGCAGGCGATCGGCAGCGCGCTATCGCGGTAAGCGCCCTCGCGATCGGCCTCGTCGACGAACGCGTCGCGCGGCACCTCCTCCATGGTCCGCAGCACCGCCTGGTCGCTGATGCCCCGACGCCTCAGCGTGAGCTGAAACATCATCTTTTCCGGCGGGTGCTGATGGGAGGTCATCGTTGCCTGTATCGTCTCGTCAGGTCCGGGGGCGCGTCGCGAAGGCCCGGGCAAGAATCTTGTTCCTGCTCAGGAACACATGATAGCCTCTGGCTGCAATATTTGACCATAAATTGGCTTGCAGCTGACGGGCCGCAAGGGACCGATTTCGGGTGTCCGTTCGCCGAAACGCGCATTGCGTCGATTCGTGTTATCTGCGAACGTTTTTCGGGAATGGGCAAGGACTCAACGACTATGACCGCAACAGGGCTTTCCGGCCGCTCTGTATTCCTCGTCGAGGACGAGGTGATGATCAGGATGATGGTCGCGGATATGCTCGAAGAGCTCGGCTACAAGGTCGCAGCCGAGGCCGGCGACATCACCGAGGCGTTGCGGCTCGCCCAGGCGACCGAGTTCGACATCGCCATTCTCGACGTCAACGTCAACGGCAAGGTCATTTCGCCGGTCGCCGACGTCATCAAGGCGAAGGGCTGCCCGTTCATCTTCGCCACCGGCTACGGCTCCTCCGGCCTGCCCGAGCAATACCGCGACCGGCCCGCGCTTCAGAAGCCGTTCCAGCTCGACGCGCTTGCGAAGACCATCGAAGCCGCGCTTCGCGGCAGCTAGCCGCTATTTCAGCGTCGCACTCAGCGCCTCCGAAAACGCCTCGTTGGTGCGGTCGAGCCGGAGCGGCGTGACCGAGACGTAGCGCTCGCGCAGTGCCGCCAGATCGGTGCCTTCGGCAGGCGTATCCATCATCGCTGCGCGCTCAAAACCGATCCAGAAATAGGGATTGTTGCGGCCGTCCCTGCGCTCATCGATCCTGAGGAAGCCGAGATTGCGCTTGCCCTGCCGGGTGACGCGGATGCCGAGCACATCCTCCGGCGCACAGGCCGGGAAGTTGACGTTGATGACGGTGTCCCTGGGGATGCCGGCCTTGATCACCTTGCGCAGGATGTCGGGCCCGAATTTGCGCGCGGTGTCCCACAGCGGCCGGTCCCGGGTCTCGACGCTGAATTCCTGCGACAGCGCGAATGACGGTATCCCCAAAATGGTGCCTTCCAGCGCGCCGGCAATGGTGCCGGAATAGACCACGTCCTCGGCAACATTGCGGCCCTTGTTGACGCCCGACAGCACGAGATCCGGCGGCTTGGTGCCCAAGATGTGCCGCGCGCCCATGATGACGCAATCGGTCGGCGTGCCGCGCACGGCGAAGTGCCGCTCGCCGACCTCACGCAGGCGCAAGGGGTCGTTCAGCGACAGCGAATGCGACACCCCGGACTGGTCGAGCTCGGGCGCGACCACCCAGACGTCGTCGGACAGCGCCTTGGCGATCTCCTCCACGACCTTGAGGCCGGGAGCGTGAATGCCGTCGTCGTTGGTGCAGAGGATGCGCATGCGAAAGGTCGATTCCTGAAGCCGTTTGAGCCGTATTATCCGGCTGGAGCCCATCAGGCAAACCGGATGGCGCCAGGATTTGGGCAGAGCGCATCTGTGATCTAGCTCATTGCGGCGGCGCAGCACGAAGCCCTATTTTGGGTCCATATTCCGAGGCGACGGGACACCGAATGACCCGCTTTGCTGCCCTCATCTGTCTTGGACTTGAACTCGGGCTCGGGCTCGGCCTGATCGCGCTCGCGACAGGGCCGGGACAGGCCCAGGATTCAGGGGCCTCAGACCGCTGCTTCCCCTGGCAGGAGTTCCGCAACGGCAACTGCATCGCCAAACCGACTTCCGCTGCTCCAGCGCCGCCACCCGAGGTGCAGGCCCCGAGCCCAATCCCTGACGGACCCGAACGCAGCGGGCCGCCCACTCCGCCCCCGCCAGCCCCACTCCGCGCGCTGATCACCATCACCTGCATCGGTGGCACCGCGAGCAACGGAGAGTGCGCCTGCCCGGCCGGCTTCCAATTGATTCCGGCCAGCGCAGATCCCGGCGGCACCTGTGTTCGAACCAATGCGGAGAACTGCCAGGGCGGCGCGTTGACGGTCGCCGGCGAATGCCTCTGCGACGGCCAGGTCACGATGTCCGGACAGGTCTACGATCTCGAATTGTCGCGCGGCAAATGCGTGCCTAAACGCTGTCCGCGCGAAGTCCCGTGCCTCACGCCGGCCACGAAGCCGGAGAGCGATGCATCGCCAAGACTGTCGTCGGATGAGCCCGAGCGGCCGCACGCTTGCGCCAAGGGCATGGTCGCGACACGCCACGGCTGCGTGCCGGCACGGCACCGATCGCAGCCGATCAATCCGGGCTCGTACTTTCGGGCGCCGAACTATCCAAGTCCAATGCACTACTAGTCTACTCGCCCGCGATCTCAAGACGTCGGCAGAGATGTACCGAATGGTTCGCGGCGACGCCGGGCAAGGTCGCGCCTCCCTGCGGCAGCCCGGTTCACCACGCCCCAAGGTGATAGTTCACGCCAGCGCGAACGATGTTTTCCTTGAACCGCCACGTGTAATCGACACCAGGGTTCACGCCACCGCAATTGCAGCGACCGAAGACCGTGGAGCTGCCCAGGTCGAGATAGAGATATTCGACTTTCGCCGACCAGTTTCGTGCGAACATCCATTCGGCCCCACCGCCGGCCGCCCAGCCGAGCTTGGTCTGATCCAGGCTACCCAGACTGTGCAGGCCGATGTCGCCGCGATTGACGGCATCTCCCGTCGCCTTGAGCCCGCCATAGGCCGCGCCGGCGGTGCCGTAGAGCAGGAGATCAGGGGTGACCGAAAAGCCGACACGGGCCCGCGACGTGCCGAACCAGGAGATTTTCTGATCAGTCGTGAGTGACGTCCCGAGGGTCGGCGCGGCTATGCCAGGATTGAACAGCGGAGCGATCGAAGCCGACCCGGAAATTCCACTGCCCTGAATATCGGTTTCCAGTCCGAACACCGCCTGTCCCCACTGGAAATTGTAGCCGAGTTGCGCACCGCCAATCGCGCCCTTCGAATGCACCCCGGGGCGTTCGTTGTTGAGGTTGAACGCGCCGGGCGGAAGGAATACGGCGTCGACCGAACTGTCGCCCCATCCATAGCCGACGTTGCCTCCGACATAGAGACCCTGCCACGAGCTGGCTGGCACAGCCATCACCGGCGCCTTGGCGTAGCTGCGCGGCGCCATATCGGCGGCCAGTGCCTGAGCCGTACCCAGCGCGGCGATGACGGATGCGAGAAGAATCTTTTTCATGACGGCCTCAACCTTGAATCACGTAGTTGCGGCCTCACCGGTACCCGCACCCGGTCGTCGGTGAACATCGTTCGATCGCACGATATTTTAGGATTCAAGTGATCGCGGAGATGCTTTGGTTGCGGATGTGGTCCAACAGACACACTGCTTTGCGTGGATGAACCGCGCATGATCCTTTCGGAACACCGCTGCGCACTCTTCCGGATCACGCGATAAGGTCTAGCGGCGGATACGCCATTGCGGCAGGAAGCGCGCGAGCCGGCCCTCGGCGTGCAGCTGCATCGCCGGCACGACCGCGCTCACGATGGGCGCCTCGATCACGCCGAGCGTCTTCAGTTGCGCCACGATCGGATCCGACTCCGGCGCCTCGACCGCTATCATGGGAAAACGTTCACGTGCCGTCGTCAGCGCCTGGTCGAAGTCAGCAGCGTTCACACCGGGCTTGGCCCGCCGGCTCTGGACGAGATTGTTGTCCCAGAGCCGGGCGACATCGATGTCGAGCACACCGCGCAGGCGCTGGTCGACGGCCTGGATGCCAGCACCCGTCACCGCCCATTGTCGGCCGACCCAGAAGATGTCGCGGTGCAAGGCCATGAACGGTCGGTTCGCGTTGACGGGTGGCCGTCAGGATAACCGGCCGCCCGATCTTCGCAACCAAACGTTTCCGTCGTTACAGTCCGGCAACGAGTCCTAGTCGCGCGCGACCACCTTCAGGCCGCCCATATAGGGCTGGAGCACGTCGGGGACCGCGATCGAGCCGTCCTCCTGCTGATAGGTCTCCATGACAGCGATCAGCGCGCGGCCGACCGCGGTGCCGGAGCCATTCAGCGTGTGCACGAAGCGCGGCTTGCCGTCCGGCCCGCGCGAGCGCGCATCCATGCGCCGCGCCTGGAAATCGCCGCAGACCGAGCAGCTCGAGATCTCGCGGAACGCCCCGCCCTCGCCCTGCCCGGGCATCCAGACCTCGATGTCATAGGTTTTCTGCGACGAGAAACCCATATCCCCTGCGCAGAGCGTCATCACGCGATAATGCAGGTCGAGCTTCTGCAACACCTGCTCGGCGCAGGACAGCATCCGCTCCATCTCGTCCTTGCTGGTCTCAGGCGTCGTGATCGAGACCAGCTCGACCTTGGTGAACTGGTGCTGGCGGATCATGCCGCGCGTGTCGCGCCCCGCAGCGCCCGCCTCGGCGCGGAAACACGGCGTCAGCGCGGTGAGCCGCATCGGCAATTGCTTCTCGTCGAGGATGGATTCGCGGACGAGGTTGGTGAGCGCGACTTCCGCGGTCGGGATCAGGCCGAGGCGCTCGGTCTTCAGCCGCTCGAGATCGGGGGCTACAAGGAGCTCGCCGCTGATCGCCCAGAACTGATCGTCCTCGAATTTCGGCAGCTGTCCGGTGCCGAACATCACCTCGTTGCGAACCAGCAGCGGCGGATTGATCTCGGTGTAGCCGTGCTCATTGGTGTGCAGGTCGAGCATGAACTGGCCGATCGCGCGCTCCAGTCGCGCCAGCCCCTTCTTCAGCACGACGAAGCGCGCGCCGGAGAGCTTTGCCGCCGCCTCGAAATCCATGTAGCCGAGCGCGGTGCCGAGATCGTCATGCAGCTTTGGCGCAAAGCTGTAATTGCGCTTGTTGCCGAACACATGGTGCTGGACGTTGCCGTGCTCGTCGACGCCATCGGGCACTTCGTCGAACGGAATGTTCGGGATCGCGGACAGCTCTTTCATGAGCTCCTCGTCCGCGGCTTTCGCGGCCGCCTCGAGCTCGGGCATCGTGGTCTTGAGCTCGGCGACCTCGGCCATCAGCTTGGCCGCGCGCGCATCGTCCTTCGCCTTCTTGGCGTCGCCGATTTCCTTGGAGGCCGCATTGCGCCGCGCCTGCGCCTGCTCCGAGGCCAGGATCGCCGCACGCCGCGTCTCGTCGATCGCGAGCAGCGAGGCCGACAACGGCTTCAGGCCGCGCCGGGCGAGGCCGGCGTCGAAGGCTTGCGGATTGTCGCGGATCGATTTGATGTCGTGCATGGGAGCGGTCCTGGATCAGCGCGTAAACATACAGCGACGAACGTTGTACGTCAGCGCGCTCCCCCTAGCATAGCTGTCATCGTCCGCGAAAGCGGGCGATCCAGTATTCCAGAGACGGGACTGATTCTCCGAGGAGGGGCCCGCGGCGTACTCGATTCCCCGCTCCAGTGCGCAATTGCGCACAAGGCGGGGAATGACAGCGAACCTAGCCCCTACTCCGCCGGATTGGCCGGCGTCGAGACGTCGGTGCCCGAGGCCTTCGAGGCAGCCGCCTTCTTCTCCACCATCGACACCGCGATGATCGAGCCCTCGTAGAGCAAGAGCAGAGGAATCGCGAGCGAGCACTGGCTGATCACGTCGGGCGGCGTCAGGACGGCGGCGATGACGAAGGCGATAACGATGAAATAGCGCCGCTTCTCGCGCAGCATCTTTGAGGTGACGATGCCGATCCGCCCGAGCAGCGTCAGGATCACCGGCAGCTGGAAAGCGATGCCGAACGCGAAGATCAGCGACATCATCAGCGACAGATATTCGCCGACCTTCGGCAATAGCTCGATCTTTGCGGTCTCGTCTCCGCCGAGCTGCTGCATGCCGAGCGAGAAGCGCGCCAGCATCGGGAACACAACGAAATAGACCAGCGCCGCTCCGAGCACGAAGAAGAACGGTGTCGCGACCAGATACGGCACGAAGGCGTTCTTCTCGTGCTTGTAGAGCCCGGGCGCCACGAACATGTAGAGCTGCCCCGCCACGATCGGGAACGAAATGAAGGCCGCGCCAAACATCGCCAGCTTCAGCTGGGTCAGGAAATATTCCAGGAACGCCGTGTAAATCAGCTTGGCGTTTCCGGGATCGCCGACGGCCAAGACATATGGCCACACCAACACGTTGAATATCTGCTTGGCGAAGAAGAAGCAGAAGATGAAGGCAATACCGAACGCCAACAGCGCTTTGATCAGCCGCGAGCGCAGCTCGATCAGATGATCCATCAAGGGGGCTTTGCTGGCCTCGATATCGGCGTCGCTCATGACGCTTTGACGTCCTTGATCGCCTCGGATGGTGCGGTGTCTTGAATCGCAGTGTCCTGTGCGACCGGTGCCGGCTCGATCTCACGCGTGATGGCGAGCGGTTCGTTCACCGCCGCGTGCGCCTCGGCCTCCACAAAGGTCTCTGGCGTCGGCGCTTCGGGTGTCGTTGGGGTAGCCGGCGGTTCAACAGCGGTGGTGGCCGTCGTCTCGGCCGGCTTGTCCAGCGCATCGACGCGGAGCGCGTCGCTGACGTCCTTCTGGAGCGAGGTCATCAGACCACCGCCGGCAAAGCCGGACGCGGCTTCCTTGACCTCGTCAAAGCTCTTCTTAAGGTCGGCCATCTCGGCCTCGCGCATCGCTTCCTGGAACTGGCCCTGGAATTCGGCGGCCATCTTGCGGGCCTTGCCCATCCACTGCCCGACCATGCGCAGCACGCCCGGCAGCTCTTTCGGGCCGATAGCGACCAGGGCCACGACCCCGATCAGAATCAGTTCACTCCACCCGATGTCGAACATGAGGTCTTCCGTTCACGCGAAGCCACGACCGGCCCAATCCCCCACGCGCAGGATCAGGGCCGCTATCCGCGTCTCGCGTGCTCCTGGCTCAGACGGCTTTGCTGCCGACGTCGGACCGCGCCGCGGTCGGCGCGGCATTGTGCTCGATCGACTTGGACGGCTCGGCGGGCTTGTCGGCGACCTTGTCGTCGTCCTGCATGCCCTTCTTGAACGCCTTGATGCCCTGCGCGACGTCGCCCATCAGATCCGAAATCTTGCCGCGGCCGAACAGCAGCAGGACGACTGCGATCACCAGGATCCAGTGCCAAATGCTAAGCGAACCCATCCTGCAACCCTCCAAACACACATGGCCGGGGACCCGGCCGATCTTCCCGGAAACCTAGGCGCGGCAGGCCTCAAAAACAAGGACCAAGGCAGCGCCAATTCGCTGTTGGCGCTACGTAATCTTGCCTAGTGTTAACTGGTCGCAGGGGCCGGTAAAACGCAGGACGTCAGTCCTCGCTGCCGCCCTCGCCGCCCTCATTGCCGCCTTCCGGCGTCTCTTCGGGCGTCTCGGGCTCGACCGCAGGCGCCAGCGCCAGATCGAGGTCCTCGCCGGGTTCCAGCGGATCCTCGTCCTCACGCAGCTGCGGGTCATCGGACGGCGTCGGCACGCTGAATCCGGTCGGCAGACGCGAATCCAGGAGACCCGTGCCCTTCAGCTCCTCCAGGCCCGGCAGATCGCCGAGCTGTTCCAGGGTGAACTGCGACAGGAAGTCCTCGGTGGTTCCGAAGGTCAGCGGCCGGCCCGGCGTCTTGCGGCGGCCGCGCGGCTTGATCCAGCCGGTCTCCAAGAGCACGTCGAGCGTGCCCTTCGAGGTGATAACGCCGCGGATTTCCTCGATCTCCGCGCGCGTCACCGGCTGGTGATAGGCGATGATCGCCAGCACCTCGATCGCAGCACGTGACAGACGGCGGGTCTCGGTGCTCTCGCGCGTCATCAGCCAGGCGAGATCGCCGGCGGTGCGGAAGGTCCACTTGTTGGCGACCCGCACGAGATTCACACCACGCAACGAATAATCGGCCTGCAGCTGCTCGAGCGCGGCCTTGACGTCGACGCCATCAGGCATGCGCTTGGCGAGCGTCGCGGTATCCAGCGGTTCATTCGAAGCAAACAGCAGCGCTTCCAGCAGCCGCAATTCTTCGGGACGTGCCTGGGACTCGTTCTCCATCGGCTCGGCCTCTTCTACCCGCACTTCAGCCAGGCTTGCCATGGCAGATTCTCCTTGTTGCACTTAAGCGACCGGCGCATCGGGCGCAGGAGCTGCGTCCATGACCGGCTTGGAACGCCCCTTCCGGAAATAGATGGGCGCAAACGCTTCTTTCTGGTTCAGCTCGAGCTGACCTTCACGCACCAGTTCGAGCGCAGCAGCGAAGCTCGAGGCAAGCACCGTCGCGCGCTGCGTCGGATCGGCGACGTGCCGGAGCAGATAGTCGTCGAGAACGCCCCAGTCGTCCTGTTCGCTGATGCTGCCGACCAGCCGCTCAAGTGTGGCGCGCGCCTCGGCGAGCGACCACACCGTGCGCTTGGCCAGATGCACGCTCGCCAGCACGCGCGACTGGCGCTGCGAGGCATAGGCGGTGAGCAAATCGTACAGCGTCGCGGTGTATTTCGGATGCCTGATCTCGGCGATCTGCTCCGGCTCGCCGCGCGGAAAAATGTCGCGCAGCAATTGCTGCCGGTTCATCAGCCGGTTGGCGGCTTCGCGAATGGCCTCCAGCCGGCGCAGCCGGTTGGCGAGCGCGGTCGCCATTTCTTCGGCGCTCGGACCTTCCGCGCTCGGCGGCTCCGGCAGCAGCAGGCGCGACTTCAGGAAGGCGAGCCACGCCGCCATGACGAGGTAGTCGGCGGCAAGCTCCAGCCGGATCTTTCGCGCGGCTTCGATGAAGTGGAGATATTGGTCCGCCAGCGCCAGGATCGAGATCTTGGCGAGATCGACCTTCTGGTTGCGAGCAAGCGCGAGCAGCAGGTCGAGCGGGCCCTCATAGCCCTCGACGTCCACCACCAACGCCGGTTCATCCTCGGCGAGCTCTGCGGGCCGCCCGGTTTCGAACGATAGGATTTCTGCGGTCATGCGGATGCCGTGTTTGCCCGTGCGATCAATGCGTCCAGCTCAGTGCGTGCGGCCGCCCGGTCGAACGACTGCGGCGCCTTGCGTGCGGCGAGCGCGGCTCTCGCGCGCTCCAGCGCTCTGCCCGACAATTCAGGCGTCTGAGCGGCGACCTCTCGCATTTCCTCGATGTTGCCGTTGCAATGCAGGGCCATGTCGCAACCGGCCGCGAAGATGGCGCGGGACCGTTCGGCGATATTCCCCGACAGCGCGTTCATCGACACGTCATCACTCATTAACAAACCTTGGAACCCGATCACGCCGCGAATCACCTGAGCAATCATTGTCGCAGATGTCGTCGCCGGATGGGCGGGGTCGACCGCGCTAAACACAACATGTGCAGTCATGGCCATCGGCAGATCGGCCAGCGGCTTGAACGCAGCAAAGTCGGTTCGTTCGAGTTCGTCTCTGGGCGTATCGACGGTCGGCAGCTTGAAATGGGTGTCGACAGTGGCGCGACCATGGCCGGGAATGTGCTTGAGGACCGGTAGCACACCGCCCTGTTCCAGCCCCTCGGTGACCGCGCGAGCGATCGCTGCGACCTTGCCCGGTGAGGTGCCGTAGGCCCGGTTCCCGATGACGGCATTGGCGCCCGCCACCGGCACGTCAGCCAGCGGCAAGCAATCCACGGTAATGCCGAGATCGGTGAGATCGGCCGCGATCAACCGGGCGCTGAGGCGCGCTGCGGTGAGCCCGAGCGCCGAATCAGTGTCGTACAAGGTCGAGAACACGGCGCCCGGCGGATAGGCCGGCCAATGCGGCGGGCCCAGCCGCTGCACTCGTCCCCCCTCCTGGTCGATCAGGACGGGCGCATCGGGGCCCTCTGCAGCCGCCCGCAATTCCGCAACCAATGCAGCAACTTGAGCCGGGGTCGCGACATTGCGCTTGAACAGGATGAAGCCCCATGGGCGCTCACCGCGGATAAACTCCCGCTCGGCGGCGGTCAGTTCCGTTCCGGAAACGCCTGTTATGAAGGCCCGCGTGCTCATAACGGCCGATTAACCCTGCCCCGTCAGGGGGTCAAGGAATCGGCGGATAATACTACGGGATAAAGCACTGCCCGCCGGCGGCCATCAGCTCCTTACAGAACTGCGAGGCCTCCTGGCGCGTCCTGTAGGGGCCGACCAACGCACGGTACTTGACCTTGCCATCGGACAATTCGGTCCGCCTGATCACCGCCGAGCGTGAGCCCAGAACCGATTGATATTTGCCCTGCGTCACGCGGTACGATTCCCTGGCTGCGGCTTCGGTATCCTGAGACGAAACCGACACCATGACGCCTTGGGTCTCGGGAGCAGCGCTTGGCGCGATCTGGGTGGGATTGGTGGCAGCCATCCGCTGCGGCGGCTCCGCGGGCGATGCCTGCGGCGCCAGCGAGAGCGGCTGGTTGGCGCTGGCATTGGCCGAGGTCGGCGGCGTACGCGGCGCTGCGACCGGCTTCGGCGGAGCTGCCGGCTTGGCAGCCGATTGCGGCGTGGCGCTATCGGTCTGATCGCCCTTCACGGCGACAGTCCGGACCGGGCGCGGCGTGGTGGCCGGCATCGTGCCGTTGCTCGGGATCGGACCTGCGCTTGACGGCGGCAAATTGGACGGCGACACGCTCGCCACCGGCGGCGGGTTCGCATTCTGGTTCAGCGCCGGGAACACGACGCGGGGACCGCTCGCCCTGGCGTTGACGTCGACAGGCGCTTCCTCGCGCGGCACGATCTTCTCGGTGCCGTCGCCGGTGACCATGCGATCCGGCACCTTGGCCGAGGAATCCGTCGGCGCCGGCACGATCTTGGTCGGGGTATTGTCGGCCTTGATAATCGGCGGCTCGCCGCTGCGGGGCGAGCCCACATAGGTCTTGTAGGCGAAGGCAGCCCCCGTCCCGACCACCGCAAGCGCCAGGATCGCCGCGACCGTCATCATGCCGCCGCGCGACTTGTTCGGCTGGTCGAGATCGGCTTCGGGATAGTCGCTCTGGAACGCGTAAGGGTCATCAGGATAGGCGGGATCGCGCTGATAGTCCTGCTCGCCTGCCTCCAGCCGCCCATAGAGCGCATCGTCGTAGCGCTCCGGATCGGGCTGCGCATACGGCTCCTGATAGGCCTGGTCCTGATACGCCTGATCGGGCTGCTGATAAGCCTGATCCTGGTAGGCTTGAGCCTGGTAGGCGTGGTCCTGATAGGCCTGAGGCTGATGGAAATCGGGCTCGGGCGCGGTCGGCTGGGCGGAATAGCGATGCAATGGGTGAACCGGGTTGACTGAGACGGGATAGTCGGGCTCCGGCGCGGGGGCCGGCTGCGGCTGCACGTTGGCGCGCCGCATCCACGAGGGCGGACCGGGCGGAGGCGGCGAGGCATAGTCCTGCGGATCATCGTCCTGCGGATAGTCGTGATCCTGATAGCTCTCGGCGGGCGCTGCCGGCGGCTGCGCGCTCGGCTGTCCCTGCGCTGCGAATGGATCGGTCTGCCCGATCAGGCGGGCGAGTTCGGCCAAGGGATCGCCTTCCGCTTTCCCATGCTGGTCGACACCGCGACCATAGTCATCGGAGGGAAGCGGTCTGTCGTAATATCGATCGGCCATCGTGATGATGCGTCCCTTCGGGAAAACCGCGCGCCCCTCGACCAAGGCGCGGCTTTCGACCCACAAGGCTGTCAACCAAGTCTAAGCGATCCGGCTTCTGCCGGTTACCCCCAAAATTCCCCTTAAGTAGTTCGCCCCAAACTACCGCATCTCGTCCGGGGCATGGACGCCGAGGATGGCGAGGCCCGATGCCAGGACAGAGACGACGCCCTGGACCATGGCCAGTCGCGCCTTCGTTAGATCTGCATCATTATTGATAATGAAGCGTAAATAGGGCATATCGCGCCCCTTCGTCCAAAGTGCATGAAATTCGCTCGCTAAGTCATAGAGATAGAAGGCAATTCGGTGCGGTTCATGGGCACTGGCGGCCGCTTCCAGCATGCGCGGAAAAATTGCGAGGCGCTTGAGAAGATCAAGCTCCACCGGGTCCGACAGCCGCTCCACCGCCGACTCACTGAGCCATGCGATGCGCTTGCCGGCATCCTCGGGGAGCTCCGGGAACACCTCCGCCCGCGCGTTACGAAAGATCGAGTGGCCGCGGGCGTGGCCGTACTGGACGTAAAACACCGGATTGTCGCGCGACTGCTCCATGACCTTGGCGAGGTCGAAGTCGAGCACCGCATCGTTCTTGCGGTAGAGCATCATGAAGCGGACAGCGTCCTGGCCGACTTCATCCACCACCTCACGCAAGGTGACGAAGTCCCCGCTCCGCTTCGACATTTTCACCGGCTCGCCGTTGCGCAGCAACTTCACGAGCTGGACGATCTTGACGTCGAGCGCACCCTTGCCTGACGTGGTGGCCTTCACGGCCGCCTGCATGCGCTTGATGTAGCCGCCATGATCGGCGCCCCAGACGTCGATCATCTCCGCAAAACCACGGTCGAACTTGTTCTTGTGGTAGGCGATGTCGGAGGCGAAGTAGGTGTAGGAATTGTCCGACTTGATCAGCGGACGATCGACATCGTCGCCGTAAGCGGTCGCCTTGAACAGCAGCTGCTCGCGGTCTTCCCAATCCTCGACCGGTGCGCCCTTCGGCGGCGGCAGGCGGCCTTGGTAGATGTCGCCCTTGGCCTGCAGGAAATCGATGGTCTCGGCAACCTTGTTGTTGCCGCTCTCGATCAGCGAGCGCTCGGAGAAAAACACGTCGTGGCGGATGTTGAGGGCGGCGAGATCACCCTTGATCTCGTCCATCATCATCGCGATCGCCTTGGCGCGCACCGTCGGCAGCCACGCAGGCTCGCTCATCGCGAGCAGCTTGTCGCCGTGCTCTTTCGCAAGTGCTGCACCGACCGGCTTGAGATAGTCGCCGGGATAGAGCCCTTCCGGGATCGCGCCGATGTCCTCGCCGAGTGCCTCGCGATACCTGAGGAAGGCAGAACGCGCGAGTACGTCGACCTGCGCGCCGGCATCGTTGATGTAGTATTCGCGGGTGACGTCGTGGCCGCCGAACTCAAGCAGGCTCGCCAGCGCGTCGCCGAACACGGCGCCGCGGCAATGGCCAACATGCATCGGCCCGGTCGGATTGGCCGAGACGTATTCGACATTGACCTTGGAGCCGCCGCGGACGCGGCCGTAATCGGCCCCCTCGCGCAGCACTGTCCGCAGCGCCTCGGCCCAGGCGGCCGGCTGCAGCGTCAAATTGATGAAGCCGGGTCCGGCGATATCGACCTTGGTGATCAGCGCGTCAGCCCGCAGCCGCTCGGCGATCTGCTCGGCGAGATCGCGCGGCTTCGCCTTTGCCTCTTTCGCAAGCACCATGGCGGCGTTGGTCGCCATGTCGCCATGGGAGGGATCGCGCGGCGGCTCGACCACCACGCGGGAGAAATCGATGCCCTCGGGCCAGTTGGCGTCCGCCGCGAGCGCGCGGCAGACGGCGTGCACGCGTGCGAGCACGTCGGCGAACAAATGCGGTGCTGAGGATGTGTCGGGCATGGTCGCCGCCTAACGCAAATCCGGGGTCGAGTCAAAGAGCCGCTGGTGCTCGGTCAGGGCGAAACGGTCGGTCATTCCGGCAATGAAATTGCCGATCCGCCGGGCCCGGTCGCCCTCATGATCCGCCTCCGCCCCCAGCAGCCATTCCGGCGGCAGCTGGTCCGGCGATTTCAGGTATTTTGCAAACAAGTCGAACAGGATCTGCTCCGCCTCCCCCATCACCCGCATCACCCGCTTGTGGCGGTACATGTGCTGGTAGAGGAAGCGCTTGATGGCGGCCTCCTCCTCGGCGACTTCAGGCGGGAACGCGATCAGCGCCCGGCTCTGCTGGCGGACGTCCTGGGCCGATTGCGGTTTCACGGCGGCGAGGTTCCTCTCGGCTTCCGTAAACACCGCGCCGATCAGATGCGAGATCAGCTCGCGCACCAGCTCAGCACCGCGCCTGAAATCTTCGAGGTCAGGATAATGCGCCGAGGTCTCGGCGATGATTTCGGCGGTGAGCGACATCACCTTGAGGTCGTCGAGATGGAACAGGCCGGCCCGCAGGCCATCATCGATGTCGTGGGCGTCATAGGCGATGTCGTCGGCGATCGCGGCGACTTGCGCCTCAAGCGAGGCAAAACTCCACAATTCGAGATCGTAGGTCTTGATGTAGTCGGCGATCCCGACGGGAATGCCGTGTTCGCGATAGCGCCCGACCGGCGCGCCGCTGCGATCGGTCAGCGGGCCGTTGTGCTTGACGATGCCTTCCAGCGACTCCCAGGTCAGGTTCAGCCCGTCGAACTCGGGATAGCGGTGCTCCAGCGAGGCCACGACGCGAAGCGTCTGGGCGTTGTGGTCGAAACCGCCAAATTCCCTAAGGCAGGCATCCAGCGCCCGCTCGCCGGCGTGCCCGAACGGCGGATGGCCGAGATCATGGGCGAGCGCGAGGGTTTCGGTGAGATCCTCGTCCAGCCCAAGCTGCCGGGCCAGCGCGCGGGCGATCTGCGCCACCTCCAGCGAATGGGTCAGCCGGGTGCGGTAGTGGTCGCCCTCATGGAACACGAACACCTGGGTCTTGTACTTGAGGCGGCGGAACGCGGTGGAATGGATCACCCGGTCGCAATCCCGCCGGAACGGGCTCCGGGTCCGGCTCGGCGGCTCCGCGACCAGCCGGCCGCGGCTGCGGTCGGGATCGCAGGCAAAGGGCGCGCGGGGGGCTGCCATTCCGACGGACACGGCGAATTTAGTCCCTATCCATTTGATTCTGCGTATGGTGGCACTTAACTATGCCGGACGCGCGATACCAAATGAATTGGGCAGGTGAATTGACCACGTGAACCTGACAAGTGAATTTGGTATGACCGCGGGACTATCGGAGACGAGCCATGACGACTGACGTGACGACGACTGACGTGACCATCAGTGACCGCGCCGCGCGCCGGATTGGGGAGATCCTCAAGGGCGAAGGCACCGGCGCGATGTTGCGCATCTCGGTCGAGGGCGGCGGTTGCTCCGGCTTCCAGTACAAGTTCGACATCGACCGCGACCGCACCGACGACGATCTCGTGATCGAGCAGGAGAGCGCGGTGGTGCTGGTCGATTCCGCCTCGCAACCGTTTTTGGCGGGCTCGCAAGTCGATTTCGTCGACGACCTGATCGGCGCCTCGTTCCGCGTCAACAATCCGAACGCGACGGCGTCCTGCGGCTGCGGGACCAGCTTCTCGATCTAACGCACTTACGCGCCGGTGATCAGCCTTTCCTCGTCCGTCCACTCGACCTCGACCGGCATCAGTCCTGGCTGCAGCGGCGCGCCTTCTGATGCCAAATGGCCATCCAGCGCGCGCAGCAGGGCTGCCGTCAGCGCGGGCTTGCGCAGCGGCTTCGCGAGAAAGTCTGACATCCCCGCCTCGCGGCAAATCTTGACGTCTTCGGGGAAGGCGTTGGCGGTCAACGCGATGATCGGCAGGGCCTCGAAGCGCCCACCCTGCGCGCGGATCGCCCGGGTCGCGGCAAGGCCGTCCATGTCGGGCATGCGCACGTCCATCAAGACGACATCGTAATCGCCTTCGGCAACCGCCTCGACGGCCTGGACGCCGTCGGTGACGACACGCAGCTCGACGTCGAAGGCACCGAGCATCTTGCTGACGACCATGCGGTTGACGGCATCGTCCTCGGCGACCAGCACCTTCAGCGGCCGATCAAGCTCGGCGATCCGCTCCTTCAGCTCGTCTGCTTCATCGCGGGCCGCCGCCTGATCGGAGGCCTGCGCCTGGCTCCAGGGCAGCACCAGCGTGAAGCGGAAGGTCGAACCTTCGCCCGGTGTCGAGGTAACGCCGATGGTGCCGCCCATCTGCTCGATGATGCGCCGGGAGATCGCAAGTCCAAGCCCGGTGCCGCCGAAGCGGCGGCTGATCGAGGCATCGGCCTGGGCGAAGTCGCTGAAGAGCTGCCCGACCTTGTCGGGGGCGATGCCGATGCCGCTGTCGGTCACGGTCCATTCGACGGTCGCGAGCAGATCGCGGCGCGCCTGACAGGTCGCCGCTATCGTCACCTCGCCGGCATCGGTGAACTTCACCGCGTTGGAAGCGAGGTTGAGCAGGACCTGGCGGATGCGCGCGACGTCGCCGCGCAGCGTCGGCGGCAGATTCGGGTCGAGCACGACATTGACCGCAAGCCCCTTGCTCCTGGCCCCTGCCCGCACGACGGTCGCGACCGTTTCGACCAGCGTCTGCGGGGCGAAGTCGACCGCCTCGAACGTGAAGCGGCCGGCCTCGAGCTTGGAGAGGTCGAGGATGTCGTTGAGAATGCGCTGGAGGTTGTCGCCGGACTCGCGGATCGTGGTGACGGCCTCGCGCTGCTCCGGATCGAGTTCGGTTTCGAGCAGCATGCTGGCAAGGCCGAGCACGCCGTTCATGGGCGTGCGGATCTCGTGGCTCATCACCGCGAGGAAATTCGACTTGGCGCGGCTCTCTGCCTCGGCCTTTTCCGCGCGCCAGCGCTCGGTGACGTCGCGGCCGAAGCCGCGATAGCCGAGGAACTGGCCGTCACCGTCGTAGGCCGGCTTCGCCGTGAACGACCACAGCCGCGCCTCGCCGCCGGCGACGACCCTGAGGTTCATTTCGTGCAGCGGCTCGGCGTGCTCCATCAGGCCGACGATGTTGTAGGCGGCGCTCTTGTCATCGGGACACAGCATGTCGAGCACGTCGGCGAAGTGCGTTCCTTTCAGCAGTGGCAGCGGAAGCTGCGCGACGTCGGCGAAGCGCTGGGGCACGTCGACCAGATGCCCCTCGGCATCGGTCTGCCATAGCCAGTCGCTGGCGTTCTCCTGAAAATCCTTCAGCAGCAGCGAGATGATCTCGGTCTGTCGTTCGAGCTCGAGCTGGGCCTTGAGATTGCCGAGAAACAGATTGCCTTGCGAGACGATGTTGCGCGCCATGAAGAATGCGAACAGCATCAGGAACATCGCTGTCACCAGATACGGCCCGGTGCCGCACAGCAGCAGCGCGCCGGCGCAGCCGACCGTCATAGTGGCGAGATAGACGAGACCGGCGCGCGGGAAGGTCGAGAGCGTGAAGGCGCCTCCCGACATCATGCCGACCATCAGACAGGCCAGGATGAGCTGGCTGGTCGGCTCGATGCGGCTGAACAGAGCCAGCGGCAGCGTGCCCCAGATCGCGGCGAGGAAGAATGCCTGCCGCAGCATATGCCGGGCGGCGCGGGGCGAGGCCTCCTGCGGCGGGTTCCGGTACGAGCGCCGCCACGCCCGCACTGCGAGCGAGGCGGTGGCGGCAAGCGTCATGCCCCAGATCGCGAGGAAGTCGTTCCAGCCCTTACCCCAGAACAGGATCAGCACGATGGCGACGTTGAGCAGGGTGACGGCCATCGTCACCGGAACCAGCCGTGTCACCGCGTCGATCTGCTTGGCGCGAATCCGGCGCATCTCGCGCTCGCTGAGATCGGCGGTCAGGCCGTCCTCGATCTCGAAGCCGCCGAGCCAGTATAGGAACGCCCCGATCAGGCCGTCGCGCGGCTCGCCTTGCTTCATGGATTTGTCCGGCCATCCCATTCGAAAAACCTTTTCGGTATCAATGGCCCGCGGCCTGCTTAAGCCCGGTTAATTTTGTGGGAGATTTCGCGGCGTCCTTGACGGGCACGTTTGCAGTTTGTTCTAACCATCGCCCCTGCCCGGAGCCCACCGACATGACCATCAGAGTAGCCACCTGGAACGTGAACTCGGTCCGGCAGCGGATCGATCTCCTGCTGACCTGGCTCAGGGAGTGCCAGCCGGACATCGTCTGCCTCCAGGAGATCAAATGCGTCGACGAGGCGTTCCCGCGGCTGGAGATCGAGGCGCTCGGCTACAACGTGGTCACCCACGGGCAGAAGACCTTCAACGGCGTCGCCCTGCTGTCCAAGCTCAAATTCGACGAGACCAAGTCGGGGCTCGCCGGCGACGACGAGGATGCCCATGCGCGCTTCCTCGAGGGCGTGGTGACGCTCAAGTCCGGCGTGCTGCGCATCGCCTGCCTTTACCTCCCCAACGGAAATCCGGTCGGGACCGAGAAATATCCCTACAAGCTCAAATGGATGTCGCGGCTTCTTGAGTATTCGAAGGAGCGTCTTAAGACCGAGGAGCCGCTGATCCTCGCAGGCGACTTCAACGTCATCCCGCACGCCCGCGACGTCCACAATCCCGCCGCCTGGACCGAGGATGCCCTGTTCAAGCCCGAGACGCGGGAGAGCTTTCAGTCCTTGCTGGGCCTCGGGCTGACCGACGCCCTGCGGGCGGTCACCGACGAGCCGGGGCTCTACACCTTCTGGGACTACCAGGCTGGCGCCTGGCAGAAGAACCACGGGATTCGGATCGACCATCTGCTGCTGTCGCCGCAGGCCAGCGATAAGCTCGCCAATGTCGGCATCGACAGCTATGTGCGGGCCTGGGAGAAGCCGTCGGACCACGTGCCGGTGTGGGCGGATCTGGATCTCGAGGCGGCGTAAGGCCGCCTCTCCGGGTTACTCGCGGCGGGCTTCTTACTCGCGGCGGCCCTGCACCCACTGTTCCAGCATTTGCAGGCACATGGCGCGGTCGTCGTCGGAGGCCTTGGAGAAGGCGCGGTTGTAGCTTTCCTTGATCCAGGTCTCGTCGCTGCCGGCGCTGTCACGCGCCAGGGTCAGCCACATCAGGCCGCGCGCGGCCTGCCGCGGCAGGCGGTCGCCGGTGAACAGCATCTGGCCGAGCAGCGCCTGGGCCTCATGCTGGCCCTTCTGGGCCGCAAGGCCGAGCCAGCGCGCGCCATAGCGGAAATCCTCGCGCGAGGCGTCCGGCGTCTTCAGGTACAGCCGCGCGAGATCGTACTGCGCATCCGCATTGCCGAAATAGGAGGCCGCGTAGGAGAACATCTCCCGCGCCCGGTCCTGGTCCGGCTTGATCTTCGAGTTCGGAATGCCGGCCAGATAGTAGCGGCCGAGCGCGACGAAGGCGTTGGCCACGACCTGCGCCTGAGGCGCCGACGGGCTGTCATCGGCATGCGCGTTGGCGATCCGGTTGAAATAGTCGAACGCGCGCAGATCGTCCTGGGCGACGCCGTCGCCATTGGCATACATGCGGCCGAGCTTGAACTGGGCGCCGGGATGGCCGCCCTCGGCGGCATATTGCAGGGCGCTGAGCGAGGTGTCTTGGGTCGCTGCCGGCACCTTGCTGCGCACGGTCCCCGCAGCGCCCGGCAAGGTCGTCACGACAGGGATGGTGGCGTCCTTGTTGTTGGCCGGCGAGCCATCGAAGGCGAACGCCGGAGCGGCCAGCGCACTGGCCCCCAACACAAACGCAACTATTGCACGCCTAGATGTCCGCATAGCACTGTTTCTCGTGCGCGCCGCCCGGATGGGTCACTGCCCCCCCGACTGCTGGTCCAACCTGCTGAGCATATTTCCAGAGCGCGCCCGTCGTGTGGTTAGTCGCGCGAGCGGTCCATTTGGTCTTGCGCTGGGCAAGCTCCTGGTCGCTCAATTTTACGTTAAGGATCCCGTTGTCCGCGTCGATCTCGATGATGTCGCCGTCCTCGAGCAGCCCGATCGGGCCGCCGATGGCGGCTTCCGGCCCGACATGGCCGATGCAGAAGCCGCGGGTGGCGCCGGAGAAGCGACCGTCGGTGATGAGCGCGATCTTGCCGCCCATGCCCTGGCCGGTCAGCGCCGCGGTGGTCTGGAGCATTTCCCGCATGCCGGGACCGCCCTTGGGGCCCTCGTAGCGGATCACGATGACTTCGCCTTCTTTGTAGGTCCGCTTCTGGACCGCCTCGAACGCGTCTTCCTCCCGGTCGAAGCATCGCGCCGGACCGGTAAACTTGAGGTTGGACATGCCCGCGACTTTCACGATCGCACCTTCTGGCGCCAAATTGCCCTTCAGACCGACCACACCGCCCGTGACGGTGATCGGCTTGTCTGCCGGGTGCACCACATCCTGGTGCGGATTCCATTTCACGCTTTTGAGGTTTTCGGCGATCGTTCGACCGGTGACCGTAATGCAGTCGCCGTGGAGAAATCCGTTGTCGAGCAGCGTCTTCATCAGAAGCGGTATGCCACCTACTTCAAACATGTCTTTGGCGACATAACGGCCACCCGGCTTCAAATCCGCGACATAAGGTGTCTTTTTGAAGATTTCGGCCACATCAAACAGGTCGAACTTGATGCCGCACTCATGCGCGATCGCAGGCAGGTGCAGTGCAGCATTGGTCGAGCCACCAGACGCTGCGACGACGGCGGCGGCGTTCTCAAGCGCCTTGAGCGTGACGATGTCGCGCGGCCGGATGTTGGACGCAATCAGCTCCATCACCTTCTCGCCCGCGGTCGTGCAGAAGGCGTCGCGAATTTCATAGGGTGCCGGAGCACCGGCCGAGTAAGGCAGAGCGAGGCCAATGGCTTCCGAGACGGTCGCCATGGTGTTGGCGGTGAACTGCGCGCCGCACGCGCCCGCCGAGGGGCACGCCACGCGCTCGATTTCGTCGAGATCCTCGTCCGACATGGCACCGACCGAGTGCTTGCCGACGGCTTCGAACATGTCCTGCACGGTGACCTGCTGCCCGCGGAAATTGCCGGGCAGGATCGAGCCGCCGTAAATGAAGATCGAGGGAACGTTGAGGCGGACCATCGCCATCATCATGCCCGGCAGCGACTTGTCGCAGCCGGCAAGCCCGACCAGGGCGTCATAGGCATGACCGCGGACGGTCAGCTCGACCGAGTCGGCGATGCATTCACGCGACGGCAGCGAGGAGCGCATGCCGTCATGGCCCATGGCGATGCCGTCGGTGACGGTGATGGTGCAGAATTCACGGGGGGTGCCGCCGGCCGACGCGACGCCCTTCTTCACCGCCTGCGCCTGGCGCATCAGCGAGATGTTGCAGGGAGCGGCCTCGTTCCAGCACGAGGCGACGCCGACGAAAGGCTGGTGGATCTGCTCGGTGGTCAGACCCATGGCGTAGAAATAGGACCGATGGGGCGCGCGCGTGGGGCCCTCCGTCACGTGACGGCTCGGCAGCCTCTGCTTGATGTTGGTCTTCGCGTCCATCGCGACCAGTTTCCTTGGCGAACCCTTGTCAGACCCGGAACATCACACCCAAGATTTGAATCGACCTTGGGATTTCCCGTCGCCTGCAAAGGGCAACCACAGCCCTAGAACATTAGAGTGATTTTATTCATGTTCGGGTGTGGCCAAAAAGCGGCGTTGATGCGAACGACCAGTGATGAGGGTTAAATCCGCTGTGAGTGTTGCGAAGACAGCACAATCGTTACCGGGAAGACACGGGCGTGGCTACCGCGATACCTTCGTAGAGATGACGATCCACAACCCAGGATTTTGCGAAGGATGCCATGCGCCTTGTTGGCCCGCGACAACGGGCGCACGCAAGTGAGTCGTCCCTCTCTCCACGTCGTCCGGGCTACGTGCCCCCGCGACCCGGCTGTAGGATCACACAGTCCGGCGCTGCACTTCCGCAGCATGTCGTCTCGCAGCCGCTGACCAGCGCGGCCACTGTCGTCTCCAGCGCACGAAGCTCTGCGATCTTCCTCCTGATCGAGCCGAGGTGCTTCTCAGCAAAACTCTTCGTGTCGTTACACGGCAGCCGTTGCTGCACCGAGGCGAGGATGTCGCGCGTCTCATCGATCGAGAAGTCGAGCTCGCGGCAGTGTCTGACGAGATTGAGCGCCTTGAGGGCTTGGCTGCCATAGATGCGCTGGCCGCCCTGGCGCGCCGGTGGCGCGAGAAGACCGATGCTCTCGTAGTAACGGACGGTGGGGACCGACACGCCGGCCGCTTTGGCGAGGACGCCAATTCTCATGCAAGCTCTCACTTTTCGCTTGAACCTCAAGTGGCTTGAGGCCGTAGCGATCTGATCCATGACGCACAAGCTCGAGGAGAATCACATGAGCGTTATTGGACCGTCCTGCAACCTCCCCTCCGAAACGTCGCCCGGTTGCGGCTGCGCGGCGAAGACCGAGCCGGGCGGCGGCAAGGCCGCGGGCACGGCGGTTGCGACTGCGGTTGTCGCTGCAGCCTGCACGGTATGCTGCGTGCTGCCCTTCACATTGCCTGCTGTGGTGCTCGCCAGCGCGGGAAGTGTGATCGCCGTGCTCGACCATGCACACGGGTTGATGACGAAATTGTCGATCGCCGTGGTGCTCTGCGCCTGGGGCTGGATCGTGTGGCGATCGCGAACGACGGGCTTGAAAATTCGATCCACGGTACTTGCCGCGATGTGCGCGGCGACCGCGCTGACCGCGACGGCCGCGCTGTGGCCGGTGATGGAGTCCAGCGTCTTCCACGCCGTCGGCGCCGTCAAGAAGCCGAAGCCGCCAGCGAGCTGATGGACGCTCTCGCAATCTTCGGGCTGCTGTCGGTCAGCGCGATGCTGCTGTTCTACGCACTCGAGCCGCGCGGGCCGCATTATGTGCTGGCCTTCGCGGCGGCGTGCGCGCTCAGCGGGATTTACGGCTTTCTCCAGGGCGCGTGGCCGTTCGGATTTGTCGAGACGGTGTGGACGGCGGTCGCCTTCCGCAGGTGGGCGAAAATCCGGTCATCACCATGACCGGACCTTGGAGTCTTGCTTATGCGTTCCGCATCGCGCGCCCGAACGGATCGACGAGCCGCACAATCTCGCAGACAGCGACGAGGCCGGCGAGCCAGACGGCGCTGGTCAGCCCAATGCGTGTGACGATAGCCGCAGTGAAGGCGCCCTCTCCGCCAAGGAACGGCGTCGCGGCGAGCAGCGCGAGCTCATAGACCGCGTAGGCGGCGACAAACGCGATCGCCAGCATCAGCGGCGTGCGGCCCTGCGGCAGCATGCGGAGGATGGTCGACGCTGCGGCGGTCGCAAGAAGTGCCGCAGCGCCAATGACAAAACCCCAGGCGATGGTGCTGCCGTCGACGGGATAGTGCAGCACGCCAAAACCAATGCTCTGGTTCACGAGCCAGGCGCCGGCGACGACGAGCAGCGCCGGGCGCAGCGGCAGCATCGCGGCCGCAACGACGGCGAACGCAGCAAACGGCGTCGCACAGGCAAGCGCAAAACTCGCGAGTGCGCACGACACCGTCAGCAGCGCAAAGCAGAACATCGGCGCTAGGCGCGGCGCGACAGGATGAAGGCGGAAACGGTCGCTACGAGGCGAAAGCATGTCGGCAGTCATCGATAATCTCCCGACCGCCATCCTAGCACATGGAGACAAGGGCCTCGACATGATTTGTATACGAGGAGTGACCCGGGCTTGGCGGAAATGCACTGGGATAGGCCCGGTTCCAAATCGGGGTCGCGGAGCCCTACGTCCGTCCTCGCGGGCGCTGGGCCTGCGCCCAGGCCATGCTGACGTCGCGCGGCGGGACCTCCAGGCGCCGGATCGGTGTTAGCTCGCCAGAGGCCGAGACGATCGCGGTCTCCTCGCGGCGGCAGCGCGGACATACGAAACGAACCTCGTGCGGAGACGCCGACCAACTCGAACGCTTCACATTGGCCGCCATCGGCCAGGCCTCGCAATGCGAGCATGACACCAGAAAGCGACCGGGATCGAGCATACCCATTCCATCGGACTCCGCGTCCTGCCCGCCACTGCAATGATTATCCTATGTGAATCGTTCCGGTCGCTGGACACGGTCGGTCGTCTGGCTCGAGAGGTTCCCCGATCGCGGCCACATCCGCGCCAGCGTGCCGTCGCGCATCACGACAGCGTGCCAGAGCGTCGCCGCGATGTGCAGCGCCACGGCGGCGTAGACGAACCAAGCCAGCATATCGTGCGAGACCTCGCCGGCATGTGCAATCACGGGATTGTCGGCGACCAGCCGCGGCCAGCTGAATATCCAAAAGTACTTCAGCGAATAGCCGCCTGCCGAGGAGAACGCATAGCCGGTGAGCGGCATCGCAAACAGGATGGCATAGAGCGCCACATGATTGAGCCGCGCCGCAAGCAGCACCAGAAATCCGAACGACGACGGTTCGGGCGGCGCCTTCGTCGCCAGGCGCACCATCAGCCGCAGCACCGACAGGAACAACAGCGTCATGCCGAGCGATTTGTGAACCTCGAGCAGTTCGCGCCGCGGCGAAGTGCCGGGCGGCTGGAGGCCGCAATAGAGGCCGATCAGCATGGCTGCGATGAAGAGCACCGCGGTTGCCCAGTGAATCCTGCGGAGCAGCGGTAGATAGGCCGTCGTCGCGTCCACCGGCATCAGGCTTCATCGGCGACGGTGTCGCCTTCCGCCAGGCCCCAGGACGCGGCGCTGTCGATCTCAAAGCTTGCGAATTTCACAGGATGGCCCCTCGCTCCGGCCAACCCATATCAGGTCGCGTTGGCCGGGACGATGCCCGCAGGAGATGGCGCGGTTGCGAACTTTGCAACGATGCTGGCAAACCGCCCGATCACGCCCTCAGTGCGCGCCCTTAAGGGTGCAGGCGGTGCTGCAGGTCACGGTGTTGCCGTTGCCACACGACTTGCAGGCGGCCACGCACTGGTTCATGTCGCGGGGATTGTAGGCGCTGTAATTCCGCGCCAGGCAGGCTGCGGTGGAGCCCGTGATGTCCTGCTCCTGGTTACAGGCCGCCGTCATGAGCGCGAGGATGAGGACCGCAACGACACGCATGGGATCGCCCTGCAAAAGCCACCGTCAAAGCGACGTTCTCAAGGGCAAGTTGCGCTGCAACGAACCCCGGCATTCCCATCGCGAGGAACGACGCCACATGGCATGCCTCGCATCCAGATCAAGGATGAGCGCCAAACGTTAAAAACGGCTTTCAGGCGCGCGGCCCTGCGATGGTTCCGCGCATCATGCAGCGGTTTGCATGTCCGAGGCTTACGTCACGCCTCAAGCAGCGGCCTTTAAGCTACAGCTTTGGTCGCAACAGCGCGCCGCGTCTCGTTCGCCAGCTCGTAATAGTGCTCGGCGAGCTTGAGATAGAATTCGCGCCTGGTGCTGTCGGTGGCGAGCTTGGTGATCAACTCGCATTCGGCGGTGAGCGTCTCGAACCGTTCCAGCCTGTCCTCAAGTTCTGTCATCGGCGTGTCCCCATCAAACGCCTCAAGGACACGTAACCTAAGCCCGGGAAATAGGTCACGGCGAACATCGTTATGGAGTAGAATCTTTTTTGGTCGGAAAGACACACTCGTTGCGCGCGTTGCTCTGTCGGGCCGGTAGGATATTGACGCGCCTCCCGCCGGATGCCAATTTCGTGAACGGTAGTGCCCGCAAGGGCTCTCCAAGGGAATGCGGTGCGTCCGTCCCGGCGGACAATTCCGCGGCTGCCCCCGCAACTGTAGGCGGATAGCCGACGACCAAATAAACCACTGGAGCCCCGCTTGGGCCTCTGGGAAGGTGGTCGAAGGCGATGACCCGCGAGCCAGGAAACCTGCTGCCAGCCATGAGTCACGCGCGAACGCATTGGGCGGGGTGCCCCGGTGTCGGAAGAGTAGCCGGTGCATCTGCCGCCAGGGGCGAAGGCAGTCTGCTAAGGCAACCGCGGTGACGGTTTGTTTGCGTCGCCGCAGAGCGTTGTCGTGCAGAATTTTCATTTCGGGTCCGGCATTGCGCCGGAAGCTTCGCGTGTTCGTATCGGCATCTCACAGGGACTAGCGGGCCAATTTCGGCGCACCAGGCCTGCCCTGCTCGCCTTGCTGCTCTCGACATCCCTGTCCTCCGTGGCGATGGCGCAGACCGCGGTTCGCGGCGCCTCGCAGGAAGTTGGCCCTGTGATCGTTTCACCGCCCGCGCCAAGACCGGCTCGTGCCGCCAGATCCGACAATCAGCGGCCAGCGACGGCACGCCGCGCCGCGGGACGCAATCGTCCCGTTCCAGCCGTCGTCGCGCCCCGACCGTCGAATACCCCGGTGCAGACACCGCTCAACACGGCCGTCGTGACCGACGTCGGCTCCCGGCTTGGCATCACAGCGCGGGAAACGCCGGCGACCGTCGAGGTCATCGGCCAGCAGACGATGCAGGATCTGGGCATCAGGACGACGACCGATGTCGCCAAGGCCGCCGTCGGCGTGACCGGCGGCGATGCACCCGGCGCGCCCGCGATCTTCTCGATGCGCGGCTTTTCCGGCGACCAGCTCACCACGCTTTACAACGGCATCCCGATTGGTCCGTCCACCATGACCGGCCGTCCAATGGACACCGCCAATTTGCAGCAGGTCGAGATCATCAAGGGACCGGACTCGCTGGTGGCGGGCCTGGGCGCGACCGGCGGCGCCGTCAACTACGTCACCAAGGCGCCGCACACCGGGCCTGTTATCAACGAGGCCTTCACGTCCTACGATTCTTTCCACGGCTACCGCGCCGGTTACGGATCGGGCGGCAGCACGCTGATTGGCGGACTCGACTACCGCTTCGATATCAGCCATTCCAACGACAAGAGCTTCATCGACGACACCTATTCGAAGCTCAGCAACGTCTCGGGACAATTGAACTACCGCGTCAACGACAGCCTGAAGATCTGGGGCGCGGCCGAATACAAGCAGGACAAGGACCGCTTCTACTGGGGCACGCCGCTGGTGCCCGCGAACGCGCCCGGCATCGTGCCCACGAACGGCATCGTCTCGGGCCAGTGGACCAACTACTATCTCAACGGCCACAGCGGGACGCTCAACCCGGTCACGATCGACGCGCGCACGCTGACCACCAGCTACAACGTGCTCGACAATCATAGCGGCGCCAGCGAGCTGTGGCTGCGCAGCGGTTTTCAGTGGGACATCACCAACAACATCTCATTGAAGAGCCAGGTCTACGGCTATGATGCGCACCGGCACTGGTTCAACAACGAGATCTCCTCATTCGACGATTCCGGGCCGAACAACGTCTATCGCGAGCGGCTGGCGCTGGACCACGCCCAGCGGCTTTACGGCAACATCACCGACCTCGCCGTCAACTCCAACCTCGGCGGCATGGACAACCGCTTCGTCGCCACGGTCATGGCGAGCAGCTCGCAGTTCAACGTCTCGCAGGACACGCTGTTCTTCTCGGACACGGTCGACCTGGTCAATCCGGACCGCGGCCTCTACGGCCCGCGCAGCGACGAAAAGATCTATACGCACCTGAACACGACCTCGCTGTCGTTCGAGGACCGGCTCAAGCTGACCTCGACCTTTGCGCTAATCGGCGGCATCCGGTTCGAGGACATCGAGCTGTCACGGACGCGCTTCTCGCCGGACGGCGCGCTGCGCACGGACCGCGGCTACCCGTTCTCGAAGACGTTCAACCCCGTCACGGGCCGTGTTGGATACACTTGGGAGATCACCCCGGGCGTCATGCTCTACAGCCAGTATGCGACAGCGGCGGATCCAACGGTCGCCAACATCTTCATCCTCGCGCCGCAGGTGCCGCTGCTGCTGACGACATCGCGGACCTACGAAACAGGCGTGAAGCTGCAATCGGCTGACAAACGCGCCGAGGCGACATTTTCGGCCTTCGACATCGAGCGCAAGAACGTCTACGTCCCCGAGAGCGGCATCGTCTTCAACGTCGCCGGCAAGATGGCGTCGAAGGGTGTCGAGATCGCCGCCGCGGTCAACCCGGTCGCCGGCCTGAAGGTTTGGGGCAACGTCGCCTTCGTGCAGTCGCGCTTCATCGACTTCAGCTATGTCGACGGCGGCGGCGTGCTCCAGTCCTATTCAGGCAAGACGCCGCCCAACGTCCCGAACTTTATCGCCAATGCCGGCGCGTCCTATCGCTTCGACACCAAACTGCCGGTGGAGATCGGCGGCCTCGTTCGCCACGTCGGCGACCGCTTCAACTTCCAGGACAATCTGGTCACCATGAACGCCTACACGATCTTCGACGCCTTCGCGTTCGTCGATATCCCGAAGGCGTATTTCCCCGGCGTCGACCAGACCCGGATCAGCTTTCGCGTGAAAAATCTGACGAACAAGCTCTACGCGGCCTGGGGCGATCCTGGTTACACCGACCAGATCATCCTCGGCGCACCGCGCAGCTATGAGATGGCCGCGTCGTTCAAATGGTGAGGCGGCGGCAGCCTATTTTTGCTCCAGCCGCCAGGCGCCGTCCCAGCCCGCGTCCGGCGGATTGGTCTCGAACTGCGCGATGCGGGCAAGCAGCGTGCGCGAGGGGCCGTCGCCGGGGACGGCTTCGAGCGCCGCATTGAAGGCGGTGCGCGCATCGTCGAAGCGCTGTGCGCGATAGGCGGTGAGACCTTCGGCGTAATGCGTGCGCAGGCTTTCCTGGGGAACACTGAGCCCGTGTGCCTTGCTCATCACCTCGAAGATTGCTTGCGACGCGCTCTGGCCGGCGACCGCGAGGCGATCGATCTCGCGCAGCTCGAGCTGTGCGCCGATCGCATCTGCGGTCGCCTGCGAGATCAGGATGCGGGTGCCGTAGACTTTGTTGACGGCTTCCAGCCGCGAGGCGAGGTTCACGGCATCGCCCATCACGGTAAAGCTCATCATCAGTTCGGAGCCGATGCTGCCGGTCAGGACCTCGCCGGTAGCAATACCGATGCGCAGATCGCACGGCGCGGGCATGGCGCGGATGCCCAGGAGATCCGGCAATTGCTTCTGCAGTGCGGGCACCTGGTCGGCCATGTCGACGGCGGCGAAGCAGGCGAGCAGTGCCGGCTCGTCTTCCTCGATGAAGGGCGGGCCCCAATAGGCCATGATCGCGTCGCCGATATATTTGTCGATGACGCCGCGGTGCGTCCTGATCGGAGCGGACATCACGGTGAAATAGTGATTCATCACCTTGACGAGGCCGCGCGGCGTCATGCCCTCGCTCATCGAGGTAAAATTGCTCATGTCGGAAAACATGATGGTCATGACTCGCCGCTGGCCGTCGATGGCCACGTCCGGGCGGTCGATCAGGCCTTGCACCACTTTGGGATCGATGTAGCGGCCAAACGTCTCGCGGATGCGCTCGTTGTGCCGGAGCTGCTCGGTCATCCGGTTGAAAGCCGCGGCGAGTTCGCCGATTTCATCATGGGTGGACACGGTGATGGTCTTGTCGAAGCGGCCCGCCTCGACCTCGCGGGTGCCGGCGAGCAGCAGCCGCACCGGGCGCGTGATGCCGCCGGACACCATGAGCGCAAACACAAAGCCGACGACGGCCGCAAGCAACGTCACGACGCCCGAAACGACGATAGCCTGATGCTGACGGCCGATCACCTGAGAGGTCGAGAAGAAGACCTGCGTCAGCATGTCGGCGCGGATCGCATCGACTTTCCGGTTGAACGCGGCGCGCAGCGTGTCGAGCTGCTCCAGCGTGCCGCGGGCCTCCGCCATCTGCTTGGCGTCGACCTGCTTGAGCAGTTTCGCGTTGCCTTCGTCCAAATCGCGCCGCAACTCGCTGACGGCGGTTTCGATCCGGACGTCGAGCCGTGCCAGCGCGGCATTGTCGGAAAAAGTGCTGGGATCGTCGATGATCGCGTTGATGAGCTTGCGAGCGGTCTCGGCTTCTTCCTCGAACTTGCGGTCCAATCCCTCGAAGTCGCGAAGCCGCGCCGCGTAAGCCTCCTCGTCGGACGGCGCCCCCATCCTGGCCATGACCATTTGCCGGAGCGCCAGCGCCCGCTCCAGCGAGCGGATATTGGCGCGTGCCAGATGACTATAGGCCGGGATGTATCGGTTGCTCAGCTCGCCCAGCAGGACGCCGACCTGGCTCGACATCACCATCGACAGGATCGAGGTGACGACCATCAGGACGATCAGTCCGAGGGCGATGCCGACGATTTTGCGCCGGATCGTCTGATTGAAAAGCGGCATGGGTGTGGGGCAAGGGCTGAAAGGAGGCTTGATGGAACTCAATACACCGGATTTGGCCGTGGGAACACGCGCAATCTGGCCATCTGTGGCGCCGAGAGCCGTCCGCAACCGTCGCGGGAGCCCTATTCGTTAACAAAGGTTAAGAACGCTGCTCTATCCCCCGTTGCACAAGTTCCCGCGTTCCATCGGTATTTTGCCGCATTGTTGCGGGAGCGTGAGGAATCCGAAACGATGCCGTGTCATCGTTTTTGATGTCGTTTTGATTCTCGAGCCGCATGTCGTCGCGGACTTTGGTTTGTACTGGTTTCGCAGGGGGACCACGCAATGAACCAGTGCCTACGCTCGCTCGCGTGTGTCGTTGCCATGGCCGCCTTGGCGCTTCTCCCGACGGAGCTGGCGGCGAAGAGCAAGTCATCAGCGCCGAAAAAAACGCATGAGGCCAAAGCCGGCAAGCAGCGCCATGCTGCGACCGGCAAGCACGGCAAGCATGCCGAGGCCAAACGCAAGTCGAAGAAGCAGGATGACGAGCCCGCGGACAAGCCGGCGGCGCCGCCGCTGACCGGCGACCTCGCCGCGCTGAAGGACGCGATCGATCTCGCGCGCAAGGGCAAGACCGACGATGCGACCGCCGCACGCGACCGTATCGCTGACCCTGCCGGACAGAAGCTCGCCGACTGGTTCATGCTGCGCCATTCCGAGAGCACGGCACCTTTCAAGCGCTACGCCGCCTTCGTCGTCGCCAATCCGGACTGGCCGAGCAGCGCACTTTTGCGCCGCCGCGCCGAGGCGCGGCTGTGGCAGGAGAAGAGCGACGCGGCCATTGTGCACAAATTCACGATGGACCGCCCGACCAGCGCCAAGGGCAAGTTCGCGCTCGCCCGCGTGCTGCTGGCTGAAGGCGATAACGACAGGGCAACGCGCCTCGTCCGCGACGCCTGGCGCTCGGAGGAATTGTCCGAACGCAGCGAGGAGGAGTCCTACGAGGCGTTCCGCGATCTCTTCACCGCTGAGGATCACCGCGCCCGCATGGACAAGCGGCTCGGCGCCAAGGACTATGCCGGCGCAAGGCGCGCGGCCAAGCGGCTCGGCGAGGATGCGCTCGCGATCGTGAAAGCCTGCTCCGCCGTCACCGGCAAGGCCAGCAAGGCCAAGGACTATCTCGACGACGTCTCGACAGAAGCGCGCCGCGACCTCGGCTATGTCCTCTGCCGCGCGCAATGGCATCTCCAGAACGACCGCATCGACGACGCGGCCGAGGTGATCCTGGCCGCCGCACCCGACACGATGGCGGCGCAGGACACGGATGCGTGGTGGCGCGAACGCCGCCTGCTGGCGCGAAAGCTGCTCGACCAGGGCAAGTCTAGGACGGCCTACGACGTGGTGCGCGCCGCAGCGATCCCGGCGATGGAGGTCTACCGCGTCGACTATCATTTCATGTGCGGCTGGATCGCGCTGCGCTATCTCGACGATCCCAGGGCGGCGATGGTGCATTTCGCCGCGATCGACGAAGGCTCGCCCAATCCGCTCGCGCTGTCGCGCGCGCATTACTGGCGCGGCCGCGCCGCCGAAGCGATGGGCGCGACTGCGGACGCGCAGCTGAGCTATCGGACCGCGGCGCGCTATCCGACCGCCTATTACGGCCAGCTCGCCCGCGCCAGGCTTGGCCTCGACCGGATCGAGCTGCGGCCGCCCTCGCCCGTGCTGGCCTCAGCCGACGCGCCGCCATCGGATGAGCGCGTGCGCGCCGCCGAGATGCTCTACGGCGTCGGCGAGCGCGACATGGTGTTTTACTACGCCGAGGATTTCGCCAAGGAGAGCACCGACGTCGCAGCGCTCGAAGCACTCGGCGAGCTCGCCGGCCGGCGCAACGACGCGCGCGTGATGCTGGAGGTCGGCAAATCGGCGCTGGCGCGCGGGCTCGCGCTCGACCATTACGCGTTCCCGACCATCGGCATCCCCGAGCACAAGCAGGTCGCGCCCGCGATCGAGACCAGCGTGATCTATTCGGTGGCGCGCACCGAAAGCTCGTTCGACCAGCGCGACAAGTCGTCCGCCAATGCGGTCGGCCTGATGCAGGTGACGCCGGAAGCGGGCCGCGATACCGCAAAGCGCTTCGGCCTAACCTACGATTGGGACAAGATGGTCTCCGATCCCGTCTACAACACGCAGATGGGCGCGGCCGAGCTCAGCGCGCTGCTGTCGGAATATCGCGGCGACCAGATCATGACCTTCGCCGGCTACAATGCCGGCCGCGGCCGCGTTCGCGAATGGGTGCAGGCGCACGGCGACCCCCGCGACCCCAAGGTCGATCCGGTCGACTGGGTCGAGCGCATCCCGCTCTCGGAGACGCGCAACTACGTCCAGCGCGTGATGGAGAACGTGCGGGTGTATCGCGCAAGGTTCGAGGGCAGCGGCGCGGTCGCCGGCAAGAGCGACGAACGCGTGGTGGCGAAGGATGCCAGCGCCGCCCCGCGCGCTGCCGCGACGCCGGTGGGATTTAACGGGTCGGAATAGCGAGCTTCGTAGGGTCGATTAGCCGGAGGCGTAATCCACCTCTTCTCGCGCGGCAAAGAACTTGGTGGATTACGCTTCGCTAATCCACCCTACGCAGCTACGAGACCCCCTCATTCCACCGTGATGTTCGCCGCCTTGATGATCGGCCACCATTTCGCGATTTCGGCCTTTTGCCGCGCGCCGAGCGCCTCCGGGGTGAGCTGATCCTTCGGCGTCATCTCGAGGCCCTGGCTTTCGAGCTGCTTCTTCACGGCGGGATCGTTCAGCGCCTCCACGGCGGCAGCATTGAGCCTGGTGACGATCTCCTTCGGCGTGCCCTTGGGCACCCACAGGCCCGACCACAGCGTCATGTTGAAGCCTTTCAGCCCCGCCTCCTCCGCGGTCGGAATCTCCGGCGCCGAGGCGAGGCGCTTGTCGTCGGTGACGGCGTAGGCGCGGATGGTGCCGGCGCGGACCTGGTTGATGGAATTGGAGGTCTGGTCGACGATGACGTCGATCTGGCCGGCGATGAGATCATTGAGCGCAGGCGCCGTGCCGCGATACGGCACATATTGCAGCTTGATGCCGCTGACGCTCTCGAAATAGACGCCGGCGATATGGCTGCCGGAGCCCGCGCCGGCGGTCCCGGCGGTCGGCGGCGACGGCCGCGATTTCAGCCACTCCATCAGCTCTTTCAGCGAGGTCGCAGGCACCGCGGTCTTACTGACGACGATCATGGGGTTGCTGGGCAAGAGCACCACCGGCTCGAGATCGGCGACGAGGTCGTATTTGAGCTTGTAGACGGCACCGTTGGCGACATGGGTGCCGAGATGGCCGAACGAGATCGTGTATCCATCCGGCGGCGACTGCACGGCGCGGCCGACGCCGATCGAGCCGCCCGCACCGGTGACGTTCTCGATCACCAGCGGCTGGCCGAGCGAGGTCCGCATCCGCTCTGCAAGCACGCGCGCCATCGCATCCGACGGGCCGCCGGCGGCGAAGGGAATAATGATTGTGATGGGATGCGAGGGATAGTCGTCGGCGCGCGCAGCACTTGCAACAGCGAGAATGCCGATCAGCCCGGCCCAGACCGCGTTCTTCATGGTGGTCTCCTCGACGATTCTTGTTTTTCTTTACCTCGCCCCGCTTGCGGGGAGAGGTCGAATTCGTGCGCAGCGCGAATTCGGGTGAGGGGGTACAGGTCTCACGAATATCTCATTCGCGGAGAGAGGCCCCTCACCCCAACCCTCTCCCCGTAAGAACGGGGCGAGGGAGAAGAAGCTAGAACTGCGTGTAGTCGATCGGCTTGTGGCGATCGAGCGTGCGGTCGACCTTCGGCAGCGGGTACTTCAGCCCGGTCGCGCAGTTGAACAGCATGACGCGTTCGGTCTTGCTGACGCGGCCGTCGGCGAGGCTGTCCTTGTAGGCGGCGTAGGTCGCGGCGCCCTCGGGGCAGAGCAGCAGCCCCTCCTCGCGCGCGACCTCGTTCAGCGCCGCCGAGATCTTGTCATCATCGACCGCAATGGCAAAGCCCTTGCTCTGCCGCACCGCGCGCAGGATGAGGAAATCGCCGATCGCCTGCGGCACGCGGATGCCCGACGCGATGGTGTGGGCGTCCTCCCAGCGCGTCGCATGCTCGGTGCCGGCATCATAAGCGCGCACCATCGGCGCGCAGCCGGAGGCCTGCACCGCGACCATGCGCGGGCGCTTGCTGCCGATGAAGCCGATCTTCTCGAGCTCGTCAAAGGCCTTCCACATGCCGATCAGGCCGGTGCCGCCGCCGGTCGGATAGAAGATCACGTCGGGCACGTCCCAGCCGAGCTGCTCGGCGAGCTCCAGGCCCATCGTCTTCTTGCCCTCGATGCGGTACGGCTCCTTCAGCGTCGAGGTGTCGAACCAGCCGACTTTTGCTTTGCCCTCGCCGACGATCTTGCCGCAATCATCGATATAGCCGTTGACGCGGTAGACGGTCGCGCCCTGCAGCTCGATCTCGCTGACATTCACCTCGGGCGTATCGGCCGGGCAGAAGATCGTGGTCTTGATGCCGCAGGACGTGGCATAGGCCGCGAGCGCCGCGCCGGCATTGCCGTTGGTCGGCATCGCCATGTGCTTGATGCCGAGCGCCTTGCCCATCGACACCGCCATCACCAGGCCGCGCGCCTTGAACGAGCCGGTCGGCAGCCGCCCCTCGTCCTTGACGATGATCTCGCCGCCGCCGAGCTTCTTCCCGAGCTTCGGCAGCCGGATCAGCGGCGTCGTGACCTCGCCGAGCGAGACGATGTCCTGGCATTTGCGCACCGGCAGCAGCTCGCGGTAGCGCCACATGTCGGCGGGGCGCTGGCTCAGTGCGTCCTTGGTCAGCGCCTTCTTCACGCCGGCGAGGTCGTAGCGAACGAGTAGCGGCTTGCCGGCCTTCGACAGATTATGGATCTGGTCGGCCGGATAATGATCGCCCTCCATCGCGCATTCCAGATGGGTGACGAAGGACGGGCGTTCGATGGTGAGGTTATCGTTGTCTTTCACGATTATTCCTTCGTGTTGCCGAGGTTCAAATGTTCAGTACGCGCCCATAAGCATCCAGCACGGCTTCCTTCATCATCTCCGACAGCGTCGGATGCGGGAACACCGTGTGCATCAGCTCTTCTTCCGTGGTCTCCAGGTTCATCGCGACGACGTAGCCCTGGATCAGCTCGGTCACTTCGGCGCCGACCATGTGGGCGCCGAGCAGCTGGCCGGTCTTCTTGTCGAAGATCACCTTGACCAGACCCTGGTCCTCGCCGAGCGCGATCGCCTTGCCGTTGCCGACGAAGGGGAAGCGGCCGACGCGGATTTCGCGGCCATTCTCCTTGGCCTTGGCTTCAGTCAGACCAACCGAGGCGACCTGCGGCTGGCAATAGGTGCAGCCGGGTATCAGCAGCTTGTCCATGGGGTGCGGATGCAGGCCCTTGATCGCCTCGACGCAGATCACGCCCTCATGCTCGGCCTTGTGCGCGAGCATCGGGGGACCAGCGACGTCGCCGATGGCGTAGATGCCGGGGATGTTGGTCTTGCCGTAACCGTCGATCACGATGCAGCCGCGGTCGGTTTTGACGCCGAGCTTTTCGAGGCCGAGATTTTCGATGTTGCCGACCACGCCGACCGCCGAGATCACGCGCTCGAACTCGGTAGTCACAGGCTTGCCCTTGCCGTCGTCGATGGTGGCAACGACGCTGTCGGCCTTCTTCTCGAGTTTTGTCACTTTGGTCGAGGACATGATCTTGATGCCCTGCTTCTCCAGACGCTTGCGCGCAAGGCCGGCGATCTCGGCATCTTCGACCGGCAGGATCTGCGGCAGCACTTCCACCACGGTGACGTCAGAACCCATCGTGTGGAAGAATGAGGCGAACTCGATGCCGATCGCGCCGGAGCCGACCACCAGCAGCGATTTCGGCATCTTCTCCGGGACCATCGCTTCAAAATAGGTCCAGATCAGCTTCTTGTCGGGCTCGAGCCCCGGCAGCACGCGCGGGCGCGCGCCGGTCGCGACGATGATATGCTTGGCCTGATAAGCCCCCTCGCCGAGCGTCCCTTTGGGACCTTCGACGTCGGACTTCTTCACGGTGACCTTGCCGGGCGCATCGATCGAGGCGGCGCCCCAGATCACGCTGACCTTGTTCTTCTTCATCAGGAAGCCGACGCCGTCGTTCAGCCGCTTGGAGACGCCGCGCGAGCGCTGCACCACCGCTTTCGGATCGAACGAGACGTTGTCCGCCGACAGGCCGTAATCCTTGGCATGCTGCATGTAGTGGTAGATCTCGGCCGAGCGCAGCAGCGCCTTGGTCGGGATACAGCCCCAGTTCAGGCAGATGCCGCCGAGATAGGATTTCTCGACAATCGCAACCTTGAAACCAAGCTGAGCGGCCCGGATCGCGGTGACATAGCCGCCGGGACCGGAGCCGATGATGATGACGTCGAAGGATGTGTCGGCCATTGCGGCTCCCATTCAACTGAACTTCGTAGGGTGGGCAAAGCGAAGCGTGCCCACCGCCTTCCAACGCTATGAAATAAGGTGGGCACGGCGCTTCGCGCCTTTGCCCACCCTACGTATGCACGGTCCGCTTCTCACACCATCATCATGACGGGATTTTCGATCAGCTGCTTGAAGGCGCCGATCAGCTCGGCGCCGAGCGCGCCGTCGATGGCGCGGTGATCGCACGACAGCGTCACGCTCATCATATGCGCGATCTCGATCTTGCCGCCGCGCACCACGGGCCGCTCCTCGCTGGTACCGACCGCAAGGATGGTCGCATGCGGCGGGTTGATCACGGCGGTGAAGTGGCTGATGCCGAACATGCCGAGGTTGGAGACGGCGGTGGTGCCGCCCTGGTATTCCTCGGGCTTCAGCTTGCGCGAACGGGCGCGCGCGGCAAAATCCTTCATCTCGTTGGAGATGGTCGAGAGCGTCTTGGTCTCGGCCTTGCGGATGATCGGCGTGATCAGGCCGCCGGGCATCGCGACCGCAACGCCGACGTCGGAATGGTGGTGCTTGACCATGCCGCTTTCGGTCCAGCTGACATTGCAGTTCGGGATCCTCTGCAGCGCCACCGCCATCGCCTTGATGACGAAGTCGTTGACCGAGATCTTGTAGAGCGGCTTCTTTTCCTTGTCCTTGGGAGCCGCCGCGTTGATCTCCTCGCGCGCGGCCATCAGCTTGCCGATGTCGCAGTCGATCGTGAGGAAGAAATGCGGGACGTTCTGGATCGACGCGGTCAGGCGCTGCGCGATGGTGCGGCGCATGCCGTCATGCGGGACGACCTCGTAGGAGCCGGGCTCGAACAGCGACAGGATCTGCTTGTCCGACATGGTCGGCGCGGCCGAGGGCGCGGATGAAGGCGCCGCGGCGGGGGCCTTGAGGCCCTTGCCGGACTTGGCCTGCTCGACGTCGCGGGCGACGACACGGCCGTGCGGGCCGGTGCCGGTGACCATCGCAACGTCGACGCCGGAATCCTTTGCGAGGCGGCGCGCCAGCGGTGAGGAGAACACGCGGCCGGCATGGCCGTTGCTCTGCACGGCCGGTGCTGCGGCCTGCGGCGCGGGTGCGGCGGCGGGCGGCGGAGCGGCCTTCGGGGCGGCGGGCGCCGGCGCAGCAGCGGGAGCCTCAGCAGCTTTCGGAGGCGCGGCCGACGCACTGGGCTTGGCAGCGCCAGCCGCCTTCACGTCCTCGCCTTCGCTGGCGAGCACCGCGATCACGTCATTGACCGGCACATCCTGCGTGCCCTCAGGCACCAGGATTTTGGCGATCGTGCCCTCGTCGATGGCCTCGACCTCCATGGTCGCCTTGTCGGTCTCGATCTCGGCGATGATATCGCCGGATTTGACCTTGTCGCCTTCCTTCTTCAGCCATTTGGCGAGGTTACCCTTCTCCATCGTTGGCGAGAGAGCGGGCATCAGGATGTTGATGGGCATGCTGACCTCAAGAAGAACTTTGCAAAAATTCGTCCCCGAAAGTGAGAACGAACAGACCAGATTTAGTTGCCGATGTCGCCTTGCCAGAGGCGCTCATTGGCAGGAACGGAACGCCAATTCTTCATCATGGTGATGGAGCGGTCGTCGGCAAGATCGATCCAGGGGATGCCGAACTTGTCGAGAATGTCCTTGGATCCCTCGAAGGTGACGGATTCCCCGATCACCACCAGCTTGACCTTGAACAAAGCGAGCGCGCCGGCACACATCGAGCATGGCGACAGCGTGGTGTACATGATTGTGTCGTGGAACGAGATCGCACCGGCCTCGCGCAGGCAGCTCATCTCGCCGTGCAGGATCACGTTGTTTTCCTGCACACGATTGTTGTGGCCACGGGCGATGATCTTGTTCTCGCGCGTCAGCACGGCGCCGATCGGCAGGCCGCCCTGCGCGATCGAGTCCTGCGCCTCGCGGATCGCCTCGAGCATAAAATCGAAATGGTAGGATTCGATCGCCACGGTCAGTGCCCCTTGCTGCGCGGCGTCGTAGTGCCGGTGTCCGTCGGACGCTCGATCTCCGCCTGGAACATCTCGATGATCCGGTTCAGGGCGTCTTCCTCGGTATATTCGCTCTCGCGCGCATAGGCGCGCGCAGCGTGGCGGGCGAGATCGACCAGCAGCAGCCCCCACATGTCGGGCTCCTCGAAGGCCCGCTGGAACGCCATCGACAGCCCGCCGTCCAGCACGAATACGCGCAGGATCTCGACCGCATCATCGCGGGCGAGAACGTCGGGTGGCAATGGCTGCTCCTTCGGGCCCGTCATGGCCTACCTGTAGCAGACAGCTTTGGCAGCCTCGACCACTTCCGCCACGGAGGGCAGCGCCAGCTTCTCCAGGTTCGCCGCATAAGGCATCGGCACGTCCTTGCCGGACACGCGCGTAACAGGCGCATCCAGATAGTCGAAGGCGTTCTCCATGATGCGCGCGGCGATCTCGGCGCCGACGCCGCTCTGGGCCCAGCCCTCTTCCACCGTCACGGCACGGCCGGTCTTCTTGACGGAGTTGATGATGGTCTCGGTGTCCATCGGGCGCAGCGTGCGCAAATCGATCACCTCGGCCTCGATGCCGTCCTTGGCGAGCTCGTCGGCGGCCTTGAGCGCATAGCTCATGCCGTTCGACCAGGAGATCAGGGTGACATGGCTACCGGAGCGCACGATGCGCGCCTTGCCGATCGGGATCACGAAATCGTCGAGCTTCGGCACTTCGCCGGTGTGCCCGTACAGCATCTCGTTCTCGAGGAAGATCACCGGATTGGGATCGCGGATCGCGGCCTTGAGCAGGCCCTTGTAATCGGCAGCCGAGAACGGCGCGACCACCTTCAGACCGGGAACGCTCGAGTACCAGGCCGAGTAATCCTGGCTGTGCTGGGCGGCGACGCGCGCAGCCGCGCCGTTCGGGCCGCGGAACACGATCGAGCAGCCCATCTGGCCGCCGGACATATAGAGCGTCTTGGCGGCGGAGTTGATGATCTGGTCGATCGCCTGCATGGCGAAGTTGAAGGTCATGAACTCGACGATCGGCTTCAGCCCGGTCATGGCGGCACCGACGCCGACGCCGGCAAAGCCGTGCTCGGTAATCGGGGTGTCGATGACGCGCTTGGCGCCGAATTCCTGGAGCAGGCCCTGGGTCACCTTGTAGGCGCCCTGATATTCGGCGACCTCCTCGCCCATCACGAAGACGTCGGGGTCGCGGCGCATCTCTTCGGCCATCGCGTCGCGCAGCGCTTCGCGGATGGTCTGGGTGATCATCTCGGTGCCTTCAGGCACTTCCGGATCGGGCTCGGCGGCAGCCTGCGGCGCGGGCGCAGCCTTTGTCTCTGAAGACTTGGCTGCCGGCGCTTCGGCCTTTGCAGCGGCCGGCGGCGCAGACTCTGCGGCCGGCTTGGCCGGCGCGGGCGCTTTCGCGAGATCGGCCGCGCTCTCGCCATCCGCCAAAATGGTCGCGATCGGCGTGTTGACGGGAACGTCGGCGGTACCTTCGGCGATCAGGATCTTGCCGAGCGTGCCCTCGTCGGTCGCCTCGACCTCCATGGTGGCCTTGTCGGTTTCGATCTCGGCGATCACGTCGCCGGACTTGATCGTCTCACCCTCTTTTTTCAGCCATTTGGAGAGGTTGCCCTTCTCCATCGTGGGCGACAACGCGGGCATCAGCACTTGAATTGGCATATCGGCTCCAAAAGAAAGCTTGCGCGCGTTCAGCGGTAAACGTCGGTCCAGAGCTCGGCGGCTTCCGGCTCGGGATCATGCTGGGCAAAGTCGGCGGAGGCGTTGACGATGTCGCGCACTTCCGCGTCGATCGCCTTCAGATCCTGCTCGCTGACCTTGGCCGCGAGCAGGCGGTTGCGCACCTGCTCAATCGGGTCCTGATCATGGCGAACCTTCTCGACCTCCTCGCGCGTGCGATATTTTGCAGGGTCGGACATCGAGTGACCGCGATAGCGGTAGGTCTGCATTTCCAAAATCATCGGCCCTTTGCCGGAGCGGCACCAGGCTGCGGCTTCGTCGCCGGCGGCCTTCACGGCGCGGACGTCCATGCCGTCGACTTGCAGGCCGGGAATATTGAAGGACGCGCCGCGCTTCGAAAAATCCTGCTGCGCCGAGGCGCGCGAGACCGCGGTGCCCATGGCGTAGCGGTTGTTCTCGATGACGTAGATCACCGGCAACTTCCAGAGCTCGGCCATGTTGAAGCTCTCATAGACCTGGCCCTGATTGGCCGCGCCATCGCCGAAATAGGCGACGCTGACATTGTCGTTACCACGATAGTGGTTGGCGAAGGCCAGACCCGTGCCGAGCGAGACCTGGGCGCCGACGATGCCGTGGCCACCGTAAAAGTGCTTCTCCTTGCTGAACATGTGCATGGAGCCGCCCTTGCCCTTGGAATAACCGCCGCGGCGGCCGGTGAGCTCGGCCATGACGCCGTTGGCCTCCATGCCGGTGGCCAGCATATGGCCGTGATCGCGATAGCCGGTGATGATCTGATCGCCCTGTTTCAGGGCCATCTGCATACCGACCACCACGGCCTCCTGGCCGATATAGAGATGGCAGAAGCCGCCGATCGCACCCATGCCGTAGAGCTGGCCGGCCTTTTCCTCGAACCGCCGGATCAGGAGCATCTCGCGGAGCGCCTTGAGCTCCTGCTCCCTCGTGAATTCCGGGGGCGAGCCGCCGTCGGTCTTGTCCTGTGCAGCGCCTGCGGCGGCTTTCTTGGGTGCGGCCATGGGAATTCCGGGTCAGAGAAAACTTTCGTCCTCTCTAACCCAGTTCAAACGCCGTTGGAAAGCACCACGGCAGCATGGCACGACTTTCATTATGCCGCACTGCAACGTGACCGAAATTTTGCAAAACCTTTGGGCTTGATCAGGCAACTTTAGCTCACCCGCCAACGAAGCAGGCACGAGCAGCCGAGGTGACGAAATTCGGACCCGCTCATATGCGGGTCCGAGCCCTCGCGCGTGTCCGATTCGCAGCGCCTCCTACCAGCCGAGCTCGCGCAAATATGCTGCGCGGGCGGCAACGCCGGTATGCGTAAAGTCGGTGAAGACCCCGTCGACGCCGAGACGGAAGAATTTGAGATATTCAAGGCTGGGATCGCCGCGATAATCGGCAGCGAGGTATTTCTTCTCGTTCCGGAACGTGAAGACGTGCACGAACAGACCAAGCTTGTGCGCATCGGCGATCAGGCTGGTTGCCTCCTGCGTCGAAGCGTCCGGCGTCGATCCCTTGGTGGGCGTGCCGTCGGCGTTGCTGTCCTTCCACGGCGCGATCTTGAGCGGAACGATATAGGCCTTCCACGGTCCGATGGCGTCGGCATAGGTCTTGATCTCGGCAAGGCCCTCGGGGGTCAGCATCGCATCATACAGGCGCGCATCGCCCGACACCGTCCAGTCGAACGGACGCGAATTGGTGATGTTGTTGAGGAGAACCTTGCCGGTTTTGAAGTCGATGCCGTTGCCGTCGACGAGTTGCACCTGCCGCGTCTGAAGGCCGTGGCTGCGCATATATTTCAGGCTGCCGGGCTCGAAGCTCTGAACCAGGATCGGCGCGTCCTTGGTATTGAGGCCATTGTCCTTGATGATCTTGATCAGGGCATCCTCGAGCGGATGGCTGCCGGCCGCGCCGCAGCCGTTCGCAATCGCCTGGGCATTGTTCCAGGTCGGGTTCTTGGTCTCGGGATAGACGAGGATGGAACGCCCGGTCTCCTTGCTCCTGGCCTTGGCGATGTCGATGACATCCTGGAAGCTGATGACCGGGAATTTGCCGTTGAAGACTTTGGGCCGCTCGTTGGCCGCATCATAGGTGGTGCCGCCGATCCAGCCCTTCAGCTCGGCCATGGTGAAATCGGTGATCGACCAGTCGTTGGTGTGGTCCTCACCATCGACGATCAATGACTTCAGCACTGATTTTGGATCGGCCGGATCGGTGAGATCCGTCAAATAGTCGCTCGGCGTGCTGGCGGAAGCTGGCGCCTTGATGCGCACGCCTGATACCGTGCGCTTGCGCGCCGCCACGGCCGCATTGGTCTTCGCCACCTCGGCAACGTTGGTATTGTCGCTGAGCCAGGGGTTATGACGCACGACCAGGACGCAATCCTTGGTCAGGTGCAAATCCTCTTCGAGCGCATCGGTCCCGAGCGCCGCGGCGAGGTCGTACGACGCCTCGGTCTCTTCAGGCACCAGTCCCGGCACGCCGCGATGTCCGAGAATCAGCGGCGCTTTTCCGTCGACGGTCAGGAAGGGTTTTGCGCCTGATGGCGCCGGGCCGGATTGTGCGACGGCCATCGACGGCGCAAGCAAAGCCAGGGCCGCCGCGCCGAGCAGCATCGCTCCCATACGTTTTGTCCGTCCTGATCCACCGTTCCGCATCACCAAGCCTCCGTCTTTGCCCGGCCTCGCTTCGAATGCCACGGGCGCCGAACCGAATACGGCCGACGCTGTCGTATTGTCTCAAGACTCTGACAAAGGGATGACGACGGAACGGGCGGCGCAGAGTTGCGCCGCCCTCTCCTGCTCGATCAGATCTTGCTCGATCAGATATTGCCCGATCAGAAAAAGCCGAGCTTCTTCGGGCTGTAGCTGACCAGGAGGTTCTTGGTCTGCTGGTAGTGATCGAGCATCATCTTGTGGTTCTCGCGCCCGACGCCCGACTGCTTGTAGCCGCCGAACGCCGCATGCGCGGGGTAGGCATGGTAGCAGTTGGTCCAGACCCGGCCGGCCTGGATCGCCCGGCCGAAGCGGTAGCAGCGGTTGGCATCGCGGCTCCAGACGCCGGCTCCCAGGCCATAGAGCGTGTCGTTGGCGATCGCGAGCGCCTCGTCGTCGGTCTTGAAGGTCGTGACCGAGACGACGGGGCCAAAAATCTCCTCCTGGAAAATTCGCATCTTGTTGTGGCCCTCGAACACCGTCGGCTGGACGTAGAAGCCACCGGAGAGATCGCCGCCGAGCTCGGCACGACTGCCGCCGGCCAGCACTTTCGCGCCCTCCTGCTTGCCGATGTCGATATAGGAGAGGATCTTCGCGAGCTGCTCGCCCGAGGCCTGCGCGCCGATCATGGTGTCGGCCACACGCGGATCGCCCTGCTTGATCGCGGCGACGCGCTTGAGCGCCCGCTCCATGAAGCGATCGTAGATATCAGCGTGGACCAGCGCCCGGCTCGGACAGGTGCAAACCTCGCCCTGGTTCAGCGCGAACATCACAAAACCTTCGATCGCCTTGTCGAAGAAATCGTCGTCCTCGGCGGTGACGTCGTTGAAGAAGATGTTCGGCGACTTGCCGCCCAACTCCAGCGTGACCGGGATGAGGTTCTGGCTGGCGTACTGCATGATCAGCCGGCCCGTCGTGGTCTCGCCGGTGAAGGCGATTTTGGCGATGCGCGGGCTGGAGGCGAGCGGCTTGCCGGCCTCGAGGCCAAAGCCGTTGACGATGTTGAGGACGCCGGGCGGCAGGAGATCGCCGATGATCTCCGCCCAGACCATGATCGAGGCCGGGGTCTGCTCGGCCGGCTTGAGCACGACGCAATTGCCGGCGGCGAGCGCTGGGGCGAGCTTCCAGCAGGCCATCAGCAGCGGGAAGTTCCAGGGGATGATCTGGCCGACGACACCGAGCGGCTCGTGAAAATGATAGGCGATGGTGTCCTGGTCGATCTCGCCGATCGAGCCTTCCTGGGCACGCACCACGCCGGCGAAATAGCGGAAGTGGTCAATGGCGAGCGGCAGGTCGGCGGCGCGCGTCTCGCGGATCGGCTTGCCATTGTCCCAGGTCTCGGCAATCGCAAGGCGCTCGAGATTCTCTTCCATGCGGTCGGCGATCTTGTTCAGGATCGCGGCGCGCTCGGCGACGCTGGTGCGGCCCCAGGCGGCCTTGGCGGCATGCGCCGCATCGAGCGCGGCCTCGACGTCCTGCGCGTCGGAGCGCGCGATCTTGCAGACGATCTGGCCGTTCACCGGCGAGGCATTGTCAAAATACTTACCGGAGATCGGCGCTGCGAACTTGCCGCCGATGAAATTGTCATAGCGTTCCGCGAAGGGATTCTGGGTCACGCCCAGGAATTCCACCTTGTTCATTGATCACTCCCGATGTTGCTGTTTGCGCAATTCGTCGTGTGGTCACGACTTGCGCCGACGATGTCGCGGGAGATGTCTTCTGTCAGCCCGGGTGGAAGCGATGGCCGGGTAGACCTGTCGCAGTTCTGCGACAGTCGTGGGCAAGGCAAGGGTCTCGATGGAACGCTCGCAGCCTCCACATCGTCATTGCGAGCGCAGCGAAGCAATCCAGAGTCCCTCCGCAGAAAGATTCTGGATTGCTTCGCTGCGCTCGCAATGACGGCTGAGAGGTCGGTGGTCCTAATGGTTCAGCTCGAACCGCTTGAGCTTCCGGTGCAGCGTCGCACGGCTGACGCCGAGAGCTTTTGCGGCGGCCGAAACGTTGCCGCCCGCGCGGAGCAGCGCCCGCTGCAGCACGGCGCGCTGGCCGCCGGCGAGGTGGTCACACGCGGCATCGCCGCCGAGCAGATCGGCCGCGGGCACCGGCTGCAACGCCCTGCCCGGCGCGATCCCTAATCCCGCCCGCGCAGACCGGGTCGCACCGATCACGAGATCATCCGCATCGACTGCGACGAGGCCGATGGACTGGCCGTCCGCACCTTGCGTCAGCACGATGCGGGCACGAGCAAAAGCCTGGCGAAACAGGTCGGCCTCGATGCGCCTTGCCGCCTCGCTCGCCGCAAGCGCAATCAGATTGGAGAATGCGTCGGTCCGATCGGCGCGGCATGAGGAGACATCGAGCACACCGGCAAAGGCCGCCACGTGGTCGTAGATCGGAACGGCAGTGCAGCTCAGAAGCGTATTGCGGGTAAAGAAGTGCTGGTCGCGGTCGATCGTCAGTGGCCGCTGCTCGACGACGCAAGTCCCGATGCCGTTGGTGCCCTCATGCTCCTCGCTCCAGAGCGCACCGGTCCACAGGCCCCAGGATTGGAACGTCGCGTCATCCGCCGAGGTGCCGCGACGATCGACCGGCACCCCCTCGCCGTCGGCGAGCAACACGCAGCAGCCGGCGGCGCCGACCGCGTGATAGAGCCGATCCATCGCGCCCTGCGCAGCAGCAAGCAACGGCGCGATGCGCTCGCGCGCCTCGCGAAGTTCCGCTTCCGCCAGCCGCTCCGGCAGGCAGTGCCCGGAGGGATCGAGATGATGCAATCGGGACGAACGGCGCCAGGAGGCCACGAGCGCGGAACGAGCCGCCTGGCCTGATGCAATGGCGGCCTCGACACGAGCCGCGTGATGCTGGGGGGCTTGCCCATTCATCACCGTTTCCTCCGGGTGGCAATCTAGGACGTGCCGACGCCGCCTGATTGATCTCTGTCAATCTTGAAGGCCAGCGCACCGAACAAGCCATGCCCCCGCGGGCGCCGTTCCGTCAAGGCGGCAAGGCGACTGCGGCCCTGCAACTTTCGATGCGATGACGAAGGGAGCAGCCGGTCTCGCAGGCTTTCGATACCGGTTTCGAACCGCGCGGAGCTGCTAGTTCTGAGGGATCATCCGGACGAGATCGTGCGGATTGACATAGTCGAGCTGGAACCGTGCCCGCTCGTCCAGCATGTCAGGATCAATCCTGGCGGAACGCAGCAGCGAGACGCGCTGCTCGCTCCGGGCGCGCTCGCGTTTGAGCTGCGCCAGCTCGCTGGTCAGCGCGATGATCTCCTGGTCGAGTTCCTGGCGGGCGTTGAGGCCGTATTTGCCGGTATAGGCGTTGACCCCGAAATAGCCGACGATAGCGGCCGCCATCGCATAGAGGGCAAGGCCGGTCAGGATCGATTTCAGGCGCGCGCGGGAGACCATCCTGGGAAGATGGGGCAGCTTGGTTAAGGGAGTGTTGATTTCCCCTACCCGACCACGCTTCCAGACCCTCATGGTGAGGAGGCGCGAAAGCGCCGTCTCCGGACGATGCTTCGCATCGCCGGGAGAACCATGAAGGCCCGGTTCTCGCCCGCGGCCATCCTTCGAGACGACCGCTTCGCGGTCTCCTCAGGATGAGGGCTTACTACACGGACCGCGGGCGGTTTACGTCAGCCGTGGTGCTTCGCGACGTGCGCGGCGAAGGCGTCGATATAGGCCTGGAGCACCGGCTTCAGAGAGTCCTTGGTCAGGTTGCCGTCCGCATCGAAGGCGTCGCCGACCGCGTTCAGGTAAATCTCCGGCTGTTGCATGATCGGGCCGGTGATGCCCGGCAGAATGTTCTGCAGCGTCTTTGCGGCACTGACGCCGCCGAGCGGACCCGGCGAGTTCGAGACGATGCCAACCGGCTTGCCGTTGAAAGAGCTCTTGCCATAGGGGCGCGAGGCGACGTCGATGGCGTTCTTCAGGACGCCCGGGATCGCGCGGTTGTATTCGGGGGTGATGAAAATGACGCCGTCGGATTTCTGGAGCTTTTCACGGAAGGCCAGCCAGTCCGCGGGCGGCGCGCCCTCGAGGTCCTGGTTGAAGAACGAGATGCCCGCCGGCGTCATGACCTCGAGCTTGAGCGAGGCCGGCGCGAGCTTTGCCAGCGCGTTGGCGATCTTCAGCGAAAAGCTGTCCTTGCGCAGGCTGCCGGCGATCACGACGATGTTGTAGGCCATGGATTGTCCTTGGAGGCTTGAGTGGGAGTGCCGGGCGGCACTTAAGCGATCCGGATCGATCGATGCAAGTGCATGAACCGGTCCGGTTTGGAAACGCTGAGTTTCTCGAAAGCAGATGGTCGAGCCTGTAGCCCGGATGGAGCGATACGCAAAGCCGCTCACCGGCGCGCCTGCCCACCATCCAACAATACTCCTGTTTTGCCCGACGGGTCAAGTTTTGATTCGGTATCCCCGAATTTTGAAATCGCTAGCGATTTCTACTGTGCATGGGGTTGTTTTCGACTTTTTTGTTTGGACGGGCCGTTCCGCAGGGTGCCGGGCAGGCGCAACCGCCGATCCAAAACAATCAGGCCGCCAATCGGCGGCCTGATCTTCAGCGCAAGTTTGTGGTCCGGTCAGATCGTCGGATTCCACGCCGACGGGATCAGGCGATATTTCGCGCCGTCCTTCTCGACATGGCCGACCGAGGGGAAGGTGAAGTGGAAGCCGATCACGGTCGCCTTCTCTGCTGCTGCCATGTCGTAGAATTTATGGCGCGTCTCCTGCGCCATCGCGGCATCGGTGTCGAACACCACGTGCCAGTCCGGATTGCGCAGGAAGAATTCCGGAATGTTGGTGACGTCGGACTGGATCAGGACCTTCGCATCGCCCGAGGCGACCGCGAACGAGGTGTGGCCAGGCGTATGGCCGGGCGTCGCGATCGGGGTGATGCCCGGCGCGACCTCCTTGCCCCACTCGTACTTCGTCACCTTGGATTCGAGGCCGGCAAAGGTCTTCTTCACGTTGGCAAAGTAGTTCTTCATCATCGGGTTGGACTCGGCCTTGGCCGTGTTGTCCTCGCTGGTCCAGAACTCCCAGTCCTTGCCCGGCACCATGATCTCCGCATTCGGGAAGGCGAGCGCGCCGTCAGCCAAACGGATACCGTTGGTATGGTCAGGATGCAGATGCGACAGCAGCACGACGTCGATGCTCTTGGGATCGACACCGGCGGCCTGGAGGTTCTGCAAGGTGCGGCCGACCGCGCCCTTGCTCGGCTCGAGATTGGCAACGCCGTTGCCGGCGTCGATCAGCACCAGCTTGGAGCCGGTGTTGATGAGCTGCGGGTTGAACGGCACCGTGACCATGCCCTTCGGCATGTAGGCGGCATCAGCGGCGGCCAGCGCCTCGTCCTTGGACGCGTTGACGACGAACTTGTCGGGCATCGGGAAAGTGCGCGCGCCGTCATTGATCGAGGTGCATTCGTAGCTGCCGACCTTATAGCGATAGAAGCCCGGCGCCTGCGTGCCGGCTTGCGGCACTGCGGCATTGCCGGCGGTCGGCCGGAGGCCGGTCACGGCGGCCGCACCGAGGGCGGCGGCGCCTGCGAGCAGATGACGGCGATTGAGATCGATCATGGAGAGGTCCCCTTCTGAGCGCCTTGCGCTTTTCCGCTTTGAATGGCGGCGGAATAATCTCCCGCTTCGCTCAGAAGGCAAGACCTTCTTTCGGTGACGTGCGGTCGCACGCCCCGATTATTTATTCGGGACGTCGGGGAATTTTTCGCCCGCGGCCTGTCCACGCCAGTATCGCTTCGGTGCATGGCCGTAGACTCGTTTGAAGGCATGTCCGAAGGCGCTCTCCGACGCGTATCCCAGCTGCGCGGCAATTGCCGAAACGGTCGCTCCACGTCGCAGCCGATCGCGTGCAAGGCGCATGCGCCATCGAAGCAGGTAGTCGAGCGGCGCCAGCCCCACCAGCGACTTGAACCGCTTTGAAAACGCGGATCGCGACATGGCGATCGCGTCGGCCAATGCGTCCAGGGTCCATGGATGAGCGGCGTTGTCGTGCATCAGCCTGATTGCCCGGCCGATCCTGGCATCGGCCAGCGCGTTGATCCATCCAAGACCCTCGCCCGCACCCTGATCCAGCGCCGCGCGGATCACCTGGACGAGCAGGACGTCGGCGAGCCTGTCGGTGAGGACGGCCGCTCCGATTCCTGTCCCCCTGACTTCAAGGTCGAGAATCTGGAGCGTGGAATGAATGACGGATGCCGACGGGCTGCGCGATGGTATGAGCAGAAAGCGAGGGAGCGCATCGAGCAGCAACTCGGCGTCAGACACCTCGAAGCCGAAACTCCCGGCGAGCAGAACGGTATCGCAGCCCGCATGACGCGCGACATCCGACCGCGTCCAATCGAACGCCGCCACACCGTCTTCGGGAGCGAGGAGTTCGTCATTGGCAAGAACGTAGGCGGGCGCATTGGCCAGAAGAAAACAATCACCGGCGACAAGCCGATGATGGGCTTCGTCGCCAAAATCGATCCAGCAATCACCTCGAAGGACCGCGCCGAACTTCAGGGCGGGTTTTGCCGGGAACCGGTACGACCAATTGCCGCCCGCCTCGAACCTCGTGCAACGCGCAGCGCGAACGTCCAGGAGCGAGAAGACCTGAGACAGCGGGTCCGAGCGGTTGTCCAAGGTCTGATCCGATCTCGACGATTTTCGAGCGCTTCGAGCATAGATCATCCTCGCTTCCGATGCGAAGTTCATCTTGAAACAAACTGGATGAAACACCCTATGACAGGCATCGCGGGCAAGGTCATCGCCATCACAGGCGCCAGCAGCGGAATTGGCGACGCCACCGCCCGGCATCTCGCAGAACGTGGCGCCATCGTGGTCCTCGGCGCACGGCGCTCCGAGAGGCTGGAGACGCTGGCCGCGAGCATCGCGTCGAAGGGCGGCAAGGCGTCGTATCTCGTCACCGACGTCAGGCGACGCGAGGATGTCGCCAGGCTCGTCGGACTCGCAACAGACCGATACGGGAAGTTGGACGTCATGATCAACAATGCGGGGATTGCGCCGATTTCACGTCTGGACGATCTGAGGGTCGACGACTGGGTCGACATGATCGACGTGAACGTGAGAGGCGTGCTCTACGGAATCGCCGCAGCCTTGCCCGTCTTTCGTCGTCAGGGCTTCGGCCATTTCATCAACACCCTGTCGACCGCCGGCATCAAGATCCTTCCGACCATGGCCGTCTACGCGGGCTCGAAGAACGCCGTCAGGGCGATTTCCGAAGGGCTTCGTCAGGAGGCCGGACCATCGCTTCGGGTGACGACCATCTCCCCCGGTTATGTCGACACCGAACTGCCGTCTTCCATGACGGATTCCACGTTACGGCAGCAGGGGCAGGCAAGCATGAAGGCGATGGCCATTCCGGCAACCGCTATCGCGGAGGCGATGGCCTTCGCGATAGCGCAACCGGATAATGTGGATGTCGGCGAGATCGTTATCCGCCCGACCGCTCAGGCCTGAATTCGATCAGGCCCGGACGCCCTCGCACGTCACGACTTGTTCGGGTTGATGAGGAATTTTTCGCCGGTGGCCCGCTTGGCGTAGACCACGATGTTGGCGGGATCGAGCGCCTCCTGAAGCGACACCACCTTGGTGTAGTGGCTGGCGAAGGTGGTCTTCAATTCGTCGACCACGCGCTGGCGCAGCCTGGCCCCGTCCGCCTGCCCGATCTTCATCAGGAACGGAAACAGTAGCCAGCCGCCGACGCCCCAGGCCATGCCGAAACCGCGCGGCAGCTCGATCGGGCGGATGTCGAGCCCGCCGTAGACATAGACCTGCTTGTGCACGTTGGAGCCGTAGCGGCTGTATTCCTTCGCGGTCTTGTTGATCGCGACTTCCATGCAGTTGAGGATGTCGCCGGCAAGCTTGCCGCCGCCGATGGCGTCGAAGGCGATGGTGGCGCCGGTCTCGACCAGCGCGGCCGTGAGATCGTCGAGAAAGGTCGGCGCGCTGGAGTCGACGACGTATTTGGCGCCGATCTTCTTCAGGATCTCGGCCTGCTCCTTGCTGCGCACGATGTTGACGAGCGCAATGCCGTCCTTGATGCAGATCTTGTTCAGCATCTGACCGAGATTGGAGGCAGCCGCGGTGTGCACCAGCGCCTTGTGACCCTCGCGCCGCATGGTCTCGGTCATGCCGAGCGCGGTGAGCGGATTGACGAAGCAGGAGGCGCCCTCCGCAGGCGTGGTGCCTTCAGGCAGCGGCAGGCACTCGCGCACTTTCAGGGTGCGGTACTGCGCGTACATCGCGCCGCCGATCATGGCGACGGTCTTGCCCATCAGCGCCTTGGCGGCATCCGACGAGCCGGTCTTGATGACGACGCCGGCGCCCTCGTTACCGACAGGCATGGATTCGTCGAGCCGTGCGGCCATCGCACGCATCGCGCCTTCCGGAACCTTGGCGGTGATGACAGGCGCCTCTTTCGTACCGGAGGCCTTCGCCGTGCTCATGTCGGCGGCGCCGACGAGCAGGCCGAGGTCGGAGGGGTTGATCGGTGCCCCCTCGACGCGGACGACGACCTCGTCCGGTCCGGGCTCGGGGGTCGGCACATCGAGCAGCGAGATTTCCAGCTCTCCGCTCTTCTTGATCACCGAACGCAGTTGCAGGCCGGTCTTGCCGTCGCTCATGTCGATCCTCCCCTGTATTTGTTAAAGCGCTGGCTTACGCCAGCGCCTTCAGTGCCGCCTTGCCGCCGTAGAGCGCCTGCTTGCCGAGCTGCTGCTCGATACGCAGAAGCTGATTGTATTTGGCGGTGCGATCGGAACGCGCAAGGGAGCCGGTCTTGATCTGACCGCAATTGGTGGCGACCGCGAGGTCGGCGATGGTGGAATCCTCGGTCTCGCCGGAGCGGTGCGACATCACCGAGGTGTAGCCGTTCTTGTGCGCCATCTCAACGGCGGCGAGCGTCTCGGTCAGCGTGCCGATCTGGTTGACCTTGATCAGGATCGAGTTGGCCCGGCCGGCCTTGATGCCTTCGGCAAGACGCTTGACGTTGGTGACGAAGAGATCATCGCCGACGAGCTGACACTTCTTGCCGATCAGATCCGTGATCTCCTTCCAGCCGTCCATGTCGTCTTCCGACATGCCGTCCTCGATGGTGACGATCGGATAGCGGCCGACGAGATCGGCGAGATATTTGGCCTGCTCGGAGATCGAACGGGTCTTGCCCTCGCCTTCATAGACGTATTTGCCGTCCTTGAAGAACTCGGTCGAGGCGCAGTCGAGGCCGATCACGATGTCGGTCCCTGCCTTGTAACCGGCCTTGCCGATCGCGTTCATGACGAATTCGAGCGCGGCATCGGCCGACGGCAGGTTCGGGGCAAAGCCGCCCTCGTCGCCGACATTGGTGTTGTGCCCGGCCTTCTTCAATTCGGACTTCAGGGTGTGGAACACTTCCGCGCCGTAGCGCAGGCCCTCGGCGAAGGAGGACGCGCCGACGGGAAGGATCATGAACTCCTGGAAGTCGATCGGGTTGTCGGCATGCACGCCGCCATTGATGATGTTCATCATCGGCACCGGCAGCAGCCGCGCCGAGGTGCCGCCGACGTAACGATAGAGCGGCATGTCGAGCGAGTTCGCGGCCGCCTTGGCGCAGGCGAGCGAGACGCCGAGAATGGCGTTGGCCCCGAGCCGGCTCTTGTTGGGCGTGCCGTCGAGGTCGATCATGATCTGGTCGAGCTGAACCTGCTGCTCGACATCGAGACCGCTGAGGGCCTCAAAAATCTCGCCGTTGACGGCGCCGACTGCCTTCAAGACGCCCTTGCCGAGATAGCGGGCCTTGTCGCCGTCGCGCAGTTCCACCGCCTCATGGGCGCCGGTCGAGGCGCCTGACGGCACGGCAGCGCGGCCAAGCGCGCCATCTTCCAGCACGACGTCGACCTCGACGGTGGGATTGCCCCGGCTGTCGAGAATTTCGCGGCCGATGATGTCGATGATGGCGGTCATGGGAGCCTCTTTCCGGGGAACAAGGGGGGCAGTTGGCGGTGCTTCTACCGCAATGCATCGAAGTGGAAAAGGCCGGGTGACGTCCGCCCGATGATTGGCTAAGAGGGCCGCACCGGAGGCGGCCTCATGTCGAAAAAACCCAGCAAATCGAACAACTCGCGTGCAGATTCCCCTGCCCTGCAGCTCGGCCGTGCCGTGCAATGGCCCGATACGCCCGAGAAGGCCAAGCTCGACCGCGTGCCCAATCCGCAAGCGGGCACCGACTATCTGGTCCGTTTCACCGTGCCGGAATTCACATCGCTCTGCCCGGTCACGGGCCAGCCCGACTTCGCCCATCTGATGATCGACTACGCGCCCGGCCAATGGCTGCTGGAGTCGAAATCGCTAAAACTCTACATCGCAAGCTTCCGCAATCACGGCGCCTTCCACGAGGACTGCACCGTGATGATCGGCAAGCGCATCGCGAGCGAGATCAAGCCGAAATGGCTGCGCATCGGCGGCTATTGGTATCCGCGCGGCGGCATCCCGATCGACGTGTTCTGGCAAACCGGAAGGGTGCCGAAGGGCATGTGGGTGCCCGAGCAAGGCGTCGCGCCCTATCGCGGGCGGGGCTGATTGGAGACAAATGACGATGACATCGATGTCGGCAACATTCCGCAACCTTGCCTTGGGCCTGCTGGGCGTCCTCTCGCTGACTGGCGCGTCCGACGCCGCCGAGGTCCGGGTGATGATCTCGGGCGGCTTGACCGCTGCCTATCAGGCGCTCGTGCCGGAGTTCGAGAAAGCCACCGGCAACAAGGTGCTGACGGCGTTCGGGCCATCGATGGGGACCACCACCAACGCGATCCCGGTCCGGCTGGAGCGCGGCGAACCCGCCGACGTCCTGATCATGGTGGGCTATGCCCTCACCGATCTCGCCAGCAAGGGCAAGGTCGTTGCCGGCAGCCAGGTTGATCTCACCAAATCGCCGATCGGGGTTGCCGTGAAATTGGGGGCGCCGAAGCCGGACATCAGCTCGGTGGAGGCGGTCAAGCGCGCGCTGCTCGCGGCGAAGACGATCGCCTATTCCGACAGCGCCAGCGGCGTCTACGTCTCGACCGAAATGTTCGAGAAGCTCGGCATTGCCGATGTCATGAAGGACAAGGCGCGCAAGATTCCGGCGACGCCGGTCGGCGAGATCGTCGCGCATGGCGAAGCCGAACTCGGCTTTCAGCAGATCAGCGAGCTCAAGCCCGTGAAGGGCATCGACATCGTCGGGCCGCTGCCGAACGAATTGCAGCAGATCACGATCTTCTCAGCCGGGATCGCCACCGGCTCTAGGGAGCCCGAGGCCGGCCGTGCCTTGATCAAGTTCCTCGCCTCCCCCGCCGCGCGCGATACGATCATTGCGAGCGGTATGGAGCCGATCGTGGCTGACGGAGGGAAATGAGGTCGGCCTCCGCAAGCGGTAGCCTTACGCCACCGCCCTCACCTGGCTGATGAAGCCGTCGATCTCCGAGGTCAGCGAGGTCGACTGGCTCGACAGATTGGCAGCCGCCTTCAGCACGCCGGATGCGGCGCGGCCGGTCTCGTCCGCGGCCGATGACACGGTCGCGATGTTGCGCGTCACCGTCGAGGTCGCTTCCGCCGTGTGCTGCACCGTGTTGGCTATTTCGGCGGTGGCCTTGTTCTGCTCCTCGATGGCCGCGGCGATGACGCGGTTGATGCTCGAGACTTCCTCGATGGTCTTGACGATGCCGTCGATCGCCGAGACCGCCTTCTGCGTCGCGCCCTGGATTTCCGTGATCTGGGCGCTGATCTCTTCAGTGGCCTTCGCCGTTTGCGAGGCCAGGTTCTTCACCTCGCTTGCCACGACCGCAAAGCCCCGGCCGGATTCGCCGGCGCGGGCGGCCTCGATGGTTGCGTTCAGCGCCAGCAGATTGGTCTGGCCGGCAATCGATGTGATGAGGCCGATGACCTCGCCGATGCGGTCGGCGCCGTCGGCGAGCGCACGCATGGTGCTGTCGGTTTCCTTGACGGTGACGACCGCCTGCTCGGTGGCGCGCGTCGCCTGCTCGACCTGGCGGTTGATCTCGCGAATGGAGGCGTTGAGCTCCTCGGCTGCGGCCGCGACGGTCTGCACGCCGCTGCCGACCTGGTCGGCTAGCGTCGAGGCCGAGCCAGCCTGGCTCTGGGCTTCGGCTGCCGTCCCCGACATCGAGCGCGCCGTCGTCTCCAGCTCGCCCGAGGCGCTCGACAGCGCCTGCACCATCTGCCCGATCCGGCTTTCGAACTGCCGCACGAGGCCGGACATTTCGGATGCACGCTTCTCCTTGTCGGCGCGCTCGACGGCCTGATCGCCGGACAGGCGCTCAGCGTTGATCATGGCGTCCTTGAAGACGTTCAACGCGGCAGCCATGCGGCCGATCTCGTCATTGCGGTCGAGGCCCGGCACTTCGCCGGCAAAATCATGCGCAGCGAAACGGGTCATGATTCCGGTGATCGCGGTGAGCGGACGCGTCACTCGGTTACGCATCAGCATCATCCCGCCGATCGTCAGCGCGAGCGAGGACGGCACCAGCAGGCCGAACAGGATCAGCGTGACGCGGGCGCGCAAGGCGCCGTCTTCCGCGCGTGAGATCATGTTGGCGAGCGCGGTCTGCGTGACAATGACGACATTGTTGGCGCCGACCAGCTGGCGATCGCGGTAGTCGAGGCTGGCGACGCCAGCGGGCTCACCCGCCAGCAGCCTGGTCGCAATGGCATTGCGCTCGTCACTGAGTGCGCCGGAAATTTCCGGCTCGGCGTTACGGATCGCCTGGAGCAGCTCGGGCGAGGCCACATTCGGGCTGAGGTCACGCACCACCAGCCAGGAGTGCTGGATGCGGCCGCGCAGATCGGCGAAGGCAACGCCGTCGGCGGCGGTCCAGGTCTTGTTGGCGAGGATCGAGGAGAACTGGACGAGAATGGTCTGGCCGGCATTGGCACGGGCCTGCCAGGACGCCTGCTTGGCGATCAATAAGCGATCGACCACGGGGTCGATCAGCGTCATCGCATTGTCGACATGAGCGGTGATTTCGCCGATCGCGTCCATATAGGCGTCGCTGACCTTGGCCCAGCCCGGCGTCAGGCTGGCTTCACGCGCGCTTTTCTCCTGCTTCAGCGCATTGATCGCGCGCGGCCGCAGCTCCTCGAGCTGCGCCCAGATGCCACGGAGCTTGTCGAGCTTCTCGGAGAGGCCGGGCGCATCGACCGAGGCGAGGCTCTGCAAGGCCTGCGCGTAATTCTTCTGCACGGTGGTCCGCTGCTCGGCGAGGCTGCTCATGACGCTGTCGGGCGCGGGAGCGGCCGCCGCGAGATAGCTCAGCGTGTCACCGCGCTCCAGGCGAAAGATCACCAGCGTGTTGGTCAGGTCGCGGCTGGCAACCGCGAGCGAGACGATGCGGTTGCTGTCCGAATAGCGCGTCACCGCCAGCTTCAGGGCGTAGGCGCAGATGACGACAAGGATGAGACCGAGAGACCCAACCACCGCCCCGAGGATACGGGCGACCGAACGCTGCTTTTGCATCGATTGATCCACAGATGTTTCCGCCAATTCAGTTTGGGGACAATCTACGGAGCGAAGGGTGAGGTTTGATTTAAGATCGAACGGATTTGGCTACCGTTCCTCCACGGGAAACTACGGGTGATCGGTAATTCGATACTTTCCGTCAGGCCTGCGCATCAGATGGTGCACGCTGCTTGAGCAGGCGGGCGCAGACGAGGCCCAGCACCACCATGATCGCGGCACTCGTAAGCAGCGTCGGTCCTTTGCCGGCATGCGCTAGCCCGAACCCATAGGCAAGCGGTCCGACCGTCTGCCCCATGAAGAAGAAGAACGAATGCAGCGACATCGCGGTCGCCCGCGCCCCGATCGACAGCTCGCTGGCGAACACCTGCAAGCAGCCATGGATCATGTAGAAGCCCCAGCCCATCGCCAACATGCTCGCGAATTGCAGTTTCCAGCCGGGACCGAAAGCGAGTGCGGCGAGTTGCAGCGCCACGATGCTCGCCCCCGCGATCATCATGCCCTTGACGCCGAGCCGCGGCAGCATGCGCGAGACCGTGAGGGTGTAGAACAACCCGCCGACCGCAAACCCCGCGATCACGATGCCCGCGATCGAGAGCGACTTCTCGCCGAGATCGAACAGGAATGCGGCGATGAAGGGAAACAGGCCGAACACGCAGCAGCCCTCGACGAACACGGCCGAATAGCAGAAGCGCGTGTTGGGATTGGCGAAGATGGTGCGGTAGCCTTGCTTGAGGGTTTTCAGATCGGTCTTCGGCGGCGCCGTCAGCGCGGCGCCGCGAAAGCCCGCTACAACCGCGACCGCCGCAATCAGGCCGAGCGCGCCGAGGATCACGAGCACGCCGCGCCAGCCGATGAAATCGCCGATGATTCCGCTGGCGGATGAGCCGAGCAGATTGCCCGTCATCGAACCCGCCATCGTGCGCCCGATCGCGACCTGCCGCTTGGCGGGCGCAACGAGATCGGCGGTGAGGCCAAGTGCAACGGGAAACACGCCACCGGCGGCGATGCCGGCCAGGATGCGGCTTGCGAACAGGCCCGCGAACGAGGTGGCGAGCGCTCCGAGAATGCAGGCAACGCCAAGCAGCGCCAGGCATGCGGTCATCAATCGCGCCTTGCCGAACAGATCGGCGGCCGCTCCGATCGCCGGCTGAACCAGCGCGTAGATCAAGGCAAAGCCGGCCGCGATGCTCGCAGCCGTGGTGATGCTGATCGCAAAATCGTCTGCGACATGCGGCAGGACGGGATCGAGCGCCCGCGTCGACAAGGCCGCCGAGAATCCGGCGAGCGCGATGATGTTGATCGCGGGCGGAAACTTCTGGTCTTGGGACGGCCTGGTCACAGGCTGGTGCATCAGCGGCTTGTGCTCTTGGCCAGCGCGTCGAACGCCATCAGCCTGGCGATCAGCCCTTCGAACTCGCGCAGCGGCACCATGTTGGGACCGTCGGACGGCGCGCGATCAGGATCAGGATGGGTCTCGATGAACACGCCGGCGACGCCGACAGCGACAGCCGCGCGCGCCAGCACGGGAACGAATTCGCGCTCCCCGCCCGAAGACGTCCCCTTCCCGCCCGGCTGCTGCACCGAATGGGTGGCATCGAAGATCACGGGCGCGCCGGTCGTGCGCGCCAGGATCGGCAGCGCGCGCATGTCGGAGACCAGCGTGTTGTAGCCGAAGGAGGCGCCGCGCTCGGTGACGAGCACGTTGGGATTGTTCGCAGCCGTGATCTTGGCGACGACATTGGCCATGTCCCAGGGCGCCAGGAACTGGCCCTTCTTGACATTGACGACCTTGCCGGTTGCGGCCGCGGCCAGCAGCAGATCGGTCTGCCGGCACAGGAAGGCCGGGATTTGCAGCACGTCCACGGCTTGCGCCACCTCGGCGCATTGCGCGGCATCGTGCACGTCAGTCAGCACCGGCAAGCCGACCGAGGAGCGGATCTCGGCGAAGATCGGCAGCGACTGCGCGAGCCCAAGGCCGCGCGCCGCGGAGGCGCTGGTGCGGTTGGCCTTGTCGAACGAGGTCTTGTAGACGAGGCCGATGTTCAGCCGCGAGGCGATCTCCTTCAGCGCGGAGGCCACCTCCAGCGCATGCTGGCGGCTCTCGAGCTGGCAGGGCCCGGCAATGATCGAGATCGGCAGATCGTTGCCGAACTTGACGCTGCCAATGGTGACGACCGGCGCCGCTGATGTCGAAGAGCTCAAGGCAAATTCCTCGTTTCGGCGCGACCATAGCCGCCATCAGGGTCGGATCAACCCCATTCGCCCCGGACTGCCAGAATATCAGGGTTGCGCCGGGCTTCCCCGGCGCGCCCTGTGACGGGAGCTGCTACTTGACCGAGGAGAAGGCCGTCGGCGTCAGGAACTGGCTGACGATGTTGCCGACGATCTGGCCGTCGGCTTCGCTCTCGGCGCGTGCCTTCATCCAGTCCGGGTCGGTCATGAACTTGCCCCACTTCGCCTCGCGCTCGGCGAGCGACTCCCAGGCCAGGAAATAGGTCAGCTCCTGGTTGGATTCGCCGATCAGCGTGGTGAAGAATCCGGCCTGCCTGATGCCGTGCTTCTCCCAGATCTTCAGCGTGGCGGTCTCGAACCGCTTCAAGAGCGCCGGAAGGCGGCCGGGCACGCAGCGATAGATGCGCATTTCGTAGATCATTCTTGTTTCCTCCCTGAACAGGTCGGGCCGTTATAACGGCTGGCCTTGACGGTGTCTTGAGCCCTGCCCGGCCGCCCCTGTGGCGTTTTGCGCATGGCTGGGCAGGCACCGGCAACGCGCAGCGTCCGGCTCCCGCAATGCTGCCGCAATGATCGGGCCGCTAAATGGGCTCAGTTGCGATTCAGGTGCCTGTTACATGCGGATTTTGCTCGTCGAGGATGAGGCGGAGATGGCCACGGCGCTTTCGTCGGCGCTGAAGCGCTACGACATGGTGGTGGATCATGCCCCGACGCTCGCGGAGGCGGAGGAGGCCATTTCCGCCGACGTCCATGCTGCCGTCCTGCTCGACCGCCACCTTCCTGACGGCGACGGCCTCACCTTGATCCCAAAGCTTCGCGCGCGCGCCGACGGCGTGCCGATCATCGTCCTCACCGCGCGCGGCGAGCTCGCCGATCGCATTGCCGGGCTCGACAGCGGCGCCGATGATTATCTTGCAAAACCGTTCGCGGTCGAGGAGTTGCTGGCACGGCTGCGCGCGGTGCTGCGGCGGCCCGCCGGCCTCTCCCCTGACGTTATCCGCGCCGGCCGCCTCGCCTTCGATGTCGGCCATCGCGAAGCCAGCATCGACGGCCAGCCGTTCGAGCTGCCGCGCCGGGAGCTGCTGGTGCTCGAAGCCCTGATCCGCCGCATGGGCCGAACGGTGCTGCGCTCGGCGCTCGAAGAGGCGGTCTACAATTTCGACGACGAGATCCAGTCGAACGCGCTGGACACCCATATCTCACGGCTGCGGCGCAAGCTCGCCGAGGCCGAAGCAGGCCTGGAGATCCACGGCATTCGCGGCGTCGGCTATCTCCTCAGGAAGCTGCCATGAGCAAGCCCGCCGATCCCTATTGCCTGCGCTCGCGGCTGAGCTGGCGCCTGCTCTCGCTCCAGGCCGCGATTCTGATCGCGCTGATTGCGGTCGTCCTCGCCGGGCTGTGCGCGTCCGGCTTCATGCTCGCCGACCGGGACGAGGATCGCGTGATCGAACTTGTGCAGCGCGCGCTCGCGCGTGATGCGCAAGGTGACCTGATCGTGCGCCAGACGTCCGAGTTGAAGCAGCTGCGTGGCGAAACGCCCGATCTCTGGTTCCTGGTCCGCGACAAGCAGGGACATTCGCTCAGCGAAGGCACGGTGCCGGCCGAATTCGCCGCGATCGGCGGTGGCCTCGATCAGATCAGCCAGGCACGGCTCGGCTGGCAGATGTTCGAGGACGATCCGCGCAAGCCGGCGGCGCGGCTGAAGCGGGTCGATACCGACGCCGGCAATGTGCAGATCATCACGGCGACACAGGGACGGCTCACCGGCGCCAAGGCGCTGTTCATGACGTCACTCGCCTTCCTCGGCATTGCCCTGCCCGGCCTGCTCATGATGGGAACGGCGACGTTCATTGCGACACCGATGATCGTGCAGCGCGCGTTCAGGGGGCTCGATACCACCGCGGACGAGGCACGGCGCATCGATATCCATCAGCGCGGCGCGCGGCTCTCGGTGGAGGGAATTCCGCTGGAGGTCGTACCACTGGTGGCCGCGATCAACGACGCGCTGGCGCGGCTCGACCAGGGCTATGCCCGCCACAAGCGGTTCGTCGCCGACGCCGCGCACGAGCTGCGCACGCCGATCGCGATCCTGAACACACGACTCGAATCGCTTGCCCCGGGACCGGACAAGACCCGCCTGCTGGAGGATGCCGGACGGCTGGCGACGCTCGCCGAGCAATTGCTCGATATCCAGCGGCTCGACCGCTGCGGCCATCCCTTCACGAACGTCAATCTCGCCGCGGTTGCGCAAAGCGTCGCCGCCGACCTCGCACCGCTGGCGATTGCCGCCGGCTACGAGCTGGCGCTCGATGCCCCGGAGACGCCGATCGAGACGATCGGCGATGCGGCGGCGCTGGAACGCGCACTGACCAATCTCGTGCAGAATGCAATCCAGCACGGCCCTCGCCGCGGCACGATCGGGATTCGCGTCAGCAGCGCCGCGAGCATCGAGGTCACCGATGAAGGCGCCGGCATTCCCGCCGACCAGCGCGAACAGATCTTCGAGCCGTTCTATCGGCTGACGCCGCTCGATCGCGGTGCCGGCCTCGGCCTCAACATGGTGCGCGAGATCGTGCAGCTGCATGGCGGCCACGTCTCGGTTGCGGACGGGCCGGATGGCGGCGCCTGCTTCCGGATGACGCTGCCGCCCGCGCGACAGAGTTGATTCAATCCGCCTCCGACAGCGCAATGCTGTCGCAATGCGCTCCCGCGACACTGCATCCGTCTCACCTCTGATCTCTGGAGGTGCAAACCAAGATGCCGGAGTGCGCATGCCCAACGATTTTCTTTCGTTCTTCCTGTCCTGGATGTCGTCCCCACGTCGGGTCGGCGCGATCGCACCATCGGGTGCGGCGCTCGCCGAGCTCATCACGCGCGAGATCAGTGCAACGACAGGTCCGATCCTCGAGCTCGGCCCCGGCACCGGCGCGTTCACCTACAAGCTGCTCAAGCGCGGCGTCCGGCCACAGGATCTCACGCTGATCGAATACGGCTCGGACTTCACGAAGCTCCTGCAAATGCGTTTTCCCGGCGCACGCGTGCTGTGGATGGACGCGTCGCGGCTTGCGTCAGAACGCCTCTATGACGGTGCGCCCGTCGGCGCGGTCGTGAGCGGCCTGCCGCTGCTCAACATGTCGACGCGCAAGGTCATCTCGATCGTCGGCGGCGCGTTCAGCTATCTCCGCCCGGGTGGCGCGTTCTACCAGTTCACCTACGGCATGAGCTGCCCGATCCCGCGGCCGGTGCTCGACCGGCTCGGCCTGCGCGCAACACTGGTGGATCGCGCCTTCCTCAACGTGCCCCCCGCCGCGGTCTACAGGCTGACGCGGCGGCCGCAGATGAAGCTCATCGCGGGATCGGTTGCGCTGGAGGCCTCAATGCGGGTCGGCATGGGCGCGATGCCTCTGGAACATGCCTCCACCTCCCTGCCCTGAGGCAGACCGTCGATGGGGAAGCGGCTCGACGGAGCCGCAAACTCATCCCCGCGTGACGTGAGCGGCGACACAAACCCAGACGCCACCTCGGCGCGCCCAACTATCGGTGTATCGTCCAAATCCGATCGACCCGTCGGCCCTGGCATAGGTCGTCCGCGCATGGATAATCGCCATATCACCCATGATCCGGATTCGTTCGTCCTCGTATCCCAAATTGGATATGGATACGGGCCTTGCGATTTGCTCGATGAACCCGGCACGATCAACCACTGATCCGTCAGGGTTGCTGTTGAGGAAATCATCGCTTAGATGCTCGCGGAACCAATCGACATCCTTCATGGAGACCGAGCGCATATAGCCCGCGTTAAGGTGCTTCAGTGCGTTCATATCCCTTGCGGAAGCCGGTCGATCTTCCAGATCGGATTTGAGCGCCACACAATCGACCTCCACGTCAAATTCGCCCGGCCAGGAAGGCACGGTTAGAAAGATGCGCGCAGGCGGCGAGATGGGAAAATAGCGTTGGTAGACATCGTTGAACGCACCGAAATTTGAACCATCAGGCGTGCAGTAGACGTTGCATTTCACGACCTGCTGCAACGACGAGCCGGCAACCTCCAGGCAAAGTTTCATCTGGTCGAGAACGATCTCGGTTTGCTGCACGAACGGCAATCGCCTGATCTCACCGGTGATGGGATCAAATGGCGGGAGGCCTGAGACGTAAACCGTCTCACCGGCGACAATGACGGGACAGATCGGCCCCTTCCGCCGCCGCTCCAAATACGTGGAAATGGGCTCAACTCTGATGGGTTCGCGCTTCACGGCCGCCTCCAGGACACGATCGAGTGGACTAAACACCTTCCGTGCTGTCGCATCCGACCCCGCCATTTGTCTCCAGTCGCGAGTTTGGTGCGTGCCGAACTCACGTCGCTTGTTGATCCCAAGCGGACAATGGTAGAGGACGCTATGGTTGCGGCAGCGAATTTGGTCGAGGTTGCAGCGCTCGTCGGCGATACGGCGCGCGCGACCATGTTGTCAGCCCTCATGGGCGGACAATCCTTGACCGGAAGTGAGTTGGCGTTCCTGGCACGAATTTCGCGGCCGACAGCCAGTGAGCACCTGACCAGGATGGTCGACGCCCGGCTTATCTCGGTGACCAAGAAGCGCAGCTATCGGTACTACCGCATTGCCTCACCGCTGGTCGCCAGCATGCTTGAGAGTATCAAGCTGGTCGCGGCTCTCGAGGTTCCTCAGCGATATCAACCCCGATCTGCGCGTGACGCGGCGCTGCGGTTCGGTCGCACCTGCTACGATCATCTGGCAGGCCGATTGGGTGTTGCGATTGCAGACTCTCTGATCGCCAGCGGTTGCATCGTCCTTGGCGAAGATGGTGGCGATGTCACCGATTCCGGTGCGAAGGTGTTGACAGAATTTGGCGTCGATCTGGGCCTCAAGCGCAGCAACAAGCGCATCTTTTGCAAGCCGTGCCTCGACTGGAGCGAACGTCGGTATCATATCGCCGGTCATGTCGGAGCCGAGATTCAACGACGCTGCCTGGACCTGAGTTGGCTCGTCCGAGTGAACGATACACGGGCCGTGCAATTAACGACTGCTGGCCAGACCGGTCTTCGCAATGCCTTTGGCTTGGATGACCTCAGTCTTCAAATCGACCCACCGGACGTCAAGGCTAAAGCATGAACCGGAAAAGTGCGAAGCGGTTTTCCGAAAAGATCATGCGCAGACAACAACCTAAAGGGCGATGAAGGCGCCGCCGCGGCGTTCGCATTGAACGACGGCGGCGCATCCTCTATACAACCTCTGAGCGGCAGAGGTGAAGCATGTATCTAGCGAGGTTTTTCCGTGCGGGCGTCGTGCTCGCCGGCCTGTTGGCGTCCCACAATCTCTCTGCGCAACCCGCTCCCGGCCAGCAATTGAAGGAAGTGCAGGTCGAGAGCAACGCCTTCACCCTCGCCGACCCGATCCCATCCTGGGTCGATCCCACGCCGCTTCCCGAGGTGACGAAGCCGCAGCCGATCGTGATCAGGCTGATGGAAACCCAATTCTTGGTCGGACCGACGCCGGTCACCTACGTCCGGCGCGCGATGGCTATCAACGATGCAGCCTCGCTCACTGCCGCCGGCCGCTTCTCGATCTCCTTTGCGCCTGAATACGAGCGCGTCCAGCTGCACTGGGTCAGGATCCAGCGGGCGCAGGAGCAGCTCGACCGGACCAGGACCTCGAACATTCGGTTCCTCCAGCGCGAGCAAGGCCTGGAGAACGGCGTCTACAGCGGACACGTCACGGCATCGATCCTGATCGACGATCTGCGCGTCGGCGACACACTCGACATTGCCTACTCGACTTCCGGCGACAATCCCGTGTTCGGCGGCAAGTATTTGGGCCTGAGCCTCTGGGACCAGAGCCTGCCCACACTGCGTCGCCGGGTGGTGATGAACCATCCGGTCGGCCGGCCGATCCAATGGCGGATGGTCGGCGATCGCGCATCCCCGGCGCTCGTTCCCAGTGAAAGCGTGCGTGACGGCATGCGCCGGCTGGACTTCAGCCAGGAAGGCCTGTCCGAGATTGTCGGTGAGGCCCAGACAGCGCCCGATTTCTTCGGCTATCGCTTCCTGCAATTCTCGGAGTTTGCAAGCTGGAGCGAAGTGGCGAGCTGGGCAGCCACCTTGTTCGATGCCAAGCCTGCCATCGGCGAAGACCTTCGCACTGCCGTCAACCGAATCCGGAGCCTCGGCTCGGACCAGGAACGCGTGACGTCCGCACTGGAATTCGTGCAGTCGCAAATCCGCTACTTCTCGGTTTCGCTGGGCGAGAGCTCGCATCGCCCCGCGTCACCCGACGAAGTGCTGCGGCGCCGCTATGGCGACTGCAAGGACAAGTCGTTCCTGCTGGTCACGCTGCTGCGCGAGCTCGGCATCGAGAGCAACCCCGTCCTGCTCCAGATCGGCCGGCGCGAGGGTATCGACAAGACGCTGCCGAGCCCGCAATTGTTCGATCATGCGATCGTGCGGGCAGTCGTCGACGGCCAAGTCTACTTCCTCGATCCGACCCGGCTTGGTCAGCGTGGCCTTCTGAACCGGATGGGTCAGGCCCATAGTGGTGCGCAGGTGCTGGTGGTCGGCCAGGGCACGACAGAGCTGACGTCGATCCCCAACACCGGCAGCGATCTCGTCGAGGACGAAATCGCTGAACGCATCACGCTCGCCAAGTTCGGCGACGAGGGCCAGCTGGAACTCAAGCGCGTCCTCAGCGGCCTCACGGCGGAACAAATCCGCGTCGTGTTCGAGCTCAGTTCGCGCGACCGCATCTTGAGGACGTTCGGCGACGTGATGGAGCGCCGCTATCCCGGCGCCGCGATGGTCGGCGAGCCCACCATCGCGGACGATCCCGTCAACAACACCTTGACGATCGGTGCGACCTACAAGGTCCCGAAACTCGCCACCGAACGCGACGGAAACTGGCTGTTCTATTTCAGGCCGGACAATTTCGTCGACGTCATGACGACGTCGTCATCGGCGAACCGGACGACGCCGATGCGCATTGCCGGATATCCGTTCCATGGCAAGTACAATCTGGAAATCACCTTTCCGGAAAACGTCAGCGACTTCGTCGATCCCCGCGCCCAGACGGTCGAGAACAAATATTTCAGCGCGACGATCTCGGAATCGTTTCGCGGCAACATCGCCAAGCGATCGATGGATCTGACGACGCTCCGCGCCTCCGTCGAGCCGGACAAATACGCGGCCTATGCCGATGACGTCAGGGCCTTCAACAAGGCGGTCGGCGGGCTCATCTTCGTGAGCAAGCTTGCGATCAAGTCGGCCGATCAGTCGAACCAATCCAGCTTCACCAAGCGTCTCCAGGACCTGAGCGAGCAGACCCTCAAGAAGGCAACGGAGACGATCGATGGCGGAAAGCTCACCGGAGCCGATCTAGCGGACGCCTACTGCATTCGCGGCCAGAGCTTTGCGGAGCTGGATCGCTATGACGAAGCCATCCAGGACACCAGCGCCGCGGTGCGCCTCGCACCCAGTTCGTTCGGGCCTCTGATCTGCCGCGGCGAAATCCATTTCCGCACCGGGCAATTCGACAAGAGCATCGCCGACTATTCAAAGGCGATCCCGCTTGGGGGAACTGCGGCCGGAACGTTCCGGGGACGTGGCGTGTCGCGCCTGCTCGCCGGCCGTATCGAAGAGGCAGTTGCCGACCTGACCAGGGCGAGCGAATTGGCCGACAAGGAAAGCCGGGTCTATTGCGACATCTGGCTTGTCATCGCCTATGCCCGGCTCGGCAAGCCGGCTCCCGCCGATCTGCTGAAGCGTGCGACCATGGAGCAGCGTGGCGAGTGGCCGCGCGCGGCGCTCGCCATGGTCGCGGGCGCAATGACACCCGACGACGTCATCAAGTCGGTGGATGACAAGAAAGGCGACGACCGCCAGATGGCGCTGGCGGAGGGATATTTCTACATCGGAGAGCACTATCTCTCGGCCGGCGACAAGAAGACCGCGCAGACCTACTTCAACAAGACACGCGAGCTCGGTGTCATCATGTACATCGAGCATATCGCCGCCGGCCTGGAACTGGCGCGCATGAAGGGCGAGGATTCCGCCGCGACAGCCACTTCGGCGCCGCGCCAGGCGACGCCGTGACAGCTATCTACACCAACCGGCTCTGCACCATCGCCGCCTGGATGAACGAGGCGAACAGCGGGTGCGGCTCGAACGGCCGCGACTTCAGCTCGGGGTGGAACTGGACGCCGATGAACCAGGGGTGATCCTGGTACTCGACGATTTCGGGCAGCACGCCGTCGGGCGACAGGCCTGAGAATTTCAACCCGTGCTGCTCGAGGCGGTCCTTGTAGGCGGTGTTGACCTCGTAGCGGTGGCGGTGGCGCTCGGAAATCTCGGTCGCGCCGCCATAGACCTGCGAGACGCGGCTGCCGCGGTTGAGCGCGGCGGGATAGGCGCCGAGCCGCATCGTGCCGCCGAGATCGCCGGCATTCGAGCGCTTCTCGAGTTCGTTGCCGCGCAGCCATTCCGTCATCAGGCCAACCAGGGGCTCCTTGGTGGGGCCGAACTCGGTGGAGTTGGCCTCCTCGATGCCGACGAGATTTCGCGCAGCCTCGATCACCGCCATCTGCATGCCGAAGCAGATGCCGAAATACGGCACATTGCGCTCACGCGCGAACTGCGCCGCGCGGATCTTGCCTTCGGCGCCGCGCTGGCCGAAGCCGCCGGGCACCAGGATGCCGTTGACGTGCTCGAGGAACGGCGCCGGATCTTCCTTCTCGAAGATCTCGCTCTCGATCCAGTCGAGATTGACCTTCACCTTGTTGGCGATGCCGCCATGCGAAAGCGCTTCGATCAGCGACTTATACGCATCCTTCATGCCGGTATATTTGCCGACGATGGCAATGGTGACGTTGCCCTCGGGATTGCGGATGCGCTCGTTGATTTTCTGCCAGCTCTGCAGCACCGGCGGAATCCGCGAGCCGATGCCGAAAGCTGCGAGCACTTCGTCGTCGAGGCCCGCGTTGTGATAGGCTTCGGGCACGGCGTAGATGCTGTCGGCGTCACGCGCCTCGATCACGGCGCTCTCGCGCACGTTACAGAACAGGCCGAGCTTGCGACGCTCCTCCTTCGGGATCTCGCGGTCGGTACGGCAGAGCAGGATGTCCGGCTGGATGCCGATCGAACGCAGCTCCTTGACCGAGTGCTGCGTCGGCTTCGTCTTCAGCTCACCGGCGCTCGGAATGTAAGGCAGCAGCGTCAGGTGAATGTAGATGGCATGATCGCGCGGCAGCTCGTTCTTGAGCTGGCGGATCGCCTCGAAGAACGGCAGGCCCTCGATGTCACCGACGGTGCCGCCGATCTCGACCAGCACGAAATCGTAATCGTCATTGCCGGAGAGGACGAATTCCTTGATGGCGTTGGTGACGTGCGGAACCACCTGGATGGTCGCGCCGAGATAATCGCCGCGGCGCTCCTTGGTGATGATGTCTTGGTAGATGCGCCCCGTGGTGATGTTGTCGGCCTTGGTCGCAGGCCGGCCCGTGAAGCGCTCATAGTGACCGAGATCGAGATCGGTCTCCGCGCCGTCATCGGTCACGAACACTTCGCCGTGCTGATACGGCGACATCGTTCCGGGATCGAGGTTGAGATAGGGATCGAGCTTGCGGAGGCGGACCTTGTAGCCCCGGGCTTGCAACAGAGCACCGAGTGCCGCTGAAGCCAGACCCTTGCCGAGCGAAGAAACCACGCCGCCGGTGATGAATATGTACCGCGCCATGGGGCCTAACCTCTAATCCCTCGAATTCGATTCGCCAAAGCGATTCGTATTCCGCCCCAAAGATTTTGCGGGCCTGTGGGTGAGCCAAAACTAAGTGTGGTGACAGTGCCTTGATGGGGATTGTTGATGCAGGACGCTAGCAGCCGCCCTGCATGGCCCCCCTGCTTTATTGCGAGCGCGGCACCTGCGGACCGCTCGGAGCCGGCGCCTGCTGCTGCTCGTCGGCCTTCTTCAGCGAATCCAGGATGCCGCCCGAAGTCGGCGGCGCGAGCGGCGATCCGCCGGCCGGCTGGCTCTGCGACGCCGGCGTGCCAATGATCGACGAGGGCGCGCGGTTGTACCCGGCGTGCCAGGACAGGAACAGGCTGGTCAGAAAGAAGCCGCCAGCGAGAATCGCGGTCGTCCGCGTCAACAGGTTCGCGGTGCCGCGGCTCGACATGAAGCCCGCGCCTCCGCCCATGCCGAGGCCGCCGCCTTCCGACTTCTGGAGCAGAACGGCGCCAATCATGATGGAGACGATCATGAGGTGAATGACGATGACAACAGTCTGCATAATGTCCTTCCGTCACAAGCCGACAGCGCCGAGACGGCGGCCGATCGCGCTTCGCGGGTTTTCCTGAAGTTGCGCGGTGTTACACGATCGGAAACGGCATTGCCACCCCCGATCGGGTCCCGATCGCGTTCAGACGTTAGCTAGGGGCAGCCTTTGGCAATCGCAAGGAAATCGGCCGCCTTCAGGCTGGCGCCGCCGATCAGCGCGCCGTTGACGTTCTTGACCGCCATCAGCTCGGCCGCGTTCGAGGGCTTCACCGAGCCGCCATAGAGGATCCGCATCTTCGCCCCATCAGCGCTAAACCGGGAGGTCAGGAACTCCCGGATAAAGCCATGAATTTGCTCGACATCCTGGGCCGTGGGGGTCAGGCCGGTGCCGATCGCCCAGACCGGCTCATAGGCCACGACCAAATTCGCGGCGGTCGAGGCGTCCGGCAACGAGCCATCGAGCTGGCCGCGCAGGATATCCAGGGTCTGGCCGGCGTCGCGCTGGCCTTGGGTCTCGCCGACGCAGACGATCGCGAACACCCCGGCGCGCCAGGCGGCTTCGGCCTTCTGCCTGACAAGGGCATCGCTCTCGCCATGGTCGGCGCGGCGCTCGGAATGGCCAACGATGATGGCGGTCGCGCCGGCATCCGCCAGCATTTCGGCGGCGATATCGCCGGTATGGGCGCCGGAGGCCTTGGGGTGGCAATCCTGGGCCCCCACCGCAACCGTCTTGCCGCGCGCCTTGTCGGCGAAGGCCGCGACCAGGGTTACCGGCGGGCAGACCAGCAGATCGGCCTTGGCTGCCATTTCTGCCGCGCCATTGAGCATGGCGTCGAATTCGGCAGCCGAGCCCCTCAGCCCGTTCATTTTCCAGTTGCCGGCAATCAGCGGTCGGATGGCGTCGGTCATGTCAATTTCCCGCAGAATGAGGTTTTGTGCAGCGCTAGCAGAGCTGCCGCGGCAGTTCCAGATTCTTGTTTTGACGCGTTTTCTTGACGCGAACCGGGGTCCACTCCGCTGGAAAACGCTTTGGGGCTTTTAACCGCAGAACCGGCGACCTGCCTGACCTGAGGTTGCGGGGGGAAAGCCGCCACTTTATGATGGCATATCAATTTGGTGACGCGCGGAATCTGCATTAAGACGCGCTCCCGTTCCCCTCCTGCCAGACAAGTTGGACCAAATGCTTCGAGGAATGCGCAAGGCCTCATCAAACTGGGTCGGCAAGACCATCATGGCCATCGTGATGGGCGTGTTGATCATCAGTTTCGGCGTTTGGGGCATCGCCGACATCTTCAAGGGCTTTGGGCAGTCCACCGTCGCCAAGGTCGGCGGCACCGAGATTTCGCTGAACGAGTTCCGTCAGATCTACACCGACCGCCTGCAACAGATCAGCCGCCAGGTCGGCCGTCCGCTGACGCCTGACCAGGCGCGCGCCTTCGGCCTCGACCGTCAGGTGCTCCAGCAGACCATCGCGGAAGCCGCCCTCGACGAAGAGGCACGCCGGCTCGGGCTCGGTCAGTCCGACGACCAGATCCGCCAGTTCATCATGAACGACCCCAACTTCAAGGGCGTCAATGGCAGCTTCGATCCGAACCGCTTCCAGGCTGTGATTCGCAACTTCGGCTACACCGAGCAGCGCTACGTCGCCGACCAGCGCAAGGTGTCGCTGCGCCGGCAGATCACCGGCACGATCGGCGCCGGCCTTGAGCCGCCGAAGGCGTTGCTCGACGTGCTGACGCGTTTCCAGAACGAGCAGCGCGCGATCGAATTCGTCAGGCTCGACGCAGCCCAGGCCGGCACCATCGAGGCGCCCTCGCCTGAGGCGCTCGCCGCCTATTTCGAGGATCACAAAGTCCAGTTCCGCGCGCCCGAATATCGCAAGATCGCCTTCGCCGTGATCTCGCCGGAAGAAATCGGCAAATGGAGCGAGGTCTCCGACGAGGACGCTAAGAAACTGTTCGAGCAGCGCAAGGACCGGCTCGGCACGCCGGAGAAGCGCCAGATCCAGCAGCTCGTGTTCCCCAATGAGGCTGAGGCCAAGGCGGCACGCGAGCGCCTCGCCGGCGGGACCTCGTTCGAGGACCTCGGTAAGGAGCGCGGGCTCAGCGCCTCCGAAGTCGACCTCGGGCTCGTGGCCAAATCCTCGCTCGACGCCGCGGTCGGAAATGTCGCCTTCGCGCTTCCCGCAGGCGAGATCAGCCAGCCGATCCAGGGCGGCATCGGCACATCCATCGTCAAGGTCGGCAAGATCGAGCCGGGCAATGAGGCGAACTACGCCAGCGTTGCCGGCGACCTCAAGCGCGAGATCGCCACCGAGCGCGCGCGCATCAAGGTCGCCGATCTCCGCGACAAGATGGAAGACGAGCGCGGCGGCGGCGCCAGCGTGATCGACGCAGCGCAAAAGCTCGGCCTCGCCGCCGTCACCATCGACGCCGTCGATCGCTCCGGCCGCGCCCCGAACGGCCAGCCGATCCCCAGCATCCCGCAGGGCCTCGAATTGGTATCGCAGGCTTTCAACACCGATGTCGGCGTCGACAACGACGCGATCTCGTTCAAGGGCGGCTATGTCTGGTACGATGTGCTCGCCATCACGCCCTCGCGCGACCGCAATCTCGACGAGGTCCGCGACCAGGTCGAGGCGCGCTGGCGCCAGGACCAGATCGCGACCAAGCTGAAGACCAAGGCGACCGAGATGGCGCAGAAGCTCGGAGCAGGCGGCAAGCTCGCCGATGAAGCCGCCGCGGTCGGCGCCAAGGTCGAGACCGCGACCGGCTTCAAGCGCGAGGATACGCCCGCCAGCGTGCCTGCCGCCGTTGTGGCGGCGGCCTTCCGCACTGCCAAGGACGGCGTCGGACAGACGCCGGTAACCGGCGGCACCGAAATGATCGTCTTCCGCGTCACCGACATCGTCGATCCCGCGGTCGACGCCGCCTCCGAAGCGGTCAAGAAGCTCAAGGGTACCCTCGACCAGGCGCAGACCGAGGAGCAGGTCGCCTCCTACGTCAACAAGCTTGAAGCCGACATCGGGACCACCATCAATCAGGCCGCCTTCGCGCAGGTGACGGGCGCGAACCAGTAAGTTGAAAGCACGCGATGGACGACCTGAAATCGATCATTGGAAAAGTGGCGACCGGCGCCAGCCTGTCGCGTGACGAAGCTGCGTCCGCCTTCGACGCCATGATGTCCGGCGAGGCCACGCCCTCGCAGATGGGCGGCCTGCTGATGGCCCTGCGGGTACGCGGCGAGACCGTGGACGAGATCACCGGCGCGGTCACGGCGATGCGCTCGAAGATGCTGACCGTGGCGGCACCGCCTGACGCCATCGACATCGTCGGCACCGGCGGCGACGGCTCCGGCTCGGTCAACGTCTCGACCTGCGCCTCCTTCATCGTCTCGGGCACCGGCCTGCCCGTGGCCAAGCACGGCAACCGCGCGCTGTCGTCGCGCTCGGGCGCCGCCGACGTGCTGGCCTCGCTCGGTGTGAAGATCGACCTCCGGCCGGAGCAGGTCGGCCGCTGCGTGCGCGAATGCGGGATCGGCTTCATGTTCGCCCCCGCCCACCATCCCGCCATGAAGAACGTCGGCCCGACCCGGGTCGAGCTTGCCACCCGCACGATCTTCAACCTGCTCGGCCCCCTCTCCAATCCGGCCGGCGTGAAGCGGCAGATGGTCGGCGTATTCTCAAGGCAATGGGTGCAGCCGCTGGCGCAGGTGCTCAAGAACCTCGGCTCCGAATCCGCCTGGGTGGTGCACGGCTCCGATGGCCTCGACGAGATCACCCTGACCGGCCCGACTTTCGTATCCTCTCTCCACAATGGCGAGATCAAGAACTTCGAGATCACGCCGGAGGACGCGGGCCTGCCGCGCTGTGAGCCCGGCGCACTCAAGGGCGGCGACGCCGACTCCAACGCGATCGCGCTCCTAAGCGTGCTCAACGGCAAGCCGAGCGCCTATCGCGACGTCGCGCTTGTCAACGCGGCCGCCGCCCTGATGGTGGCCGGCCGCGCCAAGGACCTTAGGGAAGGTGTTGCGATCGGCGCAAAGTCGCTCGACAGCGGTGCTGCCAGCGCGCGGCTCAAGCATCTGATTGCGATCTCCAACGCCTGAGCCTGACATGTCGGACATCCTGACCAAGATCGAAGCCTATAAGCGCGAGGAGATTGCAGCCGCCAAGCGCGCGCAGCCGCTCTCCGCCGTCGAGGCCAAGGCCAAGGCTCAACCCGCGCCGCGCGGCTTCGTACGCGCGATCAAGGCCAAGCATGCCAATGGCGATTACGCGCTGATCGCCGAGGTCAAGAAGGCTTCGCCGTCAAAGGGGCTGATCCGCGCGGATTTCGATCCGCCACAGCTTGCCATGGCCTATGAGGCCGGCGGCGCCGCCTGCCTCTCGGTGTTGACGGACACACCCTCGTTTCAGGGCCATCTCGACTTCATGGTGGCCGCGCGCGCGGCCACCTCACTGCCGGTGCTGCGCAAGGATTTTCTGTTCGACACCTATCAGGTGGTCGAGGCACGCGCGCATGGCGCCGATTGCATCCTGATCATCATGGATGCGCTCGACGATGCCACCGCCAGCGATCTGGAAGACGCTGCCATCGCCTATGGCATGGATGTGCTGATCGAGATCCACGACCGTGCCGAGCTCGATCGCGCACTAAAACTGCGCTCGCCGATGATCGGCGTCAACAACCGCAATTTGCGCAGCTTCGAGACCACGCTTGCGACCAGCGAAGCGCTGGCGCCGCTGATCCCAAGCGAGCGGCTGATGGTCGGCGAGAGCGGCATCTTCACGCCCGCGGATATCGCCCGGCTCGAGCGCGTCGGCATGTCGACCTTCCTGGTCGGCGAGAGCCTGATGCGGCAGGCCGACGTCACTGCCGCCACACGCACGCTGCTTGCACGCGAGACTACGCGCCCCGCAGGCACGCGCTGATGGCGCGTAAGCCCGCAAAAGCCAAACCGGCCAAGGCCGGCCCTGCCCTCACCCATATCGGCGCCTCCGGCGAGGCGCGAATGGTGGACGTCTCGGACAAGGCGGCGACCGAACGGCTTGCGGTCGCGGAAGGCCGCGTCGTCATGACCAGGGCGACGCTCGATCTGATCGTCTCGGGCAATGCCAAGAAGGGCGACGTGCTCGGCACCGCACGCATCGCCGGCATCATGGCCGCCAAACGCACCTCCGAGCTGATCCCGCTCTGTCATCCCCTCGCGCTGTCGAAGGTCACGGTGGACATCGAGCCCGACACCAAGCTGCCGGGCTGCCTGGTCCGGGCCAGCGTGAAGGTCACGGGCCCGACCGGCGTCGAGATGGAGGCGCTGACCGCGGTGTCGGTCGCCTGCCTCACCATCTACGACATGATCAAGGCAGTCGAACGCGGCGTGCGCATCGAGGGCATCCATCTCGTCGAGAAGCTCGGCGGCAAGTCCGGCCATTACCGCGCCTGATCGCGGCTACTTCAGTGACGTGCTGATCGATCCGAATTTCAGCTTCAGCGTCGAGCCGAGATTGTTGACGACGGCGATGATCGCAAGCGCGATGCCGGCGGCGATCAGGCCGTATTCGATCGCGGTCGCACCGGATTCGTCGGCAATGAAATTTTTCAAAACGTCTTTCATGATCGTATCCTCACTGTATCGTCGGCAGGCTTGTTCGCAAATCACGTGCCAATGCGAGCTTGAGGATCACCAGCATGTTAGATGGTTAAGCCTTGGTTGATCATCGCAAGGCCGGCAGCAATTGACCGGCATCGCGGAGGCCTTGCGGCAATTCCTGCACGGCTTGCATCCCGCGGATGGATTGCTTTTGTGTGCCGCCATTCATGTCGCATTAACTGCGCTTGCTAACTTCGCCTCCACATCGTTCCCGTAAACCGACGGATGTTTTGAGGATCAAGAATTGATCCTGGCGTGTGCGCAGTAACGATCGACATGAAGACGAAATACGTCAGTCGCCTGTTTGACCAGGCCTTCGTGCGCAGCGGACCGATCCGCTGGCTGGTCGTGGGCGGCACGCTCCTGATCGCCGCGATCGCCGTCGGTGCGGTCCTGATGGCGCAGAACTTCCGCGAGCGCGCGCTACGCAACTCCGGCCGCGAGCTGGAAAACACCGTGCTGATGCTCGCCCATCATTTCGATCAGCAATTGCAGGATTTCGCGGTCATCCAGAAGGACTTCGTCGACCACGTTCGCGCCATCGGCATCAATAGCGCGGAAGACTATCGCAAGCGCCTCTCCGGCCAGGACATCCACCGGCTGCTGCGCTCGAAGATCGAGGCGCTCCCCTATATGGGCGGCGTCAACGTCATCGATGCCGACGGCAATCTGATCAACTCGTCGACGGCGTGGCCGGCTCCGAAGGTCAACCTCGCCGATCGCGCCTATTTCCGCACCTTCCGATACGACCCCAACGCGCCCGACATCCTGGTCGAGCCGCTGCACAGCCGCATCTCCGGGGCATGGACCATCCTGATCGTCCGCAAGATCGTCGGCCCGAACGGCGAATTCATGGGCGTGGTCGGACGCGGCATCGAGCCGGCCAATTTCGAGAAATTCTTCGAGTCGGTCGTGCTCGGCGAAGGCGCGACGATCTCGATGCTGCATCGGGACGGCACGCTGCTGGCCCGCTACCCCCACTCCGAAGACTTGATGGGGCGGAATTTCAAGACCGGCCCGTTCGCGCAGCAGCGGGTCTTCGGGCTCGACCATTTCGCCGGACGCTTCATGAGCCCGGTCGACGGCGAGGACCGGTTGATCTCCTCGCACGCCCTGCCCCACTTCCCGATCCTGATGATGGCCACCGCGACGCGCGCGGCGGCCCTGACGGACTGGCGCGAGCAGATCGTCATCCTGATCTCGGTCGCCGCCTCGTCCGCGCTCGCCATCGCCGGCGTGCTGATCGCGATCGTGCGCAAGCTTCTGGAGCAGCATCGCCTCTCGCGGGAGCGGCTGACGCTGGAAAAGCTACGCCTGGACCGCGCCGTCAACAACATGACCCAGGGCCTGTTGCTGTTCGACGCCGAGCGGCGGCTCGTCGTGTGCAACCAGCGCTATATCGAGATGTACGGCCTGTCGCCCGAGGTGGTGAAGCCCGGCTCCAGCTTCCGCGACATCATCGCCCATCGCAAGGCGACCGGCTCGTTCACCGGCGACGTCGACGACTATGTTGGGCGCGTGCTGCGCGACATCCATGCGCGCAACTCCATGGTGGTCGACACCTCCGATGGACGCTCGATCCACATCCTCAACGAACCGCTCGCGGACGGCGGCTGGGTGGCGACGCACGAAGACATCACCGAGCGCAGGCGCATCGAGGAGCGCATCACTCACCTCGCCCATTACGACGCGCTGACCGACCTGCCCAACCGCGCCATGTTCCACGAGCATCTGCGGCAAGAGCTGGCCGCCATCGCCGACGGCGAAGAGATCGCGGTGCATTACATCGACATCGACGAGTTCAAGGGCGTCAACGACGCGCTCGGCCATCTCGTCGGCGACGAGCTCTTGAAGTCGGTGGCGGCGAGCCTCAGTCGGTGCGCGGGCCCGGGGGACTTCGTGGCACGACTCGGCGGCGATGAGTTCGCGATCGTGCAGAGCGCGATCACCTCGCTGGACCAAGTCAACGATCTCGTCGCGCGAATCTTCGAAGCCATCCGCGCGCCGTTCGACTGCATGGGCCATCATCTCACCACCGACGCCAGCATCGGCATCGCGCTGGCACCGAGACACGGGACTGCGCTCGACCAGATCTTGAAGAACGCGGACATGGCGATGTACGCCGCCAAAGCCGCCGGACGCCGCACCTATCGTTTCTTCGAGCCGGAGATGGACGCCAAGGTCCACGAGCGGCGGCAGCTCGAGATCGACCTGCGCCACGCCATCGCCCATGGCGACCTCGAGGTCTACTACCAGCCCTGCCTGAGCCTGAAGGACGACCGCATCACCGGCTGCGAGGCGCTGGTGCGCTGGCGCCATCCCGAGCGCGGGATGGTCTCGCCGGCCGAGTTCATCCCGATCGCGGAAGACACCGGCCTGATCAACGAGATCGGCGAATGGGTGCTGGCGACCGCCTGCCGCGACGCGGCCACCTGGCCCGACGACATCCGCCTCGCCGTCAACGTCTCGCCGGTGCAGTTCAAGAGCGGCACGCTGGCGCTCAAGATCATGGCGGCGCTCGCCGCATCCAATTTGCCGGCCAGCCGCCTCGAGCTCGAGATCACCGAGGCGGTGCTGATCCGCGACGACGACACCGCGTTGGCGATCCTCCACCAGCTCCGCGCCATCGGCGTGCGCATCGCGCTCGACGATTTCGGCACCGGCTACTCCTCGCTGAGCTACCTGCACCGCTTCCCGTTCGACAAGATCAAGATCGACCGCTGCTTCGTCAGCGACATCGCCGGCCCCGATGGCTCCGCCAGCATCGTGCAGGCCGTGGTCAATCTGGCAGCCGCCCGTCGCATGACCACCACGGCCGAGGGCGTCGAGACCGAGGAACAGCAGCGCCTGCTCCGCGCGCTCGGTTGCTCGGAGATGCAGGGCTATCTGTTCAGTGCCGCAAAGCCGGCCGAAAAGGTGCTGGAGCTGTTCGCGCTGCATCGGAGCCGGCTCGCCCAGCGCGACGGCAAGGAAAGCCGCCGGCGAGAGGCGAGCTAGCTAGCGAACGTAGCCCGGATGGAGCGCAGCGCAATCCGGGCCACAGATCATTGAGACGGCGCCCCAAACGAAATCGCCCGGGAGCGGTGATCCACCCCCGGGCGATATCGATGTCTCGAAGTCGTAAGGCTTAGTTCGGCACCGTCGTCTTCGGTGCGGGCTTCGCGGCGACCGCATTCGCGGTCACGCCGTGGAGGAAGTCGTAGGCCGTATGCAGGGCCTTGTCGTCCTTCTCTTCCGGCGGGACGTAGGACTGCGATCCGGTCTGCTCGGTGCCGTCGGCGGCCTGCAGATGGCCGCGCATCTGGGACTCCGCCATGGTGTCCATCCGGCCCTTCAGCTCCGCCGGCACGTCCTGGAGGATCTCGATGTCGGGCGCGATACCCTGGGCCTGGATCGAGCGGCCCGACGGCGTGTAGTAGCGCGCCGTGGTCAGCGCCAGCGCGCCATTGCCGGTGCCGAGCGGAATGATGGTCTGCACCGAGCCCTTGCCGAACGAGCGCGTGCCGATGATGGTCGCACGCTTGTGGTCGTGCAGCGCGCCGGCCACGATCTCGGAGGCCGAAGCCGAGCCGCCGTTGACCAGAATCACCAGCGGCTTGCCCTTGGTGAGGTCGCCGCCATGCGCGGTGAAGCGCTGGGTCTCTTCCGGATTGCGGCCGCGGGTCGAAACGACCTCGCCGCGCTGCAGGAAGGCGCTCGACACCGACACGGCCTGGTCGAGCAGTCCGCCCGGATTGTTGCGCAGGTCCATCACGTAGCCGACCAGCTTCTCCGGCGGGACATCCTTGGAGATCGACGCGATCGCCTTCTTCAGCCCGTCGGTGGTCTGCTCGTTGAACGAGGTGACGCGGATATAGCCGATATCGCCATTCTCGACGTGGAAGCGCACCGGGCGCACATGAATGATCTCGCGCTTGATCGCGACATCGAGCGGGGCGTCGGCGCCCTTGCGCACGATGGTGAGCTTGGTCTGGGTGTCGACCGGGCCCTTCATCTTGTTGACGGCCTGCTCGAGCGTCATGCCCTGCACGGCCTCACCGTCGATCTTGCTGATGAGGTCACCCGACATGATGCCGGCCTTCGAGGCCGGCGTCTCGTCGATCGGCGAGACGACCTTGACCAGGCCCTCCTCCATCGTGACCTCGATGCCGAGGCCGCCGAACTCGCCGGAGGTGGTCTCCTGCATCTCGGTCCAGGCCTTGTCGTTCATGTAGCGCGAGTGCGGATCGAGCGAGGTCACCATGCCGGTGATCGCGCCTTCGATCAGCTTGGAATTGTCGGGCTTCTCGACGTAGCTGGCCTTCACCCGCTCGAACACTTCGCCGAACAGATTGAGCTGGGAATAAGCATCGTCCGCGCCTGCCGCCGCCCTCGCCGCCCATAGTCCGCCCTGCGGACCGGATACCAGAAGGGTCAGGCACACTCCGGTGAGCGCGCCCAGGGGGAACAGCAGGGTTTTCCGCATGGATCAGTTAGCCTTCTTGCTCGGGGCTCGGGAGCCGCCATGCAAATGGCGATCCAGCCCGGTTCTCACAATACCATTCTGGTTTCTTCAAGGCCGGGATGCCACGCCGGCGGGTACACCGCAAAAATCCCTTCGTCTGGGCCTAAACTTTTGGCAACATTCGAAAACCGTCTCGCGCCGGCCGGGAATCGGTTGGCCGGCCTACGCTTCGCAGCTATGCGATATTAGGATGGTTTTGCAGGGCCGGACGGGTTAGGCGATGAGATAAGGCTTCAAATTCTCGGGAGGATAACAATGAACGAAGCGCCCCGCATCCAGCCGGAAAGGAATGTCGAACTCGGCGCCAGCACCGAGCCATTCCAGAACCTGCACGAATTCATCCGGAAAGCGCGCTCCAACCTCAACCAGAACGCCTGGGACTACATCGTCGGCGCCGCCGAGACCGAGACCACGATGCGCCGCAACCGCATGGCCCTGGACGAGATCGCCTTCCGGCCGCGTGTGCTGCGCGACGTGCGCAAGATCGACGGCTCGGTCGAGCAGTTCGGGCGCAAGATGCGCCTGCCGGTGGTGCTGGCCCCGGTCGGTGCGCTCGAGATCTTCGATCCGGATGGCGCCGCCAGCGTGGCACGGGCCTGCGGCACCTTTGGTGCGGCGCACATGCTGAGCTCGGTGTCCGAGCCGGGCCTGGAGAAGACCGCCGAGGCCGCCCCCGATGCGCTGCGCCTCTACCAGCTCTATGTCCGCGGCGATGACGCCTTCGTCGCCGATGTCGTCAGTCGCGCCGAGAAGAACGCCTATGCGGCGTTCTGCCTGACCGTCGACACCGCCCATTACAGCCGTCGCGAACGTGACATCGCCAAGCGCTATGTTCGCGAGAGCCGCCTGCGCGCCACCGGCGGCGACTACCAGAAGGGCCTGGAGTGGCGGACCGTGAAGATGGTCAAGGACAAGTTCAAGATCCCGCTGATCCTCAAGGGCATCGCCACCGCCGAGGACGCCCAGATCGCGGTCGATCATGGCGTGGAATGGATCTACGTCTCCAACCATGGCGGCCGCCAGCTCGATCACGGCCGCGGCGCCATGCATGTGCTCCCTGAAATCGTCGACGCGGTGAAGGGCCGCGCCAAGATCATGGTCGATGGCGGCATCTGCCGTGGCACCGACATCGTCAAGGCGATCGCGGCAGGCGCCGACATGGTCGGCATCGGTCGGCTGCAATGCTGGGCCCTGGCGGCCAACGGCGAAGCCGGCGTGACGCGGATGCTGGAGCTGCTGGAGGACGAGGTGCTGCGCTGCCTTGGCCTTTTGGGCGCCACCTCGTTTGCCGAGGTCAACAAGGCCTGCCTGCATCCGGCAATTGCGACGAACGCGCCGAGCGTGTTCAGCGCCTTCCCGCTGTTCGACCACGATCCGTATCGCTACTGAGTGAAAGGATGCAGGTGACCTCGCTTTCTCCCGGCAGCGCGGATGCGCTTCTGTTCGATCTCGGGCGCGTCGTGCTCGATATCGATTTCTCCAAAGCGGTCGCCTGCTGGGCGGGACATGCGGGCTGCAAGCCGGAAGCCATCGTCGCACGCTTTGTGCGCGAGGAGGCCTACCGGCTGCACGAAATCGGCAAGATCAGCGATGAGGAGTATTTCGCCTCGCTGCGCTCGTCACTCGGGATCGGCATTTCGGATGCACAGTTCCTGGAGGGCTGGAATGCGATCTTCGCCGGCGAAATGCCTGACATCGCGGAGCTATTGCCGCGCGCCGCGAAGCAGATGCCGCTCTACGCCTTCTCCAACACCAACCGGCCGCATGTCGACCATTTCTCGAAGGAATATGCCGGCCTGCTCGGCCATTTCCGCGAGCTGTATCTGTCGTCCAGCATTGGCCTGCGCAAACCGGATGCGGAGGCGTTCGACCACGTGGTCGCGGCGATGGGCTTGCCGGCAAACCGCATCGTGTTCTTCGACGACCTCGCGGAGAACATCGAGGGAGCACGGGCGCGTGGCCTGACCGCGGTGCATGTGACCTCGCCGACAGATGTCGGGACCGCGCTCAAAGCGTTGGGCATCTGACCGCAGGCCGGACGATCACCCGGCCCCTCCCGGAACTATTTGCCGGGAGACTGGGAACCCAAACCCTTTGTGCATTTTTGTACAAAGTTCCGGGAACGAATGCCCCTCTCAGGACTCATGAATCCGTTGGGAATTACACATTGGGTCTATCGTCGTGTTGGGCAAAACATACCTCACCAAGCAGGCCTCCCTGCTGATGAAATTCGCCAGGACCACCTCGGATTCTGAGCTTTCCGCCAAGCTGATCAGCAAGGCCGCCGACCTGAAATCGCAGGCCGATCCGCTGCCCGACAAGGACCAGGGCCCTGCAGCGCCGGACGTTAGTCCGATCAGGTAGCCCGGGACCTGAGGGTGCTGCCCGTGGCCCTCGTCCTTCTCGTCCTCACCATGGCCGTCCTCGTGCCGGTCCGTCTCCTATTCCGGATCATGCCGCGTCGGAGTTGAGCTTTATTGCTCGAAATGGCGGAGCGCGGCTTCGACTTCATAGGTCCAACGATCGGCACGGTCGCGCCCGAAAGGAAGCGAACGCTTCGCGCCAATATAGCCCTTTTGCGTCGGCTGCTCCGCTCGGCTAGAACCTTGCCGACCGAGTCCTTCGATGTGTTGCGGGAGTTCGCTGTGGCCCTGATGCCGGTTTCCGACGCGCTTGCCGCTGTGCTCGCGGGTGCAGAGCCTCTGGCCGAGGAAATGGCTGCGCTCGAAAACGCCTTCCACCGCGTGCTTGCGCGCGATGTGGCGGCGCGGCGCACGCAGCCGCCGCAGGCGATGTCGGCGATGGACGGCTACGCGGTGCGCGCAGCCGATGCGGCGAAGATCGATTCCCAGCTTACCCTAATCGGCGAGGTCGCGGCGGGGCGGCCGTTCGCAGGATCGGTCAGTGCCGGCGAAGCGGTGCGGATCTTCACTGGCGGCGTCGTTCCCGATGGCGCGGACGCGGTCGTGATCCAGGAGGACACCGTCGCCGACGGCAAGCGCATCACGATCAAGGAAGCCGCGGTTACGGGCCGGCACATCCGTCCCGCCGGCGTCGATTTCTCGGAAGGCGACGTGCTGCTGCGCCATGGAAACCGGCTGACCGAGCGCGACCTCGCGCTTGCCGCCGGCATGAACCACCCGCACCTCGCTGTCCGCCGCCGTCCGAAGGTCGCGATCCTCGCCACCGGGGATGAGCTGGTCATGCCCGGCACCACGCCGGGTCCTGGCCAGATCGTCTATTCCAACGGTTATGCCCTGCACGCGCTCGCCCGCAGCGAGGGCGCCGAGACCATCGACCTCGGCGTTGCCGCCGACACGCTGGACGCCACCACCGCCGGCATCCGCCGCGCCCGCGAGAGCGGCGCCGACATCCTGATCACCACTGGCGGCGCCTCGGTCGGCGACCACGATCTGGTCCAGCAGGCGCTGAGGGACGAAGGCACCGCGATGGCGTTCTGGAAGATCGCGATGCGGCCGGGCAAGCCGATGATGCACGGCCGGCTCGGCGCGATGCGTGTGATCGGCCTGCCCGGCAATCCCGTGTCATCCTATGTGTGCGGCTTCCTGTTCATGGTGCCGCTGATTCGCGCGCTGTCAGGCCGTTCGCTGATTCACCACCGCCGCGAGCGCGCGGTGCTCGGCCGCGATGTCGGCGCCAACGATCAGCGCGAGGACTATCTGCGCGCGCGCCTCGAGCTGCGCGACGACGGCACGCTCATAGCCCTTCCCGTCAATCATCAGGATTCCTCGCTGCTTGCGAATCTCGCTGCGGCACAGGCACTTCTCGTGCGCGCGCCGTTCGCGCCCATTGCTGCAGCCGGCTCGCCTTGCGAGGTGCTGCGCCTGCCCGTCTGAACGCTTCGTTCGCATGCGTTCCGCGAACTTTGTCGCGTTCACGGTAAATTAAGCAGTTGCGGAACATGTATCGAACATATAGTGTCCGTTCATGATTTGTTTCGAGCATGTAGCGGCTTATTGCCGAATTCAGCGTCTCGGAATCGAACGACATCAACCGGGGGATTTTGGTCGAGATGTTAACGCGCAAACAATACGAGCTCCTGCGGTTCATCAGCGAACGGCTGAAGGAAAGCGGCGTGCCGCCCTCCTTCGACGAGATGAAGGACGCGCTCGACCTGCGCTCGAAGTCGGGCATCCATCGCCTGATTACCGCGCTCGAGGAGCGCGGCTTCATCCGCCGCCTTCCCAACCGCGCCCGCGCCATCGAGGTGATCAAGCTACCCGAGCTCCAGGCCGCCGCCGGCAGCCGCCGCGGCTTCACGCCGAGCGTCATCGAGGGCAATCTCGGCAAGGTGCGCACGGCCTCCAGTCCGTCCGCTGACGAGGGCGAGCGTCCCGTCGCTGTGCCCGTGATGGGTCGCATCGCGGCCGGTACGCCCATCGAGGCGTTGCAGACCCGCAGCCACACCATCAGCGTGCCGCCCGACATGCTCGGCTCGGGCGAGCATTACGCGCTCGAAGTACGCGGTGACTCCATGGTCGAGGCCGGCATCCTCGACGGTGACATGGCGCTGATCCAGCGCAACGAAAGCGCCGACACCGGCGACATCGTGGTGGCGCTGATCGACGATGAGGAAGCCACCCTGAAGCGCTTCCGCCGCCGCGGCGCCTCGATCGCGCTCGAGCCGGCGAATGCCGCCTACGAGGTCCGCATCCTGCCGCCCAACCGGGTCAAGATTCAGGGCAAGCTGATCGGGCTGTACCGAAAATACTGAGCGCTCCACGCGCTTTCGATCGGCGTCGCCGATCCAAAATTGGAGCGGATGATTGTCCGCTCCCGCTGGATAGTCTTTCTGGTTTCGCGCAGATTATCCGGCCCCTCTTCCAGCGCTACATCCTCGCCATGCCGCACGAAGCAGCACCGCTTCGCAAGGCTTTAAGGGTTCGAGGAAAAATCATGCGCAAGATCATCTTAAGTGCAGTCGCGGCGACGCTGATAGCAGCATCAGCGCCGCAGGCTTTCGCCGCACAATCACGCCACCCTATCCGCAAAGAGACTGCGGCGAGCGAGCAATTCCGCAACGCCCACAATGCCGTCGCGCAGCCATCGCTGCCGGGCTGGCAATATTCCGGCTGGTCGGCGCCCGCCGGGCGCTGACACGCGCCTCCCGAATGCACGGGAGCGGGCTTTGTTCCCGGTGCATTTGAAAAAGATATTGTGATCCTGCCTGCGGATCCAAGCCGCAGATTTGCCCACAACCAAGCAGACGCTGACGGGCTTCCACTCTGATAGAGGCCTGCGCCTCGAGAGGAGGCGCGGGTTGCTATCTTCGAATGAGGAGCACCCGATGTGTGACTACAGCCTGCACGCCGTCGCGACGCGTCCCGCAGAAGTTGGCGAGACCATCGTCACGACAAATTTCCGCGGCACCTCGACGCGCGGCTTCGCCTCCGAAGCCGATCTCTCCGTCGCGGTCTGCCTGCTGCCGGGAACGGAGCTCGCCTTCGCCGACAGCGTCCGCTACGACAATCGCTGGATCTGGACACGCACCATCAACTCGCGCGTCGGCAAGTTCGGCAAAATCGATCCGCACATCCCCGATCGCCATCATGATGCGATCGAATTTCCCGACGGCAAATACGTGCTGGTGACGCAGCTCGTCGAAGGCCAGCGCGCAACCGTGCTGCAATTGCCGGTGACCCAGCCGCTCGGCGAGCGCGAGCACAAGCCTGAGATCATTGCCGAGAGGCCAACGATCAGACGCCTGCCGATCGGCTGACGCAGCTCCCCCCGGCTCTCCGGTCGGGGTCAGGATTGAAATCGCCATCGCCGGCCGTAGCCGGCGACGTGGTGGTCTTTGTGTCTCCGGAAATCCCGATCCGCCACGCCTCCCCGTCGCACGAAGTTTGCGCGGCCCTGCCTGAATTTTGAACGTCCGTTTCGCCGGCAAATGGCCGATGCTCTCTCGGCTGGTGTCTTGGGCTCGAGACGGCGGGCACGTTCGATGAAAACCTTCATTCGCGTCGTTGAACTCTGGGTGCCTGACCGGACGCGCACGCGGCTGGAATTCGGCGGCGGCCTCTACGGCGACGAGGGCCTCTCCGCCTTCAAGGCCGTGAGCGAGGGCTTGCACTTCGGTTATGAGGAGGGACTTCCCGGCAAGGCCTGGGCAAGCGGCCACCCCGTGATCCTCACCAAATTCGCCAATTCCTATTTCAAGCGGACCGATCAGGCGCTCGCGGCCGGCCTCACCTGCGGCGTGGCGGTGCCGGTATTCTCGGGCGAATTCCTGCAAGCCGTCATGGTGCTGTTCTGCGGCGACGACGCGGCGCATGTCGGCGCGATCGAGCTCTGGCACAACGATCCCGACACCTCCCACGAGATGGGGCTCGTCGACGGCTACTACGGCACCGCCGACATGTTCGAGTTCAACTCCCGCCACACCAGATTTCCGCGCGGCTTCGGCCTGCCCGGACGCACCTGGAAAGCCGGCCTGCCGTTGATCGTCAAGGACCTGCACAGCACCAAGAGTTTTCTGCGCTGGGAAGAGGCCGCCGAGATCGGGATCAATCTCGGCGTCGGCGTGCCCTACCGCACCGGCAGCGACCAGACCTGGGTGCTGACCTTCCTCTCCGCGCAGGCAACGCCAATTGCGCGGCGCTTCGAGATCTGGGTCCCGAACGAGGGCCGCACGGCGCTGGTCTTCCGCGCCGGCGATTGCAGCGCGCAGACCGACCTTGCCGCGCTCTACGCGAACAAATCCATCGCCAAAGGCGACGGCAGCATCGGCGGAGCCTGGGCGACCGGCATGCCTGCGCTCAACGACGATCTCGCGCATGACGGTTCGATCGCGGCGGCCGAGGCCCGCGCAGCCGGGCTGGGCCAGATGGTGGCCCTGCCGGTGATCGGAAGCGCCGGGCTCGACGCCGTGCTGGCCTGGTACCTGTAGCCGATCCGCTCAATCGTCGGCCTGCAAATCGGCCTCGGACGGCGTCGCGTCCGGGTTACGGGGCGCCGCCGCCTGCGGCGCAAGGCTCGTACCGAAATCAGCCTCGCGGGCGATAGAAGGTGACCACGGGCGGTCAGTGCCTCCAGCTTTCACCGCCTGAACCGCAAAGCCGTCGCCGTGCCTTATCAGCGCCAGCGCCCCTTGCGCGGCAAGACGCTGCCGGTCGACCACCATCGCCGCGCAATCCGGTGGCGCCGGGCGCGCCGTCACCACCAGTGCAGCGCGGCTGCAATCGTCCGCCAGCGCGTCGATGCGCAAGGCCAGCGCGACCAGCCGCCCGTCGGCGAGCGGCGTCACGCAGCCGGTCTCGTCACACGACACGCCGTCGGCCAGCGCGCTACTACCGGCATCGCGCCGATCGGCGTCGGCAGCTAACCACTCCTTCAGCAGAAAGCTGTCCTTGCTCGTCCTGATCAAATGTAGCTGCCCATCCCTGCCCCGCACCGCGACGCTCTGACCGTCGCCGGCGATCAGGATGTCAGGCTGCCGCACCGACAGCCCCCAGACGATCGCGACCAGCAGCACCAGCGCGCCGGACCAGCGCAACGGCGTGCGCAGCAGGCCCATGACGATGATCCCGAGGCTGGCCACAATCAGCGGCGCGATGCCGAAAGCCGGCAGGCTGCCGACCGCGCCAGGCAACGCCGCCACCCAGCGCGTGACCGCGATCATCCAGTCGATGCCGATCCCCATCAGCCACCAGAACGGGCTATCCAGCCCGAAGGGCGCCGCGAGCAATCCCAACAGCCCCGCCGGCATCACCAGCGCCGAGACCACCGGCATTGCACCGAGATTGGCAAGCACGCCATACGGCGTGACACGGTGGAAATGGAAGGCCGCATAGGGCGTGGTCGCAAGCCCGGCGATCATCGAGGCCATGAAAAGCATCGCGATCTCGCGGCCGCCCCACATCGCAATGCGCGCAGTCGTCGAATGATCGGGCGATGCAAACAGGTTCGGCATGCCGACCTGCACCAGCGCGACCAGCCCGAGCGTTGCCGCAAACGACATCTGGAAACTCGGATGCACCAGCGCTTCCGGCGCCACCGCGAGCACGATCAGGGCTGCCACCGCCAGCGTGCGAAAGGTGATGGCGCGGCGATCGACCATCACCGCGATCAGCACCACCGCTGTCATGAAGAACGATCTTTGCGTCGCGACCTCCGCGCCCGAGAGCAACAGGTAGAATGCAGCCGCGACCAGCGCAGCGCCGGCAGACCATTTCTTGATCGCGAAGCCGACCGCCAGTCCCGGAATCGGCGCGAGCAGCGCACGCACCGCGAAGAACACCACGCCGGCGACGACGGCCATGTGATAGCCGGAGATCGAGAGCACGTGGCCGAGCCCTGAGATGAACATCGCGTCGTTGACGGGCGTGGTGATCGCATCGCGCCGGCCCGTCAGCAGTGCGGTTGCGATGGCGCGGTTATCGCCGCCGAGCGTGGCGCGGATGCGCGCATCGATCGCATCGCGCAGGCCCTGCATCATCGCGGCATAGCGCAGCCTGATGCCGCCGGTCTCTGGCGGCGCCGCCACATTGATCGCGCCCATGGCGAAACCGGACGCGCCGATGCCCTGGAAAAACATGTCGCGCGAGAAATCATAGCTGCCGGGACGCAGCGGCGATAGCGGCGGCATCAACCGCGCCTTCAACTGCACGAAGCTGCCGACCTCGGGCGCCGTCCCCTTGCGCACCGAGAGGCGGACACGCTCGAGCTTGACGTCACTGCGCTGCGCTTCCATCGCGGTGACGCGCAACACGAAGCGGTCGGTGCGCTCGCGGATGTCGCGGGTCTCGACGAAGCCCGACAGCGACACCGAATAAAGCGGCTTTGCCAGCACGGTGTGGGCGATCCGCGCGGTCTTCCAGGTCGCCATGGCAAAACCGGCCGCGACCGCCGCGATCATGATGGCGGGCGCAAACAGCCGGCTCCGGCGAAGCAGAACCGCACCAAGCACGAGCGCGACGGCAGTTGAAGCAACGACCCACAGCACCGGCTCATGATCGGCGGCAAAATAGAGCGCGATCCCGCAACCGAAGGCCACGGGCACCCACGGCAACAGCCGCCCGGCGCCGGCTTCAGCGCGCACCCAGGCGCGCAGCGTCTCGGCCAGCGATGTCCAGAGATCGAAGCCCGCAGGCGCGAGCCCGCCCGCGGACGTGGCGCGGCCCACGGGCCAAGTGCCCGCTAACCCCTGGGACCGTACTGGCCGGCCCGGCTCCGCCATTCCCTGCACCTGATGATACGCAACGGAGGCTAGAGGCTACCGGAACGTGCAGGTGGGCGAATAGCGGTACGGATCAGGAACAGAGCGTGACAGCCCCTACTTTTCCTCTTCCATCGTCACGGCTACATCCGCCTTGGCCGAGAGCCGGACCTTGTTGCCCTCGATGTCGGCGACGAGGCCCTTGTCGATGAAGTGATGGTGGCCCTTGTGGCTGCCCTCGCCGCTGTCCTTCTTGGTCAGCTTGATGCGGTTGCCTTCGACCTTGTCGACCGTGCCGATGTGGACGCCGTCGGCGCCGATGACTTCCATATGCTCTGCGATGTTCTGCATGGTGGGTTCCTTGCTTGAATCCACCTCAACGCGCTGGCAGCGCGTTCGTTGCTTGCGCGAAATGACGATGCCGTGCGCGGCGGGCTCATCAGATCAGCGGCGCCTTCCCCGAAGCGTGGTGATTGACGATTTTCCAGTCGCCGTCTTCGCGCACGATGACCCAGCTCATCTTGACGACGAGATCGGGCCGTTCGCCCGCGAGGTCGAACGAGACGGTCGCACCCATGTTGATCAGCTCCGGTCCCGCTTGCGCCGCCTGCACCTCGGAGAACGTCGCGCTCGGCTTGCGCCAGCGCGGGAGGCCGTTGGCATAGTCGGCGACGCCGTCCCTGCCCCGATAGAGCTTTGGGTTGGAGCCGAAGAAGAACGCGTCCTTCGCATAGAGCGACGACAGCGCGGCGGCATCGAGCGTCGCGAAGCCGGCGCACCATTTCGCGATGATGGCGGAAACGATGGCGTCGGCTTCGTTGCTCATATGCCCCAACCCTGTCAGCCTTTGGCGACTTCCTTCGCGAACGTATCGCGCAGACCGATGGTCCTCGAAAACACCGGCTTGCCCGGCGTCGAGTCCCTGTCGCGCACAAAGTAGCCCTGGCGCTCGAACTGCATCGGCTCGATCGCATTGCTCTCGGCAACCGAGGCTTCGATCCGCGCGTCGGCCAAAATCTCCAGCGACTGCGGATTGAGATCGGCCGCGAAATTCGAGGCGTCAGGGCTCGGGTTCGCAAACAGCTGGTTGTAGATGCGGATTTCCGCAGGCACCGATGTCGCCGCCGGCAGCCAGTGCATGGTTGCCTTGACCTTGCGGCCGTCGGGCGCGTTGCCGCCCTTGGTCGCGGGATCGTAGGTGCAGCGCAGCTCCACCACCTCGCCGTTACCGTTCTTGATCACGCCGGTGCACTTGACGAAGTAAGCATAGCGCAGCCGCACCTCATTGCCCGGCGACAGGCGGAAGAACTTTTTGGGCGGGTTCTCCATGAAGTCGTCCTGCTCGATATAAAGCTCGCGGCCGAACGTAATCTTGCGCGTGCCCGCCGACGGATCGTCCGGATGGTTGATCGCCTCGAGCTCCTCGGTCTGCCCTTCGGGATAGTTCTCGATCACCACTTTCAGCGGCTTCAGCACGCCCATGCGCCGCTGCGATGTGCGGTTCAATTCCTCACGGATGCAAAACTCGAGCATGCCGACGTCGACCACACTGTTGGCCTTGGCAACGCCGATGCGCTTGATGAATTCGCGCAAGGCGGCGGGCGGCACGCCGCGGCGGCGCATCCCCGCCATGGTCGGCATCCGCGGATCGTCCCAGCCGGCGACATGGCCGTCGCGGACGAGCTGGGTCAGCACGCGCTTGGACAGCAGCGTGTAGGTGATGTTGAGCCGCGCCATCTCGTACTGGTGCGGTTTTGACGGCACCGGCAGCTTGTCGATGAACCAGTCGTAGAGCGGCCGGTGGTCCTCGAACTCCAGCGTGCAGATCGAGTGCGTAATGCCTTCGATGGCGTCCGACTGGCCGTGGGCATAATCGTAGCTCGGATAGATGCTCCACTTGGTCCCGGTGCGCGGATGGTGCGCATGCAGGATCCGATACAGCACGGGGTCGCGCAGGTTGATGTTACCCGAGGACATGTCGATCTTGGCCCGCAGCACGCGCGCACCGTTCGGGAATTCGCCGGCTTTCATGCGGCGGAACAGGTCGAGGTTCTCGTCCACGGTGCGGTCACGGAACGGAGAGTTCTTGCCGGGCTCGGTCAGCGTGCCGCGCGCGAGACGGATCTCCTCCTGGGACTGGTCGTCGACATAAGCGAGCCCGTCGCGGATCAGCTTCTCCGCCCATTCGTACAGGCGGTCGAAATAATCAGAGGCGTAGAACAGGTTTTTGCCCCAGTCGTAGCCGAGCCAATGCACGTCGGCCTGGATGGAATCGATATATTCCTGCTCTTCCTTGACCGGATTGGTGTCGTCGAAGCGCAGATGGCAGCGGCCCGGAAACTCTTGGGCGATGCCGAAATTAAGTGCGATCGACTTGGCGTGGCCGATATGCAGGTAACCGTTCGGCTCCGGCGGGAACCGGGTCACGATTTCCTTGTACTTGGCCTGATCGAGGTCGGCCTGGATGATGTCACGAATGAAATCGCGCCCAACCTCGTTCGCCACCGGTTCTGTCATTACGAAAATCCTGTAGGGAAATCAGCGATCCTTCTGCCAAATTCGCGTGGCTGAGCCAAGAGATTAAGCAAGGCCTGGCAGGTCCGCCGTCGGGCTTTAGTTATGCGCGGGTCCTGTTATATACCACCGCTTCCAATGCATAGGCCCTGCCAAGAATGACCGATTCCGTCGTCACCCGCTTTGCTCCTTCCCCGACCGGCTTCCTCCATATCGGGGGCGCCCGCACGGCGCTGTTCAACTGGCTCTATGCGAAAAAGCACGGCGGCAAGATGCTGCTCCGGATCGAGGACACCGACCGGGAGCGCTCCACCGAGGCCGCGATCGACGCCATCCTCGACGGATTGAAGTGGCTGGAGCTCGGCTGGGATGGCGAGGTCATCTACCAGTTCAGCCGCGCCGCCCGCCACCGCGAGGTCGCCGAGCAGCTGCTCGCCGACGGCAAGGCCTATCGTTGCTACGCCACCGCCGAGGAGCTGACCGCCATGCGCGAGAAGGCGCGCGCCGAGGGCCGCACCCGCCTCTATGACGGCCTGTGGCGCGACCGCGATCCGATAACCACCCCTAGCAACGTCAAGCCGACCATCCGCCTGCGCGCGCCGCAGACCGGCGAGACCGTGATCGAGGACCAGGTCCAGGGTCGCGTAGTCTGGCAGAACGAGAACCTCGACGACCTCGTCCTGCTGCGCGGCGATGGCAATCCGACCTACATGCTCGCAGTGGTGGTGGACGACCATGACATGGGCGTCACCCATGTCATCCGCGGCGACGATCATCTGATCAACGCCGCCCGCCAGAAGCAGATCTACGATGCGATGGGCTGGACCCTGCCAAGCATGTCCCACATCCCGCTGATCCACGGCCCGGACGGCTCAAAACTGTCCAAGCGGCACGGCGCGCTCGGCGTCGATGCCTACCGCGCCATGGGATACCTGCCGGCCGCGGTCCGCAACTACCTCGTCCGGCTCGGCTGGAGCCATGGCGACCAGGAGATCTTCTCAACCGAGGAGATGATCGCGGCGTTCGATCTCGCCAGCGTCGGCCGCGGCGCGGCGCGCTTCGATTTCGCCAAGCTGGAGAACCTCAACGGCCACTACATCCGCCATGCCGACGATCAATCACTCGTGAAGGCGTTCGAGGACGTGCTCGACCACGTCGTCCCCGCCCGCGACGAGCTTAAGGCCAAGTTAAACGACACCACGCGCGCGCAGCTCCTGAAGGCCATGCCGGCCCTGAAGGAGCGCGCCAAGACGCTGATCGAGCTGATCGACAGTGCCTATTTCATCTTCGCCGACCGGCCGCTTGAGCTCGATCCCAAGGCGGCGGCCCTGCTGACGCCGGAGAACCGCAAGCTGATCGGCCAGCTTCATTCCGCGCTGGAGAATGTCGAGACGTGGGGTGCGGCCAATGCGGAGGCGGCGCTGCGCGCCTTTGCCGAGGAAAATAGTCTCAAGCTCGGCGCGGTCGCCCAACCGTTGCGGGCGGCGCTGACCGGACGGTCGACGTCGCCTGGTATATTTGAGGTTTTGGACGTGCTGGGACGCCAGGAAAGCCTGGGCCGGCTACAGGATCAAGCCAAGGACTAGGCTACGACGTAAGTCGACCATGCGCGGCGCCATCTTGCAGCGCACACAGCAATAATATACCCATCTGACCCGTACCTTCTGGAACATCCGGCCTGCCCCATTATGTCATCGGGGCCTTCCGGGTCCGGCCCGTTTCACCTTACATCGGGGACCTCTGATGGACGCAAAATCAAGCAATAAGACCGCCACGCTGACGGTCGGAAACAAGAACTACGATCTCCCGATCCACAGCGGTAGCGTCGGGCCTGACGTCATCGATATCGGCAAGCTCTACGGCCAGTCCGGCCTGTTCACTTACGATCCCGGCTTCACCTCGACCGCGAGCTGCCAGTCCAGGATCACCTACATCGACGGTGACGCGGGCGTGCTGGAATACCGCGGCTACCCGATCGAGCAGCTCGCCGAGAACGGCGATTTCCTCGAGACCTGCTACCTGCTGCTCTACGGGGAGCTGCCGACCGCCGCGCAGAAGAAGGATTTCGACGACCGCGTGATCCATCACACGATGGTGCACGAGCAGATGGCCCGCTTCTTCCAGGGCTTCCGCCGCGACGCCCATCCGATGGCGGTGATGGTGGCTTCGGTCGGCGCGCTCGCCGCGTTCTACCACGACTCTACCGACATCAACGATCCGAAGCAGCGCATGATCGCTTCCATGCGCATGATCGCCAAGATCCCGACGCTGGCTGCGATGGCCTACAAGTACACGGTCGGCCAGCCCTTCGTGTACCCGAAGAACTCGCTCTCCTTCGCCGAGAACTTCCTCAACATGTGCTTCGCTGTGCCGTGCGAGGATTACAAGATCAACCCGGTGCTGGCTGAAGCGCTGGACAAGATCTTCATCCTGCACGCCGACCACGAGCAGAACGCCTCGACCTCGACGGTGCGTATCGCCGGCTCCTCCGGCGCCAACCCGTTCGCCTGCATCGCCGCCGGCATCGCCTGCCTGTGGGGCCCGGCGCATGGCGGCGCCAACGAAGCAGCGCTTGCGATGCTCGCCGAGATCGGCACCGTGGACAAGATCCCCGAGTTCATCGCCAAGGTGAAGGACAAGAACTCCGAAGTCCGCCTGATGGGCTTCGGTCACCGCGTCTACAAGAACTACGATCCGCGCGCCAAGATCATGCAGAAGATGTGTCACGCCGTGCTCAAGGAGACCGGCCATGGCGACGATCCGATGCTGAAGGTCGCCCTCGAGCTCGAGAAGATCGCGCTCAGCGACCCGTACTTCATCGACCGCAAGCTCTACCCGAACGTCGACTTCTATTCGGGCATCACGCTGAAGGCGATGGGCTTCCCGGTCTCGATGTTCACCGTGCTGTTCGCGGTTGCCCGCACCGTCGGCTGGATCAGCCAGTGGAGCGAGATGATCGAGGATCCGCAGCAGAAGATCGGCCGTCCGCGCCAGCTCTACACCGGCGTCACCAGCCGCGACTACGTCGCGATCAAAGATCGCAAGTAAGTCTTGAGCCAATACGGCTCTCGGAACGGCGCCATCGCAAGATGGCGCCGTTTTCGTTTATCTGCCGATCGCTACTTCTCGGGCATCATCGATGAGTGGAGATGGTCGATCTTCCAGGTGCCATCCTCGTAGCGATAGATGAAGGAGTAGCGCGCCTTCACGTCCGATTTGCTGCCGCTCGCGGGATCAGTGAGCGATACGGTCCACGTACCGACACGACTCGCCGTGCGGCAATCGATCTCGATCGTGGACGTGTCGATGCGGCCGACCGGGTTGTTCTTGAGGAATTTCACGAAATAGTCGTTCACCTCGTCTCGTGTCGTTCGCGGTGAATTGGAGACCGTCGCCAGCAAGACGGGATGCTTCGTGAAGAGAGCCGTGACCTTCGCGGGGTCCTTGGTCCCCCAGGAATCGTTGAATTTTGCGAACAAGCCTGCAATCTGCTTGTCGTCGACAACAGGGCAACTCTGGCTCTTGGCCTGCGCTGCGGTTGTCACACCGGCAAGCACGGCCACGGCAATCGATACAACCTTAACGATTTTAGACATAAACTTACGTCCTCCCTTGTTTCAAGCCAGCTGCACGCAAGGCTTTTCCCGGCGGGATGAAAGAAGCGAGCATCAAACTTGAGCTCCGATCCCACCTCTTGCCGCTCGCTGGATCACTACCGCGATTATCTTCATAAGCTGATAACGCCGTGCAGCCCCCGAGCGGTCGCCATCGTAAATTGCCCGCCCTGATTTTGCTGCCGCGCACAACAACAAGTCGATGCATAGCGCCCACGAGCGCTTGACAGTTGAAACGCTCCGCGCGCAAATTCTTACTCTAAGTAAGAATGACGACAGGGATGGAAATGCCGGAGCAACCGAGAAGTCGGCGGCAGACGCGCGCTGCCATTTTGACTCATCTGCTCCAGTCGGGCGGCTCGTTCCGGCCGCCGCTGGCCAAGGCCGTGCGCCTGTCCGAGGCGAGCCTGTCGCGCATCCTGTTTGATCTTAAGGCCGAAGGTCTGATCGAGGAAGTGCGGCGCCCTGCCCCTTACGTAGGCGGACCGACTGGTCTCGTCTCGCTCGATGGCACCGTAGCGCTTGCGGCCCTCGAGCTGAACAGCCAGTGGCTCAGCGTCGGCGTTGGCAGCCTGTCTGGTGAACTGCATTACACCGAACGTGTGCCGCTGCCGAAGAAGCCGACCGTCGAGACCGTCGGCCGTGCGTTTAGCGAAGCGATGACCTTGCTGCGCGACAGGACGCGGCGGCGCCGCATCACGCTGGCGCAGATCGGCATCACCATTCCGGGCCTCGGCCGGTTGAGCGAGTTTGGCAATCCGATCATTCCCTGCGATGTCGGACGTATCAGCGACATGCTCGGCGAGATGTTTGCGGGCGTGCCGGTCGAGTTCACCAACTCAGTGGTGGCGCATGCCATCTTTCACCGTTGCCGCACGGAAAATTATCCATTCAACGGCGCGCATCTGTTCGTCTTTGTCGGCCAGGGCGTCGCGGGCGCCTGGATGGACGATCCGATCGAGGACGAGGCGCTCCAGCCGGTCGAGCTCGGACACATGGTGTTCGGCACCGACGGACCACGGTGCCGCTGTGGCCATCATGGCTGCGTCGAAGCCTATACGTCGCTTCCAGCGCTCGCTGAGCTACTCGGCGTGTCCGAACAGGAGCTGCTCCAGCTTGGCAGCGATTGGGCGACCGCGATCCCAATCACCTCGCGCGTGCGGCAGGAGCTGCGGCATCGCCTGTATCGCCTTGGCCTCGCGATCGGCAACACGCTGAACGTCAAGCCCAGTCACGGCGTCGCGATCAGCGGCTGGCCATCGCTGCTTGCGGAAGACGATCGGAAGGCGCTCGTCGACGGCGTCGATGCCAGCCTGCTCGGTGGCCGCAAGCATGCGCAAGTGTCGCTCGCTTTCGTGCCGCCGTCGAACGGCAATGATCCGCAGGCCGCGCTGGCGTTCGCCGCATTCTGCCTTGCCAGCCGCGGCGGAATGCCCGCCGCATCGACGGAGGCCGCCTGACATGCGCTGAGCCGCGCGGCCTCAATACGCAAAAAAGTTCACACCGGGAGGAACTGCCATGCCGATCACAACAACAAGGCGTCGTCTGCTCGCTGGATCCGCAGCTGCGCTCGCGCTGCCGGCCTTTGCCCGCGCGCAAGGTGCGCCCAAGCCGCGCCTGACCGCGATCTCGCAATGGTCCGCAGGCAGCGATGGGGCGGCCATCACCGCGCTCGGCAAGAAATTCGAGGAGAAGGGCGGGACATGGCAGCACTCGCCCGTCCCCGGCTTCACCACCGAGATGATGAACAAGCTGCGTGCCCAGATCATCGCAGGCGATCCGCCGGCCTGTTCGCAGCTCAAGGGACCCGAGATTGCGGCCTGGTCGAAGATTGCCCCGACCGTCGATCTTGACGCCGTTGTCGCTGCCGCCGGTTACGAAAAGGTCGTCGCGCCGGATCTTGCAAAGTTGCACAAGCCGGGCGGCAAGTGGATTGCGCTGCCGTTGCAGATCTACAGCACCAACATGCTGTTCCTCTCCAAACGCGCGATGGACAAGGCCAAGGCCGATAAGATCCCCGTCACCTGGGCCGAGTTCAACGATCTCGCCGAGAAGATGAAGGCGGGCGGCGTGACCTATCCCATCGCCAACGGCGGCACCCGCGCCGACGACGGACAGAAATTCGAGGCCTCGCTCGCCGGCATCAGTCCCACGGCATACCGCGCAGCCATCATGAATCTCGATAAAAAGGCCCTGGAGGGTCCCGAGATCAAGGCCGCCTTCGTACAGATGCGCAAGATCACTGAATGGATGGACCCCAATGTCGGCGCCCAACCCTATGCCACCAATTTGAAGCGTTTCGTCGACGGCGACATGGGCATGATGATCATGGGCGGGTGGGCACAGGGCGTGTTGCGCAACGCCGGCTTCAAGCTCGACGACTTCGTCATCGCGCCAGGCCCCAGCGACAACACCAAGCCGGTGTTCCTGCTGAATGCCGATGCCTTCATCTTCTGGCAGCGCAAGGAGGCCGATCTGCAGGCCGGTCAGGCCCTGATGGCCCAGCTCGTCATGGATCCGGCGATCCAGACCATGTATTCGCAGATCACGGGGTCGATCCCCGTGCGCACCGATGTCGATCTGTCCGGTGAAGGCTGGTCGGACGGTCAACGGCGAACCGCCGCCGCACTCAAGGATGCTGTCGCCAGCAATCAGGCCGTTCTGAGCCTCGCGCACAACATGGCGCAGGAAAACGGTCTGACCGCAGCGATGATCGACGTATTCACCGAGTACGCGAAGAACAAGACGATCAAGCCGGAGCAAGCGGTCACCCGCCTCGCCGAGGCCGTCGAGGGCTCGCGTTGAGCAACGCCGTCTCGACAGCAACGCGGCCGGCGACCTCTGACATGGTGCGCCGGCTGCCCGAATATTTGATGATCTGGGTGCCGCTGCTGCTGTCCGCAGCGCACCTTATCTCGTTTTCGATTTGGACGATCTGGATCTCGTTCACGCCATCCACCCTCATTCCGGTCTCCGGCTGGGTGGGCCTGCGCAACTACACCTCAGTCCTGGCGTCGCGGAACTGGCAGATCGCGTTCGACAATCTGTTGCTATTCGGCAGCGCTTTCGTGCTGCTCAGTTTGATCACCGGCCTGCTGCTCGCGATCTTGCTCGATCAGCGCATTCGCGGCGAGAACGTGCTGCGTTCCATCTTCCTGTACCCGCTGGCGGTGTCGTTCGTCGTCACCGGCACGGTCTGGAGTTGGCTGCTCAATCCCGGTATCGGGATCGAGAAGCTCGCCCATGATCTCGGCTGGGCCTCCTTCCACTTCGACTGGCTGGTCAACCGCGATATGGCGATCTGGACGATCGTCATCGCTGCGATCTGGCAATCCTCGGGCTTCGCCATGGCGCTGTTCCTGGCCGGCCTGCGCTCCGTCGACGCCGACATCATCAAGGCCGCGCAGATCGACGGTGCCGGACCGATCCGAACCTATTGGCGCGTCATTCTGCCGACGCTGTGGCCGATCACCATCACCGTCGTCGTCATCCAGCTGCAATTTGCGATTTCGGCCTTCGACCTCGTCCGCGCGCTCACCAATGGCGGACCAGGAATTGCGACCCAGCTGCCGGCCCTTGTCGTCTACGACCTCATGTTCCAACGCAGCCAGCTCGGCCGGGGTGCGGCGGCGGCGGTGCTGATGTTGCTCATCCTTCTCGCGGTGCTGCTGCCCTATGCAGCGTGGCGCTATGTCCAGCGACGGCAGGCCACCCATGCGTGACCGAGCCTTCGCGCCGAGTCGGATTTTGATCTATCTCGTCGTGACATTGTTCGCGGCCGCCTATCTCGCGCCGCTGGTTGTCGTCGTTCTGAACTCGCTCCGGACCAATGAGGAGATCGCACAGGGGTCGATGATCGGCTGGCCGAAACATTTGGCCTGGGGCAATTACGCCTTGGCCTGGAGCGGTTTCTGCGTCGCCGAGACCTGCGCCGGCATCCGCCCGTACATGCTGAACTCCGCGCTCATCACGATTCCCGCGACCATTTTCTCCACCCTGCTCGGCGCTATCGCCGGTTACGCCGTGTCGCTCTGGCGTTTTCGCGGCGATAACTGGATCTACGGAATCGTCACCCTCGGCCTCTTCCTTCCCCAGCAGATGCGCCTGCTGCCCTGGACCTTCGTGCTGCGGGACATCGGGCTCATCAACACGCTCTCGGGTCTCGTGCTGATTCACACGATCCAGGGGCTCTCCTTCACCGTGCTGTTCTGCCGGAACTATTATGTCGCCATTCCCCACGAACTGATCAGCGCCGCGCGGATCGATGGCGCCGGGTTCTTTCGTATCTTCTGGCGCATCATTCTGCCGCTCTCGTCGCCGATCCTGATCGTCACCGTGATCTGGCAGTTCACTCATATCTGGAACGAGTTCCTCTACGGCGTGACATTCACGACCGGCCAGCAGCAACCCGTCACGGCCGCTCTCATCGCGCTGTCGGCGGCCATCGCGGATATCCCGCAGCATGGCGTGCAGAGCGCGGCGGTGATCATCGCAGCGCTGCCGACTTTGCTGATCTATCTCCTCGGCGGCAGATATTTTGTACGCGGCCTCACTGCCGGGGCTGTGAAATGATGGATTTGTCATGGCAGCACTGAGCATCCGCGCCCTGTCGAAGCGCTACGCCAATCTGGAGGTGCTGAAGGGCATCGATCTCGACATCGAGAGCGGCGAGTTCACCGTGCTGGTCGGCCCGTCCGGCTGCGGCAAGTCCACGCTGCTCAACATCATCGCCGGGCTCGATCGTGCGAGCGATGGCACGATCGAGATCGGCGGCCGCGTCGTCAACGACGTCCCGCCCAAGGATCGCGACATCGCCATGGTGTTCCAGTCCTATGCGCTCTATCCGTCGATGACGGTGCGGCAAAACATCACCTTCGGTATGGAATGCCGCCACGTCCCGAAAGCGGAGCAGGAAAAAGCGCTGGCGAATGTGGCCAGGCTGCTCCAGATCGAGCCCTTGCTCGGCCGCAAGCCGTCGCAACTCTCCGGCGGCCAGCGCCAGCGCGTGGCGATGGGCCGGGCGCTGGTGCGCGATCCCCTGCTTTTCCTGTTCGACGAGCCGCTCTCCAATCTCGACGCAAAGCTGCGCGTCGAGATGCGGATGGAGATCAAGCGGCTGCACCAGCGCATCGGCGCCACCATCGTCTATGTCACGCATGACCAGATCGAGGCGATGACGATGGCAACCCGCATCGCCGTGATGCATCGCGGCGTGGTGCAGCAATTCGCCGACCCCGACACCGTCTACCGCTATCCGGCCAACCTCTTCGTCGCCCGCTTCATGGGCTCGCCACCGATGAACACGATGCCGGCGCGGCTCGAGGCCGATGCGGATGGGCCGGTGGTCGTGATCGGCGCCGGGCGGCCGGACGAAGTTCGTCTGCGGCTCCGGGGGTATGATTCGGCGGCTCCCTATGTCGGTCGCGAGGTGGTGTTCGGCATCAGGCCGGAATGCATCGCCGAGGGCGACCGCGTGTTCTGCGGCGAGGCGCCCATCATCGTCAATGCACCGGTGGAGATGGTCGAGCCCACCGGGGCCGAGACTATCGTCCTGCTGCGGCTCGGCGGCGAAGCGGCGCTTGCGCGCATCTCGCCGGACATCCGCCCTACGCCGGGCTCCGTGGCGCCCTTCGCGCTCGACACCCGCCGCCTTTGCCTGTTCGACCCCGAGACGGAGCGACTGATCGCATGACCCAGACGAGCTATGCCGGCCTCGCCGACCGCGTGGTGCTGATTACCGGTGGTGCCAGCGGCATCGGCGCCGCCTTCGTGCGCGCCTTTGCAGGCCAAGGCGCCCGCGTCGCCTTCCTCGATATCGACGAAACGGCAGGCAGCGCGCTGGCCGCAGAGGTGGCAGCGGCGTCGCGCGCCGCGCCGCTGTTCGTGCCCTGCGATCTCCTCGACATCGATTCCTTGCGCGCCGCGATGGCGCAGGTCCACCGAACGCTCGGCGATGTCGCGGTTCTCGTCAACAACGCCGCCAACGACCAGCGCCAGGTGTTGGCCGATGTGACGCCAGCCGAATTCGACTGGACGATCGGCGTCAATTTCAAGCACGTCTTCTTCGCCGCCCAGGCGATCGTGCCGCAGATGCAGGCGCGCGGCGGCGGCTCGATCATCAACATGTCGTCGATCGCATGGATGCGCGGCGCGCCGGCACTGCCGGTCTATGCTGCGGCGAAAGCCGCGATCGTCGGCTTCACCAACTCGCTGGCCCGATCGGTCGGCCCCGACCGCATCCGCGTCAACGCGATCGCGCCGGGCATGGTGATCACCGAGCGGCAGCGCCGGCTCTGGTATCCGAACGAGCAGACCATCGCCGAGCTGCGCACGCGCCAGGCCATTCCCGATGCGGTGACCCCCGAGGACATCGCACGGATGGCGCTGTTTCTCGCATCCGACGAAAGCCAGCGCATCACCAGCCAGTGCTTCCGGGTCGATGGCGGCTTGGCTTAGCTCCGCCGCCCCTTCCGCATCGTCGCGAGCACAACGTCTGCGGCGAGCACGCTCGGCGGCTTGTTGCCGGTCGACATGATGGTGTCGAGCCTGGCGAACGCCTCGACCTGCCGCTTCCGCAGCGGCGTGTCCGTCAGCACCTCCGCCAGCGCCGGCGCGAGCTTTTCCGGCGTGCAGTCCTCCTGCAAATACTCCGGAATGACGTCCTCACCGATCACGAGATTGGCGAGGATCACCGAGGAGACGCGAACCGCGCGGCGCAGGATGAAGGCTTCGATTGCACCAACGCGATAGGCCGTCACCATCGGAATGCCCGACAGCGCCAGCTCCAGCGTCACGGTGCCGGATTTAGCCAGTGCGGCATGCGCGATGCGGAAGATTGCACGCTTCTCGCTCTCGCCGACCACGATCCGCGGCTTGACCGGCCAGCTCGCGATCCCTTCGCGTACGGTGGCTTCGAGATGCGGCATGGTCGGCAGCATCAATTCGAACGCGTGGCCTTCGGCCTGGAGCCGGCCGAGCGTCGCACCAAACAGCTCGAGATGATGCCGGATCTCGCTACGGCGGCTGCCGGGCAGCACCAGCAGCACCGGCGGCTCCGCGTCGCGTCGCGCCTGCTCTTCCGCACTCGGCCGCAGCGAGGACAATTGCTCGATCAAGGGATGACCGACATAGCTGCAAGGCGGGCCGCCGAGCTTGCGATATTCCTCCGGCTCGAACGGCAGCAGGCCGAGCACGTGATCGACATAGCCAAGCATGGTCCGCGCCCGTCCCGGCCGCCAGGCCCAGAGCTGCGGCGAGACATAGTCGATAACAGGGATCGCGGGATTCTTCGCGCGCACGCGGCGGGCAACGCGGTGGGTGAAATCGGGACTGTCGATGATGACGAGCGCGTCAGGCGCGGCCTCCAGCACGGCGTCCACGGTCTGGCGGATCAGCCGCAGGATTTTTGGCAATTGCTGCACCACCGCCGCGAAACCGACGATCGACAGCTCCTCGATCGGAAACAACGTCTCCAGCCCTTCGCGCGCCATGGTGCGGCCGCCGACGCCGACGAACTGCACGCCGTCGCCGAGGCGCTGGCGCAGCACCTTCATCAGCGCGCTGCCGAGCCGGTCGCCGGATTCCTCCGTGGCGATCAGGAAGATCTTTCGCTTGGGATCGCGGGTCTGCATCACGCCGGCAAGCCGATGATGAAGAGATATTTCGTATCGGCCACCGCGATCATCGCCTGCGGCTCGGCGGCAATGGTGTTGCCGGCGATGACGGCGATGCCGGCAAGGCCGGCCTTGGCGACGCCCTCGATGGTGCGCGGGCCGATCGTCGGCAGGTCGAAGCGCAAATCCTGCCCGCTCTTCGGCACCTTCACCAGCACCCCCCGTCCCGTCGCGGCGCGGATGCGGCCCTCCTCGCGCAGGCGTGCCACGCGCGCGAGCAGCGCGTCGGTGCCCTCGATATCCTCGACCGCCACCACATGGCCGTCGATCACCACCACAGCCTGGCCGACGTCGAACGGACTGAGCGCGGTCAGCACCGCGCGTCCGCGCTCGATGTCCGTTTTGCCGTTGTCGCTCGGCCAGGCGCGACTGATGCAGCCCTCGGGCATCAGCAGATCGGGCGCGACATCCTTGATGCCGACCATGCGAAAGCCGCCTTGCTCGAGAATGCGCCCGACACCGGACAGCAGATGATCGTCGCCTCCGCGGAAGGCGCGGATGACTGTGCCGAGCAGCCGCAACGTCGTGAAATCGAACCGGACCTCCGTCAGCGAGGGCCGTACCAGCGTGCCGATGAAGATCAGGTCGCGGCAGCCCTCCTCGCGAAACAGCCGCATCGCACGGCCGAGCTGGCCGACCGAGATCCAGCGATGCCGGAATTTCTCCACCAGTGCCGGATCGCAGGCACCCCGGAGGGGAAACAGCACCGGGGTAATGCCACGCGCGGCGAGCGAGTCGGCGACCGCGAACGGCATTGCGCCGCCGCCCGCAACCACGCCGACCGGCGATGAAATCTCCGCTGCCGCCGATGTCATGTCCGCGGCCATTCCGGAAATCACTTTGCGATGGCGGGAAGACAGAGCGGGCGATGCTTGCCCTTGCCGATGAAGTCGAGGATCTCGGCAATCGCGGGATCTTCGCCCGCGAGCGGCTGCGCCGCGGCGAGCCGTTCGGCAAACATACCGGGCCCGTGGAAGAGCTTTTGGTAGAACGCGCGCACGGTCGCGAGCCGCTGCTTGGTGAATTTGCGCCGCTTCATGCCGATGATGTTGAGGCCCTCGAGCGCGGCGTACTGGCCGTTGACGAGGCCAAACGGAATGATGTCGTCGCGCACGCCGCAGACGCCGCCGACCATCACCTGCGGTCCGATCCGGGTGAACTGGTGCACCGCGGACAGGCCGCCGATGAAGACGAAGTCGCCGATCTCGGCGTGACCGCCGAGTGTCGCCGACGTTGCGAAGATCACGTCATTGCCGACATGGCAGTCATGGCCGACATGGCTGCAGTTCATGAAATAACCGCGGTCTCCGACCGTGGTGATGCCGCCGCCGGCGACGGTACCGGCATTCATGGTGACGGATTCGCGGATGGTGCAGCCCGAGCCGATCTGGAGCTTCGTTAGCTCGCCCCGATAGCTGAGCGACTGCGGCGGGGTGCCGAGCGAAGCAAAGGGGTAGATGGTGCAATCGTCGCCAATGGCGGTCTGCGCCGTGATGTGCACATGACCGATCAGCTTGCAGTTTCTGCCGATCACGACGTGGGGACCGATGATGCAAAAGGGTCCGATCTCGGTGCCCTCGCCGATCACGGCGCCGTCCTCGACCCGTGCGGTGGGATCAATCTTGCTCATCAAGCAATCTTACTCATCAAGAAGGTCTGATTAGGTGTTGAAGTCGTTCGGTTTTCCGCTGGTTAGCGCGACTATGCCCGATCTGTCCAGTGACGTATCATATCGGCCTGTTTCAGGTGCCGGATGAGCCGGCCCTTCAACGTGTTAATGCGGAGGTTGAAGTCATCGTGGTCAGGGCCCTGGCAATCCTGCTCGCACAGCTGGCGGCCGCTCCGATCGTCTCCGAGACTGTCGAGACCGGCGAACGCAAGCTTGTCGATCTCGGGACGTTCGAGTGCCGCGACATCACTCGCAGCACGGTACTTCAGCGGGTCTGCTACGACCGCGCGCGAGAGGACCTCATCGTCGCGATGAACGGCGCCTATGGCCGCTATTGCGGCGTGACGGCCGACACGGTCGAGCGCCTTTTGGGCGCATCGTCCATGGGCCAGTTCTTCAACCAAAACATCAAGCGCGAGGGCACGGCCGGCCGCTACGCTTGCTCCAGTCGCCACGCGTATCGGACGCGCATGCGCGTCCAGAGCAGCTGATCCCGCTCAGTCCGTCAGCATAGCGCCGACGTCGGCTTCCGCTACGACCTGGCCGTTGACCTTGGCGTCGCCGTGAAACCACCACATCGCCTTGCGGCGTCCGATCGAACGCATGTGATATTCGATGGTATCGCCGGGCAGCACGGGCTTGCGGAATTTGCACTTGTCGATGGTGAGAAAGTACACCGCGCGCGGCTTCTCGGTGCCCTCGACCGAGGTGATGCCGATGACGCCGGCGGTCTGCGCCATCGCCTCGATCATCATCACGCCGGGATAGACCGGGCGCTCCGGGAAATGCCCCTGGAAGGCCGGCTCGTTGAAGGTGACGTTCTTGATGCCAATGCCGCTGTAATCGGCGCGGATGTTGATCACGCGGTCGATCAGCAACATTGGAAAACGGTGCGGCAGCGTCCGGAGGATCGCATTGATATCCACCAGCTCGAACTTAACAGGTGATTCCGCCGTCATTCCCGTCCCTCGTTCTTCGGATCGGCCTTGCTGTCGCGTACCAGGCGCTCCACCGCGATAATTTCCTTGAACCACTGCTTGGTCGGTTTGGCAAAAAAGCCACCCCAGCGACCGTTCGGCGGGATGTCGTCCTTGACGCCGCTCATCGCGGTGACCTGCGCCCCGTCGCCGACCTTGACGTGATTGTTGATGCCAACCTTGGCTCCCAGCGCCACGTTGTCGCCGATCGTCAAGCTGCCCGCGAGCCCGATCTGGGCCGCCAGCAGGCAGTTCCGGCCGATCGTCACATTGTGGCCGATCTGGACCTGATTGTCGATTTTAGTGCCCTCCCCGATCACGGTGTCGCGCAGGGACCCGCGATCGATGGTGGTACCAGCGCCGACCTCGACGTCGTTCTGGATCAGCACGCGCCCGGTCTGCGGCACCTTCAAATGGCCTTCGGGGCCGAAAAAGATGAAGCCATAGCCGTCCTGGCCGATCGAGCAGCCGGGATGGATCAGCACGTTGTTGCCGATCAGCGCGCACTGGATCGCCGTGCGTGCCCCGACATTGCAGTCCCGGCCGATCTTGACGCCGGGGCCGATGATCACACCGGCGCCGATCACGGTGCCGCTGCCGATCTCGACGTCAGGACCAATGACAGTCAGAGGCTCGACGATGACGTCGTCCTCGAGCCGCGCCGACGGATCGATAATGGCCGACGGCGCAATGCCGTCATTGCCGAACCAGGACTGCGGGCGCAGCGCATCGCCGTGCCATTCCCTCGATATCCTGACGAAGGCCCGGAACGGCTGCGCCACCCGCAGCACGGCCACATGCGCGGGCACCTGGGCCTCGAAGCGCGGGCTCACCAGGCAAGCCCCGGCCTTGGTCGCCTTGAGCTCGTCGGCATATTTGAGATTGTCGAAGAACGCCAAATGCATCGGGCCGGCTTCATCGAGCGAAGCGAGACCCGTGATGATATGGCCGCCCCTGGCGGGATCGACCAGCTCCGCCTTGGTCAGCGCGGCAATGTCGGCCAGCGCTGAGGCAGGCGGCTTTTTGAAGAAGGTCGGCTGCGCCATTCCACCCCGTCGCGGTCCGGCTTCGGCATGAAGCGGTGAGGCCGCATCATGCCTTTTCTCATGGATTGAGCACGAACTTTTTGGAGACCGGCCCCCAACGGGGGACCGGATCATGCCCTGCTGATTGAATTAGAACGAGGTGCCGCCACCGAACCGGAATTCCTGCGTGCGGTCATTCTTGCCCTTGGTGAGTGGCACCGCGTAGTCGAAGCGCAGCGGGCCAAACGGTGACTGCCAGATCAGACCGACACCGACCGACGAGCGGACGACATTGCCGTTGTCATACACCAAGCCGGTACAAGTTCCAGGCGTGACAGTTGGGCTGATCGTCGATGCCGTACAGTTCGAGTTCTTGGTCGTGGTCGTTTCGCCGGTCAGCGCCCACGTCGTGGGACCCTGGTAGTCGTAGAGACCGCCAGCATCGGCGTAGACCGCGCCCTTCAGACCCACTTCCTTGGGCAGGAACCAGAACGGCATCTGCAATTCGAGCGAAGCGCCCCAATATTTGGTGCCGCCAAGCGCGTCCTGCGTACCGTAGGGATTCAAATCGCGCGGGCCGATGCCGTTCGGAGCAAAGCCTCGGACGAGGTTCGGGCCCATCTGGAATTGATCGAGCATGCGCAGCTCGTTGCTGCCGATCTTGTTCAGCATGCCGCTCTGCAAATGGACGAGGCCGACGATGTCCGAGACCAGCGGAGCGTAGTACTTCGCGTCGATGACCGACTTCAGGTAGGAGACGTCGCCGCCGACGCCGGCGAAGTCCTGCCGGAAATCGACGAGCAGGCCGTCGGTGGGGTTCTTGTTGTTGTCCAGCGTGTTGTAAGTCAGCGTGTAGCCGAGCGCCGAGGTCAGGGTCTTGCCGCTGGCAAGCTCCTTGCGCACCGGCAGCGATGCTTCGCCGTCGCTGTAGCAGCCGAGGCCGTTGGTCGCGCCGAAGTTGAAGCCGCTGGACGCGATATCCGCAGCGCCTTGCGCCGTGTTGGCGTACGCAGGTGACGGATTGAACGCCCCCGAACCGACGATGTTGTTACAGTTCGCCAGGTAGAACGGCAGCGTGATCTGTTGCTGGTAGATCGAGTAGCGCAGCTGCAGCGACAGATCTTCACGCAAGGAGAAGCCCAAGCGCGGCGAGAAGCCGAGCGTCTTGGTACCGTAGGAGATGTAGCTGTTGGACAGCTGCTGGCGCTGATAGAGGTCGAGGCCCAGCGCGACGCGGTAGTCGAGCAGATACGGTTCGACGAACGACAGCGAATAGCCGCGCGCATACTGGCCGTAGGTCACCGCCGCCTTGGCAAACAGGCCGCGGCCAAGCAAATTGCGTTCGGAGACCGAGACTTCGGCAAGCGCACCGTCGGTCGTGGAGTAACCGCCCGAAACCGAGAAGTCGCCGGTCGATTTCTCTTCCATGTCGACGATCAGGATGACGCGGTCGCTCGAAGAGCCGGGCTCCGTCGTGATCTTCACGCTCTTGAAATAGTCGAGGTTCTTCAGGCGCCGCTCGGCACGATCGACCAGCGCGCGGTTGTAGGCATCGCCCTCGGAGACGTCGAACTCGCGACGGATCACGTAGTCGCGCGTGCGGGTATTGCCGCGCAAATTGATGCGCTCGATATAGGTGCGCGGGCCCTCGTCGATGTTGAACACGACGGCCACCGTGTGCGCCTCGAAATTGCGGTCACCGCCGGGACGGACGACGGCGAAAGCATAACCGCGGCGCGAGGCCTCGATCTGCATCTCCTCGACCGACTTCTCGACCGATTCGACGTTGTAGAGCGAGCCGACATTGACGCGCGAATAGTTGCGCATCGAGGAGGGATCGAAGTTCGGAATGCTGGAGCGGAAATCGATCGCGCCAACGCGATATTGCGAACCTTCCTCGATCTTGAAGGTGACGTTGAAGCCCTTCTTCTCCGGATCGTATTCGGTGAGCGCGGCGACGACCTGGACGTCGGCGAAACCGTTCTTGAGATAGAAGCGGCGAAGCAGGTCGCGGTCGGCTTCGACACGATCTGGATCGTAGATGTCGCTGCTGGCGAGGAAGCTCAGCAGATTCGATTCGTGGGTCTTGATGACGTCGCGCAGGCGATAGGACGAGAACGCGCTGTTGCCGACGAAATCGATCGACTTGACGCCGGTCTTGGCGCCCTCATCGACCGTGAAGATGAGGTCGATGCGGTTGTTCGGCTGCTCGATGATCTCGGGCGTGACGCGCACGTCGTAGCGGCCGGAACGGCGATAGATCTCGGCGATACGCAGCGTATCGGACTGCACCATGGCGCGGGAGTACGTGCCGCGCGCCTTGGACTGAACTTCGCCGGTAAGCTGCTCGTCCTTGATCTTCTTGTTGCCCTCGAAGGCAATGCGGCCGATCACCGGGTTTTCCACCACGGAGACGACGATCTGGCCACCGGCGCCACGGTTGATCCGCACGTCCTGAAACAGGCCGGTCTCGATCAACGCCTTGAGGCCATCATCGATGGCGCCCTGATCCAGGCGGCCACCCGGGCCAGGCTTGAAATAGGAGCGGATGGTCTCCACCTCGACCCGGCGATTTCCTTCGACGGAAATCGACTGGACGGTCTGAGCGAACGCAGACGAAGACACAAAAGCAGCCCCAACCGGGGCAAGCACCGGCGCGCCGAACATGATCAGGGTTGCAAGCAAGCCCCCCCGGAGTCGCAGTCCAAACTTCATGCGCAACGCGCCCTTATCATTCCGTGCCAGACCCACCCCAACGCCGGTCCGGAGATTCCCCAAGTTCGAAGCCGCTTGTAGCCAATTTCCTCGGTGCCGCAAACGGCAGCAGACACCGTAATTTCAATTTCATTCCAAGACGTTGCCCAAGAGCAACGCCACAAAAAAGCCCCTATCAGGAAGCCGCCATCCGCAGGATGTCGTTGTAGGTGGCAAACACCATCAGCATCAGCACCAACCCCAGCCCGATTCGGAACCCCATCTCCTGAGTCCGCTCGGACAAGGGCCGGCCGCGAACCACTTCCGCCGCATAGAACATAAGGTGACCACCGTCGAGCAGCGGGATCGGGAACAGGTTCAAGAGGCCAATCGAGACCGACAGCACCGCACAGAGGTTGATCACGAACTGGAACCCGGCGCTGGCCGCCTGCCCCGACATCTTGGCAATGCCTAGAACGCCGCTGACCTCGTTGGGATTGCCGTTTCCGACAAACAGCGAGCCGAGGAACTTGAAGGTGCTGGTGATGATGAACCAGACCTGCTCGACCCCGATCTTCAGCGCCTCGCCGACACCGACCGGAGCGGTCGAGGTCTCACCGGCCTGCGACTTGTGCTCGACACCGAGCACACCGACACGGTGGCTGTTGCCGAACGGATCCTTGCGCTCGAGCAGCGCCGGCGTCGCGGTCAGCGCGACGATGGCGCCGTCCCGCTTCACCTCGAACGCAAGCGCCGCACCAGCGTTCATGGCAACGATTCGCTGCATGTCGGCAAAGCTCTCGATCGGCTTGCCATCGATCTGGACCACGACGTCCCCGATCTTGAAGCCGGCCGTAGCCGCAGCGCCGTCGACAACGACGCCGTCGACGCGCGCGATCGTGCTCGGCTTGCCGTAGTACAGCGCCATGCCGGCGAAAATCAGCGCGCCCAGGATGAAATTGGCGATCGGGCCGGCGGCGACGATGGCGGCGCGCGGGCCGACCTTCTTGTGGTGGAAGCTGCCGGCACGCTCTTCGGCCGTCATGGCCGCGAGCGTCTCGGAGGACGGGGTCGAGGCCTCGCTCTCGTCGCCGAAGAACTTGACGTAGCCGCCAAGCGGGATCGCCGAGATCTTCCAGCGGGTGCCGTGGCGGTCGTTGAAACCGACCAGCTCAGGTCCGAAGCCGAGCGAAAACGTTAACACGCGAACGCCCGCCCAGCGTGCGACCAGGAAATGGCCGAGCTCATGGAAGAACACGACGATCGTCAGGACGAACAGGAAGGGAACCGCGTAGCCGAGCAATCCATGGCTCAACGTATTGAAACTATGGACGAAAAAGTCAATCATCGAATTCCCTCATCCAGCGCCGCAAGGCCCTGGCCCCGAACCATCTAGGATGCCTTTAAGGCAATTTGAGGCAATAGGGCGGCAGCTCTATTTCGCGAAACATGGTCAACGGCGATTGCATCATCCGCGGAGGTCATGGGGGCCTGGTTCCCGCCCCGGATCCAGTCCTCGAGCGTCGCCTCCACCAGCCGGGCGATGGCGCCGAACCGGATCTTGCCGGCGATGAAGGCGGCAACCGCGACCTCGTTGGCGGCGTTGTAGACGGTGGTCGCCCCCTTCCCGGTCCGGAGCGAATCGTAGGCCAACCGCAGTCCTGGGAACCGCTCGAAATCCGGTGTCTCGAAGGTCAGCTGGCCGATCTTGGCAAGGTCGAGCTTGGCCGCCGGTCCCTTGATCCGGTCCGGCCAGCCGAGGCAATGGGCGATCGGCGTGCGCATGTCGGGCGAGCCGAGCTGGGCCATCACCGAGCGATCGGAGAATTCCACCATGCCGTGGATGATCGACTGCGGATGCACGAGCACGTCGATCTCGTCGGGCGAGAGCGCGAACAGATAGGACGCCTCGATCACCTCGAGGCCCTTGTTCATCATTGAGGCGGAATCGATCGTGATCTTCTGGCCCATGCTCCAGTTCGGGTGCTTCAGGGCCTGCTCGAGGGTCGCCTTCTCGATGTCGGCGGGCTTCCAGGTGCGGAACGGACCGCCCGAGGCCGTGATGATGACGCGGACCAGCTCGTCACGATTGCCCGATGCCAGCGCCTGGAACAGCGCGTTGTGCTCGGAATCGGCCGGCAGGATGCAGGCGCCCGCTTTCGCCGCGCGCTGCATGAAGAAATCACCGGCGCAAACCAGGCATTCCTTGTTGGCGAGCGCGACATGCGCGCCGCGATCGACCGCTGCCAGCGCGGGCTTCAGTCCGGCCGCGCCGCTGACCGCCGCCATCACCCAATCGGCGGGACGCGCACCGGCCTCGATCACCGCGCTTTCGCCGGCGCCGCATTCTGTGCTCGTTCCCGCAAGTGCCGCCTTGAGGTCGGCGAATTTGGAGGCGTCGGCGATCGCGACGAAGCGCGCGGAAAACTCCCTTGCGAGCTTTGCCAGCGCCTCGACATTGCTGTTCGCCGTCAAGGCTTCGACGCGGTAGCGCTCGGGCGAGGCGCGCAGCAGATCCATCGTGCTGTCGCCGATCGAGCCGGTGGCGCCGAGAACCGTGACGCTGCGGACGGTCGACGCCGCAGCCTTGTTGTTACGCAATGGGACCGCGCTCATATCCTCACCAAACCATAAGACCGCTTCCGGCGCTATGCACACCATGGCGGAGGAAGCCGATAATCCATGCCACCAGGATGGCGGCGACAAAACCGTCCAGACGGTCCAATAATCCGCCATGGCCGGGAATTAAGTGACTGGAATCCTTGACATCGAAGCGCCGCTTCACCGCGGATTCGAACAGATCACCGCAGGCCGAGACCACCGACAGGATAGCGCTGACGAGCAGAAGCGGAACCAACTTTCCGATCCCGCAAGCGGCAAAGCCGGCGGCAACCGCAAGGCTCGCCGTGAAGCCTCCGAGCGCTCCGGACCAGGTCTTCTTCGGGCTCACACGCGGCCACAATTTCGGTCCGCCAATGCTGCGGCCGGCGAAATACCCCCCGATATCGGTCGCCCAGACCACCAGCAGCACGAACATCAGCGCCGCAAAACCGCTGATGAGATCCTTTCGCACCAGGATCGAGGCCAGCAGCGCCGCCGACGCATAGGCAAAGCCGGTGGCTGCCCAGACGAACTTGCCGCGCGCGATCAGCGTCACGATCGCGCCACCGACGCAGCCGACGACGACGGAGGTCTTGAGCGCGCCGAAGGCGACGGAGGCCCCCATCATGGCGATGACGACCGTCCCTGCCCCGGTCAGCGCGGCCGAGCCTGCGCCCACCACCATCAGCCATTCCGCGAACAGCCCGATCGAGACCAAGGTCACGACAAGCGCCCACAGCCAGCCACCGGCGTAAGCGGTCGCAATGGTCAGCGGCGCCAGCACCAGCGCTGCGAGGACCCGCATCACCAGATTGCTCGGGGCAGGCTTGGCGCCCGCCGGTGCGACGTCGGGTTCGCTCACGAGGCGGTTTTCGCGACCAGGCCGCCGAAACGGCGTTCACGCCTGGCAAATTCGGCGATCGCGCTTTCCAGCGTCGCCTTGTCGAAATCGGGCCAGTGGATCGGCACGAAGACGAGCTCGCTATAAGCAGCCTGCCACATCAGGAAATTGGACAGCCGCTGCTCGCCGCTGGTGCGGATGATGAGATCGGGGTCTGGAATGTCGGGCGCATCGAGATGCGCCCCCAGCGTGTCGGCGTCGATCGAAGCAGGATCGCGCCTGCCCTCGGCGACCTCGCGCGCGAGCTTCTGCGCCGCTTTCGCGATCTCCTGCCGCGAGCCGTAATTGAAGGCGACGACGAGCGTCAGGCGCGTGTTGTCGCGCGTCAATTCCTCGGCCTCGTTGAGCAGCGCGCAGATGTCACCCTCGAGCCCATCGCGCTCGCCGATGATGCGGACCTTGACGCCGTCACGATGCAGGCTCGCCAGATCGTTGCGGATGAAGCGGCGGAGCAAGCCGAAAAGATCGCCGATCTCGCTCGCCGGGCGCGACCAGTTTTCCGAGCTGAACGAGAAGATGGTGAGATAGCGGATGCCGAGCTCGTGCGAGGCGCGCACCACGCGGCGCAGCGCCTCGACGCCGCGGCGATGCCCTTCCGCACGCGGCAGACCGCGCGCGGCCGCCCAACGCCCATTGCCATCCATGATGATGGCGACATGCGCAGGCGCGTCGGACCGGTCGGGTCCTTCCGTTGCGGGCGCGGTGGCGTTGGACATGATGGCGGCCTTAGACGGTCAGGATTTCTTTTTCCTTGGTGGCCAGCAGCTGGTCGATCTCTGTGATGGTGCTGTCGGTCGCCTTCTGCACCTCGTCGGCGTGACGCTTCTGATCGTCCTCCGACATCTCGTGATTCTTCTCGAGCTTCTTGAGCATATCGAGGCCGTCGCGGCGGACATGGCGCACGGCGACCTTGGCGGCTTCGGCGTATTTGTGCGCGACCTTCACCAGTTCCTTGCGGCGTTCCTCGTTGAGCTCGGGAATGCGCAGGCGCAGCACCTGGCCTTCGGTCGCCGGCGACAGGCCGAGATTGGAATCGACGATCGCCTTCTCCACCGGCTTGACCATCGTCTTGTCCCAAACCTGCACCGAGATCATGCGCGGCTCCGGCACGCTGACGGTGGCAAGCTGGTTCAGCGGCATGTGGCTGCCATAAGCTTCGACCTGGACCGGGTCGAGCATCGAGGCCGAGGCGCGGCCCGTGCGCAAACCGCCAAGCTCGTGCTTGAGCGATGCGACGGCACCCTGCATGCGACGCTTCACCTCGTTGAGGTCGAAATTACCCGTGGGCATCACGTTTCTCCTTCAAAATCCCGGCGACCTCTCCGCGCCCCGCCTTTTGGGGCGCGCCAGGTGAGCCGTCAGCCGGCGACGATGGTTCCGTGGCCGACGCCACGCAGTACAGCGCCGATCGAGCCCGGCTCCGCGATCGAGAACACGATGATAGGCAGCGACGTCTCGCGGGCAAGCGCGAAGGCGGTCGCATCCATCACCTTGTAGCCGCCCTCGATCGCCTGCGAATGCGTCAGGCGGTCGAATCGCGTGGCGGTCGGATCCTTCTTCGGGTCGGCCGAGTAGACGCCGTCGACATTGGTGGCCTTCAGCACCACCTGGGCACCGATCTCGGCCGCACGCAGTACCGCGGTGGTGTCGGTGGTGAAGAACGGATTGCCGGTTCCGCCGCCGAGCAACAAGATCCGGCCCTCGGCGAGGTATTTGTGCGCCGCAGTGCGGGTGAACAGCTCGGAAATCTCTGGCATGACGAAGGCCGACAACGCCCTCGCCGGCGCGCCCTTACGCTCGATCGTCGCCTCCAGCGCGAGGCAGTTCATCATGGTGGCAAGCATGCCCATGGTGTCGCCGGTCGTGCGCGACACGCCGCGCGAGGAGACCTCGACACCGCGAAAGATGTTGCCGCCGCCGATCACGACCGCAACCTCGCATCCGAGCTGACGGGCGGCGATCAAATCGTCCGCAACCCGGTCCATGGTCGGCTGATCGATGCCGAAACCCTGCTGTCCCGCGAGATACTCGCCGGACAGCTTGATCACGACGCGACGATAGACCGGATCAGTCATGAGCACTTTTCCTCGTCCGGGCGCCGCTTCCGGCGGCGCGCCGGAAGGAACGTTCCAGCGCTTACTTCTTGCCGCTGGCCGCAGCGACCTCGGCCGCGAAGTCGCTTTCCTGCTTCTCAATTCCCTCACCGAGAGCATAGCGCACAAAGCCGGCGATCTTGATCGCGCCGCCGACCTTGCCTTCGGCTTCCTTCACCGCCTGCGCCACCGACTTGCCGGTGTCGTGGATGAAGGCCTGCTCGAGCAGGCAGACTTCCTTGTAGTAGGTCTTCAGACCGGACTCGACGATCTTCTCGATCACGTTCTCGGGCTTGCCCTGCTGGCGATATTTGTCGGCGAGCACGTCCTTCTCGCGCTTGACGACCGCCGGATCGAGGCCGGTCGGGTCGAGCGCGAGCGGATTGGTGGCCGCGATATGCATGGCGATCTGGCGACCGAGCGTTGCGAGCTCGTCGGCCTTGCCCGGCGATTCCAGCGCCACGATCACGCCCATCTTGCCGGCGCCGTCAATGACGGCACCATGGACGTAGTGCGACACCACGCCCTGGCTCACTTCGAGGGAAGCTGCGCGGCGCAGCGTCATGTTCTCGCCGATGGTGGCGATCGCGTCATTGATCGCGGTCTCGATCGTGACGTCGCCGACCTTGGCGGCCTTGATCTTCTCGACATCGGCGCCGACGTCGAAGGCGACCTGGGCGACCATCTTGACGAGGCCCTGGAACTGGCCGTTGCGCGCGACGAAGTCGGTCTCGGAGTTGACCTCGACTACGACACCCTTGGTGCCCTTGGTCAGCGCGCCGATCAGGCCTTCCGCGGCGACGCGGCCGGACTTCTTGGCGGCCTTCGACAGGCCCTTCTTGCGCAGCCAATCCTGCGCCGCTTCCATGTTGCCGTCGTTTTCGGTCAGCGCGGCCTTGCAGTCCATCATGCCAGCGCCGGTCGACTCGCGCAGCTCCTTGACCATCGCAGCTGTGATCGTTGCCATCGTTGAAAATCCTTTTTGCCTGCCGGTTCGCCGCGGCGCGGCCCGATCGCCCCGCCGCGGTCCATCTCAGGAATTCGCGTCAACTGAATGAAATGGTGGCCGGAGTTGATCCGGCCAACCCATCGCTCTTTTTGACTATTCCGCTTCCGCGGTCAGCGCCTTGGCCTTGGCGACCCACGCATCGGCGCGGCTGGGGAGACCAACCTCTTCGCCGATCTTGTGCGCGGTGGCGTGATCGAGCTCGGCGAGCTGCCAGAAATGGAAAATACCGAGGTCGTTGAACTTCTTCTCGATCTCGCCCGACACGCCCGGGAGCTTCTTGAGGTCGTCGGAGGTGCCGCGCGGACCGGCAAGGCCCTGGAAGCCGCTCGTGGCCGGCAGCTCTTCTGCGACCGGACGAACCGATGCGCCGACGTCGACGCCCGAATCGCCTTGAGCGCGCGAAATGCCATCGATCGCAGCGCGCGCGATCAGGTCGCAATACAGCGCGATGGCGCGGCCGGCGTCGTCATTGCCCGGCACCACATAGGTGATGCCCTTCGGGTCCGAATTGGTGTCGACGATCGCGGCGACCGGGATGTTGAGCCGCTGGGCTTCCTGGATCGCGATGTCTTCCTTGTTGGTGTCGATCACGAAGATCAGGTCGGGCAGACCGCCCATGTCCTTGATGCCACCGAGCGAGCGGTCGAGCTTGTCGCGCTCGCGCTGAAGCGTCAGGCGCTCCTTCTTGGTGTAGGAGGAGGCATCACCGCCGGCGAGCACGTCGTCGAGGTGACGCAGGCGCTTGATCGAGCCCGAGATCGTCTTCCAGTTGGTCAGCGTGCCGCCGAGCCAGCGCGAATTGACGAAGTACTGCGCGCAGCGCTTGGCAGCGTCCGCGACGCCGTCCTGCGCCTGGCGCTTGGTGCCGACGAACAGGATGCGGCCGCCCTTGGCGACGGTGTCACTGACCGCCTGCAAGGCCGTGTGCAGCAGCGGCACGGTCTGGGCGAGGTCGACGATGTGAATGTTGTTGCGGGCGCCGAAAATGAACGGTGCCATTTTCGGATTCCAGCGGTGAGACTGGTGGCCAAAGTGCACGCCGGCTTCGAGAAGCTGACGCATAGTGAAATCGGGTACTGCCATCGTTCTAATTCTCCGGTTGGTTCCTCCGGAAGCGTGTGAGCAAAACGGAGCGTTGTCGCCCCGGCTGCCACCGGACGGCCTTGTGAGCCATGCTTCCGTGTGAGATGGCGCGCTGTATAGCGCCATTTCGGCCAGAAGCAAGGAAATAAGGCCTTTCGGGGCTTTTACCGCCCGCGAAAGGCCCAATCCGGCATTTCCGCCCTGCCCGCTAGCACTTTGGCTGGTTGGGCGGGCATTTTTTTGGGGCCGCAGGGCGTGGTGGTGGCGCGGCCGGCCGCGGCGGCGGGGCTGCAGCCACCCGGGGCGGCGGTGGCGGCGCCGGACGGGCCACAGGCGGTGGCGCGGGCCGAGCAGCTGCGACCGGCGGCCGCGGTGGCGGCGCAGCCATCCGCGGCGGCGGCGGAGGCGTCGGCCTTGCAACCGCCTGCGGACGCGGCGCTGCCGGCACCGGCTTTGCGGCCTGTACGGGCGGAGGTGCGGCCCGCTGATTCTGCGGCTTGATCGGTTCCCGCGCAGCGACCGGCGGCGGCGACGTCGTCGGTTTCACCGAGGTCACGGCCGGCTTGCCCGCCGGAGTGGTGGTGGGCGGGGTCACCGCCGGCTCATGCGCCAGTGATTTCGCATGCGGATCCGGGCCACCGACCGCCGGGGTCTGCGCCGCGGGCGGCTTGGAGCTCAGTGTGGTCGCGGCGTTGGCCGGCGCCGTCGCCGTGTTGGGATGGGCCTGCGGCAGGCCGTTGGCGGGCGCCGTGGCCGTGGGCGCCAGCCGATTCGGCGCAGCTCCGATTGGTGCGGCCGGCGTGTTCTGGGTCCCCGGAACCGGCAGCACGTGGCCAGCCGCCGGCGGTGCCGTCGGCGGCGCGACCGCGGTCGGCGTGGCGTTGACCGGCTTCACGAGCATCGCGGCCGGCTTTGCCGTCGGGTTGCTGACCAACGCCGCCTGGCTCGGCTTGAGCTGCTGGTTCGGATTGGCCTGGATCCCCTGAGCCTGCTGCTTCACGGCCGTCGGCACCTGCGTCATCCCGGACGCGCGCCCGGGCCCGTTCGCTGCAATGGCTGCAGCCGCGGCGGCATTGCCGGCCGGCAACGGAGCCGGCGGCTGGTTGATCACAGTGTTGATGACCGTGGTGTTGTGGATGTTCTGGTAGATGATGTTGTTCGGCGGCGGCGCGACATAGACCGGCGCCCTGACGAACACCGGGATCGGCACGAACACCGGCTGCGGCAGCACGAACAGCCCGACGACGGCGAGCGGCGGAGCCAGCACGATGAAGTCCGGCGGCGGCGGCGGCAGGTAATAGACCGGCGGCGGCGGTGGCGGCGCAAAGCCGAACACGGGATCACCGAACAGCAGCACCGGACGGTCGACATAGACCACCTCCTCCGGGGGCGGTGGCGGCACGTCATAGTCGATCATCGCAAAAGTCGGCGGCGGCTCGACCGGCGCGGTGAGGATGGCGAGACGGCGACGCGCATCGCCCGCATGCGGGCCACGCGAATAGCGGCGCAGATACGACCAGTACGCTTCCGGCGTGTCGGTGCGGTAGGTCCGCCGCCAAGTGATCGCCTCGCGCCGCGCCGCGACGATCGCCATCACGCGCCTGGACATCGGATCATTCGGATAGGCCCCGAGAAACTCCTCATAGGCCGGCAGCGTGTCGCGTTGGAGCGCGGCGGCATAGGCATCCTGCACGCCGAGATCCCGAATCGGCTTGCTCCTGATAGCGGCGACCTGGTCCGGTGCCGTCTCCGGCGGCGCGTCGGGCCCGCGCTCGAAGAACGAGAATGGCGCCGAGATCTTCTGCTCGTTCCAGGGCACCTGCGCGCCCTTGCTGGCTTCGTTGACGCGCAGCCGGAGGCGGTCGAAGACCTCAGCCAGCGGCAGGCCGCCGGTGCGGATCATCTCGGCCAGCGACTGCGCATAGATGCCGTACGGGCCGGGCTCGTCCGGTGCCACCGTGCCGGGCGCGGCATTGAACGCGATCAGCATGTTCGGATCGGGCTCGACCAGCGCCAACCCGCTCGCGATCGGCTGGCCGCCCTCGATGAAGGGCTGCGCGCGCGCGGCATCGAGCACGACGATGTTGGCCTTGAGCGGAATGGAGGCGAGCTGGCGCGCATAGTCGCTGATGCGCAAGCCTTCGGTCGGAATGTCGGTGTCGCGCGCGATGTTGGAATCGACCGGGATGAAATAGTTCTCGCCGGCAAGCTGCACGCCATAGCCGGCCAGATAGATCATCGCGACGGTGCCCGGTCCAGAGGCCTGCGCCTTCTGGATGAAATCGCGAAGACTCTTGCGCAGCGTGTCGCCGTCGAGATCGCGCGCGCCGACCACGTCGAAGCCCGCCGCCTGCAGCGTCTGCGCGATCAGGCCGGCATCGTTGGCGGTGGTCGCCAGCGGCGATTTGGCATAGGCGCCGTTGCCGACCACGAGCGCGATGCGCTTTTCCTGCTGCTGCGCGCGCGCCGGATCTGGCGCGCCTGCGGCGAGGAACAGGATCGGCAGGAGAAAACAGAGGAAGGCCTTGTTGGTCCCACGCATGGCTTGTGCCCGCTTTTGTTGTTGAGGTGCCACCGCGCATGAGACGCGCGGCCGGCTGAATGACACTTGAACGAAAAGCGCCGATTGAGGCGGCGGCATGGCGCCCCCGCCCCTGTCAAACCCCTGTGTCAGGCCTGCGTAAGCCTCGCGACCGCACTGCGGCGCGAGCCCCCTCGGGTCGTTCAGCCCTGCGCGATCAGATCGACCGTGCCCGTCGTGAGCCGATAGATGCCGCCGACGACCTTCAGCTTGCCCTGCTCCACGGCGGCATTGAGGATCGGCGCGGCCGTCTTCAGCTTGGCGATGTTGTCGATCACGTTCTGCCGGATCGCCTTGTTGAGGACGTCCCCGCCCTGCTGCATCGCAGCCTTGGCGGCGGGTGCGATCGCGTCAACCAGCGAGGGAATGTGGCCCGGCGGCGGCTTGTCGTCCTTGATCGCTTTCAGCGTCGCATCGACCGCGCCGCAGGCATCATGGCCGAGAACCAGGATCAGCGGTGCGCCCAACACCGCGACCGCGTATTCCATGCTGGCAATGGTCTCGGTGCCGGCGAAATTTCCGGCAACGCGGCAGACGAAGAGATCGCCGCGGCCGGTGTCGAAGGCGTATTCCGGCGCGATGCGCGAATCTGCGCAGCTCAGCACGGCGGCGAACGGATTCTGTCCGCCGGCCAGTGCCTCGCGCTCGTGCTTGAAATCATGCCGCCGTGATACGCCCGAGACGTAGCGCGCGTTGCCATCCATCAATCGTTTCAACGATGCGTCGGGCGACAGCACGTTCTGCGGCTTGGGCGGCTGCTTGGTTTCCTTTGCCAAGGCGCCGTTGGCGAAAACCCCGCCGGCGAAGGCCATGCCAAACGCAGCGGCGCCAAACAGCATCGCGGACCGCCGTGACGGCGCGATGTCTTGATGCAGAGATTCATGATGCAGAGATTCAGAGCACTTGTCGCACATGTGACGTTTCCCCAGGGACTATGGACGAATGGAAGCGTCGCGATGATAGGTGCGCTGGTATGAAGAAACCACCAATGACGATTGATGCAACTGATGATTGCTGCAACGCGAACGATGCTGCAAAGCCGAAGCGGTCGTTCGCCTCGCGCGCGGCGACTGCATAGAGCTGCGCCCACCTGCATATATTCAAGATCGGCTGCTAGAGCATGATCCGAAAAAAGGGCAGCTATTCTGTCTCACGACAAACGCGCCAGGCGTTTGCGCGGAGATCATGCTCCAACAATGATCCCAAGCACGATGATGATTATTCCAGATATCATCACGGTTTAGATCTGCTGCACGTCCACCACGCCCGCGACCGCCTTGATGGCGCCGGCGATCTGCGGCGAGACCTTGAAGCGGCCGGGCAGCTTCATCTCCACCTCGGTCTCAAGATCGAGCATCATCACCAGCGAGACCTCGCCGTCGCCGTTGGAGCGCGGCGCAATCCCCGGGCTGCCGATCTTCGGCGCGGCACCGTTCGACGCGGCGGCGTCGGGACCGGCGAGGCGCTTGGCGATCGAGTCCAGCGACTTGGTATCGCGCACGAAGATGCGCAGGCCCTTCTGGGTCTTGGCGGCGGCGTCATCGAGCGGCTCGGCATGCAGCACGCGGGCGCGGACATCCTCGCCCTGCAATTCTGCGCCGAGCTGGAGCAGCACGGCCGCACCCGGCTCCAGCACGTCGCGATATTGCGCGAGCCCTTCGGAAAACAGCACCGCCTCAAAGTGACCCGTGGGATCGGAAAGTCCCATGATGCCCATCTTGTTGCCGGTCTTGGTGCGCCGCTCCATGCGCGACACAACGGTGGCCGCGACCTTGCCGGCGGTGGCGCCGGTCTTCACCGCGCGCGAGAACTCGGCCCAGCTCTGCACGCGCAGGCGCTTCAGCACCGTCGCATAATCGTCGAGCGGATGTCCCGACAGGAAGAAGCCGATCGCATCATACTCGCGGCGCAGCCGCTCGGCCGGCAGCCACGGCTCGATCTGCGGCAGCATGATGGTCGGCGCATCCGCCGAGCTGCCGAACATGTCGTTCTGGCCAATGGTCTCGGCCTGATGCGCCCGCTGGCAGGCAGCCAAAATCGAGTCGGCACCGGCGAAGACGCGGGCGCGGTTCGGCTCCAACGTGTCGAAGGCGCCGGCGGCGGCAAGACTTTCGATGATGCGCTTGTTGACCGCGCGCGGATTGACCCGCGCGGCGAAGTCGGCGAGCGAGGTGAACAGCCCCTTCTTCGTCCGCTCCTCGATGATCTGCTCGACGGCCTGAATGCCGACGCCCTTGAGCGCTGCGAGCGCGTAGTAGATCGTCTTGTCGCCGACCTCGAAGGTCGCACCGGAGCGGTTGATGTTGGGCGGCTCGAGCTTGATGCCGAGGCGCTGCGCCTCGGAGCGGAATTCGGAAAGCTTGTCCGTGTTGTTCAGATCGAGCGTCATCGACGCCGCGATGAACTCGACCGGATAATGCGCCTTCATGTAGGCGGTGTGGTAGGACACCAGCGCGTAGGCCGCCGCGTGGCTCTTGTTGAAGCCGTAATCGGCGAACTTCGCCAGCAGCTCGAAGATGGTATCGGCCTGCGCTTTCGGCACGCCGTTCTTCACCGCGCCCGCGACGAAGATCTCGCGCTGCTTCTCCATCTCGGCGCGGATCTTCTTGCCCATGGCGCGGCGCAGCAGGTCGGCGTCGCCGAGCGAATAGCCGGACATCACCTGCGCGATCTGCATCACCTGTTCCTGGTAGATGATGACGCCGAAGGTTTCCTTCAGGATCGGCTCCAGCACGGGATGCAGATATTCCGGCTCCTCGTCGCCATGCTTGCGCAGGCAATAGGTCGGGATGTTCGCCATCGGACCCGGGCGATACAGCGCGACCAGCGCGATGATGTCCTCGAACCGGTCGGGGCGCATGTCGACCAGCGCGCGACGCATGCCCTGGCTTTCAACCTGGAACACGCCGACCACCTCGCCGCGCGCCAGCATCTGGTAGCTTTCGGCATCGTCGATCGGCAGCGTCGCCAGATCGACATGGATGTCGCGCGGCTTGAGCAGTTTGCAGGCGACGTCGAGCACCGTCAGCGTCTTCAGGCCGAGGAAGTCAAATTTGACGAGGCCCGCCGGCTCGACCCATTTCATGTTGAACTGGGTCACCGGCATGTCCGACTTCGGATCGCGGTACATCGGCACGAGTTCGCTCAAGGGGCGATCGCCGATCACGATGCCGGCCGCGTGCGTCGAGGCGTGGCGGGTCAGGCCTTCGAGGCGCTGCGCGATGTCGAAGGCACGCGCCACCACCGGGTCTTCATCGCGAAACGCCTGCAGCTTCGGCTCGCTCTCGATCGCGGCAGCCAGCGTGACGGGCGCGGCCGGATTCTGCGGCACCAGTTTCGTCAGCTTGTCGACCTGCCCGTAAGGCATCTGCAGCACGCGGCCGACGTCGCGCAGCACTCCGCGCGCCTGCAGCGTACCGAAGGTGATGATCTGCGCGACCTGGTCGCGACCGTAGCGCTCCTGGACGTACTTGATCACCTCGCCGCGGCGGTCCTGGCAGAAATCGATGTCGAAGTCCGGCATCGAGACGCGTTCGGGATTGAGGAAGCGCTCGAACAGCAGGCCGAACTTGATCGGATCGAGGTCAGTGATGGTCAGCGCCCACGCGACCAGCGAGCCTGCGCCGGAGCCGCGGCCCGGCCCGACCGGAATGCCTTGGCCCTTCGCCCATTTGATGAAGTCGGCCACGATCAGGAAGTAGCCCGCGTACTTCATGCGCATGATCACGTCGAGCTCGAACGCCAGGCGCTTGCTATAATCTTCGTCCGTCATGCCCTGCGACAGGCCGTGCACGCGCAGGCGGTTGGCGAGCCCCTCCTCCGCCTGACGCTTCAGTTCGGCCGCCTCGACGGCGGCAGCATCGGAGCTTGCGGCGGCGCCGACCGTGAAGAACGGCAGGATCGGCTTGCGCGTCATCGGGCGGAACGAGCAGCGCTCGGCGATCTCCACCGTGGACGCCAGCGCCTCTGGAATGTCGGCGAACAGCACCGCCATTTCCGCACGCGTCTTGAAACGGTGATCGGGCGTAAGCTGCAAGCGATCGGTCTCGGCGATCAGCCGGCCGCCGGCGATGCACAGCAGCGCATCATGCGCCTCGTAATCGTCGGTCGACGCGAAATACGGCTCGTTGGTCGCGACCAACGGCAGGCCTTTGGCATAGGCGATGTCGATCAGGGCGCTCTCGACGCGCCGCTCCTTGTCGAGATTGTGACGCTGCAATTCGATATAGAGCCGGTCGCCGAACAGATTGGCGAGACGCTCGCAGCGCGCGGCCGCAACCTCAGTCTGGCCGCTCGCAAGCGCGAGCGAGATCGGCCCGTCGGGGCCGCCGGTCAGTACGATCAGGCCTTCGGTCTCTCCGTCGAACCAATCGAACTTGATGAACGGCGCGTGGCTGTCGGGCGATTCGAGGAACGCGCGGGAATTCAACCGCATCAGACTGCGGTAACCGCGCTCCTGCGCGGCCAGCAGCACCACCCGCGAGGGCGGAAGCGCGTTGCGCGCGTTGGGATCCTGGTCGCCGAAATCGATCGCAAGCTCGCAGCCGACGATCGGCTGGATGCCGGAGCCCGCCATCTTGTCGGAGAACTCCAGCGCGCCGAACAGATTGTCGGTGTCGGTCAGCGCCAGGGCCGGCTGGTGATCTTTCTTCGCAAGCTCGGCGAGCTTGGCGATCTTGATCGAGCCCTTGAGCAGCGAATAGGCCGAGTGAACGTGAAGGTGGACAAATCCGGCGCTCGGCATGGTCGGCTGACGGCCTCTTGCAGATGTGATGGAGCGGTCGCCGGCTCCAGGAGATCACGGGGACACCCCCTCCCGGCCGACTCGCCTCACAATGGTGGGGCGTCACGCTGCGAGAGTCCACGCCGGAGCGGTTGATCAGCCGCGTCGTCCCGCTTTTCCCCAACCGGGCCAGCATGGAGCTGCGGAATCAGAGCTGGGGTATGACTTGCGCCCAGATTGCGATCATCCCGACGAACAGTGCGATCGACGCCAGGGCTGCGGCTTCTTCCACGAAAATCCTGAACATGGCTTGCTCCATCACTAGAACGTATGAAGAACATTGTTCTCATTTCGTTCTCGGGAGTCAAGCGCTCTCGCGCACCTCAAAATGCGATGGTTAACTCGCTGAATTCACGCATAAAAAAGCCCCGGCGCAAAGGCCGGGGCTTTTCGCAACCGCTTCTTGCGAAGCGATCAGTCTCAGTAACGGCCGATGATCGGGCCGCCGAACTTGTAGTTCAGGCGGACGAGACCCATGTCGACATCCTGCTTGATGCTGTCGGTCTTCAGACCCGCGAAGGTGACGTCCTTGTCGGACAGGAAGATGTGGTTGTACTCCACACCCACCGACCAGTTCGGCGCAAAACCGTATTCGAGGCCGGCGCCGACGGTGCCGCCCCAGCGGGTGTCGCTGTTCGAAGCGAGCAGACCGCCAGTGGCGGTGCTGAACGCCTCGTTCTTGACACCGACGACGGCCGCGCCGCCCTTGGCGTACACGAGCACGTTGTTCCAGGCGTAGCCGACCTGACCGGTGATCAGACCGAACGAGTCGATCTTCGTCCGGTTGCGCTGAGCCAGCAGCGAGCTGGTGTTGTCGCCGGTGAAGTCAGCCCAGTTGCCCTGACCTTCGACGCCGAACACCCACTGGCCAGCCTGCCAGCGATAGCCGACCTGGCCACCGACCGTGCCGCCGGTCGCATCGTGCGAGCCTTCGCGGCCCACGCCAGAGAGATCCCAGGTGGTGCGAGCCGAAGCGCCGCCGCCGTTGATGCCGATGTAGAAGCCGCTCCAGTCATAGACCGTGGCGATCATCGCAGGCGCCTTGGTGTAAGGCCGCGCAGCGAGGTCGGCAGCAAGCGCCGGTGCAGTCGCGCCGAGCGCGACGAGGCTCACAGCAGCAAGCAACAGATTCTTGTTCATTTGATTCCCGTTCCAGTTTCGTCGTTAGGCCCCCGGGCCGTGGCGTCGTCATAACAGCGCGCGACGGAATTGCTGTAACCTCGACGCAACAGTCACAGCCAAAGGCCCCGAGCTTCATGAATGAAGATTTAGAAAGACGCACTGGAAACCCTTTGAAACAAGAGTTTTCAGCAATTCCAATGTCGATTACACGAGATACACTGCATGCGCGCGTAACATCGTCGCGCGCACGATCGTGTGATTGGAGAAATTGAAATGCGTGCATTGTTTACCCTCCCCATTGTCGCCACACTTTCGCTCGCAATCGCCACATTCGCGCTGACGCTGAGCACAAGCACGCCTGCACGCGCATTCGGTTCGCATCACGCGTTCTGCCTCACCGGCGATGAATGGCCGGGCTTGAGCAATTGCACGTTCGACACTTATGCGCAGTGTCAGGCGAGTGCCTCGGGACGCGCGCTCAGCTGCATCGCAAATCCGTATTTCGCAGGTGAGAGCGATGATCCCTACGCCTATCAGAATCGTCCGCGCGCGCAGTCGCCGGGCTACTATTTGCCGCGCTGAGATGCGCAGCGCCCATCTCGCGCTCGTCGCGATCGGCCTGCTCTTCGCGGGAGGATCCACGCACGCGCAGACCTATGATCCGAGCTATCCCGTCTGCATGCAAATCTACGGCCCCGTCGGCTATTTCGATTGCCGCTACACCTCGCTCGAGCAGTGCAGATTTCTCGCCACGGGCCGTTCGGCGAGTTGCGCCGTGAATCCGTATTTTGCGCAGAAGAAACTCCCCCGCCGGTCGAAGCGCGCCGATTAGCCGACGCGACGAACGCGACGGTCCGTCGTTTCGAGAAAGCACGACTCGACGTTCCGCAACCCGCGATCGCCGTTCATATGACAATTCGCGGATGCTATCTCCCGCTCACTCTCGGCAACAGAGACGAGAGAACTGGAGAATGATTATGCCTGTCACGAACACAGGAATCGGTCGGCGAGACTTCATCGCCTCGTCGCTGATCGGTACCATTGGTCTCAACCTTCCGCTCGCAGTGAGTGTGTCACCCGCACAGGCCGCAGAACGCGCTGCAAGCCTGGCGGGCGACGCCAGCATCCGCGAATTCCGCATCGACATCCCCGACTCCGCCCTCGACGATTTGCGCCGGCGCATCGGCGCGACACGCTGGCCCGACCGCGAGACGGTGTCCGACACCTCGCAAGGTATGCAGCTCGCGCGGTTGCAGGCGCTCTGCGGTTACTGGACCGGCTCCTACGACTGGCGCAAGATCGAGAAGCGGCTGAACGCGCTGCCGCAGTTCACCACCGAGATCGATGGCCTCGACATCCATTTCATCCACGTCCGGTCGCGCAATCCCGACGCGCTGCCCATCATCATCACGCATGGCTGGCCGGGCTCGATCCTCGAGATGATCAAGACCATCGGGCCGCTGACCGATCCAACGGCGCACGGCGGCCGCGCGGAAGACGCCTTCCACCTCGTCATCCCCTCGATCCCCGGCTACGGCTTCTCGACCAAGCCGCGCGAACCCGGATGGGGCCCGGATCGCGTGGCGCGCGCCTGGGACGTGCTCATGAAGCGGCTCGGATACACACGATATGTCTCGCAAGGCGGCGACCACGGCTCTGTCATCTCCGACGCGCTCGCGCGGCAGAAGCCCGCCGGTCTCATGGGTATCCACGTCAATATGCCGCCGACGATCCCTGCCGAATACGTCAAGGGCATCAACGCCGGCGACCCGCCGCCTGCCGGCCTGCCCGAGCCGGAACGCGTGGCCTTCGAGACCCTGAGCAAGTTCTTTGCGCGCAGCGCCGCCTACGGCGCGATGATGGTGACGCGTCCGCAGACGATCGGTTACGGGCTCTGCGACTCGCCCGCGACGCTCGCGGCCTTCATGTACGAGAAGATCGCCGAGTGGACGGACAGCGGCGGCGAACCCGAGCGCGTGTTGACCAAGGACGAAATCCTGGATGCCATCTCGCTTTATTGGCTGACCAACACCGGCGCCTCGGCCAGCCGCTTCTACTGGGAAAACAACAACAACAATTTCAGCGCCGCAGCTCAGAAAACCGCAGAGATCACGGTCCCGGTCGCGGTCACTGTGTTCCCCGCCGAGATCTATCGTGCACCGAAAACGTGGACACAGCGCGCCTATCCGACGCTGCACTACTTCAACGAGGTCGAAAAGGGCGGCCATTTCGCAGCATGGGAGCAGCCGGAGCTGTTTGCCGCCGAGATGCGCGCGGCGTTCAAGACGCTGCGCTGAGGACCTCGATCCGTGAAGGGGCGGCGCCGTCATGGCGCCGCTCGCAGCATGACTTGGCTCCGCGCCAGTCGGGATGCTGATATGCGGCGTGCCTCGCACCGCGTCTGCCCGGTTGACGCGGACTGATCCGCGTTTAAGTACGACAGACAAATCTTGCAGGGGTGGCGACGTTCACTGGGCTGGTTCCCGATGACGCCACCAATGCAGGACACATGACGATCTCGCCTCCCGCGACCTCACGCCGAGCAAAATCGACTTCGGCCTCGGCGCCCCCTCAGCTCGCCGTCGTCCTGTTCTCGCTCGCGATGGGCGGCTTTGCGATCGGAACCACCGAATTCGCATCGATGAGCCTGCTGCCGTTCTTCGCCGCCGACATGAAGATCGACGAGCCGACCGCGGGATACGCGATCAGCGCCTACGCGCTCGGCGTCGTGCTGGGCGCGCCCCTGATCGCCGTGCTCGGCGCGCGCTTTGCCCGGCGCACACAGCTGCTGGTGCTGATGGCCGTGTTCGCGATCGGCAATGCGCTCACCGCGCTTGCACCTGGCTTTGGCTGGATGATCGCAGCGCGCTTTCTGTCAGGCTTGCCGCATGGCGCCTATTTCGGCATCGCCGCGCTGGTCGCAGCCTCGCTGGTTCCGCAACAGCGCCGCTCGCAGGCGATCGGCCAGATCATGCTTGGCCTGACCACTGCCACCATCGTCGGCGTGCCCCTGGCCAATTGGATCGGCCAGGCCGTCGGCTGGCGCGCGAGCTTTGGCCTCGTGTCGGTGCTGGCGCTGCTCACGGTGCTGCTATGCGCCCTGTTCGCGCCGCGCGACCGGGCCGGCGAGTCGGATCCGCTGCGCGAGCTCGGCGCTTTGAAGAGCGGCCGCGTCTGGATTACGCTCGCGATCGGCGCCATCGGCTTCGGCGGCATGTTCGCCGTCTACACTTATCTGGCGACGACGCTGATCGAGGTCACCAAGGTGAACGCGGAAGTCATCCCGTTCTTCCTGGCTGTGTTCGGCGTCGGCGCCACGCTCGGCAATCTGTTCGTGCCGCGTTTTGCCGACCGCGCGCTGATGCCGACGGCGGGCATCATCCTGTTGTTTTCCGCAGTCGCGCTGCTGGTGTTCCCGCTGGCCGCCGGCAATCCCTGGCTGCTGGCGATCGACATTTTCGCGATCGGCACCGGCGTCTCGATCGGCGCCATCCTCCAGACGCGCCTCATGGACGTCGCCGGCGACGCGCAGGCGCTTGCCGCCGCGCTGAACCATTCGGCGTTCAACACCGCCAATGCGCTCGGCCCGTTCCTCGGCGGGCTCGCCATTCGGGAAGGCCTCGGCTGGACCTCCACCGGCCCCGTCGGCGCTGCGCTTGCGCTACTGGGCTTCCTGATCTGGATCATCGCCTGGCGCGATGCCGGACCTGCTCCGGTCGACATCACTTCGCCGCACGAGGCGGGTCCGCTCGCACCACGATTGGCGCCGGTCCGCCGTTCCGCTTCTGCGAGGGATCCGGTGGCATGACGTCAGCGCGGGTCGCGCGACGCGTAGGACTTAACCGGCCAGCGTGACGATCAAAGGCCCGTTCCGGGTTGCGATCACGGTGTGCTCGTACTGAACGGTCGGCGCTTCGGGACTGCTGTAGAGCGTCCACGGATCATCGCCATCCTGCGCCCACTCGGCGCCCAGGGACAGGAACGGCTCGACGGTGAACACCAGGCCGTCGCTCATGACGCGGCGTTCGGAGCGGTCGGGCCATGTTGCGATCTCCGTCGGCTCCTCATGGAGCGACAGGCCGACACCGTGGCTGGCGAGATTCCTGACCAGGCTATAACCGTTCTTCTGCGCAAAGGTCCCGATGGCCTTGCCGATGCCGGCGATCGGTCTGCCGGCTCCGACCTGCTGCAGACCCGTCCACATCGCCCGCCGGCCGTCCCTGCAAAGGCGTTCGATCGCGCGCGTCACCGGCGGAACGGCGAACGAGGCACCCGTGTCCGCAAAGACGCCGTTCTTCTCGGCTGAAACGTCGATGTTGACGAGGTCGCCGCGCAGGATCTGCCGGTCACCCGGGATGCCATGAGCGATCTCCTCGTTCACGCTGATGCAGGTCGCCCCGGGGAAGTCATAGGACAGCTCCGGCGCCGAACGGGCGCCTGCGGCCTCCAGGAGCTTTCGTCCGATCTGGTCCAGCTCGCCTGTGGTGATGCCCGGCTCGAGCGCCTTCCCCATCGCCTCCAGGGTATTGGCGACGATGCGGCCGATCTCCTTGAGGCGCGTGAGATCGTTGTCATCAGAGATCGTCATATCAGGGCTCTTTCCGAAAGGACCGGACATAGCGCTTGCGAGCCCGGCTTGCAAACGAGAGGGCCGATCTTGAATCGTCTACTGCCAGGGTGGCGCGGCCAGCGATGGCGCGATCTCGATAGCCCCCTCCTCACCACGCCGCGCCATGCCGTCACAGAGCAACAAGGCAGCGTCATCCAGGGGGCGATGCGGTTCGTCCGCCGCACGCCATGTATCCCATGCCGAGGTCTCGATCCCCGCGAGTGCGAGCAGATCGCGCGCCAGATTGACGCGGGCAAAGAACAGACCGGTCGTCGTCCCGTGACCGAGCTGCGCCGGATCGATGGCGCCGCTGCGGCATCGCTTCCACGCCTCGATGCCCGTGATGAACTCGGTGCGAGGCACATCCGTCGGATCGAAATCGAACTTGAGGAGGCTGCGGTGCAACTCGTCGAGCTCCGCATCGACCAGCACCCAGCGCTGCTCATCCCGGGCCCAATATTCGCAAACCCAATGATCGTGGTAGGCATGCCCGGTAAAATACGTGCCGAAGCCACAGCGTATCCGAGCAGGCATGCCGTAATGCCGCAGCACGGCGCACATCATCAGTGAAAAGTCCCGGCACGTCGCCAATGCCCTCGACGTGCCCGGTCTGGCGATCCTCAACGGCCTCGGGTCGATCGTCAGGAGTTGCTCCAGGCGCCGGGCCACGGGCAACGTGGCTCGGCTTTGACCGGAGAAGTCGGCGGGGTCCAATCCCTGCCTCTCGATCCATGCTTCGTGGATCAGGAGGCCCTGCAAGGCGCGGCACAACGCTGCAATGTCCAGCGGCAAGCCGCCGATCAAGGCGGCGCAAGCGCCGGGATCGGTGAACACGCTGTGGCTGGCGTAACGATCGCGCGTTGTAGGTTCGGACACGGATCACTCCAACGCCAGGACGGTCCAGCACCAGGTGCAGGGTCTGAAAACCCTGCCGGTCCCCCCTCGCGTGAAGCCAGCCGGCAAGTCCGGGACAAGCAACCCTGCCCGTCCCGGCGCCGGCCAAATAAACACGCACCCGGCGCCACCGCAAGTTGTGAAAGCGCCGATCGTCGTATAGCGTCAGTCTCGGTTATGCACTGCGTGGTAGTCGACCGTTTCATGCCCGTCCGTATCCTGCTTCTTATTGCCTCACTCTCGCTTCCCGCCGCATTGCGCGCAGAAACGCCGGCCGGGAAAACCGGATTTGCATCGAAGCTCACGATCTATCTTGCCAAGGGAGCGCCCGATGCGTGCGGGCCGGGCTGCGACCGCTGGATCGCCATCGAGGGCCAGATCGATCAGGAGGCCGCGCCGCGCATTCGCCGCTTCCTCGCCGGCGTCAAGGACACGCAGCGTCCGATCTATTTTCATTCGCCCGGCGGCAATGTGGACCAATCCTACGCGATCGGCCGGCTGCTGCGCAGCCGCAAGGCGGTCGCCCGCGTCGGCCGGACGATCGTGACGGCATGCGCCTCAGGCACGCAGGAGGACGCCGCCTGCCTGAAGGTGAAGAGCACAAGTGGTGAGGTCGAGGCCGAACTCACCACCTACCACGCCATGTGCAACTCGGCCTGCGGCTTTCTGTTGATCGGGGCGACGTCGCGCGAGGTGGCTCCCGACGCCGCAGTAGCGGTGCATAATTCCAGGCTGACGCTCCTATTCCACGGAAATCCGCCTCCGCAGGTGGTTGCAGAGGCCCGGCGGCGCCGGATAGCGAGCGGCGAGCGCGACCGCACCGCCTTCATTGCGGCGATGGGGATCAGCCGCGAGCTCGATGACCTCATCCGGACCGTGAAGTTCGAAAACCTGCACGTGCTGACGCGGCCGGAGCTCTATCGTTTCGGCATCGACACGCGGCCGCTTGCCGAGACGAGGTGGAAGCTGGAGAAGGAAGCGCGGCCGTTCGTCCGCAAGGTCGCGGTGCTGAAGCAGGAGAACGGCACCTCGTTCCGCATGATGGAGTGGCGGCTGTCTTGCGAAAACAGGACGCGCGTGCCGCTGACCTTCGCGGGCGAGATCGACGAGACCGCCGCCGGCAAGAGCACGATCCTGATGACGGCGGATGCCGAGGCGGGCAAGGAGGCCGGAGGATCTCCGGTGCGGTCCGGCAAGTACGAGGTCTGGCGCGGCAGCACCGACTCCGGCACGGTCAAGGCAATGCTGGCGTCCCGCGTCTTGCATGTCCGCGAAACCACGACGCTCCAGGACGACAAGACGGACACGACGAAATTCGACATCGATTTGACGGGCCTGGCAGCGGCGTGGACGCAGCTCAAATCATCGTGCGCCTTGTCGACGCTCAACCCGATCAGCCCCTGGCCCGCGACGCTGCCGAACGTCGGCACAACGCCCCCGGCCGTGCCGGCGCCGTAAGTACGATCCTGCGCCCCTTGCGATTTAAGGACCAATCGGTCTATATATATCGACAATGAAGCGCCAAGCCCCAGTACAGTCGCCCCGTGGCCGCCCCCGAAGCTTCGACATGGACGCCGCTGTCGAGCGCGCGATGGGCGTGTTCTGGTCACGCGGCTATCACGGCACGGCGCTCCCGGACCTTCTTCATGCGACCAAGCTCTCGCGCGGCAGCCTTTACGCTGCCTTCGGTGACAAGCACTCGCTCTTCCTGCGTGCGCTTGATCGTTACATTGTCGATGCCGTGACGCGGATGGATCTCGAACTTACGTCCCCAAGAGAACCGATCGACGGCCTGCGGGCCTTCCTGGCCGGCTATGTTGACCGCACCAGCGGTGCCAATGGCCGGCGCGGTTGCCTGCTGGTGGCGACCGCCATGGAGCTGGCTGGCCAGGACGCCGAGGTCGGCCGTCGCGTCGCAGGTTTCTTCAAGGCCATGGAGACCAGGGTCGCGGACGCATTATCCCGTGCGAAGACGATGGGTAAATTGGCCGATGGTGTCGAACCTTCGAGTGCCGCCAAGATTCTCGTCTGTTTCGTCGAGGGGCTGCGCGTGATCGGCAAGACGGCGCCGGCCCGGACCACATCACAAGCTACCGCTGACGCGCTTCTCGACTGCTTCACGAGGTAACGACCCCGTGGACGCGCCCTGCGCGATCGGCGCGCCGATATTTGGACTGATCGGTCTTGAAAGGAAAGATGCCATGTCTGCCATCCAGATCTTCTGCGCGGTGGCCGTCCCCCTGCTCTGGGGTTATCAGTTCGTGGCGATCAAGGTGGGCGTCACCGAGTTTCCGCCGCTCTTCTTCCTCGCGCTGCGATTCCTCGCCATCGCGCTATTGCTGGTTCCGTTCGTCGAAAGGCCTACGCGCCGGCAGATCGGTCCAATCGCGGCGATTTCGGTCTTCCTGGGTGGGCTGAACTTCGGCCTGTTCTATGTCGGCCTTGGGCTCGGCTCGGGAAGCATGTCGGCCGTCGCCTATCAGCTCGCCACGCCCTTCACTGTCCTGCTCGCCTGGCCACTGCTCGCGGAGCGACCGTCTCTCACCACGTCCGCCGGCGTGGTGCTTGCGTTCATCGGCGTGGTCGTGTTGGCGGCGGAGCCCGGCCTGTCGGCAAGACCGCTTCCGCTGCTGCTTGTGGTCGGGGCCGCCTTCGCATTCGCGGTGTCCAACGTCTTGACGAAGCGCTACGGCCCTTTCGATCCCCTGATGCTGATGGGCTGGTCGTCGCTGCTGACGGTGCCGCAAGTCATGCTGATGTCGTTACTCCTTGAATACGGTCAAGCGGCGAGCCTCGCCACTGCGGACGGACGTGGCTGGCTGGCACTCGCCTACACGATCTTCATCGGCGGAATCGTCGGGTTTGGCCTTTGGTTCTGGCTGATCGCCCGCTGCTCCATGGGCCGCGTCGCACCCTTCGGCCTGCTGCTGCCGGTGTTCGCGCTGACGTCGAGCGTGCTGTTCCTCGGCGACCGCATGACGCCCAAGCTGATTGCCGGCGGGCTGCTCGCGATCTCCGGAGTCGCCATGACACAAGTGAGACCGAGCGTTCGGAAAAGCTAGACCGGCGAGTAGATCGAACCGGAGATTGCTGATCCACCGGCCCTTCGCGAACGTATACGGTATGACGCGAACTTCGGAGAGCTCGATGATTTATGTGACCGGCTATGTCACCGCGCTGATTGCCTTCGGCGCAATCGATGCCGTTTGGCTTCGTTTCATGGGGCCTGCGCTCTATCGCCCGACACTTGGAGATATCCTTCTGACCGATGTCCGGGTCGCTCCCGCGCTCGTGTTCTACGCGATCTATCCCGTGGGACTTCTCGTCTTCGCCGTCATGCCCGGGTTGAAATCGGGTTCCACGGTCACGGCTGCCGGATTGGCGGCGCTGTTCGGAGCCCTCGCCTACGCCACCTACGACCTGACCAACTTTGCGACCTTGCGCAATTGGACACTCCAGATCACCGTGCTCGACATCGCTTATGGCGCGGCAGCCTCAGCTTTTGCAGCCTTCGTCAGCCTTCTCGTCGTTCGCGCCGTGTCGAACGCCTGACCACTCAGGCGAGAGGCGAAGGCGACAGCCGATAATGGCTGACGCCCCATTCTTCGCCACCGGCGTGACCGAACAGGCCAATCGTGGCCAGAAAGAATAGGCGCCATCGCCGCTGCCACAGACGCGCGTCCTTGCCGTAGACCTGTTTCAGCACCTCATGGATTTCAGTGCGGTTGCGGTCGTAATTCGCCAGCCAGTCGCGAGCCGTCTTTGCATAATGCCCGCCGTTCCATTGCCACGCGGTGTCCACGTTGAAGAGATCCCCATACTCCCGGATCAGCCCATGGCTCGGCATGATGCCGCCGGTGAAGAAATGCTGGGCGATCCAGTCCGCACGGTTCTCTCGCGAGAACCGGTACGAGCCCGACTTGTGCGTGAAGATGTGCAGGAACAGCAGGCCGTCGGGACGTAGCGCGGCGCGCATGCGCGCCAGCAGCGGCCGCCAATTGGCCATATGCTCGAACATCTCCACGGATACGATCCGGTCGAATTCGCCCTGGGGTACGAACTCGTTCATGTCGGCCGTAATCACGGAGAGATTGCCGATGTTCGCTGCAGCGGCCTGACGCAGGATGAACTCCCGCTGCGACGCTGAATTCGACACGGAAATGATGCGTGAATTCGGGTAGCGCCGCGCCATCCACAGGGACAACGAGCCCCAGCCGCAACCCAGCTCGAGAATGTCCTGCCCGTCCTCGAGTTTCGCGTGTCCGGCCGTGATCCCCAGCGCGCGCTCTTCAGCCTGCGCCAGCGTATCGCCCTCCTCGCCGTAGAAGCAGCAGGAGTATTTTCGCTGCGGGCCCAGGATCATCTCGAAGAAGCGCGCCGGAATCTCGTAATGCTGGGCATTCGCCTCGGCGGTGTTGACCGCGATCGGCAACGCCGCAATTTCGCGCGAGAAGCCTGCATCCGAACCGCCCGAGAATTGCGCAAGGTCGCGCCGCGTGCGTTCGACCAGGCGGCTGATGACTGCCGCACTGACGCTATCGGGCCACGGAAGCGTTTCGCCCAGTCGGATCGCCGTCTCTGTCAGTGTCAAACTAGCCTCCCGCAGACATCTTCGGTGGACCGGGAAAGAACACGTTCGTGGTCATCTGATACTTGCGAAAGGCATCGCCGCGATCGGCCAGCATGTGCTCTTCCAGCGGCGGAATGCCCGAGACATAGACCAGCAGCCAGTACATGCAGAGCGGCGCAACAAGCGCGAAATAACCGAAGGGCTCGTGTCCCGTGAGGTCGATGGCCAGAACGGGATAGGCAAGCCAGCCCAGCCATTCGAAGAAGTAGTTGGGGTGACGCGACATCCGCCAAAGCCCGACGTCGCAGATCTTTCCCTTGTTGGCCAGGTCATGGCGAAATCGCCGAAGCTGCTCGTCAGCGGTCGCCTCGCCTGCGATGGCCACGACAAAAATCAGCACCGCGATCGCGGCCTGCGCCGGAGGCACCGAACCCGGAACATTGGCCGCGAGCCACATCGCAAGCCCGAGCGGAATACTGACGAGCGCTTGCTTCTGCAACAGCCAGAACATGTTTGGCGATGCGTCCGCTCCCCAGTCCCGGATGAGCTTGGCATAGCGCGGATCGTCCGTGATTCCGCGCGTGCGGCGCGCGATGTGCAATCCAAGCCGGAGCGACCAGATCACCGCCATCGCCGCGACAATGAGGCTCTGAAGACGCAGCGGCATTGCCATCACCGCGCCGACGAAGCCGACCAGGCCAAGCCCGAACGTCCAGATGGTGTCGACCCACCCCGAATTTCGCGACCCGCGCCAGACCAGCCAGGCGACGCCCATGATGATCGAAAGCGCCGCCGAAACGCCGACCAGACCGAGGATGAATGTTGAAGCCGTCATTCGGGATCTCGAGCAAGAGGTGATGGATTCACAACCGAACGAACGGCTGCATCAGTTTTCCAAGCCAGCCGCGCAGCTCGAGATCGCCCTGCATGGCCACCAGGCAAATGCACGTGTTCCCCTCCTCGACGAACGGCGTGTGGTCGACGGTGTTGTCCGCGGCGTCGAAATCGCCGGGACCGTAGCGGCCCAGATCGTGGCTGAACGCGCCCTGCAGTACACAGGTCCATTCGACTCCGGAATGGCCATGGTGAGGCAGCGACGATCCCGGCGCGGCCTTCAACATGAAAACGCGCGTGCCCTCGCTCTCGGGCACCTCGACCTTCCTCCAGTGGACACCGGGGCCGATCCATCGCCAGCGTCCGACCTCATAGGGAGCAAGCACCGCGGGACAATCCGGTGCCGCCTCGCGGACGACCATCGACGGTGGCGCGGCCTCGTCCAGCCGCGCAAGAGCCTCGTCAAGCGCGCCGGCACGGGGGGTAGCCGGCGCCGCCTGCTCGACCAATGCACCACCAACCTGTTCGCACGCCGCGACGATCGCCCGGCAATGGGGGCACAGCGCAACATGGGCGGCCACCACGACGCTGCGCGGCTCGTCGAGCGTGCCCGCCGCAAAGGCCGCCAGCGCTTCCTCATCGGGATGATGCGCAATCGTCATGAGTTCTCACCGAGGAAATCGCGCAAGCGCGCCATGGCCAGCCGCAACCGGGATTTCACCGTGCCAAGGGGAATGCCGAGCTTCTTGGCGATATCGCCATGCGCGTTGCCTTCAAAAAATGACAGCTCCACCACCCGGACCTGGTCCTCCGGCAACCCCTCCAGCGCCGCCCGCACCCGGCTTTCGCGTTCGGCTGCCTCGAACGGCACGTCGGGCGGGTCCTCCGCGGCCGGGAGCATCAGCTCGTACACATGATGAAGCTGCGCGCGCTGATCCTTCCGAAACCGGTCGATCCGAAGGTTGCGGGCAATGGTGAAGATCCAGGCGGACACTGCGGCCCGCTGGGGATCATAGCCGTCGGCCTTGCGCCAGACGGTGATCAATGTCTCCTGCGCCAGATCCTCGGCGATCTCGCCGGCCGCTCCGCCCCTCATCAGCATGGTCTTGATGCGGGGCGCATAGAAATTGAACAGCTGCTTGAAGGCCTCGCGATCCCGGCGCGCCGCGATGGCACGAACGAAATTGGCGGCTTTTTGCGGCGTAATGGACTCAGCCTCGTGGCGCATCATGGCTTCCGGCCGACCGTCCCATCGTCGCCGTCTCTCCCCCGGTCCCGGCCGATGCCTGCCGTACCCTAGCCTAGCTGCTGTACCGGTGGTTTGCATACATCCAGATACGTCCACCGCCCGTCTTTGGATCACCGCGGATAGATGTGATCCAAAGCCATTTCTCGTCCGTATCTGTCATCGGAACCCAAGTGCCCGTCGACGGGGCCAACCATGAGGACCGGGCGGGATGCGGAGCGACAACGGATCGCGAAAGCGGATCGCGGTGATTGGAACCGGCATCTCCGGGATGTCTGCGGCATGGCTCCTGAGCCAGCGCCATGACGTGACGATCTATGAGCGGGACGGACGGCTCGGCGGTCATTCCAATACCGTCGAAGTCCGCACCCCCGATGGGATCGTCCCGGTCGATACCGGGTTCATCGTCTACAACGAGAAGACCTATCCCAATCTCACGGCGCTGTTCGCCCACCTCAAAGTGCCGACGCTCGCCTCCGACATGTCGTTCGCCGTCTCCCTCGAAGACGGCGAGCTGGAATATTCGGGGACCAGCCTGAACGGGCTGTTTGCCCAGCGCAGCAATTTGTTTCGCCCGAGGTTCTGGTCGATGCTCAACGACCTCTGGCGCTTCTATCGCGAAGCACCGCGGGATCTGTCGTCGCTCGACGATCTCTCCTCCCTCGAGCAATATCTCGACGCCGGCTGTTACGGCGAGGTCTTTCGCAGCGACCATCTGTTGCCGATGGCCGCCGCGATCTGGTCGGCCTCGCCCAGCCAGATGCTGCAATATCCGGCAGCTTCGTTCATTCGCTTCCACGACAATCACGGGCTGCTTCAGCTGCGCAACCGGCCACCATGGCGGACGGTCGCCGGTGGCAGCCGCACCTATGTCGACGCGCTGACGCATCGGTTCAGCGACGGCATCCGTCTTGCCCGAGGTGTCGCGGCAATCCGGCGCCATCAGGACGGAGTCGAGGTCAGGGATCGCGGCGGCCATTCCGACCATTTCGATGACGTCGTCATCGCGGCGCATGCCGATCAGGCGCTTGCGCTGCTGGAGCAGCCAACGGCAGAGGAGCGAAGCCTGCTCGGGGCATTCCGCTACAGCCAAAACCGCGCCGTTCTCCACGGCGATCCGGTGCTGATGCCGCAGCGCAAGGCGGCCTGGGCGAGCTGGAATTATATTGGCGGCAGAGCCAGCACGGAGCATCCAACCGTGACCTACTGGATGAACGCTCTCCAGCAATTGCCGACGGCGCAAAATCTGTTCGTGACGCTCAACCCCGTGGTCGAGCCAGAGCAGGCCCTGCACGAGGAACATTACGATCATCCGATCTTCGATGCCGCGGCCATGAGCGCGCAGCGTCGTCTATGGTCCTTGCAGGGCCAGGATCGCATCTGGTTCTGCGGCTCCTATTTCGGCGCCGGTTTTCACGAGGATGGGCTCCAGTCCGGGCTCGCCGCTGCCGAAGCCCTCGGCCGTGTCAGGCGGCCGTGGCACGTTGAAAACGAGTCCGGCCGAATCTACGTCGACGAGGCGAATAGTCATCAGATCAAACGACTTGCCGCATGAAAATGTCTTCGTGCCTATACACCGGCCAGGTTGTTCATCGTCGCTTGCTGCCCCGGAAGCATCAGCTCCGCTATCGGGTGTTCTGGATGTTGCTCGATCTGAACGAAATCGACAGCCTCTCCAGGCAGCTCAGCTTCTTCTCACGCAACCGGTTCAATCTCGCCAGCTTCCACGATTCCGACCACGGCGATGGCGGTGGCGCCTCGCTTCTGGACCAGGCGCAGGCGCTGCTGCGACAGGCCGGATGCCGGGCGGAGCAGCTCACCATCAAGCTGCTCTGCATGCCGCGCCTCCTCGGTTACGGCTTCAATCCGCTGAGCGTCTATTTTTGCTCGCGGCATGATGGCTCGCTCGAGGCGATCATCTACGAGGTTCACAACACCTTTGGCGAGCGGCACAGCTACGTCATGCCGGTCGGCGGCTCCGCGACAGAGATCATCGAGCAGCATTGCCCCAAATCGTTCTACGTCTCGCCGTTCCTCGGCATGGACATGTCTTACGGCTTTCGCGTTCTTCCTCCCGCCGCGCAGGTGGAGGTTTCCATTCGTGGTCAGGAGAACGACAGGACAGTCATCGTGGCATCGCTTTCGGGGACGCGTCACCCATTGACCGACAGCGCCCTGATCAAGGCTTTTGCCAGCCATCCGTTGCTGACAATGAAGGTCATCGCGGGCATCCATTGGCATGCGTTGCGGATGATCCTCAAAGGTTTCCGCATCCACGGGCGTGAACCGGCAGCGCAGCGCGCGGCAAGAGCTGCCGGCGGTCGAGGAGCGCAGCCGTGAGATCCGATTCCTCATTGATGTCCCCAGTCCCTGATGTCGTGACCGGACTCGCGCGGCTCGTCACCCGCATGATCGGCCGGCTGCTCCCTCAGGTTCAATCCGGCCACTTGCGGTTGGTTCTCCCCAATGGCGGGCAGCTCGATCTGGGCAGACGGGAGAACGGCAACGACGTCACCATCACCTTCCACCACTGGCGGGCCCTGCAGCGCTTGTGGCTATCGGGCGAGGCCGGCTTCTCCGACGGCTATATCGCGGGCGATTGGTCGACCAACAATCTGATGGGAGTGCTGGACTTCCTCATTCGAAACGAGACGGCATTTGCCGGGGTCGCCAGCTCCCGCGCCGCCCGCCTATTCGGCTGGCTCCGGCACCGCGCCAACGAAAATACCAAGACCGGCAGCAGGAAGAATATCGCGGCTCACTATGACCTCGGTAACGAGTTCTACCGCCATTGGCTCGATCAAGGCATGAACTACTCCTCCGCGATCTATGAGCCCGAGCTTTCGCTGGAAGACGCGCAGCGAAACAAGCTTGAACGGGTTTCCCGCTATCTCGACCTCAAGGGAGGCGAACGCGTTCTCGAGATCGGCTGCGGGTGGGGATCGCTGGCTGAACATCTGGTTCGCGGCTACGATGCGGCGGTCACGGGGATCACCCTGTCCCGGTCGCAGCTGGATTTCGCGCGTGAGCGCCTGACGGCGGAAATCGAGGCCGGCAAGGCCGCGGTTCTCTTACAGGACTATCGCGACATCGTCGGACGTTTCGACCGCATCGTCTCGATCGAGATGTTCGAGGCCGTCGGCGAACGGTACTGGCCGCTCTATTTCGAGAAGCTGCGGTCGAGCCTCGTCAAGGGCGGTGTCGCCGTGCTGCAAATCATCACGATCGCACCGTCCCGCTTCGGTGCTTATCGGAACTGCCCGGACTTCATTCAACGTCACATCTTTCCCGGCGGAATGCTGCCGACGGCCGAGATTGTCGAGGCGCATGCGGCCAAAGCCATGCTTGAGGTGACGGGTCGCGAGTCCTTCGGCCTGAGCTATGCCCGCACGCTCAGCGATTGGCGCGATCGCTTCCTCGGGGCGTGGCCGGAAATCGAGGCCCTCGGCTTCGACACCAGGTTTCGCCGCATGTGGGAATATTATCTGGCCTATTGCGAAGCCGGATTTCGACACGACGCCGTCAACGTCAGCATCTTCAAGCTGACGCGTTGAACGGTCCTGAGATTACCGCTGCACCTGTGCGTAGCCCCAGCCGGATCCTTTCCGCGCTATGCTCCGCTCAGAAGCAATGCGATCGCAAGACCAATCGTTGCACATGCCCCAATCAGGAACGCCAAAGTGCGGATGACGGGAATGCCCGCAGCGTAGATGACGTAGTGAATGAGGCGCGCGGCAACGTAGATCTGAGCAGACAGTACGGTCGCCCTGGTGCTGACATCGATGATTGCACCGACCAGCACCAGTGGGGCGAACACGGCAAGGTTCTCGATCGCGTTGAGGTGCGCGCGCCGCGCCCTGTCGACCCAGGGCGCATCCGCGGGATAATCGGGTCCGGGGGTACCGATCGCGCGCAGTACACCGTGCGTTGTCATGCGCGCGACGACATAGGGTACCCACATCAGCGCCGTCGCAGCCGAGATGACGGTCAGGCCGTAAAGTTCGGGCGTATATTTCACGATTAAAGCGTCGCCAACTGTGTCGGTCGAAATCGTGCGGTGGTCAGGATCGCCAGAAGCGCAAAGAGAAGAAACGCCGCCCCCTGGACAACCAGGAACACCGGCTCCGTCTGCGTTGGCGCCCATGATTGCAACAGCGGGATTTTCAGGAAGGCCTGAATGCCCAGAACGAATACGTTCAGGTACAACGAAAGCGTGGCGGTGATCGTGTAGATCGGACGCCAGATGCCCAGCAGGTGCCTGCCATAAAATGCGAACGTCGCGAGCACCAGTAGCACCAGCGAAATCAGCCCGACGATGTGCGACGGCAGGAGCTTGGGGGCCGGGAAAAGGAAGCCTGTAACGCTGGTCAGTATCGTGGTGGCCAGAAAGATCGCCGTGGAAACGCGGGATGGATCGGACTTCAACCAGCCGATCGCTGCGATCAGGCCGGCGACGATACCGATCAGACTGATAAGGACGTGCAGTAGCGTGAAAATGACCAGACTCATGCCCATCATGATGATGCCCCAACGATTGCGTTCGAACGGAATTTGCGGCCGGGCGACGCGGAGCCCAGCCGCGTGGATTCGAGCGTCGTTATTTCGCGGGCTCCAGCAGCCCCAGCGGCCAGAGCGGGCCGACCGGAATGAGCTGGAACGTCATCATGTCGGCCTGGCCCAGCGGCAGCTTTTCCAGCAGCGTATGCGCCTCGGCCGGATCGGTTACGTTCATCAGGAATACTGCGCCGGACCCATCGTTCTTGGCGAACCACTGATCGATCTTTCCAGCCAGCATCAGGCGCATCGTGTCGTACGCTTCCGACGGCATGACCTTGGGAATCGTCGTGGGTGTTGCCTTGGCCGTCCAGGTGCCGATCGCGAGCACCTTTGTCGTGAGGGTCTTGGCCGCGACCATCTCGGCCGAGCCGGGCGCTTTATTCTCTGACATTTTTATCAAGTCCTTTTCCGAGTTGGTGACATGCTGACGTTGTGATGCGCCAGTCGGGTATTCCGACCGCGAAGCGGCCCGGACGTTCGACCCGGCGAGCAAGACCGCTGTCGCGACCGCGGCCAATCCGAGGACCGCCCGGCGATATCGGGCAGTCGGGGCGTGTTGATTGGTGAGAAATTTCATCCTTCATCCTCCTCAAGACAGCATCAACTCGGCGACACGCGCCGGCATGTCCGACTGCAGCCAATGTCCCGCCGGCACTGGATGGAACGACGCATTCCTGAAATGAGCGGCTCGCTCCCTGCCCATCGCCATTCCGAGATAGGGATCGAACTCTCCCCAGATGACCTTGACCGGAAGATCGAGCGCCTCGACCAGATGCAGGCGCGTGCTGTTTCGCTTCAGCTCCTCGTGGAACTGCGCGCTCATCTGCACGAAGGCGGCACCGGAACCCGGTTGCCGCACGAAATTGTCCGCGATCAGCGGAGGCATGAACTGCGCGAAATGCAGTTTCTGCTCCGGCGGAAGCAGCTCAGCGAATTTCGCCCCCTGCCAGTCAAGCAACCAGCCGAACTGCGCGGGACTTTGCGCGACGGCGAGCGCCAGCGCCTTCAGCGCAGGATCGGCGAACAGCACGATCATCTCGGGCCAGACGTTCAGCGGCGAATTGTCGTAGGCCGAATTGAGAATGCAGAGCGAAGCGACCTTGTAGGGATGTTCGACCGCGAAATTGATCGCGGCAGCACCTGATGAATCATGGGCAACGGGAACGACCTGGCCCAGCCCCAGGGCCTGGATCACCGCCGAGAGATCGCCAAGCTGCTGCGCGAAGCTGTAGGACGCAGCCGTCTTGTCGGATGCGCCGAAACCCAGGAAATCGAATGCGACGACGCGCCGGCCGGCGGCCGTCAGATAGGGAATGAGATCGTCGTAGATGTGGAGATTGTCCGGGAAGCCGTGCATGAGAACGAAGGTCGGCCCCGTTCCGTCGTAGTCGCGCGCGTAAATTGATCCCTGTTCGCGCTGGATTCGATGCTCGGTGAAAGCCGGTTTGCGGTCCATGGCACCCTCGTTGTGGCGGCGTCCTGTGGTCGGGCCGCTGCATTTCTAGGACGAGGATCTGCCAAGCGAAGCCAATTGGATTGGACATTCGCGACGCTGTCTTTGTTAAAAAACCGACCTTCAGGCACGGGTTCGCAAACGCATGGTCGCAGATGACATCAGCGATGCATCTGGCGCCATCGTCCGGGGCTGTCGCCCTCGAGTTTCGTGAAAACCCGCGTGAAGTGGCTCTGATCGACGAACCCGCACGTCGCGGCGATGTCTGCAAGGCCTGCCCTGCCTCCGAGCAGCAGCGCCTTGGCCCGTTCCACCCGCTTTCGCACCAGCCATTGATGCGGCGTGATCCCGGTGGTCCGACGGAATGCCCGGGCGAAATAGCCGGGCGACAATGCACATTCGCGCGCAAGCTCGGCGATGGTGGGGTCACCGCCGAGATGCGTCGTGATGAAATCCAGCACGCGGCGAAGTTGCCAGGGCGACAATCCCCCTGCAACCGGTGCGTCCGGCACTGTGCCGTTGCCATAGGCCTTGATGACGTGGGCGTAAAAGGCGAGCGCAATGTGGTCGATGAACAGGGCGCTGCGTTCGCTTGCGTGTTCGACCTGATCCACCAGGGCGTTGGCCAAACCGTACATCACCCTGTCATAGGCGCCCTGCCCGGATAAAATCAGCCCCTTCGTGCGGGGAATGCCCTGATCGAAGGCAAGTTCGTCCAGCGAAGCCTGCGAGATATAGAACCGGATGTTGTCGAACGGCGCGTGGATTTCGGAAACCGGATTGCTGCGCAGATCGAACAGGAATGTGGCGCCCGGCTCAACCGACTTCGTCAGATGATGCTGCCCGTCGATCCAGAGGTCCACGGCGACCGGCAAAAGCGGCACGTGGAACGAAAACGCGTGTTCGGACGGAACGTTCTTTGCCGGGCCTTGCATCGCACGCGGGCTCGCCAGACGCGTGAAACCGATCGGCGCGACGGACGCGGTCCGTGCCAGAATGGTCGGAGGCAGATCGATCTTGAACCGATCCCCGATGATCGCGCTATCGTAGCTGCCGCTTGCGAGACCCTGCATCGCGCCTACTCCATTGCGGCTCGGCCCGGCACCGTATCGCAACCAGCAACAGCATACACGGCCGCATGCGCCGCGTTTGAACGAAAAACGGGCATTCCCGAAAGCGCCGCTGTTGCGGTGACACCACTGCCTCGTCAGCCTTCGCCCTCACACCGATGTATAAATCACAAGCTTCAGCGCGGGATCGTCATTGGCCTGGAAACTCGTGTGCTCGAAATGCAGCACGCCGAGGGTCGGATGCGACATGGTCTTGAGGCCTGACCAGGTGCCGCGGATTTCGTGGGCTTCCCACCATTTGACGAATTCCGGACTGCCCTGCCGCAGCCGCGTCAGCAATTCGGCGAAGGCGGGATCGCCGGCCCAGACGTCATGGGTGGCGCGGAACATCGCGACCATGCGCTTGGCGACATCAGCCCAGCCGGCGCCGTAGGCCTTTCGCGTCTGCCTGTTGGTCATCATCAGCAGCATCGTGTTGCGATCCTCCTCCGGCAATCGACCGAACGCAAAGACCTGCTCGGCGGCTTCGTTCCAGGCCAGCACGTCCCAGCGCCGCCCGGTGATGTAGGCCGGATGCGGCAGGCTCTCGACCAGCCGCTGGATCGGCGGCGGCACGATCTCGCGCGTGAACGCGCGCTTGTCGCCGTCGCGCGCCAAGGCCTTCAGATGCGCGTGCTCGGTCTTGCTGAGGCGCAGCGCGCGGGCCAGTGCGTCCACGGTGGTGACCGAGGGGCTGACGGTGCGGCCCTGCTCGAGGCGGATGTACCAGTCGACCCCGATGCCGGCGAGCTGGGCGACCTCCTCGCGGCGCAGCCCCGCGGTGCGGCGCCGGCTGCCCGCCGGCAGCCCGACCGTCTTGGGCGTCAGCTTTTCGCGGCGGGACCGCAGGAAGTCGCCGAATTCGACGCGGCGTGGGTCGGCCATGGTGTCACTCCCGCGATGGAGGGCCTGGATAATACTAGGATAATACCAGGCCTTCTTGCCCTTTGAAAGGCCGCGCATATTCGCTTCACCCGACCATGAGGTGAACACCATGAAAGCCGCCGTACTCAAATCCTTTGGATCGCCGCTCGTCATCGAGGACGTTCCGGAGCCTGTCATCGGCACCGGTGAAGTCGTCGTCGACGTCGTCGCCACCCGTGTGCTGTCCTACACCAACGAAGTTTTCAGCGGCGAGCGCAAATACTTGCTGGACCTGCCGGTCATCCCCTGCGGCGGCGGCATCGGCCGCGTGCGGGCGATCGGACCGGATGCGACCAAGCTCACGATCGGCGATTGGGTGTTGTGCGATCCGACCGTTCGTTCGCGTGACGATACCGTCTCGCCCGACATCACGTTGCAAGGCATCAGCGCGCGCGGCGAGGGCGGCATGCGGCTGCAGAAATATTTCCATGACGGCTCGTTTGCCGAGCAGATGCGCCTGCCGACCGAGAACGTGAAGCGTCTCGGCGAAATGACCTCCGCCGAAGCCACCCAGTGGTGCGCGCTGGGGACGATGCTCGTGCCCTATGGCGGCTTTCTCGCTGCAAAATTGCAGCCGGGAGAGATCGTGCTGGTGAGCGGCGCCACCGGCAATTTCGGCAGCGCGGCCGTGGCTGTCGCGCTCGCGATGGGCGCGGCCTGCGTGGTGGCACCGGGCCGCAACGACAAGATTTTGGCCGATCTCGTCCGCCGTTTTGGCGATCGCGTGAGGCCGGTGAAGCTCACCGGCAACGAGGACGACGACCGCGAGGCGATGAAGCGCGCGTCACCTGGGCCAATCGATTGCGCGTTCGACATCATGCCGCCCTCGGTGAGCACGACAGTCGTGCGTGCGGCCATCATGACGGTGCGCCCGTATGGACGCGTCGTGCTGATGGGCGGCGTCGGCATGCTCGGCGGGGCGGGCCTCGAGCTGCCCTACAACTGGATCATGCGCGATTGCATCACGATCCACGGCGTCTGGATGTACCCGCCGGATGCGGCGACGCGCCTGATCGCGCTGGTGCGATCAGGCCTGCTGCGGCTGGATCACATCGAAGCGACGGAGTTCGACCTCGACCACGCCAATGAAGCCGTTGCGCATGCCGCCGCCAATGCCGGTCCATTCAAAATGACGGTGATCAGGCCGTAATTGCCCTGCCCGCTGCGGCGATGTGCCGTCGCAGCGGATTTGCCCGATCAATCAAATAGCTGGAAGGCTTCACCCCGCTCATAGCCGCCGGTGTCCGGCTACTGTGCATGGGGTTGTTTTTACAGTTTTGTTTATTCGAGCTCGATGACCTGTCCGTTCGACAGCGACACGCGCCGGTCCATGCGGCCGGCGAGCTCCATGTTGTGGGTCGCGATCAGCATCGACACCTGCGTCGCCTTGACCAGCTGCATCAGGGCCTGGAACACGTGGTCGGCGGTGTGCGGATCGAGATTGCCGGTCGGCTCGTCCGCAAACAGCACGCGCGGCGCATTCGCAACCGCGCGCGCGATCGCGACGCGCTGCTGCTCGCCGCCCGACAGCTCCGCCGGGCGATGGGTGATGCGGTCGCCGAGGCCGAGATAGCCGAGGATCTCCTTGGCGCGCTTGACGCTCTCGGACTTCTTCAGGCCGCGGATCATCTGCGGCATCATGACGTTCTCCAGCGCCGAGAACTCCGGCAGCAGCCGATGCGACTGGTAGACGAAGCCGATATCGGTGCGGCGAAGCTGGGTGCGCTCGATGTCGGGCAGTTGCGAGGTCGGCGCGCCGTTGACATAGACCTCGCCGGAATCGGGCGCCTCGAGCAAGCCTGCGATGTGCAGCAGCGTCGACTTGCCCGAGCCTGATGGCGCCACCAGCGCAACGGATTGCCCGGCCCACAGCGCGAGCTTGGCGCCGTCCAGAATCGTCAGCGGCACCTCGCCCTGCAAGTACTGCCGCTTTATCTCGTGGAGATAAATGACCGGTACATCTTCAGCCCCATGCTGGCTCTCCATCAGCCCCTCATTCATACCGGAGCGCTTCGACGGGATCGAGGCGCGCGGCGCGCCACGACGGGTAGAGCGTCGCCAGGAACGACAGCGTCAGCGCCATGATGACGACGGCCGAGGTCTCGCCGACGTCGATCTCGGCGGGCAGTTTCGACAGGAAGTAGAGCTCCGGCGAGAATATCTCGGTGCTGGTGAGCCAGGACAGGAATTGCCGGATCGATTCGATGTTGAGACAGATCACCAGCCCGACGAGGAAGCCGACCAGCGTGCCGACCACGCCGATCGAGGCACCCGTGATCAGGAAGATCCGCATGATCGAGCCCTGCGATGCGCCCATCGTGCGCAGGATGGCGATGTCGCTGCCCTTGTCCTTCACCAGCATGATCAGGCCGGAGACGATGTTGAGCGCCGCGACCAGCACGATCATGGTCAGGATCAGGAACATCACGTTGCGCTCGACCTGGAGCGCGTTGAAGAACGTCGAGTTGCGCTGCCGCCAGTCGACCAGGAATACCGGGCGGCCCGCGGCTTCCGTCACCGCCTGACGAAACTGCAAGATGCGATCGGGGTTGGTGGTGAACACCTCGATCGAGGTGACATCGTTGCTGCGGTTGAAATAGGCCTGCGCCTCCGCAAGCGGCATGAACACGAAGCCGAGATCGTATTCGGACATGCCGATCTCGAACACGGCGACGATCTTGTACGGTTTTATGCGCGGCGTGGTGCCCATCGGCGTGACCGCGCCCTTCGGCGCCACCAGCGTGATGCTGTCGCCGGCATGCAGCGACAGCTGGTCGGCGAGGCGGCGGCCGATCGCGACCCCCTGCCCGTCGTCAAAGCCTTCGAGCGAGCCCTGCTTGATGTTCTTGGCGATGGAGGTGAGGTTGTTGAGGTCGTCGGAGCGGATGCCGCGCACCAGCACGCCCGAGGCGTTCCACGGCGAGGACGCCAGTGCCTGGCCGTCGACCACGGGGGCCGCAAGGCGGATGCCCTGAACCTGGCTGAGGCGGTCGGCGACGTCCTTCCAGTCCGTCAGCGGCGATTCCAGCGGCTGCACCAGGATATGGCCGTTCAGCCCCAGGATCTTGTCGAGCAGCTCCTTCCGGAAGCCGTTCATCACCGCCATCACGATGATCAACGTCGCCACGCCCAGCATGATGCCGAGGAAGGAGAACCCGGCGATGACCGAGATGAATCCCTCCTTGCGGCGCGCCCGCAAATAGCGCGACGACAGCATCCACTCGAAGGGCGCAAAAGGCGCGGTCTGTACAGTCTCGGTCATGGGTTCATCCATTGCTTGATAATCCCATGATTCGGGGTCAATTGTGGCCGGATTGCCGGCCCATTACCGCGCGATGAACACTATTCAGCCGATCAGGCGCGCAACCACGTCCGCAGGCGACATCGATTCGCGTGAGCCGTCGGCTCGCCGCTTCAGCTCGACCTTGCCGTCGGCGAGGCCCTTCGGGCCGATCATGATCTGCCAGGGGATGCCGATCAGGTCCGCGGCGGCGAATTTGGCACCGGCGCGCTGGTCGGTATCGTCATAGAGCACGTCGACGCCCTTGGCGGCGAGCTCGGCATAGAGCTTTTCGCAGGCCGTATCGACCGCGGCATCGCCCTGCTTGAGATTGAGGATCGACACGCGGAACGGGGCCACGGCCTCCGGCCATTTGATGCCGGCATCGTCATGGCAGGCCTCGATGATGGCCCCGAGAAGACGGGAGACGCCGACGCCGTAGGAGCCGCCATGGATCGGCACGTCGACGCCGTCGGGGCCGGCCACCAGCGCCTTCATGGCGTCGGAATATTTCGTGCCGAAATAGAAGATCTGGCCGACCTCGATGCCGCGGGTGTTCACCCGCTTGTCTTCGGGCACTTCCTGCTCGAACCGCGCGGCGTCGTGGACGTCCTCGGTGGCAGCATAGACCGAAGTCCACTGCTTGATGATCGGCGTCAGGTCGCCCTCATAATCGACGTCCTCGCCCGGCACCGGCAGATCCAGCACGTCGCGATTGATGAACACGCCGGATTCCCCGGTTTCGGCGAGCACGATGAACTCATGGCTGAGATCGCCGCCGATCGGGCCGGTCTCGGCGCGCATCGGGATCGCCTTCAGCCCCATCCGCGCGAAGGTGCGCAGATATGCGACGAACATCTTGTTGTAGGCGACGCGCGCCGCCGCCTCGTTGAGGTCGAACGAGTAGGCGTCCTTCATCAGAAACTCGCGGCCGCGCATCACGCCGAAACGTGGACGCTGCTCGTCGCGGAATTTCCATTGGATATGATAGAGATTGAGCGGCAGGCTCTTGTAGGACTTCACGTAGGCGCGAAAGATCTCGGTGATCATTTCCTCGTTGGTCGGCCCGTACAACAGCTCGCGCTTGTGGCGGTCGGCGATGCGGAGCATCTCCGGACCATAGGCGTCATAGCGGCCGCTCTCGCGCCAGAGATCGGCGAGCTGGAGCGTCGGCATCAACAGTTCCAGCGCTCCGGCGCGGTCCTGCTCCTCGCGCACAATCTGCTCGATCTTCTTGAGCACTCGAAAGCCGAGCGGCAGCCAGGCATAGATGCCGGCCGCTTCCTGCCGGATCATGCCGGCCCGCAGCATCAGCCGATGCGAGACGATCTCCGCCTCTTTCGGATTTTCCTTCAAGATGGGCAGAAAGAACCGCGACAACCGCATGGCAATACTCGAGGAATCAGTGATGGCCAGCAGTGAAAGCGGATTGAGAGCAAAAACACAAGACCGGGAATGAGGAAAAGCCGCTAACACAGCGAAATTCCTGTCATTTTTCCGTTGCCTTCAGGTTCGACTTGAATGCTGCACGCCTTAAGGCGGGGCCACCTCAAGCTCGTCCTCGAGCGTGATCTTCTCGAAATCCGTGACCAGCGCATCGATCCGCAGATGCCAGCGGCCGGCGAAGGGCAACTCGACCTTGCGCACATGCCAGTAGCCATCAGGCCCGAGCGAGGCGCCCAGCTCGATCGGCTCGATGCCGCGCTCGGGCAGGCTCAGGGCGAGCGTCACCTCCTTGGCCGAAAGCGGCGCCGCATCGCCGGTCATGAGTTGGAGCACGAAGTCATCGACGCCCGCCTTGCCCGGCGAGACCAGCACCTGGAACATCGCCTTGTCGGTGTGGATGTGGATCGCCAGCGGCGTTTCGGGAACGATCGTCCGCGGCGGCGGCGTGAAGCGCCAGCCGGCGACGACGGCAAGGATGGCGAGTGCAATCGCACCTTCCAGCAGGATCGAGCGCTTCAGCGCGGGCTTCGCATTCTCGTCGCGGGCCAGGGCCGGCGTCAGCCGGAACCGATTGAGCGCGGCGAGCGCCAGCAATCCCGTGACCAAGACAAGCTTGATCGAGAGGATGAATCCATATCGGGTCTCGACCAGCGCTGCCGGCCTTTCGAGCTGGACGATCGCAAGTGCAAGGCCGGTCAAGGCCAGCACGCCGACCGCCAGCGCGGCGATGCGGGAAAAGCGGTTCACGACGGGGAGCGTCGCGCTCGTCGGTTTCGACACCAGCGCGACCAGTGGCGCGAGGGCGCCGATCCAGATGGTGACGCCGAGGCCGTGGAGAAAGATCGCCGGCCGCGTCAAGGCCTCCGGCGGGGCCGTTGCAGCATGCCCGGTCATGGCGAGCGACAGACCGACGCCGACGAACGCGACCATCGCAAGCGCGCGCGCATACCATGCGCTGCGCAGCGCCACCAACGCGAGCAGCATCGCTGCGATGGCAACCAGTAGCGCGGGCCCGGCGCTGGTCGCGAACGCGACCTTCCAGGGGGCTATCGTCGCGAGCGCCGCTGGCGGCAGCCCGAGGAGATCGAGGCCCAGCACGCCAAGGGACGCTATAGCACCCGGAATTCCGATGGCGAGCGCCAAGCGCGGAACGGTCATCCCGGTCATCGACCAGGCGATCCAGCGCGCAAAGAACACCCCGCCGATTCCGACGAACAGGCCGAGGTAGAGACCGATCCGCGCCAGCCAGATCAGCGCGTTCAACCCTCCATCCGCCATGACCGGAGGCTTTGTTGCGGTCGGCATGCCGACCGAGAAGATCACCGAGCCCGAGACCGGGTGGCCGTCCCCAGAGATCACGCGATAGCTGACCACCGCCGTTCCCTGCGGCAGATCCGGCGGCATCACAACCGAGATTGTCTCGCCCGCTGCGTTGACCCGCGCATCGTCCCGCGCCCTGCCCGCGCCATCAATCAGCACAATTGCGCCCGGCGTCACCGTCTCGTTGAAACGCAGCTCCACGGCCTTCGGCGCGCTTGCGAGCATGCTGCCGCTCGCCGGCTCGACCGAGACAAGCGCCGCATGCGCCGAGGCGCCGGTCGCAAAGCCGATAACGAGGAGCAGCGTCGCGAGCGCGGCAAGCAGGCGCATCAGGGCTTTGGCAACAGCTTCACGCCGGGGGCCGGCGACTTGCCCTCATGCGAATGCCCTGCCCCTTCCGCCGGAATCTCGATCCAGCGGCTGACGCCGGTCTCACATTCCTGGACGACGGGAAAATAAAGCGTCGTGTTCGGCTTGAGCGCATCGGTCAGCACCGTGTGCATGACGAACTCGTCATAGTTCTTGTCCGGCAGCTTGCCGCCGGACCACGCCACCTCCTTGACGCCGGAGGAGAGCTTGTTGCCGTGATAATCGTACTCAGCGGCATATTTGCCCTCGACCACATCGACGCTCCAGCCCGCCTTCGGCATCGGCTTCACCGCGATCACCCCCTCCGGGATCTGCACGCGGATCTTCACCGTAGGCGAGCCGGCGCAGCCGTGCGGCACGGCGAACACGGCCTTGTAGGACGCGCCGACCGTCGCCTGCTTGCCCTCCAGAAAGACGTGCGCCGCCGCGGGCGAAGCGGCAAGCGCGGCAATCAGCATCAGGCAGGATCGCTTCGACATGATTGACCTCCTGAAAGCCCAGATCGGCTTCATCACATCTTCATTCCCGAATGATCCGGCATTTTTTTCATCATCATGCCGCCGCCACCTGGCGCCTGCGCGCCGACGCCCTGGACATCAAGAGAGACAGCGACCTTGCCGGCCTTTTCGAACTCGAGCATGACCGGCACCTTCTCGCCTTCCTTGAACGCGCCCTTCAGTTCCTGGAGCATCAAATGATAGCCACCGGGCGCAAGCTTCACCGTCTTGCCGGGATCGATCACGAGCCCTTTGTCGAGCGGGCGCATCTTCATCACGCCATTGTCCATCGTCATCTCATGGACCTCGGCCTTTCCCGCGATATCGGCGGACACGCTGACCAACTTGTCCGCCGCCGTCCCCTTGTTCTCGATGGTCAGATAGCCGCCCGCGACCTTGGCCCCACCCGGCGTCGCCCGGCTCCACGCCTGCGAGATGACGAGATCGCCGGCCTTGATGTCGTCGGCCGCCGCCGGTGCCGCGCAGAGCGCGAGAGCGAACGCCGCGAACATTGTATCTTTCAACATTTTCTTCATATCGGTCTTCCCCGTTGCAGATTGAATTTCAGTGTGTGGCGAGCTGTTGGCCCGACCATTTTTCGAGATCGGCGATCTCGGCCGAGCCTTCGATCGTCGTGATGGTCCCGTCCCGCGAGATGAGCATGGTACGGGGAATGTCGCCCTGCCAGGCGGGATCGATCTCGAACCGCAAACGCTCCACAAAGCCGTCGCTGAAGATGAAGTTCTCGGTCGACGACAACCCCGCTTTATCAAGCATCGATTGCGTCGCAGCCGGAAGGTTCGGCACGAGATCGGCGCTGATCGTGATCACGTCAATCCCGGGATGATCCTTCGCAAACTGCCCGAGCAGCGGCAGCTCGACCTTGCATGGCCCGCAGGTCACCCCCCAGAAATGCACCAGCGTCGGACGCCCCGCATGGCCCTTAAGCACGCTTTGCCAGGTACCGCGCTCAAACGGTTTCAGGGCCGGCGCAGCGCCGAGCATAGTCACCGATGCGATCAGGATACCGAGGCCCACAATGCCGGCAAATCGACGTCTCATGGCTGGTCCTCGATTGCTGTCAGCCGATAGCCATCCGCTTTCGTCATCCACGACAGGTAGGTCTGCCGGCCATTGGAAACGAGCAAAGGGTGGTCGGATGTGTCAGTCGTGCTCGATATCGTCTTCGGCGGCGACCAGGTCTCGCCATCGTCGCGGGAGATGGTCATCTGGACCGAGGTTTTCTCGCCATCGAACTCCTTCCAGACCATCACTGTTCCCGCCACGCCCGCGAGCACGTAGGGGCGCGTCGGGTTGCGGCCCGGCTGCCCAAGCAGCATGGGCGCAGAGAAGGTACGGCCCTCGTCGCGCGAGTGTGCGTAGAACAATCCCTTCCGCGCCTTGCCGTTCGTGTACCAGGCGACGTGATAGGTCCCGTTCGGCGCAACGGTGAGGCTCGGCCCATGGTGCGGGCAGGCATTGATCTGCCAGTCGTCGTTGCTGACCCGATGGACTTCGCCCGGCGTCGCGACGTCGGTGAAGGTCATGACCGCGTGATCGCGCACGCCGCCGTCGAAAATGTTCCTGAAGATCACGGCCGCCCGCCCGGGCGCCACGAATGTCAGCCCCAACCGGCAGCATTCGCAAGTGTTGTCGCGCGCGAGACCCGCCTCTGTGTAGGTGGCACCGCCATCGCGCGACGAGGCAAAGAACAGCCCTGCGCCCTCGTACTTCTGTCCCGCCTCTTTCGCGGGAACACGATTGCGCTTGTCGAGCCAGGCCGCAAAAATCGTTCCGTCCTGATCGAGCGCCAGCGCCTCGAACCGCTGGCTCTCGTTGTTTGCGGTGATGGCCTTCAGCTCCGCAAAGCTCTTCCCGCCATCGCCGGATCGCGAGTAGAGCACCTGTCCGTTAAACGCCTCGTCCCTGAAGATCGAGAATGCGAGGGCAATGCCGCCCTTGCGATCAACGACGATCTTCGGCCGGGCATCCGGCCCCCAATCAAGATTCAGCCGCTTCGCCGTGACCTGGATGGGAGCCGAGAAACTGCGCCCCGCATCCTGCGAGCTCGCAACCGAGACCTGCCCGCCCGCCATCCAGACCAGCCACAACGTTCCGTCCGGACCGAAGGCAGGCGTCACCTTGGTTGCGCGGCGCAGCGTCGGCTCTTCGCAGGCCGCTTCGGATGCATGCTGACCGTGCATCTGCGCCAGCGCCGTGCCCGGCAAGAGCGCGAGAGCAACTATCCCGAGCAAGCCAATTCGGACCATGGCCCTATTCCCTTCGCGAGCCCGGATCATTTGAATGCCACTTTCATACCCGCAACGAACAAGCGCGGCGAGCCCGCATAGATCGATCCCGTCGTGTTTGCGAGCACGCTCGCGGGATTTTGAAGACCCGCCGCCGTCACCGTATTGGCGATGTTATTTGCCGACGCGACGTAGGTGCGGTCGAACACGTTCCTGACTTCGAGAAACAGGTTCAGGGATCTGAACGTGTCGGACACCAGATCGGTCTTGTAGTGGACGTTCACATTAACCAGCTCATAACCCGGCGCCTTCAGCAGATTTGCATTGTCCATGTAGAAGGAGTCCTTCCACTGGACCTCGACGAAGCTTCCGAGGCCTGCCAGAGGCCCGGCAAATTCGTCATAACCAACCCGGGCCGTCAGCTCGTTCGGCGAGATGCCGGGGATCTTGTTGCCGGCCCGATTGAAGCCGAACACCGAAACATTGGTGATGTTCTCGACATACTCAGTGTAGACCTCGTCGAGATAGGTGTACGCCGCCATGAGCCGCCAGCCCGGATAGAACTTCCAGTTGGCGGCGAGCTCGATGCCGCGATGCTCCGATCGCGGTGCATTGAACGTGTAGGATATGCCGGTGATCGGTGTCGCCTGGCTGACGATCTCGTTGCGGAAGAACTCGTAAAAGCCGGTCGCGCTGAGCTTGAGCGTGTTGTTCGGCGTCCAGTCAAAACCGAGATCGTACCCAAGATTTTTCTGAGTCTGGAGCTGGGTGTTGTTGCCCGACAATCCCGTCGGAAGGACGAAGAGATTCGAAACCTGCGGCGTGCCGTACCCCGTGGCGACCCGCCCGCGGAACAGCCACTCATTGTTGAGATTGTAGAGCAGCGCCAGCTCTGGTGCAGCATTTTGAAACTGACGGTCCCCTGTCGTGAGCGCCGTCGTGGTGATGCCGGTTGGGCCAGCATACGCATATGCCGTGTTGATGCCCTTCAGGAGGGTCGTCTCCCAGCCGATGCCGGCAACCGCCGTCAGCGCCGACGTGAGCCTCAGCTCCTCCCTGGCACGAACGCCATAATTGGTCGTTTCGCTGTAGAGATTGCTCGACAGTCTGCCGAGCGTCGCGTTGCCTCCCGGCATCACGTTTCGCGTGTCGCTCGACGCCGTCAGCGTGTTGTAGAAGGCACCGAAGAACGCAGTCGACTCCATGCCGAGAATCTCGCCCCGCTTGGTGACGTCGCTCATGAAATTGTACGAGGGAAAATCTCCGATCGCGCTGGTCGTGCCGGTCGGCTGGCTGATGCTCCGGTCATCGAAGACGAATTGGTTTCGCCAGGTCGTGGTGTTGTCGAAATCGTGCTCCCATCGGCCGCCGACGATGGTCCGGCGGTCGTTGCGGCCGAGCCCGGCCTGCACGGCCGTTTCCTTGTCGGTTCCGGCGGTCGTGTTGAAGCCGTTGTTGTTCAGCGTGACCGTGCCGCATCCGGCTGCGGCCGAGACGCCCGTCGCGCAACCCTGCTGGAAGGGATTTTGATAATACTGGTTCAGCGACTGCCGAATCGGCAGCCGCGCGCTGAGGTCGTTGTTGATGATCTTGACCGTGAAGCGGTCATCGGGCGTCGCCTTGAGCGTGCCGAGGAAGTTGACGGTCTGCGTATTGAACCAGCTGTTGCCGATATAGCCGTCGCCCCGCGTGTCGCTTGCGAACAGCGAACCCTCGAAATTGCCGACCTTCTTGCCGGCCGCAAGATAGTTGTTGAGATAGCCGTAGCTGCCGCCGTCGACGCCATATTCGACGCCGTCGATTGTGCCGCCCGGCCGCGTCCGGAAATTGAGCGCGCCGCCGGTCGCGTAATTGCCGTAGAGCGCCGAAGAAGGGCCGCGGACGACGTCGATCGCACCATAGGCGTGGGGATCGATCAGGTCGCTGCGTGACAGGCCGTCCGGCTGCGTCACTGGAAAGCCGTCGTCGAAGATCACGAGATTTCGGATACCAAAGCCGTTCCGGGCGTTGGATCCGCGAATCGAGATGCCGAAATCGCGCGGGCCGTTCCCCTGCTTGATCGAAATGCCCGGGCTGTCCCGCAGGACGTCACTGACCGAAAACGAGGGCCGGTTTTCGAACTGGCTGCGGTCGATGGTCGTCGCGGTCTGGCCGGCCGGTGCCTGATTGAGACCGTCTCGCGCTGCGCCAGCGGCAATGCCCCTGTTCTGGGCCGGCGCGCTGGCGCTCGCGTTCGGCACAACGGGCCTCGCCGCTCGGCCCGTCGAAGCGGATCGCTGGCGCGGAGACCGGGTTACAGGTTTGGCACGGGCGGCCTGCGGCGCCTCAACGGTCACCGCGGGAAGCACGGTATTGCTGCTTTGAGCGAAGACTCCGCTCGACGTCGCAAGCAGCGCGGCCTGAACGGCAACGAGGCTCACACCACGGCGGGCATGATAATTCAACATGGGGCATTCCTGACGCCGGGCTTTCTCTCCGGCTATGCGACAGCATCAATCGCCGGCGGGCGGGCCGCGACGACAGTGGGGGTCGTCAGGAAATGTGTGGAGGCGCGCGCGCCTGGGCGTTTGAGCCCTTAGGGGCGGAAACAGTCGAGGCATCCGCCTGATGCCACACCACGCGTTCGGCGTGGCGGAAGGGAATGGCGAGCGCAAGCTGCGGCGGCGAATCGAGCGAGGCAGCCGCCTGCGCCAGACAGCACAGCGCACAGGCACCGGTATGCGCGGTCGGTGTGCCGGTGTGATCGTTCAGACCACCCTGCTCGCTCGCGCTGTGGCAGATGACGGGGGCGGACAGCGGATCGGCCACAGCCTGGCTGGCCGCCAGACAGGCGGCAATCGGCGCCAGCACCTGCATCGCCAAAGCGAGCAGGACCAGAGGTAGGAATTTTTGCAGCCGTGCGCGCATCCACCGAACCATTCGTTCGTGCGCTAACTAAACACCTCGCCCGGTCCTGAGTCGAGGTCGGTTCCGCTGGCTTCTTGGCCCAGCGCAAATTTCTCGAAAACTGTGGTCCGGTCGCTCCACTTGAGGGGACGTCCGGCATTTGAGGCAGTCCGGCAACCCTGTCTCGTCCACAGATTTCTTATATTTGTCATATGTTTACCTGGTAAACAGCCCGATCATTTCGTTCGCTGCTCTTATTTTGAACAATCGTTGCCGAAAATGATGACAAGTGAGAAAAGTTGATCTAGCATCCCCCTTGCTCAGGCTGAACCGCGAGGTCGAAGTCTGGTGGTCCAAGTCTCGGGAGGAGCCCCTGGCGCGCTGAACGCAGCGTCGCCCCGTCAATCAAGAGCAAATCTTAGAATCGGGGATAATAGGGTCGACACAATTTTCGAGCGGGGCTAGGGCCCCGCTCTTTTTTTGTCTGCGTGGCATCGATGCTGATGAGCGATTCATCTAATCCAATCGAAGAGAGCTTCGAACTTGCGGCCGCGCGCTGCGCGGATATCACGCCGCTCGTTTACCAACGGCTGTTCGAACAGCATCCGGAAACACAGACGATGTTCCGTTCGCAAGGCAGCGAGCTCGTGAAGGGCTCGATGCTTGCGCTGACGATCGAGGCGATTCTCGATTTCGCGGGCGAGCGTCGCGGGCATTTCCGGCTGATCGCCTGCGAAGTGTTGTCGCATGATGCCTATGGCACGCCGCGCGAGCTGTTCATCGCCTTCTTCGCCGTGATCAGGGATTCGCTGCGCGAGCTGCTCGGTGATGAATGGTCGCCGGACATCGCGCAGGCCTGGGATACATTGCTCATCGAGATCGACACCTTCGCCGGCATCGCAGCGTAACGCTTCGCGCTGCACCAACGCGCCCCTCGGCGAAACGCAACGCGATTGCAGATTGGGTGGCGTGAACTCTTCGATTGTGAGACACTTTCCGACATCGGTCGCGCAAGCAATGACGCGCCGAGATAAAAGACATGGGAGCGAGCGATGTCCGGGACGAAAGATTTCTCGACGACGAGGCGCGATCTTCTTCAGGCGGCAGCGGCCGCCGGCGCCGGGGCTGCCCTCTTCGGCAGCATGGGCATAAACCCGGCATTGGCCGCCGAAGTCGGACGCAGCGAGAAGCCGCTGAAGGCGGCGTTCTCCAACGCAGGCCTTCAGGCGACCTGGTGCGCGCAGGGCAAGCAGGCCGCGGAATTCTGGGGCAAGCTGTTCAACGTCGAAGTGACCTGGTTCGACGGCCAGCTCGATGCGGTGAAGCAGCGCGCGGCGATCGACAACATGGCCTCGCAGAAATGGGACTTTGTCGCGATCCAGGCGTTCGGCATTGGCACCCTCACCCAACCCGTGCAGAAGATGATCGACGCCGGCACGCCCGTGATCGACATGGACACGCTGATTGCGCCGCTCGACCAGCTCAACGTCCACTCCTTCCTCGCCCCGGACAATGAGTTCATGGGCGCCTCGGTGACGCAGGCGCTGTGCAACGCCATGGGCGGCAAGGGCAAGATCATCATGACGCAAGGCGCCCTCGGCCACACCGGCGCGCAAGGCCGCGCCAAAGGCTTCAACAACGTCGTCAAGCAATTCCCGGCGATCGAGGTGCTCGACACCCAGCCGGCCGACTGGGACGTGTCGAAGACCGCCCGCCTCTGGGAAACCTATCTGACAAAATATCCGCAGATCGACGCGGCGTTCTTCCACAATGACGACATGGCGCTCGCCGCCGCCAACATCATGAAGGCGCGGGGCCGCACCAACATCCTGATCGGCGGTGTCGACGCCATGCCGCCGGCGATCCAGGCGGTGAGCGAAGGCCGGATGTTTGCGACCGTGCGCAATCCGTCCTGCCGCATCCATGGCGGCGCGATCATCGCCGGCGTCTCGGCCGTGGTCGGCGGCGAGAAGAGTGGACAGGGCATCCCGAAGAACGTCGTCACCGACGGCCCGGTCGTGACCAAGGCCAACGCCGCGGGGATGCAGTGGATGCAGGATCACTTCCTGATCTGAGCCTCCATGCGCGAGGATCGTTCGCCCATCCTGGAACTGCAGGGCATCACGAAGAGTTTTGGCGGCGTCGAAGCGCTTCGTGGTGTCGACTTCGCGCTTTCCCCCGGCGAGATCCACGGTCTCGTCGGCGAGAACGGCGCGGGAAAAAGCACGCTGATGAAGATCATCGCTGGCGTGCATACCGAATTCTCAGGACGCTTCCTGATCGACGGCCAGGAGACGCATTTCCGCTCGGCGCGCGATGCGCATGCGGCTGGGATCGCCATGGTGCATCAGGAGCTGTCTGTGGCGCCCGATCTCACGGTCGCCGAGAACGTGTTCCTCGGCAACCAGCCGACCAACGCCCTCGGCCTCGTGCAATGGCGACGCATGGCGCGCGAGGCCGGCGAGCAGCTCGCCCGCTTCGGCATCGACGTCGATCCGATGTCACGGCTCGGCGACCTCCCGATCGGATTGCAGCAGCTGATCGAGATCGCGCGCGTGCTGTTCTCCGGCGCGCGCATCGTCATCCTGGACGAGCCGACCTCCGCCCTCTCCCCGCCCGAGGTCGAGCGCCTGTTCGCAACGCTCCGGCGGCTGCGTGAGCAAGGCACGGCCATCGTCTTCATCTCGCATTTCATCGAGGACATCCTGCGCGTGTCCGACACGGTGACCGTGTTCCGCAACGGGCGGAAGGTCGCGGAAACAGCAAGCGCCGCAACCAGCAAGGGCGCATTGATCGAGGCCATGATCGGTCGCGGCGGCGAAGCGCTCGAGCACAGCTATAGCGACGATCTGATGCTGCCGCGGCCCGCGGACGGTTCGGTCATTCTGAAGGTCGATCAGCTCTCACTGGCGCGCAGCCTGAAGGACGTCTCCTTCGAGGCACGCGCCGGTGAGGTGCTCGGCATCTACGGTTTCATGGGCTGCGGCCAGCAGGAGCTGTCGCGCATCCTGTTCGGCAAGCTGAAGCCGGATGGCGGCACGCTTGCCGTCGAAGGCAGGGCAAGAACTTTTGCGAGCACGGCGGCGGCGAGACGCGCGGGCGTGGCGCTGGTGCCGGAGAGCCGGCGCGCCATGCTGTTCCACCAGGAGCCGGTGTACAAGAACATCTCGATCAGCATTTTGGATCGCATCTCGTCGCTGCTGCTCAAGCCGACGCAGGAGCGCGACATTGCCCAGCGCCAGGTCGAGCAGCTTCAGATCAGGCCGCCGGTGGTCGGCCTCGACCTCGGCATGCTCTCCGGCGGCAACCAGCAGAAGGTCGCGCTGGCAAAATGGCTGACCTATCCGCCAAAGCTGCTGGTGCTGTGCGAGCCGACCCGCGGCATGGATGTCGGCGCCAAGAACGACGTCATCAACATCATTCGCGACCTCCGCGCCAAGGGGCTCGCCATCATCGTGCTGTCGACCGAGCCGGAAACGGTGCTGTCGCTGGCCGACCGCATCCTCGTGCTCAAGCGCGGTGCAGTGGTGCGGGAATTCAAGAACGAGCCGGTCAGCAAGGACCGCCTGCTGGAAGCGGCGTGACGGAGAAGCACATGAGCAGTGAGACGGCTTTGGCGGCGGGGCAGCGGGCGCGAGGCCTTGCGCCGTTCCTGCGTTCGCAGATGCGCAACATCGCGCCGTTCCTGACCTTGATCTTTCTCTCCGGCTTCTTCGCCCTCGCCAGCCCCTCCTTCGCGACGCTCGACAATCTCGGCAACATCCTGACGCAAGTGTCGGTGACGGGCATCATCGCGGTCGGCCTCACCTTCGTGATCCTCTGCGCCGAGATCGACCTCTCGGTCGCCAGCATCGCCAACGTCACCGGCATCGCCGTCGCCTATTTCACGCTGCAGGAATCCTACGTCAACATTCCCAACATTCCCCTCCCCGGTGCAGCTGCGTTCCTGCTGGCGATCCTGCTGTGCGCGGCTCTCGGCCTCGTCAACGCGCTCGGGCTGACCGTAATCGGCATCCCCTCCTTCATCATGACCTTGGCGATGATGCAGATCGCGGCCGGCATCTCCGCGCTGCTGGTACGCGGCCAGATTGCCTACAAGGTGCCTGACATGATCACGACGCTCGGCTCCGGTTCGATCGGCGGCATCCCCTGGATCGTCATCGTCGCCGCCATCATGCTGCTCGGCGGCCATCTGGTGCTGACCTACACGCGCTTCGGCCGCTACGTCTACATGGTCGGCGGCAACCGCGAGGCGGCCGAATATTCCGGCCTCAACGTCAAGCTCATCTTAGGCAGCGTCATGGTGATCTCGGCGGTCTGCTCCGGCATCGGCGGCATGCTCGGCGTCGCCCATTTCGGCAGCGCGCAGCAGAACGAGTTCGACACCTATCTGCTCGACTCCATCGCCGCCGTCGTCGTCGGCGGCACCAGCCTGTTCGGCGGCCGCGGCGGCATCGGCAACACCATCGTCGGCCTGTTCGTGCTCGGCGTCCTCAACAACGGCCTCGACCACGTCAACATCGACAGTTTTTTAAAAATCCTGATCCGCGGCCTGATCCTGCTGGCGGCGCTGATCATCAACGTCTACGCCCAGCGGCTGAGGGAAAAAGCGGCGGAGTAGACGGTCCTCAAAACGGAAACGCGAAAACAACCCCATGCACAGTAGCCCGGACCAGCGAAATCAACGGCTTGAGGGCGACGTCGCGAAATTGCTGATTTTTCGAATTCCATTTGACACGTCGGGCAAAACAGGAGCATGATGGCATCATGGCGACTGCTCCGAAAGGCGGTGCCTGCCCCCGTCATTGCTAGCGCAGCCGGCCGCCACCCTTCGAGGGCAGTTGAAGAAGCGGCCACCTCAGGGGAACGGTTCTAATCCGCCGCCAACCGCGAGAAGCGGAAATTGCAGTGGCTGGCACCGCCCGCCAACGTTTGTGTCCGCTGCAGGCGAATGCCTCGCGTGGCATAGGCGTCGAAATCCAGCCCGCAGATGTTCGGCAGGATGTCCTTGTCGCCATGGCGCGCCGCGAGCTTGCAGAAGCCGCAGGCCTTGTAGTCGATGCCGAACTCGAAGCTGTCGCCCGGACCGGGCTCGACGAAATCGTACACGAAGTCTTCCGGAAACTCTTTCTGATGGCTTTCAGTAACGCTTGTTGCCGCCTGTTCGCGCATCAAAGTCCGGTTCTCCGTCGACATGAATTGACGCCCCGCGGCGAGACGCTCCGCTTCAGGCGCGGCCAGCAATTGCGCCTTGTAGGTCTCCCGCTCGATCTCGCCGATCACGGGCACCGGCACGCCGTGGCGCCCCAGCACCCGGCTGATGGCCATAAACCCTGTCAGACGCATGAAGAAATCGCTCATGCGACTTGTCGCGCCGCCGACATAGGGCATCTGGATGAGGATGATCTCGAATTCGTCCATCACCTCCTGCCTGATGCCGTCGATATCCGACAGATGCGCGCGCTCACGCAGCATCGCCTCGGCAATGTCGAGCCGCTCGCGCATGGCGGCCTCCATTGCGCCGCGATGCGCCTCGTAGAACGAATGAATGATCTCAGCCATTGGACACCTGATATGATTGACTCAAAGACGCCAGCTTCACTCCGCGGCGATCGCCTCGATCTCCAGCAAACATTTACTGTCGACGGTCTCGACGACCACGACCGTCAGCGCAGGCTCGTGGTCCCCGAGCATCGCGCGGCGAATGGTGCGGTTGGCCACGAGCTGATTGCGGTCGGTCAGGAACGTGGTCACCTTGACCAGATGCCCGACGCCAAGGCCGGCGGCAGCGAGCACGTTCTTGACGTTGCGCCAGGCCTGCTCGCATTGTGCCTCGAAGCCCTCAGGTACGGTGCCGTCGGGATTTTCGGGCACCTGGCCGCTGATGAACAGCAGGCGGCGATGCTCCTTCACTTCAAGTCCCATGCAGTAGCCGCCGGCGGGCGGGTGGACCGTTGAGGGATTGTGGCTGACGATGTGAGCTGGGGGCATGAGGTGTCTCCGGATTGCGGGCCGACCGTATCCGGCGGCGGCGTCCCGGCGCAAAGCATCATTCCTGCGGTTCAGCGCAAGAAAATCTATTGCAAGGCCGCGGCCCATCGGTGTCAAACTACGGTGCGATGACCTACGCCCTTCCCCCGCTCAACGCGCTCCGCGCCTTTGAGGCCGCCGCGCGGCATCTCAGCTTCAAGCTCGCCGCGCACGAGCTGCACGTGACCCCCGCCGCCGTCGGGCAGCAGGTGAAAGCGCTGGAAGCGCGCCTCGGCGTGCAGCTATTCGAGCGGCTGCATAAGCAACTCATCCTGACCGCGGCGGGTCAGGCCTACCTGCCCGGGATATCCGATGGCTTTCGTTGCATCGCGGATGCAACCTCGCAATTGAGACCGTCAGGTACGGTGCTGCTGCAACTGGGGGCCCATGGCAGCTTCGATTTGCGTCGGCTCGATCTGGCGGCGTTTCGGGGCGCGCATGCGGAGATCGGCCTGCGGGTGTTGCAGCCGGCCGGCCTGCACGAGCTGGTGGAAGGCAAGGTCGACTTGCTGATCGCCCGGGGGCTCGGCCACCATCCGGGCTATCGCTGCGACCGGGTCGATAAGGGATCAGGCTTGGGCGATTGGCTCATTGCGCCTGAAGGCACCTCGGATTGCCCCGAAATCGTCAGCTTCCGCGACTGGCTGCGCGCCCTGCCGGCCGAGACCTCGCTCGCCAACCGCCGCCCGCGTCTGGTCGGCGGCGTCGGGAGTTGAGGCGGCCGTGAGGCAGTCAGAATTCGGCGGCTAAAGCCCGGACGTGACGACGCTTCTAACCGTCATCCCCGCGCAACCGCGAAGCGGTTGTCGCTGGAGGTGCGAGGCAGGCGATGCGAACGCATCGCCTGCGGAGCCTCGAAGGATGAACGGCCGAGATGCAGCCGGGCCGTCGCCCTTCGAGAGCCGCTGAAGAAGCGGCCAACTCAGGGTGACGGGGATGTGACCGAGTACGCAATTTAGTTCTGTCATTGCGAGCGTAGCGAAGCAATCCAGGCTGTCATCGCGGAGAGCCTCTCACCATTGATTCATCGATAGCAGTTATTGTTCGCGATCAAAGATCGTGTGCGTGTCGCTGGTCGGGTGGCCTACCTCAAGAGCGTGGAGCCTGACACGCAGTCGCTCACCGGGCAGTGCTAGGCGCATGGGTTAACCGGGAGCCTCCTGGAGAGTGCGAGATTGCCATGTTGCGACAAACGATAAAACGCGACGCGGTCGACGAAATCCTCCTCCGAGTCGGAGTGTTTCAGCTGCTCATTGTGGTCGCCACGATCACCACGGTTATTATCTACGCGGTCGCCACGGGCGCCGCTGCGCTCATCAAGCAGTCTTCGCTGGTTGCCGCCTCGATCTCTGGGATATTGGGATGGATCACCGCGAGCGGGCTATCGATCCTTTGACGGGCTCGGCGGATATAGCGACCTCATCCAGCCGGCCCACACCATCTCACTCGCAGCCCGCTGGCTTATCCTCGCGCTCAAGAAACGCAGCTAATACGATCAGCGGCCTTAGGCCGTGAACCCATAAAGTGCGACGAGCGAATGGCTTGCCACGAATAGAATTGGGAACGCGCGCGGCTTTACGACTCGTCCGCAGCCCTAGTGCGGCGACCGAATAGCACAATGAAGCTAGCCATGATTTGCGCGGCGATGCCAATGGCAAAGGGCACCGTATAACTTGCAGTGATGTCCCGGATAGTACCGAGGATGGCCGGTGCTAGAGCGAATACGGCTTGATTGATCGCTACCACAAGCGCGACGACTGTTCCGACATCGGGTGATCGGAACTCCTTTTGGGCAATCAACGCTGGAAACGAAACGACGTTTCCGACGCCGAGACCGAATAGCGCGCAACCGACCAGCACCGCGCTCGGCGTATCCGAGATGCAAATGAAACCGACTCCGACGCTCTGGACGAGGAAATTCCCGCAAGCTGCGATCCGGCGATCATGATCTCCGATGAGCCAGCCGAGCAGCGTCCGTCCGGCAACTGCGGAGATTGTTGTCAGGCTCACGGCGAGCGCTGCGCCACTGGCACCAAATACGGGCGAAACCCGCGTGAGGAGATGAGACAGCAGACCGACTTGCGCAAAGAGCGCGAGCGCAAAGGCGGCAGTCAATGTCTGAAATTCCCTGGTTCTGATCAACGAGCTGCGCGAAAGACGTTGGACCGGGTCTGGCTCACTTCGTGGCGGTAACGGTAGGCCGCCATCGGCCGTGAGACCGAGATCCGCCGGCACTTTTCGGAGGTAGAAATGAGCCAGAGACCCGACAACCAACAGGACAGCAATGGCGACCAATATCGCAGTCGCCTGAAGGCCGATGCTCGCAATCAGCTGCACCAGAAGCGGCGGAAACACGATACCTGCGACACTCGCTCCATTGAAAGCAAGGCTGATCGCCTTCGGGCGATCTCGATCGAACCAAGGAGCAACCATGGCGTTTATTGCCGCACCACTCGTTACGGCCCATCCGCAACCGGAGATCAGGGCCGCAATGAAGAGCTGCCACGGTGCAATCGCCATCGACCAGGCGACGACGCCCACCGCCGTGAAGGCGGCGCCACAAATCGTGGTGGCCGCCAAACCAAAAGCGCGGTGCACTTCCGGCAGAAAAACAATGATCGCTGCCCCGCCGAAGAAGTGCGTCGTGATTGCGGCCGAGATCACCGCAATCGACCAGCCCTTCGTCTCGTGCAAGCTGTGAAGTAATACCCCGAGGCCATGGAAGCCGACGCCCCAGGCAAAAACGGCGACCACGAACGCAACCCAGGCGACCGACCAGCCGGCAAAACGTGCCGGCACTGCTTCCGATGCTGAACTGCACGCCATGATTGACCCGATTCTTATGATGCCAAATTGCCGGCCGGGCGATGAGGCGCAGCACCTGCATCCCACGGGTCGCGCACGCGCGATCAGCTGCGCGTTTGTTCGTAAGCCTTCAGATGCGTATAGGCCGTGCGCAGCCGCGGCACCGGAACTTTTGCGGTGTCAGCGCGCGCAATCAGGTCGCCAATCACATGATCGGCTTCGATCGGTTGGCCTGCCTTGATGTCGCGGAAAATCGATGCGGTGAGCGTCGAGCCTTCCGTGGTCAACATCCCTGTCGCGCGTTCCAGCGCAGGCGCGCGGGGCGGATAGCCCCCGGCGGTCGCGACCGCCCTGCATTCGTCGAGAATGCCAAGCAGGAAGTCCTTACCGCCGGGCGCCGCCAAGATCATGCCGATCGGGGCGCGCATCAAGCTGGTCGAGGCCGCGTTCGACGCGAGGAAAACCCATTTCTCCCACATGTCCTCCAGGACGGTTTCGCTCGCCGCGCCGTCGAAATTGCAGCTTCTGACGACGTCCGCGATGGCGCGAACCCGGTCTGACATTTTGCCGTCGCGCTCGCCGAAACCAAGCGATTGCACCGGGCCCAGCTGGACCACTTCGCGCTTCTCGTTCAGTGTCATCGCAGTCAGGCAGAGCCCTCCGAGCACGTGGCTCGCACCAATTTTTTTGTCGAGAACGTCCAGATGACGCATACCGTTGAGCAGCGGGATGATCGCGGTCCTCTCGCCTACCGCCGGCGCGAACGACTTGACCGCGTCGTCGAGGTCGTAAGCCTTGCAGCTCAACAGCACCGCGTCAAACTTGTCCTTGATGGTGTCGGCCTGGACGACAGGCGGATTCTTCAGCGTGACATCGCCGTTCGGGCTTTTGATCACGAGGCCTACGGCGGCAAGCTCCGAGGCACGGCGCGGCCGCACCAGAAAGGTGATGTCGCGACCGGCTTGCAGCATCCTGCCGCCGAAGTATCCGCCAATGGCCCCCGCGCCAACGATGAGAACGCGCATCTCTCAATTCCTCTTGTTGTTGCTAAAATAGCCGGTGCTGCAGCCGGCATTCGCGAGCAACACGACCGGAATGCCGGATCCCTCAAGGATGCATTCGGGCGTCGCGCCGCCGACCTTGATGTTTCGGTGCTGCTGCAATCTCAGTCTCCCGCAAATCGGCTGACGTTAGGTCCCAACCCGTCTCATGGCGGGCGGATCACCGTCCTGAGTGCTCGCGATCAGATGTATTGGGTCCAAACGGCCGTTGCTGGCCAAAACCGGACTCCATCCCCGAAAGGGAGCCTGGTCGGGGAGAGGCGGCGAATATTATCGCTCTCGTGGTTAGCGCCGCTTGCGACGAATCTCGCTTGGCGATCTGCCGTAGACTTCAGCAAAGGCGGAGTTGAAGCGTCGCAGGCTCCCGAATCCTGCCTGCATTGCGATCTCGGTCATCGGCAGGCTGGTCTCGTTGAGCAGGCGTTTAGCTCGCTGGACACGTGCGGTCCTTGCCACTTCTGAAGGACTAGCCTCGAGATAGCGCGCGAATAGTCGCGTCAGCTGCCTTGATCCCATGCCGAGGCGGTAGGCCAGGCGCTCGACAGTGACTCCCTCCTGATCGAGTGCTCGCTCTTCGAGGATGAGCCGTAGCGCCCGCTCGACGGTCGTCCGGCTGCCGATCCAGGCGTTGGAAAACGGAGCGGTTTCGGGCCGGCAGCGCAAGCAAGGGCGGAAGCCAGCCGTCTCCGCCGCAGCGGCCGACGGGAAGAACGAAACGTTAGCCGACCGGGGGCGCGCCGGACAGACCGGACGGCAGTAGATGCCCGTGGTACGAACGGCGGTATAGAAGAGCCCGTCATAGGCCGCGTCTCGCGCTATGCGCGCCCGATCACATTCCGCAAAGTCGAACGACAGGGGCTCCGGAGGGCGCATAAGTCATTGATCCTTGTTCTCGTCGTGGGAAAGGTGATTTACGAGAAGACGGCCGCCTTTGCGCCTGATGTCCGCGGACTGTGCCCTCCAGGTCTCCTTCCGTCAGCATATAGGTATCGCTAGGCAGATAGTTCGGTCTCGGCCGAAGCATGCCGCGTCGAGTTCGGCCTAGTCTGTGAGCGACACGCCCTTCTGCCAACATGGAGAGGTCGATGAGCACAAACGACGACGCTCCGCCGAAGGTGCAGACGCATCTCAAGCCGAATGGCGGCGTCTTCGAATCCATCAACCGCCCGAGCGCCGGAGCGACGTTCGAACGGGACCTGCCGAAAGGCAAACATCCGCTGCAACTGTACAGCCAGGACACTTGGAACGGCATGAAGGTCACGATGTTGCTCGCATTGTCTCGATCACGAATGTTCTTCGGAAAGTCTTTTCGACTTTCACACCCAACTTCATGCGGACCTCCTATCGGAGCGAGATGCTCTTGGATTTAGGAACGCTTCACGCCTGAATTCAGCAAAATCTCCGAGAAGCCTGCATGCTCTCGCACTAGATACGATTCACAGGCAACCTTGGGTTACACTCGCGGTATCGTTTGACGCCGACGTCTCAAGCATCATCCACCCGCGCCGGCAGCGGCTCTCCGAGAGCGCGCTCGTGCGTCCTCGATCAACTCGACAGTAATGTCGTCACGAGATCATCGCGGCCGTCGCCCTTCGAGGGCCGCTGAAGAAGCGGCCACCTCAGGGTGACGGTGATAGAGCGACGCTCGCTGCACCGATCTCCTCAGCCCGCCAACACCTCACCGCGTGCCCATCGGCCCGCGTCTCCAGCACCGGCCCCGGCTCGTGGCGGCACACGTCTTCCGCATAACGACAGCGCGGGCTGAACGCGCAGCCATTCGGCGGATTGAGCGGATTGGGAAGATCGCCCCCTGTCGTCGCCAGCGGCGCATGGCGCAGCGGATCGGGAATCGCGGCGATCAGCGCCTGCGTATAGGGGTGCGCCGGCCGCTCAAAAATTTCGCGCCAGTCGCCGTTCTCGACGATGCGGCCGAGATACATCACGGCGACCCGGTCGCTCATGTGCTCGACGACGCCGAGGTCGTGGCTGATCATGATGTAGGAGAGGCCGAGGGTGTCCTTCAATTCCAGCAGCAGATTGATGATCTGGGCGCGGATCGAGACATCGAGCGCAGAGACGGGCTCGTCGCAGATGACGATTTTGGGATTGAGGATCAGCGCGCGGGCAATGCCGATGCGCTGGCGCTGGCCGCCCGAGAATTCATGCGGGTAGCGGCCCGCCTGTTCGGGCCGCAGGCCGACATGCCGCAACATGGTCGCGACGCGGTCCTCGATCTCGCTTTTTGCGGTCACGCCGTGCACGCGCAAGGGATCTTCCAGCGTGCGGCGAACGGTCTGGCGCGGATTGAGCGAGGCGTAGGGATCCTGAAATACCATCTGCACAATGCGGGCCAGCGCCTTGCGCTCACCGGAGGGCCTGTTCGTCACGACCTGCCCGTCCACCACGATGCGGCCGCGCGTCGGCGCCAGCAGGCCAAGGATCGACAGCGCGACCGTCGATTTGCCGGAGCCGGACTCGCCGACGAGGCCAAGGCATTCGCCGCGCTTCAGGGTGAGATCGACGCCGTCAACCGCACGGAGCAGCCGCCGGTCGCGGCCGAGCCAGCCGCCGCCCATCGGAAAATGAACTGCGAGATCCTCGACGCTGAGGATGAGATCGTCATCTGGCCTCCCCTCACCCGATTTGTGCTTGGGCTCATGCATGGTGATGGCACCTCACCAGACCGCCAGCCGCCAGCAGATCCGTTGCCGGCGCGGTGGCGCGGCAAATATCAGTCGCCTGCGCGCAACGCGGATTGAATCTGCAGCCATCGGGGAAAGCCGTGATCGCCGGGACGACGCCCGCGATCTCCTTGAGCCTGGTCCTGCCAAGCGCAGCGCGACTGCCCAACCGTGGCAGCGAGGCCACCAGGCCCTGCGTATAGGGATGCGCCGGTGCGCGAAAAACATCGGCCGAGCCGCGCTCCTCGACGATGCGGCCGGCATACATGACGGCAACGCGGCGGCAGACGTTTGCGACCAAGCCGAGATCGTGGCTGATCATCAGGATCGCAGTGCCCCGCTCGGCGCACAGATTCCGCATCAGCTCGATGATTTCAGCCTGCACGGTGACATCGAGCGCGGTGGTCGGCTCGTCCGCGATCAGGAGATCCGGACCGCATGCCAGCGCAATGGCGATCATCACGCGCTGGCGCATCCCGCCGGACAGCTGGTGCGGGTAATCCTTCACGCGCCGCTCGGGCGCGGGAACGCGGACGCTCGCCAGCGCCTCAACCGCGAGTTGATTGGCCTCACGCCAGCTCTTGCCCATGTGCAGCACGAACATCTCGGCGATCTGCCGGCCCACCGGCGAGACCGGGTTCAGCGCCGTCATCGGCTCCTGAAAAATCATGGCGATGCGATTGCCGCGCAGCTCGCGCTGTTTGGCCGCCGAAAGGTGCTGGATCTCCCGCCCCTCAAACCGGATGACGCCGCTGCCGATCGACAAGGGCTGCCGCAACAGGCCAATCAGAGCGAGCGCCGTGATGCTCTTGCCGCAGCCGGATTCGCCGACCAGGCCGAAGGTCTCGCCACGATCGATGCGGAATGAAATGCCCTCGGCCGCCGCGACACGTCGCGATCCATCGTCGAGATCGATGCGCAAATCCTCGACTTCGATCAGCGGCACGCCTGTCATGACCGCCGGCTCCGCGACTGCGGATCGAGAATGTCGCGCAGGCCGTCGCCGAGCAGATTGAGGCCGAGCACCGTGAGGAAAATGGCAAGGCCCGGAAAAACCGAGAGCCACGGCGCCGTGGTGATCTGGTCGCGGGCGTCCGACAACATGCTGCCCCAGCTTGGAAACGGCGGGCGAACGCCGAGGCCGAGGAACGACAACGCCGCTTCCGACAAGACCGCACTGCCCATGCCCAGCGTACCGATGACGATGATGGGTCCGAGCATGTTCGGCAACAGCTGCGTGATCATGATGCGGAGATCGCCGTAGCCGAGCACGGTTGCCGCCTGCACGTAGCCCTGGCTCCTCAGCGACAACGCCGAGGCTCGCGCGATCCGGCACGTGAAGGACCAGTTGGTCAGCCCGAGTGCGATCAGCAGGCTGGTCAGGCCGGGTCCCAGCACCGCCATGATCGCAAGCGCGAAGATCAGCGAGGGGATCGCGAGCATGAGATTGGTCAACCCGTTGACGACATCGTCCCACCAGCCGCCCCAATAGCCGGCGCTGAGGCCCAGTGCCACGCCGATGACGCTGTTGATCAGCTGCGAGACGATGCCGACCGTCAGCGAGATCCGTGCGCCATAGACGACGCGCGAATAGATGTCGCGGCCCTGGTCGTCGGTGCCGAACCACCAGGTCCAGCTCGGAGGCTCTTCCGCATTCAGCAGGTTCGCGTCCAGGACGGGATCGGTGTGCGCCAGCCGGGGCGCCAGCAGACCGACCAGGATCGCAAGCGCGAACAACGCGCCACCGATGATGAGATTGGCGCGGAGCTTCATGCGTATCTGATCCTGGGATCGATCACCCCGTAGAGCAAATCGATCAGCAGATTGATCGCGAGAAAGGCCAGCACCACCACGAGAATGGAGCCCTGGACAGCGGGAATGTCGCGCTGCAGGACGCTGTCCACGAGCAGCGAGCCGATTCCCGGCCACGAGAACAGTTTTTCGACCACGACCGCCTGCCCCATCAGTGCGCCGAACTGCAGGCCAACGGTGGTGAGAATGATGACGAGCGCATTGCGCATCACATGCCACTTCACCACCCTTGTCTCGCTCATGCCCTTGGAGCGCGCGGTACGGACGAAATCAGCGGTCATGATCTCGAGGACAGCAGCGCGCGTCGTCCGGGCGAACAGCGCCATCGGCGAGACGCCGAGCGTCACGGCCGGCAGGATCAGATATTTCAAACCCCCGTCGCCATAGCCGAAACTCGGCAGCCAGCCGAGCTTCAACGCAAACAGATACATCAGCACCAGCCCGAGCCAGAACTTTGCAATGGAAAGGCCGGACACAGCCACGACCATGGCCAGCGTGTCGACGATGCCGCCGGGTTTCAGCGCTGCGATGAAGCCAAGCGGTACGCCGATCACGACGGAAAACGCCATGGCGGCGAAGATGAGCTGCAGCGTCGGCCACATCCGTTTGGCGATCATGGTCGTCACAGGCTCGCGCGTGCGGAACGAGGTCCCGAAATCACCTGTGGCGAGCTTGGCGATGTAGGCGCCGAACCGCACATAGACGGGCTGGTCGAGGCCGAGCTGCTTCTTCATGCGCAGCTCGATCTGCGGATCGCTGTCGTCGCTCATGGAGGAGACGATGCTGCCGGGAACGACGCTGAACAGCACGAAGACCAGCAGCACGACGGCGAGCACGGTCGGAATGGTTTGCAGGAGACGACGGATCAGAAAGGAGAGCATCTCAACTTTTCCTCGCTCCCTCCATCGTTCATCGCGATGGAGGGAGCGCGAGAGCGCGTGTCACTTCGCGGGCGAGGTCTCGTCGACCCAGAGGTCTTCGACGTTCTGGTGGGTCAGCTCCGTCGGGTTCAGCTGAACGCCATGGAGCCACGGCTGCACGGCCATGACCGCCTTGTTGTAGTTGAAGAACCAGACCGGAGCCTCCTCATAGAGCAGCGCATTGGCCTTTTGCAGCAGCTGGGTGCGCTTTGCGACGTCGTCGGCCTGCCCTGCCTCGTCAATCAGCTTGTCGAACTCGGCATTGCTGAATTTCATGTAGTTGCAGGCCGGCTGCGGCGTCGACGAGTGGAAGCATTTGAGCGCGGCCTGGGGATCCGGGCCGGTCGCCTGGGAATAGATGAAGGCCTGGTAGTCGCCGCTGCGCACCACCTCCGCCAGCACCGCGGTCTCGACCTGCTTGACCTTCGCCTTGATGCCGACCTTGTCCAGCATCGGGATCACGGCCGAGACGATCGGCAGGCCCCAGCTCTCATTCTGGCTGGTGGTCCATTCGAATTCGAAGCCTTGGGGATAGCCGGCCTCCGCGAGCAGCTGCTTGGCCTTGGCCGGATCGTAGGCGTAGGGCTTCATGGCCTTGTCGTAGGCGGGCGAGGTCAGCGGCAGCCAGCTGGTGGCGCGATAGGCCTTGCCCTTGACCAGCTTGTTGATGATCAGATCGGTATCGATCGCGTAGTTGATGGCCTGCCGGACGCGCTTGTCGGCGAACGGCTTGAACGCGGTATTCATACCCATGTAACGTGTGAAGACCTCGGCGACCTCGACGACGGTGCCCTTGAGATCAGCGTCGTTCTGATAGGCGACGTACTGCGCAGGCCCGAGCACCGAGGTGTCGATCTCCTTGTTGCGGAAGGCGACATCGCGGGCCGCGGCCTCGCCCATGACCGATACGATGACCTTGTCGGCATAGGGCTTGCCGGGCTTGTAGAACCGGTCCCAGCGCTCCAGGACGATGCGCGATCCCGGCACATGCTCGACGAATTTGAACGGTCCGAGACCGATCGGCTTCTGGATGAAACTTTCCTTGGCGGCTTCGTCCGCAGGATAAATCGACGTCAAAGCGGTGAAGAAATAGAAGCCGGGATCGACTTTCTCGGTCAGCTTCATCTCGATGGTGAAGTCGTCGATCTTCTTCAGGCCGGATATCTCCTTGGCCTGCCCCTTCTCGACTGCGGCCGCGCCCTCGATGACGCGAACGTAGCGCGCGCCGGGATAGGCCTTGGTGCCGTCCATGATGCGGTTGTAGGACCAGATGACGTCGTCGGCCGTCATCTTGCGGCCGTTGTGGAAATAGGCGTCGTCGCGCAGCTTGAAGGTGTGAACCAGACCTCCGCCCGAGACGACGTCCTCCTTGGCCAGTTCCAGAACCGGTTTGCCTTCCGCGGAATTCCAGATGTAGAGCGAGCGATGCAGGGCCTTGGCGTAGATTTCGTCCTGGGCGCGCTGTGTGGTGTGAATGTCCAGGCTGGTGAAACTCGAGCCGTAGGGCGCGGTCATGCGGATGGTTCCGCCCTTGCGCGGCGTCTCGGCCTGCGCCGTGGCGACGAGCGCCAGTCCCAAACCAGCGGCGATCGCCACTCTTCTCAACATCATAGGCCCTCCGGCAACGCGTATTCCGATCAGGGAGTTGACCATTCGTCGCCTGTCGAAAGCAAGCTTCGTTTTGGTGGCAATTGATGCCGGTTCCTGAGGCAGCGACCTCGTGGGTGAGGTTGCATGCTGCGGCGATGCAAGCCGACGATTGACGCGGTGCGTCATGGATCGAGACGACCAGTGAACATTTTTCGTGATCGATGCGACCAAGCTCAGGATCGTTATCTAAGTCCCGGGAATCGCGGAAAATCAGGATCGCGGAAAATGAAAGGCCGAACGTTAGGTATCCTGCTCGCGGGCAGTCTGGTTGCCGCGACAGCGGCGCTGGCGATGCCCGTCACCCCGGACCCTGCCCGGGACGGTTCGAGCGATACCATCCAGGCCGGCTGGTCCCACACCTCACGGTCAAACGGGGATGTCGCCGACATCTGGTGGGCGCTCAGGGACCGCTGCTCCCCCGACTATCTCGGTGAGCGCCTGCTCTGCGACGGCCTCAGGATGCTGGCGCGGGCCGCAAGCCGAACCTTCGAGAGCAAAGTGTCCACAGAGGTGGGCCTGCCACTCCCCGCGGGCTGGGGCCTGATCACCGCGAACAACTCGCCCTTCATCCGGTCGGCTCACGTCGAGCTCCCACTCGATCTCAAGACCGTGCTCGGCTTCTATCGCGCCGCGCTCACCAAAAACGGCTGGATCGAGAACGATGGCGCGGCGGTCGAGGCTGATCGGGCCGCGGTCGGCTTCACGACGTCAAATGGACCTGCCTCGCTTCGGCTCACCCGTCAGGACGGCAGAACCATCGCCGACCTTTCGCTGCACAAGTCGCGCGTCGCAACGGCAGGATTCCTGCCAAAGCCGGAGCAAGGACGGCTGATGCTCGGCAACAGGACGGACGACGCGGCCGTCGTCACCGTCAACGAGCGGACCATCAAGCTGGCGGCGCGCGCCGGAGAGAACCTGGCGAGTTCGGACGACGCAGCCGGCAAATTGCCGGACAGCCAAAAGCTCGATCTATCGCCGGGCAAATACAAGGTCACCCTGACGATGGACGGCAACGAGGCACGTAGCCGGGAATTCGAGGTTGCGGCCAACGAGACCTGGGGTCTGCTGGTCGAGCATGGCGTCCTGATGCCGGTGCATCTCTACTGAGGCGACGCCCGAGGGCCCTTCCCGGTATGGCCGCGACGCCCTCAGCTCGATAATTCCGGCATCCAATCCCTCAGCTTTCGCGCGGCGCCGGTGACGTCCGCGATCGTCCGAAACGCGACCGCTTCCACCATCATCCCGCGCGCCAGCCGCACGGCACGGGCTTCGCTGATCGCGCGCTTGCGCGAGTCTTCTATCAGCTCGAAATCGATGTTGTGGGCGAGGCCGAAGATGCGGCGGATGGTTTTGGCGGCGGCGAAGCCGACGGTGTCGGCGAACAACCGCTGCATATAGGCCTGCCGCTCGGCTTCCAGGCGCGCGGCTCCCTTCTCGCCGGCGAAGAGCGCGGGCGGGTAGGCATCGCCACGCGCTTCCGACCGCCAGAGGTCGAGGAATTTTCGCGAAAACTCGTTCCAGACCTGCTCGACCGTATCGAGCACCCAGCCCTCGAAGACCTGCCGCTCGCCGGGCGCGCGCTCGTGACCGGCGGAAGCAAAATAGGCCATCAGCAGGTTCGCCAGCACGGCGCCGACGTCGAATCCCATCGGACCGTAGAACGCGAATTGGGGATCGATCACCCGCGTCTCGCTCTCCGTGACCATGATCGAGCCGGTGTGGAGGTCGCCATGGAGCAGCGCTTCCGGGCTTGCCATGAATTTCAGCTTCAGCCGGGAGACCGCGACATGCAGGTCCATGTCATCGCGGAGGTGAGCTGCCAGGCCATCGAGATACGGCGCGGTCCAGCGGTTCTGTTCGGCGATGCGATAGGGATCGGTGAAGATCAAATCCTCGGTGATCTTGCAGAGCGCATGGTTGCCGGCAAAGGCCGCGATGGCTTCCTTCTTCTCGGCGGCGGAGAGCGCGAGGTCGGAGCTGAAGAACAGGGTTCGCGCCATGAAGGTGGTGATGTCATCGACAAAGCGCAGATATTGCGTCCCGGCGACCATCCCCTTGCGCATGATGATGTGGGGCTCGAGCAGCTCCATCACCGTCAGCGCCAGCGTCTCGTTGTGGTGCAGCAGGGCCGGCACGAGGCCCGGCGCGAGCTCGGCCTGTTTCGAGAGGGCGAGATACTCGTAGTGAGCCCGCGACAGCGGCAGCGGCCAACTCTCGCCGACGAGGCGGACGTAAGGCAGCGCCTGTTTCACGGCGACGCCACCCCTCGCGCCCTTTACAATGAAGACGAGGTTGAGATTGCCGTCGCCGACCTCGGTGATCGACCACGCAGCCGGCTCGCCGCCGAGCAGCGCCGCAAGTTTCGGTTGGCCTGCGAGACAGTCCCGCAAGTCGGCCTCATGCAGAATCCGATAATCCCCTGCCCGGTCCCCGGCCATGACGATCCCATCCCATTTGTATGGGCCGGATCGTTACTCCCGCTCCAGGAAGCTCGAGCCGATCTCGGCCTTTCTTTTGATGGGATCGTAATCACAATAAACGTTGTCCGCCACCAGCGTGTAGCTGGCGCTGACGTTGTATTTGTCCAGCTTGACCGAGTTGAGCCCGATCACCGAGGTGCTCTTGCCGCCGTTCCATTTGAACGGCGTCGAGCTCTTGGCCTGCTCACAGGCCAGCACCGCTTCGTTGAAGACATAGCCCTCGACGAACGCCTTCAGGGTGCGCACCTGTACCGCCATCCGCCACTCGACATAGCCGATGCCGCCGAGACCGGCGACGATCAGCACCAAAAGCGCGATGACGATCCTCTGAAAGGTCATTTGTTTTCCCCAAAACTACAACGCAACTGCGAAAATCCAGCAAGAAACCTAGAACGGCATTCCCATCAGCTTCGACAGGCGTTCGATCGAGAGATAGCCGGCGTGGTAGGCGGCCATCGCGAGGGCGTAGATGATCGCCGAGATGATCGTCGTCCAGATCAGCTTGCTCCTCATCCGCGTCAGGATCGGCGCGCCGGGGTCGGTGCCGGGCGTACCGACGCCGTCCTCGTGCTGGCTACGGACGCCGAACGGCAGCGTCAGGAACAGTGCGATCCACCAGATGACGAAGTAGATCGCGATCGCGGTCGATATCTGGATGGCCATGGGGCGGCCCTATGCCTGCTCGATTTCGACGAGCGCGCCGGAAAAATCCTTCGGATGCAGGAATAGCACGGGCTTGCCGTGGGCGCCGATCTTCGGCACGCCGTCGCCAAGCACCCGCGCCCCCTCTTTCACCAGCGTATCGCGCGAGGCGATGATGTCGACGACCTCATAGCAGATGTGGTGGATGCCGCCGTCGGCATTGCGCTCAAGGAATTTTGCGATCGGCGAGGTCTCGCCGAGCGGCTCGATGAATTCGATCTTGGTGTTGGGCAGCGTCGCGAACACGGTGATGACGCCATGCTCGGGCAGCGGAACCGCCTCTGAAATCTGCGCCCCGAACGCCGCGCCATAGATCTTGGCAGCCTTGACCGCATCCTTGGTCGCGATCGCGACATGGTTGAGCCGGCCCAGCATGTTTCTCTCCCTTAGAGCATGATCCGGAAAAGTGTGAAGCGGTTTTCCGAAGAGATCATGCTCAAACTTTACACTGTCAGGACGTGTACCAGACAGTTGGGCTTTTTGCCCCAATGTTCGTTGATGACCGACCGGACCGCGCGTCGCACTGACTCGGCCAAGGCGTCAGGATCGCGGCGGCGCGCCTTCGGAAGGCCTTCGATGGTGGAGACCACGGCGTCGAAGACGAGGTCGTCGAAGGGCTCGCCGGCCTTGTTTTTCTCGGGGATTCCGACCAGATCGACCTCGGGGTCGTCTACGAGCTCTCCTTGCGCGTTCATGGCGAAGGCGACGAAGGCGCAGCCGGAGAACGCCATGCGCCGCCGCTCAGTCACTGCACGGGACTTGGAATCCTCGAGGATGTTGCCGTCTTTGTAGAGACGGCCGGACGGCACCTCGCCGATCACGCCGGGATCGCCGGGGCCGAGCTTGACGAGATCGCCGTTGCGCACGACCAGCACGCGCGGCACGCCGGCGGCGCGCGCGAGTTTTGCGTGCTCATGCAGATGCAGAGCCTCGCCGTGGACGGGGATGAGGAGCTGCGGCTTCACCCAGGAAATCATGTCGCGCAGCTCGTCGCGGCGGGGATGGCCGGAGACGTGGACCAGATGGTCGCGGTCGGTGATGACCTCGACGCCCTGGAGGATCAGATTGTTGATGATCGCGCCGACGGCCTTCTCGTTGCCGGGAATGGTGCGCGAGGAGAAGATCACGCTGTCGCCGCGGTTGAGCGTGATCTCGGGATGGTCGTCATTGGCGATGCGTGCCAGCGCGGCGCGGGCTTCGCCCTGGCTGCCGGTGCACAGCGCCAGCACCTTGTCCTGCGGCAGATGGCCGTAGACGTCGATTGAGCGGAAGTTCTGCACGCCGTCGAGAAAACCGGTTTCGCGCGCGACCTGCGACACGCGCTCCATGGCGCGCCCGACCACGACCACCTCGCGGTCCGCGGCCTTCGCGGCATCGGCAACCGCCTTGATGCGCGCGACGTTGGAGGCGAAGGTCGTGACTGCAACGCGTCCCTTGGCGGCCTTGACCAGCTTGGTAATGGTCGCGGCGACCTCGGCTTCGGAGGGCGAGCGTCCATCGCGCACGGCATTGGTGGAATCGCCGATCAGGGCCATCACGCCCGCATCGCCCAATTCGCGCAGCCGCTTTTCGTCAGTCGGGCGGCCGATGATCGGGGTCGGATCGATCTTCCAATCGCCGGTGTGCAGCACCGTGCCGACCTCGGTGTGGATCGCCAGCGCATGCGATTCCGGAATCGAATGCGCGACAGGGATGAATTCGACGTTGAACGGGCCGATATCGACGCGCCCGCCTGATGGCACCACCGTCACCGGGATTTTCGGCGCGTTGCGCTCGGCCGCAAGTTTTGCCTCGAACAGCGCGGCGCTGAACTGCGTCGCATAGATCGGGCATTTCAGCCTGGGCCAGAGGTCGATGATCGCGCCAAAGTGGTCCTCATGGGCGTGGGTCAGCACCAGGCCCATCAGGTTCTTGCGTTCCTTCTCGAGGAAGCTGATGTCGGGCATGATCAGGTCGATGCCCGGCAAATGCTCCTCGTCGCCGAAGGAGACGCCGAGATCGACCGCGAGCCAAGCACGCTGCTGGCGATTGCCGAGGCCGTAGATCGACAAATTCATGCCGATCTCGCCGACGCCGCCAAGCGGTGCAAATACCAGTTCGTCAGACTTCGCCATCACGCAGCTCCCACGGAGGCGGCCGATCCAAAGAACACCTCGCCGGCCGCCACCGGCAGGCGTCGGCCGTCAGCGGTGCGGACGATCAGGCAACCGCTGTCGTCGATCGTGTCGAAAATGCCCTCGATCGTCATCGCTCCCGTGTTGATCGCGACCCGCTCGCCAAGACCGGCGGCGCGCTCCAGCCACAGCTTTCGGATCTCGGCAAAGCCGCGGCCATTGTCCCAGATACCACGGAACTCGACCCAGGCGTCCGAGAGCGCCAAGAACAGCTCTTCCGCGCTGATCTGGACGCCGAGTGCGGCCAGCGACACGGCGGGCGTGGGCGTCCCCTCGGGCGCCGCCACGACGTTGGTGCCGATGCCGACGACGATGGCCAGGCGATCGCCGACGGCCTCCGCTTCCAGGCCGATACCGACGAGTTTCTTGCCGTTGGCGAGGACGTCATTCGGCCATTTCAGGGCGTAGCGGGGCCTGTCAGGACCAAGCCGCAGCGCGGCCTCGAGGCTAACCTTCTCCAGGGCGGCCTCTTCCGCCAGCCCCGCCGCAAACCCGATGGTGGCGGCTACGCCGGGTGCGACGTCCAGGAGTTCGAGGACGCTGGCGGCGAGATTGCCCTTGGGCGCGATCCAGGCGCGCTGACGGCGGCCGCGGCCGGCGGTCTGCTCGGATGTGACGAACCACATCTGGCCGCTTTCGCCGGCCCGCGCGTGCTCGATCGCGTCCGTATTGGTCGAGCCGGTCCGCTCAAAAGCTGCGAGCCTGTAGCCCGCCGACAATGCGCGAGGACCGAGCGCGAAGCCCATCCTAAAACAGCGACTTGGCGGCGGCGGAGGCGATGCTCACCACGGGACCTGCGAACAGCGCGAACAGGATGGTGAACAGGCCCGCAACCGCCAGCACCGTCTTCACCTCGACGCGCATCGGATCGACCTGGCCGGCCGGCTCGTCGAAATACATCGTCTTGACGATGGTCAGGTAGTAGTAGGCGCCCACCACGCTGGAGAGCACGCCGATCACGGCGAGCGCGAACAGGTTCGCCTTGATCGCGGCGACGAAGACGTACCATTTGGCGAAGAAGCCGGCGAGCGGCGGAATGCCGGCGAGCGAGAACAGCAGCATCGCGAACATGAAAGCGAGCAGCGGATTGGTGCGCGAGAGACCTGCGAAGTCGCTGATCTGCTCCACGGCCTGGCCGTTGCGCTTCATGGCGAGGATGACCGAGAACGAGCCGAGCGTCATCGCGACATAGATCACGATGTACATCAGCACGCCCTGCGCGCCTTCGACTGTGCCGGCGGCAAGCCCGACCAGCGCGAAGCCCATGTGGCCGATCGAGGAATAGGCCATCAGGCGCTTGATGTTGCTCTGTCCGATCGCTGCAAAGGAGCCGAGCACCATCGAGGCGATCGCCACGAACACCAGGATCTGCTGCCACTGCGAGACGATGCCCGGGAAAGCTGTCAGCGTGACGCGGGTGAAGACGGCGAGTGCGGCCACCTTCGGCGCCGAGGCGAAGAAGGCGGTGACCGGGGTCGGGGCGCCTTCATAAACGTCCGGCGTCCACATGTGGAACGGCACGGCCGACACCTTGAAGCAGAGACCGGCGAGCAGGAAGACCAGACCGAACACCAGGCCGACATTCGAGGCCGTGGCCGCAGTCGCGATGCCTGAGAAGGTCACCGTACCCGTGAAGCCATAGATCAGCGAGGCGCCGTAGAGCAGCATGCCCGACGACAGCGCGCCGAGCACAAAATACTTCAGGCCGGCTTCGGTCGACTTGGCGTTGTCGCGGTTCGAGGCCGCCACGACATAGAGCGCGAGCGACATCAATTCGAGGCCGAGATAGAGCGAGATCAGATCGCCGGCCGAGATCAGCACCATCATGCCGAGCGTCGAGAGCAGCACCAGGATCGCGTATTCGAAGATGCGGCGCGACGGATCGGACAGGAACTCGGTCGACAGCACCAGCGTCACCGCCGAGCCGATCAGGGCCAGGATCTTCATGAAGCGCGCGAAGTCGTCGACGATGAAGCTGCCGCCGAAGGTCACCTGCTTGCCCGCGGGAAGCATGTATTCGAGCACGCCAACCACGACCAGGAGCAGCACCGCAAGCGAGGTAACCGCCCTGGTGGTCTCCTGCCCGCGATAGGCGCCCAGCATCAGGAGCGCCATGGCGCCGATCGCGAGCACGAGCTCGGGCAGCACCGGCGCCAGTTGATAACCTGCAGTCGAAAAGCTCATGGCGATATCCTGACCTGCCCGATCAATGGAGCAGTGCGGCGGCCTTCACGGCCGTCACAGCGGTGTTGTAATTGTTGACGAGTTGCTGAACCGAGGCGGCCGACATGTCGAGCACCGGCTTCGGATAGACGCCGAACAGGATCGTCAGCGCGATCATCGGGAACAGCGTCACGCATTCACGCAAGGTGAGATCCTTCATGCTCGCCAGCGACGGCTTGACCAGCGCCCCGAACACGACCTTGCGGTAGAGCCACAGCGCGTAGCACGCCGACAGGATCACGCCGAAGGTGGCGAAGAACGCGGTCGGGACCGAGACCTTGAAGGTGCCGAGCAGCGTCATGAACTCGCCGACGAAGCCCGACGTGCCGGGCAGACCGACATTGGCCATGGTGAAGACCATGAAAGTCAGCGCGTAGAGCGGCATCCGGTTGACGAGGCCGCCATAGGCCGCGATCTCGCGGGTGTGCAGGCGGTCGTAGACGACGCCGACGCAGAGAAACAGCGCGCCGGAGACGATGCCGTGCGAGATCATCTGGAACACGCCGCCGGCGACGCCCTGCATGGTGCCAGCGAAGATGCCCATGGTGACGAAGCCCATATGGGCGACCGACGAATAGGCAATCAGTTTCTTCATGTCCTCCTGCATCAGCGCCACCAGCGAGGTGTAGACGATGGCGATGGCCGAGAGCGTGAACATCAGCGGCGCGAAATCGTGCGAGGCCAGCGGGAACATCGGCAGCGAGAAGCGCAGGAAGCCGTAGCCGCCCATCTTCAGCATGATCGCGGCGAGGACCACCGAGCCTGCGGTCGGCGCCTCGACGTGCGCATCGGGGAGCCAGGTGTGCACCGGCCACATCGGCATCTTCACCGCGAAGGAGGCGAAGAAGGCCAGCCACGCCCAGGTCTGCAACGACCGCGGCACGGCGGTGTGCATCAGGGCCGGGATGTCGGTCGTGCCGCCGTTCCAGTACAGCGCCATGATGGCAAGCAGCATCAGCACCGAGCCGAGCAGCGTGTAGAGGAAGAACTTGAACGAGGCGTAGACCCGGCGCGGACCACCCCAGACGCCGATGATCAGGAACATCGGGATCAGGCCGCCCTCGAAGAACAAATAGAACAGCACGAGATCGAGCGCCGAGAAGGTGCCGATCATCAGCGTTTCCAGGATCAGGAACGCCATCATGTATTCACGGACGCGCTTGGTGATCGCCGTCCAGCTCGCAATGATGCAGAACGGCATCACGGCGGTGGTCAGGATCACGAGCGGCAGCGAAATGCCGTCCACGCCCATGTGGTAGGTGATGCCGGTGGCGAGCCAGTTCGCCTTCTCGACGAACTGGAAGTCGGCGCTGTTGGAGTCGAAGCGCATGACCAGGATCACCGACACCGCAAAGGTGATCAGCGTGGTCCACAGCGCGATCCAGCGCGAGTTGCGCTTGGCCGCCTCGTCATCGCCGCGGCTGAGATAAACGATCAGCGCGCCGACCAGCGGCAGGAAGGTCGTGACGGAAAGGATTGGCCAGGTCGTCATTTACTGGCCCCCAAAGCCGAACATGAACCACGTGATCAGGCCGGCGGCGCCGATCAGCATGGCAAAGGCGTAATGATAGAGATAGCCGGTCTGGATCTTCACGACGTTGCGGGTGATGTCCAGCACGCGGGCCGAGACACCGTCGGGGCCGAGACCGTCGATGATGAAGCCGTCGCCCTTCTTCCAGAGCTGGTAGCCGATCCACTTCGCCGGACGGACGAAGATGAGGTCGTAGAGCTCGTCGAAGTACCATTTGTTGAGCAGGAACTTGTACAGCATCGGCTGCGTGTTCGCGAGCTCGACCGGGAGATAAGGCCGGCGGATGTAGAACAGGTACGAGACCAGGAAGCCCAGCACCATCATCACCGTCGGCAGCAACGCGATGGACTCGGGGATGTGGTGCATCTCCTCGATGATGTGCGGGTTCATCTTCACGGACTCGCGGAAGAACTCCTCGATACCGTGACCGGCGAACAGCTCCTTGAACGGAAAGCCGGCGAAGATGGAGCCGACCGCGAGCACACCAATCGGGATCAGCATCCAGATCGGTGCCTCATGCGCAGCTTCGTAGTGCTGCTCGTCATGCGCCTCACCGTGGAAGGTCTTGAAGATCAGGCGCCAGGAATAGAACGAGGTCAGGCCGGCGGCGATGACCGTCATCAGGAAGCCGTAGGTCGCGAACGGGTTGTGCGAGGCGTAGGCCGCTTCGATGATCGCGTCCTTGGAGAAATAGCCGGCGGTGAGCGGGAAACCGGTGAGCGCCAAGGTGCCGATCACCATCACCGCGTAGGTGTACGGAATCTTCTTCCAGAGGCCGCCCATGTTGCGGATGTCCTGCTCGTGGTGCATCGCGTAGATCACCGAGCCGGAGCCCAAGAACAGCAGCGCCTTGAAGAAGGCGTGCGTGAACAAATGGAACATGCCGACCGAATAGGCCCCTGCTCCCATCGCCACGAACATGTAGCCGAGCTGCGAACAGGTCGAGTAGGCGACGATGCGCTTGATGTCGTTCTGGACGAGGCCGATGGTCGCCGCGAAGAACGCCGTGGTGGCGCCGAAGAACATCACGACGGCCTGCGCGTTCGGCGCCAGCTCGAACAGCGGCGACAGGCGCGCCACCATGAAGACGCCGGCGGTGACCATGGTCGCGGCGTGGATCAGCGCCGACACGGGCGTCGGGCCTTCCATCGCGTCCGGCAACCAGGTGTGCAGCAGGAACTGCGCCGACTTGCCCATCGCGCCCATGAACAGCAGCAGGCAGGTCAGCGTCAGCGCATCGGCATGCCAGCCGAGGAAGTCGATGGTCTTGCCGGTCAAGCTCGGCGCGGCGTGGAAGATGGTCTCGAAATCGGTCGAGCTGGTGAGATAGAAGATCGCGAAAATGCCGAGCGCGAAGCCGAAATCGCCGACACGGTTGACCACGAAGGCCTTGATGGCGGCGGCGTTCGCCGTTGGCTTCTGGTACCAGAACCCGATCAGCAGATAGCTGGCGAGACCCACGCCTTCCCAGCCGAAGAACAGCTGCACGAGGTTGTCGGCGGTCACCAGCATCAGCATGGCGAAGGTGAACAGGCTGAGATAGCCGAAGAAGCGCGGCCGGTTCGGATCCTCGTCCATGTAGCCGATGGAATAGAGGTGCACGAGCGAGGACACGGTGGTGACCACCACCAGCATCACCGCGGTGAGCGTATCGACCCGCAGCGTCCACCAGACCTGGAGGTCGCCGGAGAAGATCCAGGGCATAAGCTGGATCCTGATGTCGTGATGCATGAAGCCGACATCGACCAGCGTCATCCAGGACAGCGCCGCCGAGACGAACAGCAGCGCCGTGGTGACCAGCTCGGCACCGCGCGAGCCCGCCGCCGGCGGCTCGGCCGGACCATGGTCGTCGTGAGCGTGGTCGTCGTGGCCATGGTCATCATGGGTGGCCGACGCATGCGCGTCGCCGTGACCGTGCGCATCGTCGTGATGCTCGACCGTGTCGCCCGAGGGATTGCGGGCATGCGCGCCGAACAGCGCGATCAGGCCAGCAAGAATGGCGCCCAGCAGAGGCAGAAAGACAATTGCCTGGACCATGACTGAGCTCAGCCCTTCATCAGATTGACGTCCTCAACCGCGATCGAGCCGCGGTTGCGGAAATAGACTACCAGGATGGCGAGACCGATCGCGGCTTCAGCAGCCGCAACAGTCAGCACCAGAAGTGCGAAGACCTGACCGACGATGTCGCCGAGGAAGGTCGAGAACGCGACGAGGTTGATGTTGACCGAGAGCAGGATCAGCTCGATCGACATCAGGATGACGATGATGTTCTTGCGGTTCAGGAAGATGCCGAGAATCCCGAGCGTGAACAGGATCGCGCCGACCGCCAGATAATGTCCGAGCCCGACCGTCATTTCACCCACTCCGCCGCGTCAGAGTCCTGCAGCCCCTGCCCCGGTGCCACCTTGCGCATCGCCATCGCCATCTCGGGCGTGCGTGCGTTCTGAACGTTGATGTCCTGCCGCTTCACGCTCGCCTTGTGGCGCAGCGTCAGCACGATGGCGCCGATCATGGCGACCAGCAGCACCATGCCCGAGAGCTGGAAGTAGTGGATGTACTTCGTATAGAGCACCAGCCCCAGCGCCTCGGTGTTGGAGACGTTGGCCGGGATCGGCGCCGTGATGGTCTTGCTGACGCTGGGATTGATGACCCAGGCGCCGACGGTCAAGAGCAGCTCGAACAGGAAGATGCCGCCGATCACGACACCGACCGGCAAATACTGGATGAAACCTTCGCGCAGCTCGAGGAAGTCGACGTCGAGCATCATGATCACGAACAGGAACAGCACCGCGACCGCGCCGACATAGACGACGATCAGGATCATTGCGAGGAATTCGGCGCCCATCAGCACGAACAGGCCGGAGGCGTTGACGAAGGCCAGGATCAAATACAGCACGGAGTGCACGGGATTGCGCGAGACAATCACCATCACCGCCGAGGCGACACAGACGCCGGCGAAGAGATAGAAGAACAGCGCGGGAAGGATCATGCTCTCATCTCACCGGTACGGCGCGTCGAGCTCGATCGCTTTTGCGATCTCGCGTTCCCAGCGGTCGCCATTGGCGAGCAGCTTGGCCTTGTCATAGAACAGTTCCTCGCGGGTCTCGGTCGCGAACTCGAAGTTCGGACCTTCGACGATGGCGTCGACCGGACAGGCCTCCTGGCAGAGGCCGCAATAGATGCACTTCACCATGTCGATGTCGTAGCGCACGGTGCGGCGGGTGCCGTCGTTGCGGCGCGGGCCGGCTTCGATGGTGATGGCCTGCGCCGGGCACACCGCTTCGCACAGCTTGCAGGCGATGCAGCGCTCCTCGCCGTTCGGATAGCGGCGCAGCGCATGCTCGCCGCGGAAGCGCGGCGAGATCGGGCCCTTCTCGAAGGGATAGTTCAGCGTCGGCTTCGGCTGGAAGAAGTAGCGCATGGCGAGAAAGAACGCCGAGACGAATTCCGACAGAAGCAGCGAGCGTGCGGTGGCGTTGATGTTGATACCCATGACGGCCCTCACTTCGGCGCGATGTCGGCGAAGTGCAGCACACCGGCCACCACGATCACCATCGCCAGCGACAGCGGCAGGAACACCTTCCAGCCGAGGCGCATCAGTTGATCGTAGCGGTAGCGCGGCACGATCGCCTTTGCCATCGCGAACAGGAAGAACATGAAGAACAGTTTTAGCGAGAACCAGATGATCCCCGGCACCCAGTTGAAGGGCGGCAGATCCACCGGCGGCAGCCAGCCTCCCAGGAACAGGATCGTCGCCAGCGCGCACATCGTGGCAATCGCGACATACTCGCCGAGCATGAACAGCAGATACGGCGTCGAGCCGTATTCGACCATGAAGCCGGCGACGAGCTCGGATTCAGCTTCGACGAGGTCGAAGGGCGGACGGTTGGTTTCCGCCAGCGCCGAGACGTAGAAGATCACGAACATCGGGAACAGCGGCCAGACGTACCAGTTCAGGATGGTGAGCTGGGGCAACCCGATCAGGCTGGCAAGACCGCGGACATGCTGGGCCTCGACCACCGCCGACAGGTTCAGCGTGCCGGCGCAGAGCAACACCGTGATGATGACGAAGCCGATCGAGACCTCGTAGGACACCATCTGCGCCGCCGAGCGAAGTGCTGCCAGGAACGGGTATTTCGAGTTCGACGACCAGCCGGCCATGATGATGCCGTAGATCGACAGCGACGAGATCGCGAAGATGAAGAGGACGCCGACATTGATGTCGGAGATCACCCAGCCGAGATTGGTCGGAATCACCGCCCAGGCCGTGAGCGCGAGCACGCACGAGACCAGCGGAGCCAGCAGGAAGACGCCCTTGTTGGCGCCGGCCGGGATGATCGGCTCCTTCAGCACGAACTTGAGCAAATCGGCGAAGGATTGCAGCAGGCCCCACGGGCCGACCACGTTCGGGCCGCGGCGAATCTGCACCGCCGCCCAGATCTTGCGGTCGGCGAGCAGGATGTAGGCGATCGCGACCAAGAGGACGACGAGCACCAGGACGCTCTCCGCGATCATGATGATCAGCGGCCAGAGGAAACCAGTCCAGAATGCGCTTGCGAAGAATTCCATGAGCTCACTCCGCTGCGGTCAGCATCTGCCCGGAGGCAAGCCGCGAACATTCCGCCATCACGGCGGACGCACGCGCGATTGGGTTGGTCAGATAGAAGTCCTCGACCAGCGGCTTGAACGGCGCCTTCTCCGGCGAACCGCCCTTCCCCGCCAGCTTCTTGATCTGGTCGACGGAGCCGGCCTCGATCTGGTCGAGACGGATCAGATGCGGCACGGCCTTGAAGATCGCCTGGCGCAAGGCCGAGAGCGAGTCATAGCCGAGCTTCTTGCCGAGCGCTTCCGAGAGCGCACGCACGACCGCCCAGTCCTCGCGGGCTTCGCCCGGTGGGAACGCGGCGCGGCCTGTCATCTGCACGCGGCCTTCGGTGTTGACGTAGATCGCCGACTTCTCGGTGTAGGCGGCGGCCGGCAGGATGACGTCGGCGCGATGCGCGCCGCGGTCGCCATGGGTGCCGATATAGACGACGAAGGTGCCGTCCGACGGCTTGATCTCGTCGGCGCCGAGCAGGAACAGCAGGTCGAGCGTGCCGAACGTCGTCATCTGCGCGGCGTTCAGGCCACCGGCAGCGGCGGTAAAGCCGATATCGAGCGCACCGACGCGGGAGGCAGTCTCGTGCAGCACGCCAAAGCCGTTCCAGCCGTCCTTGAGCGCGCCGACATCGAGCGCGAGCTTGGCGGCGGCGGCGAGAATGGCGGCGCCATCGTGGCGCGAGGCGGCGCCTGCGCCGACCAGGATGATCGGATTCTTGGCGTTCTTCAGCACGTCCATGAAGGAGTGCTTGCCGGCCGCGAGCTCACTGAGCGTATCGGTGCCCGCACCGAGATGGTCGTAGTCGTAAGTGAGATCGGCCTTGGTGCCGATCACGCCGACCTTGAGTCCACCCGAGCGCCAGCGCTTGCGGATGCGGGCGTTGAACACGGCCGCTTCCTTGCGCGGATTGGCGCCGACGATGAGCAGCGCGTCGGCCTGCTCGACGCCTGCAAGCGTCGGATTGAAGATGTAGGAGCCGCGGCCGAGCGCGGGATCGAAGGCGTCGCCGCCCTGCACCGCAAGATTGCCCGAGCCGTACTTGGACAAGAGGTCCTTCAGCGCGAACATCTCTTCGACGCCGGCGAGGTCGCCGGCGATCGCGCCGATGCGCTTGCCGTCAGTGCGCGCCGCCTTGGACGCGATCGCGGCAAAGGCCTCGGGCCAGGTCGCGGCCCGCAGCTTGCCGGCTTCGCGGATATAGGGCCGGTCGAGACGCTGGGTGCGCAGGCCGTCGACGACGTGGCGGGTCTTGTCGGAGATCCACTCCTCGTTCACGGCCTCGTTGATGCGCGGCAGCACGCGCATCACTTCACGGCCGCGGGTGTCGACGCGAATCGCAGATCCAACGCCGTCCATGACGTCGATCGACTGGGTCTTGCCGAGCTCCCACGGGCGCGCCGCGAACGCATAAGGCTTCGAGGTCAGCGCGCCGACCGGGCAGATGTCGACGAGGTTGCCTTGCAATTCCGACGTCAGCGCGTGCTGGAGATAGGTCGTGATCTCCATGTCCTCGCCGCGGCCGGTGGCGCCCATCTCGGGGGCGCCTGCGACTTCCGCCGAGAAGCGGACGCAGCGCGTGCACTGGATGCAGCGGTTCATCGAGGTCTTGACCAGCGCGCCGAGGTATTTGTCCTCGACCGCGCGCTTGTTCTCGGCGAAGCGGCTGGTGTCGACACCATAGCCCATCGCCTGGTCCTGAAGATCGCACTCGCCGCCCTGGTCGCAGATCGGGCAATCCAGCGGATGGTTGATGAGAAGGAATTCCATCACGCCTTCGCGCGCCTTCTTCACCATCGGCGAACGGGTCGATATCTCCGGCGGCTCACCCTTCGGGCCGGGACGGCAATCGCGCACGCCCCAAGCGCAGCTCGCGACCGGCTTCGGGCCGCCCTTCACTTCAACGAGGCACATCCGGCAATTGCCGGCGATCGACAGCCGCTCGTGATAGCAGAAACGCGGAATCTCGGCGCCAGCGGCTTCGCAGGCCTGAAGCAGCGTGTATTCGGCCGGGACATCGATCTCTTTGCCGTCGATGATGAGCTTGGTCATTGGCTCAGTTCTCTCAATGCGTTGCGTCGGTCAGTTCGAGGCGTCTCTCGATCCGGTCGACGCGAATCTCCAGCCGATCAAGTCTACGGTTTACCCCGGCCAAGCCCTCTTCCATCCCGGTCACACGCACCTTCAGATCTTGCAGATCCTCTGCCATCCGCTCGGTCCGCTGATCGATCTTGCGCAACAAGGCAAGCACGATGTTGTCGGGTTCGTCGGTCATTCTTCCTACTCCGCCGCGACCATGTTCACGGGATCGCGGACGCCGGCATCGTCGATGTCGGCCTTGTGCGAATACTGGTCGATGCGCGCTTCGATCTCATGACGGAAATGCGCGATCAGGCCCTGGATCGGCCATGCGGCTGCGTCGCCGAGCGCGCAGATGGTGTGGCCTTCGACCTGTTTTGTGACTTCCAGCAGCATGTCGATCTCGCGCTTGTGGGCACGGCCATCGGCCATGCGGGTCAGCACGCGCCACATCCAGCCGGTGCCTTCGCGGCACGGCGTGCACTGGCCGCAGCTCTCATGCTTGTAGAAATAGGAGATGCGGGCGATGGAGCGGATCAAATCGGTCGACTTGTCCATCACGATCACGGCCGCGGTGCCGAGGCCCGAGCGCAACTTGCTCAGACTGTCGAAATCCATCGGCGTGTCGATGATCTGCTCGGCCGGCACCATGCGCACCGACGAGCCGCCGGGGATCACGGCCTTGAGGTTGTCCCAGCCGCCGCGGATGCCACCGCAATGCTTGTCGATCAGCTCACGGAACGGAATGCCCATGGCTTCTTCGACGTTGCAGGGCCGCTCGACATGGCCGGAGATGCAGAACAGTTTCGTGCCGACATTGTTCGGACGGCCGATGCCGGCGAACCACGCCGCGCCGCGGCGGAGAATGTCCGGCGCAACCGCGATGGACTCGACGTTGTTGACGGTGGTCGGGCAGCCGTACAGGCCGACATTGGCCGGGAACGGCGGCTTCAGGCGCGGCTGGCCCTTCTTGCCTTCGAGGCTTTCGAGCAGCGCGGTTTCCTCGCCGCAGATATAGGCGCCGGCGCCGTGCGCGACGTAGATGTCGAACGGCCAGCCGTTGACGTTGTCCTTGCCGACCAGCTTGGCCTCATAGGCCTGGTCGATCGCGGCCTGGAGATGCTCGCGCTCGCGGATGAACTCGCCGCGGACATAGATGTAGCAGGCATGCGCGTTCATCGCGCAGCTCGCGATCAGGCAGCCCTCGATCAGGAGATGCGGATCGTGCCGCATGATCTCGCGATCCTTGCAGGTGCCGGGCTCGGACTCGTCGGCGTTGACGACGAGATAGCTCGGACGGCCGTCGGTCGATTCCTTCGGCATGAAGGACCATTTGAGACCAGTCGGGAAGCCGGCGCCGCCGCGGCCGCGCAGGCCCGACGCCTTCATCTCGTTGATGATCCAGTCGCGGCCCTTGTCGATGATGTTCTTGGTGCCATCCCAGGCGCCACGGCGCCGCGCGCCCTCGAGCCCCCAATCGTGGAGGCCGTAGAGGTTCTTGAAGATGCGGTCCTTGTCCTCGAGCATATCAGTGCTTTCCGATCAACGGTTGGCTTGCTTGTAGGCAAGCCCGGCGGCGCAAACGGCGAAGGCCAGCGCCCAGAGCAGACTGGTTTCCAGCGATTCATGCATCACGAAACGCTGCAACAGGAACATGAAGGCGGCCGCGGCTGCGGCGTGCATCGCGATGAAGCCCCACTTCTTCACGGCGCCGCTCCCCTCCACTTGTGATGACGAAAGATCACGCATCAGGAGGTCTCCTTCAGCGTGGTCGGTCCGCCCGCCGGCGCCGAGAACTGGCGGCCGTTCTGCGGACCGGGCTTTGGCGGATTGCCCGAAGCAAAGCCGTCGAGCACCTTGCCGAAGCTTTCCTTGGTCAAATCCTCATAGGTGTCCTTGCCGATCATCACCATCGGCGCGTTCACGCAGGCGCCCAGGCACTCGACTTCTTCCCAGCTGAAATCGCCGTCCTTGGAGAGATGGAAGGGATCATGATGGATGCGGCTCTCGCAGACGTGGATCAGATCTTCGGCGCCGCGCAGGCGGCACGGCGTGGTGCCGCAAACCTGAACGTGGGCCTTCTTGCCGACCGGTGCGAGCTGGAACATCGTGTAGAAGGTCGCAACTTCCAGCACGCGGATATAGGGCATGTCGAGCATGTCGGCGATGACGCGGATGGCGGCTTCCGAGACCCAGCCGTCGTGCTGCTCCTGCGCGCGCCAGAGGATGGCGATCACCGCGGAGGCCTGACGTCCGGCCGGATATTTCGCGATCTGCTGTTTCGCAAACGCGATGTTCTCGGCCGTGAACGCGAAGCTCGCGGGCTGGACTTCCTTCGGTGCTAATCGGCGAACGGACATATCTTATCTCTCACTGCATGCGGCGCGCGGATTTGGCATTCAGGGCTTCGATCCTGTCCTGCCAGAATGCGCTTGCGGTGCCGAAAACGTTGTAGCCAACATGAGTCGAGACCTTGATGCGGTCGAGAATTGACAGCTCGGTCACGGTCTCCAGCCGGTTGGTGCGCGGATCGAGTACGATCAGCTTCATCGGGGTCTGTTCGAGGATGTAGCGCGACACCGCATGAGAGCGGTCGCTGCCGTGCTCCTCGCACATGATGACGCTGTCGGCCTGGAGCAGCCGGGCGCCGCCCTTGATCGCCTCGATCTCGACGCCCTCGACGTCGAGCTTGATCAAATACTTGCCGTTGGCCGCAACCTTGCCGTCGTCGATGAGGTTGTCGAGCGCGAGCACCGGCACTTCTTCACCGCCATCCGACGGAGCACCGGCGATGCTGAAAGCCTCGTGCTTGGTGCCTGACAGCCGCGCGGTGCCGCGCGAGGCGCCGATCGCGCATTTCAGGGTCTCGAAGCGGTTGCCGTTGACGCGGGCGTTGTTGGCAAGCTTCGGATAGTTCTGCCCCGACGGCTCGATCGCGATCGCCTTGTGCGAGCCGAACGGCTTGCTCGACACCAGCACCGACCAGTAGCCGTAATTGGCGCCGCAATCGAGCAAGGTGTAGTCGACGTCGATGGAGTCCGAGAACAGCAGCTCCAGCTCGTCCTCATAGCTGTAGGAGCGGTTGAGCAGCTTGCTCCAGTAACCGTCGCCGTAAGGGAATTCGAACACGGCGTCGGGGTTGAGCTTGATCGCGATGTCGCGCTTGGGCAGCGTCTTCGCCAACAGATTGGCGCAGGCGATGTAGCCCATATGCGAGAAATGCGACGAGATCTTCGATCCCGTCACCAGCGCCAAGGCAGCCGTCCGCTCCCACAGGTTGGCCCCTTCAAGGGCCCCCGAGGCACGGTCAAACTGGATTGGCGCCTGCGCCATCACCGATCGACCTCTCCGAACACGATGTCGAGCGAACCGAGGATCGCCGATACGTCGGCGAGCAGATGGCCGCGGCAGATGTGGTCCATTGCCTGAAGATGCGCAAAGCCCGGCGCGCGGATCTTGCACTTGTAGGGCTTGTTGGTGCCGTCGGAGATCAGGAAGACGCCGAACTCGCCCTTGGGCGCTTCGACCGCGGCATAGACTTCGCCCGCCGGCACGTGAAAGCCTTCGGTGTAGAGCTTGAAGTGATGGATCAGCGCTTCCATCGAGCGCTTCATGTCGCCACGGCGCGGCGGCGCGACCTTGTTGTCCTCGACGACGACGGGTCCCTTGCCGTCAGGCGCGTTCAGCTTCTGGATGCACTGCCTCATGATGCGCACGGACTGACGCATCTCTTCCATGCGGATCAGGTAGCGGTCGTAGCAGTCGCCGTTCTTGCCGATCGGAATGTCGAAATCCATCTCGGCGTAGCATTCATAGGGCTGCGACTTGCGCAGATCCCAGGCGGCGCCCGAGCCGCGCACCATCACGCCCGAGAAACCCCACTCCCAGGCTTCCTTCAGCGACACCACGCCGATGTCGACGTTGCGCTGCTTGAAGATGCGGTTGGCGGTCAGCAGCCGGTCGAGATCCTCGACCACTTTCAGGAACGGATCGCACCAGGCCTCGATATCGTCGACCAGCCTCTGCGGCAGGTCCTGATGCACGCCGCCGACGCGGAAGTAGGCTGCGTGCATACGGCTGCCCGAGGCGCGCTCGTAGAACACCATCAGCTTCTCGCGCTCTTCGAAACCCCACAGCGGCGGGGTCAGCGCGCCGACGTCCATCGCCTGCGTGGTAACGTTGAGCAGATGAGAGAGAATGCGGCCGATCTCGCAATAGAGCACGCGGATCAGCTGGCCGCGGCGCGGCACCTCGATGCCCAGCAGCTTTTCGGCCGCCATGCAGAAGGCGTGCTCCTGGTTCATCGGCGCGACGTAGTCGAGCCGGTCGAAATACGGGATCGCCTGCAGATAGGTCTTCTGCTCGATCAGCTTTTCGGTGCCGCGGTGAAGCAGGCCGATATGGGGGTCGACACGGGCGACGACTTCGCCATCCAGTTCGAGCACGAGACGCAGCACGCCATGCGCCGCCGGATGCTGCGGGCCGAAATTGATGGTGAAGTTGCGGAGAACTTCGGGTTGCTCGTTCATGATCAGACCTTCGGCCCTGCTTTTTCATCACCCGGAAGCACCGGATAATCGGCGCCCTCCCACGGAGACAAAAAGTCGAACTTGCGGAATTCCTGGTTGAGCCGGACGGGCTCGTACACCACCCGCTTCTCCTGGTCGTCGTAGCGGACCTCGACGAAACCGGTGGTCGGGAAATCCTTGCGCAGCGGATGGCCCTCGAAACCGTAATCGGTCAGCAGGCGGCGCATGTCGGGATGGCCGACAAAGAACACGCCATAGAGGTCGTAGGCCTCGCGCTCGAACCAGTCGGCGCCGGGGAACACCTCGATCAGCGACGGCACCTGCGTGGTCTCGTCAGCCTGGGCCTTGAGCCGGATCCGCGTGTTCAGGGCCGGAGAGAGGAAGTGATAGATCACGTCGAAGCGCTTTTCGCGCGAGGGATAGTCCGCCGCCGTAATGTCGGTGAAGTTGATGAACCGGCAGCTCGGGTCGTCGCGGAGGTACTTGACCACCTCAACGATCTTGCTGGCCTCGACATCGACCGTGAGCTGGTTGAAGGCCACGGAATGACCGATGGCGGCGCCCGGAAGCGCGCTCACGATCGTCTGCCCCAGGGCGTCGAGCTTGGCGTCGTCCATGACGTAAAACCTTAGCGTTCGATGGTGCCGGTGCGGCGGATCTTCTTCTGCAGCAGCAGCACGCCGTAGAGCAGCGCTTCCGCCGTGGGCGGGCAGCCCGGCACGTAGATGTCGATCGGCACGATGCGGTCGCAACCGCGCACGACCGAGTAGGAATAGTGATAATAGCCGCCGCCATTGGCGCACGAGCCCATCGAGATGACGTAGCGCGGCTCGGGCATCTGGTCGTAGACCTTGCGCAGCGCGGGTGCCATCTTGTTGGTCAGCGTGCCCGCGACGATCATCACGTCGGACTGGCGCGGCGAGGCACGCGGGGCGAAGCCGAAGCGCTCGACGTCGTAGCGCGGCATCGACACCTGCATCATCTCGACGGCGCAGCAGGCGAGACCGAAGGTCATCCACATCAGCGAGCCGGTACGCGCCCAGGTGATGAGGTCGTCGGTCGCGGCCGTGAAGAAGCCCTTGTCGGACAGCTCGGAATTGACCTCGAGGAAGAACGGATCATTGGCCCCGACCGGACGGCCGGTCGACGGATCCAAAATGCCCTTGGGGGCCGGCGCGATGGCCGGGCCAGCGGACGATGAAGGGTTCAATCCCATTCCAGTGCCCCTTTCTTCCATTCATAGGCGAACCCGACCGTGAGCACGCCGAGGAACACCACCATGGACCAGAAGCCGGTCGCGCCAAGCTTGCCGAACGCCACTGCCCAGGGAAACAGGAATGCCACCTCGAGGTCGAAGATGATGAAGAGGATGGCGACCAGATAGAAGCGAACGTCGAACTTCATGCGGGCGTCGTCGAAGGCGTTGAAGCCGCACTCATACGCCGACAGCTTTTCCGGGTCCGGCTGCTGGAACGCCACGATGAAGGGCGCGATCAGCAGCACCAGGCCAATGAGGCCCGCTACCCCTATAAAGACGACGAGTGGAAGATAGTTCTGTAGAATGCCGCTCATTGACGAGCCCTTTTTCCCGCGGCCTCGGGACAGCCACGGATTCGTCCAGTTTGGAATTGTTCTGAGCCTTAGCGCAGTGCACCAATGGGCGCAAGACACGCTCTTTTTAGGCCCTTTGCTGCTCCCAGACCGGTGGAAATCCCGGAATCACCCCGCGCTGGTATGGAGCAGATCGGAAAAGCCAGCAAGGGTGGCCACAGTTTTGCAGGGCAGCGCTTCTGAGATTGCGGCGCACGCGCCGAGGCAGCTACTTGCTGCGCATCACCCGGTCAAATGCTTGGATTTTTGCGTGCGGCGGCGCACCCAAACCCAGCAGATGACCAGCACCGGGGCCCCGACCGTCACCCAGGCGACATACTGGCCGACCGTTCCCCAGAGCAGCGCGGCCAGCAGACCCGTGATGGTCGAAACCGCGAGCACGATAGGTGCAGCAAAGACACGTATCCACAGGCGCGAGCGGTCAGGGGAGCCATGCATCAGGAAAGGACCGGGGCTCGTCTGGCGAATGCGTCGGCCTTGGCAGGCGCGCGCTTGCGCCGCCGCGCCAGCCAGAGATAGAGGCCGCTGCCGATCACAACGATGGTGAGCCCGTCGAGCGCGGCCCAGATCACCTTGAGCGGCAGCCCGCCATAGTCGCCGAAATGCAGCGGCTGCGAGATCAGCAGCGCCTGGAGATAGACCGGCAGCGCCCGGCTGTCGGCGACCTCCCCGGTTTCGCCATCGAGCAGCACCGGCTTGAGCAGCCGCGCGGTCAAGGCCGTATCGCCGCGCATAAAGGCGGCGAAGTGGTGCGAGGAGGTGAAGGGCGTACCCGGAAACGCGATGAAGGCGACCTCCATCCCGGGCGCGGCCTGCCTGGCGCGCGCGACAACGGCATCGAGCGTGGCGAGACGCGTCGGCGGCGGCTTGCCGGCATAGGGCGCGACCATGCTGGCGAGCTCGGTCACCTTCCACTGACTGAGCATCAGCTCGGCCCAGGTGTTGACGACGCCGGTTAGGCCCACCACCAGCGCCCAGGCGACCGTCACGACGCCGATCAGATTGTGCCAGTCGAGCCAGCGCACACGGCGCGAGGTGCTGTCGCGAATGGTGGCAAAGCGCAGCCGGCGGCTGAACGGCCAGTACAGCACCACGCCGGAGATGATGGCGATGGCGAACAGCAGCCCCATCCCGCCGAGGAACAGCTTTCCGGGCTGGCCGACGAACATGTCGGTGTGCAGCTTGAGCATGATCAGCATCGGGCCGACACCGACCGCCCCGAGCAGCTTTGTCGAGACCGCATCGAAAGCACGGACAGTGGTGTTGTCAGGTAACCCATCGACAGCGCTGTTGGTGAAGGCGGTGACGGTGCCGGGCTCGTCCTTATCCCACGAGATATATTGCAGCACGTGGCCGGGATCGGCGGCGAGCGCGGCGTCGGCGACCGCCTGGGTCGTCGCACGCGCCGCGCCCGCATGAGCTTCGGGCCGGGGGGCATAGCCCAAGAGCTCATCGATCTCGTGATGGAAGATCAGCGGCAGGCCGGTGAGGCAAAGCAGCAGCAGGAAAACGGTCGAGATCAGGCTGGTCCAGCTGTGGACCACGGACCAGAGCCTGACAGTGCGTGCCTTCACGAGGCCCTCCCCTCGCCCGCGCTTACCATTTGTAGGAAAGGCTCCCGGTTATGCGTCGGCGGTCTCCGTAGAAACAGGAACCAGCCGATGAACAACTCGCGACATAGATCGTGTCCGCAATGTTGATGAAGTTGACCGCCGCCCGCCAATTTTGCCACTCGTAGTGTACGGCAAGATCGCCGAGAACGACGGATGGCACCACCATCGTATTGGCTGTGTCCGCGAACGACGAGCCGACATATCGAACGCCGCCGCCAAAGCCGACCCCACTCAGCGCTCCCTCGCGGAATGTGTAATCACCCCAGAGCGAGGCAAGCTGCCTCGGCGTGTTCGTCGGAACAGTTCCAATCAGGGACGTATTGAGGTCCTTGCTGACGAACAGGTCGAAGTTGGTGTAGCTCGCTGTGACCTTGAAATCCGGCGTGATGTTGGCGACAGCCTCGAGTTCCACACCACGCGAGGTGACCTCTCCTGTCTGGATGGATCCGACGACGAAGGTCGGATCGCTGGTCAGAACGTTCTTTCGCTTCAGATCGAACAGCGAAATTCCGAAACGGGCGTTCAATCCTACCGGCTGGTACTTCAATCCGATTTCGGCCTGTTCACCGGTTTCAGGCACAAGCAGGTTGCCGGTGGAAGAATTGGTGCCGATGACCGGATTGTAGCTCGTCGCGTAGGAGACATAAGGAGCCAAACCCATATCGAAATTATAGATCGCGCCGACACGGCCCGAAAAACGGCTGTCCTCGCGGCTCTGATCTGCCCCGACATGATTGTTGTTGACGGTGCTGACCCAATCATTGCGTCCGGACAACACGAAAGTGAAACGTCCCAGCTTCATCTGATCCTGAACATAGAGCGCCTTCTGACTCTGCGTCAGATAATGGTTCGTGCCGGCCACCCCGCTGAACTCGGCCGTCGGCGCATACACCGGGTTGACGAGATTGAGCCCAGTGGCGCCGCCAAACCCTTGATAGTCGTCAATTCCGTAATGCTTCAGGTCGAGCCCGACGAGGAACGTGTGCGCGACGGGGCCTGTCGCCACCCGGTACTCGAATTGGGTGTCCACGTCGGCCTGCCCCGCCTTGTCGCGAACGAAGAAGTTTCCTCTGTTCAAAGTCACGTCGCCAGGCGTGGTCGTGCCCAGCCCGAACAGAGTTGAATAGAGCACGTCCACGTGGGCGTAACGTGCGTTCTGGCGGATCGTCACGCTGTCCGAGAGGTTCTTTTCGAATTGATAGCCGATCATCTCCTGATCGCGCCGCAAGCGATCAACGCTGGGATCGCTCGCGAACAGGCTGGTGGAAATGCGTCCATAAGGAGCGTTCACGACCGTCCCGACATACGGCAGGAAATTTTGACCACGGGTGTCGGTGTGGGAGACCTGGGCATACAGCGTGAAGCGGGTGTCGCTATCGGGCATCCACGTGAACGACGGCGAAAGAAAATAGCTGTTGTCGTTGGTAAAATCGACCTGCGTTCCACCACCGTGAACCTGACCGACGAAGCGATAGAAGAGCTTCCCGTCGGACTGGCTTAGTGTCGCCGGTCCACCAACGTCAAACTGGACATAGGAGTTGCCGAAGTTGTTGACCCCCGCCTCGATGAAGCGAATGGGTTCGCCGTAAGCGAGCTTGCTGACCGCGTTCACGATGCCGCTGGGGCTTGAGCCGCCGTACAGAACTGCAGACGGTCCTCGCAGAACTTCAACGCGATCAAGGCTCCACGGCTGAAGCTTCCAGGTCCCGAACGCAGTCGAGAACAGCTGCAGGCCATCCAGGAAAGTGCCGACGTCCTGAGACGGGAAGCCTCGGATCTGAAACCAATCCTGACGCGTGTCGTTGCCGAACGTACCGGCGAAAACGCCGGGAGTGTAGCGCAAGGTCTCGTCGAATTTCGTGTTGACATTTTGATCGCGAATTTGTTCGGCCCCGATCACAGACAACGATTGCGGAGTTTCCATGATCGGCGTGTTTGTCTTGGTGCCTGTCAACGAGCGGTTCGCGACGTAGCCGGTGACGGGCCCATTCGCGCGTTCGCTGGTGCCCGAGGCTGCAGAGCGGTCGGCCGCTGGTGCAGGGGCCGCGGCTGAGTTTGCACGTGTCCTTGCGCGAGCCGCCGTTCTCAAACCGCGCGCCTGGCGTTGAGCGGCAACTGCGGGCCGCGCTTGTTGCTTGGATGCCTCGACCGTCACCGACGGCAGATTCTGCGCGCCGCTTTGCGTTGACGATTGTGCGAGCGATGCCTCGGGCATCAATACCAAAGCGGACGCGGTCGCCAGGACGGCTGACCGCAACATACGAAGACTGTTCAACGCGCACCCCAAGATGTCTGTTTGCTTGCGTCATGCCGTCGTTCCCCCAACGGCATGCGTTTGCGGTGACGCTTAGGTGAGCGCGCGCGAATTCCCTAATTGAAAACTTCTTAGAGCAACTCTTAGAAAGGCTCTTAGAAGCGATCCAACATTTGCGGAGATTGCTGCGAGATCAGCGCGGAGTCTTCTCGGCTTCGAGCAACTTCTCGGCCGTCGCCGTGAGGCGATCGATCTGCGCCAGGAGGGTCTGGAACTCGTCCTTGCTCAACTGCTCCAGCAATTGGCGATTGCGGTCCTGCGCGCCTTCGACGATGGCATCATGCGCCGCGAGCCCTGCCGCGGTCAGCGAGACCAGCACCTCGCGGCTGTCCTTCGGGTTCGCCGATTTCGCGATCAGCTTGCGCGAGACGAGTTCGGCGAGCGCGCGGCTGATCTGTCCCTTGTCCTGGCCGACGGCTTCGGCGAGCCGCGCCACGCTCATCGGCGCGCGGCGGCCGAGCGAAGCGACGAGGCCGAACTCAACCGAGGACAATCCGGCAAGCCGCTTGTAGCGCAGGATGGCGCCGCGCTTGAGCAAATTGGCCAGCACCATCAACCGCGACGACAGCATCACGGTGATCGGCGCCGGCGAGTGGCTTTCGTCCGCATCGGGCGACGCGTGCCCATCCCTGCTCGATGTCTGGCTCATGATCCACCTCTGCCAAGAAAGCCGGGGCGTGCCAAGTGCTGGTCGTGTCTTGGTAGCGCAACCTCCCCAGCCTCATCGAAATGCGAAAAAGAGGCACTCGGAAGATCGTTGACATTGTCATTGAATTATTTTTCACTGGGACACCGCATCAAGAAGCGACCCGGCCACCAAGGCCCGCGGCGGGAGGAACAACATGACGATGACCCAGCGGGATCGCGATCTCGGCACCGGCTATGCGATGAAGCCGGCACACACGCGCAGCGAGCTCACCTCGGTCGTCCGGGGAACGCCGATGGGAGAACTGCTTCGCCGCTACTGGCATCCGGTCGGGCTTGTCAGCGATGCCACCGACACGCCGAAAAAGGTGCGTGCGCTGGGCGAAGATCTGATCCTGTTCCGTGACAAGCACGACCGCGTCGGCCTCCTGCACGCCCGCTGCTGCCATCGCGGCACCACGCTCTATTACGGCAAGGTCGAGGAAGACGGCATCCGCTGCTGCTATCACGGCTGGAAGTTCGACGCCGAGGGCCAGTGCCTCGAGCAGCCTTGCGAGCCCGACGGCGGTCAGTTCAAGGACAAGGTGCGCCAGCCTTGGTACCCGGTCGAGGAGCGCTACGGGTTGATCTTTGCCTATATGGGCCCGGCCGAGAAACGCCCGGTGCTGCCGGCTTACGAATGCCTGGACAACATGGACGACGGTGAGTTCGTCGAGGCCGACGATTCCTCGATCGGTGGCGGCGGACCAGCCATCATCCCCTGCAACTGGCTCCAGCATTTCGAGAATGTGGTCGATCCCTATCACGTGCCGGTGCTGCACGGCTCGTTCTCAGGCCCGCAATTTACCAACATGATGGCCTCGATGCCGGAGGTGACGTTCGACAAGACGCCGCGCGGCATCGCCGTGCGTTCGATCCGCAAGCAGGATGACGGCCGTGTGTTTTATCGCGTCACTGAAGCCGCCCTCCCCACCTTGCGCGTGGTGCCGAACCCGCGCGTGGCGCAATTTGCCCGCGTCGAGTCGATCGGCTGGACGCTGCCGATCGACGACACCTCGTTCCGCATCTACGTCGCCGGCCGCGTGAAAAACTCCGGCGACATCGGCCGCATGCGCTCAAAATTCAACGGAAAATTCTGGTGGGACATGACGGAGCAAGAGCACCAGCAATTCCCCGGCGACTACGAGGCTCAGGTCGGCCAGGGCGAGGTGACTATTCATTCCGAGGAGCATTTCGGCCAGAGCGACCGCGGCATCCTGATGATCCGGCGCATGCTGAGCGAGCAGCTGGACGCAATGGCCGCAGATCGCGACCCGGTCGGCGTGTCGTTCGACGCGAGTGCTGCGCCGGTCGAATTCGAAGCGGGGAATTACATCCGCGACGCATGATGCAACCAGCTCCAATCAGGGCTGGACCGACAACGATAACAAAGACAAATTGGGGGGATGCGATGGTCGATGTGACGTCACAGATGTCGGTGCAAACGACTGCTGCGGCCACGCCGTCGCCACGGCGCTATTACGTGCTGGGCCTGCTCACCATCATCTACGCGCTGAACTTCCTCGACCGCACGATCTTCAACGTCCTGATCGAGCCGATCAAGAAGGAGTTTGCCCTCAGCGACACCATGATGGGCCTGCTGGCGGGCTTCGGCTTCGCCCTGTTCTATTCCCTGCTCGGCATTCCCATCGCGCGCGTCGCCGACCGGCTCAACAGGCGCAACATCGTCGCCGCCGCCTTTGCGTTCTGGAGCGCGATGACGGCGCTGTGCGGCGCGGCTTCGAGCGTGACCTCGCTGGCACTGGCGCGCATCGGCGTCGGCATCGGCGAATCCGCGGGCTCGCCGGCCTCGCAGTCGATCGTTGCCGATCTCTTCGCCAAGAACGAGCGCCCGCGCGCCCTCGGCATCTACGCCATCGGCACCTATCTCGGCGTCTTCCTCGGCTATTTCATCGGCGGCTATGTCAACCAGCACTATGGCTGGCGGATGGCCTTCTTCGTCGCGGGCCTGCCGGGCATGCTGCTCGCTCTGGTCCTGTGGCTAACGATCTCCGAGCCGAAGCGCGGCGCGATGCAGGAGAGCTTTGTGCCCGAACCGCTCGGCCCGACGCTGCGCTTCCTGGCGTCGCAGCAGAGCTTCATCATCGTCCTGATCGGCTTCTGCCTGACCACCTACACCAATTACGCGACCGCGGCCTGGATCCCCCCGTTCCTCGCGCGCGTGCACCATCTGTCGAGCGCCGAGATCGGCACCTATGCCGGCACCTTCAAGGGGCTCGCCGGCATGGCCGGCACCCTGCTCGGCGGCATCGTGGTGGCGCAGATCAGCCGTCGCGACGACCGCTGGAAGCTGTGGGCGCCTGCGATCACTTCAGGCCTTGCCGGCCCCGTGTTCGCGCTGTGCATGCTGACCCAGGACTTCAAGATGATGGTGGCCATGCTGGCGCTGACCTCGTTCCTGGTCGGCTTTCATCTCGGCCCAATCTTTGCGATCGCGCAGACGGTGGCCAAGCCCAGCATGCGGGCGCTGGCCTCCGCCCTGATCGCGCTCACCGCCACCTGCTTCGGCCAGGGCGTCGGCCCGCTTGCCGTGGGTGTGGTCAATGACGCCCTGATGGGCAGCTATGGCGCTGATGCCGTGCGCTATTCCCTGCTCTCGGCGGCGGTCACGACCACGCTCGGCGCCCTGCTGTTCGTCTGGGCAGCGCGGACCATCCGGGACGATATCGGCCGGGCGGCTTGAGCCCGTCCTGCGCGGCAAGCCCCGGGAAACCAACCGGGCGTAAAGATGAAACCATTTTGCGGAACCCGCGAAACCATCCGGAAACAGATGGTCCTTAAGAAGGAGCCATAGACGGCGGCAAAGCCCGTCGGGAGGCTCAAATGAACCACTCAATTCATTCCGCTGATCGTGGTACCCACATGAAGATCGTGGTGGTGGCGCTGGTGGCCGGTATTGCAGTGGCCGCCTTCGGGATTGCAGCCCGCACCAACGCCGATTACAGCCAGACCGCCCAGTCGACCCACGTCATCAAGGCCGGCAAGCCGGTGGTGGTGACCAGCGCGGGCACGTCGGAGATTCGCTGATACGCCCTGTTTCAGGTTGACCAGAGGCCGCCGCCAGGCGGCCTTTTTCGTTTTCCAAAGCAATGCTTAGCCGAGATGCGCAGGCAAAGCGCAACGTCCTTGACTTCACCCAGCCCCGCCTTTAAGTCCCCCCTCGTTCCGCGCGCTTTCAGCGAACCACGCGGGAGTAGCTCAGTTGGTTAGAGCGCCGGCCTGTCACGCCGGAGGTCGCGGGTTCGAGCCCCGTCTCTCGCGCCATTCATGGCGTAATTTCAATTACTTAAAGCCGGTTTGACACGTCGTTTCTGGCGCTCTGCCGCCAATTCCTTCGAGGCTGCGGACTTTTTGGCTCCGTCGACCGCGAATCCAGGTTCGGAAATATCCTCGCCCCTTGCCCAGGCACCGCGGCGCGACCTTGCGGACCCATGTGCGCCGGAAGACAGGTGCGGACGGCCCTTTCTGCGCCCTTTAGCGCTCGTATAACCTCGGCGTTCCACCAAGGACCTTGTCAATAACGGCCGCCACAAGGAGGATCGATGCAGTCTCCCTGATATGGACGTTATCGCTGTAGGCCAGATCGCTCGCCGCCGGCCCGGTCCGCGTCAAGCATCCGCGCGTGTCGCACAGAACATCCCATGCAGAGATGAACTCCGCACCGAGTGGTTCGAGCTTCTGCCGCATGACGGCATCTTGCCAATTCGAGAGAAGGCCGCCACTTGACCGTTCCGGAATGAGTTCCTGGCGCCGCAAGTAGTACCAAAGCACCTCGCTCGGCAGCCCGCGGCGCCAGACCGGCACACGCCCTAAAACAACGACACGCGCGTGCGTACGCTGTTTGAGCGCCACAACGAGATCGGCGACGCCGTCGAAATTGATCCCCCAATAGGCATGCAGGAGCACTATATCAGGAGCTAGCTTCGCTGCGATTTCGAGCACCCGGGCGTTGTTGTCTCGACAAGGCGAAGGTCCGTCGAGCGCAGGAATGCAGGAGTTGGCAGTGAACTGTGCTATGCCAAAGCCGCGCGTCTCCTGGGCGCTCCGCAGTCCCGGCAGAAGCGCCCCGGCCGTCGAGTCCCCCCACAGCAAGATTATCGGATGGTTCTTGCGCTCAACGCACGCCTCCGCGTACTCGGTTTTGCGGCCGAGATCCAAAAGGCATTCGTTGATGCGCCACCCGGTTGCATCGGTCGCAACGAAAGCTATCGCGCGCACTTCTGGTGGTAACCGTGCGTCGAAGCCGTTCCAGCGGATCACAACGACGCCGGCAGCAGCGACCACCGCCATGCACGCAGCCAACGTGCGGGCTTTGAGCGCAGGACTGTTTCCACGCCGGATCGGAATTTCAACCAGCCGATAAGTGGCCCACGCCAGCAACATGCTCAGGCAGATGGTCAGCCCTCGTTCGATATCTGTCAGCCGACTGGACTTCACCATTGCGAAGAAGACGAGCAGCGGCCAATGCCAGAGGTAGTACGGATAACTGATCAGACCGATCCGCACCATCGGACGACTCGCAAGGATAAAGCGGTTACCCCACGCACCAGGCGCTGACAGCAAGAGCACGCTGCCGGCGGCCGGCAGTGCGGCCCTCCATCCGGGAAAAGCAACGGTGCTATCGAACGTCCCGGCCGCGAATGCGATCAACAATGCACCCGCCAAAGCCCGAGGATCGTGCCACCGCCCGTCACTCGTCTCGCGCCACCCGATGGCAAGCGCGGCACCGGCCAGCAGTTCGAAAGCGCGGGTGAAGGGAAGATAAAAGGTCAGGACTGGATATGAACCGACCAGCGACAGGTTCAGGAGAAACAAAGCCAGACCAAGAACCAGGGACACACGAAACAGACTTGCACCGAGCCGCGCAGAGATCGTCAGGATCAGCGGCCAAAGGACATAAAACTGCTCCTCGATTCCCAGCGACCACAAATGCAGAAGTGGCTTCTTTGCCGATTCCACATCGAAGTAGCCGGATTGCAGCATCAGGGCGATGTTTGCCGAGAACGCCGCGCTCGCAAAGGTGTCGATGCCCAACTGCCGATAGGCATCCGGGAGCATCCACCTGTAACCAGCGGCCATGGTCGCGCAAAGGACCAGCAGCAGGGCCGGGAAAATCCTTCGCGCGCGCCGCGCATAGAACTCGAGCAGATCGAAGCGGCCGCCGCCGACGTCCCGGGCGATGATGCCGGTGATCAGATATCCCGAGATCACAAAGAAAATGTCGACCCCGATGAAGCCGCCGGGAAGCTGCTCAGGAAAGGCGTGATACAGAACGACTAGAGAAACCGCGATAGCTCGAAGACCATCAACGTGCGGTCGGTACGCGCTGTCCTGATTGCCCATGCCTCAGCGCATAAATTGCGCCCCTTAGAAACATTTAGCAATAAATCGCAACCGACGCGTGTCTGCAACCTTCGGCGTGGAACAACCGGTCGGGACGGAGGGGTTTTCCCTTGTCCCGGGCGGTAAGATCCGATCGGACAGCCGCATTGGGCAGGAAATGACGAAAATACCCCGGCCGAACGGCTGGCGTAGTCAGTCCGCTCCCGAATCGTCTAGGCCTGCCGGAACTTTGCCGTTTAGGAGGTGGCGGGGCCGCCCGGGCAAAGAATCGAGGAGGCCAGACATGGCGAAGAAGGCAGCCGCGCCCGCCACTATCACGCTCAAGCACCTCGCCGCCGACATCGCGGAGAGCCAGGACCTGTCGAAGAAGCGCGCCGAGGCCGTCCTGACCGACATGGTCGAGCTGATCACCAGGCACCTGAAGAAGGGCGACCGCGTCCGCATCGTGGGCCTGGGCATCCTCCAGGTCCGCAAGCGCGCCGCCCGCACCGGCCGCAATCCCGCCACCGGCGAGGCCATCCACATCAAGGCCAGCAAGAAGGTCGCCTTCCGCCCGGTCAAGGAACTGAAAGAGGCGATCTGAGGTGCCTATTCGTTAAGCCCGATCCGCGCCGGTCCGGTCGCATCAAAGCCCGCTTTTCTGATATACCGCCTGCTTCCCCAAAACCCCGGCGGTTTGACCAGAAATGTCCTCCCTCAATTTCACGCACACCGTGACCGAGCGCTTCCTGCGCTACGTCACCATCGACACCCAGTCCGATCCGGCATCCCCGGCCTCGCCCTCGACCGAGAAGCAGAAAGACCTCGGCCGCGTGCTCGCCGCCGAGCTGAAGGCCATCGGCGTCGCGGACGCCCATCTCGACGATTACGGCTATGTCTACGGAACGATCCCGGCCACTACGACCAAGAAGGTGCCGGTGATCTGCTTCTGCTCGCACATGGACACCTCGCCCGACGTCACCGGCAAGGACGTCAAGCCGCAGATCGTGAAGGACTATCGCGGCGGCGATATCACGCTGCCGGGCGACACCAGCCAGGTGATCCGGTTCACTGAACATCCCGCGCTGAAGAACCAGATCGGCAACGACATCATCACCACCGACGGCACCACGCTGCTGGGCGCCGACAACAAGGCAGGCGTCGCCGAGATCATGGATGCCGCGTATTTCTTCATCAACAACCCCGATGTGAAGCACGGCACCATCAAGATCCTGTTCACGCCCGACGAGGAGATCGGCCGCGGCGTCGACAATGTCGACATCAAGAAGCTCGGCGCCGAGTTCGGCTACACCATGGACGGCGAGAGCGCGGGCTGCATCGAGGACGAGACCTTCTCGGCCGACGGCGCCACCATCACCATCAACGGCGTCAGCGCCCATCCCGGCTACGCCAAGGGCAAGATGGAGCACGCCATCAAGATCGCAGCCGCCATCGTCGAGCGGCTGCCGAAGGAAGGCTGCTCGCCGGAGACGACGTCAGGCAAGCAGGGCTTTCTGCATCCGATCGGCATCGACGGCGCGCTGGAGCAGGCGACGCTCTCCTTCATCGTGCGCGACTTCACCGAGGACGGGCTGAAGGAGAAGGAGGACCTGCTCGAGGGCATCGTCAAGGACGTCATGAAGGACTATCCGCGCTCGACCTACACCTTCGAGGTGCGCGAGCAGTACCGCAACATGAAGCAGGTGATCGACCGCCACCCGCACATCCTCGAATACGCCATCGAAGCGATCCGCCGCGCAGGTCTCCGCCCGATGCGCACCGCGATCCGCGGCGGCACCGACGGCTCGCGCCTGTCCTTCATGGGCCTGCCCTGCCCCAACATCTTTGCCGGCGAGCACGCGTTCCATTCGCGGCTCGAATGGGTGAGCCGTCAGGACATGGAGAAGGCGGTACAGACCATCGTGCACCTTGCGATGATCTGGGAGGAGAAGGCGTAGGCCCGTCCGGCAATAGACGAAATAATTTCTGCCCTCGACGGAACGATCCAGCAATCGGCAGGTTGGACGTTCAAGTCCCAAGGATAGAGATTGTGAGCACAGAAGGCCTCAGCCGGTCAGCCCCGGGCTGGGGCCTTTTTTGCGTTTGGCGTGTGCGACATCGAGTTCCCCACATGTAACACTGTTGCGGGTCGACACTGTTCGGGCCGCCATGCTACCGCAGGCGGATCAGGAACCTGAGTGCAACAGTGACTGCGATCCGCCCCTACAGTCTTCGCCGCCTGCGCCATTGGCGCGGGCTGCTGGCTGTGCTCGTCGCGGTCATGTATCTGCTGTCGGGCGTACTGCACGGCGCGCACGACATCGATGTCACCAGCCCCTCCGGCGGCTCGGAGATCGCCTCGATTCTCGACGGCGGCGCTGCCGACCACAGCGATCACAAGACGCTCGGCGGCCATCACTGCCATGGCTGCTTCTCGGTCGCCGTTGTGCAGCCTCTGCACGCGGGCGCCGCGGCCGATATCATTGCCGCACCGGTCGCGCAGCAGCAGCCGACGCTCGTCGGCATCGCACCCGACACGACGTCCCCGCCTCCCAAACACCTGACCTGAACCGATCAGCCGGGCGCCACGCGCGCCCACGATGCTTTTGTTCACAGGTCATCTTCATGTCTTGCAGACGGACTGCCGCGCGCCTTGCGTGCGCGATGGCGATTTTCGTTGGCCCCTGGCTGACGCAACACGCGCACGCCCAGACCCTGACGATGCGCGCGGCGCTGTCGCGCGCACTGGCCGCGAGCCCGCGCCTGACGGCGGCGGAACGCGATGTCGGCATCGCCACCGGACAGCGGATCCAGGCCGGCGCGCTCCTCAATCCGGAACTGTCCTATGAGCAGGATAATTCGTTCGGCTCGGGCATCCATCGCGGCACCAGATCGGCCGAGACCACGCTCCAGATCAGCCAGGCTTTTGAGCTGTTCGGCAAGCGCGATGCGCGGATCGCTGCGGGCGCGGCCGGAATCGAGGTCGCCGCGATCCAGCGCAAGGCTGTCCGGTTGGAGGTGCTGTCGGAGACCGCGATCGCGTTCCTCAGCGTGCTCGGCGCGCAGCGGCGGATCCAGATCCTCGACGAACAGATCACCGCGATCGATCAGTTGACGCCGCTGCTCCGCCGCCGCGTCGAGGCCGGAGCGTCTTCACCGGCCGAGACCGGCCGCGCCGAGGTGGCGTCCGCGCTGGTGAAAGCCGACCGCGAACGCTTCAAGGCGACGCTGGCGAGCGCCCGGCGCGAGCTTGCGGTGCTGATGGGCGATGCTGCGGCGAAATTCGGCGAGGTCTCCGGCCGGCTCGACACCATGGGCAAGACGCCGACATTCCAGTCGGTCGTCGCCGCCATCGATGCCAATCCGCAGCTGGTGCGCTGGACCGCGGTCTATGCCCAGCGCAATGCCGAGCTGCTGATGGCTCGCTTAAGACCCTATCCCGACGTGCGGATCGCCGCCGGCTGGCGCCATTTCAACGAGACCAATGACGATGCGGCACGCCTCACCGTCTCGGTGCCGATCCCGGTGTTCGACCAGAACCAGGGCAACATCCTCTCGGCGCAGGAAAGCCTCGCCAAAACAAAGGCCGAGCGCGAGGCCAACCGCAACACGCTGATCGTGATTGCAGGCCGCGCCTACGACTCGCTGCAAGGCTCGCTGCGCGAGCTCGCAGTGTTGCGCGAGACTGCGATCCCGAAGGCCACCGAAGCGTCGGACGCGATCGCGCAAGGCTACGGACAGGGCCGCTTCACCCTGCTCGAAGTGCTCGACGCCCAGGCCAGCGTCACCCAGGCGCGGCTGCGCGAGCAGGAAGCGCTCCAGAATTTCCATGCCGGCGTCGCGACCATCGAAGGCCTCGTCGGCAATCCCTTTGCGCTGGCCCGGGAGGGCGCACGATGAAGACATCCTCCACCATCCTCATTGCCATCGTTGCCATCGCACTCGGCGCTTACGGCACGTCCCTGCTCGCCCCGGCCAAGGTGACGCACACCGAGCACGCCGAGGAAAAGAAGCCGGAGAAGCCGAACGACCATGTCGAGCAGGACGAGCACGGCGCCGACCGCATCCGCATCTCCGACGTCAAGCTCGCCGCCGCCGGCGTCACGCTGGCGGAAGCCGCGAGCGCGACGTTGACCGACACGCTGTCCTTCAACGGCATTTTGCGCGCCAACCAGGAGGCCGTCGTTCAGGTGACGCCGCGCTTTCCCGGTGTCGCAAAATCGATCCTCAGGCGCATCGGCGACAAGGTCGGCAAGGACGATCTGCTCGCCACCATCGAGAGCAACCAGAGCCTGACCGTCTATGAACTCAAGGCGCCGATCGCCGGCACCGTCATCGAGCGCCAGATCTCGCTCGGCGAATACGCCTCCGAGCAGAAGCCGGCCTTCGTCGTCGCCGACCTCACCACCATCTGGGTGGATCTGTCGATCTACCGGCAGGACCTGAAGCGCGTCCGCATCAATGACGGGGTGCTGATCGATCCCGATGACGGCCGCGGTGAGATCAAGGGCACCATCTCCTACATGGCACCGATCGGCTCGAGCGAGACCCAGACCGCGCTTGCGCGAATCGTGCTTCAAAATCCCGACGGCCGGCTTCGCCCCGGCCTGTTCGTCACGGCACGGCTGATCCTCGCCGCCCGCAACGTCGTGGTCGCTGTGCGCCGGAGCGCGATCCAGACGCTGGAGAACAGGACTATCGTGTTCGTCCGCGAGGACGGCGACAAGATCGAGGCGCGCCCGGTCGAGCTTGGGGATTCCGATCCGAGATTCGTGGAGATCCGCGCCGGCCTCTCCGCCGGCGAGCGTTACGTTGCCGAGAACAGCTTTGTCGTGAAGGCGGAGATGGGCAAGGGAGACGCCGGTCATGATTGACGCGCTCCTCTCTTTCTCGGTTCGGCAGCGCTGGCTGGTGGTCCTGCTCGCGCTCGCAGCCGGCGCCTTTGGCGGCTGGAATTTCACCCGCCTGCCGATCGACGCCGTCCCCGACGTCACCAACGTGCAGGTCCAGATCAACACGCGCGCACCGGGACTGTCGCCGCTCGAAGCCGAGCAGCGCATCACCTTCCCGATCGAGACCGCGATGGGCGGCCTGCCAAAACTCGACTACACCCGCTCGATCTCGCGTTACGGGCTGAGCCAGGTCACGGTCGTGTTCCAGGATGGCACCGACATCTATTTCGCCCGGCAGCTCGTCAACGAACGCATCCAGCAGGCAAAGGACCTGTTGCCTGCAGGCACCGAGGTCGCGATGGGGCCGATCTCGACCGGGCTCGGCGAGATCTATGTCTATTCGGTCGAAGCCAAGGCGGGCGCGAAATCGCCTGCCGGCGCCGAGTTCACGCCGACGGAGCTGCGGACCATCCAGGACTGGATCATCAAGCCGCAGCTGCGCACCATTCCCGGCGTGGTCGAGGTCAACTCGATCGGCGGCTATGAGCGGCAATTCCACGTGCTGCCGATCCTCGGCCGGCTGATGGCCTACAAGCTCGGCTTCCGCGACATCATGACGGCGCTCGCCGCCAACAACTCCAATGTCGGCGCCGGCTATATCGAGCGCAACGGCGAGCAATATCTGGTCCGCGCGCCCGGCCAGGTCGCCAACATCGAGGACATCCGCGACATCGTGATCGGCTCGCGCGGCGGCGTGCCGGTGCGCATCCGCGACGTTGCCGACGTGCAGGAAGGCCAGGACCTGCGCACCGGCGCTGCGACGGCGAACGGCAGCGAGACCGTGCTCGGCACCGCCATGCTGCTGATCGGCGAAAACAGCCGCGGCGTCGCCCAGCGCGTGAAGGCCCGGCTCACGGAGATCGCAAAATCGCTGCCCGACGGGGTGATCGCACGCGCGGTCTATGACCGGACCCATCTGGTCGAAGCCACGATCCAGACCGTCGAGAAAAACCTCGTCGAGGGCGCGGCGCTGGTGATCGCGGTGCTGTTCCTGATCCTCGGCAATATCCGCGCAGCGCTGATCACGGCCTGCGTCATCCCCCTGTCCATGCTGTTCACGATCACGGGCATGGTCGAAAGCAAGGTCAGCGCCAATCTGATGAGCCTCGGCGCGATCGATTTCGGCATCATCGTCGACGGCGCGGTCATCATCGTGGAGAACTGCCTGCGGCTCCTCGCCGCGGAGCAACACCGGCGCGGCCGGCTGCTCTCGCTGGAGGAACGGCTGGAGACGATCCGCGCCGGGAGCAGCGAGGTCATCAAGCCGAGCCTGTTCGGCACGCTGATCATTGCCGTGGTCTATCTGCCGGTCCTGACCCTGACGGGGACCGAGGGCAAGATGTTCACGCCGATGGCGCTGACCGTGCTGATGGCGCTCGCAGGCGCGGCGCTGCTGTCGGTGACTTTCGTCCCCGCAGCCGTGGCGATCTTCGTCACCGGCAAGGTCTCCGAGAAGGAAAACATCTTCATGCGGGCGGCAAAGCGGTTCTATGTGCCGCTGCTCGACCGCGCCATCCGCTATCGCGGCAGCGTCGCGTTTGGCGCCATGCTGATCGTCGCCGGCAGCCTGTTCGCGGCAACGCGCATGGGCGGCGAATTCATTCCGAGCCTCGACGAAGGCGACATCACCATCGAGACCATCCGGATTCCCGGCACCAGCCTGACCCAGAGCGTCGACATGCAGCTCCGGCTGGAGAAGGCGGTCAAGCAGGTGCCGGAGGTCGCGACCATCTTCTCCAAGGTCGGCACCGCCGAGATCGCCAACGATCCGATGCCGCCGAACGTCGCCGACACCTATGTCACGCTGAGACCGCGCGAGGAATGGCCCGATCCCGGAAAGCCGAAGAACGAGGTGATCGAGGAGATCGAACGTGCCGCCAACACCCTGCCCGGCACCGCCTATGGCATGACCCAGCCGATCCAGATGCGCTTCAACGAGCTCATCGCCGGCATTCGCAGCGACGTCGGCGTGAAGATTTTCGGCGACGATCTCGAATTGCTCGCCAATGTTGCCCAACAGGTCAACGGCGTCATTCGCGGCATCGAGGGCGCGGCCGACGTCAAGACCGAGCAGGTTGCGGGCCTGCCGATCCTCACCGTCAAGCTCGACCGCCAGGCGCTGTCGCGCTACGGCCTCAGCCTCAGCGAGGTGCAAAACGTCGTCGAGATCGCGATCGGCGGCAAGCCGGCCGGAAAGCTGTTCGAGGGCGATCGCCGCTTCGACATCGTGGTGCGGCTGCCCGAAAGCCTGCGGGCCGATCCGGACGCGATCAAGTCGCTGCCGATCCCGCTGCCGCCGGGCGAGGACGTCGCGGCCGTCACCAAGACCGCGTGGCCGGGGGGAAGCACGGCGCTGCGTTACGTGCCCCTGTCCTCCGTCGCGGCGATCGAGATCGCCCCGGGCCCGAACCAGATCAGCCGCGAGAACGGCAAGCGCCGAATCGTGGTGATGGCCAATGTCAGGGGCCGCGATTTGCGCTCCTTCGTCGCCGAGGCGCAAGGTGCCGTGACAGAGAAGGTCAAGCTGCCGCCCGGCTACTGGATCGGCTGGGGTGGACAGTTCGAGCAGCTGGTCTCGGCGACCAAGCGGCTGACCATCGTCGTGCCGGTGGCGCTGCTGCTGGTGTTTCTGCTGCTGTTCATGGGCATGGGATCGGCGGCGGATGCCGCCCTGGTGTTCTCCGGCGTACCGCTGGCGCTGACCGGCGGCGTCGCGGCGCTGCTGCTGCGCGGGATTCCCTTGTCCATCAGCGCCGGCGTCGGCTTCATCGCGCTGTCGGGTGTCGCCGTGCTCAACGGCCTCGTCATCATCGCCTTCATCGAACGGCTGCGCAACGAGGGACGGCCGATCGCAGAGGCCGTGCGCGAGGGTGCGCTGACGCGGCTGCGCCCGGTCCTGATGACGGCGCTGGTCGCCTCCCTCGGCTTCGTGCCGATGGCGCTCGCCACCGGTGCCGGCGCCGAGGTGCAGCGGCCACTGGCGACCGTGGTGATCGGCGGCATCATCTCCTCGACCATCCTGACGCTGCTGGTGCTGCCGGCGCTCTACCTGCTGTTCCGCCGTGACGTCGCTAGCGAAACGCCTACAATGGCGGCTGATTTGGCCGCTTCCGGGGAGCGCTAGATTTGGGCAGCCACGACCATCACGACCACGACCATGATCACGCCGGCCACGACCACAGCCACGGCGGGCATGTCCATGCGCCCGCCAATTTCGGCAAGGCCTTTGCGATCGGCATTGCCCTCAACAGTGCGCTGGTCGTGGCGGAAGCGGTCTACGGCTATCTCGGCAACTCCACGGCGCTGCTGGCGGATGCCGGCCATAATCTGTCCGACGTGCTCGGATTGATCGTAGCCTGGTGCGCATCGATCGCGGCGCGGCGCGCGCCGAGCGGCCGCTTCACCTATGGCCTGCGCGCCTCCACCATTCTGGCAGCGCTGGCGAATGCGGTGTTCCTGCTGGTCGCGACCGGCGCGATCGGCTGGGAAGCGATTTTGCGGCTGCGCGAGCCGGAGCCGGTTGCGGGCGTGACCGTGATGGTGGTCGCCGGCATCGGCATCCTCATCAACGGTTTTACCGCCATGCTGTTCGCCAGCGGACGCAAGGACGACATCAACATCGAGGGCGCTTATCTGCACATGGCCGCTGACGCTGCGGTCTCGCTTGGCGTCGTGGTCTCGGCGGCGCTGATCATCTGGACCGGCTGGCTCTGGCTCGATCCCGTCACCAGCCTCGTCATCTGCGCCACCATCCTCTGGAGCACGACGAGCCTGTTGCGCAGCTCCATCGACATGTCGATGGCGGCCGCGCCGAAGGGCACCGATCTCGCCGCGATCAGGATGTTTCTGCTGGAGCGGCCCGGCGTCTCGGCGATCCACGATCTCCATGTCTGGCCGATCTCGACGACGGAGACGGCGCTGACCTGCCACCTCGTGATGCCTGCAGGTAGTGGCGATGCGTTCCTGATGGAAACGGCGCAGCAGCTCAAAGCGTCGTTCCGCATCGGCCACACCACGCTTCAGGTCGAGACGCATCCCGACAATGGCTGCGCGCTGGCGCCGGATGATGTGGTGTGAGGCGTTCTGCCTCCGCGTCGTCATTGCGAGCGCAGCGAAGCAATCCAGACTGCCTCCGCGGGAACAGTCTGGATTGCTTCGTCGCAAGACCTCCTCGCAATGACGACGCGGAGAGAGCGCGACGCCGCCCTACGAAGCCTTCGCTGTCACGATCCAGATCGCGCCCTGCAATGCCACCGACTGCCCCTTCAGGAACGGCGCGAGCATCTCGCGGATCGAGGCTTTTGCCGCTGCATACGTCTCCGGCGGATGCCCTTGCAGTGCGCGGCTGGCGGGGCCGATCTGGAGCGAGCCTTCGACCGCCGCCTCGAGTCCGCCGCCGATTGCAACGTCCATCGCAAGATTGTGCGGCTCCATTGCCACGTCCGCGAAACCGGCACCTGTCAGGATGCGCATCACGCGCTCTTCCGAAGCGAAGGCGAACGGGCCCGGCTCCTCCGGCCCGACCGGTGGCATTTTCGGCACGTGCTTGTAGACCGCCATCAGCGGCGCCATCATCCACGGGTTCTCCTTCGGCTCGCGCCAGCAGGCAAAGGCGAGCCGCCCGGACGGCTTCAGCGCGCGGCGGAGATTGGTGAAGGACGCGACGGGATCGGCGAAGAACATCACGCCGAAGCGCGAGGCAAGCAGATCAAAGCTCGCCGGCTCGAACGGATGCACGGTCGCATCCGCCAGCGCGAAATCGAGCGGCAGACCTTTTGGCGCAAACGCGCGCGCCTGCGACAGCATCGGCTCGGAGACGTCGAGGCCGAGCGCAAATCCGTTCGGAGCAACAGCTTTCGCGAACGCAAAGGTCGTCGCACCGGAGCCGCAGCCGACATCGAGGACACGCTCGCCCCGCTTCGGCCTGGCGCGGTCGATCAGCACATCGGCAATGGGTCCGAGCAGGCTTTCCTGCGCCGCGTGGCGATCGGCCCAGCGCTGCCCGCTCGGACCGTTCCAATAGGCGATCTGGTCGGCGTTTTGGTCGTGTACACTGGGCTGACGAATGGTGTTCATCGACCACTTTTTCGAGTTGGCGCTTTCACATGCCGAGCTAATTGCGCTGTTACTAAGACAGTCGTTTTACCCGCTTTGCAAGAGGTCCTAAGCTAATGATCGCTGGAGAAACTATAGTATCCGCGAAAAACTTGTGCCAACAAAGTCGCCGACATTATCGTTCCACACAAAATCATTCTTGCGCACCTCCCTCACTTCGCCTCCCTCGCACTCAATCTCGATTCCGTGAATCCAGTTGTGGTCGGTGCCTTCGCATACACACATCGATCCGCCGCAAATTACGGGCGTTTGATTAGGCGAGAGGTCTACTTGATTTCGGTGCAAATGACCCGCCAAGACCAACGCCACACCATAGCGCTTGGCTTGCGAACGGAAATAATCGGCATCAATCAAAACCAGCGGGGACTCCTTCCACGGGAGCCCGATTGGAGGGAAGTGTACCACCCAGATCGCAATTAGGTCGCTGTACTTCCCGCGTAAATTTGCCGTCCGCGAGATCATCTCATCAACGACTTCTGCGTGAGCTTTTCCTCTTCCCAGCCTGTTGAGCCCGCTGGCCTCATCGTCTGTCGCCAAACAAAAATCGCCGGCCACTACTGCCAAATGGCTATCGCCGTCTTGTATCACCCGATGCTGAACGCCGTGCGTTGGCCTCCAATACTTCGTAAAAGCCCTGTCAAATTCAGGCGAAGCAGTCCCGCCGAAAATATCGCGGTATCGATCATGATTGCCAGGAACGAGAAAGAACCGCTCTTCATCCGCCCCGAGTGTAGGCCGCCATTGGGAATTGAGGTACTCGTGAACTCGTTTGTCATCAATGAAATTGAATGCCGCAGCAATTGATTCCTTTGTGCCAATCGTAGCAACGTCACCTGAAACCACAAAAAGATCGAAATTCTCGCCTTCCTCTAGCACAAATCTCGCAGATGCCTCGGCCATTTCATCCGAATAGCTAGACGGAAATGTAGCAATACTGATGGGGCCGCTGAAATGTCGCAGGGTAAGGCTCGGAGGGTCCTGAAACAAGCGGGACCAATTCTTCCGATTTGGATGAACGCAGAAATGAAAATCTGAAATATGTAATATGCGAAATAGGCTCACGTTATTCGAGGACTTTAGCGCGAGCCCTTCCCTCAATTTTAGTGACAGATTGTCGTGGAGAAATCTCCAGCAAAATTAGTTCATGATCAATCCGCAATCGCCCCCACGAGCCACCAATTTGTTGCCCAGACTCCAACCATTGCATGAGCTCAGTTAGAAGCAACGAGAAGAAGCGAGAGCTGTCGTCCGGCCTGATCGGCAAACGATCGAGGACAAGATGTTGGAACACTAATGAGAACTGGCCGCCCTTAGCCAAAGGCCAAGCCCCCTCGATTCCATAACGCTGGCGATTCCCAATCGTCGCCATTATTCTCTGCAGCCGCACACCAAATTCATCAACTACCTGTTGGCGCGACATATTCAGAAACGCTTCGAAGCGTGTTCGATACTCTTTCGAAATCTGCATTTCCCGCAGATGATCCAACACACCTTGCAACCAGACCGCAGTTAGCTCCGGACTAGGCCGGAAAACCGGAAAATCGGACGTTATATGGATTGCAGGTGCGACCCTCCGCACCTCTTTGAATGACGGCCGTACATCACTCTTTGTCGCTAGCGCCTCTGCTACAGAGTCCATGACAACCGAGCCAGCGATCCTCTTTATCTCAGATGAGGAAACCGAGGCGGTCGCGTAGCCGACAAAATCGACGTGTTTCGCAAATTGTTTGCCTCGTGGGCGCACCGTTACCAACTGCCCTCGAGAGCGCTCCAATCGCCGGCGTCGCGCGACCGTTTCGTACTCAACCTTCCACTGAGATAAATCAGGCTTGTCATGCACCGCAAAATCCGGCACATCCACAACCAAATTCAAACTAGTTTCAAGTACCGAAAAATTCAGCATGACTTATTTATTTGAGATTCGGTCTAGCGAATAGCCGCTGGACTCCATAAGCGCGACCTTTTTTTGGGCATCGACGACAGCTTCCAGCAGCTTGGATAGGGCCTCTGAATCCAACTGCATCAAAATCGTAGGCTCTTCATCATCGCGATCAGTCGATATTTGCATTTGAACAATCGTAACAAAACCATCTATAGCGGTGCGATCCTCATTCAGGGCCGGACGCAAATCGACAAAAGTCGAGAATGATTTAGCGTTGCGCAGAAAGCCTTTGCGAAGTCTAAGAATCTTCCGGTGAAAAACAGCGCCATCGGAATGAGCCGCAAGAGTCAGTAGTCGTTGTTTTAACCTATGAACAGTGCTGGCGACTTCCTCAGGGGTCTCATCCTCGTCATGTTCGACTTCGAAATCCGAAAGTAGCGAGTCGATCAGAAGAGCGCGCTCCGCTTCGTTCGACGCCTTTTTATCGAGTTCAGTGTTCAAGAATGCCAAGAAAGAAAAAAGGTACTCTACGATCTCGCGGTCAAGACCAAGCTTTTCCGCCAAAATGTCCCAACGTGCATTGTCAGAGAGAGAGGCCTGCGGCCTCTTCATCTCAGATTCGATAACGTCGATTTGCGTATCGCTAAGCTGCGCGATTTCCGCGAGCATTGCACCTATCGATAGAGGCGGAAAGAGACGCGGCGATACCATTAACTCAAATCCTCACCCTTGGCTTCCAATCTTACATTGGAACCGTAAAGAGCGTCTTTCCTGGTTCAATGCACGCCGACAAAGAGCGAGACCCCGCATCCAAACCCAAACAATTCCGGAATACAAGACCGCGACTGATCCATAAAGTGGGACGAACTACATACAAATCAATAAGTTGCGACAAAATATCCTTTCTGCAACTAACTTTAGAAGCTCTGGTGGGCGGTCACGGATTCGAACCGCGGACCCTCTCGGTGTAAACGAGATGCTCTAACCAGCTGAGCTAACCGCCCCACGGCGCTTCTTTATCCCTACCCGCCCCGTGCGGGCAAGTACGGAACGCCCATTCCCAGGCCCTCAATCCCCCGGCCTGCCCGGCAGCGACGGCACCGCATCGATCCACACTGCCGCCGACTGGCACCAGATCTGCCTGACGGGGCGCAGGGCGTCGCGCTGGCGGATAGAGCCCCAGCGGATGCCCCAATCGTCGGCCTGGTCGCCCTCGCCGCTGGTGAACAGCGGGGAACCGCAAGCGGCGCAGAAGTGCTGGAAGCGCATCCGGCCATTGTCGCCGCGCTTGCCGTAGACCTTTGGCGTGCCGGCGGTGAGCTTGACGTCGGCAGCGGTGCAGATCGCCGTGACCCGGAACGGCGATCCCGTTAGGGTCTGGCAGTCCCGGCAATGGCACACCGAGACCGTCTCGGGGTCGATCTCGGCCTCATAGCTGATCGTCCCGCAATGGCAGTGACCGTCGACCTGCATCGCATCCCTTTCCCCAAAACAAAAACGGCGCCCGAAGGCGCCGTTTTATCATCTTTTCGAATTGCGATCTCAGTGAGCGGTCAGGCCGCCGGGGGCTTCGTCGCCATCCGGCTTCACCGTCACCTTGGTGTCCTCTTCCCAGACGATCGGCACGGGCTTCTTGACCAGCGCCCTGGCGACGACGTCGTCGAGACGCGAGACCGGGATGATCTCCATGCCGCCCTTGATCGCATCGGAAATCTCCGTGAGATCCTTGGCGTTGTCCTCGGGGATCAGCACCGTCTTGATGCCGCCGCGGGCCGCAGCCAGCAGCTTCTCCTTCAGACCGCCGATCGGCAGCACGCGGCCGCGCAGCGTGATCTCGCCGGTCATCGCGACATCATGGCGGACCGGGATGCCGGTCATGACCGAGATGATCGCGGTGGCCATGGCCACGCCCGCCGACGGACCGTCCTTCGGCGTCGCGCCTTCCGGCACGTGCACGTGGATGTCGCGCCGGTCGAACAGCGGCGGCTCGATGCCGTAGACGATCGCGCGCGAGCGGACATAGGACGCCGCCGCCGAGATCGACTCTTTCATCACGTCGCGCAAGTTTCCGGTGACCGTCATCTTGCCCTTGCCGGGCATCATGACGCCTTCGATGGTCAGGAGCTCGCCGCCGACATCGGTCCAGGCAAGTCCGGTGACGATGCCGACCTGCGGCTCGCTCTCGATCTCGCCGTAGCGGTACTTCGGCACACCCAGAAGCTCTTCCAGAGTCTTCTCGGTGACCTTGACCGACTTCTTCTTGGAGATCATCAGCTCCTTCACCGCCTTGCGGGCGAGTGTCGAAAGCTCACGCTCCAGATTACGCACGCCCGCTTCGCGGGTGTAGCGGCGGATCAGAAGCAGCAGCGCGTCGTCGTCGATCGAGAACTCCTTGGAGTCCAGGCCGTGCTTGGACACCGTGTTCGGGATCAGATGCTTGCGCGCGATCTCGACCTTCTCGTTCTCGGTGTAGCCCGCGATCCGGATGATCTCCATGCGGTCCATCAGCGGTCCCGGAATATTGAGCGTATTCGCGGTCGTGATGAACATCACGTTGGACAGATCGTAGTCGACCTCGAGATAGTGGTCGTTGAAAGTCCCGTTCTGCTCGGGGTCGAGGACCTCGAGCAAGGCCGAGGACGGATCGCCGCGGAAATCGGCGCCCATCTTGTCGATCTCGTCCAGCAGGAACAGCGGATTGGACGACTTCGCCTTCCGCATCGACTGGATGATCTTGCCGGGCATCGAGCCGATATAGGTGCGGCGGTGACCGCGGATCTCGGCCTCGTCGCGCACGCCGCCGAGCGAGACGCGCACGAACTCACGTCCGGTCGCCTTCGCGATCGACTTGCCGAGCGAGGTCTTGCCGACGCCGGGAGGCCCGACGAGGCACAGGATCGGGCCCGTCAGCTTGTTGGCGCGCGACTGCACCGCGAGATACTCGACGATGCGTTCCTTGACCTTCTCCAGCCCGTAGTGATCGGAGTCCAGGACGCCTTGCGCCGATTCCAGATCCTTCTTCACCTTGGACTTTTTGTTCCACGGGATCGACAGCAGCCAATCCAGATAGTTGCGCACGACGGTCGCTTCCGCGGACATCGGCGACATCTGGCGCAGCTTCTTCAATTCATGCTGCGCCTTCTCGCGCGCTTCCTTGGAGAGCTTGGTCTTGGAGATCTTCTCTTCGAGATCGGCGAGTTCGTCGCGACCGTCGTCGTCGCCCAGTTCCTTCTGGATCGCCTTCATCTGCTCGTTGAGATAATACTCGCGCTGGGTCTTCTCCATTTGTCGTTTAACACGAGAACGAATCCGCTTCTCGACCTGCAACACCGAAATCTCGCTCTCCATCAGGCCCAGCACCTTCTCCAGGCGCGTGGTGACGGACAGCGTCTCCAGGATCTGCTGGCGATCGGCGATCTTGACGGCGAGATGCGACGCAACGGTGTCGGCGAGCTTGGCGAAATCGGTAATCGCCTGCACGACGCCGACGACCTCGGCCGAGATCTTCTTGTTGAGCTTCACATAGCTCTCGAAGTCGGACACGACAGAGCGCGACATGGCTTCCGCCTCGACCGACTTGCCGTCGGTGTCGGCGAGCGCAATCGCGGTCGCTTCGTAATACTCGCTGCGATCGGTGTACTTCTGCACGCGCGCGCGCTCGAGCCCTTCGACCAGCACCTTCACGGTGCCGTCGGGAAGCTTCAAGAGCTGGAGCACGCTGGCAAGCGTACCGGTCTCGTAAATGGAATCGGGCGCCGGATCATCGTCGGACGCATTCTTCTGCGTCGCGAGCATGATCAGCGCGTCGTTCTTCATCACCTCTTCGAGCGCGCGGATCGACTTCTCGCGGCCGACGAAGAGCGGAACGATCATGTGCGGGAAGACGACGATGTCGCGCAACGGCAGCACGGGATAGGCGTGCGTTTCGCCATGGACAATGGTTGGCCGGGGTTTTGGATTGGTCATGGCCTTTTCCTTTTGCTTTGCCCCCCTGCACGCAGCCCGCCATGATCATGCGCAACCGCCACAAGGTGCCGAGGTGATCCGTAAAACCGGTCTACCATTGGTAGGTTGGACCGGGCTTGCCGGATCGGAACTAAGGCGAATCTTGAACAGAATTCTCGCTCGCCGTCGACATTAGGTGGCTATCGACCGGGGGGGTGTCAAGTCATTGAAAGACGCGCGCCATCAGGCGCTTACGCACGCGAACAAGCGACGCAACACCGGCTGCGGAGAACCCTTCCGCAGCCGTTACTATCAAAGACGATTGGAAGCGTTCCAGCGCCGCAAATCAGGCGCTGGCGTTCTCGACCGCACGATCGGACCGATCGGCGTAGATGTAGAGCGGACGCGCCGTTCCTTCCACGACTTCGCGGGAAATCACGACTTCTTCCACACCTTCCAGACCCGGCAGGTCGAACATGGTCTCAAGCAGGATCGCCTCGAGGATCGAACGCAGACCACGCGCGCCGGTCTTGCGCTCGATCGCCCTGCGGGCGACCGCGCCAAGCGCCTCGTCGGCGAAGGTCAGCTCGATGTTCTCCATCTCGAACAGCCGCTGGTACTGTTTCACCAGCGCGTTCTTCGGCTCGACCAGGATCTTCTTTAGCGAGGCCTCGTCGAGATCCTCGAGCGTCGCGACCACCGGCAGGCGGCCGACGAACTCGGGGATCAGGCCGTACTTCAGCAGATCCTCAGGCTCGACGTGACGGAAGATTTCGCCGGTGCGGCGATCTTCCGGCGCGAGCACCTGGGCTGCGAACCCGATCGAGGTCGAGCGTCCGCGCGCCGAGATGATCTTTTCGAGACCCGAGAACGCACCGCCGCAGATGAACAGGATGTTGGTGGTGTCCACCTGCAGGAATTCCTGCTGGGGATGCTTGCGGCCGCCCTGCGGCGGGACCGAAGCCACCGTGCCTTCCATGATCTTCAACAGCGCCTGCTGCACGCCCTCACCCGACACGTCGCGCGTGATCGAGGGATTGTCGGACTTGCGGCTGATCTTGTCGATCTCGTCGATGTAGACGATGCCGCGCTGGGCGCGCTCGACATTGTAATCGGCGGACTGGAGCAGCTTCAGGATGATGTTCTCGACGTCCTCGCCGACATAGCCGGCTTCGGTCAGCGTCGTCGCATCCGCCATCGTGAACGGCACGTCCAGGATGCGGGCGAGCGTCTGCGCGAGCAGCGTCTTGCCCGAACCGGTCGGACCGATCAGCAGGATGTTCGACTTCGCAAGCTCGACGTCGTTGTGCTTGGTCTGGTGGTTGAGGCGCTTGTAGTGATTGTGCACCGCGACCGACAGGACCTTCTTCGCATGGCTCTGACCGATCACGTAATCGTCCAGGACCTTGCAGATTTCCTTCGGCGTCGGAATGCCGTCGCGCGACTTCACCAGCGAGGATTTGTTTTCCTCACGGATGATGTCCATGCAGAGCTCGACGCACTCGTCGCAAATGAAGACCGTGGGACCCGCGATCAGTTTGCGGACTTCGTGCTGGCTCTTGCCGCAGAACGAGCAATACAGCGTGTTCTTGGAGTCGCTCGTGCCGACCTTACTCATTCATGTCTCCGTCCGCGGTTCGATCTCGTCCGCTCGATCGTCCCATCCCGCTACATCGGCGGGCAAGGGACTCAAATAGAGCAAATTCCGTACCAAAAAAGACCCTACGCGTTACATACCGTGCGAATCACGGTCACTCGATTCTCCGCGATCATAGCCGATCGTTCGTAGCCAACCATGCTGTCACCCGACTATCAAGAATTCGCTAATCGGGGGTCGCCGGCTACCCGTGACAATACCGTGATTTCCGGTCTTGGCACGGGCGAAGTGATCGAAATCACCCCGACGTTGCTGGATTGCCACGAAAAACAAGCACGAAAGCGGAACTTTCTGCTTGTCGCAGGGCGCAAAACACCGTTTTGCATTGCGCGCACGCGCACCTAACGTGAACACGCCCCTGACGGTCACAGGCGATCCCCAAGAGTTTTCAGGAGGGATCGCCGTGACAAACCAGTAGTGCTACGGGGCCTTCGCCGCAGGCTCTTCGACGCGCTTGTCGATGACCCTGTCGACCAGGCCGAACTCCTTGGCGTCGTTCGCGGTCAGGAACTTGTCGCGTTCCAGCGCATCCTCGATCGTCTTATAAGTCTGGCCGGTGTGCTTCACGTAGATCTCGTTGAGCCGCTTCTTCAGGTTCAGGATTTCCTGGGCGTGGAGCATGATGTCGGTGGCCTGGCCCTGGAAGCCGCCGGAGGGCTGGTGCACCATGATGCGCGCGTTCGGCAGCGAGAAGCGCATGTCCTTCTCGCCGGCGCAAAGCAGCAGCGAGCCCATTGACGCGGCCTGGCCCGTGCACAGCGTCGAGACCGGCGGGCGGATGAACTGCATGGTGTCGTAGATCGCAAGGCCCGACGTCACCACGCCACCCGGCGAGTTGATGTACATCGAGATTTCCTTCTTCGGATTTTCCGCTTCAAGGAACAGGAGCTGCGCGACGATCAGCGTCGACATGCCGTCCTCGACCGGCCCGGTCAGGAAGATGATACGCTCCTTCAGCAGGCGCGAGAAAATGTCGTAGGCGCGCTCGCCACGGTTGGTCTGCTCGACCACCATGGGCACGAGGTTCATGTAGGTTTCAACCGGATCGCGCATGAGTCACCTAGGGTTTCGGACGCAGACACCGCCTGTCTTGGCTGCCAGTTTGGCTGGATTTGCCGGAAGGCGATGGACGTCCCGTGATGCAGAATTTGTTCGTAGAGAAACTCGGGTACAGGGCGTACCGACAGATATAGCCCAATTCGCGCCAGACAAGTGCGGAGCGAATTAAGGCTTAATCCACCGGGCACTTGAAGCTGATTCTTGCAAAAAGGCCCAGCCAGCCACATGGCTAGCCGGGCCCTTCCGCTGATCATCCTTAATAGAAGGCTTCCTCAAGAAGGGATTGCTCAAAGCCTTCAGGCCGCGGTCTTTTCCGCCTCGTCGTCCTTGTAGAGATCCTCGCGCGAGACCTTCTTCTCGGTCACGTTGGCGAGCTCGAGGATGAAGTCGACGACCTTGTCCTCGTAGATCGGTGCACGAAGCTGGGCCAGCGCCTGAGCGTTGCTGCGATAGAAGTCCCAGACTTCCTTCTCGCGGCCCGGCATCGAGCGCGCGCGCTCGATTACGGCGCGGCCGACCTCGTCGTCGGTCACGGTGATCTTGTTCTTCTCGCCGATCTCGGAGAGCACGAGGCCGAGGCGCACGCGGCGGTCGGCGATCTTGTGGTACTCTTCCTTGGCCTTGTCCTCAGTGGTGTCCTCGTCGGCAAAGGTCTTGCCGGCGGAGTCCATCTCGGCCTTGACCGAGTTCCACATCAGGTTGAACTCTTCGTCAACCAGCGACGGCGGCGCCTCGAAGCGATGCGCCTCGTCGAGTTGGTCGAGCAGCGCGCGCTTGACGCGCTGGCGCGTCGCACCCGCGAACTCGGCGGAGAGACGCTCGCGTGCGGCTTCCTTCAGCTTGTCCAGCGATTCGAGGCCGAGCGTCTTGGCGAACTCGTCGTCGATCGCGACGTCCTGCGGCGCCTCGATCAGGGTCGCGGTGGTCTCGAACTCGGCCGGCTGGCCGGCGAGCTTGTCATTCATGTAGTTCTTGGGGAACGACAGTTTCAGCGTACGCGTCTCGTTGGCGCCGATGCCGATGAGCTGCTCCTCGAAACCGGGGATGAAGGTGTTGGAGCCGATCGCAACCTGGATGCCTTCGCCGGTGCCGCCCTCGAAGACTTCGCCGTTGATGCTGCCCTTGAAGTTGATGGTGACGCGGTCGCCCGATTCGGCCTTCGCGCCGTCAGCCTTCGCGGCATAGCCGCGGTTGGTGTCGGCGATGCGCTTGATCGCCTCGTCGACATCGGTGTCGGAGACGTCAGCGACGGGCTTCTCGACCTGGAAGGCCTTGAAGTCGGCGAGCGCGATCGCGGGCACCACCTCGATCGCGACCGTGTAGGTCAGATCGGTTTTGCCGTTGAGCAGCTCCTCGACCTCGGCCTGCTCGCTCGGCATGGTGATCTTGGGCTCGGTCGCGAGCTTGAAGCCGCGCTCGGAGAACAGCTGGGTGTTGGTGTCGCGGATGGTCTGGTCGATGGTCTCAGCCATCACCGAGCGGCCATACACCTTCTTCAAATGTGCGACCGGCACCTTGCCGGGACGGAAGCCGTTGATTTTGACCTTGTCCTTGAGGTCGACGAGCTTGGCACCGGCCTTGGCGTCGAGATCAGACGCGGGGACGCTGATCTTGAACTCGTGCTTCAAACCTTCCGAGAGGGTTTCTGTGACCTGCATGGCGTCCAATCTTCTTCTCGTTCGGTCCCGGCACGCTATCGCGTCGGGACGCTGTCATTAATCGATCCGGCGCGAAGCAAACGCCTCAACGACGGTGGCTCATCGAACCCGGCCCCAGGCGGACAAACATCCGCGCGGAGCGAGGCCCCTCAGTAATCCGTGCAAACGCTGAAAGCGCTTGGTGCGGGCGGAGGGACTCGAACCCCCACAACTTTCGTCACTGGAACCTAAATCCAGCGCGTCTACCAGTTCCGCCACGCCCGCGTAAATTTGCATCAAGACCGGCCGCGATGCCGCGGGCGGCGGGCTTATAGCATGTGCCCGCCTGTTCGCAGCAAAAAAATGGCCGTGTAGACGCCTGCTTGAGGTAAGCGTCGCTGCTGGACTTATCCAGCGCCACATGGTCCGCATTGCCACATGAAAACGCGGATTTTTGCTCCGACGAGACGTGAGGTTTTGGCTGGCCTTGGCGCCTCCCTTGGAGCCCCGGCGGCCGGGCTGACGGCCGGCGGCGCGGGCCCGCTCGTGACCGCCCAGCTTGCGCTTCAGGCAAGGGCAGCGACCCTGGATCTGAGGCCGGGTCAGCCAGCTACACCAATCTGGGAGCTGGCCGCTGTAAGCCACCTTGGGGACGTCCGTCTCAAGCGTTTTGACAACTGCCAAATGGTGTTCCGGAACGAGCTGCCTGTGCCGCTTGCACCAGTCTGGTACGGCCTCAATGCCCCGACCATGACAGATCAGTTCCGGGGCCGCGCGCCGGTGGCGCCGGACACGACTGAAACATCAATGATTTCAATACCAAACGCAGGGACCCTGCTGGCCGACTTCCGGCTCTTCGAGGACGGCCAGAAGTACCCCGCGCGTCCGCTTCCGATCATCGTCGCCGAGTCCAGCCGAGTTGCCGTCGATCGTGACGTGGTCCTCCTGATCGAGGAATGGCACCTGCGGCCGGACGGGACTGCGCTTCCTCCGGGTCGAGACCCCAAGGCCACGACGGCGCTCTATACAATCAACGGCAAGACTTCATTCGAACTCTCAGCTTCCGCCGGCGAGCGGCTGCGGCTGCGCTTTATCAACGGCTCGCAACGCTCTGTTCTGGCGATCAAATTGGAGAATCACGAGGTCCAGATCATGGCCCTCGACGGACAGCCGGCCGAGCCGTTCCCGGCGCGCAACGGCGCCCTGGTGCTGGCCCCCGGCGCGCGTGTCGACGCCTTTGTGGATGCGGCCACATCGGCTCCATTCCTGCTCCATGACGGCAAGGAGGCACGCCAGATCGGAAGCCTTGCGATCTCTGGCAAGCTGGATCGCCCGCCGCTGTTGCCTCCCCAGCCGCTCCCCTTGAATGACCTGCCCGAGAAGCTCGACCTGAGAGGCGCCCTGCGGTTCGATGTCGCGCTCGGCGCACCCGAGGCAGGTTGGACGCGGCCAGCGAATTTCTCGACCGCCTCCGCCCCGACGTTCCGCGCCAAGACCAGCCGCACCGTCGTACTGGCCCTCAAGAACCCCGGCCCGGTCGCGACTGTCTTCCACCTTCACGGCCACCATTTCCGCCTGCTCGACAAGCTCGACGACGGCTGGAAGCCCTATTGGCTCGACACGCTGGCGATCGAACCCGGCCAGACCCAGCGCATCGCCTTCGCTGTGACCTCACCCGGGCGATGGCTGATCGAATCGGTCGTGGCGGATTGGGCGGCGCCGCGCTTGGTGCGGTGGTATGCGGTGGAGTGAGGCGCTAGGCGTGCGGCTTGGCCGTCAGTTCGATTCCGAGCGCCTTCATCACCGCGATCGTCGTTTTGAGCGTCGGATTGCCGTTGGTGCTGAACGAGCGATAGAGCTGTTCACGAGAGAGGCCGGTCTCCTTGGCGATTTGCGTCATCCCCTTGGCGCGGGCGACGACGCCAAGCGCATGCGCGATATAGGCCGCGTCCTCGGTCTTGAACGCTTCTTCCATGAACACAGCAATGGATTCATCGGACTGCAGGTCCTCGGCCGGATCGTAAGTCGTCAGCTTCTCGCCCATCTCATTCGCTCCACATCTCGGCAAGGCGCTTGGCCGCCTTGATGTCTTTCACCTGCGTGCTCTTGTCGCCCCCACACAGCAGAACCACGATTGTGCTGCCCCGCTTCTGAAAATAGATGCGATAGCCGGGGCCGTGATGGATGCGCAGTTCGCTTATTCCATCGCCGACCGGCTCGGCATCACCGGCGTGCCCTTGAGCCAACCGATCCAATCGCGACGCAATCAGCGCTCTGGCACGCTCATCCCGGAGACGCGATCGCCACTTCCGAAAAGTCTCAGTTTGCTTGAGTTCGACCACCTGTAGTTTTTAGACTACAGTCGGTCGCAGATCAAGTGGTTTGCAGGTCCAGAGATAACGAGCGTCCGGCTCCCTCTCCTCGTTCCGCGCTACGTCGGTCTGCTCGACCAGAGCAAATCCGCGCGCTTCGTAGAAACGCCGCGCTGGCGAATTGCGCTGGAAAGTCCAGAGCTCAAGCCTTTCGAAGGCGCCTTTAGCGACGTCGAGGAGTTCGGTGCCGACGCCGCGGCCCTGGGCACCCGGAAGCACGTAGAGCTGCTCGACCCAGTCGTCGTGGAAAGCGATGATCCCGATCAGTTCGTCATCGTCGAAGCGGCCCCACCCGGGCATGTCGGAAAGACACGCTCGCGGTAGAACCAGCGGTCCTCTTCCGGCGTATGCAGCCCAACGAGCCACGGCATCGCCTGGTCGAACGCCATCCGATGGACCTGCGCGGCTGCGCCCATGTCGGCGAGCGCAAGCTGCCTGAGCACTAGTACTCTACCCCCAGCGCACCATAGATCCGCCGGTGCACGGCCGGCAGCGTCTCGGTCAGGTCCTCCGCGATCAGGCCCGGCCCGGCCTCGCTGCCCGCCTCGCCATGCATCCAGACGGCGATGCTGGCGGCTTCGAACGCCGGCACGCCTTGCGCAAGGAGGCCTGCAATGATGCCGGCAAGCACGTCACCGGCGCCGGCCGTGGCGAGCCAGGGCGGCGCGTTGGCGGCGATGGTGGCGCGGCCGTCGGGCGCGGCGATGGTGGTGTCCGGGCCCTTCAACAGCACCACCGCGCCGCAGCGCTCGGCAGCGGCGCGGACGCGCTCGAGCTTGGAGCGGCCCGGATTCTTGTTGCTGAGGTCGGAGAACAGGCGCGGAAACTCACCCTCGTGCGGCGTCAGCACCACCGCATTATCCCCCGAAAATTTGATCGATTCAAACAGCCGCTCGGGATTCGCGGCAAAGCTCGTCAACGCATCCGCGTCTAGCACCAGATGCCGCTGCGCGCTCAGCGCCGTGTGGACGAAATCGCAGGTGCGGTCGCCGACGCCCGTGCCGGGGCCGATGATGCAAGTGTTGTAGCGCTTGTCGCCGAGCAGCTCGCCGAACTCGATCGCAGTGTCGACGGGACGAACCATCACCGCGGTGAGCGCGCTTGCGTTGATCACGAGCGCATCGCGCGGCGTTGCCAATGTCACCAGGCCCGCGCCTGCGCGCAGCGCCGCCCGCGCGGCGAGCCGCGCAGCACCGGTCGCGGCCGCATCACCTGATACCGCGAGCACATGCCCCCGCGCGTATTTATGGCCGTCGATGCGTGGCACCGGAAAGGCCGCGCCCCAGAAATCCGGATCGTTCTCGAAGATCGCAGGCCTGATCTCGTCCAGTACCTGTGCGTCGATACCGATGTCGGCGACACGCACATGCCCGCAATGCATCCGGCCCGGCAGCAACAGATGCGCCGGCTTCTTGCGGAAGAAGGTGACGGTCTCGGCGGCGTTGACCGCAACACCGAGTACGGCCGCACTGGTGCCGTTGATGCCGCTTGGCAGATCGACCGCCAGCACCGGCGCACCGTTGGCGTTGATCGCCTCGATCATCGCGCGCGCCTCGCCCTCGACGGGACGGCTGAGGCCCGCGCCGAACAGCGCATCGATGATCAGCGCCGGCTTTCCGATCGCCTGCGGATTGAACGGGAGCACCGGATGCTTCCAGCCGCGCGCGGCGGAGGCGGCATCGCCCTGGAGCTGGTCGCGCTCGCACATCAGGATGATCGAGACCTCACGGCCCTGGGCGGCGAGTTCGGCGGCTGCGACAAAACCGTCGCCGCCATTGTTGCCGGGGCCGGCTACAATCAGGATCGGCCCCTCCTCCACCAGCGCATTGGCGGCCGCAGCAACCGCCTGGCCCGCGCTGAGCATCAGCTTGAAGCCGGGCGTGCCGGCCGCGATGCTGAGCTGGTCGGCGCGCTGCATTTCAGCGTTGGTCAGAACTTCCATGCCACTTCCCTAGCCCAAACGCCTTTACAACAGGCACGTTTCGTGCCGATCCATACACCGGAACAGTGACCTGCACAGAAATTGAACTGTTTGCCTATTTCGTGGTCTGAGGTATTTTAGGCCGGTCGGCCCCACCTATCAGGGACGCTCGTTAAAAGGCTGATAACGCTCCAATAATCAGGGCATTTGCAACTTGGCATAGACCCTGCTTTCGAGGAAGCCGCTTCGGTTCGTCGCGCTCACTGGCATTCATCAGGGTGTGACCGGCCGCCGCTGGGCTGGTCAGGCATCCCGGCATAGCGAAGACAAGATCGTGCGTTAAGAAAAGCGCATCCTGACGAAGACGTTGCTATTTGTTCGATAAGGCCGGGAGGCGCGCAGTGAAGAAAATCGAAGCCATCATCAAGCCATTCAAGCTCGACGAGGTGAAGGAAGCGCTTCAGGAAGTCGGCCTGCAAGGCATCACCGTGACCGAAGCCAAGGGCTTTGGCCGCCAGAAGGGCCACGCCGAGCTCTACCGCGGCGCAGAATACATCGTCGACTTCCTGCCCAAGGTGAAGATCGAGATCGTGATCGGCGACGATCTGGTCGAGCGCGCCATCGACGCGATCCGCCGCGCCGCGCAAACCGGGCGCATCGGCGACGGCAAGATTTTCGTCTCCAACATCGAAGAGGCGATCCGCATCCGAACCGGCGAATCCGGGCTGGACGCTATCTGAGCCGGGTGCTATCCCGCATTTTGCGACACTCTGACAAGAAATAAGGCTGCTTCGGCGGCCTGATTTCGTTTATGCGGTCGCGCAAAACTCGCCCAAAAGCGAGAATAATTTTGCTCATCTGGAAACCGACCCGCAGAGCCAAAAGGGGTATGCATGAAGACCGCCAAAGACGTCCTGAAATCGATCAAGGACAACGACGTTAAGTACGTCGACCTGCGCTTCACCGATCCGCGCGGCAAGTGGCAGCATGTGACGTTCGACATCAGCATGATCGATGAAGATATCTTCGCCGAAGGAACGATGTTCGACGGCTCCTCGATCGCTGGCTGGAAGGCGATCAACGAGTCCGACATGTGCCTGATGCCGGACCCGGTGACCGCGACGATCGATCCGTTCTTCGCCGAGACCACCATGGTCATCACCTGCGACGTGCTCGAGCCGACCACCGGCGAGCCCTACAACCGCGACCCCCGCGGCATCGCCAAGAAGGCGGAAGCCATGGTGAAGTCGATGGGCGTGGGCGACAGCGTGTTCGTCGGCCCCGAAGCCGAGTTCTTCGTGTTCGACGACGTGCGCTTCTCGTCGGGCCCCTACAACACCGGCTTCCGTCTCGACTCCTCGGAGCTGCCGACCAACTCCGACACCGAATATGAAGGCGGCAATCTCGGCCACCGCATCCGCACCAAGGGCGGCTACTTCCCGGTCCCGCCGCAGGACTCGGTGCAGGACATGCGCTCGGAAATGCTCGGCGCCATGGCCAAGATGGGCGTCAAGGTCGAGAAGCACCATCACGAAGTTGCTTCCGCCCAGCACGAGCTCGGCATGAAGTTCGACACGCTGACGCTGATGGCCGACCACATGCAGATCTACAAATACTGCATCCACCAGGTCGCGCACATCTACGGCAAGACCGCCACTTTCATGCCGAAGCCGATCTTTGGCGACAACGGCTCGGGCATGCACGTGCACCAGTCGATCTGGAAGGACGGCAAGCCGGTGTTCGCCGGCAACAAATACGCCGACCTGTCGGAGACCTGCCTCCACTACATCGGCGGCATCATCAAGCACGCCAAGGCGATCAACGCCTTCACCAACCCGTCGACCAACTCCTACAAGCGTCTGGTCCCGGGCTATGAGGCTCCCGTGCTGCTCGCCTATTCCGCGCGCAACCGCTCGGCCTCCTGCCGCATCCCCTACACGTCGAACCCGAAGGCCAAGCGCGTCGAGGTCCGCTTCCCCGATCCGCTCGCCAACCCCTATCTCGGCTTCGCTTCGATGCTGATGGCCGGCCTCGACGGCATCAAGAACAAGATCGATCCGGGTCCGGCGATGGACAAGGACCTCTACGATCTGCCGAAGGAAGAGCTGAAGCAGATCCCGACCGTCTGCGGTTCGCTCCGCGAGGCGCTGGAAAACCTCGACAAGGACCGCGGCTTCCTCAAGGCCGGCGGCGTGTTCGACGACGACTTCATCGACGCTTACATCGAGCTGAAGATGACCGAAGTCGCCCGCTTCGAAATGACCCCGCATCCGGTCGAGTTCGACATGTACTATTCGGGCTAAGCCGCTCGAACAGGACACGACACGCGAAAGGCGCCCCTCGGGGCGCCTTTTTGTTTTGGGCATGGGATGCGGAGACTGAAAGCCGTCAACTTTCGTTCTGCATCTGACTCCACTTCGTTCTCAAAGAACGAATCGGAGTCGCGAAAATCGGCGTGCACCAATTCTTGCTGATTGGTTTATTCCGTCCAGGATATTTCGAACGCAGTCCTATCGCTCTACGGCTTGGGCCTTGCGACCCGCACCCCATCGGCCCCGATCGCGCCGAACGTGCTCGCGATGATCTCGCTCGTCGGCTGCATGCCGCCGAGCGACCAGTGCGATGGCTCCTGCTCCTCGATCCGGACCCAGATATTTTTGCGGAACTCCGGGCTGCCGTGCCCTTCGACCTCGACCATCAGGTCGGTGACGCGTTCGAGCAGCGTCTTCTTCTGCGCGGCGTCCAGAATTCCGCGGACGGTGGAAATGGTGATGTAAGGCATGTCTCTCTCCAATCATGTCGTGTGACGACGGAGCGAATTTGGACCTGGCAAGCCCGGCGAGGCAGTGGCGGATAAGACAGAGATCGGGCAATTTCCGCCACGCATCGCCCGGCCTGATCGGATAGGATCGCGGCAGTCGGGAGATCCCATGAAGCTCGCAATTCTCGCACTGGAAGGTTGCATGCACTCGGCGATCGCCGGCGTCGCCGACATCCTGTCGATCGCCAATCACGTGATGCAGCAGAGCGAGGCAAGACCCCGCTTCACCTGGCAGACGCTCTCGCTCGACGGCAGCGACGTGCGCGCCGGCGGCGGCCAGATGGTCACGGTCGATGGCGCGATCGGCAAGCGCGCGAGCTTCGATGCGATCCTCGTCCCCGGCAACCTCGTCGATCACGTCACGGCCGAGCGCCTGCAACCGCAATATGCGCGCGCTGGCGCCTGGCTGCGGCGGCAGCATGCGAACGGCCGGCTGATCGGCGCGTTTTGCAGCGGCGTGTTCCTGCTGGCAGGCAGCGGCCTGCTCGACAACCGCCGCGCCACCATCACCTGGTGGCTGCAAGGCGAGCTGCGGCAGCGTCACCCCGCCGTCGACCTTGCCGCCGACGCGGTCGTCACCGTGGCCGACCGCATCGTCTGCGCGGCCGGCCCGATGTCGTGGGTCGATCTCCTGCTCCGCCTGATCGAGATCGTCGACGGCAAGGACATCGCAAAACTCTGTGCGGACTATGTCGTCATCGACACCGCCCAGCGTACCCAATCGATCTTCATGCCGGTCGGCTATCTGCTCTCGCAGGACCCGATGCTGACCAAAGCCGACCTGCTGGTTCGCCGCACCGGCAAGAGCCCGATGACGGTCAAGCGCCTTGCAAGCGCGCTCGGCCTCAGCGAGCGCACGCTGAACCGGAAGTTTCAGGAGCTCACGCGCGAGCCGCCGCAGGCCTTCATCATGCGCCGCCGCGTCGAGCATGCGCGCACGCTGCTGGAGACGACGACCCAACCGGTCAAGACCATCGCACGCGCAGCCGGCTATGAAGACGAGAGCAGTTTTCGCAAGGCGTTCCGCAAGCTGACCCTGATGTCGCCGCAGGCCTATCGCGCGCGGCGGATGGAGCGGGCGGCGTAAACTTCCGCTAGGCCGCCTTCAGACGATACGGCTTGACCAAAATCTCGGCCGGCACCTTCCAGGCCTCACTGATCCTGAAGATCATCTCTACGGTCAGCGCACGCCTTCGGTTCAATATCTCGGACGCACGTGAGCGTGAGCCCAACAAGTCCGCAAGCTCTGCCTGAGTATGGCCGCCCTCGTCGATCAAATAGTTCAGCATATCGATGGGATCCAGGCGCGACGTATCGATCGGCCAATGCGCGGCCTCGTATTTCTCAACGAGCGTCGCGAGAATATCGAGCTTGTCGCCGTCATCGGTTCCGGGCTCTGCGTCCCAGAGCCTCTGGATCTCGGCGACAGCGGCATCGTAGTCCGCTTCTGTCCGAATAGGATGGATATCCATAGCGCCTCCTCAGTACATCGCGACCGTCAGAGCATCGATCTTGTCGTATTCCGCATGCGTGCCGACAAACTTGATGAACGCAATTTGATGCTTGAATGCGAATGCGACGATCAGACGGAAATTGCCGCCCGCAATTTCAAACCGCGCTCGCTGTCCATTCAGAACAACCACCCCGGGTACGGTCATTTGGATGTCGTTCATCGAAGTCCATTGGGCGGCCCTCACGAGTTTGATCCATCGGGCAATCGCAGGCTTCGCCTTGGGATTTGCAGCAACGAACTTGGCCAATGTGGATTGCTTTATGATCCTCACGAGATACATTCCCATATTGGGAACATGCCGTCAAGCAGGTTGGATGCGCAGGGGCCGATAGTTGGAGCCCGAATGATACTCGCGCCAGTCTGTGACCCGAGGTCTCCACGTCGTCACTTATCCGGAAAATTCACCCCGATCTCCGTGACCACCGGCGCCCATTTCACCAGCGCCGCGTTGTCGGAGGCGGCCTTCACGCCGTCACCAAGCAGCGACTTCGGCGCGGCGGCGTTCTTGCCGAAGCGGATCGTCACCGTGCAGCCGCCCTGCAATGGGCGTACGAGCGCGCCGCCCTTCCAGTCGGTGACGAAGCCGCCATAATCCCATTCGAAGCCGCTGACCATGAACGGCTTGCCGTTGGCCTTCTGCACCTCCGCAAGGCTCGATCCGATCGTGACGCCGCTAACGTTCCAGCGGCTGGTCCTGGCGGTGTCGCGCAAGGTCAAGCCGGAGGCGCGCTTGGCCTTGTCGTCGGTGAAGGCGACCTCGATGCGGCGGTCCATCGCCTTCGGAAACAGCACGACGCCCTTGTATTTCTCGCCCTCGGCGCCCGGCAGGTCCTCCACCACGGCCTCCTTGCCGAAGCGCTGTTTCAGGCTTCGTTCGGTGTCGTCAGGCGCAACAGGTGAAGCGCAAGTGACCGGGCCTTCCTGCGGCGGGGCGGTTTGGGCGAATGCGGGGGAAGCGAGCAGGACAAGGGCGGCGGCAATATTGCGTATCATCGGGCTGCAATTCCAATTTCAAAACCGAATTGAAACGTAGCGCGCCCGGATGATCCGGCACAACTCGAATCGCGATAGTGCTTCCTCCTCGTCATTGCGAGCGCAGCGAAGCAATCCAGACTGCCACCGCGGAAAGACTCTGGATTGCTTCGCTGCGCTCGCAATGACGATGCCGCTGGAGAGATGCGCCAAACTCCCCTCTCCGCGCGCGGCTCACGCCGTCGCGCGCTGGCGTTCGACCAGGGCTTCGCCGAAAGCCTGGAACAGCTTTCGGTTGATCGGATTTTGCTGCGGGTCGTATTCGGCGTGCCATTGCACACCGAGCGCGAAGGTCGGGGCTTCCGCGATGCGGATCGCCTCGATGGTGCCGTCTTCGGCGACGCCTTCGATCAGCACGCGCTTGCCGGGATCGAGGATGCCCTGGCCATGCAGCGAATTGACCCTGATCTTCTCGCAGCCGAGCAGTCTTGCGAACGCGCCGCCCGGCGTCAGGTCGACGTCGTGACGGTCGGCGAACACCACGGTCGGATCGGGATGGATCTCGCCGTTCTCGAGCCGGGGCATGCGGTGGTTCATGCGGCCGGGGATTTCGCGGATCTCGGGGTGCAGCGAGCCGCCGAAGGCCACGTTCATCTCCTGCAGTCCGCGGCAGATGCCGAACAGCGGAACGCCGCGGGCGACGCAGGCGACCGAAAGCGCCAGCGCGACCTCATCGCGATGGATATCGTAGGGTTCGTGCCGCTCACACGGATCGACATTAAAGCGAGTCGGATGGACGTTGGCGCGGGCGCCGGTGAGCACGATCCCGTCGACCACGTCGAGCAGCGCGCTAATATCAGTGATATCAGGCGAGCCCGCGAACATCATCGGCAAGCCGCCGGAGACCTCGGCCACGGCGCGCAGATTGCGCTCGCCGACCATCTGCACCTGAAATCGATTCTCGATGCGAGTGGCGTTCCCGATTACGCCGACGACCGGCTTTCTCATCTCCCGTTCCGACCTCCTTGCCGAAAAAGATTCTCTAAACATGCCCCTCCGATGGAACAAATTCAACAGAAGGGATCGCGGGACGGCAATGCTATTTTCGCGCAAATGCCTCCCTAGGTCCTGCCAAGGGCCGTTATGGCACCACTTCGCGCCCACGGCGTTGGCCAAAGGCGCCGCAATCGCTTCAAACCGGGCGCGGCCCGGCTTGATCCTCGGCAGGATTTCGCGAAAGAGTGCCCGCCAGCTGCCGCAAGGACATGATGTGACAATTCCTGCAAATGAACGGCCCCGGAGCCGCGACGACTTGGCCTGGGCAATTTCGGTCGGCGGCATTGGCGTGGTGCTGTTCACCGCGCTGCTGGTCTTAACCTGGTATTTCGCGGCCACCGTGCTCCTGATCTTCGCCGGCGTACTGCTCGGCCTCGGCCTCAACGCGTTGACCAATGCGCTCGGCCGCCACGTTCACCTGCCGCATGCCGTCCGGCTCGCGATAGTCTGCGTGGCGCTGGCCCTGATGCTTGCGGGTGTGGCCTATCTCGGCGGCGCAACCATCGCCGATCAGGCGTCGCTGCTCAGCAAAACCATCAAGTCGCAGCTTGCCAACGTCAAATCCTTCCTCGACAGCCACGGCGTCGACACCAGCTTCTTCGACTTCGGCAGCTCGGCGCCCGCCTCCCCAGACGCGACACCGGCCGATTCCAGCCCCTCGCCCGGGGCCGCGCCAAAAAGCGGGTTGTCCGGCGCAGGTGCCCTCGCCTCAAGTGGCGGGGCCATCGTGAGCCAGACCTTCAAGCTGCTGTTCGGCGCGATCAGCGCCGTCGGCAACATCTTCATCGTGCTGTTTCTCGGGCTCGCCTTCGCCGCCCAGCCCAGCGTCTATCACGATGGCCTGCTATTCCTCGCACCGGCGAAGCATCGCACCCGCATCGCCCTGATCATCGACCGCATCGGCGAGACGCTGGAGCGCTGGCTGGTCGCGCAGATCGTCGTCATGCTTGCTGTCGGCGCGGTGACCTGGATCGGACTTGCCATCATCGGCATCCCCGGCTCGTTCATCCTGGGGATCCAGGCCGGCCTGCTCGCCTTCATCCCGACCGTGGGTGCCATCATCGCCGGCGTCGTCGTGGTGCTCGCGAGCCTCGCCTCGGGCTGGATCCCGGCGCTGTCGGCCTTCATCCTCTTCATGGGCGTCCACGCCATGGAGAGCTATGTGCTGACGCCGATCCTGCAGCGGCAGGCGCTCGACATCCCGCCGGCGACACTGTTCGCGTTCCAGATCCTGCTCGGCGTTGTGTTCGGAATCTGGGGCCTCGCGCTGGCGCTGCCCCTCGTCGCCATCGCCAAGGTCATGATCGACCATTTCAAGACGTATGAGGCGCCGCCTTTGGCGGAGGCGGCTTAACCCTTCAAGTCGTCAGCACGGTCTCGGTGTGCTCGACCTCGGGCGGCGCGGCAAAATACTGGCCGACGAGGCCGCGCCATTCGGTGAAGTTCTCGGAGCCGCGGAAATCGACGGTATGGTTTTCCAGCGTCGCCCATTTCACCATCAGCCGGTAACGCTGCGGCTTCTCGATCGACTTGTGCAGCTCAAAACCGTGAAAGCCCTTGGCGCGGCCGAAGGCGGCCTTGGCCTTGGCGACGGCGGCCTCAAAATCCTTCTCGCTGCCCGGCTTGACGTCGATTTGCGCAATCTCGGTGATCATCGGTTTCCACCCTTTATTGTTCGATGGGCGTGTCTACCGCAGCTGCGGGCAAAGAAAAAGGCGCCGAAACGGCGCCCTGCCAAGTCCAAAACAAGGTCCAAAAATGCAGATCACTCAGGCGAACAGCAGCACCGTGGCCGCCACGACCAGCGCACAGCCGGCGAACAGCGCGATCGGCCAATAGCTGCGGCTCTGGGTATAGCGCCCCTGGGCGCGGCGCTCGGCGATGAGCGCCGTCTCGTATTCGTCCGCGGTCGAGAACAGACAGGCGAAGCCGCCACGTGCCGAAGCAGCGTGAGCTTCGAGCGACATCAGGGCAGCCTGCGGGTTCTGTCGACGGATCGATTCCATGACCGCAATGGTAGGGATCGAATGGTAAACAGGGGATTACCGCTAGGCCCCCGCGTATCAGGCCGTCGCCGGCTGTGTCTTGGATTGTCCCTTGGGCACACCGATCCGCGCGGCGCTCTGGCGGCGCCAGTTCTCCAGCGACAGCGGCAGCTCCTCCGCCGCCTCGACGCGGTTACGACCGCCGCGCTTGGCCTGGTAGAGCGCGGTGTCGGCCGAGGCCAGCAGCACCTCGAGCTCGGTGCCGGCCGGACCACCGGCGACGCCGATGCTGACGGTGGTATCCACCGGACCTTCATCGACCACGACGCCGGAGGTCTCGAACGCTTCGCGCACGCGCTCGGCGACCAGCACGCCCTCCTCCAGCGAACACGGCAGCAGGGCGGCGAATTCCTCGCCGCCGATCCGGCCCGACATGTCGGTCATGCGTAGATTGTTGACGACGACGGTCGAGAACAGCTTCAGCATCTCGTCGCCGGCGGGATGGCCGAAGCGATCGTTGATCGACTTGAAATGGTCGATGTCGAAGATCATCACGGTCACGGGACGCCCGGCCTTGGCCTCGCGCTCGATCACACGGCCGCAGGCTTCCGAGAAACCGCGGCGGTTGAGCATGCCGGTCAGAGGATCGGTCGACGCGGCGGTCCGGTGCGCGGTCACCGTACGCTCGGACACCAGCATGAAGATCACGAACACGGTGCCGACGGCATAGAGCACCAGTTCGACCGCGAATACAGTGACCCAGATGCTGGTGGAGAAACCGGCATCATACGGGCGCAGGAAGCTGCCGAGCAGGATCGGCAGCATCAGCACGCAGCCGTGCATCACCGGCACGACGAAGGCCGGCCAGCGCCGTTGCAGGCTCTTGCGCCGTTCGACCCAGAGTTCGCTCGCGGTCAACGCCGCATAGACCGAGACGATGCCGGCGCCGACGATCATGCGCAGCATGGACGCCGTGGGATCGAGCAGCGTGGCGGCCGCGGCCCAGCCGAGAGCGCCTACGAGGAGGCCCGGCCAGTTCGGCTTGCGGCCGTGGAAGACGCGCGCCGCGTTCCACACCATGCCGCAGGCGACGAAGCCGACTGCGTTCAGCGCAAGGTAAAGATGCGAGCCGAGCTTGTCGCCGGCCGCAGTCCACAGCGCAACGGAAGCGGCGCCGAGGAGATACGCGGTGCCCCACCATTTCAGCGCAGGACTGTTCTCCTGCCTGCCAAAGAACACCATCATGGCGCCGAGCAGTGCGGCAACCATGGTGGCAACCAAATAGAGCGTGATGCTATCGAGCGACATCATGTCGGCCCCCTCTTAAACATAGCAGTTACGCGACCGGTACATCCGATTTGCGCGCCCTTCCAAATGCGACGCTATGTCCGGCGGGTTCCATTCAGGTTTTCAAGCAAGACCAAGTTTTCGGGAAACACGCCATCAATTTGCGTACAAACGAACAGCAAAAAGGGCGCTGAAATCAGCGCCCTTTTGCATCTCATTGAAGCCGCTTTCGCGGCGAATGTGACCGAAGCGATTAACGCTTCGAGAACTGGAAGGACCGGCGGGCCTTGGCCTTGCCGTACTTCTTGCGCTCGACCACGCGCGAGTCGCGGGTCAGGAAGCCGCCCTTCTTGAGCACGGTACGCAGCTCGGGCTCGAAATAGGTGAGCGCCTTGGAGATGCCGTGACGGACAGCACCGGCCTGACCGGACAGACCGCCGCCGGCGACGGTGCAGACCACGTCGTACTGGCCGGAACGCGCAGCCACCGAGAACGGCTGCTCGATCATCATGCGCAGCACCGGACGGGCGAAATAGACCTCGACCTCGCGCGCGTTGACCGTGACCTTGCCGGCGCCCGGCTTGATCCAGACGCGGGCGACCGCGTCCTTGCGCTTGCCGGTGGCGTAGGCGCGGTTGAACTTGTCGACCTTCTTCTCATGCTTGGGCGCGTCGGGAGCGACGACGGTCTTGAGCTGCGAGAGCTGATCGAGCGACTGAATGGATTCGGCCATGATTATGCGGCCCTCGTGTTCTTGCGGTTCAACTTGGCGATGTCGATCTTCTCGGGCGTCTGGGCCTCGTGCGGATGATCGGCGCCGCCGTAAACACGGAGGTTGCCCATCTGGACGCGACCGAGCGGACCACGGGGGATCATGCGCTCGACAGCCTTCTCGAGCACGCGCTCGGGATGCTTGCCCTCGAGGATCTGGCGCGCGGTGCGCTCCTTGATGTGGCCGACGTAACCGGTGTGCTTGTAGTAGGTCTTCTGCTCGCGCTTGCGACCGGTGAGGACCGCATGCTGCGCGTTGATGATGATGATGTTGTCGCCGCAATCAACGTGCGGGGTGTAGGTCGGGAGGTGCTTGCCGCGCAGGCGCATGGCGACGATGGTGGCGAGGCGGCCGACGACCAGACCCTTGGCGTCGATCAGCACCCACTTCTTCGTCACCTCAGCCGGCTTTGCCGAAAAGGTTTTCATGTCAGAGTTTCCGTGGACGGGGAGCATCGGCGCGAACACCGCACCGGACTGAGCGGTTTTCTAGAGAAGAGACCCGCAACGGTCAATGCCCGAAGATGGAAATAAGTCGTTTAAAATCAATAGCTTAAAAATATGGTGTTATATTACCCTCAAAAAGTTCAAACATTTGGAATGGAATAGGTCGAGGTGACATGGGCGATCGGATCCGGCGAGCTGCCGGACAGGAGCTTCACCTCCCCGACCGCCAGGCGCTTACCGAGCTTGAGAAGCCGGGCCTCCGCCAGCACGTCCTGCCCGGGCAGCCCCTTGCGCAGGAAATTGATATTGAGATTGGTGGTGACCGCGAGCCCAATCGGCCCGATTGCGGACAGCAGCACCACGTACATGGCGAAATCGGCCAGCGTCATCAGCGTCGGACCGGACACGGTTCCGCCCGGCCGCAGCATCCTTTCGCTGTAGCGCTGGCGCAAAAGGCAGGTCTGGCCGTCCGCGCTCTCGATCGTGATGTCGTCGCCGCTGAAGGCCTGGGGAAACTCGTCGCGGAGAAACTGCTCGACCTCCGCCACGCTCATTTTCGCTAACGCCATGCTTCGCCTCACCCTCGCTTCACATCCCCTGTTACATTAAGTTATCTGCGTCATCCAAACGCAATAATCCAATCGGAAACGCCTCGATGTCCGCCCAGGCCGCCCGCGCCCCCTCCCCGCAACCGCCAATTCTGCTGCGCGAAATGGTCGGCCCCATTGCGGTCCTGACGCTGAACCGCCCGGCCGCCCGCAACAGCCTGTCGGCGGCGATGATCGCAAGCCTGCATGCCGAGCTCAACGAGATCCGCGACGACAAGGCGGTCCGTGGCGTCGTGATCGCAGCCAACGGTCCCGCCTTCTCCGCCGGCCACGATATGAAGGAGCTGACCGCGCGGCGCACTGACCCCGATCGCGGCCGCTCCTTCTTCGCCGAGATGATGACTGCCTGCAGCGCGATGATGCAGGCGATCGTGCATCTGCCCAAGCCCGTGGTCGCTGCGGTCCAGGGCATCGCGACCGCAGCCGGCTGCCAGCTCGTCGCAAGCTGCGATCTCGCGATTGCCTCGGAAGCGGCGAGCTTTGCCACGCCCGGCGTCGACATCGGCCTGTTCTGCTCAACGCCGATGGTGGCGCTGTCACGCAACGTCCCGCGCAAGCAGGCGATGGAGATGCTGCTCACGGGCGAACCTGTCACGGCCGCACGCGCCCGCGAGATCGGGCTGATCAATCGCGTCGTCGCCGCCGGCACCGAGCGCGATGCCGCGATTGCGCTGGCCGACCAGGTCGCGCTGAAATCCGCCTACACCGTCAAGCTCGGCAAGGAGGCGTTCTACCGCCAGGCCGAGATGAGCCTTGCGGACGCCTATCGCTATGCGGCAGAGGTGATGACCGAGAACATGATGGCCCGCGACGCCGAGGAAGGCATCGGCGCCTTCATCGAGAAGCGCACGCCGACATGGCGGGATGAGTGACCCCGTCAACAAGAAAAGACCAACAATGAATCACGACGCCTATCCCGACAATTACATTCGCGCCATCCTCAACAGCGTGAAGTCGATCGCGATGGTCGGTGCCTCGCCGCAGAATGTGCGGCCGAGCTATTTCGCGTTCAAATATCTGGCACAGCGCGGCTACGACATGATCCCGGTCAATCCCGGCCATGTCGGCAAGGACCTGCTCGGAAAGCCGTTCGTCGCCTCGCTGTCCGACATCGAGGGTCCTATCGACATGATCGACATTTTTCGCAACTCCAGCCACATCATGCCCGTGGTCGAGGAAGCCCTCACGCTCGATCCGCTGCCGAAGGTGATCTGGATGCAGCTTGGCGCCCGTGACGAAGCGGCGGCTCTGAAAGCAGAATCGGTCGGTATCAAGGTCGTGATGAACCGCTGCCCCAAGATCGAGTATGGCCGCTTGTCGTCCGAAATCTCCTGGATGGGCGTCAACTCGCGCACGCTCAGTTCGAAGCGCGCGCCGGCGCCGACACAAGGCATGCGGCTGTCCCTCAATCGGATGAGCGTCGGCGGCGGCGACACTGCGGCCTCCGATCGCGCTGCAAAAAACAAGACCGAGCAAAGCTGACGCAATCGCGAAGCATTCATTTCGCGAACGCGACAATGCGTAGCAAGATCATTTCGATGTGAAGCGGCGGCTTGACGGCAGCCGCGACGCCGATCAGCATGCCGCGCGATTTCAAGCCACAAGACATAGGACGCCCCAATGAGCGATCGCCTTCCGGGATTTTCAACCCTCGCCGTGCATGCCGGTGCACAGCCCGATCCCACCACCGGTGCGCGCGCCACTCCGATTTATCAAACGACGTCGTTCGTCTTCAACGACGCCGACCACGCGGCATCGCTGTTCGGCCTGCAGGCGTTCGGCAACATCTATACCCGCATCGGCAATCCCACCAATGCGGTGCTGGAAGAGCGCGTCGCCGCGCTCGAAGGTGGCACGGCCGCGCTTGCGGTGGCCTCAGGCCATGCCGCGCAGGTCGTGGTGCTCCAGCAACTGATGCAGCCTGGCGACGAGTTCATCGCCGCGCGAAAACTCTATGGCGGCTCGATCAACCAGTTCACGCATGCGTTCAAGAGTTTTGGCTGGAACGTGGTGTGGGCCGATCCCGATGACATTGCGAGCTTCGAGCGCGCGGTGACGCCGCGCACGAAGGCGATCTTCATCGAGTCCATCGCCAATCCCAGCGGCAGCATCACCGACATCGAGGCGATCTCGACGGTGGCGCGGAAAGCAGGGGTGCCGCTGATCGTCGACAACACGCTGGCCTCGCCCTATCTGATCCGTCCGATCGACCACGGCGCCGACATCGTCGTGCACTCGCTGACGAAATTTCTGGGCGGCCATGGCAATTCGCTCGGCGGCATCATCGTCGATGCCGGCACGTTCGATTGGTCCACGGGCGGCAAATATCCGATGCTGTCGGAGCCGCGGCCCGAATATCACGGCATCCGCTTGCAGGAGACGTTTGGCAATTTCGCCTTCGCGATTGCCTGCCGCGTGCTCGGCCTGCGCGACCTCGGGCCGGCACTGTCGCCCTTCAACGCCTTCATGATCCTCACCGGCATCGAGACGCTGCCACTGCGCATGCAGAAGCACTGCGACAATGCGAAAGCGGTCGCCGAATTCCTCGCCGGCCATCCGGCGGTGGCCTCGGTCAGCTATGCGGGCCTTGCGAGCGACAAGTACAACCAGCTCGCGCGCAAATATGCGCCGAAGGGCGCGGGCGCCGTGTTCACCTTCGGCCTGAAGGGCGGCTATGACGCAGGTGTCAGCCTGGTGTCGAAACTGCAGCTGTTCTCGCACCTCGCCAATGTCGGCGACACCCGCTCGCTGGTCATCCACCCGGCTTCGACCACGCACAGCCAGCTCGATGACGCCGCCAAGGTGAAGTCCGGCGCCGGCCCCGACGTGGTCCGGCTCTCGATCGGCATCGAGGACAAGGAAGATCTGATCGCGGACCTGGAGCAGGCGCTGAGCGCGTAAGGCGGGCTACGCGGCGGAGGCCCGGGCTTGTCCCGGGCCATTGCTATGACGGGACAGAGGTCCCGTCAGCCGCCCGAACTTTGCATGCGTTGCTGAAGTCGGGATGCCGGCCAGTTGGACTCTGGCTTGACCGAAAAAAAGCGCTCGATGATTTTGGCCTCAGCCGGCGTTATCCGGCCCGAAGACACGCTGTCGGCCAAGTGCTGCGCGGTGAGTTTTGCGTCGGGTCGGTCATCTTTTCGATCGGTCATCTAGGCCTCTTTGATCTCCTGGAGGACGACGACGAGCTTGACGGGCTTGCCCCCGACTGACTGAAATTCCCGATCGACGATCCGAAACACGCAAGCTGTAGGAAGCAACGCCTCTTCTTCATGAAAGTTAGGCGTGAGCCACCAGATCGCTCTCGCACTTAACGCCCGAATGATAAACAACACGTTCCCACCGAATGCTCCAGACTCGGCGAATGAAGCGCTCGTAAAGGCAGGAAATCTGACAATCTCGCTCTGCATGTAGTGTGCAGCAAAGGCCTCCAAATTCGTAACGGAGTACCCCCGGTAGACTGTTCCCTGACTGCCGGCGATGGCAACAATCTTGTTCAGACCCGAGTTCAACATCTTTGCAAATGCTCGGACTTCGGGCGCAGGCTCTCCCGACCAAAGTTGCTCGTTTATGTAAGTGTGCCAACCGTTGGCCGTCGAGTAGACATAGAAGGCGAGCGCCTCCGCGTTGGTCATTTCACCGTGAAACATGTCGTCGAGAGCGTGCTTATTGCAAATCTTCCGCAGACATCTCGCGGTCTCATCGACGCCAATTAACCGCTGCAACGCGTCGAGGAATTCTGCGCCACCCACGCGACTTGCACCCAAAAGATGAACGTTTGAAAGTCACACGCAATAGCTGTTATTAACGAGACGCTAACCAATTAACAAGTAGGTAAGGGAGCAATTTACCGGCTGCGCGATGCAGGCGCTGCTGCGCAAACCTGATTCGGAGCCGACGATGCTGCGCTGGATGGTGCCTGCCCTTGCGGCGATGCTGACGGTCTCAAATGCGCTTGCCGCCGATCTGCCGGCCACACCGAAGCGGCGGGCCGCCGCTTCGCCGCAGGAGCCGCCAAAGGTCTATGTCGAGACCGATCCGGATGCACTGATCTCGCCGGCCTATGGCATCGGCAGCTACATCAGCAACCTCCCGGGCACGCCGCTGTTGCCGGGCGCCCACACGCTGCCGGGCAATTACGGCCGCCCCTGGGACTACGATTATCAGGGCTCGTATTACGGCGGGAAGCAGGTCGATTATTTCTGGCGCCTGCCCTATTCGTGCGGCATCTACGGCTATTGCTGATCAGCCGGGCTGATAGTGATCAGCCGGGCTGACCAAGCGGAACCACGCGCGGCTGCGTCTCAGTAGGCTGCCGTGAGGCCAGCCGCTCCACCTGCATCACCGCAAGCGTGAGCACTGCGATAGCCACCGCCTGGTGCGACAGCGCGAGGTCGATCGGCACCTGGTTGAGCAGCGTGAGAATGCCGAGCACCGCCTGCACGCTCACGGCCGCCAACAGCCAGAGCGCGCCACGCGCAGCCAGGCCTGCACGCGAACGCACCGCGTCGAACGCATGCAGCGCCGCCAGCGCGAACAGCGCATAGGCGGTCATGCGGTGCTCGAACTGCACGGTGAGCACATTGTCGAACATGTTGCGCCACCACGGCGTCTCGAACCACAGCCGCTCCGCCGACGGAATGAACGCGCCGTCGATCTGCGGCCAGGTGTTGTAGGCGCGCCCGGCACGCAGACCCGCGACCAGCGCACCGAAATAGATCTGCACAAAGGTCACGACGAGCAGCAACGCGCTGGTGACCCGCAGTCGCGCAGGGACTGCGATCGGCGGCCGTTCGGCGAGCCGCCGCACCGTCCAGACGATGCCGGCGAAGATCAGCAGCGCGAGCACCAGATGCGTCGCCAGCCGATATTGCGAGACTTCGACACGTTCCGTCAGGCCCGAGGCCACCATCCACCAGCCGACCGCGCCCTGGAGCCCGCCGAGCCCGAACAGCAGCCACAGCCGTCGCTTCAGCTCACCCGACAGACCGCCGCGCCACAGGAAGAACAGGAACGGCAGCAAATAAGCGACCCCGATAAAGCGGCCGAGCAGCCGATGGCTCCACTCCCACCAGAAAATCTCCTTGAACTCGGAGAGCGACATCCCGGCATTGAGCTCGCGATATTGCGGGATCTTCTTGTAGGCCTCGAACGCGTCGATCCACTGCGCCTCCGACAGCGGCGGAACGCTGCCCGTCACCGGCTTCCACTCGACGATCGAGAGGCCGGATTCCGTCAGGCGTGTCGCGCCGCCGACCAGCACCATCAGCGCGATCAGCGCGGCCACGGAAATCAGCCACCAGCGCACGGCGCGATGCGACTTGATCGGAGCGGAAACGGTCGTCATTTCAGGGCAAAACCAGGGCTTGAACCGGACTGCGTGCCCCTTATAGTCCCCCGCTCCCACAGCGCAAGTTACGCGAAAGCCGCAGCATTCCACCATGACGATCCGCACCCGCAAGTTCCTCGGCGCCATCCTGCTCCTGGTGCTCGCCACCGTCTGGGCCCTGCTCGGCATGGCGGCTGCGCAGATGCCGTGGATCGCCGACTCCGGCTGGCGGCAGGCGATCTATTACGTGGTGGTCGGCATGGGCTGGGTGTTGCCGGCGATGCCGATCGTGAGCTGGATGCAGCGGCCCGATCGCGTCAAATCTAGCTCGTAGCGCCGCCCGTCGGTTTCACCGGCGCATACGCGACACCCGAGACCAGCACGCGCAACATGCGCAGCGAGCGCACGCGCCCGTCCCAGGAAACCCGCGGCAGCGCGTGCAGATTGGTGCGCCCCTCCGCGTCCACGATGCCCGGGATCGTCGACACCGCGCTGGCAAAGCCGGCCTCCTCCGCCATCACGACGTGGCTGCGCCGGAAGGACGAGCGATCGCCGAACGGAAAGGCGAGATGTGTGATCTCGCGGTGGAAGGCCGATTCCGCCACCGCCTTGCCCATCGTCATCTCGCGCAACGCGGCTGCGTCCTTCATGTTGGCGAAAACCGGATAGTTCACGGTCGCGCTGCCGATCGTGACCAGCGGATCAGCGGCCAGCTGCGCCAGATCCTCCCAATTCATCGACGCCTCGCGCGAGAGCGCGGCGAGATCGATCCGGTAGCGCGTGCAGAGATCGGCGATCGCGGCCGACAGATCCGCCGGCGGCAGCGAGCGCAGCCAGCTCTCGATGAACGCGAACAGCGCCTGCTTCTCGGCATTATCCGTGACGACGAAGCGCTGCTCCTTCTCGCCCATCATCAGGCTGATGCGGCTCTCGCGTGCGATCACCTGCTCAAGCCCGAGCCACCAGGCCTCGCCAACGCCATCGGGAAACGCAGTGGGCACATAGATCGTGAAGGGCACGCCGTGGCGAGTAAGCACCGGATAGGCGAAGCTGATGAGATCCTTGTTGGCGCCGTCGAAGGTGAGCGCCACGAAGCGCCGCGTCTCCGGCAGCGTCACCGCGCGCCGGCAGACCTCGTCCATGCCGATAATGTCGTAGTTCCAGCGCTTCAGCGCCCGAATGGCGCGGTCGAGGAATTGCGGCGTGATCTCGTGCTCGCGCAGCGGCTGAAACGCGCCGCGTCGCCGTGGCCGCACATGCGCAAAGCGCAATATGGCGCCGGCCCCACGGCTGCGCAGCGCGGCCTGACCGGTGAACCAGGTCAGCTCAAGGCGCAGCCGTTCCAGCCATCTGTCGTCGGATGCCAATATCCCACCTTCGCGCTCGCCGGCGACGTGTTCCCTCGCCCATAGTCATTACCCTTTGTTGACATTTCTTTGCAAAGGTCGGCCACGGGCCCAGATACGTATTTTTCGTTTTCTCGACAGGTTTCGCGAATGACCATGGCTGCGGCGATGCAAAGCCGGACGGCAGAAGCGCCCGCGCGGTCGAAAGCGAGCCGTATCGCGCATGTCGACATCGTCACCGATCTCGGCGAGGCCGAAGCCGTCTGGCGCGCGCTCGAGGAGAGCGGCCACCTTTTCACGCCCTACCAGCGCTTCGACCTGCTCAGCCCGTGGCAACGACTGGTCGGCGGCTGCGAAGGCTCACGCCCCTTCATCGTCATTGCTCGCGACGCCGAGCGCCAGCCGCTGCTGCTGCTGCCGCTTTCGCTGCGCCAAAGCCACGGTGTGCGCACGGCCTGCTTCATGGGCGGCAAGCACACCACCTTCAACATGGGACTGTGGGACGCCGAATTCGCGGCACAGCTCGGTGCAGCCGATCTCGACGCACTGCTTGCGCCGCTGCGCGAGCATGTCGATGTGCTGGCGCTGACGCAGCAGCCGTTGCGCTGGCACGACCAGCAGAACCCGTTTGCGGCTCTCCCGCGCCAGAGCGCGATCAATGGCTGCCCGCTGCTGGCGATGGAGCCCGGCGGTCCGCCCGCATCGCGGATCAGCAATTCCTTCCGCCGCCGCCTCAAGAGCAAGGAGAAGAAGCTCCATGCGCTCGCCGGCTACCGCTATCACCTCGCCACCACCGACGCGGACGTCACCCGCCTGCTCGACTGGTTCTTCCGCGTCAAGCCGGCGCGGATGGCGGAGCAGAAGCTGCCGAACGTCTTCGCCGAACCTGGTGTCGAGCAGTTCATCCGCAGCGCGTGTCTGGCGCCGCGCGGCGAAGGCCGCGTCATCGACATCCACGCGCTCGAATGCGACGAGGAGGTGATCGCGATCTTTGCCGGCGTCGCCGACGGCCAGCGCTTCTCGATGATGTTCAACACCTACACGATGTCCGAACACGCCCGCTACAGCCCCGGCCTGATCCTGATGCGCTACATCATCGATCGCTACGCCGAGCGCGGCTATCGCTCGCTCGACCTCGGCATCGGCTCGGATGAGTACAAGCGGATGTTCTGCAAGGGCGACGAGGACATCTTTGACAGCTTTGTTCCGCTGACCTCGCGCGGAAAACTCGCGGCGATGGCGATGTCCTCGCTGAGCCACGGCAAGCGGCTGGTGAAGCAGAACCAGATGCTGTTCGATCTGGCGCGACGGCTGCGCCAGGCGTTCGGGTAAGAAGTCTACGCCGCCACCACGCGTAGCGTCTCTGGCCCATTCGACGGCTGCACCGGCCTGCTCAGCATCGTCACGTCGCTGAAGCCGACGGCCAGCAATTGCTCACACATCAGCGTGCGCGCATCCGGCGTCATCGCGGCATCGGGCACCACGACGGCGCGGGCGTTCGCCGTCAGCAGCTCGGCCGGAAGATCCGAGGCACTCCCGGCGTCGAGCAGCACGTAATCGTAGGCGCGGAGCAGCGCGTCGATCGCGAGCGTCACGCGCGGCGATTGCAGCAGGCTGCGATCGAAGCCGGGACGGCCGGCCAAGACCAGATGCAGCCGCGACAGCTTGTCCCTCGTGATGATCTGCGCGAACGAGGCCTCCCCCCGCATCAGCTCGGCAAGGCCGGGCGCCGAAGCATCGACGGACACCGCGGCAATCGTCGGCGAGGACGCGGCGAGATCGACCACGACGACGCGGGCGTCGCGCGCCAGGTGCCGGGCCAGCGTCAGCGTCGACAGCGTGATGGCCTCGCCCGAGGCGGTGCCAAGCACCGTGACCTTCTTCGCCGCCGCGCCCGCGGCGCGCAGGCTGTCGGCGAGACGCTCGATCTCGGCGAATCCGGTGACGTCGGCGTCAGTCGTCATCTCCGGCTGAAGCGGCGCAGGGTCTTTCATCACCGGCTCGACGACCGGATCGACCTCCGGTTCATGCCTGACCGCCGCCCGCACCGGCGCCGGCGTCAAGACAGCCACCGCGCGCGGCGCGGTCTGGCGCAGCAGCTCGCCGGTGACGACGACGCCTGACGAGAGCAACAACGTCGCGATCGTCGCGATCAGCACGATCGGCAGCTTCTTCGGATAGGCCGGCGTGTTCGAGACGATGGCGCGCGAGATGACGCGGCCTTCCGCCGGCGCGGTGTCGATGCTCTCGCGGGTGCTGGCCTCGCGGTACTTCCCGAGATACGTCTCCAGCAGATCCCGCTGCGCCTTGGCCTCGCGCTCGAGCGCTCGGAGCTGGACATCCTGACCGTTGGTCGACGTCGCCTGCTTCTTGAGTTGCTCGAGGCTCGTGATCATGCCGTCGACCCGGCCGCTGGCAATGCGTGCATCGCTTTCGAGCGAGCGCGAAATCTTGGCCGCCTCATCGCGAATTTGACCGTCGAGGTCGCCGAGCTGGGCCTTCAGCTCCTTGATCCGCGGATGGTTGCCGAGCAGCGTGGATGATTGTTCGGCGAGCTGCGCACGCAGCGTGACCCGCTGCTCGGACAGTCGCCGCATCAATTCGGAGTTCACCACTTCGGATGCTTCGATCGGCTTGCCGCTCTGGAGCATCTCCTTGATCAGCCGGGCCCTGGATTCCGCATCCGCCTTCATCGAGCGCGCGTTGTTGAGCTGGGTGTTGACCTCGCCCATCTGCTGGTTCGACAGCGTGGTGTTGTTGGTGCCGACGAACAGCGACGACTTCGAACGGAAATCCTCGACCTTGGCTTCGGCGTCGGAGACCTTCTTGCGCAGGCTTTCGATCTCGCCCGAGAGCCACTGGCTGGCATTGCGCGCCTGGTCCTGGCGCGCATTCTGCTGGAGCACGAGATAGCCGTCGGCGATCGAATTGGCGACGCGCGCGGCAAGGTCCGGATCGGCGGACTGGAACTCGACCACGATCACGCGCGACTTGTCGACGGCGTAAGCCTGGAGCCGCTCGTAATAGGCATCGAGCACGCGCTCTTCCGGCGTCATCGAAAACGGGTCGCGGCCGATGCCGACCAGCGCCGCCAGCGACTTCAGCGGCGAAATGCCTTGCAGCACCGGATCGAATTCGGGCCGTTCCGCGAGCTTGTTCTTCTTGATGATCTCGCGCGCGAGATCGCGTGACAACACGAGCTGCACCTGGCTGGTGACGGCCTCGGCATCGAGCGCCTGCCGCTCCTCGGTGCTGCGGTCGCTGCTGGGACGCAGGAACACGTTCTCGCGGCCGTCGATCAGGATGCGCGACTCCGACTTGTAGCGCGGCGTGACGAGATTGACGACAGCGACAGACGCGACGAGCGCGAGTACCGTCGGCACGATGATCCAGCCGCGCTTGCGGGCAAGTGCGCCGCCGAGCGCGTGCAGATCGATGTCACCGGATTCGACTGGCACCTGCTTCGCCGCAACGGGCGCAGGCCTTGCTTCAACCTTGGGTGCGGCTTCGGCCACCCTGGCTTCGGCCTTGGGCTTCGCAACAGCCCGCTCGACCACAGCCTTGTCCTTGCCGGCACGCCAGAACGCTAAACGCATCGAACACTCCCGCAGGGCAACGCTGCGACTTGACCTCAACCGAAGCGATTACACTCCATTAAGGTTGCTGCTGGGTTAATCGCGACGTCGCGCGAACGGCGCACACGCGCTCGACACCATTTGTTAACCACGAGGGCTCTTAATCCATCTCGATATTTCGAGAATTGTTCGAGCATTCGCCGCACGCCGCGCTGGTTTTGATCATGCCCCCCTCGCCCGACCAGCCGCTTCGTATCCTTCACGCCGTCCGCGCTCCCGTGGGCGGCATCATCCGCCACATCCTCGATCTCGCCAACGGCCAGGTCGATCGCGGCCATCATGTCGGCATCCTCGCCGACAGCCTCACCGGCGGCGAGCGCGCGGACAAGGCGCTGGCCGAGCTCGCGCCGCGGCTGAAGCTCGGCGTACACCGCCTCGCGATCCACCGAGAACCGTCGCCTGATGATGTCCTGGTGTGGCTGCGGATGCGACGCCTGATCGGCGCGCTCAAGCCTGACGTCCTGCACGGCCACGGCGCCAAGGCCGGCGCCTTCGTCCGGATGCGGCGCCGCTCCGACGACACCATCCGCATCTACACGCCGCATGGCGGCTCGCTGCACTATCCTCTGAACACTCTCAAGGGCGAGTTTTACGCGCGGCTCGAGCGGACGCTGATGGACGCGACGGATTTGTTCCTGTTCGAGAGCGCATTTGCCCGCGACACCTATCAGCGCATCGTCGGCACGCCCAAGGGCGTGGTGCATTGCGTCTTCAACGGCGTGACGCCGGAAGAATTCGAGCCTGTTGTCATCGCGGACGATGCCACCGACCTCGCTTATGTCGGCGAGTTCAGGCACATCAAGGGCGCGGATCTGCTGGTCGATGCGGTCGCGCGTCTGCACCAAGGCGGCAAGAAGGTCACGCTCACGCTCGGCGGCGACGGCGAGGAGACGGCAGCGCTGAAAGCGCAGGTCGAGAGGCTCGGCCTCACGAGCGCGATCCGCTTCATCGGCCACGTCAAGGCGCGCTACGGCTTCTCCAAAGGACGCCTGCTGGTCGTGCCCTCGCGCGGCGACTCCATGCCCTATGTCGTGATCGAGGCCGGAGCCGCCGGCATTCCCATGATCGCGGCCCGCGTCGGCGGCATCCCCGAGATTTTCGGGCCCGAAAGCTCCGCCCTGTTCGCGGCGAGCAACGCCGAGGCGATGGCGGAGGCGATCGCATCCGCGCTCGACGATCCGCAAGGCACCGCGCAACGCGCGTCGTCCTTGCGCGAGCGCATCTCCGCGCATTTCTCGCAAGCCGCGATGGTTGATGGCGTGCTCGCGGGTTATCGCGACGCATTTACCAATCACTAACCATCCTTAAGGCCCGCTTTAGAGAATCTTCCGATTTGTCCGATAATCCAGGTGCCAGGGGATGCTCGCCCGGGGCGCAAGGACGCGTCCCGCGGGTTTTTGGAATGGACGTGGACGCCCGTGGAACCGCTCAACGCACGCTCGATGCTCGATGCCGCGACCAGCGCCGCCGCGAGGCCCGCTGACCAGCCCTTTGTGGAACGTCGCCGCCGCCTGACGCCGGCAGCGCTCGAGGTCGTCAACCAGAAGGTCGCCCGCGCCTATTCGCCGATCGTCATCACCGGCTTCGTGCGCGTGGCCGATTTCACGCTGCTGAGCCTTGTCGGCATTGCAGTCTATGTCGGCTATGTCATGCCGCTTATCGGCTTCAGCTGGGTTTACCCTGCCGAGATCGTTGCCGTCGCGATCGCCGCCGTCGTTTGCTTCCAGGCCGCCGACATCTATCAAGTGCAGCTGTTTCGTGGACAGCTGCGGCAGATGACGCGGATGATCTCGTCCTGGTCGTTCGTCTTCCTGCTGTTCATCGGCATCTCCTTCTTCGCCAAGTTCGGCAGCGAAATGTCACGGCTGTGGCTTGCCGCCTTCTACTTCCTCGGGCTTGCCGCGCTCGTCGCCGAACGCCTGGTGCTGCGCTCGATGGTGCGTGCGTGGGGGCGCGAGGGCCGGCTCGACCGCCGCACCATCATCGTCGGCTCCGACAGAAACGGCGAGCAGCTGGTCGAGGCACTAAAGGCGCAGGAGGATTCCGACATTCACGTGCTCGGCGTGTTCGACGACCGCAATGACAGCCGCGCACTCGATACCTGCGCCGGCGCGCGCAAGCTCGGCAAGGTCGACGACATCGTCGAGTTCGCCCGCCGCACCCGCGTCGATCTCGTGCTGTTCGCGCTGCCGATCTCCGCCGAAACGCGCATCCTGGAGATGCTGAAGAAGCTCTGGGTGCTGCCGGTGGACATCCGCCTCTCCGCCCACACCAACAAGCTGCGCTTCCGTCCCCGCTCCTATTCCTATCTCGGCGAGATCCCGACGCTCGACGTGTTCGAGGCGCCGATTACCGACTGGGATCTGGTGATGAAATGGCTGTTCGACCGCATCGTCGGCAGCCTCGCGTTGCTCGCAGCGCTGCCGGTGATGGGACTGGTCGCGCTGGCGGTGAAACTCGACAGCCCCGGCCCCGTGTTGTTCCGCCAGAAGCGCTTCGGCTTCAACAACGAGCGCATCGACGTCTATAAATTCCGCTCGATGCATCACCACCAGGCCGACCCGACGGCATCGAAGGTCGTGACCAAGAACGATCCGCGCGTCACCCGCGTCGGCCGCTTCATCCGCAAGACCAGCCTCGACGAGCTGCCGCAGCTCTTCAACGTGGTGTTCTCCGGCAATCTCTCTTTGGTCGGCCCGCGCCCGCATGCGGTGCAAGGCAAGCTCCAGAGCCGCCTGTTCGACGAAGCCGTCGACGGCTATTTCGCCCGCCACCGCGTCAAGCCCGGCATCACCGGCTGGGCCCAGATCAACGGCTGGCGCGGCGAGATCGACAATGAAGAGAAGATCCAGAAGCGCGTCGAGTTCGATCTCTATTACATCGAGAACTGGTCGGTGCTGTTCGACCTCGTCATTCTCCTGAAGACGCCGATCGCGCTGCTGACCAAGAACGAGAACGCGTATTGAGTTCCGTCATGCCTCGGCTTGACCGGGGCATCCAGTACGCCGTAGCGCCAGCCGTTTTCCGCAATGGGCGCCGCGGAATATTGGATCGCCCGGTCAAGCCGGGCGATGACAGCGGTGTTTGTGGCGTACGAGTAGCGTAGGCGTATGAGCGTATAATGGCGTATGCGGTGACAGCCGGTGGAATGAACGTAGCCGCACCGGCCGCGCCCGGCGTGCTGGCGCTCCAGCGCGCGCTGGTGTGGCTGGTCGGCGCCTCCGGCGCGATCGTCTTCATCGAACCGAGCCCCTACGAGATCGTGACGCTACTCGCCACCGTCACCTTCTTCGCCACCGGGCTCCGCCTGCGACTCGCGCTGATGCCGCTGATCCTGATGCTGGTGCTGCTCAATGTCGGCTACACTATCAGCGCGATCCCGCTGTTCGAGCAATCCGAGGTGGCGAGCTGGATCGCTACGTCCTGGTACATGGCGGTCACAGTCGTGTTTTTCGCGATGATCACATCCGAGGACACCGCGGCCCGGCTCGACATGCTCCGCCGCGGCCTCGTGGTCGGCGCGATGATTGCCTCGCTGTCGGCGGTCGCGGGCTACTTCCACCTGGTTCCCGGCGGAGACGATCTGCTCACCCTCTACGGACGCGCACGCGGCACGTTCAAGGACCCGAACGTGCTCGGCGCCTTCCTGATCCTGCCGGCGCTGTTCGCGCTCCAGAGCGTAGTCTCGGACAGACTGGCGAAGGCCTTCCGCAACGTCTTCGCCTTCGGCATCATGTCGCTGGCGATCCTGCTCGCCTTTTCTCGCGCCGCCTGGGGTGGCCTCGTGCTGACCTCCGCCTTCATGCTGGCGCTGATGGTGCTGACCAGCCGCACCAATGCGCAACGCTCGCGCATCGTCGTCATGGCGATCGTCGCCGCGGTGCTGGGTATTGCGCTGATCGCGGTGCTGCTGTCATTCGATGCTACCGCCGAGATGTTCAAGCAACGCGCGAGCTTCGACCAGAGCTATGACGAGGGCCGCTTCGGCCGGTTCGGCCGGCACATCCTGGGTGCGGAGATGGCGCTCGACCTGCCATTCGGCATCGGCCCTCTGCAATTCCACCGCTTCTTCCCCGAAGACACTCACAATTCCTATCTGAACGCCTTCATGTCCGGCGGCTGGCTCTCCGGCATGTGCTATCCCGCGCTGGTGTTCACCACTGTGATCATGGGCTTCCGGCACATCTTCGTCCGCGTGCCCTGGCAGCGCGCTTATCTGGCGGTCTTCTCTGCCTTCGTCGGCACCGTCGGCGAAAGCTTCGTGATCGACACCGACCACTGGCGCCACTTCTGGATGATGCTGGGCGCGATGTGGGGCATGATCGCCGCCGCGCAGATCTACAAGATCAGGTACGGCCAGGACGCTTCTTCAGTTTGAACGCGGGACGCTTCTCCGGCGGCGTATCGATCAGGCCCTTCAACGCCGCGGTCGCAGCCAGCACGCCTTTGTAGCCTTCGGTCGCGAAACGCAGCAGCAGCCGCAGCTCTTCATCCGTATAGGCGTTGAAGACCTTCTCCATCGCCTGCTGCATCGGCACGTAGAGCTGGCCGATCTTCATGGCCGTCTCCGGCACGACTGCGATGAAGACCTTGCGGCGGTCGGCCTCGTCCCGCTCGCGGCGCACCAGCCCGGCCTTCTCGAGGCGGTCGACCACACCGGTGATGGCGCCGGTCGTCAGCCCCGTGACCTCGGCGAGCCGGCCCGCCGTGACGCGTCCTTCGAGGTAGAGAATGTCCATGCATTCGAGGTCGGAATTGGCAATTCCGGCCACGTTGGCAACGGTCTGGCCATAGAGCACGCCCTGCGCCGACGACCGCCGCATCGCCTCTTCCAGTTCCCCCAACAACGCCGCGCGCGCCTTTGCCCTTGACAAGGTCGACCTCATATCTTAGCGATCATATATCTTAGTCACTAAGAGATTTAGCAACCGTAATTCCTCCTATCATCGCGGAAGCGTCCGGAGCAAGTCATGTCCTATCGTCCCCGCAAGGCCCTGATCATCGGCGCCGGCATCGCCGGGCCCGTTGCCGCGATCCTGCTCCGCCGCGCCGGCATCGAATCCGCGATCTACGAAGCCTGGCCCTACTCCAAAGGCATCGGCGGCGGCCTTCAAATCGCGCCGAACGGCATGCATGTGCTGGACGAGATCGGGCTTGGGAACGAGCTGGTCAGCCGCGGCTCGATCGCGGAGTCCTTCGACTTTTATTCGCAAGGCGGCGAACGGCTCGGCTCGATCAACCGCGACATGGCGCGGCGCTTCGGCCAGCCCGCCGTCAACATCTGCCGCGCCACGCTGAACGAAATCCTGATCGACAAGGCCTGGTGCTCCTGCGTCTCGCTCTATTTCGACAAGCGCCTGATCAAGATCGAGGACCGCGGCGACCAGCCGATCATCGCCTATTTCGCCGACGGCACCACCGCTGAAGGCGATTTCCTGATCGGCGCCGACGGCGTGCATTCGGTGGTTCGACGCCAGGTGATCCCGGACGGGCCGCAACCGTTCAACACCGGCCTGATCGGCTTCGGCGGCTTCGTGCCGCACGCCGTCCTCGACGGCAGGCCGATCGGCCGGCACGTCGAGACCACGTTCGGGCAGAGCGGCTTCTTCGGCTACGGTTATTGCAGTCCCGATCCGAACGACGGCGTGATGTGGTGGAGCACGCAGCCCGCGCACGGCATGGACGCCGCGATGTTCCGCGCGCTCGACCCGGCGACGCTGAAGCAGCATCTGCGCGGCTTCCATCACGGCTGGCACGATCCGATCCCTGATATCATCGAAGCCGCCGAGAACATCGTCGTCACCGACACGCTCGACGTCGCGACCCTGCCGACCTGGTCACGCAAGCGCTCGCTGCTGATCGGCGATGCCGCGCATGCGACCAGCCCCCATGCCGGCCAGGGTGCCTCGCTCGCGCTCGAGGATGCGATGCGGCTCGCGCGGCTGATGCAGGAGGGACAGGAGCTCGGCGCCACCTTTAGGGCATTTGAGGCCGAGCGCCGCCCGCGCACCGAAAAGATCGTCGCCTTGGCGCGCCGCAACGGCAACAGCAAGCGCGAGTTCAGCGCCACCGGCGCATGGATGCGCAATCAGATGATGAAATGGCTGCTGCCGCTGGGCTCGAAGAGCATGGAATTCATGTACGCTTATGACGCGCGGGCGGTGTAAGTATACACTGCCGTAGGGTGGGCAAAGGCGCAACGCGCCGTGCCCACCATCTCTCCGCAACCGCGATCGAAGCGGTGGGCACGCTTCGCTTTGCCCACCCTACGGAAGCTACGCCTGGGCTTCCACCGCGAACGTCAGCCCTGCATTCTCCTGCAGCCGCTTGATCAGCTTGTGCTGCATCGCTGCGCCCGGCGTCCAGAGACCGGGCGGGACATCAGGCGTGTCGCGCAACAGGCAGATCGCGCATTCGGAGATCATCTTCGCCGTTGACGCATAGCCGGGATCGAGATCGCCCTTCACCGCCGCACGAACCTGACGGCCATCGGGCGCGACCGCAACATAGAGCAGGTCGTAATGACCGTTGTCGCGCTCTTCCTTCGACGGTCCCTCGCCGGGCTTGAGCGCTTCAGGGCCGGTCTTCTCACTGTTGGCCGCCATGACGAGCTTCGCGTTGGCCTGGCCTTCATCGCCGGCCCCCGTCAGCACCATCTCGTCGTAGACGAAATCCCTGCCATACGGGAATCCCATCAGCATGTTGGAGCGATGGACATTGCGCGTATTGAGGATCGCCATCGCGAACGGGGCCGACCAGGATTGCAAATCCTCCTCGAAAACAGGCTTGTTGCCGCGCGGCTGTTTGGGCCCTTCGAAGCCGGGTGTGAATGCAAAGGGGTCTTTCAGGATCGACACCAGACTGAGATCCTGCGCGACCGCTGCGAAGGTGAGCCTCGCGCTCGCCGAGGTGCCGCCGGAGAATTTCCAGCTGAGATCGCGGACGCGTCCTTTGACGCGCGGCGCCGGCGTTCCGAACACACGCCTTGCTTCCTCCTGAACGAAGAACGCACCGAGCTCGAACGGGATTGAATCGAAGCCGCAGGAGAACATGATGCGCGCGCCGCTCGCCCTGGCGGCCGCCTCATGCCGGTCGATCATCTGCTTCAGCCAGATCGGCTCGCCGCAGAGATCCATGTAGTCGGTGCCTGATGCCACGCAGGCGGCAAGCAGATCGGAACCATAAAGCTGGTATGGACCAACCGTGGTGACGACCAGCTTCGCCTGATCGACCATCGCGCGCAACGACGCGGGATCGGCGGCGTCCGCGACGATGAGCATCGTGTCCTTAGGTGCGCCGATCGCATCGCGAACGGAGGCGAGCTTGTCTTGGCTGCGCCCGGCCATCGCCCATGTCGGGGGCCCGTCACCGACATAATGCGCGGCGAGATACTCGGCGACGAGCTGGCCGGTGTATCCCGTCGCGCCGTAGACGACGATGTCGAACTTTGCGGACACGGATCGACTTCCTCGGGGATCGTGGACTTTACGCTTCCACCGCGAACGTCAGCCCCGCATTGTCCACCAGCCGCTTGATCAGCTTGTGCTGCATCGCCGCGCCCGGTGTCCAGAAACCAGCCGCAACATCCGTCGTGTCGCGCAGCAGGCACATCGCGCATTCGGAGATCATCTTCGAGGTCGAGCCGTAGCCGGGATCGCGGTCGCCGGTGACGCCGGCGCGGACCTGGCGGCCGTCCGGCGCGATCGCAACATAAAGCAGATTGAAGAGACCCTTCTCCTGCTCTTCCTTCGAAGGCCCCTCGCCCGGCTTCGGCGCATTCGGGCCGGTCTTCTCGGCATTGACCGCCATCACGCGCTTCGCATTGGCTTCGCCGTTCTCGCCGGGACCGGTCAAAACCATCTCGTCGTAGACGAAGTCCTGGCCGTAGGGAAAGCCCATCAGCATGTTGGAGCGATGGACGTTGCGCGTGTTGATCAGCGCCATCATGAACGGCGCGGCCCAGGATTGCAGATCCTCCTCGAAGGCTGCCCTGTTGCCTTTCGGCTGCTTCGGACCGGTGAAGCCGGGCGTCAGCGCGAAGTGGTCGTTGAGAATGGTGACGAGGCTGAGATCCTTGGCGACCGCATCGAAGGTCGCTTTCGCACTCGCCGCGGTGCCACCGGACATCGTGCCGCGCATGTCGCGGACCCGGCCCTTCACGCGCGCGGCCGGCGCGCCGAATACACGCTTGGCCTCTTCCTGCACGAAGAACGTACCGAGCTCGAACGGCACGGAATCGTAGCCGCAGGAGAACACGATGCGCGCGCCGCTCTCCTTGGCTTCCGCCTCGTACTTGTCGATCATCTGCCGCATCCAGATCGGCTCGCCGCAGAGATCGAAATAATCGGTGCCGGTGGCGACGCAGGCCGCGAGCAAGTCCTCGCCATAGAGCTGATACGGTCCGACCGTCGTGATGACAGACATCGTCTGCTCCGCCATCGCCTTCAGCGAGGCCGCGTCCGACGCATCCGCGACAATCAGCGGCGTATTCCCGGGCGCGCCGATCGCATCGCGCACCGATTTCAGCTTGCCGAGGCTACGGCCTGCCATCGCCCATTTAAGCTGCTTGTCGCCCTTGTAATGCCGGGTCAGATATTCGGCGACGAGCTGGCCGGTGAAACCGGTCGCGCCGTAGACGACGATGTCGAATTTCGCAGAGCCCATGGTCGACCTTTATTTCTACTTCTTCGCGTAACTCACGCCTCATGCCGGCACGGACGTCGCTTTGAATACCATAGGGCGGGATCGGATAGCGCAGGCCGTTCTTGGCCAGCGCCTTCATGCCCTCGATTGCCTTGGCGAGATGTTCGGGCTTCAGGGCCATCAGCATCTCCTCGTCCGGCACGCCGCCATAGCGCCGTTCGGCATAGCATGGCAAGGACAGGCTGGGCTCCCCGCTTTTGAGCGCGCGTCCCCAGGAATCCGCGCAGGCGGTCTCGCCGACCACGCCCCATTCGAACTTCTTGTAGCCGGTATATTGCAGCCCGTTGATCAGGATGATCATCTGCCCGGGCGTCGCATAGACGAGGCAAATATCAGGCGGATCGAGCCGGCCGCTGGCGAGCGGACTGACCGCGAGCGCCTGATACTGCCCGAACGGAACCACATCCAGCGCCTCCTGGCGCTTGCGCGCGTCCTCGGCCGTGCCGTGCCAGACGCCGACATAGTTTTCGCCGGCTAGCCATTTTTCGTCCTGCGGGCTAAGCCCGATCACCGCGCGGCACTGCGCACCGACGAGATCGTCGCCGGTGATGCCGACGGTCCAGCCGAGCCGCGAGGCCATGCTGACGATCTGGTCGGTGGTGTGGACCGCATTCGGCCGGCGGATCTTCGGGATCGCCTCCATGTCGGCAGCATGCGCGAACAGCTTCATGCCGATGACCGTCGTCTTCAGCCGCAACAGGTTGTTGAGATCGGCGACGAGACCGGCAAGATCGATCCTCTCGGCACTCTGCTGCTGCATGGCGTCCTCCCGGCCGGCGGTCACGCGCCGGTCTGTGTTGTTGTTTTGCAGCCCTCGTTCTAGTCCTTGCCCGGCCCGGGAAGCAACTCGCTGGTCCTGCCCATGAGGCGGTATGTCAGCAGGCCAATCCATTCGCGCATCGCAACGTCGGTCCTTAAGAGCCCCTCCTTGCCGAGATGGGAGAACGCGAAGAGATCGTCACGCCCGCCCATTCGCCAGTCCACCGGATAGGCCTCGACGTCAAACCCGGCCTTGTGAAAGATCCCCATCGCACGCGGCATGTGGAAGGCCGATGTGACCAGCAGCCAGCGCTCGCCGGGCTTCGGCGACACCAATTGCTTGGTGAAGATCGCATTCTCCCAGGTGTTGCGGGACTCGCGTTCGACGATCAGGCGCTCCTTCGGGATGCCGAGGCTTTCGAGGATCGGCGCGGAGTAGTCGGCTTCCTTCGCATCGGTGGCGACGAGGTTTGCCGTGCCTCCGGTGAAGACGATGCGCGCATTCGGATAGCGGCGCGCCAGTTCAGCCGGCGCCAGCATGCGATCGGCTGCGGACGAGACCACCGGCGTGCGGTGCGCCGCCGACAAATCGGTGTCGACGGAGCCACCGAGCACGATGATGCCGTCGGGGGCGCCCCGCGACGGGTCCCACTTCGGAAACCGCGACTCCAGCGGATAGAGCAGCAGATTGCCGAGCGGCGAAAACGCGACCAGTGCCAGCAGGGCCAGCGTGGTCACGGCGAGCTTGCGGCCGAGCGCGGCAAAGCGCGTCAGCATCAGCAGCAGCGACAGGATGCCGAGCTCAACCAGGAGATTGATCGGCAGCAGCGCGGCGCCGAGGGTCTTGGACAGAACGAAATACAGGGGAGCCTCGCTGGAATGATCGTTGGCACGGGCTTGACCGGCCCATCCGTCTTCAGAAATCTTCTTGGAAGAGGATCGATTGCCCGGTCAAGCCCGGGCATAACAGGTTCTCATGACGAGTTCTGATGAAACCGATTGGACGCGGCAAATGACCCATCACCACCTGCATTCCAGCCCCGAGACCTGTCATTGGGGCTTTTTCGAAGCCGCGCTCAAGCCCGTCCTCACCGTCAAAAGCGGCGACGAGGTGACGGTCGACACCATCAGCGGCGGACCGGACCAGCTGCCCGATCGCGACAAATTCCACATTCCGCCTGAGATGCACGAGGTTCACGCCAAAAACGAGCGCATGCTGCCCGGCCACATCCTCACCGGTCCGATCGCGGTCGAGGGCGCCGAACCCGGCGACGTGCTCGCTGTCGAGATCCTCGACGTCCAGCTCCGGCAGGATTGGGGCTGGAACATGATCAAGCCGCTGTCCGGCACCCTGCCCGACGATTTCCACGAGACGCGCCTCCTCAACATCCCGCTGGACCGGACGCGGATGGTCGGCCGCATGCCCTGGGGCCTCGACCTGCCGCTCAAACCGTTCTTCGGCGTGATGGGCGTGTCGCCGCCGCCGGCCTGGGGCCGCATCTCTTCGCTCGTTCCGCGCGCGATGGGCGGTAATCTCGACAACAAGGAGCTCGGCGCCGGTGCAACGCTGTATCTGCCCGTGTTCGTTCCGGGCGCGATGTTCTCCTGCGGCGATGGTCACGGCGTGCAGGGCGACGGCGAGGTCTGCGTCACCGCGATCGAGACCGCGCTGCAGGGTCGCTTCCGCCTGACGCTGCGCAAGGACCTCAAATTCGACTATCCCCGCGCCGAGACGGCGACGCACTACATGACCATGGCGATGGACCCCGACCTCGACCAATGCGCGGTCCGGGCGCTGCGCGACATGATCGTGCTGCTCGGCGAGACGCGAAACCTGTCGCGCGAGGACGCCTACACGCTGTGCAGCCTGGCCGCAGATCTCAGGGTGACCCAGACCGTCAACGGCTCCAAGGGCATCCATTGCATGATCGAAAAGGCGATCGTGCACGGCTAAGCGGACCAGCCTCTCCTGACCTGTCGACGCTCCACCGCCGCCCGGTCCTCCGCGCGGCGCGCTGAGCCGCGCCTAATTTTCTGTGCGATTCCAATAGGCTGAGCGTCAAGCTCAAGCTCCATTTGACTTCCGCCATCGAACCTAAATAGAGTCTTAATCGTTACTTTTATGTACCTGCGTAAGAGGCTAGCGTTTAGGCATGGCCACCGAAAAAGCCGAGACTGACCGCATTCCCGTAACCCTGGCGCTCTCGACCATCACCTACCTGGAGAAGTTGGTGAGACAGGGCACCCACGGCACCAGCGTTCCCGGCGTCGCACGAACTCTGATCGAGGAAGGCATCCGTCTCGCCATCAAGGACGGGCTTTTGTCGATTCGCGACAACGGCAGAACGTGAGCGCGCGCGGTGCGTGAAGCGGACGGATCTCGAGAGGCGGATGGCCGACATCTGCAACCTGGGACCGTTACAATGCCTGTTCTCTCACCAACCTGGACTGACGAGCGAATTGAACTTCTGAAGCAGCACTTCGAGGCCGGCCTCTCCTGCCGCGAGATCGCCGCCGATATCGGCGTCAGCCGCAACGCCGTGATCGGCAAATTGTCCCGGCTCAATCTGACGCGCAGCCGCGCGGTCGAAGACCGCAGGCTCGAGCGCAGCCTTGCGCCGGCCCGTGCGCCGAGAACCGTGCCGCGGCTGCAATATGAAATGCTCGCCACGATCTATGGCGAGACCGATACGCCAATGGTCGCAGGTCCAATCGACGACGCCAATCGCTGCTCGCTGCTGGAGCTTGCCGAGAACCGCTGCCGCTGGCCGATCTCGACGCCGGGGGCGGATGATTTCTGCTTCTGCGGCAACAGTGCGGCCGACGGCCAGTCCTACTGCACCGGTCACAGCCGCCTCGCCTACCGGCCGAACTCGCGCGCCCGCATGATGCGCGCCTGAAAACGCGCCCCAAAAATTGAAAACCTCCGGCGGGGCATCGCCGGAGGTTTCTGGAGGCTTAGCGTGAAGCTAAGAGCCGCAACTTTCGTATTTGGCTGAGATCTATATAGCTGATCAACTCAGGTAAGTAAATAAGTTTGGGGGTGATCGGGCCGCATAGCTCGTCTTCGTGCCCCGCACGGCCCATCTGATTTTCAGAAATCGATTGTCATGAAAAAGCCCCGGCGGTTTCCCGCCGGGGCTTCATCAGCACCGAAAACCTGGCAGCTTACCAATTGCGCTGGGCGCGGATCAGCATGCTGTAGGTGTTCTGGTCCTTCATCTCGTAGGTTGCCGCAGGCTTGGCAACCGACGTGAGCGCCGGGGTCGTGAGCGTGCCCGAGTACTTCTGGTCGAGATGGCTGTAGGTGAAGTCGGTCGAGAAGGTCAGGTTCTTGACCGGCGTCCAGCGGGTGATGACACCCACCTGGCTGATGTTGAAGTCCGGGTTACAGGTGCCGGTCAGGGTGGCGAACGCGGCGCTGCCGCAGATCAGACCCTTGGCCGTGCCGCTGTAGTTGACCGCAGCCCATGCGCCGTAGAGCGCCGTGTTCCAGTACGGGTTCCAGTTGTGGGTGAAGGCACCACGGAAGCCGTAGGTCTTGGTCAGCTCGAGGCCGCCGCCGGGAGCGAACACCGCGTCAGACACGCCGGCAAAGCCGATGCTCTGATACGCGCTGCTCGAGCCGCCGAACATCGAGTAGCTGGTCGCTGCCAGCGACTGGAAGTTGTAGCGGCTCGCGCCCTCGGTGTAGACGCCCGAAATGTTGATCACGTCGCCCGCACCAGTCGGAATGTTCTTGATCCCGAGAGCGAGCTGGACGGCCCAGCCCCACTTGTCTTCGGGGTGACCGGTGACTTCGCTCGCGCCGTAGTAGCCGACGTGGTTGTCGTGCGCGGCAACCGACGCCTGGAACAGACCCCAGGCCTGGTCGACACGGAGCATGGCGACGAGGTCGGGAGACCGGGTGCCGCCGATGTCGTTCGAGCCGTAGGCGCCGCCGAGCACGCCCGTGGTGCTCATGCCGGCGGTGTTCCAGACGTTGGTCGTGAAGAACTGACTCTGGTCCTGCGCCGAGAACGCGGCCGTCACGCCCTGGCCGAAATCGGCCGTGTAGGTGAACTGGGCGACGCCGTTGACCGAGCCACTGCCGCCGACGAGCTGGTCGAAGTTGTTGCCGGGGTAGTTGGTCCAGGGCGCGTCGAACTGCGACACGGCCTTACCCATGGTGAAGCCGGCGAACTGGATGAAGGCGTAGTAGACGCCGAGCGCACCGCCCGAGATGTTGCCGTCGGTGGCGTTGACGTTGCCGCTGCCCGAGCCGACGAGGCCGGTGCCGGCCGCGTTGAGGCCGAGCGAGCCGCTGTACTGGGTTGCGCCCGTGCCCGAACCGGCGCCGACGTAGTTGCCGCTCGTCCAGGTGAAGACCGCATCGAAGTAGGTGCGGACCACGCCGTACTCGGTCGCGGTGCGGGTGTCGATGTTGAGATCTTCACGAGCGCGCATCGAGTAGTAGTTGGTGAGGCGGTTGTTGGCCGCGAACACGCCGTTGTACTGGGCGCTGTAGTTGCCGCCGGCATTGAGCGCGACTTCAGCACGCAGGTAGCCACCCAGCTTGATGCAGGTGTCGCTGCCCGGGATGTAGTAGAAACCCGCACCATAGAGCGTGCAGATCTTCACGTACTCGACGGCCTTGGCCTTGACCGGAAGATCGGCCGCCTGGGCACCACCTACGGCGATCAGACCCGCCGCAGTGCCGAGCAAAAGGCTCTTCACCACTTTCATTGTAAAACCTCCAAGTTGCTCATTTTTCGGAGACCGGACCGTCACGGCCCCCCAGATCCCCGGCTCTTCAATCCGCTCGGCCGCTTCGCGCTTTTGGACACACCCGCATTCGACGCGAGGGACGTGAGCGAACCACCTGCAACGGGACGATCGAGTACCCCCCACCGTCACGAGGCAATATGCCTGCGCCGTTCCGCTAATCAAAATAGTTTATTTGGTAAGCCTTCGGGTTTCGCTAAACCTGTGCTCTGCGCGCAACACTGCGGCCCGGTAAAAATACTGACCTGCTCATGTTTGTAATTTTAGTGACAAGATTACCCTGCCCTGCACTTGCGTCAGAGCAGGCTTGCGTGGACTATGGTCATCCACGAACACCGGCCTGAAGAATTAGTTCACGGGAGTCATGTTGTGTCCGCGACGAGGAAAGAAGGAGCGCGCCTCCGCCCGATCGGCAATCTGGATATCATCCGGCGCTTCACCTGGGAGATATCGTCGATCAACATGCATCTGGAGGAGCTGCGTCAGTTCTGGGCGAGGACGCTCGGCATCAGCGGCCCGCAATGGCTGATCCTGATGGCGATCTCCGACCTCGACAAGGACGACGGCGTGCCGGTCAACGTGGTCTCCAAGCTGCTCCACGTCGACCCGTCCTTCGTCACCACCCAGTCCAAGCTGCTGGAGAAGAAAGGCCTGCTGCGACGGCGGCCCTCGCCGACCGATGCCCGCGTGGTGCGGCTCTCGCTGGTCGACAAGACGCAGAAGCACATCGCGAGCCTCAACGATCAGTACAAGACGATCCGCGAATTCGTGTTCCAGGAGTTCGACGAGAACGAGCTCACCGAATTCACCACCAAGCTCGCGACGCTGAAGACCCGGCTCGAGAAGGCCTGCGTCAGGATCTCCCTCGATTACTAAAGCAGGAAAGTGCGAAGGCGCCGCTCAGATCCGCCGGCCGACGGCGCCGAGCTGCGATTCCAGCCAGTCGAAGATGTATTCGTTGGCAAGGCTCGGATTGTCCGCGTGAGCCTGCGCCGCGCCGGTCTCCGCCGCGGTGAATACCTTCAGCACGATATCGGAGCTGCCGAGCCGCGACTTCTGCAGGATTTTCCGCGCATGGTCGGCCTTGAGCCAGCCGTCCTCGCCAAGCGTGATCAGCACCGGACAGTCGGCGCTGGAAGCCATTAGCGGCGCAGACGGCACCGGCACGATGCTGAGATCGCTCATCGCAAAACGGCTGGCGAAGAAGGATCGCTCGTGCAGGTCCCACAGCCCGCCGTCGCAGACGGCCGCAGCCAGCCGAGGCTCCTGCAACACAGCGCGTGCGACGAAGGAAGAGCCCCACCCGTCCGCAACGATGGCGACACGATCGAAATCGACGTCGCCGCGCGTTTCCAGATAGTCCATGGCGCCGGCAATCGAGCTCTCGAGATCGCGGCGCTGGAGAAGCGTATCGACGTAATCGTCGCGCTGGTCGCCCAGCAGGTCCAGCGCCAGCATCGACAATCCGCGCTCGCGCGCATGCGGCGCGAGCTTGAACAGGAATTCCTCCTTGCGGTGGCCGGGCTCGCCGACGCAGATCACGGTCGGAGCCCGCCCGCCTGCCGACGACGCGGGCAGGAAGTAGCCTTGCAACGAATGGTCCTCGACCCAGGGAATGGTGACGACTTCGCCTGTCGGCGCGCGCGCCGTGAGGTAGCGGCGGGCGCATTCCTGCATCGCCAGCACCGCGACCCAGCGGCGCTCGTCGGCCTGGTCAAGCGGCATCGCCGCAGCACCGTAGTAATTCAAAGCCCGCAGCCAGTTGCGCTGCGCGGTCGCCATGTGGCCCTCCGCGAACGCCGCTTCGGCGCGGTGGCGGTTGGCGCGTGCAAGCTTCTTCCACTCGCGGTGCCATGATTGCTCGCCGCCCTGCTTGAGCTGCCGTGCGATCATCAGGCATTCAGCGATGGTGGCGCCGCCCTCCTGCGCGGCGGTGAGAAGCCGCGTGAATTCAGCGGAGATGTCCTCTCTCTCCGCGCAAAGGGTCAAGTCGTCGGAGAGGCATGCGGGCATCATCGGGAGCTACGCTCTGTCATCGCGTTACCCGTGATTCACTAAACTATTTTGGTTCCCTGACCAAGCCGCGGTGCGCCGAATGAGAGCCGTTTCACATCACCATCGCTTGAACTCGGGAATTTATTGCATGCGTAACATTCCGTTTCGTCATAGGCGCCGAAAACTGGCAAGAGATGGCCGTAAAATTACCAGCGTAAAATTACCTGCTCACCTCTTGCCATGATGATCATCATACCTACGCGCGCGCGATCGTTGACGATCTCAGCCAAACAGATTCAGCCGAGCTTCCAGCCGACTTCCTGCGTGAAGCTTTCGTAGAAGGATCTTTCATAGGCCTGCTCGGGCGTAGCACGAACGCGCTCGTCGAGACGCTTTGCATCCTCGCCCACAAGAATGCGCCAACGCTCCGCCTTGACGCCGTCGAGGATGATCTTCGCGGCCTGCGCAGCCGTCGTCGGCGCGTCCTCGAGGAAGCTGCGGGCGCGCTCGGCGAACACCGCCTGGATGTCGTCGTCCGACATCTTGTCGGCATCCGACACGCCGGCTGCGACCATGCGCTTGCGGGTCAGCACCACCTCGTCGGCGTTGAGGCGCTCCGAGCCATCGGCGCTCTGCACCTTGCGTGAGTTGGAGACGATCGAGGTGCCGATATGGCCGGGCATCACCACCGAGCATTTGACGTGCGGCGCGTGCAGGCGGAGGTCGTTGATCAGCGCCTCGGTAAATCCCTTCACTGCGAACTTGGCCGAGCTGTAGGCCGTGTGCGCTTGCCCCATGCCGATCGAGGCCCAGAAGCCGTTGACGCTCGCGGTGTTGACGATATGGGCTTCGTCCGCCGCCACCAGCATCGGCAGGAAGGTGCGCACGCCGAGATAGACGCCGCCCCAGCAGATGTTGAAGGTGCGCTCCCATTGCTCGCGCGTGTTGGTGAACAGGCTGCCGCCGCCGCCGATGCCGGCATTGTTGAACAGAAGATGGATCTTGTCGGTGTTCTGCTGCTCGGCAAGCTCATCGCGAAAACGCTTGAGATGATCCTCGATCGAGACGTCGGCGACATGCGTGGTGATGCGCAGCCCCTGCGGCAGCTTCTCGACCTCGCAGAGCCGCTTGGTCTCGGCCATCGCGGCCTCCGAGACGTCGCACATCGCGACATTGCAGCCCTCGGCAACGAGCTGCCGTGCGAGCTCGCGTCCCATTCCCGTGCCGCCGCCGGTGATCACGGCGATCTTTCCTGCAAAATCCTTCATGGGACTTTCGGCCCCTCCCCTTATCGGTTTGTTTCTTCATCGCCTCCCGTTCGGCAAGGCTCGCGCGAAATGTAGCAGCGCCGCATCCGCAGGTAAAAGCGGGTGGACCACGATCGACATCCGTTATTTCGACGCGCGGACTATTCGAAAGGGTTGTGCACGACCTGCGGGTGCTGCCGGCGCCGAATCCCGCCCGTCATGACGCGCTGATTCGGCCCCGCCGCCGTGGCACCGCCGCCTCAGGCGATTGACGCGTCGGGTCCCCCGTATTTTTCCGGCTTCGGTTTAAGGGCAATTTTTTTACAATCCGAATCGTCAAATGGGGGTGGACGCTGGGTCGAGTCGGCCAGGCCAGCGTGTTGTTTGTGTCACAGGCTCTGGCACTCCGCTTGCATCCTCTTCGTGGTCTGAAACTACCGATGAGGTGACTGGAATGTTCGTGACCGTCGTAGCCGTGCTCTGCCGGCTTAGCGCAGCTAGCTCAGGCAGTTGCGTCGAGGAAATCGTGACCGACAGCAACATGACGCCCGAAATGTCGATGATGGCGTGTGCGGTCGGCGCGCAGGCGCCCTTGGCGAAATGGATGGGCGAGCATCCGATCTATCACACCAACTGGCGTCTCGACCGCTACAAATGCGTGCCGGGCCACTACGAGATCAAGGGCCACGCCTAAAGGCCCCGCAAAATTACGTCTATCGAGGAAACGCCCGGGGCAGCCTTTTCCCTGCGCGAGCTTGCAACGCCAGGCCGGCCCACCGAGGCTGCGCGCCCTGTGACATCAGTCACACCTTCCCGCCTCAAGCTATTGCGCGCATGATCAGCGCACGCGCCTGCCGCCCCTCCGGCGTCGGCATCAGCGCATAATTGTGCGGCTGGTCGCGGAGCAGATGCAGCTCGACCGAAACGCCCACCGCCCTCGCCCGCTCCGCGAGATCGACGCTGTCAGGATAGAGCAGATCGCGCGTGCCTGAGAAAATCGTCATCGGTGCGAGCGCGCGCAAGGCGCCGTTGAGCGGGCTGACGAAGGAATGGCCGACATCGAGATCGCCGGCATAGAGCCGTCCCGCTTCGCGTATGCCCGGAATGTCCTGGATCGGATCGCGGCCTGCGATCTCGATTTGCTCCGGACGGCTGACCGACGCGTCGGCCGCAGGCGAGATCAATATCAATCGGTTCGGCTGCCGGTGCCCGCGATCGCGCAGCCACTGGCACGCGGCGAGCGCGAGGCCCGCGCCGGCGGAATTGCCGACCACCGTGACCTTCGCGGGCCCGGCATCTTCGAGCAGCATCCGCAACAGCTCGGCCGTCGCCGGCACGACCTCCTTCGCGGTCGCGCGCGGCGCCAGCGGATAGATCGGTACGACGCAAACCACGCCCGCCTTGCGCGTCATCTGGCCGACGAAGCGCCAATGCGCCGGCACGATCTCGTTGATGTAGCCGCCGCCATGCAGGAACATGATCTGGTTGCAGCCCTCATGGCCCGACGACGGCGCCGTGTAATAGACCGGCCATCCCCCCATCTTGGTCAGGATCGCCTCGACGCCGCGCCCCAACCCCGTCGGCTCGAAGGAAGCCGGCTGCAATGCGAGCTTCTGAACATGTGCCTGCACGGCCTCGGCCGACGCCAGCTGCTGCTTGTAGGGAAGCAGCCCGAGCAGCGCGTTGAAGCCGCGGCTCTGCAAGCTCGGCCCGGGATCGCGGCTACGCGGCGCGCAGATATCAGGACAAAACTGCAAGGCCGACACAATTCGTGCAACGCTCATGCTCGGTTCTCCGCCTGGCCCGGCATTCCATATGGCGACAAAGAGGCTTGCCGACAGGGCCCACCCCGCGACTATAATGCGAGCGATCACTCGCTTTTTCTACTCGCATTGGGGATCGCAAATCCATGGCGCGCACGCCGCCGACAAAGCCCCGGAAAAATGCACTGCAAGCACGATCGCGCGCCACCGTCGACGCGCTGGTCGAGGCGACTGCTCGCATTCTGGTCAAGGAAGGTTTTGAGAAGACCAGCACCAACCGCATCGCCGAGATCGCCGGCGTCAGCGTCGGTTCGCTTTACCAATATTTTCCCAGCAAGGAGGCCCTCGTCGCCGCCGTGATCGACCGCCACAACGAGGAGATCATGGGCCTCGTCCGCGCAGCGCTGGCAGAGGTCGCCGACCTCCCGATCGAGAAAGCCGTGCAAAAACTCGTCACCGTCGCGATCGAAGCCCACCGCATCAATCCGAAACTGCACCGGGTGCTCGCCGAGCAGATCCCGCGCACGGGCCAACTCGCCGACGTCGAAGCCTTCAACCGCGAGGTCCACGCTCTCGTGCGCGCCTACCTCGAAAGCCGCCGCAAGGAGATGCGCAAGATCGATCCGGGGCTGGCGACCTTCATCTGCGTCAGCGCGATCGAAGCGGTCGCGCACAACACGGTGCTGAACGAGGCGGAGGTGCTGTCGGAGAAGACGGTGCGGACGCTGGTGGAGGAGACGACAAGGATGGTGGTGGGGTATTTGAGGTAGCGGTTCAACCAAGATAATTCGACTAGACACGAAAGAACGCCCCCTCGTTGAGGCACAACCGTCGATCGAACTGAACACAACAGCGTTGAGCCAGCACAGCCAGTGCCGTCGAGTCGTTTGCGGCAGCATCGCGACGCAAATGAAGGGCGGCTTCAATCTCTTCTCAACTCAAGATATGCTAGGAGCGATAATACCATCAAAGGCAGGCAATTATGAAACGCTTATGGCTCACTTTTATTATTGCAGTTCTATTTCAATTTAACAGCTCGAGCGTATCGGCTCAACAGGTCGCACAAGCCATCGAGTTCTCAAATACCCTCGAGGGCAAACTTGCTATCGCAGTGGTATCCGCTGTTCTGTCGCTGCTAGGTGGCTATATTCTGTACTATTTGAAAGACCGAAAGGAGGCGCGCTGGGAAATTTCCTACGACGTGGACGCCAAGAAAGGCTTGCTAGGGATAGAGGAGCGCCTAGCAAAAGATCTGAGTATTTCTTACAAAGGCAGACCAGCGGAGAACATCGGCTACATTCGTTGCGAGATGGTCAATAGCGGCACCGCTATCATCCGCAAACAGCAGCTTCGTTTCGAATTTCCGACTAGTCTGGAAATTTTGGATTGGAGCATTGACCCTGTGCCGCCCAAAGAGCTCGCATTTTCCGCTGATGTCGGAACGGACGGGATGAACGAAAAGACTGCTTTGCTCGGGTATTTTCCGGTGGGTCAGCGAGTCACGCTTCATTTCATCCTGTCAGGCAACGGTACGCCCGCTGTGAAAGTCTTTGGCTTCAACGAAGAAGAGGATGTGCAGGTCATTCCCGGAAACGTCGGTGTAGCCCTTGATGATCGTCGCCAACTAGAGAAGTTTATCTTGCTGTATCTTCTTACACTGTTTGTGCCGCGTGCCTTCGATGGCATTCCGGTGTTCGGAGAATTGGCTAGCAGCGCCTACTATCTTGTAGCAGTGTTCATTGCTCTTCGTTTAGTCCCCACAGTAGCGCGTATACTGGCCGCATTGATTTCCTCGGGTACTGCCGCCCGCTACCCCACAGTTTCTATTGGCACCGTAAGCAGTTCAGGCACATTCGCTCTTGGCGTGGGGGCAGGAGCACAGACTTCAGTTTTTGGCGATACAAAGGATCGCCCTGAACGCAGCAATTCCGTTCAAATCGAAAATGTCTCTGCTAAGGAATGACCGAACATCATCCCGCCAGACACGGAAAAGAGACCTATTCGGCAGATTCCTGCGACATTATGGGGGACGCGTTAGATCAATTGAACGCACTGGACTGCACCCCTCAAGTGAGACACGATAATCTCGGTGACAGGGCGGTTGCCACGACGTTTTATCTTGCCTTGTTTTGCGCGAACGCGGCTTC
>NZ_FOBX01000027.1 GCF_900109945.1 Bradyrhizobium sp. OK095
CAGCAGCGGACCGCGCTCCAGCACGAACGGCTCCTTCGCTCGCCGACGCAGATGCGCAAGCAGCTCGTCATCCGCAAACCCGGAGATATCTTCCTCGCTCAGCAACACCCCCGCCTCGCCGCGTGCGCGATGGGGAACGCCGTCCTCTTCGACGATCGCCTCCGCAAGAACCGGATGACGCAACAACATCGCGCCCAGCGCCTGCCGGAACGCATCCACATCGATCTCCTGGCGAGCCCGGAAGCACAGCGGGATATTGTACGCACTCATCGCCGGGACAAGCTTCTGCAGAGCCCATAGTCCCTTCTGTCCCTCCGAAAGCCCGCTCCTGACCGGATCAGGCGACGACGCCGTGATTTCACTGGATCCCTCATCCGCCGCGCCCGGCGCGACGACCTCTGCGCCAGCCGCCGGCAGCTGCCTGGCAAGATGCGCCGTCAACGCCGCAAGCGTCTGATGCTCCAACATCTCCCGCGCCGTGATCTTGATGCCGAACCTCGCCTCGCAGGCCTGCCGCAAGCCCATGGCGCCGATCGAATCCAGCCCGTAGCTGCTCAGCTCGACGTTCGGATCGACCGTCGCGGCGGCAATCCCGAGCCGCTCGAACAAGTACTGCGTAAGATACTCTCCGACCCCGCCGCCAAAAGCCTCCCTCAACTCCTGCGCCGGCTCGATCCGCGTGGCCGCGTTGACATCTGCACGCGCCGCGGCCACCGCGTTCGCCGGCTGCGACAGCACCCCGATCCAGTGTCGTTCCCTTGCGAACGGATAGGTCGGCAGCGATATCCGCCGCGGACGGTCTTCGCCGTAAAGCCAGGACCACTCGACCGGCAGCCCCTCGACCCAGAGCGACAGCAACTTGCCGTACTGCCCCTTCGCGATCCAGCCACCGACGATCTGCGCCATGTCCTCGGTCGCAAAGACCGACAACACGTGCTTGCTCTGCCTGATCTCAGCTGTATGGAGGTGTTCGATCCCCTTCTCGCCGGCGAGATAGCCCGTCAGCTTCGCCACGAGCTCCGTCAGTGAGGACGCCGTCAAAGCCAGCCGGCATTCCATCGCCTCACGGCCCACCTGCAGCGTGTAGGCAACGTCGGCGAGAGCGATGGGACGTTGCGTGGCGTGGGCGGCCTCGACGAAGGCGAGCAGCGCGGCGGCGTATTGCTTGAGCTGCTCCTCGGTTCGCGCGGACAGCGGCACAAGGCAGGGGCCGGCCACAGCCGGCCCAGCGACGTCCGCGCGCTCCGGCGCCTGTTCGAGAATGGTATGGGTGTTGGTGCCGCCGATGCCGAACGAGCTCACCGCTGCCCGGCGCGGCTGATCGCTCGGAGCGAAGTCGGCAGCAGTGTCGGCGATGTAGAACGGCGAGTTCGCCAGATCCAGATGCGGACTGGCGTCGTGATAATTGATGGTCGGCGGGATCTTGCCGTGCTGCAGCGCCAGCGCGGCCTTGATGGTGCCGGCAAGGCCGGCGGCGACATCGAGATGGCCGATATTGCTCTTCACCGAGCCAAGGCCGCAGAACTGCTCGGTGTCGGTGTGCTTGCGGAACGCCTGGCTCAGCGCCGCAAACTCGATGGGATCGCCGAGCGACGTTCCGGTGCCATGCGCCTCGACATAGCCGATCGTCTGCGGATCGACAGCACTGTTCGCGAAGGCCTGGCCGATCACCTCAGCCTGCCCTTGCACGCTCGGCGCATAGAAGCCGGCCTTGCCCGTGCCGTCATTGTTGACCGCAACACCACGGATCAGCGCATAGATATGATCGCCGTCCGCGACCGCGTCCTCCGCCCGCTTCAACAGCAGGACCGCGACCCCTTCGCCCCCGATCATGCCGTCGGCTTTGGCGTCGAACGTCTTGACATGGCCGTCAGAGGCGAAGTTCAACCCTTCCTGATAGACGTAGCCCGCCGAGCCCGCACCAAGCGCGGCCGCGCCCACCAGCGCATGCGTGATTTCGCCCCGCAACAGGGTCTGATAGGCGGTGTAAAGGCCGATCAGCGAGGATGAACAGTTCGAATGAACTGCGTAGCTCGGGCCCCGCAGTCCCAGCTTGTAGGAGATGATCGTCGGAACCGTTCCGCTCTGTGACAGCAGCCAGGCCTGGTAGTGATCGTAATTGTCCAACACACCGGCCTTGTTGGCCGATGCGAACAGCCTGGCGCCGTAGAAGCTGTTGCTGGTCGAGGCGTACACACCCGTATTGGGGATGTCGGAGGGCACATAACCGGCATCCTCGATCGACCACCACGCATGCTGCAGCAGAAGCCGCAATTGCGGATCCATCAAGGCGGCGTCCTTCGGCGAGATCTTGAAGAACGCCGGATCGAACAGATCCTTGCCCGCAATCGTGGCGCGCACCGGAACGTAGCGCGGATTGTCCATGATCTGCTCGGGCACGCCGAGCTGGTGCAGCTCGGCCGCGGTGAGAACCTCTACGCCTTCCTTGCCCGAGATCAGATTGTCCCAGAACTGACGATGGTTCTCCGCGCCCGGCACGTGGCAGGAGATCCCGATGATCGCAACGCTTGAGCGGTAATAGTCGGGATGGCCGGCCTCGCTGCGCGCAACAGCGCGAACCGGCGCAGCCGGTTCGGCAACAGGTTCGTCCGCCGCATCCGGCGTCCGGCCGGCGATGTAATCCGCGATGGCCCGGACGCTGGCATATTCGAACAGGCGCGTCACGTCGAAGTCGAGCGCAAAACTGTCGCGGATCCGCGCCGCCAGCGTCACTGCAAGAATGGAATCGCCGCCGCTCTCGAAGAACCCATCTTCCGCATCGATCTCCGCATTGCCCAGAACGCCGCGCCAGATCTCAGCCACGCGCCTCTCGATCTCACTCGCCGTGCCCTGGCGCGGCGTCGCCTTGCGATCCTGCCCGGTCCGGATCTCCGCCAGCCGCTTGCGGTCGACCTTGCCGTTCGGCGTCAGCGGGATCGCCGCCAGTGGCGAGAAGAACGCCGGGATCATGTAATCCGGCAGCTTCGCCTTCAGATGCTCCCGCAGCAGCCCCGCCCCCGGCGCCGCACCGTGAGCGGTATCCCAGACATAGAACGCGATCAGCCGGCTGCGCTCGTCGGAGGCCTGCAACACGACCGCGCAATGGCCGATCCCCGGGTAGCTTGCAAGCTGCGCCTCGATCTCTCCCGGCTCGATCCGATAGCCACGAAGCTTGATCTGGCCGTCGAGTCGGCCGAGATACTCGACCTCCCCGCTGGAGAGCCAGCGCGCCATGTCGCCGGTACGGTAAAGCCTGGCTCCTTGCACAAACGGGCTCTCGACGAAGCGTTCTTCCGTCAGTTCGGATCTGTTGTGATAACCGCGCGCAAGACCGGTGCCGGCGATGCAAAGCTCCCCGGCAACCCCGACCGGAACAGGACGAAGATGGCTGTCCAGCACATAGACTTGCGTATTGGCCAGCGGACGGCCGATGCTGATCGGACCGCTCCCGCCGATCCGCCACAGCATCGACCAGATCGTCGTCTCGGTCGGACCATACATGTTCCAGGCTTCCGAGCCGCTCGCGACCAGGCTCTGCCGCAACGTCTCGCCTAGCGCCTCGCCGCCGCAGACGATCCGCACCCCCTCCTCGTTGCGCCACCCTGAACGGAACAGCATGGTCCAGGTCGCAGGCGTCGCCTGCATCACCGTCGGCCGCCGGGTGCGGATCATCCGCTTCAGCTTCTCGACATCTCCGGCCGCATCGCCCGGGCAAATCTCGCAGCACGCTCCCACCAGCAGCGGCCCAAACAGCTCAAAGCCGGCGATGTCAAAGCAGTAGGTCGTCACCGCCAGCAGCCGGTCGTCACCGCGCAGGCCGGGCTCCCGGTTCATCGACGTCAGCAGATTGGTCAGCGCCCGGTGCGGGATCATCACACCCTTCGGCAGGCCCGTGCTGCCCGAGGTGTACATGACGTAGGCGAGATCCTCGGGGCCTGCCTCGGGATTTGCCGAACCCTCGCTTATATCCGCCGGCTCTGCCTCGCTCCCGCTCCAGTCGAGGTCGATCGCCACGATCCCGATCCCCACTCCGGCAAGCACACCGAGATCGCCGAGCAGCTCCGACTGCGTCAGCAGCAACGACACCCCGCTATCCGACAGGATGTGTTGCAGCCGTTCGCGCGGATGGCTCGGATCCAGCGGCACGTAGGCCCCACCCGCCTTCAGGATCGCAAGCAGCCCGACCACCATGTCCAGCGAGCGCTCGACGCAAATCCCCACAAGCCGGTCCGGCCCCACCCCGCGTTGCCGCAGATAGCCGGCCAACAGGCTGCTGCGCCGATCCAGCTCCCGATAGCTCAGCGCGCCATCGCCAAACCGTACCGCCACCGCATCGGGCGTGCGCTGCGCCTGCTCCGCAAACAGCTCATGGACACACGAGCGCTCCGAAGCATCTGCCTCCGTCGCGTTCCAGCTCCGGACCAGCTGATCCTGCTCCGCCGCCGTGAGCAGCGCGTAGTCGCCAAGCCCCGCCGAGGGCCGCTCCACCACCACCTCAGCCAGGCTCACATAGTGACCCATCATCCGCGAGATCGTCGCCTCGTCGAACAAATCAGGGTTGTATTTGAGGTTGAGCAGGAACCCGCCGACATCCTCGAACACGTCCAGCGTCAGCTCGTACTCGCCCTCCTGGTTCAGGCCCGCAAACGGCTCCAGCTGCAATGTCTGGCCGCGCGACCGCACCAGCTCACCAAAGCCCGCCACATCGACATTATTCTGGTAGGTGAAGGCCACCTGGAAGATCGGCGCCACGCCCGGCACACGCCGGATCTTCAGCTCCCGCACCAACGTCGGGAACGGATAGACGCTGTGGTCGAGACAGTCGGCCATGCAGGCCTGCAACGCCGCCGCATGCTCCGACCACGCCTGCGTGCCGTCCAGGCGCATCCGCACCGGGACCATGTTGATGAAGTAGCCGATCAGGTCCCTGAACTCCGGCCGCGGCCGCGTCGCAACCGACATTCCCACCACAAGGTCGTCCTCGCCCGTGTAGCGGCTCAGCAGCAGCTGATACAGGCTCAGGAACAGCGTCGCCGGCGTCACCCGCTCGGAGCGTGCCAGGGCAGCGATGCCTTCCTTCAGGCCGCCACTGATCCGCCGCGTATGGGTGCGGCCGGGCGTTCCCGATGACAGCCGCCGCGGACGGTCGGTCGGCAGCGCCAGCGTCACTGGTGCGGACGCCAGATGCTCCTTCCAATAGGCCAGGTGCGCCGCTGCCGCAGGACCCGACAGCATCTGCTGCTCCCACGCAACGAAGTCGGCATAGCTTGCTGCAGATGCCGGCGCCGGGTCCACGCTCTCGTTCCGCAGCAGCGCCTCATAGCCCGACACCAGTTGCCGCAGGAACGGCACGATCGAACCGGCGTCGAACGCAATGTGATGCACCACGATCAGGATGATGGTCTCATCCGCGCGTCTCAGCAGCGTCACCCGCAGCAGCGGACCGCGCTCCAGCGCGAACGGCTCCTTGGCCCGCCGACGTAGATGCGCAAGCAGCTCGTCCTCCCCAAGCGCGCCGACATCCTCCTCGCTCAGCAGCACACCCGCCTCGCCAGGCGCACGATGGGGAACGCCATCCTTCTCGACGATCGCCTCCGCGAGAACCGGATGGCGCAACAACATCGCGCCCAGCGCTCGCCGGAACGCATCCGCGTCGATCTCCTGACGAACCCGGAAGCACAGCGGGACGTTGTACGCACTCATCCCGGGGTCAAGCTGCTGCAGCGCCCACAGTCCCTTCTGTCCTTCCGAAAGTTCGCTCCTGACCGGATCAGGCGACGACGCTGTGACCTCGCTGGATCCCTCATCCGGCGTGCCCGGCGCGACAAACTCCGCACCAGGCGCCGGGGCCGCCGGCAGCTGTCCGGCAAGATGCGCCGTCAACGCCGCCAGCGTCCGATGCTCCAGCATCTCCCGCGCCGTGATCTTGATGCCGAACCGCGCCTCGCAGGCCTGCCGCAAGCCCATGGCACCGATCGAATCCAGTCCATAGCTGCTCAGCTCGACGTTCGGATCAACCGTCGTCGAGGCAATCCCGAGCCGCTCGAACAAGTACTGGGTGAGGTACTCTGCGACCCCGCCCCCCGACGCCGCCCTCAACTCCCGCACCGGCTCGATCCGCGCGACCTCGTCAACATCTGCACGCGCCGCAACCACCGCGTTCGCAGGCCGCGGAGGCGCCGCGATCCAATGCCGCTCCCTTGCGAACGGATAGGTCGGCAGCGAGATCCGCCGCGGCCGGTCTTCGCCGTAAAGCCAGGACCACTCGACCGGCAGCCCCTTGACCCAGAGCGACAGCAACTTGCCGTACCGACCCTTCGCGATCCAGCCGACGACGATCTGCGCCATATCCTCATCGACCGCAAACGCGGAAAGCGTGTCCTTCTCGCGCCGTGCGTCGCCTTGATAAAGTGCCTCGATCGCCTCCTCGCCGCCGAGATAGCTTTTCAGCTTCGCGACAAGCTCCGCCAGAGAATCCGCCGTTAGAGCCAGCCGGCATTCCATTGCCTCGCGACCGACCTGCAGCGTGTAAGCGAGATCGGCGAGATCGCCCTCGCCAAGCTCGCCTCGCTCCAGCTCCGCAACAAGTTGACTGGCGCGCTCCTTCAGCCGCTCCGCATTCTTGGCCGACAACACGATCAGCGACGGGCGCTGCTCGGCAATCGAGGGCCGCGCGCCCGCAGCTTGCGGCAGGTACTCCTCAACCACGACATGTGCGTTGACGCCGCCCGCGCCAAACGAGCTCACGCCGGCGCGTCGCGGCAAATCGCGGCCCTTGCCATCCCGTAGTGCCGGCCAGGGCTGCGTCTGCTGCACGATGTGAAATGGGCTACCCTGCAACTGGATGTACGGGTTGAGCTCCTCCGCATGCAGGCTCTTCACCAGCGTCTTGTGCTTGAGCTGCAGCAATACCTTGATCAGCCCCGCAACACCGGCCGCCAGCTCAAGATGCCCGATATTGCTCTTCACCGAGCCGAGGCCGCAATAGGCCGGCCCAGCCGGTAAGCCTTCGCTCGACTCAACCAAATCGTTGAATGCGCTCTTCAGGGCGCTGATCTCGATCGGGTCGCCGAGCTCCGTCCCGGTGCCGTGCGTTTCGATGTAGCTCACCGTCCGCGGATCGATCCCGGCACGCCTGTAGGCTGCCTTCAGCAACTCCGCCTGCGCTTTCGGATTGGGCGCCGTCAGCGATTGCGCACGACCGCCATGATTCTCCGCGCTGCCCCGGATCACGCCATAAATATGATCGCCGTCCCGTTCGGCTGCCGACAGCTTCTTCAGCACCAGCATGCCGACGCCTTCGCTGCGCACAAAGCCGTTGGCATCTCGGGAGAAGGCCTTGCAGCGGCCATCCACGCTCAGCATCCCGGCCTTGTCCAGGCTGATGTGTCCCTCCGGCGTCAGGATCGTATTGACGCCCCCCGCAATCGCCAACTCGCAGCCGTCGCTCGCCAACGCCTGCATTGCCCGGTGCACCGCCACCAGCGAGCTCGAGCACGCCGTCTCGATCGGCTCGCTCGGTCCGTGCCAATCGAAAAAATAACTCATCCGGTTCGGACCAACCGACGGCGTCATGCCCATGGCACTGTAGCCGTCTATGGCAGCCCGGGACTGTATGAGCAGCCGGCCGTAACCACTGTTGCCGGTGCCCACCAGAATTGCAGTCTGGCTGCCCGCAAGGCTCGCCGCGGAATAGCCGGCATCCTCGATCGCCTTCCAGATGTAGATCATCATCAACCGCTGCTGCGGATCCATCAGCTCCGCTTCGCGCGGCGAGATGCCGAAGAACAAGGGATCGAATTCATCGACACCGTCGATGAAACCACCCCATTTGACGCGGGTCTTGTTGGCCTCCTTGAGCGGATCGCCATGAACCGCCCGCCAGTCCCAGCGCTCTTTCGGTATCTCAACGATACAGTCCCGCGCCTCGACCAGGTTGCGCCACAGCGCCGCGACGTCCTCGGCCATGGGGAAGCGGCCGCTCACCCCGATCACCGCAACCGCATCGGCTGCGGCCGGCTTTGGATCCGCGTGCTCGCGCGCCACGAGACTCGCGTTCGCAAGATTCGGGCCCGTAAACCGACCGCCTCGCGGTGTCAGGCGCGGACGCGATTCAACAAACTCCTCCGCCTTCCTTGCCTGGACCACGGCCGCCTTCGCAGACGGCGCAAATCGCGCCGCAAAGACCGCCTTGTGCTCGTTGGCAAGGTAGCGCGCGAGATCCCCCAGCGTCGGATGCTCGAAGAAAATCGTCGGCATCAGCTCCAGCCCGTAAAGCTGGTTGAGGTGGTGAGCCAATGCCGTAAAGCTGATCGAATCGAACCCGTACTCACTCAACTCGCCATTAGGATCAAGACTCTCGACCTTCGCCTTGATGAGGCGAGACACTTCTTGAAGCAACGACGCCTGGACCGCCTCCAGCAACCGGCCTTCGTCATCGACCGACCTGACGGGCAGCACGGGTTGACTTGCCCGAGCTGCCCGCTCGGCCTGCGCCGGCGATCGCACGATCGTTCCACGCGTCCCCAGGGCGGCGCGCGTCTGTCGGACCACGCCGTCGCTTTCCGCCACGACGATCTGCTGCCCGGCAGCATGCGCCTCCGACCGAGGGAAAAAGATCGAGCGGAATCCCTCGTGCTCGAGAACCCTGCGCCAGCGATCCGGAGACAGCGCCGGGCAACCCGGTATCCGCACTTTTTCGTCGTCGTATAGCCACCAGCCATCCAGCAGCCCGAAGGTCAAATGTGCAAACAGGCTCTTGATGCTGATCTCATTGAGCAGCAACAGACCATTGGTCCGCAGAGCGGCCTTGACGTTACGCAGCGTGCGCCGGATGTCGCGTGTCGCGTGCAGCACATTGGTCGCAATCACGATATCGAAGCCGCCTGCGTCAATTGCTTGCCCGGCGATCGGATGCTCGACATTGAAGATGCCGCAATTCAGGTAGGGATGATCCGGCCCGAAAGTCGCATGGGCATGCAGCAGGAACGCCTGCGACAGATCCGTGTACAGATACTCCGCGATGTGAGATCCATAAGGCTTCAGCCGGGCCAGCACCTCCGTGCTGGTGGCGCCGGTACCGGCACCAACCTCGAGTATGCGGACGCGGACCGAAGGATCCTGCTTCAATCGCTCCTCGACGAAGCTCACCGCCATCCCGGCGATTGCTTCGTTGAAGTAACGCGAGAACGGATTGTCCTTGTAGATCCCTTCCACCAGTGTCAGGGAGCCGTCCGGGAACATCACATCCGTCGCCCGTTTCGTTCCTTTGAGAATGTCGGGCAACGCGCGCAGCGTCGTCTCCAACAGCGTGATCTGGGAAGCGGTCATCGGATCCGCCGGCAATGCGCACTTTTGAGCCTCCCATTCACGCCAGACCGTCTCGGCTTCCAGCACATGCCCATCGATCGCGGAATAGGTCCCGCCGTCGAGCACAACGAATCCGCGCTCCACCAGGACGCCAAGGCTCTCCTTGAGCCAACGGTCGTATGAGTCTTGCAGGCCGAGCCCAGCCTTGATCGCTCCGATGCTTGACTTCTCACCTGTCGGAAAACCAGCCTCAGTCAGCTGCACCCACAGCAGCCTGCCGGCCAATTCCTCAATGCCCAGGAACTCGCCGCGCCGTTGCGGCAGTTCGCCTCGAGCTGACTGCTCTTGATCGGTTTGCAAGCCGGCGGAAGTGGATGGCATCTCCGGCGCGTAGACGCGGAGCATCTCCGGAAGAATGACTTCCGTTGCGAGCGATCGCGTCGTTTTCGACAGGACGATCTGGCTCTGGGGCGCGGCCAGCAGCAATTCCAGCGCCGCAAAGCCTTCCTCTGCCTCGATCGAGCCGAGGCCTGCTCGCGCCATGCGATTCCGATACGCTTCTGCGGCAACAATTCCGATACTGCCCCAATAACCCCAGTTTATAACCTTGACCGGACATGGCCAGATCCGGGCGAGCGCATACGCAAACGCGTCCTTGAAGGTACAACCCGCCGCGTAGTTTCCTTGCCCGTGGCCTCTGGCGAAGCTCTGCAGCGAGGAGAAGAACAATACGAAATCCAGCGCGTCCTCGCAGAACACCTGAGCCAGACGCACACTCACGTCGACCTTCGCCGACAGCACCGCGGAAAATGTCGTTTCCTCCATCTCGGCCAGGCTCTTGTCGAGCAGGACGATCGCAGAGTGGATCACGCCATGAACTTGCGCATGCTGCTGCTTGATGCGCGCATAGGCTCGCTCCAACGCCCATCGATCGGTCGCATCGGCCTCAATGTAGAGCGGCGCAGGGCCAAGCTTCGCCAGTCGATCCAGCTTGCTCTGGATCGTTGCATCTTGCGGCCGCCGTCCGATCCACACGATCTGCGCCTGGTAGACGCGGATCATGTATTCACTCCAGGCCTCGCCGATGCCGCCGGCCCCGCCGATCACGACATAGACGCCACCCCGCCGGTACGTGTCGCCCTTTGCAGCAGACAGCTCACTCGACAGCAGCAGATGACGATACCACTCGCCATCGCGATATCCCCAACTCCTGCCCTCATCACCGGGCAGCCGCAACAGCTCGTCGACCGGCCATTGCTCGCGCGATGGCATATCCACGATCCGCACTTGCCAGTTCGGATATTCCTTGGCCATCGAACCGACCAATCCGTGCACGCTCGCATGCGTAGGATCAATCGCCTCGTCACGGCGGATTGCCTGACTTTGCGTGGTGATGACCGTCCAGCCCAATGCCTTGGTGCCATAACCCAGCGCGAGCATCGCCTTGATCAGGCGGAAGCACTGCAGCACTCCCTGCCGTTGCCCCTCGACGACCGCCTCCTCGATCGCAAAGGACGCCGGCGTTTCCGGCGCCAACCACACGATGTGATCGACCTTCCCCAATGGCCGCAGCTGTTCGCTGATCCGTTCAGGCGTGGCGTCGGTCGCGATGTCCAGCTGTTGCGCGTGCGGATAACACCGGTGCAGGGCTGCCGAGCGCGCCGATGTAGCGCCAATAATCACCACATGATCCGCCGGCAGCGGCGAGCCGATGTTCAATTCAGGTTCTACCGGCTCCCACACGGGCGTCAGCGTATGGAGACCTGCCTCGACCTCATTCATGGTCGCTTCCGGACTATGTTCACCGGCGGCCGCGCGCGTGCTGAACCCGCGAAGCTGGACGCACACGCGTCCCGCATCGTCACAGATATCGACGTCCAGCTTGGTGGATTCCTGCCCTGATGCCCGAACCCATGCGAAGCCCCGCGCAGGACTCGGCGAGATCACCAACACTTCTTCCAGCGCGAACGGCAGCGATGGCTGCCCCGATCCGCCTTGCCCGTCTGCGCCGAGGCCAACGCTCGCCTGTAACGCGGCATCCATCACACTCGGATGCAGCACATAATCGGCCGAGGTCTCGTCGACACAAGGCGGAAGCTCGAGCCGTGCCAAGACCTGCGCACGCACCGTACCCTGCAGGTCAACGGACAAGCCCGCGAGCCCCTGGTATGCCGGACCATAGTTCAATCCCTGCGCCGCGAACCGCGCATAACAATCCGGCGAGGAGATTGGATGGTCGCACCTCGCCTGCAGACCAGCAACATCTACGCCCACCGGCTCATCGAGCGAGCCCACGATGGCGCGCCCCTGGCTGTGGATCACGCGATCATCATCCGCGGCTCCCGCAGCTCCACTGTAGATCTCGTAATCGATCCGGTCCTCGTCCGCCGCGAACAGCTCGATATGGAGCTCCAGTCCTGACGCCCCCACCACGACCGGCCGGAGCCAGACCACCTGTTGCAGTCGTATCCCGTGCCGTCCATTCTCGCCCGTCGCCGCGTCAACCGCCGCGCGCGCCATCTCCAACTGCGCAACACCCGGAAGAACCCGCACGCCGCTCACGACGTGATCGCGCAGATAGAATTCCTCTCCGTTCAACTTCGTGCTGAACCGCTGCGCAAGAAGGTCCGACGTGTTCCGATGCAGGAGCGGGTGCAACACGCCAGCTGCTGAGCTCGCTGACTGCTCGGCAGCTGGTCTCCCCGCCGCCTCGACCCAGTAGCGCTCCCTTGCGAACGGATAGGTCGGCAGCGAGATCCGCCGCGGCCGCGTCGCGCCATGCAGCTGCTCCCAGTCGAGCTCGTAGCCCTGGCAATAGAGCTCGGCCAGCCCGCACAGCGTGTCGCGGTATTTGACCGCATCACCGAGCAGCGCATCGCACCGTCCCAGCAACTCGTTGCCATAGCCCTGCAGCGCGGCTGGTCCGACGAAGTTGCGCGCAACCGTTCCATGGAACTGGTTCGCTCGCCGCTCGCCGCTGCCGGCATGCCCCAGCGCGTACAGCGCCGAGGCCCGATCCTCGATCACCATCGCGCAGCGATGGACGAAGTGCTGCCGCCCGCACAGCAGCGTGTGGCTCATCCCCCACAGATCAGCGTCCGACTGGTCCCCGCTCTCCAGGAACGCAACCAAATCCGCGATCCGGCTGCGCAGGGCCGCTTCCGTCTTGCCCGACAGCACCAGCAGATAACAGGGCGCCGTCAGTGGCGCAGGTGATGCTGCCTCGTCATAGCTCTCCACCACCACATGCGCGTTGGTCCCGCTCATCCCGAACGCGCTCACCGCGCCAAGCCGGCGTCTTCCCCCTGGCGCCTGCTCCGGCCAGGCCTGCCTTGTCTTGTTCACGTAGAACGGGCTCGCCCGCCAATCGATGTAGTCGCTCTCCTCCGCGCAATGCAGGCTCGCAGGGATCGCCCCGTGCCGCAGCGACTGCACCAGCCCGACCAGGCTCACAAGACCGGAGGCCGCAAGCGCATGCCCAACATTGGTCTTGCTCGACGTCAGCGCGCAAAAGCCCTGACGCTGCGTGTAATGCCCGAACGCATCCGACAGCGCATTGATCTCGATGGGATCGCCAAGCCGCGTCCCCGTGCCGTGCGTGACGATGTGCCCGATCTCCTCGGGGTTCACGCCGTGACGGTCATACACCTCTCGCAACAGACTCGCCTGCGAGGCCCCGCTCGGCGCCGTGATCCCGTTGGTCTTGCCGTCATAGTTGATCCCGCTGCCACGGATCACCGCATGGATCCGGTCGCCGTCCGCTTCTGCCTGCGACAGCCGCTTGAGCACCACCACAACGACCGCCTCCGCAGGCACCATGCCGTTGGCATTGCGGTCGAACGCATGGCACTTGCCGTCCTTCGACAGCATCCCCGCCTGGCTCGCACCCAGATAGGACAACGGCGTCAGCATCAGATTGACACCGGCCGCCAGCGCCGTGTCGCACTCGCCGTGGCGCAGGCTCAGGCAGGCCTGATGCAGCGCCACCAGCCCCGACGAGCACGCCGTGTTGATCGCCATCGCAGGACCGCGCATGTTCAGCACGTAGGCAAGCCGCGAGGCCAGAATGCCGTCATGGTTCGACGTGATGCTGCCGCTGCCGCGCGTCAGGAACTGGTACTCGCCCTGCTCGGCACCCACGAACATCCCGACCTTGCTGCGGCCAAGCTGGATCGGCCCGTGGCCCGCTGCCTCCAGCGCCTTCCACGCCTCCATCAGCAACAGCCGCTGCCGCGGATCCATCAGCTCCGCTTCCCGCGGCGAGATCTCGAAGAACAGGGGATCGAACTCGCCAACCCCCGGCAGGAAGCCGCCCCATTTGCAATCGGTCTTGCCCGCCTCCTGCTGCGGGTCGCCGTAATACCGCCGCCAGTCGAACCGGTCGGGCGGGATCTCCTCGACCGCATCCTCGCCCCGCGACAGGATCTCCCAGAACTCATCGACCGTGCGCGCTTTGGGGAAGCGCCCGCTCATCCCGATGATCGCTATCGGCTCCGGAACAGTCCGATCCGAGGCCGCCACCCTCGCCAATGGCGAACGGCGCGATGCTGCACGCGGCGCCGCCGCCGCTGCGATCCGCTCCGCTGGCTGAGCCGCCATCTGATCCGGCGCGGACACCGCGCTCTCCGCCGGCCTGTAAAGACGCTCGACCGCGCCGGCGTGGACCTCGACAAAATACCCGGTCAGCCCGGCCAGCGTCGGATGACTGAAGAACACCGAGGGCGGCACCTCGACCTCGTAGTGCCTGGCAAGCCGGCGCGCCAGCTCGGCAAGCCCGATCGAGTCCAGCCCGAAGTCGGCAAGGTTGGTCTCATCCTCGATCCGCTCGCGCGACAGCTTCAGCAGCGCGCTCACATGCTGCTTCAGATCCCACGCCGCGCATTGCGCAAGGCTCAGCCCCTTCAGCTCCGCCCGCACCCCGCGATACGGACGCTCTCCCCCGACCCCGCCGGAGGCAGCCATTGACGTCGCATCTTCCTGCTCATCTTCCTGCGTATCAGCCGGCTCATGCGCCAGCTTCAGGAAGCGATGCACCCGCTGCCGATCGCCCGCCAGCACCAGATGCTGTGCACAGCCCTGCCACAGCAGGCGCTCGAACAGCTCGATCCCTTCCTGCGACCCCAGCGCACGCTGCCCGCTCGACTTCAGGTACAGCCGGGTCGGCTCGTCGCCGCCCATGCCCATCCCGCCGTCCTGCCAGAGCCCCCAGTTGATCACCATTGTCCGGCCGTGACGCTCGCCCCGCGCCTGCCGTTCGTTGCGCGCATGCGCATGCGCCATCAGGAAGCGATTGCCGACCGCGTAGTCGCAGGCCCCGAGGTCCCCCAGGATCGCCGCCGCAGAGGAGAAGTAGCAGACAAAATCCAGCTCACGTCCGCCAAGCGCCTCATCCAGCACCTGCGTGCCCGCGATCTTCGGCCCCAGCACCTGCTCGAACCGGCCGTCCTCCTTCTCGAACACCGAGCGGCCGTCACTGATCCCCGCCGCATGGATCACGCCATGCAAGGCGCCGAAGCGCTGCTCGGCCGACTGCAACCCGGCTGCGATCGCGACGCCGTCGCACACATCCGCCTGCAGATACATCACCCGGCTGCCGAGTTGCTCCAGCCCGGCAATCGCCTGACGCCTGCCCTCGTCAAGTCCGGAGCGTCCGATCAGGACCAGGTTCGCCTGACGCGTCCGCGCCAGATGCTGACCCAGCAACAGCCCGAGCCCGCCGCAGCCGCCGCTGATCACATAGGTGCCGCCATCGCGCAGCACGCTCACCCCATCCTCCAGCGCACGCGCGCGCACCGCGCACACCTCGCGCCGGCCGCAGCGATAGAATGCGCTGCCGAACGGCGCCGCACTCAGCTCCGACCACACAAGATCCAGCCACGCTTCGACCGCAACGCCACGCTCCACGCCGAGCACCGCAACGCCCGTTTGCGGCCACACCAGGCCGAGCGAGCGCTCAAACCCGATCCACGCTTCCAGCTGACAGCGCTCCTGCGCATCGCCATAGGCGCCCGCCAGCAACAGCCGTTCGCAGCGCAGCCCGCTCGAGGCCATCCCCTGCAGCACATGCTTCACCGCCACAAGGTCCTGCACGCAGCTGCCGTCCTCCAGCGCCCACAGGTAAAGCACCGCATCCACCTGGCCGTGCTCCGCACCGATCCGCGCCAGCACCTGCCGGTAGCTCGCCGCATCGCCGCGCCTCACCTCGTAGCGGTGTCCAACCGAAGGATCCGATGAAGCATCCGATGCCGCGCCCTGCTGCGCGACGAAGATCACCTCCGTCCCCGCAGCACGCGCACGGATGAGCTCCGCCACACCGTGCTGATGCCCGGCATCCGACAACAGGCACACCAGCCGCTCCGGCACCCACGCCGCACCGCCCGCGAGCCGCCGCTCCTCCCACACCTCCTCGAACGTCAAAAGCTCCAACGGCGCCGACGCAGCAACGCCAAAGACAGGCAGCGCCGACGCCGGCGCCGCCTCGACCCAGTAGCGCTCCCTTGCGAACGGATAGGTCGGCAGCGAGATCCGCCGCGGACGGCCCTCGCCATACAGCCGCTCCCAGTCGAACGACAGTCCCTTGACCCACAGCTCCAGCAGCTTGCCGTACTGACCCTTGCCGATCCACCCATCGACCAGCGAGGCCATGTCCTCGCCGCCAAGAACCGACAGCGCCTCCTTCGCCTGCCGGCTATCCCCGACGTAAAGCTCGAGCCCCTTCTCGCCCGCCAGATAGCCCTTCAGCTTTGCAACGACCTCCGCCAGCGTCGACGCCGTCAGAGCCAGACGGCTCTCCATCGCCTCACGCCCCACCTGCAGCGTGTAGGCCACATCGGCAAGATCGCCGTCGCCAAGCCCGTCCCGCTCCAGCGCTGCAACCAGCCGGCCCGCATGCTCCTTCAAACGCTCCGCGCTCTTCGCCGAAAGCACCACCAGCGCCGGATGCGACGGATGCACTGCAATCGACCGCCCCGCGCTCCCGGCGCGCGCCACATACTCCTCCACAATCACATGCGCGTTCGACCCGCCCGCGCCGAACGACGAGATCCCGGCTCGCCGCGCCACCTCGCGAGACACCCCGCCGACCTCGATCACCGGACGACGCCACGCCTCGCGGCTCCGCTGGACCACGAACGGGCTGCTCGCAAAATCGATGTGCGGGTTGAGCTCCTCCGCATGCAGGCTCGGCGCCAGTTCGCCATGCTTGAGCTGCAGCACGATCTTGGTCAGGCCCGCGATCCCCGCCGCCGCCTCGAGGTGCCCGATATTGCTCTTCACAGAGCCGATCGCACAGAACTGCCTGTCCGCCGTGTCCTGGGCAAACGCCTGTGTCAGACCGCTGATCTCGATCGGATCGCCAAGCTCCGTCCCGGTGCCGTGCGCCTCGATATAGCTCACACTGCGCGCATCGATCCCGGCCTTCTCCAGCGCCGCACGCACAAGCTCCTTCTGCGCAACAGGACTTGGCACCGTGTAGCCGTTGGTCCGCCCGCCATGATTGATGCTGGTGCCACGGATCACCGCATGGATCTGGTCGCCGTCGGCTTCTGCCTGCGACAGCCGCTTGAGCAGCACAACGCCGACGCCTTCCCCGGGCACAAAGCCATCGCCGCCCTTGCCGAAGCTCCGGCACTGACCCTGCTTCGACAGCATCCGCATCGCGCACAGATCGACATAGGTCCGCGGATGAAGGTAGAGGTTCACACCTCCCGCCAGCGCCAGCTCGCATTCGTCACGGTAAAGATGCTCGCACGCCTCGTGGATCGCCGTCAGCGACGCCGAGCACATCGTGTCGATCGGCATGCTCGGACCGCGCAGGTTCAAAAGATACGACACACGGTTCGCAACCGACGCGAACGAGGTGTACGGCGCCCCATGCTCGCCACGGCGCCAAAGCTCTGGCCCGTACAGCGCAAACCCGGTCTTGGTGATCCCGGCAAACACACCGACACGGCTGCCGTGGCGGCGCTGCAGCCCGTCGCGCGTATAGCCGCCATCCTCCAGCGCCTGCCAGCAGCTCTCTACGAACAGACGCTCCTGCGGATCGATCTGCGCCGCCTCCCGCGGCGAGATCCCGAAGAACAACGGATCGAACTCGGCAAAGCCCGATACGAATCCACCCCATTTGCTGTAGCTCCGCCCGCTCGCAACCGCCTCGTCCGCAACCGGATGATAAAAACCCTCCAGCGGCCAGCGCTCCCCGGCAAGCTCGCTCACGCAGTCCTTGCCCGACCTCAGGTTCTCCCAATATTGCTCCAACGTCCGCGCGCCCGGATAGCGACCGCTCATGGCGATGATCGCAATCGGCTCGCGCGCCCCGCCGGAGGAGGGTCGCGACCGCAAGGCGGACCGGCGCGGCATGGCGACCGGCCCGGACCGGCTTGTCTGCGAACGGCGGGCCGCAACCGGCCCGGCCGGCTTTGCCCGCACCACAGCCGCCTGATCCTCCAGTCCGGTCCAGCGCGCGCAGCCAGCCTCATGCTCCGCCACCAGATACTCCGCCACCGCAGCAAGCGTCGGGTACTCGAAGAACAGGGTCTTCGACAGTCCGCTAAACACCTTCCCCAGCAGCCGGTTGATCAGCATGATCATCACGGAATCGATGCCGTAGACCTCCAGCCGCTCCTGCGCATCGACCTGTTCGGGGCGAAGCTTGGCAAGCTCCGCCAGCATCTGCTTCAGCCGCTGCACCGTCTTGTCGACCAGCACCGTCTTCTCGACCAATACCGGCCCGCCGCTCACCGCACCAAGTGCAGAGACGCTCGCATCATCCGCATCCGGCGCTGCCTCACCTGCGGACACTGCCCCGCCCGCAAGCTGCGCCCGCAACGCTCCCGCGTCGCCCGACACCACGGCAATCTCGTCAGCCTCCGCGGCAAGGGCCCGCTCGAACGCCGCAAGCCCGGCCGCCGTCGCAAGCGATAGCGGCCCGCTCTCCCGCTGCTGCCGCTCAACAGCCTCCGGCAGCCGCATTCCGCCATCACGCCACAGCGGCCAGGCGATCGACACCGTCCGACCCCAGCGCTCGCCGCGGCTGACCCGCTCGTTGCGATAGGCAGCATAGGCGCTCAGGAACGCGTTCGCCGCCGCATAATCTGCCTGACCGGCATTGCCGAACGCGCCTGCCCCGGAGCCGAACAGCGCCATAAACTCCAGCGTCAGATCACGCGTCGCCTCGTCCAGGTTCATCACCCCGGCAACCTTCGGCGCTAGCACCGCTCTTACTTCTTCCGCCGTCTTCCTCACCAGGAAGCTGTCCCGCAGCACGCCCGCCGCATGCACGATCCCTGTCACGCCCCCATAGGCTTCGCACAGGGACGCGATCAGCGACTGCACCGCCGGCCCGTCCGCCACATCCACGCGCCGGTACTCGACCCGCGATCCCGATCCCTCCAGCTCCGCAAGCCGGGCCCTGCGCGCCGCATCAAGCTCCGAACGTCCGGTCAGGACGATCACCGCGTCCTTGGCCCCGCCCGCGATCGCCTCCGCGAAGATCAGTCCAAGTCCGCCCGCTCCGCCCGTGATCAGGTACACTCCGCCATCACGCCAGGGCACTGAGCGGGGCTGCGCACCCGCTAGCAGCTCGCGCCACGCCGCAACCTGCCGCTCGCCCGCGCGGTAACGCACCTCCCTCGCCTCCGGCGTTCGCGCACTCTCCTGCAGCACGGATGCAATCCGCACAGCGCTCTCATCCGCTTCGAACCCGACGATCTGGCCCTTCAGCCTCGGCTGCTCCAGCTGTGCCGTCCGCAGCAATCCCGACAGCCCTGACAACAGCCCCATCGGGCCGGACAACGGCACCGCGAGCTGGATCAGCACCTCCTCTTTTGGCTTCTCCTGCATGATCGCCTGCAGCAGTTCCAGCGTCCGCAGCACCGCTGCCTCGTAACCCGCGGCGACGTCCTGCGTGCCGCCGGCAATCACGACGCTGCGCGCCTGCGGCTGCGACGCGCTCAGCGCCTCTTCGACCTCGCGCGCAAAACTCTCCTCAAAGCCGCACAGCACCACCCAATGCTGACCGGTGTGCTGACCAGCGTGCGGCTCGGCCCAGGCCGCTTCCCACACGCGATGCGCCAGAACTGCCTCGGCCGACACCGCGGCAAATCCGGCGGCTTCAGTCGCGCTGTCCGCTGCCGCCATCACGACCGCGCGGCCACGGCTGTGGATCACGCGATCATCATCCGCGCCTCCCGCAGCTCCACTGTAGATCTCGTAATCGATCCGGTCCTCGTCCGCCGCGAACAGCTCGATATGGAGCTCGAGGCCATCCGAACCCATGACGACCGGATCAAGCCACTCCACCTGCTCCAGCCGGACCTCGCTCCCGCCAGCCTCACCCAGGGCCGCCGCAACCGCAGACCGCGCCACATCCAGATGCGCGTCCTCGGGCCATGCCTGCGCCTCCGTCCCGCTCAGCTGCGTCGTGAACCGCAATGCCGACGCATCCGAGATGTCCCGCCGCAGCTCGCCTCGCGCAACGCCACCCGCAGGCCCATTGACCACACGGCCCGCTCCGATCGCCGACACCGGCGCCGCCTCGACCCAGTAGCGCTCCCTTGCGAACGGATAGGTCGGCAGCGAGATCCGCCGCGGCCGCGTCGCGCCATGCAGCTGCTCCCAGTCGAGCTCGTAGCCCTGGCAATAGAGCTCGGCCAGCCCGCACAGCGTGTCGCGGTATTTGACCGCATCACCGAGCAGCGCATCGCACCGTCCCAGCAACTCGTTGCCATAGCCCTGCAGCGCGGCTGGTCCGACGAAGTTGCGCGCAACCGTTCCATGGAACTGGTTCGCTCGCCGCTCGCCGCTGCCGGCATGCCCCAGCGCGTACAGCGCCGAGGCCCGATCCTCGATCACCATCGCGCAGCGATGGACGAAGTGCTGCCGCCCGCACAGCAGCGTGTGGCTCATCCCCCACAGATCAGCGTCCGACTGGTCCCCGCTCTCCAGGAACGCAACCAAATCCGCGATCCGGCTGCGCAGGGCCGCTTCCGTCTTGCCCGACAGCACCAGCAGATAACAGGGCGCCGTCAGTGGCGCAGGTGATGCTGCCTCGTCATAGCTCTCCACCACCACATGCGCGTTGGTCCCGCTCATCCCGAACGCGCTCACCGCGCCAAGCCGGCGTCTTCCCCCTGGCGCCTGCTCCGGCCAGGCCTGCCTTGTCTTGTTCACGTAGAACGGGCTCGCCCGCCAATCGATGTAGTCGCTCTCCTCCGCGCAATGCAGGCTCGCAGGGATCGCCCCGTGCCGCAGCGACTGCACCAGCCCGACCAGGCTCACAAGACCGGAGGCCGCAAGCGCATGCCCAACATTGGTCTTGCTCGACGTCAGCGCGCAAAAGCCCTGACGCTGCGTGTAATGCCCGAACGCATCCGACAGCGCATTGATCTCGATGGGATCGCCAAGCCGCGTCCCCGTGCCGTGCGTGACGATGTGCCCGATCTCCTCGGGGTTCACGCCGTGACGGTCATACACCTCTCGCAACAGACTCGCCTGCGAGGCCCCGCTCGGCGCCGTGATCCCGTTGGTCTTGCCGTCATAGTTGATCCCGCTGCCACGGATCACCGCATGGATCCGGTCGCCGTCCGCTTCTGCCTGCGACAGCCGCTTGAGCACCACCACAACGACCGCCTCCGCAGGCACCATGCCGTTGGCATTGCGGTCGAACGCATGGCACTTGCCGTCCTTCGACAGCATCCCCGCCTGGCTCGCACCCAGATAGGACAACGGCGTCAGCATCAGATTGACACCGGCCGCCAGCGCCGTGTCGCACTCGCCGTGGCGCAGGCTCAGGCAGGCCTGATGCAGCGCCACCAGCCCCGACGAGCACGCCGTGTTGATCGCCATCGCAGGACCGCGCATGTTCAGCACGTAGGCAAGCCGCGAGGCCAGAATGCCGTCATGGTTCGACGTGATGCTGCCGCTGCCGCGCGTCAGGAACTGGTACTCGCCCTGCTCGGCACCCACGAACATCCCGACCTTGCTGCGGCCAAGCTGGATCGGCCCGTGGCCCGCTGCCTCCAGCGCCTTCCACGCCTCCATCAGCAACAGCCGCTGCCGCGGATCCATCAGCTCCGCTTCCCGCGGCGAGATCTCGAAGAACAGGGGATCGAACTCGCCAACCCCCGGCAGGAAGCCGCCCCATTTGCAATCGGTCTTGCCCGCCTCCTGCTGCGGGTCGCCGTAATACCGCCGCCAGTCGAACCGGTCGGGCGGGATCTCCTCGACCGCATCCTCGCCCCGCGACAGGATCTCCCAGAACTCATCGACCGTGCGCGCTTTGGGGAAGCGCCCGCTCATCCCGATGATCGCTATCGGCTCCGGAACAGTCCGATCCGAGGCCGCCACCCTCGCCAATGGCGAACGGCGCGATGCTGCACGCGGCGCCGCCGCCGCTGCGATCCGCTCCGCTGGCTGAGCCGCCATCTGATCCGGCGCGGACACCGCGCTCTCCGCCGGCCTGTAAAGACGCTCGACCGCGCCGGCGTGGACCTCGACAAAATACCCGGTCAGCCCGGCCAGCGTCGGATGACTGAAGAACACCGAGGGCGGCACCTCGACCTCGTAGTGCCTGGCAAGCCGGCGCGCCAGCTCGGCAAGCCCGATCGAGTCCAGCCCGAAGTCGGCAAGGTTGGTCTCATCCTCGATCCGCTCGCGCGACAGCTTCAGCAGCGCGCTCACATGCTGCTTCAGATCCCACGCCGCGCATTGCGCAAGGCTCAGCCCCTTCAGCTCCGCCCGCACCCCGCGATACGGACGCTCTCCCCCGACCCCGCCGGAGGCAGCCATTGACGTCGCATCTTCCTGCTCATCTTCCTGCGTATCAGCCGGCTCATGCGCCAGCTTCAGGAAGCGATGCACCCGCTGCCGATCGCCCGCCAGCACCAGATGCTGTGCACAGCCCTGCCACAGCAGGCGCTCGAACAGCTCGATCCCTTCCTGCGACCCCAGCGCACGCTGCCCGCTCGACTTCAGGTACAGCCGGGTCGGCTCGTCGCCGCCCATGCCCATCCCGCCGTCCTGCCAGAGCCCCCAGTTGATCACCATTGTCCGGCCGTGACGCTCGCCCCGCGCCTGCCGTTCGTTGCGCGCATGCGCATGCGCCATCAGGAAGCGATTGCCGACCGCGTAGTCGCAGGCCCCGAGGTCCCCCAGGATCGCCGCCGCAGAGGAGAAGTAGCAGACAAAATCCAGCTCACGTCCGCCAAGCGCCTCATCCAGCACCTGCGTGCCCGCGATCTTCGGCCCCAGCACCTGCTCGAACCGGCCGTCCTCCTTCTCGAACACCGAGCGGCCGTCACTGATCCCCGCCGCATGGATCACGCCATGCAAGGCGCCGAAGCGCTGCTCGGCCGACTGCAACCCGGCTGCGATCGCGACGCCGTCGCACACATCCGCCTGCAGATACATCACCCGGCTGCCGAGTTGCTCCAGCCCGGCAATCGCCTGACGCCTGCCCTCGTCAAGTCCGGAGCGTCCGATCAGGACCAGGTTCGCCTGACGCGTCCGCGCCAGATGCTGACCCAGCAACAGCCCGAGCCCGCCGCAGCCGCCGCTGATCACATAGGTGCCGCCATCGCGCAGCACGCTCACCCCATCCTCCAGCGCACGCGCGCGCACCGCGCACACCTCGCGCCGGCCGCAGCGATAGAATGCGCTGCCGAACGGCGCCGCACTCAGCTCCGACCACACAAGATCCAGCCACGCTTCGACCGCAACGCCACGCTCCACGCCGAGCACCGCAACGCCCGTTTGCGGCCACACCAGGCCGAGCGAGCGCTCAAACCCGATCCACGCTTCCAGCTGACAGCGCTCCTGCGCATCGCCATAGGCGCCCGCCAGCAACAGCCGTTCGCAGCGCAGCCCGCTCGAGGCCATCCCCTGCAGCACATGCTTCACCGCCACAAGGTCCTGCACGCAGCTGCCGTCCTCCAGCGCCCACAGGTAAAGCACCGCATCCACCTGGCCGTGCTCCGCACCGATCCGCGCCAGCACCTGCCGGTAGCTCGCCGCATCGCCGCGCCTCACCTCGTAGCGGTGTCCAACCGAAGGATCCGATGAAGCATCCGATGCCGCGCCCTGCTGCGCGACGAAGATCACCTCCGTCCCCGCAGCACGCGCACGGATGAGCTCCGCCACACCGTGCTGATGCCCGGCATCCGACAACAGGCACACCAGCCGCTCCGGCACCCACGCCGCACCGCCCGCGAGCCGCCGCTCCTCCCACACCTCCTCGAACGTCAAAAGCTCCAACGGCGCCGACGCAGCAACGCCAAAGACAGGCAGCGCCGACGCCGGCGCCGCCTCGACCCAGTAGCGCTCCCTTGCGAACGGATAGGTCGGCAGCGAGATCCGCCGCGGACGGCCCTCGCCATACAGCCGCTCCCAGTCGAACGACAGTCCCTTGACCCACAGCTCCAGCAGCTTGCCGTACTGACCCTTGCCGATCCACCCATCGACCAGCGAGGCCATGTCCTCGCCGCCAAGAACCGACAGCGCCTCCTTCGCCTGCCGGCTATCCCCGACGTAAAGCTCGAGCCCCTTCTCGCCCGCCAGATAGCCCTTCAGCTTTGCAACGACCTCCGCCAGCGTCGACGCCGTCAGAGCCAGACGGCTCTCCATCGCCTCACGTCCCACCTGCAGCGTGTAGGCCACATCGGCAAGATCGCCGTCGCCGAGCCCGTCCCGCTCCAGCGCCGCAACCAGCTGGCCCGCATGCTCCTTCAAACGCTCCGCGCTCTTCGCCGAAAGCACCACCAGCGCCGGATGCGACGGATGCACTGCAATCGACCGCCGCGCGCTCCCGGCGCGCGCCACATACTCCTCCACAATCACATGCGCGTTGACGCCGCCAAATCCAAACGAGCTCACGCCGGCGCGCCGCGGCAGGTCGCGGCCCTTGTCATCCTGCAGAGCCGGCCATGGCTGCGTCTCCTGCACAATGTAGAATGGGCTGTCCTGTAGCTGGATGTACGGGTTAAGCTCCTCCGTATGCAGGCTCTTCACCAGTGTCTTGTGCTTGAGCTGCAGCAGCACCTTGATCAGCCCCGCAATGCCGGCCGCCAGCTCAAGATGTCCGATGTTGCTCTTCACCGATCCAAGGCCGCAATAGGCCCGACCAGCCGGTGAGCCTCCGCCTCCTTCGATCAAATCGTTGAACGCGCTCTTCAGACCGTTGATCTCGATCGGATCGCCAAGCTCCGTTCCGGTGCCATGCGCCTCGATGTAGCTCACCGTCCGCGGATCGATCCCGGCTCGGCCATAGGCTGCCTTCAGCAAGGCCGCCTGTGCTTTCGGATTGGGTGCCGTCAGCGATTGCGCACGACCGCCATGATTCTCCGCGCTCCCCCTGATCACGCCATAGATATGATCGCCGTCCCGCTCGGCTGCCGAAAGCTTCTTGAGCACCACCATGCCAACGCCTTCGCCGCGCACATAGCCGTTTGCGTGCCGCGAGAAAGTCTTGCAGCGGCCATCGATGCTAAGCATCCCGGCCTTGTTGAAACCGATGTGGCCGGCTGGCGTAAGCATCGTATTGACGCCGCCGGCAACCGCCATCTCACAACTGTCATTTGACAGGGCGAGCATCGCCCGGTGCACCGCCACCAGCGAGCTCGAGCACGCGGTCTCGATCGGCTGGCTTGGTCCATGCCAGTCAAGGAAATAACTCATACGGTTGGGACCAACCGACGGCGTCATGCCCGTGGCACTGTGTCCCTCTATGGCAGCTCGCGATTCCAGGATCACCCGGCCGTAGCCGCTATTGCCCGTCCCCACCAGAATTGCCGTCTGGCTGCCCGCGAGGCTCGCCGCGGAATAACCGGCATCCTCGATTGCCTTCCAGATGTAGATCATCATCAGGCGCTGCTGCGGATCCATCAACTCGGCCTCGCGCGGCGAGATTCCGAAGAACAAGGGATCAAACTCGCCGACGCCGTCGATGAAGCCGCCCCATTTGACGTTGGTCTTGTTGGCCTCGAGGAGTGGATCGCCATAGACGGCCCGCCAGTCCCAGCGATCCCCGGGAATCTCGACGATGCAGTCCCGTTCGCCGACCAGGTTACGCCACAGCGCGGCGACGTCTTCCGCCATCGGGAAGCGACCGCTCACCCCGATCACCGCAACTGCGTCGGTTTCCGCCTCGGTTCGCTCCGCATGATCGCTGGCCGCAAGCCGCAAGTTTGCAAACCGGGGTTTTCGCCGCGGCTCGCGCGGGCGCGCTTCGACGGCGTCGTCCGTCTTCGCCTTTGCCTGGACCACAGGCACCTTCGCCGACGGCGCAAACCGCGCAACCAATACTGCCTTATGATCGTCGACAAGATAACGGGCAAACCCGCCCAGCGTCGGATGCTCGAAGAAGATCGTCGGCATCAGCTCAAGCCCGTAGGCTTCGTTGAGAATGTGCGCCAACGTCGTAAAGCTGATCGAGTCAAACCCGTACTCGCTCAGCTCGCTGTCCAGATCGAGTTCGTCGACACTCACCTTGACGAGCTCGGAGACCTCCTTCAACAGGCGCGCCTGAACATCTGTCAACAGATCGCGATCTACAGGTTCCGCCGCAGCGAATTCATGAACGACCTGCCTGTCAACGGATGTCGATCGTGCTTCGAAATCAGTTTGATGATTGTCGACAAGGTAGCGGGAAAAGCCGCCCAGCGTCGGATACTCGAAGAAGATCGCCGGCATCAGTTCGAGCCCATAGGCGTCGTTGAGAACGTGCGCCAATGTCGTAAAGCTGATCGAATCAAACCCGTACTCGCTCAGTTCGCTGTCCAGATCGAGCTCGTCGACGCCCACCTTCACGAGGTCGGAGACCTCTTTCAACAGGCGCGCCTGAACATTGGTCAGAAGATCGCGGTCGATCGATTCCGTCGCAACCGGTTCATGGACAATCTGCTTGCCGGCGGGCGCCAAACGCGCCGCGAAATTAGTGTGGTGATTGTTGACGAGGTAACGGGCAAAGCCGCCGAGCGTCGGATACTCGAAGAAGATCGTCGGCATCAACTCAAGCCCGTAAGCCTCGTTGAGAATGTGCGCCAACGTCGTAAAGCTGATCGAGTCAAATCCGTACTCGCTCAGTTCGCTATCCAGGTCGAGGTCGCCGATATCTACTTTTATGAGCGCTGAGACCTCCCGCAACAGCCACCCCTGAACATTTGACAGCAGATCCGTTTCGATCGTCTCACCGGTCTTTGCGCTTTGGATCGGCTTCGCCTTCCTGGCAGGCTCACGCCGCAGCATCCCGCGCAGGGCGCCGGCCTCACCCGACAACACCGCGATCTCGTCACCCTCTCCACTCTCTCCGGCAAGCGCACGATAAAACGCCTCGAGCCCGGC
>NZ_FOBX01000003.1 GCF_900109945.1 Bradyrhizobium sp. OK095
CATCGGCCACCTCGTCAGAGGCGTTCTGCCCGGCGAATGCAGCAACTACTTTGTTAATGCCGGATACGCTTCCATCAAAAAATGAAACGCTCTAGATGAGTTGGTCGGGCGCGCTCTTCGAGTTTGTCGGCTCGCTCGGACAGCTGCTTGGTCTTCACCACCAGCAGGTCGGACCCGGAGTTGATCCCGATGTTCTTGAGCTTCGCTGCTTGCTGCCGGAGCGCCTTGACCTTGCGCATATCGTTCTCGAACTGCCTTCCTCGCGCAGCGTCGCGGTCCTCCAATGCTCGCAGAGCGTGAGAATAGGGCAGAGAAAAATCCGCGCTTTCCAGCGGACGCAGGAATAAGGTGCGGTTGGTCACGTCATCGAGAAAAGCTCGGTCATGGCTCGCCGCGACCACGGCGCAGTCGCGAGGTAAGGCGGCGAGAAACCTTTCGAGCACGCCGATCCGACCGATGTCGAGATGATTTGTCGGCTCATCCAGCAGGAGCAGGTCAGGTTCGACCACGGCAGCCCTCGCCAGGAGCATCGTCCGTTGCCAGCCGCCGGACAGGCTGTGAACGGCGCGGCCCCTTGTAGATTCTTCCACCAGGAGATCATCAAGCAGGATATCGACGCGCCAGCTCTCGGTCTCGGCAACCTCGTGAGCGAGAGCGTCGCGCACAGCATCGTAGAAGCTGAGGGACAGGAGCCGTTCGGGTGGATCTTGCGGGGCGGTCGCGACAATCAGTCCGCGTAAGCCGGTGACGGTTCCGGTCGTAGCATCGTCTTCGCCCGCCATAATACGAAGCAGGGACGACTTGCCGCGTCCGTTGGCGGCAACAAGGCCGACGCGATCGCCTTTGGCGATCGAGAAACTCAGTCCGGTGAAGAGCGACTCGGTACGAGTCAGAGAAGCGTCTTTGATGGCGATCAGGGTCATTGCAGTCTCATGAAGTCAGTGGGCGCGATGAAACGCGCAGAAGCGGCTGACAACGAGACGGCGATGCGTTCCTTGGTCAGCCCCGCGAGATCAGACGCGGGGCGGAGACAGGTCCTCGGGTTGGATTCTGAAAGGTATAATAGATCACTGGTTTTTCCACGCCTTCAACCTTAGGCTATGAAATACTACCAACTCAGTCGCGGCGGGGCAAGGCTATCACAGACAAGCTGGGGCACGTCCTGCGTTGATCGGTCGGCTTCGATTGAAGCGGATGCGCCACCAAATTGTTCGAGCGATCAGAGTGATAAGGACCACCGACAGCTAGTTTGAGCTGTCGGAAATGGATCCCTTAGCTTGGTCTCTAAATGAAAACAGCGAGCTACGTTGCTTCCCATAAGCTGAGGTAGTTTGCCAGACTAGCCGCCGCCTTGAGCTGGCATCTACTGCGGCTCGATTCCGGCCGCTTTAATAATCCGTCCCCACTTGCCAATCTCGGACTTCAAGAAAGCTTCGAGCGCAGCCGGCGTTGCGCGCTCGGGCTCGACCGGAGCCATGCTGAGCTCGGCAAAGCGGCTGATCAGGGCGGGATCCCTAAGCGCGGTCTGGAGCGCCCCGACCAGATGGTCAACCACCGGCTTAGGCGTGCCGCGCGGTGCGTAGAGGCCGTACCAGGTCGTGACGTTGAACTCGGGAACGCCGGCCTCTGCCGAGGTTGGCACGTCAGGCAGCGTCGCGACACGCGTCTTGCTGGTGATCGCGTAGCCCTTGATCGTGTTCGACTGAATATAGGGCGTCGGTCCGGTCGCGGGATCGCAATAGACGTCGATGTGGCCGGCGATGACATCGTTCAACGCGGGACCGCCGCCCTTGTAATAGATCTGCGAGAGCTTCGTATCGGTCGTGCTCATGAACATCAGGCCGCAGAGCTGCGAGGCCGAGCCGAGACCGACATTGCCGAAGGTCATCTTGTCGCCCTCGCTGCGGATGCGCCCGATCATCTCGCCGAGATCCTTGGCTGGAAAATTCGGCCGCGCGACCAGGATCATCGGGACGTCCGTGACGAGCCCGATCATGGCGAAGTCGTCGACGGGGTCGAAGGGCAGCTTCGCATAGAGGGCGGGAGCGGTGGCCTGGCCGACATGCATCAGCAGCAGCGTGTAGCCGTCGGGCGCGGCCTTGGCGACGCGATTGGTGCCGAGCGTACCGCCGGCGCCGACGACATTCTCGATGACGATGGACTGCTTCAGCGTCGCGCTCATGGCGTTGCCGAGGATGCGCGCGATGACGTCGCCGGGGCCGCCGGCGGAGAAGGGCACGATCATCGTGACCGGGCGGGTTGGGTAGTCGTCCGCGATCGCGGAGCCGCAGGGATAGAGCAGGAAGAACAGGATCAGCGATCGTACAACAGACTTCATCGAACACTCCCTGGCGGCATTTTTTTAGTCGTCGGAAGGCGCCGCCTGCTTGGCCGCCGACGATTTTTCGATCATGTCGAGCGCGGCCACCGCCGCCGCATTGATGTGGTCGACGCAGCAGCGCTCGGCGAGGTCCGCGTCGCCGTTCTGGATCGCGCGCCAGATCGCGGTGACTTCGCGCAGGCTCTTGTTGATCCGCTTGGGCTGCGACATCGACGTGATCCGCAACAGTTGAATGCGGTCGTGGAGCGGCTTGAGCATACGCTCGATGAACGCATTGCGGCAGCCGCCGATCAGCGCGCCGTAGAAATCGGTCTTGGCCTCGAGGCAGCCCACCAGATCTTGTCTCGCCGCAGCCGCCTTCAGCCGCGTCAAGGCATCCCCGATCCGGCGTGCGACCTCAGGGTCGTTCAGCCGGGCGCATTCGCGGCCGGCGTATCCTTCGAGGACCGCGCGTGCTGCGTAGAGCTGACGGGCTTCCTCCAGGCTAATCGTGGAGACCATGGGGCCGCGGTGTGGGACGATATTGATCAGCCCGTCGGCCTCGAGCGCGCGCAGCGCCTCGCGGATCGATGGACGGCTGACGCCCATCATTTCGCAGAGCTCGCGTTCCACCAGGCGCTGGCCGGGCTTGAGCGTCCCGGACATGATCGCCTCGCGCAACTTTTGCGCGACCATCGCCCGGACGGTCGGGACGTCGTCGATGCGGAGTGTCGACTGCAATTCGCTACGTCTTTCCATGTCCGGGTCCTGTTCGGGAAAACTCAGTACCGGTTTACAGGCAGAATCATCATTTCGGCAATTTGAACGTGGGCGGGCTGGTCAAGGGCGAAGACGATCGAGCGGGCAATATCGGCAGGCTCGAGCGCCAGCTTGAATTGGTCGAAATAGTCCTTTTCCTTCTGCGTATCGCCGCGATAGCGGGTCAGGATGATGTTGGTCCGGGTCAGGCCGGGCTGGAGCTCGGTCACCCGGATCGCGGTTTCCGCGAGCTCCCCCCGAAGGGTCTCGGTGAACATATGCACGCCCGCCTTGCTGGTGCTGTAGGCGGCCATATCCGGGACAATACGGACGGCGTTGATGGAGCTGATGTTGACGACGTGGCCGGCATTGCGCTCGACCATGCCGGGGAGGATCGCGCGGGTGACGCGCATCAAGCCGATCAGATTGGTCTGGATGATGTTGGACCAGTCGTCGGGGGAACCAACGTCGAAGCGGGTCCGTCCGCCGATATCGTGGCCGGCATTGTTGATGAGAATTTCGACCGGCTTGAACTGCGCTGGAATGGCGTCCGGCAGGCCATCCACGGCCTTTGCGTCGCTGATGTCGAGCTGGATCGGAAACACGGCGTTGCCCACCGTTGCCGCCAGCTCCTGAAGCGCCTTGGCATCGCGATCGACCAGCACGACACGGCGGCCGCTCTCCAGCAGCGCCTTGGTGATGGCGCGTCCCATGCCGCCGGCGGCACCCGTCAGCACGACCGTCTGGCCCGATTGTTCAGTCATCGCAACACTCCCAATGCTCTCATGCGACCGACCAACCGCCGTCGATCGGCAGGCTAGCGCCGGTGATGTCGTTTGCGGCGGGGCCACAGAGAAAAGCGACCATGGCGGCGACGGCATTCATTTCGACGAAACGCTGCGTCGGCTGTCGCTCGCCGAGATAGTCGCGGGTCACGTCCTCGACGGGACGGCCGTTGCTGGACGCTATCGTCGCGATCTTGTTCAGGATCGCAGGCGTCGGCAGCGTGCCGGGGCAAAGCGTGTTGCAGGTGATGCCGCTGCGGGCTGTCTCGATGGCGACGGCGCGGGTGATGCCCAGGATCGCCGTCTTGGTGGTGACGTAGTCGATGCGATCCTCGACCGCGCGGCTCGAATAGATCGAACCCAAATTGATGATCCGGCCCCAGCCGCGCCGCTTCATGGCCGGCAGCGCCAGGCGGATCAGATGGAACGGCGCCGAGAGGTTGACCGCCAGCGCCTGATCCCATTTCTCAGGCGGAAACTGCTCGATCGCGGAGAAATGCCTGACGACGGCGTTATTGACGAGAATGTCGATGGCGCCGTAGCGGTCGAGCAGGTCGGTCATCATCGCCTCGATCGCCTCGCGCTGAGACAGATCGGTGCCGGCCGCTATGACCTCGACGCCGAAGCGGGCGCGCAGATGATCCGCGGCCTGCTTCGGCGCGATGAGATCGTGAAGGACAATGTTGGCGCCCGCGCCGGCGAGGCCTTCCGCGATGGCGAAGCCGAGGCCCGCGGTTGCGCCGGTCACGAGTGCCCATTTGCCCTTCATCGCTGCCACGCTCCGCTATTTCTTGTCGAGCTCGGCGAAGACTTCCTTCGCGTTCCGGAATGCATCGACGCCTGCCGGCACACCGCAATAAATCGCCACCTGCATGAACACTTCGCGGATTTCCTCGCGGGTGGCGCCGTTGGCGAGCGCGCCGCGGACATGGGTCTTCAGCTCGTGCGGGCGATTGAGCGCGCAGAGCATCGCCAGGTTGAGGAAGCTGCGGGTCTTGCGCGTGAGGCCTTCGCGGCCCCAGACGTAGCCCCAGCAATATTCCGTGGTGAGGTCCTGCATTGGCCGATTGAATTCATCCGCGGATGCGATTGCCTTGTCGACGAACTCGTTGCCGAGCACGCTCTTGCGGATTTCGAGACCGCGGTCGTAAGTTGCCTTGTCCATATCGTTCTCCGTTTCTTGTCAGTTTTTCGGCCAGAACGGCTGCGCCAGCGCGAGCTGCGGCGGGAACACCGTCACTGGCACGCCGGCCTGCCACTGCACGATGGTCATGCCGGCGCCGACGCGGCGGCCCTTTTCGTCGAACTTGATCTCGCCCAGCGGGTAATATTTCGAGGGGCCGGCATCCATGGTGCGCAGCGCTTCGCCGACGGCGACGCGGTCGGCCTTGCCGGCCTTTTCCAGCGCGTCCTTGATCACCCACATGTCGCCATAGGTGGAGATCGCATTCTGCGTCATCCACGGCTCCTTGTAGCGGGCCTTCAATTCGGCGATCAGCGCCTCATGGCCCTTGGCGCCCCAACTCGCGACGCAGGTCAAGACGCCCTGGAGCAGTTCGGGGCTGACGGTCTGCAGCATGTCGGGCTCGGCGATCGCGATGCCGAACGAGATGGTCGGCACCTTGCCCTGGCCGAGGCCGAACTCGTTCATCTTCTCGAGCAGCAGCTTTGCGTCCGAGATCACCGTCGGCAGGAAGAACAGCAGGTCGGGCTTTGCCGACCGGATCTTCTGCACCAGCGATGTCGCATCCGCCAGCGGCGGCGTGAACGTCTCGTCGACGATCAGCTGCAACTGGTTCTCCGCCAGCAGGCCTTCGCGCATTGCCTTTGCGGAGGCGATCGAGGCCCCCGTATTGTCGGTCAGGATCGCGACCGTCTTCGGCCGCTTACCGGCGGCCGTCTCCGCGAGCTTGATAATCTGCGGCAACGCCTGCCGTGCTTGCGAACCTGCGGTGGCCGCGGTCTGGAACACGTATTTGAATCCGCGATCGGTGATCAGGTCGGAGTAGGAGAGGGTGAGAACGGGCAAATTGGCGCGCTCGGTGACCTCGGTCACCGCGAGCGTGAACGAGGACAGATAGGCGCCGCTGGCCGCGACCAGGTCGGTTTCCTGCGCGACCATGCGCTGGGCGGCGTTCTTGGCCTTCTCCGTGGTGTCGCCGGAATCGAGCACCACGAGTTTCAGCTTGGCGCCGCCGAGCGCCTTGACGCCACCTTGCGCGTTGATGTGGTCGATCGCCATCTCGGCGCCTTCGCGCATCACCGTTCCCGGACGGGCATAGAGCCCGGAGATCGGCACCAGCAGGCCGACCTTCACCTCAGAAATTTGCTGCGCCCAGGCGCGGGATGCGATCAGCGTACCGGACGCGCCGGCAAGCAGTGTTCGCCTCGAGATCGTGATCTTGGCAGTCATGACAATATCTCCTCCCTGAAAAATCGCGTGGCGCTTAGGATTTCTTCGGCCAGAACGGCTCCGCCTGCGCGAGATCGGGCGGATAAACGGTGACGGGCACGCCCGATTGCCACTGCACGATGACGACGCCGGCGCCGACGCGGCGGCCCTTCTCGTCGAATTTGAGCTGGCCGCCCGGATAGTATTTCGACGGGCCGGCATCCATGGTGCGGAAGGCTTGCGCGACCGAGTTGCGGTCGGCCTTGCCGGCCTTCTCCAGCGCCTCCTTCATCAGCCACATGTCGCCATAGGTCGAGATGACGTTCTGCGTCATCCAGGGCTCCTTGTATTTGGCCTTGAGCTCGGCGATCAGCGCCTCGTGGCCCTTCGAGCCCCAGTTGGCGACGATGGTCATGATGCCCTGCACGGTCTCCGGGCTCACGCTCTGGAGCATGTCCGGCTCGGCGATGGTGATGCTGAAGGACACCGTCGGGATCTTGCCCTGGCCGAGGCCGAACTCGCTGATCTTCTCGAGGCCGAGCTTGGCGTCCGACACCGCGTTCGGCATGAACAGCAGCAGATCGGGCTTTGCCGTACGAACCTTCTGGATCAGCGGGGTGGCATCCGACAGCGGCGGGGTCCAGACCTCCTCGACGACGAGCTGAAGGCTTTCTTGCGCGAGCAACTTGTCCTTCAGCGCCTTGGCGGTCGCGACCGACGTTGCGGTGTTGTCCATCAGCATCGCCACGGTCTTCGGCTTCTTGCCCGACGCATTTTCGGCAAGCTTAATCAGCGTCGGCAGGCCGAGCTCGGACTGACGGCTCGCGGTCGCTGCGGTCTGGAAGATGTACTTGAAGCCGCGGTCGGTCAGCAGGTCCGAATAGGACAGCGTCAGCACCGGCAGTTCGGCGCGCTCGGTCACCTCGGTGACGGCGAGCGTGAAGGAGGAGAGATAGGAGCCGGTGGCGGCGACGAGATCGGGCTCCTGCGCCACCATGCGCTGCGCCGCGTTCTTGGCCTTCTCGGTGGTGTCGCCGCAATCGATCACGACCAGCTTCAGCTTGGCGCCGCCGAGCGCCTTGATGCCGCCTTGCGCGTTGATGTGCTCGATGCCCATCTCCGCACCCATCTTCATCACCTGGCCGGGGCGGGTATAGATGCCCGACAGCGGCACGATCAGTCCGACCTTGACCTCGGCCGGAGCCTGCGCACGGGCTACGCCGGCGAGGCCGACGGCTGCGGCGCCGGACAGCACGGTCCGCCGCGTCAGTCCTTTCGATGCCTTGCCTTTCGATGTCTTGTTCATTCTGTTCTCTCCCTGGTCTTTTGTTTTTGTGTTCGTCACATGCCGAGATAGGCCTTGCGCACGCGATCGTCGGCGCGCAGCGTGTCGTTGTTGCCTTCGAGCACGACGTGCCCGGCTTCGAGGACGTAGCCGTGGTCGGCGGATTCCAGCGCTTCCGCAACGCGTTGCTCGACCAGCAGCATGGTCAGGCCGGACTGGCGCCGGATATCGATCAGCCGCTCGAAGATGAAGTCCGCGGTCGACGGGGCAAGCCCCATCGAAGGTTCGTCCAGCATCAGTAGTTTTGGCGAGGAAGCCAAGCCACGGCCGATCGCGAGCATCTGCTGCTGGCCGCCGGACATCGTGCCGGCGAACTGATCGCGGCGCTCCTTCAGCACCGGCAGCCATTCGAAGATGCGCTCGATGTTGGCTTTCCAGTCGCGCCGGCCGCTCTCGGTCATCGCGCCCATTTCCAGATTCTCCATCACGGTCAGTGACGGGAATACCTGGCGCCCCTCGGGGACATGCGCGATGCCGAGATGGGCGCGCTGCGGCGGCGGCACCGCGAGGAGGTCGACGCCGTCGAACGTGATGGCTCCGCCGCTCGGTTTCACGATGCCGGAGATCGTCTTGAACAGCGTGGTCTTGCCGGCGCCGTTGGGGCCGACGATTGCGACGAACTGGCCGGCGCCGACATTGATCGAGACGTCGTTCAGGACGGGTTTGGCGGAGTAGCCCGCGCTCAATCCTTCAATTCGCAGCATGGGCCGCCCATTTCTTTCCGAGATAGGCCTCGACGACACGGCTGTCGCGCGTGACCACCTCCGGCAGTCCCTCAGTGATGACGGCGCCGTGGTCGAGCACGAGGAATCTGTCGACCAGCCGGACCATCGCCTGCATGGTGTGCTCGATGATCGCGATGGTCACGCCGTCGCGCGCAAGCTGCTGGATCACGGCGACGACCTCGTCAGCCTCGCCGTGGCCGAGGCCTGCGAGGGTCTCGTCGAGCAGCAGGATACGCGGCTGGCCGGCGATCGCGCGGGCCAGCTCCATCAGCCGCAACTCCTTGGTCGAGAGTTCGCCGGCGACACGGTCCGCGACCGCCGAAAGCCCGACGCGCGCCACCGCATCGGCAGCGAGCCTGCGCGCCTCCGCGTCGGAGCGGGCGCGAACATAAGCGCCCACCACGACATTATCGAGGACCGACATGCGCAGGAACGGCCGCATGACCTGGAAAGTGCGGCCGATGCCGGCCTCGCAGATCACGTGCGGACGCTGGCCCGACATGTTGCGACCGTCGATCAGCACCTCGCCCTGGCTCGGCTTCAGGAAGCCGTTGAGCAGATTGAACAGCGTGGTTTTTCCGGCGCCGTTGGGGCCGATGATGCCGAGGATCTCATTCTTGTGGAGCTTGAAGCTGACATCCTGCACTGCCTTGAGGCCGCCGAAGGAGCGCGAGAGGTTACGAATCTCGAGCACGACCTCGCCGGTCGCGGCGCGCTGACGCGCCGCGGGCTTTAGAGGGGTGACATTGACGGCGGCGACTTCCGGAGTTTCGCTAGCGGCTGGTCTGGAAGCATTCCGCTTGCGCAGCAGATCGCGCAATTTCCAGAACAGGCCTTCCGGCGCGAGCAGGATGACGGAGACGATGGCAAGGCCGAAGATGACGCCCTGGATGCCGGGGATGCGCGCGCCGGCTTCGGCGTGCAGGATCTCGGCTAGCGGGATCAGGATCACCGCGCCGATGACCGGACCCCAGACCGTGCCGACGCCGCCGAACATCGCGACCGTCAGCGCCTGCGCGGACACCAGCATGCCGAACACAGATGCCGGGGTCACGACCAGCAGCACCTGCGCGTAGAATCCGCCGATGGCGGCGGCAATTGCGCCGCTCAAGGTGATTGCGCGCAGCTTCCAGGCCAGCGTGTTGATCCCGGCCGCCTCTGCTGCGGCCTCGTTCTGCTTGATCGCGAGCAGCGCCATGCCGAAACGCGAACGCTCGATCATCTGCGTCAGCACGATAGTGGCCAGCATGAGCGCCAGCCCGAGCAGAGTATAGAGGCGGGGATCGGCGAACTGCATGAAGGCGATCGGCGCGTCGCGCTTGATCGGAAGCGTCACCTCCTGGAAGCCGAGCCACTCGAACACATAGAGAATGGCAAGCGGGTAGGCCAGCATCGCAAGCGCAAAGTAGTGGCCTTGCAGGCGGAAGGTCGGAAACCCGATCAGGAGTCCGGCGATGCCGCCGAGCATGGCGGCAATCGGAATCAACAGCCAAGGCGAGATATTGAAATAGATCTGCCCGAGTGCGGTCGCATAGGCACCGATGCCGAAGAAGGCCGCGTGGCCGAACGAGATCAGTCCTGTGTAACCGCTGAGCAAATTCCAGGACAGCCCGAACACCGCCCACACCGGCACCAGCGTCAGGATGAGCTGATAATAAGAGTTGGTGACGCCGAGCGAGATCCCGGCATAGGCGAGCGTGAAGAGCAGGGGAGGCAGCAGGGAACGCATCGGGAGCATGGTCACGTCCTCTCGACCATGCGCCCGAAGAAGCCTTGCGGACGGAAGAAGATGATGAGGAGGAAGACAGCGAAGATCGCGGCGTTCTGCAATTGCGTCGGCAGGATCAGCGTCGACATCTGCTGCACGAGGCCGATCGTCATGCCGCCCCAGAAGGCGCCGATGATGCTGCCCATGCCGCCGAGCACGACGCCGGCATACATGACGATGACGTATTCGAGGCCGACGAAAGGGTGGAACGGGTAGTTAGTGGCGAGCAGGCCGCCGGCAATCGCGGTGATGCCGCAGCCGAGCGCAAAGGCGGTGCGGTGCGCGCGGTCGACGTCGATGCCCATGTAGGTCGCGGCGGTCGGATTGTCGGCTGCAGCGCGGAGCGACTTGCCGATCCGTGTGCGCGTGATCAAGAGCGAGAGCAGGATCATGATCGCAAGCGAAACGATCGCATCGATGCTGCGTGCCTTGTTGAGGAAGATGCCGATGTCGAGGAAGGGATTGAGCTCCCATGCCGAGCTCGACAGGGGCGTACGGATCGAAGCCAGCACCGAACCGAAGACGATCAGGCCGCCGTTCTGGAGGATCAGTGCGATACCGAGCGTGAGGATGAGCTGGGCGTAATGGCCTTCGCCTTCCAGCGAAGCGGTGCGCGTGCCCGACACCCGCGAGATTAGCGCCAGATGGACGAAATAGCCGAACACGGCGAGCACGGGTCCGGCCAGCAGGATCGCGACAAACGGGCCGACCGTATTGCCGAACAGCGACTGGATGCCGGCGGCGGTGAAGAGATAGAACGCGGCATACATGCCGAGCATCATGAAATCGCCGTGGGCGAAGTTGATGACGCGCATGACGCCGAAGATCAGGCCGAGCCCGACGCACATCAGACCGTAGACGGCGCCAATCAGAAGGCCCGCGGCGAGCGCTTGCAAAAAGCCTTCCATCAGCTTTGTCTCCGCGCAGCGTCTGCTTGCCGGCAATCATTCGCCGATGGCACTACTAAGCTGGTCTCCAAGTTGACCATGTTTCCCCCGTACTTCCCGGCATTTCTTATGATGCCGATCGTAAAACCCGTTCGAGCGCGTCCAGACGGCACTGCGCTGCGATGGCGCCTGCATTGCCGAGCTGTTCGCAGTCGTCGATGAGTTGCTCGAGCCGGTGTGCACGGTCGTTGCCGAGGACGCGGCTGGCGGCGGCGCGAAAGCGCGCGCGTATCTCTGAAGGCGTTGCGGCGATGACGTCGGGCAAGGCATGCCGAATCGTCCGGCCGTCCCGCAGATGCAAGGTCACATCCGCGCCCTGCTTGCCGGGGAAGGCGGCGGTGAAGACGGGGTCGACCTTGAGGTCGGTGACCGAAACCAGACGGATGATGTCGGCATCATCGAGTTCGGAATAGTTCTCTTCCTCGATCTCGCCCCGCGCTAGCGTCGCGGCGACGCTGAAGGGAATGCTCATCTTGGCCTGAAGGGCGTTGCGGTAGGGCCCCATGGAGTCGCAGCCGGGATAACGAACGGCAGCGTCGGGTGCGCGAATGACGACGCGGTCGATCTCGTCAGCGCTGGCGAGCTCGTGCGAGACGCGGAGCGCCGCCTGGGCCGCAGTCTGCGCGAAATTGCAGGCTGGGACTGGTTTGTTGTAGACGGCCATGATCTCGCTCTCCCCATTGGGGAAGAGCACGATGCTGTCGGGCGCGGCCTGGCGGCGAAAGGCTGCGAACAGGCCGGCTTCACCTTCGAGGATCGTTTCCGAGCCGAAGGCGCCGGCCACGGCAAGGCCGATCGCCTTGATCGCGTTGCTGGCGGCAAAACCCGGATGAAAATACATGTCGGAGCCGCCGGCATGCGGCCACTCATTCAATCCGCTGGATGTGTTGGCGGCGATCGCGATGGCGCTGGTCGCGGCGTCCTCGGACAGGCCGAGCGCAAAACTTCCCGCGAGCGCCGCGCCCGGAGGTGCCACAAGGCCGGTCGGACGGTAGAGGCGGGCGAGGTCGGAGGTCAGCAGCGCGCGGCCGATCCGCGCGCCGGTCTCATAGCCGATGATGGCAGAAGCGAGAAACTTGGCGCCGTGTAGCGGCGTCTGTTCCGACAGCGCAAGCAAGGTCGGCCAGATCACGACGCCGTGGTGCGCGATGCTGGCCGCATGCATGTCTTCCCGTACAAGACCGTGCCCCATGACAGCATTGGCGAAGGCGGCATCGGCCGGGGAGGAGAGTTGGGCAGTCCCAATGATCGTCGCGCTGCCACCGTCTTGCGCGATCGCAACTGCCTGGCGGCTCCAGGCATGATGGCCCGCCTCGAAAGCGCAGGACAGGAAGTCGAGCAAGCAAAGCTTTGCCTTGACGACGACCTCTGGCCCGAAGTCTCCGAGATCCAGTGCAAGCACGCTCCGCGCCATCTGGCGCGCGAGCGACACCTTGCCTGATACGGTCGGGCCGATCGTCATTGCAATCGCTCTCCCTGAGGACCTGCGCGCTTAGCCGCGCATCTCGACGCCGGCCCACTCTTCGAGCACCTTGGCGATCGAGGTGAAATCCGATGCCGCGCCGTATTTGGCGTTGGTGATCGCGAGCATCTGCCTCACCACCGCGCCGCAGACCATCGGCACGCCCATCGCTTCGGCCTCGTCAACGCACAGCCGGACGTCCTTGTAGGAAAGGCCGGTCGTGAAACCGAAATCGAAGGTGCCGGGCAGCACCGCGCGGGGGAATTTGTCTTCGGAGGCGCTGTTGCGGCCGCTGCTGGCGTTGATGATGTCGATCAGCACCTTTGCGTTGACGCCGCCCTTGACGCCCATCGCGACGGCCTCCGACGTGATGACAAGCGCCGCGGCCGCCATCAGATTGTTGGCGAGCTTGGCCGTCTGCGCCACGCCGGGCTTGTCGCCGGTGTAGAACAGCTTGCCGAAATTCTTCAGGATTGGCTGCACGGTCTCGTAGGTCGCCTGCGGGCAGGACACCATCACGGCCAGCGTACCGTTGATGGCGCCCTTGATGCCGCCGCTGACGGGCGCATCGACCAGCGTCATGCCCTTGGCTTTCAGGCCTTCCGCAACGATTTTCGCCGCACCGGGACCAGAGGTCGAGAGGTCGATCACGATCTTGGCGCGGTTGCCGCTGCTGATACCGTCCTGGCCGAGCGTGACGGCCTTGACAATGTCGGGCGTCGGCAGGCTGGCGAGCACGATGTCGGCGCGGGAGGCGACGTCGGCTGGTGATTTGCCGAGGAGTGCACCGCGCTTGACCAGTGGCTGGGTCGCTTCGGTCTGTGTGTCGTAGATGACGAGCGAATAGCCCGCATCCATCAATCGTCCCGCCATAGGACCGCCCATGCGGCCCGTGCCGATTACGCCGAGCGTTTCTCCCGCCATCGTCCACTCCCTGTCGCGCGATCCCGTGACGGGCGCGCCTTCTTGATCTCTTGGTCGTTGATCTTCTGGTCGATCGTTTTCGCCGGCCGGCCTTCCCGGCCGCCGTCGTCGTGGCGGCGGGATCCCGCGCCAACGGGGCGGATTGTTATGATTGTCAGACAAGCTGTCAAGCATAACATTTTGGGGTCGACAGTTTGCCGCGGATCGTCATATGGTCCGGGAAAACGAGGAAGACGCCCCGCGTGCCGCAAGTCCCAATTCCGAGTGTGAGCAAGACGCTCGCCGATTTCGTCGAGTCCTCGTCATGGGCGGACGTCGAGGCGCAGAGCCGCGAGGCGCGGCGCTCGATCCTCAATTTCTTTGCGACCGCGCTCGGCTCTGCGCGCGATCCCGTGGTCACGGCCGCGATGCGCACTCTGGCGCCGTTCAGCGGCGCCGCGACATCGACGGTGATCGGCCATTCGGAGCCGATGGACGCGTTGTGCGCCTCGTTTCTCAATGCCATTTCGGCAAACCTGCTCGACTTCGACGATACCCATCCCGAGACGATCATTCATCCGGCCGCGCCGGTCGCCGCGCCGATATTGGCGCTTGCGGAGACGCGAAGACTGTCGGGGCGCGAGGTGCTGACGGCGTTCATTCTCGGCGTGGATGTCGAATGCCGGATCGGCAATGCGGTTTCGCCGCGTCATTACGCGCGGGGCTGGCACATCACCTCAACCTGCGGGATTTTTGGCGCGGCGGCTGCGTGCGCGAAGCTGTTGGGGCTGCCGGCGGAAGGGATTGCGAATGCCATCGGGCTTGCGGCAAGTCAGTCCGCCGGCAACGTCGAGAACCTGCCGAGTGCCGCCAAGAACGTAAGCGTTGGCAACGCGGCACGTAACGGGTTGTTCGCCGCTCTGCTTGCGCAGCAGGGCTATGAGGCTGCGCCCCGCGCCATCGAAGGTCCGCTTGGCTGGGCGCGCACCATGGGCGACGAGCCGGACATTGCGCGCCTGCTCGATGGTCTCGGCAGCACTTGGGAGATCGCCAAGAACACCTATAAGCCCTATCCCGCCGGCATCGTGTTCCATTCGGTCATCGATGCCTGCCTGCTGCTGCGCGAACGGATCGGCCGGCAGATCGATCAGATCGAGTCGGTGACGGTGGAGGGCTCGGCGCTGCTGCTTGCGCGCGGCGACCGTCCCGTCAACAACGAGCGCGATGCGCGCGTCAGCATCCACCATTGCGTGGCTTGCGGACTCTTGCTCGGTCGGGCGGGCGTGACCGAGTTTGCGCACGAGACCGTGGTTCGGCCCGATATCGCGCAGCTGCGGCAAAAGGTCAGGGCAGAGCTTGATGCCCAGATGCCCGATGGTGCTACGCGCGTTACCTTGCGCTTGGCGTCCGGCAAGGTGCTCACCGAGATCGTGACGTCGCCGCGCGGCAGCCAGGCTGCACCGCTTTCGGATCGCGACATCGAGGAGAAGCTGCGCGAAGGCGTACGGACCGGTCGAAGCGATTGGGACGCGGACCGCGTCATCGACGCGGTCTGGCGTATCGATGCGGCGGATGACGTCGGAAATCTCCTGCAATCGCTGCGGCCGCCGTCGGCCTCGCGCCTGACAACTTCCAACTAGACTCTCTCAAGACCTGAAAGGGACGATCATGAGCAAGACCGAACTGTTCGAAAAGGGCCTCAAGGTTCGTAAAGAGGTGCTCGGCGAGGACTATGTCAACAAGTCGATCGCCGGCGCCGACGAGTTCACGCGCACGATGGCGGAATGGTCCACCGAGTTCTGCTGGGGCGCGTTGTGGACGCGGCCCGGCGTCGACCGGCGCACGCGCTCGATCGTCAATCTGGCGATGCTCGGTGCGCTGAACCGGCCGCATGAGCTGAAGCTGCACGTGAAGGGTGCCCTGAAGAACGGGCTGACCAAGGACGAGATCAAGGAGATCCTGCTCCAGGTCGGCGTCTATTGCGGCGTGCCCGCCGGCATCGACGCCTTCCGCAACGCGCGCGAGGCCTTCAACGAGGTTGATTCGGCGGGTTCCTGAGCCCGCTTGATTGGAAGCTCATGGCTGACACGGAATACGAGCTCTTCGCCATCCGCTATGCAACGCGGGATGCGCAGCGGAGCGAGCACTTCATCGGCGGCGACCCGCATGACGGGCCGATGCCGATGGACTATTTTATGTGGCTGGCGCGGGGAGGCGGGCGCACCTTCGTCATCGACACCGGGTTCAACGCGGAAATCGCCAAGCAGCGCAGGCGGAATTTCCTGCGCTGTCCCGTGGAGACGCTTGCCGCATTTGATGTCGACATCGCCGACGTCAAGGACGTGATCCTCACGCATCTGCACTATGACCACGCCGGTAATTTCGACCGGTTTCCCAATGCGCGGTTTCATCTCCAGGAGCGTGAGCTCGCCTATGCCACCGGGCGTTACATGCAATATCCCAGGCTCTCGCATTCCTTCGAGGTCGAGGACGTCTGCGGCATCGTGCGGCTGAACTACGCACGCCGGGTGCTGTTCTACGATGGCGATGCCGAGATCGCGCCCGGACTGACGGTCTATGCGGCGGGCGGGCATTCCGCCGGTCTGCAGTTCGTTCGCGTCAACACGCGCCGCGGTCCTGTCGTGCTCGCCTCCGACGTCAGTCATTTCTACGAGAACATGACCAGCGAGCGTCCATTCACGACGGCATTTCATGTCGGCGACATGCTGGTCGGCTTCGACAAGCTACGCGCCGCAGCGCCCGACGCGGACCACATCGTCCCCGGCCATGATCCGCTGGTTATGAAGCTTTATCCGCCCCCGAGCCCGGACCTGAATGGCGTCGCGGTTCGCCTCGACGTCGCGCCGTCCGATGCTGCGCATTCCCCGACCCGTAAGCCAGGCTAAAAAATCGATTTTCGATTTTCTATTGACCCTTGCTCCCTCCCTTGCGATCATCCGGCCATGGGTCCGCTTCAGTTCCAATTATCCGGAAGCCGCGGGGATGGTCCGCGCAGCCTGACATCGGCGCTGCACGGACGTCTGCGTGCCGACATTCTGGCGACGCGGCTGTTGCCGGGGCAGAAGCTCCATATCGCAGGACTCGCAAAACAGTTTTCCGTCAGCCTCGCCGCCGTGCGCGAGGCGCTGTCGCGCCTGGTCGCCGACGGGCTTGTACAGGCTTCCGACCAACGCGGCTTTCGCGTGAGCCCGGTCTCGCTCGCCGATCTCGCCGACGTGACGCAGACCCGGATCGACATCGAGGGGCTTGCGCTCCGTCGCTCGATCGAGCGGGGCGATGCTGCCTGGCTCGCCTCGGTGAAATCCGCCTGGGTGAATCTGAAGGCCGTTCCCCATCGCTATCCCGACGATCCGACCGTTCACTACGAGGAGTGGGTTGACCGTCACCGCATCTTCCATCGTGCGCTGGTCAATGCGTGCGGCTCGCCATGGCTGCTCGGCTTTCGCGACGTGCTGCACGAGCAGAGCGAGCGCTATCGCCGCCTCTCGATCCGCAGGGAAATCGGCGGCAAGCTGCGCGACGTCGAAGCCGAGCACAAGGCAATCGTCGTCGCCGTGGTGAAACGTGATGCAGATGCGGCAGTTCGCGCATTGTCAAAGCACTTCGGCATCACCAAAGAGTTCGTCGAGCTCGCCGCCTCGCGCATCGCGGAGGTGAGCCGCACGACCTGACGATCCCAAGAAATTCGGCACAAAAAAAGACAGACCGGGAGGAAACAATGAAGATCAATCGCCGTCACGCGCTGATGTCGCTCGCCGCCGTCGCAATACTGGCCGGCCCTGCGAGCGCAGCCGACACAATTCGCGTCGGCCTGCCCACGAAAACCTATTGGCCGACGACGATCGCTGAGACGGCCGTGCGCCAAAAACTGTTCGAGAAGGAAGGCATTCAGGCCGAGCTGACCATCTACCGCAGCGGCGCCGAGACGTTTGAAGGCATGGCTGCGGGCGCCGCCGACATCATTCTCGATCCGCCGTCGCTGGTCTCGGCCGGCCGCAAAAAGGGCGTGATGTCCAGGATCGTAGCCAATGCCGCGATGGGGAATTTCGGCTGGCAGTTGATGGTCCCGACCAAATCAACGCTCGACGTCAAGGATCTCAATGGCAAGAAGGTCGCGATCACCGCGGCCGGCTCCGGCTCTGATCTGCTTGCGCTGTGGACCCTCCAGGACAAGAAGATCGATTTTACGCGCGTCCCCGTCGGCGGCGGCGGCCTGGTGCCGAACCTGCTGGCCGGCAATGTCGAGGCGGCCGTGGTCTACTCGCCGCTGAGCTTCCAGATCGCGAAATCCGGCGAAGCCAAGACCATCCTCGATTACGCAACCGCAGTTCCGCCGAACCTCACCGCAGGCTGGATCGTGCTCGACAAGCTCGCCGAGGCAAAGCCGCAGATGGTGCAGAAGGCGGTGAACGCGCTCTACGGCGCGGTCGCGTTCATGCGCGCTAACCGCGACGTCACTGTCAAGCTGATCGCCGAACTCTACGAAATGCCGCCGGAGATCGCCGGTCTGGAATACGACAACACCATCATGAAGCTTGAGACCAGCGGCGACATGGGCGCAGCCAATGTGAACGCGGCCGTGCAGTTGTCGCTCGATCTCGCCAAGCTCGGCGGTCTCAAGGACATCGTGCCGGTCGAGGAGGTGATCTCGGGCAAGTTCAAGCCCGTTCCGACCAAGCCGTAACCATGCCGGGCACAATCGCCAACAACCTTGCGCGGATCGCGATCGTCATCGCGGTCCTGGCGCTTTGGGAGGTGCTGTCACGCACCGGCATCGTCAATCCGCGCCTGCTGCCGTCGGCGTCCGACACGTTTGCGACGCTCGGCGATCTCCTGCAGCGCGCGGCCGTGCGGAAGGATCTGATGGTGACCGCGACCGAAGTGCTGGCCGCATTCGCGCTGGCCGTGCCGTTCGGCGCGTTGATCGGTTTCGCGGTCGCTGAGAACCGCTACTTCGAGGATGTGGCCAAGCCGCTGCTGTTCTTTGCGTTCAGCATCCCGAAGTCGATCTTCCTGCCGATGTTTATCCTGGTATTCGGCGTCGGCTTTGCCCAGAAGGTCGGTTTCGGCTTTTTCTCCACGATCTTCATCGTGATCATGTCGACCACGACGGCGGTGGAGTCTGTCAAGATGGAACATCTGACGGTGGCGCGCTCCTATGGCGCCACGCGGGTCCAAACTGCGTTCCGGGTCTACCTGCCCAGCATGCTGCCGGTGCTGCTGGAAGCGCTCCGGATCTCGATGATCTTCAACCTGACCGGCGTGATCCTGGCCGAGATGTACGCCTCGCGCGACGGAATCGGCCACCAGATCGCGACCTGGGGTGAGAATTTCCAGATGAAGCAGCTCCTTGCCGGCGTCGTGATGGTCGCCGCGATCGCCATGACCTTCAACGAACTCGTCAGATGGGTGGAAACGCGATGCAGCCATTGGCGAACGTGACCCCGTTGAAACCTCCCGCGCGGGCCGGCGCAATCGAGGTGAAGAATGTCGGCCAAGTCTTCAGGGGCCGGTCGCAGGACGTCGTCGCGCTCGAAGATGTCTCGCTGGAGATCAAGCCCGGCCGCTTTGTCGTGCTGGTCGGCCCGAGTGGTTGCGGCAAGTCGACCCTCCTGATGATGATGGCGGGCCTGCGCCAGCAGACCTCGGGCACCATCACGATCAGCGGCGCGCCGATTCCGCAGCCCGACCCTGACAGAGTCGGCGTGGTGTTCCAGGAAGCGAGCCTGTTTCCGTGGCTGACGGCAGAGGACAATGTCGAATTTCCGCTGGCGCTGCGCGGCGTGCCCAAGGCCGAACGCCGGGCCAAGGCGCAGGATGCGCTCAAGCTGGTCGGACTCGATGGTTTTGGCAAGCGCCATCCGCACGAGTTGTCAGGCGGTATGAAGCAACGCGTCTCGATCGCGCGGGGCCTGGTGCAGGATCCGCCGGTGTTGCTGATGGACGAGCCGTTCGCGGCGCTCGACGAACAGACCCGCATGACCATGGGCGACGAGCTGCTGCGCATCTGGGCTGCGACCGGAAAGACGGTCGTGTTCGTCACGCACAGCCTCACCGAAGCAGTCTATCTCGCCGACGAGGTGATCGTGATGTCGGCGCGGCCCGGCCGCATCGTCGACCATCTCCAGGTACAGTTGCCGCGGCCCCGCACTTACGAGATGCTGAGCGGCGACGCCTTCGGGAGCTTGCGCGACCGCATCTGGCGGCACATCCGCAAATCGGCGTGAGGCGGAGATGAACGCCAGAATAAGTGCAAAGACGCTGCGATTTTTGATCGTGATAAGCCTGATTGCGCTGTGGGAGCTGCTGCCGCGCACCGGTCTCATTCCCGAGCTGTTCCTGCCGTCGCTGTCGTCGACGCTGATAGCGGGGTGGACGGATGCGGGCGAATACGGTCATGCGCTCGTGGTGACGCTCTACGAGGTCGTGGTCTCCATGACGTTCGCCTGCGGTGGCGGCATCTTGCTCGGTGCCATCGTCGGCAGCCTGCCGCGCCCGCGCGTCCTGATCATGCCGATGGTGTCGAGCCTCTATGCGGTGCCGCTCGTGATCCTCTATCCCGTCTTCACGGTGTGGCTCGGCATCGGCTCGGAATCCAAGATCGCGTTCGCCTCGATCTACGGCTTCCTGCCGACGATGCTCGCCACCGCCGCCGGCATCCAGACCATCGACCCGCAGCTCCTGCTCGCGGCACGCAGCATGGGCGCCACGTTGAGCCAGCGGCTGGTGCGCGTCATCATTCCTGCCGCGATCCCGACTGTGCTGTCGGGCCTGCGCGTCGGCGGCGCGCTGGTGATCGTCGGCGTCGTCGTCTCGGAGATGCTGATTTCCTCGGCCGGCATCGGCTATTTGATCTCGCGCTACCGCACGATCCTCGACAGCCCGCACGTGTTCGCGGGCGTGCTGCTCGTGCTGTTCCTCGCCATCGCCTTCAACGCCGCGATCCGCTGGATCGAGCGCAAGGCGGCGATCTGGCAGACCGGCACACGCGCCGGCCAGGCCAATGACGAGATCAATTCGGGCGCGATGCAGCCGGCGACCTGAGGTATCCACGTGTACGATCTGACCCTGACATTCGACAATGGCCCCGATCCCGATGTGACGCCGCGCGTGCTCGACATCCTCGAAGAGCGCGGGATCAAGACCACTTTCTTCGTCATCGGCGAGAAGCTCGCTGACCCCAAGCGGCGCGATCTTGCCGTGCGCGCGCACGCCGAGGGGCACTGGATCGGCAATCACACCTTTACACATAACATTCCGCTCGGCGAGCAGCCGGATCGCGACACGGCGGAGAACGAGATCGGTCGCACGCAGTCCGCGATCTCTGATATCGCGCATCCGCAGCGCTGGTTCCGGCCGTTCGGTGGCGGCGGCAATCTGGATGCGCGGCTATTGAAACCATCCGTCGTAGACCATCTCATCCGCAACAAGCACAGCTGTGTGCTTTGGAACGCCATCCCGCGCGACTGGGACGATCCAGACGGCTGGACCGAGCGTGGGCTCGACCAATGCAGCCGGCAGCCCTGGACGCTGATGGTGCTGCACGATCTGCCGACCGGCGCGATGGATCATCTGGAGCGGTTCCTCGACCGTGCAGAAGCCGCCGGCGCCCGCTTCCGCCAGGATTTCCCGCCGCAATGCGTTCCGATCCGCAACGGCGAGATCGCACTTCCGATCAACGACTATGTTTCCTCCATCGAAGAGAGTGTTTGACTGATGAAAGTTGCAAGCTTCACGATATCAGGCAACGCGAGCTATGGCATCGTCACTGACAAGGGTGTCATCGATGCCGGCAAGCGCCTGAAGGCATATCCGACGCTGAAGGCGCTGCTGGCGAAGGGCTCACTCGACGAATTGAAGAACATTGCCGGCGAGAAGCCCGACTATACGCTGAAAGACGTCACGCTACTGCCGACCGTGCCGGATCCGGACAAGATCTTCTGCATCGGGGTCAACTACGCGACGCATCTGGCCGAGAGCGGCCATCCGACACCGGCGTATCCGATGATTTTCACCCGCTTCGCCAACAGCCAGGTCGGCCATGGTCAGCCGATGATCCGGCCGCTGGAATCGGAGCGCTTCGACTATGAGGGCGAGATGGCCGTCATCATCGGCAAGACCGGGCGTCGCATCTCGCGCGAAGCGGCGCTCGGCCATGTCGCCGGCTATGCCTGCTACAATGACGGCAGCATCCGCGACTGGCAGCGTCACACCTCGCAATTTGCGCCGGGCAAGAACTTTGCCGGCACCGGCGGCTTCGGACCCTGGATGGTCACGACCGACGAATTGACCGATGTCACCAAGCAGACGCTGATCACGCGGCTCAACGGGGTCGAGGTGCAGAAGGCGCCGATCTCCGATCTCGTCTTCGACGTCCAGGCCCTGATCGCCTATTGCTCGACCTTCACCGAACTCGCGCCCGGCGACGTGATCGTCACCGGGACGACCGGTGGCGTCGGCGCGTATCGCAACCCGCCGCTGTGGATGAAGGGCGGCGACACCGTCGAGATCGAGATCTCGGGTATCGGCATCCTTAGCAATCCGGTCAAGGACGAGGGACGCGCGGCCTGAACGGTCACACTCGACAACAAATAAGAAGGAGAACCCCATGCCCATGCCAACCCATATCCTGCCGACCACGGTGGTCGGCAGCTATCCGCAGCCGGAATGGCTGGTGAATCGCGCGATGCTGTCGAAGGTGGTGCCGCGCACCCGCCTGCACGATATGTGGCGGCTGCCCGCGGAGCATCTGGAGGAGGCGCAGGACGATGCGACCATCGTCGCGATCCGCGACATGGAGCGCGCCGGCATCGACATCGTGACCGACGGCGAGATCCGCCGCGAGAGCTACTCCAACCGCTTCGCGACCGCGCTGGACGGCATCGACGGGGACAATCCCGCGATGATCACCGCGCGCACCGGCAACACTCAGACCCCGGTGCCGCGCGTCGTCGGCCCCGTGAAGCGCAAGGGCCCGGTGGAGTTGCACGACATGCAGTTCCTGCGCGGGAACACCGACCGCGCCGCGAAGATCACCCTGCCGGGCCCGTTCACGATGAGCCAGCAGGCCAAGAACGAGTTCTACAAGGACGAGGAAGAGCTTGCGATGGCTCTGGCCGAGGCCGTCAATGCCGAGGCGCTCGATCTGCAAAAGGCGGGCGCCGACGTGATCCAGCTCGATGAGCCCTGGGTGCGCAACAATCCGGAGCGCGCCAAGCGCTACGCCGTCAAGGCGATCAACCGCGCGCTGAAGGGCATCACCGTGCCGACCGTCGTGCATCTGTGCTTCGGCTATGCGGCGGTCGTGCCGGGCTCGAACAAGCCCGCCGGCTATTCCTTCCTTGCCGAGCTCGACGACACCATTGCCGACCAGATCTCGATCGAGGCGGCACAGCCGAAGCTCGACCTCGGCGTGCTCAGGGATCTCTCGTCGAAGAAGATCATGCTCGGCGTGCTCGATCTCGCCGACCCCGCGATCGAGAGCGTCGACACCGTAGCCGACCGTATCCGCAACGGGCTGAAATATGTCTCGCCGGATCGTCTTGTTCCTGCGCCCGATTGCGGCATGAAATATATGCCGCGTGCAACAGCATTCGGGAAGCTGAAGGCCATGTGCGATGCGGCGGCCAAGGTTCGGGGGGAGATCAGCTAACGGGCTGTAAGGTGCTTCTCGAAGCTCGTTTTGGGCTTGGCGGCGCACCTCGACTTCGCGGGAGGCAAAGCGCCGTCCCAATTGAGTCGTCTATTGATCAGATTCGCCCTGTTTGGCAGGAACTGGCTCAAACCGGCCCATGCTGGATTGGAGCGAAAATCCGAGTGTTTCAGTAGGTTAGAAGGCGTCTTGTGCACCGGGAGTTCAAGAAAAATCTACACTTCGCCAATTTGGAGCCGTCGCGTCCAACACATAGTAGATCATCGAGCCAAGCCAGCGAAGTTAGTTCGCTCCAAGTGTCCTCACCCCGCAAGAAATCCTCCATCTACTGCGACCACCGTGCCGGTCGCGTATTGCGAGGCCGGCATGCAGAGGAACGCAACGGCGCCGGCAATGTCTTCCGGCTGTCCCCAGCGCTTAAAGGCAGTGCGGTCGGCGATGCGCTGATGATGCGCACGGTCAGTGCGGCCGGCAGCGTTGATCGCCGTTTCGATATAGCCCGGCGCAACTGCGTTGACGCGAATGTCTTCCTCGGCCCACTTCAAGGCCAGCGCCTTGGTCAGCATCACGACGCCACCCTTGCTGGCGCAATAGGCGGGAATCCGCGGCAGCGCCAGCGTCGCATTCATCGAGGCGATATTGACGATCGAGCCTTTCGTCTCGGCGAGCAGGGGGTGGAAGGCCATGCAGGTCCGGAACGTGCCGGTGAGATTGACGTCGATCACCTTCATGAAGGTCTCGATTTCGAATTCCTTGTCGCGCGCGAGAATGCCGGCGCAATTGACCAGCGCGTCGACGCGCTTGTGCTGCCGGGCAAAGGACGTAACGGCTGCATCGTCGGTGACGTCGAGCGTCGCGAGTGTGAGGCCTGCACGCGGCTTGAGCAGCGTGCGGGCAAGATCCGCCTCGTTCGCGCCGGTTGCGGTGACCGTCCCGCCGAGATCGCAAAACTGATTGCTGATTGCAGCGCCAATGTCACCGGCGCCGCCGATCACGACAGCATGGAAGCCGGGCGCGAGAGAAAAATTCGAACTCATGGGAACGATCTCACGTCAGGGATTTCGGAGGCGGTGCCGTCGACTCGCGAACCACCAGCGAGAAGTCGATCTCGCGATGCATGATGGTCTGCTCGCCGGCGAGGCTGCGGACCAGATATTCTCCGGCGCGCTGCCAGGTTTCTCCGGTCGGAACGTGGATCGTGGTCAGGCTTGGCCGCAAATGACGGCTCCAGTCGAGGTCGTCGAAGCCGACGACCGACAGGTCGCGCGGTACCGAAAAGCCGCTGCGTTCGGCCTCGAGCAACACGCCGTAAGCGATGACGTCGTTGCCGCACACGACGGCCGTCGGACGATCCTTGAGGCCCAGAAGATAGCGGGCCGCCTCGCGCGCATCGTCGAGCGTATAGGGTACCTCGACATGCCACTGCGACGGCAATTCGAGGCCATTCTCGGTCAGCGCGCGGCGAAAGCCGGCGACGCGCGCGCTGGCGCGATCGTTGTTGCGCTGGAGCGCCGAGACGATCCCGATACGACGGTGACCGAGCTCCATGACATGCGCGGCGGCGCGATGGGCGGCGGCTTCGTTGTCCGTGCCGACGCAGGGGTAGGGCCGATCAGGCTGGTAGATGCCGACATTGATGAAGGGTACCGCATTGTCCGCGAGCAGCTTGCGCAATCCGTCGTGATGGCAGTCGCCGCGAAGCACGAGGCCGTCGACGCCGCGGCTGATCAAATTGCGCGCCTGTTGCAATTCGACATCGAGATCGTAGCCGCTGGTGGTGAGGAACAGCATGTATCCGACCGAGGAGAGATACTGCTGCAGCGAGGCGATGCCGCGTGCGAACATCGTGTTGTCGATCGTCGGCACGATCGCACCAAGCGTGCGCGAGCGACGCGACGACAGGATGCGCGCCGGCGCATGCGGGATGTAGCCGAGCGCGTCGATGGCCTGCTCGATGCGCGCGCGCAGAGATGGGCTCACCGCATCGGGATTGTTGAGGGCGCGCGAGACCGATGCCGTCGAGACGCCGGCACGGGCCGCCACGGCGCGGATGCCCTGTTTCACAGACTTGGCGTTGGTGAGTCTCATTGGTGTAACGTTACATCTGGCGCAATGGGGGCCGATCGGTAGCAGATACTTGACGAATTTGCCGCAGATTACGCGATTTGTCCATCGCTTGACAGAAGCGACGTGATGCTTAGGATGTAACCGTTTTCAAGTGACGTTCAAAAAAGGTCTGCCAACCCAATCAAGGCGGCCAGCCGGGAGGAGAGTTCGATGAAGGCCAGGATGCTCGCGATGCATGTCGCGTTGCCGGTTCTCGCGATTGCCGCCACCAGTACGCAGGCGCACGCGGCCGATTTCGACTGGATGAAGTTCAAGGGCAAGACCGTCACCTTTCTCGCCAACAACAATCCGGTCTCGCAGGCGCTGCTGACCTACAAGGCGGATTTCGAGAAGCTGACCGGCATGACCCTGAAGGTCGACGGCTATCAGGAACAGCAGATGCGCCAGCGTCTGGTCACGGTCATGAATGCGAACAGCGACGAGGTCGACGTGTTCATGACGCTTCCTTCTCGCGAAGGCGAGCAGTTCGCCGCCGCCGGCTGGTACGGCGATCTCACGGCGATGGCCAAGAACGATGTCGCCAAGGACTACGACCCGGCCGGACTGAGCCAGGCCCTGCTCAAGGCCGCGACCTTCGGCGGCAAGCTGACCAGCATGCCGATGAATCTCGAAGGGCCGATCTTCTACTATCGCACCGACATCTTCAAGAAGTGCGGTCTCGAGGCGCCCAAGACCATCAAGGACGTCGAGGCGGCTGCCGAAAAGATCAAGACCTGCGACAGCACAGTCACGCCGTTCGTCTCGCGCGGCCTCAAGCCCGCGATCGCCTACACCTTCAGCAATTTGCTGCATAATGTCGGCGGCAGCTACATCGCCAACGGCAAATCGAACCTCTGCTCGGCCAAGGGCAGGGAGGCGCTCGATACCTATAGCCGCCTGCTGCGCGATTTCGGGCCGCCCGGCGTCGTCAACTACAGCTTCCAGCAGATTTCCGCGCTCTATCGCAGTGGCCGTGCCGCGATGGCGTTCGAATCCTCGAACGAGTTGCGTACCGTGATGGAAGGCGGCGCGCGCCTCAAGGACACCGGCCTGTTGCCGTTCCCGGCGGGCGATGCCGGCCAGGTGCCGACCACGATCGGCTGGGGCATGGCGGTGTCCTCGCACAGCAAGCAGCCGGATGCGGCCTGGTACTTCGTGCAATGGGCGACCAGCCCGGAAGTGCAGAAGAAGATGGCGCTCCAGGGCATCGCCCCGCCGCGCCCGTCGGTCGCCAACGATCCCGAGTACCGCAAGTGGATCGACGAGGAGCCGGTGCGCAAGGAATGGCAGGCTGCGCTCGACGTGCTCGCGACCAAGGGCTCATCCGAAGTCGGCTATCCCATCGTCGCCAATCCGCAATCGCGCGAGTTCATCGGGCAGGCGGTGCAGGATCTGATCCTGAAGCAGAAGACCATCGATCAGGCTTGCGCGGATGCCGACAAGGCGCTCGACGCGCTGATCGCACTGAACTAACCGCCCGATGCCGGCTGGCTTCGCGCCGGCCGGCATCTCACTCGATCAAGGACACGAACACATGTCGGACACGGCTGCGATACTCACGCAGGACCGGCAGAAGCTGGAGATGTCGGCGCTTTCGGCGCCGGCCGTGGTTTTCACGGTCGCGATGATCGCGTTTCCGGTCGTCTACACGATCTGGCTCGGCTTCCAGACGTTCTCCTCGACCGGGAAGCAGTCCTTTGCCGGCCTCGCCAATTATTCGAAGCTGGTCTCCGACTACGAGTTCTGGCACGGGCTGTGGGTCACCATCGCGCTGTTCGTGCTGTCGCTGGTGCTGCAACTCGTCTTCGGCGTCTGGCTTGCGCTGGTGCTGTTTCACGCCAAGCGTCTGCCGGGCATCGTGCGTTCGCTGTTCATCTCGCCCTTCATGATGCCGCCGGTGGTCGCCGGCATGATGTGGCTCGTCATCCTCGATCCGTCGCTCGGTGCGGCCAACTATATCCTGCAGTCATTCGGCCTGCCGCCATCGGACTGGCTGGCCTCGCCGACATGGGTTATTCCGACTATCGCGTTGATCGACAGCTGGCAGTGGACGCCCTATGTCGCCCTGATCGTGCTGGGAGGCCTGCAATCCCTGCCGCCGAGCGTCTACGAGGCTGCGCAGATCGACGGCGCATCCGCGTTCAAGACCTTCCAGCGCATCACGCTGCCGCTGCTGCTGCCGACCATCGTCACCGCGGCGATCCTGCGCAGCGTCGACCTCCTGCGCTTCTTCGACATCATCTACATCACCACACAGGGCGGTCCCGGCAACGCCTCGAACACGCTCAACATCTACGGTTTTCGGGTTGGTTTCGAGTTCTTCAACATCGGCTATGCCAGCGCCTTGATGCTGACGCTGACGGCGATCGTGTTCGGCGCCGTGCTCGCCTTCAACCGCCTGCGCGGCGCGGTGGCGTGGTGATGTCATGAACGATGCCGCCAACACCGACCGCTGGATCCGCTGGCTCAACACGGTACAGCTCGTGATCGCCGGTGTGCTCATCATGGCGCCGACGGTCTGGATGGTGCTGTCCTCGTTCAAGCCGTCCTTCGAGGTCACCGCCTATCCGCCGACGTTGGTCTTCTCGCCGACGCTGGCGAATTACGCCGAGCTGACCAGGACCACTCCGTTCCTGAGCTATGCGCTCAACAGCCTTATCGTCACCGTCGGCTCGACCGCGCTTGGGCTGCTGTTCGGGATTCCCGCCGCCTTCGCCGTGTCCTGGACGCGTATCACGTGGCCGGCGATCCTGACGCTCGCCGCGCGCATGGCGCCCGGCACGCTGTTCCTGTTGCCGTGGTACGTCATGTTCCGGCAGATCGGCATGATCGGGTCGTATACGGCGCTGATCCTGAGCCACGCCGTCATCACTTTGCCGATCGTGATCTGGGTGCTGCTGCCGTCGTTCGACGGCATTCCGCGCAGCATCTTCGAGGCGGCTCAAGTCGACGGGTGCAGCGTCACGCGCATCCTTTGGCGCATCGCGCTGCCGCTTGTGGCGTCCGGCGTCGCGGTGTCGGCGATCCTCGCCTTCGTCTTCTCGTGGAACTACTTCCTGTTTGCGCTGGTGCTCTCCAATGGCGACACCAAGACGCTGATCGCGGCGGCCTTCAACTTCATCGGCGAAGGCTCGACGCAATGGGGCGCCCTCATGGCCGCGGCGACGCTGATCGCGTTGCCGCCGCTGGTGCTGGCGGCCCTGGTTCAGCGCTGGCTGGTGTCCGGACTGACGCTTGGCGCGGTGAAAGGCTAGGTATCTGATGAATATGTCCCCCCGTCCGAACTCGATCATGCAGGCCGCGGTCTTCCACGGCAACGACCGCATCACCATCGAGCGCGTGGCGATGCCCGATGTCGGGACGGGTGAAGTGCTCGTCCGCGTCTCGCGCACGGCGCTGTGCGGCTCGGATTTCAAGCTCTGGCACAAGGGCGCCGAGTTCACCGCCGGCCACGAGATTTTCGGCGTGGTCGAACAGCCCGGTCACCGTCTGCATGGCCGTCGCTGTGCCGTCTATATTCCCTTGCATTGCGATCACTGTGCCGCCTGCAAGCGCGGCGACACCCAGATGTGCCTGGAAGTCTCGAGCCTGATCGGCTGGAACAGGCCGGGCGGCTATGCCGAATATGTGCCGGTGCCGGAAAACTGCCTGCTGCCGGTGCCCGACGACATCGAGGACAGCCTCGCGCCGCTGCTGCTCGACACCATCGGCACATCAGGTCACGCCGTGCGGTTCGTCAGCCGTGTGGTGCCGCCGGGCGAGGCCGGTCCGGTCCTCGTGATGGGGGCGGGGCCCGTCGGCCTCGGCGTCGTGCTGGCGCTCCGCGCGCTTGGCTACAGCGATATTCACGTGGCCGATCCGAATGCGGCGCGGCTGAAGATCGCGCAATCTTTCGGTGCCAAGGCGCATCCCGTTGGCGACACCTCGAAGCGTTTTGCTCTCATCATGGAATGTTCCGGCGCGCATCCGGCGCGCAATCTCGGCATCGAGTTGGTCCTGCCGCGGGGCGCACTGGTGCTGGTCGGCGAGAACGCGGCGCCCTGGACCATCGAGGAGGGCAAGGTGTTCCGCCGCAAGGACTTCTATATGATCCGGACCTTCTACTTTCCGGTCTCGGATTTCGAGCCGAATGTCGAGCTGCTGCGCAAATACAAGGATGAGTATCGAGTCCTCGTCGACGGTGAGTTCGGCTTGTCGACGCTGCCTGAAAACTTCGCGCGCTTTGCCAAGGGCGAGCTGATCAAGCCCGTCTTGGCACTGGATTGAGCGATCATGGCCTCGATCTCGATCCGCAATCTCGTCAAGCGCTACGGCAATTTCACCGTGATCCCCGATCTCAATCTGGAGATCGCGGACCATGAATTCGTCGTCTTCGTCGGTCCGTCCGGCTGCGGCAAGTCGACCTTGCTGCGCATCATCGCAGGCCTCGAACCGATTTCGTCCGGCGACCTCTATATCGGCGACAAGTACGTCAACGGCGTGCAGGCAGCGCAGCGCGACATCGCGATGGTGTTCCAGGACTATGCGCTCTATCCGCACATGCGGGTCTACGACAACATGTCGTTTGCGCTGGAGCTGCGCGGCACGCCGAAGGCGGAGATCGACGCCCGCGTGAAGCGTGCCGCGGCGCTCCTGCACATCGAGCCCTATCTCGACCGCAAGCCGAAGGAGCTCTCCGGCGGCCAGCGCCAGCGCGTTGCCATGGGCCGCGCCATCGTGCGCAATCCGAAGGCCTTCCTGTTCGACGAGCCGCTGTCCAACCTCGACGCAAAGCTGCGCGGACAGGTGCGCGCCGAAATCAAGGCGCTGTCGCAGGAGCTAAAGACCACCATGGTCTTCGTCACCCACGACCAGATCGAGGCCATGACCATGGCCGACCGGATCGTGGTGCTCCTGAGCGGCACGATCCAGCAATACGACACGCCGGAGACGGTCTACGAGCGACCCGCCAACCAGTTCGTCGCCGGCTTCATCGGCTCGCCCGCGATGAACTTCTTCGCGGTCGAATGGCGCGAGGAGCGCGCGATCCTTTCGCAAGGTGGAACGGCAGTGCCGCTCGACGGCGAGACCGCAGGACGTCTGCGTCAGGCGGGTAATGCCGTGCTCGGCATTCGGCCCGAACATTTTGCCGTGGCCACGGATATCGCCGATGGCATTGCCATCAGCGTCAAGCTGGTCGAGCCGCTCGGCTCGGATACGCTGATCCATTTTGATCTTGCCGGCGTGTCGTCCATCGCGCGGGTCGATCCGTCGCTGCGGCCGAAGGTCGGCGATCGCATCACGCTGCGGCCGCAGTCGGGCAAGACGCATTTGTTCGACGCCGCCAACGGGGAGGTTTTGCGGTGAGCGCGCTGGCGAACATCGCGGATGTGTCGGCGCTGGCGGACGTGGCATCCGGGAAGAGCCCCGTGCACGTGATCTGCCTCGGGCTATCCGCGCTTGATCAGGTCTGGCGCGTCGATCGCCTGTTCGCGGGCCAAAGCGAGAAGATCAAGGCCGTCGGCTACGGCACGCTTGGCGGCGGTATGGCGGCCAATGCCTCGGTCGCGGTGGCAAAGCTCGGCGCGTCCGTCGCGTTCTGGGGGCGGGCAGGGAATGACGCCGCGGGTCATGAGATGAAGTCGGCCTTCACCGCCGAAGGCGTCGATGTCGAAAACTTCCGCCTGTTTCCCGATGGCCGCTCGTCCGTGTCCGGAGTTATCGTCGACAGCTCCGGTGAGCGGCAGATCGTCAACTTCCGTGGGCATTACCCGGAGGCCGCAGACTGGCTTCCGCTCGACGCCGTCGCGCGCGCATCCTCCGTGCTGGCTGACCCGCGCTGGGTCGATGGCGCCGCGACGCTGTTTCGACAAGCGCGATCGTGCGGCATCCCGACGGTGCTTGATGGCGACATGGCCGATGCCGAGGTGTTCGAACGGTTGTTGCCCTTGACCGATCACGCCATCTTCTCCGAGCCCGCGCTCACATCCTTTGCCGGCTCGGCAAAGGATGAATCTCTCGCAGCCCTCGCGCGCTTCGGCTGCCGCGTCATCGCTGTCACGCGCGGCGAGGGTGGTGTGAGCTGGTACGAAAGCGGCGAGCTGCACCGCCAGGCCGCCCATGCCGTCGATGTCGTGGACACGACAGGCGCGGGTGACGTCTTCCACGGCGCCTATGCGCTTGCGATCGCCGCCGGCCTCGACGTGCGCGCGGCCATGGCGTTCTCGGCAGCCACGGCCGCTATGAAATGCCGCCATGCCGGCGGTCGAAACGGAATCCCCGATATCAACGAGTGTCTTGTATTCATGAGGACGAAGCCATGAGAACGATTGGAAAGAACCGCGGCCTTGCACGGCTCGCTGACGCGGACGGCCATTTTCGGATGGTCGCGCTGGACCAGCGGCCGCCACTGTTCGATGCCATCGCGAAAGCGAAAGGCATCACGCGGGAGCAGGTGGAGTATTCCGACGTCACGGCGGCCAAGCGCCTCCTCGTCGAAAACCTCGCGCCGCATTGCAGCTCGATGCTGTTCGATCCGAATTTTGCGGTACCCGCTGCGATCGACCTGCTGCCGCCGCGCTGCGGACTGATCATGACCCTGGAAGAGCATCGCGTCGAGGAGACTGCGGGCGGCCGCAAGTCGCGTGCGATCACCAATTGGAGCGTGGAAAAAATTCGTGCCATGGGCGGCGACGCCGTCAAGGTGCTGGCCTGGTACCGGCCGGACGCCGATGCCGCGGTGAACGAACACCAGAAGCGCTTCGTGCGCAAGATCGGCGAGGACTGCGCCCGTCACGACATTCCCTATGTCCTGGAACTGCTGGTCTATCCGTTCCTCGGCAGCGCCAATCATACCGCCGACTACGTGGAATCGCCGGGCAAGCTCCCCGGCCTCGTCATCGACAGCGTGCGCGAGTTCGCCAAGCCGGAATACTGCGTCGATCTCCTCAAGCTGGAGAGCCCGCTCGCGGCCAACAGCCTGCCGGCCCGCGACGGTAGCGCGGAAGCAAAAGCTGCGCAGAATGAATTCGATGCGATCGGCGATATCTGCCGCCAGCGCAACATCCCCTGGGTGCTGCTGTCGGGAGGCGCTGCGCCAGAAAAGTTCGAGCTGGTGCTCGATTACTCCTATGCTGCAGGCGCGAGTGGCTTCCTGGCGGGCCGCACGATCTGGCTCGATGCCGTCCTGAAGAATTTCCCGGACCGCGCGGCGGTTTCGGCCAGCCTGCGCAAGGATGGCCTCAATGTGCTCGAGCGGCTCAGCGAGCTGACCACGGCCAAGGGCACGGCCTGGAAGGCGCGCTATCCGGTCTTCACTGAAATCAAGCAGGAAGGTGACTTCGCGCGCGCTTACTGAGATGGTGGCGGCTCCGCGTCGTCTCGCAGGATCTGCAACATGACTGACAGCTTCACCATCCGTTCGATCGAGGCGTTCTGCTATCGCTATCCGCTGGCGACGCCGGTGGTGACTTCGTTCGGCAAGATGCTCAACCGACCCGCCGTCTTCGTTCGCGCTGTCGACGAGGATGGCGTCGAGGGGTGGGGTGAAGCCTGGTCCAACTTTCCCGCACCGGGCGCCGAGCATCGCGCCCGGCTTGTCAATGACGTGCTTGCGCCGGGTCTTGTCGAGCGCAGGTTCGACGGCCCCGCGCAGGCTTTCGAGGCCTTGACTGAGGGTACCGAGGTCCTTGCACTTCAATGCGGCGAGCCCGGTCCGTTCGCGCAAGGAATTGCAGGCATCGATCTCGCGCTTTGGGATCTCGCCGCAAGGCGGCAGCGCTTGCCGCTGTGGCGGCTGCTCGGTGGGCAGTCGAGAAAGATCAAGGTTTATGCCAGCGGCATCAATCCCGGCGGCGCCGCGCAAATGGCGGAAGCCGCGCTTAAGCGCGGCCATCGCGCGCTGAAGTTGAAGGTCGGGTTCGGCGCGGAGACCGACCTTGCCAACCTCACCGCGCTGCGCGCGATCGTCGGCGCGGGCATGCTCGCCACGGATGCCAATCAGGGCTGGTCGGTGGATCAGGCATTGGAGGTGCTGCCGCGCTTGGCCGAGTTCGATCTGCGCTGGCTGGAGGAGCCGATCCGTGCCGATCGGCCGCGCGAGGAGTGGCGTAGGCTGTGGGCGAGCGCGAAGATGCCGATTGCCGCGGGCGAGAACATCTCCAGCGCTGCGGGCTTCAGGGAGGTTCTGGCGGAAGAGGTGCTCGGTGTGGTTCAGCCCGATATCGCGAAATGGGGCGGGCTCAGCGTCTGTGCCGGCCTCGCGCGAGACGTTCTGAAGTCGGGTAAAACGTTCTGCCCGCATTATCTCGGTGGCGGCATCGGACTGCTCGCCTCGGCGCATCTCCTCGCGGGTATTGGAGGTGCCGGATGGCTCGAGGTCGACGCCAACGACAATCCGCTGCGCGATCTGTTCTGCGGTCCAGTCGAGACCGTGCGCGAAGGCACCGTTTTGCTGAGCGACGAGCCCGGGCTCGGAATTGTGCCAGATCTTTCAACTATCGCTTGTTACCGCAGCGTATAGGCCCGCGGCGACGGTGTCGTCAGACGCGGCGGGCTATCAAAGTGCGATCGCTTGCGAATGCCTCTGTTATCTGGCGCGCAATCCATTCGGCCGTCGGGTTCGCGGTGACGTTGATCCAGACGAGGTCTCTGGAGGTCCGTGTCCAGCAGTGGCCGCCTACCTACCGAGCGCGACTTCCAACGCCATTAGCAGCGAATGCCTGCCCGATGCCAACGCACGAGTGTCTCGGGGCCGATGATCGTAAGGACCTCCAGGATCGACGGAAACCAACGATACAGCTGGATAAAGAACCAGCGGTCGCTGTTTGTCAGTCGCACCCGGCCCTTCACCTTACGCGTCACCCCAGCAACGCGGATAGGGTTTTCGGTACACACAGGTCGCCAGGCCTGTGCACTCGGGTTTTCGTGTGCACGATGTGTGTACGGAGGCGGCGATTTGGCTTCCAATCGGAGCGGATATGATCGTAGAAAGCCAGCTCGGGAAAGCTCGATCGCACCAAATTCTTCAGTCGGTCCAATCCGATGTGGGACCGAATGGAGACAAAAAAGACAAACGAAATGAATAGCTTAGACTGCCGCTTTTCCGTGGCGCCCATGATGGATTGGACTGATCGGCATTGCCGGGTGTTCCACCGTCACCTGACACGGCGGGCGCTGCTCTATACCGAGATGCTGACGACCGGTGCGATCATTCATGGCGACCGGGAGCGGCTGCTTGGGTTCGATGCGGTCGAGCATCCGGTCGCGCTTCAACTCGGCGGATCGGATCCGCGCGAGCTCGCGCAGGCGGCGCGGATCGGCGAGGAGTTCGGCTATGACGAGATCAATCTCAATGTCGGTTGCCCGTCCGACCGTGTGAAGGATGGCCGCTTCGGCGCTTGCCTCATGGCGGAGCCGGAGCTTGTGGCGCGGTGCGTCGAGGCGATGAAGCGTGCGGTTGCCGTGCCCGTCACGGTGAAGTGCCGCATCGGCATCGATGACCAGGATCCGGAGGTCGCACTCGATACGCTCGCGCGCGCGGTGGTCGCCTCCGGCTGCGATGCGCTGATCGTGCATGCGCGAAAAGCCTGGCTCAACGGTCTGTCGCCGAAGGAGAACCGCAACATTCCGCCGCTCGACTACGACCGCGTCTATCGCCTCAAGCGCGCGATGCCTGACGTGCCCGTCATCATCAATGGCGGCATCCCAGGCATCGACGAAGCGAAAGCCCATCTCGAACACGTCGACGGCGTGATGCTCGGCCGCGCCGCCTATCAGGAGCCGTGGCGGCTGTTGTCGGTCGATGCCGATATCTTCGGCGAGGCGGCGCCGCATGCGACCATGCAGGAGGCGTTCCAGGCGATGATGCCCTATATCGAGCAGCAGCTTGCACGGGGTACGCGGCTGCACGCCATCACGCGGCATTTCGTCGGGGCATTCCATGCCGTGCCCGGCGCACGCGCCTTCCGCCGCCATCTCGCCGAGAATGGGGTGAAGCCGGGCGCAGGTGTGGACGTGCTGCGCGATGCGATCGCGCGGGTCGGTGCGCGCGCGCCGGCGGAAGCGGCGGCCTAGCCGTAATCACACGAAGAGCCGGATTGCGACATCCGGCTCTTCGTCGATTGGTTTTAGCGGAACAGATCGAAGTGATAGTTCACGCCGACGCGGAAGGTGTGGAATTTCGCGGCGTTCCAGTCCGCCAAATCGTTATGCTTGAAGTCGGTGTAGAGATATTCGGCCTTGGCCGACCATTTCGGCAAGAACGCCCATTCGACGCCGCCGCCCGCGGTCCAGCCCATCTTCATCTTGTTGATCGGGCCGTCCTTCAGTTCGCCGGTGGCAAGACCGGCGGTCCCGAAGAAAAGCAGCCGTGAATCCATCGTGGCGATGCCGGCGCGGGCGCGGCCGGTCATATACCAGGGCAGGCTGATTGCGGCGCTGTTGAGCGCGTCGTGGTTCTTGATGTCTCCGCCTTCGAAGTCGTTCTCGATGCCGACCACGAACATCGGCGAGATCTGGTAGTTGTAGCCGATCTGCACGCCGCCAACGGCGCCCTTGACCTTGCCGCCGCCGGTGCCGACGAGATTGTTGAAGGCGTTGTCGCCGCTCTCGGCATAGCCGGCGTTGAAGCCCGCATAGAGGCCCGTCCACGAATAAACGGGCTGAGGCGTCGTGTAGGCGGAGGCCGGCGCTGCATAGCGCGGCGACAGGTCCGCAGCGCAGGCGCTGCCCGCTGCGAACGCAGCGGCAAAGGGCAGGGCGCGCATCGTGCAGCGTAAGGCGGCTCTGGCAGTCATGATTCTCAATCTCCCACTTGGCCGCATCCCCTAAGGGTGAGCAGCACTCATCCAACCCCGATCCGGGAATGGTGATTGTTATAAACCGACTGGGCGGTTTGTAAATAGCGGAAATGCCACACTCGGCCCGCTCCGGCGAGCGCGTCGCCTGTTGCAGTGTGAGGACGGTGGATTTGCGCGACTGCGTCTAATCGATCGCCGTGCGCGGGCGCCGGTGGCCGCCCTGAAGCTCCGGATAGCCGGTGAGCATCAACGTGTCGGAGCGAACGCCCCAGCTTTCGAGACGATCGAGGAAGCTCATGCCGAGCAGATTGGTCTTCATCTGGCCGCGCTGCACGACGAGGGCCGGCACTGATTTTTCGACGAGATGGCCGACGGAGAGACGGTCGAGCGTGAGGCGAGCGGCCTTGGTGTGGCCGCCGGCGGTCTCGAGATCGACGTTATACTCGAGCATATCGAGCGGCAGTCCGATCGCTCTTGCGGTTTCCCAGGTCAGCACCACCGAGGTCGCACCGGTATCGATCACCATCGGCGCGGCGATGCCGTTGATCTTTGCACGCAGCGCGAATTCGCCGCCCTGGCCGCGCTGGATCTGCACGGCAGGCGCCGGGGAGGCCGTCTGCGCGCGAAACATGTGCGAGACCTTGGTGCTCGCGCGCACGAACTGGTCGGGATCGCCATAAGCGACCACGGCACCGGCTGTGCCGGCGAGCATGACGAGAACGAGCAGGAAGCGGATCATTGCGCGCCTCCGCTGATGCGCAGGCCGGTCAGGCGCGTTTCGGCGATCCCGCGATCGGCTGCAATCCAGCATCCGTCATGCGTGCCGGCAACAGCGCCATGACCGAGAGACGCTCCGCGCTTTCCATGGCGTGCCAGCGTGCGATCTCCGGCAAGGTGCGGCCGCATCCGAAACACAGCTTGGTCTTGGGATCGATCATGCAGACGGCGACGCACGGTGTTTCTTTGCTCATCCGGACATAGTGAAGGATTGGCGGGTATGTCTGCAAGCATGGTTTAGGAGCCCGTACCTGCGCTCATGATCGGTTTGTGGCGCGGCCGGCGCTTCTCGTCGGGCACCTCCGGCTGGAGCGGCGGAGAATCATCCGACATCGGCGCCAGCGCGCTCATCACGCGCTCCGGCGGGAAGGTGACGATCACCTCGGTGCCGATGCGCAGCTTCGATTTCAGCGTGAACGTGCCGCCATGCAGGTCGATCAGGTTCTTGGCGATGGGCAGGCCCAGCCCTGCGCCCTGTTCGGCCGACTTGATCGAGTTGGAGCCCTGGCCGAACGAGGCGAGCACGATCGGAATCTCGTCCTCGGGGATTCCGGAGCCGGAATCCTTCACGGACAGATATTGTCCGCCCGACGCCGTCCAGCCGGCCTTGAGCCAGATCTCGCCGCCTTGCGGGGTGAACTTGATCGAGTTGGAGAGCAAATTGAGCACGACCTGGCGGATCGCACGTTCGTCGGCCCACAGTCGCGGCATGGCCTGCTCGAACACCTCGTGGATGGTGATGCCGCGGCTCGAGGCGCGCAGCTTCATCAGGTGGTGGCAGTCGGCGACGATTCCGACCAGCGCCACCGCCTCTTCGTTCAATTCGTAACGGCCGGCCTCGATCCGCGACAGATCGAGGATCTCGTTGATGAGGTTGAGAAGGTGCACGCCGGAATTGTGGATGTCGCCGGAATATTCCTTGTAGACCGGCACGGCATGCGCGCCAAAGATCTCGCTCTTCATCACCTCGGAGAAGCCGAGAATCGCGTTCAGCGGCGTGCGCAGCTCATGGCTCATCTGCGCCAGGAAACGCGATTTTGCGACGTTGGCGGCCTCGGCGCGGTGACGCGCTTCGTCGGAGATTGCTTTCGCCTGTTCCAGTTCGCCGATCAGCGCGTCCTTCTCGGCGCGTGCTTCCAGCGTAGCGAAGGTCGAGGAGTGCAGGCGGTGTGCCAGCAGCACGAAATAGCCTTCGGCCGCAAGCGCGAGCGCGGCCAGGATGTAATTGTCCAGCGCGCCGGTCATCGCAAAGCTCAGCGCCATCGCGACCGCAACCGGCGCGGTGGCGGCGAGAGCTGCGATCGGCAGGCTGGCCGCCAGCATACTCGATACTGCGATCACCAGCAGCATCAGGAACATCATCAGCGTTTCCGTGACCATGTCGAGGACGGGATGGATCAGGATCGCCATCCAGCACAGGCCATAGAGCAGATCGAGCATGACGAAGCGGGTCTGCCAGGCGCGCGTTGCCGCGGGCGAGGCGGGTTCGGCCAGGAAGCGGTGGCAGCTGCGGATCATCGCGGCGTGGATGCAGAGCATGCCGGCGGTCCAGGCCGCGGCCGGGATCGGCTGCATCCACAGCCCGAACAGCACGCCGGTCACGACCACCAGCAGCATCACGACATAGGAGGCCGACAGCCGCGTCTGTGCATATTGGCGCAGCATCTCGGCGTCGAAGGCCGGCCGGGTTCCGCTGGTCGACGTTAACTTATCGCGCGCCTCGCGCACCCGCTGCGACGCAGCCCGTCGGCTGCTCGCCGATGGAGCGCTTGCCGGCTCGGCCGGAAGCTGAACTACCTCTGGCTTTTCAGCGGGGTTACTCATCAAGCAACAACGATTCCTGCCCGCGCCGGACGCGGGCCTTCTGCATTGTCTATCTCTGGCAAGAAATCCTTAAGAGGTGACTTAAGGAGCTAAAGAATTACGTTAACCCCGCGTTAATTTTTAGTTCGCGCGGCGCCTCTCAATGCAGCCACGCATGCTGCGCGACATAGACCACGGCGCCCGCCAGATAGCCCGCGAGCGCGGGCACGGCGATGCGGCGGGCGTACCAGAGGAACTCGATCCGCTCGAGCCCCATGGCGGCAACGCCGGCGGCCGAGCCGATGATCAGGATCGACCCGCCAGTGCCGGCGCAATAGGCGATGAACTCCCAGAGGAAGCTGTCCGGCGGATAATGCGCGAGGTCGTACATGCCCATGGTCGCAGCCACCAGCGGCACGTTGTCGATGACCGCGCTGAGCAGCCCGAGCACGACGACGATGATGTCCTGGCGGCCGATCATGGCATCCAGCCATCGGGCCACCGTCGAGAGCAGGCCGGCATGTTCGAGACAGGCGACCGCGAGCAGGATGCCGAGGAAGAACACGACCGAGCCCATGTCGATCCGCGTCAACGCATGCGCCAGCGACAGGGGACTGCGCACATGTTCGTCCTTGTCGCGATGCACGACCTCGCCGACCAGCCAGACGACGCCCAGCCCGAGCAGGACGCCCATGAACGGCGGCAGGTGCGTGACCGTCTTGAAGGCGGGTACCGCGACGAGCGTCCCGAGCCCGAGATAGAACATCACGTTTCGCTCGAACGGAGCGACGCCCTGCAACCCGTCGTCCTTCTGCGGCGGCGCGATACTCTTGCCTTTGAGCGAAAAGCTGAGGAACGCGAGCGGCACCAGCAGATTGACCAGCGAGGGCAGGAACACCGCGCCCATGATCTTCACCGGAGATATCTGTCCGCCGATCCACAGCATGGTCGTGGTGACGTCGCCGATCACGGTCCACGCGCCGCCAGCATTCGCAGCGATGACGATGAGCGAGGCGAACAGCAGGCGGTCCTCACGCCGGGCAATCAGCCGCTGGATCAGCGAGACCATGACGATGGTGGTCGTCAGATTGTCCAGGATCGAGCTCAGGAAGAACGTCACGAAGCCGATCAGCCAGATCAGCCTGACCTGGCTGGTCGTGCTGATGCGGGAAGTGATGACCTCGAAGCCGTCATGAGCGTCGATCACCTCGACGATGGTCATCGCGCCGATCAGGAAGAACACGATCTGCGCGGTGGAGGCGACGGAGTCGTCGAGCTGACGGCCGACCACAGCGTGGTCGCCCGTCGCGAGCGCGTAGACTGTCCAGAGCAGGCCCGCAGCCAACAGCGCAGACGCGCTCTTGTTGACCCCGATGGGGTGCTCGAGCGCGATGGCCGCGTAGGCCAGAACGAAGATGGCGGCGATCGCGATCAGCAAGACAGGTCCGGAACGTTCGAGATCAGCGATTGAGGCGCGCGAGCAGGCTCGATGTATCCCAGCGCTTGCCGCCCATCTTTTCGACTTCGGCGTAGAACTGGTCGACCAGCGCGGTGACAGGCAGGTTGGCGCCGTTGCGGCGGGCCTCGGCCAGCGAGATCGAGAGGTCCTTGCGCATCCATTCGACCGCGAAGCCGAAATCGTACTTGTCGTCATTCATGGTCTTGTAGCGGTTCTCCATCTGCCAGGATTGCGCAGCGCCCTTGGAGATGGTCTCGATCACGGCGGCGACGTCGAGGCCGCTCTTCTTGGCGAAGTGGATGCCCTCCGAGAGGCCCTGAACCAGGCCAGCGATGCAGATCTGGTTGACCATCTTGGTCAGCTGCCCCGAGCCGGCGGGCCCGAGCAGTTTGCACATCCGCGCGTAGGCGCTGTTGATGATCGGCTCGGCGCCGGCATAGGCGCCCTCGGCGCCACCGCACATCACCGTCAGCACGCCGTTCTCGGCGCCGGCCTGACCGCCTGATACGGGTGCGTCGATGAACTTGAATCCGGCCTTGGTTGCGGCCGCATCGAGCTCGCGCGCGACTTCGGCCGAGGCGGTGGTGTGGTCGACGAAGGTCGCGCCCTTCTTCATGCCGGCAAACGCGCCATCAGCACCAATCGTGACCGCGCGAAGATCGTTGTCGTTGCCGACGCAGCACATCACGAAGTCCTGGCCTTCGGCCGCGGCCTTCGGGGTCGCCGCGGTCTTGCCGCCGAACTTGTCCGCCCATTCCTTCGCCTTGGCCGCAGTACGGTTGTAGACGGTGACCTCATGGCCCCCTTTTTTCACGAGGTGTCCGGCCATGGGGAAGCCCATCACGCCGAGACCGAGGAAAGCGATTTTAGCCATTGTGGTACCTTGTCCGTAGTTTGAGTTTTACGGTTGTAGCCGGGCGGAGGCGCCCAAGCGGCATTTTTGAGGTTCCGTCTTGAAACGGATCGGGCGCACCATAAACCCTTAAGTGCGGAGGGCAACGGCTTCGTTTGGCGGCCTCCCGTGCTAGGATAGCGGACCTTAAGGACTTCAAAACAAGGGAGCGAAAGCATGGGCGGCGTGAGCGTTGGTGTGCTCGATCATTTCAACATCCGGACCCGGAATTTGGCCGAGACGGTCCGCTTTTACGAGGACGTGCTGGGCCTGGAAAATGGCGCCCGGCCGAATTTCGCATTCCCCGGCGCCTGGATGTACAGCGAGGGCAAGCCGGTGGTGCACCTCGTCGATATCTCCCCGACCTCGGAGCCGCAAAAGCCGGATTCCGGCGTTGTCCATCACGTCGCCTTCGTCAGCCGCGGGTTCGACGGCATGAAGCAGCGGCTGACCTCCAAAGGCATGAAATTCGACTCCCGCCAGGTGCCCGGCGGCGACCTCTGGCAGATCTTCGTCCACGACCCCAACGGGGTCATGATCGAGCTGAATTACGAGGCGGCCCTGGAGCAGGGGGCGGCGCCCGCCGAGATGGCTGGTGACATTGGCAGGCAGTAGCCTTTTGGGTGTTTCCGCTCTAATGGGGCATCTTGAAATCTAGGAGATGCGCTTTGAGCGTGACGCAGCAACAGGTTCTCGACAGCCTCGCCAGGATCAAGTCGCCCCGCGGGGTCGCGCTCACCAATGCCAATGTGCTGAGCGCGATCAGCGCGGCCGACGGCAAGGTGTTCTTCTCGATCAACGTCGATGCCGCCGAAGCGCGGGCCTGGGAATCCGTCCGGGCCGAGGCCGAGGCGGCCGTGCGCGCCATGCCCGGCGTCACCACCGTGATGGTGGCACTGACCGCCGAGCGCAAGGCGGGTGCAGCACCACCGCCACCCCCGCAGCCGAGCCGCGGCTCGCCCGGCGTGCAGCCGGTCCACGCCCACAAGCCGCCACCGCAGGGCGGCGCTCAATCGCCGATGGCGCGGCAGTCGGAGATTCCGGGCGTTGCAGCGGTGATCGCGGTCGCCTCGGGCAAGGGCGGCGTCGGCAAATCGACCACCGCGCTCAATCTGGCGCTTGGCCTGCGCGACCTCGGACTCAAGGTCGGGCTGCTCGATGCCGACATCTACGGCCCCTCGGTGCCGCGCCTGACGGGCCTGCACGAGAAGCCGGAGCTCGACGGCGAGCGCAAGATGATTCCGCTCAAGCGTTTCGGCCTCGCCATCATGTCGATCGGCTTCCTCGTCGAGGAAGAGACCGCGATGATCTGGCGCGGCCCGATGGTGATGTCGGCGGTGACGCAGATGCTGCGCGACGTCGCGTGGGGCACGCTCGACGTGCTCGTTGTCGACATGCCGCCCGGCACCGGCGATGCCCAGCTGACGCTGGCGCAGAACGTGCCCCTGAAGGGCGCCGTGATCGTCTCGACCCCGCAGGACCTGTCGCTGATCGACGCGCGCCGGGGCCTTGCGATGTTCAAAAAGGTCAACGTGCCCGTGCTGGGGATCGTCGAGAACATGAGCTATTTCCAGTGCCCGCATTGCGGCACGAAATCCGACATTTTCGGCCATGGCGGCGCGCGCCACGAGGCCGAGAAGCTGGACGTGCCGTTCCTGGGCGAGATCCCGCTCCACATGGCGATTCGCGCCTCGTCGGATGCCGGTAGCCCGGTGGTCGACAGCGAGCCGGACGGGCCTCATGCGGCGATCTATCGCGCCATTGCGGGGCAGGTCCGGGACCAGCTCAAGGGCGTCATCGCCGCGGCCTGAGCCGGTTCTGGGGACATGCGACTTTCGTAGAGCCCCGTCATGCCAATGTCGCGTTCCGAAACCGGGCCGTCCGTGTTAAAGGCCACGGCAGTCAAGCCCCTTCGGTCCGACGCGGCCCAAAACGCGTCGCCGGAATGAGCGGCGACAAAGAGGAAGTTAGGGGAAACGCCCCAACAAGGAGAGACAAGAAGATGAAGCGTCGTGATTTTCTGAAAGTGTCGGCAGCAGGCGCGGCGGCGACCGCCGCGGTGGCCTCGCCGGCGATCGCGCAGTCCTCGCCCGAGATCAAGTGGCGCATGACGTCGAGCTTCCCGAAGTCGCTCGACACCATCTATGGCGGCGGCGAGCAGGTGGCGAAGTACGTCGCCGAGATGACCGACAACAAGTTCCAGATTCAGGTGTTCGCAGCGGGCGAAATCGTTCCCGGCCTGCAGGCGCTCGACGCGACCACCAGCGGCACGGTCGAGATGTGCCACACCGTCTCCTACTACTATGTCGGTAAGGACCCGACCTGGGCGATCTACGCCTCGGTGCCGTTCGGCCTCAACGCACGCCAGCAGAACTCCTGGTGGTATCAGGGCGGCGGCATGGAGCTCGGCAACGAGTTCTTCAAGAAGTCGAACGTGATCGGCTTCCCCTGCGGCAACACCGGCACGCAGATGGGCGGCTGGTTCCGCAAGGAGATCAAGACCGTTGCGGATCTGTCCGGCCTCAAGATGCGCATCGGCGGCATTGCCGGCCAGGTGCTTCAGAAGGTCGGCGTGGTGCCGCAGCAGCTCGCTGGCGGCGACATCTATCCGGCGCTGGAGAAGGGCACCATCGACGCCGCCGAGTGGGTCGGCCCCTACGATGACGAGAAGCTCGGCTTCGCCAAGGTCGCCAAGTACTACTACTATCCCGGCTTCTGGGAAGGCGGCCCGACCGTCCATGCCTTTGCCAATCTCGACAAGTGGAATTCGCTGCCGAAGAACTACCAGGCGATCCTCACCAACGCGATGGCCAACGCCAACAGCTGGATGGCCGCGCGCTACGACATGCAGAACCCGGGCGCGCTGAAGCGCCTGGTGGCCGGCGGCACCCAGCTTCGTCCCTTCACCAACGAGGTGCTGGAAGCCTGCCTCAAGGCGACCAACGAACTGTGGGGCGAGATCTCGGCCAAGAACCCCGACTTCAAGAAATCGATCGACGCCATGCAGGCCTACCGTTCCGACGAATATCTGTGGTGGCAGGTCGCCGAATACACCTATGACAGCTTCATGATCCGCTCGCGCACCCGCGGCTGATCTTTCGAAGCGAAGCAAGACGACGGAGCCCGGTCTCGTTCGCGAGGCCGGGCTTTTTGTTTTTTGCGGGTGCATTCGCAGGTGCCAAAACAAGAAATGTCGAAAACAACCCCATGCACAGTAGAAACGGGGTGAGGGCACGTTGCCCGGTGGGTGGGGCTAACGACTTGCCGCGTCGGGGTAAATCGACGGGACGGGGCAATCAGCCGGCAGAACCCGGCCAGCGCGACGATCTGCGCCTGATGGCGACCGGAACGACATCGTCGTTTGGCGCGCCTCGGCACCCCGCATCGTCATTGCGCTCGCAATGACGATGGATGGAGTTGGGCTCAGCCGACCAACAAGGCCGTTTGACTCGTCGGGTAAAACAGGAGCAGAATGCAATAATCGTATAATCCGAAATTAATCGGCGCCGATCCCCGGAGGCGCCGATGAGCTTCGATCCCGATGAAGTTCAGGAATGTTATCAGGACGAAATGAACTCTGCGTACAGATCGGCGATGCGCTGTGTGACCGGACCGGGCTGCCCCCGTCCGATTGTTCTGCCGTCGACCTGAGCCACTGGCGTGATTCCACCCAGGGTACCGGTCACGAATGCTTCCGTCGCATTGTACACTTCGGCCAGGGTGAAGTCGTGCTCGCGGACCACACCGCCGTCCCGACCGTAGAGGGAGATCACCTTCTGACGCGTGATGCCTTTGAAGTTGAAGCGGCCCGTGGAGGTCCACAATTCGCCACCCTTCACGATGAAAAAGTTGGTGGAATTGCAGCTTGCGACAAACCCATGTGGGTCGAGCATGAGCGCCTCATCCGCGCCAGCGTTGATTGCCTGAATAAGCGCTTGGATGAAGTTGAGCCGGCTATGCGAGTTGAGCCGCAGGTCAAAAACGTCGGGCCCACTGCAGCGAATGGCTGACGTGAAGAGACTCAAGCCCTTGGTCTTCGATTCCGGCTTAGGTGTCTTGTACTCAGCTACGATCACGATCGTCGGCTGACCCAGCGCAAAGCGCGGATCCTGGTTGGGAGTTTTCTTTCGACCGCGGGTAACCATCAGCCGCGCATGCGCACCGTCGGTCATGCCGTTGTTTTTGAACGTTGACCAAATGGCATCAACCATTTGATCCCGTGTCAGGCCGATGTCGAGCTCGATTGCACGTGCTCCCTCGTATAGGCGATCCAAATGATCGTTCAGCGCGACAATCTTCCCCTTAACCAGGCGAATTCCTTCCCAGACGCCATCGCCAAGGACAAAGCCGGCATCGAAAACCGATACTTTCGCCTCGTCTCTTTTATGAAACTGACCGTTGACGAAGATCATGACGTTGTCGTTGCGATCATCGTCGATGTAGCCCTGCGAGCTGGTTTTGCTTGAAGTCGATGTTGTCATTCTGGAGGGCCTCCCGGATACTTCCGCCACGCGCCTAGAAGGAAAATTCTGTAAAACGGCTCAGGAAAGCGCGCGTGCGTTCCTGCTTCGGATGCTTCAGCACTTCGTCAGGCGTCCCCACTTCATGGAACACGCCATCGGCGAGGAAGATCACCTTTGTCGCGTAGTGATACGCAAATCCGAGTTCGTGAGTGACGAGTAGCATTGTGCGCCCCTCGTCGGCGAGCGCACGGATCACTCGCAGGACCTCGCCAACAAGCTCCGGATCGAGCGATGACGTTGGTTCGTCGAATAGCAGAATCTCGGGCATCATCGCCAGCGCACGCGCGATGGCAACGCGCTGCTGCTGCCCACCCGAAAGACGGCCCGGATAGGCATCAACCTTGTCCGCAAGACCGACCTTTTGAAGCTCTTTCAGCGCGCATTCACGCGCCTCCTGCTTCTTCATCTTCTTGACCGTCACCAGGCCTTCCATGACATTTTCGAGCACGGTCATGTGCGGGAACAGATTGAACTGCTGGAACACCATGCCAACGCGCTCGCGAACGGCACAGAGTTCGCCTTCGGGATAGAGCCTGTCGTCGGGATTGCCCCTGACAGGCCTTCCAAGAGTTTTGCCGTCCAGTTCTATCGTCCCCGAGGTTGGGCTCTCCATGAAGTTGAGACAGCGCAAGAGCGTACTCTTTCCAGAACCGCTGCCTCCAATGATCGCAATGCGCTCGCCGGGCTCCACAGCAAAATCGATCCCACGCAGGACGTGCAGGTCACCAAACCGCTTCTGCAAATTCGTCACGCGAAGGATCGTTTCAGACATTGCACCGTTTCCAGGACTGGTCATCAGCTGTTGCTCGCCATGCGACGCTCAAGCTTCATTGAAAGATAGCTGCCGGGGTAGATCATCAAGAAATAGATCAAGGCGACGGTGGTGAGGATTTCCAGGGGACGGTAGTACGTCGAGCTGAGCAGCCGGCCCTGATACATGAGCTCGTGAACCGAGAGAACTGAGGCGAGGGACGACATCTTCGCCACCTCGATGGCGCGGTTCGTAAAGGCCGGGAGCATTCTCTTGAACACTTGCGGCAGTATGACCCTCCGCAACACAGCAGTCGGCCGCATCCCGAGCGCCTTCGCGCCCTCCCACTGGCCTGCTGCAATCGACTGGATTCCACCGCGAAAAATCTCGGCGGAATAGGCCGAGGTATTGAGGCTCAGTCCCAGGAGAGCGGCGATAAATGGCGAAAGTTGAACGCCGACGATGATCGGAAACGCATAGAAGAACCAAATGAGCTGGATCAGCACCGGAGTATCGCGGAACAGTTCGATATACAGAAGGCTCGGAACACGTATGAACGGGGTTTTTGAAAGTCTGCACAACGCCAAGAGGAGGCCGAGAGCGAGACCAGCGGCGATGCTCGGCACCCAGAGCTGTATCGTGACAAGCAATCCTCGAAGGAGCACCGGCAGGCTCTGCAAGATGAGCGCAAAATCGAAATGATAGTTCATGATCGCTGCCTCACCGCCGATAGGCGGTCATGTGAGCTTCGGCGACGCGCGCGAGGGTGCTCGCGAAAACCAGCAGAACGACGTACATCAGTGCGATCGTGGTATAGACCTCGAGCGGACGAAAGGTCTCGCTGTTGACCAGCATCGCTTGGTACATCAGGTCGGCGTAAGCCAGCGTAGAGGCGAGTGCGGTCGTCTTGGTAAGCTCGAAGGAGCGCTCGACAAACGGCGGAAACACTCGCGTCAGGGCTTGTGGTAGGACTACGCGGCGCATGAGCTGCGATTGCTTCATGCCAAGCGCTTTTGCGCCTTCCCACTGCCCGCGCTCAACGGAAACAATTCCGCCCCGAAACACTTCCGCATAGAAGGCACCCGATTGCGTGGAAAGCGCAAGGATCGCAGCAATGAAAGGATCGAGGCTGATATTTGCAATCACGGGAAGCGCATAGAAGAACCAAAAGAAGTGAACGATAGGCGGCGTGTTGCGATAGAACTCGATCAGGATCGTGGCCGGATATGATAAAGCTCGCTTCGGCGAGAGCTTCAAGAACGCAAGCGCCAATCCGATCACGACGCCAAATACGATCGAGATAACCGCGATCTCGACCGTGTTGATAAGGCCTTCAACAAGCAGATCTGAACGCGCCAGTACGGGGGCGAAATCCCATAAATAGGTCATAGTCCCTTGACCCTCATTCTCTACGGAAGGGCTCTGGCGAGAATGCCGACCGAACCCCGTCGCCTTGCAAGACCTGACGAAATACGAGGCGCAGGCGCCGTCTCAACGTCTCTCGAAAGCCGATTACCATGCTTCTTTTATGAGCCCCGGAATTCCGGTCGCGTCGATGTTCTTCGACTTGAGATAAGTGGCGAACAGCTGGTTGGGGACGCCGGCTTTATAAAGCTCGGCAAACTGAGTGTTGACCCAGTCTCGGAACGCCGTGCTCTGCTCCTTGCGCAAACCTGCGCTGGTCGCCACCGGAGTAACAGGCTCCGGCAAAATCACCTTGCCGAGCTTGAGCCGCGCGTACTGCACCACAAGCGCGGGGTGGAATTGGACGACGACATCGACGCGCTTGGCGGCGAAGGCCGCGATCGCCTCATCGTTGTTTGAAAAGCGACTGATCGCGGCCGACTTGGCCATGGCGGTCACGTTCTTGTCGAGTGAGGTGCCAAGGGTAACGCCGATGCGAGTGCCCGGCTTGTCGATCGTGGTCCACGACGCGAACGGGCCGTTTTCGGGGACCAGCGCGCCCATCGCGTAGTAAAAGAGCGGTGCATCGGGAAAATCGATGGCCTTCCTTCGCTCGTCTGTCGGATCAAGTACGAACATCAAGTCGATCTGGTTTGCTTGCAGCGCGGCGACGGCATTGGCCCATGTCGTCTCGACAGGCACCATTTCCACGCCAAGATTGGCCGCAAGCTTCTCGCCCATGGCAACGCCGATCCCGGTCCATTTCTCGGACAGCGGATCTTTGAAGAACCAAGGCTCCGCCGAGGTTACCCCGATACGCAATTGCTTTCGCGCCTTGACCTGATCCAGTGTCGTAGCGTCCTGTGCGAAGACGGGAATCGAGTCGAAGTTGGCTGCGGCGGCCGTGGCCAGAGCCAGAAAATGTCGCCTGCTGAAATCCATGTTCATTCTCCTTTGAGAGACATTCGGCGGTGACTTTCGATGCCTCTATTCGACCGACTTCGACAGTTCGCGAGCGCGGCTTGCTGCGGCAGCAGTCGTGCCTGCGTCGTTCGCGGCGGAAGGAAGCGACGGCGGTGCGATCGGCTCCTGCACGCGGCTCGCGAGAAAGGCTTCCGTCTGACTCCCGCCGCGCGCCATATGACCGGTGATTTCCTGTCGGAGGTCCTCAAAGTTATCGCCGAGCGCGGTTCTGACGTAGTCATCGTGGCCGTCACGCCTCGGACCACGGATGCCATGCGCCCTGTGATGGGCAGCCCAATACAACTGGAGCCGACCGCGAATGCTTTCCCATGTCTTCAGAAGGATTCGGTGCCCGGCCGCCTCGTAAACAAAACCGTGCAGCTCTAGCTCGGCCGAGATGCTGGCCGCGTCATCCTGTGCGTCGATGCACTGGGTCAGGGCTTCATGACGACGAACCAGACCGTCCCGGAACTGGGCATCCCGGCGCGGCCAGATCTGCTCGAATGCGAATATCTCGAGGTTGACGCGTATCGAATAGATCTCGCGAACGTCCTCGACGGAGAGATCAACGACGTGAGTCCCGGTGTACGGGACCGTCACGAGTAATCCTTCGTCAATTAGCTGACGCATTGCCTCGCGCAGGGGGCCCCTGCTGACGCCGAACTGGCTAGCAAGGTTGGCCTCGATAAGCGGAGAGCCTGGCTCCATGTCGCCGCGCAAGATCGCTTGCCGAAGTCCATCGACGATATGCGCCCGGAAGGTGGATTTCGGGACACGCGCAAACTGGCTGACGCTGCGCGTGTCTCCCCCACCCAAACGAGCTTCTTTCATACCGCGACCCATCTTTTCAGCAGGTGATCGATTGTCAACAATCTTTCATCTGCTGTTTCTTTCGTCAAGTGGAGGCGCCGTCTATTAATTAGGCGATAGGTCCGTGGTTACGAAAGCCAAGCCGTCTCGTGGTCATTATTCTCCGATTGGATTGACGCGTCGCGGAGCGATCGCGTTGCTTGCATCCGTCGCTGCATCCGAAATTCGTCCGACGCCAATCCTTGGAGATGACGATGAGCTTCGATCCCGATGAGATTCAACGCGCGCTGCGCAAGGCCTGGTCGTTGTCGACGGCGAGCCAGTGGACGGCGGACAATCCGGCGGCAGGGCAATGCAACGTCACGTCGCTGTTGATCCACGAACTCTTCGGCGGCGATCTGCTGAAGACGCCTCTGCCGGCCGGCGATCATTTTTACAATCGGATCGGAGGCAACAGTTATGACTTCACGGCAAGCCAGTTCGAGCAGCCGATCGCTTACATGGACATTGCGACAGACCCGGCCGACGCAGAGCAAGGGGCAACAAGAGATCAACTAGCTGAACTCAGAGCGGCATTTCAGGAGCGCCATGCCAGGTCAGGTTAGGTGATGCAGCGCTCCTCGCACCGTTTACTCCGCCGCGCGCCGGTCAATGTTGCCCTGCTTTCCAGTCGCGCTTGATTTTCTTGGCCAGCGACCATTTGTGAACTTCGGTCGGCCCGTCATAGATCCGAAACGCGCGGATCTCGCGGAAAGCCTGCTCGACGATCGTTTCCGTCGAGACCCCCGTGCCTCCCATCACCTGGACGCAGCGATCGGCGACGCGCATGAGAGCTTCCGACACGGCAACCTTCGCCATGGAGCTCTCGCTGGTCCCGAGCGAGCCGGAGTCGAGCACGTCTGCGCACCAGTCGATCATCAGCTCCGATTGCTTGAGATCGATCAGGTTCTCCGCCAACATGAAGCCGACGCCTTCGTGGTCGACCAGCGGTTTTCCGAACGCCTGGCGGCGGCAGGCATAGTCGGTGGCAATTTCATTGGCGCGTATCGCGAGGCCCAGCCAGCGCATGCAATGCGACAAGCGCGCGGGGCTCAGGCGAATCTGCGCATATTTGAAACCATCGCCGGAGGCGCCGAGCATCTGGTCGGCAGGCACGCGAAGGTTTTCGATGTCGATCTCGGCATGTCCGCCGGGCATCGAACTGTCGATCGTATCCAGCACGCGCAGCGTGCGGATCGCAGGGTTCGGCAGATCGACGAGGAACATGCAGGCGCCGTCGTCCGACTTCGCCATGACGATCCCGACCTTTGCGCCTTCGGCGCCAGTGATGAACTTCTTTCGCCCGTTGATGACCCAGTGATTGCCGTCGAGACGGCATGTCGTCTGCATCATCGACGGATCGGATCCGGCTCCGCCCGTATCCGCAGGCTCGGTCATGAAGAACGCCGAGCGCGCCTTGCCCGACACCAGCGGCTCGAGGAATCGCGCCTTCTGCTCACTGCTTCCGACCTTGCCCAACAGGTACATATTGCCTTCATCGGGCGCCATGGTGTTGCACGCCAGTGGCCCGAGCGGCGAGAGGCCGGATTTGATCAAGGCCTTTGCGGTCTCGCGCTGCGTGAGATGGGATCCGTCACTGAGAATATGCGGCGTCAGGACGCCGGCCTTGCGTGCCTTGGCGCGCAGCTCCTGCACGAGTTCGTCGCTCGGGCCGTGCGGACCTGTCCGCGGATCCTTCTCGTAGGGAATGACTTCGTTGCGGATGAACGCTTCGATCTTCGCGACAAGGCTGTCGTCTTGATGGGACATAAGGACGGAAACTCCGGTCGACCTCCGCCTCGGCGGAGTGCTGGCTTTCGATCACTTGCGCTCGACCACGGCGCTCGCAGGTGATTGCGGCGATCGATCAAAGTGACGGAGTTCGTTATATAGACGGGTGGGTCGGATTTGAGCAACAGCGGGAGCTCTGTCGGATGACGAAAGCCACGATCCGTCGGCTCTGCGACCGCTCCAGAAGCGGACGTCCAATGAAGGGGCCTTCCTATCTGCTTAGGGCCAGGAGCGGACATTTGCTGCATGCACGCACACATTTTATAAACGGATGCTTGCTACTTGCCTATTCTGAATTGTTTGGGTATCCGCCGTGCGTCCAAGCGTTGGAAGAAATCCGACCCCACATGCAGGGATCGAGGCGTGAGGGCTCACATGAAGGTAATATTAGTCATTTTTCTCATGGGCTGGGGCGGAGCGGCTTTAACCTCTGCGACCGCTGGAGAGCTGCGGTGTCCGACCCAACAGCAAATTCCACAAGCATCGTTTAGTGTCGGCAGTCGAGAGTGGACTTTTCAGCCAAGTGTGGGACTTCGTCACGTGACGGTGATGCACGGCGACGGGGTAAGAGGTTCCAGCTCGGTTACTTGCGGACGAGGAATTGGTGACTATTCGACCTCAACTCGTGCAAATTGCCGGTTCGTGAAAGACCAGAATTCGAAGATTAAAGCGTTGCGTTTCGATCATGGTCTACTTGAAGAATGCGAAATTCCAAATGTCCCTCCGCCCGGCGTTACGAATTCCCCGGGTACATCGGGCTGGCTACACGATACCAACGACAGCTACTGCGTAGTCGTGTGTGACGACTGAGTTGGGAGACGTTGAGCTACGTCGCGAAATGCGCTGATCGTCCGCTATGGGTCCAGGCTGTGTGAAAACCGTTCTCACACAGTCTGGGTCAAAAGCCTGCCATCGAGCATCATGCCACGACCGGTCTGCTGAGGGCCAAAAAGCGGCCCACCGCCCCGGAGCGCCAGGATGTCGGCGACGGGTCAACAGCGGCCCATATGCGGTATCGAATCTGCCGAACTACACTTGCACTTCCGCCTTCGCATCCGGGCTATGTTGGCCCAGCCGTGGCTCCGTCCTCGCCAATAGCCGTTCAATGTTGGCACGATGGCGAACGATCACGTAGATGCCGCCTGCGATCACCAGCAACCGATAGGGCATCGGGTGCTCGAAACCGCAGACGAGAACGATGGCCGTCAACGCCGCGAGGATCGAGCCAAGGGAAACAATCCGGGTCATGGCCAGCACGACGCCAAAGACGGCCGCGGCACCCAGTCCCACCGGCCATGACATCGCGAGCAGCACGCCCAGTCCGGTCGCTGCGGATTTGCCGCCTGTAAAGTTTAACCAGATCGAGCGGCCATGCCCGAACAGCACGGCAACTCCTGCCAGACAGACCGTCCATGGCACCCAGACTTGCAGTTCAAGCGCGGTCGGTGGCGTCGAGGAAAGCGCCAGAGGGAGCCAGGGACAGAACCAGCGGGCGACAACGATGGCAGCGACGCCCTTCAGCACATCGGTGATGAGCACCGCCAATGCGGGCCATTTGCCAAGCGTCCGCAAGACATTCGTTGCCCCGGTGGACCTGGAGCCGTGCTCTCGAATATCGATACCCCCAAGCAGTTTTCCTGCCAGATAGCCCGTGGGCGTGGAACCCAGGAGATAGGCGATCACCAAGCCAAACGCGCTCGCCGTCCAGAAAGTCATGGGTCGATGTCCAGTGTTGGTACTCGGTATTTTACCGCTGACTTTGCCTGACCGCCATGGCGTTCGAAGCCTCAGCACGCGAGGCGGCAAGAATGTTGACGGGATGGAAAAGGTCAGAAGAATATCGAAGGATTAGGGAGCAACGCATGGCAATAGTCTTCATCACCGGTAGCACGGATGGTCTCGGCCGGGCGGCGGCGCAATCTCTGCTCGATAAGGGACACCGCGTGGTGCTGCATGCGCGATCGACGGATCGTGCCGCCGCGGTCGATGAGTTCGCATCACAGGCGGCGGGGATTGTGGTCGGCGATCTCAGAAGCGCCGTCGAGACAAAGGACATCGCAAACCAGGTCAACGCGATCGGATGCATGGATGCGATCATCCACAACGCTGGCGTTTACACCGAGCGGAGTCGCGGCTCGACGCCGGAAGGCCATGCCGGCGCGCTGGCGATCAACACGCTTGCGCCGTACATGCTGACGGCCCTGATCGAGCGGCCGGCGCGGCTGGTGTATCTCAGCAGTGGCCTTCATCGCGGCGGAGAGGGATCATTGCGCGACCTCGATTGGACGAAGCGGAGCTGGGATGCGGCAAAAGCCTATGCCGAGAGCAAGCTGCATGCGGTCGCGCTCGCTTCCGCGTTGGCGCGGCGCTGGCCGCACATTTTGAGCAACGCCGTCGATCCGGGGTGGGTGCGCACCAAAATGGGCGGTGCGGGTGCGCCGGTGGATCTGGACACTGGACAGCGAACACAGAGCTGGCTTGCCGTGAGCGAGGAGCCGGTCGCGATGGTCAGCGGCCGCTACTGGCATCACCTCCAGCAGGAGCAGCCGGCCGCGGAGGCGATCGATCCGAAATTCCAAGACGAGCTCATCAACAGATTGGGCGAGCTGACGGGCGTCAAGCTTCCGGCGGCCTAGCCTGCGGCTTACACCAACCTGACAGGGCCCAAAAAGGCCGGTCAGCGCCGCCTTTTTGCTGGCTGAAATCGCGCGGATGGTGGAAGAGAGCGAAGATACGGCGCGAGCCGTATGAAGATTTGACAGCCTTGCGGACATGCGATGCGCCTTCTGATCGTCGAGGACAATGCCGAGCTGTCGCGGCTCGTCGCGAGCGGCCTGTCGTCGGCCGGGTACCAGAGCGACATCGTCGGCAGCGCCGCTGAAGCGCGCGAAGCGGTCAGCAGCGTCAGCTATGCCGCGATGATCCTCGACCTCGGCCTGCCCGACGGCGACGGCCTGTCGGTGCTGCGCGAGTTGCGCCGGCAGATGGAGCCGCTGCCGGTGCTGGTGCTGACCGCGCGCGGCGGTTTGCAGGACCGCGTCAGCGGCCTGCGCAGCGGCGCCGACGACTATCTCGCAAAACCGTTCGCGATGGAGGAGCTGGTGGCGCGGCTGGAGGCGATTTTGCGCCGGCCGGGCCAGTTGCTGGGGCGCTCGCTGCGCCTCGCCAACCTCATCTACGACACCGAGAGCCGCCAGATCTTCGTCGACGACCAGCCGCGGATCATTTCTGCGCGCGAGACCTCGGTGCTGGAGATCCTGCTGCGACGGCAGGGGCGGGTGGTGCCGAAGAAGAACGTCGAGGATCACATCTTCGGCCTCGAAGGCGAGGTCGCCTCCAACGCCGTCGAGGTCTACGTCTCGCGGCTGCGCAAGCAGCTCACCGAGCACGGCGCCAAGGTCGTGATCCACACCATTCGCGGCGTCGGCTATCTCATGGCCGAGGAGAAATAGCGTGGCCCAAGTTGGATTTCGCGCCGGGGCATTCGCCAGGCCGACGTTCAAATCGCTGATCTCGCGCATCGTGTTCATGCACATCGTCGCAGTCGCGGTGGTCGCGATCTTCCTGCCGCTGGTGCTGTTCTGGCTGTTGAACTCGGAGGTCGACCAACTGCATCGGGAGGCCATGCGGGCCCAGGCCGAGGTGCTCGCCGAGCGCATCGTTCCGCAGGTGGACGGTACGTTGACGTTCAATCTGCCCGACAGTCTCAGGGGCCTCTACTCGGACGCTTACGGCCGTTACCAGTACGACATTCGCGATGCCGAGGGCCGGTTGCTGTTCTCCTCGCATCGGCTGACTGGGGCGGCCGCATCGGCTCCGCGGTTGTCCGAGACCATTTCCGGCGCCGGCGTCACCCGGATCATCGAAGGCAAGACGGTGCGCATCCAGGTCGCCGAAGATCTGGCGCATCGTGACGTCATCATCGACGATATCATCTCGAACTTCTTCCGGCGGGTGGGGTGGATCACCATCCCGATCATGCTGATCCTGCTCGCCATCGACATCATCATCTTCCGCCGCGCGATCGCGCCGCTGTGGAAGGCCTCGGAGGAGGCCAGCAATATCGGCCCGGCGCGCACCCACATCCGCCTGCCGACCGAACAGATCCCGCGCGAGATCATGCCGCTCGTCACCGCGGTGAACCAGGCGCTCGACCGCCTCGAGGACGGCTTTCGGGTGCAGCGGCAGTTCACGGCGGATGCCGCGCATCAATTGCGCACGCCACTGACCATCCTGCGCACGCGGATCGAGACGCTTGGCGACGGTGCCGCAAGAGAGACATTGCATGCCGACATCGAGGGTATGAGCCGCATCGTCGCCCAGCTGCTGGAGATCGCCGAGCTCGACACGCTGGTGCTCGATCCCGGCGAGACGGCCGATCTGCGCGCCGTCTGCACCGAGGTGGTTGGTTCGATCGCGCCGTTCGCGCTGGCCCAGCACAAGGACATCGCGCTCAAGGGCGCTGATGCGCCGGTGATGATCCACGGCAATTCCGAGATGCTCCAGCGCGCGATCTTCAACCTTGCCGAAAACGCTATCAAATTCACCGCGAAGGACACCTCGGTCGACGTCGAGGTGGGCAACGACGGCTCGGTGCGCGTGCGCGATTGCGGCCCGGGCATCACGGAGGCCGAGCGCGAACTGATCTTCCAGCGCTTCTGGCGCCGCGACCGCCAGCGCAGCGACGGCGCGGGCCTCGGGCTTTCGATCGTGCGCGGCGTCGCGGACGATCACGCCGCGACGGTGGCGGTGGAGAATCTTCCGGGCGGCGGCGCGGAGTTCACGCTGCGGTTTCGGCTGGCGGAGGGAGCTTCTTTTCCCTCTCCCCTTGTGGGAGAGGGTGGCTCGCCGCGATAGCGGCGAGACGGGTGAGGGGTTCTCTCCGCGCGTTCATCTCGCACAATTGAGTTCGCCGATAGATACCCCTCATCCGGCGCTTTCGCGCCACCTTCCCCCACAAGGGGGGAAGGAAGTGAGGAAGCCGCTATTTCAGCTTGCCGTTGGACAAATCCATGATCATGCGGGTGGCCAGATAAAGCCGCGGCACGATGGTGTCGAGCTTCACATACTCCGCATCGTTGGAGTGCGCGCCGAAGCCTGACAGGCCCATGCCTTCGACCACAGCGCCGTTGGTCTTGAGCGCCGCAAACGCAGCGTCGGTGCCGCCGCCGGTTGCCTTCTCGTCGACCTTGAGAGGCAGTCCGATCTCCCCATAGATCGTCTTGCCATAGGCGGCCACGCGGCGCGAGGCGTCGTTGGCCTCGAGCGGCGGACGGCGCACCTCGAATTTCAACGCCACTTTGGAATCGGGCAGCAGGCGATTCTTGATCTTGTCCTGCAGCGCCTTCTCCAGCTCGTCGAAATCGGCGACCTTGAGCGCGCGCGCATCGGCCTGCGCGGTGGCTTCGGCAGGGATCACGTTGCGATTGGTGCCGGCCTTGGAGACCGTCCAGTTCAGCTTCAGGCCCTGTTCCGGCCTGGACAGGTCCTTCATCTGCAGCACCTGGTGCGAGAGCTCGTAGAGCGCATTGATGCCGCCCTCGGGCCTCGCGCCCGCATGCGAAGACTTGCCGATCACCGTGAGATAGGCCGAGCCGATGCCGCTGGTGGCGAGCCGCAGCGTGCCGTCGGTGCCGCCGCCCTCGAACGAGAACACCACATCCTGATCGGAAGCGAATTTGGTGATGGTGCTGCGCCAGCCGGGCGAGGAGATTTCCTCGTCGCCATTGGTGAGCACCGTGAGCGTGCCGTAATCGCTGAAGTTCAGCTTCTGCAGCAACGCCACGGTATGGAGAATGAGCGCGACGCCCTGTTTGTCGTCGGCAATGCCGAGGCCGTAGGCCTTGTCGCCGTCGACGCGGAACGGCTGGTCCTTCAGCATGCCCTTCAGGTACACCGTGTCCATGTGGGCGATCAGCATGATCTTCTTGCTGCCTGTGCCCTTGAATGTGGCGTGCACGGCCGGACCGATCTTCTCGGGCGTGTCGTCGAGGCGATAGATATCGGTGGGTTGAAGGATCTCGACCGTGCCGCCGATCTGCTTGAGCTGGCCGGCAACGCGCTCGGCGATCTGGTTCAAGCCTTCGACATCCTTGCTGCCGGATTCGATGCTGACGAGATCGCGCAGTGTGTCGAGCAGCGGCTGCTGCTCCTTTTGCGCCAGCGCGTGGACATCGGCCATGACATTCGCACTGGGCTCGGCATGCACGATTGTTGCGGCACTTGCCAGCCAGAGCGAGGCGATCAACGGAGCGACGAGTAACGGAGCAGAGTGCAATCGAGGCATGCGGCAGTCCATAGGCTGGAGGATGGCCCGGTATGCCTGTGTTTCCGACGCTTGTCACCCGGGCCGGCGCGCGCATCATGTTCCGCTTGGACGGAACATGATGCGATGGCGATGGCCGGCTACTGCTTGGGCTGTCCAAAATCGAGCGGCGGCAGATCGATCTGCGGAATCTCGATCTTGATGGTGTTGGGATCGATGTTCGACTGCACGCCCTTGTAGTGCATCACCATCGACGGGAACGTGATCACCAGCCCCACCATGATCACCTGGATGACCACGAAGGGGACCGCGCCCCAATAGATCTGCCCCGTCGTGACCGGCTCCATGCGCTTCTTGGTGAGGCGGTCGATATAGGACTCTTTCGGTGCGACCGAGCGCAGATAGAACAAGGCGAAGCCGAACGGCGGGTGCATGAACGAGGTCTGCATGTTGACGCCGAGGATGACGCCGAACCAGATCAGGTCGATGCCGAGATGCTCGGCCGCGGGCCCAAGCAGCGGGATCACGATGAAGGCGAGCTCGAAGAAGTCGAGGAAGAACGCCAGCACGAACACGAAGGCGTTGACGAAGATCAGGAAGCCGACCTGGCCGCCGGGCAGCGAGGTGAGCAGGTGTTCGACCCAGACATGGCCGTTGACGCCGTAGAAGGTCAGCGAGAACACGCGCGCACCGACCAGGATGAAGACGACGAACGCGGACAGCTTCGCCGTTGATTCCACGGCCTGGCGGACCAGGTCCCAGGTCAGCCGCCGCTTCGCGGCGCCGAGGATGAGGGCGCCGGCCGCGCCCATGGCGCCGCCTTCGGTCGGTGTCGCGATGCCGATGAAGATGGTGCCGAGCACGAGGAAGATCAGGAATAGCGGTGGCACCATCACGAAGGTTGTCTGCTGCGCCATCTTCGAGAGGAAGCGGAAGCCTGTAAGCTTGTCGATAATCCAGTTCACGACCGCGACGAAGAAGGCGAACAGGATGCCGAAGAACATGCTGAGCACGACGAAATCGGCACCGTGCGTCTCCGAGCCCCGCATCATGAGCCAGCCGAACACGCAGCTCGCCAGGAACAACACGCCCAGCGACCGCAGGCCGCGGTCGCCACTGTCCTCGCGGAAGCCGATCGCCTCCTTGGGCAAGCCGGGCGCGGCCTTCGGGAAGATCAGGGTGACGAGGAACGCGTAGCCCGCATAGAGGCCGGCGAGCACCAGGCCCGGAATGAACGCGCCTTCGTACATGTCGCCGACCGACTTGCCGAGCTGGTCGGCCATCACGATCAGAACCAGCGAGGGCGGAATGATCTGCGCCAGCGTACCGGACGCCGCGATGATGCCGGTGGCCATGCGCCGGTCATAGCCGTAGCGCAGCATGATCGGCAGCGAGATCAGGCCCATCGAGATCACGGAGGCCGCGACCACGCCGGTGGTCGCCGCAAGCAGCGCGCCGACGAACACCACCGCATAGGCGAGGCCGCCGCGGATCGTGCCGAACAACTGGCCGATGGTGTCGAGCAAATCTTCGGCCATGCCGGATCGCTCGAGTACCAGGCCCATGAAGGTGAAGAACGGAATCGCGAGCAGCGTGTCGTTGTTCATCACGCCGTAAACGCGCTCGGGCAGGGCCTGCAGGAAGTCCGGGCGGAATTCGCCGAGCTGGATTCCGACCACTGCAAAGATGAGGCCGACGGCGCCGAGCGAAAACGCCGCGGGATAGCCGAGCAGCAGCATGACGACCAGCGACGCAAACATGATCGGCGCCATATTGGCGATAAGAAACGCGGTCATAAATTCCCCCGAAAAACGCCGCTGGCGGTCACTTTTGTTCGATCGCTTGGACGAGGTGTTCGACCTCGGCTTCGATCGCCTTCACCTGCGACTCGTGAGGATCGGGAATCAGCCCGCGCATAATCGCGATTCGCTTGATCAATTCGGAGACGCCCTGAACGAACAGGAAGGCGAACGCGATCATGATCAGCGACTTCGCCGGCCATTGCGGCAGGCCGCCGGCATTGCCGGATTGTTCGTTGATATGGAACGAGCGCATGAAGAACGGTACGCCGGTAATCATCATCACGATCGTCAGCGGCAGCAGGAAGAATGCATGGCCGATGACGTCGATGATGTTGCGCGCCTTCTTCGGCATCATGCTGTTGAAGATGTCGATCCGGATGTGCTCGTTGTCGAGCAGGGTCCATGGCGAGCAGAGCAGGAAGACGATGCTGAAAAGCACCCACTGCAGCTCGAGCCAGGAATTGGATGAGGTATCGAACGTCTTGCGGACGATCGCGTTGAGGGCGGAGATGATCACGGCGACCAGGATCAGCCAAGCCAAACGCTTGCCCGTCCAACGTGTGAACGCGTCGATTCCACGGCTCAACTTTAGGAGCGCTTGCAACGATAGGTCCTCCCCCGATTTTGCCTTGGCCGTTTTGGGTCTGCGCCGACCAGGCGCGTCGGCTTGTCCCGCCGAGAAGGCTTAAGGCCGCCGCACAAAACCAGCGGCGGTGCCGCCAGTCAATCGGAAGTTTGTTGATAGTTAAGGGGAATAGGGCCGCAGGCCGCCGGTTAATGTCAGCCGCCGGTGACGCTCCGGTCAGCGGCGACCGGCTTGAAAGGCTTTCATCCGGCCGATCAGGAACCTGAGCAACTGGCTGGCCGCGTTCGGCAGCTCGCGGCCCAATCGGGTGATGATGTGAGCCTCTGCCGCTGAGAGCAGCACATTGTCGACGGGAATGGCGACCAGCGATCCGTCCTCCAGGTCCGCCGCCACCGAGAAGGCCGGCAGCAGCGTCACGCCGAGACCGGAGCGGACGAAATGCCGGAGGATGCTGATCGACGTCGTGGTCAGCTTCGGCGACAGACCGGTCTTCTCGGATGTCTCGGCCATCGTCAGCAACTGGCGCGTGCCATAGCCCGCATGCATGATTCCGAGCGCGTGCCTGGCAATTTCGCGAAGCCTGACCGGGCGGCGGAGTTTTGCGAGCGGATGGTCGGGGCGTGCGATCAGGCAGATCGGCTGCCGGATGGCGGCGCACGAACGGATTCGCGGATCCTGCGGCGGATGATAGACGAGCCCGATGTGGCAGCGGTCGTCGGCAATGGCGCGGATGACCTCGCTGGTGCCCGCAAGTTCCAGCGAGATGGTCAGCCGCGGATGGCGCTGCCAGAACTCGTCGAGCGCGCCGCCCATGAGATCGGCGACGAAGCCTTCGCCGAGCACGAGGTCGATGTGACCGCGATGCAGCCCCTGGAGCTCCCGCAAGCGGGCGAGCGTGTCGTCGCGATCCACCGTGTGGCGGCGATAATGTTCGATCAGGAGTGCACCTGCCTCGGTTGGCCGCACGCCGCGGCTGTGCCGGTCGAGCAGGGCGGTGTCGAGCTCGCGCTCCAGCAGGGCGATCTGCCGGCTTACCACAGATGGGTTCACACCGAGGGCGTCGGCCGCGGCGCGCACCGCGCCGTAGCGCGCGGCTTCGAACAGATAGCGCAGCCGGTTCTCGTCGAGTGCATTGATCATGCCGAAGTGTTGCTCATGAGGCAACATTAGGCAACCGCGCTGCTGATGCCCAGTCCGGGTCCGGGTCCCTATGGTTTCTCCGCATTATCAGGACGAGGGACAGGGATATGGCGGTGGTCGGCGTCGTTGGGCTCGGGAATATGGGGCGCGGCATGGCGCTCTCGCTGATGCGGGCCGGGCATGAGGTGCTTGGAACCGATGCATCGGAAAAGACTCGCAGCGCGCTCGCATCGGCGGGCATCGCGGTTTTCGAAGCTGTCGGACCGCTCTGCGCCCGCGCGGATCTCCTCATTCTGTCGCTGCCGAATGCCGAGATCGTCGACGCCGTGGTGGCGGGTGAGGGCGGCATCATCGCCCATGCCAAGCAGGGCTTACGCGTCGTCGACACCTCGACATCCAATCCCGAGACGACCCGCCGCTTGGCCGCAGCGCTCGCCGCGCACGGCATGGCGATGATCGACGCGCCGGTCAGCGGCGGTCCGAAGGGCGCCATCACGGCGACCATGACCATGGTGATCGGCGGCGCGGATGCCGACGTCGCCGCGGTCGAGCCAGTCCTCGCCGACATGAGCGCCAAGCGCGTCCATGTCGGATCGGTCGGCGCCGGGCACGTCTGCAAGCTCATCAACAATCTGCTGTGTGCCGCGCATCTGCTCACCGCCGCCGAGGCGATGCGGATCGCGCGCGCGGCCGAGGTCGATCCGGCCCGGCTGCTCGAAGGCCTCAATGCCGGCTCCGGCCGCTCCGGCGTCACGCAAGTCAATCTGCCGAATTGGGTGCTGAACGGCGCTTTCGATTCCGGCTTCACGATGGCCCTGATGCGCAAGGACGTTCGCCTTGCCACGCAGCTCATCGCCGGGCTCGGGCTCGACCTGCCGATCGCCGGCGAAGCCGCGCGGATCTGGTCGGACAGCGCCACCTCGATCGGCGACGGCGAAGATTTCAACAGGATCGTCGAGCTTCAGCTCGGCAGGATGTGAGTGACACCATGACCTCTTTCATCGACACGCGGCTGCGCGATGCGCTCGCGCCCTTCTGGCCGGATTGCGCGGCGGTCGGTTCCTACGTGGCGGGCCGTATCGCTCCTGGCGCGGGTGCGCTCATCACCATCGATGATCCCGCAACCGGCGCGCCGCTCTACGCCTATCAAGATGCCGGCGAGGCCGTCGTTGCCGAGGCCGCTAGCGCGGCCGTTACAGCGCAAGCCGGCTGGTCGCGGCTCACAGCTGCGGCCCGCGGGCGTGTCATGCAGGCGATCGCGCGGGCCGTTCAAGGCAAGGCGGAGGAGCTGGCGCGCCTCGAATCGCTCTCGGCGGGCAAGCCGATCCGCGACACGCGCGTCGAGGTCGCCAAGGTCGCCGAGATGTTCGAGTATTACGCCGGCTGGGCCGACAAATTCCATGGCGACGTGATCCCGGTGCCGTCGAGCCATCTCAACTACACGCGGCGCGAAGCCGTCGGCATCGTGCTCCAGATCACGCCCTGGAACGCACCGATCTTCACCTGCGGCTGGCAGGTCGCGCCCGCCATCGCCATGGGCAACGGCGTGCTGCTGAAACCTTCGGAGCTGACGCCGCTGACCTCGATGGCGCTGGCGCATCTCGCCGAGCAGGCCGGATTGCCGGTCGGTCTCGTCAATGTGCTCGCGGGCTACGGCCACACGACGGGACAGGCTGCGCTCGGCGCGCCCGCGGTGAAGAAAGTCGTGTTCGTGGGCTCAGTGCCGACGGGCAGGCTGATCGCGGAGGCCGCCGCCAAGCGCCTGCTGCCCTGCGTGCTTGAGCTCGGCGGAAAATCCGCCAATATCGTGTTTGCCGATGCGGATCTCGCACGCGCGGCGATCGGTGCGCAGTCGGCCATCTTCGCGGGTGCCGGACAGAGCTGCGTCGCAGGCTCGCGGCTGCTGGTCGAGCGTTCCGTCTATGACAGCTTCGTCAAGATGGTCGCCGACGGTGCCGCGAAGCTGAAGGTCGGTGCGCCCGGCGCGGCGGACACCGAGGTCGGGCCGATCAACAATATCAGGCAGTACGCGCGCGTGCTCGCGATGGTGAAGCAGGGCCTCAGCGAGGGTGCAACGCTTGCCACCGGCAGCGACGGCAGCCCGGGGCAGGGCGGCTTCTTCGTCGCACCGACCGTGCTGCGCGACGTCAGCAACAGCATGACGGTGGCCCGCGACGAGATTTTTGGACCGGTCGTCGCCGCGATCCCGTTCGATTCCGAAGAGGAAGCGATCGCACTCGCCAACGACAGCGATTTCGGTCTCGCCGGTGCGGTCTGGACGGGCGACGTCGCACGCGCGCACCGGGTCGCGGCACAAGTCAGGGCGGGAACGTTCTGGATCAATTCCTACAAGACGATCAGCGTCGCATCGCCCTTCGGGGGCTTCGGAATGAGCGGCTACGGCCGTTCGAGCGGGGTCGAGACGCTGTTCGAATACACCCAAGTCAAGAGTGTCTGGGTCGAGACCGCGGCTGAGCCGGCTGTGGGCTTTGGCTACGCGCCCGGGATTCGGGAGTAGCGCCGGGCCTAGCCGCCGGTGACGCTCATGTGCCTGCTGACGCTGGGTCGGTCGTGGCGGCGGTCGATGATGAAATCGTGGCCCTTGGGCTTCAGTCCGATGGCACGGTCGATCGCATCCGCAAGCAGCATGTCGTCATCGGATGCACGCAGCGGCTTGCGCAGGTCCGAGGCATCCTCGTGGCCGAGGCAGGTGTGCAGCGTGCCGGTGCAGGTGATGCGCACGCGGTTGCAGGATTCGCAGAAATTATGGGTCATCGGCGTAATGAAGCCGAGCTTGCCGCCAGTTTCGGCGACGCTGACATAGCGCGCCGGTCCGCCGGTGTTTTCGGCAAGGTCCGTCATCGTGAACTGCTGGGCGAGGCGTGCGCGTACCAGCGACAGCGGCAGATACTGGTTGATGCGGCCCGAGCCGATCTCGCCCATCGGCATCACCTCGATCAGCGTCAGGCCCATGTCCTTGCCGTGGGCCCAGCGCATCAAGTCGGGAAGCTCGTCCTCGTTGAGGTTCTTCAGCGCCACCGCGTTGATCTTCACCTTAAGGCCTGCGGCACGCGCGGCCTCGATGCCTTCCAGCACCTTGTCGATCTCGCCCCAGCGGGTGATCTCGCGAAACTTCTTGGGATCGAGCGTGTCGAGCGAAACGTTGATGCGGCGCACGCCGCAATCGGCGAGCTCGCGCGCATGCTTTGCCAGTTGCGTACCGTTGGTGGTCAGCGTCAGCTCGTTCAGGGCGCCGCTCTTGAGATGCCGCGATAGTGAGCGCACCAGCGTCATCACGTTGCGCCGGACCAGGGGCTCGCCGCCTGTGAGCCGCAGCTTCTTCACGCCCTTGGCGATGAAGGCCGTGCAGAGCCGGTCGAGCTCTTCCAGCGTCAGCAGGTCCGCCTTGGGCAGGAACGTCATGTCTTCCGACATGCAGTAGAAGCAGCGCAGGTCGCAGCGGTCGGTGACGGAGACACGCAAATACGAGATCGTGCGCCCGAACGGATCGGTCATCGCGCTCGACAGCGGGTCGCGGGGGCGCGCCTGGGCGAGGGGGCTCGCGGAAAGTCCGTTCATACCAAATGCCTTGTCACTTACGGCGACGGGCGCACCTCTGCTTCAGCGGTGCTCTGGAAGCAATCTAAGCATCGCGGAGGCCGAGGACAATCGGGTGGTATACGTAAGTGAGCGCCTGGATCAGCGCTTGCCCGCGTTCGGATCGGGGAACGCTGAGCCCGCAGCAGGTGCAGCATCGGCGGGGGCCGCTGCAGGCGCGGCTGCGGCCGGCTTCGGCTTTTTCGGCCGATGCGCTTTCTTCACCGGCTTGGGCGGCGCGGCCGGCTGAAGCTCCGCGAACACCGGATTCGGGTCGGTGGTAACCGAGGCGGATGTGGTGAGATCGCCGGGAGTCTTGATCACGTTCACCGGCACGCTCGCCGGCTGGTATTTTGGCAGCGCGAAAGCAACCGTGAACGGCGCATCGGGAGCGGGAACCGAGACCGAGCAGGGGGTCTTGCAGCCCTGACCGAGCGAGGTCGTGGCGTCAGCGCCCGGGGGATTGGATTCCAGCCGGACCTGAACGGTCGGCGGCGCAGATTTGAACATATCCCAAGACATTGAAGGCATTGAGGAGCAGCCACCCAGGCTGACTCCCACGAGCGCAATCGCGAAAACACGACGCATGACCATCCACTTCTACTGCGACGAACCGCCACATCCCCGGCCGGACCATAGGAGTGTCGTTTGGGGCAGGCAACCGGCGCGCCGCGCATAGATAATAGATGGTTAACGCAGGGTTCCGTAGAATAACCTCGATAAATCAGTGTCTTGTTGGCGCTAGGTCGTCATCAGGCTATGGGCTGCGGCCGGCAGGTCGCGCATGTGATGGATCAGCCGGTCGGGTTTCAGATCGGCGATCGGCACGTCGGTGTAGCCAAAGCTGACCCCGATTACGGGAACCCCGGCGCGGCGGGCGACGCCAACATCGGTTCCGGCATCTCCGACCATGATGCTGGCCTTCACGTCCCCGCCGGCGCGGGCCACCGTCTCGCGGAAAATGGTCGGGTCCGGCTTCTGGACGCCAAAGGTGTCGGCGCCGCAGATCGCCGCGAACCGGCGGGACAGGTCGAGCTGGTCCAGCAGCCGCTTCGACAGCCATTCCAGCTTGTTGGTGCAGACCGCGAGGCGATGGCCTTGCGCCGCAAACAGGTCGAGCGCGTCCAGGAGCCCCTCGAAGGGGCGGGATTCGACCGCGATATGGTCGGCGTAATAGGCGATGAAATCCGCCGTCATCCGGTCCATGTCAGCTAGCGTGACGCTGCGGCCCTCGGCTTCCAGGCCCCGTTCGATCAGCTTGCGGGCGCCGGCACCGATCATGTTGCGGGCCGAGGCCATCGGCACGGGCGGCAGCCCTTCGCGGTCGAGGACGTGATTCAGCGCGGTGATCAGGTCGGGCGCCGTATCCACAAGCGTGCCGTCGAGATCGAAGACGAGGGTGTAGGGGGAGGTCATGGCTTCAAGCGCTACCGGCCCGGCCCCGCCCACGCAAGGGCCGGAGCCATAAGATCACCTTATAAGATAGGTTCAGAGGCCTGTTCCCGCGCGGAAAACGAGGCTACATAGGCCGCCGCAAGCGGCACTATCGGCGGCACTCCCAATCCAGAGGCGGGCGCAGACGTGAACATGGACCAGTTGAAGCGGCAGGCTGCGGCGCGCGCCCTCGAGGAGGTGCGTGACGGCATGCAGCTCGGGCTCGGCACCGGTTCGACCGCAAAGCATTTCGTCGAGCTGCTCGGCGAGCGCGTCGCCGCCGGGCTCAAGGTGATCGGCGTGCCGACCTCCGAGGCGACTCGCGCCGACGCGATGCGTTGCGGCGTGCCCCTGACCACGCTGGATGAGATCGACCATCTCGACATCACCATCGACGGCGCCGACGAGATCGATCCCGATCTCAATTTGATCAAGGGCGGCGGTGGCGCGCTGTTGCGCGAGAAGATCGTCGCGGCTGCCTCGGATCGCATGATCGTCATTGCCGACGACACCAAATGGGTGCCGACGCTCGGCAAGTTTCCGCTGCCGGTCGAGGTCATCCCGTTCGGGTTTGGAGCGACGCGCCGGGCGATCGAGAAGGCGTTTGCCGCGTGCGGTGTTTCCGGGCAAATGGCGGTCCGTAAGGCCAAAGGCGGGGACAAGGATGGCCACGTTTTCGTCACCGATGGCGGCCACTGGATCGTCGATGCCCAGCTCGGACGTATTGTGGATCCGCCCGGTCTCGCCAAGGCGTTGAGCGCCATCCCCGGCGTGGTCGAGCATGGGTTGTTCATCGGCTTGGCCAGCTCGGCCGTTCTGGCGGGTGGCGAGGGAATTCGCGTGATTGAACGGCGAAAGCCGAAAGGAGACTAGGAATGCAGAGCGTGTTTAAATTCTTGCCGGTCGCGACCCTCGCTGTGGGACTGGCCCTGTCGGCCGCCCCGGCCGTTGCGCAGCAGCCGGCCCCGCCGAAATCGTCGCCGGCGGCCGTCGCCGCGGCCAAGGAGATTCTCACGATCAAGAACGCCGGCGCGATGTACGCCGGCGCCGTGCCGGGCCTGGTCGAAAAGACCAAGATCGCGCTGATCCAGCAGAACCTCAACTACCAGAAGGATCTCAACGAGGTCGCCGGTATCGTCGCCCAGCAGCTCAACGGGCGCCAGAACGAGATCGGCGAAGGCATGGCGCAGGTCTATGCCAGCGAGTTCACCGAGCAGGAGCTGAAGGATCTCGTCACCTTCTACAAGTCACCGCTGGGCAAGAAGCTGATCGACGCCGAGCCGCGCGCCATCGGGCTGAGCATGGCCTTCATGAACTCCTGGGCCCAGAACTTCGCCGAGACCGTGATGGGGGCCTTCCGCGCCGAGATGCGCAAGCGTGGCAAGGAAATCTGACAGTACCTATCTGATAGGGAGTTCCTGAAACAAGAGGTCGGAGTGGACAATGGCTGAATTCGACGTCGACCTCTTTGTCATCGGTGGCGGTTCGGGCGGCGTGCGTGCCGCCCGCATCGCGGCGGGCTACGGCGCCCGCGTCATGATTGCGGAAGAGTACCGCATGGGCGGCACCTGCGTGATCCGCGGCTGCGTGCCGAAGAAGCTGTTCGTGATCGGCTCGCATTTCCGTCACGAGTTCGAGGACGCCGCCGGTTTCGGCTGGACCGTTCCGCCCGCCAGCTTCGACTGGCCGACGCTGATCGCCAACAAGGACAAGGAGATCGCCCGGCTGGAGGCGATCTACACGACGAATGTCGAGAAGTCGGGCGCGCAGGTCGTGAAGAGCCGCGCCGTGATCGAGGACAAGCACACCGTCCGCCTGCTCGAAAACGACAAGAAGATCACTGCCAAATACATTCTGATCGCCACCGGTGGGGCACCCAACCACGGCGCCTCGATCCCCGGCATCGAGCACGTGATCTCGTCCAACGAGGCATTTCATCTCAAGAAGCTGCCGAAGCGGATCGTGATCCAGGGCGGCGGTTATATCGCGCTGGAATTCGCCGGCATCTTTGCCGGCTTCGGCTCCGACGTCACAGTGATCTATCGCGGCGACAACATTCTTCGCGGCTTTGACGAGGATGTCCGCGCCCATGTCCGCAGCGAGATGGAGAAGCAGGGCATCACCATTCTCACCGGCTGCACGGTGGCGAAGGTCGATCGCCACGGCGAAGAGTTCACCACCCATCTGTCGAACGGTTCGAGCATTGCCTCCGACCAGGTGATGTTCGCGATCGGCCGCCATCCGGCGGTGGCCAATCTCGGCCTGGAGAAGGCCGGCGTCGCCATCAACCCCAAGAATGGCGGCATCGCGGTCGACCATTTCTCGAAGAGTTCGGTCGACAGCATCTATGCGATCGGCGACGTCACTCATCGCTTCAACCTGACGCCGGTCGCGATCCGTGAAGGCCATGCCTTCGCCGACACCGTGTTCGGCAAGCGCGAGGTGCAGGTCGATCATTCGTATATCCCGACCGCGGTGTTCTCGCAGCCGGAGGTCGGAACGGTTGGTTTGACGGAAACCGAGGCGCGTGCGCAATTCAGTCACGTCGATATCTACAAGACGAATTTCCGTCCCATCAAGGCGACGATGTCCGGCCGCGACACCCGCGTGCTGATGAAGCTGGTCGTCGATGGCTCGACCGATCGCGTGCTTGGCTGCCACATCGTCGGCGATTGCGCCGCCGAGGTCACCCAGGTGGTTGCGATTGCCGTGAAGATGAAGGCAACCAAGGCCGATTTCGACGCGACGATTGCGCTGCATCCGACCGCGGCCGAAGAGCTCGTCACCATGCGCACGCCGACCGAGCGCCACGTGCGGCAGGCTGCGGAGTAGGCTGGAGACTGCCGGACGAGTTCGGCCGGCATGGTTCGAGACGCCCGCTTAAGCGGGCTCCTCACCATGACGGTCTAAAATCTTGCCGCAAAGCATGACCTCATCCTGAGGGCCCGCCGCAGGCGGGCGTCTCGAAGGATGGCCGCAAGCGACGGCCTACCCGTAGAGATAGCCGACCGGGTTGCCTTCGGTGCGCAGGGGACGGACGTCCTTGTGCGTGATGATCTGACCCGCGAGGCCGTCGATCTCGTCACGCTGTGTCGGCGTCCAGCCGCGCAACTCGTTCATGCCCTTGAGAAGGCCGAGCCGCAGGACCTGGGTGTTTTCGCCGAGGCCGGTGAGGCTGATCGACTCCTTGCCCGCCGTCACCACGTCGCCGGCCGCGAGCTCGAAGCTCTCACCGGACTTCTTCCTGAATTCGGCGGTGCCGCGAATGACGCGATAGATCACGACCTCGCCCTTGGCAAAGCAGGTCGGGTCGGCTGCTGCCGACGTGCTCTTCGCCAGCAGCGACTGGCCGCGCGGGTCGGTTGCGATGATGTGGCCGGTGACGAGATGACCGCTCGGGACTTCGATGCCGATATCGCGCACGTAAACCGGCATCGCCGATTTGACCGGACTGTCGGTGAGCGGCTTGAACAGCGCATCCAGCGCCAGGGGGTCCTGAAGCCAGAAGCCTGCATCGGCCGGGCGATCATGCAATGAATGGCTCCAGGCCACACGCGGCGTCTCGGCTTCGTTGATCTGGTCCGGGCCGACGATGGTCGGGTTCGGAAAGGTGGTGGGATCGGCGATGAAGGCTTCGAGGAATTTGCCGGAATAGCCCATCGAGATCGGATCGGGCACCACGGTCTGCGGCGTCTTCAAATTCTCTTCGGTCGACAGGCCCGACCAGGTGTAGAACAGTTGGCGGTGCACGATCGCGCTTTGCAGCATCACCGCGCCCGGACCGACATTGTAGAAGCGCCCGTCGTAATCGAAGGTGAATGCGCCCGAGGTGACCAGCACGAGCTGAAAGCCGCCGGGCGGAAGATGCAGGTGGAAATCGGTGGGGCCGGTGTCGGGAAGGTAGATCGGCAGGTTGGTCGCGACTTCGTGCAGCAGGAAGGTTTCGTTGTTGGCGTGGAAGCCCTCGTTGGCGCGATTGTAGAGCGCTTGCGGCCGGTAGGTTGCCTCGTACTTCGCATTCTTGTCGCGATCGATCGCGACGAAGTCCTGCTCATTGAGGCGAAGGGGTGAACCATCCGGGCGGGTAAGGCCGGTGAATTTGAGATCGCCCGCAGCATGCACGTTCATGGCATTCTCCGATCCTGGGCCGTTCATCCCGGAGCTGGCGCCCGCGTCTTGCTGCTCCTTTTTGTGGAGGGCAGGGAATCAGGCCTGATGATGTCTTGCGAATTCTGGGCCAGTTGGTGTGCGGCGCGGCGTGTGGGCCCCTTGGCTCCACGCGAGACGAGAAAAATCGAGGTTGTGCCTGAGGTTAGGTGACCGTTTCACCAACCGGCGTGGTCTTGTTCGCAAGGTGCGCAGGTCCAGCGGAGAGACGTGTCTTGTCTAATTTGTCGGCATGTCCTGCAAAGGGCATGCAAGCCGCAAAGGCGGCAAGGATCATCGTGGGATCATTGAATGCCGGCGGCCGGTCGTCCGAAGCCGCTCATTTGAACGATTGAGGGGCGATTCGCTCGGGTTTGCCGGACGGGCTGTCGGCCCACTTCGCCATCTCGACCGCGCGCACGTCGATGCCTTCGCACCAGAGGCAGCTCGGCTCCGCGCGGCCTTTGGCCGTCAGCATCGGGACAAGTGCATGACCGCAGCCAGTGCAGGACGTAGTGCGGTTCATGTGTTGCTCCACGATCATCCAATTCGAGGGCGGCACCTTGGCCGCCGAAGCTTGCGCGGGCGCTATGACGGCGCTTGAGCAGCGTGTCCGACCGGAGCGCTCGTTCCTGAGATCGTAGATGTAGCGATCCATCGTGACACGGATGCGATGTCGTCGCCGTTTTCACGGTAGGCGCGAAGCTGGAATTCGGCCGAGCTGCCGCGTTCCACGATGATGCGGCAGTGCTCGACCTCGGCGATGCAATTCAGTGCGGCCGCGTCCCCGGCGATGTCGTCGATCACGCGGGAGAGCAGCTCGGAGATCGTGACCGGCCCGTCCCTGGAGGCAAAGATGCAATCGGTGCCGTAGCGCTGCGCGCGCCATTTATTCTCCACGGCGATCGCGCGTTCGACGACGGTGACTTCTTTCGACAGATGAGGTCGCAGATAGAGGTGACGCGTCAAGCAGCGATAGAGCGAGGCAATCGCAACCGCGTCGTCGACCAAGGTGCAGGTGTCGGGTGCACGAAGCTCAAGCGTCGGGTGCTTCATGGACGGGCGCATCGCCCACCAGATGTGGCTTTCATCGGGGATCACGCCGGAGCGCTGCAGCGCGCCGACATATTCGTCGTAGTCGTGCCGGTTCTCGAACAGCTCGGGCATTCCGGTGCGCGGCAGCTCGGAATAAGCGGCCAGCCGGTAGCCCTTCAGGCCGGTCTTGTGCCCATTCCAAAAGGGGGAGGAGGCCGACAGCGCGATGAATAGCGGCAGATGCGGCAGCATCGCCCGCATCACCGCCATGCGCTTCTCGGGATCGGGCAGCTGCACGTGCACATGCATGCCGCACATCATGTTGCGGTGGCCGATGCTGCGCAGATCCTCGATCATTTCCTCGTAGCGCGGCTTCGGGCTTGGCTGCGACATGCGCCAGATTGCGGTCGGATGCGTGCCGCAGGCCATGATGACGAAGCCATATTGCGCGGCGACGTTGGCGACCTCGCGGCGGAGGAAGCGAAGCTCTTCGCGCGCGTCATTGACATCGACGTGAACATTGGTGGCGACTTCGAGCTGGGATTGCAGCATCTCGCGCATGGCCTGACCGCCGGTCGACCAGTTCGCGGACTCGAACAGCGAGTTCGGCGTTTCGATCGCAACTTCGAAGGTTCGGCGATCGGCAAGGAAGTATTCCTCCTCGATGCCAAACGAATATTCCGCCGCCTTGCCGCCGCCGCCGGCCGAGCGAATGACGAGGTGCTGCTTGTCGTCGGAGGAATCGAGCCGCAGCAATTTCAAAACGTCTGAAGCAAATGTCATGAGCCACCCGGCAGTGGTTACCTGCGGGCAATAATCCTTCGGGTCGGGGCCGGTTCCGCTTCGGACCCAGCGGAAATCGCAAGATCGAACGGAACCATTTTCACGCTGTCGGACGCGCGTGCGATCAGCGCGTGATTCGCCGGCACTTCCGTCCAGCCGGACTCCTTGTCGAACGGTTCGGACACGACCACGACGTGGCCGCCGCCAGCCTCTCGGTAGTAGAGCGTGTTGGCGGCATCGTTGATCGCAACGCGAAACGCGTAGAGATCCCGGCCGTTGGCGATCGCGCTGGTGAAGCGCAGCCGTTCGCGATGCTCGCCTTCGTTGACGAGGCCGACCAGCGATTGCAGCACGGCTTGCGTTGCGCCGAGCGGGTCGCTGTCGAGCCCGGCGCCCATCATGGCGAGGAACACGGCTTCCGAGTCGGTCGTGCCCAGCCGCGAGGGATAATAGGCATCGGGGATCAGCGCCTCGACCTTGCGGCGCAGGCGATTCCAGCTGCCGACAAAACCGTTGTGCATGAACATCCACTGGCCGCAGGCGAAGGGATGGCAATTCTGCCGCGTCACCGCCGTGCCGGTGGCGGCGCGCACATGCGCGAAGAACAGATGCGAGCGCAGATGCCGGCAGAGGTAGCGCAGATTCTCATCCGACCAGGCCGGGCGCGTTTCGCGGTAGAGACCTGGCTCCGGATGCCCGCCATACCAGCCGAGGCCAAAGCCGTCGCCGTTCGAGCCGGCGGTGGACTGAAGCGAGCGGATGCTCTGCGCGATCAGCGAATGCTCGGGCTCGGTGACGTAAGGTTCGAACGAGGTGGTCTCGCCCCGATATGCGATCCAGCGGCACATGAGGTTCCCTGCGGCAAAGTGTCGTGAGGTGCACCAACGATCCTCACCATGGCAGGGTTCCAGCCATTTGCTTGAAGCAGTTGCGCGCGGAGCGGGGTTGTCTTGATCCCGTCACCGTGTAGAACAGCGTTCGGGTGCTCGCTGCATTGGTGCAGCGTCAGGTCGAGCGATGGTCGGGCCGCCACGCGGAAAGCGTGCACCCATGAATGATCAGCGGCCGGGCAGGGACCTGTCCAAAACCAAACCTCTCGTCGCGCGAGCGCTTACCACGCTCCAGCAGTTTCTGCATGTCGAGGCCGTCAGCGGCGTCGTGCTCCTTGTGGCCGCGGCCGCGGCATTGCTCTGGGCCAATTCGCCTCTCGCCCATTCTTATCACGATGTCTGGAACCTGCCGATCCCGCTTCGTCTCGGCGAGTTCATCTTCGTCAAATCCCTGCATTTCTGGATCAACGACGGGCTGATGACGGTGTTCTTCCTCGTCGTCGGCATGGAGATCCGCCGCGAGATTCACGAGGGCGCGCTCAGCAGGTTCGATCAGGCGATACTGCCGGTGCTGGCGGCATGCGGCGGCGTGATCGTTCCCGCGCTGATCTATTTGAGCCTCAACGCCGCTGCGGGGCGTGACCAGGGCTGGGCCATACCAACCGCGACCGACATCGCTTTCGCCGTCGGCGTGCTCGCATTGCTTGGAAGATCGATCCCGACCAACGTCCGCATCTTTTTGCTGGCACTCGCTATCATCGACGACATCATCGCGGTGCTCATCATTGCCTTGTTCTACAGCAGCGGGCTGGATTCCGGCGGCTTCGTCGTCGCATCGCTCGGCATCTTGGTGGTGCTCGGGTTTCAATGGATCGGGTTAGGCTCGGCGTGGGCCTATGTCGTGCCGGCCGCCATCGTCTGGGCGGGACTCCTGAGGGCCGGCATACATCCGACGCTGGCCGGCGTCGTGCTCGGTCTGATCACGCCGGTACGGTCGGCGCGCCGCGAGATCGAGCCGCCCGTCACACGCGTTCAGACCGCGTTGCACCCCTGGGTCGCCTACGCCATCATGCCGCTGTTCGCGCTGGCGAATGCCGGCGTCAATTTCACCGGTACGAGGCTCGCGGACGGCGCGCAATTCGTGACCTTCGGCATCGCGCTGGCGCTATGCGCGGGAAAGCCGGTCGGCGTGATCGGAGCGACCTGGCTTGCGGTGCGCACCGGCTGGTGCCGGTTGGCGCCCGGCGTGTCGTGGGCGGGTGTCTGCCTCATCGGGCTACTCGCCGGTATCGGCTTCACCATGTCGATCTTCATCGCCATGCTCGCGTTTACCGACGACAAATTGCTGGATGCAGCCAAGCTCGGCGTACTGTTCGGCTCGCTGATCTCCGTGACGCTTGGGCTCGGCTGGGGCGCGAAATACGCCCAACGACTGAAGCGGGAGACCGACAGCTAATCCTGTTCACCGAGCGTTTCGACGTAGGCCTTGCCGTAGGGATAAAAATGCTCCTTGCGGCCCTGATCCCAGAGCGCCTTCAGGCCGGGCGCCGTGATGTCCCAATCGGGACGACACATCATGCTGACGGCGCGGAGATCCTGGCGAAGCTCTTCGATGGTCGGGCGTCCGAAGAACCAGTAGCCGTTGTAGATCTTGTGAATGCGGAGGCGGGGCTCCAGCACGACCACGTGCGGGATCATCGGATTGTGGAGGGGATCGGTGTATTCGGCGATGTCGAGATCCTTCTGAACGATCCGCCTGGAATCCGAGAGGAACGGCCAGTGCGCACCGACGCCGCTGCGATATTCGTTGGTCTGGGTGATGTTGTCGGTGGTCACGGTGACCAGGCGGCAATAGCCGACCTCCATCTCGCGATGGAGCTGAACCAGCCCTTCAGCCTGGCGGCGATCCTTCGGACAGAAACCGCCGCGGCCGAGGACGACGATCATGGGATCGCCACCTTGCAGCTCGGAGAGTTTTCGATGCTTGCCGGTGTGGTCGCTGAGTTCGTAATCCGGGAAGGTTGCTCCCGGCATCATGTCAGTTCGCATGAAGCTCTCCCAAGTCTTAGAAATGGATGTTTTAGAAATCTATGTCCTAGAGATCGATGACGATATCACCCTGCGGCCGCGCGCAGCAGATCAGGACATTGCCGTCTGCTGGCGGGTCGAGCGGATCCGGGGTGTAGCTGACGTCTCCGGCCACGAGCCCGCTCTCGCAATTGTGGCAGACACCCGTCCGGCATGACCAGCGCACGGGGACGTCGCACGCCTCAGCCAGCTCGAGCAGGCTGGCATAGGATGGCGCCCAGCAGACATTGAGGCCGCTGCGGGCGAACGACACCATCGGCCCCGGCCCGGGTGCGCCGACCGGCATATGTGCTGCGACCTTCGGTGCGGCGGCGATGCCTGGCGTCAGCGAGGGCTTGCTGCCGAACAGCTCGGTGTGGATGCGGTCGGGCGCAACGCCCAGCGCGGCGAGGCCGACCGAGAGATCGCTCATGAAAGCGCCCGGTCCGCAGAGATAGAAGTCGCCGTCGCGCGGCAAATTGAGCGTCTGGAGCAGGCGCTGGTCCAGATGTCCGGCGCTGTCGAAATCCGCCCCCAGGCGATCGGCCGGATCGGGTGCGCTGAAGCAGACATGGCTGTGATGGCGAGCGAGCCCGGCCAACAGCCCGCGCACTTCAGCGGCGAACGGATGTTCGCGGCCGTTGCGGGTGCCGTGCAGCCACCAGACGTCTTGCGGCGATCCTTCCGAGGCGAGCGCGTGCAGCATGGCGAGTACCGGCGTCACGCCGATGCCGGCACTCAGCAGGACGACGGGGCGCGTATCCTGCCGGAGCGCAAAGCTGCCGCGCGGCGCACCGAGTTGCACGATGTCGCCGGTTCGGAGCTCGTCGGCGACATATCCGCTGGCCGCGCCGTGCGCTTCCCGCTTAATGCTGATGCGATAGGATGCGGCGTCAGTGCGGCGCGACAGCGAATAGCTGCGTGTCATCGCGGAAGGCCCGAGGCGCACGACGACGAACTGGCCGGGCAGGGCGGTGGCGCCGGGCTGTCCGTCCGCGGGTTCGAGGATCAGCGACGTCACATTGCCGCTTTCGGCGACCTTGCGCGAGACGCGGAACGGCCGGAAGCCTCGCCAGGCCGGAGGCGGGCTTGCAGCCGGCCCGAGCCCGGCATTTCCTGTGGCCGGATTGTCTTTCTGCTCGAGCAGCGCCGCGAAGGAACGACGCCAGCCTCGGCTCAGCGCCGGAATTTTCAGCGCGCGCTCCAGCTGGTCGCGCGGGTGAGGAGACAGATAGAGCAGCGCGTTGATCTCGGACACGCTCATGCGTTCAGGGCCATCCGCGACCTGCGTGATCTCGTCGCCGGCCTCGACGTCGCCTTCCTCGATGACGCGAAGATAGAAGCCGGGCCGGCCGTGCTTGACCAGCAGCGCGGCCATGTCAGGCTCGTCCATGCGAATGCCGAGCCGGTAGCAGGTGACGCGCGGCTGCGTCACCTCGAACAGGGCGGAGCCGATCTTGTAGCGGTCGCCGATGCAGACCTCGGCGTCGGCGAGGCCCTCGACGGTGAAATTCTCGCCGAATTGACCATGGACGAGGTTCGATCGTCCGAGATGCTTCTGCCAGTAGCGATAGGACTCGTCCTGATAGACGTACACCGCGCGCTGTTCGCCGCCGTGACCGGCAGTGTCGCCCTGGCCGTCGCCGTCGATGTTGAGCCGGCGCACCCTGCGCGGGCCTGTGACAGGCGCCTTCCAGATGCCGGTATGGACGGTCCGGCCTTGCCAGGCGACGTCGCGCGGCAAGCCGACATTGAGAGAGAGCAGATGGGCCATCACAGTTTCCCGGTCCTGAGTGCGCCCCGGCCTCACGGGGCGCCGCATGTCAATCTGCATCCAAACCGGATTGTTGGCCCGTTAGGCTTTGTTAGACGTTGCTAGAGGGCCTTGCCGCCGGCGGTTTGCGCGCCGATTTAAGGAGCAGAAACCGCAAAGTGGGAGGTTGAGATGGATGACCAAACCAAGCTGGCGGCGCTCCAGCGCCATTGGGACGCGTCAGACGCGAACGATTTCGAGGCCGAGCATGACATCTATCGCGAGGATGCCGTGCTCGACTATCCGCAATCCGGCGAGCGTATCCATGGCCGCAGGACCATCCAGGAAAGCCGCTTCGTGCAGCCGAACAAGAAACGCTTCACGGTTCGGCGCATCGTCGGCGGCGGCGATCTCTGGGTGAGCGAATTCGTGCTGACCTATGACGACGTGCCGTCCTATGTCGTCAGCATCATGGAATTCCGCGACGGGTTGGTGGCGCACGAAACGCAATATTTCGGCGACCGGTTCGATCCGTCGCCGTCGCGGGCGCATCTGGTCGAGCTTGTGGCGTAAGGCGCGTTCCGTCGCAATGACGATGCGCGCGGGGGGGAGTCCTGTAGCCCGCATGAGCGAAGCGAGATGCGGGGCCGCTGTCCCGGATATCGCTTCGCTCATCCGGGCTACGAAGCTGCAGCAACACGGAACCCGATGCGGCGGCTGGTCGCAGGCTCGTTGCCTTGATTCCGGCTCATCGATCTTTATGTCTGGGAGGAACAAGAATCCGGGCCCCTCTGGCGAGGACGCTGACAATGTCGGCAAAACCTCGCGATGTCGGATGACCTGTCCCGCGCGAATGCGATGGATCGGCCGATCGTCGGGCTTTCTCGAGTTCCTTCCGACCCAATCGTCCCCATCGCAGCTCCGTGCGGCCATTTCGCCAGCTAAGGGAGCAACGATGTCTGACGCCAAATACTCAAATCCGATCGAGATCGAGATCACCGAGCCGTCCCGCCTGAACGAGCAGGCCGCGGTGGCGCTGGTCATTGCCGGCGCGCTCGTTGCGGTCGCCGACCGCCACGTGTCGCCGGTCGAGCGCGACGAGGTGATCCGCTTCATCAGGGATCGTGGATTGGCGCCGCACATCAGCGACGAACGGTTGTTTGCGATGTTCGACGAGCTGGCGGAACGATTGGAAGAGCCGGACTTTGCCAATGTGGTGATCGACACGCTACGGCCGGTCGCGAACATGCCGCTCTCGTCGCATCTGATCGAGCTGTCGGAGCGCGTTGCGGCTGCTGACGAGGACGTGCATCCCCATGAGGTGCAGGCGATCAAGCTGCTGCGCCTGCTGACGCTGGTGTTGCCGCGGGCAAAGCAGGTCGGGCCGGGTGCGGTGAACACCGCCCCCAAGGAGTGAGCATGAGCGCGGCATCGGACGAGCGGACGACGAGTACCGAGGGCACCAATGGCCAGGTGGCCGGCGGTGACCCGCGCCTCGACAAGCTCGTCCATCGCCTGCCGCCACGCGTCGGTGGCACCGTCTCCTATCTGCTCAAGCCGTCCAGCCGCTGGGTGAGGATTCCCTCGGGGGCGCTGCTCGTCGTCGGCGGCGTGCTCTCCTTTCTGCCGGTGCTCGGCATCTGGATGCTGCCGCTCGGCCTCGCGCTGCTCGCCGAGGACGTGCCCGCGCTGCGCTCCTCCCGTTCAAAGGTCTTCGACTGGATCGAACGCAAGAAGCCACATTGGCTTGATCCCTCCGCACCGAAAAAATGATCAATCATGACCGAATTCATCACCGCTGAGGCGCTGAGCGCGCTGCTTCAGGTTGTCCTGATCGACCTCGTGCTCGCCGGCGACAATGCCGTCGTCATTGGGCTCGCCGCCGCGGGTCTTCCGGCCGAGCAGCGCCGGCGCGCCATCGTCGTCGGCATCGTCGCGGCCACCGCATTGCGCATCGTCTTTGCCGGCGTCGCGACCCAGCTTTTGCAGGTGATCGGCCTCCTGCTCGCCGGCGGCGTGCTGCTGCTCTGGGTGTGCTGGAAGATGTGGCGCGAGCTGCGCGAGCAGGCCGCGCGCACAGAGCTTGCGTTCAGCCATGGCAGCGGCGGAGGCGCTGCTCCTGCGTCGCGAAAAACCTTCGGTCAGGCCGCGGCACAGATCGTCGCTGCCGACGTCTCGATGTCGCTGGACAACGTGCTCGCGGTCGCGGGCGCCGCGCGCGAGCATCCCTACATCCTCGCCTTCGGCCTGCTACTGTCGGTCGCGCTGATGGGCGTTGCCGCCGATCTGCTCGGCCGCGTGCTCCAGAAGCAGCGCTGGATCGCCTATGTCGGTCTTGCCATCATCATTTACGTCGCCTTCGAGATGATCTATCGCGGCTCGCTCGAGCTAGCGCCTGTCATCGCGAGTCTCTGAGGCGACAATTCTTATCTGCAAATCCGGAGTGATCCATGATGTCTGAACCCAAAGCACCTTCGGCGCACTCCGTGCCGCGGCCGAAAATCGGCCCGTTTGCCCAGCTGATCTTTGGCTCGCGCTGGCTGCAAGTGCCGCTCTATGTCGGCCTCATCGTCGCACAAGGCGTCTACGTGCTGCTGTTCCTCAAGGAGCTCTGGCACCTGGTCGCGCACTCGTTCGACGCCAGCGAGCAGCAGATCATGCTGGTCGTGCTCGGGCTGATCGACGTCGTCATGATCTCGAACCTGCTGGTGATGGTGATCGTCGGCGGCTACGAGACGTTCGTCTCCCGGCTGAACCTGAACGGCCATCCGGACGAGCCGGAATGGCTCAGTCACGTCAACGCCAGCGTGCTCAAGATCAAGCTGGCGATGGCGATCATCGGCATCTCCTCGATCTCGCTGCTGCGGACCTTCATCGAGGCCGGCAATCTCGGCACCGCGCGCAGCAATTTCACCGAGAGCGGCGTGATGTGGCAGGTCCTGATCCACCTGACCTTCATCATCTCCGCGATCGGCATCGCCTGGGTCGACCGCATCAGCGAGAGCGGCCACCGCAAGGAAGCCCGTCACGGTTGAAAACGGCGCTCAGAGGCGCCGGCTCCGCGCCAGCGTCTCGGAGGGCGCTTCGCCGAATGTGAGCTTGTAGCCCCGTGAGAAGTCGCCGAGGTGCCAGAAGCCGTTGCCAAGCGCCGCGGCCTTGACGCTCAAGCCGGCACTTCCGGTCATGAGCTGCACGCGAGTAGTCCACAGCCGCTTCAGGCGCAAATAATGATGCAGGCTGACGCCATGCACCGCGTGGGTCGCGGTCTGGAGCGTGCGCACGGACACGCCGAGCTGCGTGGCGAGGTCGTCGCTGTAGAGCGGCTTGCTGCCGAACAGCGCGGCCACCTCGTCGAGGCGCGCGACCAGCTTGCAGTGCTTGTCGAACGATCCGCGTCGGGCGGTCAGCGCGCCAGCGGGAACCAGGATGGTGTCGAGGCAGGCGAGGAGCGTCTCCTGGATCGGCCGGTTGAGTGCTTCGAACTGCCTGGGATCGCCGTGATCGGAGGCCAGGGAAAACATGCTCAGGATCGTGGCGCGCAGCCGCGCCATCGGATCGTCCTGCGTGCGAAAGAATCCGAGCCCGCTGTCGTAGTCGGCCCAGCCCCGATGGCGCATGTCCGAGTTGAAGCGCATCATCAGGTAGGTGTTGGGCTGGCGTTCGACGGATTTGATGGGGACCCTGCCGCGCACGACGCTCACCACCGAATTGTCGATCTCGCGGCCATTGCTGACGGAGTGAAACGAGAGCGGCACCACGAGGCCGACGCCGTGATCGGTGCCGACATCGACCTCGAGCCGGCGAGCGAACGCACGCTGGAGCACGAACAGCCCGTCCCGGAGCGGCAGGATGGCGCGGGACAGCGAGAATTCCCGCGGATGAAGCGGCGTGCTGGTACCGAGCCCGAGCACTTCGTTGGCACGAAATTCACCGAAGTCCGAGAAGCGCTCGATGCCGAGGACTCGCGAAGGCTTGAGCCGAGCTAGCGGCATTTCGGAATCCTTGGGACTTCAGGGGTGAGCGAGCTGAGGTCCCGAAAGGTATCAGACGGTTGGCCATCGGCCATATTCCGGTAAACTACTGCCAAAGCAGTTACGTCGAAGCGCATCGAGAGTTGGTTCTGTCTCATCACGCAACTTGCGGATAGGCCGCGTTCTCCCGTCGCTCGCGTTCGCCGAGCTCACGCACCAGCTCCTGGAGAAATGACTCTGTGAAGGCGGGCAGGGTGCGCTCGGCGCGAACATAGATGCCGAGGTCGGACCACACAGGACTGCCGGCATTGTCGAGCGGCAGGAAAACAAGTTGGCTGTCGCGCGATAGCCTGTTGATGCCAAGCTGGGTCTGGAAGGCGACACCGACGCCGCGCGCGGCGAGCTCGCGCATCAGGTCGATCGAATTGGCCTGGATCGCCGGCTCCGGCGTCTCGGAGAGCTGCGCGATCAGCGGCTGGAGCAGATGATAGATCGACAGCTCCGGCAGCGCCTGGATGACGGGGAAGGCGAGGCACTGCGCCAGCGTGACCGTCTTGCGGCGCGCCAGCGGGTGTTCGCGCGCGACGAGCGCGCCGAGGCGAAAGCGCTTCAGCGCGACCTGGCGCAGGTCCGGCGGATGCCGAAGCGCAATGGCAATGCCGATATCGGCTTCCCCGCGGCTCAGCGCCTCCAGCACGTCCGACGAGCCCTTCACCTCGACGGTGAAGTTGACGCGCCGGGCCCGGCCGCGATGCAAAGCGATCAGGTCCGGCAGCACTGACTCGGTGATGGACTCGATGCAGGCGATGCTGACGGTGCCGTGCCAGGCGCCGGACAGGGACGCCACGTCCGAGCGGAAGCGGTCGAGGTCCTGGAGCACGTTCATGACGTGCCGGGCCAGCATCTCGCCGACCGTCGTCAAGGTCAGGCCGCGCGCATTACGCTCGAACAGGGGTGATCCAACCTCTTGCTCTAGCTTGAGAATTTGGCGACTGACGGCTGAGGAGGCAACGTTCAGGACACGCGCGGCGGCCCGGATCGAGCCGGTGCGGCGGACGGCGTGGAAGTACTGGATGGCCGGTGAGTGAAAGCGCATGGGATCCCCCGGCTGACTATAGCTGTTGCCGAAACGGCATCAACCTGTACGAAATTCTCTGCTTTTCGAGAGCGCCGGTCCCACCTAGGTTCGCGGCCGGCTTGGCCGGTCCCGCCGGGGATGCGCCATGCCTTGCGCAACGAGGCGCCAGGGGATTTTAGGGTGGACGAGAACCTTGTTTGCGAGCCCGAAATTGTGCGGGACACGCGTCTGGTCGATCGCCGGCGAGCCGCGGCCTATGTCGGCGTGACCGCCGGCCGCTTCGAGCAATTGGTGCGTGACAATGTCGTGCCGCCGCCGGTGATGGTGGACAATAAGCGGCGCTGGGCGATCGCATTGCTCGATGTGGCCAAAGACGCGGTCGTCGGCAGCATGCCGTGCCTGCCGCCGATCGCGGCCGAAATTGCGCCGGTCGCGCGTCCCTGCGAACGTGCCCCGGCGCCGGTCTCGCATGAATTGCCCGATCAGGCCTGGTTCGAGCAGCGCGCGCGGTTCGTCCAGCGCGTCCGCCGGTCGCTGCTCTCCGGCAACGAGATCCGTCTCTTGCGCGAGTTCAAGCTGCTCAAGCAGAACGAGATCAGCATGTTCGGCTACTATGGCAGCTTCGAAGCGCTGATGGTGCGCGGCTACATCGTCGAGATCGACCGCAAGCCGCCCTCGAGCCGTCCGCTCGTGTCCTATCGCCTGACCGACCGCGGCGAGCAGGTGATATCCGCGCTGAAGGATGATTAGCGGGCGCGCTCGATCGTCAGGTCGAGGCCGAGACGCGCGAGCATGCGTCGAAAATCCGCGATATCGTAGCCTTCGCGTTCGGACACCAGGGTCCGGAATGCGCCGGAGCCGCGGCTCGCGTGCGGGGCGATAGCTTCGACGACGTCGTCGGCTGGATCGAGAAAACGCACGTGCGGCCCGGCCTCTTCGAAGTAGCGCAAAAGCCACGGCAGATGCGTGGACGACAACGTCGCGACATCCGTGTCCGGATGAAGCGTACCGAGCTTGGCCCGCACGGCAGTCAAGGTTCGGTCGGGCTCGGTGAGGAACGCGCCATTCTCGACCAACTCGACGAGATCAGACGCGCTGACGAGGTCGACGTCGCCCTGGCTTGCGGATTCTCGCTCCACGTAAGCGCGGATTTCAGAACTCGACATCAATGAGGCCACGCCCATGATGGCGATCCGCTTGGTGAGCGACGTGTCGAGCGCGCGCCGGACGGGCGGAAACACGCCGATGATCGGCGTCCGGCTCCAGCTCTTGAGATCGTCGAGGACCATGACAGAAGGCGCATTCGAGGCGATCACGATTGCTGCCGGGCCAAAACTCTCCAGCCGTTCGATCGTGCTTCGCATTACGGCAAGCAGCTCGGTCCTGCCCTTGCCGCCATAAGGGAAGTTGGCGCGGTCGGCGAAGTAGAGCACATCCTGCCCCGGGAAACGGTCTGCGATCTTGCGAGCGATGGCATAGCTGCCGATCCCGGCATCGAAGACTGCGATCGGTTGATTCAGGATGACTTTGTTCACGATGCAGCACGCCAAGCTTATGAAAGACGGGACGTCTCTGCATCAGCCGGGCGCCGATGTAAACCCACACCAAGTTGCGGATTATTTCACTTCAAAATTTCACAAACGGTCCGATGCTCATCGCGCATCGGATCCGCACCCTGCGCCGAGACGACCTGCCACCACGTGTCCAGCGCGCCGCGGTCGCAGCTAAGCTTGACGCTCATGCCGCCGGCGAATTTGATCCAGTCGGCGAAATGATCCGTGCCGACCGCGATCAGCACGGGGATGTCGGCGTCGAGTGCGCGCTCGATCAGATAGGACAGGCCCTTGCCGTCGCGCTCGCGCTTGCCGAAACGGTTGATGATGACGAGATCGGCGCCATGGGCGAGGGCATCTGCGATCCGCGTTCCGGCATTTTGCAGCCTTGCCAGATCAAGCCGGCAGCCCTGCACGGCCGGATCGAAATCCTGCGCCAGCAGAAGTTTTTCGCCGCTGTGAAGCAGCACCGCCGACAGGCTGGAGTCCGCGCAATGCCCTGCCTGAACCATGCCGACGACGCGAAAGCCGCGTGTATTCAGACCCGCTGCGAAGCTGCGCAAGATCGCGTCGGGATCCTGATGCGGCTCGTAGACGAGGGCGGCAAGGTCACATTGCGCGTCGAACATGGGTCGCCTCTGCTTCGCTGCAAAGAGAGTGGGGCCGCGGCGGTTTTGCCGCGGTCCCGGTTGTCGGATCAGGCCGCCGGCGGGCCGTTGATGATCTGGAGCTGAGTGAATTCGGCGAGGCCTTCCTCGGCAAATTCAGTGCCGATGCCCGACTGCTTGGCGCCGCCGAACGGGATGTTCGGGGCCATGTCGAGGTGCTTGTTGATCCAGACCGTGCCGGATTCGAGTTGGGTCGCGACCGCGTGCGCACGCTTGATGTCGGACGACCACACCGACGCGCCGAGGCCGTAAGTCGTGGCATTGGCGCGGCGGATCGCATCATCGTTGTCGGAATATTTGATCAGCGGCAGCACCGGGCCGAACTGCTCCTCGTCGACCAGCTTCGAGCCTTCCTTGATGTCGCGCACGATGGTCGGCTCGATGAAGTAGCCGGGCCGGTCCATCGCCGAGCCGCCGGCAACGATGTTGCCGTTCTTGCGCGCGTCCTCGAGGAACGTCTTCACCTTCTCGTACTGCATCTTGTTCTGCAGCGGTCCGAGCTTGGTGCCCTGCTTGGCGCCGTCGTCGACCACCGTGCTCTTGGCGATCGCGACAAGCTCGTTGCAGAGCTCGTCATAGACGGACTCGTGGACATAGAGCCGCTTGATGGCGAGGCAGACCTGGCCGGAGTTCTGGAAGGCGCCCTCGAAGATGCCGGGTGCGACCTTCTTCGGGTCGACGTCGTCGAGCACGATGCCGGCATCGTTGCCGCCAAGCTCGAGCGTGATGCGCTTGAGCGTCTGCGCCGCGCTCGCCATCACCTTCTGTCCGGTCGCGGACGAGCCGGTGAACGAGATCTTGCGGATGTCGGGATGCTTGGTCATCTCGCCGCCGAGATCGTTGGCATCGGTGATGAAGTTGAGTACGCCCTTCGGCAGGATGTCCTTGATCAGCTCGGCGAAGCGCAAGGTGGCGAGCGGCGTGGTCGGCGCCGGCTTGACCACCAGCGTATTGCCGGCGAGCAGCGCCGACGGCAGCTTGAAGCTGAGGATCAGCAGCGGATAGTTCCAGGGAATGATCGCGCCGACGACGCCGAGCGGACGGCGATACGCCTCGACCTTGCGGTCGCCGGAATCCTCGATCACCTTCATCGGCAGATCGAGCGAGCTGAGATAGCGGAAGAAGGCGGCCATGCCCATGACTTCGCCGGTGGCGTCGCCAAGCGGCTTGCCTTGCTCACTGGTGAGAATGCGGGCGAGATCACCCGAATTGGCCTCGATGACGTCGGCCATCTTGTTCACGAGCTTGCGGCGCTCCTCGATCGGGGTCGCAGCCCATGCCGGGAAGGCGGCCTTCGCGGCGGCCACGGCCGCGTCCAGCTGCGCCTTGGAGGCGCGCGGACACTGTGCCACCACCTCTTCGGTCGCTGGATTGAGAACCGGCATGGTCTGGTCGCCGGGCACCATCTTGCCGTCGATGAGAAGATTGTAGTCACTCATTGGCTTTGCGCTCCCTTGAACAACGGGCCGTTCGGGCCTCGTTATATCGAACTATATATCACGACTTCGCTGAACCGGCCACGCGGGCGGTTCGATCAATTCCAGAAAAGCAGGCTGGACGCGGATGGACATATCGATATATCGTAATGGATATAGCGAACTGCGTTCCGGGACTGGCGATGGAAATCAAGGTGAGGCAGCTCACGACTTGCGAGGTGGCGGCCGATGGCGGTGCGATCTCGCTGGGCTTCGAGGACGTGACGGGTAATTCCGCCGCCGTCAGCGTCTCGCTCAACCAGGTCGGCGCCCTGATCATGACGCTGCCAGGGCTACTGGAGGCGGCGCTGAAGGCCCGCTACGGCGACCAGAGCCTGCGCTACGCCTATCCGCTGGCATCCTGGGCGATCGAGCAGTCGACCGACACGACCCAGCGCATCATCACGCTCCAGACCGAAGATGGCTTCAAGGTCCGCTTCTCGATCCCGAAGGCGGAGCAGGGGCTGCTTGGCGAAGCACTGACCCAGCCGATGCCCGAAATGTCGGTGCGGCCGAACTGAGGCGAGCTACGCGGGTCGTCAGGCCGCCATTGTCCCGTGGATGCGTCCCAATGCTCTGTGAAGCGCCGCAAAGCAGTCCGCGTCGATCTGGGTCCCGACCATCCCGGACATGATCCCGAGAGCTTTGGTGATCGTCATCGCGGCGCGATATGGGCGGTCGGCGGTGAGCGCATCGAAGATGTCTGCGGTCGTGATCATGCGGGTTTCCAGGCAGATCTGGTCTCCCGCGAGACCGCGCGGATAGCCCTTGCCGTCCAGCCGTTCGTGATGCGCACCCGCGATCGGGGCGAGCGCGCTGAAAGCGCCGATGCGCGACAAAATGGCTTCGGAATGCGCGGAGTGCATCCGCATGATGTCCCATTCGGCGTCATCCAGCTTGCCCGGCTTGTCGAGGATGGCGTTGCTGACACCAAGCTTGCCGATGTCGTGCAGCAGCGCCGCACGCTTGAGCTTGCGCCGCTGCGCGGCACTGAACGCCAGCTCCTCGGCGATCATATCGGTAAACAACGTCACGCGGTCGCTGTGACCACTGGTGTAAGGGCTCTTGGAATCCACCACCTGAGCGAAGGCGGCCGCGATGTCGTCGAGATAGTCCTCGTCGATCGGCACGCTCGCCTGTTCCGGCGCCTGATGAAGGATCGATTCATGTTCATCGTCGGCGCGGAGCATCTCCCAAAACGCGGGCCGGGCCGCGATGCGCTCGAAGGCAGCGACGAGGTCGGGATCGAACCATGTCCCCGATCGGTTCTTCGCTTCGCGCAGCGCCGCCTCGGATCCGTTCGAAACGTGGAACACGTCGATCACCTGTGCCAGCAGGGCAATGCGTGAATAGATCGGGATGGCCGTGCCGGACAAACCAAGGGGTTTGCCGCCGCCGTCCCAATGCTCATCCAGGTTCTTGATGCCCTCGGCGACCGGCTCGGAGAAACGCATTTTACGGGCGATATCCGCACCGCGATGGCAGCGCGTCTCGATCAGTTCGCGCGCGATCTCGCCGCCGTTCTGGAAGATGTTGACGATGGCGCGGAACCGTTCGGCAAGCCCGGCCTTCAGGCCCGTATGGCTGAGCACGAAGCGCAGCGCCTGCGGCAAGCTGCCGTCGATCAACTTGAAGTCCTGCTTGAAGGTGAGATCATCGGTTAGATACAGCTCGCAGATGCGGGCCGCGTTGCTGCTGCAGCCGAGATCCTTCAGCAACAGCACGTAGTACAGCTCGGTAATTTCATTCTCGCCAAGGCCGATGTCCTTGCCGATCTCAACGCCGATATGGCTGCATCGTACACAATGTCCCGCCGGTTGCCCCTCGGTCAGATCGAGCGCGTGGCTGAGGGCGCCCAGGAGTTCGGACAGCGTGACCCTGTCATGCTGTTCGTGGGCCGGCGGCGCAAGTTCCATGGTCGGGGCTCCGGGGCAGCTTTCGCCGGCCGATCCGGGCCGATCGCATCTGCAAAGCCCCACCTGATCATGAGAGAATTAACAGGTGGTATTTCCCCGGGGGCGCGCGGGGTTAGCCGGCCGCCTCTGCCCGAGGCGGCAACCGCCGGATCTGAAAACCGGTCTTGCTCTGCTCGAAACCGGCCGAGGCATAGAAGGCGAGGGTCGACGGTTTCTTCGAGCCCGTCACGATGGAATTTTTGGCGTGCCCGTCCGTTCACGACTTCCGGGAACGGGCGATGTCGCTCTTGAGCGCTTCCAGCTCCTTGTGCACGGCGCGTGCGGCGTCGCGCTCGATCTTGCGGTAACGCGCAACGAGTTTTTCGCCGAAGGGCGTGAGCATCGCGCCGCCGCCATTCTTGCCGCCGGCCTGCGGCTCCACCACCGGATGTCCGCAGATTCGGTTGATCTCGTCGACGAGATCCCAGGCGCGCTTGTAGGACATGTCCATGGCGCGGCCGGCCCCCGAGATCGAGCCTTGCTCGCGGATCTGCTCCAGAAGCTCGATCTTGCCAGGCCCGATCCGATCCTCGCCGTCGAGGTCGATGCGCAGGCTCAGTTGGGGAAGCGATTTGGCGCTGGCGCGCGACATGATGGATTCTCTTGAATGGCTCTAAACGGAGATTGCCATTCTTGCCCGTCGCGAACAAGGTGCGCGCCGCCTGCCGCATCATCGCACGGCGTGCATCTCCAAAAACGCCTTCACGCCGGTCACGTTGCCGGTATCCGATGGCACGTAGCCGGGCAGGGTGGCGACGGCGGCGCGGAAATCGGCGCTGCGGATGATTTCGAGGATGCGCTGCATCGGTGCGGTATCGAGGAATCCGCGTTTGCAGACGAAGAAATAATCCTCGGTGAGGAGGCGGATGAAATCGAGGCCGAAATGCCGGGCGGCGGCCTCGACGCCAAAGCTAGCATCCGCCATGCCGCTCGCGACATAGGCGGCGACGGCGGCGTGGGTGAACTCGATCTGCTGTGCGCCGTTGATGCGGCTCTCGTCGATGCCGTCCGCTGCGAGCAACTGGTTGAACAGAAGACGCGTGCCGGAATCATGGTCGCGATTGACGAAGCGGACCTTTGGCCTGGTGATGTCGCCGAGCGAGGCGATGCGCAGCGGATTGCCGCGAGCGACCATCAGGCCCATCTCGCGAGTAACAAAATTGATGATGCGGTTCTCGCGCGGATCGAGCCACTCGCGCGCCGCCTTGATACCCTGGGCCCGCAGCGCGCCGTGCGGCAGATGCAGACCCGAGAGATCGCACGCGCCTTGCGCCAGCGACACCAGCGAATTCTGGTTGCTGACATAACGCAAATCGACGCCGATGCCGGGCTCACGGTCGAGGAATTCGCGCAGCTTTGCCACCGCAAAGCCGTGGCTCGCATGCACCCTGATCACGGACGGGCGCTGTTCGAGGAACGGCTTGATCTCGCTCGCGAGCTCCTGCGCCAGGTTTTCAAGCTGCGGCCCCAGCCGCGCCTGCATGCGCTCGCCGGCCCACACCAGCCGCTCGCCGAACGGCGTCAGTTTTGAGCCCCTGCCGCGCTGGGTCTCGACCAATGGCGTGCCGAAGAATTCCGTCCATTGCTCGATCAGATTCCAGACGTGGCGATAGGAGAGATGCGCATCGCTCGCCGCGCTGGTGATCTTTCCGGTCTTCCGGATTTCGTTGAGGATACCGATCATGATGATGGCGGTGCGCGGGCTGCCCTCGTGGCGAAACCGCCAGACGGCCTCGATCTCGATCTGAAGCATTCGCTTTCCTTATGAACTTCGCTTCATATATGGGGCCTTCATTTGTACTCCATATCATATTTACTCGGCGCAATAGAGGCCTAGTCTGGTATACCAGATCAGGAGGAAATATGATGTCTGTTGCATATGACTTTGCACACTCGCCGGCGACCGAGTTCATGTCCCGGCCGCAGCATCTGCTCATCGACGGCCGTCGCGTCCCCTCGAGTTCCGGACGCACCTTCAACTCCCTCAATCCCGCCACCGGGCAAATCATCGCCACCATCGCCGAGGGCAGCGAGGTCGACGTCGAGCTTGCGGTCGCCGCTGCACGCCGGGCGTTCGAAGGCCCGTGGCGCACGATGCGCGCCTCCGAGCGCGGCCAGATCCTGTTGCGTTGGGCCGACTTGCTGAAGGCCAATGCCGACGAGATCATCGAACTCGAATCGATCGATGCCGGCAAGCCGATCTCCGCGACGGCGCGCCAGGATTTTCCCGCCGCCGTCGACACGTTGATCTATTACGCCGGCTGGGCCGACAAGATCATGGGCGACGTCGTCCCCGTGCGCGACGATGCCCTGACCTACACCGTGCGCGAGCCGGTCGGTGTGGTCGCGGCGATCGTGCCGTGGAATTTCCCGCTGATGATCGGCATGTGGAAGCTGGCGCCGGCGCTGGCCTGCGGCTGCACCGTCGTGATGAAGCCGGCCGAGCTGACCTCGCTGTCGGCGCTGCGCATCGCCGAGCTCGCGCTCGAAGCGGGCCTGCCGGCGGGCGTCTTCAACGTCGTCACCGGACCCGGCCGCGTCGTCGGCGACGCACTGGTCAATCACCCCGATGTCGACAAGGTCACCTTCACCGGTTCGCCCGGCGTTGGCCGCGGAATCATGAAGGGCGCGGCGCGCAACTTCAAGCGCGTCTCGCTCGAGCTCGGCGGCAAGTCGGCCAACGTCATTTTCGACGATTCCGATCTCGAAGCAGCCAGCAAGGCGGCCGGCTCCGGCATCTTCTTCAATGCCGGCCAGGTCTGTTCGGCCGGCTCCCGTGTGCTGGTGCAGGAGAAGGTCTATGACGAGGTCGTCGAGCGGATCGCGGCGCGCGCGAAGTCGCTTCGGATCGGCGACCCGCTTGATCGCAAGACGGCGCTCGGCCCCGTCATCTCCGAGAAACAGATGAAGTCGATCCTCGACTATGTCGAGATCGGCCAGAAGGAAGGCGCGACTCTCGTCACCGGCGGCCAGCGGGTCGGCGATCGCGGCTATTTCATTAGCCCGACCGTGTTCGCCGATGTCGAGCACGAGATGCGGATCTCGCAGGAGGAGATTTTTGGCCCCGTCGTCAGCATCATCAAGTTCAAGGACGAGGCCGACGCACTCAGGATCGCCAACGGCACCGCCTACAGTCTCGCTGCCGGCGTCTGGAGCCGCGACATCGGCAAGCTGCAGCGCTTCGCCAAGCGGGCGCGGGCGGGTACGGTCTGGATGAACACCTATGGCTATACCGACGTGCGCCTGCCCTGGGGCGGCGAGCGCGATTCCGGTCTCGGCCGCGAGCACGGCACCGCCGCGATCGACAATTTCACCGAGCCGAAGGCGGTGTGGATGAATTTGGCCGTCTGATACCTCCCGAGCGGCCAATCCTGGAGCCCGCCTGATCCGCCCGGTCAGGCGGGCTTCGTTTTTCAGAAAGGATAAAATTGTCTGCAATCCGCTCAGGAGCGGCAAACCCTGCGGACAAGAAGGGTGGCGCCTTAAACCTCAGCTTTGGAACCGGCGTGCATCTTCACTGCAAAAGGGTGGGGTATCAGCATGTCAGTTCTCAGGGAGATCGTCGCGGCGGTTGCGGGAGTCTACGCGCTCCTGTTCGTCTGCGACGCATTGTTCGGGGTCGGCGAGGCGCGCTTCGACGATTCCTATTACAGCGCCAGCTTCTATGCGCCGAGGCCGAAGGAATTTCGTTTCGCCGGCGATACACCGCCCGCGGTTCGCATCAGCGACGCCTTCGCGCAGTTCTCGGCTGGCGAGGCCAAGCCGAACAAGCGCTACTCGTCGCTGACGACAATCATCCGTTAACGCCTCATTCCCCCTGGATCCATTCCGCGACGCCGCGCCACAGCGTGTCGCGATGCTCGGGGCGGAAGAAGCCGAAATGGCCTATTCCCTTGGCGCCGACGTCGGACGGCTTCACCGTCAGCACCTCCGGCTTGATCGCGGTGAATCCACTCACGAGCAGCTCGACCGCGGGGCGCGTTGCCCAGGGATCGTCGGAGAAGCAGAGCGCGCGCAGCTCGCCCTTGAACTTGGCAAAGTTCTCCAGCGCGGGCAGTTTTGAATCAAAGAGATAGCGCGGGCTGGAGACCCAGTCGGCCCATTGCAGGAAAACGCCCTGGGGCAGATCCTCGCCGATGCCGGCCCAGCCCGGCGCATAGCCGAGTGCGTGGACCAGCGGCACGCCGACAAAGTTCATGAAGGCGAAGACGCGATATTTTTCCGGCGCGGTCATCAGCCGCCAGGTCGCAGCCTGCGCGGCCACGAACGCGGCGCGCGCGATGTCGGTGTTGTTGTCGATCAGCCCAAGCGCCTGGCCACCGAAGGAGTGGCCGACATAGGCAAGGGGCAGGGTGGTGTAGCGCTCGCGCATCCAGCGCACCGCGGCGGTGACATCCTGCGCGGCCCAGTCCGACATCGAGGCCTTGAAGCCGACCAGCGATTTCGGCTGGTTGTAGCCGACCATCGCCGGCAGCCGGGAGTCGCCGATGCCGCGATAGTCGTAGGTCATGACCGCGCAGCCGCGATGGGCGAGATAGGAGGCAAAGCCGCGATAGATTTTCCGCGGCACGGCGGTGGCCGAATTGATCAGCACCGCATGGCGCTTGGTGCCGCGCGGCAGGAACAGGGTGCCGGTCAGCACATACCCGTCGGTTGCTGCGAAGGTGATCTCGTCGATGAAAACGTCGTCGCGCGCCGCGTCCATGGACAGCCCGTGCCCTACCAGTTTCCTCGCCAGCCCCCAGCAAATGCGAATTCGGCTTTGCCCGCAAGGGTTTGCAGTGCGAAATGGATTTACAACTGGCGGCCGGGGATTAGCCTGTGTATAAGGCGGCCCTCGCAACCCACAGATCAGGTTGTGCTTTTTGCTTCACGGAGAGATTGCGATGTCCGAGCGGTGGACGCCCGAGTCCTGGCGCAGCAAGCCGGTGCTACAGGTGCCCGACTATCCCGATGCCAAGGCCCTGGCCGACGTCGAGGCGCAGCTTGCGACCTTTCCGCCGCTGGTGTTCGCGGGCGAGGCGCGCAACCTGAAGAAGTCGTTGGCCCGCGTTGCGACCGGTCAGGCCTTCCTGCTCCAGGGCGGCGACTGCGCCGAGAGCTTTGCCGAGCACGGCGCCAACAACATCCGCGACTTCTTCCGCGTGCTGCTCCAGATGGCGGTGGTGCTGACCTATGCCGGCGCCGTCCCGGTGGTGAAGGTCGGCCGTATAGCCGGGCAATTTGCGAAGCCCCGGTCTTCGCCGACCGAGAAGATTGATGGCGTCGAGCTGCCGAGCTATCGCGGCGACATCGTCAATGACATTGCCTTCACCAAGGAAGCGCGCGTGCCGGATCCGCAGCGCCAGCTGATGGCCTATCGCCAGTCGGCCGCGACGCTGAATCTCTTGCGCGCCTTCGCCACCGGCGGCTTTGCCAATCTCGGCAGCGTGCATCAATGGATGCTCGGCTTTCTGAAGGACTCGCCGCAGTCCCGCCGCTACAAGGAATTGGCCGACCGCATCTCGGACGCGCTCAACTTCATGCAGGCCTGCGGCCTCGATCTCGAGAGCCATCCGGAGCTGCGCGCCACCGATTTCTACACCAGCCACGAGGCGCTGCTGCTCGGCTACGAGCAGGCCATGACCCGCGTCGATTCCACCACCGGCGACTGGTACGCGACTTCGGGCCATATGATCTGGATCGGCGATCGCACCCGGCAGCTCGATCACGGCCATATCGAATATTTCCGTGGCATCAAGAACCCGATCGGCCTGAAGTGCGGCCCATCGCTCAAGCCCGACGAGCTGTTGAAGCTGATCGACGTGCTCAACCCCGACAACGAGCCGGGCCGGCTGACGCTGATCAACCGTTTCGGCTCCGACAAGGTCGCCGACCATCTGCCGGGACTGATCCGCGCCGTGAAACGCGAGGGCAAAGTGGTGGTCTGGTCATGCGATCCCATGCACGGCAACACCATCACCTCGACGTCGGGCTACAAGACGCGCCCGTTCGACCGCGTGCTGTCCGAGGTGAAGTCGTTCTTCACGATCCATGCGGCGGAAGGCACCCATGCCGGCGGCGTGCATCTGGAGATGACCGGTCAGGACGTCACCGAATGTATCGGCGGTGCCCGCGCGATCACCGACGAGGACCTCAACGACCGCTACCACACGGTCTGCGATCCCCGTCTCAACGCCGAGCAATCCATCGACATGGCTTTCCTGATCGCCGAGCTGCTCAAGCAGGAGCGCGCCGGCAAGGTCAGGCCGATGCCAGCCGCAGCGGGGCTCTAGGACCTTGCTGCGGATCTGGAAGGCTACGATCAATTCGCGCAACGGACTGGCCTTTGCGTTCCGCTCGGAGCAGGCTGTCCGCGAGGAGATCGTCGCGCTGCTCGTGTCGCTGCCGCTCGCCTGGTTGGTCGGCTCGACCGCGACCCGCGCGGTCGAGCTGGTTTGCGCGGTCGCCTTCGTGCTGGTGGTCGAGTTGCTCAACACCGCTATCGAGAAGCTTGCCGACCGCCTGACCTTGGATCGCGACAAGCAGATCGGGCGGGTCAAGGACATGGGCTCGGCCGCCGTCGGCGTTGCACTGCTGATGGCCGGGGCATTCTGGATTTTGGCGATCGTCGAGCGACTGGGTTTCATCTAAAGCGCGTATCGCGCTTTAGACTTTTGTTTGAGCATGATCTTGTCGGAAAACCGCTTCACACTTTTCCGGATCATGCTCTAGCCGGATGACCGGAGTGGGGCGGCCATGACCGAACGTCTCAACGCATTCGCGGTCACGCTCGCCCAGCTCAATCCGACCATGGGCGACATCGACGGCAATGCTGCCAAGGCACGCTCGGCGCGCGCGCGCGCTGTCGCGGACGGCGCCGATCTCGTGTTGTTTCCGGAATTGTTCATCACCGGCTACCCGCCGGAAGATCTGGTGCAGAAGCCGGCCTTCCAGGCGGCCTGTCGCGCCGCGATTGAAACGCTCGCGCGCGAGACCGCCGATGGCGGCCCGGCGATGCTGGTCGGCACGCCCTGGGTCGAGGACGGCAGGCTCTACAATGCCTGCGCGCTGCTCGACGGCGGCCGCATCGCCGGCCTGCGCTTCAAATGCAATCTGCCGAATTACGGCGTGTTCGACGAGAAGCGGCTGTTTTCGCGTGGGCCTGCGGCCGGCCCCGTGACCGTGCGCGGCGTGCGCATCGGCGTGCCGATCTGCGAGGACATCTGGCTGGAAGAGTCAGAGGATTACGAGAACGTGGTCGAGACGCTGGCCGAGACCGGCGCCGAGATCATCCTGGTGCCGAACGGCTCGCCTTACGCCCGCGACAAGAACGACGTGCGCCTGTCGGTCGCGGTCGCGCGTGTCACCGAGAGCGGGCTGCCGCTGGTCTATCTCAACCAGGTTTGCGGCCAGGACGAGCTGGTGTTCGACGGCGCTTCCTTCGCTTTGAACGGAGATCTCTCGCTCGCGGCGCAATTGCCGGCGTTCGAAGAGAGCGTCACCACGCTGCGCTTCACCAGAAACGGCGACGACTGGCGCTGCGCGGGGCCGATCGCCACGCTGCCCGAGGGGGACAAGGCCGACTACGCGGCCTGCGTGCTGGGCCTGCGCGACTATGTCGCCAAGAACGGTTTTCCCGGCGTGCTGCTCGGCATTTCCGGCGGCATCGATTCCGCGCTGTGTGCTGCGATCGCGGTCGACGCGCTCGGCGCCGATCAGGTGCATGGTGTGATGCTGCCCTTTCGTTACACCGCACCCCACTCGATCGCCGACGCCGGCGAGCTCGCCGGCCATCTCGGCCTCCGCTACGAGGTGCTGCCGATCGCGGAAGCCGTGACCGGCTTCGAGACCATCCTCGAAGGCATCTTCAAGAATTTGCCATCCGACATCACCGAGGAAAACCTCCAGGCCCGCACCCGCGGCACGCTGCTGATGGCGATCTCCAACAAGACCGGCTTGATGGTGGTGACGACAGGCAACAAGTCGGAAATGTCGGTCGGCTACGCCACGCTCTATGGCGACATGAACGGTGGCTTCAACCCGATCAAGGACATCTACAAGACGCAGGTGTTTCGGCTGGCGGCGCTGCGCAACATCTGGAAGCCCGATGGCGCCCTGGGTCCGGCCGGCGAGGTCATTCCGCCCGATATCATCACGCGCCCGCCGACCGCGGAATTGCGCGAAAACCAGACCGATCAGGATTCGCTGCCACCCTACGAGGTGCTCGATGCCATCCTCGCGCGGCTAGTCGAACGCGAAGAGCCGCTCGATAAAATCATCGCCGCCGGCTTCGACCGCGAGACGGTCACGCGCATCGACCATCTGCTCAACGTCGCCGAATACAAGCGCCGCCAGGCCGCGCCCGGCGTGAAGGTGACACCCAGGAATTTCGGCCGCGACCGCCGTTATCCCATCACCAATCGCTTTCGCGATAAAGGCGAGCCGTTGCCGGCGTACGACGAGACGCTGGTGTCGCGCGGCAGCCGCGCCTCGATCGACGCGTTTGAGGGGTAGGGCAGGCTGGCTTTTGCGATTGCCTCTCCCGTATCCGCGAGCGAGATGGGCGTTATTGTGCCCTCGCCCCTTGCGGGAGAGGGCAGCTCCGCCGTCGAAGCGAACTCAGTAGGGTGAGGGGTTCTATCCGCGTACTCTCATGTACACGTGTGAGCGCGGATAGAACCCCTCATCCGGCGCTTCGCGCCACCTTCTCCCGCAAGGGGAGAAGGGAGAGGAGCGACCTGCCGCTACGACTTACTTCTGCTGCTGCGGCAGGAAGCTCGGTCCGACTGAGCGGATCGGCTTGTTCTCCGACCCGGTCGTGGTGCTCGTATCCGCAGGCGGCGCCGCAGCCGGTGCGCTCGCCGTCGTCGGCGCGGGAGTTGCGCCCTTCTTGGCATTCGCAGGCGTGCCCTTGGTGAGCTGCCGCTGCTGCATCTTCTTGGCGCTCTCCTCGGTGACAATGATGTCACCCTGCTGCTCAGCCGCAGCCTTGTCGTCGGCCGATTTCAGCGCGTCGGCCCAGGTCTGGCCCGCGGCCTTGCACGAGCAGGACGGGTTGAACTCGCTGCGGAATTTGAACGCGGTCGGCAGCGCCGTGTAGGGCTGACCGCTGACCGAGACCGCGGAGTTCATGTCCTCGCCGGGATTGCGATGGGTGTAGAGCACGGCTTCCGCGGCGGGGCAAAGCGCCTTGCAGGTCTTCTCGTCGTCGGGGAAGCGCGCCGGCACGGTCGCAAACGAGACCGGGAAATAGGCGCCGTCGCAGGTGCGCACGCACACGGTACGGTAGGTGCCGGACTGCGGCCCGAGATCGGAGGGCGCACCTTGCGGATTGTTCGAATTGTTGCCGCCGAACAGATTGCCCAGGAAGTTACCGCCGCCCTGCGATTGCGCGGCGTTGGCATATTGCGGGCCGCAATTGTTCTGCGCCAGCGCCGCCAGCACGGAGCGGCGCTGGTTGTCGCGCTCCGGGCTGAAGCCGCCGCCGCCGCGCAGGCGTTCGAGATTGCCGGTGATCTGGTCCAGATTGGCGCGCATCTGCTGGATCTGGGTGTTGACCGGACCGCATTGCGCCGACTGGCCGCTGAACAGCGAGAAGAAGCCGGAGGAATCGCAACCCATGCGCTTGGCCTGCATGGTGACGCGGTCGAGCTCGGACTGCTGCTTGGCCTGGGAATCCTGGAAGCGACGGATCTGGTCTTCGCGCGCGGGGTCACCACCGCCGCCGCCACGATCGAGCCCGGCGAGCTGGCCTTCCAGCCGCACGCACATCGGATTAGGTCCAAGCCCGTTCTGGCCGGGCTGGGGTGGCGGGCCGGGCGGGCCGGCCTGCGCGAGAGCGCTGTTGGCGAGCATGACGGTGCTCAGGAGCACGGTGCAGGCAAGGATCGAGCGGGCACGGGAGAGAGACAAAAATTCAGGCATATCCGCCATTCTAGCGAGGTCACGGCCCAGCGTGATTTGGGGGGCCGAAGCGTGCCCTCCAATAGCCGCTTCCTGCGGCATCGTCACGTCGTTTCAGGGGCCGAAAACTGCTCCTAAGGTCCGCCAGCTCCGAGCGAATTCAGCGCTGGCAGGTGATTGCGACATATTCGTCGCAATGGCCATGGGAGCAGTTTGCGCCGGTTTTGGGGACAGAGCCGGTAATTTCGTCGGGATCGACCCGGCGATAGCTTGATGCCTGGGCAAAATCCCGTGACTGGCAGTAGGTCCGTGCAGCCTGCGCGCCGCATTTGTCGCTCTTGGCCAGGCACTGGTCGACGCCGTGGCCGTCCGCCTGGTTGGCGATGATGAAGACGCGGGTCTCGGCGAATGCGCTGGATGCCGCAAGGATGGAGGCGCAGGAAATGAGCGCGAGCAAGGATCGCATGAAAACACCGGGGGGCAAAAATAAGGAACCGCCAGTTCCAGAATGGCCTCAAAAGGTTAAGGATGATGGAACCATCATGGTGTGCTGCTGCGCATCGTGGGCAGAAGACGGCATTTTCGCGGCTCCCTTGACGCAAGGGCCCCTCGTGGCCCATATGTTCCCGAATGAACGGTCTCCTCGCCATGTGTGGCATTTGCCGCGAGATTACGAGCTAGCGATTCGCTGGCTGGAGCCGTCTTTTCTCAAAACCATTGAGAGCCCTGGACGCCCGGCCAACAGCCGACGGGTATCCATATGGAATTGCGCCTTTACGATACGCTGAGCAAGGAGAAGCGCACCTTCGTGCCGCTCGATGCGAACGACGTCCGCATGTATGTCTGCGGACCGACCGTCTATGACTTCGCCCATATCGGCAACGCGCGTCCCGTGATCGTATTCGACGTGCTGTTTCGGCTGCTGCGCCATCTCTATGGCGAGGCGCACGTGAAATATGTCCGCAACATCACCGACGTCGACGACAAGATCAATGACCGCGCCGCGCGCGATTTTCCGGGGCTGCCGCTGAACGAGGCGATCCGAGAGGTCACCGAGCAGACCGGACAACAGTTTCACGCCGACGTCGATGCGCTCGGCGCGCTCCGGCCGAGCGTCGAGCCGCGTGCGACTGAGCACATCGCCGAGATGCGCGAGATCATCGACAGGCTGGTCGCCGGCGGCTTTGCCTATGTCGCCGAGGACCACGTGCTGTTCTCGCCGCAGGCGATGAACGCGGCGAACTCAGTGTTGCCGCGCTATGGCGCGCTGTCCAATCGTTCGCTGGACGAGATGGTCGCCGGTGCCCGCGTCGATGTCGCGCCTTATAAGCGAGGCAACACCGACTTTGTCCTCTGGAAGCCGTCCAAGCCGGGCGAGCCGTCATGGCCGTCGCCGGCGGGCATCGCCGCGCAGGGGCGTCCGGGTTGGCACGTCGAGTGCTCGGCCATGGCCTGGAAGCATCTCGGCGAATATTTCGACATCCATGGCGGCGGCATCGATCTCGTGTTTCCGCATCACGAGAACGAGGTCGCGCAGACCTGCTGCGCCTTCCACCGGGAGCGCATGGCGAACTACTGGATGCATAACGGCTTCCTCCAGGTCGAGAGCGAGAAGATGTCGAAGTCGCTCGGCAACTTCACCACCATCCACGAGTTGCTCAAGGACTGGCCGGGTGAGGTGCTGCGTCTGAACATGCTCAAGACGCATTACCGCTCGCCGATCGACTGGACCATGAAATCGCTGGAGGAGAGCAAAAGGACGCTCGACGACTGGTATCGCGTCGCCGCCGACGTCGCGCCCGGCCAGCCGGCCGCGTCGGTGGTCGAGCCGCTGCTCGACGACCTCAACACGTCGCTGGCGATTGCGGCGCTGCATAGCCTGCGCAACAGCGATGTGAGCGCTCTGGCGGGCTCATTGCGGCTGCTCGGCTTCTTCTCCGAGAGCGCGGCGCAGTGGGAAGGCCGCAAGCAGCAGGCAACTGGCGTCGACGCCAGCGAAATCGATCGCTTGATTGCGGAGCGCGCGGCTGCTCGCGCGCGAAAGGATTTCAAGGAGTCCGATCGCATTCGCGACGAGCTCGTCGCCAAGGGCGTCGTGCTCAAGGATGGCAAGGACGCCGCCGGCAAGCCGGTGACGACCTGGGAGCTGGCGTGATGGCACAGGCACATCCCACACCCGCGCTGCGGCCGTTCCTGCCGGCTGACGTGCCGGTCCTCGCTGCGATCTTCACGGCAAGCATCGAAGAGTTGACTGGCGACGACTACAGCGAAGCGCAGCAGCAGGCCTGGATGGCGGCGGCTGAAAGCGAAGAGTTCGGCAAGCACCTCGCTGCCGACCTGACGCTGATCGCCACGCTGGAGGGCTCCCCCGTGGGCTTTGCGTCGCTGCGCGGCAAGGATCACATCCGTATGCTCTATGTGCATCCGGCAGTCAGCCAGCAGGGCCTGGCGACAATGCTCGTCGATGCGCTGGAGAAGCTTGCCGGCGCCCGCGGTGCGGAAAAGCTGACGGTCGACGCCAGCGATACGGCGCAGGGCTTCTTCGCCAAACGCGGCTATGTCGCCATGCAGCGCAACAGCATCACCGTCAACGACGAGTGGCTCGCCAATACCACCATGCAGAAGACGCTCGGCACCGGACCCGCGTCGGGAGCACTGCAATGAGCAAGGAGCGTCTTTATCTGTTCGACACCACGCTGCGCGACGGCGCGCAGACCAATGGCGTCGATTTCACGCTGACCGACAAGCAGATCATCGCCGCGATGCTCGACGAGCTCGGCATCGACTATGTCGAGGGTGGCTATCCCGGCGCCAATCCGACCGACACCGAGTTTTTCGCCAGCAAGCCGAAGCTTGCACACGCACGCTTCACCGCCTTCGGCATGACGCGGCGGGCAGGCCGCTCGGTCTCAAACGATCCCGGCGTCGCGGGTCTGCTGGAAGCCAAGGCGGACGCGATCTGCTTCGTGGCAAAATCCTCGGCGTATCAGGTGCGCGTCGCGCTGGAGACGACGAAGGAGGAAAATCTCGCCTCGATCCGTGACAGCGTCGCGGCTGCGAAGGCCGCGGGCCGCGAGGTCATGCTCGACTGCGAGCATTTCTTCGATGGCTACAAAGAAGATTCCAGTTTTGCGTTAGCCTGCGCCAAGGCCGCCTATGAGGCCGGCGCGCGCTGGGTGGTGTTGTGCGACACCAATGGCGGCACCATGCCGAACGAGATCGAGGCCATCGTCACCGAGGTGACAAAACACATCCCCGGCGATCATCTCGGCATCCACGCCCATAACGACACCGAGCAGGCGGTGGCGAATTCGCTGGCCGCGGTGCGCGCCGGGGTGCGGCAGATCCAGGGCACGCTCAACGGCCTCGGCGAGCGCTGCGGCAACGCCAATCTCTGCTCGCTGATCCCAACGTTGAAATTGAAGAAGGAATTTTCGGACGCCTTCGAGATCGGCGTCACCGCAGAGAAGCTGGCGACACTGGTAAAAGTCTCGCGCACGCTCGACGACATGCTCAACCGCGTGCCGAACCGGCATGCGGCCTATGTCGGCGAGAGCGCTTTCGTCACCAAGACCGGCATTCACGCTTCCGCCGTGCTGAAGGATCCGCAGACCTACGAGCACGTGTTGCCCGAACTCATCGGCAATCACCGCAAGGTGCTGGTGTCCGACCAGGCCGGCCGCTCCAACGTCATCGCCGAGCTCGACCGCGCCGGCATCGCTTACGAGAAGAGCGATCCGAAGCTGACGCGCCTCGTCGAGGAATTAAAGGAGCGCGAGGCGGCGGGCTACGCCTATGAATCCGCCGACGCCTCGTTCGACCTGCTGGCACGCCGTACGCTCGGCAAGGTGCCGCATTATTTCGAGGTCGAGCAGTTCGATGTCAATGTCGAGCAGCGCTACAATTCGCACGGCGAGCGCGTCACGGTGGCGCTGGCCGTGGTCAAGGTCAACGTTGCCGGCGAGCATCTGATCTCGGCGGCCGAAGGCAACGGCCCGGTTAACGCGCTCGACGTTGCGCTTCGCAAGGACCTCGGCAAGTACCAGAAGTACATCGAGGGCCTGACGCTGATCGACTATCGCGTCCGTATCCTCAATGGCGGCACCGGCGCTGTCACGCGCGTGCTGATCGAGAGCGAGGACGAGAACGGCGACCGCTGGACCACGGTCGGCGTGTCCCCGAACATCATCGACGCCTCGTTCCAGGCGCTGATGGATTCGGTGATCTACAAGCTCGTGAAGTCGGGCGCGCCGGCGTAGGGGACGGCGGCGGAGGTACCGGCGGCGCCACAAACGCCGTCATTGCGAGGAGCTCTTGCGACGAAGCAATCCAGAATCTTTCCGCGGAGACAGTCTGGATTGCTTCGCTACGCTCGCAATGACGAGGAGAGAGGGGAGTGCGACCAATGATCGACCACATCTCCGTCGGCGTCAGCAATCTCGAACGCTCCGCGGCATTCTACGAGGCAACCCTCGCCACGCTCGGCCTCACGCGCCTCGTCACGCGGCCGCGGACGGTCGGCTTCGGCAAGGCCTATCCGGAGTTCTGGATCAATCTGCGCGTGGGCATGGTGCGCGTGTTGCCGGAGAGCGGCGTGCACATCTGCCTGCGGGCAAAGACGACAGGCGAGGTCGATGCGTTTCACGCCGCAGCGCTTGCGACTGGCGGCGCATCCGATGGTGCACCGGGCATCCGCCCGCACGACCGCGTGCGCTATTACGCAGCCTTCGTCACCGACCCCGACGGCAACCGGATCGAGGCGGTGACGTTCCCGAGTGGGTGATCTCTAAAGCTTGCGCGCGACTTCCGGGGCGAGCTGCTTTTCCGACTCGGCGATCTGCGCCACGGCCGATTTCAGCTTCGGCAAAATGTCCTCGATGCGATCGGCCTTGAGGATGTCGACCGACAGGCCGGCGCGGATGAACTCGGTCTGGCGCATATGCGACAGCAGCGAGAACAGCGGCTCCCAGAAATTGTCGATATTGGCGAGCAGCACCGGCTTGGCATGACGGCCGAGCTGTTTCCAGGTCAGCTGCTCCACCAGCTCCTCCAGCGTGCCGACACCGCCCGGCAGCGCCACGAAGGCGTCGGAGCGCTCGAACATCAGCCGCTTGCGCTCGTGCATGTCGGGGGTGACGATCATCTCCTGCACGCGGGTCAACGCGTTCTCGCGCTTGCGGAGGAATTCGGGAATGATGCCGGTGACGCTACCGCCGTGATCCAGCACGGAGGTCGCGACCGAGCCCATCAGGCCGAGCGAGCCGCCGCCATAGACCAGGCGGATGTTGTTCTCGGCGAGGGCTTTGCCGAACGCCTTTGCGCCTTCGGTGAAGCGGGGGTTGGTTCCGGGGCCGGAGCCGCAATAGACACAGACGGTTTTGATCGTGCTCATTGGTGCCATGATGCATTGCAGCGAAGAGGCGTCAAGCCCAATCGGTGATTCGGACTACCCGGAAATCTACCGGTAAATGGCGGCAAACAATCGAAGATTCGCCATCTGGCGGGGTGCGCTGGCATCGGGAAGGCTCTATATGACGGGCGAAAACAGTTAATCGCAGCGCGCCCGCATCCGGCGGGCCTTCCAGGCTTCTTGATGAACCCACCTCATTCGCCAGACGTCCCCGACGCGCCCGATCCTGCGGGCGGACCGCTGGAGCGGGCCACGCTGATGGGCACGCTGGCGCATCTATGGCCCTATATCTGGCCCGGCGACCGCGCCGACCTGAAGATGCGCGTGGTCTGGTCGATGGTGCTGCTGCTGGCGGCCAAGCTGATCACGCTCACGGTGCCGTTCAGCTTCAAATGGGCGACGGATGCGCTGACCGGTGCCAACACCGCACCGGTCGCGGCCGACAATTGGCATCTCTGGGTGATCGCATCGCCTTTGCTGCTGACCGCGAGCTACGGCGTGATGCGCATCGTGATGGCGGTGCTGACGCAATGGCGCGACGGCATCTTCGCCCGCGTCGCCATGCACGCGGTGCGCAAGCTCGCCACCATCACCTTCATCCACATGCACGAGCTGTCGCTGCGCTTTCACCTCGAGCGCAAGACCGGCGGCCTGACGCGCGTGCTCGAGCGCGGCCGCGAGGGCATCGAGGTCATCGTCCGCATGGTGATCCTGCAGCTGATCCCGACCATCGTCGAGGTCTCGCTGCTGATGGCGGTGCTGCTCTGGCAGTTCGACTGGCGCTACGTGCTCGCGACGCTCATCACCGTCGCAGTCTACATGTACTACACCTACATCGCGACCGAGTGGCGGATCGGCATCCGCCGCAAGATGAACGATTCCGACACCGAGGCGAACACCAAGGCGATCGACTCGCTGCTGAACTACGAGACCGTCAAATATTTCACCGCCGAGGCGCGCGAGGCACAGCGCTATGACCGTTCGGTCGCGCGCTACGAAGAATCGAGTGTGAAGGCCTATACGTCGCTCGCCGTGCTCAACACCGGGCAGGCCGTGATCTTCACGCTGGGACTGACCGCGACCATGCTGATGTGCGCGATCGGCGTGCGCAACGGCACCAACACGGTCGGCGATTTCGTGCTGGTCAACGCCATGATGATCCAGCTCTACCAGCCGCTGAATTTCATGGGCATGGTCTATCGCGAGATCAAGCAGGCGATCATCGATATCGAGAAGATGTTCGGCGTGCTCGGCCGCGAGGCCGAGATCGAGGACGCGCCTGATGCGAAGCCGCTGGTCGTCTCCGCCGGCGCGGTCCGGTTCGAAGACGTGCGCTTTGCCTATGAGCCGACGCGACCGATCCTGAAAGGCATCAGCTTCGAGGTGCCGGCCGGCAAGACGGTCGCGATCGTCGGCCCGTCGGGGGCAGGCAAGTCGACCATCTCGCGCCTGCTGTTCCGCCTCTACGACATCTCCGGCGGCAAGATCCTGATCGACGGCCAGGACATCCGCGAGGTCACGCAGGCGAGCTTGCGCGCCTCCATCGGCATGGTGCCGCAGGACACCGTGCTGTTCAACGACACCATCCGCTACAACATCCGCTATGGCCGCTGGGATGCCAGCGATGCCGAGGTCGAGGACGCCGCGAGCCTCGCGCAGATCGACCATTTCATCCGGATGTCGCCGATGGGCTACGAGACCCAGGTCGGCGAGCGCGGCTTGAAACTGTCTGGCGGCGAGAAGCAGCGCGTCGCCATCGCGCGCACCGTATTGAAGGCGCCGCCGATCCTGGTGCTGGACGAGGCGACCTCGGCGCTCGACACCCATACCGAGCACGAGATCCAGGGCGCGCTCGAGCGCGTGGCCAAGAACCGCACCTCGCTGGTGATCGCGCACCGGCTCTCGACCATCGTCGGCGCCGACGAGATCATCGTGCTGGACCAGGGCCGGATCGCCGAGCGCGGCACCCACGCCAAGCTGCTGGCGCAGGGCGGCCTCTATGCCAGCATGTGGAACAGGCAGCGCGAGGCCGAGGCGGCACGCGAAAAACTGGCCAAAATGGCCGATAGCAGCGAGGCGCCCAACCGGGAGCCGCCGCCGGTCGACGACGCCCTCGTGGCGCCTGCGGCGGCGGAGTGACCTTGTCTCCGGTCCCAACTCTGGCCTAAACAACCCTACCGCGCGAGACCACCCGCGCGCCATCAACTCCTAGGCGGCAGATAGCGATGTCCATTCTCGATTCGATCCAGCGTCAGATCCCGCCGATCCACAAGGAGGGCTACCCCTTCATCGGCGGCTTTGCGCTGGCAAGCCTCATCCTGTTCTGGCTGTGGTCGCCTCTGGGCTGGATCGGCACCATCCTGACCGTGTGGTGCGCGCTGTTCTTCCGCGACCCCGTGCGCGTGACGCCGGTGCGCGAGGGGCTCGTGGTGTCGCCGGCCGACGGCCGCGTTTCCATGATCACCATGGCGCTGCCCCCGGCCGAGCTTGGCCTCGGCGACCGGCCGCTGCCGCGCATCTCGGTGTTCATGAGCGTGTTCAATTGCCACGTGAACCGCAGCCCGATCACGGGCAGGGTGGACCGCATCGCCTACCGGCCCGGCCTGTTCATCAATGCCGAGCTCGATAAGGCGAGCGAGGACAATGAGCGCAACTCGCTGGTGATCACGACGCCGACGGCGCGGATCGGCGTGGTCCAGATCGCGGGTCTCGTTGCCAAGCGCATCGTCTGTTTCGTCAAGGAAGGGCAGGCCATCGGCACCGGCGAGCGTTTTGGCCTGATCCGCTTCGGCTCGCGCCTCGACGTCTACCTGCCTGTCGGCACCAAGGCACTGGTGTCGGAAGGCCAGACCGCGATTGCCGGCGAGACGATTTTGGCCGATCTCGCCGGGGACGACCCAAGCCGCGCCTATCGCGCCAATTAACCATTAGTCGGGTCCACTGGGGCCTTCCGCCGCGATGGCGGAGGGGAACGCGGCTTGCTATATCTCGCTTGAGATAAGGACGAGCCATGCAGACGCCCTATGATTTGAGAGATCCCGACGTGCGCCGCCGGCGGTTCCGACCGATCCCGGTGCGGATGCTGGTGCCCAACGTCATCACGCTGCTGGCGATCTGCGCCGGCCTGACGGCGATCCGGCTGTCGATCGAAGGGCGGATGACGCTCGCGGTTTACGCCATCGTGTTCGCGGCCGCGCTCGACGGCATCGACGGCCGCGTCGCGCGGCTGATCAAGGGGCAGTCGAAGTTCGGCGCCGAGCTCGACAGCCTCGCCGACTTCGTCAATTTCGGCGTGGCGCCCGGCTTGATGCTGTATTTCTGGCAGTTGCACGAGCTCGGCAATGCCGGCTGGATCGCGGCCATGGTGTTTGCGATCTCCATGTGCCTGCGGCTCGCGCGCTTCAACGCCACACTGGACGATCCGAACAAGCCGGCCTTCGCCGCCAATTTCTTCACCGGCGTTCCGGCCCCGGCCGGAGCCATCACCGTGATGTTGCCGATCTATGCGGCATTCCTGGATCTGGGGCGCTGGCCTGCGGCCCTGACGGCTGGCTACACGCTGCTGATTGCTTTCCTGATGGTATCGCGCCTGCCGGTGTTCTCCGGCAAGAGCATGCGCATGCGGGTGCCGCCGGAGCTGGTGCTGCCGGCGTTCGTCGCGGTGATCTTCTTCATCGCACTTCTGATCAGCTATCCCTGGTACGTGCTGTCGATCGGCACGGTGCTGTATCTCTTAGCTTTACCGCTGGGCTACAAATCCTATCGCGACCAGGCCCGCGCGATGGGAGGCGCTGCGCCGTCGTCGGGAGGCGAAGTCCCGTCGCCGCCTTCGGCGCCGACGATGGCCAATTTGTCGGAGCCGCCGCGCGAGGACGACGACCGGCCCGGACGGCTGCACTGAGGGATTTTCGCGGATATCAGCCATGAGGCGCGCTGAGTTGGGTTGAGGCCCGATCTCGGCTATATCGCCCTGTGCCGGCGGCACCGCGCCAACAGCGGCCGCCAATCTGGGAGAGAACGCCGTGACTGATACCGCGACCGGGCCGCTGCCCGCTTCCGTCCTCGAAGCGCTGGGCCGCTACGATACGCCTACGATCTGCAACGCCATGGAGATCGTGGCGCCCGAGCGCCGCCTGATCGGCTACACCACCAAGCAACTGGTCTGCCCGTTCCCCGATCTGCCGCCGATCGTCGGCTATGCCCGCACGGTGGCGATCCGCTCGGTGCTGAAAAATTCGCTACCGCCGGAAGAGCAGTCGAAGCGCCGCATCGAATATTACGAATATGTCGGCACCGGCCATGGTCCGCGCATCTCCGTGATCCAGGACATCGACGGTCCCGATGTCGGTTACGGCGCGTTCTGGGGCGAGGTGCAGAGCAACGTGCACAAGGCGCTCGGCTGCCTCGGCGTCATCACCGACGGCTCGATCCGCGACATCCCGCAATGGGCTCCTGGCTTCCAGGCGCTGGCCGGCTCGATCGGCCCCTCGCATGCATGGGTGCACGCGGAGAGCTTTGGCGGCGAGGTGCGCGTCGCCGGCATGACCGTGAAGTCCGATGATCTGATCCACGCCGACCAGCACGGCGCCATCGTGATCCCGCTCGACATCGCGGCAAAGCTGCCCGAGGCCGCCGAGCTCTGCGGCCGCCGCGAGACGCCGATCCTCGAGATCGCCCGCAGCCCCGACTTCTCGCTGGAGAAGCTCAAGGCCGCGCTGAAGCGTTCGGCTGAGATCCACTAGGCGAAACGTCGAAGGGGCACGTATCGGCGAATGAAGAAGCAATCATGAGAAGCAGTGATCGCTTCTTCAGGGGGGTATGGCGGTTCAATGCGTTCGCGATTGCGGGCGCGGCCGTTCTCTTCATCGGGCTGATTCTCTTTGTGGCCGCGTCGTTCATCTATGATCAGGCGCGGCCGCACCGGGTCACCAACGTGGTCAACGTCGGTGCGCAGGAAGCCGTCTCGAACGAATTCTCCCTGGGAACGCCGGGCGCGATTTCCGGCACCCCTTACGTCCAGCTGTCGTTGATTCGTGGGCAATCCTCTGGTGGGTCGGGGTCGCTCTATCCGAAACGTTCGGACCTCAACGTCGTCAACTTCCTGTTCGTGAACGTCTCGACGAACGAGCCCCGGTGGTTGTTTGAAGGCGTAGGGCAGTTGATCATCGACAGCTATCCGATGTTCAACAGAATGAAGGCAGCGAGCGATGATGCGCGCACGGTCGTGGGCAGGCTCTATATCGTCGTCGACAAGGATACGAATGGCGACCAGCGGCTGAGCGAACACGACGCCGTCGCTCTTGCAGCGAGCGCAGCTGACGGGACCGGCTACCGGAAGCTGATCGAGGGTATCGAGCAGGTCTATTCCGTGCAGCAGGTCGCCGAGGACAAGGCGCTGGTCCTTTATCTGAAGGACAAGCAGACCTTCTCGCAGCTGTTCAGTCTTCCCGGCATGCAGCCGCTCAAGCAGGCGATCATTCCCAAGGTCGGCCTGAACTAGACGCCGGGCGTTCATCGTTCCGGCGCGCCGCAATCATGGTTAGCGAAGTGTTGAAATCCCTGTCGGCGGCCGGCAAAGCGAGCGTCATTTCTGCGTGCTACGCCAGTCTGGCGCGTCGGCTCAACTTAACCTTTACGCGGCTTTAAGGGCGGCGCTCTAGGGTTTCCGATGCGGTTCAGGGTTGGGCCGCACCATCGGCCAGGACGGCCGTTGTTGCGTTCGCGTTGGAGTCTCCCATGGATATCATGACGACCGTCGGGCTTGTGGCCGGCTTGGCCGTTGTTACGACTATGGTGCTGCTGGGCGGCGATCTGCACATGTTCATCAGCGAGCATGCGATGATCATCATCTTCGGCGGCTCGGCTGCAGCGACCATGATCCGCTTTCCGCTCTCAGTGCTTGCGCACGGCGTGCCGCTGGGCATGAAGTTCGCCTTCACGATGAGCCGGCTGTCGGCGCACGATCTCGTCGACGAGCTCGCCCGCATCGCGGAGATCGCCCGCAAGCAGGGCCCGGTGGGTCTCGAAAAGGTCGAGACCGACGAGCCGTTCCTCGCCAAGGGGATCCGCTACGTCGCCGACGGCTACGACCTCGATTTTATCAGGGACAATTTGGAACGCGACCGCGACAATTTCCTGATGCACCTCAACGAAGGAAGCAAGATCTACCGCGCCGTCGGCGACTGCGCGCCAGCGTTCGGCATGATCGGAACCCTGATCGGCATGGTGCAGATGTTTTCGAACATGTCGGATCCCTCGAAGCTCGGCCCGTTCATGGCGACCGCCCTGCTGGCAACTCTCTACGGCGCGCTGGTCGCGAACCTGCTCTGCCTGCCGATCGCCGACAAGCTGCACGGCAAGCTGATCGACGAGGAAACCAACCGCACGCTGATCATCGACGGCATCCTGATGATCCGCGACTCCAAGAGCCCGACTTTGGTGCGCGAAATGCTGCTGGCCTATCTGCCCGAGAAGCACCGCCATGCCGAAGGCGAGCCGGTTCCGGCGTAACGCCGGACGCCGGGATCTGATCGATGGCAAAGAAAAAACGCGAAGAAGCACATGGCGGCCATGGCTGGTTCGTGACGTTTGCCGATCTGATGGCGTTGCTGCTGGCATTTTTCGTGATGCTGGTCGCGTTCTCTACCCAGGACGCCAACAAGTTGAAGATCGTCGCAGGCTCTATGCGCGACGCCTTCGGCGTCCAGAGTGAAGCGCGCTATTCCGGCATCGTCGAGTCGGACGGCCTGCCGACGCGCGCGCGGCTGAAGAACGTCGATCACATCCAGCCTGAGGATGCCTCCAACACGCCGACGCCGGATCAGGAGGATCACGACAAGACGTCCGGCGCCAAGATCAAGGTCGACCGCAATTTTGCGCTCGCCGCCGCGTCGCTGCGCCAAGCCTTGCAGGACATGCCCGAACTGACCGAGATGTCCAAGCACATCATGTTCGAGGAGACCAAGCAGGGCCTCAACCTGGAGATCGTCGACCAGGACGGCCGCTCGATGTTCGCCGACGGCTCCAAGGTGCCGTTTGATCGCACCCGCCGCCTGATCGAGAAGCTCGCCATCCCGCTCAAGGCCACGCCGCTTCGCGTCTCGATTGCAGGCCATACTGCGGCCGGCTTCGTTCCGACCCGCAGCGACTATGGCGCCTTCGACCTGTCGGCCGACCGCGCCAATGCCGTGCGCCAGATCCTCGAGCGTGAGGGCCTGCCGGCCTCCCACATCTTCGCCGTCTCCGGCAAGTCCGACACCCAGCCGCTGTTTCCGGACGACCCCTCGCTCGCCGCCAACCGGCGCGTGACCATCACCCTGATGCGCGAAGATCCGCCGCTGCCGCCGAATTTGAAGCCGTAGGGCAATAGAGCGCTTGCGCTACCATCTTACCTGAGGCATGTCGTCGCGATGGCGGCGACAGTTGCTGTGACGTCACAGCATATGCCGCGCAGCCTGCTATGGTGGTGTGCCGATTGACAGGCGCGCCGGAACCGTCAAAAGGCGCCGGATCAATTCCAGGGACGAAGCGTTTTCCACCCACATGACGGCGAGCATCACATCGACCGAGACCCAAGAAGGGCCGGTCACCTCGGGCTTTTGGTCCCTCACGCTCGGGAGCATCGGCGTCGTATTTGGTGACATCGGCACCTCGCCGCTCTACGCATTCCACGAGGCGGTCAGAGGCGCGGCCCATGGCCAACCGGTCTCGCGGGTCATGGTCCTCGGCGTGCTCTCGCTGATCCTGTGGGCGCTCTTCATCGTCGTCACCGCCAAATACGTCCTGCTGCTGCTGCGCGCCGACAATAACGGGGAGGGCGGCACGCTCTCGCTGATGGCGCTTGGCCAGCGCGCGCTCGGGCGGCGAAGCTGGTTCCTGCTCGCGCTGGGCGTGGTCGGCGCCTCCATGTTCATCGGCGATTCCATGATCACGCCGGCGATCTCGGTGCTGTCGGCGGTCGAGGGTCTCAAGCTCGCGACGCCCGCCTTCGAGCACTACGTCGTACCGCTCACGGTCATCATCCTGGCGCTGCTGTTCGCGGTCCAGAGCAAGGGCACGGCGCTGGTGGCCACGGCCTTCGGGCCGGTAATGGTGGTCTGGTTCACCGTTCTTGCGGTGATGGGCATCGTTCACATCGCCGACGATCCGTCGGTGCTGGCTGCGATCAATCCCTATTACGCGGTGCAATTCCTGCTGTCGCACGGCACCATCGGCCTGGTGACGCTGGGCGCCGTGTTCCTGGCGGTGACTGGCGGCGAGGCGCTCTATGCCGATCTCGGTCATTTCGGCCGCAAGCCGATCCAGTCGGCCTGGATGTTTTTCGTGCTGCCCTCGCTGCTGATCAACTATTTCGGGCAAGGGGCGCTGGTGCTGTCCGATCCCACCGCGATCGAGCATTCGTTCTACCGGATGGTGCCCGAATATCTGGTGCTGCCGCTGGTCGGACTTGCGACCGCGGCGACCGTGATCGCGAGCCAGGCGGTGATCACCGGGGCCTATTCGCTGGTCTATCAGGCGGTGCAGCTCGGCCTCTTGCCGCGCTTCGAGGTGCGTTTCACCTCTGAGACCCATGCCGGCCAGATCTATCTGCCGCGCGTCAACCGGTTGCTCCTGATCGGCGTGATGATGCTGGTGCTGCTATTCCACACCTCCGGCAATTTGGCCTCGGCCTACGGCATCGCGGTCTCCACCACCATGGTGGCCGACGGCATCATGGGCTTTGTCGTGATCTGGAAATTGTGGAACTGGCGCGCCGCGACGGCGGCTGCGGTGATTCTTCCCTTTGTCGTGGTCGATATGACATTTTTCAGCGCCAATCTCCTGAAACTGCTCGAGGGCGCCTGGGTGCCGCTGCTGTTCGGCGCGGCCATGGCCGGGACAATCTGGACCTGGCGCAAGGGGACCGGCATCCTGCTCCAGAAGACGCGCCGGATCGAGGTGCCGCTCGACGATCTGATCCGGAGCCTGGAGAAGCGGCCGCCGCACATCGTCAAGGGCACCGCGGTGTTTCTGACCAGCGATCCCTCTTTCGTGCCGACCGCGCTGCTGCATAATCTCAAGCACAACAAGGTGCTGCACGAGCACAACGTGATCCTGACCATCGAGACCGCGCATACGCCGCGGGTGGACCTGTCCGAGCGGTTCAGGATGGAGAAGATCAGCGAGAAGTTCTCAAAAGTCCGGCTGCGCTTCGGTTTCATGGAGCAGCCGAACGTGCCCAAGGCGCTCGCGATCGCGCGCAAGCAGGGCTGGCAGTTCGACATCATGTCGACGTCGTTCTTCGTGTCGCGCCGCTCGCTGAAGGCCTCGGCCCAGTCGGGCATGCCGCTGTGGCAGGACCATCTGTTCATCGCGCTGAGCCGGTCCGCCAATGACGCCACCGACTATTTCCAGATTCCTACCGGGCGGGTGGTTGAAGTCGGCACCCAAGTCACCATTTGAACGCAATCAGCGGACCCATGCGAATTTTGCATAGTGAGGGCCCAGAATCGGGCTAGGCTATGCCGGTAGCGCAGGACTATAAGCCGCGCGCGCTTCCGCCGTTGTGCAGTGAAGCATTTCTAGAGGCCACTGGGCTCTCCCATGACAAGTGACATAGCAGTTCCCGCCCCGGAAACGGCGGCGGCCAATGGGCATGGCGATGCCCACACCACCGCCGGTTTCGGTGCGCTGACGCTCGGCAGCATCGGCGTCGTCTATGGCGACATCGGCACCAGCCCGCTCTACGCGTTCCGCGAGGCGGTGATGGCGGCCTCGGGCGTTGAGGGGGTGCCGACGCCGGCGGCCGTGCTTGGCGTGCTCTCGCTGATCCTGTGGGCGCTCATCGTCGTGGTGACGCTCAAATACGTCGTGATCCTGCTGCGCGCCGACAACAACGGCGAGGGCGGCACACTGGCGCTGATGGCGCTGGCGCAGCGCGCGGTCGGCACCGGCGGGGCGACCATCGTCCTGCTCGGCATCATCTCCGGCGCCCTGTTCTACGGCGATGCCGTGATCACCCCGGCGCTCTCAGTGCTGTCGGCGATCGAAGGCATGAAGGACATCACGCTGCACTTCGAGCCCTACATCGTGCCGCTGACCGTGATCATCCTGGTCTTCCTGTTCGCCGTGCAGTCGCGCGGCACCGCCCGCGTCGCCGCCTTCTTCGGCCCCGTGATGTGCGTCTGGTTCGCGGTGATCGCGATCGCTGCGATCCACCCCATTATCGAGCAGCCGCAGGTGCTGTACGCGCTGAACCCGTTCTACGCCGTGTCCTTCATGCTCCACCACGGCATCATCGGCTTCGTGACGCTGGGCGCCGTGTTCCTGGCGGTCACCGGCGCCGAGGCGCTCTATGCCGACCTCGGCCATTTCGGCAAGCGGCCGATCCAGACCGCCTGGCTGTTCATCGTGCTGCCGTCGCTGGCGCTGAACTATCTCGGGCAGGGCGCACTCGTGCTCGGCGATCCCGGCGCGATCGTTAGCCCGTTCTTTCAGCTCTTCCCGCAAGGCTTTTTCCGCGGCTGCATGGTTGTTCTCGCAACCGCCGCCACCGTGATCGCGAGCCAGGCGGTCATCACCGGCGCCTTTTCGCTGACGCGCCAGGCGATCCAGCTCGGCCTGCTGCCGCGCTTCGAAATTCGCCATACCTCTGAAGCCCATTCCGGCCAGATCTTCATCCCGCGCATCAACCAGCTGCTGCTGGTCGCGGTGGTGCTGCTGGTGCTGCTGTTCCGCTCCTCCAGCGCGCTGGCCTCGGCCTATGGCATCTCGGTCACCGGCACGATGGTCGTCACCGCGATGATGGGCTTTGTCGTGATCTGGAAGGTCTGGAAGTGGTCGCCGTTCGCCGCTGCCGCCCTGATCGCGCCGTTCCTGTTCCTCGATCTGACCTTCCTCGCCGCCAATTTGCTGAAGGTGTTCGAGGGTGGCTGGGTGCCGCTGGCGCTCGGCGCGCTCATGATCATGCTGATGTACACGTGGCGGCGCGGCAGCCGGCTGCTGTTCGAAAAGTCGCGCAAGCTCGAATTTCCGCTCGCCGACCTCGTGGCGATGCTGGAGAAGCGGCCGCCACAGCGGGTGCCCGGTACCGCCGTGTTCCTGACCTCGGACCCGCTCAGCGCCCCGACCGCGCTGATGCACAGTCTGAAGCACTACAAGGTGCTGCATGAGAAGAACGTCATTCTCACCATCGAGACCGCGCAGACCCCGCGGATCGATCCGGCCGAGCGGGTGAAGCTGGAGCAGATCTCACCGACCTTCACTAAGGTGACGCTGAAGTTCGGCTTCATGGAATCGCCCAACGTGCCGAAGGCGCTCGCCATCGCCCGCAAGCTCGGCTGGCAATTCGACATCATGTCGACCTCGTTCTTCCTGTCGCGCAGGGCCCTGAAGCCCGCCGCCCATTCCGGCATGCCGCGCTGGCAGGACCGGCTGTTCATCTCGCTCAGCCGCTCCGCCAACGACGCCACCGACTATTTCCAGATCCCGAGCGGCCGCGTGGTCGAGGTCGGCACCCAGGTCACGATCTAGGATCCGAGGCGGTATTCGCCATCGTCGATGCGCACCCGGTTTGCATCGCTGTGGCAACGATGACGGGCCGCAGCCCTGCTGGACTCGAATCATCGAGCGTGCGAGACGAAATCAACGTCGTCCGGCGTGTTCGGTCAGGCCATGATCAGGTAAGGCGCGATGGAGAGGCAGCCAGCGTCTGGCAATTGGTCAATCGACGGCGATGAGTTCGTCGTCCTTGTCAATCATGACGCACAATATGCGATCTGGCCGGCCGCGAAGCCGATCCCGGCTGGCTGGAAGCAGGCGCATTCCCCGGCGCAAAAGGCTGAGTGTCTGGCATTTGTCGAAAGGCGCTGGATTGATATGCGCCCCGGCAACCTCCCGGACCGGCCCGTCCAGCGTTGAACAGCCCAATCGTGCCTGCCGGCGGGCAAATCGGTGCCATGAGGGGAGCGCCAGTTGAGCCAGAACGTTTTCCGTTATCGGTTGCCCAGCGTGACATCTGGTTTGGACATCTGCTCGACAAGACCGGCTGCGTCTACAATATAGGCTTGTACACCGAGATCGCCGGTGAGTTGGATCTACGGACCCTGGCGATCGCCGCCGAGCATGTCGTCGACCACACTGAATCGCTCCGCCTGAGGTGTTATGCGCGCGACGACGCGCTTTGGCAGGAAGCGGTCGCTGCGTGCGGCGAAATCCTCTCGGTGATCGACGTCAGGCAGGCGCCCGATCCGGCGGCTGCAGGTGTTAGGCGGATCAATTCAGAGCTCCGCCGTCCCTTCCGGCTGGAATCCGAGCCTCCGTTCCGCTGGCTGCTGCTTCAGACCGCCGATGCACGCTGGCTTTGGGGCCAGATCTATCATCACATTGCCTTCGACGGTCAGTCGGCCTGGATCGCCGGCAATCGTCTCGCCGAGATCTATTCGGCTCTGCGAGAAGAGCGGCCGCTTCCCGACTATCCTCTGGGAGGCACGGCGGCGATGGCGAGCGAGGCTCAGGCTTACCGCGCGTCGTCCCGATGTCTCGACGACCGCCGATATTGGGAGACCATGCTGGCCGGTGCCGGGAAGATGAGCAGTTGGTCGGCGACCGGCGCCCGCGTTGGTGCCTCGTCCGATGCCGTCCTGCGTGAGACCTGCTATCTGCCGACCTCGATCTCCGACCAACTGCGCGAACTGGCGCGACAGGTGGGGATCAGACCCGAGCACCTGCTGATGGCTGCCGCCGCAGTCCTGCAATCCATCTATCAGGGGCAGCACGAGGTCGTGCTCGGCACGCAATTGCTCGGCCGTTTGGCCAGCGCCGCGCGAGCTTTCCCGGCAATGGCGTCGAACGAATGCCATATCCGGCTGGAGGTCCCGCCGGGACGCGGCTTCGACGCGGTCGCCAGGGACATCTCACGGCAGATGCGGCTTGCGCTGCGCCATCAAGCCTATCGCTTCGAACAAGTCCGCAACGATCTCGGGCTGCTGCCGGGCGAGCCGGACTATTTCAGCCTGTCCGTGAACATCATGCTGGCGGACCAGGATCTGCAGTTCAGCGGCGTGCAGTCTTCATCGCATTACCTCTCTTACGGTCCTGTACGCGATCTGTCCCTGAGCTTGATCGACAACAGGACGGAGGGGCGATTGCGCATGGACCTCGATGGCAATGCCGCCCTTTATCGACGGGCGGATCTGCACGCGCATTTGTCGCGGATCGTTGCTATCGCCGGCCAATTCGCGACAGCCGACTTTCCAGTCGGTGCGCTCGCTTTGCCCGTCGACATCGATGAGCCGCGAGCCGACCCGGTCATCGCCACAACGGCAGCAGCGATCGGCAAGACGCTTCCTGAGGTTCTGGCTGCCGCAATCGCGGCTGCTCGCGGCAGCGTCGCCATCGTCGCCGGCCGCCGGTCGCAGACCTATGATGAACTCGACAGGCGCACCAACCGTCTCGCGCGTTATCTCGTCGATCGCGGCGTTGGCCCGGAAGCAGTGGTCGCGATTGGACTGGACCGAAGTTTGGAAGCCGTGGCGGCCGTGCTGGCGGTGCTGAAGGCGGGAGGCGGCTGCCTATTGCTGGATCCGCAGCATCCGGCCGAGCGGCTGGGCCATATGATCACGGATAGCGGCGCCCGCGTCTTGCTGACCCGGCGCGGCAACGCGGACATCTTCGCAGGCCGCGACATTGCGACGATCGTGCTCGACGACGGCGCGGTAGAGGAGGCGATAGCGGCATGCGATTCTGGGCCATTGAGCCAGTCGGACCGGTCGGCACCGCTGCAGGCGCAGAACATCGCATTCCTGATCTATACCTCCGGTTCGACGGGCAGACCCAAGGGCGTGGCGCTCACTCATCTGAATCTGGTCGGCAAGCTCTCTGACCAGCTGCGGCTGTGGGACGTCAGGCCATCGTCGCGCTTCGTATTCTCGAGCTCGATGAGTTTCGATCCGAGCATCCATCAGATGCTCCTGCCGCTGGTGGCGGGAGGAACCTGCATCGTCCTGTCGCCGGCCGAGACCAGTGATCCGGTGCTGTTCATGCGATCCGTGGTCACGTCGGCCGCCACGCATCTCGATGTCGTTCCGTCGTTCGCTGCGGTGCTCGCCGACGCCATTCCGATTGAATTGTCGTCGCTTCGCGTGTTCATCCTGGGCGGCGAAGTGCTGCCGGCGCCGTTGCTGGAAAAGCTCCGTTCGCGCCTGCCATCCTGCCGGTTCTTCAACATGTACGGGCCGACGGAGGCCTGCATAGACGCAACTGCGTTCGAGATTGCCGCTGTTGCCGCAGACCAGGCAATTCCCATCGGTCGCGCCCTGCCGAACTATGGCGTCCACATTCTCGACGAATGCCTGCGCCCATTGCCGCGCGGGGTTATCGGCGAGATCTATATTTCCGGCGCTGGCCTTGCTCGGGGGTATTGGCGGCGGCCCGGATTGACGGCGGAGCGTTTTCTGCCGTGTCCGTTCGGCGCAGCCGGGGAGCGCATGTATCGTACGGGCGATCGCGCCTATCGCGATGCGGATGGAGAGATCGTTTTCTGCGGTCGCAAGGACGAGCAGGTCAAGCTTCGGGGCGTGCGGATCGAACTGGCAGAAATCGAGCTGGCGCTGCTGGGGCAGGCCGGAGTCGCCGAAGCGGCGGCAATCCTCGACGACAGCAGCGCAGACGCGCGCCTGGTGGCTTATGTGGTGCCGTCCGGCGACGTCCGGCTCGACGGCTCCGGTTTGCGCGCGGTGCTGGCCACCACGATGCCGCCGGTGATGGTGCCGTCGATAGTGCTCGTGCTGGAGACCATGCCGCTCCTGCCCAATGGCAAGCTCGACCGCAGGTCATTGCCGAGAGGCCAGCGGGACGTGTCGGCTGATCGTATTGAGCCCGAGAGCGATCTCGAGGCGGACATTTGCCGGCTGTTCGGTTCACTCACCGGCGTCGACCGCGTGACCGTCCTGGACAATTTCTTCTTTCTCGGTGGGCACTCGCTGATGGTGATGCAGCTGGCCTCGCGTCTGCGGGCCGACCACGGCCACGATCTGCCGATTGAACTGGTTTTCGACAATCCGACTCCGAGGGCACTGGCGAAGGCGATCACCGCGCGCGAATTCGCCGCGGCCCATCACCAGCTTGTGCGTCTGCGCGCCTCCGGCTCGCTGAGGCCGCTGTTCTGCGTCCCTCCCGCCGCGGGGCTGGCCCAAGTGTATTATCGCATGCTGGAGGACATCGACGTCCGGATTCCCGTCTATGGGCTGCAGGCGGCTGGTGTCGTCGATGCGGCGCCGTCGCCCGCGTCAATTGCCGACATGGCGCGGGGGTATGTCGACGCCCTCCGGACAGTGCAGCCTCGCGGTCCCTATCATTTGATGGGCTGGTCGTTCGGCGGGGTTGTCGCCCACGACATGACGCGCCTGCTGGAGGCCGAGGGCGATGAGGTAGCTCTTCTGTTTTTGATTGATTCTTACTTCTCCAACGTCAGCGCCGACGTCGCCGGTCCGCGCGCCGTGCCGCGCTCGATGCTGGGAGGAGAGGGGGATGCGTCGCTGTCCGGTGGCGAAGAAATGTCGGAGGCCCTGCTTGACCGGATTGCCGCGGCTTTCGAATGGAGCGGTCGGTTGCTTGCGGACCATACGCCGGGTCGCGTCCGCGCGCCGCTCGTCTTCGTCCGCGCCACCGACAATCTCGATGCAGATCTGCGCGCGTCCCTCGGGGCGGTCAGCAGCGGCGCCATCGAAATCGTGCAGGCGGACGCCGGCCACTATTCGCTGTTCGAGCCGCCGCACGCGGCAAGGGTTGGCGCCATCCTGAGCAGCAACATGGTTCGGGCAGCCACCGGAGGATCGTGATCGGAAGCGGCGGCTGAACCCGTCAATTCGTGGGTCAGGCCGGCCGATCGACCGGGGTAAAGGCCACATCGAGCGCCTTGATGCCGGCGATGAAGTTCGACCGCAGCAGCTTCGGGGCGTCGATGGCGTGAATGTCGGGCAGCGTCGCGAGCAGTTCCTCGAACAAGATCGTGATCTGCATCTCGGCGTATCGCCAGCCCAGGCAGTGATTGATCCCCGAGCCGAACGAGATGTGGTTCGGCGCGTCCTTGCTGCAATAGCGATCGACCTTGAACTGCATGGCATCCGGCCAACGACTGTCGTCGCGATTGGCAGATTTGTACCAAAGCACGACCTTGTCGCCTTCGCGAATGTTCTGGCCTGCCAGCACGGTATCCCGGGTGGCGGTCCGGCGTGCGTGAATGAGCGGTGTGGCCCAGCGCACGAATTCCTTCGTTGCCTGGGGCACCAGGGCGGGATCGGCCTGAAGTTTGGCGCGCTCGGACGGATTCTCGGTGAGCGCGACGATGGATCGCGTCATCGTATGCCGCGTGGTTTCGTTGGCGGCGACCACGAAACTCGCGAAATTCTCGCAGAGTGCATCGAGGTCCAGCGGCTTGTTGTCGATCGTCAGGCGAGTCACGACGGTCAGGAAATCAGTCCGGTCCGATCCCGCACGCTCCTTGATGAGCGCCTCGACATACCGGTCCAGCGCGCGGACGCACTGAATGCGGTAGTCGATGGATGGAACGTAGTCATCGTCGTCGTCTCCGATCATGGCGTTCGACCATGTCATCAGCGTCGTCCCGTCAGCCTCGGGGACCTCGAGGAGGTCGGTCAGCAGGCCGGCGGCGACCGGATTGGCGATCTCCGAGACGAACTCTGCGCGCCCCCTGGGGGCGATACCGGCGATCAGACGCCGGATTCGCTGCCGGGCCCTGTCCTTGAAGGTGGCGACCGCTTCGGCGGAGAAGACCGGCTGAAATGCCTTCCTGAAGGTGGTGTGGTCCGGCGGGTCGATGGCAAAGATGTCCGGACGGGGATTGGCCGTCACGTTCTTTGCGTCGAAGATGCGCATTCCGCCCCGCCTGTAGTCGGTGGAGAAGATGTCGCGGGCGCGAGTGACGGCCTCGACATCGTCGAAGCGCGTCACGGCCCAGAATCCGGGGCCGCCAACCTCCGGATTCCAGTAGATCGGATCGTTGTCGCGCAGCTGCTTGAGCAGTTGATATTGATCGGGACGGGAATGAAAATCGGGATCTTTCAGGTCGATCGCCGCGTGCCCATCGCCCACCGACTTGCGGAATGCGGGATTGGGCATCGCTGAAGCAGATCCTTCGATCGTCATGGCTGCGTATCTTTCCGATCGTATTTGAAATAGTCGCTGACGTAATCTATGGCGCCGTTCTTGATGTGGAGCACGGTGGCTCCTTCGTTACGGAACGCATCGCCCGTCTTCAACCGTCCGTCGTTCTTCCAGGTGACGCAGAGCTTCTCTCCATCCTGAATGAAGTCGAGCGCTTCGAACCGCAATGTTTCGAACTGCGAGAATATCCTCTTCAGCAGCAGCACGACCTTTCCGCTGCCCGTCACGGCGCGCAGCCCGGGATATTCGATCCGGATGTCTTCGCTGAAGATGTCCTTTAGCGAAGACAGATTGCCGCTTCCCAGGATGTTCAGGAAGAGTTTCGCCAGGTCGACATGCGACGGCATCAACTTGCTTTTAGTTGCGCCGGTGTCGCCTTCTGCGCCAGTGCCGCCTTCTGCGCCAATGTCGCGGACATGTAGGTGTAGAGGTCGTCGACCGTCTTGACGGCCTCAAAGACGTCGTCCGACACTTCGACGTCGAATTTGGTCTCGAGTACGCTGACCAGCTCCACGATGTCGAGGCTGTCGAGGCCGAAGTCCTTCAGCTGCATTTGCGGCTCGACGGCCTGGCAGTTGCCAAGGCGGCTTCGCCCGGCCCCTGACGATTTCATGACCTCGACGATGATGCCATCGACGGTGCTTCTGACTTCCTGGGTGTTGATCATTTGGCGCTTCTCGGGGCTCCGGATGCATTTTTCGGTAAAGCAATGGCGGACGCAACAAGGAGTTGCATAAAGAACGTCTCAGCATAGAGCAGCCCGCTACGATTCGCTGCGTGTGTCGTATGTGCGCTCAAAATTCTCAGCTTCGCAATGACGTGGAAAACCCCTGCGCATACAACTGCGGCTTTTGTCTTGGTTCAGAATCGAGTGTATGGTCACGAGCTTTATTGGGGGATTGCAGCGATGACCACCGTATCGACCGTGACCGGCGCAAACACTGGTGATGCCGATGTTCACGATGGCGGCGTCGACGAAGCCAAGCTGGACAATGTCGGCCAGATCGTATCGTCGGCCGTGAAATGGTCGGCCGCGGCCGGTCTCGTGCCGCTTCCGTTCGTGGACCTCGTTGCCCTCGGAGCCGTTCAGACGCGGATGCTGATGGATCTCAGCAATGTGTATGGCCATTCATTCGGCAAGGAAGCAGCCAACGCTATCGTGTCCGTTCTGCTCGGCACGCTGATACCGGGCGCGGCCGCCGGGGCGGTGATGAAGGCCGTACCGGGTGTCGGCACGTTGGCGGGCATTGCGTCGGTGTCGGCATTCGGTGCCGCCGCCACCTATGCCATCGGCAAGGTCTTCGCCCGTCATCTGGCGGGAGGCGGCAAGCCCGGCGATTTCAGCGCCACATCGATTGCGGATGACCTGAAGGCCGAGTTCAGGCGCGGCAAGCCGCCGGCGGCGACGTAGCGCCGCCCGATGGTCGGGCCATTCCTCGTCTATCTGGCTTGCTGCCTGCTGGTCGGGTATCTCGCCCGTGACCGGGTGATCGGTTTTGCCGGCTTTTTCCTGCTGTCCTTCGTGTTGACGCCTCTGGTCATGTTCGTCGTCTTTATTCTCGGAATGCGGCGCAGCGCGTCCTAGCCGGTTTTCAAAATGAGTACATCCGAGTCATCCGCGGCCGAGGCAGGTTCAAACCTGGGCAGGCGGCTGATTGGGCTCTTGCTGAAGAGCCGGAATATCCGGCTCTCGATTCCGACGCGACTGCCGGTCATTGCGCTGGCGTCGCCCGTGGACCTGTTGCTGGTCGCGATCCTGTCGGCCGTCTCCGGGACTTTCATCATCATGGTGATCACGGCTGGCGTCAGCGAACAGAACGACGAGTTCATGTCCCTCGAACTGGGGCTGGCATTCGTCGGCTTGCTGCTGATCTATCGTTATGCCCAGACTTTGCTGCTGAGGAAAAGCGCCCGGGCGATCGAGGAGGCGCTCCACGAGCAGCGGGTGCGTGTCGCGGTGAAAGTCCTGCAACTCGACCTGAGCGATCTCAACCAGGTCAGTCGGACGGCCTTGCTGGATGGCATGGCCCGCCACTACGAGGCGGTGTCGCAGGCGACGATGCCCATACTGAGCGGATTTCAGAACGGGATCCTGCTGCTGCTCGTCATTCTCGATCTGTTCTGGCAATCGTTCGTCACGGGCGTTCTCACCGTGATCTTCGTTGGGTTGATCATCCAGTACTATCTGAACCGCGAAGGCGAGCTGAAGACGCAGATGATCGGTGCCGCGCGTGCGGATGCGTCCTTGCGCGCGACTGCCGAAGATCTCGTCGACGGCTTCAAGGAGCTGCGCCTGAGCCGGCCCAAGCAGGAGGCGATCCATCGGGAGATCGTCGAGCTTTCGGGCAACGTCGCGCGATGCAGGACCCAAGGCGCGGCCGTGATCAGCGACCTGGTCATCCTGGCCGGGTCCACGTCCTACATGCTCGGCGCGGCCGTGGTCTTCATCCTGCCGCTGATCTCCAGCGTCACGGGGGCGGAGCTTTCCAAAATCGTGACCACCGAGCTGTTCCTGCTTGGACCGCTGGGGGCAATGGTGCGGGCCGCTGAGCCGCTGTCCATTGCGCGCTTCTCCCTGAGCGGAATCGATGCTTTCGAAGCCTCGCTCGACCAGCGCGGCAAGGCGGCGCAGGTTGCATTCCCGGCGCCGCGGACGTTCGAGCGCATGCAGATGGATCGTGTCGGCTATGCTCATCGGCGCGGCGTCGGCGAAGAGGGATTTGCAATCCGCGACGTGACTTTCGAGCTGTCGCCAGGCGAGCTCGTCTTCGTCACCGGCAACAACGGATCTGGCAAGACAACGATGCTGCGGGTGCTGACGGGGCTCTACCCGGCCGGGCACGGCGCGATCTCCGTCGACGGCCGGGTGATTTCCGAGGCGACGATGGAGAGCTATCGCGGTCTGTTCTCGACCGTCTTCTCCGACTTCCACACCTTTCGAAAGCCTTATGGATTGGACGAGGCGGGGCTGGCGCTGTTTCGGCAAACTGCGCAGGACCTCGATATCGCCGACAAATTGCCGCCGGATTTCGAGCAGGGATACGACCCCGAGGCGTTCTCCACCGGCCAGCGCAAGCGGCTGGCGCTGGCGCTGGCGATGGCGGACGCGCGCCCGATCCTGGTCCTCGACGAGTGGGCCGCGGATCAGGATCCCGGCTACCGTGAGCGCTTCTATCGAACCATTCTCCCTCGCATCAAAGCGACCGGCAAGGCGATCATCGCGGTGACGCATGACGAACGCTATTTTGAACTTGCGGACCGGCGCTACCACATGGAGGACGGGCGGCTAAAGCCGGTCGATCCGACGTGAATTTTCAGCGCACGATCCGCCGGCTGTCGACGGGCCTGATTTTCGTGATCCTGCTCACGCTCTTCGTCGTGTTCATGCTCTGGCGTCACATGGTGATTTCGGTGCCGGCAGGTCATGCGGGCGTGATGTGGTGGCGCTTCTTCGGTGGCACCGACGTGGTCAATCCTGCCAGGGACGAAGGCCTGCACCTGATTTTTCCGTGGGACCAGCTCATCGTCTACGACACCAGGCTGCAGGAGTTCACCGAGGATTTCGGGGTCGTGTCCAATGATGGACTGAACCTCCGCGTGAGCGCGAGCATCCGTTGGCGGGCGCGACGCAGTCAGCTGGGCACGTTGCATCGCTCGATCGGCCCGGACTATGTAAGGCTCCTTCTGCTTCCCGAGGTGGGATCCATCCTGCGCGAAACGATATCCCGGTATAAGGCCGAGGATCTCTACGCCAAAGACCGCCATGCCATTCAGGAGGTGATCTATCGCACCCTGATCTCGTCGCACGGTTCTAGTATCGGCGGATCGGCCGACGAGCAGGGCACGACCGCGACGATCTCGTTGACTGACGTCTTGATCTCCGAAGTGAAGCTACCCGATACGCTTCGGGCGGCCGTGGAGCGCAAATTTGCCCAGGCGGAATTCGTCGAGGAGTACCGCTTCAAGGTGCAGAGCGAGATGCTCGAGAGCCAGCGCAAGGAGGTAGAGGCGAACGGAATTCGCAGGTTCCAGGAAATCGTCACGCCGACCATTTCCGACGCCTATCTGCGATGGACGGGGATCGAGGCCACCCTGAAGCTGGCGCAGTCGCCGAACAGCAAGGTGGTGATGGTTGGCAACGGACCGGGGGGCATCCCGGTCATCCTGAACGGCTTTGAGAGTCAGAAGCCGGCCACGGTCGCGGCGCCGGAGGCCGATGCCGCGATGAAGGCGCCTGAGACGCCACCGCCGCCGGCCATCCAGCCCCAGGCGGCCGAACGAAACGAAACCGCCGGCACGCCGGTTCCCGTGCCCGCCCCGAGGCGCGGATCGCCGCGACGGCGGGAAGTGCCGGTCCAGCGGTCGGGCCCAGGCGTCGTCCCATAGTCGCTGGCCGCGGGCTTCCAGGGCGCCCTTCGAAAGCTGCACTTCAAGTCGCTGCGATTTAGCTTTAACTTGCGCAAGCCAGCTCAAGCCTTTGTAGCGCTTGATTTTCGCTGGCTGAGAGGCGAGGTTGCCGCCCGCCGGGATCGCCCCGGCATGCGGCCCGCGACGTTGGAGGATGATGTGGCAAATCAAGTACAGGATCTGACCCCGGACGAGGTCTCCAAGGGTGTCGCGGAAGGCCGCTATCTGCTCGTCGACGTGCGCGAGCCGAACGAGGTCGAGGCCGAGGCCTATCCCTACGGCGTCGTCGTGCCGCTCTCGACCTTCGATCCCAAGGCGATCCCCGATCCGCAAGGCAAAGAGGTCGTGTTCGCCTGCCGCTCCGGAAAGCGTTCGGTGACCGCCTCGCTCGCAGCGCAGGCGGCGGGCCTGCCCTACGACAAGCATCTGGCCGGCGGCATGCTGGGCTGGAAGGCGGCGGGTCTTCCCAGCAAGGTCGGCTGATCCACCTGATGTCCAAAAGCTCGTCCCTGAATCAGGTCTTTGCGGACCTTCCCGTCACCATCTTCGAGGCGATGTCGCAGGCCGCGCGCGACAACAACGCCATCAATCTCGGCCAGGGCTTTCCTGATGATCCCGGCCCGGAGGACATCCGCCGCGCGGCGGCCGACGCGTCGCTGAACGGCTACAACCAGTATCCGTCGATGATGGGCATCCCGGAGCTGCGCCAGGCGATCGCGACCCATTACGGCCACTGGCACGGGCTCAAGCTCGATCCGATGAGCGAGGTGATGGTGACCTCCGGGGGCACCGAGGCGCTGACCTCGGCGATCCTCGCGGTGGTCCAGCCCGGCGACGAGGTGGTCTGCTTCCAGCCGGTCTATGATTCCTATCTGCCGATCATCCGCCAGGCCGGCGGCATTCCGCGCCTGGTGCGCCTCGAGCCGCCGCACTGGCGGCTGAATGAGGACATGCTGAAAAGCGTCTTCAACAAAGACCAAGGCGGTGCTGTTCAACAATCCCTTGAATCCTAGCGCGGTGGTCTATCCGCGCGAGGACCTCGAGCTCCTGGCGCGCTACTGCCAGGAGTTCGACGTCATCGCGATCACCGACGAGGTTTGGGAGCACGTCACTTTCGACGAGCACAAGCACATCCCGCTGATCACCATCCCCGGCATGCGCGATCGCACCATCAAGGTCGGCTCGGCCGGCAAGATTTTTTCGCTGACCGGCTGGAAGATCGGCTTCGTCTGTGCCGCGCCGCCGCTGCTGCGCGTGGCGGCCAAGGTGCATCAGTTCCTGACCTTCACCACCGCGCCGAACCTGCAGGCCGCCGTCGCCTACGGCCTCGGCAAGCCGGACGAGTACTTCCTGTCGATGCGCAAGGACCTGACGCGGAGCAGGGACCGCCTGACCAAGGGCCTCGAAAGCCTCGGCTTCCCCGTGCTGAAGTCGCAAGGCACCTACTTCCTCACCGTCGACCTGTCGCCGCTCGGGCTCAACGAGAGCGACACCGAGTTCTGCTGGCGGATCGTGAAAGACTACAAGGTCGCGGCGATCCCGGTGTCGGCCTTCTACGAGCAGGACCCGGTGACCTCCGTGGTGCGCTTCTGCTTCAACAAGAAGGACGAGACCCTCGACACCGCGCTGGAGCGGCTGTCGGACGCGGTGCGCGGGCGCAAGAGGTAGACAGAGATGACGAACGTCAGCCGCTCCGGTTTTGGCCTTGGCCTCGCAATCGCCGCCGCGCTGACGTTGCTCTCCGCCCCTGTTCGTGCCGAGGAGCGGGTCGTCAACTTCTACAACTGGTCCAACTACATGGCGCCGGATGTCCTCGAGGCCTTCACCAAGGAGACCGGCATCAAGGTGGTCTATGACACCTTCGATGCCAACGAGACGCTGGAGACGCGCCTGATGGCCGGCAAGTCCGGCTATGACGTCGTGGTGCCCACGGCCTATTTCCTCCAGCGCCAGATCAAGGCCAACATCTTCCAGAAGCTCGACAAGGCGAAGCTACCGAATTTGGCCAATGCCTGGCCGATGGTGAACCAGCGCCTCGCGACCTACGATCCCGGCAATGACTTCGCCGCCAACTACATGTGGGGCACGACGGGCATCGGCTACAACGTCGCCAAGCTGAAGCAGATCCTCGGGCCCGATGCCAAAATCGACAGCTGGGACATCGTCTTCAAGCCGGAGAACCTCGCAAAATTCAAAGACTGCGGCGTCCACATGCTCGATTCCGCCGACGACATCTTTCCGGCGGCGCTGAGCTATCTCGGGCTCGATCCGAACTCGACCAAGCAGGCCGACCTCGAGAAGGCCGCCGACATCGTCGCCAAGGTTCGCCCGTCGGTGCGCAAGTTTCACTCCTCGGAATATCTCAGCGCGCTTGCGACCGGCGAGATTTGCTTCGTGGTCGGCTGGTCCGGCGACATCATGCAGGCCCGCGCCCGTGCGGCCGAGGCGAAGTCAGGCATCGAGATCGGCTACACCATCCCGAAGGAGGGCGCGCAGATGTTCTTCGACAATCTCGCGATCCCCGCGGATGCGAAAAATGTCAAAGAGGCCTATGAGCTGATCAACTATCTCTACCGCCCTGATGTCGCCGCTGAGAATTCGGACTTTTTGTCCTACGCCAACGGCAACCTTGCCAGCCAGAAGCTGGTCGATCCGAAAATCCTGAACGACAAGAACATCTATCCGGACGAGGCGACGCTTTCAAAACTGTTCGTCATCACGGCGCGTGAGCCGGCCACGCAACGGGTCATCAACCGGCTCTGGACCAAGGTGAAGACGGGGCGGTAATCGCCTCGCCACTCATTTTCTGCAAAACAACCCCATGCACAGTAGAACCGCGACCGGCAGGTTGGTGGCAGTCGCGGCGCGTAAGTCGCGATGCCGTTTGGCCTAATCGCTCCACAGGCGCAAGGGCTGCCGCCTACCACGCATAACGCACTGTGCCCTTGCCCGTGTAGGTCTGCGCGTTGCGCGAGAATTCGCCCTCGACCGTTCCTGCCAGCGACAGACCATTTCGCCATGTCATCTCGGCGCGACCACCGACGAGTGCGGAGTCGGCGGCGGGACGCGCGCCGTTGACGGTGAAGGCGGCGCCGGGGAGCGTCTGGAAGGCGGCGTTCACGAAGCGGTTGGTGTTGGTGTCATGCGCCCAGGCGAGCCGGCCGCGCAGGGTGAGCAAACCATTGTCAACCAGGAAGCGTTGGTCGGTGCGTGCGCCGAGTTCGGTGCGAACATTGGTCGTGTCCTGCGCGGTGTAGGACAACGCGAACTGGTTGCTGCCGACGAGCGCGGTCTCGCCATAGCCAGGGAGGTGGAAGGTGGTGGCCTGCACCGCCGCGTAGGGCGTCACGCCGAAGGAGGAGGCGGGGACGGGCGCGAAGCGCCAGCCGGTTTCCAGGCGGCCGGCAAAGGTGCTGGCCTTGAAGTTCGCGGTGAGCTTGTCGGTGCCCGACACCGTCACGGTGCGGTCGGTGGTGACGTCCTGCCAGCCATAGGCAAGCGCAGCCGACACGTAAGCCGGCCCGATATTGTGGCGGGCATAGAGGCCGGCCTGGAAGACATCGGCGCGGCCGCTGCCGAGTGCATCCGCAACGGAGAAGTTGAAGCCGGCGCCGCCGAGGGCGAAGCCGACCAGCGTGTCCGGCGATATCCGATAATCGGCGCCGGCCGCCGTGCCGTAGATGCGGCTGGTGGTGGAGCTCGAACCGGCGGCTGCGTTGCCATTCAAATTGCTGGCGCCGCCATAGCCTGAGGCCCACACGCCCCAGCGCCGATCGAGGACCTCGCCGTTCGCCTCGCGTGGCGTCACCGCGGCATAGGCTTCACGCACCCCGGCGTCGCCGCCGATAGCCTCGTCCGGCGCATAGCCCAGCGCTCCGCCGTCGGCACTGCCCGTGTTGCGTCCGCCGTCCATGCCGCCGCCATTGAGCGGATCGAGCATGCCCAAAAACTGCTGCATGGCGTTGAACGCGGCTTGCGTGCTGGCGGCGCCGGGCTGGCCTGAGATCTGGCTGAGTGCCCGGTTCAATTGCGCGCCGCTCATGTTGAGCAGCGTATCGAAGCCGGCCGGCGGCGTCGCACCATTGTCCACCGCATTGTTGATGCCGCCCGCGACGCTGGTCTGGTTGCCGCTCGTGCCCGCCGGCAGGATGATCTTGCCGGGATCGAGCACGAGATAGACGTTGTTGAGGTCGTAGGTGAGGTGCGGATTGCGGGCGCCGGGCGCGAAGGTGCTGCCGGTGAGGCCGGCGAACGATGTCCCCCCGAATCCGCCGGTCGCGGTGAGAATGGTGTAGGTCTGGCCGCGGAAGCTGCCGGGGATCGCGATTGCCTGCACCGTGGCGCCGGTGAGCGTCGCGGTGCCCGTGACGTTGGTCCGGTCGGCTGCGGTCGTGGAGACCTCGATCGTGTAGAAACTGCCGGCACTGAAGCTGAGGTCGCCGCTGACGGTGAGGGTGCCGATGGAATTGCCGGGTGCGAGCGTACCGCCGCTTGCAATCGTGGTGTTGCCGACGATGCCGGTGCCGCCGAGCGTGCCGCCGGCATTCACGGTGACGCCGCTCGATGATGCGATCGAACCGTTCACCGCGAGCGTGCCGCCGTCGACCGTGGTGGCACCGGTGTAGGTGTTGACGCCCGACAGGGTCAGCCGGCCGGTGCCGACCTTGACCAGCGATGTTCCGGTGACGTTTCCGTCACCGGTGAGCACGCCGGTGACAATTGTCGACAGATTGTTGCCGCCAACCGTCAGTTCTATGCCGTTGAGGTCGAAGCGACCGTTGCCCGCGATTGAGCCGGCGCTGAGCTTGCCGTCGCTGTTCGGGCCGGGAGTGAAGAAGTTGATGACGGCGGTGGAGGCGGTGTTGATGAGCTGCGCGTTGTCGGGCGTCGAGTTGCCGTCGAACAGCACATTGCCGCTGTTGGTGATGACAGCATTGCCGGCGGTGGAGTGACCGTAGAACGTCAATTGATTGGTGTTGGTGATGACGGCGTTGCCGGCCGTGGCGCTGGTGTCGAAGACCAGCTGGGCGTTGTTGGTGATGGTCGCGCTTCCCCCTGTAGAGGTGCCGCTGAACGCGATCTGGCCGTTGTTGACGATCGTCGCATTGCCCGCGGTGCTGGTGTCGAAGAATGTGACAATGCCGGTGCTGGTGTTGGTGAGGGTCGCATGACCGCCCGTGGCCTGGTTCGAGAACCACATCGGGCCATTGTTGGTGATGGTGGCGCTGCCCGCGGTTGCGCTGTCGAGAAATTGGAAGGACTGGTTTATATTGTTGACGATCGTCGCATTCCCCGCGGTGCTGGTATTTCCGAAGAAGAGCGAACCGTTGCTGTTGATGATGGTCGCGTTGCCGGCCGTGCTCGTATTGGCGAAGGCGATTGCACCGCCGGTGATCTCGGCACTTCCGGCGCTGGCGGCGTCGAAGAAGGTAATACCACCTTGATTGTCGATGGTCGCGCTGCCGGCCGTGCTCGAATTCGAGAAGGTCACGTTACTGGTGTTGGTGATGCCGGCGTTGCCGGCCGTGCTGCTGTTCAGGAAGTTCAGCGATGCAGCGTTGCTAATTGTGGCGTTGGCCGCCGAACTGGTGTCGCGGAAGCTGATCGAGTTGGCTACGTTGTTGGTGATGTTGGCGTTACCGGCCGTGCTCGAGTCGACGAAATTCAAAGAGGCAGACTGGGGATGCATGTAATCGCCAGCATTGATGATGGTCACGCTACCGGCCGTGCTTGAGTTCCTGAAATACACATCGCCATTATTGGTGACGGTTGCGCTGCCGGCCGTACTGGCGTCGAGGAAAGTCAGGGTGGCGAAGTGATTGTTTGTGATGGTGGCGCTGCCGGCCGTGCTTGAGGCGGTGAAATCCACCGTGCCGCTGTTGGTGATGCCTGCGCTTCCGGCTGTGCTCGAATCGTTGAATCTGATCGCGCCGCTGTTGGTAATCGTCGAGCCGCCATTGATGATCGTGCCGGCGACGTTGACGCCATCGGCCCTGCTCGAGCCGTTGAAGGTCAGGGTGCCGCCGTTGGTGATGTCCGTGCTGCCGGCCCCGCTCGAGTCGTTGAAGGCCAGGGTGTCATGATTGATGATGGTCGAACGGCCGGAGAAGGTTCTGCTTGTGAGGTCGTACGTGCCCCCGGCGACACTCGTGCCGTTGAAGGTCAGCGTGCTGCTGTTGTCGATGCTGGCGTTTCCGGCGGTGCTCGTGTCGCTAAAGCTCACGGTGCCGCTGTTCGAGATGTTGATGGAGCCGGCACTGCTTGTGTTGCGAAAATTTGTGGTTCCGCCGTTGGAGATGCTGGTGATGCCGTTCGTGTCGGCGTTGACGACGTTGAACGTGGCCCCGCTGCCGACGCCGACTGTCCCCAAAATGGCGCCGGTCACACCGCTATTGCCGAGCTGGAGCGTGCCGCCCGAAATCGTTGTCCCCCCGCTATAGGTGTTGTGTCCGGTCAGGATGAGCGTCCCGGCGCCGGCCTTGGTGAGCGATTTGCCGTTCCAGCCCGTCGCGGCGTTCGCCGCCTGATCGGTCAGTGCTGCGCCGACCGTAAAGGTGTCGGTGGCGTTGGTCAGCGTGAAGGTGCCGTGGGCGAGGGAGTTGCCCGCGGTCCAGCTCAGACCGTAGCTGGCGAGGTATTGCAGGCCGTCGGTCGATTTACGGGTGGACATCGAGAGGTAGTCCACCGTGCCGCTGAAGCCGCCGACGGTGACGGCGGCGAAGTCGCCGCTGATGCCCGATCGAGTGTCGATCAGCACCTTGTCGAGCTGGCTCGCATCGCTGATGCCGCTGATGTTGAGGGCGACGCCGTTGCCGATCGCGACGCGGTCGGCGGACAGCGCGGGGCTGTTTGTGCCGGCAGTAATGGAGAGTGCAGTGTTGTTGCCGAGGGTCACGGTCTGCGCGACGTTCAGGGTCGTCGGTGTCTGGATCGCCAGCGCGCCGCCTGTTACGTTGACGTTGCCGCCCAGATTGTTGCTGCTGCTTGCGCTGCCGTCACCAAATTGCAACCGGCCGCTGGAGACGGTTGTGTCGCCGCTATAGGTGTTCGTGCCCGTCAGGATCGTGGTGCCCGAACCGATCTGCTGCACCGAACCGCTGCCGGAAATGTTGACGGCGAGGGTGACCGTGTTGCTGCGGTTGAAGGCGAGCACGCTGTCATTGGCGACAGTGCCGACGATCGAGCCGGTCGTGCCGCCATTGCCGATCTGCAAGGTGCCGGCCGCGATCGTGGTGCCGCCGGTGTAGCCGTTGCTTCCGGTCAGGATCGTGGTGCCTGAACCAACCTGCTGCAGGGAGCCGCTGCCCGAAATATCGCCGGGCAGGGTGACGGCATCGCTGCGGTTGATGGTGAGCACGCCGTCGTTGACGACATTACCGGCAAGCGAGCCGGTCGTGCCGCCATCGCCGATCTGCAAGGTGCCGGACGAGATCGTGGTGACGCCTGTGAAGCTGCTGCTGTTTCCGGTCAGGATCGTGGTGTTCGAACCGACCTGCTGCAGGAAGCCGCTGCCTGAGATATCACCGGCGAAGGTGATCGTGTCGCTGCGGTCGAAGACGAGCGTGCCGTTGTCGACGACATTGCCGAGAATAGAGCCGGTTGTCCCGCCATTGCCGAGCTGGAGTGTGCCGCCATTGATCGTGGTGCCCCCGGCATAGCTGTTGTTCCCGGAGAGGGTCAGCGTGCCGGTGCCGGTCTTTACCAGCGAACCGCCGGTGCCGATGATGCTGCCGCTCATTTCGGTCGATTGATTGTTCGAGCCGACCGTTAGTTCGTTGGCGCCGAGAATGTAAAAGCCAATGCCCGCGATCGAGCCGGCCGTGAGCTTGTGATCGCCAGCGGCGCCTGTCGAAGACGAAAAATCGAGGAAGCTGTTATTGATGATGGCGGCGTTGCCGGCATTACTATGGTCGTAGAAGTTCATTGTCGAGTTGTTGGTAATGGTGGCGCTTCCCGCGCTGCTGTTGTCGTGGAAGTACGTGACCGAGTTGTTCGTAATCGTCGCGCTGCCGGCGCTGCCGGTGCCATCGAACTGCAGAAGGGAATTGTTGTTGACGGTTGCATGCCCGGCGCTGCTGCTGGCGGAGAAGTACAGAGAGCCGGCACTATTCGTTATTGTGGCATTCCCGCCGGAGCTCGTGCCTTGAAACTGGGTGTAGCCCCCGTTGTTGAGGACCGCGGTGCCGGCAATCGAGTTGTCGTTAAAATAAAAGAAGCCGCCGCTGATATTCGTCACCGTAACATGGCCGGCGTTTGAACTCGCAAAGAAAGCGACAATTCCCGCGTTGGAAATACTGCTGATCGAATCGGTGCTTGAATTGACGAATCCGAGATTGCCGGGATTGTTCACGGTCACGGCGCCCTGGATCGAGCCGAAGCTCGTGGATGTGCCGAGTATCAGCCAGCCGTTCGAGACCGTAGTGCCGCCGGAGTAGGTGTTAATCCCGCTCAGCGTCTGCGACGCGCCGCCGATTTTTTCCAACGAGCCCGTGCCCGAAATGACGCCGCTCATCTCGGCGTCTGAATTGTTGCTGCCGACCATCAGATGATTGGCGCCGAGAACATAGTTGCCGGCCCCGGCAATCGAGCCTGCGTGGACATTGCCATCTCCCCCGGCGCCCGTCGTCCCGGAGAAGTCGACCGTGCCTCCTGCGTTGCTGACGATCCCGAAGGCCCCGCCGTCGGAGCGGTTGAGGAAGTTTGTCGTTCCGCTGTTGGAGAGCGTGCTGATGCCACTCACATCGGTATTGACGAGATTGAGCGTGCCCGAGGCGCCGACGTTGATTGCGCCTTTGACCGCGCCAATGCTACTGAGCGTGCCGAGTTGGAGAGTGCCGCCGTTGACGGTGGTGCCGCCCGTATAGGTGTTCATTCCCGACAGGGTGAACGTGCCGGAACCGGTTTTGACCAGCGATCCGCCAGCCCCCGAGATGACGCCGCTGACCTCGGTCGACTGGTTGTTGGAGCCGACCGTCAGTTGGTTGCTACCGAGAGTGTAGGCGCCTGCACCCGCGATCGAGCCGGCCGTGAGTTTGCCGTCCCCGGCGGGGCCCGCAGAATTCGTAAAATCGACCACCCCTCCGGCATTGTTGGTGATGGCCGCGTCGCCGGCCGTGCTGTTGCCATAGAAGGAGACGGTTCCGGCACTGTTGTTGACGATCGAACCGGTGCCGCCAGTGGCACTGCCGGAGAATTTCAGAAGGTTGCTGTTCGTGATGGCCGCATTGCCAGCCGTGCTGGTGCCGTCAAAAGTCACCGTGCCGGTGTTGGTGATCACCGCATTGCCGGCTGAGCTGCTGTCGTGGAAGAAGATAGACTGCGGGTTCGTAATCGTCGCGCTTCCGGCCGTGCTATTGTCACCGAAAGTCAGGCTGCCGAGGTTGTTCAGGGTCGCGGCGCCGGCCGTGCTGGCGTTGTTGAAGAACACGCCGTTATTGTTGGTGATGGACGCGCTTCCGGCCGTGCTATTGTCACCGAAAGTCAGGCTGCCGAGGTTGTTCAGGGTCGCCGCGCCGGCCGTGCTGTTAGCGGAGAATGCGACAACTCCGCCAGCCCCGTTGGCGATGGTGGCGGCGCCCGCCGAGCTGGCGTTGGCGAATGTCACAACGCTGCCAGATGAGTTGTCGATTTCAATGCCGCCACCATTGACGACGATGCCTGCCCCCGTGAACGTCAGGTTCGACTGGATGAGGATGGTGTAGCTTGAGGCGCCGGCATTGAAGGTCCAGCCACCGACCGTGACGCTCGGGTCGGTGTACAGGCTTGTCGTGTTTGAGGTGCCGAAGTAGGCGGTGCCGGATGGGACACCCGCGTCCCAATTGGGGCCAAAGTTATACAAACTGTTGCTGGGGGACGCGAGCCAGGTGGCATCCTGCGCCTGCGACGGCGTCGCCGGCAACGCCCAGGCCACGACCAGCGCCGACGATGTCAGCAGCGCGGCCCGCAGGCGGCGGGGCGACCCGAAAAACTCTTTCGGTCTACCACTCATAACGCACCGTGCCCTTGCCGGTGTACGTCTGCGTGCTCCGGGAGAACTCTCCCTCGACGGTGCCCGCGAGCGAGAGGCCGTTCCTCCATTTCATCTCGGCGCGGCCGCCGAGAAGCGCGGAATCGGCTGCCGGTTGCGCGCCGTTGACCGCGAAGGCCGCGCCCGGCAGCGTCTGGAAGGCCGCGTTCACGAGTCGGTTGGTGTTGGAATCGTGCGCCCAGGCGAGCCGGCCGCGCAAAGTGAGCACGCCGTCGCTGACCAGGAAGCGCTGGTCGGTGCGGGCGCCGAGCTCGGTGCGGACGTTGGTCGTGTCCTGCGCGGTGTAAGAGAGCGCGAACTGGTTGCTGCCGACGAGCGCGGTCTCGCCGTAGCCGGGCAGATGGAAGGTGGTGACTTGTGCGGCCGCATAGGGCGTCACGCCGAAGCTGGAGGCGGGGATGGGTGCGAAGCGCCAGCCGGTTTCCAGGCGACCTGAGAAGGTGCTGGCCTTGAAGTTCGCGGTGAGCTTGTCGGTGCCCGACACCGTCACGGTGCGATCGGTGGTGACGTCCTGCCAGCCATAGGCGAGGGCCGCGGAGAGATAGGCCGGGCCAAAGTTGTGGCGGGCATAGAGGCCGGCCTGGAACAGATCGGCACGGCCGCTGCCGAGGTTGTCAGACAGCGCGAAATTGTAGCCGGCACCGCCCAGCGCAAAGCCGACCAGCGTGTTCGGAGAGACGCGATAGTCGGCGCCGACCACGGTGCCGTAGATGCGGCTGGTGGTCGTGCTCGAACCGGCCGTGGCGTTGCCGCTCAATGTGCTGGCGCCGCCATAGCCGGAGGCCCACACGCCCCAGCGCCGGTCGATGACCTCACCGCTGGCCTCGCGCGGTGTCACCGCGGCATAGGCTTCGCGCACCCTGGCATCGTTCGGTCCGTTGGACGCGTAGCCCAGCGTCCCGCCATCGCCGCCGGCTGCACCGCGCTCGCCGTCCGAGCCACCACTGAGCGGATCGAGCATGTTCGTAAACTGCTGCATGGCGTTGAACGAGGCTTGCGTGCCTGCAGCGCCCGGCTGGCCCGAGACCTGGCCGAGCGCGCCGTTGAGCTGCGGCTGGCCCATGTTGAGCAGCGCATCGAAGCCGGCCGGCGGCGTCCCGCCGCCCGCGACGGCTCCGTTGATGGCGCCGGCAACGTTGCTCTGGTTGGCGCCGGTGCCCGCCGGCAGCACGATCGTGCCGGGATCCAGCACGAGATAGACGTTGTTCAAATCATAGGTGAGGTGCGGATTGCGGGTGGGGCTGAAGCTGCCAGTGACGCTCAGCCCGGTGAATTGCGTTCCACCGAGCCCGCCGGTCGCATTGAGAATGGTGTAGGTCTGACTGCGGAAGCTGCCCGGTATCGCCACCGCCTGCACGGTGGCGCCGGTGAGCGTCGCGGTGCCCGAAACATTGGTGCGGTCGGCGGCGGTCGTGGAGACTTCCACCCTGTAGAAGCTGCCGGCGCTGAACGCCAGATTGCCGCTGACGGTGAGGGTGCCCACGGAATTGCCGGGCGCCAGCGTGCCGCCGCTCGCAATCGTCGTGTTGCCGACGACGCCGGTGCCACCGAGCGTGCCGCCCGCGTTCACGGTGACGCCGCTCGATGCCAGGATCGAGCCGTTCACCGCCAGCGTGCCGCCATCGATGGTGGTGGCGCCGGTGTAGGTATTGATGCCCTCCAGCGTCAGCGTGCCGGTGCCGACCTTGATCAGCGAGGCGCCGGTGCCGCCGCCCGATCCGCCATCGGCGAGCACGCCGGTGACGTCGGTCGACAGATTGTTGCTGCCGACCGTCAGCTCGTTGGCGCCGAGATAGAATGTCCCGGCGCCGGCGAGCGAACCGGCGGTGAGCTTGTGGTCGCCGTTGGGACCTGACGTCATCGAGAGGTCGAAGACGGAGCCGAGCGAAGCGTTGAACAATTGTGCATTGCCGGCCGTGGAGTTGCCGTCGAACAGCGTGTGGCCGACGTTGGTGATGGTGGCGCTGCCGGCCGTGGCATTGGTGTCGAACACCAGCGTGGCGTAGTTGGTGATGGCCATGTTGCCGGCCGTGGCACTGGCGCCGAACACCAGCTTGCCGTCGGCAATCGTCGCGCGCGTAAATGTGTCCGTGCCGGTCAAGGTCAGCGTGCCGGCGCCGGATTTGGTCAGCGCGCCGCCGCCGAGGTTCTGGCTGACGACAAAATTGTTGGCCACCGCCGCAATATCGAACGTGCCGCCGCCGGCACCAAAGGTGATGCTGCGCGTGGTTGCGCTGAACGTCGTTCCGGTGATTTGCAAGGTCCCGCCGTCGAAGGTCAGGGCCCCTGCGAGGTCCCCCAGATTGGCGTCGGACGAGACGCTGACGGTGCCGCCGGCGAAGGTGGTGCCGCCGGTATAGGTGTTCGTCCCTGACAGTGTCAGCGTGCCGGTGCCGGTCTTCACCAGCGAACCGCCGGTGCCGCCGCTCGCGCCGCCATCGGCGATCACGCCGCTGACGGTGGTCGACAAATTGTTGCTGCCGACACTCAGCGCACTGGCGCCGAGATCAAAGGTGCCGTTGCCGGCGATCGAGCCGGCGCTGAGCTTGTGGTCGCCGTTCGGGCCGGAGCTGCCGGAGAAATCGAAGACGGCATTGGCCGCGTTGTTGATCAGCTGCGCATTGCCGGCGGTGGCGGCAGAGAGGAATTTGGTCGTGCCGCCGGCGTTGTTGGTGATGACGGCACTGCCGGCCGTGCTGTTTTCGTCAAAAGTCAGCTGACCGGTGTTGGCGATAACGGCGCTGCCGGCTGTGCTGCGGACGAGGAATTTGATGGTGCCGGTGTTGATGATGGAGGCGTTGCCGGCCGTGGCGTCGTCGCGGAAAACCAGCAGATTGGAGCTGGTGATGGTCGCGCCGCCAGCCGTGCTGTTGTCGTAGAAATACAGGTAGGCATTGTTGGTGAGCGTGGCGCTGCCGGCCGTGCTGTTCGTGTTGAACGACAGCCAATTGTTGTTGGTGATCGCTGCATTGCTGGCCGTGCTGTTGTCGTAGAAATACAGGTAGGCGTTGTTGCTGTTGGTGATAGCCGCACTGCCGGCCGTGGCGTTTCCGAAGAAAACGGCACTGCCGTTGGCGTTGTTGATGATGGTGGCGCTGCCTGCCGTGCTGGTATCGTTGAAATACAGGAGGTTGTTGTTCGTGATGGAGGCGCTGCCGGCGCTGGTCGCGTTGCGGAAATATGTGGTCCCGCTGTTCGAGATGCTGGTGATGCCGCTCGTGTCGGCGTTGACGACGTTGAACGTGCCGCTGGCGCCAACATTGACGGTCCCCAGAATGGTGCCGACGCTGCCGGCAGTGCCGAGCTGCAACGCGCCGCCGTTGATCGAGGTGCCGGCGGTATAGATGTTCGCTCCCGACAGGATCAGCGTGCCGGTGCCTATCTTTATCAGCGAGCCGCCGGTGCCCGCGATGACGCCGCTCACTTCGGTCGAGAGATTGTTGGACCCGACCGTCAACTCATTGACACCGAGCTGGTAGAAGCCCGCGCCTGCGATTGAGCCGGCGCTGATCTTGTTGTCGCCGTTGAGTCCCGTCGTGGCCGAGAAATCGACCGAGCCGCCGACATTATTGATGGCCGCATTGCCGGCCGTGCTGTTGCCCAGGAAAACCAGGATGCTGTTGTTGGTGATAGTGGCGGTGCCGGCCGTGCTGGAGTTGAAGAAATAGATGTTGCCATTGTTGGTGATGGTGGCGGTACCGGCCGTGCTGTTGTCCCTGAAATCGAGGTTGGCGTTGTTGGTGATCGTCGAACTGCCGGCCGTGCTCGACGTGAAGAAGGATATCAGACCGCTGTTGTTGTTGAGGGCGGCATTGCCGGCCGTGCTTTGGTCGAAGAACTGGAGGTTGCCACTGTTGTTGATGGTGGCGGCACCGGCCGTACTATTGTCCCTGAACTCGAGGTCGGCGTTGTTGGTGATCGTCGAACTGCCGGCCGTGCTCTGGTCGAAGAACTGGAGGGTGTCGTTGTTGGTGATCGTCGAACTGCCGGCCGAGCTCGAGTTGTAGAAGGCTACGAGGTAGCCGTTGTTTGCAATGGTTGCGGTACCGGCCGTGCTCGACGTGAAGAAGAGTATCTGACCGTTGCCGTTGTTGTTCACCGCGGCATTGCCGGCCGTGCTGCCGTTAAAGAACTGGAGGTCGCCGTTGTTGTTGTTGATGGTGGCGTTGCCGAGGGTGCCGCCATAGAACCCGCCATCCGCCGCGACGCTGTTGAAGTTGATCGTGACGCTGCCGCCGTTGACGGTGATGCCGGCGCCCATGAAGTTCAGCGAGTCGCTGACGTCAAAAACGTAGTTCGAGGCGCCGGCATTGAAGGTCCAGCCGCCGACCGAGGCGTTCGAAATCGACAGGCTGGTGGTGTTCGAGGTACCGAAGGAGGCCGTGCCCGCCGGCACGAAGCTGCCGTCCCAGTTGGAGCCGGTGCCATAGTCGTTGCTGCCGGGAGAGGTGAGCCAGGTGCCATCCGACGCGCCGCGCGAGGGCGCGGCTGGCAGCATCCAGGCCAAGACCAGCGCCGACGATGTCAGCAGCGCGGCCCGCAGGCGGCGGGTGGCTTTGAAACAATCTTTCCCCGTCCTCACCACGTCCCCCGGCATGCCTTCGCGAGTCCTCGACTGGATTCATCGCATTGGACGGGAGCGGTGTCCTGATAAGGGGTTGGCTTGTTTCTGAAGCTTTCTGATATTTCCGTTTCAGGGAAACTTTTCGGGCTTTTTCGACACAGTTGCCCTATATCAGCCGGCCAGAGAGACGCTGTGGGGGATCAGTTGCTTCGTTTCGCCGGCTTCGAGCTGGATCAGCAGCGCGCGGAGCTGCGCTCGGCCGATGGCGTTGCAATCAAGCTCCGGCCCAAGACCTTTGAGATGCTGCGGTTGTTTGCGACCAGCGGCGGCCGGGTGCTGAGCAAGCAGGAGTTGATGGAGGCGGTCTGGCCGAACGTCCATGTCGGCGAGGACAGCCTGTTCCAATGCATCCGCGAGCTTCGCACCGCGCTCAGTGACGAGCGGCGGCAGCTGATCAAGCTCGCCTCCGGCGGCGGCTATCTGCTGGCGACGGAGGTTGTGCTCACGGCGCACGCGCCTCCGCCCGCGCAGGCCGTCGAGATCGGGCCTGCGGCGCCGGCCGGAGGTGTCCCGGCCCAGCCGACGCCACAGCGCGCCATGTTCGGTTTGAGCCGGCAGGCCATGGTCGCCGCCGTGGCCGGGCTCTTTCTGGTCATCATGGGGCTTGCGGTGGCCGCGCCGGTACTGAGGCCGGACCTGCTGTTCAAGCGAACGCCGCCGAGGATCGCCGTGATGTCGATCGTTGACGCCAGCAACGATTCCCGCGGTGCGGTGATGGCGGCGGAGGTCACCGGCCGCCTGGCGGATGGTTTTGCCAAGATCCAGAACATCAGCGTAGTTGCACCACGATTGGCCGTCGCGGGCGGCGAAAGCGCCACCGCACCGGCCACCTCATCCGACTTCGAGCTGCGTGGCGAGTTGCAGCTGAGCGATCAGTCCTGGACGCTGCGGGCGCGCATCATCAAGGTGGACACCGGCGAGGTTCAGTCGGTCACGGCGGTGTCGGTCTCCGCGGACGAGGCGGACGCACAGCTTGCGCAATCCCGGCTCGCCGCCGGCGTCGGCCATGTGCTCGCACGCCGTCTCAACGAGATTCTGGAGCCGAGTGCAGCGCGCTCCAGGACGGCCGGCGCGTCCGCGGGCGGCGACAAGGTGGCAGTCGATCAGGCGCTCGCCTCGATCAACCAGACCACGCGCGAACGTTTTGGCGCGGCGCAGGCCATGGTGCGGAAGGCGCTGACCGACGACCCCGACAATGTCGATCTCGCGGTGGCGCTCGCCTCGCTCCAGATGCGCGGCATCCAGATGGTCTGGTTCAGCCCGGAGGAGGCGGTTACGGTCGAGGCGAGGGCCAATGCGACGCTCGAGCACACGCTGCGATTGAAGCCGAATTCCATTCCGGTGCTCGAGGCCCATTGCCGCTTCCTCAGCGCGACCAACCAATTCGTGCAAAGTCTCGTCACCTGCGCCAAGGCCTTGAGCTTCGATCCGTGGAACGGGTCTGCGCTCTATCTGATCGGCCTCGGGCAGGTCTATCTCGGGCGCTTCGACGATGCGCTCGCGACATTCCAGCAAGCCGATCGTTACGATGCGCCGCCGGCCTCGCGCTGGACCTGGCTGCTCGGCGCAGGCATGGCGAATGCCTTGATGGGGCGCTACGAGGAGGCCCTGCCGTGGCTGCAGCGTTCGATCGCGATCACGCCGGGGACCGGCCGCTCGCACTTTCTGCTCGCCGCTGCCTATCAGAGAACGGGCCGGTTCGAGGAGGCGAGGGCGGCGATCGCGGAGGGACTGCGCTTGCGGCCCGGCACGACGCGGGTCAGCGTCTGGCCGCCGATGAAGAACGCAAGTCCGGTTTGTATCGCAGCCTGGGAACGCGTCGTTCAGGCAGAGGTCGACGCAGGCTTGCCGGAGCAGTAAGCCTTACCGCCACCTGCGGTGCAGCCACAGCCACTGCTCCGGATGCTCGCGCACCCAGCCTTCTACCACGCTCGTAATCGCTTGCGTCGTGCCCTGGATGTCGATCTTGCCGTCGGCATCGCGCACCGGCTGGACCTCTTCCGTCAGTTCCGCAGCGAAGCGGTTGCCGGGCTTGCGGATGATGCGGACGCCGTGGATCGGGCATTCGACCTGGCGGAGCAGGCGGGCCAGCATCGGATTGGCGCGGGTCTTGCGGCCGAAGAAGGTGACCTCGACGCCGCCGGTGAGGTACTGATCGATCAGCATGGCGACGTGCTTGCCGTCCTTGAGCGCCTGCGCGAGGCGCAGCGGCGCGTCGCGCCCCGCAGGGATCAGCGTGCCCATGTTGACCTGGCGCATCTCCTGGATGATGCGGTCGGCCGAGGCGATGTTGGGGCGGCGGTAGAGGATCGCGGTATCGAGGCCATGCGCGACGGCGGCGAGCGCCGGCAATTCCCAATTGGCGAGATGGGCTGCAAAGATCAGCGCCGGCTTGCCGTCGTCGCGGATATGGTCGAACAGCTCGATGCTGCGCGCCGGGAGTTCGATCCGGCTGTTCTCGGGATGCGCGCGGTCGTAATCCCAGACATGGTCCATATGGGCGAACTCGGCGCCGACGCGGCCGAGATTGTCCCACACGCCCATCAGGATGGTTTCGATCTCTTCCGGCGACTTCTCGGGAAATGCCGCGGTGAGGTTGGCGCGGCCGATGCGGTGCTCGCGCAGGCGCGGGCCGATCAGTTTTACGGTGCGCGCGAAGAAGTCGGAGGTCTTGGCTGGATCGAAATAGCGCGTGGTGCGCAGCATGCCGACGGTGGCGGCACCGATCAGGCCGCCGCCGATCGATTTGGCTGCATTCCGCGCGCGAATCTTCGTGCTGATAGGAATCAGCGCCATGCGTCCGGTCAGGCCGGTTCGCGGGTCAGGATCAGCGAGGCGTTCTGGCCGCCGAAGCCGAACGAGTTCGACATCACCGCGGTGACGCGGGCGTCGCGCGCCTTGTTGCCGACGACGTCGAACAGGATCGTGGGATCCGGATTGTCGTAATTGATGGTCGGCGGAATGCGCTGATGCTCGAGCGTGAGCAGCGAGAAGATCGCCTCGACGGCGCCTGCGGCCGAGATGGTGTGGCCGACCATCGACTTGTTGGAGGTGACCGGAATCTTCGAGATGAGATCGCCGAACACGGCCGATGTCGTGTTGTACTCCATCTTGTCGTTCTCGGGCGTCGCGGTGCCGTGCGCGTTGATGTGGTCGATCTGGTCCGGCGTCATGCCGGCATCGGCCAGTGTCTTGTTCATGCAGCCGATGATCGGCTTGCCGTCGGGCGAGGAACGGGTGCGATGGAAGGAATCGGTGAGCTCGCCGCAGCCGGCGATGACGCCGAGAATTTTTGCACCACGCGCGACTGCAGCCTCGTAGCTTTCCAGCACGAGGGCGCCCGCGCCTTCGGCCATGACAAAGCCGTCGCGGTTCTTGGAGAAGGGGCGAGAGGCCGCCTGCGGGGGATCGTTCTGGGTCGACAGCGCCGAGAGCAGCGAGAAGCGCACCAGCGCTTCCGGATTGACGGTGCCGTCGGTCGCGACGCACAGCGCGGCATCGGTCTCGCCGCGGCGGATCGCCTCGACGCCGAGCTGGATCGAGGTCGCGCCCGAGGCGCAGGCCGTCGACAGCGAGATCGGCGAGCCCTTGGTGCCAAAAGTCTCGGCGAGGTGGGCTGCCACCGAGCCGAACATGAAGCGGTGGTGATAGGCGCTGTACTTGCCGCCGCCGGAGATGCGCAGCAAATCGTCATAGGTGAAATCCTGCGCGCCGACGGCGCGGCCGAGCTCGCGGCGCTGCGGCCACTCGACCTCGACCGGCGCGACCGCCAGGAAGAGGGGGCCCGGGAAATCGGCCTTGGCGCCGATACCGGCCTGCGCAAGCGCTTCTTCCGTGACCAGCTCAGCCATCCGCTCGGACAGGCCGGTGGAGGAGAACGGATCGACGCTGACGAAATCGACCGTGCCGGCCATCGTCGTCCTCAGGCCGTCGACCGGAAAGCGCGTGATGGTGCGGATGCCGGATTCGCCGGCGACGAGCTTCGCCCAATTGTCGGCCTTGCCGTTGCCGAGCGAGGTCATGATGCCCATGCCGGTAACGACGACGACGGGACGCCCGAGTTTGTCGCGTGGTGCAGTCATGTCGATCCCCCGCTTGAACTACTTCACAGCCTCGACCAGCGCCATGCCTTCGCCGCGCCAGTGTCCGGCCCCGACCACCACAATCTGGGTGGGCGCTCCCTGCATTTCAATCTCGGTCCCCGTGGAATCGTTCGGCGGGAATAGCGCGCCGCGCGAAATCGAGAGCGCGGCCAGCGCAAGGCCGAGCGGAAATTGCGTTTCCATGGTGTGGCCGAACATCGTGCCGGTCGCGCGCACCGGGACATCGGCATGGCCCTTCAGGAAGCCGCGTTCCTCGCTCGTCGCCGGCTCAGCGCCAGTTGCGCCCGAGATGATCGCGCCCTTGCCTTCGCGCTTGGGCAGTTTCGCCCAGAGCTTCTCCAGCGTCGCTTCCATGTCGCCGGACTGCTTGCGGCGGGCCAGATCAGTCACCACGCTCGACAGCTTTGCGTAAGGTTTTGCGCCGCGCGCTTCTGCGTGGGCCTTTGATTCCAGCACCAGGAAGGCGCCGGCCGAGCCGAGCGCGAAGCCGGCGTGGTCCTTGCGCGCCCAGACGGGAGCGAACTTGTCCTTCAGGTTGAAGTCGCCGAATTCGTAGAGGACCATCAGGTCCTTGCGCTCGCCATTATGCGAGCCGCCGACCAGCGCGATGTCGCTCTCGCCCGAGGCGATGCGCGACAGCGCGATGCGCGCGGCGTCGGCGCCGGCGACCTCTTCGCCCATGAACGTGCGCGATGTGCCGCCCAGACCGTTGACGATGGCGATGTTGCCGGCGAGCAGATTGGAGAGCTGGGCCAGGAACAGCGTCGGCCTGAGATCGCTCATCAGCCGCTCGTTGAGGAAGCCCGGCGCATTGGCGCCCTTGGCCTCGGCGGTGAGTACGCCGGTGTCGACGTTGAGATCGCGCTCGCCGCCGCCGGCGGCCACCACCATGTCGATCTTCGACAGGATGTCCTTGTTGCCCTTGATGCCGGCCGAGTCGAGCGCCAGGCCCGCGGCGTAGACGCCGATGCGCTGCCAGGCTTCCATCTGGCGCTGGTCGCCCTTCTTCGGGATCTGGCTGTCGAAGGTCACAGGCATCAGGGGATGCACGATGTAGGGCGCAAAGCCCTTCTCATCGACATTGATGCGCTTCTCCTGAAGCGCGGCCCAATTGGCGTCGAGACCCTCGCCGAGCGAGGTCGCAAGTCCAATGCCGGTGATCCAGACTTCCGTCTGGCCGGGCTTCGCAGCGGTGTCAGTCATGGCGATACGGCCTGTTGCGGAAAGCCGACGCGCTTGGCGACCGCGTCCATGTATCCGCGCATATCCGAGTTGGGGAAGGGGATCAGCGTGAAGGTGAGCGCCGAGTTCGCACGCAGCTTGCCGTCGACCCTGATCTTGGCCTCGGTCATCGCGTAGCCCGAGCCCTCATGGGCGAGGCTTGCCTCGAGGGTCATGACGTCGCCCGGGAAGACCGAGCCGCGCACCTTGGCTTCCTTCACGGCGGCCAGGATCGGCATGCGCTCGAACTTCAGCACGCCGAGCAGCAGAAAGCCCGAGGCCTGCGCCATCGATTCGATCAGCAGCACGCCGGGCATCAGCGGGTAGCCCGGGAAGTGCCCCTCGAAGATGGTGCTTTCCTTCGGAACCGTCGCTTCGACAACAATCCGCTTCTCGTCGACATTGAGGTCGACGATGCGATCGATCATGTGGAAGTATTCGAGTTGCATGACCGCGCGCTTAGGCGCTCGCGCCCTTGGCCGCAACCAGTTCGTCGATGCGGGCGCACAGATTCTTCAGCACGAAATACTGCTCGGTGGTCGCCTTGCCGTCGTTGACCTCCTGGGTCCACTTTTCCAGCGGCAGCTTGATACCGAACTGCTTGTCGATCGCGAACGCGATGTCCAGAAAATCGAGGCTGTCGATGCCGAGGTCATCGATGGCGTGGCTATCCGGCGTGATCGTGTCGCGCGGGATGTCGCAGGTTTCAGCGATGATCGTAGCGACCTGATCGAATGTGGTGGACATCACTAAGCCTTTGATAGATTGCGGGTATTTGTCAGATGTTCCAGAGTGGCAAGGTGGGTGGGCATCGCGCCCCGAGTGACGCCCTCAACCCCCCCTCTGGCCGGGTCGAGAGCCCGTATAACGGAGCGCCGCCCTGAGTTCAATGGAGCCGGGGGGACCAAGGGGACGGCAAGGGACAGGGCTGGGGATGCCTGCCAGAACCCATTTCGGCAGGGGACCGGCGGCGGGCGGGGCCTAGATGTGCGGCGTCGTGATCTTGACGCAGTCGCGGCGACCCATCAGCACGCAATCCTGGGTCCGCCTGAGGTCGGCGATGCTCACCGCGAGCCAGATCCCGATCGCAGTCAGCGCGATGGTGAAGGCGAGGGCTGCGATGTTGGCGAGCATGCGGTGGCGGAAATCGTCCGGCTCGGTGCGGGGCTGCTCATAACGCGACAGGTCCAGCGGTTCGGGTGCGATGCGCAACGGCTGCACGGTGGCGCTGCCCCGGTGGATCGCCGGGGGAGGCGAGGTGCGCGGCCTGAACTGGAGCACCCGATGCTCGTCATCCGAGCTTATGGGCCGCTGAATTTTCATGGTGTGAGGATCACTCCGAAGCAGCGATTTTTAGATAGCATACGTGGTGAAAGCATTGCAGGAAATCTTCTCAACGCGCACGTGCATTGCGCTTTCGCACTATCTTTCATGGGAGCTGCGAACGGCGCACGGCCGTCCGCCCGGCGTCGGAAATTCGCGGGTTGCGTTGCAGCAACCGACATCGACCCTGCACGCGTGAGCAGCGGCTTGTGATCCGCGCCCCGACCGAACGCATTTTGCCGCCGCGGTGCTGATGGCATAGTCTGGGGAACCCGGTCCGCCGGTCCAACGATGCGAGGGGATCTTCGACCATGCCCACCACCAACGCGCGCGAACCGAGAGTGCACCCGGTGCCGATCCTGTCGCTCCGGCCGACGCAGATGACGGTCGGCATGCGCGAGGTCAAGGAGAAGCGCAAGCGCTGGCGCGAGCACGACAAGAAGAAGCAATCCGACCTGCTTGGCACCCACATGATCCCCGTCGTCTACGGACCTGACGGGCGCTATTACGTGATCGACCATCATCATCTCGGCTGCGCGCTGCATGCCGAGGGCATCAAGGAGGTGCTGGTGAGCGTGGTCGGCGATCTCAGGATGGTCGAGCGCGAGGCGTTCTGGGGCGTGATGGACAACAAGCGCTGGGTCTATCCCTACGATGCCAAGGGCGAGCGGCGTCCGTTCCGCGACCTCCCGAAATCGGTCGTCGATCTCAAGGACGATCCGTTCCGAAGCCTTGCCGGCGAGCTTCGCCGCATGGGCGGCTTTGCCAAGGACACCACGCCGTTCTCCGAATTCCTGTGGGCCGATTTTCTGCGCCGAAAGCTGACGCGCAAGGCAGTCGATGCCAATTTCGACAAGGCACTCGAAAAGGCTTTGGCCGCGGCCAAGAGCAAGGATGCGATTTATCTCCCGGGCTGGTGCGGCCCGGCGGACGACGATTAGGCGCGCAACGTTCGCATCAGTCGCGCTGGAAGATCTTGGCGCCAGGGTAAGCGCGACGGGCGTAAGTCACGACCAGCGCGCGGTCCTGGGTTTCCAGGAACGGCGTTTGGATCTGGCTTGCCCCGACGATCAGGTGCCACAAACCATTGAGCTTCCGGATGATGATTTTCATTTGAGGTATCCTCGATCAGTCCGCACTTCATCCAACGCTGCTTGTCGCGGTCGTCCTGGGCTTCATGATCGCGATCGCCGGCGAAAAATTCCCTGCGCGGCTCGCGTTCGCAGCAAGACAAGTGCGACATTTGTTAGTTGGTCACGGCGCGCGGTCCGATAAGCCGGATCGCATCACAGTCGCTTGAGCGACATCATTTTCCGCGCCCATGAAGCCGTCCTGAAACAGAGCCACCGCACTTATGACCTGTAGTCGAGCTCACACAGGAGGCCAAAATGCGCCGTCTGGTTTTCGTCATCGCCCTGCTCGCGGTCGCCACAGCAGGAATCTCGGCATCGTTTGCGGCGGTTCACCACGCCAAGACATTGACGTTTGCCGAGCGCTTCGCTCCGGCACTCGATTTGATGGCGAAGCAATAGCGGCATAACGCTTTGCGGCGCTCAAGTTCACTTGGGATTTTGCGCGCCGGGTGACGCCAGCAGACGTTCCATTTCCGCGGCGGCCTCGCCGTCGCGGATCTTCTGCAACAGGGCGTGACGCTCGGCGCCGGCCGGGAGGTTTTTGGCCGCGGCGCGCGCGTTCTGGGTGAACTTGTTCAGGCGCTCCTGGAGTGAGAGCGCCGGTCGCGTGCGGTTGCGTTTCTTGGTCATGGCTTTGCCTTTCCGGTTGCAAACACAACCATGCACCGGCGAGCACCGTCCTTAACTTTTGTTGGAACTGCGACCCGATCGCCGGATTTTCATCCTGTGGCGACGCGCGTTCCAGGACCCGCAAGATGCCACGAGTTCCAATCCCCGGACCGGGAGTGTGCAGTGGCAGGCGATATGATTCGCGCGGCGCTCATCAGGCGTCTGCGCATCTCCTCCGCAATTGCGGACGAGGACGTCAAGGAGATCGAAGAGCTTCCGATCGTCGTTCGGCAATTCCCTGCGGAAACGCCGGTGGTGCGCGACGGCGAGCGGGCGACTAACTGCTGCCTGATCGCCGATGGCTTTTGCGCGCGCTCCAAGACGATTGCGAGCGGCAAGCGGCAGATCCTCTCGATCCATATCCCCGGCGAGATCCCGGACCTGATGAGCCTGTTCCTGCACGTAATGGATCATGATCTGGCGACGCTGACGCCTGCGACGCTCGGTTTCATCAGCCATGAAACGCTGCAAAGGCTGCATCGCCGCAGACCTGTTGTCGCCGAGATGTTCTGGCGGGACACGCTGATCGACGCCGCCATGTTTCGCGAATGGCTCGTCAATGTCGGTCAGCGACCGGCGCCTGCGCGTCTCGCTCATGTCATGCTCGAATTGCGCGAACGCCTGAGAATCATCGGCCGCCAGGACGGCAACAATTTCGAGATGCCGCTGACGCAGGAGCAGATCGGCGAAGCCCTCGGGATCACCGCGGTGCACGCTAACCGCATCATCAAGCAATTGCGCCAGGAGGGCATCGTCGAGCTGCACCGCGGCCGGGTCACTGTGCTGGACGAGCGCAAATTTTTGGAACTTGCGGATTTCGACGGCCGTTATCTGCACCAGTCGCCAACGCTTTGAGGGCGCCCGATGCCGCGATTCCATTTCGACATTCACGAGAATGGCTGTTTCACTCCGGACGAGGACGGGCGCGAATTTGTCGACGGTGACGACGCGCGCAAGGAGGCGGTGCTGACCGGCGCCTCCATCGCCCGCGATGCCTTCACCACCGGCAGCGCGCATCGCATCGTCGTCGACGTGCGCGAAGAGGGCGTGCCGTTCTTGAAAGTGTCGATCACGCTCGAGGTCGAGGAGGCCTAGGGCTTTTGATCTGCCGCAAGCGCACCCGGATGCCGACTGTTAAAGTTGACCGGCATGATAGCCGAGCTGGCGCCGGTCTCCGGGCTCTTCGGGTCATGCTCACCCGGAGACCTAATAGTGGGCGCGATCTTTCGTATTCTCTTTATCGCTGCGGGCGCCATCACCGCGCTGTTCGTTGCGCGCGATGCCCTGAACTTCACCATCATCCAGACCTTCGTCGCCGTTCTGCTCGTCACGGCGATTGTCGGTCTGGGGAGTTTCTGGAGCCAGCGGCGGAAGACGTAAGCAGCACGTCACGGGCCCGGCAGCGTTCACCGTCATTTCTTCGGCAGGCGCCCCATCAGATAAAACTCCTCGTTCGGCCGCATGCCTGTGAAATTCGCCAGCCGATTCGACAGGGCGAAGAAGGCTGAGATCGCGGCGATGTCCCAGATGTCGTCGTCGCTGAAGCCGTGGGGCGCGAGCGCTGCGAAATCTTCCTCCGAGACGCGCTGCGCATCGGCCGAGACCTTCATCGCGAAGTCGAGCATCGCCTTTTGCCGCGGCGTGATGTCGGCTTTGCGATAGTTCACTGCGACCTGGTCGGCAATCAGCGGGTTCTTGGCGCGGATGCGCAGGATCGCGCCATGCGCGATCACGCAATACTGGCACTGGTTGGCTGCCGAGGTCACCACCACGATCATCTCGCGGTCGGCCTTGGTGAGGCCGGAGTCCTTCTCCATCAGCGCGTCGTGATAGGCGAAGAAGGCGCGGAACTCGTCGGGCCGATAGGCGAGCGTCAGGAACACGTTCGGTACGAAGCCGCTTTTCTCCTGCACGCCCAGCAGGCGCGTGCGGATGTCTTCGGGCAGCGAGTCGAGGGCGGGAGCGGGGAAGCGTTGCGTGGCGGTTTTTGTCATGGATATGGATTCCGGCTTGGGGCCGGCAACCATAGTCGATGCGGGCGGCCGCCTCAACGTGCCCCGACATGTGGCCATGTCCGCGAGCCGACACGAGGTTTAGGAAAGCGGCTCTGCCGCGGCGTAGCGCCCGGTTCGCTCACGTCGTCTCGCCCCGTCATCGCTGTGGTTGATTGTCATTTCAAAACGTCCTAAGGTTGAAGTTATTGCGATAAGTCATTCCGTGTTTTGGGGGCGACGCCATGCGGCGATTGACCTGGATTGCGGCATCGGCCTTTGCTGCTCTTTCGAGTGGATGCTCGATCTATCCGCTGCCTGATGACGTGATGTCCTTCAACAGCGATAAGATCGCCGCGATCATCCGGTGTCAGACCCGGGACGCGATCCGGCAAGTCGTTATTCGAAACATCGAGGCTGCTGGCAGCCCGATCCTTTATGAGCAGATGAACAAAGAGCAGTTGCTGGATTGGCTGCGCAGCAATCCAGAGAGCTGGCGTCGGCTCAAATGGGAGCGCTTCGCCCTCGAACTGAGAAACCCCTTTGTGTTCTACAAGGACACCTCGATCAGCTACGACTTTACGATCGACACGACTGAGCAGAACACGACGGGGTTGAATGTCACTCTGTTGAGGCAGTTTACGGGCAGCACCAACGCGATCGGACTTGGTGCCAAGAACGACCGTACCCGGGAGGTATCGCGGCACTTCAGGACTTTTGACACCTTCGACAGTCTGGCTCGTCTAATGCGCACGGATGCGTGCGAGAACGCTCCGCGGGCGCCCAACTATCTATTTCCGGCGGCCGGATTGCTCAGGATCAATTCCCTCGTCGATTCGTTCCTGCTGGCAAACCAGTGGGAGAATCTTGCTGGCAAAGACCAAGACTATACGACGGCGTCGATGAGCGACACTCTGACGTTCACCACCAAGAACACGGGCAATTTCGATCCATCGACGACGGCGGATCCGACGATCGGAAAATGGGTGCCAACAAGTGCAAGCCTGAATCTCGACAATCTCAGGCAGGACCTCCATACGATCATCATCCTGATCAGTCTGCCGCCTGACAAGAAGGGCTTGCCACAATTCGACGAGTTCGGGCGCATCCTCGCGCCTGGCAAAGCCGCGAAGGCGGCTGCTTCGGCCGCTCTCGATCGACAGAGAGAGTTCAATACCCAAAACGCGTTGACGCGCTTTGGAACAGGCGTCGGAAGAATAGTTCCTTGATCATGCTGGGCGATTTCGTGCAACCGGAGTTGGACAGGCTGGGGAGATATCGAAAATGGCGGCCTCAAATCACAAGGACTTGCCGGTCAGCGGCGTCTATCGCTACTTCAAGGCACTCGAGAAGGCCAAAACCTTGAAGGCGTTTCTGGAAGACTGCGACAAGAAGGAGCACACGGTGGGGGTCAGCAAGGCGCTGTTCAACCTCGGGCACAAGCACTTCAAGACATCAAAGGCGACGCAGTCTGCACGCACCACCAGGGCTGTTGCGCGGGCCGTACCCGGCGGGGGCGGCGAGTGCCCGGCCTGCCCGAAGCCGCCGAAGCTCTGATCAATGGCCTCACCGAGGCTGCAGGTTGGACGACCGCGACGGCGTGCTTGACCTGTCGCGGATGCTGACGTGCCTTACCGCAGCGGCTTCTTCAGCAGCGAGAAGCGATCGGGATCGAGCCCCATCGACGGTTGCAGCATCGGCGTCTCGGCCGGGGCGAGCGTCTTGGCCGGCGGGGCCGAGAACACCGGGTCGTTCGGCGTGTCGCGCTGCGAGGTGGCGCCGCGCCAGCGTTCGAGCACCGCGCCGACGAAATGCATGTCGTGACCTGATGTGACCGACGGCACGCTCGAGATGGTGGCCTCGCCGCGCGGCAATTGGTGCGGCGGCACCTCCTTGAAGCGCAGACGGGTCGGCAGCGCGACGCCTTCGCCGAAGGCCAGCACTTCGCGGGTGCCGAGCGACGGAACGAAGGACAGCAAATTCGCGGCCGCATCCGATACCGCGGCGCGCAGCAGCGCCTGGTCGCGCTCGTTGGCAAGACGCATCGTGAACAGCGTGTTGCACTGGGAGATGATGGTGGGGTCGAGCTCGGCCGGACGCTGGGTAATGAGGCCGAGATAGACGCCGTATTTGCGGCCTTCCTTGGCGATGCGCGACACCGCCTTGCGGGTCGGCCCGAAGCCGACATTGCGGTCGGCGGAGGCGTAACGGTGGGCCTCTTCGCAGACGAACAGCATCGGCGACACGCCGTCGCTCCACAGGCCGAAGTCGAAGGCCATGCGGCAGAGCACGGAGACGACGGAGTCGATGACCTCGGCCGGGAAGCCGGCGAGCTGCATCACCGTCATCGGCTTGCCGTTGGCGGGCAGGCGGAACAAATGGCTGATGACTTCGGCCATGGTGTCGCCGCCGACATTGGCGTTGTCGAACATGAAGGCGTAGCGTGGGTCGTTGCGGACCGCTTCGATGCGCGAGATCAGCTTGTGATAGATGATGCGCGAGGAGCGGTTTTCCAGCTTGCCCATGCGCTCGTCGATCAGCGACATCAGATCGACCAGGCGGTACGGTACCGGCGTGTCGACGGTGTAGCCGATCTGTTTGGGATCGATGCGCTTGAGGCCGAGGCGATCGGCGTTCTGATACTGCGTGTAGATTCCCTTGGCGATCGGGATGACCTCGGCGAGGACGTCGAGCTCTTCGGGGACGCCGGCGCGGCCAGCGAACAGCACGTCGACGATTTCCTCGAAATTGAACAGCCAGAACGGCAGCTTCAGGTTTCGCGGGTTAAGCACCAGCGCGCGGTCGCCGAAGCAGCGGCCATATTCGTTGTGGACGTCGAGCAGGAAGATGCGCAGGTTGGGCCGCGCTTTCAGGATCTCGTTGAGCAGCAGCGACACGCCGGTGGATTTGCCGACGCCGGTCGATCCGAGCACTGCAAAATGCTTGGACAGCATTTCCTCGATATCGACATAGGCGACGACCGAGCTATCCTGCTGAAGGAAGCCGACATTGATCTGGTCGGAGCCCGTCGGCGCGTAGATCGTGCGCAGCTCCTGGCTCGTGATCAGGTCGACGGAATCGCCGATGGTCGGATAGTTGGTAACGCCGCGCTGGAATTTCGCCTTGCCGGCGGCGTTGAGGATTTCGCCGAGCAGGTCGACCGAGGCGATCGCGATCAAATTGTCGCTGCTCGAGAGGTTCTCGCAGGACACCTCGGTGATCATGGCGACGATAATCGAGCTGGCGCAGCGGATGCTGACGAACCGGCCGACGGTGGCCCGAACTTCCGAGACCGGCATCTGGCTTTCCGCCAGAAGCCCGACCCGGGCGAGCGATCCGCGAACCGAAATCACGCGTCCAAAGGATGTCACGATGAATGAACCTGGCATGAGCGAGGAGTTTAATCCTGACTATGCGAGCCGGGGGCTGCACAAACGGTTAAGCGGCAGGGGCGGGAGCTTTGTTAAATCCGTGACAATTCGGCTAATAGGGTTGTTCCCAATGCATACTTGTCGGCAGATTTGGCCGAGAAATGCTGCTTTTCTAGGCCTTCGGGCGCGAAAGCGCTTAAGGAAGATTTTACCATTCGAACATCCGGTCCCGTCCGTTCGGAGGATTGTCGCCGGCATGCTTCTCCTGACGGAGCGGCCGGTTTGTTGACTGGACCTAATCATTTGTACATTGGTACAAATGACTCGGCGGACCATGCGTCCGCCATGCCCAGGAGGAACCCATGCAGCCCGAACCGATCCTCGATCTCGCCCATCTCGGCCACATGGAGCTGCTGACGCCGAAGCCCGACGAGAGCCTGAAATTCTTCGTCGACGTCATGGGCATGACCGTCAGCGGGCAGAAGGGCGAGTCGGTTTATCTGCGCGGCTGGGACGATTACGAGCGCTATTCGCTCAAGCTCACGGCGTCGAAGACCTCAGGCATGGAGCACATGGCGCTGCGCGCGCGCAGCCAGCAGGCGCTGGAGCGCCGCGTCGCCGCGCTCAAGGGCTCGGGCTTCGACATCGGCTGGATCGACGGCGACATGGGGCAGGGGCCGACGTTCCGTTGCAGGGATCCCGACGGCCACATCGTCGAGCTCTATTACGAGACCGAATGGTACCAGGCCCCGCCGGAGCTGAAGCCGGCGTTGAAGAACCAGGCGCAGCGTTTTCCCGCACGCGGCGTCAATGTCCGCCGGCTCGATCACCTCAACTGCCTCGCCGTCGACATCAAGGCCAACCGCGAGTTCTTCGAGAATTATCTTGGCTGCCGCCTCACCGAACAGATCGTGCTCAACGACGGCCGCGAAGCTGCGATGTGGCTGACGATGTCGAACAAGAGCTATGATTTTGCTTATTCGCTCGACCACTCGGGCACGCCCGGCCGCTTCCACCACGTCACCTACGCGCTCGACAGCCGCGAGGAAATCTTGCGCGCGGCGGATATCTTCCTGGAGAACGGGATCCACATCGAGACCGGCCCGCACAAGCACGCGATCCAGCAGACTTTCTTCCTCTATGTCTACGAGCCCGGCGGCAACCGCGTCGAAGTCGCCAATGCCGGCGCACGCCTCATCCTCGCGCCGGACTGGAAGCCGATCGTGTGGACCGAAGAAGAGCGCAAGAAGGGCCAGGCCTGGGGTCTGAAGACGATCGAGTCCTTCCACACCCACGGCACGCCGCCGGTGGAAGGGAAGAAGCACGCCTGATCTCGGGCGTGTACCCATAAAAGTCGGCTTACGACAGCAAAGCGGAAGCCTGCCGGCTGGGCTGGGATCGGCCGCTTGTGACCCGAAGCGGACATGTCGGGCGGCCGGTCGGTCATTGATTGTCGTCAGTTTCAGCCCGGATGGCCGCCATCAACATGCGCTCCACCAGGCCGTCGAATTCAAATTTCCCGATTGGATCGGTCGCAGCCAGCTCATCGTAAGACTTCGTGTATGTGTCCCACCAACCATGACGTAATCCTTCATAGTGAAGGACACGTGCAGCAGCCTCGACCGCTTTTGCCGTCGGCCCTTCAATCAACGCAACCGCGGATTTACCGGCGCGCTCTCTAGTGAGCTGACTGTTTGCAGGTAGCGCGAGTTCTAACAGATGCTCTCTTAGAACGGCGTCCGAATTGTAGTCGATGTCGCTACGAGACACGATCAAACTGGCCCAGCGTTCGACGTCATGGCGGTTCAAATCGCCGTCGCAATAACGACGAAGGATCGACACCACATGCCTTCGCTCAAAGATAACCAAAGGGACGCTATCCCGCTCAAAGCGGTCCAGGGTGGGCAGGATCTCGTCCAGTGGCTTTTTAAGCTCAAGCAGCTCGCGCAGTGCTGATTTTCTGTCCATGCAAAAAGCCGGGCTTTGAGTCAATGATACAGTTGTAGCAGCCAAAGTCGCTACGGGCCAGATTTGCTCAACCTGAGTTCTTCGCACTTTGACCCATTGCAGATCATTCGCGCCTCAGAGGGGTGCCGTCGGCGGATAAGTCCTATTTTGCCATCGCTCTCAGGCTTTCCAATCTTTCTCGCACTTTTGTCCCATTAAGGTTCATGACTGGCCCGGCAGATCCATTCACAAACATGATGTAGTCATCTTCTGCCCGCAAAAAGAATATGTAATCAGCGCCAGCCATAAAAGGTATTGTGCAATTTCCGAATCCGTATGGAGCGCTCCGCACCTTGCCGCTGGCAGGTGGCGCTCCTTTGATCTGCTCTATCGTCTGAAAGGAGCCTTCGATGATCTTCCCATAAACTCCCTTCATGTCATCTGGCGCGGGAATCTCCGACACAGACGTGAGGTGAGCCACGAAGACCGACGATGCCTGCGAAAATAACTCTTGCTCCGTCGCGGGCTTGAAGGAACAGGCATATCCGAGTGAAATTTGCCCGAGCGCTATCGCGACAAACGAAAAAGCCAAGATCAAGCGGCGAGGTATCGCAATCGAATTTGGCATGGTGGTAGGTTTGTCTCAAACGCTGTTTGTCAACGGGTCGCGCGCAGTGCGCGGCAGACTACACGGCGCATAGCATTTGCCAAGCTGTTCACATGCTTCCGCTTCTGGCCGAAGGGCGCCATGCATAGTGTTGGCTTGAACGTCGCCGGTCGACACTAAAGCGGACCTGACACACACATGAGTACACGCCCTAATGCGCGGACGATCGCACGCGGGCGATCGTCTCGCGCACGCCGCTCCACGCCGGCTTGTCGGGCGCGAACTGCTTGCGCAGGAAGCTGACGAGCTCCTCGACTTGCGCGTCACTCATGCTGCTCCTGAAGGCGGGCATGTAGCCGAGATCGCTCGACACGGGCTCGGCGATGCCGTGCAGGATCACCTGCACGAGATTATCCGATGTCGCGCTGTGCAGATTGCTGTTGAGCGCGAGCGAAGGCCGGCTGCCGAACAGCGGCAGGCCGCCGACCTCGTGGCAGACGGCGCAGGCGCCCTGATAGAGCCGCGCGCCAGTGGAAGAGGCGACGGTGACTTGCGTTGCGCTCTCCAGCCTCGCTGCCAGTGTTGTCGCATCGGCCGCGGCGTCGTTGAACGAATTGAGATAGACCGCCATCGCGCGGATGTCGGGGTCGGGCAGGGCTTTGAGGTCCCTGACAACAGGCGCCATCGGGCCGGCGGCGACGCCGTGATAGCGGGAATGGCCGGTGCGCAAATAAGCGAAAAGCTCGTCCTCGTTCCATGGGATCGGCGCCTGCGACAGCGAGGTCAGCGGCGGCGCCTCCCAGCCCTCGGCAAAGCCGCCGGCGAGATAGGCCTGGCGCTGCTCGGCGCCGAGCGCATTGCGCGGCGAATGGCAGCCGCTGCAATGGCCGAGGCTCTCGACCAGATAGGCGCCACGATTCCAGGCTTCCGACTTCGCGGGATCGGGCTTGAACTCCTGCGTCTGGTGGAACAGCGCATTCCAGCCCGCCAGCAGCGGACGAAGGTTGAACGGGAAGGCGAGCGCATTTGCAGGAGCCGTCGCGCGCACCGCGGGCTGTGCCATCAGGTAGGCGTACAGCGCCTGCAGGTCCGCTTCGCTTGTCTTTGAAAAATGCGTGTAGGGGAAGGCGGGATAGAGCTGCCGTCCGTCGCGATGCAGCCCGTCGCGCATCGCGCGCTCGAAGGCGGGATAGGACCAGGCGCCGATGCCGGTCTCGGCGTCTGGCGTGATGTTGGTCGAATAGATCGTCCCGAACGGCGTCTCCAATGCCCGTCCGCCGGCATTGAGCACGCCATTGATCGTGGTGTGACACTCCGCGCAATTGCCGAGAGCTGCGAGCAGCTCTCCGCGCGCGATCGTCGCCGCGGAATAGGCAGACGCATCGGGGCGGGCGATCGGCGCGATGGCGCGGCCAGGCAGGAGCGCGGCGCCGATCCCGATCGCGGCGGTGCAGACGGCGGCAATCGTCGCGAAGACGCCGGCGCGTTTGGCGAAGGGATTTTCCCAGATGCGGGACGGTTGCGATGTTGCGGGAGCAGGTAGAGCCTGCGGTGCGGCCGTCGTGTCGCCGTGCAACCCCTTCAGGATACGCTCCGGCGTGAACGGCGGCTCGCGAAAGCGCACGCCGGTGGCATCGAAGATGGCGTTCGCAATCGCCGCAGCACTTGGCACTGATGCGGACTCGCCGACGCCGAGCGGCGGCTGGTCTGGCCGCGGCAGCAGCAAGACGTCGATCTTGGGAACGTCGGGGAAGGGGATGATGGGATAGGCGCCCCATTCGCGCGCGGCGACCGCGCCGCGTTCGAACGAGACCTCCTCCATCAGCGTGCGGCTGGTGGACTGGATAACGTTGCCGTGGATCTGGTGGCGCACGCCGTCCGGGTTGATCATCAACCCGGAGTCCTGTCCTGCGACGACGCGCGTCACGCTGACGTCGCCGGTGGTCTTGTTCACCGCGACGTCGGCGACCCAGGCCGACCATGCCGCGCCATAGCCGGGAAATTTGCTGTGGACGTAGAGCGCATAGGCAAAGCCGCGCCCGTGCACGATTTCGTCGTCCTTCTCCTCGCGAACCGGCCGGGGCGTCCAGCCCGCGCGCTCGGCGACCGCATGGACGAGATCGACCGCGCGCTGGTCTTTCAGGTAGCGCAGGCGGTATTCGATGGGATCGACGCCGGCCTCGGTCGCGGCCTCGTCGATATAGGATTCATGCGCAAACGTGTTCGGCAGTGCCGAGACGCCGCGGAACCAGGAGGCGCGCACGATCGGTGCCATGTCATGGGCGACGACGCGCATGTGGTCATAATCGTAGGGCGGGATCGCGGTGCGGTCGCCCATCTGGAGCACGTCGGGCTCGGATGAGACGCGCCCGGTGAGCAGCAGTGCGAGCGTCGGTGCCGCGTTCGACGGATAGCGCGTGGCGAGATCGTAACCGGCGATGCCGCCGTCGGCGTTCAGCCCACCATTGACGTCGATGAGCTGCGCCGCGCCCTTCGGCTCCCAGGCGTGCTCCTGCTCCCGCGTCAACTGCACGCGCACGGGACGGCCGACCGCGCGGGACAGCAGCAGCGCATCCGCGCTGACGTCGTCGGCGCAGTTGCGGCCGTAGCAGCCGGCGGCCTCGAGGCGGATGACCTCGACCTCGCTTTCGGGGCGCTCGATCAGCAGCGCGAGATCGGCGCGCAGCACGTGCGGGTTTTGCGTGCCCGACCAGATGCGGATATTTCCGTCCTGGACATCGGCAACGGCGCAGGACGGGCCGATCGAGGCGTGCATCTGATACGGCCAGACGTAAGTGCGCTGCATCGGCTTGGCTGCGCCTGAAATCGCGGTATCGACGTCGCCCTTGTCGATCAGCGTGCGCGGCGTCGAGGGATTGGCGCGCAGTGCTTTTTCGAGATCGGCGAGATCGGCGAGTGTAGGCGTCGGCTTCCAGCTTACCTTGAGCTGCTCGGCCGCGCGGATCGCATTCTCCTCGCGCTCGGCGACGACGCCGACGAAATCACCGATCCGCACGACGGCGATGATGCCGGGAATGTTGCACACCGAGGATTCGTCGACCGCAATCAGGCTGGTGCCGACGAACGGCCCGGCATCGATGCCGGCATAGGGCGGCCGCACCACACGGCCGTGGAGCATGCCGGGCAAGCGGATATCGTGGACGAAGGTCAGCTCGCCCGTGGCTTTGGCGGGCAGGTCGACGCGCGGCATCGACTGGCCGACGATGGCGTAATCACCAACGGCCTTCACGGCGACGTCGTCGGCAAGCTCGAGGCGAATCGTCTCGCCGCCGATCAATTCGCCATAGCTGACACTGCGATTGTGCCCGCGCACGAGGCCGTCTTCGACTTTGAGATCATCCGCCGGCAACTCCAGCCGCTCGGCCGCGCGTGCGATCAGGAAGTGGCGCGCCTGGGCTGCCGCCTTGCGCAGGGGCACGGCGGTGATCTGGATCGTTTCGCTGGCGATCGTCGCGCCCTGGTTCGGCACAATGGCGGTATCGCCGAGCACAACGACGACGCGGGCAAAGGAGACGTCGAGCTCTTCGGCGACGATCTGGCCGAGCGCGGTGCGGATGCCGGTGCCGAGATCGACATGGCCGTTATAGGCGCTCACCGAGCCGTCCGCGGTGATGCGGACGAAGGTCTCGGATGTGAGCTCGTCCACGGTGCGGACGACAACGAGCGAGCCCCGCTCAGCTCCGTTCGGATGCGGAGAGGCCATCAATCACCGGCCCCGGCGAGCTGGCCCGAGGCGCGCATGACCGCGCGCAAAATTTCGACATGCGTGCCGCAGCGGCAGAGATTGTAGCGCAGCGCGGCCAGCGCCTCCTGCTCTGAAGGCTGCGGGTTGATCGCGAGCAGCGCCTTGGTTGTCATGATCATGCCGTTGAGACAGTAGCCGCATTGCGCGGCCTGCTCGTCGATGAAGGCCTGCTGCACCACGTCTGGCTTGTCGCGCGTGCCGAGGCCTTCGAGTGTCACGACGTCGCGCCCGGCGCAGCCGCTGATCGGAATCACGCAGGCGCGCGCGGCGGCTCCGTCAATCAGGACAGTGCAGGTGCCGCATTCACCCAAGCCGCATCCATATTTCGGTCCGTTCAGCGCGAGGTCGTTGCGCAGCACGTAGAGCAGCGGCGTCCCGCGCGCCGCGTTGACCTCGTGGATCCCTCCGTTCACGGTGAGGCGGATCGGTGTCTGCGTCATCCTCTGTCCCAAGCGCTCGATCAAGTCATCTCAAAATCTACGTCGTGACGATACCGTTTGTACACAAACGTGCAAGCCGTGCATGCCGCACTGCAGCGCGACTGCCCGCTTTGTGGACAAAGCGGTTAGGCAAATGAGGCTTTATGCGGCAGCCACATCTTTTGCGCCGCACCGCCGCTTGACAGTCTCCGGGACCGCGCGCAACATTGTTCGTATACGAATGATAACTGCGGTGTCCGCTGGCTCTGGCATGGTGATGGAAACAACGAGCGCTGCCATCGACAAGATCCGCTGCGATGCCTGTCCGGTGATGTGCTACATCAAGCCGGGTGCGGCGGGCGCCTGCGATCGTTATGCCAATGACGATGGCAAGCTCGTCCGCGTCGATCCGCACATCATCCTCGAACGCACCGTGTCGCACGGCGGCAAGCTCGTTCCGTTCAGCCGCACCGAAGACTGGGACGGCAAGATCGTCCACGAACCCTCGACTTTCGTCACCGCCATCGGTGCGGGTACGACCTATCCCGACTACAAGCCGGCACCCTTCATCGTGTCGTCCGAGATTGACGGCGTCGACATGGTGACCGTGGTCACCGAGGGCATCTTCTCCTATTGCGGAATCAAGGTGAAGATCGACACCGACCGCTATCTCGGCCCTGAGACCGCGACCGTCCGCGCGCAGGGCGAGGCGGTCGGCCACGTCACCACCAGCGAATATGGTTCGCAGATGCTGTCGCTCGGCGGCGTGCATCATCTCACCGGCGGCTCCAAGAAGGAGGGCCGCGTCACCTGCGACACGCTGATGGACCTCGCCAATTGCAAGGCAGTCGAGCTCACCATCGATGGCGGCGCGAGCGTGATGGTGCAGGCCGGCCGGCCGCCGATCGTCAACGGCGTGAAAGAAGAACGCATGCGCGTCGGCTGCGGCTCGGCGACGATCGGCATGTTCGCAAAACAGTGGCACGGCAAGGTTGACGAGGTCGTCGTCGTCGACGACCACATCACCGGCGTGCTCAGCGAGCACCAGGCCGGAAAACTGCTCGACATCGCCGACACCGGCATCAAGATGAAGGGGCGCCGCTCGACGCCCGGCCGCTATTTCCAGGTCGCCGATCCCGGCACGGGGTGGGGCGGGACCAACATTTCCGATCCGCTGGCAATCCTCGGGCCGTTCGACGCCAAGGAGGCCAAGGCTGGCCTCTCGATGCTGATGGTCTCCACGACCGGCGAGCATTCGTCCTATTACGTGCTCGACGAGGCCTTGAAGCCGGTTGAGACCGAGATGCCCGCGGACCTGAAGTTTTCGGTCGAGCGCATCCAGGAGAATTGCGAGCCGGCGCTGTGCACGGTGCTGTTCATGGCCGGTGCCGGCGGCTCGCTGCGCGCGGGCGTCACCGACAATCCGGTGCGGCTGACGCGTTCGGTGAAGGACGCGCTGACGCGTGTCACCAGCGGCGGCGCGCCGGTCTATGTCTGGCCGGGCGGCGGCATCACCTACATGGTCGATGTGACGCAGATGCCTTCAGGCGCGTTCGGCTACGTGCCGACGCCGGCGCTGGTCGCGCCGATCGAATTCACGATGAAGATGTCCGATTATGCCGCGCTCGGCGGGCATATGGATTACGTCAAACCGCTCTCCGAAGTGCAGAGGGGCGATGATGTCCGCCAGCTGCCCTGGCAGAACCCGATCCCGGGACCTCGGGCATGACGCGGCCCCCGCGAATCGCATTGCTGTCTGATGGCCGGCGGCTGCATTTGCAGGATGGACCGATTGATCTGATCGTCGAGGCGAGGGGGCGCGCGGACGAAGTGCGCGCGGCCTATGAGGCTGCGGCGCGGCGGTTCACCGGACTGCTCGACGAGCTCTGCGTGGAACTGCCGGAACTGCGGGCGGTCGCGGAGAAGCGTACTGCGCTGAAGGGCGCCGTGGCGCGGCGGATGCACGCGGCCGTCGCGCCCTATGTTTCCGATTGCTTCATCACGCCGATGGCCGCTGTTGCCGGCAGCGTGGCGGAGGAGATTCTAGGCGCGATGCTGGGCACGGCGTCGCTTGATCTGGCCTACGTCAACAATGGCGGCGATATCGCGCTGCATCTCCGTGAAGGCGAGCATTTTTCGGTCGGTGTGATGGACCGGCCCGATCGTGACGGCGTGATGCGGACGATGCGGGTCGGTTCGGATGACGCAGTGCGCGGGATCGCGACCAGCGGACGTCACGGCCGCAGCTTTTCGCTCGGGATTGCCGATGCGGTGACGGTGCTCGCGGCGAGCGCATCGCAAGCCGATGCGGCGGCGACCGTTATCGCCAATGTCGTCGATCTGCCCGGGCATCCCGCCATCATCCGCCAACCCGCAAACGAGCTTCAACCCGACAGCGATCTCGGCGTGCGCCTTGTTACGCGTGATGTCGGTGAATTGTCGCAGAACGAGATCGCCGCAGCGCTGGAATCTGGCGCGGAATGTGCACGGCAATTGTTCGATCGTGGATTGATCGAGGGTGCCGTGTTGCAGCTTTGTGGTGATATGCTTGTCGTCGGACCGAAAGATACTGAACGGCAACGACCGCGCCCCGCTATGTTGGAGAATGCGGTTCATGTCTGAGCAGGGAAGCAAAATATGAGCGCGATCATCCGCAAGATCGTCACCGTCGTCGAAGAGACGCAGATGGAGATGGGGCGCCAGGTTTCGCCGCCGACCCGGCGCGCGGCTGCGATCGCCGTCATCGAAAATCCCTTTGCCGGAAAATATGTCGAGGATCTCTCGCCGCTGATCGCGATCGGCGAGGAGCTTGGCGAGCTGCTGTCGAAGCGCGCGGTGGCGGCGCTCGGCATCGATGGCGCGAAGGCGCAGAGCTATGGCAAGGCGGCGGCCGTCGGCGAGAACGGCGAGTTGGAGCACGCGGCCGCAATCCTTCATCCCAAGATGGGCGCGCCGGTGCGCAAGGTTCTGGGCAAGGGCGCGGCGCTGATCCCGTCGTCGAAGAAGCGCAGCGGCCCCGGCACGACTCTCGACATTCCGCTCGGCCACAAGGATGCTGCCTTCGTGCGCAGCCATTTCGACGGCATGGAAGTGCAGATCAACGATGCGCCGCGCGCCAACGAGATCATGGTCGCGGTCGCCGTCACCGACAGCGGCCGTCCGCTGCCGCGCGTCGGCGGGCTCACGGTTGCCGAGATCAAGGGCGAAGACGGTTTGAAATAGACGACGCAAGAGAGTTCAAAACTGGAGGTTGGGATGCGAGCAAGAAATTATTTCGTCGGCGCGGCCTTTGCGCTTCTGGCGGGCGGCATGGCTCATTCGGCCATGGCGCAGGAGATCAAGATCGGCGAGATCAACAGCTATTCGCTGCTGCCGGCGTTCACGGAGCCCTATCGCAAGGGCTGGCAGCTCGCGGTCGAGGAGATCAACGCGGCTGGCGGCATCAACGGCAAGAAGCTCGTCGTCGTCTCCAAGGACGACGGCGGCAAGCCGGCGGACGCACAGACCGCGGCCAACGAGCTCGTCTCCAGCGAAGGCGTTGCGATGCTGACGGGCACGTTCCTGTCGAACATCGGCCTTGCGGTCAGCGACTTCGCCAACCAGAAGAAGGTGTTTTTTCTCGCGGCCGAGCCGCTGACGGACGCCGTGACCTGGTCGAAGGGCAACAAGTACACCTTCCGCCTGCGTCCTTCCAACTACATGCAGGCCGCGATGCTGGTGGAAGCCGCCAGCAAGCTGCCGGCCAAGCGCTGGGCGACGATCGCGCCGAATTATGAATACGGCCAGTCGGCGGTTGCGGTGTTCAAGAAGCTGATGTCGGAGAAGCGCCCGGACATCCAGTGGGTCGACGAGCAATGGCCGCCGCAGGGCAAGATCGATGCGGGTCCGGTGCTGCAGGCGATTGCCGCTGCCAATCCCGAAGCGATCCTCAACGTCACCTTCGGTCCTGATCTCGTCAAGCTCGTGCGTGAAGGCAACACCCGCGGCGTGTTCAAGGGTCGCGAAGTTGTGTCCTTCCTGACCGGCGAGCCCGAATATCTCGACCCGCTCAAGGACGAGACGCCCGAGGGCTGGATCGTCACCGGCTATCCCTGGTACTCGATCAAGACGCCCGAGCATGATGCGTTCCTCAAGGCCTATCAGGGCAAGTACAACGACTATCCGCGCCTCGGCTCGATCGTCGGCTATCAGACCATCAAGGCGGCCGCGGCGATCATCGCCAAGGCGGGCTCGACCGATACCGACAAGTTGATCGCGGCGGCCGAAGGCCTCTCGATGCCGTCGCCGCTCGGCGAGATCACCTTCCGCAAGATCGACCACCAGTCGACCCTTGGCGCCTTCGTCGGCAAGACTGCGCAGAAGGACGGCAAGGGCGTGATGGTGGATGCAGTTTACAAGAAGGGCTCGGACTATCTGCCCAGCGACGCCGAAGTCGAGAAGCTGCGTCCGAAGGATTGATGCGAAGAGAGACCGGGGCCTCGTGGTTCGAGACGCGCGGCGTTGCCGCGCTCCTCACCATGAGGTTCCCGGAACCACGAGGTTCCCGGACCTCATCCTGAGGAGGCGCGCAGCGCCGTCTCGAAGGATGAAGCCCCATATTGAGACTTATGCCTAACCCGGACCGCCGATGGCCTTCTATGTCGTACAGTTTCTGACCGGTCTTGCCAGCGCAGCGTCGCTGTTTCTGGTGGCCTCGGGCCTGTCGATCATCTTCGGCGTGACGCGGATCGTGAATTTCGCGCATGGCGCCTTCTACATGATCGGTGCCTACATCGCCTTCACGCTGACCGAGCGTTTCTCCGGCGCGTTCGGCTTCTGGGGCGGCGTCGTTGTCGCAGCGCTCGCGGTAGCGTTGATCGGCGTGCTCGTCGAGATGGTGCTGCTCCGGCGCATCTATCACGCCCCCGAACTGTTCCAGCTGCTGGCGACTTTCGGCCTGACCCTGATGGTCGAGGACCTGGTCGTGCTGGTCTGGGGGCCTGACGATCTCGTCGGCCGCCGTGCGCCGGGCTTTCGGGGCGCGGTCGATTTCTTCGGCCAGAACATCCCGAGCTACGATCTGTTCCTGATCGTGCTGAGCCCCGTCGTGCTCGGCATTCTCTGGCTCTTGTTCCAGCGGACGCGCTGGGGCGTGCTGGTGCGTGCGGCAACGCAGGACCGCGACATGGTCGCGGCGCTCGGCGTCAACCAGAAATGGCTGTTCACATCCGTGTTCGCGGTCGGCGTCTTCCTCGCGGCCCTCGGCGGCGCGCTCCAGATCCCGCGCGATGCCGTGCATCACGCCATGGATCTGCGCATCATCGTCGATGTCTTTGTCGTCGTGGTGATCGGCGGCCTCGGCAGCATCGTCGGTGCCTTCGTTGCGGCGGTGCTGGTCTCCGAGCTGAACGCCTTCGGCATCCTGATCTTTCCGAAGATCTCCATCATTCTGGTGTTCCTGGTGATGGCGGTGGTGCTGATCGTTCGACCCTGGGGCTTGTTCGGCAAGCCGGAGGCGGCCGCGCGCAAGACGCCGGGTCTCACCGTCAATCCATGGCGCCCGCTGACGTCGAATGAGCGGCTCGCCTCGCTCGCCGCGCTCGTCATTACCGCGACCTTGCCGCTGTTCGCCGGCAATTACGCGCTGACCGTCGGCTCGGAGATCGCGATCTTCGTGATCTTCGCCGTCAGCCTGCACTTCCTGATGTCGGTCGGCGGTCTCGCGTCGTTCGGCCACGCCGCCTATTTCGGCCTCGGCGCCTATGGCGTCGCCTTCCTCGCCAAGATGGCGGGGCTGCCGATGATCGTGTGCCTGTTGCTCGGGCCGCTGCTCGGCTGCATGGGCGCCGCGGTGTTCGGCTTCTTTGCCGTGCAGCTCTCCGGCGTCTACTTTGCGATGTTGACGCTCGCTTTCGCGCAGATCGTGTGGTCGATCGCGTTCCAGTGGGTGAGTGTGACAGGCGGCGACAACGGCATCCTCGGCGTCTGGCCGGAAAAATGGGCAGCGAGCCCGTCGCATTTCTACTGGCTGGCGCTCGGCGTCGCAGCGCTGGTCACCATCGCGCTGCGGGTCATGGTGTTCTCGCCGTTCGGCTACGCACTTCGGGCGACGCGCGACTCGCTCCTGCGCACGGAAGCGGTCGGCATCAATGCCAAGCGCATCCAGTGGACCGCCTTCGTGATCGCAGGCACCACCGCCGGCATCGGGGGCGCGCTGTTCGCCTATCTCAAGGGCAGCGTCTTCCCGGATAATCTCGGCATCTCGCTGTCGGTCGATGCGCTGGTCATGGTGCTGCTCGGCGGCGTCGAGACGGTGTCGGGCGGGGTGATTGGTGCGATCGTCTACAAGGCGCTCAACATCTGGCTGGTCAGCCAGACCGATTTGTCGAAGCTGGTGCTCGGCGGCTTCATCGTGCTGATCGTCGTCGTCTTCCCCAAGGGCATCGTCGGCATGCTGGAGATGCTGTCGCAGCGGCGCAGGAAGGCATCGCCGCCGGGATCGCCTCTTATTGCCAAGCCGATCGAGTCCGCCGAATGAGCGTCGCACCCCCACTTCTCGCGGTTGAAGGCCTGACCAAGTCCTATGGCGGCATCCACGCCGTGCGCGGCGTCTCGTTCTCGCTGCGATCAGGCGAGATTCTGGCGCTGATCGGCCCGAACGGCGCGGGCAAGAGCACCTGCTTCGACATGCTCAACGGCCAGAATAAGCCTGATACCGGCCATGTCCGTCTGCTCGGCGAAGAAACCACGGGCAAGAAGCCGCGTGAGATCTGGCGCATGGGCGTGGGCCGGACCTTCCAGATCACCGCGACGTTCGCGACCATGACCGTGCGCGAGAATGTGCAGGTCGCGCTGATCTCGCACGGGAAGCAGCTCTTCAATCTCTGGGGCTCGGCGCCGAATTTTGACCGCGGCGAGGCCGGCCGGTTGCTCGAGCTCGTCGGCATGGGCGGCTATGCAGATCGTCCGTGCGGCGAGCTCGCCTATGGCGATCTCAAGCGGCTTGAGCTTGCGGTGGCGCTCGCCAACCAGCCGAAATTGCTGCTGATGGACGAGCCTACCGCCGGCATGGCGCCGCGCGAGCGCGTCGACCTGATGCGGCTGACTGCGAGCATCGCGCGGGAAAAGTCGATCGGCGTGCTCTTCACCGAGCACGACATGGACGTGGTGTTCGAGCATGCCGACCGCATCATCGTGCTGAATCGGGGGACGCTGATCGCCGAGGGCTCGCCGGCCGAGGTGCGCAGCAATCCGCAGGTACAGGCGGTCTATCTCGGCGAGGGCCTGCTTTACGAGGCCGGGCATCGCGAGGGAGCATCAGCATGAAGCTCACGGTGCAGGACCTCAACAGTCATTACGGCCCGGCCCATATCCTGTTCGACATCGGCTTCGAAGTGGGCGAGGGCGAAGTGGTGGCGCTGCTTGGGCGTAACGGCGCCGGCAAATCGACGACGTTCCGCTCGGTCGTCGGTCTCGTTGCTCAGCGCTCCGGCCGCATCATGTTCGAGGGTAAGGATGTCTCGGCACGTCCGACCCACGAGATCGTGCGCGATGGGCTCGGCTACGTGCCCGAGGAGCGGCGCATCTTCACCGATCTGACGGTGGAAGAGAATCTCGAAGTCGGCCGCCAGCCGAAGCGTCCGAATGCCCCGCACTGGACGCGCGAAAAACTGTTCGCGCTGTTTCCAAATCTCGGCGAGATGAAGAACCGACCGGGCGGCCGCATGAGCGGCGGCGAGCAGCAGATGCTCACCATCGCGCGCACGCTGATGGGCAATCCGTCGCTGGTGCTGCTCGACGAGCCCTCGGAGGGCCTGTCGCCAAAAATTGTGGAGCAGATGGTCGACGCCATCCTGACCATGAAGAAGGAGGGCGTCAGCATCGTCGTCTCCGAACAGAATCTGCACTTTGCGCGATTGATCTCCGATCGCGCCTATATCATCGAGCGCGGCCGCATCTGCTTCGGCGGCACCATGGCCGAGCTCGATTCGCGTCCGGATATCCGCGACGCGCATCTGTCGTTGTGAGGGGTGGGGAGCGGATGGCGAGAAGCGTTGCGGTGAAGAAGGGCGTCAAGCCGGCCAAATCGCCTAGCAAGTCGTCTTACGTGCTCGACGAGCAGGTTGGCTTCATCCTGCGCCAGGTCTGGCAGCGCCACAGCTCGATCTTCTCCCGCGACATCGGCACCAACATCACGCCGACGCAATGGGCGGCACTGTCCAAGCTCGCCGAAACCGGGGCGTGCTCGCAGAACCAGCTCGGACGGCTGACCGCGATGGACGTCGCGACCATCAAGGGCGTGATCGACCGCCTGACGGCGCGCGGCCTGACCGAGACCAGCCAGGATCCAGACGATGGACGGCGGCTGCTGGTGAGCCTGACGCGCGCCGGTCAGCAACTTGCGGAGAAGGTCGCGCCGAGCGCGCTCGCGATCACCCGCGAGACGCTGTCGCCGCTCGACGCCAGGGAGCGCGAGATGCTGATGGCGCTGTTGAACAAGCTGCGGTGAAGTCGGTCTCGTAGGGTGGGCAAAGGCGCAACGCGCCGTGCCCACCGTCTTTAGCCGTTTCAATGAAGAATGGTGGGCACGCTTCGCTTTGCCCAACCTACGGCTCTGCGGCCTCGCTCAATGACCGCCGACGATCTCCGGCACTCTCCCTGCCGGCGGCGTATTGCGGCTGCGCTGCGTCCGCACGATGCCGTCGATGATGGTCATGCCGATGCCGGGGAGGTCGCCGAGCTGGACGCTTTCCAGAATATTCTTGCCGGCCGAGTGCTGCGCCTTGTCCATGATGACGAAATCGGCGGAGCGGCCCACTTCAATGAGGCCGCAATCGAGCTCGCGCATCCGCGCGGTGTTGCCGGTGGCAAGGCAAAACGCGAGCTCGGCCGGCAGATCGCCGAGCGCGGACAGCATCGAGACCATGCGCAGAATGCCGAGCGGCTGCACGCCGGAGCCGGCGGGCGCGTCGGTCCCGAGGATCACCCGGTGCAGATCACCCATCTCGCGCGCGATGCGCAGCGTGAACAGGGCCGAGCGTTCATTGCCGTTATGCACCAGCTCGAGGCCGCGCTTGCAGCCCTCGCAGATGCAGCGGATCTGGTCGTCGGGGAGCGCCGTGTGGCCGCCATTGATATGGCCGATCACGTCGGTGTCGGCCTCCAGCACCACGTCCTTGTCGATCAGGCCGGAGCCGGGGATCGAGGGGCCGCCGGTGTGGATCGTGCTCTGGATGCCGTATTTGCGCGCCCAGCCGACCATTTTTCGCGCGGTCGGGCCGTCCTTGACGCCGCCGAGGCCGACCTCGCCGAGCAGCTTGACGCCGGCTGCGGCCAACTCCTTGAAGTCCTCCTCGACCATCTCGCATTCGATCACCGGCGCGCCGGCGTGAACCTTCACGCCGCCGGGCCGCAGATTCCAGAATGCGCGCTGGGCGAAGATCGCCATCGCCTTGAGACCGACGACGTCGCGCGGGCGGCCGGGCATGTGCACCTCGCCGGCCGAGATCATGGTGGTGACGCCGCCATGGAGGTTGCTGTCGATCCAGCCGATCTGGTTCTGCCGGGGCGTCCAGTCGCCGGCTACCGGGTGGACATGGCTGTCGATCAGGCCGGGGGCAACCGTGGTGCCGTTGGCCTCGACGATGGTGGTCGCGCCTTCGGTGTTGACGTCTTTGAAGCGGCCGATCGCGATGATCTTGCCGTTCTCGGCGACGATGGTGTCGCCGTCCAGGATCGGCTTTTCCAGCGCGCCGGACAGGATCAGGCCGATATTCCGGATCACGAGCTTCGAGGGTCCGGTGGCCTGGGGTGCGTCATGCGCCATGGAAGGGGTCCTTATCCTGAACTGCAACGCTTCCGATCTTGGGCAGCCTTGACCCCGGGAGCAAGCGGGATTATTCATTAGTATACGAATGATCGTATACAAATGACGCATAGCTGCCCGCCTCGGAACCGCAATTGAGCGACACGGATAGGTGAGATGAGCAATTTCAATCAGGAAAGCGTTTTGAGCGTCCACCACTGGACCGACACGCTGTTCTCCTTCAAGACCACCCGCAGCCCGACCTTCCGTTTCCGCAACGGCGAATTCACCATGATCGGGCTCAAGGTCGGCGAGAAGCCGCTGCTGCGGGCCTACAGCGTCGCCAGCGCCAATTACGAGGACACCCTCGAATTCTTCTCGATCAAGGTGCCCGATGGCCCGCTGACCTCGCGGCTCCAGCATTTGAAGCAAGGCGACGAGATCATCGTCAGCCGCAAGGCCACAGGTACGCTGGTGATCGACAATCTGGAGGAGGGGCGCAACCTCTACCTCATCGGCACCGGCACGGGCCTTGCTCCGTTCCTGAGCGTGATCAAGGATCCCGAGACTTACGAGCGGTTTGAGAAGGTGGTGCTGCTACATGGCTGCCGGCATGTGAAGGAGCTCGCCTATGGCGAGATGATCACCGAACATCTGCCCAAGGACGAGCTGCTCGGCGAGTACATCAGCAACCAGCTGATCTACTACCCGACCGTGACCCGCGACCCCTTCCGCAACCGCGGGCGCATCACCGACCTCATCACCTCGGGCAAGCTGTTCAGCGATATTGGCCTGCCGGGGCTGGAAGCCGCCCATGACCGCGTCATGATCTGCGGCAGCCCGGCGCTGGTTGCAGACACCCGCTCGCTCCTGGGCGAACGCGGGTTTGTCGAGGGCAATCACGGCGAGCCGGCCCAGTTCGTGGTCGAAAAGGCCTTTGCCGAGCGCTAGGCCCGTAATTCCTGCGTCATAAGACCGTATTTTCGCCGCCGCGCGGGCGTTGCGGCGCCGATTCGGCGCACGATACACTGTGGGAGCGAATCAGCGGAGTTCCCACATGGTTGCGGACAGCGACAGCAACATCGCCTGGCACCGGGTCCAGTTGAAGAAGAACCGCGCCGAGTTGAAGGCGCTGGAGACCGCGCGCTTCACGATGGGCGAGATCGCGTCCTCGAAGCGCGACGGCCAGACCCAGAAGACGATCGGGGACCTCAAGCGCAAGATCGCGCAGTCCGAGCGCGTGATCGCCGACCACGACAAGCGCACGCGCCGCCCGCTCGGCACCGACGTGCAAAGCCTCAGCAATGGCAGCTGGAGCCATTGGGACTCCTATACGACGCAACGACAGCGGAAGCCCGGTTCGCCGGGACGCTGACAGGGATCAGGATCCCGTCAGTTTCTTCGCCGCGACGAGATCGCGTTCCCAACCGAATACGGATCGGCCGTCAAGCTCCGGCGATGCGGCGCGTTCGGTTTCGATGAATGACTCCACGGATGGCCCGTGTGCGGTGCGCTCCAGCCGTCGCGCCTGATCGTCGAGGCGCCTGATCGCCTGCATCTCTTCCTCGCGGCCGAGCTTTGCGTTCTGGATCGCGCCCTTCAGCACGCGAATGGTCTCGTCATAGACCTTGATCGGGACGGGGTAGGGATGCCGGTCCTTGCCGCCATGGGCGAGTGAGAAGCGCGCAGGGTCGTTGAAGCGATAGGGCGCGCCGTGCACGACTTCGGCGACCATCGCCAGGGAGCGCACGGTGCGCGCGCCGACGCCCGGCGTCAGCAGCAGTTCCGGGAAGTCGATGGGGCCGCGCTCGGCGGCCGCAGCCAACGTGCCATGCAGGCGCCGCGCGAACACGTCCTTCGGCCGGACATCGTGATGCGCGGGCATGATCAAATGCGGCAGCATCGCCTGCGCCGGCTCGGGCGGAATCCCGGTGAGCCGCTCGAATTCCGTGAGGATGCGATCGGGGCCGAGATCGCTCAACAGCTCGAGCTGCGCAGAGCGCGAGACATCGGCGCGATGGTCGGTGAGATTGACGATCTCGCCTTGCTGCGGTCCGTCGATCGCGCTGTGCGGCGTGTCGACAAAGCTCTTCAGCGACTCTGAATGCCAGTGATAGCGGCGGGCCTGCCGCTTGTCGCCGTTCATGCCCTGCTGCACCACCGTCCACTTCGCATCGGCGGTGACGAAGAAGCCGTGGAGATAAAGATCAAAGCCGTCCTGCACAGCCGCGCTGTCAACCTTCGCGACCAGACGGCTGGCGCGCGTGAGTTTTGCGCCATCGAAGCCAACGCGGTCGCCGAGCTGCATCAATTCGTCCGGCGTCTTGCGCGAATGCTGGCCGCGGCCGCCACAGACATAGATTCCGAGCTCATCCTGGAGCGGCCCGAGCCCGCGCTTCAGCGCGCCGATCACAGAGGTGGTGATCCCTGAGGAGTGCCAGTCCATGCCCATGACGGCGCCGAACGACTGGAACCAGAACGGATGCGACAGACGCTGCATGAACGCGTCGCGCCCGTAATGATGCACGATCGCCTGCGTGACGATCGCACCCAGCGACGCCATGCGGCTCGCAAGCCACGGCGGAACCCGTCCGGTGTGCAAGGGAAGATCGGCGCTGCCGGTACGTCTGGTCATGACCGCCGCAGAATAGCGCAGTTCGACCTCGGTTGCACCCGCGTTGCATGAGGCGGCGAAGCGAAGCCCGCGGGCGTGCGTTGGGCGCCAGAGGCACGGCCCGGCGCTACGCCGCTCCAACCACGGCTGGGTTGGCCTGCCCGCCGGTGCGCCGTCGCGGCTTGCGCAGCTTCCGCCGCGCCCAGATCAGGAGGCCGGTCGACAGCAGCGTCAGCAATGCGATTGACGTCACGATGTTGAGCGGCGAAGCGATCAGGGCCGACCAGTTTCCCTCATGGATCAGGCGCGGCCAGTTGCGCGGCAGCGCGGCAACGCCCGACGAACTGACGGAATATGCGCGCAGCTCTCCGTCTTCGAAGACGCGCGCCATGATGCGCCCGCCACGCACACCTATCGAGATCACATGCGACAGCTCGTGCGAGTCTGCGACCATGCGAATGGCGTCGGGCAGGGCGACAGGACGTCCGCCGCCAGCCGGAGCGGCTCCGCTCTGAAACGTCAGGCCGAACGCCATGCACAGGCCGGTCAGCGGGCTCAGCAGGATCAGCGGCAGCGCAAACCATGCGGTGCCCTTGTGCCATCCGGAGAGCGTGTTGCGCAGCCTCGGCAGGCCCACGAGAATGCCGAGCACCATCAGCGACACCATGGCGATGGTCGAGCTCGTCACCAACCACGCCTGGCCGAGCAGCCGTTCATGCGTGACCCGCGCCCACAGGAAGAGATCAGGGAGGCTGGAGCCCGCGGCCGCGAGCTCGCCGGTTGCGAGGTCGATCGCCGGCGCATCGGTGCCTTGCAGTGTCATGCGCCGGCTGCCGGCATTGATCGAAAGCCCGCGCGCCTTGCCATCCGGATCATATCGTTTCACCAGCTCAACGACGCGACCGGAGTCGATTGCCGGACCGCCGATGCTACTGACTTGCACCAACGGCTCGAAGGACAGGATCATTCCGGTGGCAATGATCGCGAGCAGGGGAAGCGCAAAGACCAGCGTGATCCAGCGATGCAGGGTCAACAACATGGGCTTGTTCATTTTCGGTCTCCGGCGATCTGCTGCGTTGGTCGCCCAACGCAGCGCCGAAGACAAATGACGCTTTATCCATGTTGCTGCGTTGATCTGCAGCAAATGCAGTCAGCGCCCGTCGCAGCGATGCTGCCGCCGAATGCTAATCGTTCGCAGGTTCAAGCGTGGCCAACAATTTATGCAGCAGCCGCGTCGCGCGCTCGACGTCGGCTTCGGAGAATTCGCCGAGCACCATATTTTCACCGTGGTCCAGGACATCGGCCATGACGCGCTCTGCGAGTGTGCGCCCCTTGGCTGTCAGCCGAACCGGCTTGCTGCGCTTGTCGGCGGTGCCTTCCGCTCGCGTGATGAAGCCTCGCTCCTGCAAGGCGTTGAGCACCTTGGTCAGTCCGCCCGACGAGATCAGGATGGCCGGATAGAGCTCGGTCGGGATCATCTCGTAGGGCGGAGCGACGCCACGGAGCGTGATCAGCACTTCGAACTCCATGAACGACAGGTTATGCGCGGCAATCCGCTGCGCCACGCTGTCGCGCATCAGGCTGTTCAGGCGGTAGATGCGCACCATGAACTCGCCGACGGCGGTGACGGATTCGGGCCAATGCTTCTTCCTGATGGTGAGAAGCTTGTCCGCGGGATAGCGCGGCTCGGTCATGGTGGGCCTCCTTACGAAGAGTTCATCCGTTGATATCTTGCCGGAAAGATAGTTGCAGTGTATCTTTCTAGGAAGATAAATGATCGGCAGAGGCCGACCAGCGAGAGTGCGAAACGAACCTGACGCGCGCCGTAGGCCGGTGCGCGAACGGGAGGGCTTTTGCCAGAATGGAGACGATCATGTTGAAACGATATCTGATACTGACCTTGACTGCGGCGGCGATCCTCGCCGCACCGGCTACCTTCGCCGAGGCCGGCCAAACCAAGACGATTGCTGCGGCGAAGGCCACGACCAAGCAGACCGCGGCGCGCCAGGCTTTCGGGGCCGTGATGGCCGGCACCACGACGAATTCCACCGAGGGCGTCGTCGCCCGGCCGCCGGCCCAGCCAGGCGCCTGGTAAGCTCGGAGATAGGGGCTGCCAAATGGAGGCCGGCATACGCGCCGGTCTTCCAGCGCTTGAGCAGCATTCCGAACGTTCAGTGGCGTCATCCGAAACCCCTCACGGCATCGTTAGCGGCAGATAGCTTGCTGGCAAGATACCTGCGGCCTTCACGGCCATGCAAGACAGGTGTTGGACATCATTCGCCTGAAAGGACATCCCCATGAATCATTCAGTGGCAGAGATCACCACCGAGCAGGCCGGCATCTACCTGCAGCAGCTCTGCAAGCATTTTGCCCACAAGCTCGCGGTCGAGTTCACGCCGGAGCAGGGGACCATCCCGTTTTCGATGGGTATGTGCCGGCTGGAGGCTGCGGGCGACAAGCTGACGCTGAAGGCGGAGGCCGAGAACGCCGACCTCCTCGTGCAGGTCGAAGGCGTCGTCGAGCGTCATCTCGTCCGCTTCGCCTTCCGCGATCCGCCGGAGATTGTATGGCGGGCCGCGGAGCAGGCTGCGAGCTAAGGCCTGCTCGCCTTGGCCGCGCCGCGTAAGCCCGCCTGCTGCTGGATCGTGTCCAGCGCGCCGGAGGATTGCTCCTCCGCCACGAAACGGTTGAGCAGGGGGAGCGCGTCCTCGCGCCCCTTTGGGATTGCGATGGCCATATGCTCGGCGCCCCAATTGCCGTCGAGGATCCTTGCGCCTGGCATCTGGTCTGACATCTCGAATAGCGTCGGCTTATTGGTGGCATAGAGATCGATCTCACGGCTCTCGAACATCGTGATGGCGATCTTGACGCTTTCGACGGGAACGATGGTCGCGTTCTTGAACTTGGCCGGTAGCGTGCGCTCGGAGGTCGAGCCCTTGGTGACGCCGATCTTCACGCCCGCCGTGTCGATATTTTCGACTTTGCCGATGGGCGAGTTTGCCGGCACCAGAAAGCCGAGCTCGATCGCCAGTACCGGCTGGCTGAAGCTGACCTCATTGGCGCGGGCCGGCGTGGCGTTGGTCACGGTAAAATCGACCTGGCCGTCGTGGATCGCGGTGACGATGTCGGCGACGCGCTGGAACCTGACATAGTCGATGCCGACGCCAAGCCGCTTTGCCAGCTCGCCGCCGAGGTCGTAGGCGAGGCCGTGCGGCTTGCCGGCCGCATCATTCACCATCGAGGTCGGGCTGCCCGGATAGATGCCGACGCGAAGAGTGCCGCTCGGTGCCAGCAACTTTGCTTCGCCGTCGGCGCGCGCGTGCGTGCCGAGGAGACCAATGATTGCGACCGCGAGCAGGGCGAGGCGCGCGAGACTCCCGGAAGAGATCTTCATGCGAAGAGCCTCACTGCGCGTGGATGTCGGCGGCCTTCAGCATCGGCTCCCATTTGGTCGCCTCGGCGTGCATGTAGGCGTCAAAATCCTTGGCGGAGGAGCCGACCGGGGCTGCGCCGATCTTGCCCAGCGTCGACAGCACGTTCGGATCCTGCAGCGCTGCCTTCAGATCGGTCTCGAGCTTCGCCACGATCTCGGGCGGCATCTTGGCCGGGCCGAGAACGCCCCACCAGACCGAGACGTCGTAGCCTGGCACGCCTGATTCCGCGACCGTCGGAACATCAGGCAGTGCCTTGGAGCGTTCGGCCGAGGTCACCGCAAGCGCGCGCACCGGACCGCCTTCGAGCTGGGCGATGGCTTCCGCAAGCGGATTGATGCTGAGCGGAATATCGCCGGCGATGACAGCGGTGAGCGCCGGCGCGCCGCCCTTGTAGGGGATCGCGACGATCTTGGTGCCGGACATGTGCTTCAACAGCTCGCCGGCGAGATGTGCCGAGGTGCCGTTGCCCGACATGCCATAGGAGAGCTTGTCCGGCTCCTTCTTTGCAGCGGCCAGAAGATCACTGAGCGTCTTGTAGGGGCTGTCCTTGGCCACGACGATCGCAAGCGGCGAGGAGGCAACTTCACTGATCGCCGTAAAATCCTTGAACGTGTCGTAGGGCACGCTCGGATAGATGAACTGGTTGAGCGGATGGCCGCTCGCGACCAGGATCAGCGTGTAGCCGTCGGGCGCGGCCTGCGTCAGTGCCTGTGAGGCGACGATGCCGCCGGCGCCGGGACGGTTGTCGATCACGGGCTGCTGGCCCCAGGTTTTCGCGAGCGCCTGTGCGAGCGTGCGCGCGAGCACGTCGACCGCGCCGCCGGCCGCGTAGGGCACCAGGATGTGGACCGGCTTGCTCGGATAATTGTCGGCGGCCTGCGTGGCGGCGCCCGTCAGCAGCAGACCGGCGCCCAGCATGAAGCCGCCGATTGTCTTGTTCAAACCCAGCATTATTCAGCACTCCTTGGGGCATTCGCGTCCGCGCGGTGGTCTTCTGAGCCGCTCCCGGACGTTGCCCGTGGTTTTTGTTGACGAGACCTGATCTTTTGTACGATAGTACAAATCACATGGTACGCAAGCCCACCAGCAAGGAAACGACCCGCAAGCCGAATATGCGCGAGGCGATCCTCGCTGCGGCCGAGGAGTTGTTCGCCATCAACGGCTTCAACGCTGTTTCGGTGCGCGATATCGCGCAGGCCGCCGGGGCCAATCCCGGCAGCGTGACCTATCATTTCAAGACCAAGGACGGCCTGCTGCTGGAGATCTACCGGCGGCATTGCGGGCCGATGAATTTGCGTCGATCCGAGCTGCTCGCCGCCGCCAAGCGCGTGCGCGATCTCCAGGACCGGCTCGAGGCGGTGGTGCGGGCCTATGTGGCGCCGGCTTTCACCTCGGGCAGCGATCTCGCCGGCGGCGGCGCACGCTTCACGCGGCTTCGTGCGGTGATGTCGGCCGAAGGCAACGAGGTCGCGCGAAAAATCATCGCGCAGACTTTTGATGACACCAGCCACGCCTTCATCGACGCGATCCACGATAGCCTGCCGCATGTTCCGCGCACCGACATTGTCTGGCGCAGCCATTTCCTGCTCGGCGCACTCTATTATTCGCTGGTGACGCCGGATCGCGTCTCGCGCCTGTCGCGCGGCGAGGCTGACGGCAGCGACGCCGCCAGCGCCATCGAGCAATTGGTGCAGGCCACGGTGGCTGCGTTCCAGGCGCCGGCGCTCGATCAGGCCGCGCCGGTACGGCGGCGGCCGGTCGTCAGCAGCAAGACTTGAAAGAAACCGCCTGAGGGGAGGCGCGTAGCTGCGCTTCCGCTCGCAAGCGGACCATGTGACGGGGTGATTTAGGAAATGAACAGGCGGGAGTGCTTGCATCTCTTGACCGGCTTGGCCGGCGCTGTGCTCGCGAGCGAAGCGCGCGCGCAGGGTGCCGAGCCGAAAGCGATGCCGACGATCGCGCCGCCGGATCCAAATCCGAAGGTGCCGTCGTTCAAGCTGCCGCCGAAATCCTGCGACAGCCACACCCACATTTTTGGGCCGGCGTCGCGCTATCCCTTCTCGGAGAAGCGCCCCTACAACACGGCCGATGCGCCGCTGGAGATGTTCCGCAGCGTGCACGACAAGATCGGCGTCGAGCGCTGCGTCATCGTCAATGCCACGGTTCACGGCACCGATAATCGCGTCGTCACCGACGCGATCGCCCAGAGCGAGGGCGCCTACAAGGGCATCGCCAACGTCAACGACGAGATGAGCGAGAAGGATTTGGCGGCGCTCGACAAGGGTGGCATCTGCGGCTGCCGTTTCGCCTTCCTCAAGCGCCTCGGCGGCGTCGGCGACATGACAAAATTCCAGCGCATCGTGCATCGCGTCGCCGAGCTCGGCTGGCATATCGACGTCTATTTCGAGCCCGGTACGATCGCCGAATTCGCGCCCATCCTGACCGCGCTGCCGACGCCTTACGTGATCGACCACATGGGCACGGTGCAGGCCGCGAAGGGTCTCGACGATCCCGGCTACACTGCGCTGCTCGATCTCCAGAAAAAGGACGAGAAGTGCTGGGTCAAGATCACAGGCCTCGAGCGTGCCTCGGCCGCGGGCAAGCCGTTCCATGATGCCGTGCCGTTCGCGAAGGCGCTGATCGACAATGCGCCCGACCGCGTCATCTGGGGCACCGACTGGCCGCATCCCAACGTCAAGATCATGCCGAATGACGGCGAGATCGTCGACCTCATTCCCCTCTACGCGCCTGACGCGAAGATCCAGCAAAAACTGCTGGTCGACAATCCCGCGCGCTTGTTCAAGTTCAGCTGATGACCATGATGTACACGCCGACCATTCCGCCGCCCGATCCGAACACGCGCACGCCGAAATTCCAGCTGCCAAAGCTATCTTGCGACGCGCATTGTCACATCTTCGGCCCCGGCGCGAGATACCCGTATGCGCCTGATCGCTCCTACACGCCACCCGATGCGCCACTCGAGGATTTCCGCATCCTGCACGCCAAGCTCGGCGTGGAGCGCGCGGTCATCGTCAACGCCAGCGTACACGGCACCGACAACACGGTCGCGCTCGATGCCATCGCGCAGAGCAATGGCGCCTATCGCGCGGTCGCCAATATCGACGATGCCATCACCGAGCGCGAGCTTCGTGCGCTGCACGAGGGCGGCTTCCGCGGCTGCCGCTTCAATTTCGTTCGCCATCTCGGCGGTGTTCCCGACAAGCGCGTGTTCGACCGCATCGTCGCGATGGTCGCGCCGCTCGGCTGGCACATCGATCTGCATTTCGATGCGATCGACCTGCCTGAATATGCCGACGTGCTGACGAGGCTGCCGCTGAGCTACACCATCGACCATATGGGGCGGGTGAAGGCGTCGGAAGGGCTCGACCAGCTGCCGTTCAGGATTCTGATCGAGCTGATGCAGCGCGACGAGAAATGCTGGGTCAAGATCTGCGGCTCAGAACGTGTCTCCTCGGCGGGGCCGCCCTTTACCGACGCGGTGCCGTTTGCGCGAAAGATCGTCGAGACCGCGCCCGACCGAATTATCTGGGGCACTGACTGGCCGCATCCCAACGTCAAGGCGATGCCGAATGACGGCGACCTCGTCGATTTGATCCCGCTGTTCGCGCCGGAGCCGGAGTTTCAGCAAAAGATCCTCGTCGACAATCCTGCGCGCCTGTTCGAGTTCGACCAATGACGTCGCTCGCGATCGACAAGCCGCGCGGCCGCGCCTGGTGGAAGGAGCTCTGGATCCAGGTGCTCATCGCCATGGCGGCCGGCATCGCGCTTGGGATCGCTAGTCCCGAGGCGGGCGCCAAGATGCAGCCGCTTGGGGACGCCTTCATCAAGGCGATCCGGATGCTGATCGCGCCGATCATCTTCTGCACCGTCGTCCACGGCATCGCGCACATGGCCGACATGGCGCGGGTGGGACGCGTCGCGGTGAAGGCGATCGTCTATTTCGAGATCATGACCACGATCGCGCTGATCATCGGTCTCGTCGCGGTGAATGTGCTGAAGCCCGGTGTCGGCATGAACATCGATCCCGCCAGCATCAACGCCAGCGTGGTCGAGCCCTACGTCAAGCAGACTGCCGTGATCGGCTTCGTGCCGTTCCTGATGAACATCGTGCCCGCCACCTTCGTCGGCGCCTTTGCCGAAGGCAACATTCTCCAGGTGCTGTTCATCGCGGTGCTTTGCGGCTTTGCGCTGGTGCAGCTCGGCGAGCGCGCCGCGCCACTGGTCAATCTGATCGATATCGCCGCCAAGATGGTGTTCGCCGTTGTCGGCTTCGTGATGTGGGCGGCGCCGATCGGCGCGTTCGGGGCCATCGCCTTTACGGTCGGCAAGTTCGGCTTGGGATCACTGGCCTCGCTTGGCAAGCTGCTGGGCGGGTTCTATCTCACTTGCGTGATCTTCATCATCGTTGCGCTCGGCCCGGTCGCGCGGCTCTGTGGCTTCTCGCTGCTCAAGCTGATCCGCTACATCTGGGAGGAGCTGCTGATCTGCATCGCGACGACATCGTCCGAGACGGTGCTGCCGCGAATGCTGACCAAGCTGGAGAAGGCCGGCTGCGAGAAAAGCGTGGTCGGGCTGGTGATCCCGACCGGCTATTCCTTCAATCTCGACGGCACCTGTCTGTACCTTGCCGCTGCCTCGGTATTCCTCGCGCAGGCGACCAACACGCCGTTCGGGCTCGCCGAGCAGATCGAGTTGCTGCTGATCTTGCTCTTGACCTCCAAGGGCGCGGCGGGGATCGCCGGCGCCGCCTTCGTCGTGCTGGCGGCGACGCTTTCCGCCACCGGCTCCATCCCGGTGACGAGCGTTGCGCTGGTGCTCGGCATTCACCGCCTGATGTCGCAGGGGCTGACGCCGACCAATCTGATCGGGAACGCGGTCGCGACCATCGCGATCGCCAAATGGGAAGGTGCGCTCGACAGCGAACGACTGAAGCGCGTGCTCGACGGCGAGGAACCTGCGGTCACCGCCGCCTGATGAATTGGCTTCCTGCATGACGCAGGCCGCCTATGATGCTTACGAATGAGAGAGGGGAGTTTCTCCCATGAAAACAGGTCTCGTGGTCACGGCACATCCAGGCGATTTCGTCTGGCGCGCCGGCGGTGCCATCGCGCTGCATGCGAAGAAGGGCTATCGCATGAAGATCGTCTGCATGTCCTTTGGCGAGCGTGGCGAGAGCCAGTTCGCCTGGAAGGAGAAGGGCGCGACGCTGGAATCGGTCAAGGCTGGCCGCAAGGACGAGGCGGAACGCGCTGCAAAACTTCTCGGCGCCGAGATCGAGTTCTTCGATTGCGGCGACTATCCGCTAAAACTGACCGAGGCGCATTTCGACCGCATGGTCGACATCTACCGCGAGCTCAATCCGAGTTTTGTGCTGACGCACGCGCTGGAAGATCCCTACAATTTCGATCATCCGAACGCGGCGCATTTCGCGCAGGAGACCCGTGTGGTCGCGCAGGCGATGGGTCACAAGCCCGGCGCGCAGTATAAATATTCGGCGCCGCCGGTGTTTTTGTTTGAGCCGCACCAGCCCGAGCAGTGCAATTACAAGCCGGACCTGCTCCTCAAGATCGACGAGGTCTGGAAGGAGAAGTACGAGGCGTTTCAGATTCTCGCCGCGCAAAAGCATCTCTGGGGCTATTACGAGCGCGTCGCGCTCAATCGCGGCATCCAGGGCAGCCGCAACACCGGCGTGCCCATGACTTATGGCGAGGCTTATCAGCGCCTGTTCCCGACGGTTGCGGAGGAGTTGGCATGAAGCCCGTCGTCGTTCGCAACATTGAGCGGGCCGATCCCGCCGGAATGGCGGAGTATGGCGTCTCGACCGTGCACGAGGCTTACGGTCGCATCGGCCTGATGAAGCCTTATTTGCGACCGGTCTGGGCAGGCGCGTCGATTGCCGGGCCCGCCGTCACCGTGCTGGCGCAGCCCGGCGACAATTGGATGATCCATGTCGCGGTCGAGCAGTGCAAAAAGGGCGACATCCTCGTCGTCGGCTGCACCACCGACAACACCGACGGCATGTTCGGCGAGCTGCTCGCGACCTCGCTAAGGGCGCGTGGCGTGCAGGGGCTGATCATCGATGCCGGCTGCCGCGACGTCAAAGCGCTGCACGAGATGAACTTTCCGGTGTGGTCGCGCGCGGTCTCGGCCAAGGGCACGGTCAAGGCCACGCTCGGCTCGGTCAACATTCCCGTGGTCTGTGCCGGCGTCAACGTCGATCCCGGCGACATCATCGTTGCCGATGATGATGGCGTCGTGGTGGTGCCGAAGCGATATGCCACTGAGGTCGCCGAGAAGGCGAAGAAGCGCAACGCGGATGAAGGCGGCAAGCGCAAGCGCCTCGCGTCGGGCGAACTCGGCCTCGACATGTACAGCATGCGCGAGGCGCTGGCGAAGGCGGGGCTCGTCTACGTCGACAATCCCGAGGACGTCTAGAGCGACAAGAAGCGGAGCGGGCGGATGGATCGTCTCAAGCTGAAAGCCGTGCTCGGCAGTCACCCCCACGTCCAGGCGGTGAAGAGCGGCGCGCTCCGCTCCGACCTTTTCGATCTCGATTTCATCGAGTATACGCCGACCAACACCGCGTTCAAGCCGATGGTGCGCGAGCAGGCATTTGATGTTTGCGAGATGGCGATCGTCACCTATCTGATGGCGAAGGCGCACGGCAAGCCGCTGGTGTTGCTGCCCGCGACTATGATGGGCCGCTTCCAGCATTCCTACGCGCTCTACAACCCCGCGCGTGGAACACTCGGGCCGTCCAATCTCGAAGGCAAGCGCGTCGGCATCCGCTCCTTCACGACAACCACAGGCGCCTGGATCAGGGGCATCCTCGCCAACGATTACGGCGTCAATCTCGACAGGATCAAATGGGTGACGTTCGAGGATCCGCATGTCGCCGAATATGTCGACAGCACCGAACGCGCGCCAAAGGACAAGAAGGTCTTGCAGATGCTGATCGACGGCGAACTCGATGCCGTGCTCGGCGAGACGTCTAACGATCCCAAGCTGAAGTCGCTATTCCCTGATCCCGCAGCGGAAGCCGCCAAATGGTACGCTCGCCGCGGTGTCGTGCCGGTCAATCATCTCGTGGTCGTGACCGAGCAGCTCGCGAAATCGCGCCCTGATGTGGTCGCGGGCGTTTATGATTTGCTCAAGCAGAATAGGGAGCAAGCGGGACCGGCGACAATTCCTGACCTCGTTCCGTTTGGGATCGAAGCCAACAGGAAGCCACTCGAGCTGATCGTCGACTACGCTTTCCAGCAGGCGCTGATCCCGCGCCGCTATGCGGTCGACGAGCTATTCGACGAGACGACACGAGGATTGAAGTGATGGCGGATCCGAAGCGATGGCAGATCGGGCTGATTGGCTACGGTGAGGTCGGCAGGATCCTGGCGGAGGATTTGCGCCAGCAGGACATCAAGGTCTCAGCCTTCGACATCAAGCTCGGAGGCGAGCAGGGTGCTGCGCTGAAGGAGCATGCGGCGAAGTTTGGCGTAGCGCTTGCTGCGTCTCACGCCGAGCTGACCGCGAAATCCGACTTCATCATCTCCGCCGTCACGGCGAGCCAAGCCGTTTCTGTCGCAAAGGCCTGTGCGGCCGCGATCAACCAGGGCACCTGGTTCCTCGATTTCAACTCGGCCTCTCCCGGTGCCAAGCAGCGCGCTGCCGCGCTGATCGACGGCGCCGCCGGACGTTATGTCGAGGGTGCCGTGATGACCTCGGTGCCGCCTTATCGCATCAAGGTGCCACTGCTGCTCGGCGGCCCCGGCGCCCGTGAACTCGAGCCGATGCTCAACGCGATCGGCTTTGCGGCCAAGGTTGCCAGCGACAAGCTCGGTGTTTCATCCGCCGTGAAGATGTGCCGCAGCATCATGATCAAGGGCCTGGAGGCCATGGTCATCGAGAGTTTTACCACCGCACGCGCCTATGGCGTCGAGGACGCGGTGCTGGCTTCGCTGACGGAGACCTTTCCCACGATCAATTGGGAGAAGCAGGGCGCCTATTTCTTCCAGCGCGTGATCGAGCACGGTCGTCGTCGCGCCGAGGAAGTCCGCGAGGTCGCCGAGACCGTGCGCGAGGCGGGGCTGACGCCGTGGTCGGCGCAAGGCACGGCCGAGCGTCAGGCCTGGGTGGCCGATCTCGCCGACGAAGGCTTGTTCGGACCTAAGGGAACGAAGGAGTTCGCCCGCAGCGCCGACTGGCGCACCGAGGCGGATCGGATCCTGGCGAAGATCAAGCGCTGAGAGGTAGCGCGCGGCTTCAGGTCAGGACCGTGCCGCGATAGTTCAGGACTTCACCACGTGCTTGCTCGATCAGGTCGATCAGAGCCCTGGATTTGCGGACGAGTTGGTCCGTAGCCGGTTGCAGACGAAATTCGGCGAGCACCGCCCGGATGCATTTGGCTGCGGCGTCGAGGGTCCAGAGTGCGCGGGTCATGTCGCCCTGCGTCTGGATCGCCGACAGATCCAGATCCGACAGAACGTGGCCGATGCCGTCGAGCCGATTTGCGGCGGCGTCGGCGGGCGTGCTGGCCCGCATGGAATAATAATCGATGCTGCTGAATGCGCTGAACATACTGATACTCCCCATTGAACGCTGATCAGTGCAGGTCCTAAGTATGGTCAGCGGGGACCGACTCGCAACGCGTTGAGCTACGGACCGGGATTCTACCGGACCCGGGTGGGGCCGAGATCAGCGGTAAAATCGGATGGGAACTTCAGCTGCGCTTCCCCACAATCTTACCGTTGGAGGCGACCAGCCTGCCTCCTTTGTAGACGGCGCGCCCCTGCGGAACCGCGACGACAGCCTCGGGAACATGTTCCGCATCCAGCGTCACGAAATCGGCCTTGGCCCCGACGCGGAGGCCGTAGCCCTCGAGCCGGAGCGCTTTTGCGCCGGCTGCGGTGACGACATCGAACGCGGCGCGCAGCTCCTCGTCGATATTGAAACCGGAGCGATAGCCGAGCGTGGTTGCCCGGCGCAGCATGTCGCCGTCGCCATAGGGCCACCAGGAATCGCGGATGTTGTCGTTGCCGCTGAAGACGGTGACGCCGGCGTTACGCAGAGCCAGGATCGGCGGGAAGGGCCGGGCCCCCGGCGCATTGGTCATGATCGCGACGCCGGAGCGCGCGAGTATCTCCGCAATCTTCTTGAGGTAGTCTGCCGAGATATCGCCAAGCCCGTAAGCGTGGCTGATGGCGACACGACCCTCCATGCCGAGCGTGCGCGTGCGCGCTGCGATCTGCTCGATCTCGAAGGCGCCGAGCGTGCCCATGTCGTGCAGATGAATGTCGACATCGACACCGTGCTTGCTGGCGACGCCGAACACGATGTCGAGATGCTTTTCGACATCGCGGTCGAAGCTGGCGGGATCGAGCCCGCCGACGAGATCGGCGCCGAGGCCGATGGCTTCGTCCAGCAATTGCGGCGTGCCCGGGCTCGCGAGGATGCCGCTCTGGGGGAAGGCGACGAGCTGGATGTCGATCAGGCCCTTGTACTCCTCGCGCACGCGCAAAATCGTCTCGAGCGATTTCAGGCCGACCGAGCCGTCGACCATGACATGACTGCGCATCTGCGTGGTGCCGTGGGCGATGCAGAGGTCGAGCTGGTTGCGCGCTCGCACGTCCATCGGCGCAGCCTCGGCCAAGTTTTGGGCCTGGAAAGCCACGCGTTCATGCACGTCAAAACCGTTGGTGCAGGGCTTGTGCGGGCGCCAGGCGTCGCCATAGAAGCTGGTGTCGAGATGGATGTGGCCCTCGACGAAGCCGGGAACGACGAGGGCATTGTTGAGGTCGACGGTCTCGGCGCCCGCGGGCAGCTCGTTGGCAGGCGTGATGGCGGCGATACGGCCAGCCTTGACCGCGATGTGATGACGGGCTCCGCCGTCAAAGCGCGCGTTCAGGAAGATTGTGTCGAAGGCCATCCGGTCCGTCCTCCCTTGGTCGATCGAAAGCTACTCAGCTCCGGGGGCTGAACAGCGTGGGCCGCTGCCGCTCGAACGTCTGCCGGCCGCTCTTGAAGCCCATCACGATATCCGGCAGCTCGGCGATGGCAAAGCGGCTGTCTTGTGTGTCGAGCACGATGAGATCGGCGGGGTTGCCGATTTTGATGCCGTAATCCCCGAGGTTCATCAGCCGCGCCGGCAGTTCGGTCACGAGATCGAGGCAGGTGTCGAAGTCGTTGACGGAGGCGTGGGCGACGTTGGCGTAGAAGTTCGCCATCCGCAGCAGCGAGGCATCGCCGAACGGCGTGAAGGGGTTGAGCACGTTGTTGGTCGCGACCGAGCAGAGCACGCCGTTGTCGACGAGCTTGTGCGCGGGCGTCAGCCCGCGCGGCGCGTTGTGGGTGGCGTCGCGCCCCATCAGGTAGAGATCGGTCGCGGGCAGCACGGTGACGGCGACGCCGGCTTTCGCCAGTTGCGCGGTGGCAGCCTTCATCCGCTCCGGCGGTAGTGCCGAGAGTTTTGTGGCATGGCCGATCGCGACGCGCCCCTGATAGTTGCGCCGCTCGGTCTGCCGGCAGACTTCGTCGAGATGCCACCAGGAGGGATCGAGATCGAAGTCGAGATGGAGGTCGACGTCGATGTCGAATTCTTGGGCGAGATCGAAGATTCGTGCGAGATGCGCGTTGGGGTCGGTGTCGGTATAGGGGCAGCCGCCGATCACCTCGCCGCCGTCGCGCAGCGCCTGGATCAGAAGCTCCTCAGCTCCGGGGTCGTTGGTCAGGCCTTCTTGCGGGAAGACGCAGAGCGATAGGTCGAGCGCCCAGGCATAGTCGTGTTTCAGTGCCTTCACGGCCTCGAAGCTGCGCAAGCCGATGCGCGGATCGATCTCGACATGGGTGCGCATGCGTGTTGTGCCGTGCACGATCGCCCGCTCGATCACCTTGGCGCCGCGCGCATGGACATCGTCGACGCTGAAGTCCCGCTTCATCGCCGACACGGCGCGGATGGCATCGCCGAGACTGCCGTGATTGTGCTCGCAGCGGTCGAGCAGGCAGGCCTTGTCGAGATGGATGTGGGTGTCGACGAAGCCGGGCAGGGCGAGGTGACCGCCGACATCGATCTCGACGGCCTCGCAGGCGAGATGCGGCTCGATCGCCGCGATCCGGCCGTCCTTTACGCCGATGTCGACGGGGGCGGCGGATGATCGCAACAGGGCGTTGCGGAAGATCAGGTCGAAGGCAGGCTGGGCGGTCATGGCAATGGATCTTCAGAGGTTCAGTTCTGCGGCAATGTAGCTGGGGATGTGTTCAATTTATATGCATGATTTTTCCGGTGTGGACGGTAGTATTTCGCAAATTCCTCCGGGAGATACAGTCATGTCCGCAGCCGTGAAAAGTGAAAGCGCGTCCTTGTCGGATGCCGGGATCGTCGAAGCCTATCTCACGGCCTCGATGATTCCCGATCCCGATGCCGCGGCAGCCTACATGAAGCCGGGCACGGTGATCACGTTTACCGGCGGGCGCGAGTTCGACCACCCGCGCGGCCCGACCGGCTTCAACGCCAAGCGCTATCGCTGGGTCAAGAAGAAGATGGACCGCTTCGACGTCTGCCCGGGCGCGGACGAGACCGTCGTCTACAGCGTCGGCACGCTCTATGGCGAATGGATGGATGGTACGCCGTTCGAGGGCAACCGCTATGTCGATCGCTTCGTCGTCAGGAGCGGGCAGATCGTCAAGATGGATGTCTGGAACGACAGCGCCGAACGCATCCTGGTGCAGCGGGGCATCGAGGCGTAAGGGCGATCTCGTCGCTTGAGCCGGGCTGTTTCTGCAGAGACGAACTGCCGGTCATCATATCGAAAGCCGCGATAGCTGATAGACGCAGGCTGGTCTGGCGGCTGGGGCGCGCCTGCGCTATCAACCATTCGATTGCGCCCGGCACGGAGGCGCGTTCTCCCCGGGAGCCCCCAATGCGTCTACCCACACTTATCCTGGCCCTGGCCTGTCTTGCGGGCGCAGCGTCAGCCGAAGACCTGTCGGGCACGCTCCAGAAGGTCAAGGAGACGAAGAAGATCACGCTGGGCTATCAGGAGGCGTCCGTGCCCTTCAGCTATCTCGACGGCAATCAGAAGCCGGTCGGCTTTGCCATGGATATCTGCCTTAGGATCGTCGATGCCGTGAAGAAGCAGCTCGGCATGCCCGACATCGCCGTCGACTATCTCGCCGTGACCTCGTCGAACCGCATTCCCTTGATGGTCAACGGCACGCTCGATCTGCACTGCTCGGCCACCACCAACAATGCCGACCGTCAGAAGCAGGTCGCCTTCACCAACACGCATTTCCTCAGCGCGACCCGGTTCGCGGCCAAGAAGGCCGCCAAGATCAACACCATCGACGATCTCAAGGGCAAGTCGGTTACGGCAGTGGCGGGATCGGTTAACCTGACCCAGCTCGCCAAGGTCAACACCGAGCGCAATCTCGGCATCAAAATCATGCCGGCCGTGGATCAGGCCGAGGCCTTCCTGTTGCTGGAGACCGACCGCGCCCAGGCCTATGCGCTCGACGACGTTCAGCTCGCAGTCGCGATCGCGCGCTCGAAGGAGCCCGCGCTGTTCATGATCAGCGAGGAGACCTTTTCGAAGGCCGAGCCGTTCGGGATCATGCTGCGCCGGGAGGACGCGCCGTTCAAGGCGCTGGCCGATCGTGCGACGGCCGAGCTTTACGCGAGCCCGGAGATCGAGGTGTTCTACAAGCGATGGCTGGAATCGCCGACGCCGCCGAATGGCCTCAACTACAACGTCCCGATGTCGGCGGCCCTGCGCAACGCCTTCAAGAAGCCGAGCTCGAGCTTCGATCCTGACGTCTACGTGGTGAACTGAGGCGAGAGGCTAGCGTGTTCGCGGCGTATCGAGCAATTGGCCGGCCAAGCCTGCGCCGATCGCCGCGATCGCTGCCATCGCCAGCGCCCACGGCACGAACAGCCGATGGCCGATCAGCGCGCCGCTGATCAAGGGCGCGCTGATATTCGCGCCTGACATCAGCGACTGGTTGAGACCCATGATCATGCCCTGGCGGTTGATCGCAGTGCTTCGCGACAGCTCCACCGTCAGCGTGCTGCGGGCGAACATGGTGCCGACGATGATCAGTGTCAGCTCAAGCACGAGCAGGCTGATGCTGTTGCCGGCCGCGAGCCCCACAAATCCTAGACCCATGCAGACGAACGCCGCAATCACGATGCTGCGGTCGGAGGCAACGAGGTTCGCGCGAGTGATGAGCAGTCCCTGGACGATTATGTTGATGAAGCCGGCATAGGCAAACATCCAACCGAGCTCGCGCGCGCCGAAGGGGTGCCCATCCCATGAGAACCGCGCCGACAGGAACAGGCCGATCTGTGACAGGAACATCGAGTTGACGAAAAAGAACACGATCAGCAGGCCGAGGAGGCGCCAGGCGTAGCGCATGCCGAACAGGCCGCGCATCAGTGTCGGCTCAGGCACGCGATGCTGGTAGAGCGGCTCGGAGGCAGGGTGATCCGGCGGGAGCAGGGCGATCGTGGCAAAGATGCTGATCAGCGAGAGCGCGGCCGCAGCCCACACCGGCGCGGTCTGGCCGTAATGAACGAGGAAGCTCGAGAGCGCAGGGCCGAGCAGCAGCCCGGTGCCGATCGCGCCGCTGGTCATGCCGAGCGCCTGCTTGCGCGTCGCGGGCGCGCTGTGCTCGGCGGCATAGGCGTGCGCGACCGAGATGTTGCCTGATGTCAGGCCGTCGATGATGCGCGCCAGGAACACCAGCGTCAGATTGCCGGCGAGCGCGAGCAGCACGAACCCGATCAGCGTTCCGATCTGGCTGACCACCAAAACCTTCCGTCGCCCGTAGCGGTCCGAGAGCATGCCGACCACGGGGCCGGCGACGAGCTGGCAGACGGCATAGACCGAGATCAGGGCGCCGAGCAGGAACGGCGTCGCGCCGAGCCGCTGCGAATAGAAGGGGAGGAGCGGCAGGATGATCCCCATCCCGGTCGCATCCACGGCCACGACGACGAAGGTGGGGATCAGCGTCAGCGTGCTCTCGCCCGCTATTGCCTCCCGTGCCTCGGTCGTGGAACCCGGTCCCATCTGATTTATCCTCGTTCGCTTTTGCGTGATCAGCGCGATACGGCGGATTATATAGTTGCAGACTAATAGTTCGTGTCCTATCTAATTTGCATGGCACCCTCGCAAGGCTTTATCCACGCCGAACTCGGCCGGCTCATCGCGCGACTGGCCCGAATCTGGCGCCGCGAGTCGGATCAGGCGCTGTCCGATCACGGCCTGTCCTATGCGACCGCGATCCCGCTGCTGGTGCTGTCGCGCCAGGGCGAGACCGTGCGGCAGGGGGTGCTTGCCGACGAGCTCGGCATCGAGGGTCCGTCGCTGGTCCGGCTGATCGATCTGCTCCAGGCCGAGGGTCTGGTTGAACGCCGCGAGGACCCAACCGATCGCCGTGCCAAAACGCTCCATCTGACCAAGGCGGGCGAGGCCAAGGTCGAGGAGACCAACCGGGTGCTGCGCCGTGTGCGGGCCAGCCTGCTGAAGGATATCGGCGCAGACGAACTTGCGATAACCTTCGAGACGCTCCAGCGCATCGAGCAGCGGGCCAGTCGCCTGCAGGACTCCAAGGCTGGTCCAGAGGCGAAATAGTCATGCGCGCAGGTGAGCCGTTCCTGGTCCGCCATGCGGACCTCATTTTTGCTTTGAAGACGTTTGCGGCGTCGATGCTGGCGCTCGTCATTGCGCTGGCCATGGATTTGCCGCGGCCCTATTGGGCGATGGCGACGGTCTACATCACCTCGCAGCCGCTGGCGGGCGCGACCAGCTCAAAAGCCTTCTTTCGTGTGATGGGCACGCTGGCCGGCGCGACCATGACGGTGGCGCTGGTGCCGAACCTGATCAACGCGCCGGAATTGCTCTGCCTCGCCATCGCGCTCTGGGTCGGGCTCTGCCTCTATCTGTCCCTGCTCGACGGCACGCCGCGTAGCTACGTCTTCATGCTGGCCGGATACACGGTGGCGCTGATCGGCTTTCCCGCGGTGTCGGAGCCGGGCGCCATCTTCGACACCGCGGTATCGCGGGTCGAGGAGATCTCGCTCGGCATCATCTGCGCCAGTCTCGTCTCGACCATCTTCTTCCCCCGCAGCGTTGGACCTGCGGTCGCAAGCCGCGTCGATCTCTGGCTGGCTGATGCGCGTCGCCTCAGCCAGGCCGTGCTGTTGCGCGAGGGTACCAGCGAAGCCCGCCGCCCCAGGCGCCTCAAGCTTGCGACCGACATTGTCGAGATCGACACGCTCTCCACCCATCTCGCCTATGACCGCCTGACCGACCGCAATGCCGTGACGGGCCTCAGCGAAATCCGGCTGCGCATGCTGATGCTGTTGCCGGTGATCGCCTCGCTGGAGGACCGGCTGGCGGCGTTAGGGGAGGAGGCGCTGCGCCGGCAGCCGGAGCTGAAGCGCCTTCTGGAAGACCTAGCGCAATGGATCACGAGCGACGTTGGCGCCCGTCAGCCCGCCGAGCGCATCCGCGTCATGATCGCGGACCAGCAAGCGGTGCTCGATGACAGCGCCGATTGGGAGCGGATCATCACCACCAGCCTGTTGTCGCGGCTGCGCGAACTGGTCGACCTCTCGCGCGACTGTCGTGCACTGACCGAGGCGATAGCCGAGGGCCGCGATATCTCAACACGCGATCTCGCCTTTCATTCCGAAGCCGGCGCCGCGCCCGTGCGCCACAGGGATCGTGGCCTTGCATTGTGGTCGGCAGCAGGTGCTGCCACGGCCATTCTGATCTGTTGCGCATTCTGGATCGGCACCGGTTGGCCGGACGGCGCCTCGGCGCCGATGATGGCGGCGGTCGCCTGCTCGTTCTTCGCAGCCCAGGACGAGCCCGCGCGCTTCATCCGCAGCTTCGGCCTGTGGTCGCTGGTCGCTATTGTGATCGTCGCAATCTATCTGTTCGCGCTGGTGCCTGCGATCTCTCATCTCGAAGTCCTGATCGTCGCGCTGGCGCCGACCTTTCTGCTCTATGGCTTCCTGATCGGCCGGCCGGCCACGGCGGGTACCGGGATGGCGCTCGCGGCCAATACCGCGACCCTGCTCGCGATTCAGTCGACCTACAGCGCGGACTTTGCGTCCTATGCCAATTCCGCCGTCGCCTTCTTCATCGGCGTCGCCATCGCCGAGCTGGTGACGCGGATCGCGCGCGGCGTCGGCGCCGAGTGGATCGCCAATCGCCTGGTGCTGTCGAGCTGGATCACGATCGCGGTCGCCGCCGAACGACGCGGCAAGCGCGATCGCGCGGAATTCGCAGGTCTGATGCTGCACCGCCTCGGGCTTTTGGTGCAGCGTATCGCCTTCCTGTCCGAGAGCGATCGCCGCGACACCGACAGCCTCGTCCAGCTCCGCATCGGCATCAACATCATCGATTTGCGCCGCGCACGCTATGGCCTTGCGGCGTCCACCATCGCCGTGATCGACGACATGCTCGACCGGCTCGCCATCGCCTGCCGTAGCTATGCGGGGGCGGGAATGCCGGCCGCGCTGCTGACAAGCGTCGACCGGGCGCTGGCCCAGGCCGTGAAAGATCCAAATGACATCGCGCGCGAAGACGCCCTGATCGGTCTGGTCGGCATCCGTCGCGGCCTGTTCCCGGACGCGCCGGCCTATCGGCCGCGCGCAGAGAGTGTCGCGGCATGAGATATGTGATCGACATCTATGGCGTGCTGGTGCCGGCGCTGCTGCTGTGGATCATCGTCGCCTATGTGCTGAGCGCGCTTGTGCGCCGGCTGATGCAGCGCTTTGACCTCTACCGGCTGGTCTGGCACCGCGCGCTGTTCGACTTTTCGATGTTCGTTTGCCTTCTCGGTGGCGTCGTCTATCTCTCGGAGTTTTTGTCATGAAGGGGAATTTCGCCTGGCTAGGCCGCCTTGCGCTGACCGTGCTCGCCGTCATCGCCGCGCTTGCCGTCGGCCGCGAGCTCTGGGTCTACTATATGGAGCAGCCCTGGACCCGCGACGGCCGCGTGCGCGCCGACGTGGTGCAGGTCGCGCCCGATGTGTCCGGATTCGTCACCGAGGTGCTGGTCAAGGACAACCAGAAGGTCCACCGCGGCGCCGTGCTGTTCCGAATTGACCGCGAGCGCTTTGCGCTGGCGCTGCGGCAGGCCGATGCGTCGGTCGCCGGCCATCAGGCCACGCTCGATCAGGCCAACGCCGATCTGAAGCGCTACAGTGCACTGACGACCGACGCTGTCTCGCAGCAGAAGCAGGAGCAGGTGCTCGCCACCCAGCTCCAGGCCAAGGCGTCGTTCGATGCGGCTGTCGCCGACCGCGCGGTCGCCCAGCTCAATCTCGACCGCAGCCAGGTCCATGCCTCCGTGAACGGCGTCATCACCAACATGGATCTACGCCCTGGTGCCTACGTCTCGGCCGGGAAGGGCGTGATGGCACTCGTCGACACCGACACGCTGCATGTCGAAGGCTATTTCGAGGAAACAAAACTCGCGCGCATCCGCGTTGGCGACAAGGTGCAGGTGCGCCTGATGGGTGAGAAGATCACGCTGTCAGGCCGCGTCGAGAGCATCGCCGCCGGCATCGAGGACCGCGACCGCGCCGAAGGCGCCAGCATGCTCGCCAACGTCAACCCGACTTTTAGTTGGGTGCGGCTGGCCCAGCGCGTGCCGGTGCGGATCGCGCTGGATCCCGGTCCCGACACAGTGTCGCTTGTGGCCGGCCGCTCGGCGACGGTGGAGGTGCTGAACTAGCCGGGGGCGCATGATTGTGCCCTCTCCCCCTGTGGGAGAGGGCATCTCCGCTAGTTGATACGCACTCACTTGGGTGAGGGGTATGTCTCCGCAGATAGAGACCCCTCATCCGGCGCTTCGCGCCACCTTCTCCCACAAGGGGAGAAGGGAAGAAAGCGCTGCGTCGCCTGGCGCCGCTTCGCTCAAGCGTTCGAATATTTCTTCAGCTCAAACCGCGCAATCTGGTTCCTGTGAACCTCATCCGGTCCATCCGCGAGCCGCAGCAACCGCGCCGTCGCATAGGCCTGCGTCAGTCCGAAATCATTCGACGTGCCGCCGCCGCCATGCGCCTGGATCGCCCAGTCGATGACCTGGCAGGCCATGTTGGGCACGGCGACCTTGATCATCGCGATCTCGGCTTTCGCGACCTTGTTGCCGACCGTGTCCATCGCATAGGCGGCGTTCAGCGTCAGCAGGCGGGCCTGCTCGATCATGATGCGGGCCTCCGCGATGCGCTCCTGCGTTACCGTCTGCTCGGACACCGGCTTGCCGAAGGCGACGCGGCTGCGCACGCGGCGGCACATCTTTTCCAGCGTGCGTTCGGAGAGCCCAATCAGCCGCATGCAGTGATGGATGCGGCCGGGGCCGAGGCGGCCCTGCGCGATCTCGAAACCGCGGCCTTCGCCGAGCAGCATGTTCTCCTTGGGGACCCGCACATTGGTGAAGATCACTTCGGAGGCCCGATCAGGCACGCCGTAGAAGCCGAACACGGGCAGGGGACGTTTCACCTCGATGCCCGCTGTGTTCATCGGCACCAGGATCATCGATTGCTGCTTGTGGCGGTCGGCATTGTCAGGATCGGTCTTGCCCATGAAGATACAAATCTTGCAGCGCGGATCGGTCGCGTTCGTCGTGTACCATTTGCGGCCGTTGATGACGTAATGGTCGCCGTCGCGCACGATCGAGCTTTCGATGTTGGTCGCGTCCGACGATGCGACCGCAGGTTCGGTCATGGCGAAGCAGGAGCGGATTTCGCCTGCGAGCAGCGGCTTCAGCCAGCGCTCCTTGTCCTCTTGCGTGCCGTAGCGCTCAAGCACCTCCATGTTGCCGGTGTCGGGGGCCGAGCAGTTGAACACTTCGGGCGCCAGATGCGAGCGGCCCATCACCTCGCAGAGCGGGGCATATTCGAGATTGGTGAGGCCCGCGCCGTGGCTGGACTGAGGCAGGAACAGATTCCAGAGACCCTCGGCGCGCGCGAGCGGCTTCAGCTCCTCGACGACGGGATAGACTTTCCACGGCCCAAGCTCTTCCGCCTCGCGATAGAAGCGCTCCTCGTTCGGATAGATGTGCCGGTCCATGAAGCTCTCGAGCTTGCGCTTGAGCTCGACGACTTTTGGCGACATCGGGTAGAGCATCTGGGTCTCCTGTGGATAGATCAACGCCAACCTCTGCGGCCGGCTGGACTAGAATCGCGCCGGCGATCTCGCGGCATGGGGTCGCATTTTTCATCAATTGGTCTGTCGCAACTTGCGTCAGAGCCGGCCTGTTGCGTCGCGATATTAACGGTCATTCACAAGCTGTCTTGCGTCGTGCGGCGATTGAGAAGCGAGCAAGGCAACAAGAAGCAACAAACAGCAACTGTTGCTTTCACGGTACTGGCTATTCAACGCGCCGTGCCTAAGATCAGCCTCAATTAGAAGCGGGGGGCTGCAATCATGATCATACAAGGGGACTTTGGACGCGCATCCATGCGGATCGCTCGCCTTTAGTTCGCCCATCGACGAGCCGGGAGCGCTTTGTCCTAGATTGCGTCCCGGCTCTGCCAACAACCAGGAATTTCTATTCGCCGATCCCCAGCGTTCGTGATCGCTGGTTTCGTGCGTTCAAAGACGAGCAGGAGCTTGACCGCAAGGCTGCGATCACGCGTTCTATCTAAGATAGATTAAAGTAAATGCATCAATTCAAGATTTAGAAGGAAATGGACACCAACATGCACGCACATTCAGAACGTTCGGTAACTCTCCGCCGTGGACTCGCCGCCGCTGTTGCAGTGACGAGCGCGGTCATCACTTCACCCGTTCTCGCCGGCGGTCCGCTGCCTGCACCCGTCGTCTCGTGGAGCGGCTTCTACGCCGGTGTCCATGGTGGCTGGGGATGGGGCAAGAGCGAGTTTCGCGACCCGCTCAACAGTCCCGCCAACAATCCGTTCTTTGCGTACTTCAACGGGCCGCTCGCCGGCGGGCAGCTCGGTTACAACTGGCAGCAGGGCAACTACGTCCTCGGTGCGGAGATCGACGGCTCCTGGTCCTTCGTGAAGGGCAACACCAGCACCAGTCCCATTATCACGTCGAGCACCGCTAACGGGGTTGGCTACACCGGGTTCGCGACCGCGACGGGACGCCTTGGCTACGCATCGGACCAATGGCTCGCTTATGTGAAGGGCGGTGCGGCCTACGCCCGCATGGAGCTCTCGTCGAGGTTCACCGCAGATCTCACCAACTACAATCGAGAGCTGTTCGGAGCTGTGGGCGGCGTCGGGTTGGAGATCGCCTTCCTGCGCAACGTCTCCGCCAAGGTCGAATACAACGCGATCTACCTCCCTGCAGAGACGCTCCACTGGGTGAGCGCGAACACGACGTCCGAGATCAAGCATTTCGTTCAGATCGTGAAGGCCGGCATCAACGTGCACTTCAACGGCGACGGCGGCATCCCGCGTTAATCCCCCCGCACATCGAAACAGCATTCACCAGAAATTTCGGAGGCAACATCATGTCCATCACGTCCCTGAACCGCCAGTTCGTTCGCCGCGCCGCGCAGACGATCGTCGCAACCGCCGGCCTCTCCATCCTGATCGCAGCGCCGAGCCACGCCGCCGCTCCCGTCGAGTACGTCAAGGTCTGCTCGTTGTTCGGCGCCAGCTTCTATTACATTCCAGGCACCGACACCTGCACCAACGCCGGCCAGACCGTGACCAACCAGTTCGACATCGCGCGTGCGCAGACACGCGCCTCGACCGGCACGGCGATGGCCGCATCGCTCGTCGCGCCGTGGCTTCCGACCGGCACGAACTACGCGGTCTCGACCCACTGGGCGACCTATGACGGCCAGCACGCCGCGGGCTTCTCGGGCCTGGTGCGGGTCTCCGGCAATTTCGTGTTCTCGGGTGGCTTCTCGCTCGGCCTGGACAAGGGAAACCTCACGTCCCTCAGCAATCGGACTGCGACGGAGAACGGCGTAGCGATCCCGGCGCAATCGTGGAGTGACGTCCGTGGCCTCGGCCGCGCCGGCTTCATGTACGCCTGGTGAAACACGCGACATTCGCTCCGAAATTCATTCTGATATTTTGAAAGATCATCTCATGACAATCTCCCTCCCGCGATCGGCGCGCCTCCTTCTCTCCTGTGCCGCTGCCGTCACCACGCTTCTCTCGATCGTGCCGCTCTCCGCCACGTCTGCGAACGCTGCCGATATGACCGTGAAGGCTCCGGTCGTCGCGCCGGTGCCGCTCTGGAACGGTTTCTATATGGGTGTTCACGGCGGCTATAGTGTCGGAAGCAGCCGTCTCGTCGACCCCGGCTTCTCGTTCGTGCCGGACCGCTTCACGATGGATACACGCGGCGCACTTGCGGGTGCGCAGGTCGGCGGCAACTGGCAGTTCAACAATCTCGTGGTCGGCGCCGAGCTCGATCTCTCTTGGGCGTCGATTCAGGGCAGTATGCCCGCAGATCCCACGAATGCCCCGAGGACCGGCTTTGCGGTGTCGTACCACGCCCTCGCGACGGGCACTGCTCGCATCGGCTACGCGTTGGACGACGTGCTGCTCTACGCCAAGGGCGGCGTTGCATGGGCCAATGTTGCCTACCAGGCCCTCACGCTCTCGCCTGTTCCGATTGACATCAATCACCAGCGGACCGGTTTGACCGGCGGCGTCGGCCTTGAATACGCGCTGACGAACAATCTCTCGGCGCGGTTGGAATACGACTATCTGTATTTCGGTCCGGCTGCGATCTCACTGTTGACAAGGATCAGCACCCAGAACGTCGACCATGAGCTGCACCTCCTGAAGCTCGGCGTGAACTACCGCTTCAACGGCGATGTCATCGTTGCTCGTTACTGAGCCGCGCCACCGTCACTGATTGGAGACAAATATGTGGAAGCAAATCAACGCGACACGAGACGTCCTTGGACGTCACCTGTACGCCATTCTTGCGACTGCTGCTCTGGTTCTGGCGATCCCGACGCCGGGCCTGGCTGCGGTCGAGTACGAAAAGGTCTGCTCGCTCTACGGCGCCGGCTTTTTCTACATACCGGGTACCGACACCTGCGTGAACGCGGCGCAGACTGTGCAGAGTCAGTTCGATCTTGCGCGCCAGATGACCCGGGCGGCGACAGGAACGGCGATGGCGACTTCGCTCGTCAATCCGTTCCTGCCCGATGGGACCAACTACGCGATCTCGACCCACTGGGCCGTGTTCGACGGACAGCATGCCGCCGGTGTCGTCGGAATGATCAGGATCCAGGGAAACCTGTCACTGACCATGGGCATCGCGTTCGGTCTCGACCGTGGCAGCCTGACATCTACATCCAACAGGACCGTGACGGAGTTTGGCGTTGCGCTCCCGGCGCAGTCGTGGAGCGACGTGCGGACACTTGGACGGGTTGGCCTCCAGTATTCCTGGTAGGCCGGCGCTGAGGAGCCTTAACGCGAAGGTGCCGTCCGGACGATCTTCATCACGTCCGGGCGGCGCAGCATCCTTTGTGCGCAGGGAAGGCGGCCTAGCCGATTTCGAGATAGTCCGGCCCGGGCAGATTCGGGAAAGGCGCCGTCGGCAGCGTCTGGTACCAGAACGCGACCGAGGCGATGTCGTCCTGCAACGGAAGATATTTTCCGTCCCTAGCGCCGGGTAGCCAGCCCAGCGCCTGGATCGTCACGCGCAGATCGCTCTGGAAGCGGACGGGGTCGGGGATGTGCCAGCGATACAGGCCAAAGCGCTGCTGCGACCTGTAGACTCCGTCGGGGCGGATCACCTGCGGCAGGCCGGCATAGGGCGTGGTGAATTCCAAATAGCGGGATTGCCCCTGACCGGCATGCGCGACATGGGGATCGAAATTATAGGCGCCGCAAAAGTAATCCTCGGTGCCGGTGCCGCAGATGGTCGGGAATGTGCCGTCGCCGTCGATGAAGAACTTGATCTCGCCTTCGCCCCACCAGCCATTGTTGTTGACGCCCCAGGCCATGTAGGTGCCGACATAATGGCCCGCGCCCTTGACACCATCGAGGATGGTGTAGACCTCCTTGTAAGGCAGCGGATTGGTGCGCCGGAACTGCGCGTGAAAGTAGGCGCAGTCCTCGGGAACATCGGTCAGGGTGTAGTTGATCTGATAGTAGACGGTCAGCTGCTCCTCGCTGCGGTTCTCCAGCGTGAAGCGCGCGCGTTTGCGGAACGGCATTTCCCAATAGCAGTTGAAGGCGCGGCCGGGATTGACGCAGACCGCGAGCGAGGAGACTTGCGCGAACTCTTCCCAACCGCAGGCGAAGAAATCGCCGGCCGGGCATTCCACGCTCGGATGTTCCTGGTCGTCCCAGTAGACGCGCAGAATGGAATGGCGGAGCCGTCCACGCGCCAGCGTCATCCAGATCTGCTGGATCGCGCCCTGGCCCTGGATGTCGGCGAGCGTAAAGGTCGTGCCGGGCTCGATCACGACATAGGGCGAGACCTTCCAGCCTTGTCCGAGGTCGCGGGCCTGACGCGCGGCGGGGCCGTCGACGGACATGCCGCCCTTGCCCTTTTCGCCCGAAAAGTTCTCGGGGCTGATCGAGCGCGTCTGCGCGTTCGACAGGCGCGACAGATTGCCGAGATGCAGGCCCAATCCGGAAAACGCCATGGTGTCCTCGATAAGGGGTTCGCGACGTCGAGATATATCGCGCCCGAATTGACCAAAAGGTGAAGACGATCGCGCACAGTGAGGGACCTGTGCGCGATCGCGCGCGGCTCAGGCGACGCGGTATTCCCTGAATTTCTCGCGCAGCGCGGATTTCAGCACCTTGCCGGTGCCGGTCATCGGGAATTCGTCCAGAAATTCGACCGCATCGGGCATCCACCAGCCCGCGATCTTCGGCCGCATGTGGTCGAGCAGGGTCTTGCCGTCGACGGTCGCGCCCTTCTTGCGGACGACGAGGAGCAGGGGGCGCTCCTGCCATTTCTCGTGGTTGATGGCGACAACGGCCGCTTGCAGCACGTCGGGATGGGAGAGCGCGACATCCTCGAGCTGGATCGAGGAAATCCACTCGCCGCCGGACTTGATCACGTCCTTGGAGCGATCGGTCAGCGTGACGTGGCCTTGGCTGTCGATCACGGCCATGTCGCCGGTGATCAGCCAGCCGTCGCGGTCGAGGCCTTCTTCCAGCTTCATGTAGCCCGAGGCGACCCATGGCCCGCGGGCACGGAGATGACCGACGGTCTTGCCGTCGCGCGGCAGCTCGGTGCCGCCATCGTCGACGATGCGCAACGCCGTGCCGAAACAGGCGCGGCCCGAGACTTGGCGCCGATCGAATTTCTCCTTGTCGCCGAGATGCTCCGAGCCCGGCCGCAGGCCCGGCATCGAGCAACCCAAGGCTTCCGTCATGCCCCAGGCCTGGATGTAGTCGACGTTGTACTCACACTTGAGCTTTTCGACCATCGCGCGCGGCGGCGCCGAGCCCGACGACAACGTTGCGCGCAATGTTGAGAATTTATTGCCGGTCCGCCCGAGCCAGTCGAGCAGGATCAGCCAGAAGCTCGGCACGCCCGCCGACAGCGTCACCTTCTCGCCTTCGAGCAGCTCATAGAGCTTGTCGGGCTCGTAGTTGCGGCCGGGCAGCACCAGCTTCGAGCCGGTGTAGGGGGCGGTGAACGGCATGTTCCAGCCATTGCCATGGAAGAGAGGCGCCATCGGCATCATCACCTCGCGCACGCCTTCGACATGTCCCGGCAGGAAATCGAAATTGCAGCAGGTCATGGTCTGGAGGATCGCGGCGCGGTGCGAGTAGATCACGCCCTTGGGATTGCCCGTTGTGCCCGACGTATAGCAAATCGTGGACGCAGATTTTTCGTCGAACTCCGGCCAGGCGAAGCCGGCCTCGTTCTCCTTCTCCAGCAAATCCTCGTAGCAATGGACATTCGCGAGCGTCGTCTCCGGCATCCGCTCGCGCGATGACATCACGACGTAAGCCTCGACGCTCTTCAATTGTGGCGCGATCGCCTCGACGATCGGTAGCGTGGCACGGTCGACGAACAGCAGGCGGTCTTCGGCGTGATTGATGATGTAGACGAGCTGCTCAGGAAACAGCCGCGGGTTGACGGTGTGCAGCACATAGCCCATCCCCGGCGCGGCATAGAACATCTCGAAATGGCGGTGGGTGTTCCAGGCCAACGTGCCGACGCGATCGCCTTGCTTGATGCCGAGCCGCTTGAGCGCCAGCGCCATGCGCTTGATGCGCGGATGGGCGTCGGCATAAGTGTAGCGATGGATGTCGCCCTCGATCTCGCGCGCGACGATCTCGGCCTCGCCGTGATAGTCCGCGGCATACTGGATCAGGCCGCTGATCAGGAGCGGCATGTCCATCATCAATCCCTGCATGGTTTCCTCCGGATCGCCACGTCGTTGCGCGGCATGCGCTTGTGATTAGCGCTTGAGGTTAGCGGAACGTCCCGCGGCGTTCACGCAAAAAGCGAGGGATATGATTGCATGCATCGCTTTTTCAGGGCTAATTTGAGGTGAGTGGCCTGCGAAACAGCGTCCGCCGTGGAGGAAATCGATGTCAGCGGAAAGACACAAGACCGGCACAGCCGGCGACTCTACGGTCGATATTTCCGCACTCCGCGCGCGCTATCGCGACGAGCGCGATCGCCGTCTGCGTACCGAAGGCAAAGCGCAATATGTCGAGGTGGCAGGCGACTTTTGCCGCTATCTCGACGATCCCTGGGCCGATCCCGGATTTGCGCGCAAGGCCGTCAGCGAAGACACCGAAGTGCTCATCGTCGGTGGTGGCTTCGGCGGCCTGCTCTGCGGCGCGCGTTTGCGCGCGGCCGGCATCGCGGATTTTCGTATCGTGGAAAAGGCCGCCGATTTCGGCGGCACCTGGTACTGGAATCGTTACCCCGGTGCGGCCTGCGATACCGAGAGCTACATCTATCTGCCGCTGCTGGAAGAGACCGGCTACATGCCGGTGCGCAAATATGCGCGGGCACCCGAGATCTACGAACATTCCCGCCGCATCGGCCGTCATTTCGGGCTCTACGAGCGCGCGCTGTTTCAGACCGTCATTTCGCGGATGGAATGGCAGGAGCAGGAGGCGCGCTGGCTGGTCGAGACCGATCGCGGCGATCGCATCCGCGCGCGCTTCGTCATTCTGGCCGGCGGCCCGCTGAGCCGACCGAAGCTGCCGGGCATTGCCGGCATCGAAAGCTTTGAGGGACACAGCTTCCACACCAGCCGCTGGGATTACGGCTACACCGGCGGCACCGCGGAAGGCGGTCTCACGGGTCTCGCCGACAAGCGGGTCGGCATTATCGGCACGGGCGCCACCGCCGTGCAATGCGTGCCGCATCTCGGCCGTTCCGCCAAGGAGCTCTACGTCTTCCAGCGCACACCGTCAGCGATCGGCGTGCGCGACGATCGGCCGACGGATCAAAGCTGGGCGCAAAACCTCAAGCCCGGCTGGCAGCGCGAGCGCATGGACAATTTTACGGCGGTGATCTCGGGCGAGCCGTTCGAGCGGGATCTGGTGCAGGACGGCTGGACTGGTTTGCTCGGCGAGATACTGCTGGCGCCGCGCCGGCAACCGCAGCCGGTGACCTCAATGGAAGAGGCGCTGAAGGTCATCGAGCAGGCCGATTATCGCAAGATGGAAGAGATCCGCGCGCGCGTGGACGCCATCGTGAAGGACGAGGCCGCCGCGGCTGCGCTAAAACCCTGGTACAAGGCGTTCTGCAAGCGGCCGTGCTTCCACGACGAATATCTCGACACCTTCAATCGTCCCAACGTGCATCTCGTCGACACCAAAGGGCAGGGCGTCGAGCGCATCACGGAGAATGCCGTCGTCGCCGACGGTAAGGCCTACGAGCTCGACTGCCTGATCTATGCCAGCGGTTTCGAGGTTGGCACCGATTACGCGCGCCGCATGGGTTTTGAGGTCTATGGCCGCGACGGCATCAGCCTGTCCGAGCGTTGGCGCGATGGCGTCAAGACGATGCACGGCTTCTACAGCCGCGGCTTCCCTAACTGCTTCCTGATCGTCACGGTGCAGGCGGGCCAGAGCGCCAACTTCCCGCACATCATTGACGAGCAGTCGCAGCACATCGCCTATGTGATTGCCGAAGCGCGCAAGCGTGGTGCCAGAACGCTGGAGCCGACGCTCGCTGCCGAGAACGCCTGGGTCGAGGAGGTCGTCAAGGCCGCGATCGGCCGCCAGACTTATCTCGCCGAATGCACGCCCGGATACTACAACAACGAAGGCGAGTTCGATCCGATCGCGGCCAGGAACAGCCAATACTGGCGTGGGCCGGTGGCATTCCTGCGGCTGCTCGACAAATGGCGCAAGGAGGGCAATTTGGACGGCCTGGAATTGTCGTATGATCCTGCCATGGAGTCGGCGCCTTCGTCCGGGTAAGGTCACTCATCGGATCGCCGCAGACAGAGGGGACGTCGGACATGATCAGGGGCATGACTGTAGCTGGGGCGGTTTTTGGTGCGATGGTGCTGATGGGTTGCCTGGCACCCGCCACCCACGCCGCCACATGCGGCAGCTCGCCGGCGGGTTTCGAGGCCTGGAAGCGCGAGTTCAGTGCAGAGGCGCAAGGAAAGGGCATCGGCCAAACCGCGATCTCTGCTTTGATGCAGACGAATTACGCCAGCGCCACCATCGCCGCCGACCGTGGGCAACGCAGCTTCCAGCTGTCGCTCGATCAGTTCCTCGCCAAGCGCGGCGCCACCACCATCGTCGCCAAGGGGCGGCAGCTCAAGAACTCGCAGGCAGCCTTGTTCGCCTCGATCCAGCAGCGCTACGGCGTTCCGCCCGGACCGCTGATTGCGATCTGGGGCATGGAGACCGGTTTTGGCAGCCAGCGCGGCAACCAGAATATGCTCTCGTCGATCGCAACCCTTGCCTATGATTGCCGCCGCCCCGAATTCTTCACCGACCAGCTCTATTCCGCGCTGAAGCTGATCGACCGCGGCACGCTATCAGGCGCGACCCGCGGCTCCATGCATGGCGAGGTCGGCCAGACCCAGTTCATGCCCAAGAACATCCTGGCCTATGGCACCGGCAATCTCGAGGTCGCGGCGAACGCGCTGAACTCGACCGCGAATTTCCTGAAAGCCCATGGCTGGCGTGCGGGAGCCGGTTACCAGCCGGGCGAGGCGAACTTTGCGGCCATCGAAGCCTGGAACGCGGCGGGCGTGTACCAGAAGGCGATCGCGCTGATGGGCCGGCAGATCGACGAGGGTGGGGCAGCTGCCGCGCGCTGAGATGAGTCCTGAAAACGTTCCGGCTCAGCAAGGCGTGATGCGCCGGCGCAAGAAAGTTGTTGCCATCCGGAACTGACGGCATGAGGTTTGCTTTGATCGATTCAGGGCTGGGCATGAGGAGACTCAACGATGGCAACCCAGATCGTGATGGATCAAACTGGCGATACCCGCCACGAGTTTGATCCTGGCAATGCCGAAGCGCTGGCGCGGGCCGAACAGCGTTTTCGGGAGCTGACCGGAGCCGGCTTTACCGCCGCCTTCCGCACCGGGCCCGGCGATGTGACCCGTATCAAAGCGTTCGACCCGACCGCGCAGGAAACGCTGTTCTATCCCCGCCTGGTCGGCGGTTGATCTGAGCTGCTCATGTTCGCGGCACTGTGGTTCCACGCGCCGGCGCGTGCCCGTTTGCATGCGCTGCGCGAACTCTACCGGCGCTTCTTCGGCGAGAACACGCCGGATGCGCGCGGTCGCCGGCTTTTGGCCGAGTGGCTGTCGCCGGCGCAGCGCGACCAGTTCGAGCAGCACCGGTACTTCGACGTGATCGGCAGTGATACCGGCAAGCGCTATCGCATCCACTACGGCACAGCCGCCAATGTCCACGAGATCGACGATGCCGGGCTTGCGACGATGGGGTGGTGCTTCGTCCCGTCAGGCTTCCTCGTGCCCGGCGACGTCATGCTGGCGCAGAAGATCGCGCTCGAGACGGACGAGAAGGGCGCACTCTCGCTCGCCAACCGGTTTCCGCCGGCGACGCATTCGGAGCATTTCTACCGGCGACCGTTCTAGAGCATGATCCGGAAAAGTGTGGAGCGGTTTTCCGAAAAGATCATGCTCAAAAAATAAACACCGGACATCCGGCGTTCAGCTGTGCGTGGTGCGATAGGCATCCAGCGCATGCGCCGCGAAGACGCCGATGCTGCAAAGGACGAGCAGGGCTGAGATCATCTCGATCATAGCTCGTTCTCCCCTAGCGGCTGGGCGACGAGGTTCCGGCAGCACGAATAATCGTAGATCAGGTCGAGGAGGAATTGCATGGTGGCCGTCCCTGTATTTATTTTGACAACGACTTAACCGGCCATCTGTTTCAGGCGTGTTTCGTCGCACCGGGAATGCGGTTTCGTGGGGGAACCCGGGCTGGTTTGTGCGGCGCGAAGCCGCTATGTCCCGCCCTTGGTTAATTCCTTCAGCCGCGCGCCTCGGGCGGGCGGCGCATCACATTGCGAGGCAAAATCATGGCGCAAGTCGAGTGGTTCGACGATCTCACCGTCGGAATGCGGTTCAAATCGCCCGAGGTCGAGGTCACCGAGGCCGACATCAAGCGCTTCGCCGCCGAGTTCGATCCGCAGCCGATGCATCTCGACCATGAGGCGGCCAAGCAGACCCTGTTCAACGGGCTCGCCGCGTCAGGCTGGCACACCGCGGCGATCGCCATGAACCTTGCGATCCAGGCCCGCCCGTTCGGCCCGCATCCGCTGATCGGCGCCGGCGTCGACGGCTTGCGCTGGACCATTCCGGTGCGCCCCAATGACCGCCTGCATCTGGTCGGCGAGGTCATGAGCCTGACGCCGTCGAAGTCGAAGCCGCAAGGAATCGCGCTGGTGAAATGGACGATGTTCAACCAGAGCGGCGAGGAGGTTTACACCTTCACGCCGATCGCGATCGTGCCGCGGCGGGTGTAAGCACAGCCCCCACCATCGGCCTGCCGGGCGCCTGAAACCCTTGCCGGCCGCCGGAAGAGGTGGTCATCTCGGCCCGGGGAACACGCTGGAGGCTGACATGAGACGATTCCTTCTCGCCGTCGGACTGCTCGCAGGCGTCTTGAGCGCAGGCGCCTTGACCACAAGGCCCGCGGTCGCGCAACAATCCAAGGTCGGCGACTGGACCATCGAGAAGCGCACGCAGGACACGCATTGCAATGCGAGCCGCGGCTACAAGGACAAGGAGGACGAGAACCGCGACTACGTCATCGTCGTCACCTATTCCGACAAGGCGATCGTGATCGTGATGATCTATGACGGCTGGGAGTGGGACAATGTCGGCGAGATCCTCCGCGCCGATGTCAGCACCGACGATTCCGACATCATGAAGAAGGCGAAGTGGGAGGTCATGGACAAGACCACCGTGCGCGGCATCTTCGAGTTCGACCAGTCGATCATGGACCGGCTCTCGAAAGCCAAGCGGCTGTCGCTCGATTTCGAGGACGATGACGACGACAGCATCGAGATGCAGGTCCCGCGCGCCGGCGAGGCGCTCGCCGCGCTGAAGTTCTGCGAGGAGAACCGGAAGTAAATTGCCGACGCCCGCCGCGAAGCCGGCGGGAATTGGTGGCAACAAAATCCGGCAGCAGCGGGCGAGCGCGTGACCCAACGCACACTGTCCTCGCGCTGTGCGCATTTATCCTAGTCTTTGGCGAAAACGTCCAAGCCGCATCCTGCGGTTGACGTTACGCAAGGACGATGTTCGATATTCCAGAATCTCGCTACAACATCTTTTCTGCGCCGGGGATGGCGGCTTGCCATCCTGTTTGTTTCACCAATTTCCGATGCGCTCGCCCCTTTCATCGCCGGGGTAACACGCCGACCGCATCGTTCTCCCGATGACGATCCTGCAGGCAAACCGGTTCTCGTCGCTGGTCGGCGAGATCTACGACGCGGCGGCCAACCCCGCGCTGCGTAGCGCCGCGCTGGAGCAGGTTTCGAATTTCGTCGGCGGATGTGCCGCGACCATCCTGTCCAGGGACGCAGCCGGGCTCTCGATCGAGATCCACCAGCATTTCGGCACGGATCCCCGCTTCCGTCAGCTCTATCGCGACAGATATGTCGAGCTCGATCCGCTGCTCGATCGCCATCTCCATCTCGCTGCGGACCAGACGGTTGGCGTGACCGATGTCATGCCCCATTCGGACTTTGTGGCAACCAGCTTCTATCGCGAGTGGGTGGAACCGCAGGGCGCGATTGACCTTGCAACCGTCGCGCTCGAGAGATCGGATGCGCGCACCACGATCCTGCAGGTGTTGCGTCACCGGTCGCGCGGCACCGTTGACGAGGCAATGCGCGAGCGCATGCGACTGCTCGCGCCGCACCTCCAGCGTTCCAGGATCATGGGCCGCCAGATCAGGGCGCGCTCGCACACCGTGGACGATCTTGCCGATGTCCTGGACGGGCTGAGTACGGTCATCTGCCTGCTCGACGCTGAAGGGAGGGTCGTGCATGCCAACGCGGCAGGCCGCCGGCTGTTCGCCGATGCCAATCTGCTCGCGATAGTCGGCGACCGGATCGTTGCCCGCAACACCCAGACCGACAAAATATTCCGCAGCCTGCTCGAAATCGTCTCAAGCAGCGAAATTGATTCAGCGCCGCGCCGTCAGGTCGGGCTCGCAACGTCAATCGACGGCGAGCACTATCTGATTCATGTTTCTCCCTTGAAGCGGGAGCATCATCTGTCGCGGGACATTGCGGCCACCGTGCTCTACGTTCAGAGGGCTTCGATGGTGTCATCGCTCGTGCCCGATGCGATCGCCGCGGCGTTCAGGCTGACGCCGTCGGAATTGCGCGTGATGATGGCCATTGTCGAGATCGGCGGCGTTCCCGACATTGCGGCCAAGCTCGGTATCGCCGAGACGACGGTGAAGACGCATCTCGGCCGGCTGTTCGAAAAGACGGGCGCCGGCAGGCAGGCGGATCTCGTCAAGATCGCCGCCGGTTTTGCTGCACCGTTCGTTCAGCGGACGGGCGGCGGCAACGACGCGGTGTGATCCATTTCACAGCGCGAGCCGCGCATCCGCGCGATCTCAATCCATTGTGATGAGCAAGACCCGTCCGTCCTCCAAACGTATGACGCGTATCATTTGATACTTTCGTATATCGCGCCCCACCCGAAATGGGTAGGGCCGCGTGCACTACGGAGACAATGTCGATGCGTATCGAACGCGAGGCGGGGCGGTGGTACATGGCCGAGGCTTGCTCGTTGGTTGGAGAGGTTGCAGTGAGCGGCAAGGATGAATTTTCCATTTTCAATGTTTCAACGGACCACATTCCCGAAGACGAGCGCGTGCCGCTGCTGCGCGAGTTCTACTGCCGTGGCGTGCTGAAGGCGGAGGTCGAGGTCAAGGAGGGAAGGCCGGCCGCGGCAAACTTCACGTCGCATGTCCTGCCGGAAGCCCAGTTGCTGATCGGAGGATTGTGCGGCGCGCGGGTCATTCGGACGAAGCAGCTGGTCGCAGATGGCGATGACAGTCTCGCCCTGATCCTGAACAGGTCCGGCGTTCTCGGGATATCCGAGCGAGGACACGATTTGAGACTTCAGGCTGGAGAGGCGGTCCTGACGAGCGCGGAGGACGTCACGACTTTCGAGCGTCTCGCGCTGGGAAGTGGTTTCTCGCTGCGCGTGCCTCGGCGCGTGCTGGCCCCGATGATCGTGGACGTGGACGATGCGGTGATGCGCGTCATCCCGCAGAGCGCCACCGGGCTTCGACTGCTCGTCGACTATGCGATGGCACTGGTGCGCGAAAAAGCATTGGCGGTGCCGGCGTTGCGACAGTTCGGCGTCGCCCATCTGCATGATCTCCTGGCGCTCGTTCTTGGCGCCACGAATCACGCGAGGGAATCGACCGGACGGCGGGGCATCAAGGCGGCGCGGCTCCAGAAGGCGAAATTCCTCATCGTCAACAATTGCTGGCAGCAGGATATTTCGGTGGCGACGATTGCTCAAGAGCTCGGCGTGACCCCGCGCTATCTCCAGCGGCTGTTCGAGGCTGACGGCAAGACCTTCTCGTCCTTCCTGACCGAGCAGCGTCTCAAGCGTGCCCATCGTATGCTGCGCGAGCCCGATTTCGCCGAGCGTCCCGTGAGCTCGATCGCCTACGACGTCGGTTTCGGTGATCTCTCATATTTCAACCGCTGCTTCCGGCGCGCGTATGGCGCGACACCGAGCGACGTCAGGAGCGGCGGCGTGCTGTGACCGCGCAGAACTGAATTTCAGCCCAATATCGGTTTCAACAGGGAAGCATTCGAGATGATCGGTGATCGCAGAGTCATGGCCGTAGCGCAGTGGTTTTGCCGCAGTCTCATTCTTGCAGGCGTTGTGTGTGGGTCGTCGGCCCTTGCGGGAACGCCTGACGAGATCAGGGTTCCCGGCGAGATCCCGGGCATCGCGCTCCATGCAGAGGGTGCGCAGATCTACGAATGCCTACCCGACGCTGCGAAACAGCTGGTCTGGCAGCCGCGTGAGCCGGCCGCGATCCTGATGGATGGAAGCAAGTCGGTCGGCCGCCATTATGCGGCGCTGCATTGGGAGACTGTCGATAGCACCACGCTGGTCTGGGAGCACAAGGACGGCAGCTCGGTGAAGGCGGGGATCGTTGCCCGGACCGCGGGCCGCACTGCGGATGATCTGCCGTGGCTGAAGTTCAAGGTCATCGCACAAACTGGCAACGGCCTGTTCTACGGCGTCACCCACGTCCAGCGCATCAACACGCAAGGCGGTCTGGCGCGCGGACCCTGCGATCAGGCGGGCAGCTATCGCAGTGCGCCGTATTCGGCCGACTACGTCTTCTGGCGCGCGGAGTAAGTCATGACGTCGCTTTGCGCGCGGCGTCGAGAGTTGGAGTTTGGAATGCGCCGTTTCTTCTTTGATCTCCTGGTCGACAACGTCGTGAAGATCGACCCGGGCGGCATGATCTTCGAGCAAGCCAAGGCGACATTCGTCGTGGCCGACGAGATGGCGCGGCATCTGTTCGTCTGGCGTGACGATCTCCGCGATCGCGATGCCTGGATTCGCGTGCGGGATGCCGGCGGGCGCGAGATCTATCGCGCCGCGGTCTGGGCTGAGAGCGCCGAGAAGGCAGGTTGGGACCAGGCGTGAGCGCGCCGACGTGTCGCAACTCTGCATCAGTGGTGAGCGAAAGAGCGTCAGTTCGCTCTGAGACGAACCCCGGTCGCAGCCGTCCAAGTCGGATGACGGTCGTCCCTCTACCTTAGCGATTGGCGATTCACACGTCGCTGCGCTGGTTTCCTCCGATCGGAGGAGGCCCGCGCAATAAGCCTGCGTGCCCACTGGGGAAGGCGTCGATCGGGGACTGCAATCAACGCCGTAACGGTGACGATCGCAAGTAACACCGGCGCAATCACCGGAGTAGCGATCGCGATTTCGTTTCAGGACGCCGCCAAGACGGTCGACCTCGACAATGCTGGTAACATTACGGGAGGCCAAGGGATCACCGCGGATATCGGAAACATCAACAATTCCGGAACGATTACCGGACGTGAGGCAGCCATCAACATAAATGCGGCCAACGTGACAAACACCGGCCTGCTTCAGGCGACGGGCAACAGCGACGCCGGGCTCGTCGCGTCCACGGCCGATTTGACCAACACCGGCACCATCATCGGTACGACCGGTATTTTCGCGGCCTCGACTACCGCACCAGCCAGAACGTGTCGGTGTTCGGCGCGGCCGAGGGCATGGTGATGTCCAACCAGAGCCGCACCGCTACGGCCAAAGGGGGTGTTCGCGTCGCGTTCTAAGCCGGCATCAGCCCCGGCGGCTTGACCGCGATGCCCGCCGGCCGGGCTCCATCCGCCCGGCCGGCGTCTCATCCGATCGGAGGATGCCGCATGCTCTGGCTGTGTTAGGCTTGGTGATCTTGATCACTCAGGCCATTTGAAGCCATGCACGGACCTCGGAAACTGCCGGAACTGGTCGAGTCCATCTATGATGCGGGGCTCGATCCCTCGCTGTGGAACAACGTCGTCACCGGCATCCGCGATTTCGTCGGCGGGCAGGCCTGCGGGCTGTTTTCCAAGGATTCGATCAGCAAGTTCGGCGTCACCCACTATTATTGCGGGGCGGACCCGCACTACATCCAGCTCTATTCCGAGACCCATTCGAAATTCGATCCGCTCACGGTGCTGCCACCACACGGCCGGATCGTCAGCATTCCGGAGCTCGTCAATTTCGATGAGTATCGGCGCGGCCGCTTCTACCAGGAATGGATGCGACCGCAGGGCTGCAGCGATGCGGCCAACGTCGTGCTCGACAAGTCGAATGTGAGCTGCCCGGTGATGATGACGGTGCTGTCGGGCCGGCGCATGGTCGATGCCGCGATGAAGCATCGTCTCTCGCTGATCGTCCCGCATGCCAGCCGCGCACTGCTGATCAACCGCGCGATCGACTCGAAATTGACCCTGGCGACGGCGCTGGCCGACGTCCTGGACAATCTGGCATCCGGCATCTTCCTGCTCGATGCGGCGTGCCGGCTGGTGCATGCCAATTCCGCGGGCCATGCCTTACTCGCGTCCGACGATGTGGTTCGCTCCGTCGCAGGACAGCTGGTGACCTGCAGCCCAGAGACCAATCAGGCGCTGCGCGAAGCATTTGCGACCCGCAGTGACATTGTCCTGCTCGCTGCACGAGGCAACGCGATTCCGCTGCTTTCACCAACAGGCGAGCGCTACGTCGCGCATATTTTGCCGCTGTCGTCCGTGCTGCGCAATGGCAGCGAACGGGTGGTCGACGCCGTCGGTGCGCTGTTGCTGCGCAAGGTGTCGCTCGGCGGGCAGTCCTATGGCGATTTGATCGCGCGAACCTTCGATCTGACGCCGGCAGAGCTGCGCGTGTTCCTCTCGATCGTCGAGGTCGGCGGTGTTCCGGAGACGGCGGCAGCGCTGGGAATAGCGGAATCGACGGCGAAGACGCATCTGCATCGCGTCTTTGCCAAGACCGGCGTGTCCCGGCAGGCCGATCTCGTCAAGCTCGCGGCGGGATTCTCCAATCCGCTGGTCCATTGATCGCTGAATCGCCGCCGGAGTTGAACCTTTTGCTTCCGTGATCGACTCACAGAAGCCGCCGGGCACGAAGAACATTTCGCTGTCTCCATGTGACCATTGGTTCTTCCGATGCCCCGACCTCCCAAACAGTCCGAGTTGATCGAGAACATCTATGACGCCGGTCTCCACCCTGAGTTGTGGGGCGATGTCGTCGTCATGCTCAACGCGTTCGTCGGCAGCCAGGCCTGCGGCCTGATCTCGAAGGACCCGATCAGCAAATCAGGCGCGACGCATTATTACTGCGGCGTCGATCCGCACTACATCCAGCTCTATGCCGAGACCTACGCGCAGTACGATCCGCTGGCGCGGTTGCCGCGGTACGGCGAGGTGCGCAACATCCCCGATCTCGTGGATTTTGATGAGTATCGCCGCGGCCGCTTCTATCAGGAATGGCTGCGCCCGCAGGGCTGCGTCGATGTCGCCAACGTAGTGCTGGAGCAGTCGAAGTCGCCCTGTCCGATGTTGCTGACCGTGATCCCGGGCCGGCAGATGCTCGACGTGGAACAGCGCGCGCGGATGCAGTGCCTGGTGCCGCATGCGAGCCGGGCGCTGCTGATCAACAAGGCGATCGAGCGCAAGCAGCAGCGGGCGATTGCGCTCGCCGATGTCGTCGACCGGTTGAATGCCGGCGTCATCCTGCTCGATAAGGCCTGTCATATCGTCCACAGCAATCCGGCCGCGGAGACGATTTTGGCCGCCGACGATGTCCTGCGGTCAGTCGCAGGCCGGCTGGTGGCAAGGTCCACTGCGGCGAGTTCAGCGCTGCGCGCAATCTTCCGCGACGCCGGGGAGGTTGCCCTGGCGGCGGATTCGGGGCGGAAGATCCCGCTGATGTCGCATGACGGGGCCTACTACGTCGCGCAAATCATCGCGCTGCCGTCGCTGCTGCGTGGAGGCGCGGTGGAGCGCACGTCCGCCGTCGGCGCTCTGTTCATCTGGAAGGCGGAGCTCGACGGCCGCTCCTGTGCCGGCGTCATCGACCGCACGTTCGAACTCACGCCTGCGGAACTCAGGGTTCTGCAATCGATCGTCGATATCGGCGGCGTGCCGGAGACGGCGATCGCGCTCGGCATCGCCGAGACGACGGTGAAGACGCACCTGCATCGGGTCTACGCCAAGACCGGCGTGTCCCGTCAAGCGGATCTCGTCAAGCTCGCAGCCGGATTCTCCAATCCACTCGTGCACTGACGCGCCTTCGACGCGCGCAGCGAGTCGCTTCAGCTCGCAATAGGTTCAAACAAAAGCATCATTAGAAAGTTATCGCGCATCATTCGATTGAATGACGCGACTTTCGGCGTTCTCACTTACGAGACGTCACACGATCACTTGTTCGATGCATCAGGTCTTTGTGTGAAGCAACTCACTGCAAGCGAAACTGAATCCCGTCAATCTCGCGTACAGGTTGAAAGGAGATTGTCATGCGAACGAGGTTCCCGAATTTGGCAGGCGAGTTCCGCAGCATCGTCGCGCGGGTAGGAGCGGCGTTCCGCGCGCAGCGCGAGATCGATGCGCGACGCGCGTTGCAGCGCTATCGCCATCTGCTGGAGCAGCCGCACGAAACATTGCCTTTGAATGAAATCATTCCGGCCAGCAACGAAGAGGAAATTTCAGGACATGCCCACGGATTTGATGCGCGCGAGCGCGCGGCCGGCCACCCCGCGTTCGAACGTGCGTAACGCCAACATCGTCGCGGTCGCGCTGACCGCCGCACTTGTCGCGCTTCAGCTGGTCGGGCTCGCGATGCTGGAGCGGTCTCACGCACAGCCGGCCTCGCCGTCGCAGGTAAGCGGGAGTGAGCCTGTGCTCTGCAACGGCAGCGTCGAGGTTCCCGTCCCACAATTGCATTACGATTGATCCGAAAGGACGCATCGTGCCGGATATCGCAACAAGTCTTCTGCTCAGCGTCGCCGTGTTTGCCGGGGCTTTCGTCTCGGGTCTCTCGGGCTTCGCCTTCTCCGCAGTCGCCGGCGCCATCCTGCTCCGGGTGTTTCAGCCGCTGGAGGCTGTGCCGCTGATGATGGCGTGCAGCATCGGCGTGCAGGCGACCAATTTGTGGGCGCTTCGGCGTAACATTCGCTGGGAGGGCAGTCTGCTGCTGATCGTCGGCGGATTGATCGGCGTCCCCATTGCGGTGTCGCTGCTCCAGTCCACGGACACGCATCTGCTTCGGCGCGGTTTTGGCATCATCGTCGCATTGTATGCGGCTTACATGCTGCTGCGGCCGACGCTGGTGACGGCCAGTGTAGCCGTCGGCCGTCATTGGGTCGCGCTGATCGGGTTCGGAGGAGGGCTGGTCGGCGGGCTCACCGCGATGCCGGGCGCGATCCCGACCATTTGGTGCGACATGCGCGGCATGCCCAAGAGCGAGCAGCGCGGCCTGGTGCAGCCGTTCATCGCCGCGATGCAGATCTTTGCGATCACGCTATTGGTCGGACACCAGGACCTCTCGTCAAAGGTGTTCGTCGACCTCGCGATCAGCCTGCCGGCGTTGTTCGCAGGCTCCGCGCTCGGCGTGATCGCCTTTCACCGGGTCAACGAGACGGTCTTTCGCAAGACCGTGCTCGTTCTGTTGCTGCTCTCGGGGATTTCCCTGGTCTAGTGACTTGCGCCCTGCACCGGTGCCGCGCTGGTGTCACTGCCGTGATGCACCAGCGGCTTCATGCCGGTGACGGTTCGCAGCAGCACATAGAACACCGGTGTCAGGAATAGGCCGAACACGGTGACGCCGATCATGCCGGAGAACACGGCGACGCCCATCGCCCGCCGCATCTCCGAGCCGGCGCCGGTCGAGAGCACCAGCGGCAGCACGCCCATGATGAACGCCATCGACGTCATCAGGATCGGGCGAAGCCGCAACCGGCTCGCCTCGATGGCGGCCCGGATCGGCGTGCGTCCGGCGAATTCCAGCTCGCGCGCGAATTCGACGATCAGGATGGCGTTCTTGGCCGAGAGCCCCACGAGAACGATCAATCCGATCTGGGTGAAGACGTTGTTGTCGCCCTTGGATATCCAGACGCCGAACATCGCCGCCAGCAGGCCCATCGGCACGATCATGATGATCGAGAGCGGCAGGGTCAGGCTCTCATAGAGCGCGGCCAGCACCAGAAACACCAGCAGGATCGCCAGCGGGAACACCCACAAGCCGGAATTGCCGGCGATGAACTCCTGATAGGTCAGGTCGGTCCACTCGAAGGCAAAGCCCGGCGGCAACGTCTCCGCCGCGATCCGCGTTGCGACTTCCTGTGCCTGGCCCGATGAAAAGCCGGGCGCTGCGGCCGCATTGATGTCGGACGACAGGAAACCGTTGTAGCGGATCGCACGCTCGGGGCCTGCACTCTGGCGGATCGTCAACAGCGCCGACAGCGGCACCATGTCGCCCGAGGACGAACGGACCTTCAACTGCCTGATGTCGTCGGCCCGCGCGCGGAATGGGGCGTCGGCCTGGACATAGACGGAGTAGGTGCGACCAAACTTGTTGAAGTCGTTGACGTAGTAGGAGCCCAGATAGATCTGCAGCGTGTTGAAGACCTCCGTCACGGGCACGCCGAGCTGGAGCGCCTTGGTGCGGTCAATGTCGGCGAACAGTTGCGGCACGTTGACCTGAAAACTCGAGAATACACCGGCAATCTCCGGCGCCTTCTGCATCGCCGCCGTGAACGCTTTGGTGGCTTCGTTCAGCGCCTCATAGCCAAGACCGGCACGATCCTCGATCTGCAGCTTGAAGCCGCCGATGGTGCCGAGGCCGTTGACTGGCGGCGGCGGGAACATGGCGATGAACGCCTCCTGGATGCCGGCATACTTCTTGTTGAGGTCGGCCGCGATGGCATTCCCACTCAATTCCGGACCCTTGCGCTCGTCGAACGGTTTCAGCGTCGAGAACACGATGCCGGCGTTGGACGAGTTGGTGAAGCCGGCGATCGACAGGCCAGGGAAGGCGACCGAACTCTCGACACCGGGCTGGGTCAGCGCGACGTCGCTCATCTTGCGGATCACCTCTTCGGTGCGGTCGAGCGCTGCACCATCGGGGAGCCGCGAGAAGCCAACGAGATATTGCTTGTCCTGCCCCGGCACGAATCCACCAGGCACCTGCTGGAACAGGAAGACGGTCAGGCCGACCAGCACCACATAGAGGCCCATCACGGCCGCCTTGCCTGAGATCACCTTGGTGACGGTGCCGCTGTAATTCTCCGAGGAGCGCGTGAACGCTTTGTTGAAGCCGCGGAAGAACCAGCCGAGGCCCTTTTCCATGATCAGCGTCAGCCGGTCCTTCGGCTCGTTGTGCCCCTTGAGCAGCAGCGCCGACAGGGCCGGCGACAGCGTCAGCGAGTTCACCGCCGAGATCACGGTCGAAATCGCGATGGTCAGCGCGAACTGCTTATAAAATTGCCCGGTGAGGCCGGAGATGAAGGCGAGCGGCACGAACACGGCGATCAGCACCATCGCGATCGCGATGATCGGGCCTGAGACCTCGCGCATCGCCTGATAGGTTGCGTCGCGCGGCGACAGCCCACCCTCGATGTTGCGCTCGACGTTCTCGACCACGACGATGGCGTCGTCGACGACGATGCCGATCGCGAGCACCAGGCCAAACAGGCTGAGCGCGTTGATGGAGAAGCCGAACAGATGCATCACCGCGAAGGTGCCGACGATCGACACCGGCACCGCGAGCAGGGGGATGATGGAAGCGCGCCAGGTCTGCAGGAACAGGATCACCACCAGCACCACCAGTGCGATGGCCTCCAGCAGGGTGTGGATCACGGCCTCGATCGAGGAGCGCACGAACTGGGTGGGATCGTAGACGATCTGGTAGGACACGCCCTCCGGCATGTTCTTCTTGATCTCGGCCATGGTGGCGCGGACGTGGTCGGAAATCTCCAGCGCGTTGGAGCCGGGCGCCTGGAAGATCGGGATGGCGACCGCCTGCTTGTTGTCGAGCAGAGAGCGCAGGCCGTATTCGGAGGCGCCAAGCTCGATCCGCGCGACATCGCGCAGGCGCACGACTTCACCGCGCGTGCCGGTCTTGACCACGATGTCGCCGAACTGATCCTCGTTCGCAAGCCGCCCTTCCGCATTGACCGACATTTGCAGGTCGATGCCCTTGACGTTCGGGGAGGAGCCGACGACGCCGGCGGCGGCCTCGACGTTCTGCGCCTGGATCGCCTTGACGATGTCGCTCGCGGTGAGGCCGTGCTCCGCGGCCTTCTGCGGATCGACCCAGACCCGCATCGAATAGTCGCCGGCGCCATAAAGCTGGACGTCGCCGACGCCATCGATGCGCGCCAGCCGGTCCTTGACGTTGAGCACGGCGTAATTGCGCAAATACGTCATGTCGTAGCGGCCGTTCGGCGACAGCAAATGTACGACCATGGTGAGGTCGGGCGACGACTTCTTGGTGATGATGCCGAGCTGGCGCACCACGGCCGGCAGGCGCGGCTCGGCCTGCTGCACGCGGTTCTGCACCAGCTGCGTTGCCTTGTCGGGATCGGTGCCGAGCCGGAACGTCACCGTCAGCGTCATCGCGCCGTCAGTCGTTGCCTGGCTCGACATGTAGAGCATGCCTTCGACGCCGTTGATCTGCTCCTCGATGGGAGTAGCCACCGTTTCCGCGATCACCTTGGGATTGGCGCCGGGATAGGTCGCGCGCACCAGCACCGAGGGCGGCACGACATCAGGGTATTCGGAGATCGGCATCGCGAACAGCGAGATCAGTCCCGCGAGGAAAATCAGAACCGACAGCACGCCGGCGAAGATCGGACGATCGATGAAGAATTTTGAGAGATTCATGGCCTTGCCCCTGCAAAGAGAGACAGCTCTCCCGTTACCGGGACGCTGGCCACGCCCGCGAACCCGGAATCGAGATGCGATGTCTTGGTCGTTATGTCGTCGTCATTCCGGGCGCGGGGCCCGGAATGAAATAATTAGCGTTGCACCACGTCCTGGTTGCTGTGGTTCGATGCTTGCTGCGGGCTACGTGCCCCCATCGCCGCGACCTCGGTCTTGAGGAGGGCGCCGGGACGCACCCGCTGCAAGCCATTGACCACGATGCGGTCGCCGGGCTTCAGGCCCGCGGTAACGATGCGAAGCCCATCGACCGAACCGCCGAGCGTGATCGGCCGGTAGACCGCGCGGCTGTCGTCACCGACAGCCATCACGAACTTCTTGTCCTGGTCAGTGCCGATCGCGCGTTCGTCGATCATCACCAGCGTCTGTTGCTTCGGCTGGCCCATGCGCACGCGGGCGAACTGGCCGGGGATGAGACGCCCGTCCTCGTTCTGAAACACGGCGCGGACGCGGATGGTGCCGCTCTGGCCGTTGACCTGATTGTCGATGAGCTGGATGTGGCCCTTGGCCGAGAGACCGCCTGAAGTCGCCATCTCCACCGGGATCTGGTCGAGCTTGCCGCGCTGGCCGGAGGCATCCGCGATCGAGTTCAGTGCGCGCAGCACCACCTCTTCATCCGCATCGAACGACGCGTAGATCGGATTGACCGAGACAAGCGAGGTCAGCACCGGGGATGCGGTGCCGGCGGCGACGAGATTGCCGACGGTGATCTCGAACTTGCCGACGCGGCCGTCCACGGGCGCGCGCACCTCGGTGTAGTCGAGATTGAGCTTGGCGGTCTGCAGCGTCGCCTCGGCTGCCTTCACATTGGCGATGGCTTCGCGATTGGCGTTGTCGCGCTGGTCATAGTCGCGCCGCGTGACCACGGCATTGCCAACCAGCTGCGCGCCGCGCTCGAGCTCGCTCTGCGTGAACACGACGCGTGCCTTCGCCGCCTCGAGCTGCGCGTTGGCCTTGTCGACCTCGGCTGCGTAAGGCGCCGGATCGATCTTGAACAGCACGTCACCGGATTTCACCAGCGCGCCCTCGGTAAAATTGGTCGCAAGGATCGCACCCGCGACGCGCGGGCGAAGCTCGACGCGCTGGATGGCTTCGAGCCGGCCGGAGAAATCATCCCACAGCACGGTCTGCTTCGGCTCGATCAACGCGACGGTGACGGGGACCGCTTGTTCAGCCGCAGCGGCCGTTGCCGTGGCCTGGGCTGCACGGAAGTAGTGGCCGGTCGCGATCGAGCCCGCGACGGCGAGGGCGCCCACGATGGCGACGCCGCCGAGAAGACGGCGGACACGGCCCGGGCGAGAGATGTTTTGGGACGGGGGCATTTGCGCGCTCCAGATATGTAGTGTTCACTACAGATGTGGAGCTGGATATCGCAGCGCAAGATACTTATGTACCGTTCACTAAGAAAATTGTAGCCGCCTACCGCAAGAATGGGAAGGCGGAAGAGAAAATAAAGCGAGAACAAGTAGATAGGGTCAGGCGTTAAGTTAGGAGACGACGCCGATTCCAAGGAGAACAGGCACATGGGCATGGGACGCCCCCGCGAATTCAACGCCGAGACGGCGTTGGACCAGGCGATGGAAGTGTTTTGGCGCCATGGCTATGAGGGCGCCACCATCGCTCAGCTCACCGAGGCCATGGGGATCAATCCCCCCAGCCTCTACGCCTGTTTCGGCAACAAGGAAGGCCTGCTCAAGGCCGCCCTCGACCGCTACACCAAGCTGCGCGGTGTCTGGATGGACGAGGTGGTGGCAGCACCGACCGCCCGCGACGTCGCCGAGCGGATGCTGATGGGCATCGCGGAGAAGCAGACCGACCCCGCCAATCCGCCCGGTTGCCTGCTCGTGCAAGGCGGTATTGCTTGCGGCTCCGGCTCCGAGAATGTCCCCTTCGAGCTCGCGGCGCGCCGCGCCCAGAACGAAGATCAGCTCCGCGACCGTTTTGTTCGCGCCAAGGCGGAGGGCGATCTCAAGCCGACATCCGATCCCGCCGCGCTTGCGCGCTATGTTTCGGCGGTGTCCGTCGGCATGGGCGTGATGGCGTCTTCGGGTTCGGATCGCGAGGCGCTGCGGCAAGTGGCGGTCGTGGCCGTGCAGGCGGTCGAGGCGCAGTCGGCCGACCGAACCTGATTCAGTTCGCGGATTACATTGCAAGCAGCGACGGCGGCGGGACGAAGCCGCCGAACTCGCGTTCGATCAGCCCAGCCAGCGCAATCGGTGTGTGGTCCTCCAGATAGGGCCCGATGATCTGGACGCCGATCGGCAAGCCCGTTGGCGTGCGCTCGATCGGAACGGCGGTCGCCGGCAGTCCGCAGGTGGAAGCGGGGTCTGCCCAGATGAAGCACGCATCGGCATAGGGATGGAGCTTGCCATCGATGTCGAGCTGCCGCGCGTCGAACGGCTCCGACTGGTCCTGTGGAAAGGCCGGCACCGCAGCGGCCGGATAGATCACCGCGTCGAAGTCTCGGAAAAGCTGATACCACTTCTGTTGCAGTTGCAGGCGCGCCGCGTCGGCCGCCAGCCACTCGCGATGGTTCATGCCCCAGCCGCGGGCGCGCTCGGCCTGCAAGCTACGGTCGTCGGGCGCGAGTGCCGCGGCAACGCCTTGCGCCTCTGCGAGCGCGGCCGGTGTCAGGCGCGGGCTTCGCGCGCCGTTCAACAGCTTCATGTAGAGCCGTGCGGATTCCGCGAGGTCGGGCAGCGATGTGCTTGAGCGCGCAACCCGCGCGCCTGACCGCTCGAGCCGCTGCGCCAACCGTCCGATGGCAGAACGCACGGCGTCACCCGTCGGCATTAACGGATGCGTATCGACCACGAGGATCCTGTAATCCTTGAGATCGTTGTGGCGCGGCGCAGGCAGCGCAAGGCGATAGCCGATCCCGTCGCGCGTCTCGTCGGGGCCGGCAATCACGTCGAGCGACAGCGCAAGATCCGAGGCGGTGCGCGCCATCGGCCCGACGACGGCGAGATCGCCCTGCCCGGGGACGGGTAGCGCCGGCGGCAGGCTGTATCCGCGCAGCGGAACCAGGCCGAGGCTCGGCTTGTGTCCGAACACGCCGCAGAAATGCGCGGGCACCCGGATCGAGCCGCCGATATCCGAGCCGATCGAGAGCGGACCGAAGCCCGCAGCCAGTGCCGCGCCCGATCCGCCCGAGGACCCGCCGGGCGAGCGGCCAAGATCCCACGGGTTGTTCGTCGTCCCGTGGATCTCGTTGTAGCTCTGGAAATCGCGCAGCCCGATTGGGATATTGGTCTTGCCAAGGATGATGGCGCCCGCCGCCTTCAACCGCGAGACCACGAGGGCGTCGTCCGCCGGTTGGAAATCCCTGAAATGCGGAAATCCCCACGTCGTCGGCAAGCCCGCGACATTGAACGGCTCCTTCAAGGTCACGGGAATGCCGAGCAACGGTAGCCGCCCGCCGCGGCCGAGCGCAGCGTCGGCGGCGCGCGCGGCCTCTCTGGCGCGATCGAAATCGCGAACGATGATCGAATTGATTGGCCCGTCCAGCGCCTCGATGCGCGCAATCGTGTGTTCGAGCAATTCGGACGCGGATATCTTGCGCGCGTGCAGGGCGCTCAGCAATGCGCCGATCGAGCCGTAGTCCAGGTCAGCGCCATCTGCGGTCATCGCGAGCTCCGTTGCATCACATCGTCCCGGCGAACCGATCCGGGCGCCGAACATGCAATTTTAGGAGCGGAATGAGGAGGCGGTGCAACGGGAACCAGATCTGCCCGCCGGTCGGGGCCGGGGTGGTCGCACCTGGTCGTCATGGCCGGGACAAGCCCGGCCATGACGCCAAAATACGACGCCCCGACGTCGGTGTTGAAGCGTCCGCAGGCCTGTGCTCAGGACGCTTCCTTCAGCACCGGCGATGCCGTCTCCTCCGCCTTCATCTCCTCGAGACTGCGATGTCGCGGCTCGATGCCGAGCGCCCAGACCGTGATGATCTGCACCACCAAGAGTCCGATCATCAGTGCCATCACGCCGGCCACACCGCGGGTCTCGAACAGCGACACCACGAGGAACGGTGTGACGATGGTAGCGCCGCGTCCCAGTGTATTGACGAGGCCGGAGGCGCGCAGGCGGACCTCGGTCGGAAACAGTTCGGGAATGTAGATGCCGAACAGAAGCGCGACCAGGACGTAGATCGGCACCGTCAGCGCAAAGCCCACGGCCGGCAGCAGGATCGGATCCGAGATCATGGGGTAGAGGATACCCAATGCCACAGTGACCATGGATGCGCCGATGATGGTCGGCTTGCGGCCCCAGCGATCGGCGGTCAGCGCGCCGATGGCCGAACCCACGGGCGCACCGAGCGCCATCAGCAGCGAATAGCCGAACGAGGTTGCGATCGAGAGGCCCTGCTTGACGAAGAACACGGGAAGCCAGGTCACGAAACCATAGAGCAGGGTGTTGATCGTGATCAGGCAGACGGCGCCGACGATCATCCGCGACAGCAAAGGCGCGGTGAACAGCGTGCCGAGATCGGCGGATACCGGCGCCGGCGAGGTAGATGCGGGAGCAGGCAAGGGCTGGCCTTGCGCCGCCTCCTTCTCGATGGCCTGCATCAGCGCTTCCGCCTCTGCGGTGCGGCCCACCGCCTCCAGCCAGCGCGGCGATTCCGGCAGCGATTTGCGCATGTACCACACGATCAGCGCGCCGACGCCGCCGAGCACGAACATGGAGCGCCAGCCGAATTGCGGCACCAGCACGGATGCGACCAGCAGCGCTACGGGCAAACCGGTGACGACGCAGACGGTCGTGAAACCAAGCCATTTGCCGCGGGTTCGCGCCGGCACGAATTCGGTCATCGTCGAATACCCGACGACGTTCTCCGCTCCGAGTCCGACGCCCATCACGAAGCGGCAGGCGATCAGGAAGGCCATATTTGGCGAGAACGCCGCAGCAAGCGAGGCGACGCCGAAAAGAAGCAAATTGAACTGATAGGTGAAGCGGCGTCCGTAGCGATCACCGAGAAAGCCGGTACCGAACGATCCCAGCATCATGCCGACGAAGGTCGCGGAGATGAAAACCGCGTTCTGGGCGAGGGTCGAAAAACCGGTCTTCAGCGTCACGCTGAGCACGGTCCCGGCGATATAGATATCGAAGCCATCGAAAAACATGCCGATGCCGATCAGCAGCATGATGCGGCGGTGGAATGGCCCGACCGGCAGCCGATCCAGACGGCCGCCTGCGTTTACCGATGTCGACATTTACGCTCTCCCTTGACTGTTATTTTGTTTGATGCGGCCCGCCTTCTTTGGGCGGTCGGCCGCTTGCAGTTCTGCTAGTTCAATCGCTTCTGATTGGCTGTGTCGCGGTACCAGTCGAACGGTTGCTCATGCGTCGCGACCATCACGCTCTTGGTGTTGAAATGGTCGTTGAAGCTCTCGGTGCCGCATTCGCGGCCGATGCCGGAATCGTCGACGCCGCCCCAGGGCGAAGCCGGATCGAGCCGGTGATGATCGTTGATCCAGACGATGCCGGCCTTGACGTTCGCAGCGACACGATGCGCGCGCGCGACGTCGCGGGTGCGGATCGCCGCGGCGAGGCCAAACGGCGAGTCGTTGGCGAGCCGCAGCGCGTCGGCCTCGTCCTTGAACGGCGTCACCGAGGTGAAGGGACCGAACACTTCCTCCTGGAAAATGCGCATGTCGGATTTGACGTCGGCGAACACCGTCGGCTCGACGAAATAGCCGTTGTCGTGACCCTGTACCTTCGCGGCAACACCGCCGGCGACGAGACGGGCGCCGTCTGCGTGACCGTAGCCCACGTAAGTGAGAACGCGGTCGCGCTGCCGGGCGGAGATCACGGGGCCCATTTGGGTGTTCGCATCGAAGGGATCGCCGACGCGGATCGTGCGGGTCTTGGCCTGCAGCTTCTCGACGAACTCGTCGTAGATCGATGCCTGGACGATATGGCGCGAGGCGCAGACGCAGGTCTGTCCGGCGCCGATGAAGGCGCCGAAGGCCGCGTAGTTGACGGCACGGTCGACGTCGAAATCGTCGAACACCATCACCGGCGTCTTGCCGCCGAGCTCCATGGTCTGATGCGCGAACACTTTTGCGGCCGCGCTGCCGGCGATGCGGCCTGCCTCGGTGCCGCCGGTCAGGACCAGCTTGTTGATGTCGCCATGCTCGGCCAGCATCTTGCCGGCGCTCTGGCCGAGGCCGAGAACGATATTGAAGACGCCGGGCGGCAGGCCCGCTTCGCTGAAGATCTGCGCGAGCTTCAAGGTCGTCAACGGCGTGTATTCGGACGGCTTGACCACGGTGACGCACCCGGTCGCGAGCACGACCGCGAGCGATTTGCACAGGATCATCAAGGGATGATTGAACGGCGTGCAATTGGCGACGATGCCGATCGGCGTGCGGAGCGTGTAGTTGAGATACGCGCCTTCGACGGGGATCACGGAATCGCGGCGCGCGAGCGCAACACCGGCAAAGTAGCGGAAGAAATCGGGCAGGCGGGAGAGCTGGGCGCGGGTCTCGTTGATCGGGCGGCCGTTGTTGAGGGTCTCGAGCCGGTACAGGCTGTCGAGATTGGCCTCGAAGGCATCAGCGAGCTTGTTCACCAGCCTGGCCCGCGCGCGCGTGTCCATGCCGCCCCAGGCCTTGCCTTCGAACGCGGCGCGCGCGCTCTTCATGGCGCGGTCGATGTCTTCGGCGGTCGAGTTCGGGATGCGGGCGATGACGTCGCCGGTCGCGGGATTGCGGACGTCCAGCATCGTGCCGTTGCCGGCCTCGACTTCACGTCCATCGATGAAATTACCGTGGATCTCGACGTCGATCGACGCTGGGTTTGACGGGATGTTCATGACGACCTCTCTTCGACGATGACGGCGTTGCGCTTCAGCGCCGGAAGGACGCGTTTTTCGGTGGCCCCGATATGGGCCTTGATGATGCGCGCCGCGGTTCGCGTCTCGCGCTGTTGCATGGCGTCGATCAGGGCGACGTGCTCAGCGACGAGTTTTGCCGGATCGTGGCCCTTCAGATTGGAGACGCTGACGCGGACCAGCCGGTCGGCCTGGCCGATCAGATCGCACAGCGCCGTTGCCATGCGGCGATTGCCGGACGCATTTGCCAGCGCGGTGTGGAAGCCGCGGTTATAGGCGATGAAGTCTTCGTGGTTGCCGGCGAAGCGGCGGAATTCATCGAGCGATTTCAGAACACTATCAGGCGCGCTCTCGATCGCCTCCGCGACGCAGGCGGGCTCCAGCGCAAGACGGAAGCGCAGGAGGTCGCGGGCGTCGGACAGCGAGATCGGCGTGACCCGATAGCCCTGGCGCGGCTGCACCGTCACGAGGTGCTCGCGCTGCAGCCTCAGAAGCGCATCCCGGACCGGTTGCCGGCTGACCTCATAGCGCTCGGCCAGATCCTGCTCGCGCATTTCATCGCCTGGCGGAATACGACAGGCTAAAATATCAGACCTGAGACGATCGTAGATGTTTTCGCGTAATAGCATATTATTTGGTGTCTCCTGGCGCCTAATATCTCAATCGTGATATTTCACGTCAAGGGCTAAAAGCTTGAATTCTCTGACAGTTGATTTATCAGTCAGGGCCTCCAAGGCATGCAAACGACCGATAAAGTTAGGGAAAGACCGGACATGGACAGGCTTCTTGCCAACGGGACCGTCAACGCCGCGCAATCGGGCGAGGGGCCGCCGCTGTTCCTGTTCCACTCGCTGCTGTCCGATCGCGCGAGTTTTGATGCGATCGTGCCTGACCTCGAGAGATCGTTTCGAACCATCGTGCCGGAGCTGCCGGGGTTCGGCGGTTCACGCGCGGTCGAGGGCGGGCTCATCGCTGTCGCAGACAGGATGGCGGAGGCCGTGAAGGATGCTGCGGCCGGCGCACCGGCGATCGTGCTCGGCAACGGCTATGGTGGCTTCGTCGCCTTACAGATGGCGATCCGCCATCCGGAGATCGCCAGCAAGTTCATCCTCGCCGATTGCGGTGCTGCCTTCTCGGAGCCCGGCCGCGAAGCGTTTCGCAACATGGCGAAGGCATCGCGCGAGAAAGGCCTGGAAGCGATCACCGATGTCGCGATGCGGCGCCTGTTTGCGCCCGAGTTTCAGGCTCAGCATCCGGACCTGATGCAGGATCGTCGTGCAGCGTTCCTGCGGACGGATCCCGACGTGTTTCGCGCGGCGTGCGACGCGTTGGCAAGCCTCGATCTCCGCTCAGAACTTTCCGCGGTGAAAGTCCCGGTCCTCGTTCTGGTCGGTGAGCACGACGAAGCGACGCCTCCGCCGATGTCGCATGAGCTGGCCGCCGGATTGCCGCGCGCCGAGCTCAAGATCATTCCGGGATGCGCGCACGTGCCGCAGCTTCAATCGCCGCGGCAGTTTCTCGGAGCCATGAAGGGATTTCTGCTCTGAGCGCGCAGATCGTATAAGGGCAGACAAGCCCTGAGACCTCGCACGATAATAGGCAATGTTCACCCTGACGTTTCTTGGGACCTCGGCCAGCGTCCCATCCGCAGAGCGCAACCATCCAGCCCTTCTTGTGGAGGCCGCCGGCCAGCGCATGCTGGTTGATTGCGGCGAGGGCACGCAGCGCCAGTTGCTGCGCAGTGGCGCCGGCTTTCGGCGGCTTGACCGCATTCTGCTGACGCACGGTCATCTCGATCACGTGCTCGGCATCCCCGGTCTGTTCTCGACGCTGCGCTTGCGGCAGAGCTCCGATGTGATGGCCATTCATGGCGGCGCGGAGACGCTCGATATCGTCATCCGGATGCTCGCGGGTATCTGGGGCGAGGGCAGGGCGCCGATCCCGGTGGAGTTCGCAGCGCTCGCCGAAGGGCGGTTCATCGAGGCCGGCGAGTTCACCATCGATTGCTTTCCGGTCCGCCACCGCGACACCGATAGTTTTGGCTTCGTCTTCCAAAGCCCCGCACGCCGCCACCTTTTGTCCGACCGCCTCGCGGCGCTTGGCGTCCCCGACGGTCCCTTGCGCGGTGAGTTGGCGCAGGGACGACCGGTCGTCATCGCCGACCAAACGATTGTTCCGGAACACGTCCTGGGGCCGCCCAGCGGCGGCAAAAAGCTCGTCGTGATCGGCGACACCGAAACCACGGATGGGCTTTCGAAAAATGTCACTGATGCCGACATGCTGGTGATCGAGGCGACGTTCCTCGATCGCGACGCATCGACCGCGCGGGACTATGGCCACCTCACGGCAACCGAAGCCGCCGCGTTTGCCGCTGCAAACAACGTCAAGCAGCTCGTGCTGGTCCATGTGTCGGGCCGCTATGAGGACGAAGAGATTCTCGCTGAAGCGGCAAGGATATTTCCGAATACGCGGATCGCCGCCGACTTCGACCATATCGTGATCTAGTCGCGACGAGCCCTCAGCCCGACAATCCCGACTTGATCGCGATATCCTGCACCTGGGTCGTCACCTGCATCAGTCGCGGCAGTGCCTGGTCGCGAAAGGCCGGCAGGTCCATGCGCATCGCATCGACGGTGACGCTCAATCCGCCGATCACGAGACCCTGGGCGTCGAAGATCGGCGTTGCCAGCGTGCGCAAGCCATAGGCGTTCTCGCCGTCGGAGACGGCATGACCTTTCTTCTTCACCTGATCGAGCCGGGCGAGCAGGCCGTCGAGATCGGTCAGCGTTCGCTCCGACAGTTTGACACGTGGGCGCGCTTCCAGCCGCGCGACCTGCTCGTCCCGCGCCAGATGCGCCAGCATGACATGGCCGAGCGCGGCGCTATAGGCGGGAATGCGCGAGCCCGGGCGGCGATCTATCTTGTGGCGGTCGAGGCCGGCGCCGATGCGCGCGAGATAGATCACGTCGCCGCCGTCGAGGATGCCGAGCGAGGCCGCATCGCCGACATCAGGCACGAGGCCGCGCAGCAGCGGCTCGACGATGGTCCGGAGCGATCCGTGCGACAGCACGGTGTAGCCGAGGTCGAGACAGGCGAGGCCGAGACGGAACCGGCGGCTCTGCGGCACCGCCTGAAGATAGCCGAGCTCGACCAGGGTCTGGATCAGGCGGAACGCGGTTCCGCGATCGAGATCGGCGCGTGCGGCAATCTCACTCAGGGTGAGCTCGAAGGCCTCGCTGGTGAAACTCTTGAGCACGGCAAACGCCTTGCCGACCGAAGCGACGTAATTCTTTGGGTTTTTCGACGTCGTTTCCGCCGCGCGCTTCACGGCCTTCTTTTCAGTCTTCTTTTCGACCTTGGCCATGCCCGAATGCCCTGCCATGACAGCTGTCGCCCTTGACGCGGCGGCAGCCTGATCCTACCAACGTGGCAGATCATAACAAATGTTCGCAATCCGAACAATATCGATTTGACGATCGGAGGAAGTTTGTCGACATCATCGCTGCACCCTCATGGCGTATTCTCCGCCGCGCTGACGCCGCTCGACACCGAGCTCGCCCCCGATCATGCGCGCTTCATCGCGCATTGCCGTTACCTGTTGGACGAGGGCTGTGACGGCATTGCGCTGCTCGGCACGACGGGCGAGGCAAACTCCTTCTCGGCCGCCGAGCGCACCGCACTGCTCGAGGCCGTGATAGCCGCCGGCGTCGCGCCGCAGCGGCTGCTTCCCGGCACCGGCGTTGCCGCGCTCACCGAGACCATCGCGCTGACGCGTCACGCGCTGTCGGTCGGCGTCGACACCGTCGTGATGCTGCCGCCGTTCTACTACAAGGGCGTCAGTGATGACGGCATCTTCGCGTCCTACAGCGAAGTCGTGCAGCGCATCGGCGATGCCAGGCTCAAGGTCGTGCTCTATCACATCCCGCAGATGTCGGCGCAGCCGATCTCGCATGCGTTGATCGAGCGGCTGCGCGCGGCCTATCCGGCCACCTTCGTCGGCATCAAGGATTCTTCCGGCGACTTCGCCAACATGACCGCGATGGTCGATCGCTTCCCGGGCTTTGCGGTCCTGGTCGGGGCCGATCCTTTGCTGCTGCCGCTGCTGCGCAAGGGCGGGGCGGGCTGCATCACCGCGACCTCCAACCTCATCGCGCGCGACCTCGCCTATGTCTACAAGCACTTTCGCGACAGCGACGACGACGCGACGCTCAAGGCTGCGCAGGCGCGCATCGTCAAGGCGCGCGAGCTGGTCTCGCGCTTCCCGCAGATGGCCTCGCTGAAGGCGATAGTGGCCGAGCGTACCGGTCATTCCGGATGGCAGCGTCTGCGGCCGCCGCTGGAGTTCCTGCCGCCGGCTCAAGTGAAAGAGCTGCTTGCGGATGCCGCTGCCTTTGCGGCCGCTGCAATCTAGACTTGGTGCGCGCGACGAGGCGATCCGATGTCCTGTTCTCTCGAGGATGCGCTGACCGGGCTCGCTGACATCGTCGGCGACAAATACGTCATCGCGTCCGGGCCGGACCAGGAACCCTATGTGGTGGATTGGCGTGGGCGCTATCACGGCCGCGCCGTTGCGGTGGTGAGGCCCGGCTCGACCGCCGAGGTCGCCTCCGTCGTCAAGTTCTGCGCGGCGAAGCGGCTCGCCATCGTGCCGCAGGGCGGCAACACCGGCATGTGCGGGGCCGCGACGCCTGACGATCGCGCGGGCAATGTCGTGATCCGGCTCGATCGCATGCGGGCCGTGCGTGACGTCAGCCCGCTTGCCAACACGATCACGGTGGAGGCCGGCTGTATCCTCGCCGAGGTGCAGAATGCGGCGAAGGACGTCGATCGCTATTTCCCGCTGAGCTTAGGCGCCGAGGGCTCCTGCCAAATCGGCGGCAATATCTCGACCAATGCCGGCGGTACGGCCGTGCTGCGCTACGGCCCTACCCGCGATCTCGTGCTCGGCCTGGAGGTCGTTCTGCCCGACGGGCGAATCTTCAACGGCCTGCGCGCGCTGCGCAAGGACAACACCGGTTACGCCCTCAAGCAGCTCTTCATCGGTGCGGAGGGCACGCTCGGCATCGTCACCGCGGCGGTGCTGAAACTGTTCGCGCCGCCGCGCAGCTCGGCTTTGGAGCTGCTGAAACTACAAGGCGTCGAGCAGGCGCTGGAGATCATGTCGCGCCTGCGTGGTGCGGTTGGCGACCGGCTCGGCAGCCTGGAGATCATGTCGCGCTCGCAGATCGAGGCGATTGCCGCGACGGTGCCGCACGTCACCGTGCCCTTCGAGCTGACGACGCCGTGGTATCTGATCGTCGAGCTGACCGATACGCTCGCAGGCGTCGATCTCGACGAGCCGCTTGCCACGGTGCTGGCGGAAGCAATGGAAGCCGGGCTCGCCGAAGACGTAGTCCTCGCAACCAATCTCGCGCAGGCGAAGGCGATCTGGGCTGTCAGGCACAGCGTGTCCGAAGGCAACAAGCGCAGCGGCTACGTGGTGTCGCATGACAGCGTGGTGCCGCTGGAGCGCCAGGCGGCCTTCGTCAACAATGTCGAAGCCCGGATCAAGGCCGCGGTGCCACATGCGAACGTCGTGATGCACGGTCACATCGGCGATGGCAACATCCATGTCGTCGCCCTGATCGACCGCGTGCATTGCCAGGACCCGGACACGACTGCCGCACTGGTGGCTGTGATCAACGAAATCGTCGATGACGAGACCGCGGCGCAGGGCGGGGCGATCAGCGCCGAGCACGGCATCGGCATCACCAATCGCGGCCGGCTCGCCCGCGTCGCCGATCCGCTCGACATCGAGCTGATGCGCGACATCAAGCGCTTGCTCGATCCGAACGGCCTGATGAATCCGGGCAAGATTTTTGGCGAGGGAGCAGCGGGACGATGACGAATGTCCGCCTGCTCGCTGACGATCTCACCGGTGCGCTCGACACCGCGGCGGAGTTCGTTGGCCTGTGCGGGCCGTTCGACGTCACCTGGCCGGAGGCGCCGGCGGCACAACGTTCCGGCAGCCTCGCGATCGACAGCGGTACCCGTGAACGATCGAAGGCCGAGAGCCTCGAGATCGTCGGACGGCTGGCGCCGCAGCTTCAGGGGGCGGCGATCGCCTACAAGAAGGTCGACAGCCTTTTGCGTGGAGCGTGGGCGGCCGAGCTCGGCGCCTGCCTGCGCAGCGGCCATTGGGCGTCCTGCGTGGTTGCACCCGCCTTCGACTATCAGGGGCGCCGCACCGCCGGTGGCCAGCAATTTGCGCGCACGGTGCAAGGCGAGTGGCATCGCGTCGGCGACAATCTGCTGGATCAATTGAGGCAGGACGGAATCGAGGCGCGGACGGGCGGTCCTGATACGCTGTCGCAAGGCGGCGTTCAGGTGTTCGACGCCGAGAGCGATCTTGATCTCGACCGCGTGGTCGAGATGGCACGGCGCATGCCGAGGCCGTTGCTTTGGTGCGGAAGCGGAGGCTTGGCCGGCGCGCTTGCCCGCGGTCACGGTGCTGCCGCGCCGTCACAACTGAAGCTGCCGGTGTTGGGGCTGTTCGGCTCCGACCAGGCCGCCACCGCATCACAGCTCGCGGCGTGTGGCGAGGCGACCATCGCGCTTGCCGAGGGCGAGGGCGCGGCACGTGTCCAGCGCAAGCTGGTTGACGACGGCGTGGCGCTGGTGAAATTCGCACTCGCGGATGGCCTGTCGCGCGTCGAAGCGGCGCAGCGTATCGCGCGCGAGCTGACAACGCTGATTGCGACACTCGATCCGCCCGGCACCTTGATCGTCGCTGGCGGTGAGACCCTGAAGGCCGTATGCGTTGCGCTCGGTGCGCATGCGCTCCAGGTGACGGGTCGTATCGTGCCGGGACTGCCGCGCTCGGTGCTGCAAGGCGGCCGGTGGGCCGGCGTCGACATCATCTCGAAATCCGGTGCATTCGGTCCCAGCGAGCTGTGGCGCGACCTGCTCCGGGACAATCATCTGCTCAGAATGGAGAGTCCGATATGACTTCTCGTCATCTTGCCATTACCATGGGCGATCCCGCCGGGATCGGGCCGGAAATCATCATCAAGGCCTGCATCGGGCTGAAGGACCGGATCGCAACGGGCGATCTGCGCTTGCTGATCATCGGCAGCGGTGCGGCGCTTGACGGCGCGAAGGCAGCACTCGGCGTCAACGTTGCGATCCCGCAAGTGACTGCCGACGATCGCGAATGGCCCAATCTCTGTTACCTGCAAGCCGACGCCGAGGGGGATCCGATCAAGCCGGGCGTGCTCAGTGCCGATGGCGGCCGCTTCGCCTACAAGGCGATCGAGCAGAGCGTGCGCCTGACGCAGGCTGGCCGGACTGGAGCTATCGTCACGGCACCGCTCAACAAGGAAGCGCTCAACAAGGCCGGCTATCACTTCCCGGGGCACACCGAGATGCTGGCGCATCTCACCGGCGTGCGCGGCTCGGTGATGCTGCTCGCCCACGGCAACATGCGCGTCAGCCATGTCTCGACCCATGTCGCGCTGGAGGACGTGCCGAAGCGTCTGACGCCGGAGCGGTTGCGCATGGTGATCGACCTCACCAACGGTGCCTTGCTGCGGCTCGGCATTGCCAAGCCGAAGATCGCGATCGCCGCGCTCAATCCGCATGCCGGCGAGGGCGGCCTGTTCGGCCGGCAGGATATCGACGTGTCCGCGCCGACGATCGCCAAAGCGGTTGCCGACGGCCTCGACGTCGTCGGCCCCGTGCCCGGCGATACCATCTTCGTCAAGCTGCGCGCGGGCCAGTACGATGCGGCGGTCGCGATGTACCACGACCAAGGGCACATCCCCGTCAAACTGCTCGGCTTCCAGGTCGATCCCGCGACCGGCCGCTGGCAGGAGCTCTCCGGCGTCAACATCACCCTTGGCCTGCCGATCATCCGCACCTCCGTCGATCACGGCACGGCCTTCGATATCGCCGGCAAGGGCATCGCCAACGAGCACAGCCTGATCGAGGCCATCGACTATGCCGAACGGCTGGCCGCCGGCGCCTCCGCATCGAAGTCATGAGATCGAGCCTAGCTATGACCAACGCTTTCACGCCCATCGAAATCCAACGTCCCACCATCCTCGAATTCGGCAACGGCACGATCACTGCTGCGGCGCGCTTCGCCGAACGGATCGGCGCCAAGCGGCCGCTGGTGATCTCCGATCCGTTCAACGCGCGCCGCGTCGATGCGCTGGCGCTGCCGGGCGCCGTAAAAGTGTTCGGCGACGTCAAACCGGAGCCGGACCTGCCCAATCTCGAGAAGGCGGTCGCAATGGCGCGCGAGGCCAAGCCCGATCTCGTGATCGGCTTCGGCGGCGGCAGCGCGATGGATCTCGCCAAGCTGGTCGCGGTGATGTGCACGAGTGACGTGCCCTTTGCCGACATCGTCGGGCCGGAGAAGGTGGCCGGCCGCAGCGTGGCGCTGATGCAGATCCCGACCACGTCGGGCACCGGCAGCGAGGCTGGCACACGTGCGCTCGTCACCGATCCCGTCAGCCAGAACAAGCAGGCGGTGCAGAGCCGCTTCATGCTGGCCGATATCGCCATCGTCGATCCCGACCTGACCATGACCGTACCGAAGGAGATCACCGCGGCGACCGGCGTCGATGCGCTGGCGCATTGCGTCGAGGCCTATACCAGCCGCAAGGCGCATCCGACGATCGACCTCTATGCGCTCGAGGGTGCGCGGCTGGTCGGACGCTATCTCGCGCGCGCGGTGGCTGATGGCGGCGACCGCGAGGCGCGCGCCGGTCTTTCGCTGGCCTCGCTCTATGGCGGCTATTGCCTCGGACCGGTGAACACCACCGCAGGCCATGCCGTGGCCTATCCGCTTGGCACGCGCCATCACGTTGCGCACGGGCTCGCCTGCGCCGTGATCTTCCCGCACACGCTGGCCTTCAACATGCCGGCGGCGGAGGCAAAGACAGTGGCAGTGCTGGCGGCGCTCGGCTTGCCTGAGCAGAGCGATCCGAAGCTCGCGTTCAACGCGACGTATGAGTTCTGCAAGAATCTCGGCATCGAGATGCGGCTGTCCGCGCTCGGCGTGCCCAAAAATGATCTCGGCGTGATGGCCGACGAGGCGCACGCCATTCGCCGCCTGCTCGACAACAACCCGCGCGATTTGAGCCGCGATGCGATCCTGAACATGTACGAGGTCGCTTTCTAGCACGTCCGCGGCGCCCGGCAGCCAATCAACAAAACAGTGAATGTAGAGGAAACTTCGATGAGATCGATGTGGCTTGTTCTTGCTTCGGTGATGCTGCTGGCGACGTCGCCGGCGAAGGCGCAGGACGGCTATCCGTCCAAGCAGGTGACGGTGATCGTTCCCTTCGCCGCCGGCGGCACCGCTGACATCTTCGCGCGCATGGTCTCGAACCATTTGCAGATGAAGCTTGGCAAGCCCTTCGTGGTCGAGAATGTCGGCGGCGCCGGCTCGATCCTCGGTGTGACGCGGCTGGCGAAATCGGCGCCTGACGGCATCACGCTCGGCCTTGCCAGCACCTCCGCGCTCGCGATCAACCCGACGCTCTATGGGTCGAAGCTCAGCTACCAGCCGGACAGGGATCTGGTGCCGATCGCCCAGATCAGCGTCGTGCCCAACGTTCTCGTGGTGAACCCCGACAAGATCAAGGCGCGGACCGTGCCGGAGCTGATCGCCTATCTGAAGGCGAACCCGGACAAGGTCTCGTTCGGATCGGCCGGTGTAGGCACCTCGCAGCATCTGTCGGGCGAGCTGTTTCAGCAGATGACCGGCACCAAGATGGTGCACGTGCCCTACAAAGGGTCGAGCCAGATGCTGACGGATCTCCTCAGCGGCCAGATCGATCTCGCTTTCGACAACGTGCCGCTGCTGCTGCCGCAGGTGAAGACGGGCCAGCTTGCGATGCTGGCGACTGCAACGCCGAAGCGTGCAGACTTCGATCCGCAAGTCCCCGCAGTCGCCGAATTCCTGCCGGGCTTCGAGGCTGTCGCCTGGCACGGCTTCTTCGCGCCTGCGGGCACGCCGAAGCCGATCGTCGAAAAGCTCTCCGCCGAGATCCGCGCCTATATGCAGCAGCCGGAGACGGTGCAGAAGATGGCCGAGCTCGGCGCCACCGCGGTCGCGGTGGATTCGGAGCCATTCAAGGTCTACATCGCCGCGGAAACCGCTCGCTGGAAGAAGGTGATCGAAGCGGCGAACATCAAGCTGGAGTAGGGAGCGGCTCGACGCTCAGCTGATGAACTCGCCAATCCAGTTGTGCCTGACAGCCTCGACGTGCCAGCCGAGCGCGCGCCGCGCGTTCGGCGAGGGATTCGGGATGTCGCAGCGGGCATGGTTATCGGGGTGCCTCGCGCTGTGGGCGTGGCGTCCTTCGCTTCGCAGTTGAAGCGTATCTTGTGACTCGAAAATCCGACAATAGCCGTCGGTCGGGAGAAATGTGCCCGCGATTGGGAAATGGGTCGGCTGCTGCCGAACCATCAGGAACGTGATCTCTTCTGCCGTTTCCGAGAGGAGAACGCCAACGGCCGTGCTGATCGGCGCGAGGCCGATCGGGGCGTCGGCATCGAGCTCGACCTTGCCGGCCGCACTTGCGATGGTGACGAATTCCGAGCTTGGACCGCAGCGCGATACGATGATCCATCGCCGGGTCTTGCGTCGGATCGCAATCGGTCGGTGATAGGCTGCAAAGGAGAATTCAGCAGCCATTGCAACGACAAAACCATTTTTCCACATACCGGCCATCTAAAGCATTGCGGTCGGTCCGGATCATCATGCCGGGGCGTGAAGCCAGCGTGAATTCGCACGGTTGCGATGAGTTCGCACGATTTCTTCGACCTTTCGCCGGGCCTTAATGGCATGCTGGGGGGCGAACCTGTACCCTGCCGGGGTAGTGGAACTCGACCGATGGACGCACCGAACGCAACCAGTCAGTTCGAACGGTTGGCCGCATATCTGGCGGGTCCGTCGATGTCCGGCGGCGATGGCGACCTCGATGCCATTCTAGAGAAACTCGAATATGTCCCGCCGGGCGCAGCGGAGGCATCAGAGACGCGGAATCGTATTGCGCTACTCCAGGCAGCGGCCCGATTTTCCGATGTCTTCCAGCTGGTCTCCCGTGACGCGCCGGGAGTGGTGTTCTTCGGCGCGGACATCAGCGCGTCCGGTGTCGATGCCACCTTCTCGCATCAGGCTCGCTTGAGCGCGACCGGCGCCGGTCTGTCGCTTCGCCAGGCGTTCGAATCATGTGTCGGGGAAGGGGTCGAGTATCTCTCGCAGTTCGAGACGGCGTCGGATCGGCTTCAGCGCGGCACGATCGAAGATGGTCTTGCCGGCTTCGATCCCGCATCGCGGGCGGTCCTCGCCGAGGTCATGCGGTTGTCGGCGCATAGCGACGTCGACTGGATCGATGCGACGCAGCTATCGAGCGGCCGGTCGGTGCCGTTTCCGGCGGACCTTTGCCTGCGACGCACGCCGGAGCGGAGCGCGCTCACGCCGCCATTCAGCCTGAGCTCGGGCTGTGCGGCCGGACCTTCGTTTGAGGCGGCCGCATTGCATGGGATGCTCGAGCTGGTCGAGAGAGATGCCGCCAGTCTCTGGTGGCGCGGCGGCGTTCGCGGGCGGCTGGTTGCGCTCGAAGGACATGCGATGGCGACGGCCTCAGCGTTGGTCGCACAAGCACGCCGGGGCGTCACGACGAGGAGGACCTGGCTCCTCGACATCACCACCGACATGGACACTCCCTGCATCGTCGCGATGTCCTGCCGCGCCGACGGACGAGGCTTCGCCTGCGGACTCGCGGCCCGTCTGAGCATCGAGACTGCGGTCCGCTCCGCGCTGATGGAGATGTGCCAGATGGAGTTGGCCTATACCGTCGTGGAGCAGAAGCGGCGGGAAGGAGGCGAGGCGGCGTTGAACGAATATGATCATCGCCACGTCGCCCGCAGTACGCTGATCGATGTGGCGAGCTGCGAATTGCTGCATCCGGTCGCGCCGGCCCGTCCCATTGCTGAGTTCGGCCCCGCCCCTCCGGCGCGTCAGCTTGACGCACTGATCGAGAGATTGTCGGCCAGAGGCGTCGAGACGTTTGCCATCGATCTGACCCGCCCCATGTTCGGTATTCCGGTCGTGCGGATCGCCGCGCCGGCGCTCCAGATGGAGCCGTCCGAAGTCGCGACCGAACGCCTGGCGTCCGCGCGAAGCCGGACCGGCGGGGGCGACATCTATACACGCGGGGTCAGTTTGTTATAGTTGCCGCACTTCGTAAGTGCGGTTTATCGAGGCGGATCGAATTTGAGCGCTCGAGCACCTCTCTCGAAGTCCCTTGCAAGGGACGGTGGAATTCCCAAGCCGCGCGAAAGCCTGACAATTTCTGTTTTGGGCGGCCTGTCAGTCGCATTCGCGGGCCGGGACATTCGCATCAAGAGCCGAAAGTCGCGTGCGCTTCTCGGCTATTTGGCCCTGACGGACCGCCACCAGGAAACGCGTGAGCGTCTGGTCGGGCTGCTGTGGAGCGAATCCGACGAGTACAAGGCGCGTGCATCGCTTCGCCAGGTCCTCCATGAGTTGCGGGAGACGTTCCTGGAAGCGGGATATGACGGGTTGCAGATCGAAAAGATGCTCGTCGAATTGGAGCGCGATCGGCTTCAAGTCGATCTCTGGGACGCCTTGCGGGAGGCCGAAGCCCAACATGCGCATCCAGCCCTGATGAGTGCGCCCGGACTGATGGAGACGCTCCTCGAAGGGCTCGACGATATCGACCCTTCGTTCCGCGTCTGGCTTCTCGCCAAGCGGCAGACCTTCCATGACCGAATTCTGCGTGCCCTCGAGGGCGGCCTCAGGAACGTCGAGCTTGCCGCGGCAAACCGGCGCGAACTGGCGGAGGCGATCCTCAGCCTCGACCCGACCCACGAGGAGGCGTGCCGCTACGCGATGCAGACGCGCGCGGAGGAAGGAGATCTGTCCGGCGCGCTCCGCGTCTACAGGACCTTGTGGAATATCCTCGACGAAGAATACGGCATGGAGCCCTCGGCCAAGACCCAGCAATTGATCGCCGACATCAAGAACGGTCATTTCGAGGGCGAGGTCGTGTCCATCGCGGGCGAACTCGGGTTGCGGGACGGCGCCCCGGCATCGTCTGCCGACGAGGTGCCGCGACAATCGCCGGCATTGTCCCGGACGGCCGCCAAGATCGCGATCCTGGTTGATCCTTTCAGCATGAACGGCGTGAGCGCCGATCGCGTCCATCTCGTGACAGGCTTCCGCCATCACCTCATCGCTTGCCTGACCAAATTTCGCGAGTGGTATGTCGGAGATGGCACCGCGCAGCAGCCGCTGGAGTCGCGAGAGCGTGCGGCAGCGTCGCGCTATAGCGTGGCGGCAACCGCCTATCAGGCCGGTGACACGATCAGCATGGTGCTGACGCTGCGCGAGACCAATACCGGCGTCTACATCTGGAGCGACACGTTCGAGCTGAAGCTCGAGAACTGGTTCCAGGTACAGCAGAGGATCGTTCAGCGCACGGCGTTGTCGGTGAACGTCTACCTGTCCACCGAGAGGCTGACACGCGTGGCCACCGCGCCGGACGTGTCGCTGGACATATATGACCGCTGGCTTCGCGCGCAGGCGAGTTTTGGCAGCTTCAGCGCAGAAAATTGGCGGGAGTCGATCGCGCTGCTGACCAAGGCGATCAATGTCGCGCCAAACTTCTCTCCCTGCTACAGCGCGTTGGTTCAACTCAACAACACCGAGCATTTGGTCTTTCCCGGCCTGTTCCGCGATTTGACGAAGGCGAGGTCCACGCTGGAGCTTGCCCGAACAGCGGTGCAGCTCGACCCCGTCGATTCCCGGGCTCAGCTCTGCCTCGGTTGGTCGCAGGCGATGCTGATGCAATATTCGGACGCCAGCGGCCATATCGATCTCGCTTGCGAGCTCAACGGCAACGATCCCTGGACGTTGCTGTCGGCGGCCTCCTGCCAGGGCTTTTGCGGCAATTTCGAGCGTGGCACCGAGCTCGTGGCGGAAGCTCTCAAGGTATCGTGGACGCCGCCGCCGCTGCACTGGCCCTATAGGGCCGTGCTCCAATTCATGCGAGGCAACTACCAGGAAGCGATCGAGGGGATTGATCGCGCCAGCAACGTGGCGAAAACGCTCCCTGGCTGGAAGGCGGCCGCACTGTTTCATCTGGGAAGGACGGAGGAGGCTCGCCTCGAGGCAAGGAAGTTCCTCGACGGCATCCGCGCGGTGTGGTTCGGCAAACCTCCCAACGATCGGGAGATCGCACTCTGGTTGCTCCATGCCCATCCGATTGCCAGACGCGAGGATTGGGAGCGCCTGCGCGATGGATTAGGCGGCGCAGGCGTTTCGGTTGTCGACCTCAGGCATCACGCCTGGTGAGCACGCGTCGGCTCAACCGCAGAACTTGATCGTGTACTCGCCGACCCTCTTGGAATGGAAGAGCAGCCTGCCGTCGGGGGTGTCGTTCTCCAAATTGCTGTCCTTCATGTCGTCCGTGTAGAACAGCGGCAGCGGATAGTTGGCCGAGCCCATCAATGCCTTTTCGGTCTCGGCGAGCACCTCGGCGTCCGGCAGCTTGATGAGCAGCGTGCCGTCCTTGTAGCTGGGCTGGATGAAGTTGATCTCGGTGAACGGGCGAGGGAATTTCGCTATCACGCCGTAGTCGTCGAGCTGTTTCTGGAAGTCGGCAATGGTGGCCGGGCGCGTCGTCGGGTCGCGCGCCCACTTCTTCACGAGGTCGCCCCAGACGTCATAGTTCACGATATCGAACATCTCGGTTTGCATGGCAATCTCCTTTGGTATGCGACCGGCGGAATTGCCGGCTGTCAAATAAACGTCGGATCAGCATCTCGCAGGTTTGCGATGTCGGCGACGAACGGGACGAGGTCGCCCATGTTGTCGAGCTCCGGCACGAAGTCGAGGCGGTTGGCGGCGTAGATGCGCGACGACAGGCGGGAGAGCGCCTCTCTGAGAGTGCTCGATGCGGTTTCGTCCGGTATTCTGCCTTCGAGCATCGCCCCGAACACGACCTCGGCAACGATGATCGAGCCCAGCGTGCCAAGTGTCTTGCCCTGTCTCGCCGGATCATTGGAGCCCGCGGCTGCTTCGAACAGAATGTAGAAGGACAGCGGCGGGTCGTTTGCGAGGGTCTGAATGTCGGCATCGGTCAGCTCGCCGCGGTTCTGCTCGAGCCAGGCCCGCAGCTGCGCCACGCGGTAGCCGTGATCTTCAAGCAGCGGATCGCTGCCGATCAGGGAGGGCTGGCGCGATCGGATCTCGTCGACAAGGCTGTTCACCGACCACAGGCCGGCGAAAGCGGCGCTCATCAGATCCCTGTACGCGAGGCCCCATGCGCCGTCGGGCACGATCGGAGGAAACAGCGTCCTGTCGTAGAGCTGGCCGCTGAAATGAGGGCTGATGCGCATGCTCGATTGCGGTCGAGGTCTGCCCGGCACGTCGAAGAAGTTCGACCAGCTCGCGATCCATTTCCGATGCAACGGCATATTGCCAGGCTCGGAATAGGATGTCGCGCGCAGCACCTCGCCGAGCGCGAAGGTGTTGGCGGGGTTGATCTGGTAGCTGTCGCGAACCATCGCGTGCCCAAAGCGAAACGCGGCATGCGTGAATTCCAACGGTATCGACGACCCACGCGAGGGCCGCTGCGCGGAAGAGGCACTCAGCAAGTGAGGCTGATCGACATTGTACCTGTTGTAGATCTTGCGGTTGAGGACCCGGCGCATCACGTCACGGCGTATGATGTGGCGATAGATCAGCGTGGCTGCGCCGCGTGCGCAGAGAAATGCCTTGTAGGTCGCGGCCGTGTCGGACTCGGTCGTGCCGGCCGTCGGCGGGGAGAGCCGGGCCAGGAGACCGTTATGGAGATGGTGGAACAGTGTCGTGAGCTGGGACAGGATCGCATGATCGTCGTTGCGCTGGTCGGCGATCATGACATCGGTCAGCCGTTGCGGCTGGCTGTTCGGATCCCAGGGGCAGGCAATGCGCGCGATGTCGCGGCCCTTCGGATTCATCGCGACCGGATCATCGCTGTTGACCCCGCCGCCGCCCAGACGCAGCCTTGAGCGCGCGGCCTTCGGCCTGCCTTCGTAGGCAAACGGGCATACTTCGGGACCGCCGCCATAGATCGTATCCAGCTTCAGCCGGTAGGCCCGGTCGTTGCGCACGCCGGTTGCCGTATTTTCGAGCACCGACAGCGGGAATGACGTCTGGACGAGATCGTGCGCGACCAGCTGGAGGAGATAAGTATATCCGGCGGGAATGTCGGCATTTTCGAGCGGGCCTTGGCCGCCCTCCCACACCGGGGCGACGAGCATGCGTCTGGCCAGTCGTTCCATCAAGCTCCGCAGCCGCTCCTTGCTCTCGTCGGTTCTGAGCGGATCGTCGCCGTCGACCTTGAAACGCTTCTCCAGCGGCAATGTGTCGAGGTCGGACAGGAAATGCCGGAAGCCTGAAATGCCTGGCGCGGGTGGGGCGGACGCTCCAGCCGGTAATGCGTCGGCCCTCAACGGGGCAGACAATTCGTGGTCGCCGGTCCCGGCCCGTCTTGCGTCCGTGTCACCGCCGAGTTGCTCTCGCGCGATGGAGAAGCCGCCACCATGTCTGCCCATTGTTGACCTCCCAAAGTCACGGGCAATCCTATTTTCAGCAACGTGATTTGAACGTGAATCGATCCGGCTCGGGAGCGACGAGCTGTGCTCCGTCGGCCGGATGTGCCGTGGTGAGTGGCGCAAGCGCGGTGAGCGGGCCAGCCCGCCCTCACGTTGTCAGGAGATCATATCGGATTCACGGGCCATTCACGTTTCGCTTCGCTCCGCCGGCCTATGCTGCGCACGAGACTGAAGGATCGCGCAACTTGGCTTAGGAAGGACTCGTCATGACTGTCCTGCTGAGAAACACCTTCAAGGCCTGGATCGACCGCGCGCCGGGCGGGCCGCCCAAGCTGGTCATGACCGGCGACGTGCGGGTCCCGACCAATGGCTGGCAGGCCCGGCTGACCAAGCGCTCGCCGCAAGGGATCAATCCGAAGATCCTGATCCTCGATGTGAACTCCGAGCAGCCGGGCGGCGTGGGGCAGGAGGAGATCACCACGATCCCGCTGCGCTACGAGGAAAGCCCGCCGCAGGACGAGTACGGCCAGGTGATGATCGCGAACGGCCGGGGCGAGATCGTCGTCTGCGTTGGCCGCACCCATTAGCCGGACGCTGGCGCCGGTGGTGTCCCGGCCGCGGTTGCGGGAGCGATCCACCGCAGCGCTTGCCAGCCCAGATGCGAGCGGGTAGAAAGCTGCCACGCCTGAGCCGTGATTTGCGCCAAAACGCGCTTCCGGCCGCAGTCGAACAAATCGTCAAGTCGTTGAATTTGTTCGGCTATTCCGTTGGGGAATGGTGTAACGGTAGCACAACAGACTCTGACTCTGTTTGTCTAGGTTCGAATCCTAGTTCCCCAGCCAATTCCGGGCGCTTTTCACTGACTGCAATGCGATCCTGCCGACGGCTGCAAAGCCCGGGCTTGCCGCGTCGCCCATCGCGGCGGTTTGTCTCATCTGAAATCGCATCGTCCGGGTCGGATCTCCGCCCGCCCCGTCGTCCTTGGGTCACATAACCCCTGGGAGATCCGTGATGCCCTATGTCGATGGTTTCGTGCTGGCCGTGCCGAAGGATGGGATCGAGGCCTACAAGACCTTGGCGAAAACGGCCTGCGCGGTCTGGATGGAGCACGGCGCGCTCGATTATGTCGAATGCATCGGCGACGACGTGCCGTACGGCCAGCTGACGTCGTTTCCGCGCGCGGTGATGGCGAAGGAGGACGAGGTCGTGGTGTTCTCCTGGATCATCTACCGTGATCGGGAGACGCGCGATGCCGTCAACAAGAAGGTGATGGCGGATGCGCGGCTCAAGGGCGCCGACATGCCGTTCGACGGCAAGCGGATGATCTATGGCGGCTTCACGACGCTGCTGCGGGCGAGCGATGTCGTCGGCCAAGCACGGACCCCGTAGGGTGGATCAGCGATAGCGTAATCCACCTCTTTCATTCCCGCGGAAACAGACGGTGGTGGATTCCGCCTTTCGGCTCATCCACCCTGCGACCGCTCTTCGGGTTGTCTCACGCGAACAAAGCCACGCCAGATAGAACGCGGCGTGCGGCGTGCGTGTCCGCGCTGCTCTCTCATGCAGCATCGTCGCAATCCGTTTCACCTTGCCGGTATCCGGCTGGCATGCCATCCTCTTATCGCCAGGCATAATCAAACGGAAGCGGGCGGCTCGCTACAGCTTCCAAAAAATCTTGGTTGGGGAAACCCTTTGGGAGGTCTGATTTCATGAAGTTGAAGCACGTCACCGCGCTGCTTTGCGCGGCCGCGATGTCGATTGCGCTCGGCACGAATGCGCGGGCCGATGACAAGGTCGTCAAGATCGGCGTGATCCTGCCGATGTCCGGCGGCACGGCCTCGATCGGGGCGCATGCCAAGGCGGCGCTCGAGGTCGCCACTGATATCATCAACAACGCCCATCCCGAGCTCGGCAATCTGCCGCTGGCGAAGAACGCAGGGCTTGCCGGCCTCGGCGGCGCCAAGATCGAGGTCGTGATCGCCGACAATCAGGGCAACCCGGCGACCGGGCAGAACCAGGCGCTGCGCCTGATCACGGAAGACAAGGTGGCGGCCGTGTTCGGCGCCTATCAGTCCGGTATCACGTTGACCTCGAGCGCGATCGCCGAGAAATACGGCATTCCCTATCTCAACTCAGAGTCGGTCGCCGCCAATCTCACCGAGCGCGGTTTCAAATGGTTCTTTCGCACCACGCCGATCGCAACCGATTTCGCAAAAGCCTATGTCGACTTCCTTGCTGACATGAAGGCAGCCGGTGCCAAGACCGACGCAATCGCGCTGGTTCACGACAACACCGAATACGGCACCTCGGTCGCGAATACGATCGCCGGTGCCTTCAAGGAGAAGGGCCAGCCGGTCGCGCTCGATGTCGCCTATCCCGTCAACGCGACCGATTTGCAGGGCCAGGTGCTCCAGCTCAAGGACAAGAAGCCCGACGTGATCATCATGATCAGCTACACGTCGGATGCGATCCTGTTCGCCAAGACCATGCAGTCGCTCGACTACAAGCCGGCGATCCTGCTCGCCGACGACGCCGGCTATTCCGATCCGTCCTTCATCAAGGCGGTCGGCAAGATCTCGCAAGGCGTCTTCAACCGTTCGTCCTGGTCGGTGGGCCCATCAGGCTCGCCGTCCGCCATCATCGCCGACATGTACAAGAAGAAGAGCGGCGAGGAGATGGACGACACCGTCGGCCGCCAGATGCAGGGCTTCTTCGTGCTCGCCGACGCCATCGACCGGGCCGGCTCGACCGATCCCGCAAAAATCCAGGTGGCGCTGAAGGCGACGGACCTCAAGCCCGAGCAATTGATGATGGGCTACAAGGGCGTGAAGTTCGACGACAAGGGCCAGAACGTGCTCGCCTCCGGCCTGATCATCCAGCTTCAGGATGGCGAGAACTACACGGCGGTATGGCCGAAGGCCAATGCCGTGAAGGCGCCAGTGCTGCCCTACAAGGGCTGGTGAGATTGTTTGAAGGCGGGGCCGTGCGTCCCGCCTTTCCCAGAATGATTTGATTCAGAGCAACGCGGCTCATGTCCTTTGTACTCGTGCAGGTGATCGTCGGCGGGCTTCTGCTTGGCGCCGTCTACGCCCTGTTTTCCTCAGGCCTCACGCTGGTGTGGGGCATGATGAACATCGTCAATTTCGCGCATGGCGATTTCGTCATGCTCGGCATGTACGTCGCCTACGTCGTCTATACCCTGATGGGGGGCGGCCCGATCCTGGGCGCGCCGCTGGCAACGCTGGTGCTGGCAACCGTCGGTGTCGTGGTCTATTTCGCCCTGATCCGCGACATCATGAAGGGGCCGATGCTGGCGCAAATCCTCGGCACGTTCGGGCTCGCGCTGCTGTTGCGCTATTCCGTGTTCTGGTGGTTCGGCGCAAACTTCCTGTCGATGCCGCCGAACATCGTCGGCGGCACCTATGCGTTTGCAGGCCTGCGCATCGAGGCTTCGCGCCTGCTTGCCGGTGTCGTCGCGCTGCTGGTGACGCTCGGCCTGCATCTCTTGCTGACCCGCACCTCGCTCGGCTCAAAGATGCTGGCGGTGGCGGAGGACCAGACCGCGGCCCAGCTCATGGGCATCCGGCCCGACACCATGCAGGCGATCGCCTGGGCGATTGCCGCGGGCGCCACTGGTCTGGCGGGTGCGCTGATCGCGAATTTCTTCTACATCGTGCCGACGGTCGGCGAGACGCTCGGTATCGTCGCCTTCGTCACGGTGTCGCTCGGCGGTTTCGGCAGCGTGCCGGGCGCGCTGGTCGCAGGGCTCCTGATCGGCGTCATCGAGTCGCTGTCCGGCTATCTGATCGGCGCGATCTACAAGGACATCGTCGTCTATGTCCTGTTCCTGCTCTTCCTCTGGTTCCGGCCGCAAGGCTTGATGGGCAAGGCCTGATGGGGAAGATGTGATGCGGCGTTGGATATGGCTCACGGTCGTCGCCGCATTGGCGATCGCCTATCCGCTGCTGCTGTCCTCGCCGTTCCAGCAGCGCTTGGGCGCACTGGTGCTGCTCTATGCGATTGCGGCGTCCGCCTGGAACATCGTCGGCGGTTACGCCGGTCAGGTCTCGGTCGGTCACGTCGTGTTCTTCGGCTGCGGCGCCTATGCCGCGATGGGCTCCTACGCAAAATTCGGCCTGTCGCCGCTATTCGGTATTCCCGGCGGCATCGTGATCGCGGTGGGCTTGGCCGCAATCATCGGCGTGCCGACGCTGCGGCTGTCTGGCCATTATTTCAGCATGGCGACCATCGCGGTGGCCGAGACGATGCGGCTGATCGTCACCAACACCGACTGGCTGGGCGCCGCCGTCGGTCTCTCGGGTCCTACCGTGCCGCGCAACGTCTTCGATCTCTCGTTCCTGTCGTCGCTGCCGTATTACTATCTCTTCCTGCTCGTGCTCGTGATCACGCTGTTCATCACCTGGTGGATGACCAACAGCCGGATGGGATTTTACCTGCGCGCGATCAAGGATTCCGAGCGCGCCGCGCGCTCGCTCGGAGCGCCAGCCAGCCGCACAAAACTCTATGCCTACATGTTGAGTGCGGCACTGACGAGCGTTTCCGGCGCGCTCTACGCCATGATGTTCGGCTTCGTCGATCCCGAGTCCGGCCTCGGCATCCTGATCTCGGTGAAGATCCTGATCATGGCAGCGCTGGGCGGGGCAGGGCTGCTGTTCGGCCCACTGGTGGGCGCGGCGATCCTGGTGCCGCTGGAGGAGATCTCCAACAGCTGGCTCGGCGGCAAGGGCGCCGGGCTCACCTTCGTGGTCTATGGCGCGATCATCGTGCTGATCGCGCGGTTCCAGCCGGGCGGCCTGCTCAGCCTGTTCACGGGGCGAAAAAAATCCAAGAGCGACACAGGAGCAGGCCATGCTCCTTGAGGCGCGCGGGATCATCAAGGCCTTCGGCAGCTTCAAGGCGGTGGACGATGCCTCCGTTACGCTGGAGCAGGGCGACATTCTCGGCCTGATCGGCCCGAACGGCGCGGGAAAATCCACCTTCTTCAATTGCCTCACCGGCGACCTCAAGGCCACGGCTGGCTGCGTTCTGTTCGAGGGACGCGACATCACCGACTTCACACCGGAGTTGCGGGCCGGGCTCGGGCTTGCCCGCACTTTCCAGGTGCCGCAGACCTTTGAGGGCATGACCGTGCTCGAGAACGTCATGATCGGCGCCTTTCTGCGCACCTCGCATCGCAAGGAGGCCGAAACAAAAGCGCGCGCCGTTCTTGAGCGCGTCGGCATGAGCAAGCTTGCAGACGCACCGGCGCGCTCGCTCGGTACGCCCGGCCGCAAGCGGCTGGAGATCGCCCGCGCACTTGCGACCGAGCCGAAAGTGTTGCTGCTCGACGAGGCCATGGCCGGCCTCAACGCGCATGAGGTGAAACTCGCGATCGATCTCGTCCGCGACATCCACCGCTCCGGCATCACGCTCGTCATCGTCGAGCACATCATGGAAGTGATCATGTCGCTGGCGAGCCGCGTGATGGTGTTCCACCAGGGCAAGGAGATCGCCCAGGGCTCGCCGCGCGAGGTCACGTCAAATCCGGCGGTGATCGAGGCCTATCTCGGCAAGCGCGCGGCCAAGGCCGCCGCCGGCCATACGCCGGTCGAGCTGATGGGCGGGCCGGACCTATGAGCGGGGCGCTGTTGCGGATCGAACACCTCGAGGTGCGCTATGGCGACCTCATCGGCGTCTCCGACGTCTCGCTCGAGGTGCCCGATGGCAGCGTTGTCGCGCTGCTCGGCTCCAATGGCGGCGGCAAGACCACGACGCTGAACGCCATCGCCGGCCTCATTCCCGTGCATTCCGGCACGATCAGCTTTCGCGGCGAGGACATCGCCGGCCAAAAAGCCTTTGCCATCGTGCGCAAGGGGCTGGCGCTGTCGCCGGAAGGCTGGCGGCTCTTCGTGCAGCAGAGCGTCGAGAACAATTTAATGCTCGGCGCGACGCCGCTGCACGACAAGTCGCGCAAGGCCGCGCTGCTCGAACGCGTCTACGAGTTTTTTCCGCGGTTGAAGGAGCGCCGCAACCAGCGCGCCGGTACCATGTCCGGCGGCGAGCGGCAGATGCTCGCGGTCGGCCGCGCGCTGATGAGCGACCCAAAGCTCCTCATGCTCGACGAACCCTCGCTCGGCCTTGCGCCTGCGGTGGTCGAGTCCATGTACGAAACATTCGGCCGCCTGCATCGCGAGGGCCTGACCATTCTGCTCGCGGAGCAGTCGATCGAGCTCGCGCTGGAATTCTCTGACTTCGCCACCGTGCTCCAGGTCGGCAAGAGCGTGCTGTCGGGCACGGCAGCGGCGCTCGCGGAAGACCCGCAGGTGCAGAAGGCCTATCTCGGCGTGAGCTGATTGGTCTCCGCCTGAAGCAGCAGCAACAGGCAACCGGCGAGCCGCGTTTCCATCTCCTTCGACCGAAGCGGCAGCGGCCCGGGATCGTTGAGGATCGCGTTCACCAGCGTGCCCAGCACGATTTGGAAGCCAAATGCGATAGCGCGGGTTTTTGCGGCCTTGCGTCCTTTGCCCATGGCCGGCAGCAGGAGAGGGGTGGCACGCATCGTGGTGGCTTTCGCGAGCGCCTTGAACGGCGTCCATTTGTCGGGGCGGGTGTCGTCGTGCTGGAGCGCGGCGCGCAGCACGCCCTCGTGATTGCGTATCCAGGCCACGATGCCGCTGACGATGATGTGGCAGAGCTTGTCGAGGCTTGTGTCTGGCGACGGTCGCCTGATGTCGCCGAGCCGCTGCTCGCCGTCGCGTGCGGCCAGTGCCATCAGCGCGTTGAAATAGGCCTCTTTGCTGTCGAAGCGGCTGTAGAAGGCACCGACGGTGGCGCCGACCTCGGCGCAGAGCGCCTCGATCGAGAGCTCTGCAAGGCTGCGCGTGCGCAGCATGCTGGCGCCGGCGCGCAGCAGCGCCAGCGTCGTTTCGCGGCTGCGCTTCTGGCGCGACGGGGCGACGCCCGGCAGGTCGAGATCGCGTGCCCCGGACTCGTTTGAAAATGGCCGCATCCGTGCTTGCATCCGGGCTAAATCATAATCATAATTCGGATTATAATTTAGGAGCAAGCCGCAGGTCAACCGCGGCGGCCAAATGCACAGGGAGGAGCAGATGAGCGCAACCAGCACCGCGCCGTTTCGTGGCACTGTCGGCAAGACGGTTGCGGACTCAAAGCCATGGTGGCCGGAGGCGCCAAGACCGCCCGAAGGCGCGCCGAACATCCTGGTCGTGCTGTTCGACGACGTTGGCTTCTCCGATTTCGGCTGCTATGGCTCCGCTATCAAGACGCCGACCATCGACAAGCTCGCCGCGGAAGGCCTGCGCTATTCCGGCTTCCACACCACGGCGATGTGCTCGACGACGCGCGCGGCGTTACTGACCGGGCGCAACCATCATTCGGTCGGCGTCGGCTGTCTCGCCAATTTCGATTCCGGCTATCCCGGTTATCGCGGCAAGATCGCGCGCGAGGCGGGGACGCTTGCCGAGATGCTGCGCGTGCACGGCTATCGCAACTACATGGTCGGCAAATGGCACGTCACGCCGCTGACCGAGAGCGGCGCCACCGGACCGTTCGACGGCTGGCCGCTCGGCCGCGGTTTTGACCGCTTCTATGGCTTCCTCGACGCAGAGACCGACCAGTATGCACCCGAGCTCGTCTCCGACAACACGCATATTGATCCTCCGGGCACTTACGCCGACGGCTATCATCTGACCGAGGATTTGATCGACCAGTCGATCCGTTTCATCGGCGATCATGTTGCCGATCGCCCCGAAATTCCCTGGCTGACCTGGGTCGCGCTCGGCGCCTGCCACGCGCCCCATCAGGCGCCGAAGGACATCATCACGAGCTACGACGCCTCGTTCGCGCACGGCTGGGACGTCGAGCGCGAGCAACGGCTGTCGCGTCAGAAAGCGATGGGGCTGGTGCCGGAGGACACGCGCATGCCTGCACGCAACGACGGCGTGAAGGCATGGGAGGAGCATTCGGCCGACGAGCGTCGTGTCTTCACGCGCCTGCAAGCAGCATTCGCCGGCATGCTCGACCATTCCGATCGCCATCTTGCACGCCTCGTCGCGTTCCTGGAAACGGCCGGTATCCGCGACAACACGGTGATTATCGTGATGTCCGACAATGGCGCGAGCCAGGAGGGCGGGGCGCTCGGCTTCGTCAACGCGATGGGTCCGTTCAATTTCAAGCCGGAGCCGATCGCGGAAAAGCTCGGCCGGATCGACGATATCGGCGGGCCCGACACCCACAGCAATTTCCCGCATGGCTGGGCGATGGCCTCGAACACGCCGCTGCGCCGCTACAAGCAGAACACCCATGGCGGCGGCATCCGCGATCCCTTCGTCGTCAACTGGCCGAAGCGCATCGCAGCCAGGGGCGAGCTGCGCCACCAGTTCGTTCACGCCAGCGATCTCACGCCAACGCTGCTCGATCTGATCGGCATCGAGGCTCCCATGACGATTGCGGGTTGCTCGCAGATGCCGCTGGAAGGCGAGAGCTTTGCGCGCTCGATCAACGATGCGTCCGCGCCCTCAAAGGGCACGCCGCAATATTTCGAGATGTTCGGCCATCGCGGTCTCTGGCACGCCGGATGGAAAGCGGTCGCCTTCCATCCCTCGGGCACGCCGTTCGAGAAAGACAAATGGGAGCTGTTCCATCTCGATGAAGACTTCTCCGAGACCAACGATCTCGCGGCCAAGGAGCCGGAACGGCTGGCAACGATGATCGCGACATGGTGGGCGGAGGCCGAGAAGCACAAGGTGCTGCCGCTTGACGACCGCTTCGGCCCGCGCTTTGCCGAGAATGCGGCACGCTTCCACGGCGCGCGCCATCATTTCGTGTTCCATGCCGGCATGGGCCACGTGCCGACCGACGTGGCGCCCGATGTGCGCAGCCGCAGCTACACCATCGAGGCGCATGTCGAGATCGACGAGCAGGGCGCCGACGGCGTGCTGATCTCGCACGGCGACGCGACCTCAGGCTACAGCCTCTACGTCAAAGATGGCCACCTCGTGCACGATCTCAACATCGGCGGCAGCCACCAGATCGTGCGTTCTGAGCGCACAGTGCCGTCAGGCGCGCGGCGGCTCGGGGTGCACGTCGAGCGTCTCCTGCGCAAGGAGCCGCCGGCGAAGGGTTCGCGCACCGGCGTCACCGCATACACGCTGCTGATCGACGGCGAGCCGGCGGGCGCGCTCCAGACCCAGCTTGGCTTCCACACGCTGATCTCGTGGTCTGGCCTCGACATCGGCCGTGACCGCGGCAGCCCCGTCTCGCATTACGAGGCGCCGTTCGCATTCGAGGGACGGCTCTTGCGCGTCACCGTCACCATGCACAACGATCAGAAGCTCGACGGTGATGCCGTCGGCAATGCGCAGATGGCACGGCAGTAGGAGCGAGGGGCGTCGCTATATCCGCGCCGTCATTGCGAGCGCAGCGAAGCAATCCAGACGGCCTCCGCGGAAAGATTGCTGGATTGCTTCGCTACGCTCGCAATGACGAGGTGAGAAAGGCGTGCACTCCAGACGGAAACGGGAGCAGCCCGTTACTTGATCTTGTCGTAGGCCGCCGCGAAATCGCCCAGCGGCATCGGGATCGCGATGGTCTCCTTGGCCATGTTCTGGAAGGCGACCTTCAGCTGCTTGCCCGACCGCAAGGTTGCGAGCAGGTCCGGCGCGATCGGCGTCGAGGCGTAGCAGCCGCGGTTCTCGCAGGTCTGGATCTGGAGCTCGACCGCCTTGCCCTCGTCGACCTGGAGTTTTGCGCCGACGGGAAGGTTGAGGCCGAGCGGCAATTGCAACAGCGCCACCGGCGTGCGGGTGTCGGGCGCGATGCGGATGTTGACCAGGACGATGGTCTGGCCGGTCTTGGTCAGCACCGCGTTCTGCTCCATCGCGCATTCGAGCGGCGCATCGCGGCTGACGCTGGTGCAGCGAACGACCCAGCCGGCCTGCTGAGCCGGAGCACCGTCCGCCTGTGGCTGCGTCGGGGCGGGCGCGGGCTGCGCGGCCGGAGCAGCGGGCGCTGCGTTCTTCTTGGCGCCCTGCTGGGCATAAGCGGCGCCCGTCGACAACAGGAGCGCGGCAGCGAGGGCGACAAGTCTGGATTGCATGAGCATGACGAAACCGCGTTGGCGTGAACCGAGGCCCCGCTGTAGCGTTGCGGGAGCCGTGGTGCAAGCTTACTCGGCGGCTTGCTTGACGGGGCCGTGCTCGGGCGTCTCGTGGCCTTCGTCGTCATCCGAACGGCCCCAGGCGGAGAACCAGTTGTTGAGCCTGTCGAGATAGAGATAGATGACGGGCGTCGTAAACAGCGTCAGCGCCTGGCTGACGATCAGGCCGCCGACCATGGCGTAGCCGAGCGGCTGGCGGATTTCGGCGCCGGTGCCGTGGCCGAGCATCAAGGGCACGCCGCCGAGCAGTGCTGCCATCGTCGTCATCATGATCGGACGGAAGCGCAGCAGCGCAGCCTGGCGGATCGATTCCTCCGGGGTCTTATGGTGGTCGCGCTCTGCGGCGATCGCGAAGTCGACCATCATGATGCCGTTCTTCTTCACGATGCCGATCAGCAGGATCACGCCGATCAATGCAATCAGGCTGAACTCGAAGCCGGCCGCCATCAGGATCGCGAGCGCACCGACGCCGGCCGAGGGCAGGGTCGACAGAATCGTGATCGGATGGATGTAGCTCTCGTAGAGAATGCCGAGGATCAGATAGACCACGACGAGGGCCGCGAGGATCAACAGCGGCACGGTGCCGAGCGACTGCTGGAATGCCTGCGCGGTGCCCTGGAAGCTCGAATTCAGCGTCGGCGGCGCGCCGAGATCGGCCATCGCCTTCTGCACGGCCTCGGTGGCCTGACCGAGCGCGACGCCTTGCGCAAGGTTGAAGCTGATCGTGATCGCCGGAAACTGGCCCTGGTGGCTGATCGAGAGCGGACGGACCGGATCGGTGGACCATGTCGCAAAGGTCGACAACGGGACCTGGTCACCGGTCAGCGGCGATTTCAGATAGAGCTTGTTCAGGCTCTCGAGACTGCCCTGCATCTCAGGCAAGATCTCGAGGATCACCTTGTAGGTGTTGAGCTGGGTGAAATACTGCGTGACCTGCCGCTGTCCGAAAGCGTCGTACAGGGTGTCGTCGATCAGCTGCGGCTGGATACCGTAGCGCGCGGCGGTGTCGCGGTTGATCTTGAGCTGGACCGTGGTGCCTTGCGTCTGCTGGTCGGTCGCGACGTCGCGCAGCTCCGGCAGCGTCGCCATCTTGGCGAGGATTTTTGGCGCCCAGTCGTTGAGCTCGACGAGATCGGCATCCTGCAAGGTGAATTCGAATTGCGTGCGCGTCGGCCGGCCGCCGAGCCGGACGTCCTGGGCCGCCTGCATGTAGAGGCGAGCGCCCGACACCTTCTCGAGCTTGGGACGGAGGCGCGCGATGATCTGCTGGGCCGAGGCCTCGCGGTGGTCGCGCGGCTTCAGCGTGATGAACATGTTGCCGTTGTTGCCGGCGCGGCCGCTGCCGCCGATGTTCATCGCGATCGTGGCGATGTCAGGATCTTCCATCACGATCTTGCCGAGCTCGACCTGACGGCGCTGCATCTCGGCGAAGGAAATGTCCTGAGAGGCTTCGGAGGTCGCGGTGATCAGGCCGACGTCCTGCTGCGGGAAGAAGCCCTTCGGAATCACGATGAACAAATAGACCGATAAAGCGAGCGTGGCGAAGAAGATCGTGAGCGTGGTGCGGCGCCAGGCCATCGCATGGTCGAGCACATATTCGTAGCCGCGCAGCATCCCGTCGAAGGCGGCTTCGCTCCACTGGTAGAACTTGCCGTGGGTGACCTCGCCATGGGCGCGCAGGAAGCGTGAGGCCATCATCGGCGTCAATGTCAGCGACACGAACATCGAGACGAAGATGGTCATCGCCAGCACGACGGCGAATTCACGGAACAGGCGCCCGATGATGCCGCCCATCAGCAGCAGCGGGATCAGCACCGCGACCAGCGAGATACTGATCGAGACGATGGTGAAGCCGATTTCCTTGGAGCCCCGGAAGGCGGCCGCCATCGGCGATTCGCCTTCCTCGATATAGCGCGTGATGTTCTCGAGCATCACGATGGCGTCGTCGACGACGAACCCGACCGCGATGGTGAGCGCCATCAGCGACAGATTGTCGAGCGAATAGCCCCATACCCACATCAGGGCGCACGCGCCCAATAGCGCCAGCGGAACCGTGATGGTGGGGATAACCGTCGCCCAGAAGCTGCGCAGGAAGACGAAGATGACCATGACCACGAGGCCGATGGTCAGGAGCAGTGTGAACTGCACGTCCTCGACGGCGGCGCGGATCGTCGTGGTGCGATCGCTGATCACCTCGATCTTGATCGCGGGCGGGATCGCCGCGACGAGCCGGGGCAGGGTCGCCTTGATCCTGTCGACGGTCTCGATGACGTTGGCGCCCGGCTGTTTGAACACCACCAGGAACACGCCGCGCTTGCCGTTGGCCCAGGCCGCCTGCTTGGCATCTTCAGCGCCGCTGACCGCCTGGCCGATGTCGCGGATTCGCAACGGACCGCCGTTGCGATAGGCGATGATGACGTCGTTCCAGTCCTTGGACTGGGTGAGCTGGTCGTTGGCGTAGATCGTATAGGCGCGCTTCTCGCCGTCGATATTGCCCTTGGGGCTGTCGACCGTGGTGATCGCGATCTGGCTGCGGACGTCCTCCATCGACAGGCCCTTGGCGACGAGCTTCGCCGGGTCGATCTGAATGCGGATGGAGGGCTTCTGCTGTCCGCCGATGAAAACCTGCGCGACGCCGGCGAGCTGGCTGATCTGCTGGGCGAGCTGGGCGTCGACGGCGTCGCTGACGCTGGTGAGCGGCATCGTCTCTGACGTCGCCGACAGCAGCAGGATCGGCGCGTCGGCCGGGTTGACCTTGCGATAGGTCGGCGGCGAGGGCAGGTTCTTCGGCAACTGGCCGCTGGCGGCGTTGATGGCGCCCTGCACGTCGTTGGCGGCGCCGTCGATGCTGCGGTTGAGATCGAACTGGATGGTGATCGAGGCGGTGCCGAGATAACTCGTCGAGGTCATCTGGGCGATGCCGGGGATCTGCGCGAACTGGCGCTCCAGCGGCTGCGCCACCGACGAGGCCATCGTCTCGGGGCTGCCGCCCGGCAAATTGGCCGTGATCTGGATGGTCGGGAAGTCCACCTGCGGCAGCGGCGCGACCGGCAGCAGGGGATAGGCGACGAGACCGACGAAGAGAATGCCGGCCATCAGCAGCGAGGTGCCGATGGGATAACGGATGAAAGGTGCCGAAATCCCGCCTTCGGTCATTCCTGTCGTACCTTGTTCTGGCTTGGATCCGAGCTTGCGACAGCCGTCGAGACGACGCTTCCGGGCTGAACCTTGAACTGGCCGCCGGTAATCACCTGCTGCCCCGGGGTCAGCCCTTCATCGACGACCGAACGACCGTCGATGGCGTAGCTGACCTTGATCTTGCGCACTTCGGCCTTGTTGTCCTGATTGACGGTATAGGCGTAGAGGCCGTTGGTCGAATGCTGGACTGCGTCATCCGGAACCACGGTCGCATCCTTCAGCGTCCGGACCAGAAGGCGCGTCGAAACCGACTGACCCGGCCACAGCGCGTGGTCCTTGTTGTCGAACACCGCCTTGAGCCGAATAGTCCCGCTGGACGTGTCGACCTGGTTGTTGATGACCGCGAGCTTGCCTTCGGCCAGCGTCTTCTTGCCGTCGGTGGTGTAGGCGATCACCTTCAGCGCGCCGGCCTTCTGGCCGTCGCTGATATAGGGCAGCTGATCCTCCGGCGCGGTGAAGATCACGGAGATCGGCTCGACCTGCGAGATCATCACGATGCCCGTTTGCGTGGAGGCGTTGACGATGTTGCCGACGTCGACCAGACGAAGGCCGGCGACGCCGGTGATCGGCGCCTTGATCTGCGTGTAATCGAGCTGGGTCTGCGCGTTGGAGATCGCGGCCTCGTCGGCGGCGATCTGGGCGGTGAGCTGGGCGACGGTGGAGCGCTGGGTGTCGACCCGCTGCGCGGTGGCGAACTCTCCGAGCTTCGTGGCGCGCTGGAGTTCGAGATTGGCGTTGGCGAGGCTGGCCTCGTCCTGCGCCTTCTTGGCCTTGGCCTGGTCGAGCGCGGCCTGGTAGGGGCGGGGATCGATCGAGGCCAGAAGCTCGCCTTCCTTGGCGATCTGGCCTTCGGTGAAGGCGATCTTGTCGATCTGGCCGTCAACCCTTGTCCGGACTTGTACGGTGTTGAAACCCTGCACCGTGCCGAGACCGGTCAGGTAGACCGGGAAATCGGCCTTCTGGACCGGTGCAACGCTCACGGGAATGGCAGGCGCGCGCGGCGGGCCTTTCTGTGCGGTCTGGGTTTTTCCGGCCTCGGGCGAGCCGTATTTCTGCCAACCGTAGTAACCCGCGATGCCCACGGCCGCGATGATGACAATCCAGAGTATCGGCCGTGATTTTTTCATATCGGCTCGTTGGCTCGCATGCCCAAAACGACGAATTGTCGGGCAATCATAGGGTTCCAGCGCGCTTGTATATTACACGCCAAGTTCCAGTGTAAACAGCACTATCGGCTGAGAATCCTAAACAATTGGAAAGCTTTGCACTGCTTAGGCAACTGTTTGGCGCGTCGGTGTGCAGTGCTGCATTTTCCCGGCGCGAACCACCAGCGTGCAAAAATTAGGCAGCACTCGCAGACGGTGTGGACGGAGCGGAACGGGTTTGGAGGAAGGTGACGCACCGCTGGACCGGGAGCCGCAGGATTTGCGCTTTTCGAGAACGGTTCTAAGTCGGGTGGGCCGCGTTTCGGTTGTCAGGAAAATCAGCATCGGTCATATCGGCCCCGCTACAAGGGGAGCGCATGATGGATGAACTGAACGGCAAGCTGATCGCGTGTCAGATCTTGATCACGGGATTGATCGCGCGCGTCGCCAACGAGCAGCGCGATCCCTTGCGCTTCCTCACCGACTTTCGCGACGAAATCAAAGCGGTCGTCAGCGGCGTCAACATCGCCGGCATGGACAACAGCGATCGCGTGCGCGCGGTCGTGCAGAAGACCGTCGACGAATTGTTCTCGCTGATGAAGCCGCCGAGCAGCGATTGACGGCTGCACGAGATCATGCACGAAGGCTAGTGCCGATGTGTCTGACTGCATCGATTTGTCGCGCAAGATTTCAACGATTTCAAAATGGAAACTCTGGAATCGATATGAACTAGATAGATTCAAGTGATCTTGCCGGGACAGCTGCATTGACCTGATTTTTCGCGGTCGATAGCACCGCCTCGATGTTCGTCGCGCATGTTGCGGATCGACGAATTTGAGATGGGGTGCGTTGGAATGGGGCTAGTGCTAGCGCCGCGATCGTTGCGTTCGGTCGCCGGAAGAAATTCACTTGGAGAGAAGCTCGACGGGAATCCCGGCAAGGCGGTATCGGCGGTCGCGAGCCTGATCGCGGTGGCGTCGGTGTCGAGCGGCGCAGAAGCGCAGCAGTCGAACCTGCCGCCGGTGACGGTCGATGCTCCCGTCGCGCGTCCGCGTCCGGTGGCCTCGAAGCCGACGGCGGATCAGGTCCGCGCCCGTAACGCGCTTCGACGTGCCGCTCAGCGGCAGCAGGCGGCCCAGCAGGCCGCTCCCACGGCACCGGCTGGCGAAGTGGACCGCAATCCCTATTCAGATCCGGCGGCGCCCTACAAGGTCGATCACGTCCAGGCCTCCGGCAAGTTTCCCGAGCCGATGCTGAACACACCGAAGACCATCACCGTGCTCAGCAAGGAAGTGCTCGAGGACAAGAACGCCACGACGCTGAAGGAGATCGGGCGCTCGACCGCCGGCGTAACGCTAGGCTCGGGCGAGGGCGGCAACGCATTCGGCGACCGCTTCTTCATCCGCGGCTTCGACGCGCGCAACGACATCTTCATCGACGGCATCCGCGATCCCGCCGTGTCCATCCGCGAGAACTTCTTCACCGAGCAGATCGAGATTTTGCGCGGTCCGGCGTCGTCCTATGCCGGCCGTGGCACCGCGGGCGGCGCCATCAACATCGTCACCAAGCAGGCCGGCGACGTCAACTTCAAGCGCATGGATACCGAGTTCGGCACTGACAGGACCAAGCGCGTCACGATCGACGTCAACCAGGTGATCGACCCGACCTTCTCGGTGCGCACCGGCGGCCTGTTCCAGGATGCCAACGTCGCCGGCCGCGACTACGTGACCGACAATAGGTGGGGCACCTTCCTCTCGACCAAATACACCCCGACCAACGACATCAAGATCACGACGAACTACGTCCATACCGATCTCAGCGGGCTGCCGGATTTCGGCGTGCCCTATTACAAGCAGGGCAACGTGCCGGTGACGTCGGCCGGCATTCCGCGCGGAGCCTGGTATGGCTTCCTCAACCGCGACTTCCAGACCGCGCGGCAGGATTTCGGCACCGGTACGGTGGAGTACAAGGTCAACGACGCCATCACGCTGAGCAGCAAGGTGCGCGGCGAACACTCGCTGCTGAACTATATCGGTACGCTGCCGCAGAACCCGGTGACGACCAACGCCAACCCGTTGCTCTGGACCACGACGGCGAGCGCGCAGAGCCGCTACCAGACCGTGGACGTGTGGGCCAACCAGAACGAGGCCACGTTCAAGCTCGACACCGGCGGGGTCAAGCACACCGCGGTGTTCGGTGTCGAATATACCAACGAGAACATCTCGATCGACCGTTACTCGGGGCTCGCGTCTGAACTGGCCGGCAGCGCCTTCACGAGCAACGGCGCCGTCTCGGGGGTCAATCTCTACTCTCCCCAATACACCTACGCTCCCTTTGGCACGCCGGGCCTGACCGGAAACCCGACGCGCTATGGCGTCAACACCAGCAGCGTCTATGTCATGGACACCGCGAACTGGCGGGACACGATCATCGTCAACGGTGGCATCCGTTACGACGGCTACAACATGAGCTCGTCGACCAATTCGGCCTATCTGAAGATGAACTCCGATCTGGTGAACTACAACGTCGGCCTGGTCTACAAGCCGATGTCGATCGGCAGCCTCTATGTGGCCTATGCAACCTCGGCCAATCCGTTCGGCTCCGAGCTTGACGCGACCGGCACCGATTACGGTGGCGTTCCCGCCAACACGACGGTTCTGCTCGGACCCGAGCGCAACAAGGCGGCCGAAGTCGGCACCAAGTGGGAACTGGTGGATCGTCACCTGCTGGTATCAGGCGCACTGTTCCAGACCACCAAGGACAATGCGCGCGAAACCAACGCCTCGGGCTTGCTCACCGCGAACGCGGCCTACCGCATCCAGGGCATCGACATCGAGGCCGAGGGCAAGATCACCGACCGCTGGAGCGTCTTCGGCGGCATCGTGCTGATGCAGTCGAAGGTCACGCAGAGCAACATCGCCTCCAACCTCGGCCTGCAGCTTGCGAACGTGGCTCATCAGTCGTTCAGCATGCTGACGAAGTACAAGTTCGACGGCGGCTGGGAGCTGGGCGGGCAGGCGGTGTACCGCTCGAAGGTCTATGGCGGCACGTTCGCGGCCAATACCGGCAACGAGCTGCCGAGCTATTGGCGCTTCGACGCGTTCGTCGAGAAGAAGATCGACAAGAACTGGACCATGAAGTTCTACGCGCAGAACCTCACCAACAAGCTGTACTACGACACGCTCTATCGCAGCGCCGTGCCGTTCGTGGCCGTCGCGCCGGGCCGCGCATTCTACCTCGTGACGACTGCGAAGTTCTGATCGCGCCAGCCAGAGCCGGGATGTCTGCCATGGCGGGCATCCCGACACCTTCCGCAACGATGGCGCGTGCATGGCCTCGCTGCCAGTTTAGAATGCTTACAAACTCGAGCTTAGAACGATTACAAAGTGATGCGCCCAGACAAGTTTAGAATTGCTTTGAAATGGGCGGATTCCCCCGCAGTGTTGCCGTGATCGCGTTGACCCCCACGAACACGCTCGATAGCACCGATGCGTCGCGTTGTCGCAACGTGGCCAATGGAAGCATAAGAACAGTGGGGCGTGTGATGGGCATGAGAAAGACACCGCGGTCGTTGCGTTCGGACGCGGTTCGGAAATCATTCGGCAACAATTTCGATGCTGCGACGGGCAAGACCGTTTCCGCGGTCGCAAGTCTGATCGCCGTCGCGTCAGTTTCGAGCGGGGTGCATGCGCAGACGCCCAACCTGCCGCCGGTGAACGTCGATGCACCGAAAGAGCGTCCGCGTCCCACCGCTTCCAGACCCACCGCCGATCAAGTCCGCGCGCGCAATGCGCTGCGGCGTGCGGCGCAGCGGCAGCAGGCCGCAACGGCGCCGGTCGCCACCCCGAGTCCGGGCGCTCCCGATCGCAATCCGTATGCGGATCCGGCTGCACCGTACAAGGTCGATCACGTTCAGGCCGGCGGCAAATTTCCGGAGAAATTGGTCGATACGCCGAAGTCGATCACCGTTTTGAGCAAGGAAGTGCTCGAGGACAAGAACGCGACGTCGCTGAAGACCGCGATCCTCAGCACGGCCGGCGTAACGCTCGGCACGGGCGAGGGCGGCAACGCCTTCGGCGACCGCTTCTTCATCCGCGGCTTCGATGCCCGCAACGACATCTTCATCGATGGTGTGCGCGATCCCGGCGTCAGTGTTCGTGAGAACTTCTTTACCGAGCAGGTCGAAATCCTGCGTGGTCCCGGTTCGTCCTTTTCCGGCCGCGGTATCGCCGGCGGTGCGATCAACATCGTTACCAAGCAGGCTGTGACGGAGAAGAGCTTCTACAACATGGACACCTCGTTTGGCACCGACAAGACCAAGCGTGTCACGCTCGATGTCAACCAGGTGATCAATCCGACGTTTGCGGTGCGCGCCGGGGGCCTATTCCAGGACGCGGGCGTCGCGGGTCGCGATTATGTCACGGATGATCGCAGCGGGTTTTTCATCGCGACGACATGGAAGCCTATCGATGCAGTCAAGGTGACGACGGACTACATTCACACCTACCAGCATGGCATTCCGGATTTCGGCGTGCCGTACTATCGGCCGGGATCGGCGCCCTATACCACCACGGCCGGCGGCCCGTATCCCGACTTCGGCTCCAATCGCAACAATTTCTACGGCTTCGTCAATCGCGACTTCTTCAAGGTCAAGCAGGATATCGGGACGATCAATTCCGAGATCTATGTCACGCCAGATCTCATGCTCAGCGACAAGATCCGCCTGTCGCGCTCGGTCAACGACTATGTCGGGACGCTGGCGGAATCCCCGACCGCTCCGATTCCGTTGACAGCCGCGACCGTGACGGCCAATCCGCAGAGCCGCTATCAGGTCACCAGCGTCCTCGCCAACCAGAGCGAAGCGACCTACAAATTCGACACCGGTGGGTTCAGGCATACGGCGCTCGGAGGCGTCGAGGTCTCGCGTGAGACGTCCTTCATCGACAAATATGCCGGGCTGGACTCGGAATTGACGACCGGCCCCAAGTTCACTCCCGGCGGCTCCACGTCGGGCGTCAGCGTGTTTTCGCCGCAATACACCTTCCTCAACACGTTCGATACGCCGAGGATGCTGGGAACGCCGACCAATCTCTCGGTGGACACCAAGAGCGTCTATGCGATGGATAGCGCGAACTATCGCGATCTCGTCATTCTCAATGGCGGCATCCGCTACGACGACTACACCGTCAAGACCAGTGGTTACGGCACCGTCGGCGGAGTGCAGACGTTCGGCGCGCAAAGCGCCGAGTTCGGGCTGCCGAACTTCAATCTCGGTGTGACGCTGAAGCCGCTGCCGAACGGCAGCGTCTATGCGGCCTATGCGACGTCGTCGAACCCGGTTGGCGCCGAATTCGACGGCACCAGCTCGGCCTATGGCGGCATTTCGCCGGTTCTCAACGGCGCCAACACCCAGATATTCGGGCCGGAGAAGAACAAGGCAATCGAGCTAGGCACCAAATGGGAGCTCTTCGATCGCCATCTGCTGCTGACGGCGGCGCTATTCCAGACCGAGAAAGAGAACGCGCGTGAAGCGCAGAATGTCGGCAGTACGGCTGCTGCAGCCAAAGTTCCGGGGTGTGCCTATAATCTGCCGGCGGGGTCGGGCAATGTATCCTGCATCACGGCGGGCGGCGCCTACCGCATCCGCGGCATCGACCTCGGCGTCGGCGGCAAGCTCACCGACAAATGGAGCGTGTTCGGCGGCCTGGTGCTGATGCAGTCGGAGGTGACGAAGTCGCTTGCACCGTCGGCAAATACGACGCTGTATCCGACCAATGTCGGGCTGCCGCTCGCCAACATCGCGCATCAGTCGTTCAGCATGCTTTCCAAGTACCAGCTCACGGATGTCTGGGAGCTCGGCGGACAGGCGGTCTACCGCTCCGGGATCCGCGGCGGCACGCTGCTCGCGGCGAACCAGGGGACATCGATCCCGGACTATTGGCGCTTCGACATGTTCGCCGAAGCGAAGGTCGACAAGCATTGGACCGTGAAGCTGTTCGTCAACAACATCTTCGACAAACGCTATTACGACGCGCTGTACCAGAGTGCGACGCCGTTCGTGCTGGAAGCACCGGGACGCGCCGCCTATCTGGTGGTCTCGGCCCGCTACTGATGGAGAGATAACGAGGTGCCATGCTGACATGCATAGAAGGCGTCCTGAGCAAGGAAGATGTGGCGGAGTTCCGCCGCATCATGGACGCCAGCGAATGGGAGGACGGACGCTCCACCGCCGGCTCGCAGTCGGCGATGGTCAAGCGCAACGAGCAACTGCCGCCCGATAGCGAAGTCGCGCGAAAACTCGGCAACCGCATCATCTCGGCGCTGACGTCGAACCCCCGGTTCCTGGCGGCGGCGATCCCGCTCCAGATCTTTCCGCCGCTGTTCAACCGCTATGCGGCGGACAGCGGCCACCATTTCGGCCTGCACGTCGACAATGCGATCCGCGGCGACCGGCTGACCGGCCTTCGCATCCGCACCGATCTGTCGGTCACGCTGTTCCTCAGCGAGCCGGAAGAATATGACGGTGGCGAACTTGTGATCGAGGACACCTACGGTTCGCACGAAGTCAAGTTGCAAGCAGGCGACTGCGTGCTCTATCCCTCGACCAGCCTGCATCTCGTCACGCCGGTGACCCGGGGAGTGCGGGTTGCGTCTTTCTTCTGGCTTCAGAGCATGATACGGGACGATCAAGCCCGGAGCATGATCTTTGACCTCGACACCGCGATACAGGCGCTGGTGGGACGGCTCGGGCGTGACGATCCCGAAACGGTCAAATTGACGGGTATCTATCACAACCTCATTCGCACCTGGGCCGAAGTATGAAGATCATGTCCTTCCAAGCAAGCCTTGCCGCAGCCGCCATGCTGGCGGCCGCCTGGCTCGCATCTCCTGTTTCCGCCCAGACACAGGCCCCGGCGGCAGCGCCGGCCCAGTCGACGGCGCCCGCCGCGGCTCCGGCGCCGGCAGCTGCGGCCCCGAGCGCGGCCGCGCCGGCGGCTTCCTCGGCCACCGCACCGGCCGCGAAGTCGGACGTGTTCGGTGCCCCGCCGGTCATGAAGGAATTGTCGCCCTGGGTGATGTTCATGTCGGCGGACGTCGTCGTCAAGGCGGTGATGATCGGGCTCGCCTTTGCATCGCTGATGACCTGGACCGTCCTGATCGCCAAGTCGTTCGAGCTGTCGGTCGCGTCTGCAAAACTTCGTTCGGCGCTGAAGAAGATCGCGGAGGCGCGCTCGCTCGCGGAAGCGCAAATGGCGCTCGGCGCCAAGGAGGGGATTCTGCCGTCCTTCCTGGCGGCGGCGTTGCGCGAGGCGCGGATGTCGGCTGGCCTATCCAGCGATACCGGCATCAAGGAGCGGGCGGCCTCGAGCTTCCAGGAGATCATGCGCGCGGAGGCGCGGCGCATCCGCATCGGCATGGGCGTGCTCGCGACCATCGGCTCGACATCGCCCTTCGTCGGCCTGTTCGGCACGGTCTGGGGCATCATGAACAGTTTCATCGGCATCTCGAAGTCGCAGACCACGAACCTTGCCGTCGTCGCGCCCGGTATCGCCGAGGCGCTGCTGGCGACCGCGATCGGCCTCGTCGCCGCGATCCCCGCGGTGATCATCTACAATCACTTCTCGCGCGTGACGAAGAGCTATCTCGAGCTCGTCAGCCGTGCCTCGGGCGCGGCGGGGCGGCTGCTCTCGCGCGATCTCGATCGCAGCCACGGCGGCGTGCATTCGCGCGCGGCGGAGTGAACCATGGGTGTTTCGCTCGCAGACAATGATGATGACGACGATTTCTCGGAAACGCATGACATCAACGTCACGCCGTTCATCGATGTCATCCTGGTTCTGCTGATCATCTTCATGGTCGCAGCTCCGCTGTCCACCGTCGACCTGCCGATCGATCTGCCGACGTCGAGCTCGATGCCGCAGAAGAAGCCGGACAAACCGACTTATCTCAGCATCCGGCGCGATCTGACGATCGCCATCGGCGAGGAGACCGTCCACCGCGCCGAGCTGACCATGACCCTCGACTCGATGTCCGACATGAGCAAGGACAAGTACGTCTTCCTGCGTGCCGATCGCGCCGTGCCCTATGGCGAGTTGATGGGCGTCATGGAGCTGCTGCGCTCCGGCGGCTACACGAAGGTGAAGCTGGTTGCGCTTGAGGGGCCTCCCATGGCGGCGGGAGCGTCTGCCGCGGGCGCTCCGCAGCCATAGAGGTTCGCTAGGGAACTGCCATGTCTGACGTCGATCTCGAACCCAGATCATCCCGGAGGCTTTGGATTTTGGCTGCCGTGGCGGCGCTCGTCCTCCATGTGGGTGGCGCTGCGCTCGCGCTCGCTAGCCTGCGGGCCGACGACGGCAACGAAGGGTTAGGCGCTGCGGGGGCGGAGTTCGCGGTCGAGATGACGTCGCCGCCGGTTCAGGAGTCCGACAGGGCCCCCGGACCTACGGACTCCGAGGAGCAGGAAGAGCGCCCGGAGATGCCCGAGCAGAAGGCCGAGGTCAAAGAGACGGATCTTCCACAGGACCGGCCGCAACAGGTCGAGGATGCCGATCGCCTCGTCACCGAAAGCAAGCCGAAGAAGGAGCAGGACGAGGAGCCGAAGATCGCGGCCGTCGAAACGCCGGCCATGGAGGCCGCGCAGAAGTCGGTTGCGATGGAGCGGCAGACCTTCGAGGACGCAACGCGCGAGGCCGAGAAGGCCATGGCGCCGGTGCTCGGCATCGGCAAGGACCTCCTGAAGCTGACGGCCGACTGGAACCGCAAGATCAGCGCGCATCTTTCGGCGCACAAGGTCAATCCGGAGGGCAAGGAGCCCAATAACGAGGTGGCAAAGGTGAGCTTCGCGCTCAACCGGATGGGAAACGTGCTTTCAGTGGACGTCGTGACCTCGTCCGGGGATAAGGCCTACGACGCCGCCGCGATCGCCATGGTCCGCAAGTCCGATCCGTTCCCGCAACCGCCCGCCGGGCTGACCGAGGACCGGATCGAGCGCACCGTCGAGATATTCTTCAAGCCTCCGTCGGAGGAGAAGAAAAAGAAGAAGTCGGCTCAGCGCCAGTAAAACCGGATCCCGACATAGACCACGACCAGGCAGGCGAAGATCAGCGCCACCGGGAGTGGCCGCTTCTGGGTGCCGCTGGCGGACGACCCAAAGAAGCTGACCTTCGTCTTTGGCTTCGGTTCCGGGCGGCGGAAGGCGGTAACATTGTCCGCTGCAGGCTCAGCCGCACGGGTGCGGACGTCCGGCGGGGTTCCCGCACCGCCCATCTCGGCATAATAGGCCTTGTAGATCGCGCCGATGGTGGCCTCGGTGGCCTCGCCCTCGCTCATCTGCGCCACCAGGTTCTTGTAGCTCGCCAGGAATTCCTGGGCCTCCGGAGGCAGCGCGGACGAGCCGTTGAGCTTGGCCATCATCTTCCAGGTGGCAAAATCAGCGCGGGCGCGGGTGTCCGCGCGTCGCGCGATCAGCATATCGGCAGCTTTGACCAAGTCGGCCTCGAGCCCTTCGGCTTTTGTTCGGGGTGTGCTGTTCAACTACGTGTTGCCGGTCAGGAAGAGAACAGCCTGTTTCACATAACCGGTCACCGTTCCCAGTATTGCTGAAATAACATCAAGATTTAGACCTAACTGCGAGCCCAGAAGAGGTAGCAGGATCAGGAGCCCGATCAGGATCAGCATCCCGTACGGCTCGAGCCGCGCCAGCGGCAGCGCGAGCGGGCGGGGCAACAGCCCGACCGCGACCCGCCCGCCGTCCAAAGGCGGTATCGGAATCATGTTAAAGACTGCCAACACCACGTTGATGAGCACCGCGTTAGCGAGATTGTCGAAGATCCATTGCGCCGAGCTCGCTGGGGCAAACGGCAGCGCGTGGACGGCAAGAGCTGCCGCGAGCGCCAGCAGGATGTTGGTGGCGGGACCGGCCAGCGCCACCCAGACCATGTCGAGCCTGGGGTGATTGAGGTTGCGGAAATTCACCGGCACCGGCTTGGCATAGCCGAACAGGAATGGCGAATGCGCAAACAACAGCATCGCCGGAAGGATCACTGTCCCGAATGGGTCGATATGCCTAAGCGGGTTGAAGCTGACGCGGCCGAGCTGCCAGGCCGTGTTGTCACCGAGACGATGCGCCACGAAGGCGTGCGCGGCCTCGTGAAAAGTGATGGCGAGCACCAGCGGCAGCACCCACACGGATAGTTCATACAATGAGATGTTCACGGCTCGTCCGTCCCGGTTTGCCTGCGGCCTTGCAGCCGTCCCAGCCAACCGGCGGTGCAGCAACGCTTCAGCCTAGACATAGGGTGGCCGGTTCCGAAATACCACGCCGCAAATGATCCCCGCTCGAACCTGCCGTGCAGTCGTGCAAATTCACGCAGGAATCGTCCCCGGATACTGCGTCAGACCGTCGTCGAGCTTCAGCCACGCCAGCTTCTCCGACACCCAGATGTGCTCGGTCGGCGCAAAGGCGTTGCGGTCGTCGAAGGTCGTGAGCGAGACGCCCGCCAGCGTGCCGTTGCGCCGCCACGAGAACAGGCGTGTGCCGCAGCGCTTGCAGAACACGCGGTCGATGGCCTCGGACGAGGCATAACGCTCGGTGTCGCCCTCGACTGTCAGCGCGCGCTGATCGAATTGCGCGCGCGCAAAATAGGGCGAGCCCATCGCTTTCTGGCACATGCGGCAATGGCAGATGCGGACGTTGAGCGGCTCGCCCTCCGCCCTGAACCGCACCGTGCCGCACAGGCATCCACCTTCCCGGATCATGATGTCCTCAGTAGGTTGCGCGCCCGCCCGAGATGTCGAACACCGCGCCGGTCGAGAAGCCACAATCTTCCGATGCGAGCCAGCTCACCATCGCGGCGAGCTCTTCGACCTGCACGAAGCGCGCCTTGGGGATTTTCGACAGCATGAAATCGATATGCTGCTGCGTCATCTGGTCGAAGATCGCGGTCTTGGCGGCGGCCGGCGTCACCGCATTCACGAGGATGTCATGTGCGGCCAATTCCTTGCCCAGCGACTTCGTCAGCGCGATCAGGCCGGCCTTGGACGCCGAATAATGCGAGGCGTTCGGATTGCCTTCCTTGCCGGCGATCGAGGCGATGTTCACGATGCGCCCGTATTTCTGCTTGAGCATCGCGGGCACGATCGCCTTGCAGACGATGAAGGGGCCGTCGAGGTTGATGCGCAGCACCTTGCGCCATTCCTCCAGATCAGTCTCCCAGACCGGCTTGTTGACGCCGGCGATGCCGGCATTGTTGACGAGGATGTCGATCTTGCCGAAGGCGGCAAGCGTCGCATCGCGGGCCTGCTCGACGCCTGCGGTGTCGGTGACGTCGACCTTGAAGACGCGGACGTTGTCGCCGATCTCTTTTGCGGTCTTCTCGGCGAGGCCAGAGTCAAAATCCCAGATCGCGACCTTGGCGCCGGAGGCGACAAAGCGCTCGGTGATGGCGCGGCCAAAGCCCTGCGCGCCGCCGGTGACGACAGCCACGCGGCCGTTGAGATCGATCTTGTTCATGCCGGGGCCTCTGGCGTCAGAGCATGTAGCCGCCGTCGACGACGAGGTCGACGCCGGTGGTGAAGGCGCTTTCGTCACTGCCGAGATAGACCGCCATGGAGGCGATCTCGTCGGCGGTGCCGAGCCGGCCCATCTTCTGGCGGGAGACGAACATCTCCTTGCCTTGCGGTCCTTGGGCTGCGGCGCGATCGAGCATCGAGGGCGTCTCGACGGTGCCGGGGCAGATCGAGTTGCAGCGGATGCCCTTGGTGATGAAGTCGAGCGCGACCGCGCGCGTCAGCAGCGACACCGCGGCCTTGGACGAGCTGTAGACGTAACGGTTCGCCGGCGGCCGCAGCGCTGCACAGGACGAGATGTTGACGATGCTGCCGCCGCCGCCCGCGAGCATGTCGGGCAGGAAGGCCCTGATGGTCCGGTGCATCGACTTGACGTTGAGGTCGAACGAGAAGTCAAAATCCTCTTCCGAGCATTCCAGGATCGTGCCGTGGTGCACGAAGCCCGCCGCGTTGAGCAGGATGTCGATCTTGCCGACGCGCTTGGCGAAAGCGTTGACGTCGGCGGTGTTGCGGACGTCGAGTTTTGCGGTCTCGGCGATGCCTTCCTTGGTCAGGCCCGCGATGCCGGCCTCGTTGATGTCGGTGGCGATGACGGTTGCACCTTCACGCGCGAATGCGATGGCGCAGGCGCGCCCGATGCCGGCGGCGGCAGCGGTGATGACGGCGCGTTTTCCCTTGAGGCGGTCTGCCATTTTGTATTTCTCCTCACCTTGAATTCGATTGCTCTGTCGTCATTGCGAGCGAAGCGAAGCAATCCAGAATCTTGCCGCGGAGGCAGTCTGGATTGCTTCGTCGCTTCGCTCCTCGCAACGACGAGTGGTCAGTGATTGTCCCGCGCCACACCAAAGGTGCCGGCGACGTTCTGGTACCTTGTGGCGAGCTCCATGCAGGCGCCGGTCGATTGCTGCCCGACGGTGTTGCGATAAAGCTCCTGCCACGGCGTCTGGTTCGCCGGATGCTTGAAGCCGCCATTGGCCATCAGCTCGGCGTGGCGCTTCTTCACCTCGTCGTCCGAGATCAGGATATTCGCGCTGCCCTTGTTGAGGTCGATGCGAACCTTGTCGCCGGTCTTGAGGATCGCAAGCCCGCCATTGGCGGCCGCTTCCGGCGAGGCATTCAGGATCGATGGCGAACCCGACGTGCCGGACTGGCGGCCGTCGCCGATGCAGGGCAGGGCGAGGATGCCGCGTTTGATCAACGCCGTCGGCGGCTGCATGTTCACGACCTCGGCGCCGCCGGGATAGCCGATCGGGCCGGTACCGCGGACGAACAGCACGCAGTGCTCGTCGATGTCGAGCGAGGCATCGTCGATCCGCGCGTGATAGTCCTCCGGCCCCTCGAACACGATGGCGCGGCCCTCGAAGGCATTGAGGTCCTTCGGGTTGCTGAGATAGCGGTCGCGGAATTCCTTGGAGATCACGCTGGTCTTCATGATCGCGGAATCGAACAGATTGCCGCGCAGCACCAGGAAGCCGGCGTCCTTCACCAGCGGCTTGTCATAAGCCCAGATCACGTCGTTGTCGGGCTTTGGCGCATTGGCGCAGTTCTCACCGATGCCGCGGCCGTTCACGGTGACCGCGTTCTCGTGGATACGCTTGTGCTTCATCAGCTCGCGCACCACGGCCGGCACGCCGCCGGCGCGGTGGAATTCCTCGCCGAGATAGAAGCCGGCCGGCTGCATGTTGACCAGGAGCGGCACGTCATGGCCGACCTTCTGCCAGTCGTCGATCGACAGCTCGACGCCGATATGGCGGGCCAGCGCGTTGATGTGGATCGGCGCATTGGTCGAGCCGCCGATCGCGGAATTGATCACGATGCAGTTCTCGAACGCCTCGCGAGTCAGGATGTCCGAGGGTTTGAGATCTTCCCAGACCATCTCGACGGCGCGCTTGCCGGTCTCGTAGGCGATCTGGCCGCGCTCGCGATAGGGCGCGGGGATCGCCGCACAGCCCGGCAGCGAGAAGCCGAGCGCTTCGGCGAGCCCGTTCATGGTCGACGCCGTGCCCATGGTGTTGCAATGGCCGACCGACGGCGCCGAGGACGCCACGATCTCCATGAATTCTTCGTAGTCGATCTCGCCGGCGGCAAGCCGCTCGCGCGACTTCCAGACAATGGTACCGGAACCGGTGCGCTCGCCATTGTGCCAGCCGTTCAACATCGGGCCGCCCGACAGCACGATCGCGGGCAGGTTGACGGTCGCCGCCGCCATCATGCAGGCGGGCGTGGTCTTGTCGCAGCCGGTGGTCAGCACCACGCCGTCGAGCGGATAGCCGTAGAGGATCTCGACCAGGCCGAGATAAGCGAGGTTACGGTCGAGCGCGGCGGTCGGGCGCTTGCCGGTCTCCTGGATCGGGTGGGTCGGGAATTCCATCGCAATGCCGCCGGCCTCGCGGATGCCTTCGCGGACGCGATGGGCGAGTTCGATATGGTGGCGGTTGCAGGGGGAGAGGTCGTTGCCGGTCTGGGCGATGCCGATGATCGGCTTGCCGGACTGAAGTTCGCCGCGGGTCAGGCCGAAATTGAGATAGCGCTCCAGATAGAGCGCGGTCATGCCAGGATTATGCGGGTTGTTGAACCATTCCTGCGAGCGAAGGTGGCGGCGGGCGCCGTTACCGGCGGGCGCGTGCCCATTGGTTGGCTTTTTTGTCATTGGTTTCTCCTGCAATGCAAACGCACTGGCGTCCGTCTCACGGTGTCGGCTTGTGCGATGCCCAACGGCGTGAGCGATGGTGGGCCTGCCCGTTGGTGGGTCGTTTCCTCACAAGTTCGATATTAGTCATGGCCACTTGGTAACGCTACCATTTTGTTCTGCGCGCCCCCGCCTGATACGGCCGGTCTGCTGTCCTGATGTCGCGACGATGAGCTTTGCCGCTCGATCACCTTGAAGCCGAGGTCGAGCACCGACTGCTCCGGGCGCCGTCCGTCGATCGCCTCGATCAGCATGGTGGCGGCTTTGTTGCCCATCTCGTAACGGTTGGTGCGGACGCTGGTCAGGGTCGGGACGGCGGAGGCCATGAATTCGAGATCGTTGAAGCCGACGATCGCGATCTGCTCGGGAATTGCGATCTCCCGCCGCCGGCATTCGAACAGCACGCCGAGCGCAAGGTCGTCGTTGGCGCAGAACACCGCATCGATGCCGGGCTCTCGTGCCAGCAGGTCGGTGAACAGGGCGCCGCCGAGCGTCACCGAAGTCGGTGTCGCCGTCGTGACGACGAGGCGCTGCTCGAACAATCCGGCGTCCTTCATGGCCGAGACATATCCGTCCAGCCGCCGCTGCACCCGCGGATCCATGCGCGCGCCGATGAAGCCGATCTTGCGGTGGCCTTGCGCGAACAGATGCGCAATCGCCGCACGCGCTGCATCATAGTGCGAAAAGCCGATCATCATGTCGACCGGGTTGGGGCCGATCTCCATGATCTGGACGATCGGACAGTCGGCGGCGTCCAGCATCGCACGCGATTCCGTGGTCTGGTCGATGCCGGTGACGATCAGCCCGGCCGGCTTCTGCGCGAGAAACAGGCGCAGCAGTCTCTCCTCCTGGAGAATAGAGTAGCGTGTGTTGGACAGCTGGATCGAGTAGCGGCTGCCCTCATAGGCGTCATAGATGCCACGCAGCACGTCGGAAAACACGTTGTTGGTCAGTGACGGAATCAAGACACCGATCACTTCAGTGCGCTGCGAGGCCAGCGCGCGTGCCGCCAGGTTCGGCACATAGCCGAGCTCGTTGGCCGCGCTCTCGACCCGCGTTCGCTTGGCGACTGACAGCGCCTCCGGATTACGGAAGAAGCGGGACGCTGTAATCGGGCTGACGCCGGCGAGCTCGGCGACTTCCGCCAGCCGGATTTTGCCTGACTTGGTGCGTTTTCGACCCATTTGTTGCTCTTAGCATAGCCACTCCCGAAACCAAAGGATCGTTGACAGCGCTACCAGCAACGACTAACCAAAGACAAATTGCCAAAACCGCAGAAACTGCCGACAATGTAGCCTGCTAAGATCGGGCTTCGGTTGGTGAAGTTCAGAAAAACAAGACGGTGGCGGCGCGACAGTTGCGCCGTCTACGTCGGAGGAGGGAGCTAGATGTCGTCTGTGCAAATCCGCGACGTGCGGAAATCGTTCGGCAATTTTGAAGTCCTGCACGGCGTCTCGATTCCGATCGAGGATGGCCAGTTCGTCGTCCTGGTTGGCCCCTCCGGCTGCGGCAAGTCGACACTCCTGCGCATGCTCGCCGGCCTCGAGAACATCACCTCCGGCACGATCTCGATCGGCGACCGCGTCGTCAACAATGTCCAGCCCAAGGAGCGGGACATTGCGATGGTGTTTCAGAACTACGCGCTCTATCCGCACATGACCGTCGGCGAGAACATGGGTTTCTCGATGAAGCTGCGCGGCGAGAGCACCGACGAGATCAACAAGCGCGTCAAGCGCGCCGCCGAAATCCTCGCGCTGTCCCCGTTGCTCGAGCGTTATCCGCGCCAGCTCTCCGGCGGCCAGCGCCAGCGCGTTGCCATGGGCCGCGCCATCGTGCGCGATCCGCAAGTGTTCCTGTTCGACGAGCCTCTGTCTAACCTCGACGCCAAGCTGCGCGTCGCGATGCGCACCGAGATCAAGGAACTGCATCAGCGGCTCAAGACCACGACCGTCTACGTGACCCACGACCAGATCGAGGCCATGACCATGGCCGACAAGATCGTCGTCATGCATGACGGCGTCGTCGAGCAGATGGGCACGCCGCTCGAACTCTACGACACGCCGGAAAACCAGTTCGTCGCCGGATTCATCGGCTCTCCCTCGATGAACTTCCTGAAGGGGCATGTGCGCGTCAACGGCGTTGCGACCTTCGAGGGCCCGAACGGCGTCAAGCTGCCGCTCAAGAACGCTCCGGCAGCGTCCGACGGTCGTCCTGTCGTCTATGGCGTGCGGCCCGAGCACTTCACCATTGCCGATGATGGCGCCGATGCCGAGATCGTCGTGGTCGAGCCGACCGGCTCGGAGACACAGGTGTTTGCGAAGCTCGGCGGCGAGCAGGTCGTCGCGGTCTTCCGCGAGCGTCATCAGTTCAATCCGGGCGACAAGGTCAAGCTGAAGCCTGACCCGTCGCTGGTTCATCTGTTCGACGACGCGACAGGCAAACGCCTGTAGCGACGTCGAAGGACTGCCGAACTACCAAATAATACAAATATAAAATTCAGGGAGAGAACGATGAGCAATTTCGACAGGCGAAGTGTGCTTAAAGCTGGCCTGGGCGGTGCAGCGTTGCTGGCCGGCCCCGGCATCGTCCCGGTGCGTGCGGCTGAGTGGACCAATGTGCCGGAGGCGAACGCCTCAATCCGCGTGTTGCGCTGGAAGCAGTTCATCCAGGCCGAGTACGACAAGTTCGCCGAGCAGGCCAAGAAGTTTTCCGAAAAGACCGGCGTCAAGGTCAAGCTCGAAGCCGAGAGCTGGGACGACATCCGGCCGAAGGCGGCGGTCGCCGCCAATGTCGGCGCCGGTCCCGACCTCATCATCGGCACGCTCGACGATCCGCACAAATTCCCGGAAAAGCTGATCGACATGACTGACGTCGCCGACTATCTCGGCAAGCAGTATGGCGGTTGGTATCCGGTTGCTGAGCGCTACGGCAAGAAGGGCAATAGCTGGATCGCGATTCCGCAGGGCGCGACCGGCGGCTGCCTGAACTACCGCATCAGCCACGTGAAGGCCGCCGGCTTCGACGAATTCCCGAAGGATACCGACGGCTTCCTCAAGCTGTGCCAGGCGTTGAAGAAGAACAACACGCCGGCCGGTTTCGCGCTCGGCCATGCCACGGGCGACGCCAACGGCTGGTGCCAGTGGGCGCTGTGGGCGTTCGGCGGCAAGGTCGTCAACGACAAGAACGAGGTCGTGATCGACTCCCCGGAGACCATTGCGGCGCTTGAATACGTCAAGCAGCTCTATGCGACGTTTATCCCGGGCGTGCTGTCGTGGAACGACTCGAACAACAACAAGGCGTTCCTCAACGGCGAACTCAGCCTGACCCTGAACGGCATCTCGATTTGGACGGTCGGCAAGAACTCCCCCGATCCGAAGCAGCAGGAGATCGCCAAGGACATGAACCACGCGCAGATGCCGATCGGTCCCGTCGGCGTGTCCACCGAGCAGCAGAACATCCTGGTCTATTACGGCTACAAGCACTCGAAATATCCGAAGGCGGTGAAGGAGTTCATCAAGTTCATGATGGACAAGGAGAACTATGACGCCTGGGAAGTCGCCTCCAACGGCTACGTCTCGCCGCCGCTGCCGGCCTACAACGACAATCCGGTCTGGACCTCCGATCCCAAGATCACGCCGTATCGCGACTGCCTGAAGCGCTGCCGCGACAACGGCTATGCCGGCGATCTCGGCTACGCCTCGGCCGCCGTCATGGGCGACTTCGTCGTGGTCGACATGTTCGCCGAAGCGGCGACCGGTTCGGTCACGCCGAAGGAAGCAGCCGCCCGCGCCGCCGAGCGCGCCAAGCGCTACTACCAGGTCTGATCAGCTCCAATCTGCACGGCGTCCGGTTCGCCGGACGCCGTGATTCTTCGTCCTAGGGGAATCCGACATGGCAGTTATGGCCGAGTCCGCTGTCGCGCAGGTCAAGCGCAGCAGCATGTGGACCAGAGCTTTCGAAAGCCGAAATTTTCTCGGCGCGATGTTCATGGTGCCGGCGATCGCCATTCTCATTCTGTTTCTCGCCTATCCGCTGGCGCTGGGCCTCTGGCTCGGCATGACCGATACCAAGATCGGCGGGGTGGGACGCTACATCGGCTTCGGAAACTTCGTGTCGCTTGCGAAGGATTCGGTGTTCTGGCTGTCGGTGTTCAACACCATTTTCTACACCTTCGCCGCCAGCATCGTGAAATTCGCCATCGGACTTTACCTCGCGCTGCTGCTCAACGAGCGGCTGCCGTTCAAGTCGATGGTCCGTGCCATCGTGCTGTTGCCCTTCGTGGTGCCGACGGTGCTCTCTGCGATCGCGTTCTGGTGGATCTATGACAGCCAGTTCTCGATCATCTCCTGGGTGCTGCTCAAGGCTGGCCTGATCACGCACTACATCGATTTCCTCGGCGATCCCTGGAATGCGCGCTGGTCGGTCGTCGCCGCCAATATCTGGCGCGGCGTGCCCTTCGTGGCGATCACGCTGCTGGCGGGATTACAGACCATCTCGCCCTCGCTCTATGAGGCCGCCAATCTCGACGGCGCCACCAATCTGCAGCGCTTCCGCCACATCACTCTGCCGATGCTGTCGCCGATCATCGCGGTCGTGATGACGTTCTCGGTGCTGATGACCTTCACCGACTTCCAGCTCATCTACACCATTACGCGGGGCGGCCCGATCAATGCCACCCATCTGATGGCGACGCTGTCGTTCCAGCGCGCCATCACCGGCGGCAATCTCGGGGAGGGCGCGGCGATCTCGAATGCGATGATTCCGTTCCTGGTCGCGGCGATCCTGCTCAGCTTTTTCGGGCTTCAGCGTTCCCGCTGGCAGCAGGGCGGGAGGGACTGACCATGACCACGACGGACGACCAAAGCGTCGGAATGGACTACCTCGAGAGCTTCCCGCGGAGGTTCCTCCGCGTCTACTTTCCGCTCGGTCTGATCATCTGCTTCCTGCTGTTCCCGTTCTACTGGATGGCAATCGCGACGTTCAAGCCGGACGCGGAGATGTACGACTACGAGAAGTACAATCCGTTCTGGATCGTGCATCCGACGCTGGAGCACATCAAGAAGCTGTTCTTCGACACCGATTATCCGCTCTGGATGTGGAATACCGTGATCGTCTCGGTGTCCTCGACCTTCATCTCGCTGTTTGCCAGCGTTTGCGCCGCCTATGCGATCGAACGCTTGCGCTACAAGGGCTCGCGCTACGTCGGGCTTGCGATCTTCCTTGGCTATCTCGTGCCGCCCTCGATCCTGTTCATTCCGCTGGCGGCGACCGTGTTCCAGCTCGGCCTGTTCGACGGCAATCTGGCGCTGATCCTGACCTATCCGACCTTCCTGATCCCGTTCTGCACCTGGCTCCTGATGGGCTATTTCCGTACCATTCCCTACGAGCTCGAGGAGTGCGCGCTGATCGACGGGGCGACACGGATCCAGATCCTGATGAAAATCACGCTGCCGCTGTCGCTCCCGGGGGTGATCTCGGCGGGAATTTTCGCCTTCACGTTGTCCTGGAACGAGTTCATCTACGCGCTGACCTTTATCTCCTCGTCGGAGAACAAGACCATTCCCGTCGGCGCCATCACCGAGCTCGTCAACGGCGACGTCTACCATTGGGGCGCGCTGATGGCGGCGGCCCTGACTGGCTCGGTCCCTGTAGTTATCCTTTATTCCTTCTTCGTGGAGTATTATGTGTCGGCAATGACCGGCGCCGTGAAGGAATGATCGCGGGGCCTGCCGAGGGCGCGTCAGGAGCGGCGCGTCCCGGCCAATAAGAAGGAGTAGGCTCTTGCACATTCTGGTTCTGGGCGCCGCCGGCATGGTCGGCCGTAAATTGTGTGAACGGCTGCTGCGCGACGGCCGGCTTGGCAAGAGCGAAATCACCAAGCTCACCATGCATGACGTGGTCGAGCCGAAGAAGCCGGAGAAGGCCCCCTTTGCCGTCGAAACGGTGTCGAGCGATTTCGCGGTCCCAGGCGCGGCCGAGAAGCTGATCGCCGGCCGTCCTGACGCGATCTTCCATCTGGCCGCGATCGTCTCGGGTGAAGCCGAGCAGGACTTCGACAAGGGCTATCGCATCAATCTCGACGGCACGCGGATGCTGCTCGACGCCGTCCGGCTCGCAGGCGGCGGCTACAAGCCGCGCGTGGTGTTCACGTCCTCGATCGCCGTGTTCGGCGCGCCGTTCCCCGATGCCATCGGCGACGAGTTCTTCCACACCCCGCTGCTCAGCTACGGCACCCAGAAGGCGATCGGCGAGCTGCTGCTGGCCGACTATTCGCGCCGCGGCTTCCTCGACGGCATCGGCATCCGTCTGCCGACCATCTGCATCCGGCCCGGCCTGCCCAACAAGGCGGCATCGGGCTTCTTCTCCAACATCCTGCGCGAGCCGCTGGCCGGCAAGGAGGTCGTGCTCCCGGTCTCCGAGGACGTCCGCCACTGGCACGCCACGCCGCGCTCCGCCGTTGGCTTCCTGCTCCATGCCGGCACCATGGATCTCGCCAAGGTCGGTCCGCGTCGTAACCTGACCATGCCCGGTTTCTCGGCAACGGTCGGCGAGCAGATTGCCGCGCTCAAGCGTGTCGCCGGCGACAAGGTCGCCGCACGCATCAAGCACGAGCTTGATCCCTTCATCGTCGGCATCGTCGACGGCTGGCCGCGCAATTTCGAGGCGAAGCGGGCGCGCGAGCTCGGCTTCACCACCGAGGAAAAGACCTTCGACGATATCATCCGCATTCACATCGAGGACGAGCTCGGCGGCAATTTCGTCGCCTGATCGTATCAGATGAACAGCGTGGAAATGACGATGGCGAGCGTAGCTTGCATCGGTGAATGCATGGTCGAGCTCCGGCAGGCCCAAGGCGGGTCTGCCGGGCAGAGCGGTGGCCTGTACTCGCGCGGCTTCGGCGGCGACACCCTCAACACGGCGGTGTACCTGGCGCGGCTCGAGGTCAAGGTCGACTATCTCACCGCGCTCGGCGATGACGCCCTGAGCGATGAGATGATCGCGGCCTGGAATGCGGAGAGCATCGGCACAAGGCGCGTCGTGCGGCTGCCGGGCAAGCTGCCCGGCCTCTACATGATCCAGCTGGACGCCAAGGGCGAGCGTCAATTCTTCCACTGGCGCGACAGTGCGGCAGCGCGCCAATTGATGAGCCTGCCGGAGACGGACGAGTTGCTCAACTCGCTGATGAGCTACGACATCGTCTATCTCTCCGCGATCACGCTCTCGATCTACGATACGGCCGGGCGCGATCGCCTGTTCGCGGCGATCAAGCGCGCGCGCCTGCTCGGCACGCGCTTCGTGTTCGACACAAACTTCCGCGCGCGGGGATGGCCCGACCGCGACGTCGCGCGCGAGGTGTTTGCGGCAGCTTTTGCGGCCGCCGACATCGTGCTGACCTCGACCGAGGATTTGCTCGCGCTCTATCCCGGCGAGAGCCACGAGCAATTGATGGCCCGCATCCCCGCGCCCGAGCTGGTGTTCCGCCTCGCTGAGCCCGTCAGCCTGTTGCGCTTCCCCGGTGGCACCAGCGAAGTCCGCGCCGAACCCATGACGAAACCGGTCGTTGATACCACGGCGGCCGGTGACAGCTTTGCCGCGGCCTATATCGCGGCCCGGCTTGCCGGTTCCGATCCGGTCGAGGCGGCCCAGGCCGGGCATCGTCTCGCCAGCCTCGTGATCTGCTATGCCGGTGCCATCATTCCGGGCTATGCCATGCCGCCTAAGAAGCGTCACCGGCCGGCGACCACGCGCCAGGCGACCAAGTGACAAGCGACCAAGTGAAACGAAAGCCAAGATGACCACGACCGCCCAACAGAACCACCTCGTCGCGCTCTTCAAGGCCGCGACCGTCATTCCCGTCCTCACCATCGAGCGTATCCAGGATGCCGTGCCGCTGGCGCGTGCGCTGGTCGCCGGCGGCGTCCGCACGCTGGAGGTGACCATGCGCACCCCCGTCGCGATCGAGGCGGCGCGGGCGATGATGGCCGAAGTCCCCGAAGCGGTCGTCGGTATCGGTACGATTCTCAATCCTGCCGACTTCACCCGTGTCGAGAAGCTCGGCGTTGCGTTCGGCATCAGCCCGGGCATGACCCCCGATCTGCTCAAGGTCGCTGCCGACAGCTCCTTGCCGTTCGCACCGGGCATCGCCACCGCGTCCGAACTGATGATGGCGTTGTCCTACGGCCTTGATGTCGCAAAATTCTTCCCGGCCGAGCAGGCCGGTGGCATCAAGGGCCTGCGTGCCCTCGGCGGGCCGTTCCCGAATGTGCGGTTCTGCCCGACCGGGGGGGTGGGCGAGGCCAATGCGGCGACCTGGCTCGCCGAGCCCAATGTGGTCGCGGTCGGCGGTTCCTGGCTGTGCCCGGCGGCGGAGATCAAGGCCGGGAACTGGGCCGGCATAACTGCCATCTGCCAGCGCACCCTCCAGGCCCTTAAACCTGCGTGAAGTCTTGCCATCCCTGGGCTAAGACTTAGCTCAGGTAGAGATCCCAGGGAGAAGAGACCATGACCGCCAGCATCGTCGGATGGGCGCATACGCCGTTCGGCAAGTTCGACACCGAGACCGTCGAAAGCCTCATCGTCCGCGTTGCCAATGAGGCGATTGCGGACGCCGGCATCTCGGCTTCCGACGTCGACGAGATCGTGCTCGGCCATTTCAACGCCGGCTTCTCGCCGCAGGATTTTACCGCCTCGCTGGTGCTCCAGGCCGACCCGAAGCTGCGCTTCAAGCCGACCACCCGCGTCGAGAACGCCTGCGCCACGGGATCTGCCGCCGTGCACCAGGGTGTTCGCGCAATTGCAGCCGGCGCCGCCAAGATCGTGCTGGTCGTCGGTGTCGAGCAGATGACGCGCACGCCGGGTCCGGAGATCGGCAAGAACCTGCTCAAGGCGTCCTATCTGCCCGAGGACGGCGACACCGTCGGCGGCTTCGCCGGCGTGTTCGGCAAGATCGCCAGCTCCTACTTTCAGAAATACGGCGACCAGTCCGATGCGCTGGCGCTGATCGCGGCCAAGAACCACAAGAACGGCGTCGCCAATCCCTACGCCCAGATGCGCAAGGACTTTGGCTTCGACTTCTGCCGCGCCGAGAGCGAGAAGAATCCCTACGTCGCGGGTCCGCTGAAGCGCACCGATTGCTCGCTCGTCTCCGACGGTGCGGCTGCGCTGATCTTGGCCGATGCCGAGACCGCCAAGGGCATGAGCAAGTCGATCGGCTTCCGCGCCACCGCGCACGCCCAGGACTTTTTGCCGATGTCCAAGCGCGACATCCTCCAGTTCGAAGGCTGCACGGTCGCCTGGCAGCGCGCGCTGGAGCAGGCGGGGATCACGCTGTCCGATCTCTCCTTCGTCGAGACCCATGATTGCTTCACCGTCGCCGAGCTGATCGAGTACGAAGCGATGGGCCTGACGCCGAAGGGGCAGGGCGCCCGCGCCATCAAGGAAGGCTGGACGCTCAAGGACGGCAAGCTGCCGGTCAATCCCTCCGGCGGCCTGAAAGCCAAGGGCCACCCGATCGGCGCCACCGGCGTCTCCATGCATGTGATGACCGCGATGCAGCTTGCGGGACAAGCGCCAGAGGGCATGCAGCTCAAGAACGCCAAGTTGGGCGGCATCTTCAACATGGGCGGCGCAGCGGTTGCCAACTACGTCTCCGTGCTGGAGCCGTTGAAATAGGTTCGGTTCTTGTAGGTTGGGCAAAGGCGCTATGCGCCGTGCCCGCTTTCTTTGCGTTAAATCATGGTGGGCCCTCCGGGCCTACCTTAATGCTCCTGATTGATTGGCAGGGAATGCATCATGAGCAATGACTACGAAGACTCACTCTCGATCGACGCACTCAACGATCGCATCGCGATCCTCGAGGATAATATCCGCCAGCTCATCGAGCAGGCCGCGGCCGCCTCGGGCGAGCAGAACGAGTCGCGGATCGCCGACCGCATCAACCAGCAGAACGAAGAGCTCGATCGCCTCATCAAGATCCGCGAATCCCGCCAGAAGAAATAGCGGACGCATCGGCCTGCGCATGCGGCCATACGCCGGCCGCCCTTGCGCGCATGGCGTCACTGCCGTTAGCTGGACCGAAATCGCGGAGCTTATTTGAGCCCGCGCAATCGGGAGCGAACGAATGGGGCCGCTGAAGGGCATCAAGGTCGTCGACATGACCACCGTGCTGATGGGGCCCTATGCGACCCAGATGCTCGGCGATTACGGCGCCGACGTGATCAAGGTGGAATCGCTCGACGGCGACGTCACCCGCCTGATCGGTCCGATGCGGCACACCGGCATGGGCCCGGTGTTCCTCAACACCAACCGCAGCAAGCGCTCGATCTGCCTCGACCTCAAGAAGTCCTCGGGGCGCGAGGCCGTGCTGCGGCTGCTGAAGGACGCCGACGTTCTCGTCTACAATGTCCGGCCGCAGGCGATGGCGCGACTTCAGCTCGGCTACGAAATCGTCTCCGCAATCAACCCGCGCCTCGTCTATGCCGGCGTGTTCGGCTTCGGCCAGGACGGGCCTTACGCGGCAAAGCCGGCCTACGACGATCTGATCCAGGGCGCGACCGCGCTCCCCGCATTGATGGCGCAGACCGGTGACGGCGTGCCGCGCTATGTGCCGAACGCGCTGGTCGACCGTATCGTCGGTCTCACCGCCGTCGGCGCGATCTGCGCCAGCCTCGTGCATCGCGACCGCACCGGCCGCGGCCAGCGCGTCGACATCCCGATGTTCGAGACCATGGCGGGCTTCGTCATGGGCGACCACATGGGCGGGCTCACCTATGAGCCGCCGCTCGACAAGGGCGGCTATGCCCGCCACCTCTCGCGTGACCGCCGGCCTTACAAGACGTCTGACGGCTATCTCAGCGTCATCGTCTACAACGACAAGCAGTGGGAGAATTTCTTCACGGCGACGGGGCGCGACGATCTGCGCGCCGACGCAAAGTTCGCGACCTTCGCCGGCCGCGCCGCCAACATCGACGTCGTCTACGCCGAACTCGCCCGCATCTTCGAGACCCGTTCGACGGCCGAGTGGATCGACCTGCTGACCAAGGCCGACGTCCCGGTGATGCCGATGCACGATCTGGAAGGCGTTCTGCACGATCCGCATCTGGAGGCGACCGGCTTCTTCCCCGTCGTGAACCATCCGACCGAGGGCCCGATCCGCAGCATGAAGGTCACGGCGACTTGGTCGGAGACCGAGGCGGAGCCGGTGCGACTCGCACCGCGGCTCAACGAGCACGGCGCAGAGATCTTGCGCGAGATCGGCTACTCCGCCGACGAGATCGCGGCCATGGTCCGTGATGGCGTCACGCGATCGCCGCCGGAATAGGGAGGAAGTGATGGCGCCAACTCTCTCATCCGTCATTCCGGGGCGCGCCCTCTTGGGCGCGAGCCCGGAATCCATACTCCCGATGGTGGTTATGGATTCCGGGCTCGCGACTTCGTCGCGCCCCGGAATGACAGCCTGGAGATAGCGCCATGAGTTTCATCACCGGCGTCGGCCTCACACCTTTCGGCAAGCACGAAGGTTCGTCCTCGCTCGACCTGATGAGCAAGGCGGCGCAGGCCGCGCTTGACGATGCCGGGCTGAAGCGTGCCGAGATCGACGGCATCCTCTGCGGCTATTCCACGGTCTCGCCGCACATCATGCTGGCGACGGTGTTCGCCGAGCATTTTGGAATCCGCCCGTCCTACGCCCACGCCGTACAGGTCGGCGGCGCCACCGGGCTCGCGATGACGATGCTCGCCCATCACCTCGTCGAAGCAGGCGTCGCGCGCAATGTGCTCGTCGTCGCTGGCGAGAACCGCCTCACCGGGCAAAGCCGCGACGCCTCGATCCAGGCCCTGGCGCAGGTCGGGCATCCCGATTACGAGGTGCCGCTCGGGCCAACCATTCCCGCCTATTACGGTCTGGTCGCGACCCGCTACATGCACGAATACGGCGTGACCGAGGAAGACCTTGCCGAATTCGCGGTGCTGATGCGCGCGCACGCCTGCACCCATCCCGGCGCGCAATTCCGCGATCCCATCACCGTCGCTGATGTCATGGCGTCGAAGCCAGTGGCGATGCCGCTAAAACTGCTCGACTGCTGTCCGGTGTCCGACGGTGGTGCCGCCTTCGTCATCAGCCGTGAGCGAATCGGAGAGGTAGGCGTGCGCATCCGTGGCTGCGCCCAGGCGCATACGCATCAACATGTCACGGCCGCACCCGCGCTTAGCGAGCTCGGCGCCGAGATCTCCATCGTCCGCGCCAGGGAAGCCACGGGCCTTGCGATCTCCGACGTGCGCTACGCCGCGATCTACGACAGCTTTACCATCACTCTGGCGATGCTGCTGGAAGACCTCGGCCTAGCAGGACGCGGCGAGGCGGCCGCGCGTGTTCGATCGGGCCATTTCGGCCGTGACGGCGCGATGCCGCTGAATACCCATGGCGGCCTGCTCAGCTATGGCCATTGCGGTGTCGGCGGCGCCATGGCGCATCTGGTCGAGGCGCATTTGCAGATGACGGGACGGGCGGCGAATCGTCAAGTGCGCGACGCCTCGATTACACTGCTGCACGGCGACGGCGGCGTGCTGTCATCACACGTGAGCATGTTCTTGGAGCGGGTGCGATGAGCGAGCGTCTAGCGGATTGGACCAAGGGCGAAGAGGTCATCACCTTCCAGACCTGCACCGCATGCGGCCACGTGCAGTATTTTCATCGCGCCTTCTGCGCGGCCTGCGGCTCATCCGGCCCGCGCGACGCGCGCGCCAGCGGTCAGGGCAAGGTCTATGCGACCTCGCTGGTCTGTCGCGCCGCTACGCCTGAGACGCGCGCGCACGTGCCCTACAATATTTTGCTGGTGGATTGCGCCGAGGGTTTTCGCATGATGGCGCATGGCGAGAACGATCTCGTCATCGGGGATGACGTGATCGCGGGCTTCAAGCCGTTTGCTGGAAAGCTGGTGCCGTTCTTCTCGAAGAAGCAGTAGTGGGATTCGTCATTCGGGGGCGGTCCAAAGGACCGAGCCTGGAACGGGTATTCTGGGCCTGGCCTGTGCGACGGCCACCCCGGAATGACGAAAACTCTCACGCAACTCTAACTCAACGCCCGTAGAACAGGATGCTGGCGATAACGAGCATTGCCATCACCGCCAGCATATGCGCGAGCGCTTCCGAGGCCGCCCCCTTGGTGGCTTCCTTCATGCCTTTTTCTCCCTAGACCTGGGCGTGACTCATCGATGCGCTACGCACGCATACGACGGCCAATTGTTTTTACTCGGAACACCCCTTGCGAGTACTCACCGCGATTTGTCCCCACGCGGCGAATATCGACTGTCCCAAGGTCGATCAGCAATGCGGCGGCATTTTGACTCGATAATGTTGCTGTTGCGTCCGCTCAACACACGGTTTGCGGGAACTTGCTTCGACAGAGAAAAGTCTCATCGGATTTTCTTGGAAAGTTTCGCCGACGGCCTGGTTATGGCCATCGATTTGGCCTTCGAAGCCACCATCAGCGCATCCCTGATATTGTTGAGGTGACGCGTCATCGCGTGGCTCGCCTTGCGCGCGCTCTTCGCTTGAACGGCTTGGAAGATGGCTTCGTGATCCCTGAGCCACATGGGACGATAATCCTCCATCTGCATGTGGTTGTGAATCTCTTGCCAAATGCCGGACTCGGTTTGCGCGCGCCACAAGGAGTCGCTGATCGACACCAGCGCGCCGTTCCCCGTCGACTCGGCCAGCACCATGTGGAAGCGGTGGTCCGACGTGTCGGCCTCGCGTCCCTGCGAATGTTCCCAGCGCATCATGGCGAGTGCTTCGGCAAGCTGCACGAAGGTGGCCTCGGAGGCGCGCTGCGCCGCGATCGCCGCGATCTGCGGTTCGATCAGCTGACGCGCTTCCAGATTCTCGAACGGCCCAAAGCCTTCGAGCACATGCACGTCAGGTGCTTCCTGACGACTGATGACATAGACGCCGCTGTTGCTGCGGACCTTCAGCATCCCCGCCATCGCCAGCGACAGGATGGCCTCGCGCACCGTCGGTCGCGACACGCCAAAAGTCTTCGCGAGATCGCGCTCGGCTGGCAGGCGCTGGCCGATGCGGTAACTCGCCTGGATCATTGCAGCAATGCGCCGCGCGACGATCTCGAAGCTGCGTTCAGGCTTGGACGGAGGGTCGTGCAACATCTTCGTGCTCATCAGCTGTTTTTTTGAGTTTGACAAGCTGCCGCACGAAAGCCAAGCTGGTCATACCAATTTGGCCTGACCAATTTGGAGCGACTGACGCCGGATCTCGATCACCGGCGGGAAGACGGGGCGTCCGCGCGTGTCCGACAGAAGATTGAATTCGGCCGAGGCGCGTGACATCGCGTTCCATCTGCATTCGCAGACCAATCCGCAGCGACATGCAGAAACCGGACCGTTGATCATGGCGCGCGGCGAGGGCGTCCATGTCTACGACGCGAGCGGCAAGCGTTATCTGGAAGCGATGGCCGGGCTCTGGTGCACCTCGCTCGGCTTTTCCGAGAAACGGCTCAAGGCGGCGGCAGCTGCGGCCTACGACAAGTTCGGCTTCTATCACAGCTTCAATCACAAGACGCCCGACAACACGATCGACCTCGCCGAGAAGCTGGTAGAGATTTCGCCGATCCCGGACGCACAGGCCTATTTCGCGACGTCCGGCTCGGAAGCCACCGAGACGATGGTGAAGCTCGCCTGGGTGTATCATGCGGTCCATGGCAAGCCCGGCAAGCGCAAGATCATCGCGCGCGACCGCGGCTTCCATGGCTCGACGATCGTTGCGGCCTCGATGTGCGGTTTGCCCCGAATGCACCGCGAATTCGGCCTTCCGCTCGACGGCTTCCTGCACACGCATTGCCCGGATGCCTATCGCGGCACCAGACCCGGCGAGAGCGAGCCGGCTTTCGTCGATCGCCTTGCAGCGGATCTCGAAGCGATGATCGTGGCCGAGGGACCTGATACGATCGCAGCCTTCATCGCCGAGCCGATCAACGCGGGCGGTGGCATCGTCGTGCCGCCAAAGGGATACTTCGCGAAAATCGAGGCGGTGCTGCGCCGTCACGACATTCTGGTGCTCGGCGACGAGGTGGTCTGCGGCTTTGGTCGCACCGGCAATTGGTTCGGCTGCGAGACGGTCGGCATGAAGCCGGACATGGTGGCGCTCGCCAAGGGCATCACCTCGTCCTACTTCCCGATGTCGGCCGTGTTGCTGGGACGTCCGATCCGCGACGCGCTTGCGGAGATGAACAAGGGCGGCGAGCTGTTCGGCCACGGCTTTACCAATTCCGGACATCCGGTCGGCGCGGCCATCGCGCTCGAAACGCTGAAAATCTATCATGAGATGGATGTGGTGCCGCATGTCCGGCGCATGGGCGGTCGTCTCCGCACAGGGCTCGAGCAGATCGCGCGGGATTCGCGCATCGTCGGCCAGGTCAGGGGCGAAGGATTGATGATCGGGGTCGAGCTGGTTGCTGAGCCCGCGACGCGGCGGGCGTTCGATCCCGCGCTGAAGGTCGGCGCGATGTTCGATGCGCTTGCGATCGAGAATGGCCTGATCATCCGCGCGATGGGCGACACGATCGGGTTCTGTCCGCCGCTGATCATCGACGAGGCCGGGGTCGACGAAGCGCTCGACCTGTTCGTGCGGACCTTGTCCCGCGCCGAAGCCAAGCTTGCCGAGAACCGTCCATCTTCGTAATCCGTTGAGGAGACCATCACATGCGCCGTCGAGACCTGCTCCGATCCACCCTGGGCGCCGGTCTCGGCGTCGCCCTAAGCTCGACTTTTCCGATGCCGCGATTGGCCCGTGCGCAGGGTTCGCGCGTGCTGCGCTTCGTGCCACAGGCCGATGCGGCCATTCTCGATCCGATGATCACCACCGGTCTGGTCAACCGGAATCACGGCTTCCTGATCTGGGACACGCTCTACGGCGTCGATGAAAAATTCCAGGCTCAGCCGCAGATGGTCGCCGGCCACACCGTCGAGAACGACGGCAAGCTCTGGACCATGACCTTGCGCGACGGCTTGAAATTCCACGACGGCGAGCCCGTGCGCGGCCGCGACGTGGTGGCGAGCCTGAAACGCTGGGCCTCGCGCGATGCGTTCGGCAATTCGCTCTTCACTCTGGTCGACGAGCTCTCCGCGCCTGATGACAAGACCGTGCGCTGGCGGCTCAAGTCGCCGTTTCCGCTGCTGCCGGAAGCGCTCGGCAAGGTCGGTGCCATCATCGCCTTCATCATGCCGGAGCGTCTCGCGCTGACCGACAGCGTCATGCCGGTCAAGGAGCTGATCGGGTCCGGTCCGTTCAAATTCCAGGCGGATCAGCACGTTCCCGGCGCGCGCCTGGTCTACACGCGCTTCGAGGGCTACGTGCCGCGCCCCGAGGGGACGCCGAGCCTGCTCGCCGGTCCGAAGGTCGCTTATTTCGACCGGGTCGAGTGGCTGGTCCTGCCGGATCCCGCGACGGCCGCGGCCGCGCTGCAGCAGGGTGAGATCGACTGGTGGGATCAGCCCATCGTCGATCTGTTGCCGAAGCTGAAGGCGAACAAGGCGCTCAATGTCGAGTTGCTCGATCCCATCGGCAATGTCGGCGTGCTGCGCTTCAATCACACGCAGCCGCCGTTTGACAACCCGGCCATCCGCCGCGCGGTGCTCTCGGCCATCAGCCAGCAGGAATTTATGTCCGCGATTGCGGGAGACGACACCAGTCTCTGGCGCGACAAGGTCGGCTTCTTCGCGCCCGGTGGCGTCATGGCGAACGATGCCGGCATGGACGCGCTGACCGGCCCCCGCGACATCGCCGCCGCCGCCAAGGCCATCAAGGACGCCGGCTACAAGGGCGAGAAAGTGCTGCTGATGGCGCCGGGTGATTTCCCCGTCATCGGACAGATGAGCGAGGTCACCGCCGATCTGTTCCGCAAGCTCGGCTTCAACCTCGATTACGTGATGATGGACTGGGGCTCGATGCTGCGGCGCATGGGCAACCGCGAGACTCCGGACAAGGGCGGATACAGCGCCTTCTGCACCTATTCCGCCGGCGTCACGCAACTGAACCCGTCAGCCCATAACTTCATCCGCGGCAGCGGTGACAAGGCGACCTTCGGCTGGGCCAAGAGCGAGAAGCTGGAGCAGCTTCGCGATTCCTGGTTTGCCGCGCCCGATGCCGCCGCGCAGACCAAGATCGGCATCGAGATGCAGAAGCAGTGCTTCATCGATGTCCCCTATGTGCCGCTTGGTGTCTTCTATCAGCCGACCGCGTACAAGAAGAGCCTGACCGGCATGCTCAAGGGCCTGCCGTTGTTCTGGAACGTGCGCGGCGCCTGAAGGATTTTCGATGCTTCCAATCACCGGCTATGTGGACCGCTGGAGCGTGCGCCCCGGCGACGAGATCAAGTTCATGATCGCGGTCAAGGGTGGCGGCCGCTATTCGGCGCGGATCGCACGAATCATCTGCGGCGATCCAAACCCGAGGGGGCCTGGTTACCGCGAGATTCCGGTCAAGTGGGATCTCGAAGGCCAGCACGATGGCGTCGAGCAGACCATCGCCAAGGGCTCATGGGTCGACGTACCAGCACTGACTTTGCCGGCAGGTCCGATCGCCTTTGCCGCGACCGTCTGGCCGACCTTGCTCGCCGCGGGCCAGCAGGCCGTGCTGAATTTTGCCGGCGCCGGCGGCGCGCTGACGCTTGGCATCGGTGAAAGCGGCGCTTTCGCGCGGCTTGTAACCGGCGAGGGCACCGTCGAGGTTGAGACCGGCATCGCGCTCACCGAGCGTGCCTGGCACGACATCGCCTGCCTGTTCGATCCCGCGACCGGATCGCTGGCGATTGCGCAGGCACCACGCAAAATCAGGCTCGACCGCGATGAGCGCACGACGAAAGCGCTGAGCGCACCAAAGGCCGCGTTGGCCGGCATGGGCACGGCGGCAATCGCGGCGGAGCGCGGAAGCCGGGGCGTGGTCCACCATTTCAACGGCAAGATCGAGCGGCCGCGCATCACCGATGGCGGCGCCGGTCTTGACGGCGTCATCGCCGCGCAGGCCTCCGGAACGGCGACCCCCTCCATCGCCGAATGGGATTTTTCCATCGGCATTCCGACCGATGCGGCGACCGATATCGGCGCCGTCAAGGCGCACGGCACCTGCATCAATCTGCCGACGCGGGCGATGACGGGCTCGCGCTGGACCGGCGGCGTGACGCATCGCTGGACGGAGGATCCAAAGCTTTGGGGCGCGATCCATTTCCATGATGACGATATAGGCGATTCCGGCTGGCAGCCGTCGCTGACCTTCACCGTGCCTGAGGACTGGACAAGCGGCGTCTATGCGCTGCATCTCGACAAGGACGGCGCGCGCGACAATATCGTCTTCTATGTCCGCGCCAAGATACCAGGATCGCAGGCCAAGGTGGCGTTCCTCGCGCCGACCTTCAGTTACACGGTCTACAGCCAGTATCAGAAGAAGGGCAGACAGGCCCTGATCACGGAACGCTCGCTGGCTTGGGGCGCGCTGGCGCAGGCGCCGGACGGCCATCCCGAGTACGGCGTCTCGCCCTACAATTTCCATTCGGACGGCAGCGGAGTGGTGATGTCGACCATGCGCCGGCCGCTGATCGACAAGCGCGTCAACCAGATCCATCTGGTCGATCCCAGCGATGATGGTTCCGGCCTCTACTGGATCTCCGCCGACAGCGCCATCACCGATCTTCTCACGCGCAAGGGCATCGATTTCGAAGTCATCACCGATCACGACGTCCATGCCGAAGGCGTCGACCTGCTATCAAAATATTCCGTCGTTCTGACCGGCCAGCATCCGGAATATCATACGCATGAGACGCTCGATGCGCTCGGTGCTTACATCGGCAATGGCGGTCGCTTCATGTATCTCGGCGGCAACGGTTTCTACTGGAAAGTGGTGCCGCACGCGACAGGCACCTGGGCCTTCGAGCTGCGGCGCGCCGAGGGCGGCATCCGTCTGTGGGAGACGCTGCCCGGCGAGAGCTATCATGCGTTCGACGGCTCCTATGGCGGCCTCTGGCGACGGCTCGGCCGGCCGCCGCAGGCCCTGGTCGGCGTCGGCTTCAGCACGCAAGGAGAGTACAAGGGGTTTCCCTACACCTTCCTCGACGGCATTCTCGATTCCCGCGTCGCCTTCATGCGCGAGGGGATCGAGGATCTGGCGAGCCCCGGTGCCAAGCTTGGCGAGCGCGGCTTCATGGGTGGCGGCGCCGCCGGCCACGAGCTCGACCGTGCGGACACGCGCCTCGGCACGCCGCATCATGCGATCATCATCGGCCGGGCTGTTCTCGACGATCCGACCTATCAGCCCGTCAACGAAGAGCGCTGGGACCATATCTGGCCGGCGTCGCGCGAGGAGATCATCCGCTCCGACTTGACCTTTTTCGAGACGCCGAACGGCGGCGCGGTGTTTTCGGTCGGCTCGATGAATTTCATCGGCGCCTTGCCGGTCGACGGCTACAACAATGTGGCGGCCCTGCTGGTGACCAATATTGTCAAACGCTTCGCTGATTCCACGCCGTTCCCGGTGCCGAAGGCCTCGACGGCCTAGCGTTGACGCGATGATGTTGCGCTCGGGTCGGCGCACGACTAGTCTTGGAAATTGTTAGAAAAACAAGACCAAGACCCAAGGTGACTGATGGCCCGTATCATCTACAGCGACCCGATCGACGCGTCCGACCGCACCCGCGAAATTCTCGACAAGAACCGCCACGCCAACATTTTTCGCATGATGGCGCATTCGCCGAGCTATTTTGAGCAGTACTGCCGCCTCGGCGGCGCCATCCGCCACAAGGGCGAGCTCGATCCGGTCGTGCGCGAGTTGGCGATCACCCGCACCGGCATCCTGTGCGAGGCGCCCTACGAGATCGTCGCGCACAAGCGCATCGGCAAGAATGTCGGCGTCACCGACGAGCAGAACGAGGCGCTCGAGAACTGGCAGGCAGCGACCTGTTTCAACGAGGTGCAGCGCGCCGCGCTCGCCTTCACCGATGAGATCGTGAAATTGAACAAGCCGACGGACGCGACCTTCAAGGCGATCGCCGCGAAGCTGACGCACGCCGCATTGGTCGAGCTCCAGCTCTCGGTCGGCTTCTACATCATGACGTCGAAGTTTCTGGAGACGTTCGAGATCGATCTCCAGCCGGTCACGGAAGTGGTAGGGTAGTCAAACGGGGCGAGGCCCATGACCATCGACGATTATGCCGACTGGGCTGCGACGGTTGCGAAGGTCACTCGGCCGCCGACCAGCGAGCGGCTGTCCTATCTTGGTCTCGGTCTCGCCGGCGAATCCGGCGAGGTTGCCGAGCACATCAAGAAGCTGCTGCGTGACGGCACGCTCGATCAGGCCGCGATGGCCGAAGAGCTCGGCGACGTCGTCTACTACTGGGTCTGCCTGTGCGTCGCCCTGGGCCGCAAGCCGTCGGAGGTGCTTACGGCGAGCAGGGCGAAGATCAGCGCGAGACTCACACAATAGGGCTCACGTCGACGTCAAAATATCCACCTTGGCGTTGGCGACGATCAGGCGATCGGCCAGGAGCTGCGCGAGGTTGCGCATGATTCGTTCGCTGGCGTGGGGATGCTGCTTGCGGAAGCGCTCGAAGTCTTTCAGGGGCACTTCAAAGGCGGTCGCCGCCATGTCCGCGAACACGTCGGCAGACCGGGTCGCTTCAAGCAGCGCCATCTCGCCAAAAGCCATGCCCGCGGTCAGCGTCGCCAGCCGCACGCCGTCGGGCAGCGTGACGTGGACGGCACCGCTGCGCAGGAAATACAGTGTATCGGCGGGCTCGCCGGTGGTGACGATCTTCTCGCCCGAATGATGTGTCCGGATTGTGCTGAGCGAGGCCAGGTCAGTCAGCTCTTCGTCGCTGAGACCCGCCAGCAGTGGCTGCTCGGCAAGCTCCGTGGTCTCGTGAAAGTCGATGGAGCCACCATGGCGGTACACGATCTGGTCTTCAGCCCATTCGATCGCGGTGTCGAGCAGATAGAAGTCGCGGAGGTTCTTCAGTTCCGCGGTCCATTCGCGCAGCGTATTCCATTCCTTCGAGGCGCGGCGGACTCCTGACAGCACCACGGTGACATTGAGCGTGGCCAACTCCTCGAACGCCTCCGCCACGAGCCGCGCGCCGGCCCGCGTGGTGGAGGTCACGCGATGCAGATCGAAGATCACGAATTGCGGCCGCGGCCGGCCCGCGAGCCGCCGCGAGACATAATCGACCGCGGACAGCGACAACGTGCCGACCAGCTCGATGACCCGCACCTCCTGCTCATGGGTCGCGAGAATCTCGCGCTCCTGCGGACGGCGGACGCGGCGGGACGGGCTCTTGCCGATGTCGTAATCGGCGATGACGGCGTTACGGGCATCGTCGCTGCGGTTCAGCATGTGCAGATCGTAATGCGAGGACAGGGCTTCGCAGACCTTGATGCCGCGCACGCTGTTGCCGTGCTTGTCGAGCTTTGGCGAATAGCTGCCGAGCCCAAGCCGGGCAGGGAGCGCCGCCAGAATGCCGCCGCCGACGCCGCTCTTGGCGGGAATGCCGATCCGGTAGATCCATTCGCCGGCATAATCGTACATGCCCGAGGACGTCATCACCGACAGCGTGCGCGAGATCGCATACGGCGTCAGCACCTGCTCGCCCGTGACAGGATTGATACCGCGATTGGCGAGCGTCGCCGCCATCACCGCGATGTCGCGCGCGGTGACCAGCACCGCGCATTGCCGGAAATAGACGTCGAGGACGCCGGCGACATTGTCCGAGATCACCGCATTGGTCTTGAGCAGATAGCCGATGGCGCGGTTGCGGTCGCCGGTCTGACTTTCGGAAGCGTAGACGGCCTCGTCCACCGCGAGATCGCGTCCGGCAAAGCGGCTGAGCGCGAGACGGATCTGCTCGAAGGCATCAGCGCCCTTGCTCTCGTGGATCAGCCCGGTGCAGGCGATCGCGCCGGCATTGACCATCGGGTTGAACGGATGGTTGTCGGAATTGAGCCGGATCGAGTTGAAGGGATCGCCCGACGGCTCGACGCCGATCGCGCTCTCGACCTTGCCTGCGCCCAGAAGATCCAGCGCCAGCGCAAAGACAAACGGCTTCGACATCGACTGGATCGTGAAGGGCACCCTGGAGTCGCCGACTTCATAGACATGGCCGTCCAGCGTCGCCAGGCTGATGCCAAAATAGGCAGGATCGGCCTTGCTCAGCTCCGGAATGTAGTCCGCGACATGGCCGGACGTTTCGGCAGAGAATTCATTGAGGCAGGTGTCGAGAAACCGCAGCAAGGGCGGCTTTGAGCGGATCCAGGCGGAGGCGGGTGGCGAGTTGGTCATCGCCCCTGTTGTGCATCGCAATCAGGGCACGCGCAACCCGTCCGGCATCGGCGGTTGCCGCCGGACCAGCAGCAGGGCGATCAGGACTGTGGGTACAAGGATGGCAAGGCCGAGCAGCGTCACCTGCATTTGCGACAGCGGCATGATGCCGCCGCCGGGCGTCGCCACCACGAAACCGCCGATCACCAGCAGCACGCGGATCGGCCATTCCAGCGCACCGGCGCCGCGGAGATCGCCCACAAAAGGCTGGTAGCCCTGGATGCCGCCACAAATGAATAGCGTACCGAACGCGGCAAGTCCCATCAGGCCGAGAGCGGCGAGATAGGGGCTATCGCCCTGCAGCACCAGCGCCGGATTGAGCACGAAGAAGAACGGGATGAAGTAGATGATGCTGCCGACCCACATCGATTCCCAACCCGTCTTCATGGCCGGCGAGCCGGCAATGCCTGCGGCCGCGAAGGAGGCGATCGCGACCGGCGGCGTGATCGACGACAGCATGCCCCAATAGAAGATGAACATGTGCACCGCCATCTTGTTGAGCCCGAGCTTCTCCAGCGCGGGCGCGACCAGGATGGCGAGGAAGATGTAGCAGGCCGTGGTCGTCAGCCCGAGGCCGAGGATCAGGCTGGTCAGCGCGCACATGCCGAGCAGCAGGAACGGATTGTCCCCGGCAATGTGCAAGAGGTCGTTGGCGAGACTCGACACCACGCCGGTCATCGAGAACGCGCCGATCAGGAGGCCGCAGCCGGCGAGGATGCCGACCAGCTCGACGAAGGTGCGCCCGTTGACCTCGAGGAATTTTCCGATCGTCGCAACCGTCCAGCGCGTGTCCTTGGAAAAGAGCTGGTTGAGCACGAGCAGCAGCGCGGTGGCATAGAACGGTGCATGACTCTCGCGCTTGAAATACAGCAGCATCACGACCAGCAGCGCGATGACGAAGACGTAGTACCAACCGTCCTTGATCGTATCCATGATCCGCGGCAGCTCGGCGCGCGGAATGCCCTTGAGCCCGTGGCGCGCGGCATAGGAATCGACCTGCATGAACAGGCCGATGTAGTAGAGCGCCGCCGGAATGATCGCGGCGAGCGCGACATCGGCGTAGCTGACATTGAGGAACTGGGCGATCACGAAGGCGGTCGCGCCCATCACCGGCGGCGCCAGCACCGCGCCGGTCGAGGCGCAGGCCTCGATCGCGCCGGCATAGGAGGCGCGAAAGCCGCTCTTCTTCATCACAGGAATGGTCATGGTGCCGGCGGTCAGCACGTTGGAGATGATCGAGCCCGACATCATGCCGAGCAGGCCGCTGGCAAAGATGCAGACTTTTGCCGCGCCCCCGCGAAAAGTGCCGCACATCGCAAAGGCGAGGTTGATGAAGAATTTGCCGGCCCCCGTCATCATCAGCGCGGTGCCGAACACGAGGAAGCCGATCACGGTGTCGGCAAACGCCTGGATGGGAATGCCGAGCAGGCTCTCGCCCGAGAGCACGTGATAGGAGGTCGCCTGCTCCAGCGTCGATTGCGTGCCGCGGAACGGCCCGAGCCAGCCGGACTCCGCGAACAGCGGATAGACGGTGAAGGGGAAGACGCTGAGCAGCAGGCTCCAGCCGCCGGTGCGCCGCAGCGCCTCCATCAGCATCGCCCACATGATGAGGCCGGCGGCGATCACCTTGGTCGGCGCGCCGCCGAATTCCCAGCCGGCCTCCGCCGCCTTGCGCACGTTCGACATCAACAACAGCGCCGCCGCGAAGGTCACGAGGGAGAACAGCAAATCATACCAGGGAATGCGGTCGAGCGGCGCGCGCTCCGTGCCCGGGAAGATCAGGAAGGTGAAGGGCAGCATCAACGCGATCAGAAGATAGAAATACTCCGTGTTGAGCTGGGTATAGCCGACGAAGAAGCGCAACGAGAATTGCTGATTGATGCAGAGCAGGATCGTCGCCGCGGTCGCGGCCACCAGCGCCCAGCGCCAGACGCCCTGCAACGCACGGACGCGCGTGACCTCCGCCTCCTGCATGTTGCCGGCCGCGCCGTGCGGATCGTCGAACACGATCCGCTTGGGCTCGTCCTGCGGGTCGGTGGAGATTGAAGCAGACGACATGATCGACCCCGCGCGTAGGCTGGTAACCGCCGTGGACTAGTCCTCGAACCCGTTCGGCATGTCGGCTTTGGCGAGCGCTGTGGCGCGCGCCTTCATCCAGCCTTCGAGGAACGCCTTGTCATCCGCGGGTGGATTGGACTTACCGTAGTCGGCCCACGCTGCCCCGAGCACTTCCTGGCGTTTGATCAGCCTGTTGTTGTGCGTCTCCTGCGCGTCGCTCCATTGCCCGGCTTCTTTGAGCGCTTTCACCGCGCCGGGATGCACCGGCACCACCCAGTTCTTGGTCTGGCGGTCGGCGGCAAGCCCGCCCGCGCCCGGCGCGGAGTCCTTGTAGGAATCGTAGTTGGTGATCATCGCCTTGGTGATGGCATAGACCTGGTCGGGTGGTTGCGAGGCGTAGGCGACGAAGATCGGGTAGGGGTAGTTGCCGAGCTCGATCGGCTTGTCCGGCGAGACGCCAGCGCCGCAGGTCGCAAGCTGCGGGAAGAAGAACGAGCCGACCTTCAGCATCCGCGCCCAGCCTTCCTTGTCGTTAGCCGGCAGCGGCGGCCAGACCAGGCCGCGTGGCGAGGTCTCGGCTTCCTTGGCGGGGCCGGTGATGGTGGTGCCGAATGCCGCATCGGTATCGTTGTTGATCAGGCCTTTCCACATCGCGCCGTAGCTTGCGAACTCGACGATCTTGACGTCCTTCTGCGTCAACCCTGCGAAGGCGAGCACCGCGAGCGAGTTCTGGTTCAGCGCAGGCGAGCCGACCACGAAGCCGACGCGCTTGCCTTTCAGGTCTTTCAGATCTTTCACACCGCTATCGGCGGCAACGCCAAGCGAACCGCAATTGCAATCGACGGACGAGAGCATGATCTGGAGCGGTTGCGGTCCCCATTCCCTGGAGCCGAACTCGAACACGCCTTCCTGCGCGAAATAGGAGCCCGATCCCATTGCCGATGCGGCGGCGCGCTTGGCGCGGAGCGGCGCAAGCCGCGCGACGTCGTTGCCTGCGGGGAGCACGCGCACGTCGGTGCTATATTTGTCCTTCATCATCTTGCCGACGCCGACCGCGATGTTGAAGCCGGCGGTGCCGGTGTCATAGGCAGTGAACGTCAATGTCGCCGGCAGCTTGATGTCTTCGGCGATTGCATAGCGTGTAGACGCAAAAGAAATGCCCGCAACCAAGGCAGGCGCGAGCATGACTAGCCCACGAAACATGTTTCCCTCCCATGATCTCCACGTTTGCCGCGAAGATTTTCGTTCTTTGTTTGAAACAGATTTTGTTTAAGGCGGATCATGTCATCGCGACCGAGCGATGGCAACGCCGTACCGTGAACGCAGGAATGAGGCAGACAGATTGTCGCGGAAGCTACGGTTGATGCAATCAGCTTGCGAGGATCGCGATCGCCTGTCCTTCGGCAACAATTTCGTCGAGCTTGACGAGCAGCGATGTGATCGTGCCGCTCGCGGGTGAGAGCACGGGTATCTCCATCTTCATGGCTTCGACCAATACAATGTCGTCACCATCTGCAACGGTTCCTCCAACTTGCACGGGCGTTGCGCAGATGCGTCCCGCGACCTCCGTGACGATCTTTATTTCTGGCATGCCATCGCCTTTTTGTTGTCGTCGCAAAATGCCTGAGGTAGCGTCGTCTGCAAGTGGAATTTAATTCCGCACAGCGGAACAAGCGGTAGGGAACAGATGGGACGACGTTCGGAGCGGTTGAGTAGGCAAGGCGCGCTCGCTGGCGACGCCGGTGAGGGTGATGTCATCCAGGTGGTGTCGCGCGCGTTCGACGTGTTGCGATGCTTCGAGGGCCACGAAGCGCGGCTCGGCAATCTCGAGATTTCAAACCGCTGCGGCTTGCCGCGCTCGACCGTGTCGCGGCTCACGCACACGCTGACGCGGATGGGGCAGCTGGTTTACCTGCCGCGTGATCAGAAATATCGCATCGGCCCAAGCGCGGTGGCGATGAGCGCCTCGATGATGAAGGGCGCGCAGCTGCGCAGCTTGATCCGGCAGCGGCTCCAGGAAGTCGCCGAGCAGCTTCCGGGCACGGTCGGCTTCGTCGTGCCCGATCGCTTCCATCTGGTCTATCTCCAGTTCGCACGCTCGGCCGCTGCGCTCGGCTTGCACGAGGGCACCGGCAGCCGCATCTCGATGGCCTCGACCGCCGCAGGCGCGGCCTACACCGCGGCCCTGGCGCCCGAGATCGGCGATGCCTTCATCACGGACATGGAGCGTGAAGCGCCCGAGGCTGCAAAAATCCTGCGGCCCCGTATCGAGGCCAACAGGCAGTCGCTGCGCGAGCACGGTTATGTCACGGCCTGCGGCATCTGGAGCCCGCACATCAACGGTCTCGCGGTGCCGATCTGGTCGCCGCAGTACCAGACCTTCGTCGTCATCACGATCGGTCTTCTGTCGTCGATGTATGACGAGCAGCGTCTGCATGCCGAAGTCGCGCCGCTGATGGTCGCGCTTGGCCGCTCGCTCGGCAGCCTGCTCGAGGGTGCCGAAGGCGACGTCTTCAACGCCCGCATCTCGCGCAAACCGGTCGCAATGGCCGTGCACAACAATAACAAGCCGATCAATTCGGAGGGAGTGGATGAACTGGAAGCCGGAACTCGACGAGCTCGCCCGGCGCGAAGCCTTCGCGCGGGAGATGGGCGGCGTTGACAAGGTCAAGCGTCAGCATGACCAGGGCCGGCTGACTGTTCGGGAGCGTATCGAGGGACTGACCGACAAGGGCAGCTTTCACGAGATCGGTGCCGTCTCCGGTGTCGGCGAATACGATCCCAGCGGCGAGTTGCAGAAATTGACGCCGGCGAACTGCGTGTTCGGCCGCGCGCGCGTCGACGGCCGCACCGTGGTGGTGGTCGGCGACGATTTTACGGTCCGCGGCGGCTCGGCGGATGCTTCCATCTCCGCAAAGCCGCTGATGGCGGAGGAGATGGCGCACGATTTCCGCCTGCCCATCGTCCGCATCATCGAGGGATCCGGCGGCGGCGGATCGGTCAAAACCATCGAGACCAAGGGCGCGGCGAATTTGCCGGGCGGCATCGGCGGCACCCGCTGGTATCGCTTCACGATTGAGAACCTCTCGCGCGTGCCGGTCGTCGCGCTCGGCCTCGGCTCGGTCGCTGGCCTCGGTGCCGCGCGTCTCGCTGCCAGCCATTATTCCATCATGACCCGGAAGTCCGCGATGTTCGTCGCCGGCCCGCCGGTGGTGAAGGCGCTGGGGCAGGATCTCTCGAAGGAGGAGCTCGGCGGCGCCGATATCCAGACCCGCGCCGGCGCGGTCGATCATGCCGTCGACACGGAAGAGGAGGCCTTCGCCTGCGCGCGGCGTTTCCTCTCTTATCTGCCGTCATCGGTCTACGAGCTGCCGCCGACCTTGCCCTGCGCCGACAATCCGGAGCGCTGCGAAGAGACGCTGATGAACGCGGTGCCGCGCAACCGCAAGCAGGTCTACAAGGTGCGGCCTATCATCGATGCGGTCGTCGACAAGGGCTCGTTCTTCGAGGTCGCCAGGAACTTTGGCAAACCGATCATCGTTGGTCTCGCCCGGCTCGAGGGCAGGGCGGTGATGGTGCTCGCCAGCGACAGTTTTCACTATGGCGGCTCGTGGACGGCGGACGCCTGCCAGAAGGTGGTGCGCTGGGTCGACTTCGCGGAGACCTTCCATCTGCCGGTCGTCTATCTCATGGACTGTCCCGGCTTCATGATCGGCCTCGATGCCGAGAAGGCAGGAACCATCCGCCACGGCGTCCGCGCCATGGCGGCGGTCAACCAGACCAGCGTGCCCTGGTGCACGATCATTCTGCGCAACGCCTTCGGTGTCGCCGGCGTCGTGCATCAGCCGGCCGACCGCTTCTCGATCCGTTACGCCTGGCCGTCGGCCTATTGGGGCTCGCTGCCGCTCGAAGGCGGCATCGAGGCCGCTTACCGCGCCGACATCGACGCGGCCGAGGACAAGGCGGCGAAGCTGGAGGAAATCCAGGAACGCCTCAACAAGCTGCGCTCGCCGTTCCGCTCGGCCGAAAAATTCTGGGTCGAGGAGATCATCGATCCCAGGAAAACAAGGTCGCTGCTGTGCGAGTTCGCAAGGCTGGCCGAGCCACTGCGAAAGGCGGGACCGCCGGAGAACATGACGATCCGGCCGTAGCGCTCCGTCGTCTGCCATGGCCGCCGGTGTGCGACGGTTTGGGCACAGTCGCGGCCGAGGCGTCACGGACCCGTGGGGGCGGCGCCGGAAGGCGACGTGTTCGGCTGCGTGGATGTAGCCTCGGGAGCCATAGCGGCTTTGGGTTCAACTGACGCGTGCGAGGTTGACGGCGCGTTTGGATCCTTTGGTCCAGGTGGCGGCTGAGGTGCCGGTGGCGGCAGAGCTGCCGATTGCCCCGGGGGGGCAGTTTCAGCAGCGCGCGATGATCCGAATATGTATCCGATGATGGATCCAAGAAGGGCTGTCACCGCCTCGGCGTTCAAGCCCGTGGCGACTGCTATGATCAGGATCGTAGGAAGTATGAAGGTCAGCCCGAGTATCTGAAGAGTGTACTGGCCCAACCTTTCACCCCAGAGGTTCGAAGGTTTCTCCTGATCAGCTTGCAATATTTGGTTCAGAACGAGGAGGCCGCCGCCAAGGATGAAGAGGGCCAGCAGGCACACCGCACCAAGATCTAAACTAGAGATCTCGTGCCGGGCTTTTAATCCGTCATTGATGGCTTGCAAAACTTTTGACTCGTCAATCATGCATGGATCCTTTCCAGATGTTTGGGACGTGACTTCTGGCTCGGGCGTTTCGGTCGACGTCGGCGTCGCGCACGGTGTGGGTGTTGGGCGTGCCGTCGGCGTCGTGGTCGATGTGAGTGTCGCGGACCGGGTGGGCTTCGATGTCTCGACCGTCTCTGGTCGCTTGGTGGTGCCGGAAGGTTTGGGTGTCTCGGTCGTCTCTTGCGGCTTGGTGGTGCCGGAGGGCTTCGGTGTCTCGGTCGTCTCTTGCGGCTTGGTGGTGCCGGAGGGCTTCGGTGTCTCGGTCGTCTCCTGCGGCTTGGTGGTGCCGGAAGGCTTCGGTGTCTCGGTCGTCTCCTGCGGCTTGGTGGTGCCGGAGGGCTTCGGTGTCTCGGTCGTCTCCTGCTGCTTGGTGGTGCCGGAGGGCTTCGGTGTCTCGGTCGTCTCCTGCGGCTTGGTGGTGCCGGAAGGCTTCGGTGTCTCGGTCGTCTCCTGCGGCTTGGTGGTGCCGGAGGGCTTCGGTGTCTCGGTCGTCTCCTGCTGCTTGGTGGTGCCGGAGGGCTTCGGTGTCTCGGTCGTCTCCTGCGGCTTGGTGGTGCCGGAGGGCTTCGGTGTCTCGGTCGTCTCCTGCGGCTTGGTGGTGCCGGAGGGCTTCGGTGTTTCGGTCGTCTCCTGCGGCTTGGTGGTGCCGGAGGGCTTCGGTGTTTCGGTCGTCTCCTGCGGCTTGGTGGTGGCGGAAGGCTTCGGTGTTTCGGTCGTCTCCTGCGGCTTGGTGGTGCCGGAGGGCTTCGGTGTTTCGGTCGTCTCCTGCGGCTTGGTGGTGCCGGAGGGCTTCGGTGTCTCGGTCGTCTCCTGCGGCTTGGTGGTGCCGGAGGGCTTCGGTGTCTCGGTCGTCTCCTGCGGCTTGGTGGTGCCGGAGGGCTCCGGTGTGTCGGTCGTCTCCTGCGGCTTGGTGGTGCCGGAGGGCTTCGGTGTTTCGGTCGTCTCTTGCGGCTTGGTCGGGCTGAGCGGCTTGGGTGTCTCGACCGTCCCAGGCGGCGTGGCCGTTCCTGACGGCTTCGTCGTCCCGCGCGAGCTGTCCGGCGTGGGAGTCTGGCCCGGTTCACCCTGGGGCTGCGGCGAGATCACAATGATCACTGTCAGGGGATGCAGATCGGATCCGCGCGGCTTGGCGGACGGTTCGTTACGGGTGGCGTTGCCACGCGTCCGCTTGAGTTTTTGGCACAGTCCGTGGCGATGGGAGGTGGCCCTCCGGTGGGTGGCGCGGCCCCGGCGTCGCCAAGTATCGGCCTCCGAAGCCGACGCGATGCCGGCTTCGGAGAGCTTCATCTCGCAAGGTTGGCGTGTCAGAAGGTCGTTTCGCGTTTCCGCGAACGCTCCCTGAACTTTCAAGGCGGCCTCACCGCCGTGCGTATCGAGATGGCAAGCAAGCGCACCGCTACAGGCTGTTATCGCGATCGACACATACCCAATGAGACAAAACAAGCATTTGGCGAAATGATGCGACATTGCCGCTAACGACAAGGAGCTAAAGGCAAACTTGGCGACTGCGAATGCTCAATTCGACCATCAACCAGGCCGAGAATCAAGTCCGACGTAAAACGTTGGGTAAATGTCGCGTGATCACACCGGAAAGCGAACGACATCGGGATGGCGCTTGGCCAAGCAACGGTCGTCGGGTTCCGGCCGGTGGCGCTCCCTATGGGAATCCAGCCGCTCCGCCGGTGGATCGTCACTAACGAGCACCGTCCATCACACCCGCAGAGCCGCGATGTCTAACAGCAATATCGGCAACGCGGGGACAATTTCCTGCAACATTTCTCAACATCTTCGCCAACATGTTGCGGTTGTCTCGGCCTAGGAGGTGACAGGACTTTGTGGATCGGGATTGGCAGAATGCGATTGAACTCCTTGGCGGCACGTCTCGGCGCGGGCGCGGCCTGCCTTGTCCTCGCAACCATCAACCCGGCTCGCGCAGAGCCGGTGTTCGATAGTCTGGGCGGCACATGGTCGGGCACCGGCACGATGAAGCCGTCGGACGGCCCGCGTGAGAAGGTCCGGTGCAAGGTCGCCTACAACATCACCAAGCCTGGACGATCGGTGAGCCTTGACCTGCGCTGCGCGAGCGATGCGTACAGGATGGTGCTGTCCGCAAACATCGATCAGAACGGGACGGAGCTTTCAGGCAACTGGTTCGAGAGCGAATACCGGCAGGGCGGCAAGGTCTACGGCACCAACAAGGACGGGCTGATTGAAGCGCGGATTGAAGGAAACACCGTGGCTGCGCTGGTCACGATCCAGACCAAGAGCAATCATCAATCTTTCCTGATGGAAGCGCCGGGCTCCTGGATGGCGGAGGTGGCGATCGAATTGAACAAGGAAGCGAAGTAGCCTTTGACCCCGATGGGCTCCGGAGGCGGCCGGTCGCGCGGACCATTGATCTGGATCAATCGCAGTTGGACGCAGCACACTTTGGTGCTGGATACACCCGCCGGCCGCGTCGAAGTCGAGGCTGACACGAAACTGCTCCGGACTGTGGGGTGTGCGTCGGGAGGAGAGCCGGATGCATCGACAGGGCCGTACCGTCGCTTCTCTGCGCGCTGCAACCGTCGCGTTGACGGTTCTGGCCTGCGCGTCTTGCACGATGCGGCCCCTGCAAGGCGTGCTCGTGCCGAGCAGCGAGGCCATTGAAGCCGTCTCTCAGGTCTCGCTTCTCATCGGAACGACACGTGCGCGATCCAGCAGCGATCCCGGCGAAATGTTCAGCCGCGAGCCGTCCAGCGAGATGGCTTTCGCTCAGGTCACGGTGTCCATTCCGCCGGATGGTTCACGCGCCGTCGGTGCAATTCAGTGGCCTGCGTCGCCCCCGGGAGACCCGCGCAAGGATTTCGTGACGGCATCGGCTGACTATCTCGATCGGGCCCAATTTGGCGCTGCTCTCACCAGCGCGGCGAAGGCAGCGCATCGCAACAAGGCGATGGTCTTCGTTCACGGATTCAACAACCGTTTCGACGATGCGGTGTACCGGTATGCCCAGTTCGTGCATGACGGGCAGCTTCCCGTCATCCCCGTGCTGTTTTCATGGCCGTCGCAGGGCGCGGGAAACCTCGGGTCCTATCAGCACGACCGCAAGGTCGCGGTGCAATCCGGTGGGCCGTTGGCAGAGCTCCTCGATGCCGTGAACGCAAATCCAGCCATCAAGGAGATCACGCTCGTCTGTCATTCCATGGGCTGCCTGGTCATGCTCGATGGACTGCGTGTGAGGGCGTCACGCGGCGGAACGGTATCAAAGCTGAAGAACGTGGCAATTGTCGCGCCCGACGTTGAGTTCGATGAGTTCATGAGCCAGGTCGGGGCGATGGGGCCCCGGCGCCCGCGCATCGCTCTGTTTCTGTCTCAAGATGATGTCGCGCTCAAAATATCAAAGTCCCTTTCGAGCGGGACAACCCGCCTCGGCGACATCAATCCGGCGGAAGAGCCGTACCGAAGCGCGCTTGCGCATCAGAAGATCCTGGTGTTCGACCTTACTCATCTGGGAGGCGACAACTCACACTCCAGAGCTTTCGGCGAAGTCAGCACCGTCATGGGGATGATCGAGCGCAGGCTCGCTCAGGGCCAGCAACTCGGGGAGGACGCCTCACGAACGGCCTCTGCGCGATGAAATGTCGGCGGGTGGCAAGCGTCGTCGCTAGCGCGGCTTGGGCATCTTGATGCCGAGGGCCCGCTCGGCGGCAGACATCACCGTGGCTTGTGGGCTGGTTTGGCAGTAGTCCTTCACGGACTTGGCGGCACCCGCGAACTGATACAGGTCGATCACGGTGTTGCGCACGCTCGCGTTGTAGTAACCGCTCAGCCACATGGTGATGCCGGCGAAGTCCTGGATGTCGAGCTTGATCAGCTCACGGCAGGTCATCTTGCTCAAGTCGACCACCAGCTTGTCTTCCGCCATCGCGGATGAACTCAGCGACAGTAGGGCCAAGACTGTCATCAGCGGCTTGTTCATGTGGTCCCCCGGTGCCCGTCCACATCGGGCCGAACAGTTCCCGAAGTTCACGATCCCCGATCTGAGGCTCTTGATCTATGTCAAGCGCGCGACGCAAGCCGATGCCACGAGCCTGCACGCTGGGCCGGTGGAGGACTATCCTCCGGGGGGTAATGACGGTTGTGAAGACGCCCGGCGGCTACGGAATAAGTAAGAATGGCCAGACTGTTCCGGCAAACTTCTCCGTCGCCGGCAACAAAGTCGTCATGCAAGTCCACCTCAACGGAATGCAAGTTCGGTTCGACGGCACCATCAACGGTGATGAAATGAGCGGTTAACTCACCAACGCGCAGCCGATGAGTTACCGCAGGCAAGCGTGATGGCGAGCGCACGGCACTGTATCGAGCGACCAGGTAAGGGGCAGGCGCTTTGCCCTTCACAAAGCGACAGGTCATGATGTGCAGGGGAGCGATCGTGCCATCATGCTCCTGTTTTGCCCGACGGGTCAAGTTTTATTCGGAAAAATCGTAAGTCATTGATCCGCCATGCCCCGGCTACTGTGCATGGGGTTGTTTCGCATTTTTTGTTTGAGCGGTCCGCCTGGAGCGCACCTCAAGCGCTCTCAGTCTCCCCGGTGCACATCGTGCACGACCACGTCAGGGAAGCCGAGGCGGCCGCCGCGACGGGACTGGCCGCGGAGTAGGGCGCCATCATCAAACTGTAACATCGGCGTAATTGAGTACCCGTGATCCGGAGGATGCCGTCAGCCATCTTCCGGAACGGGACATTTGTTGACGGTTGGGGTTGGCCATGGCTGAGCCGGCAAAGCTTGCCAGCGCAATATCGAACACCGAACCTGCCATTCCGGGCCTGGTCTGGGCGTTCCGCCTGCACAGCGACGGCAGCGCCGAGGCGTTGCCGATCGACCAGCCGATCGAGTTCAGCCATGACGGCCGGCTCTGGCTGCATTTCAATCTGACCGATGCGCGGGCGCGACCGTGGATCGCGAGCTCCCACCTGCCGCCGCTCGCGCGCGAATTGCTGCTCTCGAACGACACGTTCCAGCAGCTCCATGTCATCGACCATTGCGTCTACGGCGTGTTCTCCGATCTCGTGCGCGACATCGACAGCGCGACGGAGGACACCGCCTTCCTGCGCTTCGCCATGACCGAGCGTCTTCTGGTCAGCGGCCGGCATCAAGCGCTGTGCTCGGCGGACGCGACGCGACGGGTGCTCGAAGGCGGCTACCGGGTCGACAATGTCGCCCATCTGCTGGAGAAGATCGTCGACGAGGTCGCGGACACGCTGGACCGCATGGCCGACAAGCTCGGGCAGGAGATCGACGGCATCGAGGAACGGATCCTGGCCGATGACGTCAAGCCGGAAATGCGCCGCGATCTCGGCCGTCTCCGCCGCACCTGCGTCAGGCTGCATCGCCAGCTCACCGGCCTGCGCACGCTGTTCCACCGGCTCGACCAGAAGAACACCGATCATCTTTCGCCGGCGTTGCGCATCCAGGCTGGCAAGCTGGCGCAGCGGCTGGATGGCCTCGATCACGACATCGTCGAATTGCGCGAGCGCAGCCGCCTGCTCGAGGAGGAGCTGCGGTTCAAGAACGAGGAGGAGAGCAATCGCCATTTGCACACGCTCTCGATCGTGACGACGCTGCTGCTGCCGCCGACGCTGATCACCGGCATCTTCGGCATGAATACCAAAGGGCTGCCGCTCACCGACGTCGAAGAAGGATTTATTTATGCCGCCGTGCTGATGGCCGCGTCGATCGGTGCGGCCTATCTGTTCATGCGGCGCACGGGCATTTTCAGAAAATAGCGTATCGATCGTGAGTTGCAGTGCCCGTCATTCTTCGTTGCGACGCGCGGCCGCGATTGCGTTGGTCTGTACGGCCGCGAGCACCAGCGCGTTCGCCGGCGCCAAGGACGAGAGCGCGGCCGACTGGCTGGCCCCGAAATGGTTCAACGAGTGGCATGACGGTCTCGCCAACAAGGGCCTGAATTTCGGCGCCACCTATATCGCGGACAATATCGGCAATGTGTCGGGCGGGGTCGCACGCGGTGCCATCCATTTCGGCCGGCTCGATCTCTCTGTCGACGCCGATCTCGACAAGCTCGTCGGCTGGACCGGCGGCCGCTTCTACGCCAATGCCTTCGTGATCTACGGTCGCGGGCTCTCCCGCAACTACGTGCAAAACCTCGCCACCATCAGCGAGATCGAGGCGCTGCCGGACCAGCGGCTCTACAACGCCTATTTCGAGCAGAGCTTCTTCGACGGAAGGCTGAACATCAGGGCTGGTCAGCAGGCCGCCGATGTCGAGTTCTTCGACAGCCAGACCGACGACCTCTTCATCAACGGCACCTTCGGCTGGCCCGCGATCAAGGCTTCCAATCTTCCGGCCGGCGGCCCGGCGCCGCCGATTGCAGTGCCCGGCCTTCGCGTCAAGGCGGCGCTGACCGACAGGATCACCGTCTTCGGCGCTGTCTTCAACGGCGATCCGTCAGGGCCGGGCGATGCCGATCCGCAATTGCGCGACCATCATGGCCTCGCGTTTCGCGTCAACGATCCGCCGTGGGTGATCGGGCAGATCAGGTTCGATTACGACATCGATATCGGCGGTCGCCCGCTCGCCGGCAATTTCACGCCCGGTGCCTGGAAGCACTACGGTTCGTTCGACAGCCAGCGCTTTACGGTGCAAGGCCAGTCGATCGCCGATCCCGACGGAAGCGGCATTCCCGCAAGGCTTCGCGGCAATTACGGCATCTTCGCCGTGATCGAGCAGGTGCTGTATCGCCCGCCGGAGGTCAACGACAACACCACGTCGGCCTCGATCCCGGGTATCACCGCGTTCGGCCGCATCGCCTACAGCCCGCCGGACCGCAATCTGATCGACCTTTATCTCGACGGCGGCATCGGCTTGGTCGGCTTCGTCCCTGGCCGACCGCTCGATCGCTTCGGCGTGGCGGCGGCCTATATGCGGATTTCGAACACCGCGCGCAATCTCGATATCGACACGCAGGCCTTCACCGGTGTGCAGAGCCCGGTGCGCAGCAACGAGACCCTGATCGAGATGATCTACGAGGCGCATATCAAGCCGGGCTGGCTGATCGCGCCGTATTTCCAGTACGTGTTCCGCCCCTCGGGCGGCACCCCGAATCCGAACGACCCCACTGGTCTCTCGCGGATCGGTGACGCCGCGGTGTTCGGCGTCACCACCACGCTCAGGTACTAAGCCATCGCTGGCTTCGGCTCGGTCTTTGGTTGCCGCGACAGCGCCAGCACGATCAGCGAGGCGAACACGCAGAGCGCGCCGGCGATGAAGAAGGCGGGCAAGTAGCTCTGCAACAGCGTCCGCGACAGGCCCGCGCCGAACGCCGCGGTGCCTGCGCCGAGCTGATGGCCGGCAAAAATCCAGCCGAACACCAGATTGGCGCGCTCGGGGCCGAATTTCTGCGCGGTGAGGCGCACCGTCGGCGGCACCGTCGCGATCCAGTCGAGCCCGTAGAACATCGCGAAGATCGAGAGCCCGTAGAACGAGAAATCGCTGAAGGGCAGGAAGATCAGCGAGAGCCCGCGCAGGCCGTAGTACCAGAACAGGAGGTAACGGTTGTCGTAGCGGTCCGACAGCCAGCCCGACATGATCGTGCCGAAGAAGTCGAAGATGCCCATCGCCGCGAGCAGGCTTGCGGCCTGCACCTGCGGGATGCCGAAATCGAGGCACATCGGAATCAGATGCACCTGCACGAGGCCGTTGGTCGAGGCGCCGCAGACGAAGAAGGTCGCAAACAGGATCCAGAACGCGCGCGACTTCGAGGCGTCGCGCAGCGTGCCCAGTGCAACGGCCGTGATCGAGCTGTGGTTGACCGGCGGGGCGGGCAGGGGCTCGGTGCCTTCGTCGCCGAAGGGGCGTAAGCCCACATCGCTCGGCCGGTCGCGCATCACCAGCAGCACCGCGAGGGCGGAAACGCAGAGCGCGATGCAGACGAAGCCGAGCGCAAGCCGCCAGCCGTAACGCTCGGTCATGCTTGCGAGCAGCGGCAGGAACACGAGCTGGCCGGTGGCGACGCTCGCGGTCAGGACGCCGATGACGAGGCCGCGGCGCGCCGCGAACCAGCGCGTCGCGATGGTGGCGCCGAGCACGAGCGCAGTCATGCCGGTGCCGATACCGATCACCACGCCCCACAGCGCCACGAGTTGCCAGACCTGGGTCATGCCGAGCGAGGCGATCAGCGCCGAGACGACGATGAGCTGGGCTAACAGCGTCACGTTGCGCAGGCCGTAGCGGTTGAGCAGGGCGGCCGCGAACGGTGCCATCAGTCCGAACAGGATGAAGCGGATCGAGAGCGCCGACGAAATCTCCGCCGTGCTCCAGCCGAACTCCTTCTGAAGCGGAATGATGAACACGCCGGGCGCGCCGACCGTGCCGGCGCTGATCAACGCGGCCAGGAAGGTTACGCCGACCATCACCCAGCCGTAATGGATATTGCGGCGGCCGAGCGCTGCCGCGAGCCAGTTCGAGATCATTGCCCCTCAATCACGCTTGGCGGGTTTTGGGAGACCCGCGTCATTGTTGCAGTCTGGCATGGAAGCGGGAAGTCTGAAATGACAGACTTCCCTCATTTACGGACGTTCTCAGCGCGCGAGGCGTTCCACGGCGATTGCCGTGGCCTCACCGCCGCCGATGCAGAGCGCCGCGACGCCGCGCTTGAGATTGTTGGCCTCGAGCGCGTGCAGCAGCGTCACGATCAGCCTCGCACCGGTCGCGCCGATGGGATGGCCGAGCGCGCAGGCGCCGCCGTTGATGTTGAGCTTGTCGCGGGGAATGCCGAGATCACGCTGTGCCGCCATCGCGACGACTGCAAACGCTTCGTTGATCTCGAACAGGTCGACATCGCCGGCGCTCCAGCCGACCTTGTCCAAGAGCTTGCGGATCGCGGGGATCGGCGCGGTGGTGAACCATTGCGGTTCCTGGCTGTGGGTGGCGTGGCCCTTGATCACGGCAATCGCAGGCAGGCCGTTGCGATCGGCGAGCGAGCGCTTGGTCAGCACCAGCGCGGCGGCGCCGTCGGCATTGGCGGAGGAGGCGGCCGGCGTGATGGTGCCGTTGGCGCGGAAGGCCGGCTTCAGTCCAGGGATCTTGGCGGGATCGACCTTCAGCGGATGCTCGTCATTGGCGACGATGCGCGGCCCGGCCTTCTCGGCCAGAGTGATCGGCACGATCTCGGCTTTGAACGCGCCGCCCTCGACCGCCTTGCGCGCGCGGCTCAGCGTCTCCATCGCATAGGCGTCCTGGTCCTTGCGGGTGAACTGATAGGCTTCCGCGGTCGCTTCACCGAAATCGCCCATGGAGCGGCCGGTCTCGTAGGCGTCCTCCAGCCCGTCCATCATCATGTGGTCGATAATGCGGTCATGGCCGACGCGGTAGCCGCCGCGCGCCTTCGCCAAAAGATACGGCGCGTTGCTCATGCTCTCCATGCCGCCGGAGACGACGATCTCGGCCGAGCCCGCACGGATGATGTCGTGCGCCAGCATGGTCGCCTTCATGCCGGAGCCGCAGACCTTGTTGACCGTGGTCGCGCCGGTGGCATCGGGGAGACCGGCCGCGCGCGCCGCCTGGCGCGCCGGCGCCTGGCCCTGGCCTGCCGGCAGCACGCAACCCATGAAGACCTCGTCCACTTTCTCCGGCGCGAGCTTGGCGCGTTCCAGCGCCGCGCCGATCACGTGCGAGCCGAGCTTGTGCGCGGCGAGCGGCGACAATTCGCCCATGAAGCGGCCGAGCGGGGTGCGGGCGGCGGAGACGATGACGACGGGATCGGCGATTTCGGCCATGACAAAATTCCCTGCGATGACGGGTAAGATTATGATCATCATATGATGCGGTGCGAAAAATGCAACCGCGGCCGGCATGAGAAATTGTCGTGGATCGGGTGAGATTTGGTCGTTCGATCGGGGGAGCGGGCCTACCGCTTCCTGTTCACAAACGCCTGCATCAGCCGCGTCGGCTCATCCGTCAAAAACGACTCGCCGAACACCTTCACACTCAGATTGACCGATTCCGTCAACGGCAACTCTTCCCATTGCCGTAGCAGCGCCTTCTGCGACCGCAGTGCCTCAGGGCCGCATTCGAGCAGCGCGTTGACGAGGTGCTCGACCTCGGCATCGAGCCCACCTGGCGCGGCGACCTTGTCCACCAGGCCCCAGGCCAGCGCCGTAGCCGCGTCGATGTTCTCAGCCGTCATCACCAGCCAGCGCGCGTGGGCCCAGCCGATCAGGCGCGGCAGCAGAGCTGCGTGGATCACCGAGGGAATGCCGACGCGCACCTCGGGCATGCCGAAATGCGCATCATGCGCGGCGATCCGGAAATCGCAGGCGGCCGCAACCTCGAGGCCGCCGCCGAGGCACCAGCCGGGCATGCGCGCGATCACCGGGGCCGGAAATTGGCGCACGGCTTCGCAGAGATCGCGCAGGCGGCTGATGAAGGCTTCAGCCGACGTCTGGTCGAGTTTTGCCATCTCCTTGATGTCGGCGCCGCCGATCATGCTTTTCTCGCTCTCACCGCGCAGCACCACGACGCGGATGCTGCGGTCGGAAGAGAGCTGCTGCAAGCCTTCGCGCACCGCGTCGGTGACAGGCGAGCCCAGAATATTCAGCGAGCCGGCGTTGCAGATCGCGACATGAACGACGCCGCGCGCATCGCGCGTCACGCCGCAGTGGTTGTTGAGCATTTCCATCGGGGATCTCGGAGGTTTTGTGGACAGGCGCGAGGTGCACCGGTCGCGGATCACTTCCGGGCCTAAACGTCCCGCTTGTCAAGCGAGTGGGGCCGGAGTTGCCAGCGCGAAGTCCGTGGCATAGTATGACGTAAATCATACAATGAGGCGCCTCGTGGCCGATATCGCTCAACTCGACCTGTTTTCACCAGCGCAGCGCCGCGAGCGCGTAGTGGACTGGCAGGTGCCGGCGCCGGTCGCGAAAGTCGCGATGGGGCTATCGGGCATGGACGCCATGCTCGGCATCCGCGATGGGCGCCTGCCGCCGCCGCCCTTCGCAAAGCTGATTGGCTTCACCATGGCGGTGGTCGAGCCGGGCCGGATCGTGATGGAGCTGGAGCCGCGCGAGGATCTCGAAAATACCATCGGCCTCCTGCATGGAGCGACGGCTGCGGCGCTGATCGACACCGCCATGGGCTGCGCGATTTCGACGCGGCTGGAGGCTGGGCGGTCGTCCGTCACGCTCGATTTGAAAATGACGTTCCTGCGCCCGCTATCGGTCCGTTCCGGGGTGATCTCGGCCGAAGGTAAAGTGATCAAGCTGGGACGCCAAACCAGCTACGCCGAGGGTTTTGTGCGTGACGGCAAGGGCGCGCTCGCAGTCCATGCAACTGCAACCTTTTCGATGATCGGCGCAACAACTTAACATGAATTAATGCACCGACCGGTCCATTTCTGTGTTATGAGATGATCTCTGACATTCAATGAGATCCGCATGCGCTATTCTCGGGAACACAAGCAGGAAACCCACGATCGCATCGTGAAGAAAGCCTCGGTGCGGCTGCGCGAAAAGGGCGCCCACGGCATCGGTGTCGCCGACCTCATGAAGGAGGCAGGCCTGACCCATGGCGGTTTCTATGCGCATTTCGATTCCCGCGAGGCGCTGGTGATCGAGGCCTTTGGCTATGCCATGGACCGCGCGATGGAAAACTGGCGCAAGCAGTCCCATCAGGTCGCACCCGAGAAGCAGCTCACCCAGATGGTCGAGACCTATCTCTCTGCGTTGCATCGCGACAATCCCGGTCACGGCTGCTCGATCCCTGCGCTGGGTGCGGAGATCGCCCGCGAGAGCCCGAAGACGCGAAAGGCGTTTGCCGGCAAGCTCGACGAGATGGTCGAGATGATGACCGACTATATCCTGAACGTTCCGCGCAAGGCCGCGCGAAAACAGGCGATCGCGACGCTGGCGACCATGGCCGGCACCATGCTGCTGGCGCGCATTGCGGGCTCGAGCGAGTTGTCGGACGAGGTGCTGAAGGCGGGCAAGGACTCTGCGCTCGATGGAGTGAAGCGTGAGCCGAAGGTGACGGCGGCGAAGAAAACGAAGCAGAATTAGGCCGAGACGCCTTAGGGTGGGCAAAGGCGCGTCAGCGCCGTGCCCACCACCTCTCCGTGATCGCAGCAGAAGTGGTGGGCACGCTTCGCTTTGCCCACCCTACGAATCCTTCGACTTTACCGCCCCGCAAACAGCGCCCGATCGCGCTCTACGATCTCGCCGATGTAATCCGCCACCGCCCTGATCCGCGCGAGATCCTTGCTATCGGCGTGCATCAGCATCCAGAACGTGCGCGTGATCGAGATCTCCTCGGGCAGCACCGCCACAAGCTGCGGATAGTCGCTTGCCATGAAATGCGGCAGCACCGCGATGCCGAAGCCTGACAGCGTGGCGTTGAGCTGCGCGATCAGATTGGCGCTGCGCAGGCGCGCGGAAATCCGCGGCGACACCTGCGGCAGATAGTCGAGCTCCGGCGTGAACAGCAGTTCCTCGATGTAGCCGACGAAGCGGTGCTGCGGCAGCGCCTCGCGCGAGGTGATTTTCGGAAAGCGGTCGAGATAGGAGGGCGCGGCATAGAGCCCGAGGCGGTAGTCGAGCAGCTTACGGCCGACGATGCGGCCTTCCTTCGGCATGGTCAGGCTGATCGCGATGTCGGCCTCGCGCTTGGAGAGACTGAACAGCCGTGCAGTCGCTACAAGTTGCAAATCGAGGTCGGGATAGCGATCGACGAAGGGTGCAAGCCGCGGCGCCAGGAAGGCGGTGCCGAACCCGTCGGGGGCGCCGATCCGCACCGTGCCGGTCAGCCGGGCTACCGAGCCACCGACCTGTTCCTGGTTGGCGACGATGGTCGATTCCATCGCTTCCGCGCTGTCGGCGACGCGCTGGCCGGCCTCGGTGAGGAGATAGCCGGTCTTGCGCCGGTCAAACAGCTTCGCGGAAAGGTGCTTTTCCAGCCGGTCGACGCGGCGGATTACGGTCGCGTGGTCCACGCCTAGCTGTTTTGCCGCAGCCGAAACCGAGCCGCCCCTTACGATGGCCAGCACGAAGCGAAAGTCGTCCCAGTCGATAGCGCCTTGATCCAGCATTTACGCACATCTATGGTGCATTATCTCAGACTTGAATCCTATAAAATGCAGGTCGATAGGATTTGTCAAAGCGATCAGCCGGGACCTAAGGAGTTTTCCATGCGCGCAGTCGGACATTTCATCGGTGGCAAGGAGGTCAAGGGCACCTCGGGCCGGACGGCCGACGTTTTCGAGCCGATGACGGGTGACGTCCAGGCCAAGGTGGCGCTGGCGTCCAAGGCCGAGGTTCGCGCCGCCGTCGAGAACGCCCGCGCCGCGCAGCCCGAATGGGCCGCGACCAACCCGCAGCGCCGTGCCCGCGTGATGATGAAATTCGTCGAACTGGTGCAGCGCGACTACGACAAGCTCGCCGAGATGCTGGCCCGCGAGCACGGCAAGACCGTGCCCGACGCCAAGGGCGACATCCAGCGCGGCCTCGAGGTCGCGGAATTCGCCTGCGGCATCCCGCATCTGATGAAGGGCGAGTACACCGAAGGTGCCGGCCCCGGCATCGATATCTATTCCATGCGCCAGGCGCTCGGCGTCGTTGCCGGCATCACTCCGTTCAACTTCCCGGCGATGATCCCGATGTGGAAGTTCGCGCCAGCTATTGCCTGCGGCAACGCCTTCATCCTCAAGCCGTCAGAGCGTGATCCCGGCGTGCCGATGATGCTCGCCGAGCTCATGATCGAGGCAGGCCTGCCGGCCGGCATCCTCAACGTCGTCAATGGTGACAAGGAAGCGGTCGACGCCATCCTCGACGATCCCGACATCAAGGCCGTCGGCTTCGTCGGCTCGACGCCGATCGCGCAGTACATCTATGAGCGCGCAGCCCAGACCGGCAAGCGCTGCCAGTGCTTTGGCGGCGCCAAGAACCACGCCATCATCATGCCGGATGCCGACATGGACCAGGCCGTCGACGCGCTGATCGGTGCGGGCTATGGCTCGGCTGGCGAGCGCTGCATGGCCGTTTCGGTCGCGGTCCCCGTCGGCAAGTCCACTGCCGATCGCCTGATGGAAAAGCTGATCCCGCGCGTCGAGTCGCTCAAGATCGGCACCTCGATCGATCCGTCGGCCGATTACGGTCCGCTGGTGACGCGTGAGGCGGTCGAGAAGGTCAAGGGCTACATCGATATCGGCATCAAGGAAGGCGCGACGCTCGCCGTGGACGGCCGCGGCTTCAAGATGCAGGGCTACGAGAACGGCTTCTATCTCGGTGGTTCGCTGTTCGACAATGTCACCAAGGACATGCGGATCTACAAGGAAGAGATCTTTGGCCCCGTGCTCTCGGTCGTGCGCGCGCACGATTACAAGGAAGCACTCGCCCTGCCGTCCGAGCATGATTACGGCAACGGCGTTGCCATCTTCACCCGCGACGGTGATGCCGCGCGCGACTTCGCGGCCAAGGTCAATGTCGGCATGGTCGGTATCAACGTGCCGATCCCGGTGCCGATTGCCTATTACACCTTCGGCGGCTGGAAGAAGTCCGGCTTCGGCGATCTCAATCAGCACGGTCCGGACTCGGTCCGCTTCTACACCAAGACCAAGACGGTGACCTCGCGCTGGCCGTCCGGCGTCAAGGAAGGTGCGGAGTTCTCGATCCCGCTGATGAAGTAGGGCTCTATTAGAGCGAGGGCACAATGCAGTTCGCTCTGAACGAGGATCAGATCGCGGTTCGCGACATGGCGTTGGCGTTTGCGGCCGAGAAGATCGCGCCGCACGCCCTGCGCTGGGACGAGGAGAAGCATTTCCCCGTCGATGTGATGCGTGAAGCTGCGACGCTCGGCATGGGCGGCATCTACATCCGCGAGGATGTCGGCGGCTCCGCCCTGACGCGGTTCGACGCGGCGCTGATCTTTGAAGCGCTGGCGACGGGCTGTCCGACCACCGCGGCCTTCATCTCGATCCACAACATGGCGAGCTGGATGATCGATGCCTATGGCAACGACATCCAGCGCCACAAATGGTTGCCAAAGCTCTGCACCATGGAGCTGATCGCGAGCTATTGCCTGACCGAGCCGGGCGCCGGCTCCGATGCGGCAGCGCTGCGCACCCGCGCCGTGCGCGATGGCGACCATTACGTTCTCAACGGCCAGAAGCAGTTCATCTCCGGCGCTGGCGGCACTGATCTGCTGGTCGTGATGGTCCGGACCGGCGGCGATGGCCCCGGCGGCATCTCGACCCTGGTCATCGACGGCAAGACGCCGGGCGTGTCGTTCGGCGCCAACGAACGCAAGATGGGTTGGAACGCGCAGCCGACCCGCGCCGTGATCTTCGAGAACGCCCGCGTGCCCGTCGCCAATCGGCTGAGCGAAGAAGGAGTAGGCTTCAAGATCGCGATGGCCGGCCTCGACGGCGGCCGCCTCAATATCACGGCCTGTTCTGTCGGCGGCGCCCAAACTGCACTCGACAAGGCGCGCGCCTACATGAAGGAGCGCAAGGCCTTTGGAAAGCGCCTCGACGAATTCCAGGCGCTGCAATTCAAGCTCGCCGACATGGCGATCGAGCTCGAGGCCGCGCGCACCTTTTTGTGGCGCGCAGCGGCGGCGCTGGACCGCAAGGACCCTGACGCCACCATGTTGTGTGCGATGGCCAAACGCTTCGGCACCGATGTCGGCTTCGAGGTCGCCAACCACGCGCTCCAGCTCCACGGCGGCTACGGCTATCTCAGCGAATACGGCATCGAGAAGATCGTGCGCGATCTGCGCGTGCACCAGATCCTCGAAGGCACCAACGAAATCATGCGGCTGATCGTGGCGCGCAAATTGATCGAGGGCGCACGATGAGTGGAGTGGAAGAGGGCGACCTCATCGTTCGCCGCGAAGGCGCGGCGGGCGTGATCCGCCTCAACCGGCCCAAGGCGCTCAACGCCATGACGCTGGAGATGTCGATCGGCATCGACGCCGCGCTCGACCGGTTCGAGACTGATCCTGAAGTCGCCGTCATCGTGCTGGAGGGCGCGGGCGAGCGCGGGCTCTGTGCGGGCGGCGACATTCGCGGCCTCTGGGAGAGCTCGCGCGAGGGCGGCGATCTCGGTGCGCGGTTCTGGCGCCAGGAATACATCATGAATGCGCGGATCGCGAGATATCCGAAGCCGTATGTCGCATTCATGGACGGCCTCGTGATGGGTGGCGGCGTTGGGCTATCAGGCCATGCCAGCCATCGAATCGTCACCGATCGTACCAAGCTTGCGATGCCCGAAGTCGGGCTCGGCTTCTTCCCGGATGTCGGCGGCACCTGGCTGCTGTCGCGCTCGCCCGGCGAGATCGGCACCTACTTTGGTTTGACCGGCCAGACCATGAATGGCCCTGACGCAATCCACGCGAAATTCGCCGACGCCGTGGTGCCGGCGGCGAAATGGCCGGAGCTGCGCGAGGCGCTGACCAAGGTTCGCTCGGGTGCAACTGCGGCCGACGTCAGCAAGCTCATCAATAGCTTTGCGACCGGCGATGCTGCGGGTCCAGTGGCCGAGAAAGAGCCAATGATCGACGCGCTGTTCGGCTTCGATCGCATGGAAGACATCTTCGCTGCGTTGAAGCGCGACGGCTCGGAGTTCGCACTCGCGACGCTGAAGACCCTGAACGAAAAATCGCCGCGCGGCATGGTGGTGACGCTGAAACTGCTGCGGCTCGCGCGCACCGCGTCGAGCCTGGAAGAGTGCTTGGTGCGCGAATATCGCGCGGCACTGGAGGTTTTTCGCAGCGACGATTTCCGCGAGGGTGTGCGCGCCGCCGTGATCGATAAGGACCGCAATCCGACTTTTTCGCCACCGCGGATCGAGGACGTCACGCCTGCGATGCTCGCGCCGTATCTCGCCGAGATCGGCGCCGACGAGCTGAAGTTCAACTAACAACGTCAAAGCGGAGGAAACGAAGATGGCCACGATCGCATTCATCGGTCTCGGCAACATGGGCGGCCCGATGGCCGCCAATCTGGTCAAGGCCGGCCACAAGGTCGTCGCGTTCGATCTCGCCGAGGCCTCGCGCGCGCAAGCCAAGGCCGAAGGTGCCGGCATCGCCGACAGCGCGGCAGGCGCGGTGAAGGGTGCCGATGTCGTCGTCACCATGCTCCCCGCAGGCAAGCACGTGCTTGGCGTCTGGAACGAGGTCGTTCCCGCCATGGCCAAGGGCGCACTGATCATCGATAGCTCCACCATCGACGTCGAGAGCGCGCGGGCTGCGCATGCGCTCGCGGCCAAGAGCGGCGTGCTCTCGGTCGACGCGCCGGTCTCCGGCGGCACGGGCGGCGCCAAGGGCGCGACGCTCACCTTCATGTGCGGCGGCGAGGAGAACGCATTCGCGGCGGCAAAGCCGGTGCTGGAGAAGATGGGCAAGAAGATCGTGCATTGCGGCGGCGCCGGCGCGGGGCAGGCGGCAAAAATCTGCAACAACATGATCCTCGGCATTTCCATGATCGCGGTGAGCGAGGCGTTTGCGTTGGCCGAGAAGCTCGGGCTCTCGCACCAGGCGCTGTTCGACGTCGCCTCGACCTCGTCGGGCCAGTGCTGGTCGCTGACGACCTATTGCCCGGTTCCGGGCCCGGTGCCGACATCGCCCGCCAACAACGACTACAAGCCGGGCTTTGCCTCGGCGCTGATGGTGAAGGATCTGACGCTGGCGCAGGACGCCGCGAAGGCCGCCGGCGCGGCGACGCCGCTCGGCCAGCATGCGCAGGAGATTTACCAGGCCTTCGACAAGGCCGGACAGGGCGGGGTGGATTTTTCCGGAATTATCAAGCACGTTAGGGGGCTGGCCGGGAAAGCTTAATGACGACATTTCAGGAAGCGCGCGCGTTTCTGCTGCAGAACCGCACGGATTACGAGACGGCGGTCAAAGACTTCCGCTGGCCCGATCCGGTTCCCTTCAACTGGGCGCTCGACTGGTTCGACGCCGAGCTGGCGACGAATGCGGGCAGCAGAGATCTGCCCGCGCTCTGGATTGTCGATGCCGCGCAGGACAAGCAAACCAGATTGTCCTTCGCGGCGCTCTCGAAGCGCTCCAATCAGGTCGCAAACTTCCTCCGCGCGCAGGGCCTCAAGCGCGGCGATCATCTTCTGCTGCTGCTCGGCAATGTGGTTCCGCTGTGGGAGACGATGCTGGCTGCGATGAAGCTCGGCGTCGTCGTGATCCCGGCGACCACGCTGCTTACCGCGGATGAGTTGCGCGACCGACTCGATCGCGGCAAGGCGAAGGCGGTGGTGGCTGCGCAGGATCAGGTCGCGAAGTTCGCGAGCCTTGGCGCGGAGAATGTCGTCCGCATCGTGGTTGGTGCGGCCTCCGACGGCTGGCTCGCCTATGACGGGGCGGCGAAAGCGCCCGAGAGTTTTGCGGCCGACGGTCCAACCAACGCGGACGACCCGATGCTGCTCTATTTCACTTCGGGCACCACGGCAAAACCAAAACTCGTGCGGCACAGCCAGCGCAGCTATCCCGTCGGCCATCTCTCCACCATGTACTGGATCGGGCTAAAACCCGGCGACGTCCATCTCAACATTTCCTCGCCCGGCTGGGCCAAGCACGCCTGGAGTTGCTTCTTCGCGCCGTGGAATGCGGGTGCCACCGTGTTCGTGGTCAACCAGCCGCGCTTCGATGCCAAAGCTCTGCTCGCCACCATCGGCCGCTGCGGCGTCACCACGCTGTGCGCGCCGCCGACGGTGTGGCGGCTGTTCATTCAGGAGAACCTTGCGTCGTTCAAAGTAGCCTTGCGCGAGGTCTGCGGCGCCGGCGAGCCGCTCAATCCTGAAGTGATCGACCAGGTGAAGGCCGCCTGGGGCCTCACCATTCGCGACGGCTACGGTCAGACCGAGACGACGGCGCTTGCCGGCAACTCGCCGGGGCAAAATATCAAGGTCGGCTCGATGGGCCGGCCGCTGCCGGGTTATCGCGTGCAAATCAGCGATGTCGATGGCAATCCGGCAAGGGAAGGCGAGGTGACGCTGGTGCTGGGCGATGACCGACCCGCCGGCCTGATGCAGGGTTATCAGGGCGATGACGGCCAATTGTCAGGCGCCGAAGGCGCGCTTTATCGCAGCGGCGACGTGGTGTTCGAAGACGAGGACGGCTATCTCACCTTCGTCGGCCGCTCCGACGACGTCTTCAAATCATCGGACTATCGCATCAGCCCGTTCGAGCTGGAGAGCGTGCTGCTCGAACATGAACTGGTGGCGGAGGCCGCGGTGGTGCCGAGCCCCGATCCTATCCGGCTTGCGATCCCCAAGGCCTTCGTGCTGCTGATTTCGGGCGCGGAGCGCTCGCCGGAGACGGCGCTCTCCATCTTCAAACATCTGCACACGCGCCTTGCACCGTTCAAGCGCATCCGCCGGCTCGAAATCGTCACCGAGCTGCCGAAGACGATCTCTGGCAAAATCCGCCGCGTGCAGCTACGCAGGCTGGAGCGCGACGATGACCGCAATGATCCGCTGCGCGGCCGGGAATTCCGCGAGGAGGATTTTCCGGAGCTGTCGAAAACACGGAGTGAGACCTAAGTGAACGAAGTCTGGAAGAAGCCGCCGATTCCCTTGGACGCCTATCAGGCCATGGTCGGCAAGGAGATCGGCGTATCGTCGTGGCACCTGATTGATCAGCCGCGCATCGACACCTATGCCGATGTGATCGAGGATCATCAGTTCATCCACGTCGATCCGGAACGCGCGAAGAATGAGACTGCCTTCGGCACCACCATCGCGCACGGATTCCTGACGATGTCGCTGCTGTCGATCATGTCCTACGAGGTGATGCCAGTCATCGCGGGCACCACGATGGGCGTCAATTACGGATTCGACAAGCTGCGCTTCATCTCGCCTGTACGCTCGGGCAAGCGCGTCCGCGGGCGGTTCGTGCTCGCTGAAGCCAAGCTCCGCAAGCCCAACGAATTGCTGTCGCGTACCAATGTGACGGTGGAGATCGAAGGTGAGGACAAGCCGGCGCTGGTCGCGGACTGGCTGGGGCTGATCTATTTCGCCTGACTTGAGGCGTCGCTGCCGGGCTTGACCCGGCAACCCATCGCTGCTCAAAAGCTGTCCAATTCGCGCTCGGTGCACCCTCTCCCCTTGTGGGAGAGGGTGGCGAAATCGAGCGCAGCGAGATGAAGCCGGGTGAGGGGTCTCTCTCCACACGTTCATCTGCTGAGAGACCCCCTCATCCGGCGCTTCGCGCCACCTTCTCCCACAAGGGGAGCAGGAAGAAAGGAAGCACAATGGCAATCAGGTTCGACGGACGCGTCGCCATCGTCACCGGCGCGGGCAATGGTCTCGGCAAGGCGCATGCGCTCGGACTGGCCAGCCGTGGCGCAAAAGTCGTCGTCAACGATTTCGGCGGCGCGCGTGACGGCAGCGGCGGCTCGCTCTCCCCGGCCGAAGCTGTGGTCGAGGAGATCCGCAAGGCCGGCGGAACCGCGATGGCCGACGGCGCCGACGTGTCGAATTTCGAGCAGGTCACCGCGATGGTCGAACGCGCGACCAAAGAGTGGGGCAGCGTCGATTTGATGTGCGCCAATGCCGGCATCCTGCGCGACAAATCGTTCGGCAAGATGGAAGCGGCTGATTTCCAGAAGGTGCTCGATGTGCACCTCGTCGGCACCTTCTATTGCTGCAAGGCGGCCTGGGCCGGCATGCGCGACCGCAATTACGGCCGCATCGTGCTGACGACGTCGTCCTCCGGCCTGTACGGAAATTTCGGCCAGGCCAATTACGGCGCGGCCAAGTCCGGCATGGTCGGCCTGATGAACGTGCTGGCCGAGGAAGGCCGCAAGACGGACATCCGCGTCAATATCATCTCGCCGACGGCGGCGACCCGCATGACCGAAGAGCTGCTGCCACCGCAGGCGCTGCAGCTGATGAAGCCGAACGCGATCACACCCGCGGTCGAATACATGCTCAGCGAGGACGCGCCGACCCGCACCATCATGGGCGCCGGTGCAGGATCGTTTGCCGTGATCAAGATTTTGGAGAGCGAAGGCATCAACCTGCCGGAATCCGAATGGACGCCGGACGCGATCGCCGCGCATTTCGCCGAGATCAGCGACATGTCGAAGGCGAGGGCGCTGACCGGCGCGTTCGAGCAGACGCAGAAATACGTGGCGCAGGCCGCGGCGCGGGCGGGGATCAAGCTCTGACCGACGTCGCCGTCATCGGTGCCGGTCCCGCCGGGTTGATGGCGGCGGAGGTGCTGACGCAGGGCGGTGCCCGCGTCACCATCTACGACGCGATGCCGTCGGCGGGCCGCAAATTCCTGATGGCCGGCCGTGGAGGCCTCAATCTCACCCACAGCGAGCCGCTGCCGGATTTCCTCGCCCGCTACCGCGAAGCGATGCCGCATCTGCGCACTGCGATCGAGGCGTTTCCGCCCGACGCATTGCGCGACTGGAGCGCGGCGCTTGGGCAGCTGACCTTCGTCGGCAGCAGCGGGCGGGTGTTTCCCAAAGCGTTCAAGGCCTCGCCATTGCTGCGCGCCTGGCTGCGGCGGCTCGATGCAAACGGCGTGCAATTCGCGTTTCGGCATCGCTGGGCCGGATGGGACGAGCAGGGACGGTTGCTGTTTCAGACGCCCAACGGTCCCTCCATTGCTGCTGCCGACGCCACCATGCTTGCGCTCGGCGGCGCAAGCTGGCCGCGGCTCGGCTCGGATGGTGCGTGGGTCGATATCCTCGCCGCGAAGCGCATTGCCATCTCAAAGCTGCGGCCGGCCAATTCCGGCTTCACGGTCGCATGGTCCGAAGTGTTCCGTGATCGCTTCGAGGGGCAGCCGCTCAAGGGCGTGGCATTGACGGTCGGCGCGCATACGGTGCGCGGCGAAGCGATGATCACGCGCAGTGGCATCGAGGGCGGCGCGATCTATGCGCTGTCGGCGGAGCTGCGCGAGGCGGTGCTGGCTCTCGGGCAGGCGCGGCTGATGATCGCGTTGCGCCCCGACCTCGACGCCGCGGCGCTGACCACGCGCCTGTCGGGCACGCGCGGCAAGCAATCGCTGGCGAACTTCCTGCGCAAGGCGGCGCAATTGTCGCCGGTCGGCATTGGCCTGATGCAGGAGGCGGCGATTGCGGCCGGCCGGCCGCTGGCAGCGTTCTCGCCGGCCGATCTCGCACAGCTAATCAACGCCATTCCGGTGCAGCTCACCGGCGTAGCCGCGATCGATCGCGCCATCTCGACCGCGGGCGGGGTGACTTTCAACGAACTCGACGAACACTTCATGCTGCGCAAATTGCCGGGCACTTTTGCTGCCGGGGAGATGGTGGACTGGGAAGCGCCGACCGGCGGCTATCTGCTCCAGGCATCGTTCGCGACCGGCGCCGCCGCGGGCAGGGGTATATTGAGGTGGCTCAATTTGTAGGATGGGTTTCGCTTCGCTCTACCCATCCTACAGCGCGCCTACCGCAGCTTCCCCCGCGCCGCCACCGGCAGCGTGCCGATGATCTCCTCGCCACGCACCATCACGACCTCATCCATCATGTTGACGACGACGCAGACATGGTTCGGCACGATCCGCACGACGTCGCCGACATTGGGGCGCGTGTTGCTGCGGGAGAGGTCGAGAAAACCGTGCTCCTCGGCGAAGCGCGCGATTTTGGCTTCGGGATGCTCGAGGATCAGGCCGTGGCCGTCGAGCCCGCCGGTGTCCGTGGTCAGCGTCTTCGAGCCGGCATCGAGAATGCCGCGCTCGGGCGCGGCGCGGCTCACCACGGTCGAATAGATGTGCAGCGCGCAATCGTCCCAGGTCGCGGAGCCGGCGGCGACCTGCATGCGGTCGTTGTAGATGTAGGTGCCGAAGCGGTGCTCGGTGCCGCCCTTGAGCTTGCCGATGTTGACGAGGTTCGGCGTGCCGCCGGTCGAGACGATTTTTGCATCGAGCCCGTGCGCGCGCACGCCGGCCAGCGCTTCGTCGTAAAACTTCTGCGCATCGCCCCAGCCGGTCTCGGTCGGATACAGCATGAAGCCGGCGAACTCGAGCCCCTTGGATGCCGCGATCTCGCGTGCCAGCGCGATCGCCTCAGTGGGCGTCTCGACGCCTGCGCGCTTGCGCCCCGTGTCGCATTCGACGACGACGGAGAGCGGACGGCCCGAGGCCGCGGCGGCCTTGGGCAGGCCGGCAACGACCGTCGAATTGTCGGCGGCGACCGTCATGTTGGCCTTCGCCTGCAGCGCGCCGAGCCGCGCCATCTTTTCTTCGCCGAGCAGATTGTAGCTGATCAGGATGTCGTCGATGCCGGCATTGGCCATGATCTCGGCCTCGCCGAGCTTCTGGCAGGTGATGCCTTTCGCACCTGATGCGACCTGCATCTTCGCGATGGTCGGATTCTTGTGCGTCTTGATGTGCGGGCGGTTGGCGACGCCGGCGTCGTCGCAGGCCTTCTGGATCCGCGCGATGTTGCGCTCGACCTTGTCCATGTCGATGACGGCGCAGGGCGTGCCGTATTCACGTGCGATCTTGGCGGCGAGTGTTGTTGTCATGCGTTAAGCCTGTTCGATTTCTTCGCGGAGCACTTCGAGCTCCAGCCATTTGTCCTCGGCCTCGGCCAGCTCCTTTTGCGCCTTCGTCAGGGCGTCAGAGGCCTGATCGAAGCGCTTGCGATCCTTGCGGAAGAGATCGGGGTCGTCAAGGAAGCGCTGCTGCTTGGCGATCTCGGCTTGCAGCTTGGCGATGGCTTTGGGCAGCGTCTCCAGCGCGTGTTGCTCGTTGAAGGTCAACCGCCGTTTGGTGACACCAGAAGGCGCGACTGACCGCTGCTCTCTCTTCTCTTCGGCGACCTTCGCCGTGGCGCGCTTCAAGTCGACGCCACGCTGGGCCAGCATGTCGGTGTAACCGCCGGCATATTCGAGCCAGCGTCCATTGCCCTCGGGCACGATCACCGACGTCACCACGCGGTCGAGAAAATCGCGATCATGGCTGATCAGAATCACGGTGCCCTCGTAGTCGCCGAGCATCTCCTCGAGGACGTCGAGGGTCTCGAGGTCGAGGTCGTTGGTCGGCTCGTCCAGCACCAGGAGGTTGGAGGGTTTCGCCAGCGCACGTGCCAGCATCAGCCGGCCGCGCTCGCCTCCGGACAGCACCTCCAGCGGCGTGCGCATTTGTTCCTGGGCGAACAGGAAGTCCTTCATGTAGCTGACGACATGCTTCGGCTTGCCGCCGACCATGACGTGGTCGCCGCGGCCGCCGGTCAGCGCTTCAGCCAGCGTCGTTTTGGGATCGAGGCTTTCGCGGTGCTGGTCGAGCGTCGCCATCTCGATGTTGGCGCCGAGCCGCAGGCTGCCGCTGTCCGGTGCGCTGCCGCCGGTCAGCATCTCGATCAGCGTCGTCTTGCCGGCGCCGTTCGGGCCGACGATGCCGATGCGATCGCCGCGCTGGACGCGGATCGAGAAGTCGTCGACGATCTTTCGCTCGCCATAGGACCGGCTGATGTTCTTGGCCTCAATGACGAGCTTGCCGGACTTGTCGGCTTCGGCAGCCGCGAGGTTGGCGTTGCCGGTCGCGCCGCGATGGGTGCGGCGCTGGTCGCGCAGCGCGTGCAAATTGCCAAGCCGCTTGACGTTGCGCTTGCGGCGGCCCGAGACGCCGTAGCGCAACCAGTGCTCCTCGTTGACGATCTTGCGGTCGAGCTTGTGCTGGTCGCGCTCTTCCTCCGCGAGCACCTCGTCGCGCCAGGCCTCAAAGGCGCTGAAGCCGCGGTCGATCTGCTTGATCTGGCCGCGGTCGAGCCAGGCGGTGCTGCGCGAGAGGTTGGACAGGAAGCGCCGATCGTGGCTGATGATCACCAGCGCGCAGCGGCGGCTCTCCAGTTCGCCTTCGAGCCATTCGATGGTCGTCAAATCCAGATGGTTGGTCGGCTCGTCCAGCAGCAGGATGTCGGGCGAGGGCGCCAGCACGCGTGCCAGCGCGGCGCGGCGGGCTTCGCCGCCGGAGACATGCGCCGGATCTTCTTCGCCGCTGAGACCGAGCTGTTCGACCAGATAGCGCGCCTGATAGTGATCGTCGCCGGCATTGAGGCCGGCCTCGACATAGGCCAGCGTGGTGGAGAAACCGGAAAAATCCGGCTCTTGCGGCAAATAGCGGATGGTGGCGCCGGGCTGCACGAAACGGCTGCCGCCATCCGGTTCGACCAGGCCGGCAGCGATCTTGAGCAGCGTCGATTTACCCGAACCGTTGCGGCCGATCAGGCAGACGCGCTCGCCGGTCGAGACCGACAGTTCGACGCCCGCCAGCAGCGGCGTGCCGCCAAATGTCAGCTTGATATCGCGCAGTTGAATCAGCGGTGGCGCCATGCGGTGTCTCAGTCCTGTCTTGTTGCGGCCTGGTCGGCGCGGCGGCGCTGAATGCGGCGGATGGTCTGGTCGAGCGTCGACAGAAACGTCGAGCGGTCGCGTGGTGAAAACGATTTCGGACCGCCCGTGACTTCGCCCGCCGAGCGCAAATCCGTCATCAAGTTGCGGACCGCGAGCGTCATCCCGATCGATTCCTCGGTGAACGGCTTGCCGTTGGATGCAATCACATCGGCGCCGGCCTTCACGCAGCGGCTCGCGAGCGGGATATCCGAGGTGATGACGATATCGCCGGGCCCCGCGCGTTCCGCGATCCAGTCGTCGGCGGCATCCATCCCGGCACCCGCGGCAATGCGCTCGATCAGCGGATCCTGCGGCACGCGGATGAAATTGCCCGCGACCACGCTCACGGGCAAGCCGTGCCGGCCGGCGACGCGATAAATCTCGTCCTTCACGGGACAGGCGTCGGCGTCGACGTAGATGCGGGTGGGGGTGTCAGGCATTCGCGGCGTGGTACCCCATCCGGGCCACAAAGGCGAGGGGATTGACCCTGTTTCCCTGGGGCCTACGATCGCCTTGGAACAACAAGAAAACAGGGAAGACCAGCATGCCGAACCGGCTCGAAACCTGGCGTGTCGAGGCCTACAACACCGCAAAACAGTCCGAAAACAAGATGCACGACGACAATGTGGCGCGCCGCTTCGGCTTTTCCGGCGGGCTGGTCCCCGGCGTCGATGTTTTCGCTTATATGATGCACGTGCCGGTGGCGCGCTGGGGCCGAGATTTCCTGTCGCGCGGGTTGGTCGAGGCCCGCTTCATCAAGCCGGTCTATGACGGCGAGACCGCGGACGTCGATGCCACCGAGCACAACGGCCTGCTCACGATCGAGGTGTTCAGCCGCACCGAACTCTGCGCGACCGGAACGGCCTCGCTGCCGGCGGTGGCGCCGATGGTGTCATTGAGCGACTATGTCGCGGTCCCGCCTGTGGCCGAGCGCAAGCCGGTCAGTCCCGCGACGTTCGAGACAGGAAAATGGCTCGGCACGATGCCGCGCCGCTGGGCCGGGCAGGATGCGACCGGCTATCTCGCCGATGTCAGGGAAAATGATCCGGTCTTCGCGCGCGAGGGGCTCGGCCATCCCGGCCTGATCCAGCGGGTCATGAACCGCGTGCTGGTCGACAACACCATTCTGGGCCCGTGGATCCACGTCGGCAGCCGCATGCAGCTCCTGTCAGCGGCACGCGCCGGCGACGAGATCACCGCGCAGGCTAAGGTGACCGCGAATTACGAGAAGAAAGGCCACCGCTTCGTCGAGCTGGACGCACTCGTCGTCGCCAACGGCACGACGCCGCTGGCGCACTGCCAGCACACCGCGATCTACATGCCGCGCGAGCAGGCGGCGGCGTAGGGGCGCAGCGCGTCCGCATATTCGCTGTCATTCCCCGCTCCAGTGCGCAATTGCGCACAAGGCGGTTGATGACAGCAGGGGTTGAGGAAGCAGCGAGTGTCCCTTACGCCGCCGCCCCCTTCGCATCTTGAATCGCGCGCCACACCTTTTCCGGGGTCAGCGGCATGTCGATGTGCTTGATGCCGTAGTCCGACAGCGCATCGACCACCGCGTTCACCACCGTCGACAGGCTGCCGGCGCAGCCGGCTTCGCCGCAGCCCTTGCTGCCGAGCGGATTGGTCGTGGCCGGCACCGGGTGATCGCCGACCTCCATGAACGGCACGTCCTCGGCGCGGGGCAGCGCGTAGTCCATCAGCGAGCCCGTAATCGGCTGGCCGCTCTCGTCGTAGCGGACGTGCTCCATCAGAGCCTGTCCGATGCCCTGGACGACGCCGCCATGAAGCTGGCCGGCGACCAGCATCGGGTTGATCACCGTGCCGAAATCGTTGACCGCGCTGTAGCGCACGATCTGCACCACGCCGGTATCAGGATCGATCTCGACCTCGGCGACGTGGCAGCCGTTCGGGAAGGCCGAGGGCACCGGATCGCTGGTGTGGTCGACGTCGAGGCTGTCAGGCACGCCCTCCGGCGTCTTGCCGTCATGCAGCTTCCTGGCGAGCTCCATGATGTCGATGCTGCGGTCGGTGCCGGCGATGGTGAAACTGCCGTCGGCGAATTCGATGTCGGCTTCGGAGGCTTCCAGCATGTGCGCGGCGGCGCGCTTGCCCTTTTCAATGACGAGCTTGGCAGCGCCCACAATCGCCATGCCGCTCGCGGTGATCGAGCGCGAGCCGCCGGTGCCGTTGCCGGTGTGGACGATGTCGCTGTCGCCCTGCACGAGCTTGACGCTGTCGAAGGGCACGCCCAGCTGCGAGCACAGCACCTGCGCGAATGCAGACGCGTGGCCCTGGCCGTAATCGAGTGTGCCGGTGATGAGCTGCACGGAGCCATCGGCATCGAACACGATCTTGCCGAGCTCGGGGCTCGGCGGTGCGGTGACCTCGAGATAGGAGCCGACAGCGATGCCGCGCAGCTTGCCGGCCTTCTTGCTCTCCTTCTTGCGCTTGGCGAAGTTCTCGTGGTCGGAGATTTCGAGTGCTTTGGTGAAAACCGCCTGGAAGTCGCCGCTGTCATAGGTGACGCCGGAGGACGCCGCGAACGGCATCTGGCTCTGCTTGATGAAGTTGCGCTTGCGCATCGTCAGGCGGTTGATGCCCATCTCGTCGGCGGCGCGGTCGATCAGCCGCTCCATGTAGTAGTTCGCCTCGGGACGGCCGGCGCCGCGATAGGCGCCCATCAGCGTGGTGTTGGTCAGCACCGTCTTGATGTCGATGCCCATCAGCGGCGTACGATAGACGCTGGAAAAGTTCTTGCCGGTGTTGAGCGAGAGCGGGCCGGGCGCAACGCCGGTGATGTAGGCGCCGAGATTGCCGTAGCCCGAGAGCTTTGCCGCGAGGAAATGCCCCTCGGCGTCGAGCGCCAGCTCGGCATGGATCTTCTGCGCGCGGCCGTGGCTGTCGGAGAGAAAGCTGGTCGAGCGCTCATCGAGCCACTTCACCGGTTTTCCCAGTTCCTTCGCCGCATACAGGATGCACATGTATTCGGGATAGTTGACGTTCTTCATGCCGAAGGAGCCGCCGACATTGCCGGTGAGGATGCGCACCTTCTCGTTCGGCACTTTCAGATTCTTGGCGAGGTTGGCGCGGTTGCCCGCGACGCCCTGCGTCGGCATCTGGATGGTGTAGCGCTCGGTTGTCTTGTCGTAGGAGGCAAGGCCGACGCGCGGCTCCATCGAGACCACGGCGACGCGGGTGTTGTCGATGTCGACCTTGGTGATATGGGCGGCGCCGGCAAAGGCGGCGTTGACCTTGTCCATGTCGCCATAATGGTAGTCGAGCGCGACGTTGTTCGGGATGTGGTCGTAGAGCTGGGGCGCGCCGGGCTTGGTGGCGTCCTCGGGATCGGTCACCGCCGGCAGCGGCTCGATGTCGAGCTCGACGGCCTCGGCCGCGTCGCGGGCCTGGGCCAGCGTCTCCGCCACCGCGAAGGCGACGGGATCGCCGACGAAGCGGACCTTGTCGGTCGCCAGCGGCTGGCGGTTGGTCTGGAGCAGGGGCGAGCCGTCACGGTTCTTCAGGGGCAGGCCGCAGGTGAAGGGGCCGTAGCCGGCGGCATCGAGGTCCTTGCCGGTCCACACCCCCAGCACGCCTGGCATCGCCTTGGCGGCGTCGGTGCCGATGCTGCGGATGATTCCATGGGCATGGGTGGAGCGGACGACCACGGCATAGGCCTGGCCGGGCAGGTTGAAATCGTCGGTGTAGCGGCCCTTGCCGCGCACCAGCGTGTCGTCCTCCTTGCGGCGGACCGGCTGCCCGACGCCGTATTTTTGCAGTGCAATGGCGTTTTCGAGCGTGGACGATTTGGTGTGTTCTTGCATGGAAATAACCTGAAAAGCCGGCAATTGCGCGTTTTGTGGGCGCTTTGGGGGACCGGGTCCTCTGAGATAACCCACGGACCCGTTCACGACAACGCACGAATGGGCATGGTCCCATGTGATGCGTTGTTGCGCATACCCGCCGCGCTGCTAAGGTTTCAGGCGAAAAATCAATTCCAGACCGGCCCGACCGGCCGCGGAAAGACAGTTTTGTATGAATGACCACACGCGGCTCCGCGACGGCCATGCGCCGCACGGTGAGCTGGAGGGGTCGATGGCGGCGGTGGCGTTGGCCCCCGAACCGGCCGTCCCCGCGCAAGCGGGAACCGGCGTCTATGCGGCGCTGGACCTCGGCACCAACAATTGCAGGCTCCTGATCGCCTGTCCGACCAGCGATGGCTTTCGCGTGGTCGATTCCTTTTCGCGCATCATCCGGCTCGGCGAGGGCGTCTCGTCGACCGGCTGCATCAGCGAGGCCGCGATCGAGCGCGCCATCGTCGCGCTCGGCATCTGCCGCGACAAGATCAATTTGCGCAAAGCCAGGCGCTTGCGGCTGATCGCGACCGAAGCCTGCCGGGCGGCCTCGAACGCTGAAAACTTCCGCAGCCGCGTCGCGGCCGAGACCGGCATCGAGCTCGAGGTGATCGACCGCGGGACCGAAGCTTCGCTCGCTGTGCTCGGCTGCTCGCCGCTGGTGGATCCCAGGGGGAGGGGCGCGATCCTGTTCGATATCGGCGGCGGCTCGACCGAGCTGGTGCGGATCGAGCGCGATGCCGCCAATCCGGAGCCGCGCATAAAGGCCTGGATGTCGATCCCGTATGGCGTGGTCACGCTTGCCGAGCAGTTCGGCGGCCGCGACGTGACGCCGGAGATTTACGCCGCGATGGAGCGTGAGGTCGCGCGCCACGTCGCGCCGTTCGCCGAACAGCATGGCGGCGATCTCGCGGATATGCATCTGCTCGGAACCTCCGGCACAGTGACGACGCTCGCCGGCATCCATCTCAACCTCGCGCGCTACGACCGCCGCCGCATCGACAGCATCTGGATGAACGATTCCGACCTCACCGCGACCATCAACAAGCTGCTCGGCATGAGCTACGAGGAGCGCGCCGCGAACAGCTGCATCAGCGTCGAGCGTGCCGATCTCGTGCTGGCCGGCTGCGCCATCCTCGATGCTATCAGGAGCGCGTTCCCGCTGCCGCGCCTGCGCGTCGCCGACCGAGGCCTGCGCGAAGGCATGCTGGTCGAGATGATGCGCGAAGACGGCGTGCTCAGGAGCTGGTGAGATGGCCAAGGACACCACCGGCCGCTTGCACATCCAGGTTAAGACCAAGGTCAAGACCGGCGGCAAGCGCAAATTGTCGTCGAAGCTCTGGCTGGAGCGGCAGCTCAACGACCCCTATGTCGTCAAGGCGAAGGCGCTGGGCTATCGGTCGCGCGCGGCATTCAAGCTGCTCGAGATCGACGACAAATATCGGCTGCTGAAGCACGGCATGGCCGTGGTCGACCTTGGTGCTGCGCCAGGCGGCTGGAGCCAGATCGCTGCCAAGCGCGTCGGCTCCGTCGACGGCAAGGGCAAGGTGATCGCGATCGACCTGTTGGAAATCCCCAAGATTGCCGGCGTCGAGTTCGCTCAGCTCGATTTCATGGACAATGACGCGCCGGACAAGCTCAAGGCCATGCTCGACGGCGGCGCGGACGTCGTGATGTCCGACATGGCCGCCAACACCACCGGCCACCGCAAGACCGATCAGCTCCGCATCGTTGGCCTGATCGAGACCGCCGCCGCCTTTGCCTGCGATGTGCTCAAGCCCGGCGGCACGTTCCTGGCAAAAGCATTCCAGAGCGGCGCCGACGCCGATCTGCTCGCCCAGCTCAAGCGCGATTTTGCCACGGTGCGTCACGTCAAGCCGGCCGCAAGCCGTGCGGATTCCTCGGAGCGCTACGTGCTCGCGACGGGGTTTCGGGGCGGGACGGTAGCCTGACATCGCCGCGGGCCGTCACAGGCCCGACGTTCTGCCGTTCGCGTCACCCCGATCGGTTTTGCCGCGATCTCGAGGATTACTGTCGCGGCGTGATGCTGACGATCGCAATGCGGTCATCAGCGGAAACGACTCCCTCATGGCGAATACCACCGGCGACGATGTCGATCGCGCCGGCGGACAGTTCGTATTTGTCGACCAGAATCCTGCGAACGGCCAGCGCGCGGCGGCGCGACAGGCCGGCATTGTAACCCGCCGGGCCAAGCGCGTCGGCGAATCCGGTCAGCGTGATCGCAGACTTGCCGGTCGATTTCCGATAGCGATCGACAAATGTGGCGATCGTGGAGGATGCCTCGCCCGTCAGCTCGGTCGATCCGGTCCGAAAGCGGATCGTCACGTCGGGCTGATCGCGGCAATGGCTCCCAACGGGGCACCGCATCGGCCGCTTTGCCTGCAATGCATCGAGGACGTCTTTCTCGCTGTCCGCAGCCGCTCGGTCCATCGAGGTGCACGCCGCGGCAAGCAGCATCAGGATCGACAAGCTGAAACGCATCATGGGGCCGTCCAAATCGTCGCGTTACCGGATTGAGTGACGCGCCTAAAGATGTCACCGTCCGTGATTTGCATCACAGAAAACGGCGTGGAATCCGCTATTCACCCGGTGGAATGCGGGGCGGGGCGGTGCTGCGCGGGCAAATTTGCTTGCCCCGCGCGCCGATAAGAATTGCATCGGGCGAGTCGCGCAACTAGGACAGGTGCCAGGGGGACGAGATGCGCGCTGAAAAGTGGATCATTTGTCTGTTGGCAGGCGTCTTGCCCTGTGTCGCTGAGGTCGGCGGTGCTGTCGCCCTCGACAAGCCAAGCGCGCCGGTCGCGGCGGCGAATGTGGATCTCAACGCAATCATCAAGCGCTACCAGCTTGCGCTTGCCGCGAGCGACTATCCGACCGCGTTGCGTGAGGGCGAGCAGTTCGAGGCCGCGGTCAAGGTCAAGCCCGGTCCGGACAGCGAGGCCTACGGCGCCGCCCTGCACAATCTTGCGCTGGTCTATCAACGGATGGGCAAGCTCGATCTGGCGGAGAGCTTCTATCTCCGTGCCAAGACGATTCGGGAGACGAAGGGCAAGAAGCCGGACCTCGCCTGGACCCTGTTCAACCTCTCCAACATCTATCTCCAGCAGAAGAAATACGATCAGGTCGAACAGCTTTTGACGCGTACCCTGCAATTGCGCGAGCAGTCGCTGGGGAAGGAACACCTGGAGACGGCGCAGACGCTCCACAATCTCGGCATGGTCAATCGCGCCACCGGAAAATATGCGCAGGCCGCGGAGTTCTTCCGGCGGTCGCTTGCGATCCGGGAGCGCAGCAAGGACGTGCCGCCGATGGCCCTGAGGTGGACGTTCGCCAACCTCGCTCTCGTCTATGATGACCTGAAGGACAGGGAGCAATCGGGGGCATTTGCGCGGCGAGCGCTGGATCCGAACGGGACCGGGCTGATCGCGACCGAACAGACCCAGATCACTTCGTTTCTATCGAAGCTCACGAGTGACCGAGAGAAGGAGTTTCGCGCGCGGTACGCTGCTCTTGGAAAGATATATGGGGAACGCAAGTACAGGGAAGTTTTGCGTGCGGCCCCCCAATTCATCGAGGAGGCCCGGCAGGCCGTTGGCGAGGATAATTTTCTTTACGGCGCCGCCCTGATGGGCGTGGGCGACACCGTTTTTGCATTGGGCGATTATCGTAGCGCGCTCGACTACTACAAGAAGGCGGTCGCGGTCGACAAAGGCCATCTGTCAGTGCAGGCCAACGCAATCGCTCGCTCGCGGAAATTGGGTTGGGCGAGCAGCAAGTTGGGCGACTATGCCGCATCGGAGGGCTATTATCGGCAGGCGCTTCAGGTCGAAGAGGGCCGCGCTGGGAAAGAATCTGCGGATGCGGGCTCTATCCTGGAAGACATTGCCGGAACTCTCGTCAACCAGCGACGATATGACGAAGCGACGGTTCTCTACTTGAAGGCACAATCGATTCTCAGTCACGCCAAGGGTGCAGAAGCGAGCGAAACTATCGGTGTTCTTCATAATCTGGCTTGGGTCGAGAGGCGGCGGGGCAATTACGCCGAGGCCGAGCGATTGCACCGACAAGGTCTGACGCTCAAAGAACAATTTCGAGGCGCGGATAGCGCGGAGGTTGCTTCAAGCCTGAGATCGTTTTCGGCTTTCTACCGCGAAGTCGGACGCTATGACGAGGCGGAGCAATTGCTCAGGCGGGCGCTGTCGATCAATCTCGCCGACCGCGGCGTGTCCAACATAACGCTCGGAGATACGATGCAAAGGCTCGCAGCCGTGCTGGTCAGGCTGGGGAAGTATGACGAGGGCATCGAATTCTACAAGAAGGCGATCACATATCGCGAGAAAGAGCAGGGACACGGGCATCCGGAAACTGCGTGGGGCATCAACAATCTGGGAGACGTGTACTTTCAGCAGGGGCGGTTTGCCGAGGCGGAGCCCCTGTTCGAGGAGGCCGCCAACATCCGACGCCAGGTCTTTGGTCCTGACGATCTCGACGGCATTCCGATTCAGAACAATGTCGTCAGCATCAAGCTGGTGAATGGTGACGTCCCCGGCGCCATCGCGATTCTCAAGGAGAGCCTCAAGCTGCGGATTGCCGCTCTCGGCGAGCAATCCACGGACGTCGCCTACAGCCTGTCGCTGTTGCGCGAGGCGATGGAGAAGGCAGGCAATTACGACGAAGCGCTGCGGTTGCAGCAGAGGGCGCTCGCCATCCGGGAAGCAGTCCAGCCCAAGGGACATCCCGAGATTGCCCGTGCGCTCTACGACCTGGCCGGCGTCTACCAGCGCCTCGACCGGCAGCAAGATGCCGCCGACGCCCTCGTTCGGTCTATCGAGATCAGCCTCGCCTCGCTCGGTGAGCGCCATCCTCACGTCGCGGATTCGTTGCAAAGGATGTCGGAGGTCTATCGCCGTCAGGGGCGGATCGATGACGCCGTGAGCGCGTCCCGGCTCGCGATCCGCTCCACGACCGAGTTTTCGGAGCGCGAGGGAGCCGGCGGCTCGGGCTCAGTCCGGGAAGACATGCCGACACGGCGGGCGCAACTCTTCAAGGACCATGCTGCGTTGCTCTATTCGGCGGCCGCGGCATCGCCGTCGCAACAAAAGGAGTTTTTCGACGAGGCCCTCTCGGCGATCCAGCGGGCCGGGCAGTCCTCCGCCTCGCGCGCCATTCAGAAGGCGTCGGCGCGCATCGCAGGTGGCGATGCCGAAGCCTCCCGACTGATCCGGACGAGCCAGGATATCACGCTGCAGTTGGCCGCGCTCGACACCGAACGAAATCAAATCCTTGCGGCGCGTACCGCGGATACCGCCTTGCATGACGAGAAGGCCGGTTTCCGGAATGTCAGCGACAAGATCACCCAGCTCGAAACCCAGCTCGCCGAGGTGAACAAGAAGGTCGACGAGCTCGCCCCGCGATACAAGGCGTTGGTCGACCCGCGGCCGCTCGACGTCGCCGATATCCAGCGGCGGCTCCAGGGCGACGAGGCGGTTGTCATCTACGTGACCGGCGACAAGGGCGGGCTGGTGCTTGCCGTGAGCAAGGACTCGTTCGGATGGGGCGCGCTCACGGACGGCGTGCCGGCGCTTTCGGAGAAGGTGAAGGCGTTTCGCCGCGGACTCGACCCCGAAGCGTTCAGGGCTTCCGCCTTGGGCGGCAAGCCCGATCTGTTCAGCCTCGGGCGAGCCTATGACCTCTACGCCGCCCTGCTCGGTCCGGTTGAAGCGATCGTCGGGGGCAAGGCCCGTATCAGCGTGATCCCGGACGGCCCGTTGACGTCGCTTCCTTTCCATCTGCTGGTCACTGAAAAACCGGCAGTTGATGCGCTCGCACTGAAGGACGTCGCGATATATCGCGAGCAACCTTGGTTGATCCGCAGGTCTGCCGTGAAGATCGTGCCCTCGATTTCAAATCTGGGTACCACGCGTAGTGTGGAAGCACGCAACCTTGCGCCGCGAACCATGATCGCCTTCGGCGATCCGGTGTTCGACCCGGCGGAGCGGCGGCGCGTTGTGGCCGAGGCCGGCAGTGCCGGAAAGCGCGTCGCGCCGACGACCAGGGCCTATACCAGCTTCTGGCAGGGCGCCTCGGTCGATCGAAACCGGCTGCGCGAGGCGCTACCGACGCTGCTCGATTCCGGTGAGGAAGTGAGGAACATCGGCCGCAAGCTCGGCGTTCCGCAATCCGATATTCTGGTCGAAAAGGATGCCTCCGAGGCGAACGTCAAGCGAAGGCCGCTGGCCGATTACCAGATCGTCTATTTTGCCACGCACGGCCTGGTCGCAGGCGACGTCAAAGGGCTGGCCGAGCCGTCGCTTGCCTTGACCATCCCGGATGTCGCCAGCGAGGACGACGACGGCCTGCTCACGTTGAGCGAGGTCAGCACGCTGAACCTGAATGCCGAGCTCGTCGTGCTGTCCGCCTGCAACACGATCGCAGGTGATCGTCCGGGGGCCGAAGCCCTGACCGGACTGGCGAGGGCGTTCTTCTATGCCGGCGCCAAGGCCATGATCGTCTCGCATTGGGGTCTGGCGTCGGATGCCGCGACCAGGCTGATGACCGACGCGTTTGGCCGCATGCAGGCCGATCGATCGCTCGACCGATCGGAGGCACTTCGCCGCGCCATGCTGTCGTACATGGAGGATCGAGGCAGTCCCCTGAACGGATATCCGGCATATTGGGCTCCGTTCGTCCTCGTCGGTGGAGGGGACTGAGGCGCCGGGCCTCACCCGAGCCGCTGATCCCGCACGTTTTGGGTGTCCTCGGTCGCCGTCTTGACGGCGGCGCTCGCGGCGCTCTTTGCGGCGCCCTTGCGGCTGGAAATATCCACCGCCTTGCGGCCGGAGATCTCGTGGCCGGCATCGGCGGGCATCTGCCAGAAGAAGAAGCTCGACACCGCAGAGGTCAGCGCCACCACGACGAAGGCGGGCGCGAACACGGTGGCATTGAGCTCGCTGACATGGCTGAGCCACATCGTCGTCTCCACCGAGGCTGCGCCGACCGCGACGCCTGCGGAGACCGCGAGCTGCTGGTTGACGCTGACGAGCGTGGTGGCGCGGCTCATCTGCGGCGGCTCGACGTCGGCATAGGCGACCGTGTTGATCGCGGTGAATTCGAGTGAGCGAAAGAAGCCGCCGACCACCAGGATGATCATGATGATCAGCAGCGGCGTGCTCACCGTGAACAGCGCACAGGCGGCGAGGAAGACTGCGCTGACGATCGCGTTCACCGTCATCAGATTGCGGAAGCCGAAGGTTCGGATGAGGCGCGCGGCCAGCGTCTTCATGCCCATGGCCCCGAGCGAGGAGGCGAACGTGACGAGGCCCGAACGGAACGGCGACAGGCCGAAGCCGATCTGCATCAGGAGCGGAAGCAGGAACGGCAGCGCACCGATACCGAGGCGGAACAGGAAGCCGCCGAGGATCGCCGCGCGCAGCGTCGGCAGGTTCAGCAGGGAGAAGTCCAGCACGGGCGATCCGGTGCGCCGCGCGTGAATGACATAGAGCGTCATCGAGATCGAACCGCCCGCGACGAGGGCCGCGATCGTGCTCCACGGCAGCAAATTGAGGCCGGCAACGGAGAGACCGAAGGCGATGCCGGCGAGCCCTAGCCCCGCGAGCACCATGCCGTAAAGATCGAACGGCTCCTGCTCGTCGCTCTTGATGGGATCGATGAACTTCAATGCCATGAAGATGCCGAGCAGCCCGATCGGGATATTGATCAGGAAGATCCAGTGCCACGACGCATAGGTCGTGATGAAGCCGCCGAGCGGCGGCCCGATCACCGGTCCTATCAGGGCAGGGATCGTCACCCAGGCCATGGCGTTGACCAGTGCGCTCTTGTCGACCGAGCGCAGCAGCACGAGGCGTCCGACCGGCGTCATCATCGCGCCGCCCATGCCTTGCAGGATGCGCGCGAACACGAAATCGGTGACCGAGGTCGAGAGCGCGCAGCCGATCGATCCCACCATGAACACGCCGACCGCGATCGCGAACACCATCCGCGCCCCGAACCTGTCAGCGGTCCAGCCGCTCGCCGGAATGAACACCGCAAGCGACAGCAGGTAGGAGGTGATCGCGAGCTTCAGCGTCAGCGGGCTGGTGCCGATGTCAGCCGCGATCGCCGGAAGCGAGGTGGCGATGACAGTCGAGTCCATGTTCTCCATGAAGAGAGCAGTGGCCACGATCAGCGGAATGATGCGTTGCTTGTCGACCATGAACGATTGGTAATGAAAATCAGGAAGGGCGAGGATGGCGGCTTATCACCGCCACTCGGCCGGGACTATTGCGTATCAACGCATAGCACCTAAATCCTGCGTAACAACGGTGTGACTCCCGATGGACCGACGCCACCGGGAGGTCGTCGACGCGATCCGCCAGCACAGGCCGCCCAGCCATCTCCGCCGAACCGGTTGTCCACGCTGAATTTACCTAAAAAGCCTGTGCATGGCTGGCCAGCGGGCTGAATTGCTTTGATTCGTCACGCGGTCATGCTATCGACCCGCGTCAACCCCACCGATGGGCTCCGATTCTCCGGCGATGCCGCAAGGTACGCCGAGGCCGGCGCTCATCCATATCTATTTGCGGCAGGGCCGCGGAAGGAGTTGGCACATGGCCACGGTGCAACAAGGCATTCGCGAAGCCTTTACGTTCGACGACGTGCTGTTGAAGCCGGGCCTGTCGGACGTGATGCCGGGTGAGGTCGACATCCGCTCCCGCGTCACCCGCGCCATTCCGCTCAACATCCCGATCATGGCCTCCGCCATGGACACCGTCACCGAGGCCCGCATGGCGATCGCCATGGCGCAGGCCGGCGGCATCGGCGTGATCCATCGTAATTTCGATCCCGAAGGGCAGGCCGCCCAGGTGCGGCTGGTCAAGAAGTACGAGTCGGGCATGGTGGTGAATCCGCTCACGATCAGCCCCGAGGCCACGCTCGACGATGCGCTGAAGCTGATGAGCGATCACGGCATCTCCGGCATTCCCGTCGTCACCGGCGCCGGCAAGACCACGCCGGGCAAGCTGGTCGGCATTCTCACCAACCGCGACGTTCGGTTCGCGACCGACCGCCGGCAAAAAGTCTCCGAGCTGATGACGCATGAAGGCCTCGTCACGGTGCGCGAGAACGTCGGCCAGGACGAGGCCAAGCGGATGCTGCACCAGCATCGCCTCGAGAAGCTGCTCGTCGTCGACGACCAGTATCGCTGCGTCGGCCTCATCACCGTCAAGGACATGGAGAAGGCGGTCGCCCATCCGCTCGCCTGCAAGGACGCGCAGGGCCGCCTCCGCGTCGCCGCCGCCACCACCGTCGGTGACACCGGCTTCGAGCGCACCGAACGGCTGATCGATGCCGGCGTCGACCTCGTCGTCGTCGACACCGCGCACGGCCATTCCCGCCACGTGCTGCACGCCGTCAACCGCATCAAGCGTCTCTCCAATTCGGTGCAGGTCGTCGCCGGCAACGTCGCGACCGCCGAAGGCACGCAGGCGCTGATCGATGCGGGCGCGGACTGCATCAAGGTCGGCATCGGCCCGGGCTCGATCTGCACCACGCGCATCGTCGCCGGCGTCGGCGTTCCCCAGCTCACCGCGATCATGGATGCGGTCGAAGCTGCAAAGAAGTCCGACATCCCGGTCATCGCCGACGGCGGCATCAAGTTCTCCGGCGATCTTGCGAAGGCGCTCGCCGCCGGCGCCGACATCGCCATGGTCGGCTCGCTGCTCGCGGGCACCGACGAGACACCCGGCGAAGTGTTCCTGTGGCAGGGCCGTTCCTACAAGGCCTATCGCGGCATGGGCTCGGTCGGCGCGATGGCGCGCGGTTCGGCGGATCGCTACTTCCAGCAGGACATCAAGGACACGCTCAAGCTGGTCCCCGAAGGCATCGAGGGCCAGGTGCCCTACAAGGGGCCGGTCGGCAACGTCATGCACCAGCTCGCCGGTGGCCTCCGCGCCGCGATGGGCTATGTCGGCGCCAAGGACATGAAGGAGCTGCACGAGAAGGCAAACTTCGTCCGCATCACCGGCGCCGGCCTGCGCGAAAGCCACGTCCACGACGTGACCATCACGCGCGAGGCCCCGAACTATCCGGGCGGGGGCTAGTTCGCCCGACGCGAGGTCATGTGCTGATCGTTAGTGGTGAGATCGGCGGCGCGGAGTGATCCAAATCCGCGGCGTCAGGTCGCTTGGTGTTGATAAACGACCAGATTAGTGCAGCTTGCCATCCCAGCAACGACCACCAGACGTCGCCGTCGAGGCCGGCCCAATTGAGGACGGACATGTCGAACGCGCAGAGAACGGATATCAAGACGCAGAAGACGTTTGACAAGAATATCGGCAGGACGTGGCGGTGATTGAGAAATAGCGCGATCCATGTTGGCAATAAGATGAGGATCAGGGCTCCAAGACCCCCTGATTCCGTCCGCCAATCAAGGGATGCGCCTCTGAGCAACGCAAACAGCATGGGGCCGATCACACCGAGTATCGGCAGAGTCATGATGGAGAGCGTTATTTTCCATGCCGTGCTCTTCGGGGCTGCGAGCGCCATTTGCCCGACGTGCTGCCTCAGCGAAGTCATTTCCCGTCCAACTGTCATTTTTGCTTACCACATTTGCCGCCGCCGATGATGCCGCGCACGGCAGAGGCGAGGTGATCGCCTTGGTACAGCCTAGACTAGTAGGGATGGGTTGATCGCGGCCTTAATCCGGCACTTAAAATTTTCCGGAAGACGGGGGCGTTGGCGCCGCCTCAGGCCGCACGCACGGCCTCGAGAAATTTTCCGACCTCGAGCTTGAGGCGGCTCGAGTCCGAGGCGAGCAATTGGGCGGCGGTCAGCACCTGGGATGAGGCCGAGCCGGTCTCGCTGGCGCCCTGCTGGACGTTGTTGATATTGGCGGAGACCTGCTGGGTGCCGTGCGCCGCCTGCTGCACATTTCGCGCAATCTCCTGCGTGGCTGCACCCTGTTCCTCGACGGCTGCGGCAATCGTCGAGGAGATTTCCGACAATCTCCCGATCGTCTCGCCGATCGCCTTGATGGCGCTGACGGATTCCTGTGTCGCCGTCTGGACGCTGCCGATCTGCTGTTGGATTTCCTCGGTCGCCTTCGCGGTCTGCTGCGCCAGCGCCTTCACTTCCGAGGCGACCACGGCGAAGCCGCGGCCGGCTTCGCCGGCGCGCGCGGCCTCGATGGTCGCGTTCAGCGCCAGCAAATTGGTCTGGCCCGCGATCGAGTTGATGAGCTCGATGACGTCGCCGATCCGGCTTGCCGCCTGCGACAATTCTCCGACGCGTTCGTTGGTGCGGCGCGCCTGCTCGACGGCATCGCCGGCCACGCGCGCGGATTCCTGAACCTGCCGGCTGATTTCGTTGACCGACGACGTGAGCTCCTCGGTCGCGGAAGCGACCGACTGCACGTTGGCGGATGCCTCCTCGGACGCAGCCGCGACGGCGGTCGTCAGCGTCTGCGAACGATCGGCTGTCGTGTTCAAGGTGCCGGCCGAACCTTCGAGCTTGGTTGCTGCCGACGACACCGTGCTGACGATCTCGCCGATCGCGGTCTCGAAATCGCGCGTGATGACGTTGACGCGGCGACCGCGTTCGATCTGCGCTTCGGCGTTACGTGCGGCATCCTCGTCGGCGAGCTTTTTCGCAATCAGCGCGTCCTTGAAGATCTGGAGCGCGCTGGCCATCGTTCCGATCTCGTCCTTGCGATGGCCGTCGGGGATTGCAGCGTCGAGCTCGCCGTCGGCAAGCCGCAGCGTCGTTCCGGTCAGCCGCACCAGCGGGCTGATCACCTGGCGCATAACGGCGATGACGACGGCGACCGAGGCGATCAGCACGACCAGCAGGGCCGCGAGCGCCCAGGTCAGCCGCATCTGCGCTTGTGAGATCGCAGCGTCGTTGGCGTCGTGGGCAAAGGTCAGGGCGGCGTCGCGCAAGCCCAGCACGCTGTTCATGACCGGCGCGAGCCAGCCGGGCCATTCGGCCTCGCTGATCGGGCTGGGACGGCCTTCGCGTGCGGCCGCGACCATCTCGCGAAGCCGCGGCTCGCCTTCGGTCATCAGCTTCGCGCGCACCTTGTCGATGGCGTTCACGAGCGCCGGCGCATCGCCGACATTGTGCACGCCCTGCTCGATCTGCATCCAGATCAGCGCGACCTGACCTGTCAATTCGGTCACCTCGACGCGCTGGGCTGCCGACAAGGGCTGGTTGCGGGCAAACAGGCCGAGCACTGCGGCACGTGCGCCATTGATGGCGCGCATGCTTTGTGCGCTCTGCGCCAACGCCGCCGAAGGCAGCAGGTTCTCGATGTCGCTGCCGGTCCGCGACAGGTTGATCGAGGCCTCGCTTGTTGCCGCGGTGAGGGCGTCGATGGAGCGTGCAAGTCCATCCACGATCACCGTCTGGCTGTTGGCGGGGCGTTGCGGCTTGGGCAGGACCACGGCCTGACGGCCTGCACTGCGCAGCTGATGCAAAGCCTGCTCGGCCGCTTCGATCGATTTCGTCGGCAGCTCCGCCGCGAGAATAGCCGCCTTGGCCGCCGCGACGGCGGCGTCCGTGCTGGCGACGGTCTTGTCCAGGGTTGATAGTTTTTCAGGCGTGGCGGGATCGACCGGGGTTGCCACCGCGAACCAGGCGGTGCGTTCGGTCGGAACCAGGCTGCTCGCCTTCATTATGAGCTCGAAAGCGGTCAGCGAGCGCGCGGCCGCCTCCCGCTTGCGCAGATCGCCCCATCCGCCCCAGGCGACGGCGCCCGCGAACGCGACGGCCAGAAGGCTCGTGATCAAATTGCCTGCCAGGACGCGCCAGCGCAGGCTGATGCCGCCCTTCGTCCCGATGTTGGAGGAACTTTCAGACGGCAGGGAAAGCTCTGGCACCGGATAGGCTCTTTGGTCGTGGAAGGACCACGCAATTTTAGTTCGCAAATCGCGACCAAAGCCTTAATTGAGCGAGAGTTTGCTTCGCCGCGACGCTCCCTCTAAATCAGGGCAATAAGCAATCTGGAGGAAGCCATGTCCCAAGCCAAGCGCATCGTTCTTGCCGCGCGTCCCGTCGGCGAACCCAAACCGTCTGATTTTCGTCTGGAGGAATTCGCTGTCCCAGCGCCGGGGCAGGGCGAAATCCTGTTGCGCACGATCTGGCTGTCGCTTGATCCCTATATGCGCGGCCGCATGAGTGAGGGGCCGTCCTACGCCGCACCGGTGCCGATTGGCGGCGTGATGGAGGGTGAGGCGGTCAGCGAGGTTGCGGCGTCCAGCAATCCCGATTTTGCCAAGGGCGACATCGTGCGAGCCCGTACCGGCTGGCAGACGAACGCGATCTCCAACGGCAAGGGCCTGATCAAGGTCGATCCGAAGCTCGGTCCGATCTCCACGTCCATTGGCGTGCTCGGCATGCCCGGCATGACCGCGTATACGGGCCTGCTCGATATCGGCAAGCCGCAAGAGGGCGAGACCGTCGTCGTCGCGGGTGCCTCCGGTGCGGTCGGCTCGGCCGTCGGACAGATCGCCAAGATCAAGGGCGCCCGCGCGGTCGGCATCGCCGGCGGCAAGGACAAATGCGACTACGTGGTGAAGGAGCTCGGCTTCGATGCCTGCATCGATCACCGCGATCCTGATCTGGCCGCGAAGCTGAAGGACGTCTGCCCGAAAGGCATCGACGTCTATTTCGAGAATGTCGGCGGCGCCGTGTTCGAGGCGGTGTTCCCGCTGCTCAATGCCTTTGCGCGCGTGCCCGTCTGCGGCCTCATCGCCCATTACAACGACACCGAGGCCAAGCCGCCGAAATGGGCTGGTGCGATGATGCGCGCGACCCTGACCAAGCGGCTGACCTTCCGTGGCTTCATCGTCTCCGACTTCGCCTCGCGCCATGGCGACTTCCTGCGCGACATGTCGGGTTGGGTCCGCGACGGCAAGGTCAAGTATAAGGAGTTCGTCACCGAGGGCCTGGAGAGCGCGCCCGGCGCCTTCATGGGGCTCCTGAAGGGCGCCAATTTCGGCAAGCAGCTGGTCCGGGTGGGGCCGGATAAGGCCTAGCTGCAAGGCCCAGTTGCATTGGCGCCACAGTCCGGGCGCGGATGGTTAAGGAAGAGTCACCAAACGGTCACACCTGCCCGCAAAAGCCGCAGGTGTGACCGCTCATTCATTGACCTCTAGACGAAGGCATTGAATCATTGCGCATATTTCAGGTGTTGCGATGATTGAGATCGGTATTTTCTGCGTAATCCTTCTGGCTGCCGGCTATTGGGCGACGATGTTCGTCATGGGCCGGCGCGACGACGTCATCCATGGCAAGTTCGTGCGCGCCGAGGAGGCGGGCGATTTCGCGCCAGCCGCGATGCCGGCGCCGCCGTTCCCGAAGCGTCCGGTGAAGATTGTGCAGCCCGCGATCGCTGAAGCGAAGCCGGTGAACAGCGCCGCGCTGGAATCCCTGCTGGCTGCGATCCAGCAGGATCTCAAGAGCGTAGCCTAAGTCCAACGCTCAAACGCTGCCGCGCTCGACCAGGAACAATTCGACGGCCAGCCGCTGCTCGGCGGGCGGCGTGCCGGACAGGCGCGCCAGCAGCAGCTCGCCCGCGATGCGCCCCACCGCCGCCGCATCGAACGAGATGGTGGTGAGGCCGGGCGTGATCTGATCGGCGACATCGTTGTCGCCGAAGCCGAGCACCGCGAGATCGCGCGGCACGGAAAGTCCGCGTGCGCGAGCCTCGATCAGCGCGCCGGTCGCGAGCAGATCGTTGGCGCAGAACACGGCATCGACAGGATCGCTGCGCTCGAGCAGTGCAGTGAAGGCGGCGCGGCCGTCGACCAGCCCCGTGACCTCTCCAACGACGATCTCGTGCACGATTTCGAGCCCAAGCTGCGCCGCTGCCGTGCGAAAACCGTCGCGGCGCAGCGCGCCACGGCCGCTGCTGCGGCCGATGAAGGCGACGCGGCGGCGACCGGCCGCGGCCAGCCTGCGCGCCGCCATCGCGCCGGCATCGGCATTGGGCAGTCCGACCAGCATGTCGATGGGATCGCGCGGGAACGCCCAGGTCTCGATCACGGGAATGCCGAGCTCGGCAAGCGCTGCGCGGTTCTCCTCGAGCTCGATCACGCCGGTGAACATCACCGCTGCGGGGCGGATGCCGCGCAGCGACTGGATCATCGCGACTTCCTTGGCATAGGAGTAGGAGGTCTGGCCGACCAGCACCTCAAAACCCTCAGGCTCCAGCGTGGCGGCAAAGCTGCGCACGGCGAGGCCGAACTGCTGGCTGAGGATGTTGGAGACGAAGGCCATGACCACGTTCGAGCGGCCCGAGCGCAGTGCGCGCGCATGCGGGTTGGAGGCGTAGCCCGTCGCCTCGATCACTTCGAGAATGCGTTCGCGGGTTTCGCGATTGACCTTCTCGGGATGACACAACACCCGCGACACCGTGATCGGCGACACGCCCGCGCGTTCCGCGACCTCCGCGATGCGCGGCGGCCGTCCGGTTGCGCTGGCGCGGCCGGGCGGGGCCGGAATGCGCACCACATCGTCATAGCCTGGCTTTGCCGGATCGGTCATCGAATCCTGATCGGTGATGCGAGACAAGGCTAATCGAACTCAGCTCGTCGTCAAAACCTCCTCACGCTTCAAGGCACGGCCGACCTGGACCAGGCAGTCGCCGCTCTGGCTGTCGGTGTGCAGGCGCTGCGAGATCACGATGCCGTCGGCCGGAAAACGCAGCACCTCTTCCGGCAGTTCCGGTCGCTCGAAGTCGTGATACCAGCCGGCGACGTCGCCGGCCGCGACGCGTGCGCCGACAGTGACGGCGGGCTCGAACCAGCCGCGCCGCGTCGCGAACACCGCCTGTGCATGGCTTTGCAGCGCCAGCAGCTCGGTGGCGCGTTCGACCGGCGCATGCGGCCCCAGCACCGGCGCCTGAACCAGACCGAGTGCGAGCAGCAGACGATCGACGGCGCGCGCGGTGAGCGCCATGGTCTGCGGCGTCACGGTGCCGCCGCCGCCGAATTCGCCTGATAGCCCGATCGCGCCGGCGCGCGCGGTCGCCGCCATCGAGGTCGGTGCGGTCGCGCCGTTCTCGGCGACGAAGGCGAAGGGCATGCCCAGCCCTTCCATCAGGCGCAGCGCGTGGCCGAACATCTCGGGCGGCCCCTGCCGCTCGATCAGCGCGCAGGGCACGTGCGCCATCGAGGTGCCACCGGAGTGGATGTCGAAGACAACGTCGTGGCGCGGAAACAGCTCGTGCTCGAGGAAGTGCGCAAGGCGGAACGTCGGCGTGCCCGCAGCATCGCCCGGGAAGGCGCGGTTGAGATTGCCCTCGTCGAGCGGCGAGCGGCGGCGCGCCGCCATCACGGCGGGCAAATTGGCGAAGGGCAGGATGGTGATCTCGCCCTTGATGGCGGCTGCATCGAGCCGGCGATACAGCCGCGTCAGCGTGATCTCGCCCTCATATTCGTCGCCGTGATTGCCGGCCATCAAGAGAAGTTTGGGGCCGGCGCCGTTCTTGATCCGGAAGATCGGGATCTTGAGCTGGTAATAGGGGGAGCGGTCGATCGAGAAGGGAATGCCGAGGTGGCCGGACCATTTCTGGTCCTTCTCGAAGTCGATGTCGTGGAACAGTCCGGTATGCATGGGAGGCCTCAAGGCCGCGTCGTCGCCGACGCCGGCCGAAGGTTGGAAGGAGCGCTCTTCAGAGCAAGGCGACCGCGGTCATCTCGACGCGCAAATCGGGGTCGGCGAGGCGGGCTTCGACGCAGGCGCGCGCCGGCGGATTGGCCGGATCGATCCAGGCGTCGTAGACCGAGTTCATGGTGTCGAAGTCGGTGATGTGCGGCAGGAAGACATTGACCGCGATCAGTTTGGAGCGGTCGGAGCCGGCCTCTTTCAGCAGCGCGTCGATCTTGGCGAGCACCTGCTGGGTCTGCGACACGATGCCGGCCTTGCGGTCATCGGCGACCTGGCCTGCGATGTGCACCATGCCGCCGGCGGCGACCGCCTGGCTCATGCGCGAACCCACGACGTAACGTTTGATCATCTGAAAATCTCCTCGTGAAAGTGTGGCTCCCGCGACGCGCGCGGGAGCAAGTGTCGGCTTACAGCGTCGGCAGCGTCTGCTCTTCCTTGAACCACTTCAATTGCAGTGCGCCGAGCTTGCCGTTGAGCTTGTTGAAGAAGATGTCTGTGTTGATCCAGTTGAGCAGGTTCTGCTCGCCCTGGCGCACACCGACATGGGCCGGCGACTGACGGATCAGGAATTTCAGCTCGACCTCCTTGGTCGGGTTCTGGTCCTGCACCTTCAGCGCGATGGCGCTGTTCTCGGCGAAGGTGTCGGCCTGTCCCGCGAGGTAGGCGGCGAGCGCGGCCGGCGTGTCCTCGAAACGCACCAGCTTCACCTTCGGCGCGTTGTCGGTGAGCCAGACGTCGAGCGTCGAGCCCTTGGCCACGGCAACGCTGCGGCCGTCGAGATTGTCGGGCTTCTTGCCGGTCGCGGCCGGAATCGACTTGGGGCCGTAGACGCCGAGATTAACCACCGCATAGGGTTGCGAGAACATCACCTGCTGGGCGCGCTCGGGCGTGGCGCCAAGACCCGCGATCAGGATGTCGATCTTGTCCGAGAGCAGGCTGGGAATACGCGCGGCGCCCGTCACCGGGACGAGCTCGAGCTTGACGCCCATGTCGGCGGCGATCAGCTTGGCGAGATCGGCATCGAGGCCGGCGATCTCGCCCTTGTCGTCCTTGAAACCCCACGGCGCGGCATCGGTCAGCAGGCCGACGCGGAGCTTGCCGGAGCCGAGCACGTCCTGGAGCTTGTCGGCGTGAGCAAGGTTCGGCGCAGCAATGATTGCGAGCGCGGTGGCTGCGATCGCAAAGAGGGACTTCAATTGTCTCATGACTCTCTCCTGGTGACGGATGGCTGGTTGATCATTTCGCGGAAGCGATGAAGCTTGCGAGCTCGGGGGTCTTGGGGTTAGCGAACAGTTTTGCCGGTGGGCCCTGTTCCCAGACGCGGCCCTGATGCATGAAGACGATGCGGTCGGCGACGTTGCGGGCAAAGCCCATCTCGTGGGTGACGAGGATCATCGTCATGCCCTGTTTCGCCATCGCCTCCATCACTTTCAACACTTCGCCGACCAGCTCGGGATCGAGTGCCGAAGTGACCTCGTCGAACAGCATGAGGTGAGGGGCCATGGCGAGGCAGCGCGCAATGGCGACACGCTGCTGCTGGCCGCCGGAGAGCTGCTCGGGCCAGGCGTCGATCTTGTCGGCGAGGCCGACGCGGGTGAGCACGTCTTCGGCCAGCGCACGGGCCTTTGCCTTCTCGGTGCGGCCGGTGAGGAGCGGCGCGAGCGTGATGTTGCGCTCGACCTTCAGATGCGGAAACAAATTGAAGGCCTGGAACACGATGCCGACGCGCTGACGAAATTTTTTCAGGTCCGGCATTTTGGCATGGACCCGCTCGCCCTCGACGCGGATCTCGCCGGAATCGACGCTCTCCAGCGCGTTGATGCAGCGGAGCAGCGTCGACTTGCCCGAGCCGGAGCGGCCGATGATCGTGACGATCTCGCCTTCCTCGACGTCGAGCGAGACGCCCTTGAGCACCTCGACCTTGCCGAATGTCTTGTGCACGTCGCGGATTTCAACGAGAGCCATCGAGGCGGGCCTCCAGGGAGCGGGACCAGAGCGTGAGCGGCAGGCACAGCGCGAAATAGATCGCGGCGACCAGCGCGTAGGTGAGCAGCGGTTGGAACGTCGCCGCGCTCACCACTTGCCCTGCGCGAGCGAGCTCGACGAAGCCGATGATGGAGGCGAGCGAGGTGCCCTTGATGAGCTGCACCAGGAAGCCGACGGTCGGCGGCAGCGATAGCCGCAGCGCTTGGGGGCCGATGATGTGGCGGAATTGCTGCCAGGCGGAGAGGCCGAGGCAGGCGCCGGCCTCCCATTGCGCCTGCTTCACCGCCTCCAGGCCGCCGCGCCAGATCTCGCCGAGAAAGGCGGCGGTGTAGAGCGTATAGGCGACGGTGACGGCGAGGATCGCGGGCACCTGGATGCCCAAAAACATCGGCATGCCGAAATAGAAGAAGAACAACAGGCCGAGCAGAGGCACGCTCTGGACGATCTGGATGCACGCCGCCATGATCCAGCGCAGGCCGGCGAAGCGGCTGATGCGGCCCATTGCGAGCCCGAGCGCCAGCGGCGCACCGAAGCCGAGCGCGAGCACGACGAGCGCGACGGTCCAGCGCAGGGCTTCAACGAGCGAGACGAGATCGATGAGGGAGAAGGATCGCATCGCCTGCCCTTAGCGCCGTCGCGGCCAGCGGAAGGCCGCCGCACCGATGATGGCGAACAGCGCCTTGAACGACATCGCCATCGCGAAATAGACCACGCAGATCACCGCGTAGACCTCGAAGCTGCGATAGGTGCGGCTTTCGATGAAGCCTGCGACATGGAACAGCTCGTCGGTTGCGACTTGCGAGGCCAGCGAGGTGCCGAGCAGCAAAAGCACGAACTGGCTGGTCACGGCCGGATAGACGTTGCGTAGCGCCGGCGGCAGCACGATGTGGCGAAACACCTGCCAGCCTGATAGGCCGAGACACTGGCCGGCTTCGACCTGGTTGCGCGGGATGGAGTCGAGGCCGGCGCGAATGATCTCGACCGAATAGGCGCCGAAATACAGCGAGAGCGCGACGCTGGCGGCCTCGAACGCCGGCAGTTTCAGGCCGAAGTTCGGCAACACGAAGAAGACGATGAAGAGCTGGATCAGCGACGGCGTGTTGCGGAGCAGCTCGATGTAGCCGCGCACCAGCCAGCGCAGCGGCGTGATCCGCCCATTCAGTGCGACCGCGCCGGCAACGCCGATCAGGAGCCCGCATACCGCCGAGATCACCGTCAGCTCGAGCGTGACGATGGCCCCGTCGATGAGCTGGTTCTGATAGCGCCAGAGCGGCAGGAAATTCATGCGCTGCTCTCAGCCGAACTGGGTGGGGAGGGCGCGCGTCACGACACCGTCGGCGTCGAGGGCGAGGATCACGCGCCAGCGGTCGAGACAGGTGCAGGGATGCGAGATGCCGAAGGCGATGATGTCGCCGACGGCAAGCGCGGCTTCGGGAGCGACGGAGAGGAACGCGTGCTGGTCGTTGAGGCGCGTCACCGCCAGCTGATCGGCGAGCCCTTGCTGCTCGACGCCGTCGCGGAAGACGCGCAAGGGCACGGGCAGTCCCTGATCGAAGGAGGCATCGCGCATGCCGAAGCCGGCGATTGCAAGCCCGGCTTCGGGGCGCGACAGCACCTCGGCCCAGAGCGTCAGCGCGGGACGAAAGTTGTCCACGGCCGAGTGGCGCGTGCCGTCAATGAGCAGGCCGCCGCGCCGGTCCAGTTCAGCGAAGGCGCGGGCGTAGATGCCGTGATCGGCAAAGAACAGCGCGCCCGAACGCAGGATGACCGTGGCGTTGCCGTCGGCCTGCGCGCTTGGTGCGAGTGTTTGCGCGACGATATCGAAATACGCGGAGCCGCCGGCACTCATGATCAGTGGCCGCTGCGGGGCAGCAGTGCGCACCAGCGCGAAGGTCTCGACAGTGCGTTCCATCAGTGCCGCGATCGCGCGCATCGTCTCATCGGCATCGGGCGTTGCGACCGCGCCTTCGTAAGTGGCGACGCCGCCGAGCACGAGCCGGTCGGCCGCGAGCACCGCGGCAATCGTTGCTTCGACCGCGGCACGATCGCGCGCGCCGGCGCGGCCGGCGCCGAGTTCGATCAGCACGGACAATTCGCTGCGACCCGCGATGCGCGCTGCCTCGGCGAGTGCTGCAACGGCGGCCGGCGAATCCGCGAAGGCGTGAAACTCGACATCGGGATAGGCGCCGAGCAGCGCGCCGAGCCGCCGGCCGGAAGCGAGCCCGCCGATCTCGTTGGCGAGCAGCAGGCGTCGCTCGCCGCTCGCGAGCAGCACGGCGGCCTGCTGGATATTGGCGACCGTCGTGCCCCAGGCGCCGGCCTCGCGTAGCGAGCGGGCGAGCTCCGGCGACATCGGCGTCTTGGCATGGGGGGCAACCGCAACGCCGGCGCTCGCGCACCATCTCAGGAAGAGGTCGCGATTGGATGCGAAAGCGGCTTCGTCGAGGGTGAGGGCGGGCAGGGCAAGATCGCCGCGGGAAGGCTGCCAATTCTGGCTGGCGATCTCATCGACCGGCAGGCCATCGACCAGGGGAATACCCCGAATGGTCGCTGAAAGACGTTGGCTATCCCACCGGGACAAGAACTGCATCGTCGCTCCGTTTGCGGCCCTCGACCGCGGAAGGAACGATATGTCGGAATGACAACGTTGTCATCAGGCTCTTTTAGTCATTCCCAAGCCATGTTTGATGCAATAAGGTATCAAGGTAGGGAATGGTGCTCGTCGCCTAGGCTAATGCTCGCCGCCCATCTGCGCGAGCAGCTCCTCGATATCGACATCGACCTGACCTGCCGCGCGGAGGTGACGAACCTCAAAGCTGTCGGGCTGGAAGCGGTATTCGACGAGCCCGACTTCCTTGATCGCGATGCGGTCCTGGCGCGAATCGTTGATCCTGAAGCCGGCCGACGGCGCCCAGACATGGCGGGTGTGGCGATAGCTGAAGTCGCGGCGCTGGTGCACGTGACCGCTGGCGATCAGGCGCAAATCGACATTCGCAAACATCTCGATCAATCGCGCGCGCGCCGGCTGCGGCACGTAGCGGATCGAGGTCTCCGGCGTCTCTGGATCGTTAGGCAGGTTGAGGAACAGCGGCTTGTGCAGGAACAGCGCGACGGGCTTGCCGTTCACGCGCGATACGTCCTGGGACAGCCAGTCGAACTGCTCGGCCTCGAAGGCGAGGCCCGAATTCATCACCAGCGTGTTGAGGCCGATGAAGCGCCAGCCTGCGGCCTCGAACGACCAATGATCCTCGCCGATGATGTCGCAGAATTGCCGGCGGTGCGCTTCCATGACCGGCGGTTTCGGCGCAGGTCCGATCGCGGTCGGATTGTCGCCGATGTCGTGATTGCCGGGGATGTAACGGCAGGCGACGGGCAGGGCATCGTGCAGGCCTTTGGCGAAGGCGACATCATCGCGGCTGGTCGGCCCGTCGAAGGAGACATCGCCGGTGTTGATCACGAGATCGGGTCTGTTCGCGTCGATGTGCTCGCTGACGCGCTCGAAATTTGCGATCAGGCCGGGAAAGCGCCGGCCGAGATGGGTGTCGGAAATCTGCGTCAGGCGAAATTCGGACATGGGCGAAGTATTGCGCCGCCAGACGTCGGAACGATGACGCGCGCGTGCAATCCGCGATCGAACAAAGTTTAAAGCACGCGATAGCGGATGGTGTAGGCGTCCTGCGGGGCGACGGCGCCCGCCCCCGGTGAAGCAATGCGGTCGGCGAGGTGCCAGGGGCCGAACTGCTCGGAGCGATGTGGTTCGGCGGGCAGGCGAAGGCGGAATTCGAACGTGCCCTTGCCGGGCAGGTTCACGACCAGCACGCGGTCGGCGGTGCGGTGGTTGAGCGCCACCGCGCCGCGCAGCACGGAGCGTCCGTCGGCGAGGTCGCGCACGCCGTCGACCAGCGCCAGCGTCTGGTTGCGGTCGGTGTGCAGCTCGATCTGGCTGTCGGACGCCGCGGTCAGAGTCTCCCTGGGCATGCGGATCTCGAACTCGACCGCGGGTTTGGATGGATTGAGGCCGAGATAGGCGAGCGCGGCGTGGCGCATGTCGTAGGCGGCGAAGCCGAACAAGGCGACGGCGGTGAGCGTGGCCAGGCCATGCCTGACGATGTCGCGCCAGCTCCGGTAGCCCATGCGGAAATACACCGTCAGCGCCAGCGCAACTGCCAGCGCCGTCGCGATACCCGAGAGCGCCGACATCAGGATGCCGAGCCGGCCGTCAGCGGATTCGGACAAAGAGCTCATCAAACCGGCGATCTGGCTGAAGAGGGTGTTCATGGCGGGTGCTCGCCTCAGGCCCCGAAAAGGGGCCGAAATCGCTTTAACTATCGGTGGTTGGTCGCAAGATATGGAACCCCGGTTCAACTGGTTGATTGTCAGCGCCAGCAGTCGCGGCTAATGACGGCTCGCGGCGTTCCGCCTTACGGGAAAGTTCCGATGTCCATCCAAATGGTCCTGCTGCCTGTCTTCGTGCAGGTCGGCCTCACCTTCGCGCTCCTGATCGGCATGGTGTTCGGGCGCCGGAAGGCGCTGGTCTCGGGCGAGACCAAGATCCGCGACATTGCGCTGGGCGAGCCGAACTGGCCCAAGGACGCCACCCAAATCGCCAATTGCTACCGCAACCAGTTCGAATTGCCGGTGCTGTTCTACGCCCTGATCGCGCTGGCGCTGCCCTTGCGCCATGCCGATCTCTTCATCGTGCTGATGTCCTGGGTGTTCGTGGTGACGCGCTTTGCCCATGCCGGCGTGTTCGTCGCCTCGAACGATCTCGGACGGCGCTCCACGGTCTGGCTCGCCGGCGTGCTGGTGCTGCTCGCGATGTGGATCTACTTCGCGCTGAAGATGCTGTTGCTGATCTAGGCGCTTAAGCGCCAATCCTCATCTGAAAGATTCAAATGACTCCTGCTGCCCGGCTGTCCGCAGCCATCGAACTGATCGACACCATCGAGAAGGACCGCGTGCCCGCGGCGAAAGCGCTGAAGGAGTGGGGCACCGCGCACCGCTTTGCCGGCTCCGGCGACCGCGCCGCCATCGCCGGCCTCGTCTGGGACGTGCTGCGCCGCTACGCCTCGAGCGCGTATCTGATGGACGCCGATACCGCACGCGCCCGGCTGATCGGCATGCTCCGCCTCGAGCGCAACATGGACACGGCGACCATGGCCGCCTTGTTCGACGGCAGCCGCTTTGCGCCGGCGCCGCTGACGGAGGCCGAGCAGGCGGCGCTCTCCGCGCGCTCCCTGAAGGGCGCGCCGGCCGCGACCGCCGGCGACTATCCCGAATGGCTCGATCCGTACTTTGCAAAAACGTTCGGCGAGGACCGCGTTGCGGAGGCAACCGCCATGGCGAGCCGGGCGCCGCTCGATTTGCGCGTCAACACGCTAAAGTCCAATCGCGACAAGGTGCTGAAGGCGTTGGCTCATCTTCATGCAGAACCGACGCCATGGTCCGCAAACGGCTTGCGCATCGCGCTTTCGGCCGATGCGCGCAACCCCGGCATCCAGGCCGAAGAGGATTTCATCAAGGGCGCCGTTGAAGTGCAGGATGAGGGATCGCAGCTGGCGGCCGCTTTGACTGCGGCAAAACCCGGCGAGCAGGTGATCGATCTCTGCGCCGGCGCCGGCGGCAAGACGCTGGCGCTCGCCGCGATGATGCAGGGCAAGGGCCGCTTGATCGCGACCGACAGCGACAAGCGGCAGCTCGTACCGATCCACGAACGTCTGTCGCGCGCCGGCGTCCACAATGCCGACATCCGCACGCCCAAGGGCGATGCCGATCCGCTGGCCGACATTCGTGCGTCAGCCGACCTCGTCGTGATCGACGCCCCCTGCACGGGCACGGGCACCTGGCGCCGCAATCCCGACGCCAAATGGCGGATGCGCCCGGGCGCGCTGGAGATCCGCATGCGTGACCAGGTTGAGGTGCTGGAGCGCGCGGTGCCGCTGGTGCAGACCGGCGGTCGCATCGCCTACATCACCTGCTCGGTGCTGGCGGAGGAGAATGGCGACCAGGTGAGGGCGTTCATCGGCCGGCATCCCGAGTTCGCGGTGGTGCCGCCCGAGCAGACCGCGAGCGTGCTCTGGGACAAGGCGGAGGATTTTGCGCAAGCCGCGATGCAGTCGCCGGAAGGCTGGCTGATGACGCCGCGGCGGACCGGGACGGATGGGTTCTTCGTGTCGGTGTTGAAGAAGACGGGCTGATCAACGTTGTCATTCCGGGGCCCAAAACAAAAACCCCGCGAACCGAAGTTCGCGGGGTCTTCCAACTCGACGTTCTGCCGGTACGTCCGTGGTCAGAACGGTGCGCGGCGTTAGCCGACGCGGAGATTGTCAGCCGAGGACTTGCCGCTGCGACGATCGGCGACGATGTCGAACGAGACCTTCTGACCCTCGTTGAGGGAGGAGAGGCCAGCGCGCTCGACGGCGCTGATGTGCACGAACACGTCCTTCTGGCCGTCATCCGGCTGGATGAAACCATAACCCTTTTGGGTGTTGAACCACTTCACGGTGCCCATAGCCATGGGAATTTCCTTTAGTTAGTTAGAGAGGATACGCACGCGGACCGGTACGCAGCCTTGCGCCCATGGCCCTGATGAGTCGATGTTTTGGAGAAGTCATCTGGCGTGCGCGCCTGTCTTGGACGAGGCGTAGCGGCCCAGTCGTTCGGCCAAGTATCGATGATCACATTATAGCGAGATTTTGGGCCACTTCAAGGCACCACCCGTCACCCGGTACATCGGGTGACTTTGCTATTTTGCGGTGCAAATCAACTGGTCCGGCGTGCCTCAATCCACGATGAAAAGCGTAGCCCCGGTGACTGTCGAGGACCGGTGCGCGGCATCGCCGAAGTCCGAGACCTGATAGCTCATCCCCGCCGTGAGCTTGGATTTCCGCCCGTCGCGCAACTCGCTGTCGAGTTCGCCCTTGACCACGAAGATCACGTGACCGCGGTCGCACCAATGGTCGGCGAGATAGCCCGGCGAATACTCGACCATCCGCACCCGGAGATCGCCGATGTTGAGCGTGCGCCACAGCGCCTGGCCGGTCTCGCCGGCATGCGTGGTCGGCTCGACCTTGCTCCAGTCGGTGACGGTGAAGGGGGAGGTGGGGAGTTTCATGGGGAGGGTCCTTGCTTCAACGCGTGCAGGCCCCTGTTAGCGTATGCTGACGTCCGGGTCTTGCCGTTTACATGGGCAGCTCGTGCGTCAACGCGCAGCCGGCCGGCTCTTGCATTCTGCTCGCGGTGATGACCCAGACCAGCAGCGCGGCGGCGCTGATGCCGGCACCCAGCATGCAGACGCCGCTCCAGCCCGCCATCGCGTACACCATGGTCGATGCTACCCCGCCAACCGCGCTGCCGACCGAGTAGAACACCATGTAGCCCCCGACCAGCCGGCTTGCCGCCTCGGGTCGCGCGGCGACGATCAGGCTCTGGCTGGTCACATGCACCGCCTGGAGCCCGAGATCGAGCATGATCACGCCGGCCACGACGAACCAGAGTGAGGTGTGCAGGCAAGCGATCGCGGCCCAGGCGGCGAGCATCAGCATCAGCGACAGTCCGGTGCTGCGTTGGGCCCATCCAAGATCGGCGAGGCGGCCGGCATTGCGCGCGCCGAGCGCTCCGGCGAATCCGGCGACCCCGAGCAGTCCAATCGTCGTGTGCGACAGCGCGAAAGGGGGCACTGAGAGCGGCAGCACGATCGACGTCCAGAGCACGTTGAGATCGGCGAAGATCAGGAACGCAAACAATGCGCGCTCGCGCAGGATCGGTTCCTCCGCGAACAGCGCCACCGTCGAGCGCAACAGCGACAGATACGAGGCGCCGGCCATCGTCGCCTGCGGTCCGCGGGGCAGGACACGCAGCAGCAACGCAGCCGTGGCGAGCATGAGGCCGGCCGAAACCAGGTACACCGTGCGCCAGCCGCCGATATCGGCCAGCGCGCCCGAGGCGAAGCGCGCGAGCAGGATTCCCCCGACGACGCCGCTGGTGACGGTGCCGATGGCACGGCCGCGGCCGTCCGGCGTCGCGAGCGTCGCGGCAAAGGCGACGAGGATTTGGACGACGACGGCAAGCACGCCGACCAGCGTCAGTCCCGCGAACAGCACCGTGGCGTCGGATGCGGTTCCGACGATCACGAGGCCGATTGCCGACAGTGCGATCTGGCCGGCAATCAGGCGCCGGCGATCCCAGAGGTCGCCGAGCGGCACGATCAGGATCAGTCCGAGCGCGTAGCCCACTTGCGTGAAGGTGACGACCATGCCGATTGCGGCGGGAGCGATGCCGAAATCATGGGCCATCGCATCGAGCAGCGGCTGCGCGAAGTAGATGTTGGCGACGCTGAGGCCACAGGCCAGCGCGAGCAGCAGCGCCATTGCGGATGAAAGCCCACGCCCTGCCGTTCCGGCGATCGTCTTCGGGCTCCCTTTGGCGAGGTCGTCGCTCGTCATCCGTCATCTCCGGCACTTTCATTTAAGTCCTATAATAAGACCAGTTGCGCAGGATGCTGTCCAGTCTTATTTTAGAACCGGATTGGAGAATGAACATGAAGCGGACCGGTTTTTCCGGGGCTGAATGCCCGGTGGCGCGCGCGCTGGACGCGATCGGGGACTGGTGGTCGCTCCTGATCGTGCGCGACGCCTTCGACGGGCTGCGCCGGTTTGGCGATTTCCAGAAGAATCTCGGCATCGCCAAGGGCATGCTCAGCACGCGCCTGCACACGCTGGTCGAGCTCGGTGTGCTCGAGCTGGTTCCGGCCTCCGATGGGAGCGCCTACCAGGAATACGCGCTGACGAAGCGGGGGCGCGACCTGTTTCCCGTCATCGTCGGTCTGCGCCAATGGGGCGAGGCACATCTCTACGCGCGCGGCGAGCCGCATTCCGACCTGGTGGATCAGGCAGGCCAGCCGGTCGGGCAGCTCTTGCTGCCGTCGCGGACTGGCCGGCCGCTGACATGGTCCGACACCAAGGTGCGGAAAGCCGGTGCGCGAAAACGCTGAGGTCGCGACGCGGGCGGCTGACGTCAGTGCGGCCGATGGTTCGCCCCCCGTTTGCCGACGAGCCAAATTAGGTCAATAATACTTACCTATATCGATTTGCCCATGCCCAAAGAAGGATGTGGGCGCGCGGCCCGCGCGGTTGCGGGCAGGGGCCGGGTCGCGTATTTGCTTGCCATGACAGCAGCACAGAACGACCGCTCCGCGTCGACGCCTTCCGTGGCCTCGGCGCATGACAAGATTCTCATCGTCGACTTCGGCAGCCAGGTGACGCAGCTGATTGCGCGTCGCGTGCGCGAGGACGGCGTCTATTGCGAGATCGTCCCGTTCAACAAGGCCGAGCAAGCCTTTTTGGAGATGAAGCCGAAAGCGGTGATCCTCTCCGGCGGCCCCGAATCGGTGCATGAGGCCGGCTCGCCCCGCGCCCCGCAATTGATCTTCGCATCCGGCGTGCCCGTGCTCGGCATCTGCTACGGCCAGATGACCATGGCCGAGCAGCTCGGCGGCACCGTCGAGGGCGGCCATCACCGCGAATTCGGCCGCGCCGATGTCGAGGTGAAGGCGCCGAGCAAGCTGTTCGAGGATGTCTGGTCGCCGGGCGGCAAGAACCAGGTCTGGATGAGCCATGGCGACCGCATCACAAAAATGCCGCCGGGCTTTTCGGTGGCCGGCACCTCGCCGAACGCGCCGTTCGCGATCATCCAGGACGAGACGCGCAAATACTACGGCCTGATGTTCCACCCCGAAGTGGTGCACACGCCCGACGGCGCAAAACTGATCCGCAATTTCGTCCGCAAGATCGCCGGCCTCTCCGGCGACTGGACCATGCGCGCCTTCCGCGAGGAGGAGATCGCCAAAATTCGAGCCCAGGTCGGCAAGGGCAAAGTGCTCTGCGGCCTCTCGGGCGGCGTCGATTCAGCCGTCGCCGCCGTGCTGATCCACGAAGCCATCGGCGACCAGCTGACGTGCGTGTTCGTCGATCACGGCATGCTGCGCCTCGACGAAGCCAAGACCGTGGTCGAGCTGTTCCGCCACCACTACAACATCCCGCTCGTGCACGTGGATGCCTCGAAGCAATTCTTGGGCGAGCTCGAAGGCGTCACCGACCCCGAGACCAAGCGCAAGACCATCGGCCGCCTCTTCATCGAGGTGTTCGAAGCCGAGGCCAAGAAGATCGGCGGCGCCGACTTCTTAGCCCAAGGCACGCTCTACCCTGATGTGATCGAGAGCGTCTCCTTCACCGGCGGCCCCTCGGTGACGATCAAGTCGCACCACAATGTCGGCGGTCTCCCCGAGCGTATGAACATGAAGCTCGTCGAGCCCCTGCGCGAGCTGTTCAAGGACGAGGTCCGCAAGCTCGGCCGCGAGCTCGGCCTGCCCGAAATCTTCGTCGGCCGCCACCCGTTCCCGGGCCCCGGCCTCGCCATCCGCTGCCCCGGCGAGATCACCCGCGAAAAACTCGACATCCTGCGCCAGGCCGACGCCGTCTACATCGACCAGATCCGCAAGCACGGCCTCTACGACGACATCTGGCAGGCCTTTGCCGTGCTGCTCCCGGTGAAGACAGTGGGCGTCATGGGCGACGGCCGCACCTACGACTTCGTCGTGGGCCTGCGCGCCGTCACCTCCACCGACGGCATGACCGCGGACTTCTACCAGTTCGACATGAAGTTCTTAGGCGAGACGGCGACGCGCATCATCAACGAGGTGAAGGGCGTGAACCGGGTGGTGTATGATGTGACGAGCAAGCCGCCGGGGACGATTGAGTGGGAGTAGGGGGGCGGTTCAGCAATCAGTATGATCCAACTCACTGCTCCGGAGCAGCATAGGTAAGCAGGTCCGCTTCTATGCCAGCGTCCTCAAACAAGCGTTTGATCAATGTTCCGAGCCGCGCTGAGTGGGGATCGCCAATAATGTTTTTGCAAGCCTCTACGAAACGATCCAAGGCCGATCCGAAGTGGCTTTCGTATTGCTGCCGCTGAAGCCACATCTCAAGCATGCGTCTCATGAAACGCCGAAAGTCATCCATTTCGAGCCCCTTGAGAGCCGACTCGAAATCCTCCACGGTAGCGTTCTTCATTACGGCTTCTTGCATAGCACCCCAACCGCTGTTGTTGATTATGTGCATGCAAACATCGAACACCGTCGCCTTTGATTGAGCGCGAGCTTTGATGGCTGCGAATTCGCTTTTGATGTCTGGATGCAGCGGTCGGTGGTAAAGGCTGTCGTCGTTGCTGACGTCGTGTTCAGGCGGCCGTTCGCGGAATGAAGTGATCCAAGCTTGCACGAACCTTGAGCCAACCGCGCTGCCGTCAGGCAGTTGTGCGAGATTTCTATCAAGGTCGGTGACCGTGTACGGGTCGAGCAGGTTTGCAAGCGAGAGCAAACCGTTAGCTTCAGTGATTAGTTCGGCATCCTCGGCGCGAGGATCCCAAAAGAGGCGCTCGAGCAATTGGCCCACTCGGTGATGAGCTTCCATCCTGACGGTCTCGGCGACGTAGCGATCGACGATCGCCGTGACTTTGCTCGCGTCAAATTGGCCGGACTCCAGAAACTGTACCACGAGCGCTTCAAACTCGTCGCAGCGGCCTATGCTCAACTCCTGGAGTAAGAGGCGCCATCTTGCCTTGCGCTTCTCATTTGCGTCTGGTGCCTTGTCCTTGTTTGTTACGCGCTCGGCCAAATCGCTCGTGGACCCAGCGGCTAGGACAAATTGGAAGTTGGGGCCGTCGTCGATGCCCCTGTAGTTGATCGCCGTAAGTACGACAATTGACGGAACAACGCGCGCGAGTATTACCTCCGAGAGATCGCGCGGACCGAGCAGTCGGTTCACGGACCGAATTACTCTCTGAACGACGCGAATGTTAGTCAGTCGGCAGATTCCAACGGCTTTCTTGATCTGAGCGGAATAGCGAGACGGCATCAGTCCGATCGCAATTGCAAACGCCTCTTCTGGGGTTGTGAGTAGTTGAATCTCTTGATCAATAACCTTTTCTCGCAGCGTGTCCCAAGCTTGTCTTTGCGCAAGCTGATCGCTGTTGAGGATTAGTACGAAGCGCGAGCCGTACTGCTCGCTGTACTGGTCGATGAAACCTAGTATTTCATCAATGCTAAGCTTTTCGTGCTTACGCTCGATGTCATCAATTACGATCGTCTTATTGCGCAATATCGCTGGGGCCAACAACAGGCTCAGGTCATTGATTGCACCGAAGCCCTTGTGAAACGATTCCAAGACCTTGATGCCAGAACTCACCGCCTGTTTAGCACCATCCCAAAGGCGGGGATGGGACTCGGCAACTGGGACGACCGATTCAAGTAGCTTCCGCTTTAATTGATCGATGTCGGATAAGCCAAATAGGGACACGTATAGGGCGCCCTTGACGGTCTCATCGTCAGAGACACTCTGGACCTCACGCCACAAATGACTTTTTCCGGTGCCCCATTTCCCAGACAGGGCAATTACTTTGTTTTCCTGATCGGCGAGCAGCTCGACAAAGTGCTCCCTTGTTTCGTGTAACGACATATTTGAGGCCTGCAGGTTGGGGTACGCGTCAATCTTGCCATAGTAGGCCCATGCATGGAATGCCCACTGAACCGAGTTTGTTGCAACGCGATCTTTGTTTTTGGCTCTCCCTGCGTATTCTTTCAACTGCGGAAGCAGGCCTCGCTTCAGCCACAACAGCTGTTGAATCGAAGACAAGTTACGGGGACAGTGCTGGACTGCACCCCGTAAGTGAGACACGCTAATTTCTGTGACAGGTTATCCTTGGGGATGACCGATGACAGACAAAATGGCGATCCGAACGTTTCCGACAGCGTACAAATTGAAGGCGATCAAGCGGGTTGAGCGGGGCGAAGGCGTCCTTCCTGTGGCCCGCGAGCTCGGGATCTCCCGCAAGATTCTCCATGACGGGATCAAGGCCTGGGGTTACGGTGAGAGTGCACTAATTAGTTCAGTGCACCGTCACCCGTACCCCGATGTTCGCATACGACGCCGCTCGTAAAACAACACCCTTGACTTAGAGTGCGCTCAAACGCGTAGCTTCCTTCGCGTCGTGACGAAGCAGGTGCTCATGAAGATCGGTGAACTGGCGAAGCGTACGGGATTGTCGGCTCATACCATCCGTTACTACGAGCGGATCGGGCTGCTTCCCTATGCCGACCGGGACCGATCCAGCCAACGTGACTATGACGCATCCATCCTGACCTGGATCGAATTTCTCGGCCACCTGAAGACGACCGGGATGCCGATCCGGGACATGCTGCGCTATGCGGCTTCGCGGGAACGCGGCGTCAAGACGAAAACCAAGCGCCGTGATATGCTGCAACAGCAACGTGAGCGGGGCGTGCCCATGTGGACGAACTCCAGGACCGCCTGCTCGTCGTCTAAACCAAGATCGCCGGATGAGTTGGCGAGGACCAGAGAATGAAGGATGATTACGCAACGCCACCAGAGGGCGTGAGCCGGGTGCTGGACCATGTGACCAGCAAGCCGCCGGGAACGATCGAGTGGGAGTAGGGATCTTGTGCAATGGTTCCTGATTATCGATCGCCGGGGATAATTGTTCTGGCTGGCCTCGGAGTTTGGCTGGCGTCGGAACAATCTGCCGCGCAACACGGCATGCAGTATCCGGTCGCCGAACAGAAGCAGGAGGGAGTCGCGATGCAGATCAAGCCCAACAAGACCATTCTGCAAGGCAAGGTCAGTCGGGTGGAGCGTTCAGCTGATGGCTGGGGCGCCGATGTGGACATTGCGGTCGAGAACAGCACTGCCGCCGAGGGCTATTTAGACTTCGTTCAAGCGAAGCCGGGCTCCACCGTGACAGTTTTCGCAGCGGAGCCGGGCGCCGTGGAAGTCGGAAAGGACTATACGCTCACCACCAAAGTGCTTGGCGGGCCCAAAGGCGAGCGGGTGGTCATCGAAAGCGTGGACGTACCGAAACGCTAGCGTGCGCCGAGATGATCCGCACAGCGTCTTCCTTCGCGTCAGACCTTGACGCTGAATTGGATGACGCCGGCGGTTTCCTTGATTTTCGATAGCGCGACACCGCTGCTCGTACCGTCATTTTTTCGCGTGTGCGGATGCGCGGCGCCCTTGTCGTCCACCTTCGTCACGCCTGCAGATCCCGGGAACGTGTCGCCGGCATCACCGGAATTCTTGTTGAATTCGAGATCGCGCTTTCCATCGGCCTGCACCAGCGCAACCTTGTAGGCGAGGGGATTGGTGTTGTCGGATTGGGTCTCGTCGATATGCCACACCGCGAGCCCGTGGCCAGGCAGCTTGGCATCACGTCCCTTTTTCTGCCGGTTCTCGATCAGGAAATATTCCTTCGACGGCTTTCCCTTGGTCCAGAGTCGATAGCACGCGGTTTTGTCGCTCTCGAGGGCTCCAAGCGTGAGGTTGCCGGCCGTGGTGACATTGGTCGGCTTGATCCAGCCAAGGGTCGAGAGGCACCATGCGGACATCCGGGCTGGTTGATTTCCGCCGCCATTCCATGATCCTCCGGACATCAGGCACCAGTCGCCGATCCCGCCGCTGCGATAACTCGTGTCATAGAGATCGGGCAACCCGAGGAAATGTCCGAATTCATGCGAGAATACGCCAAGTTTCCCATCTTCCGGAGCCGTGAAATAGGCGTACGCCTTGACGCCGTTGTTGGTAAAAGCCGACGGAAGCGTCCATTTATGCGACCAGATCATGTGCTTGCGTTTGGCGGGGTCTGGCTCTGCTTCTGCGCCACCGCCGGCGTGGACCAGGAACAAGCCGTCAATGAATCCGTCGCCATTGAGATCAAACGGCGCCAACGACTTGGTCAGGCAATATTGCTTCAGAATCTCCTCCAGCAAGCCGGGGGTGTTCTTCGGGAAATTGTTGCCCGTCCCGCTTTGACCATCAGCGTAATAGCCGTACGGATGGGCGGCGCGGATCCAATCCGTCACCTGGCCTTTCACCGTCAGATTGCCGAACGACATCTCCTTGTAGAAAGTGGTCATCGAATTCGGATTGGCCGGGTCAAAAAGCAGGTTCTGGTAATGGGAGGGCTTCTCCTTCCCGACGTTGTCGGAAAAGTCGACGAGCAGGACGAGGCAGTTGAGCGTGAGCTTTCCGCTCGGAGGCGCTAGCGAAACGCGGGCGGCCGGCCGCCGTCCGCCATCCCTGGCGATCAGCATTGCTCCATCGCCCCCCGTCGGCGGGTAGATGACTCCGTCGTTGAAGCCGGTTCGGCCGACAGCGGGAATGCTGAGCATCCCGGCCAGGGTTGCAATCCGAGCATCAGCCGTGGAAAGAATCGAATTGTCAGAAATCTGTTTTCGAATGTTTTTGAGCACATCGGGGTGAGCGATGCAGGCGGTGGGGCCGGTGCCAAAGGTCTCACCGGGGCAAGCGCATGTACGCAATTTCATGACGCACTCCTTGTTGAAAGGGATTTGACAATAATCGAGCACGATAACAGCAAACCGACCCAACGTAAAGTTGTGCATGGCGGGACCGACCTTTCTCCTAAGTTCGTGCAGGATCATGCTTGCACTGAAGTTCTCCAAGTCGCCATGTATCTGCGCTTACTGTCTTCAGGACGGGCACTCGACTGGCGATCACCCGGCGCGAATACTTGGATTGAGGGTTGCCGTGCACAAACCAGTTTGGTGCACCGTCACCCTAACCCCGACGTTCGACTGCGACGCAGCTCGTCAAAACCCCACTTGACTTAGAGTGCGCTCAAACGCGTAGCTTCCTCCGCGTCGTGACGAAGCAGGTGCTCATGAAGATCGGTGAACTGGCTAAGCGTACGGGATTGTCGGCTCATACCATCCGTTACTACGAGCGGATCGGGCTGCTTCCCTATGCCGACCGGGACCGATCGAGCCAACGTGACTATGACGCATCCATCCTGACCTGGATCGAATTTCTCGGCCACCTGAAGACGACCGGGATGCCGATCCGGGACATGCTGCGCTATGCGGCTTTGCGGGAACGCGGCGTCGGCACGGAAGCCGAACGCTGTGACATGCTGAAACAGCAACGTGAGCGGGTTCGTGCCCATGTGGCCGAACTCCAGGATTGCCTGCTCGTCCTCGATACCAAGATCGCCGGATATGCCGGCGAGGAACAGAGGATGAAGGATGATGACGCAACACCACCACAACGGCGGCGAAAGCCGCCTGGAACGCGGGCGGCGAGCGCTCGCTGAAATCGACGGCGAAGCCGGGGCGAATGTGATCGCAGCACTTGCCGACATTGCCCCCGACTTCGCGACCTATGTGTTCGAGTTTCCCTTCGGTGACATTTACAGCCGTCCCGGTCTCGATCTCAGGGCGAGGGAAATCGCAACCATTGCGGCGCTGGCAGCTCTCGGCAACGCCGCGCCTCAGCTCAAGGTCCATATCGAAGCCGGATTGAACGTTGGCCTTTCACGCGACGAGATCGTGGAGATCATGATGCAGATGGCCGTCTATGCCGGTTTTCCGGCAGCATTGAACGGCCTGTTCGCGGCGAAGGAAGTTTTTTCGCATCGCTCCGATTGAGATGTGCGGAATGAACTCGCCGATGGTTCCGCCTCCCGGCGCGGGATTTCTCGCGCCGGATGCGGCGGGCCTGCCCTCAGAACGGAGCGTCGATGTCGACGACGTCGATGAGCTTGTGGTTGACGAATTCCTTGATGCCGAGGCCGAGCAGTTCGCGGCCGTAGCCGGACCGGCGGACGCCGCCGAAGGGCAGATCCGCCTTGACCATGGTCGGATGGTTGACGAACACCATGCCGGTGGAAATTTTTCGCGCGACCTCCGCGCCGCGCTTGGTATCCGAGGTGAACACGGAGCCGCCCAGACCGAACGGTGAATCGTTGGCGATGCGGACCGCGTCGTCCTCGTCGCTGGCACGGAACAGCATGGACACCGGGCCGAAGAACTCCCAGTAGCGGGCCGGGTTGTCCTCGGCGATCTCGGTCAGGATCGTCGGCTGTACGAAGGCGCCGCGGTTCGGAACCGTGGGGCCGACCTCGGTCGCCTTGGCGCCATGGGCGACCGCCTGCCGGATCTTGTCCTTGATCTCGTCGGCGGCGCCCTGCGACGACAGCGGCGCCAGGGTGGTGTCGGGCTCGAACGGGTCGCCCGCCCGCAAGCCGGCGACACCGGCGGTGTAGTTCTCGAGGAAACGATCGTAGACCTCGTCGACGATGATCATGCGCTTGGAGGACACGCAGACCTGCCCACCGTTCCAATGCCGGCCGAACACCGCCCACTTCACCGTCTTCTCCATGTCGGCGTCCGCCAGCACCACGAAGGCGTCGGCTCCGCCGAGCTCCATCGTGGATTTCTTGAGCGCCTTGCCCGCCTGGGCCGCGATGATCGCACCGGCACTTTCCGAGCCGGTGAGCGCGACGCCATGCACGCGCGGATCGTTGAGGATGTATTCGACCTGCGATCGCGTCGCGTACAGGTTCTGGAATGCGCCGTCCGGCAGGCCGGCCTCGCGCATCAGCTTCTCGAACGCGGCCGCACATTGCGGCACGTTGGAGGCGTGCTTGAGCAGCATCGTGTTGCCCGCGGAAAGCTGCGGCGCGATGATGCGGGCGATCTGGTAATAGGGGAAGTTCCACGGCTCGATGGCAAGCAGCACGCCGAGCGGCTCGTGAACGAGCACCGCATCGCCTTCCGCCGGATCGGCCACGGACAATTTTTCCGGTGCGAGCAGCGTCTCGGCCTTCTCGGCGTAATATTCGAGGATCTTCGCCGACAGTTCGACTTCCGCTTTCGCCTCGGCAATCAGCTTGCCCATTTCGAGCGTGAGCAGCCTGGCATAGGCCTCGCTATCCCTGCGCAGGATATCGGCGGCCTTCTGCATGATCCCGGCGCGTGCGGCGAAGGAGGTATTCTTCCAGGACAGAAACGCAGCATGGGCGTTCGCGACGGCGCGCGCGACTTCGGCATCCGTTGCTTCGGGGAATGTATTCAGAACTTCGCCGGTATAGGGGTTCGTGGTTGCGTAGGCCATGATGCGTTCCTTCGATCGCTAATCCAGGGGGGCGAGATTTCGGCATCTCGAAACGTCGGGACCTGCAAAGGATGGCATCCGACCACGCCGCAGATGTTGGACTGGATCAATCCAACGTCTATCCGTTTCCGAGTTCATACGATCACCAGTCTCGGTGACCAGCCTTGAGCGAGATCAAGGTCACGAGCACGTGCTCGCACGCCGTGTTGCGGTTGCCGGAGCTTACCTTCATGAGGTGAGCGGTTTCATTGCCGTCCTCCGACCGCCGTCCTGATCTTCGCGCAGCACCTCGGCGCAATCGCGAGATGTGCGCCGTGTGGGCCCATGATACGACATCGGCATCGTTCTCTCCGGAGCCCGTCTTCATGTCCGCCGCGCCCATCCCCACCCAACCGCCCGCGAGCCCCGCCGCCACCGACCCCGAAACCCTCGGCTGGATGCGCGGCTTCCCACCGTCCCCCGACCGCACCATCACCTTCCAGGACGGCTCGTTCCGCAGCTTTCCTGAACTCCGCTGGGCGTGGAGCAACATCCGCCAGCTGGTGCCGACGGTGAATGTCTGGCGCGGGGCGGGGCCTGCGTCTGTGCTGCCGCGCCAGGACCACGACATCGGCGCAGTCGCCTCGACCACGATGGACGGGCGCCCCATGACGTTCGCAAAAATGCTGGAGGAGGCCTACACCGACGGCATCGCCGTGCTGCATCGGGGCAGACTGATCTATGAGCGCTATTTTGGTGCGTTGAAGCCGCACAAGCCGCATATCGCGATGTCGGTGACGAAGTCGTTCACCGGCACGCTTGCCGGGATCTTGATCGCGGAAGGCAAGATCGATCCGCATGCGCCAATCACGGACTATTTGCCGGAGCTAAAGGCGAGCGCGTTCGGCGATGCGCGTGTGCATGAGGCCATGGATATGACCACGGGGCTCGAATACACCGAAGTTTATACCGACAAGAATTCCGCGGTGTGGGGCTTGCGGCGGGCGAACGGCATGGCGCCGATCCCGCCGGACTATGACGGCGCGACCCATATTTTCGATTTCCTCGTCGAGCAGAAGAAGCAGGGCGAGCATGGCAAGGCGTTTGCCTACAAGACGGTCAATTCCGACGTGCTGGCCTGGATCATCCGGCGCGCGAGCGGCATGACGTTGTCCGATCTTCTCTCCGAGCAGATCTGGCAGCCGATGGGGGCGGAGGAGGACGCGCATTATCACGTCGATCGGATCGGCACCGAGAGCGGCGGTGGTGGCCTCTCCACCACGTTGCGCGATCTCGCCCGGTTCGGCGAGACCATCCGCAATCACGGCCGCTTTAACGGCCGCCAGATCGTGCCGTCGTCCGTCGTCGAAGACATTTCGCGCGGTGGCGACCCCGAAAAGTTCAAGCCGGCCGGCTACACCACGCTGCCCGGCGCGTCCTACCGCAATCAATGGTGGGTCACGCACAACGAACACGGCGCGTACATGGCGCGCGGTGTCCACGGCCAGGGCATCTACGTCGATCCCAAGGCCGAGATGGTGATCGCGCGCTACGCATCGCATCCCGTCGCGGGGAACGCGGCGAACGATCCCGTGACGCTGCCGGCCTATATGGCGCTGGCGAAGGCGTTGATGGCGGGCGGTTAGTCTCCCACGAACAGCCCACGCCAAACCGCAAGATCGGTCGAGCGCATCACGCCCGTCACCGCCTAACTGGAGCCGCCACGGAGGAGGGACGATGACGGCGGCACTGCAAAACTATCAGGCCCGGATGCGGCGGGTGCTGGATCATATCGACCGGCATCTCGACGATGATCTCGACCTGGACGCGGTCAGCGCAGTTGCGGCCTTCTCGAAGTTTCATTTCCACCGGCAGTTCACGGCGACCTTCGGGTTGTCGGTGCATCGCTATGTTCAGCTGGCCCGTATGAAGCGCGCTTCCTACCGGCTGGCCTACAGTGACGCCCATAACGTCACTGACATCGCGATGGATGCCGGTTACGACGCACCGGATGCCTTTGCCCGCGCCTTTCGGCAGAGGTTCGGGCAATCGCCGTCGTCGTTCCAAAAGTCTCCCGACTGGGAGCCGTGGCTTGCGGCCTTCGGACCTCTCGACAACGCGCGGAGCAAGCTCATGAAGATTTTCACCACTGACGACGTGACCATTCGCGATGTGCCCGCCACGAAGGTGGCGATCATGGAGCATCGCGGCGACCCTGCGACACTCGGTGACACCATCCGGCGATTCATCGCCTGGCGCAGGTCCGCCGGCCTTCACCCCAAAACAAGCCCGACCTTCAATGTCTGGCATTCCGAACGGCGTCCCGTGCCGCCTGCCGATTATCGCATGGACCTTTGTGTCGGGACCGACCACCCGATTGCGGCGAACGGCGAAGACATCACGGCCGGCGAGATTCCCGGCGGACGCTGTGCGGTGCTGCGCGTCGTCGGCTACACCGACAATCTCGAGCCAGCCGCGCTCTATCTTTATCGCGACTGGCTTCCGGCCAGCGGTGAGGAAGCTCGCGACTTCCCGATCTATTGCCAGCGGCTGAGCTTCTTCCCGGAGGTACCGGAGCACGAGGCGGTGGCGGACGTCTTTCTGCCGCTGAAATAGGTTGATGCGTGGCTCAATCCCGCGCCGTCCCGCGCATGCCGGTAAAGAACTCCACCAGGCTGAACGGCGCGCGCTCGCCAAGACAAAGCTCGAGGACCTGGTGCGCGCCGGCTGCTGCTGATTGGCTGCGGAGAAACATCGCGCCTTCGTAAATCCCAAGCGCGGCTTCGACGTCGTCGGGACGCGCGGCGATGGCCTGGCCGAGCTCGGCGCCGTCGAGCATTGCGAGATTGGCGCCTTCGCCGGCGGGCGGCATCAGATGCGCGGCATCGCCGAGCAGTGTCACCCCGGGCACACGGTCCCAGCGATGGTCGTTCGGCAACGCGTGGATCATGCGCAGCACCGGTGCCGTGTCGGCGGCGGTGATCAGCGCGGTGAGGGCGGGCGCCCAGCCGTCGAATTCGGCGGCGATGCGCGCGCCAGCAGCGGGGCCGTCGCTGAAGTCGATGCCGGCAATCCATGCGGCGGGCCTGTTCAGCGCGATGTAGGCGTGCAGCGTGCTCCCGGGCTCGCGATGCGCAAAGATGCCTTTGCCGGGTGCGATCGCGAACAGTCCGCCGCCGCCGACCGCTTCGGCCGTAGCCTCGTGTCGCATGTCGGCGTCGTGGAGATACATCTCGATGAACGAGGTGCCGACATATTTTGGCTCAGCACTCGACAGCAGCGGCCGGACCTTCGACCATGCGCCATCCGCGCCTACGAGCAGGTTTGTGCTCGCGCCAGAGCCGTCGTCGAATGTCAGCTCATGCCGCCCTTCGCCGCGGGCGACAACGTCGGTCAGCTTCTTGCCCCATCGGATCGTCCCGGCGGGCAGGGAGTCCAGCAGGATGCGCCGCAGCGCGCCGCGGTGCACCTCGGGCCGCCCGCCCGTGCCGTCATCGGGTTCGTCGAGCAGCAGCTGGGCATGCCGGTCGAGCACGCGCGAGGCCTGGCCGCCCTCGTGGATGAGGCTGCGGAATTCGTCGAACAGACCGGCTGTCTTGATTGCCAGCTGTCCGCTGTCGTCGTGGATGTCGAGCATTCCGCCCTGCGTCCGCGCCATCGCGGAGGCCTCCGCCTCGTAGACTTCTGCGGCAATGCCATGAAGGTGCAGCACGCGGGCAAGCGTGAGGCCTCCGAGGCCTGCACCGATAATCGTGACCGGTGGTGTCATCGGAATGCCTTTCATAAGTCCGTTGGAACGTTGTTCCATAGTATTGGAACGATGTTCCATTTATGTCAAGATGCATCCATGCCGACCAAAACCCGAAAGAAGACCCAGCGGATCGAACGGCGCACCGACGCGCTCTCCCGGGAGCGGATCATCGCGGCCGCAATCGAGATCCTCGACGCCGGCGGCGAGGGCGCTTTGACCGTCCGTGCGCTCGCGGCGCATCTGGCGACGGGAAGCGGGGCGATCTACTGGCACGTCGCCGACAAGAACGAACTGCTCGCTGCGGCCGCCGACGACGTCATCGCCCGTGTCGTGAGCGAGGTGGCCGGTGGCGCCGAGCCCCGCGAGGCGATCCGCGCGGTCGCCATCGGCGTGTTCGACGCCATCGATGTTCATCCGTGGGTCGGCGCGCAGCTTTTTCGCGAGCCGTGGCGGCCCGCGACACTGGAGATCGTCGAGAGCGTCGGCGGCCGGCTCCAGGCGCTCGGCGTGCCCAAGGCCGCGCTATTCGACTCCGCGTCCGCGCTCGTGCACTACATCCTCGGCGTCGCCGGACAGAACGCCGCCAACGCTCGCATCCATACCGCCGGCATGGATCGATCGGCCTTCCTTGCGTCCGTCGCCGCACAATGGGAAGCGCTCGATCCCGCAAAATATCCGTTCGTGCGGCAGATGGCGGCGCAGCTGCGCGGCCACGACGACCGCGAGCAGTTCCTCGCCGGTATCGATCTGATCCTGGCTGGCATCGGAACGGTTCGATAGCGCATGATCAAATGGAGCGCGCTAGCTGCCTGCGCCATCGAGGCTACGCAGTCCCTGTCTCAATTGTTTTGCTGCGAAATCCAGGAACACGCGCGTCTTTGAAGGAAGCGTGTCGCGTCCGGCGTGGATGAGGTGAACCGGAAACGGTTCGACCTCGAAGTCAGCCAGGACGATCCGCAAGCGTTCCTCGCGCACGGCGTCGGCGCATTGATAGTGCAGCACGCGGGTGGCGCCGACGCCTTGGGCCGCAGCCCAGACGGCGGCCTCGGCGGTCGAAACCGACAGCCGAGGCGCGATGGAGATATCGGTGATCCGCTTTGTGTCCTTGGTCCGGAACGGCCAGGCCGGTGCCGGTGATAGAAAATCGAAATTGACGCAAGGAAGCCTGGCCAGGTCCGCAGGCGATTTCGGCATGCCATAGCCGGCAATCAGTTTCGGACTGGCGCAGACAACGGTCCGCATCGTGCCGATACGCATGGCGACCTTGCTGCTGTCGGGCAGGTGACCGATGCGGACGGCCATGTCGACGCGATCGTCGATCAGATGGAGATTCAGGTCGGACAGCACCAGCCGCACGTTGATCTCCGGAAAGGCCGTGAGGAAATCGGTGACGACGGGAAGGATGTGCATGCGGCCGAAGAGGACGGGAGCGGTCAGGATCAGTTCGCCGCGAGGCGCATGAAACTCACCGGCGGCGACCCGCTCGGTCTCGTCGATCTCTTCGAGAATGCGCCGGGCGGCGGCCACGTAGGTTGCGCCGGTATCGGTCAGCGTCACCTTACGGGTCGTGCGCACCAGCAGCTTGGTCCCGAGGTGTGTCTCGAGTTCGTTCACCTTCCGGCTGACGGTTGCCAGGGGCATGCCCAGCTCGCGGCTGGCGGCGGAGAAACTCCCCTTGGTCACCACCCGCAACAGGACCGTCATAGCTTCGAAGCGATCCATGACTATTCCATTTCATGAGAACTGCCCTCTCAGTCTTAGATGATTATCCCAGCAAGTGGAATGGACTACCTCTCACAACAGGCGAGCCGCTTCCCGGTTCAGCCCGCTGCAAAAGGAAAAAGCCATGTCCCGTCTCGCCATTCCCGCCCGCGACGATGTCCCCGAAGCTTCGAAGCCGATCCTGGACGCCGTGCACAAGCAACTCGGTGTCGTGCCCAACATGTTTCGCCTGATCGCATCGAGCCCGGCCACGCTCCAGGGGTTTGCTGCCAACAACGGCGCGCTCACCAAGACACTCGACGTCAAGACGCGTGAGCGGATTGCGCTGGCCGTCGCTCAGGTGAATGCTTGCGACTACTGCTTGTCGGCGCACAGCTATCTCGGTCTCAACCTCGCGAAGATCAGCCCGGAGGAGGTCGCGCTCAACCGCAAGGGAGAGTCCGGTGATGCGAAAGCGGATGCGGCGGTACGGTTCGCGGCCAAGATCGTGCGCGAGCGCGGGCATGTCGGCAATGCCGATATCAAGGCGGTGCGTGACGCAGGCTTCGGCGACGGCCAGATCGTCGAGATCGTTGCCGTCGTGGCCGAGAATATCTTCACGAACCTGCTCAATGTGGTTGCGGAAACCGACATCGATTTTCCGGTCGTCCGCGCGACTGAGGCGGCCTGATGCCAAGCGCGCCGAGGCGTGCGCGCGCCTCGGCCGTGTTTCTCGTCGGCTTCTTTCTCAGCCGTTTGCAGCTTCAGTGTGATGTCTGCGTTAGGTATCTTGACGCCAGAGGCGTACCCAATTGAGGCAGTTAGCGATGACCGTCTCCATTGGTTCGTTTGCGTCAACAATCGCGTCGGCGTATTCTGGTAGGACAGTTCGCAGTTGTGCTTCGACGCGGTGATCGGAAGCGCGAGCAAAATCGGTTCGATCTGGCCTAGACTCAACACGCACCAAGCGGGTTGCCTCTTGGGCGCTGAGAAACAACATCCGAGCCTGCATTGGGGCTATCTGAGTTTGAAGATTTTCGAAAATGCTGACGTGCCGGATTCCATCGATGACGAAATCCCGCCCGGGTTGAAATCCTCCGGCAGTAAGTACGTCGCGGCAAAAGGCTGGTGCATTTTCTTCGACACGCCTTTGCCCGAGATCCTGCAATGCCTCGCGAGAGTTCGGATCACCGCCCCCGCGAGCGATCTCGTCACGCAAATAATCGCCGAATCCCCCGCGGCGCCATCCGAGCGTGTTAGCGACGGCGACACTGATCGAAGATTTTCCGCTGCCGATTTGACCGGAAAAACAAAGTAAGATGTTCATGCGAAGTCGAACGCCATCTGACGTGATCGGAGAGATACCCAGCCACGGCGATCTCGCTTTTCGCAGCTTACCGGAGCGACAAATGCTGCTAAATCGAGTTCGATCAGAGTCGCGTAGAGCGCGTCGGTGCGAGCAGCCCAAAATGCGTCGTCGCCTCCGATCCCCCAGCCGAATCGCCCTCGGATGCGGTCAATCGGCTCGCTGACAAGGTCGTAGAACCAAGTACGGCGCGCGAGAGCGATGCCGCATATCGGCCCTGCTACCTGCTTAATGAGGATAATGTCGCCATCGCCGATCTCTCCATACGGAGCACAGCGGTTGCGACTGAATCGCGACTCGATGGTCTTTTCGCCTGACAGCACCTTCGACAAAAACGGCTCGGAAAAAATGGCGAGATGAATGCCAATACGACTCTGAGGTCGCATCGCGTCCGACAAGTAGGTCAGCCAGAACTGATTGCCGTTGACGTGTCGCAGTAACTGGTCGAATTGGACCTCCAATTCATGCTCCGTTCCAGCGCCGTCCCATCGTCGCCGTGTTCTTCCCGTGCCTCGAGGGCAGCCAAGCCGCGCAGCTCTTCTGCGACTCGCAGCACCGCGTCACGTTCGCGCATACTGCCCCAGAGAGTAGGTTGCAGGCTAGAGCCACTAGCCATACTGGCGCACGAAACCGCTGCTTCAAGCAGAAGCTGTGGATTGTCAGTGCAAAAGATGCGATTCCCAGACGTCCAAGCCTGGACTTTTCTCCGTCGCCGGTCACGTCGGCTAACAGTCGGTAGTACATCACCATCTACCAACGAGATCAGTCCGATCTCACCAGTATCATGCCGGTTCACGTCTTTCAGGAAAAGTCGCATGCGGCCAATTGAGATCTCTATCCAATCACGACGACGGTTTGTGTCAACAAGAGGGGCTCTTGTTGATTCCCGCGCCTTTCGAAAGACGAAGAGGTCGCCGCGTCTCCATTGCGGTGGCGGATGGATGCCGGATGCTGCGAGTGCGTTACGTTCGAAAAAAGGAGTATCGTAGGTGATCGCCAACTCGTTATGGTCGATGAGGTCGAGGCCGAGTCGTTTCGCAAAACGGACTGCCGCGTCGCGATCGGCTTCTGCAGTTGGACGCGTACAAGATGGGGCGAGGCTGATTAGTATGACGCCGCCTCGCCGGCAGGCGTGCGCCGCAGCGGTCAACATCGGGCGCACGAAGTCGGGATACCAAGGCGGGTCGAGTAGCACAGCATCGGCGCTCTCGAACGGTAGACCAGTGTTACAGTAGGCTATAGAGATTGGCGATCCAGTTGCGCGATTGAGGGAGCGAACGCGGTCAGTAATGCAATTGTTCTCGGCAAGGAAGTGGACGCGGCGGTCAATCGGCAGTGCCAGCGCCTCGATAGCGAGGCCGGGCGTACCAAACAGCAATAGCTCACCATCCGTGCGCGTTAAGTCAGTCGCGCGATTGAGCAGTAAACGCGCTGCATCGGATGTAAAACGCCACTCGTAGTCTAGCGGGTGCGGGAGCGGCAGTAGCGATCGGCCTTCGATCGACGTGGCGTTCTGCGCAGCTTGTCGTCTCACGTTCGCGACAAACGTGGCGGAGATGGCTCTGCGTTTCGCGAGCCGATCTAGAGATGCGAGAATCTCGGTTGGGTAGATTGACGGCAATTGATGAAGAAGGGCAGCGAAGCTTCTCGCTCTGCCGGACGCAGCGGCATACGTGAGTGCGTCAATCTTTGCGGCAAAATCAACCTCGGCGATTGAGCGGCGCGCTACGACCACGTGTCCCTCCGGTCGAGGGGCACATCGTATATAGGGCGCGCGCGTAGTTCTGGACTAAAGCGACGAACGATCTCGTCGGTCCAAGCGGCAATAGCTTCCTCCTGAACAGCGAGGCTGCGTTCTCGTTCGATATCGCGGGTCAGTCGTTGTTCGACCGGAGTAAACACCTGGATGCGTAGCGGCACCATACGCAACGGGAAGTTGGGTTCGATCGCCTGCAGGCGGTCCAAGAGATCAGCGACACCTTGAGTGACGCCATCCGTATTAGGTGAAGTCAGCGTCACATAACCGTAGAGATCGAGGCCAAGCTTGAGTAGCTGATGCAGAACCTCGAACTGACGATCGTATCCGCGCGGGGCAGCGCGAGTGTTGAATGTAAATGAGCTCGCATCGAAGCCTTTGATGCAGCAGACTCGGCCATAGTTTCGATAGCTACGCAGGAGATTCAGGTCTTCGCGCGAAACCGCGTCGAATAGATATGTGGTGCTGAGATTGTCATCGGTCCACAGATAGGTGGTCTCATGGAGGCCCGCGTTCATCAATGCGCGCATCATCCAAGGGGTCCATTCCGGCACTAGGTCGGGTGACCCACCTGACAGATCAATGATCCGTGGCGCGTCGGGAATTTGCTGATACAGGCCGACGAGGTCTGCAGCTGTGAACCACTCGGAGCGGTTGACGTCGGCCTTTAGTAATTCCTCAGGCACAAAGCAGTACCAGCAGCGCCAGGCGCAAGCAGCGTTCTGGAAAACAAGGGCCGTCATCAATTCGGGGACAGCGGCTAGGCCGAGGGCGCGGCAGGCAGGCGCTATTGGGAGAGGATTCTGAGGCCAGCCGTCGGCGGTTGCCAAACGAAAATGACGGACGCGGCCATAACCGTTACAATTAGCTGGAAGTGTTAGGTCGATCTCCTGACCTGATCCTGTGAGGCGGGAGATCAGAATGCGGCCGCTCTCGATATCAATCGCCCGGGCGCGTAGCCGCGCCGCGAAACGTTCCGTATCGATGAGCTTTGCCGGACCAGTCACGGGCTTAAGGCCTCTGGTTCAGGTGGCAGGCCCTGGCGTCGAGACACTTTAGTCGGCTGATCCGCGAGATTGGGTAGCTTCAAGTCAAGAAAAAGGTCTACGAGCGTGGCGCAATAGTCAAACTCTTCGGTCGTTAGGCGGCGCCCCTTCGGAATATCGTGCCAATATTCAAGGCAGGTCCGACAGCAAGTGGCGGTCGCATGCTGCGCATAATAGATCGCGTTGCCCTGAAGAGGCGTTTGCCGGCCGTCGCGCGGCGGTTCGGCGACGGCAAGATATTTGTTCAGGCGATCACGGACGGACTCTTTCAGGGCAACGCGCCCCTTTCGTTGCGCGTGTCGCACCGCGTGCTCGTCAACAGGGCGGTGAAAGAAATGGTGTCGGATCATCTCGCGCTGTAGTGCTCCGAACGTGTGTGCCGCGTCGCCCCTGTCGCGTCGATGTAGGCGTTTCCAATCGACCAAATCGGCTGAACACGCGCGACACTTGCCGCGCTGTTCGGGCGTCATTTTTTTCAGTTGCTTGAAGCAATGCAGATCATTGTCGCAATCGGTCGACGTGCATTTGATCTCAAGCGGCGGCGGCTTTTGAAAATTGTCCATGGCAGACCTCAATGAAGTGCCCGATCAAGTAACTGCCGATCGAGTTCGTTGTCGATGTCGTAGGGGAAGCGCTCGATGAAGACGTCGCGTGCAATCATCCAGGGATCACCATCGTCCGTCTGCAAATTCGCTGCGGCTCCCCACCAGTTTACGCCCTGCCAAGAGAGACGGAATGCAAGATAATTGGCGAGTGCACCTACACCGACAGCGTATTTGGCTGCGATACTTGGTACGATGCTCTTTAGCCGCTCCACCGAATTCCTGGCCGCTTCTACACAGGCTTGCGTCAACATCTCAGCCTTGCCATCGAGAATGACTTCTCCGGCAAACTGACTCGCGGCGACCTCCTCGTTGGAGTGGCGTCGCTCGATCGAAGTTTCATCCGCCTCAATAACTTCAAGTGTGTCGGCCTTGGGGTCCTGGCCAGCATGGAATAGTTCATGCAGAAGATCGAACAACCACCGAGCCTCATGCCGAGAAGTTTGCTTTAGTACGATCGCGTTCCGTCCCTCATAACGCCAGCATGCCCCATGAAAAGTGCCCCGATCGCGCAGAGGAAGAACAACAACGCCTAAATCCCATGCGGCGTGAAGCGCGCTTTTCAAGTCTACGGCCTTGTAGCTCCTTCGAATAAAACGATGCATTACGGCAGCGTCGGTTGGAATCTCAGCTCTTGGTAGTGATCGTGCGCCCTTAAGCGCTACGACGGCGAGATAGTTAGCGTAAGCTGCATAGAGGCTTGTCGTAGTTTGAGCGCGATTGGCCGGCATTTTGAACCGAGCCTCGGCGGCGGCAAAGCGAGGCGCTACGAGAGCTTGAGCACCAAAGACGTTATCGCGCGTCCAGCCGAACACTCGCTCTAGGACCGCACCGACCTTTGCGGTTAGAGCGTAGTCATCATCATCGATACCGACTTCGCCGCTCGCGCGTGCGGCGTCTGCAGACGGTAGTAGGCGCGACACTAGGAAATCGCGGTCAAGGCCAACTTGACGCAACTTGCTGACAAGTCCTCCGAAGCTATCCGGCGCCACCGGCAATAGAATGTCGTTTTTGATACGAACGCCGAGTGCCGCAGCGATCTCGCGAAGGCGTTGATAACTTGCTGACGCATAGCGTTCAGCTTCATACCGCTGAATTTGCTGCTCTTTGAGATTGAGCCGTTCAGCAAGGACTTTTTGACTAAGGCCGCCAGCGATCCGTGCCTTGATGAATCCGTCCGCCAGTTCATCGAACGAACTGATGGATATCACCGAAATGTCTGCAGACTTGAGGCGGTCGTATTCGGCGAGTTCGGCCTGCAGATCGGCAAGCTGGCTCTCCATCGCTTCTCGTTCAGCTTGCACCAGGCGCTGATGCACGTCGTCGCGTGTGGTACCCGTGGCGAGACTACTTATAGCCTCGCGAAAACGATCGGCTTCGCTTCGAGTAATTTTGTACTGCCGTTCATTTGTGATCATGGCAGACTCCCGAGACCGATATTCACGACGCCCTTTGGTATCCCGTTACGATCCTTCATAAAGAAATCGCGGTAGAGCACGCCGGGGGCGGCCGCAGCGCTCGCCGGAAAGAGCTCTCCTAGGTATTTTGTTTTCATAGCCGCCCGACCATTCGAAAAATCGAGCAACACGGGGTCGATGAGGCCGGGATCGACCCCTTGAGTGTCCCACGCTCCGTCATAGTCCTCCGGTAGGTGCTTTAGGCTAACGAAGCTTCCATCGAGAAGTACCGATCGGCAGCCTGCACCGGCAAGGTTTTGGAGGGCTGCGAGGAGGCCGCCGACCAGCAGAACCCGATGCCCATTTCCGCTAAACCGGGACGCGACTTCGCTCCAGGGCGCGTCGTGGACCCCGGGTGGAAGGTAGCCAGTCGACGAATCAGCTTCAGGGAGCATGATCACAACAATATTGTTGTGTTGAATGTTCGTCAAGTGTTCTTCTCCGGCTAAGTTTGCCGAGCGGCACGGCGCCGGTTGGCGAAGCTGTGCCAAGCCGGGTCAGCCGCCAACGTTTCACCCCCGTGCCATCTTCTCGAACTTCTTCACCAGCCGCTCCCGCTTCAACCGCGACAGCCGCTGGATCCAGAACATGCCGTCGAGCTGGTCGATCTCATGCTGATGGCAGACCGCGCGCAACGCGTCCGACTCTTCGCTTTGCATGTTGCCGTCGATATCCTGATAGCTGATCCGCACGCGGGCGTGGCGCTGCACCTCGTCGTTGACGCCGGGCATCGAGACGCTGCCTTCGCGGTGCATGATCAATTCGGGCGAGGCCCATTCGATCTCGGGGTTGACGTAAGTCTGCGGGCCGTCCTTGGCGTCGAGCTCGAGCACGACGATGCGCAAGGGCACGCCGATATGCGGCGCGGTGATGCCGATGCCGGGCGCGGCGCGCATCGTGTCGAGCAGGTCGGCCGCGAGCTCGCGCAAGCCGTGGTCGAACGTGGTGACGGGGCGGGCCGGCACCGCGAGCCGGCGGTCGGGGTAGCGGACGAGGGGGCGGATGGCCATTCGAGGCTCCTACCACTCACGGATGGTTGAAGCACCCTGTTCTTGACTGCCTACCAACTGGAAGGTAGCTAATGGTCATGGCCAATGTTTCCTCGACCGCCGACGACATCCTGTCCTGCGCGCGCAGCCTGATCATCGCGGGCGGCTACAATGGCTTCAGCTACGCTGATGTCGCCGAGGTCGTCGGCATCCGCAAGCCGAGTATCCACCACCATTTCGCCAGCAAGGTCGATCTGGTTCGCACCCTCGTATCGCGCTACCGCGAGGAAGCCGAGGCGGGACTGGCCGCGCTCGAGCGCAACATTCCGGACCCGCGCGACCAGCTCAAAAGCTATGTCGGGTATTGGGAGGCGTGCATCGCGGATGCGACGGCGCCCTTCTGCGTCTGCGCGCTGCTGGCCAGCGAGCTTCCGATCTTGCCGGAGGAAGTCGCGCTGGAAGTCCGTGCGCATTTCCGTTCGCTCGCGTCGTGGCTGACGTCTGTCATGGAGCGCGGCAAGCGGAAGGGGCGGCTGCATCTCTCCAGCACAGCGAAGGTCGAGGCTGAAGGATTCATGGCGACCGTTCACGGTGCGATGCTGTCGGCGCGCGCCTATGGCGATCCAAAGATGTTCGGTGTGATCACAGGGCCGTTGCTGGAGCGGTTGTCCAGCAAGCACTGAAGATATTGGCGAGACGATAACGACATCCCGCAGGCAAGCGTGGGTGAGCGCATCTCGCTGCGCGTAAAACTACCAACTAGTCGGTAAAGGAGAGAGTGTCGTGGTGCATCATCAATTGAATCTCGTTCGTGCCGACCGTGAGCGGTGGCTGAAACAATACTATTTCGTCCGGGCGACGTTCTCCGTCGCATGGGTCGTTGCCGCATTTGCTGTCGGAGCATCGTCTCCGCCGATCGCCGCTGCCTTGCTCGTGCTCTATCCGGCATGGGACGCCGCGGCGAACTTCGTGGACGCGTTGCGCAGCGGCGGCTTGAACCAAAACCGCACGCAGGCGCTGAACGTCGTGGTCAGTCTGGCGACCACCGTCGCCGTTCTCGTTGCCTTGCAGACGAGCATGAATGGGGTGCTCGGCGTATTCGGCGCCTGGGCTATCCTGTCAGGGTTGCTCCAGCTCGGGACGGCCATCCGGCGCTGGAAGAGTTTTGGCGCGCAGTGGGCGATGGTGCTCAGCGGCGGCCAGTCAGCGCTTGCCGGCGGTTTCTTCATCTTTCAGGCCACGACGCCGATGTCTCCGACGATCGCTGACGTCGCGGGCTATGCCGGGGTCGGTGCGGTCTATTTCCTGGTTTCAGCAGTGTGGCTCACCGTCAGCGCATGGCGCCAACGCGCCAGGCGGGCTCAGCTGGGATGATGCGATGGTGATTTCGGAATAATGACATTATGCCAGTGTTTTGCCCGACGTGTCAAATCGCGATTTGCCATCGCGATGTCTCGGCTTCGCAATTCACCCGCATCTTGAGTCATTGATCCCGCAGGGGTCGGCTACTGTGCATGGGGTTGTTTTCAACATTGTTGTTGGCGACAATGCTGCCAACAACAAGTTGCGGAGGAAAACTTCATGCGCAGGATCGCAATCGCACTGGCGGCAACCATCGCAGCCGCAACGCCCGCTGCGGCCGATTATCTGGTCAAGGAGGTCGGCAGCTTCCATATCGGCGGCCACACCGAAACCCTGAGCGGGCTGCCGTCGAAGGAGATCGTGTTCTCGCCCGGCGCTCCGCCGATCAAGGTCGATCCGAACGGCGAGTTCGAGGTCGAGCAGATGTATGTCCAGTTCGTCAAACAGGCCGCGCCGAAATCGAAGCTGCCGCTGCTGCTCTGGCATGGCGGCGGGCTCTCGGGGGTGACGTGGGAGACCAAGCCCGACGGCAAGCCGGGCTGGCAGCAATTCTTCCTCAATGCCGGCTATGACGTCTACGTTTCCGATGCGGTCGAACGCGGCCGTGCCTCCTGGGCGCGCTATCCGGAGATCTTCAAGAGCGAGCCGTTCTTCCGGCCCAAGAAGGAGGCGTGGGAGCTGTTCCGGATCGGGCCCAGCTATGAGGTCGGCGGCAAGCGCGAAGCGTTCGAGGGCGAACAATTCCCGATCGAGGCGTTCGACCAGTTTGCCAAGCAGGGCATTCCGCGCTGGGCCACGAACGATGCGGCCACGCAAAAAGCCTATGACGCGCTGGTGCAGAAGGTGTGCCCGTGCATCATCCTGGTCCACAGCCAGGGCGGCAATTTCGGCTTCACCGCCGCGCTCAATGCGCCCGACAAGGTGAAGGCGCTGATCACCATCGAGCCGTCGGGTGCACCGGATCCGGCGAAGGCCGATGCGGCAAAGCTCAAGGGCGTGCCGCATCTGATCGTCTGGGGCGATTTCCTCGACAAGGTTCCGGTATGGTCGAAGCTCGTGGTCAACCCGACCAAATGGGGGCAGGCGGTCGCGGCCGCCGGCGGCAAGGTCGATACGTTCGAGCTACCGAAGATGGGCATCAAGGGCAACACCCACATGATGATGATGGACCGCAATTCGGACGATGTTGCGCGGCTCGTCAACGACTGGATCGAGAAGCAGGGGCTGGCCAATTAGGGGTGGCGCGCGGCAGGGTAACGAGGAGTTCCCGTCGGCCAGAAAATCAGGTGAAGGATTGTCGGCCCGCGCCGTTCCCATTCGTCTTCCACCCAGACAGACCTGACGGGAGACCAAAATGAACGCTTCCTCCTATCGCTGGGTGATCGTCGCCGCGGGCGGCTTGCTCGGCTGCGTCGCGATCGGCGGCATGTTCTCGCTGCCGGTGTTCTTGCAGCCGATCGCCAAGGACACCGGCTGGTCGGTGACGGGCATTTCCAGCGCGATGACGATCGGCTTTCTGGCAATGGCCTTCACCAGCATGGCCTGGGGCACGCTGACGGATCGTTTCGGGCCGCTGCCGGTGGTGCTGACCGGATCGATCGTGCTGTCGCTGAGCCTGTTCGCGGCGAGCCATGCGACCTCGCTGCTGGCGTTCCAGTTTGTGTTCGGCCTCCTGGTCGGTGCCTCCTGCGCGGCGATCTTCGCGCCGATGATGGCGACCGTCACCGGCTGGTTCGATACGCATCGCAGCTTGGCCGTGTCGCTGGTGTCGGCCGGCATGGGTGTGGCGCCGATGACGATGGCGCCGCTCGCGGCCTGGCTCGTTTCCAACCATGACTGGCGCACCGCGATGCAGATCGTGGCGCTCGTGGTCGGCGCGATCATGATCCCGGTCTCGTTCCTGGTGCGCCGCCCGCCCGCGCTCGCGCACGCTGTGGCCGCACCAACGGGCAAGGGTGCGGCGCAAGGCGAGATGTCGATGGGCGAGGCGTTGCGCTCGCCGCAATTTTTGATCCTGCTCGCGACCAACTTCTTCTGCTGCGCCACTCATTCCGGGCCGATCATCCACACCGTCAGCTATGCCGTCAGTTGCGGCATTCCGCTGGTCGCGGCGGTGACGATCTACAGCATCGAGGGTTTTGCCGGCCTCGGCGGGCGCATCGCCTTCGGCCTGATGGGCGACCGCTTTGGCGCCAAGCGCGTGCTGGTCTCGGGTCTCCTGTTGCAGGCGTTTGGCGCGCTCGGCTATGTCTTCGCGCATCAGCTTGCGACGTTCTACGCGGTCGGCGCCGTGTTCGGGTTCATCTATGCCGGCACCATGCCGCTCTATGCCGTGCTGATCCGAGAAAACTTTCCGCTGCGCATGATGGGCACGGTGATCGGCGGTACCGCCATGGCCGGCAGCCTCGGCATGGCCACGGGCCCGCTTGCCGGCGGCCTGATCTACGACGCCTTCTCCAGCTACGCCTGGCTCTACATCGCCTCCTGGGCGATGGGCCTCGGTGCGTTCCTGATGGCAATGAATTTCCGGCCGTTTGCCAAGCCGCAAGGCGAGGTGGCGCCGGCGGCGGCGTGACCAGGTCTATGACGGGATACGCTTCTCGAAGAACAGGTCCGGGTAGGGATCGTCGTTGAAGCGCGGAATCTCGGTCCAGCCCATGGTGCGATACAGCTGGCCGGCCTCGGGCAGCGCGCTGTTGGTGTCGAGCCGCAACAGCGCGATACCGAGCCCTCGCGCGGCATCTTCAGCCGCGTCCATCAGGCGCCGGCCGAGCCGCAATCCGCGCGCGGCGGGGGCGACCCAGAGCCGCTTGATCTCGGCGTAGCCGCGATCGGTTCCCTTCAGGCCCACACAGCCGATCGGCAGCGTGTCCGACATCGCGACGATGAAGGTGCCGCGCGGACGGCGCATGTCCTTGGCATCCGGGTCTCTCGAAAGAGAAACGTCAAAACCCTGTTTGAAGCGGCGACCGAGCTCGGCGTAATACTCGCCGAGGCAATAGCGGGCCTCATCGCTCTGCGGGTCCATCTCGGCGAGCGCGACGCGGTCGCGCGTCAGCGCCGAGGCGATCAGGTCCATCGCCGCCAGCAGCGCATCGCGCTGCGAATGCTGCGCCAGGAAGCCCTCGGCCTGCGCGTTCGACAACGCCTCATAGGCCGCGAACTCGCGACGACCCGTGCGCGTCAGCTTGGCCACGCGGCGGCGCGCATCGTCTTCGCGCGGTGTGGTCTCGACCAGCCCTTCGTCCTCGAGGCTGCGCAGCAGGCGGCTCATCAGGCCGGAATCGAGAGCGAGATAATCGCGAATCTCGGCCACGTCCGAGCGTCCGTGCCCGATCGCGTTCAATACGCGCGCCGCGCCCAGCGGCCGCCCGCGCCCGAGGAATGAGGTGTCGAGCGCGCCGACGGCGGAGGTGACGGCACGGTTGAAACGGCGGACGCGGGAGACGGGATCGAGCATGATGTCTGACTTTAGTCAGATATCTATTCGAGGTCAATTGAGGAGAGTTCACGCGATTTACGGCAGGCCTTTCCAAGATGCCGCGGGACCAAGGGGGACGATGCAATGGCCGGCGGCCCGATACACGGGCCGGCTTATGCGGCGATCTGCCTCTCGACGGCAATGTTCAACTTATGGTAATATAGTTCTTTGCATCTCGTAGAGATAGTGTTTGCGCCATTATTTGCCCAGCAAGGTATTCGAAGGAGGTTTTCATGTCGCGCGCTCCCAAGAAGTCCAAGACGAGCAAGGCATCGACGAGCAAGACGCATCAGCCCGGTAATCCATTCGCTCTGTCGGGGAAATCGAGGGATAAGCCCAGCGCGCACGAGGTCATGACCGGCGTGCGATGTGACACCGAAGGCCTCGGTCATCATACGCCTCGCGGCCGCTCCCCCCTTGAAATCGTTGTCGACGCTTCGGAGGGGTTCATCCCGCTTTGGGCAAAGGACACCACGCTCCGCTGGCGTTTTCGCGACAGGTCCTTTGCACATTTCGCCAGTCCTTCGGCCGCCAAGGCTTCCGTTGAACAATTGGTCGCCAAAGCGATCCTGGCGTGGGGAGACGCCGCGCCGGTGAAGTTCGCGAAGCGGGACGATTCCTGGGATTTCGAGATCGTGATGAAGGCGGCCGATGATTGCGACGGCGGCGGCTGCGTGCTGGCGAGCGCGTTCTTTCCCGACGCCGGCCGGCATAAACTCCTGGTCTATCCTCGCCTGTTTCAACAGAGCCCCGAAGAACAGGTAGAGACCCTGATTCACGAAATCGGGCACGCTTTCGGTTTGCGGCACTTCTTTGCCCTCGTCAGCGAGACGTCGTTTCCCGCGGAGGTCTTCGGTACCCACAGCAAGTTTTCGATCATGAACTATGGCCCGGACAGCAAGCTGACCGCCGACGACAGGCTGGATTTGAAGCGCCTTTATCAGCAGGCCTGGAACGGTCAGCTGACACACATCAACGGAACGCCGATCAGGTTCGTGAAACCGTATCACGACAGCGGCACTGCCGCCGAAAGCCCTGTCGCTCTCGCCGCGATGCGAACGATCGTTACGCCTTATCGCGAACCACGCTAGCGGCTCTCTTACGACAGGCCGGGATGCGATTGACGCTGCGCGGATTGGATCGCGCCGCGCGGACGGCTATTGTCATCGCACCAGCGTCAGCAGCGGCTTGTTCTTCTCGACGATGTAGGTCGCAAGCTCGCTCGCAGGCACCGTGCCCACGTTCTTCGCCGCGTGCACCGTCCCGGCGGGAATGAACAGCACGTCGCCCGCTTTCAGCGTCACCGGCGGCTTGCCCTCGACGTCGTATTCGATGGCGCCGGCCAGCACGTAGATGATCTCTTCGCCGGGATGGGTGTGCCGGCCGAACGCGACGCCTGGGGCGAGGTCGACGCGCACCTGCACGGCCTCACGCCCGGGGGCGCTAAGATCGTGGCGCTGGAGGTCGGTGCGCGTCACGCCGGCCGGCTGTGCATGTGCTACCGTCGGCAGGGTAAGGAGATTTGTGGCGAGGATGCCTGCGCTCGCCAGCGCGCGCACGGCTCGCAAAAGGGAATGGCTCATGGTCGGCTCCTTGATGGTCGCCTGGTGGCCCGCGTCGCGCGGACCCGGCTGTTGGGACCGGGCCGCGTCGCGCAGTTTCAGACGAAAGCCGTGGTCACCTCGATCAAGACGCGGCGCGCGTTCGGAGACAACAACTGCCTCCGACGCGGATATGAAGGGCGAGCGCGCGCTAGCTACAGGCTGCCTGCGGAATCATCCACGTCGCAAAGGTCTGCCACAGGCCGTCCTCGCGGCGGCGCTGATAGGCGACGAAGTCGGCGCCTTCGCCGTGCACCAGTTCGTAGCGGTGGGTCTTGGTGGATGCAGTGTTGGACTTGGTCATGGAACCTCTCCATCTCAAATGAACTTTCCATTGAGCTAGTTGCGGTGCAGCATGACGCCAGTGGGAGGATGAGGATCATCTCATCACGTTGTGGAGAGGGACGAGCCCGGCCATCCGCCGGCTCACGCGGCCCCGGCGCTCGCGCTCAGTCGAGCCCCAGCGCCTTGCGCGATTTGCGCGTGAGTTTTGCGACGATCAGAGCATGGGCCTGCGCGAGATAGGCGGTCAGCTCCGCATCGGGCAGCGCGTTGTTGCCGACGAGCTGCACCCATTTGGCGCGTGCCAGATACGGTGCCGGCCGCGCAACACCGTGCTCGATCAGCATCGCATAGGCCATGTCCGAGACCTTGAACATGTAGCCGCCGGAGCTTGCCGCAAAGCCGCCGCCGAGCGCGAACATCTTGCCGCCGACCTTGAACACGGAGGTGCCTTCCCACTGCACGACCTTGGTGGCGGCGGGCAGGCGCAGGCAGCGCGTTTCGAATGTCCTGGGTGTCATGCGATCGCAACCGGGAGGTGGGACATGGACGTGCCGTTATGGCAGCATGCGCCCGCCAACGAGGGATGAATTGCCATGTCGCGCGTTTCGATCAAGACCAGGGACGATCTGCCGGAGGCGCTGAGGCCGCTGTGGGACAAGATGACGACCTACGGTGCGTTCGAGAACCAAGCCGGCGTCATGGCGCATCGCGCGCCGATCTTCAAGCACATGTGGTCGCTGCTGGTCGACCTCGCCGAAGAAGGCAATGTGTCGAAGCGCCATCTGGAATTGGCGCTGGTGACGGTCTCGCTGCTCAACAAATGCGACTATTGCGTCTCGCACCACGCGCCAAAGCTGGCAATCCAGGGCGTGTCGGAGGAGGGCGCGGCGCACCTCGTCGACTACAAGGACCATCCCGAGCTCGATGAGCTGGACAGGCTCGTCGTCGAGTATTCCATCGCGGTCACCAATAACTGGAACAAGACCCGCGACGAGATCTTCGCCCGCCTGCGCGCCCATTTCTCGGAAGCTCAGATCGTCGAGCTGACCTGGCGTATCGCGCTGTGCGGCGCGTTCAACCGCTTCAACGACATTCTTCAGCTCGAAGTCGAGCAGGGCGTGCCCCACAGCGAAGCCGCCGAGTAACGCTGCGCCGCCGGCGGCGCTGGTCCCGCCGTGATCGGCGCAGAGGTCCCCGATCACGGATTTGTGGGTTGCGGCCATCCTATCGCAAATTATATCGTAAGATATGTTTTACAAAAGGACTTACGATATGCGACACGGACGAGACCACCAAGACTTCCATTTCGGGCATTTCGCCCACTTGGCCATGGGCCGGCACGGCGGAGGGCGGCGCTTTGGCCGCGGCGGGCATGGCTTCTTCGGGCGCGGCCCGGGCGGCGATTTTCCCGGCGCGCGGCGGCTATCCTCGCAGGACCTCCAACTCGTGATCCTGGCGCTGCTCGCGGAAAAACCGGCGCATGGCTATGAGCTGATCAAGATCATCGAGGAGCGGTCCGACGGCTTCTACACGCCGAGCCCGGGCGTGATCTATCCGGCGCTGACCTATCTCGAGGAAGTCGGCCACAGCAGCGTCGCGCAGGATGGCGGCCGCAAGCTCTACAGCATCACGCCGCAGGGCGAGGCGTATCTTGCCGAGAACCGCTCGACGGCGGATGCAATCCTGCAAGCGTTGTCGCGGATCGGCCGCCGCATGGACGAGGTGCGCGAGGCCTTTGCCGGCGTCAGCGATCTCGATACGGACGCTTCCGACGAATTGCACCGTGCCCGCCACAACCTCAAGCGCGCACTGCGCTCCAGGCACGGCAGCGATTCCGCCGAGGCGCGTCGCATCGCCGCGATCCTGGATCGCGCAGCCGTTGAAATCCTCGGCAAGTGAGGTTCGACATGAATGATCAGCCTCACAGCCCGATTCAAGATCCCCGCGTGAAAGCCGTGCTCGCGCGCCTGCAAGGCGCGCGGCAGCGTCCATCAGGCGGGGGCCCGCGCGGCGCTTTCAATAGCCGCGATCCCCACGCCTATGCCGAGCAGGGATTTTCGATCCATCCCGAGCAGGGTGAATTGATCTATCTGCTCTGCCGCGGCCTGCGCGCCACGCGCGTGGCCGAGTTCGCGACTTCCGTCGGCCTGTCCACGCTCTATTTCGCCGCCGCCATCCGCGACAATGGCGGCGGCACTGTCATCGGCTCCGAGATCGTGCCGGCGAAGGTCGAGACCGCAAAGCGCAACCTCACTGACGCCGGCCTTGCCGACTACGCTGAGATCCGCGAGGGCGATGCACGACAAACCTTGCGCGATCTCGGCGGCCCCGTCGACTTCGTGCTGATCGATGGCTGGCCGGGCGAGGGAGGTCCTTCGCTGGCGCGCGAGGTGATCGAGATCGTCGCGCCGCAGCTGCTTGTCGGCGGCTACGTCATGAACGACAATGCCGAGCCCGACTATCTCGACTTCATCCGCGATCCCCAAAACGGCTTCGTCTCGATGACGCTGCCGCTCAAGGGAGGCACGGAATTGTCGTTGAAGGTGGGGTGAGCCGTCAGGCGCCATCGCTGGCACGATACGCGTCGGGAACGATGAACACCTCGTCGGCGCGGCCATAGCCGCCGTCGCCGACTTCCTCGATCAGCACCATCGTGTGCGGCCGCGCCGCTTCTCCGAAATAGTCGACGAACAACGCGGTGAGGTGCTGCACGATCTCGGCTTTCTGACTCCGTGACAGCGCGGCCTGCGGGATCTTGATGTTGGCGAACGGCATGCTGACTCTCCTCGATTGACTGGACCCGAGAGATACCGGATCGCCGCTGCCGGATAATCGCGCGAGACTTGCCATGACCTGTCGGCTGTGGTGAACAATCGCCATGGACCGATTTGATGCGATGCGCCTGTTCGTCCGCCTCGTCGAACGGAAGAGTTTTACGGCTGCGGCGGCCGACCTCGGCATTCCCCGCTCGACGGCGAGCGAGGTGTTGCGCGGTCTCGAAGCGCGGCTGGGCGCGCGCCTGCTCGAGCGGACGACGCGGCACGTCACGCCGACGCTCGACGGCGAGGACTATTATCGCCGCTGCGTTGCCATCTTGGCGGAGGTCGAGGAAGCCGAAACCGCGATGCGCGACGCGCGGCCGCGCGGTCTCTTGCGCATCGACGCGCATCCCTTGCTGACCCGCACCTTCATCCTGCCGCATCTGCCGGAATTTCTGGCGCGCTATCCGCAGCTCGAACTGCAGATCGGGCAGGGCGACCGCCTGGTCGATCTCGTCCGCGAAGGCATCGATTGCGTGATCCGCTCGGGCGAGCCCGAGGACAGCGGGATGATTTTGCGCCGGCTCGGCACCATCGCGGAGATCACGGTGGCGAGCCCGGCCTATATCGCCAGCCACGGCATGCCCGTGGCGCCTGATGCGCTCGACGGCCACCAGATGGTCGCCTTCGTCTCCTCGCGTACCGGCGATGTGCTGCCGCTCGAATTCTCCGTCGCAGGCGAGCTTCGCCACGTCGTGCTGCCGAGCCGCCTTCGCGTCAACAATTCCGACACCATGGCCGATCTCGCGCGGCTCGGTTTCGGCCTTGCCCAGGCGCCCCGCTATCGCTTCGCGGACGATCTCGCCAGCGGCGCGCTGGTCGAGGTGCTCGCGGATTACCCGCCGTCGCCGACGCCGCTCTCCGCGCTGTTTCCGCAAAACCGCCAGCTCGCGCTGCGCCTGCGCGTGTTCCTCGACTGGATATCCGGGATCTTTGCCGAGGCGAAGCTGTAAGTATGGATTTGTAGCCCGGATGGAGCGAAGCGCAATCCGGGACCGTTGCGTCGGCGAGCGTGAAACCCGGATTACGCTTCGCTCCATCCGGGCTACGATAATGCACCCGCGGAGAGACTCTGGATTGCTTCGCTGCGCTCGCAATGACGGAACGAATAGTGTCACGCTGGGCCTACCATGCGCCCCTCTTTGTGAGTTGTGCCCCGGCCACGAGCCGTTACCATGCGCGCGCTCCCGGAACACGGGAGCCAGCAGCGACCGGGAGGCGATATGAGTGGGCAGGAGCGCAAGGTGAAGGGATCGGACCTGTTTGTCGCAGCGCTCGAGAATGAAGGCGTCGACCGCATTTTTGGCGTGCCCGGCGAGGAGAACCTCGATCTCGTCGAATCGCTGCGCACCTCCAAGATCGAGCTGATCCTGACTCGCCACGAGCAGGCCGCCGCCTTCATGGCCGCCACGCACGGGCGGTTGACCGGCAAGCCCGGTGTTTGTCTCTCCACGCTCGGCCCCGGCGCGCTCAACCTGTCCACTGGAGCTGCCTATGCCCATCTCGGCGCGATGCCGATGATCCTGATCACCGGCCAGAAGCCGATCATGAGCAGCCGGCAGGCACGTTTCCAGATCGTGGACGTGGTCGCGACCATGAAGCCGCTGACAAAACTGTCGCGGCAGATCATCAGCGCCTCCAGCATTCCGACTGTGGTGCGCGACGCCTTCCGCGTGGCGATGGAGGAGCGGCCGGGACCAGTGCATCTCGAGCTGCCCGAGGACATCGCGGGCGACGAGGTGCCTTACGCTCCCGTGATCCCGGTCCATCCGATCGAAATCCCCGTCGCCCATCGCGCCGCGCTTGATCGTGCGGCCGAGATGATTTTGGCTGCAAAGCGTCCATTGGTCATGATGGGGGCCGCAACCAGCCGGCCAAGCTCGACCCACGGCATCGCAAGCTTCGTGCGGCGGACCGGCATTCCGTTTTTCACGACCCAGATGGGCAAGGGCACGGTGCCCGGCGGCACCAATCTCTACATGGGCACGGCGGCGCTGTCCGAGCGCGACTATGTCCATGACGCGATCGATGCCGCAGATCTGATCGTGGCGATCGGCCACGACCCGATCGAGAAGCCGCCCTTCATCATGGGACCGTCAGGGCCGAAGGTCATTCACGTCAGCTACACCACGGCGAGCGTGGAGCTGGTCTATTTTCCCGATGCCGAGGTCGTCGGCGACGTCGGCCCGAGCCTGGAGCTGCTGGCCGATCGCCTTGAAGGCAAGCTGCCGCAGGCCGCGGCGCTCTTGCCGCTCAGGGAAGAGATTCTCAGTCATATTGCCGACCGCGCCACCGAAGAGCGCTGGCCACCGACGCCGCAGCGGATCGTGCACGACATCCGCCAGGTGATCCCCGAGAACGGCATCGTCGCGCTCGACAACGGCATGTACAAGATCTGGTTCGCGCGCAACTACCGCACCCGCGTTGCCAACACGTTGCTGCTCGACAATGCGCTGGCGACCATGGGCGCAGGGCTGCCGTCGGCGATGATGGCCGCGATGCTCTATCCCGATCGCCGCGTGCTCGCGGTTGCCGGCGACGGCGGCTTCATGATGAATAGCCAGGAGATGGAGACGGCCGTTCGCCTCAAGCTCAACCTCGTCGTGCTGGTGCTCGAGGACAACGCCTACGGCATGATCCGCTGGAAGCAGGCCGTCGATCATTTTGCCGACTATGGCATGACCTTTGGCAATCCGGATTTTGTGCTGTACGCAAAAGCCTATGGCGCCAAGGGCCATCGCATTGCGAGCATCGACAGTTTTGGCCCGACGCTGGATGCGGCCTTCAAGGAAGGTGGCGTGCATCTGGTCGTGATCCCGATCGACTATTCGGAGAATGTGCGCGTGCTGGTCGATGAGCTGCGGGCACACGAGAAGGCGAAGGCGTGAGAACGAAGGTCTCGTGCCCCGGACGCAGCGCAGCGCCCCTTCGGCGGTGCGCTGCAGAGCCGGGGCCCATGCATCAGCAAATTCTGCGGCTTTCTGGGTCCCGGCTCTGCGCAGCAACGCTGAAGCGTTGCAGCGCGTCCGGGACACGAGGGGAGCACTTGTCTCGCGATCCTCGATCACTCACACTCCCATCATCCAACCAACCACAGGAATATGAAATGACTCGCGTTCGCTGTATCACCGAGATGGGCATGGGCGTCGACGTTCACGGCAGGGACGCCACCAAGGCGGCGAAGCGGGCGGTGTCGGATGCGATCAGGCATTCGAGCCTCGGCTTCTTCCGGATGATCGGCAAGACCGCGAACGACATGTTCGTCGACGTCACGATCGCGGTACCCAATCCCGAAGCCGTCGACAAGGAGGCGGTGGCCAAGGAGCTTCCTTACGGCACCGTGACCGTCAACGCGGTCAAGGGCGGGCTGGAGATTCCCTCGGCGGCGGAACAGGCTAACGACCCTATCCTCATCGCTAACGCGGCCGTCATCGTCAGCTTCGAGAAGGACTAGGCCGGTGTCCGACAGCGATGAGCGGCTTCTGGATCGTCCGATCTGGAGCGCGCTGACGACGAGCCAGAAGCATCTGGCGGAGGGCGGGCCGCGCGCGATGCGCTATCCCGTGGACATGACTCCCTTTGCCGACATGGTCGATATGTCGGCGGCAAGCTTTGCCGCGCTCGGCGATCTCCTGCCGGATTCGCAGGTCGCCGCGCTGTTCACGCCGGAGCCGGTTATCGTTCCCGACGGCTTCAAGGTCGTACTGGCCGAGACCGGCGAGCAGATGATCGGCTCGCCGGCCGATAGTCCGCTTCGCGAGGTCGAGATCGTCACGCTCGGCAAGGCGGACGTTCCCGCGATGCTGGCGTTGACTGCGCTGACCAAGCCCGGGCCGTTCGCCGCGCGGACGCACGAGCTCGGAACATTCCTCGGCATCCGAGCCGGCGGCGAGCTGGTCGCGATGACCGGCGAGCGGATGAAGCCGGGCAATTTCACTGAGATGACGGCGGTCTGCGTGCATCCCGATCACCGCGGCCGCGGCTACGCGCAGGCGCTGCTTTCGGCCGTCGCGCGCCAGATCGAGGCGCGCGGCGAGATTCCGTTCCTGCACGTGTTTTCCAGCAATGCGTCTGCCATCGCCCTCTATCAGCGGCAGGGCATGCGGATTCGCCGCCGCCTGCACGTCACGGCATTCATGAAGCAGGGATGATGGCCCGGATTGCGCCGGGCCGCAGGCCTCAGGTCTTGTAATCGACGAGCAGCGAACTCGCCGAAGACGAGTTGGAGTTGCCGCTGGAGCTGTAGGAAGTCGACTGGCTGGTCGCGCTCTGAAGCATCGCGATCAACTCCTTCATCAGCTCCGCGGTGGTGGTGGAAGACGAGCTCGAGGAGGAATCGGTCGAGGATGTTGAGTCCGTGCTGCTCGTGCTCGATGAGTCGCTGCTTCCATCCGGCGGCGGAGGCGGGCCACCGGCGCCATTTGTGCTATTGGAGAGGGTGTTGGAGAACACGTTCTTCAACTCGCTGGCCTGGTCGCTGGTCAGCTTGCCGCTCGACACCTCGCCCTGGATGAGGTCGTCGATCTTGGACTGCATCTCGTCCGACGAGGGTGGCGACGAGGAGCTGGAGCTCGAGCTCGACGCGCCGCTCTTCATCGCCGAATCGATGTCGTCGAGCGCGGAGGAGAGCGCGGATGCGTCGCTCGAGCTGATCGTGCCCGCCGAGACTTCCTTGGTGAGCTCGCTTTTGAGGCGGTCGAGCGGGGAGTAGGAGTTAGTGGTCGTTGCAGAGATCGAGGTCATTGCTGGTCACCCCTGGTGAAAATGAAGATACGCAGAACATGCGGGTGAGGCTAAAGGTCGCGCGATTAATGAGGTCTTTCCGCAAAGGTTGCAGCGCTTTTCGTTGTGTTGCTCGCGCCCGGGACGAACACGCGGTGAAACAAAAATGTGGGTTTTCCGACGCGTCCGGAGCCTCCTGCGAACGGGCTTCCCCGCAGCCGATTCGTCGCTATATCCATCTCAACCAACTCGGGGAGGGACCAATTCATGGACGCCAGGGCAACCGATTTTTCCGCCGTGCGGACGGCGATGCAGCGCTATGTCGATGCGGAGATCATCCCCGGCGCGTCCTGGGCGGTGCTGCGCGGGCGTGAGGTGGTCGACCAGCAATGCGTCGGCTTCGCCGACCGCGAGGCCAAAACCGTACTCCAGCCCGATCACATTTTTCGTGCGTACTCCAACACCAAGATCTTCGTCACGTGCTCGATCATGCTGCTGGTCGAGGAGGGCCGCATCGGGCTAGATGACACGATCGAGAAATTCCTGCCGCAGCTTGGCAATCGCAAGGTGCTGAAACAAGGCGCGGCAAGCCTTGCCGATGTCGAGCCGGCGAACAGCCCGATCACGATCCGGCAGCTCCTGACCCACACCTCCGGCCTCAGCTACGGCATCTTCGATCCCGGCTCGGTGCTGTTCAAGGGCTACAACGCAGCCGGCGTGCTCAATCCGCTGACGCCGCTGACCGACATGATCGACAAGCTCGCCGATCTGCCGCTGTCCTATCATCCCGGCACAGGGTGGGAATATTCGGTGGCGACCGACGTGCTCGGACGCGTCGTGGAGGTCGTCTCGGGCAAGTCGCTCGATTCTTTCCTCAAGGCGCGCATCTTCGATGCGCTCGGCATGACTGATACCGGCTTCCACGTGCCGGAGGCGCAGCAGGGCAGGCTGGTTGCGCACTACACCGGCGCCGATGTGCTCGATCCGATGAAGCCGGGCCTGACGCGCGCCGACAATCTGCCGTATCCGCAGGCCTATCGGCGGCCGTTCCCGCGGCTGTCGGGCGGCGGCGGCCTGGTCTCGACCTTGCCTGATATGCTCGCGCTGGTGCGCGCGCTGCTGCCGGGATCGGATGTGCTGCTGAAGCCCGAGACGTTGCGGCAGATGATGACGAACCAGCTGCCCGCGGGGCAGGCCATCCGCTTTGCCAATCTCGGCCCGATCCCCGGAAAGGGCTTTGGCCTCGGCGGTGCCGTCACCTTTGCGCCGATGCCGTTCGATCCGCCGAACTCAACCGGCGAATTCCAGTGGGGCGGGCTTGCCGGCACCCATTGGTGGATTTGCCCCGAGGCCAATACCGCCGGCGTGCTGATGGCCCAGCGCCACATGGGCTTCTGGAATCCGTTCTTCTTCGAGTTCAAGCGTCTGGCCTACCAGGCGGTCGGCGGCTGATCGCGAAAAAAATGCCGGCCTCCGCGAATCCTTTCCGGCCGTCGCGTCCTCTTGTTGGTCGAGGCAGTCCGCCTCGGCTCGCGTCGGAGGATTTGATGGCATTCTATCGGAAGAATATCGGCGGCCTGCATCAGGCGGTGCGGGTCGCCGCAGGGATTGCGGTGGCGATTGCCGCGTTCGTGTATCTCACCGGCGCGGCGGCGTGGTTGGTGGCGCTCGGCGGCGGTGGCTTCGCGCTGACGGGGCTCGTCGGCTACTGCCCGATGTGCGCGATGGCCGGGATCGGACGAGGGGGAGTGTCGTGAGTGCGGTTGCGATCTCGCCCAACCTGTTCGAGGCGGCGCGGCTCGGCGATCCCCAGGCGATCGCGTCCCTGCTGGAGACGGCGCAGCCTGACATTCGTCGTTATGCACGCGCGACCTGCCGCAGTTCGGCGGATGCCGAGGATGCCGCGCAAGAGGCGCTGTGGATCCTGTTCCGCCATGTTGGCAGCATCCGCTCGATGCTGGCGCTCTCGGCCTGGCTGTTCAGCGTGGTCCGTCGTGAATGCCTGCGGCTCGCGCGCAGGGCCGGCCTTGCGCCGGCGATCAACGAAGGGGAGGCGGAGGCGCTGCTGCTGTCGCGCCCGGAAGTCGAACTGCGGCTCGACGTGGCCGCGGCGTTCGAGGCGCTGCCGACGCACTATCGCGATGTCGCGCTGATGCGGGACGTCAAGGAAATGACCATCGAGGAAATCTCTGCTGCACTCGGTGCGTCGAGGCAGACCGTCAAGGCACGCCTGCACCGCGCCCGCGCCCTGATGCGCGAATATCTGACGAGGTGAGCCATGACTGATTATCAAACCCCCGACGATCTGAAATCGATTCCGGCCTTCGTGGCACTGGCTCCGGTCGAGGCCAAAGCGTTCATCGCGTTCAATCATGCCGTCGAGCGCAAGGACGGATTGATCCCACCGAAATATCGCGAGCTGATTTCGCTCGCGGTCGCGCTCACCACGCAATGCGCCTATTGCCTCGACGTCCATACGGCGCAAGCGGCCAAGGCCGGCGCGACGCGCGAGGAGGTGGCCGAGGCAGCGCTGATTGCGGCAGCCGTGCGCGCCGGCGGCACACTTGGCCATGCGCTGCTGGCGCAGCGTTTGTTCGAGAAAAATCAAGGTGATGGTGAAACATAGATGATGCAGGCGGGAGGCATCGCCTCCCGCCCACTGTTTGCGTCAATCCTTCCACGGATCGAACTCGCCTTCGCCCGCCATGGCGACGGCGAACGGCCGCAGCGTGTGCAGCACCCGCACGGTGCCGGCGTGCTGCGCTAGCACGTCGGGCAAGCGGCGATAGGCCATCGGGCTCTCGTCGAGGTCGGCACCGATCAAGGTGACGCCACGCTCGTTGAGCCAGCGGTCCATCTCCGGGCGCGAGAAGCGCCGCTTCGCTTCCTTGCGTCCGAACATGCGGCCGGCGCCGTGCACGGTCGAGTAGAGCGAGGCCCTGGCTTCCGGACTGTCGACGCCTTCGAGGATGACGGCGTCGTCGCCCATCGAGCCGCCGACGAATCCCTTCTGGCCGGGAAACGCCGGCGTCGCGCCCTTGCGTACCACCCACAGATCACGCCCGTCGTGGGTCTCACGCCAGGCATAGTTGTGGTGGTTGTGCACGCTCTCGGTGACGCTGCCGCCGATGATCTGGCGGACGCGATCGACGACCCATTCGCGGCCCGCATAGGCGTAGCGCCCGGCGAGCTGCATCGCCGCGATGTAGCGGCGGCCGAGCTCGGACTCCTCGTCAACCACGGCGGGCGGGACGTGCATGCCGTCCTTGCCGCCGGCGGCCTTGAGGTAACGCGTCGCGGAAGTATGCCCGAGACCGCGGCTTCCGAAGTGGACACCGATCCAGACAAAGCCGTCCTCGTCGCGCATGAGGTCGACATAGTGGTTGCCCGATCCGACCGTGCCGAGCTGGCTCACCGCTTTCTGGCGGTAGGCCTCCATGTCGCTCTCGCGCCAGGCATCGCCGTCGTCGAACAGATCGTGCTCGGCCCGTTCGACGTTGGCGCGGCCGACACCGAACGAGATCACCTTGGCGACGTCGCGGATGATCGTGGGCACGCGGCCTGCGATGTCGTCGAAGCGCGTGTCGAGCTTCGCAGCCATGTTGCCGCAACCGATGTCGAAGCCGACGCCGGAGATGCTGATCTGCTTCTCATATGCGATGACCCCGCCGACCGGCTGGGCGTAACCGAGATGGCCGTCGGCGCAAATCACGCCGGACACGACATTGCCGACCGCCATGCAGTTGCGCATCTGCGCCACGGTCGAATCCTCGTGCGGGCCGAAGATTTTCAGCGGTGCATTCTGGAACCGGGCGGCCTGCGGACGCAAATTCGCGATCTCGCTCGCGGTGGCGTTGGCCTCGCGGGCGAGGTGCTCCTTGCGTGCAGCGTCCCGGTACGAGCACCAGGCCGGCTGGCCGCGTCCTTCGCCGACGCGCGAGTCGGGATCGACGCCGGCGGCGAGGCAGAGTTCGCGGGCGCGTTCCATGTAGGGATCGGATCGTCGCATGGTCGTGTGTCCTGCATTGCATCCCACGCCTACCATAAAAGAAGCGTGCGGATCATTTCAGAGGTTTCGAGAGCCCCGGGCGCGTCTTGCGTCCGGGGCCGTTGTCGTTGCGCATCAGTTGCGCGCCGTCTCGGACGCCGCGATCCACGCGACCACGGCCTCGGAGAAGCCGTTGACGCGGGTCCAGGCGCCGTGGCCGACACCGTGCTGATACGAGGCCACGTTCACCATGGTGCCGCGCGCCTTGGGCTCGGGCACCTGGTCGTGGCTCTGCTCGTCGGTGAAGACGATCAGGCGATCGCCCTTGCGGTCGATCCCGGCGATAGCCTTGCCGAGATAGGTCGCACCGTGCGGCTGCGAGTTGATGATCGCGTCCCGCAGTGCGAAGCCGCGGCGGGGCGGGACCTTCACGACCTCATTGCTGAAGGTGAAGATCTCGACCTCGTCGCAGATCTCACGTGCGAGGATGGCCAGGCCACACGCCGCCTCCGCGCGCGTCATTTCCGACTGCGCGGAGAGGGCCGCGAACATCGAGCCCGACACGTCGATCAGGAGCCTGGTACGGCCCGGGAGCCGAACGTGATCCTTGACCGACTTGAGCATCGCAGCCTCGAGCTCGGGCTCGAAGTCCGGCGCATAGCGCGCCGCCGTGATGAAGCGATAGGGAAGGATACGATCCGTCCGCATCGCCTCGATTGCGCCTGCGATGGTCTCGCGCGGGACTTCTGCGTTCTGCATCAGCCGCAGATTGCGCAGGAGCGCCAGGCCGCCGAGCTTGCGCTCGGCGATCAGCCGCTCGAAGGTTTCGCGCTTGCGCTTGCTCTTGCCGGCCGAGAGCGAGACCTCCCAGGTGTCGGGGGAGGCGAGCTCGCCGTCGACGAGCTGCTTCCACACCTTGGCCTGGTCGGCGTCCTTCGGCTTGGCGTGCACCAGGAACAGCACGTCCCTGATCCGCACCGCACCGTCGCGGTCCCACTTGGCGAGCTGGTAGGCGTCGAACTTGGTCAGCGCGCGGGCAAGGCCCTTCTTGACCTGCGCGGAGACCGGCTGACGCTTGCGCTGCTGCTGAGGACCGAGTGCATCGGCCCAGTAGATCGCGAGCAGCTCCGTCATCTCGTCGGGGCGCTGGATCACCTGGGCGAGCGTGTCGGCAACGAGGGCGCGGTGCTTTTCGCTGCGCGCCATCTCGCGGATGACGAGCAGCGGCGCGTGCCGCAGCTTCATCACCTCGCGCGCCTCGATCGCAAGCTGCGCCACGCGGGCAGGGGCGACCTTGGGCACGAGTGCCTTGATGCGGTCGGCGATGGAGACGCCGTCCTCGTAGAACTGGTTCTCCCACAGGAGGCAGTTCATCAGCGCGCGCTTCAGCTCCATCTCGGGCGTGAAGCGAATGGCGCGCGCGCCCTCACGCGTGAAGGCGCGAACGATCTTGTTGAGCCTGACCATGACGGCCTCCTCTGGGTTTGACGGGGACATGAAAACGGGTGCCGGGGAACAAGCGAGGCTGATCGTGCTCTACCAACTGAGCTACGGACTGACGTCCGGGAGGGCTCGAACCTCCGACAGCGAAGTAACAGCGCTCTTCACCACCGGCGGTGGGGACGAGAAGGACACGATCCGGGAACGGACGATTGCTGTGACCCGGCAAGCAAAAGCCTGCCGGAAAGCGCTCTGGCCATTGAGCTACCGGTGCATGGCACACCGGGCGGGATTCGAACCCGCGTCTCTCGCTTTGGAGGCGAAGTAACAGAAATCTTCACCACGGACCGTGATGGGGTTGGCGGGGAACGGGCGATGCTGTCGCTGCTCTGTGAGCTTACTGAGCTACGGCATTTCAGCCGGCGGGAGTTGAGCCCGCGACCTCCGGCCCAGAAACAAGGCCGGCGCTCTACCGAAGTAACAGGCATCTTCACCACCGCCAGGCCGATGCTTTCGCATCGGCCGTTGATGGGTACGCTGGGGAACGGGCGATGTCGGCGTCAGTGACGACAACACAGGCCTGTCCTTGCGGACAAATCCTGCGCCGGGCCGCGTGCAAGCCTCTCCCAAGGCCGCATCCCGGTGCGTGTGTCAAGGGCGGGATTCGAACCCGCTTTACCGTGAAGAAGTATCCGACATCTTCACCACCAGCGTCGGTTGAGCCGCGATCATCGCGGCAAACCGAGTTACAAAAATTCTGTCGCGGCGCTGTCGACGCGCCGCACTTTGCGAACCATCGGGGTTCGCTCTGCCATCGGTGTCCGGCTCATCGCCTCGTTCCCTCCGGCAGGCCCCGCGCACTTGGGCACGCGCATCTCCAGCGCGAGCCCCGAGATCCGGGTCTCTCGTTCCGGCGATTGCCGGGATGTTCGATGGGGCCGCGGAAGGCAACAAAAAACCCTCCGGAGCGGCAGGCTCGGGAGGGTCCGTGAGAAACGGACTATCGATCTTGCGGTCAGGCAAGATCGCTCCCATGAGCCGGACATCCGACATCGAATAGCTTGGAGCTATTCAGCGTGCGGACAATTCTTTCGTAGCGGTTCAGCATCGCTCGGTTCATGGTGTCTGTCGCGAACGGAAGTGTTCGCGAGGCCGCGGGAAATACGCCTGCAACTTGCGGATGTCAAGCGACGCGCGTGTGAAAATTGAAAATGACGGACGCATGACGTGCCAAAATATCTCGGTCTCGATGGATTTCGTTTCGGCTGGGTTGCTGCGTGGATCGACGAGCATGGCGATCATGGTTTTGATTATTCGCCGGGCCTCACGCGATTGCTCGCGATGCCGCATGCGCGGGCGATGATCGACATGCCGATTGGTTTGGACGTGAGCGGCTATCGCGTTTGCGACCTGCGTGCGCGCGAACTGGTCGGCGCTGCGGTGTTCCTCGGCGCGCGGCGTGACCTCTGGACATTCCCCGACATGGCGGCAGCCAATCGCCACTACTGGAAGCATGAAGGCAAAGGTAAGGGTGTGTCGGCGCAACTCTGGAATATCCGGGACAAGATCAGGGACGTCGACGAGATCATGACGCCGGCGCGGCAGGCGACGATCGGCGAAGCGCATCCGGAATTGATCTTCTGGAATCTCGCAGGCCGCGTGCGGCTTGAACCCAAGACGTCACCGCGAGGTCGCGAGCAGCGAGTCGCGTTGCTGAGAGATCGTGGCTTCACAAAAATCGAAAGATGGCTGAAGCTTCGCTACGGCACCGGCATCGGCCGCGACGATCTCATCGATGCCTGTGCCTGCGCCGTTGCGGCGCGCGACAGCACGCAGCGTGTCGGCGGGGAGGAGGTCGATCCGCGCGGATTGCGGATGGAGATCAATTATTGAACCTTGCGTCGTTCCACTCGTTGCCTAGATTAGACACGCATCAACATCAGATTGCAGGTCCCGATGTCCGATCTTTCCTCTTTTCCCATCACCAAGCGCTGGCCGGCCAAGCACCCGGAGTTGCTCCAGCTCTATTCGCTGCCGACGCCGAACGGCGTCAAGGTTTCGATCATGCTGGAGGAGATCGGGCTTCCCTACGAAGTCCATCTCGTCGATTTCGGCAAAGACGACCAGAAGACGCCGGAATTCCTCTCGCTCAATCCGAACGGCAAGATCCCGGCGATCCTCGATCCCAATGGTCCCGGCGGCAGGCCGCTGCCGCTGTTCGAGTCCGGCGCGATCCTGCAATATCTCGCGGAGAAGACCGGCAAGCTTTTGCCGGAGGATGCAGCGCGTCGCTATCAGACGCTCGCGTGGCTGCATTTCCAGATGGGCGGCATCGGGCCGATGTTCGGCCAGGTCGGCTTCTTCCACAAATTCGCCGGCAAGGATTTTGAGGACAAGCGGCCCCGCGATCGTTACGTCAGCGAGGCCAAGCGTCTGCTCGGTGTGATGGAAACGCATCTCACGGGCCGGCAATGGTTTATGGATGACGACTACACCATCGCCGACATCTCGATGCTCGGCTGGGTGCGCAACCTCAACGGTTTCTACGGCGCCGGCGATCTCGTCGGATTCAGCGAGTTCAAGTCGGTTGGCGCGTGGCTGGAACGCGGCCTTGCGCGCCCGGCCGTGGAGCGCGGGCTGAACATTCCGAAGCGGCCGTGAGCTAGCTCAACGCCTTGTAGGTCATGTAGAGCGCCATCAGCGAGATGAGGGCGATCATGGCCCAGCGCAGCACCGATTTGCTGACGCCATTGGCTGCGCGTGCGCCGAGATCGGTGCCGATCCAGAGGCCGGCCAGAATGCCGACGATGGCCGGCCAGCCGACCATGAGGCCCTTGCTCCAGTAGATTGAGGCCGCCGGAATGTTGGCCGGGATCACCGAGAAGATGAGGCTGACGAGCTGCGCCTGATGTTGCGGCACGCGTAGCCCGGCGGTGAGCCCGACCGTGATCGCGAGGCCGCCGCCGATCCCCATGAAGCCTGAGGAAAAGCCGGCCAGCGTGCCGATGAGGAACAGGGGTAGCCAAGGCAGCTTTTCGCTGTCGCGGGTCTCGCTGCTCCCATTCTTTCCCTCACCGCGTACGATCAGAAGAACGAGCAACGCGACGAGATAGACGACATAGGTCCATTGCAGGACTGCGTCGGACACCGTGGCCGCGCCATAGCCGCCGCCCGCACCGCCGACGAGAAATCCGATGCCGATCCAGACGATCCATAGCAAGGGACTGCGATTGCCGTTCTGCCAGTAGCGGCGCACGCCGGCGAGACCCGTCGGAGGGATTTGCGTGATCAGCGAGGTGCCCTGGGCGACGTGTTGCTCGGCGCCGAGCAACAGCACCGAGAAGATCACGAGGCCGCCACCGGGGCTCGTGCCCGTGAAGCCCGATGCCAGCCCTGCGACCAGACCGACACCGCCACCGGCGATGAGTTCGTGAAGCCAGGACATCGGCTACGTCCTGGTTCGTCGCTTGATGTCGGGCTTGGTACGAAATCCTTCGATCACGCCGGTGACTGCGGCCATGCAGCCCTCGACGTCAAAATCCTCGCCCCAGCATTTTTGCAGCACAAAGCCCTGGAAGATCGCGATCAGCACGCGTGCGATTGCTTCCGCGCCGAGATCGCGCTTGATCAGGCCGTCATGCTGGGCGCGCTCGACCAACGCCACGATCAGGGCGCGCGGCATGTCGATGCCCTCGACGACGCTGGTGCGGACGCGGCGGTTGCGCAGCGCCTCGGCCCAGCCATGGATGCCGACGCGACGGCGAGCCTCGCCGGCGGGATCGGTGAGCCATTGTGCGTAGACGCGCACAAGCGCGTGCAGTCCTTCGATCGGATCGCCCGATCCTTGCGCCACCGAATTGAGCACGGTTTCGCGGCGATGCCGGTCGTCGGCGAGCGCCTCGATCAGATCGTCCTTGCTCTGGAAGTAGAGATAGACCGCACCGTGGCTCAAGCCCGACCGTTTAACGATGTCGGCCATGCTGGTCTGGTGAAAGCCGTCCTCGGCGAAGCAGGCAAGCGCGGCTTCGAGGATCTGCTGCCGCCGGCCTTCGCGCTGCTTGTCGCTGATCTTGGGCATTTTGGCCGTCCATAAATAACTGACAGGTCGATCGTTTTAGCTATGGGCTAGAAAGTGCCGGAACAGGGCCGATCTGGATAAAAAACGATCAGTCAGTCATTTTTATTGGCAAAATGGATTTTGGTCAAGTCCGGGTCGCCCGGAGTGGGGCACCAGGGGAGTAAACCGCGGTTAGTGCGCCGGCAGACGCGACGCTGCAGCTCGATCGCGCGCGGCTAAAACAGCCGTCCGCCGTTCGGCACGGGCTTGCCTGGCTGCACCAGCACGACCTTGCCGTCGGCATCCGGAAAGCCGAGCGTCAGCACCTCCGACACGACAGGTCCGATCTGGCGCGGCGGGAAATTGACGACGGCCGCGACCTGTTGCCCGACCAGCGTTTCGAGCGGATGGTTTTCGGTGATCTGCGCCGAGCTCTTGCGCACGCCGATGGCGGGGCCGAAGTCGATCCACAGCCGCCAGGCCGGCTTGCGCGCCTCCGGGAACGGTTTTGCATCGACGATGGTTCCGACGCGGATATCGACTGCGAGGAAGGTGTTGAAGTCGATGGTCGGCGACGCGGTCGCGGCGGGATCGTGGGTGACGTGCATCAGGTGTCCGTTCGGATGGCTTCGTTCGCAATATTGTCGCGCGAAGCAGAGTTTCGTACAACGCCGCAGCCGAAGCACCACGCATGCGCGAGGAACTGGTCTTGCCCAACATTATCTATGGCATCAAGAACTGCGACACCATGAAGAAGGCGCGCACCTGGCTCGACAGCCATGGCGTCGCGTATGAATTCCACGATTACAAGGCGGCGGGCGTCGAGAAGGACAAGCTCAAGCAGTGGAGCGACAAGGTCGGCTGGGAGACGCTGCTCAATCGCGCCGGCACGACCTTCAAGAAGCTTCCCGAGGCCGACAAGGAAGGCCTCACCGAGAAGAAGGCGCTGGCCCTGATGCTAGCGCAACCATCGATGATCAAGCGGCCTGTGCTGGAAGTCGGTGGCAAGCTGCTGGTCGGCTTCAAGCCGGATATCTATGTCAAGGACGTCAAGGCCAAGTAGGATCAGATCGCGCTGAGCGCTAGTTCAGCTCGACGATCTCGGTGGTGACGCCGGGCTGTTCGGCAAACTCGACCACGTCGGCCGCGGCAATGCGGCCGGGCGCGCGATGAAACAAGTCGCGATCGATCACCGCGCGCAATTTCGGCCGCGGCAGCGCGTCATTTCCGCGCATCAGATTCTTGATCTCGAAGCCGCCGTCCTCACAGAATGTCTTGAGCGAGGCGATGACGTGGCAGACCTTGCCTTCGGTCTGGAACGGCAGCAGCAGCCGCTCGTAGGCAACCACACGTCCATAGATGTCGTCGACGTCGGCAACGCTGTAGACCGGCAGCCCGCGCGCGACGCATTCATGATAGAACGGCATCACGAAGGGGACGAGCCGCGGCCCGATATAGTCGTCGAGCAGAACGCCCTTGCCGGTATGTCCATAGGCGCGCGAGATGCGCGTGCCTTCGCTCTGGATCGTAAGGCGTGGCGTCGGCTCTGAAATGTCCACTGTATAATAGATGAGATCGGACAGCTCTTCCTCGAGCCGCGCGGGCTGGTACTCCCAGATCGCCGGCGCCATCTGCTCGCGCGCATAAAGTCGCAGCCACGTGTTCAGGAGATCACGCTGCCTGATCGACTTGACGGCAGAAGGAGGGGCGCTTGCAAAATCCAAGACAATATTCCCGACGTCTGAAAACCCGCGCATGATGCAGCTTGCGGGAAAATTTTCTATGAAGGCTGGCGCGCGGGACGAAAGACCGTTAACGACGCCTTGATGACCGGTGCCTTGCGAACCGGGAGGCCGGGCAGGCAACATCAAAAAAGGTCCGACTAAGGGAGCATAAGTCTCCCGGCCGGAGACCTGATCTGCTCAGCTTTCCGCCTTGCCTAACCCCCGTCACCTCCGGCATATTCCGCGCCCGGAGGCGGCGTTCCGGGAAGGCTCCAAGGCCCCCGGAAAGCCGAAGCAACTAAGGACAGCCACGCGTATTGCGCGGGCGGGGGGAAATCTGTTTGGCCGATGAGTTCATTCTCGAAACGGAAGGCTTGACCAAGGAGTTCGCGGGCTTCTTCGCCGTCCGCGACGTTGCGCTCAAGGTTCGCCGCGGGAGCATTCACGCGTTGATCGGCCCGAACGGGGCCGGCAAGACGACGTGCTTCAATCTTTTGACCAAGTTCCTCAAACCGTCTGCCGGAAAAATCCTGTACAAGGGGCAGGACATCACCGCGATGGCGCCGGCCGACGTAGCCCGCCTGGGCCTGGTCCGTTCATTCCAGATATCGGCGGTATTTCCGCATCTCACCGCGCTGGAGAACGTTCGTGTCGCACTTCAGCGCCAGCACGGCAGCTCGTTCGATTTCTGGCGCTCCAAGTCCGTGCTGAACCAGTTCAACGATCGCGCGCGCGAGCTGTTGAACGATGTCGGCCTCAGCGAGTTTGCCGATACGCCCGCGGTCGAGATGGCCTATGGCCGCAAGCGCGCACTCGAGATCGCAACCACGCTCGCGCTCGACCCCGAGATGATGCTGCTGGACGAGCCGATGGCCGGCATGGGCCACGAGGACATCGATAAGATCGCAGCGCTGATCAAGCGCATCTCCGCGAAATACACCATCCTGATGGTCGAGCATAATCTGAGCGTCGTCGCCAATCTCTCCGACATCATCACCGTGCTGACGCGCGGGCAGGTGCTTGCGCAGGGCCATTACAGCGAGCTCACCAAGGACGAGCGCGTCAAGGAAGCCTATCTGGGAGCTGGTCATGGCTGAGAGTACAACTGCGGACGCTCCCGCAAAGGCTGCAACCGGCGGCAACATCCTTCAGGTGCGCAACCTGGAAGCCTGGTACGGCGAGTCGCACATCCTGCACGGGATCAATTTCGACGTGAACGCGGGCGAGGTCGTCACCCTGCTCGGGCGCAACGGCGCCGGCAAGACGACCACGCTGAAGTCGATCATGGGGATCATCGGCAAGCGCGCCGGCTCGGTGAAGTTCAACAACCAGGAGATCATTCGCACGACCTCCGACAGGATCGCGCGCATGGGTATCGCGTTCTGCCCGGAGGAGCGCGGAATTTTCTCCAGTCTCGACGTGCGGGAGAATTTGCTGCTGCCGCCGGTGGTGCGCCCGGGCGGATTGCCGCTCGAACAGATCTTCGACCTGTTTCCGAACCTGAAAGAACGTCTCAACAGCCAGGGCACCAAGCTCTCAGGCGGCGAGCAGCAGATGCTCGCGATCGCGCGCATCTTGCGCACCGGTGCGAGCTTCCTGATGCTGGACGAGCCGACCGAGGGTCTGGCACCGGTCATCATCCAGCAGATCGGCCACACCATCGCACGGCTCAAGAAGGAGGGATTTACGATCCTCCTTGTCGAGCAGAACTTCCGCTTCGCATCCACCGTCGCCGACCGCTATTACGTGGTCGAACACGGCAAGATCATTGACGGGTTTGCCAATTCGGAGCTTGCCGCCAACATGGACAAGCTCCACACCTATCTCGGCGTCTAGAACGGCCTGAATTAGGACGGCCACGAGAGAATTCACGAGGGAAGTCACATGAAAAAGTCGATTGCATCGTTTCTGCTCGGCACCGCGTTGGCCGTGACCACCGCGGGCGCAGCCTTCGCGCAGGACAAGACCGTCAAGATCGGCGCGCTGTCCGATCAGTCGGGCCTCTATGCCGACCTCGGCGGTCCCGGCTCGACGCTCGCAGCCCAGATGGCGGTCGAAGATTCCGGCCTGGCTGCGAAGGGCTGGAAGATCGACGTCATCTCGGGCGATCACCAGAACAAGCCCGACATCGGCACCGCGATTGCGCGGCAGTGGTTCGACGTCGACAAGGTCGACGTCATCGTCGACGTGCCGAACTCCGGCGTGGCGCTCGCCGTCAACAACGTCATCAAGGAAAAGAACGGCGTCTACATCAATTCGGGTGCGGCGACCTCTGACCTCACCAACGCGCAGTGCTCGCCCAACACCGTGCACTGGACCTACGACACCTACATGCTGGCCCACACCACGGGCCAGGCGCTGGTGAAGGCCGGCGGTGACAGCTGGTTCTTCCTGACCGCGGACTACGCCTTCGGTGCGGCGCTCGAGCGTGACACTACGGCCGTGGTCACCGCCAACGGCGGCAAGATCGTCGGCGGCGTCAAGCATCCGCTGAACACGCCGGACTTCTCGTCCTTCCTGCTCCAGGCGCAGGCCTCCAAGGCCAAGATCATCGGCCTTGCCAATGCCGGCGGCGACACCACCAACTCGATCAAGCAGGCGGCCGAGTTCGGCATCGGCAAGGGCGGCCAGAAGCTGGCGGCGCTGCTTTTGTTCCTCACCGACGTCAAGGCGATCGGTCTGGAGACCGCGCAGGGCCTCAACTTCACCGAGACCTTCTACTGGGACATGAACGACCAGACCCGTGCATTCTCGAAGCGCTTCGCCGACAAGATGAAGAGCAACGCACCGCCCACCATGGTGCAGGCCGGCGTCTATGCCGGCGTGCGCCATTATCTCAAGGCGCTGGACGCACTCGGCGGCAACCCTCATGACGGCGTCAAGGTCGTCGACAAGATGAAGTCGATGCCGACCGAGGACGATCTGTTCGGCAAGGGCGAGATCCAGCCCAACGGCCGCACCATTCACAGCGCTTACCTGTTCGAGGTGAAGAAGCCCTCGGAGTCCAAAGGGCCGTGGGACTTCTACAAGCTTGTTGGCAGTGTGCCGGGTGACCAGGCGTTTACGCCGCTCGCCGAAAGCAAGTGCGCGCTGCTCAAGAAATAAGACCAACAGCCCGCCGGCCTCGAGCCGGCGGGCAGCTATTTAGGGAACGCCGAAGGGACCGGGTGCGGGATCGATGCAGGCTCTTTACGCTCAGCTACTGGTGGGACTGATCAACGGCTCGTTCTACGCGCTGCTCAGTCTCGGGCTCGCCGTGATCTTCGGCATGCTCAACATCATCAATTTCGCCCATGGCGCGCTCTACATGATGGGCGCCTTCGTTGCCTATTTCCTGCTGAGCCTCGGCGGCATCAATTACTGGTGGGCGCTGCTGTTCGCGCCGATCATTGTCGGCATCTTCGGCATGATCCTGGAACGGACCATGCTGCAATGGCTCGCCGGCCTCGATCATCTCTACGGGCTGCTGCTCACCTTCGGCCTGGCGCTAATTATTCAAGGGGTGTTCCAGAACTACTTCGGCTCCTCCGGTTTGCCCTATTCGATCCCCGATGCACTAAAGGGCGGAATGAACCTGGGATTCATGTATCTGCCGATCTATCGCGGCTGGGTGGTGGTGTTCTCGCTCGTCGTTTGTTTTGCCACCTGGTATTTGATCGAGCGCACGCGGCTGGGTGCTTATCTGCGCGCGGCGACTGAAAACCCGACGCTGGTGCGAGCCTTCGGCATCAACGTTCCCAGGATGATCACGTTGACCTACGGGCTCGGAGTCGGCCTGGCCGCACTCGCCGGCGTGCTGTCGGCGCCGATCAATCAGGTCAGGCCGCTGATGGGCGAAAATGTTATCATCGTCGTGTTTGCGGTGGTGGTAATTGGTGGCATGGGTTCGATCATGGGCTCGATCATCACGGGCTTTGCGCTGGGCGTGATTGAAGGGCTGACGAAGTATTTCTATCCTGAGGCCTCCAACACGGTCGTGTTCGTGCTGATGGTGCTGGTGCTCCTGGTGAAGCCAACGGGACTGACGGGAAGGGCCGCCTGATATGACCGTAGCAACTGACGACACTTTGCCGGCGACCCCACGCGCATTGCGCGACGAGATGATCGTCTTCGTGGTGATGGCGGTACTGCTTGCCGCCGTGCCGTTCACCAAGATCTATCCGTTCTTTGTGATGCAGGCCCTCTGCTTCGCGTTGCTGGCCTGCGCCTTCAACCTGTTGATCGGCTATGGCGGTTTGCTGTCGTTTGGCCACGCGATGTTTCTGGGCACGGCGGGTTACGTCTCGGGCCACGCCTTGAAAGTCTGGGGCCTGCCGCCTGAGCTTGGCATTTTGGCCGGCACCGCCGCCGCCGCCGGGCTTGCCGTCATCACCGGCCTTATCGCAATCCGGCGCCAGGGCATTTATTTCGCAATGATCACGCTGGCGCTCTCCCAGCTATTGTATTTCATCTATCTGCAGGCGCCCTTTACCCACGGCGAGGACGGCATCCAGGGCATTCCGCAGGGCTATCTGTTCGGGATATTCAATCTCGCCAATCCGACGATCCTTTACTACACCGTGCTTGCGGGTTTTCTGTTCGGCTTCCTCGTGATCTTTCGCGCCATCAACTCGCCGTTCGGCGAGGTCCTGAAGGCGATCCGTGAGAACGAGCAGCGCGCGATATCGCTCGGCTACAAGACCGATCAATACAAGCTGATCGCCTATATCCTGTCGGGAACGCTGGCGGGGTTGGCCGGCGCACTGAAGGTGTTTGTCGCGCAAAATGCCTCATTGACTGACGTCGAGGTGGCGATGTCAGGGCTAATCGTGCTGATGACGCTGGTCGGCGGTCTCGGCACCGTGTTCGGCCCGGTTTTCGGCGCCTTTGTCATCGTCGCGATGCAACAATACCTGTCCGGTCTGGGGCAATGGGTCACAGTGATCCAGGGCTCGGTCTTCGTGATCTGCGTGCTCGTCTTCCGCCGTGGTGTGGTCGGTGAATTCGCGCATTTTTTCCGACGGTCTCTCTAAGATATTGATCTGGCGTCAATTTATTGGCGCGTGAAAGCGGTGGATGATCCGGCTCCGCGGGCGTGAGGTGACACGCGCGCGGATTGAAAATGGTCTATGACAGTTTCGTGACGGCCCGTCCGGGCCGGGCCATTTCCAACCGGTAGTCACTCCCCATGATGCGATGGTTTCGCGCTTTCCTGCCCAAGGAAGAACGGTTCTTCGAGCTGTTCGATCGCCACGCCCAGACCGTGATCCAGGGCTCCATCGCGCTCCAGGGCATGCTGAACGGGGGCGAGGAGACGCCGGTCTACTGCCAGCGCGTCAACCAGTTCGAGAACGACGCCGACAATATCACCCGCGAGGTGCTGACCGCGGTGCGCCGCACCTTCATCACGCCGTTCGACCGCCTCGACATCAAGAACCTGATCACCTCGATGGACGATGCCATCGACCAGATGCAGCAGACGGCCAAAGCCGTGATGCTGTTCGAGGTCCGCGCCTTCGAGCCGCCGATGCGGGAGATCGGTGGGCTCTTGATCGAATGCGCCAATCTGGTCGGCCGCGCGCTGCCCCTGATGCAGGAGATCGGCAAGAACGTCGCCATGCTGACCGCGATCACGGAAGAGCTGACCAAGCTCGAAGGCCGGGTCGACGACCTCCACGACATCGGCCTGAAGGAGTTGTTCCTCAAGCACCGTGACGGCAGCGCGATGAATTTCATCGTCGGTGCCGAGATCTACGACCATCTCGAAAAGGTGGCCGACCGTTTCGACGACGTCGCGAACGAGATCAACAGCATCGTCATCGAGCAAGTGTAGGGCAGGGCCTCGCCGTGGATGCTGCGTTGGGTGTTCCCGTCCTGATCGGATTGATCGCCGTCGCGCTGCTGTTCGACTTCCTGAACGGCCTGCACGATGCCGCCAATTCGATCGCGACCATTGTCTCGACCCGCGTGCTGCGGCCGCAATTCGCGGTGCTCTGGGCTGCGTTCTTCAATTTCGTCGCCTTCATGGTGTTCGGCCTGCACGTCGCCCAGACCATCGGCACCGGCATCATCGATCCCGCGATCGTCGATGCCCAGGTGATCTTCGCAGCCCTGGTCGGCGCCATCGTCTGGAATCTCGTGACGTGGGCCCTCGGTATCCCATCGTCTTCGTCACACGCGTTGATTGGCGGCTTGTTCGGTGCCGGTGTGGCCAAGGCCGGGCTCTCGGCCGCTGTCTGGAGCGGTCTGTCCAAGACGGTGATCGCGATCGTGCTGTCTCCGCTCGTCGGCTTCCTGCTTGCGGTGATGCTGGTCGCGATCGTGTCCTGGGCCTCGGTGCGCTCGACGCCGTTCGCCGTGGATCGCGCCTTCCGTATCCTGCAATTCGCCTCGGCCTCGCTCTATTCGCTCGGTCATGGCGGTAATGACGCGCAGAAAACCATGGGCATCATCGCCGTGCTGCTCTATTCGCAGGGCCATCTCGGCGGCGAATTTTTCGTGCCGTTCTGGGTGGTGCTGTCGTGCCAGGCTGCCATGGCGATGGGTACGCTGATGGGCGGCTGGCGCATCGTCCGCACCATGGGATTGCGAATTACAAAGCTGACGCCGATGCAGGGCTTTTGCGCCGAGACCGGGGGCGCTGCGACCCTGTTCATGGCGACCTTCCTCGGAGTTCCCGTCTCGACCACCCATACCATCACCGGCGCCATCGTCGGTGTCGGCGCCGCCCGCCGCCTTTCGGCGGTGCGCTGGAACGTGGCGAGCTCGATCGTCTATGCCTGGGTCATTACGATGCCGGCCTCGGCCATCGTCGCCGCGCTGACCTGGTGGGCGGTCAAGCTCCTCGTCAGGTAACGAATTTCAGCCCCGCGATGCCGGCGACGATCAGCCCGATGCTGGCGAGGCGGAACGCCGTGGCCGGCTCGCCGAACAGGATGATGCCGAGCGTCGCGGTCCCGACCGCGCCGATGCCGGTCCACACCGCATAGGCGGTTCCAATCGGCAGGGATTTGAGGGCGAGGCCGAGCAGGATGACGCTGCCGGCCATGGCCGCGAGCGTGAGAACCGATGGAACGAGCTTGGTAAAGCCCTCGGTGTATTTGAGACCGATTGCCCAGGCGATCTCCAGCAGACCGGCGACGAACAGGATGCTCCAGGCCATGACGACCCTCCATTGAAGGCAGGGTCGTCCCCGCGGCTGATATGCTGATGAGCAGGGAGGCCGTCCTCCCCCAAGGTCAATATGACCAAGGCCGATATGGGGCTGGCCGAAGGGCTCCGCAATCACCAAATGAGGCTTGATCCGGCCCATTTTCCCTGCCAAACGCTGCGGCCATGTCCGACATCGCCACCACCACAGCCGAATCGCCGGCCCGCTCCCCGCTTGCCGCTGAAGTGGCGCGGCGGCGCACCTTTGCGATCATCTCGCATCCGGACGCCGGCAAGACCACGCTGACCGAGAAGCTGCTGCTGTTCGGCGGCGCCATCAATCTCGCCGGCCAGGTCAAGGCCAAGGGCGAGCGGCGCAACACCCGTTCGGACTGGATGAAGATCGAGCGCGAGCGCGGCATCTCGGTCGTGACCTCGGTGATGACGTTCGAGTTCGAGGGCCTCGTCTTCAACCTGCTGGACACGCCGGGCCACGAGGACTTTTCGGAAGACACCTATCGCACGCTCACCGCCGTGGACTCCGCGGTGATGGTGATCGACGCTGCGAAGGGCATTGAGGCGCGCACGCGAAAGCTGTTCGAGGTGTGTCGTCTTCGCGACATCCCGATCATCACGTTCATTAATAAAATGGATCGCGAGAGCCGCGACGTGTTCGATCTGCTCGACGAGATCGAGAAGACGCTGGCGCTCGACACCACGCCGATGACCTGGCCGGTCGGCCGCGGTCGCGATTTCCTCGGCACGTATGACGTCATCAATGGCGGCGTGCGCCTGCTCGAAGGCGGCGGCGCCAAGACCGGCGCGGCGCAGCAGATCGAGATCGCGGAGCTCGCAAAGCTCAACGCGAATCTCGACATGTCGGCGGTGAAGGACGAGCTCGAGCTCGTCACCGCGGCTTCCAAGCCATTCGAGCTTGAGGCGTTCCGCGAGGGTCATCTGACGCCGGTTTATTTTGGCAGCGCGCTGCGCAATTTCGGCGTCGGCGACCTGCTGCAAGGTCTCGGCAAGTTCGCACCCGAGCCGCGTGCGCAGGAGAGCGATCAGCGCAGGGTCGAGGCGACCGATCCGCGCATGAGCGCCTTCGTGTTCAAGATCCAGGCGAACATGGACCCGAACCACCGCGACCGTATCGCGTTTGCGCGCCTGTGCTCCGGCAAGCTCAGCCGCGGCATGAAGGCGAAGCTCGTGCGCACCGGCAAGAGCATGCCGCTGTCGAGCCCGCAATTCTTCTTCGCGCAGGACCGTTCGGTCGCGGACGAAGCCTTTGCGGGCGATGTGGTCGGCATTCCCAATCACGGCACCCTGCGCATCGGTGACACGCTGACCGAGGGCGAGGATTTCAACTTCGTCGGCGTTCCGAGTTTTGCGCCGGAAATCGTTCGCCGCGTCCGTCTCACCGACGCGATGAAGGCGAAGAAGCTGAAGGAAGCGCTTCAGCAGATGTCGGAAGAGGGCGTCGTGCAGGTATTCCGCCCGCGCGACGGTGCACCTGCACTGGTCGGCGTGGTCGGCGCGCTCCAGCTCGACGTGCTCAAGGCGCGGCTGGACGCGGAATACTCGCTGCCGGTCGAGTTCGAGGTCAGCGAGTTCCAGCTTGCGCGCTGGGTCTCCTCGGACGACCGCAAGAAGCTCGACACCTTCATCGCGGCCAACACCTCCAGCATCGCCGACGATGTCGATGGCGATCCCGTGTACCTGGCGCGGAACGAGTTTTATCTCGGCTACACCAGGGAACGCGCCGAGGGCATCGCGTTCACCAACGTCAAGGACGTCAAGAAGAAGGGGTAGCGGCTGCGCCCCGGCCCCTTGAACGCGAGCATGTGAACGTTCACAGGCTTGACGTTGTCGGGGGCAATGCCACGTTCCACCCATATGATCTTGCGAGCTCGCATCATGTGGCGCGGCATTCTCGTTCTCATCCTGCTGGCGATCTCGACGGTTGCCGCCGACGCGCAGCGCCGCCAGATCAATCCGATCCCGTTTTCGCATGAGCCGTGCAGCGTGCTCGACGGCCGCCCCTGCACGCCGTCCTATTGCAGCCCGCTCGAGCCCGGCCCCTGCATTCCCGAGATCGATTATCCCTACGGGCAGAATCTCCAGCTCACGATTCAGAGCGTCCCATCCGATGCCGACCGCGCCAAATATCAAAAGCCCGATCACGATCTCGATACGATCGGCGACCTCTTCGCCGAGTTGCGCACCTGCTGGTCGCCGCCGCCATCAGACGATGCGCGCGCGGGGATGCAGATGTCGGTGCGCTTCAGCTTCAACAAGGCGGGCGGCCTGATCGGCCCGCCGCGGCTCACATATGCCACCGCGGGCGTCCCGGCCGACACGCGGACGACTTATCTCAACGCGATCAATTCATCGCTGAAAGCCTGTCTGCCGCTGAAACTCACCGGCGGTCTCGGCGGCGCGCTGGCCGGGCGGCCGATCGCGATCCGCTATGTCGATAATCGAGACCTGGGCAAGTAGCCGGATCGGTTGCGACCGGCGGCCAATCGATGATACCTCAGGGTGGGGGCTACTTGAGGGGAGGATGTCATGGGTCTGTTGGTCATGATCCTGGGGCTGGTGCTGTTTTTCGCGCCCCATATTTTCACAACGAAACGTGATGCGCGTGCGCAGGCGATCGCAAGGCTCGGCGAGGGGACCTATAAGATCCTCTATGCTCTGGTCTCGCTTGCGGGGCTGGCGCTGATCGTGTGGGGCTTTGCCCATTATCGCAGCTCCGGCTGGATCGACGTCTGGTACCCGCCGAAGGCGCTGAAGCACATCACGCTGGCGCTGATGCTGCCCGCGGTGATCCTGTTCGTCGCCTCCTACTTGCGCGGGCGCATCTATGCGACGCTGAAACATCCGATGCTGGCCGGCATCAAGCTGTGGGCGGCGGCGCATCTGCTCGCCAATGGCGATCTCGGCTCCATCATCCTGTTCGGCTCGTTCCTGGGCTGGGCGGTGTATGACCGCATTTCGCTGAAGCATCGCACCGATGGCGGCGGCCCGCCGATTCCGGTGGGCGGCGTCACCAATGATCTGATCGCGGTCGCGGTTGGCGTTGTCGCCTATCTGGCGTTGGCGTTTGCGTTCCATCCCGTCGTGATCGGTGTTCCCGTCGTGGGTGTCTAGCCGATCGGCGCAAGACAGGGCCGCGGGCCCATGCGCGGAAGGTGACAAGGCAACGAGCTCAGGGCATTCCGATGGACTGGTCGCAATCTCAGATCCCGCCGATGCGGCTCGAGGCGCGCTTTGGCGATCGGGTTGTCCCGGCGTTCCGCGACCGGCCGGCGAGCTTGTGGGCGATGATTGCGGACGCTTGCGCCCGCAATGCTGATGGCGAGGCGCTGATCGCAGGCAATGTCCGGCTGAGCTGGCGGCAGGCGGTGGAGCAGGCCGCGCGGCTCGCAGCGGGCCTTCGCAAGCTCGGATTGCAGCGCGGCGATCGTGTCGCGATCCTGCTCGGCAACCGCATCGAGTTTCCGTTGCTGCTGTTTGCGGCTGCGCATGAGGGGCTCGTGACGGTGCTGCTCAGCACGCGCCAGCAGAAGCCCGAGATCGCCTATGTTCTCGCCGATTGCGGCGCCAGGATCCTGATCCACGAGGCCGCACTCGGTGAGCGGCTACCCGATGCGCTAGACGTGCCTGATGTGATCCACCGCATCGCCGTCGACAGCGATCCGGCTTTGTCGCGCCTCGCCATACTCGCCGACAATGCGCCAGCTCCGGCGCCGGTCGAGGTGAGCGAAGAGGACACCGCGATGATCCTCTACACCTCCGGCACGACCGGCAAGCCGAAGGGCGCAATGCTCGCGCATTGCAACATTGTCCATTCCTCGATGGTGTTCGTGTCCTGCCTGGAACTGACGGAGGCGGAGCGTTCGATCGCGGCGGTGCCGCTCGGTCACGTCACCGGAATCGTCGCCAACATCACCACCATGATCGGCTGCGGCGGTGCGCTGATCATCATGCCGGAGTTCAAGGCGGCCGATTACCTCAAGCTCGCCGCGCGCGAGCGCGTCACCTACACGGTGATGGTGCCGGCGATGTATAATCTGTGCCTGCTCCAGCCTGATTTCGAAAGCTATGACCTGTCGAGCTGGCGCATCGGCGGTTTCGGCGGTGCGCCGATGCCGGTCGCGACCATCGAGAAGCTCAAGACGACGATTCCCGGTCTGAAGCTGGCGAACTGCTACGGCGCGACCGAGACGACATCGCCTTCGACGATCATGCCGGGCGAATTGACCGCGAGCCATATCGACAGCGTCGGCCTGCCGTGTCCCGGCGCGCGCATCATCGCGATGGGACCGGATGGGCGCGAACTGCCCCGTGGTGAGATCGGCGAGCTCTGGATTCAGAGCGCATCCGTCATCAAGGGCTATTGGAACAATCCGAAGGCCACGGCCGAGAGCTTCACCAGCGGATTTTGGCATTCCGGCGATCTCGGCTCGGTCGATGCGCAGGGGTTTGTCCGCGTGTTCGACCGGCAGAAGGACATGATCAATCGCGGCGGCCTGAAGATCTATTCGGCCGAGGTCGAATCCGTGTTGGCGGGCCATCCCGCGGTGATCGAGAGCGCGATCATTGCCAAGGCCTGCCCGGTGCTGGGCGAGCGGGTTCACGCCGTGGTGGTGACGCGCGCGCCGGTGGCCGGCGAGGCGTTGCGGGCCTGGTGCGCCGAGCGGCTGTCCGACTACAAGGTCCCGGAGACCATGGTGATCACTGCCGAGCCGCTGCCGCGCAACGCCAATGGCAAGGTGCTGAAACGGCAGTTGCGGGCGCTCTTGGGTGCCTGAGCCGGGTGGGCGGTCCCCGGGCTCTTCCGGGTGGTTAACGCCTTGATCGGGCTCGCTTTGCCTTGCCAGCGCCATATCGTTAGGGTACCCCGCCGCCATGTGGGGGACGGGATTCCTGACGCGACTGCTTTGGCGTGCGCACCCGGACGGGCATGGGATTAGCATAAGTGTCTGAATTATTTGACGAAGTCGACGAGGAAGTACGTCGCGAACAGCTCAAGAAGCTGTGGGATAGATATTCGGTCTATTTCATTGCTTTGATGGTGCTGATCGTGGCCGCCGTCGGCGGTTGGCGCGGTTACCAATATCTTGAGGCCAAGAAGGCCGCCGAGGCCGGCGCCGCCTTCGAGAAGGCCGCGGAGCTGTCCGAGCAGGCAAAGCATGCGGAGGCCGAGACAGCCTTCACCGAGCTCGCCGCCAAGGCTCCGTCGGGCTACCGAACCCTGGCGCGGCTGCGAGCTGCGGCCGAGGCTGCGGCCCGCGATCCCAAGGCGGCCGCCAAGCTGTATGACGACATTGCCGCCGACCGTAGTGTTGGTGGCGAGTGGCAGGATCTGGCGAAGATTCGCGCTGCCGGCCTGCTGGTTGACAGCGCCTCCTATGCCGACATGCAGCAGCGGCTGGAGTCTTCCGCTACACCCAAATCGACCTTCCGCCACAGCGCCCGCGAGATGCTGGCGCTGTCGGCCTGGCGCAACAACGACGCCACTGCGGCCCGCAAATGGCTCGACGCGATCGCCGAGGACGGCGAGACGCCGTCCGGCCTGCGCTCGCGCGCCGAGGCGCTCCAGGCCCTGCTGCCGCCCGTCGCCAAAAGCTGACGGCCAAGTAGGCTGAGCTACAAGTAAGCTAAGTGAGCTGAGACGAGATATCGATATGCGCCGTACGTCACGCTTGATCGCAGCCGCCGTCCTGATCGCCTTCACGGGCGTCCTGGGCGGCTGCTCCAGCTTCGATCCGAGCGACATGCTCGACTGGCTCGACACCAAGAAGAAGCTGCCGGGCGACCGCAAGCCGGTCTTCCCGGAGGGCGTGCCGGGCCTCGAGCAGGGCGTGCCGAAGGACATGTACAAGGGCGCCCAGCAACAGCAGCCGGATCCGAACGCGCCTGCCGTTGCCTCTCTGCCCTTGGAGCCGCAGCCGCCAGAGTCTGCAAAGCCGGCGAAGGGCGCAAAAGCCCGGAAGACGGCCAGGCAGCCGGCGGCCGCTCCGGCCGAGGCGCCTGCCGGCGAGGTCGATGGCGAGGCCCAGCTCGAGGCGGCACCGCCCGCAGCCGCTCCGCCGCCCAAGCAGAAGATTGTCCGCAAGCGCACCACCGCGCCGCCGCCGGATCAGACCGTCCAGCAGGCGCAACCGACCCAGACCACTCAGCAGCAATCGCAGGGAGCTTTCCCGGCGCCGATGCCGAGCGGCAGCTTCTCGCGCTGATTGTTTTCATTTCATTGACAGGCGCAGCCTCTGCGGCGCACGAATGACCCATGCCCTTTACGATTGCCATTATTGGCCGACCCAATGTCGGAAAGTCGACGCTGTTCAACCGTCTGGTGGGACAGAAGCTCGCGCTCGTCGATGATCTGCCCGGCGTCACCCGCGACCGCCGCGAGGGCGAGGCCAGACTAGGCGACCTCGAATTCACCATCATCGATACCGCCGGCCTCGACGAGGGCGCCAAGGGCTCGCTGACCGCGCGCATGCAGGAGCAGACGGAGGCCGCGATCGCGCAAGCCGACGCGCTGTTCTTCGTGGTCGACGCGCGCGCAGGCCTGACGCCGAACGACAGCGCCTTCGCCGATTTCGCCCGCCGCGCCAACAAGCCGGTGCTGCTGGTCGCCAACAAGAGTGAGGGCAAGCACGGCGATGCCGGCGCGATGGAGGCCTTTGCGCTGGGGCTCGGCGATCCCATCCAGATCTCCGCCGAGCATGGCGAGGGCCTCGGCGAGCTCTACGACGCTCTGCGTCCGCTGATGCCGGAGCCGGTGGAGGACGACGAGCTCGATGATGACGAGCCGCTGACCGAGGAAGAGGCCGCCACGCGCCCGATCCGGGTCGCCATCGTCGGCCGGCCCAACGCCGGCAAATCGACGATGATCAACCACCTGCTCGGCGAGGAGCGCCTTCTGACGAGCCCTGAGGCGGGCACCACGCGCGATTCCATCGCGGTCGAGATCAACTGGAAGGGCCGCGAATTTCGCGTGTTTGATACGGCGGGTCTGCGCCGCCGCTCGCGTATCGAGGAGAAGCTGGAAAAGCTCTCGGTTGCTGACGCGCTGCGCGCCGTGCGTTTTGCCGAAGTCGTCGTGATGATGATGGATTCGCAGAACCGCTTCGAGGAGCAGGATTTGCGTATTGCCGATCTGATCGAGCGCGAGGGCCGCGCCATCGTGCTCGCCGTCAACAAATGGGACCTGATGGAGAGCAAGGGCGGCGGCGCAATCTCCAACCTGCGCCGGGATGCCGACCACTTGCTGCCGCAGGTCAAGGGCGTGCCGATCGTTGCCGTCTCCGGCCTGATGGGCGAGGGCATCGACCGGCTGATGCAAGCGATCCAGGATGCCTACGCGCTCTGGAACAGGCGTGTGTCGACCGCGGCGCTGAACCGCTGGTTTGAGGAGGCGGTCCAGGCCAATCCGCCGCCCGCCGTGTCCGGCCGCAGGCTGAAACTGAATTACATCACGCAGACCAAGGCGCGCCCGCCGAGCTTCGTGCTGTTCTGCTCGCGTGCCGACGCGGTGCCGCAATCCTACATGCGCTACCTCACCAATTCCATGCGCGAGGCTTTTGAGCTGCCGGGTACGCCGGTGCGCATCACCTTGCGTGAGAAGGCCAATCCCTTCGCCCACAAGCGCAAGCGGCCGTCGTGAGCGGAGAGGCCGGCGAGGCGACGGCGCAAAGCGCTGCGCCGGTCCGGCGCGGGGCCGTCGCCTTCATCTTCGTCACCATCCTGCTCGACATGCTCGCGCTCGGCGTGATCATGCCGATCCTGCCAAAGCTCATCGAGAGCTTTGTCGGCAACGACACGGCGCATGCGGCCCGCATCTTCGGCCTGTTCGGCACCGCCTGGGCGCTGATGCAGTTCGTGTTCTCGCCGGTGCTCGGCGCGCTGTCGGATCGCTTCGGACGGCGGCCGGTGGTGCTGCTGTCGAATTTCGGGCTCGCGGCCGACTACGTGCTGATGGCGCTGGCGCCGTCACTGGTCTGGCTGTTCGTCGGCCGTGTGATCTCTGGCATCACCTCGGCAAGCATCTCGACGGCCTTCGCCTATATCGCCGATATCACGCCGCCGGAGCGGCGCGCGGCGGTCTTCGGCAAGATCGGTGCTGCGTTCGGTGCCGGCTTCATCCTGGGCCCGGCGCTCGGTGGTCTGCTTGGCGATATCGATCCGCGCCTGCCGTTCTGGGCGTCAGCGGCTCTCAGCTTTGCCAACGCTCTCTATGGGCTGTTCGTGCTGCCGGAATCGCTGGCGCCCGACAAGCGCGCGCCGTTCCGCTGGGCGAGCGCCAATCCGGTTGGGGCGTTGCGTCTGCTGCGCACCAACGCGGCGCTTGCCGCATTGTCGGTCGTCAATTTCATCGCGCAGGTCGCCCATGTCGTGCTGCCCTCGACCTTTGTGCTTTATGCGACTTATCGCTATGGCTGGGATTCCAAGACGGTCGGACTGACGCTCGCGATGGTCGGCATCTGCGCCATGGTCGTGCAGGGGCTCGCCATCGGCCCGATCGTGCGCGTGCTCGGCGAGCGGAACGCGCTGGTGATGGGCCTGTGCTGTGGCGCCATCGGCTTCGTGATCTTTGGCGCTGCGCCGACCGGGCCGCTGTTCTGGATCGGCATTCCCGTGATGTCGCTGTGGGGCATCTCGGGCGCCGCCATGCAGTCGCTGATGACGCGGCTGGTTGCGCCCGATCAGCAGGGCCAGTTGCAGGGCGCAACCGCGAGCGTGCAGAGCGTGTCGCAGCTCGTCGGCCCGTTCCTGTTCACGCTGACATTTTCCTATTTCATCGGCACCAGCGCGCCGTGGCAGTTGCCCGGCGCGCCGTTTTTGCTGGCAGGCGCGTTGATGGTGGTGTGCGTGGCGATCGCGATGCGGACGCTGGCTGCGACGAAGCCGGTTTCGTAGGGTGGGCAAAGCGAAGCGTGCCCACCGCTTCTTTCGATTACGGAGAGATGGTGGGCACGGCGCTTACGCGCCTTTGCCCACCCTACGGCAGCATCGACTTACTTCTTCACCAGCGGGCAATCGCTGTCCTTGAGCGGCTTGGCTGCTTCTTCCGCCGGGATGGTCGCGACCAGCTTGTAATAATCCCACGGTCCCTTCGACTCCTCCGGCTTCTTCACCTCGAACAGATAGGCCGGGATGATGCGGCGTCCGTCCTCGCGCAGGGGGCCCTTGCCGAACAGCGGATCGTCGGTCGGGATTTCCTTCATCTTGGCGACGACCTTGGCACCGTCATGCGGATTGCCGCCGAGGGCTTCCAGCGCCTTGAGGTAATGCAGCACGGCGGCGTAATTGCCGGCCTGCGTCATCGACGGCATCGCCTTGTTGGTCGCCTTCTCCTGGAAACGCTTCGAGAAGGCGCGGGTGCCTTCGTTCAGGTCCCAGTAGAAGGACTCGGTGAAGGTCAGGCCGTGGGCGGTCTTCAGGCCGAGCGAGTGGACGTCGTTGATGAAGAGCAGCAGCGCGGCGAGCTTCTGACCGCCCTCGACGATGCCGAACTCGGCCGCCTGCTTGATCGAGTTGGTGGTGTCGCCGCCGGCATTGGCAAGCCCGACGATCTTCGCCTTCGAGTTCTGTGCCTGGAGCAGGAACGACGAGAAATCCGACGTGTTGAGCGGGTGCTTGACGCCGCCAAGCACCTTGCCGCCGGTCGCGGTGACGACCGCGCTGGTGTCACGCTCGAGCGCCGCGCCGAAGGCGTAGTCAGCGGTCAGGAAGAACCAGGTGTCGCCGCCCGCCTTGGTCAGCGCCTTGCCGGTGCCGGTGGCGAGCATGTAGGTGTCGTAGCTGTAGGAGATGGTGTTGGCGTTGCAGGCCTTGCCGGTGAGGTCGGCGCTGGCGCCGCCATTGTTGAGCAGGACTGCGTTCTTCTCCTTGACGAGGTTGCTCACGGCGAGCGCGACGCCGGAATTCGGCGTGTCGGCGATTGCGTCGACCTTCTGGGTATCGATCCACTGGCGCGCGATGTTGACGCCGACGTCAGGCTTGTTCTGGTGGTCGCCGCTGATGACCTCGATCTTCCAGCCCTTCGCGAGCAGGCCGGAATCCTCGACCGCCATCTTGACCGCCATGACCGCGTTGGGGCCGCCGATATCGGCATAAAGGCTCGACATGTCGTTGAGCACGCCGATCGTGGCGGTCTTGTCCTGGGCGTAGGCGGATGTGGCAAAACCGAAAGCGGCACAGGCCAGAAGGGCCGCAGTGCGGCGCGCGAACGTCGTCGTCATAAAAGGTTTCCTCCATTGTCAAATATGCGGACGGCTCTCTTGCGGGGCCTTGGTCCGGTTGATGGCTCTACCGTGTCCGAGGGCTTGCGGCAATGCGCCTAAAGCCGGATGACGCTGCGTCGTAGCGTCATCCGTCGGTTAACTTTTGGGCAAAATGGGTCAAGGCGCTATTTCAGCGCGTCCGACGTCAGCTTGAACTTCTGGATGCGCTTTCCGGTGTCGACCTCAGCGGTATAGACGTTACCCCTCGCGTCGACCGCCATGGCATGCACCCAGTGGAATTGCCCGGCATTGCGGCCGTTGTGACCGAAGCTGCCGACCACGCTGCCGTCCTCGCGCTTGATCACCCTGATCTCGTTGTTCTCGCCGTCGGCGCTGAGCAAAAAGGTCTGTTTCGGATCGGGCCAGATCGCGACGTCCCACACCGCGCCGTTGCCGAGCGTGTTCTTCTCGAAAAAGAACTCCTTCACGAAGGTACCGTCCTTCCTGAACACCTGGATGCGGTTGTTGATGCGGTCGCAGACATAGACCAGGCCGTCATTGGCGAGCTTCACGCAGTGGACGGGGTTGGCGAACTGCTGCGAGACCGGCGCCTTGGGATCGTACGGGGCCTGCTTGCTGTCGTCAGGCTTGTTGCCATAGGCGCCCCAGTGCCGCTTGTAGGCGAGCGTCGTCGCATCGAACACGATGACACGGCGGTTGCCATAGCCGTCGGCGACATAGATCTCGTTCGCCTCCTTGTCGATCGCGGTCTCCGCGGGCTTGCCGAGCTGCGTCGTGTCGTTGCTGCCGAGGCTCGGCGCGATCTTGCCGATCTGGGCGACGAACTTGCCGTCGAGCGTGAATTTCAAAATGGCGTTGTCATTGTCGGCATTGCCGCCGACCCAGACGAAGCCGCGCTCGTCGACCTCGATGCCGTGCTCGCGGCCGACCCATTCATAGCCTTCGCCCGGGCCGCCCCAGGACCGCAGCAGATTGCCGTCCGCGTCGAATTCGAGCACGGGCGGGGCCGACACGCAGCACTTCGAGCGCGGCGGGTTGAGGCTTGCGCCCTTCTCGTCGTCGGTGAGCGAGCGCGGGCGATGGATGACCCAGATATGCCCCTGCCAGTCGACGGTGATGCCGCCGACCTGGCCGAGGATCCAGTTGTTTGGCAACTGCTTTGGCCAGGAAGGATCGACCGCGAAGGTGGGGATGTCGCCCGCCTGGGCCGGTGCAGGCAGGCCAATGAGGGCGGCCGCCGTAAGGCACGCGGAGATCAGGCCACACAGGTTGAAACGCACGCGAGTGAGTATCGGCGTCATGAGAATCTCCCGAGATTTCCTGCTTATTTGAGCGCGTCCGACGTCAGCTTGAACTTCTGGATGCGCTTGCCCTCGACCTCGCCGGTATAGACGTTGCCCTTGGCGTCGACCGCCATGGCGTGAAGCAGGGCGAACTGCCCGGCATTGCGGCCGCTGTGGCCGAAGGAACCGACCACGCTGCCGTCGTCGCGCTTGATGACGCGGATCTCGTTGTTGGTGCCGTCGGCATTCAACAGATAGGTTTGCCTGGGATCGGGCCAAAGTGCGAGGTCGAACACCGCGCCGTCGCCGCGGCTGTCCTTCTCATAGATCCACTCCTTCACGAAGGTGCCGTCCTTCTTGAACACCTCAATGCGGTCCTGGCTGCGGTCGCAGACATAGACGAGGCCATCATTGGCGATCTTGATGCAGTGGACGGGATTGCCGAACTGCTCCTGCGAGGCGGCGGCCGGATCGTAGGGCGGCTGCTTGTCGTCGTTCGGAGTTTTGCCGTGACCGCCCCAATGCCGCTTGTAGGCGAGCGTGGTGGCGTCGAACACGATGACGCGGCGGTTGCCGTAACCGTCGGCGATGTAGAGCTCGTTGGCATCCTTATCGATCGCGATCTCGGCGGGACGGCCGAGCTGTGTCGTGTCGTTGCTGTTGGTGCGCGGCGCAATCTTGCCGATCTGGCCAAGATATTTGCCGTCGAGCGTGAATTTCAGGATCGCACTGTCATTGTCGGCATTGCCGCCGACCCAGACGAAGCCGCGCTCGTCGACCTCGATACCGTGCTCGCGGCCGACCCATTCATAGCCGTCGCCGGGCCCGCCCCAGGACCGCAGCAGATTGCCGTCGACGTCGAATTCCAGCACCGGCGGCGCCGGTACGCAGCATTTGGCCCGTGGCGGGGTGAGGGTCGCGGCCTTCTCGCCGTCGATCAGCGAGCGCGGGCGGTGGATCACCCAGATATGCCCCTGCCAGTCCACGGTGATCCCGCCGATCTGGCCGATGATCCAGTTGTTCGGGAGTTGCTTGGGCCAGGAGGCATCGACCGTGAAGGTCGGAACATCGCCTGCTATGGCGACGCTCGGCAGCACGAATGCGACGGCTGCAATCAGAATGGAGAAAGCGTGAGAGACACTCGCGAGCGCACGCGTAAAGCCTGCGCGATCATGCCATGGCGCCATGGCAACCTCCCTTTTTTGGCTTGCGGCTTGCTGCCGCTTGAGCGCGGGCAGTCAATCGCGGGGAGGGACGCGAGTCAATCAGGCCGGGGAGCGGAAGCTCATCAAGGTGCGGGTCTTGTAGTCGTAGAACTTGCCGGTCTCGGTCCAGCCGGGCGCGCACATCGGCACGATCAATTCGGCGACCTGCTCGGCCGTCTCCAGCGTCGCAGGATCCTCGCCCGGCATCAGCGTCGCGCGCATGCGGGTGCGGACGGGACCCGGATTGAACAGGTTGACGCGCAGCTTGGTGTTCGCGGTCTCCTGCGCCCAGGCGCGCGCCAGCGTCTCCAGCGCGGCCTTGGAGGCGGCGTAGGGGCTGACATAGGCGGTGGCCTTGTTGGCGGCGCCTGAGGTGATGAACACGGCGCGGCCGGCGTCGGACTGCTTCAGCAACGGCTCCATGCAGCGGATCAGCTGGAAGTTCGCGGAGACGTTGATCGCCATCACGTCGGTGAAGGCCTTCAGCTCGATATGGCCGACCGGCGAGGACGGGCCGAGCACGCCGGCATTGCCGACGAGGATGTCGAGCTTGCCGTAGCGTTCGTGCAGGCCCGCGCCGAGCCGCGCGATGCCGTCGGAATCGGTGAGGTTGAGCGGCACCAGCGTGGCGCTGCCGCCGCTTTTCCGGATCTCGTCGTCGAGCTCTTCCAGCCCGCCTTGCGTCCGCGCCGTTGCAACGATATGCGCGCCGGCCTTCGCCAGGGCGATGGCCGTAGCATAGCCGATGCCGCGCGAGGCGCCGGTGACGAGAGCGATGCGGTCGGCGAGTGGCTTTGTCATGGCGGGGTTTTACAGGCGTGGATGGCCGGGACAAGCCCGGTCATGACGGAATTCTTGCCCTTGAACCTCAGCTACCGCCGCCCGACTGCATATTGTCGCTATTGGTAGCGTTTCCCGAGCCGTCAGGTGTCACCTTCATGCCCTGCCTAAAGGCAAAGACGATGAAGCCGATCAAAAGCCCTCCGCAGAGAATGGCAATGATCAGCTGCATCGTCGCGGCCTCGCGTCAGCTCGCTTCCGCCAGCAGCGACAATTGTCGCGGCTGCTGCTCGGTCTGGGTCTGGTCGGTGAGGTGGGTCGGATACGCCCCGGTGAAGCAATGATCCGAGAATTTCGGATTGGCGGGGTCGCGGCCGGGCTCGCCCATGCCGCGATACATGCCGTCGATTGACAGGAAGGCGAGCGAGTCGGCGCCGATGATCTCGCGCATCTCCTCCAGCGAATGCGTCGCCGCAAGAAGACCGCCGCGATCCGGCAGGTCGATGCCGTAATAGTCGGGATAGAGGATCGGCGGCGAGGCGAGGCGGAAGTGAACTTCCTTGGCACCGGCATCGCGCATCATGCGCACGATCTTCTTCGAGGTGGTGCCGCGCACCAGCGAGTCGTCGATCAGGATGATGCGCTTGCCTTCGATCGCGGCGCGGTTGGCCGAATGCTTCATTCGCACGCCGGACTCGCGGATCGCCTGCGTCGGCTGGATGAAGGTGCGGCCGACATAGTGGTTGCGGATGATGCCGAGCTCGAACGGAATGCCGGAATGCTGGCTGTAGCCGATCGCCGCGGGCACGCCGGAATCCGGCACCGGCACGACGACGTCGACCTCGACATGGCTCTCGCGGGCGAGCTGCGCGCCGAAATTTTTGCGCACCTCGTAGACCGAGCGGCCGTGAACGATTGAATCCGGACGGGAGAAGTAGATGTATTCGAAGATGCAGGGACGCGGCGCCATCGGCGGGAACGGCTTGTGGATGTCCTGGCCGTTCTCGTCGAACACAATGACTTCGCCGGGCTCGATGTCGCGGACGAAGCGTGCGCCGATGATGTCGAGCGCGCAGGTCTCCGAGGTCAGGATCGGGCAGCCGTCGAGGTCGCCGAGCACCAGCGGGCGGATGCCGCGCGGATCGCGCGCTCCGACCAGCTTCTTGTTGGTCAGCGAGACCAGCGCGTAGGCGCCTTCGATCTCGCGCAGTGCGTCGATGTAGCGCTCGATGAAGCGGCTGCGCCTGGAGCGCGCGACCAGATGCAGGATCACCTCGGTGTCGGTGGTCGACTGCATCATCGACCCGTTCTTCACGAGCTCGCGGCGCAGCGTCAGGCCGTTGGTGAGGTTGCCGTTGTGGGCGACCGCGAGGCCGCCGGCATTCAGCTCGGCAAACAGCGGCTGCACGTTACGCAGGATGGTCGCGCCGGTGGTGGCGTAGCGGACGTGGCCGACGGCCATATTGCCGGGCAGGCGGTCGATCACCTCGCGGCGGGAGAAGGTGTCGCCGACCAGGCCGAGGCGGCGTTCGGAATGGAAGCGGCTGCCGTCGTAGGAGACGATGCCGGCGGCTTCCTGGCCGCGATGCTGAAGGGCGTGAAGGCCGAGCGCCGTGATGGCGGCTGCGTCCGGGTGACCATAGATGCCGAAGACGCCGCATTCCTCGCGCAGCGTATCCCCCTCCAGATCGTCCTGTAGCTCGAGCGCGGCTGGGCCGAGATCAAATTGGGCGTCCTGGTCAGGGTATCGCATCTCGTCCGCGCCTCTCGTTAGGGCCAAATCAACGCGCCGCAGGTTTCTCGATCAGCTTTTTCAGGCCGTCACGAGCAGGTTTGCTGTAGCCGTCGCCAGTGCCCGAAGGCTGCTGGTCGGTATCAGCTTGATCATCATCTGGTTTGTTTTTCTTGAATCTCTTCAAGATGGTGTTCTCGGGGTCATCAGGCAAGAGGGCCATCAGCCAATCCCCGGTTCCCTGGAGCACCACGCGGGATTTGGCCCCCGCGACCCAGTCCGGGCGCTGCTTGTCCGGCACCAGCCAGGTGAAGAACAGGAACGCGACCACGACGATCAAAAGCCCGCGAGCGAGGCCAAACAGGAAGCCCAGGGTGCGATCCAGCGCGCCGATGCGCGAATCCAGGATCATGTCGGAGATCCGGACCGTGATCACGGAGACCACGACCAGGGTACCGATGAACACTCCCGCCACCACGACCACGCTCGCGACGGTGTCGTTGTTGAAATAGGTTTTTGCGGTCGGAAGCAGCTTCGAGAAGGAATACAGCGTCACGATCGCCGCGGCGCCCCAGGCCGCGATCGACAGGATTTCGCGCATGAAGCCGCGGACCATGGCGAGCAGGCCCGAGATCAGCATCACACCGAGCAGGATCAGGTCGAGGAGTGTTACTGGCATCGGCTGGTCTGGTCCGCTCGTACGTCGAAGGTGCTCAGCGAATCGGTGTTTGGCCGTGGCCCTAAGTGAGGGTCAGACGGCGTTCCCGGCAAGGCCGCAACCACGCAATCCCATGCTGCTTTTGTGACGGCTGTATAGCCGTGGAGGCCGGAAACGTCACCTCCACCTAACCCTCTCCACGGCGGAATCTTGCCGGTGTGGCATTTTTCTCCGCCGGTGGGCTCGGGTCGCCGCGTCGGGAGCCCTTGGCGGCGATCTCGGCGACCAATGTCGTGAGGCTGTTGACCGCGTTCAGGGTCAATCCGGCGTCGCCGCTGGCATCGCCGCCCCGTGCCGATTCGGGCAGCACAGCGCGCTTGAAGCCGAGCTTGACCGCTTCCTTGAGCCGCGCCGGGGTCTGCGCCACCGGCCGGATGACGCCGGAGAGCGAAATCTCGCCGAAATAGACGGCATCGGTAGGTAACTGCGCATTAACCAGGGATGACACCAGCGCGGCCGCTGCGGCCATATCGGCCGCCGGCTCGTGGATGCGCAGGCCGCCCGCGACGTTCAGATAGACGTCGTGGCCGGACAATTTCACGCCGCAATGGGCCTCCAGCACCGCCAGCACCATCGAGAGCCGGCTTTGATCCCAGCCGACCACAGCCCGGCGCGGGGTGCCGAGCGAGGTCGGGGCCACCAGTGCCTGCAATTCGACCAGAACGGGCCTTGTGCCCTCAATCCCTGCAAAGACGGCGGTGCCGGGTGTGCCGAGGTCACGCTCGGACAGGAACAGCTCGGAAGGATTGGTAACCTCGCGCAGGCCGAGGCCGGTCATCTCGAACACGCCGATCTCGTCCGTCGGACCGAAACGGTTCTTCACGGCGCGCAGGATGCGGAATTGCTGCGAGCCTTCGCCTTCGAAAGACAACACCGCATCGACCATATGCTCGACGACGCGGGGGCCGGCGATCTGGCCGTCCTTGGTGACGTGGCCGACCAGGATGATGGCGGCGCCCGTCTTCTTGGCAAACCGTATCAGCGCCTGCGCCGAGGCGCGCACCTGAGTGACGGTGCCGGGCGCCGATTCCACGGTGTCGGTCCACATGGTCTGGATCGAATCGATCACGATCAGCCGCGGCACCGCGCCTTCCGACAGCGTCGAGATGATGTCCTCGACCGAGGTCTCGGCCGCGAGCTGCACCGGCGCATCCGACAGCCCGAGCCGCTCGGCGCGCAGCCGCACCTGCGCGATCGCCTCTTCGCCGGAGATGTAGACGATGCGGTGGCCGGCGCGCGCCATCAGACTGGTGGCTTGAGTGAGCAGCGTCGATTTGCCGATGCCGGGATCGCCACCGACCAGCAGCACCGAGCCGCGGACGAAGCCGCCGCCGGTGACGCGGTCGAGCTCGGTCATGCCTGAGGACAGGCGCGGGGCGTCCTGGGTTTTTCCGGCCAGGCTCTCCAGCGCAAACGTGCGGCCCTTGCGCTTGGAGCGGATCGAGACCGGGACGCTGCCGGTCGCGTCCTCTTCGGCCAACGTATTCCACTCGCCGCAGGACTCGCACTTGCCCTGCCAGCGGTTATAGGCCGCGCCGCAGTTCTGGCAGACGAAGGAAAGCGTGTTCTTGGCCATGGGGACGGTTGAGTCGGAGGGCTTGAGGTCTGCTGATAGCACGGAATGGCGGGCCGTGAGGCCGATCACCCGCGCGCCAAATATCGCAATTCAATGCAACCGGTACACCCTTTGTTAGCTCTAGGCGGCCACGCCGCGCCGGACTTTGCCAAATGTTAGCGGACGCGGGTCCATTTTCGGAACCAATATCGGGTGGCGAAAAAAAATGACGGTCTTCTTGCGCATCTTGCTCGTTGTGGGCATGGCCTGCGGCGTGTTCACGCCGATCGGCGGCGCCGTCGCGTCCGATGCAAAGCCTCTCAACATCGTCTTCGTCAATCCCGGCAAGACCGGCGAGGTCTATTGGGACATGGTCGCGCAGACCATGCAGGCCGCCGCCCTTGAGCTCGATGCGCATGTCGAGGTGCTGACCAGCGAGCGCAATTACCGCATCATGCAGGAGCTCGGGCTCGGCGTGTTGGCGCGTTCCGACAAGCCCGATTTCCTCATTCTCTCGAACGAGGAGGCCGCCGCCGTTCCGGTCCTGGAAGCGGCCGAGGCTGCCGGGGTCAAGACGCTGCTGCTGTCGAACACCCTGATTGGCGAGGATGCGGCGCGTCTCGGACCGCCGCGCCAGAAGCTCAAGACCTGGCTCGGCGATATCACGACCGATCTCCAGACCGCCGGCGTGCGCATGGCCAACGCCCTGATCCGCACGGCGCGTGCCGAGAAATGGCAGAGCCCGGACGGCAAGATCCACATTCTCGGCATCGGTGGCGACGAGATCACGCCGGCCTCGATCGCCCGCAACGCCGGTCTCAAGCTTGCCGCAGACGCCGCGTCCGATGTCGTGGTGGACCGGATGCTGTTCGCCAACTGGACGCAGTCCGAGGCCGAGCAGGTCACGACGAATTATCTGAGTTGGGCCTCGCGCAAGGGGATCCGGCCGGCCGGCGTGTGGGCCGGCAACGATCCGATGGCGCTGGGAGCCATCAAGGCCATCTCGACGGCAGGCCTTGTGCCCGGCCAGGACATCCAGGTGGTCGGTCTCAACTGGTCGGAGGACGCCTTGCGTGCGATCAAGGCAGGCCGACTGCTTCTGACTGACGGCGGCCACTTTCTGCTCGGCGGCTGGTCGATCGTGCTGCTCCGCGACTATGCCGATGGTTGCGATTTCGCGGCGACTTCGCCCCATGTCGAGGTCAAGACGTCTGCGATCACCCGCGCAAACCTTGCATCCGTCAGTGACCTGATCAGGACCCGCGCCTTCGAGCGGATTGACTTCACGCGGTTCAGGGCGAGGGCGGGACGCTGCGGGCAATATGATTTCTCCATCAATGCGCTCATCTCGTCGCTGGCGCCTCTGGAAGGTACTGCTGACTGATGCGAAACGGCGACGACATGAGTAATCCGGACCGCAAGGCGGCGCCTTCACGCTCGCGCTCGGTGGTTCGTGCGATGATCTGGGCCACCGTGCCGGTGCTGCTGGTGGTGCAGTTGCTTGCCTCCGCCGGTGTCGAGGTCTCGAGCTTCTGGTCGCAGATCAAACAGCTCGACGCGCGCATTGCACGCGTTGCCGAGAGCCGTGCCGAGCTGATCGCCGAGCCGCTCTGGAAGATGCGCTACGACCAGGTCACGAGCGTGCTCAACGAGATCATGCACGACGAGACCATCGCCGCCGCGGCTGTCTATGACGACACAGGCGTTGCAATCGCCCGGGTGGTGGCGCGACCTGCGGATCAGGCGGTCTCGGAGGTTTCTCGTCCAATCGGCTACCGCAACGGCAACATCGCCGTTGAGGCCGGCCGCATCGTGATCGCCTATTCCTACGCGACGGTCTATGCCGACACGGGCAGCCAGCTGATGCTGCTTCTCGTCGTCGGCCTGCTCGCAACGCTTGCGACTGTCGTTGCCATGCGGATATCGGCCAACATCTTCATCGGCAGGCCGCTCGCCGCGATCACGTCGGCAATCCAGCGCAGCAAGCAGGACGGGCGCGCTTATCCGGCGGACATCAAATCGTCGAACGAATTCGGTCAGCTCGCGCAAGCCTTCAATGCCATGCAGCACACGACGTCGGGCGCGCTCGACCGGCTCGGGCACATGGCCTCGCACGATCCGCTCACCGGCCTGCCCAATCGCCGTTCGTTGTCCGAGCATTTGGTGACCTTGAGCCACGATGCCGGCTCGCCGGACTCGCTGATCGCCTTCTGCTTCATCGATCTCGACGATTTCAAGGGCATCAACGACACCTTTGGCCACGATTCCGGCGACAAGTTTCTGGTGCACATTTCCGAGCGCCTTCGCGCCGCGGTCGAGCCGCAGGACTGGGTCGCACGGCTCGGCGGCGACGAGTTCGTCGTCATCCGCCCCGAGGTCAGCAACGAGGCGACCGCGCAAGCATTCGCGCGCCAGCTGCTGGACGCCATTTCCGAACCGATCCGGCTGCACGACAAGCAGGTCGTGCCGCGCGCCAGCATCGGCCTTGCTGTGCGCCGCGCCGGCGATCCCGAATTGTCGCATCTGCCGGCGCTCGCCGACATCGCGCTCTACCATGCCAAGAGCAAGGCGCCGGGCACCGTGGCGGTGCTGGACGAAGCGCTCCAGCGCGACTATCGCCGCCGCCGGGATCTGGAACTCGCCATTCCCGCGGGCTTCACCGAGGGGCAGTTCGAGGTCTGGTATCAGAGCCAGGTCGATCTGGAGAGTCAGGCTGTCGTCGGCTTGGAGGCCCTCATTCGCTGGCGTCACCCCGAGCACGGGATCATCGGTCCCGGCGAATTCCTGCCGTTGATCGAGCGCAGCGGCAACAATGCGCGGCTGACGCGCTATGTGCTGACCGATGCCTGCCGTGCGCTGCAGCGCCTCATGGCCGCCGGCAAGCCGCAAATCCGGATCGCGATCAATCTGCCGCCGTCCGAGCTCGCCGACCATTCATTCGCCGCCGAGCTGCGTGCGACCTGTGCGCGCTTCGATGTCGCGCCTTCCTCGCTCGAGCTCGAGATCACCGAGGGCTCGCTGATCAACAACATCGCCAGCGCCTCCGAGACGCTACACCGCCTGCGGCGGCTGGGGGCCACGATCGCACTCGACGATTTCGGCACGGGCTACAGCTCGCTCGCGCACCTCAGGCGTTTCCCGCTGGACAAGGTCAAGATCGACAAGGCCTTCATCAGCGAGATCCCCGGCAGCGCGGAAGACAAGGCCATCGTCGGCGTCATCGCATCGCTCGCGGGTACGTTGGGGCTGACGCTCGTCGCGGAGGGCATCGAGCAGGCCGAGCAGGCCGAGGCCATGCGCGAGATGGGCGTGATGCTCGGGCAGGGCTTTCACTATCATCGACCGCAGCCGCTCGACGCCGTGCTGCAATGGCTCGAGACACAGGCGGCGCCCGAAAGCCGCGTCCTTGCCGACAGCCCGTCGATCGCGCCTGAATTCGCCTGAGCGCGGCTACGGCTGCGTCGCGTTCCAGAGCATGGAGAGCCCGGCCGCGATCATGATCGCGTCCATCACCAGGCGGAACATCTCCGGCTTCAGATGCAGCACGAACCGCTTGGCGATGAAGGCGCCCGACATCAGCGAGGAGCCTGCGACCAAGCCCTTGATGAAGACGTCCTGCGTCAGCGCGCCGAAACGTTCGAAAGTCACGGACTTCGCGAAATAGAGTCCGAGCGAGGAAGCGGCTTCGGTGGCGAGGAACGCGCCCTTGGACAGCCCGTAGAACAGGAACAGCGGCACACTGAGCGGACCGGTCGAGACCACGATGCCGGTGAGATAGCCGATGATCGCTCCGCCGATGGCGAGATGCCAGAGATTGGCCTTCAGGTCATGCCGGGCCAGCCAGTGCCGTACCGGCACCATCGCGATCAGGAAAATGCCGATGGCGAGATCGACGGCATGCGAGGGCAGCGCCAGCAGCGTGCGCGCGCCAAGGACTGCGGCCGGAATGCCCGTCACCGAATAGGCCGCGCAGGCCCGCCAGTCGACATCGCGCCACCAGGCGAGAATCCGCGAAAAATTCGCCATCACGGAGGCCACCGCCATGATCGGCACGGCCTCCTTTGGTCCATAGGCATAGACCAACACCGGCATCAGCATGATCGACGAGCCGGTGCCGACGATGCCTGAGACGGTGCCGGCGATCAGACCAATGATGAGGACGAAGAGAAAGGCCAAGATGCTCTCCACGAATCGGGAGAGTGTAGCCGTGACGGGCGCGGCGGGCGATCCGTTCTAGGCGAGGGAGCCCATCGCTTGGGACAGGCTTGCCCTCAGCCTTGCTCGTCCATGACGCGCAGCTTTTCCACGCGACGGCGGAAATCTTCATCCGTCGAGAATTCGGCGGAGAGATAAGACGAGACCAGATCCACGGCGAGCCAGGCGCCGACGATCTGGGCGCCGATGCACATGACGTTGACGTCGTCGTGCTCGACGCTCTGATGGGCGGAATGGATGTCGTGGCAGACCGCGGCTCGGATGCCCTTCATCTTGTTGGCGGCGATCGAGGCACCGACGCCGGTACCGCACACCATGATGCCGCGCGCGGCTTGGCCCGACGTCACCTTCTGCGCCACCGCGCGGGCGATGTCGGGGAAGTCCACCGGCTTGTCGTCATGGGAGCCGACATCGACGATGTCGTGGCCGAGGCTGCGGATGTGGTCGATGACGGTCTGCTTGAGCGGCCAGCCGGCGTGGTCGGATCCGATGACGAGACGCATGTGATGTCCTTCTTGATTTGCATGGGCCGTGACGGCCGGAATGCGGCCGTCACGGCTTTTTCTGATCTTAGCTACGCATGTCCGCCGGCAGATCGACGCCGTGGAATTTCTTGTAGATCGCGTTGAGCTTGCCGTTCTTGACGTTCTCGGTGATCCAGGCGTTGAGCTTGTCCATCAGGCGCTGCTCGCCTTTCTTCAGGCCGATGGCGAGATCGAAGGTCGCCAGCGGAATTTTGGATTCGAAGATGCGGGCCGGATTCTTGACGCCGATCTGGTTGATGATCGTCGCGGAAGTTCCGACGCAATCGACCTGGCCGGAGACGGCGGCCGTCACTTCCGTGGCGTCGTCGTCATAGCGGGCGATCTTCAGGTCCTTGTCCTTCATGTTCGACAGGGTGGTGTCCTGCGTGGTGCCGCGCGAGACGCCGATCGTCTTGTCCTTCAGGTCGGGCCAGTCCTTGACGTTGAGCGACTTCAGGCAGCCGACGTCGGATTGCAGCGTTGCATAGCGCTTGGTGAAGTCGATCACCTTGGCGCGCTCGGCCGTCACCGACAGGGTCGATATGATGATGTCGGCCTTGCCGGTCAGGACGTTGGGGATGCGGGTCGCGCCGGTGGTCTGGATGAATTCGAGCTCGAGGCCCCAATCCTTGGCGAGCAGTTGGGCGACTTCGACGTCCGAGCCGGTCGGCTTCATGCTGGAATCCATCATGCCAGAGGGCGGGATGGCGACGTCCGTTGAAATGCGGATTTTCTTGGCTTGCATGATGTCGTCGAGCAAATCGGCAGAAGCTGGCGTGGCTGATATCATGATGAGGCCGCATAGCGCGGCGGCAGCTCCAAGCAGTTTCTTGTTTGTCATCCTTGGTTCTCCTCTCCCTGTTATGATTTTAAGTTTCCGGTGCCGACGAACTGCGTCAGCTCCGGCGTCGTCGGCGTCGTCAGGATCGAGGCGGGTCCGGTCTCGTGGACCTTGCCGCGATGCATGAAGACGATGCGATCAGCGATGCCCTTGGCAAAACCCATCTCGTGGGTGACCATCACCATGGTCATGCCATCCGCCGCGAGTTGCTCGATCACCTTGAGCACCTCGGCGGTGAGCTCAGGGTCGAGCGCGGACGTGACCTCGTCGAACAGCATCACCTTCGGCTGCATCGCGAGCGAGCGGGCGATCGCCGCGCGCTGCTGCTGGCCGCCGGAGAGCTGCTCGGGATAAGCGTGCAGCTTCTCTTCGAGCCCGACCTGCGCCAGCACTTTTCGCGCGAGGTCCTTCGCCTGCGAGGCGGCCAGGCCTTTCACCGCGCAGGGCGCGAGCGTGATGTTCTGCTCGATCGTGAGATGCGGAAACAGATTATAGCTCTGGAACACGATGCCGACGTCCTGGCGCAGCGCGCGCAGATCGACGTCAGGACGGTCGACGCGGTGACCGCAGACAACGATCTCGCCGCCGTCGACTTTCTCGAAGCGGTCGATGCAACGCAGTGCTGTGCTCTTCCCGGAGCCGGAGCGGCCAATGAGGGCGAGCACTTCGCCGCGCTCGACGGCAAAGGAGACGCCGTCGAGCACAAGGAGCGGGCCAAAGCTCTTCTGCACGTCGCGGAGCGACACGATCGGTTCGGAGGAGGGGGGTTGCTGCATGTCAGGCTGGCGCGAGGTTGGATCTGCCACGCCCCATCCGCCGTTCCAGCTTCTGGCTGAACAGGGAGAGCGGATAGCACATGGCGAAATAGGTGACGGCGATGATGGCGTAGATGGCGAACGGCTCGAACAGCGAGTTGTTGACGATCTGGCCCGAGCGCATCAGCTCGACGAAGCCGACCACGGAGGCGAGCGATGTGTTCTTGACGATCTGCACCATGAAGCCGACGGTCGGCGGCGTCGCGATGCGGATCGCCTGCGGCAGGATCACCTTCATCATGCGCTGGATCCGGCTCAGCGCCAGGCCTTCTGCGGCTTCCCATTGCGGCTTCGGCACCGACTGGATGCAGCCGCGCCAGATCTCGCCGAGATAGGCGGCGACATAGAGCGTGAGCGAGGCGCCGGCGGCCGTGAGCGAGGAGACCTTGAGGCCGATCGCGGCGAGGCCGAAATAGCCGAGGAACAGAATGACGAGCAGCGGCGTGCCCTGGATCAGCTGGACATAGACGGCGCTGGCGATCCGCACGGATTTAAGCGGCGATATCCTCGCCAGCGCGATCGCGAAGCCGACGATGCCGCCGCCGATCAGCGCGATCACGGATAGACCGATGGTCCACAGTGCGCCCTGGCCGAGGAACATCAGATGGTTGATGTTGAGATGTCCGCCCATGGTCATCTCACAACGGCGTGCCGAGCCGGCGACGGCGCGGAAACAGCACCAAGCCGAGGCCCCAGAAGCCCGCGCGCATCACCAGCGACAGGATGATGTAGAGCACGGCGACGATGATGTAGGTCTCGAACGCGCGGTAAGTATCCGACTGGATGTAGTTGGCGACCGCGGTGAGTTCTTCCGCCGAAATCTGCGAGCAGACCGAGGACGCCAGCATCAGCAGCACGAACTGGCTGGTCAGCGCCGGATAGACCCTCTCGATCGCCGGCAGCAAAATGATGTGCCAGTAGATCTGCAGGCGCGACAGCGCCAACCCTTCGGCGGCCTCGATCTGTCCGCGCGGGATCGCCTCGAAACCGGCGCGCATGATCTCGGCGGTGTAGGCGCCGACATTGATTGTCAGTGCGGCCACCGCCACGGTGAAGGCCGAGAATTTCAGGCCGAGGCTGGCGAGGCCGAAATAGACCAGGAAGATCTGCACCAGCAGCGGCGTGTTGCGGATGGCCTCGACATAGATCTTGCAGGCGCCTGCGATCAGCGAATTGTGCGCGCCGCGTCCAACCGCGGCAAGCGTGCCGAGGACCGCACCGCAGACCGTCGAAAAGGCCGCCAACTCCAACGTCAGCGCAGCGCCGGCCAGGAAATGCGGCCAACGCTCCAGCACTGCGGGAAAGTCGAGTTGGAGGCTCATCGTATCAGGGTCAGCCGGTGGTCTGGTTGGTCATGCGGTCATAGACGCGGAACAGCGCCTGGTTGCCGTTGTTGCCTTCGCCGTGTGCGCGGGCGTCGACATACTGGCTGGTGACGAGGGCGGTGCCGGGCAGCGGCACGCTCAGCGCCTGCGCGTGCTCTTGCACGAGGCGAAGGTCCTTGAGCTGCAGATCGATCCGGAAGCCGGCGGAGGCGTCGCCCGCGATCATCGCGGGGCCGAGCTTGTCGAGCATCCAGGAGGCGGCGGAGCCGCCGAGCAGCACGCGGCGCAGCAGATCGAGATCGAGGCCCGAGGCGCGTCCGAGCGCGAGCGCCTCGCAGATGGCCTGGATGTTGATGCCGCAGATCAGCTGATTGCAGAGTTTGACGGTCTGGCCGGCACCGGACGCGCCAACATGGGTGATGGTCGTCCCCATCGCGCGGAAGAACGGCTCGGCCTGCGCGAAGGCTGCCGCATCGCCGCCGGCCATAATCGAGAGTGCGGCATTCTTGGCGCCAACGGGCCCACCCGAGACCGGTGCATCGATAAAGCTGACTCCGATTTTTTGCAGGTCGGCATGGATGCGGCGGACCGCGACCGGCGAGATCGTGCTCATGTCGACGACGAGCTTGCCGGATGGCGGCGACTTCAGCAGGCCGTGCTCGCCGTAAATGGTTGCCTCGACATGGGGCGTGTCGGGCAGCATGGTGATGACGATGTCGGCGCCTTGCGCGGCATCGGCAGGACTTTTGGCGCGTACCGCGCCTTCCTTGACGATGCCAGCCACGACGGCTTCGTTGAGATCGAACGCGTGCACCGTGTGCCCGGCTTTGAGAAGGTTGCGCACCATCTCCAGGCCCATCGTGCCGATGCCGATGAAGCCGACACTGCCCTTGTCGTTCCGTCCCATGTTGTCAGTCCGTTTCTTGATTGGCCTGCGATCAGCCTGAGGCGCTGGTCTTGTCGATGTCGCCGACGACGGCGCGCCTGCGGTATTCGTCGCCGATGGCAAAATGCTTGCGCAGCGTCGCATCCGCCCGTTCCGGATCGCGTGCGATGATCGCGTCGAAGATGCGCCGGTGGTCGTCGATCAGATACGTCTTCATCGACGGGAAGGCCTGCACCAGCTCGCGGCGGCTGCGATGCGAATGCGTCAGCAGGCCCGCCATCGAACCATGCAGGACCGTCAGCGTCTCCGAGTGCGATGCCGTCACGATGGAGCGATGGAATTCGAAGTCGGCCATGCCACCGGCATCCGCCTCGTCGATCGTCTCGCCGATCTTGGCGAGCGTGCGCTGCAGGCGCTCGAAATCGGCAATGTTGGCGCGCTCGCAGGCGAGGCGGATCGCCTGACATTCGATCGCGACGCGCGCCTGCATGACGTCATCGAGCATGTCGGCCTGCTGGGCGAGCGCAAAGGTGAAGAAGTCGTTCAGCACCGAGACGTCCGGCCGGGTCACGACAGTGCCGATGCGGTCGCGGATCTCGACGATGCCGAGCACAGTGAGGGCGCGCAGCGCCTCTCGGACGATCGGCCTGCTGACGCCGAGCAGGGTTGCGAGCTCGCGCTCGGAAATCAGGCGATCGCCGGGCTTGAGCGAGCCTGCAAGCAGGCGCTCGCGCAAGAAGGCGAACACCTTCTCGAACCCTTTTTCGCCTTCGGCGGCCCGCTTCAGTTCCATCCCGGTCTCTTGTTGGTCTGATCTTGGTCAGACCAGTAGGCTAACCAGAGCGGCCGCGTCAAGGGCCCTGGTTAATGGCCGATGTCGCAGGCGTCGCCAATCCGACCGGTTCCCCGGCCGGATACTTAGAATTTGAAGCTTATTGATCGGAGCGTTCGCCTAGAGAATTTGAGGTCTGCGATGCCCGATCATCATTCCTTCTCCGCGCTCGACCGCTATGCGGTGCTCAGCGGATCCGACAACGGCTTTCCCTGGTTTGCCGGCGCGATGCTCGCGGTTGAAGCGAGCGAAGTGGTGCGGCTGCGCTGCGAGAAGCTCAGCCATGGTGATGAGGCTGCCGGGTTGGAGGCCGTGCTGATGGTGAGCGAGAAGATCGCTGCGGCATTCGAGGCAACCGCGAGCCTGCTCGCCGGCGCGACGCCGGCGGCCGTCGTCCAGCGCTATCGCGAGCATGTCGCGGCGAATGCCAAGCGGCTGTCCACGAACGAAACTCCCTGACGAAGCTTTCGCTGCTGACAGCATGTTGGCAGCAGGGCCGGGCTACGACCATCTCCTGACAAAACGGGGAGCGGGTTATGCCGATCGAGGCAAGCTGTCATTGCGGTGAAACGGTATTCGAGGTGACGGAGGCGCCGTCGGGTGTGACGCGCTGCACCTGTTCGCTCTGCGCCAAGCGCGGCGCGCTGTGGGCCTATTACACGCCGTCACAGTTTCGCCTGCTGTCGCCCGCCGACAACGTCGCGACCTATCGCTGGGGCAGCCGCACGGTCAAACACCATTTTTGCGCGAACTGTGGCTGTGGCACCTATTCGGAGTCGCCGGACTGGTCGACCGGCAAGCCCGATTTCGACAATCCCAGGGTTGGCGTCAACGCGCGCTTGTTCGACGATTTCGATCTCGAGGCCGTGCCGGTGAACATGATCGACGGCAAGAATTTGTGGTGAGCACTTTGGGCGCACGCATAGCTGCTGCACGTCCGTGCTCTTGAGGCCTTTTTGAAAAGCTGATTTGTTCCGCCTCTAGAAAAAGGGGAGGAAGCCGATGACGCGTCTTTTTGCGCGAGTGATGCTCGCAATGTGTCTGGCCGTTGCAGCCGGCTTCAATGCACAGGCGCAGACCAGGCCGAAAGTTATCTCGCTCGGACCTGACTTCCCTAAGGCCGCGCTGTTCGTCGGTAACAGCTTTTTCTACTACAACAACGGCATGCCCGGGCATCTCTCGTTCATGGAGCGGGCCGCGGATGCCGACAACAAGGCGGCGTATCGCAACACCATGGCCACGATCGGCGGCTCCGGCCTCGACTGGCACGACATGGACAATCTGCTGCGGCCGGGCGGCATCGGTGCTTATTCCTTCGACGACCAGAACGTCGTCGTCTTCAACAAGCCGGGCAGGCAGTTCGATGCCGTCGTGATGATGGATTGCAGCCAGTGCCCGATCCATCCGCAGTTGAAGGATGCGTTCACGACCTACGCGAAGAAGGACAGCGAGATCGTTCGCACCCACGGCATGCGGCCGGTGTTTTTTATGTCCTGGGCCTATGCCGACAAGCCGGAAATGACGGAAGGATTGGCCGAGGCCTACACGATCGCGGGCAATGCCAACGATGCGCTGGTGATTCCCGCAGGTCTCGCGTTTGCACGCGTGCGCAAGCTGCAGCCGGAGCTCAATCTCTATGCGCCGGACAAGCGGCATCCGAGCCCCGCGGGAACGTATCTGGCAACCTGCGTGACGCTGGCTGCGCTGACGGGACGCTCGCCGGTCGGCAATTCCTACACGACAGGGCTGGACCCGGAGACGACGCAGCTTCTGCAAAAGGCAGCGTGGGACACGGTGCAGGACTATTACGGGCGCTGACCTATCGGAGCACCACCCATGCCGGCGCATGATCACTCGCGCCATCCTCGCCGCGAACCTTCTTATCGACGCCGGCTTTTGCCAGCCGCGAGACGAGGGCAGGGCTCAGCAGCAGATGATCGAGCCGCAAGCCCGCATCGCGCGGCCAGCGGTTTCGCTTGTAATCCCAGAACGTGTAGATGCGTTTCTCGGGATGCAACTCGCGGATCGCATCGCACCAGCCTTGTTCGACCAGCGAGGCGAAAGCCGCGCGGCTCTTCGGCTGGATCAACGCATCCTTGTCCCATGAACGCGTTGGATAAATGTCCACCTCCGTTGGCGCGACGTTGTAATCGCCGGCGAGCACGACGGGCAGATCCTGCTTGATGAAGGTTTTGGCGTGGCGCTTGAGCCGCGCGAACCAGTCGAGCTTGGCGTCGAATTTCGGCCCCGGCTGCGGATTGCCGTTTGGCAGGTAGATGCTGGTGACGATGACACCGCGCACCGCGGCCTCGATGTAGCGGGCTTCGAGATCGCCCGGTTTTCCCGGCAAGCGATCACGGGTGAGAATGGGGTCAGTGTTGCGGGCGAGGATGGCGACGCCGTTCCAGGTCTTTTGTCCGCGCCAGACTGCGCCGTAGCCGGCCTTTTCGATCGCGGCTGCCGGAAATTCGCCATCACTTGCCTTCAATTCCTGAAGCGCGACGACATCGGGTTTTGCCGCCTTCATCCATGCCAACAGATTGGGCAGGCGGCGGTTGATGTTGTTGATGTTGAATGTCGCAATCTTCATGTAGAGCTACCGGCCTCTCACCTTCCGTCACCGGAGATACAATGTCCAAGTTGAACTTTGCTGCTTTCGTCGTCGTTGCCGCGATCTCCGGAGCGGCTTCGGCACAATCGTCCGATCCGCGCGGTGCTTGCAAGGCGGACTATGACAAATTCTGCGCCGGCATCGCGCCCGGTGGCGGCAAGATCATCGCCTGCCTCGACGCCAAGCGCGATCAGCTCAGCGCGTCCTGCAAGACGGCGCTGGACGGCCGGAAGAAGAAGTAAGCGACCGCTCTCGTGTCCCGGACGCGGCGCAGCGTACAACGCTGCTCCGCAGAGCCGAGACCCATCTCTCCACGAAAACTGGGCCCCGGCTCTGCAGTGCACTACGCCGCGAAGCGCGGCGCATTGCGCTGCGTCCGGGGCACGAGAGCGTTGACTAGGACGGCAGCGGTGGCGGAGCCGCTGGCTGCTCGATCGGCGGCGGGGAGGGCGGCTGCTCGGCCGCTTGCGCGGGCTCCGGCTTGGCCAGCGGCTCCACCACATTGCCGCCCTTGTAGATTCGGGCGTAGCGGTGGCCGAGGCTGGTCAGCACCTCATAGCCGATCGTGCCGAAATGATGCGCGAGCTCGTCGACGGTGATGCCCTCGCCAATCAGCGTCACCATGTGGCCGCGTCGCGCCGCGTTCGGCGGCAGATCGGTGATGTCGATCGCGATCAGGTCCATCGAGACGCGGCCCGCGACCGGGCAGCGCTTGCCCGCGACGATCACCTCGGCGCCGCGGGTGCCGTCGTTCGAGCTGGCGGCGCGGAAATAGCCGTCGGCATAGCCGACCGCGATGATTGCGAGTTTCGTCGGCCGCCGCGCGGTCCAGGTGCCGCCATAGCCGACGCTCTCGCCGCGCTCGATGGTGCGGATCTGCACGATCCGCGCCTTGAGGTCGACCACCGGCTGCATCGGATTGTCGGCCTCCGGCGTCGGGTTGACGCCGTAGAGCGCAGCGCCCGGCCGCACCAGGTCGAACACGAAGGGCGCGCCGAGGAAAATTCCCGAGGAGTTGGCGAGCGCCGCCGGCACGCCGGAGAATTCGCTGGCGATGCCGCGGAAGGACGCGAGCTGCTTTGCGTTGATCTGGCTGTTGAGCTGCTCGGCCGAGACCAGATGGCTCATCACCAGCGTGATGCCGTGATCGCCGGCATTGATGCGGGGGATGATGGCCTGCGTTTCCGATAAAGTCAGTCCGAGCCGGTTCATGCCGGTGTCGATATGGATCGCGGCGCCCCCGGACCAGCCGGTGCGGCGGCAGAACACGTCCCATTCGGCGAGCTCGTTGAGATCGCCGATCACCGGCCGGCAGTTGATCTTGGCGTAGTGCTCGCCGGTGTTCTGGAAATAGCCGCCGAGCACGTAGATCGCGGCGTCCGGCACGGCACCGCGGACGTTGCGGGCTTCCTCGATGGTGGCGACGAAGAAGGTCTTGCAGCCGGCCTTGTTCAGGGCCCGCGCGACCTGCGCGGCGCCGCAGCCATAGGCATCGGCCTTGATCACCGCCGAGCACTCGGCCGGCACGGCGGTTTTCTCGAGCTTGCGCCAATTGGCGATGATGGCGTCGAGATCGACGGTGAGCACGCCGCCGAAGGCAGCGAGCGCGGCAGCCTGATTGGCCTCCGTGGAGAGAAGGCCGGATTGCGGGATCATGTTTGGGTCGGACGCCATTGTCATGGCGTCGTTTTACGCAAGAGGCAGGTCCGGTTCAAGGAACTCAGTAGTCGTTGTTGCTGCGAGCCGGCATCTGAGTGTCAGGCGCGAGGTCGCTGAACCGCGTGACCGAGGCTTCGAACGCCAAATCGACGGTGCCTGTCGGGCCGTGACGCTGCTTGCCGATGATGACTTCGGCCTTGCCGAACGCAAGGTCCATGTCCAGGCGCCATTTCTCGTGTTCGGGCGTGCCCGGGCGTGGTTCCTTCATCGCGAGGTAGTATTCCTCGCGGTAAACGAACAGCACGACGTCGGCGTCCTGCTCGATTGATCCGGATTCACGCAAGTCGGAGAGCTGCGGCCGCTTGTCCTCGCGGGATTCGACCTGACGCGAGAGCTGCGAGAGCGCGATCACGGGGACGTTGAGCTCCTTCGCCAGCGCCTTCAGGCTGGTCGTGATCTCCGTGATTTCCTGCACCCGATTGTCGCTCCGCTTGCCTGAGCCGGAGAGCAGCTGGATGTAGTCGATCACGAGCAGATCGAGGCCCTTCTGTCGCTTCAGCCGGCGCGCACGCGCCATCAGCTGCGCGATCGACAGGCCGCCGGTCGCGTCGACATAGAAGGGCAGCGATTGCAGCTCGATCGAGACCTCCCGGATCTTGTCGAAATCGGCTTCCGTGATGCCGCCGCGACGGATGTGGGAGGAGGAAATGCCGGTGCGCTCTGACACGATACGGGTGGCGAGCTGGTCGGCCGACATTTCGCAGGAGAAGAAGCCGATCACGCCGCCATTGGCGGCCTTCATGGTGCCGTCGGCCTGGAGCTCGGCGACATAGGCCTTGGCGACATTGTAGGCGATGTTGGTCGCCAGCGACGTCTTGCCCATGCCGGGACGTCCGGCCACGATGATGAGGTCGGAGTGTTGCAGGCCGCCCATCTTGTTGTCGAGGTCACGCATGCCCGTGGAGATGCCGGACAGCTTTCCATCGCGCTGGAACGCCTTTGCAGCGAGATCGACCGCGACCGCCAACGCCTGCGAGAATTTTTGGAAGCCGCCGTCATAACGGCCGGACTCGGCGAGCTCGTAGAGCCGCCGCTCGGCGTCCTCGATCTGCGCCCGCGGCGCGAAGTCGACCGGCGCGTCATAGGCGACGTTGACCATGTCTTCGCCGATGCCGATGAGATCGCGACGCAGCGCCAGATCATAGACAGTGCGCCCATAGTCCTGGGCGTTGATGATGGTGGTCGCCTCAGCCGCGAGGCGCGCCAGATATTGCCCGATGGTCATGCCGCCGACGTCGGTATCGGCGGGGAGGAACGTCTTCAGCGTCACGGGCGTAGCGATCTTGCCCATTCGGATCAGGCTGCCGGCGGTCTCGTAGATGGTCTGGTGCAGCGGCTCGAAATAGTGCTTCGGCTCCAGGAAGTCGGAGACGCGATAGAAGGCGTCGTTGTTGACCAGGATCGCGCCCAGAAGGCTCTGTTCCGCCTCGATATTATGCGGCGCGCTCCGATAGGCGGGAGTTCCGGCTTCGGGCGCGAGTTTGAGGACGTTCGAATCAGTCAGGGCCATGGTCGAGCGATAGCAATTTTCTGGGGCGGATGCGGGGCCGGGATAAAGCGCCGCCTCGGCTCAAAGCGGAAGCGAAAGCTCGCTGCTATCAACTGATCTTAAAAGCGGTGGATGATTAGCAGCCGCAGCACGCGCCGTGCTTGACGGATTTTTACGGAACTCGCGCGGCCCAGAAGTGGCCGCGACCGCGCCGTGGAAAAATCCTGAAACCGTGAACCTAATGAATTGGCGCGAAGACGTATCGGAGAGCGTGCAAAATAGCACGCGCCGGGAGCTTTCGGCTCGCCTTCAGACCAGCAGGAGGTAGACCAGCGCAACCAGGGCCGCTCCGACGCCGGTGGCGATCAGGGCGTAATCGGTGCGGAGGTCGTCCTGCACGTCGAATGAGGTTTGGGTCTCTTTGCTCATGGCGACGGTCTAAGCCAGACCCGACGAGACTTGTGTGAAGCAGATCACATCTCCCCGGATTCTTTCGGGGTTAGAGCCGGAACAGGCAGGCGGGCAGAGGATTGTCCCCGATGACCCGCCAACAGGGAACGAGGCTAGCGATGCGGCCCGAACGGCAGCAGCAGAATTGGCGAAGCGAGGCAGGCAGCCGGCTTTGGTTGTCCGGGCTGATCGCGGCCATGCAGCATGCCGAGCAGCCGGAAGTCCGCCGCCAGCCGGTCGCACCCGAGATCCTGGACGAACTGCGGGCGCAACTGTCGTTAACGGCTTCCTTCCGATCTTGCCCGATTTCGACCCTGCGTCACTAGGGTCTGTTCACCAGTCAGTTTCAGGCTTGGCACGTTCAGGTTTGGCACGGCACAGCCCTTATGGGCCGGAGCCGCGCTCATGCGACGTTGTGACTTTGCGACCATCTGCCACTTTCCGACAAGTTGGGCATCATCGCGCAGCTCCAGCGTTCGAATGAGGTGCAGTGCTATTGCGTTGTGTTCAAAGCCGATATTCCAAAAGCGCTTAATCACATCCTTGCGCTTGGAGCCTGCTTCCATTCGCGGCTCAATCGGCTAAAAGGTGACCGCCGCCGCGCCTTATGCCGGCTGTACCTCTCGGAATTCAATGGAGATGATGGGAATGTCGAGCCGAGCGCTCAGCCTCGCGACGGTATTGGTTCTGATCGGCTTCGGCGCGACCGATACCGTTCTTGCGCAGGCGACGAACCTCGAGGCCGGCAAAAGCCCGTCCCAGATTTTCGCGCAGACCTGCAATGCGTGCCACAAGAGCCCGCGCGGTCTGTTGAAGACCGTGCCGCCGGGCTCGCTGCCGGGCTTCCTGCGTCAGCATTACACGACCAGCTCGGACATGGCGGGCATCCTTGCCTCCTACCTCGTCTCCAATGGTGCCACCGACACCCGCTACCAGGCCAAAGACGGTAAGGACGGCAAGGACAAGAAGGACGGCGCCAAGGAGAAAGAAGCGAACACAGCGCCTGGCCAGCCGCCCGAGCATCAGGGTCGCCGCCAGCGTTCGCCGGAAACCGCCAAGCCGGAAGCTGAGGGTGCAGCACCGCCTGCCGAAGGCCGCCAGAAGCGCGCGGCGCGGCCGAGCGAGGAGGGCGCCAAGCCAGAGGGTCAGGCTGCGCCTGAGGGACGCAAGGGCAAGCGTCGCGGCAAGCCCGGGACCGAGGAAGCGCCGAAGGTCGACGCCGCCGCACCGGCAACTGAAGAGAAGAAGAGCGAGCCGAAGGCCGAGTCCAAGCCCGAGATCGCCAAGCCCGAGACCGCCAAGGTCGAGCCCGAGGCCAAGCCTGACAGCGGCAAGCCGTCCGAGAAGCCTGCTGAAGCCAAGCCTGAGAGCGCCAAGGTCGAGCCGCGCGGGAGCGAGGCTCCGACATTGCGGTCCGATCCGGTGCCGCAGGTGACGCCGGCTCCGCCGGCTGCCGCCGCGCCCAAGCCGGTGGAAGAAGCGGCTCCCAAGCCGGCTGCGCCCGCCGCGAGCTCCGAACCGGCGGCCAAGCCGCAGGAGCCGACCCGGCCCGCGACCGCCGCGGCTCCGCCTCCGGCAGAGTCCTCCGGACCGCCCGCACCGCCGATCTCGCGCTAACACCCCACAATTTCCGATCGCCTTGCGGAGGCCGCGTTCATCGCGGCCTCCGCATTGTCTTGACCGTGACTAGAGCAATACTCTAGAGTGAAACTCTAGGAGACGCCCATGACGGCGAGCGTGCGTGACGATTTGCTGGCGGCGGGACTTGCCGTGTTCGACCGTGTCGGCTTCGAGGCCGCGACGGTGGCGGCGATCCGCACCCGGGCGCGCGCCTCCAATGGCAGCTTCTTTCATGTGTTCGGATCGAAGAAGGAGCTTGCGGGGGCGCTGTTCCTGGAGGTGCTCCGGCACTATCACGCCGCAGTGCTGGCCGCGCTCGATCCTGTCCCCGATGCCGGGCAGGGCATCGATCGCCTGATCCGGGCGCATCTCGACTGGGTGGTCACCAGCCGCCGTGAGGCGCGCTATCTGTTCGAGATCTCGCGCAGCGAATGGGGCGAGGACGTCCGCGACGCCCAGCGCGCACAGAATGCACGCCTTGCCGAAGGCATCGAGCGCTGGCGCGCGCCGCTGGTCGCACACGGCGAATTGCTGCCGATGACACCGGTGATGTTCGTCAGCCAGCTGATCGGCTCGGCCCAGATTTTTTGCCGCGCCTTCCTGTCGGGACGCGATCGCACCGATCCGCGCGGCGAGGCCGATACGCTGATTGCCTGCGCCATTCGCGCGCTGGTGCCGCCCGATCGCATCAGGAAACAATAAGGAGAGGCCGCATGCGTAACGAAGCAGATCCCGAATTCGCAGCCGTCGCCGAACGCATCCACGCCAATGTCGGCCGGCAGGGTTTTATGAATCTGGTCGGTGCCGAGCTGTCCGAATTGTCGCGCGGCACCTGCACGATTGCAGTCGAGCGCCGGCCGGAGCTCTTGCAGCAGCACGGCTTCTTCCACGGCGGCGTCACCGCCTTCCTGGTCGACAACGCCACGACGATCGCGGCCGCCACCTCGCGCGGCCAGGCGGCGCTGACGGCGGAATACAAGCTCAATCTGCTCTCGCCTGCGGTCGGCGAGAAGCTGATCTGCCGGGCCAGGGTGATCAAGCCGGGCCGTCAGGTCTCGGTGGTTGCGGCCGACGTGTTCTGTGTCAGTGACGGTGTCGAGAAGCACACGGCAACCGCGCTCGCCTCGATCGCGATGCTGAGCGAGGACGTCGCCGCCAAAACGAAAAGCCCGGCCGCCTGAGGCGACCGGGCTTCGCAGCCTGCGTGAATGCGCGGCTTACTTTTCGGTCTCTTCCGCAGCCGGCGCCGGCTCTTCGTCGTCCTGCTGAGCTTCCGGATCGAAGAACTCGCCGGCGGCGGCGATCGCCTCGGCGGCGGCATCGCGGTCCTCGTTGCGGGTCGAGATGTTCTCGCCGCGGTTGATGCGCTCGGCCTCGTCCTGGCTGCGTGCAACCGTGACGGAAACCTCGACCTCGACCTCGGGGTGGATGGCGACGGTGATGGAGTGCTTGCCGATGGTCTTGATCGGCGCGTCAAGCTGCACCTGCGCGCGATCAAGCGTAACGCTGTCGGCCTCGAAGGCGGTCACCACGTCGCGAACCGTGACCGAGCCGAACAGCTGGCCGGCTTCCGACGCCTGACGGATCACGATGATGTTCTTGCCCTGGACCTTCTCGGCGATCTTGGAGGCCTCGCCCTTGCTCTGGAGGTTGCGAGCCTCGAGGTCGGCCTTCATGCCGTCGTACTTGGAGCGGTTGTCGGCGGTGGCGCGCAGCGCCTTGCCGCGCTTGAGCAGGAAATTACGGGCATAGCCGTCGCGAACCTTCACGACTTCGCCCATCTGGCCGAGCTTGGCGACGCGTTCCAGCAAAATGACTTCCATATTCGTTCTCCTTTTGAAGTGTTGAGTGAGTTGGATTTTCAGACTTGAACTTAAACGGTTGGCAGCGGTGGTGGCTGTCGCGTGCGCAGGAAGCGCTCGCGGAAACCGAACACGGCGTCCGCAAGGCCGAGGATCACCATCGCGATGACGGGCCATCCGAACACGACGACGACGGCGTAGGTCGAGCCGAGCCAGAAGGTGCGGCTCTTCAGTGCCAGCGTCAGCGTATGCAGCACGGCAAAGCCGGCGAGCGCGTAGCCCATCATCAGCGCCGCCGTGGCGATCTGTGCGACGATCGCGAGCAGCCCGCCGGTGAAGCAGAAGGCAAGGGCGATGCAGAGCGCCACCAGCGTCATCGGCGGCAGCTCCGCCGTCATCATATCGGGCCAGGGACGGCGCAGCCGGCCCGACGTCGCCGTCACCTTGGCGCTGAGCCAGAGATTGAGCGTCAGCGTCATCATCGCCACGATGGTCGCGGCGGCGGGTGCGACGTGCACCAGCGCGTCGACGAACCGGTCGGCTTCGCCTGCGGCTTGCGGATCCGTGGTGCGGAGGAGGCGCATCAAGCCGCGCCGCAGCGTGCCGATGATGGTCTCGGCGTCGGTGCCGAGCGTCAACAGGGCGGCGATCGTGGTCAGCGCAGCAAAGCCCGCGATCCACAGCAGGATGCGTCCGACCGGATACCATTCGAGCTCAGGCTCCGCCGCCGGCTCGGTGGCGCCGTCAGGCGCAGCAGGCTCGATGCGTCGGCTGAGCAGGACGAGATGGCCGAGCCACCAGGCCGGCAGCGCGACGGTGACGGCAAAGGCGATGCAGTAGGGCAGGCCGAACAGTGCGCCGAGGCCGATCGCGGCGGCGATGCCTCCGAGGCTCGCGCAAAGCGGTCCCCAGCCGATTGCGGCGACCATCAGCGGCAGCGGTGCGAGATAGAACAGGACGAGCGAGATCAGCGCGCCCGATGCGATCGAGGCGAACATCAGGGCCGACGCAGCGCCGGCGATCAGGGCTATCAGTCCAAAGACCATCATCAGCTGTCCCGCTCCTTTCGAGCGGTTAGAGGCATTTCGCCCCAACCATCGGCGACCGGACGACCCGGAAGCCTTATGAGTTCAGAAAATCACGACCGGCGGCGTGATCGCCGCCGGTCGAATTCGTCTTAGCGAATGACGTAGGGCAGGAGGCCCAGGAACCGCGCGCGCTTGATGGCGCGGGCGAGTTCACGCTGCTTCTTCGCGGACACTGCGGTGATGCGGCTCGGCACGATCTTGCCGCGCTCGGAGACGTAACGCATCAGCAGCTTGGAGTCCTTGTAGTCGATCTTCGGAGCATTCGCGCCCGTGAACGGGCAGCTCTTGCGGCGACGGAAAAACGGACGGCGTGCACCAGCTTCAGCCATTGTTCTTACTCCGCATCCGTCGTGGTGGTCGGGGTTTCAGCATCCTCGCGCGGACGGCGCGGGCCGCGATCGCCGCGGAAGCCACCACCGTCACGATCGCCGCCACGGAAACCGCCTTCACGGTCGCCACGGAAGCCACCGCCTTCGCGGTCGCCACGGAAGCCGCCGCCACGGTCGTCACGCTCGCGGTCACGGTCGGCCTTGCGCATCATCGCGGACGGGCCTTCCTCGAGCTCCTCGACGCGGACGCTGATATAGCGGATCACGTCTTCGCTGATGCGCTCCTGGCGCTCGATCTCGGCGATCGCCGCGGACGGCGCGTCGATGTTGAGCAGCACGAAGTGCGCCTTGCGATTCTTGTTCATGCGGTAGGTGAGGGAGCGAACGCCCCAATTCTCGGTCTTGGTGACCTTGCCGCCGAGACCCTCGACGATGCCGGTCATCTGCGCAGTCAGCTCTTCGACCTGCTGAGTGCTCGCGTCCTGACGCGCAAGAAAAACATGCTCATAGAGAGCCATGGTGGTCCTTTCCTCGTGTTGGCGCATCGCCCGGCGTCAAGCCCTTAAGAGGCCTTGGGAAAGGACTCTGGGATTAAGCTCAGAAGGCGGAAGCACGGGACGACGGGCCGACTGGCCCTGCCACACCAAAATCACGAATGATTTGTTGAGACCGTCCGTTCAGCTCCCGGCCGGGGTCTGCGGATGGCGCGCTTATACGGATTTTGGCCGGCTTTGCAAGGTTGGAGGCCGCATTTTCGGCCCGGAGGGTTCCGGTTCGGGCGGCCGGGATCGGTCCTCCCATACCACATCCTGCTTGATCTCATTGTTTGTATGTCATACAAACAAATCGAATGAGAGGCCCTCCATGGCGGAAAAGTCGGCCCATGAGCCGTTAGAGGTGGCAGGCGACCCCAAGCACGCGGCGCGCGCCACGCGCTCGGCCGGGCGCAAAATGCGCTCGCTGCTGCTGGACGCGGCGAGCCCGCTGTTCCGGGAGCGGGGGCTGTCGGGCACGGCCATCACCGACATCGCGGCCGCCGTGGACGCATTCCCGAGCCAGATCACCTATTATTTCCGCACCAAGGAGTCGCTGTTCGTCGAATGCGCCTGCCGCGACCTCCTGTATCTGGCGCGCGCGACCGAGCAGGCGGCGCTGAAGGCGCGTACGCTTGGGGATTACACCCACGCGCTGGCCGAGACGGTGACGGCGAGCGATTCGGTCGCTTTCTTCGCCGAGGCGTTGACGCTGACGCGGCGTCGGCAGGATCTCGCGCCGCTGGTCGAACGCACCATCGAGCGCCTGCACAGCGAGGGCGCGCGGGCCTATGCGAGCCAGGTCGCACGGCATGGCTGGCGCTCATTGCGCGCACCCGACGAAAGCTCGCGGCGGTTCTGGGCCGTCGCCATCGGAATCATCCTCGAAGGCTACGCCATGGGCCGTTCGCCCGACGCATTGTGCGCCGAGATGCTGCGCGTGCTTGGCGAGCAGGCGAAATCCACCGGCGAGGCCGCGCGCCTGCGTCTCGTCGACGAGCGCGACGCATCAAGCAATTCGAACGAGGAGGGCTAGGCCATGACCGCGCTTCGCATGCGTGCCCGCGATTTCCTGACCGACGATCAATTGGCCGACATACGCCAGCGCGTGACGTGGAAAGGCGTTGCGCTGATCGCGCACGCCTGGGCCCTCATGATCGGTGCGATCGCGTTGGTCGCGTGGTGGCCCAATCCGGTCACCTACGTTCTGGCGGTCGCCATCATCGGCTCGCGCCAGCTGGGCTTGGCGATCCTGATGCATGACGGCGCCCATGGCTGCCTGTCCGCCGACGAAAAAACCAATCTGACGCTGAGCCAGTGGTTCTGTGCCTATCCGCTCTTTGCGGAGACGCGCAGCTATCGGCGTTACCACCTCCAGCACCATGCGCGCACTCAGCAGGAAGACGACCCCGATCTCGTGCTGTCGGCGCCATTTCCGATCACCAAGCTGAGCTATCGCCGCAAGTTCATTCGCGACATCACCGGGCAGACCGGCTATCAGCAACGCAAGGCGCAACTGCTCAACGCGTTCGGGCCGAAGGACTGGCCGTGGCGCCAGCGTGCCGCGCATTTCCGGGAGAAGCTCGGCCCGCAATGCCTCGTCAATGCCGCGATGTTTGCTGGCCTCGCGGCGGCCGGCGTGTGGTGGGCCTATCCGCTGCTATGGCTGGTGCCGCTGCTCACCTGGATGATGGTGATCACCCGCATCCGCAACATCGCTGAGCACGCCGTCGTGCCCGATAGCAGCGATCCCCTGCGCAACACCCGCACCACGCATGCCAATTTTCTCGAGCGTCTGTTCATCGCGCCGTACTACGTGAACTATCACCTTGAGCATCATCTGCTGTTCTACGTGCCCTGCTACAATCTGCCGAAGGTGCATCGCCTGCTTAGCGAGAGCCGGCATGCCGGTCGCATGGAAGTGCAGCCGAACTACGCCGCTGTGCTGAGGCTCGCCACCGCCAGGCCGAACCGCGACGACCGGCCGGGCCAGCTGGCCAGCAGCGCGCGCCGCGCGCAGGCCGGCGCAGAGGTCGGTGCGGATCAGAAGGCAGGCGGATTCTAGCCGACCAGCGCCGGGGCTTGTGCCGCAGGGACGAGCGGCACGATCTCGGTGAGCAGATCGACGCCGGAGGCGTGGATCACGAAGCCGCCCTTGCCGCGGCGCTTGGCCTCGTACATTGCGCGGTCGGCCGCGCTCAGCAATTCGTCGGCGGTCATCCCGTCCTGTGGCGCAGATGCGAGGCCGATGCTGGCGCCGACACGCGCGGCGGGCGCAAACTCGAACGGCTCCGAGATCCGCGTGATGATCCGACGCGCAATGTCGGTGGCCTCGCCATTCGTGATGTCGGGCAACAGGACGACGAATTCGTCGCCGCCAACACGGCATACGACGTCGGCCTCGCGCACGCTGGCGCGCAGGCGACCTGCGACCGCGATCAGGACGGCATCGCCGGCTGCATGTCCGAGCCGGTCATTGACACTCTTGAAGTTGTCGAGATCCACACAGAATACGGTGAGCTTTGCGGCCGATGGCGTTGCCACCGGCCATGGACCGTCGAGCAGCTCGGAAAACAGCTTCCGGTTCAGGGCGCGATTGGGCAGGCCGGTGAGCAGATCGTGATGCGCCATCAGGCGATTGTTGCGCTCGGAGCGATGCAGGTTGAGCAGGATCTTGTGATTCTCGAGCAGCAGGAAAATCATCCCGGCGGTGTAGACCGGCGTTTGCAGGCCGATGACGAACAGGAAGGAGATCGGCGACAGCATCGTGGCGACCGCAAAGGGTAGCGTCAGGATGCAGATCATGAGGATGCCATAGCGCGGGGTGGCGGCGCTGCGCGAGGCGATGCCGCCGATCAGATTGGCAAGGCTGATGCCGGCTGTCAGCACCAGCAGCAAGTGCCCCGACGCGACGCATTGATAGCAACCGGCGGAAATCAACATCACTGAGAGCAGCCCGGCCCAGATCGGCGTGCCGCTCGCAGCCGCGGGGCCCTCGGCCTTCGCCCGCGCGGCGGCTTTCATCATCAGGTAGAGGCGGGTGCCGCCCATAACCAGCTCCGCCAGCACCCAGGCATAGGCCCAAATGGCTCCAGTCATGGCGGCGGCAATGCACGCGATCAGCAAGGATGCGAGAACCGCCACCACGAGCGTCCTCGTTTTGGTCGACCTCTGCTGAAGAAACTCGCTCTGGATATCGTCGGACTGCGGGCCCGGTCCGGCGAGCAACCAGTCGACGAAGCTTTGCCACAGCCGCGGTTGCGCGGCAGCGGTTGACGCTGTCGAAGTCGATGGAACTACGAATGCCATGGCGGCAGTTTTGGCACCCTGAATTTAGGGCGGCTTAAGGCGCGGCGCCGAGTTCCAGACAGCGTAAACGTTTGCCTGCGAAGTCACTGACGACTGACGGCATGGTGGCACCGCCCGTGGCGACGGGCGGGGGTCCAAACGGGGGGGGCCCGCAGGGCGTAGTCCGTCGCCGATCCCCAGCCCTGGACGTGGTCGCGGCTTGACAGTTTGGCCTCTGTCAGTGTCTACGGCCCCCTTTGGAGCATGATCGGGAACCAGGGGCGCGTCCCGGCGTAGAGAATGGCCGCCCGGTCTGACCGATGTTCGAACGATCCAGGGAGCGCCGATGACGGCAGCATTCACATTTCCGGGGCAGGGGTCCCAGGCGGTCGGCATGGGCAAGGCCCTGGCCGATGCCTTCCCGGTGGCGCGCGCCGTGTTCGACGAGGTCGATGCCGCGCTTGGGGAGAAGCTGACGTCGACCATCTGGGATGGCCCGGCCGAAACCCTCCAGCTCACCGAGAACGCGCAGCCGGCCCTCATGGCTGTGTCCGTTGCGACCCTGCGCGTGCTGGAGGCTGAAGCCGGTTTTTCCGTGGGGCGGGATGCGGCTTTCGTCGCCGGCCACTCGCTCGGTGAATATTCAGCGCTGGCTGCTGCCGGCAGCCTGACGGTGTCCGACACCGCGCGGTTGCTTCGCATCCGCGGTCTCGCCATGCAAAAGGCCGTCCCGGTTGGGGTCGGCGCGATGGCCGCGCTGCTCGGCCTCGATTATGAGGCCGCCATGGCGGTCGCCCATGAGGCGGCGCAGGGCCAGGTCTGCCAGGCTGCCAACGACAATGGCGGCGGCCAGGTGGTGGTCTCCGGCGACAAGGCTGCGGTCGATCGCGCCGTCGAGATCGCCAAGACCAAGGGCGCCAAGCGTGCAATGCTGCTGCCGGTGTCCGCGCCGTTCCATTGCAGGCTGATGCAGCCCGCGGCCGATGCCATGGCCGAGGCGCTCGCGAAGGTCACGATCAAGGCGCCGGCGGCGCCCCTGGTATCGAACGTGCTGGCGAGCGCCATCACCGATCCCGACGAGATCCGCCGTCGCCTGGTCGAGCAGGTCACCGGCACCGTGCGCTGGCGCGAGTCGGTTACCTATATGGCAGGGCAGGGCGTCACCCGTTTCTTCGAGATCGGCGCGGGCAAGGTGCTGACCGGTCTCGTCAAGCGTATTGCGGAAGGCGCTGTCGGCGTTGCGGTTGGCGGTCCCAACGACATTGCCGCCGCTAGGGATGCATTGGCCGCTGCGACGCAGGCCTAGAGGAGTTTTCAATGTTCGATCTGACTGGCAAAAAGGCGCTCGTCACCGGTGCGACCGGCGGCATCGGCGGCGCCATCGCGCAGGCGCTGCATGCGCAGGGCGCCACCGTTTCGATCTCGGGAACGCGCAAGGAAGTGCTGGATGAGCTAGCCGGCAAGCTCGGCGAGCGCACTCACGTGTTGCCCTGCAATCTCTCCAAGGCCGACGAGGTCGAGGCACTGGTGCCTGCCGCGGAAGCGGCGATGGGCCAGGTCGACATCCTCGTCGCCAATGCCGGCATCACGCGCGACAATCTCTTCGTGCAGCTCCGCGACGAGGATTGGGAGGAGGTCATCAACATCAATCTGACCTCGACCTTCCGCCTGGCGCGCGCCGCGACCAAATTGATGATGCGCAAGCGCTTCGGCCGCATCATCGCCATTACCTCGGTGGTGGGTGTCACCGGCAATCCCGGGCAGGGCAATTACACGGCGTCAAAGGCGGGCCTGATCGGCATGATCAAGACGCTGGGTGCCGAATACGCCAAGCGTGGCGTGACCGCGAACTGCATCGCGCCCGGCTTCATCAAGACGCCGATGACGGACGCGCTCAACGACAAGCAGCGCGAGACGATTCTGACCAAGGTTCCGGCCAACCGCCTGGGGACGCCAGAGGACATTGCGGCCGCCGCCGTCTACCTGAGTTCGAACGAAGCAGCCTACGTCACGGGGCAAACCATCCATGTCAATGGCGGCATGGCCATGATCTGAAGCCCTCGTTCCGCACTGCCCACAGGGGCGGTGCGGGATGCGGCAAACGGCCGTTTCCGGAGCGAAATGAGGCTTGTAGTCAAGGCAGTTGAAGTATGATAACCGGACCTTCAACGGATGGGCAAAGAACGCCATTGCAGGTTTTTGAAACCCTGTATATTGGCGATGCGGTGCCTTGGCCGTCGTTCGCCGGGGCCCTGCATCGGTTTGGATGGGGCCAAATCTAAAGTTCGTAAGCGAAGGCAGTAACACGACCACGACGGCTCGTATCGTCCCGGGGGGTCGGGTCTACAGGGAACAACACGAGGTTATGCAATGAGTGAGATTGGCGAGCGGGTTAAGAAGATCGTGGTCGAACACCTTGGTGTTGAACCCGAGAAGGTTGTCGACGCGGCGAGCTTCATCGACGACCTCGGCGCCGACAGTCTGGACACCGTCGAGCTGGTGATGGCGTTCGAAGAAGAATTCGGTTGCGAGATTCCGGACGACGCGGCGGAGACGATTCTCACCGTCGGCGACGCCACGAAGTTTCTCGAGAAGAACGCGAAGAGCTAAGGCTCTTCATTTTCGCGGGGACAACATTGAAACCGGACGGGCCGCTTCCCAGCGGTCAGCCGGTTTCTTGTTATTTGCCGTGAATCTTTCGATGCGGAGTTTTCGGATATGAGGCGGGTTGTCGTCACGGGTCTCGGCATGGTGTCGCCGCTCGGCTGTGGCGTCGAGCCGACGTGGAAACGTATCCTCAACGGCGAAAGCGGTGCGCGCAGGATCGAGAGCTTCGATGTCTCCGATCTTCAGACCAGATACGCCTGCACGGTCGTGCGCGGCGACGGCAGCAACGACAGCTTCAATCCCGATATCTGGATGGAGCCGAAGGACCAGCGCAAGGTCGACGACTTCATCATCTTCGGCATGGCCGCAGCCGGCCAGGCGCTCGACGATGCCAACTGGCATCCCGAGACCGAGGAGGACAAATGCGCGACCGGCACCATGATCGGTTCCGGCATCGGCGGCCTCAACGGCATCGCTGACACCGCGATTCTGTTGAAGGAACGCGGACCGCGCCGGGTGTCGCCGTTCTTCATCCCGGGACGCCTGATCAATCTCGCCTCCGGCTATGTCTCGATCAAGCACGGGCTGAAGGGACCGAACCATTCGGTGGTCACGGCCTGCTCGACCGGTGCGCATGCGGTCGGTGATGCCGCCCGCCTGATCGCGCTCGGCGATGCCGACGTCATGGTGGCCGGCGGCGCCGAATCGCCGATCGGCCGTATCGGCATTGCCGGCTTCAACGCCGCGCGCGCGCTCTCGACCGGCTTCAACGAGACGCCCGAGAAGGCATCGCGTCCCTACGACAAGGATCGCGACGGCTTCGTGATGGGCGAGGGCGCCGGCGTCCTGGTTCTTGAAGAGCTCGAGCACGCCCAGCGCCGCGGCGCCAGGATCTACGCCGAGGTGATCGGCTACGGCCTCTCGGGCGATGCCTATCACATCACGTCGCCGGCGCCCGACGGCGACGGCGCGTTCCGCAGCATGGCGGCGGCGCTCAAGCGCGCCGGCCTCACGGCATCCGATCTCGACTACATCAACGCGCACGGCACCTCGACACCACTGGGTGACGAGATCGAGCTCGGTGCGGTGGAGCGCCTGCTCGGCAACGCCGCCTCAAAGGTCGCGATGTCCTCGACCAAATCGTCGACCGGCCATCTCCTGGGCGCGGCCGGTGCGCTCGAGGCGATCTTCGCCATTCTCGCGATTCGCGATAATGTCGTGCCGCCGACCATCAACCTGGACAATCCGTCGGTCGAGACTGCGATCGATCTCGTGCCGCATATTGCGAAGAAGCGTGAGGTCAACGTCGCGTTGTCGAATTCTTTCGGTTTTGGCGGTACCAACGCGTCGGTGATCTTCCGGCGCTTGGTCCATTAGTTTGTGGTTGAGACGAATCCACCGTTTTGCCGTATTCGGCGATAGTCATGGGTGTGGGCGCGTGCATTTGGCCGGACAAGCGATTGTCGGGCCGCGATTGAACCGGCAGGATTCAGGTTGTTTCGATGAGTGAAAGGCCGCCCATTTCGCCCCGGAGTCCGCGGGCAGCGCTCGAGCCCGAGCAGGTCCCGCCGCCGCCGAAGCGATCGGACCGTGCGCGCAATCCGTTCGTGATCGTCGGCAACGCCATCATCACCTTGCTGCTGATCTCCATGATCGGCGCCGGCGGCGTCTACTATTACGGCCGGCAGGTGCTCGAGGCCCCGGGTCCGCTCAAGGACGACAAGATCGTCAACATCCCGCAGCGTGCGGGCAAGCGCGACATCGCCGAGACGCTGAACCGGGAAGGCGTGACCGACGTCAATCCGTGGATTTTCATCGCCAGCGTCGCCGCGCTGAAGGCGAGCTCGGACCTCAAGCCCGGTGAGTATTCGTTCCAGAAGAATGCCTCGTTGCGCGACGTCATCGGCACCATCGTCGAGGGCAAGGTGGTGCAGCATTCCGTCACGATCCCGGAAGGCCTGACCTCCGAGCAGATCGTGGCTCGGCTGTCCGACAACGACATCTTCACCGGCAGCGTGCGCGAGCTGCCGCGCGAGGGTACGCTGCTGCCGGAGACCTACAAGTTCCCGCGCGGGACCCCGCGTGATCAGGTGATCCAGCGCATGCAGCAGTCGCATAAGCGCGTGCTCGCGGAGATCTGGGATCGCCGCAGCCAGGACGTTCCGGTCAAGACGCCGGAGCAATTGGTGACGCTGGCTTCCATCGTCGAGAAAGAAACCGGAAAGCCGGATGAGCGTAGCCGGGTCGCCGCCGTGTTCACCAATCGGTTGAAGCAGAAAATCAAGCTCCAGTCCGATCCCACGATCATCTACGGTCTCGTCGGCGGCAAAGGCACGCTCGGCCGCCCGATCAAGCGCAGCGAGATCACGCAGCCCTCGCCCTACAACACCTATGTGATCGAGGGCCTGCCGCCGGGCCCGATTGCCAACCCTGGCCGCGCCTCGCTCGAGGCCGCCGCCAATCCGGCCCGCACCCGCGACCTGTTCTTCGTTGCCGACGGCACCGGCGGGCATGCCTTCACCGAGACCTACGACGCGCATCAGAAGAACGTCGCCAAGCTGCGCGCGATGGAAAAGCAGATCCAGAACGACACGGTCGAGCCGGCCGAGGATGCGCCGCCGCCGGCTGCTGCGGCGCCCACAGCCGCCGACACGCCGACCGCGACGACGCCCAGGCCGAATCAGCAGAAGAAGCCGCCGGCTGCGCGCCCGGCCAATCCTGCGCCGGCCCGGCAGGGCGCGGCACAGCCGACCCCGCCGGTGATCCAGCGCTAGGCTTTCGCAGACCTGCCTACGGGACTTTGCGGATTACACTTTCCCGCAAAATAGTCTTAAGATTCGCGTGGCCTGATGGCCTCGCGAATCCTGTGTTTCCGGAGAATTTGACCTGATGGCCTTGTCGTCCATGACCGGCTTTGCCCGAAGCCACGGCGCGAGCGGGCCGTATACGTTCGAATGGGAATTGAAGTCGGTCAACGCCAAGGGCTTTGACCTCAGGGTGCGGCTGCCGCAGGGGTTCGATGAGCTCGAGGCCCACGCCAAGAAACGCGCCGGCGAGTTGCTGTCGCGCGGCACCGTCTACGCCAATCTCACCGTCAAGCGCGCCAATGCGGCGGCCTCCGTCCGCGTCAACGAGGACGTGCTCAACGCCGTCCTCAAGGCCGCCGCGGTGATCGCCGGCAAGGTCGACGCGGTCGCGCCGAGCGTCGACGGTCTTCTGGCCATCAAGGGTGTCATTGAGGTTGCCGAGCCCGAGGGCGACGAGGAGGAGGACAACGCCGCGCGTACTGCTGTGGCCGAAGCCTTCAACAAGGCGCTTGCCGAACTCGTCGAGATGCGCAAGCGCGAGGGGACGTCGCTCGGCCAGATCCTGATCCAGCGGGTGGACGAGGTCGAGCAGCTGGCGAAAAAGGCGGAAGGCTCGCCCGGCCGCAAGTCCGAGGCGATCAAGGCCAGGCTCGCCGAGCAGATCGCGACACTGCTGGACACCTCCGACCGTTTCGATTCCGACCGCCTGATGCAGGAAGCGATCCTGATCGCGACCAGGGCCGACATCCGCGAGGAGCTCGACCGCATCGCCTCGCACGTCGCGCAGGCGCGCGAGCTGATCGGCAAGGGCGGCCCGGTCGGCCGCAAGCTCGATTTCCTGGCGCAGGAGTTTCACCGCGAGGTCAACACCTGCTGCTCGAAGTCGAACGACATCGAGCTGACCAATACGGGGCTCGCCATGAAGAACGTGGTCGAGCAGTTCCGCGAGCAGGTCCAGAATCTGGAGTGATCGATGACGAAGGGCGGTCACGGAACTGACGGTGTCGAGCGGCGCGGCTTGATGTTCGTGCTGTCCTCGCCCTCGGGCGCGGGCAAGACGACGCTGTCGCGGCTGCTGATCGATCGCATGCCCGGGCTGAAAATGTCGGTGTCGGCGACCACGCGCGCGATGCGGCCAGGCGAGGTCGACGGCCGCGACTATCTGTTCGTCGACAAGCCCCGCTTCGAAGCGATGGTGAAGGACGACGAGCTGCTCGAATGGGCGACCGTGTTCGACAATCGCTACGGCACGCCGCGCAGCCCCGTCGAAGCCGCGCTGTCGGCCGGGCAGGACGTGCTGTTCGACATTGACTGGCAGGGCACCCAGCAGCTGCGCGAAAAAGCGCGCGCGGATGTCGTCAGCGTGTTCATCTTGCCGCCGTCAGCCGCCGATCTCGAGAAGCGCCTGCACTCGCGCGCGCAGGATTCCGACGAGGTGATCCGCAAGCGCATGAGCCGCGCCAGCCACGAGATGAGCCACTGGGCCGAGTACGACTACATCGTGATCAACCATGACGTCGACGAGGCCTTCGCCGAGGTGCAGTCGATCCTGAAGGCCGAACGCCTCAAGCGCGAGCGGCGGACTGGCCTCGTGGGCTTCGTGCGAGGTCTACAAGGACAGCTCCAGGACTAAAGTCGCGACTGGAGCCAGGGGTAGGCGGCGACAGCCGCGGCCCTTCCTGCGCCAACCGTTCCAGCATCGCCGTGATGATGTCGATGTCGACGGAATCCTCGGCCTGCACCTCTTCGTTGCGATCGGCGGGCTTGTCGTCGACAGGCTCTTGGTCATGAGTGTCGTTGACCGCGAGCTGAGGCGCTGACGCCTCGATCTCGAACTCTCCGTTGAATATGTCGGCCTCGTCGAGGTCTGCTGCGACCTCATGACGAGGGGAACGGGATTGTGCCGCGATCCGGCCGATCTCGTCCCCGAACGCGGCGAGTTGCGGGGCTTGCGGACGCGTGGCCAGCGGACGTGCGGCATCGAAGTCGATCGGGTGCGTCAGCTGCGCGCGTCGCGTGACGGCCGGGGTCGCGTCGAGCCAGGGGGCGCGGTTGTCGTCGAGATCGTGCGGCTCCCGATCGTCCCAATTCACGCGGCGGTGGTCGGCTGCCTGGACGCGGACGCGCCCGCCGGCAAAGCGGTAGATGACGCTGGCGAGGAGGCCTGCGAGCGCCAGCGCGCCGCCGATCACGAGCAGCAGCATCTGCAGCGAGCCGGTCGGCTTGTCGGCGGGAATTTCAGCTGAAGCAAGCGCCACCGGAGTTGCGGGCTTTGCCGGTTTCGCGCTCGGCTGCGGCGCAGGGGCCGTCGCAGAGGCATCGGGCCAGCGCGCGGCGACAGCGGGCTGCTCTACGTTGCTATCGGTCACGGTGCTCGATGGTTGCTGCGCGACCGGCGGCGCGCTCGCTACAGCCGGGGCTTGCGTGGTCTGCGGCGCGATGTATTCGGCACGCGCGTTTTGCACCGATGGCGATGCGGCTGAATCCGTGCCTGGTGTGTCGGTTGCCTGCGCGCTCTGCGTGACCTTGCCGCCTTCGGCGCGCAGATACCAGCATTGCCGCTTGGTCGCGCGATCGAGGCGATAGTACCAGTGCTGGCCCTGCGGCGCGGTGCCTTTTGCCGAGGCGAGACAGTCGCTCGCGGCGTTGGCCGCGTTCGGTGCGGCCGGCGCGTTCTGTGACACGGCGGCCAGCGGCACGCCGGCAATGATACTGCCAACAAGCGCGGATATGAACTTTGCGGTGCGGTTGCCCATCCTGGTCTCCCGTTTACGCATGACGCAACTCTTTACCGGCCCTTTGTCATCAAAAACTTGGGTAGCAATGAGCCGCAAATCCGGAGAGGATGTGGCTTGAATTGGGCCCCGCGCGCGTTGGTTCCGCCGCGAAATCAGGCTTTTTTCTGGCGCCGTTGCTTGCGCGCGCATCGAACGGCGAGGGGGCATGGCGACGGCGCGGTGCGGCAAGGTGAGGGGAGAATAGCCATGAACCGGATCGCCGGGCTCGCAATGACAGGATGGGTGGTGACCTGCCTCGGCGCCAGCGCAACGCTGGCTGCAACAAACAAGACAGACCCGAAATTCGTATGGCCGAAGGACAATCGATTTACCTGCCGCGGCGTCATGGCCGAAGAACAGGGCGTTTTGCTGCTGACGCCGGATCAGAATATGCTGACATGGAGTGATGCCGATATCGATGACAAGGACAGAATCCGCGTGCTGAAGGTCTGCAAATTGGGGGATCGTTGCGAGATCAAAGGCACCATCAGGGGGCACGGGACCTTTGGCTGGGTCGAGATCAATTCGATCGTCCGGCCTGTCTCGCCGCGATGAGCTGCCTTGCGGAAGTTATCTCCACACCCGCGCCAGCATCAGCGCCAGGCACCCCAGCACGGCGCTGATCAATCCTACCATCGCATAGGACTGCGCAAACACACCGGTCTGGATGAAGACCTGGCACGCGATGGCGATGCAGACGGCGGCGAGCAGCAGGCAGGCGCAACCGACGGCGATCGAGAGATAGCGGATCGCGGTTGCGACCGGCTTTGCGGGTGATGCGGGATCGTTCATGCAGGGGTACAACGGCGCGGTCGGCGGCAGGTTCCTCCGCCGCTGCGCACGGCGGGCGCGTCAATCGCGTGCGCAGCAATCGACGAGCGCGCGCCAGATGCGCTGAACTTCGATCGTTCTCTCGAGCTCCAGGACATGGTTCGCGCTCGCAGCCGGGGCTGTCGCCCGAAGGCGCGCTTCACGCGGTGCGATCCAGCGCTCGGATATCGGATCGTACCATTTGCCTGTCATGACCAAGCGCGTCTCTCCTCTTCGGTCCCCCGAATGAGTGTCTGGTGTCCCTGACGAAAGGCAAACGCATGGGAGGCGCGTGGCGTTCCAATTTCGATCCTGTTGTGATCGGTCGTGAAAAGGCGCCGAGGGCTATCGCTTCGGCTCATCTCGCGCATCATGCGGCGATACGTCGGTCTGTTGTCGCGCCTCGCCGGCGCGGACCTCTTCGAGGATGGTCTCCAGCGATCGTTCGCTGGCTGCGGCCCCGGGCGGCGGGCCCGACTTGCAGTATTTCCTGACCAGCCGCTTGATGTCGTCGGCCGCTTGCAGCAGCGGCGGCGTCAGCGAGAACAAAGCGCCCATTGCGATGGCGATGATGGTGTGCCGAAGCGACACCTTGTCGTCTTCGTCGAAGGGGTAGGCGTTGCCCTCGATCGCTATGGGGGCGAGGCCTTCCTGCGATCGCGGACGATCCGGCTTCTGCGGCTTTCGCGGCGGCATCATGATCACGACAAAAAGCACGTTGATCAGGAGCCAGATGCCGAGGACGACGAGAAATGTTTGCATTCCAAAAGACCGGAAAAATAATGTACTGTGGGCTAAACGAATATTGAATGGCCGTTCGCGCACTAACGCAAGTTGTGCCTGAGGAGCGCAAGCCGATGACGGGCGAAGCGCGGCGAAATCGCTATCGAAATTTGGCAACGACGGCGTTGCGGTGTCGCCAAATCCATCCTGCGGAGTTGGCGCGACCGCCTAGCTCGCCGAGGACGCGCGACCAAACACCTCGCCAAAATGCTTCTTCACCGCGCCATTGCAGGTGCAGGCTCGGGCCTGGAGCGCGGGCGCATCGAGGATCAGGATGGCGCCGCGGCGGGTTGCGAGGATGCGCCTTGCCTTGAACATCTGGATGACGCGGCTGGCATAGCTGCGGGAGACGCCAAGCATGCCGGCGAGCTGCTCGTGGGTGAGGGGGATCTCGGCCTCGCCGATATGCTCGTGCACGGAGACGATCCATTTGGCGGCGCGCTGCTCGATCGAATGTGCAGCGTTGCAGGCCGCGGTCTGGAGCAGCTGCGCCAGCTGGCAGTCGACATAGCGCGACAGCATGTCCTGGAGCGTTGCCGATTTCTGCTGCGCCTGCTCGAGCGCGCGCTGCGGCAGCCGGACGAGTGTACCGCTCAGCTTCACGACGATGCGCGAATAGGCGAGCGAAGCGGTGCGGCCGGCGGCAACGCCCACCGCCCCCTCGCGGCCCACCAGCAGGCTCTCGACCTCGCGGTCATCCTCGACCGGCACGGCGAACGACACCAGCGCGGAGCCGCAGGGAAAATGCACCGCCGTCACCGCGTCGCCGGCGTGATGCAGGATGTGGCCGGCCGCGAGGTCGACCGGCTGGAGGTGCGGCGCGATCAGTTCGAAATCGTGAGGGGTGAGCTGCCGGAGCAGATCGTTCTGGGGCCGACCGGTCACTTGTTGTTGTCTCTTGCCGTTTTTTGCCGGGAATCGGCACCGGCCAGAACCCTACGTTTCCGCAGCGGAACCGACGGTTCCAAAGTGCACACAAGGAATTCTTGGGCGTTGAAAACTTGGACGTTGAAAACTTGGACGTTGAAAAATCGACTCAGCCTTGCGGAGTTTCGGAATGCGCGGGGACAATGGGCCGGATGGCGTGGCCCTGACTTCGCGCGCTCTGTTCAGGAGTGAACACAAGGGGTGGGCGGATCGGCGTAGCGTCCCCCTGCGGAAGCGCCGTAACCCCGTGCGCTCTGCCCGACGACCGCCGGCCCATAGCTCTCGAACGCCGCCGGGCCGGCGGGTCCGAGGGCATCGCCTCCGATCAGCCGAAGCGCGCTTGCTGCGGCGGCGGGCTTTGCGTTGCGTGCGCGCGCCAGGCGTCGATCGCCTTGTTGGCGAGCATCAGTTGCCGGCGTTCGCCGCGCCTGAGCTGCGCTTCGATGGCGTCGAGAAGGACGTTTGCGGTCTCGTCCGCGGGGCCGAGCTCGCCGCTACCCTCCAGAAAATTCCAGGCGATGAAGAATGCGCTCTCGACGGTGCAGCGAATGGACATGCGCTGCCAACGCGACGGCCGCGGGGGCGTTCCGCGCGCGGGGAGTGCCGTGAGTGAACGGCGTTGCTTTACTTCAGCGAGGCGCTGATCGAGCCGAACTTCAGCTTGAGCGTCGAGCCGAGATTGTTGACCACGGCGATGATCGCAAGCGCGATGCCGGCGGCGATCAGACCGTACTCGATCGCGGTGGCGCCGGATTCGTCGGCCAGAAATCGGCGGATGGTCTGCATGGTCTCACCAGAATTCCGAAGAGGGGTTTGGCGAGGACTATAGTCCGCTGATCGCCGGTTCCCCTATGGGGAACCACGGCATGCGTCAATTCCGAGTTAATTGCATGAAGGAATGCGGGCCGGCGAGACCTGCATCTCGCCGCCAAGCCTGACTTGATGTTTGCGTCAGTTCTTCAGCACGATGCGGCCGACGACCTTGCCGGCGCGAAGCTCCTCGATCCATTTCTGGACATCGCCCATCGGTTCCTCGCGCATCGGCGTCGGCTTGATCTTGCCGGCGCGGGCCAGCGCCATCAATTCGTGCGCCTCGGCAAGCGTGCCGACCATGAAACCTTCGACGGTGAGGCGCTTGTAGACCCATTGCACCATCGGCAGCGTGAACTGGCCGCCCATCAGGCCCGAGACCACGACCTTGCCGCCGCGCGCGGCAACCGCCACGGCAAACGCCATCGACTTCTCGTTGCCGGCGAAGTCGACGACCTCGTCGAAGCCGCCCTCGGTTTCCTTCAGGATGCGCTTGATCACATCGGGCTCGGACGGATCGTAGGCGTTGGCAGCACCGTTCTTCAGCGCGGTCTCGCGTGCGGCCGGCGAGAGATCGGCGACCGTGATCGGCTGCTTGAACATCGCCTGCGCGAACGACAGGCCCATCATGCCGACGCCGCCGAGGCCGATCAGCAACAGGTTACGCTGACGCGGACGGTCGACCAGGCGCTTGAGCGCGCCATAGGCGGTGACGCCGGAGCACATCAGGGTCGCGGCCTGGTTGACGGGCAGGGGATCGTAGTCGAGCAGGTATTTCGCGTCGGGTACCAGCACGTGGGTGGCAAAGCCGCCGTCGATGGAGACACCGAGGAAGCGTTGCTTGGCACAGAGGTTCTCGTCGCCATTGGCGCAGTCGCGGCACTGGCCGCAGCCGATCCACGGAAACACCGCCTTCTTGGCGCCGACGAGGCCAGCCGCAACGTCAGGCCCGACCTCGTCGACGACGCCCGCGATCTCGTGGCCGAGCGTGAAGGGCAGATTCATGCCGCGCGTGGTGTCGAGCTTCTTGCCGCCGCCGAGATCGGCATAGCCGTCCTGAATGTGCAAATCGGAATGGCAGAGGCCGCAACGCTCGATGCGCACCAGCACCTCACGTCCCTGCGGCCTTGGCGTGTCGACGATGGTCTCGCACAGGGGCGCATCGAACTTGACCAGCGACTGCCGACGCATCAACGCCATATTCTCTCCTCCGGAATTTGCACCAAAGCGCGATCGCGCGCTTTGGTTTTGTTATTTAAGCATGATCTCTTCGGAAAACCGCTTCACACTTTTCCGGATCATGCTTTATTCAGCTTGCTTTCGTATATCCGCCAATTCACGCGCCATGGCAACAAAGCCCGAGATCGGAATGGTCTCCGCGCGTCGCGTCGCATCGACGCCTGCGGCAGATGCAAGCCGCGCGGGATCGACGCCGAGCGATTTCAGACTTTGCCGCAGCATTTTCCGGCGCTGGCCGAAGGCGCTGGCTGCGACCTGCTCGAGCAGTTTCCGATCGCAGGGAAGCGGCTCTGCGCGCGGCACCAGACGCACGACGGAGGAGGTGACCTTCGGCGGTGGCACAAAAGCGGAAGGCGCAATGTCGAACAGAATCTTTGTCTCGCAGCGCCAGTTGGCGAGCACGCCGAGGCGGCCATAGGCCTCCTCGTCTTCGCGTGCGACGATGCGCTCGCCGACCTCGCGCTGGAACATCAGCACCAACATGTCGTACCAGGGCGGCCAGGGCTCGGTGGTGAGCCAGCCGATCAGGAGCGGGGTCGCGATGTTGTAGGGCAGATTGGCGACGATTTTTGCGCGCTCGCCCGCGAGCAGCGGACGCGGATCGAAGGTCATGGCATCGCCATGCACGATCTCGAGCCTATCGGGGTAGCGCGCGGAAATATCCTGTAAGGCCGGGATCGCGCGCTCGTCGTGCTCGATCGCGATGACGCGCTTGGCGCCGAGCGCGAGCAGCGCGCGCGTCAATCCACCGGGGCCGGGACCGATCTCGACGATGGTGGAGTCTTCCAGGGGAGCAGCTGCCCGCGCGATGCGCGCGGTCAGGTTGAGGTCGAGCAGAAAATTCTGGCCGAGCGATTTGCGGGCCGACAGCGCGTGCTGGCGAATGACCTCGCGGAGCGGCGGGAGGTCGTCGATCGCGCTCATCAGCTTGTTGCAGCCGTCATGCGGCTGGCGAGCTTCAGCGCGGCGATCAGGCTGGCGGGATTGGCCTTGCCGGTGCCGGCGATGTCGAAGGCGGTGCCGTGGTCCGGCGAGGTGCGGATGAAGGGCAGGCCGAGCGTGACGTTGACGGCGTCGTCGAAGGCGACCGTCTTGATCGGGATCAGCGCCTGGTCGTGATACATGCAGACCGCGCAGTCATAGGTCGCGCGCGCGGCCTCGTGGAACATGGTGTCGGCGGGCAGCGGGCCTTTTGCCTCGATGCCGTCATTGCGCAGAACTTTGAGCGCCGGGGCAATCACGGTCTGCTCCTCATGGCCGAGCGAGCCGTCCTCGCCGGCATGCGGATTGAGGCCGGAGATCGCGATCCGCGGCCTGTCGATGCCGAAGCGGGATTTCAGCTCGCCTGCAACGATGCGCACGGTCGAGACGATCAGCTCGCTGGTGAGCTGGACAAGCGCATCGCGCAAGGCGACGTGGATGGTCACGGGCACGACTGCGAGCCGCGGCGACCACAGCATCATCACCGGCTGCGGCACACGGCCGTCGCTGCTAGCAAGCTCGGCGAGGAATTCGGTGTGGCCGGGATGGCGGAAGCCTGCGCGGTAGAGCACGCTCTTGGCGATCGGATTGGTGACGACGGCGCTGGCACGGCCTGCGCGCACATCGCCGACCGCCTGGCGGATCGAGGCAAGTGCGGCCGGCGCGCTCGATTCATCGGGCTTGCCGGGTTCGGCGGTGGCGTGCTCGCCGGTTGCCACCACGGGCAGGGCCTCGGTGAAGGTGGCTGCGGCTTCGCTCGGGCTCACAGAGGCGATCCGGAAATCGGCGCCGAGCGCCTTCCCCAGGGCCTTGGCGCGGCGGGCGATGAAAGCCTCGTCGCCGAGCAGATAGAAGGCGGGCAGGTTCAGCTCACGGCGCCGGAGCCAGGCTGCGATCGTGATGTCGGGACCGATGCCGGCGGGCTCTCCCAGGGTCAGGGCGAGGGGCTTTATCGGGTGGTTGGCCATCAGCGGTTGCGGTATTCGATCATCGCCGCCTTGCGGAGCTCTTCGAGATAGGTCTTCTGGGTCTTCTCGTACTTCTCCTGATACATCTTCTCGCGGACCTCGCGCTTCTTCGGCGTGTCGATCATGGTCGGCTTACGCGCGCACAGCACCACCATCTCGATGCCCGCCTTGGTCACCTCAGGCGCGGTCAGATGGCCGATCGGCAAGTCGTCGAGCACCTTGCGGAGCGCCTCGGGCAGCTCCGCCGTGGTCTTGGTGACGCTCTCGCGGATGGTGGCGTTCGGCGTCGAGCGGAACAGCGAATTGGCTTCCTCGCAGCTCCCGACGCGCGAGCGATATTGCTCGGCTTCCTTCATGCGCGTCTCCTGGAAGGCCGGGGACGAACCGCGCGGCACGATCAGCACGATCGGCTGCATCTTGTATTCGGTGCCCTCGATCTGGAGCTTGTCGCCGTTCTGGGCCTGCACCGCCTGCGCGACGTCGCGCTCGCCGACCATCAGCTTCTCCTTGTAGCGGCCGCGCACGAGACTGGTCCAGACCATCTCGGACTTCATGCGGCCCTTCAGCGTCTCGGGGCGGACGCCTTTCGATTCCAGCGACTTGGTGAGCTGGTCCGGGGTGAGGCGCATGCGCTGTGCCATGCCCTCGTAGGAGCCGTTGATGTCGGAGACACCGGGGTCGACGCCATACTTCTTGCCCTCCTTCATCTTGATCTTGTCTTCGATCAGCTCGTTGATGACGTCCTGCCGGGCCGGGACCTTCTGCGTCGTCAGCTGGTCGAGCTTGGAGCGCTGCTCGATGTCGAAATCGGTGATCGGATCGCCGTTGACCATGACGACGATGTTCTGCGCGCGCGACGGCGCGGGCAGACCGGTCAGGATCAGTCCGGCACCGAAGGCGAGGAGAAGGCGGAAGACAGGCAATGGGGTCGTCATGATTGTTGTCGCTCGCATGTCAGCCGGATGAGCTCGTGATCGGGAGCGCCGGGCCGTCACTTCAAATGGTTCACTGCAGGCCGGAAGTGCTTGACCCCGTCGAGGTCGCCAGCGTGCGCAGGCCGATCTGGAACATGAACGCGTGGCTCAGCGTGGGCGGTATCGAGCCGGCTGAGTAGCTATACGAAGTTACATAGTTCGCCGCCAGTACGAAGCAATCGTCGACATAGCCTGCACCGACCACATACTGGTTGATCTTGTTGGCCTCGAGGTCCCACCGCGCCGAGCCCGTCACCACCCAGTTGGTCGCGACCTTCAGCGAGCCCGACGTCAAAATGCCCTCGCGGCGCGTCAGATAGCCGAGTTCCGGCTGCGCCGCGTAATTGCCGTACATCATGCTGATCGACCAGCGATTGAAGTTGGCGCGGCCTTCGGCCTCGAAGCGCTGGATGTTCCAGGTCTGCTCGTCCATGCGGGAGCGGACGCTGAACGTGTAGGTGCTGTTGGGCGAGTAGGCGACGCTCGCGACGTAGTCGGAGCGCGGCTTCTGCAGGCCGGAATCGACGCCGGTATTGATGGTATCCTGGACCGCAAAGGAGTTCATGCCGAACAGCTGGTAGGACTGCCCGAACAGCGTCTTGACGGCGCCGCCCTTGTCGAATTGCGTGGTGGCCTGCACGCCCACATTGGCGCGGCCGCCGCCCTCGACGCGGTCGTAACCGGAGAACTTGTCGACACTGAACAGGTTCGAGGTGTCGAACACCAGGCTCTGAGCGTCCTCGTTCGGCAACTTGCCGGCATAGGTCTCGTTCGGCCGGATGATGATCTGCGCGATCGGTTCGATGGTGGTCGAACCCCACGGCTGAACGTTGATGAAGGGATAGCGGTATTCGAGGCCGACGGTCGGCATCAGGCGCAGCGCCTGGGTGTCGCCGACGGGCAAATAGTTCGACACGCCCGGCTGGTTGGAGACCGAGGCGTTGATCGCGTCGGCGCGGACGATGGCGAACGGCGTCCAGATCTCACCGAACGGGTCGGTGAAGGACTTGCGCCACTGCGCTTCGGCCGTGAGGCGGGTGTAGGTGCCGGGAACGCCGCGCAACAGGCACTGCGACGGTGTGCGGGCGAGCGGATCGGCCGACGTCGTCGTGCACAGGCTGCTGGTGTTGGCGACCGTCGTGATCGGATCAAAGACGGCGTCGTTGCGGGTCAAATTGACGAAGTTCGTCTTGTAGGAGAACTCCCCGCCGAACACCGGATAATTGAGCACGTTCGAGTAGTCGATCACGGGATAGACGACCGGGACCTGCTGCTGGTTGCCCGAGAAGCTCAGCCAGTACATCGTGCGCGCGTCGAAGAAGCTGCGATTGCCGACGCCGGTCAGATAGAGCTGCGAGATCGCGTCGGTCGGCAGGTTCAGGAACGAGCCGAGCGGATCGCGATAGGCCGACAGGCGATAGTCCGACATGAAATAATAGTCGGAGAGCACGACGCCGTCCCAGCCCCAGACCCATTTGTCGTTCAGTGCGAACTGGCCCTTGGTCTCGACGCCGCCGCGGAACTGGCGGTCGCCCGGCAGGCCGGCGAACTTGTCGGGGTTGAGCTGGTCGATGCCGTAGACGCGGATCTGATAGGCGCCGTCCATCAGGCGCTGGCGGAACTCGGCCTGGAACAGCACGCCCTGCTTGGAGGTGATGCGCGGGCTGAAGGTCGCGTCCATGTCGGGCGCGATCGCCCAGTAGAACGGGACTTCGATGCCGTAGCCGAATGCGGTGTAGGAGGTGAAGCCCGGCATCAGGAAGCCGGTCTTGCGCTTCACGGTCGGATCGGGCGTCGAGAAATACGGCATGTAGGCGATCGGCACGCCGAAGAACTCGAGCTGCGCCGTCTCGAAATACAGCATCTTCTCCTGCTGGTCGTGGATGATGCGGGCACCCTTGACCTGCCAGAGAGGCGGCTTCTTCGGATCGTCCTTACACGGTGCGCAGGCCGTGTAGACGCCGTTCTCGAACACCGTGTAATTGCCGCTGGAGCGGTCGGCGCGGCTCGCGGCCATGCGGGTCTGGTCGGCGGTGTCCACGCGCAGCGAATCGACGAAACCATCGCGGTAGTCGTCCGACAGATCCAGGATCTCGGCATAGGTGATCTTGCCGTCGGCATCCGTCATGCGGATGTTGCCTTCGGCATGCAGCCGCTTGGTCTTCTGGTCGTAGATGACCTTGTCGGCCTCGACGCTGGTGCCGTTATAGAACAGCTGGACGTTACCGACCGCGGAGACGCGCGAATTGTTGTAGTCGTAATCGACCTCGGTCGCCTGAACCAGCATCTGGTTGTCGTTGGCGGCCTTCGGCGGCGTCGGGCGCGGCGGTCGCGGATTGTAGGTGAAGCTCTGGGCGGAGGCGGGGGCGACGAGGGCTGCATCCATCAGCCCGCCGAGCGATGCCATTGCGGCAACGGCCAGCAGGAGCTTGCGAATAGACAAGCCGAATCCGTTCGCGCGCATCACAATGCGGCGCGCCAAACGAGACACGTGTCCTCGATGGACGGCAGTCACTAACCGTCCTCCTGGTACAACAAGGCCAAAAAGCCGGTGAGGCCACCCACCACCACGGGCAACCACGCCGCAGCGATCGGATGCATCAACTCAGCCTTGCTCAAGTCTTCAGTCACTTTCGACAAAACGTAGAGCAGAAAGCCTGCACCCACGCCACTCAAAACCATCTTCTGCACGCCGCCCATCCGGAAGAAACGCAACGACACAGAAGCCGCAAGCATCACCATGGCGGCGAGCAAAAACGGCTGCGCCAACAGCTTGTGATACTGGAGTCGATAGCCGGCTGTCGCGAAGCCCGAGCTTTCGGACGAGCGGATGTAGCTCGGTAGTTGCCAAAAGGACACAGTCTCGGGTGTGGAAAAGCTGTTGCGGACCTGGGCCTCGGTCAGCGACGTCGGAATCTCCAACGTGGCCTGATCGACCGGCGGCGAGTCCAGCGAGTAGCGGCGAACGGTCTTGAACAGCCAATGGCCCGACTCGAGCGTCGCCTCGCGCGCCTCGATCCGCTCCTTGAAGTGCTGCTCTGTGTCAAACCGGAACAGCGTCATCCCGGTGAGACGAACGCCCTGCTGCTCGCTGCGCGCGGCATTGATGATGGTCTGTCCGTCGCTGGTGACCTGGTTGAGCCAGAAACCTGAGGCATCCTGGATGCCGCCGCCGGGCGCCGAGCCGAACAACTCGGCCTCCATGCGCTTGGAGAGCTCGCGCAGATTGGCCGACATCGGATTGTAGGCGACGGTGGCGATCACACCGATCAAGAGCGCGCTGCCGAGCGCCGGCGAGATGAACTGCCAGGCCGAGATGCCGGCGGCGCGCGCCACCACGAGCTCGAGCCGGCGAGAGAGGGCGAGATAGCAGGTCATGGCGCCGATCAGCATGCAGAACGGCGTCAGCTTCTCCAGCAACTGCGGCACCCGGAACAGCGAGGTCTCGGCCACCATGATCGCGGACGCCGATGCAAGGCCTGAGGTCTTGCGCACCATCTCGATGTAGTCGACCAGCACCAGCAGCAGGAAGATGCTCGCGAACACGCCGAGTGCGGCGACCACGAAGCGGCCGGCGAAATAGCGCCCGAGTGTGTTGGTGAGCATGCTCATGCGGCGGCCGGCCGTCCGAACAGCCGCGCGATGCGCGCGTTCGATTTGTTGATGGCCTCCATCAGGCCGGCGGGCGGCTCGACCACGACGCCGCCGATGATCATCCACAGCCCGACGCCGATGCCACCGAAAACCATCGCGTATTGGACCAGCACCGGGCCCTGCGATTTCACCGCCATCACCGAGCAGGCGAAGCCGGCCATGCGCAGGCCGAACACTGCGATGATTGAGCCGCCGATCGAGAAATTGCGGCTCTGGCGGGTGGTGCGCGGCGCGCCGAGGAAGGCAAAGGTCAGCACGGCAAACGCGAAGGGATAGATCGGCGCCAGCAGGCTGTCATGCAGGGCCGAGCGGAACTGCCCCGGAATCTGCTTGTAGACCGGGTCGTCCTCGGTGGGTGAGAACAGCTCCCAGAGATAGCGCTCGCGAATGCCGAGGGTGACGTCATGGCCCTGGTTGCCGAATTTCGACATGTCGAAGCCGTAGCGGCCGAACGCCACCAGCGCGGGATCGCGTTTGCCGGCCTCGAAGCGCTGGAGGTTGCCGTCCTTCAGCACCAGGAACGAGCCGTTCTCGTTCTTCACGACCTCGCCCTGCTCGGCGACGATCGAGACGCGCTCGTTCGGATCGCGGCGGTCGTCGATGAAGATGCCGGCGAGAATGCCGCCGGGCTGGCGCTCGCGGATGCGGATCGTGAGATTCTTGTCGAGCTGGGCGAAACGGCCGGGCTGGAGGATGTTGGTGAGCACGTCGGCGGTGATCTCGGCGTCCCATTGCTTGATCCGCCGCATGCCGTCGGGCGCCAGATACGCCGCGATGAAGGCGACCAGCGCCGCCACGACGCAGGTGGCGTAGAAGAACGGATAGAACAGCCGGAACGGCGAGAAGCCGGCGGCATTCATCACGATGATCTCGGAATCGGTCGCGAGCTTGTTCAGCGTGTGCGAGATCGCGATCATCAGCGCGATCGGCGAGATGATCAGGACGAGCGCGGGCACGACGAGGCTGGTGATGCCGAGGAAGGTCAGGATGGTTTGACCCTGGCTCGTCATCAGGTCGATGCCGCGCAACGCCTGCGTAATCCAGATCACGCCGGTGAGGCTGACCAGGACGAGCGCAAACGACGCCAGCGTCGTGCGGAAGATATACTTATCGATCGACCCCATGCGCTACCGCACGAATCCCCAACCAAGACCCCAATGCAGGCCGGAAGTCTGGCTGCCCAACCAATCCCCGATCAGGAGATCCCCAAGGTCGGCCAACCGCCTCTTCCGCTTGCTTACTTTCTCACTACCATCCCTTTGATCCGTCAACAAAATGGCTGCCCCGTGGCGCCCTCAACATATGGTTAATATTTCCCTCGTTGTGGCCTGGCGGCCACGGGGGCGCTTGGCATCTGCCGCGCCGGTGGCCCATAGTGGGGAAAGTCCAGTGAATCGTCATTCAGCTCCGGCCCGTGGCCGAGGCCAAGGTGTGGCGAAAAGCAATATGTTTTGAAGGAGTTATCCATGTCCGATGCCATCAAGGTCGGCTTCGTCCCGTTGTCATCAGCCGCCCGTGGCATCCTCGTGGTGTTCTGCGACGACGGTTTGAAGCTGGGCCCGGCGACGGCCAAGGCGCTCGGCGGCGCCGTCGACCTTGTGAAGCGGGCGGCCTCCGCCGCCGGCTTCAAAGGTAAAAGCGGCGCGGCGCTGGACATCCTCGCGCCGGAGGGGGTGAAGGCCACCCGCCTGGTCGTGATTGGTGCCGGCAAGGCGGCCAGCCTGAAGGGGAACGACTTCCTCAAATTCGGCGGCGTGGCGGCGAGCAAGCTCACCGCAGCGGCCGCCGCCATGACCATCATGGCGGAACTGCCAAACGGAGCCATGACGAGCGAGCAGGCGGTCGCGATTGCCTCGGGCCTGCGGCTGCGCGTCTACAAGTTCGACCGCTACAAGACGAAAAAGAAGGACGGCGAGGAGGGCGGCTTGCGTGCCGACGTCTCCCTTGCGGTCGGCGATGCCGCTGCCGCGAAGAAGGCGTTCGTCTCGGCTGGTGCGATCGTCGATGGCGTGATCATCGCACGCGACCTCGTCAACGAGCCGCCGAACGTGCTGTTCCCCGAGGAATTCGCGCGCCGCGCCAGTCAGCTGCGCAAGCTCGGCGTCAAGGTCGAGGTGCTCGACGTCAAGGCGATGGACAAGCTCGGCATGGGCGCGCTGCTCGGTGTCGGCCAAGGCTCGGTGCGGCCGAGCCGCACCGTGATCATGCGCTGGGACGGCGGCAAGAAGGGCGAGGCGCCGGTCGCTTTCGTCGGCAAGGGCGTCTGCTTCGATACTGGCGGCATCTCGATCAAGCCGGCCGGCAGCATGGAGGACATGAAGGGCGACATGGGCGGGGCGGCCTGCGTCGTCGGCCTCATGCATGCGCTTGCCGCGCGTAAAGCCAAAGCCAATGTGGTCGGCGCTATCGGCCTCGTCGAGAACATGCCCGACGGCAATGCGCAGCGGCCGGGTGATATCGTCACCTCGATGTCCGGCCAGACCATCGAGATCATCAACACCGACGCCGAAGGCCGCCTCGTGCTGGCCGACGTGCTCTGGTATGTCGCGAAAAAGACCAAGCCGAAATTCATGGTGGACCTGGCGACGCTGACCGGCGCGATCATGGTCGCGCTCGGCACCGATCATGCCGGCATGTTCTCCAACAATGACGAACTCGCCGACCGGCTGCTCGCGGCCGGCATCGAGAGCGGGGAGAAGGTCTGGCGCATGCCGCTCGGCCCCGAATACGACAAGCTGATCGATTCCCAGTTCGCCGACATGAAGAACACCGGCGGCCGTCACGGCGGCTCGATCACCGCGGCGCAATTCCTCCAGCGCTTTGTCGACGGCACGCCCTGGGCGCATCTCGACATCGCCGGCACCGCGATGGGCGCACCGAAGACCGACATCAACCAGAGCTGGGCCAGCGGCTATGGCGTCCGTTTGCTCGACCGCCTGGTCGCCGACCATTACGAGCGCAAATGACCCAAAATGACTGAAGTGCTATTCTACCATCTGCAAAACATGACGGTGGAGAACGTGTTGCCGCCGCTTCTCGAGAAATCGCTCGAGCGCGGCTGGCGCGTCGTGGTGCAGTCGACGTCGGAGGAGCGCGCCGACGCGCTCGACGCGCATTTATGGACCTATCGCGACGATTCCTTCCTGCCGCATGCGACATGGCGGGTGAACGATGCCGCCGATCAGCCGATCGTGCTGGCGATCGAGGAGGGCAATCCCAACGGCGCCAATGTCCGTTTCCTGGTCGACAGCGCCGTGCTGCCGCAGGACGCGCAGGGCTATGAGCGCATGGTGCTGCTGTTCAACGGCGACGATCCGGACGCGCTCGATTTGGCCCGCAGCGCCTGGACGGATTGCAAGGCGCGGGGATTTGATGTCACCTATTGGCAGGCCGACGAACGGGGCCGGTGGCAGAAGCGGAATTAGCGGTCGTTTGCAATTAATGATAATTTGCACTTTCCGGGCGATCATGGTTTTGGCCACCTTCGTGCCGCAAAGTGATGTTGGGACAAACGCTTAGGGCCGATCCTTCACGCGGGGAATTTAGTTTATCGTGCGACATCAAAAGCTTCCCAGCTCGCTCATAGTTGCGTTGGCTGCCGTAGCACCGCTGATCGCGGGCTGCTCGGGCGGCACCGATCTGCTGTCCAAGGACGCCCAATGGTTCAATACGCCGAGCCGCCTGTTCATCCGGAATATCTCGATTGAGTCGCCGCCGCTGACGCCCGAAAGGGCAGTCGGGGCTGAGGATCTGGTGAGCGCCGACGGCGCCTGTCCCGGCATGGCGCCGCCTCCCGGCCCGGCCGACGCCAATGCATCGACGACCACGCCGGCGCCCGTCGGCGGCACCGTCGCGCTCGGTCACACCGAATGCGACGTGGTGCGCGGCATCGGCGCGCCCTCGAACGTCAACCTCTCCGGCGATGCCGCCGGTCGCCGCGTCGCCGTGGTGACCTGGACCACCGGTCCGCGCGCGGGCATCTACACGTTCACGGCCGGACGCCTGTCCTCGATCGAAGGCACGCCGGAAGCGCCGGTCGTGCCGAAGGCGGTGAAGCCGAAGCCGAAGAAGAAGCCGGCAGCCTAAGGCCTGCGGGTCACGCGACTTTGCGTCCCTTGATCGCCGTCGCCCAGGCGTGAACCGTGATCTCGCCCTTGGCGCTTGCTGGAAGTCTGTCCTGCAGCCGACGCTTCAATTCGGCTTTCTCCCCATCCGACAGGTTGCCCACGACCCCGCTCGGGCTGCTCACGACCATCGAGAGCCAATAGTCGTCGAAATCCGCAAAGGTGCGCTCGACGACCAGTTCGCGGGTTTCGACGTCGCGGATGCCGAGTTCTGCCCAGAGCGCCTTCAGCGCCGCGAAACGCGAGATGTCTGCGCTCGGCGGACGCGCCGACGGCTTCCCCATCGCATCCAGCTCCTCCCACACAGGCTGTGGCGGCGTGCCGCCGCGCATGACGTCCCAGGTGTAGGATGCGATCATGCCGCCGGGCTTGGTCACGCGGATCATTTCCGAGACGCCCTTGCGCGGATCGGGGACGAAGAACAGCACCAGCGCCATCACGGCGACGTCGAAACGGTTGGCGTCGTAGGGAAGGGCCATCGCATCGCCAATCGACAGTTCGACCTGCTTTGCCGAGAGCTTTTGGCGCGCCGTCGCGATCTGCGCGTCCGAGGGATCAATCGCGCAAACGGACGATGGCGCCGACTTCGCAAGAAGCAGCTCGGTGAACGCGCCGTTGCCGGAGCCGACATCGACCCAGGCCAGTCCGGGGCCAGTCGCCAGCCAGTCGAGAAAAAGAGTGCCGGCCGAACGGCTCCACGGCGCCATGAAGCGCTCGTAGGCCGCGCCGTCGGTGAATTTAATCGGTTCTGGTGATGACATCCGAGAGCTCCCTCTAATATTCCCCGTTTGAAATTCCCTTCGGCCGAAAAGGCCGGTTGGCGACTGGCCTGCTGAGCCGGACCGTCCGCCGCAAATTCCACAGGCAAGCTTAGTATCAAATGCGGGAAGCGACACGGACAATTTTCGCGCGGCGGGCGCGGCCATTTTCCGATTTGAAACACAGCCTGCACCTATCAAACGCCGCGCTTGAGCAGTTACACTGACGGCAATTGAGCTGTTGGGAGCTGGGCATGAGGCGGCGCGAATTCATCGCGGGATTGACGATCGCTGCGGCTTTGCCGTCAGGGGTGCGCGGGCAGCAGTCCAGACAGGCGCGCCGCGTGGGCGTGCTGGTCGGTCTTGCTGCGAATATCGACGTGCCGGTCGCGCGGGCCTTCCTCAAGCCGTTCCGCGAGGCCATGGCCAAGGCCGGCTGGCTCGAAGACGGCAATGTCCACATCGACTATCGCTTCGGCGGTGCGCTGTCCGATCTGGCCAACACCAGGGCGTCCGCCGCGGAACTGGTCGCGCTCGCGCCCGAGGTCATCTATGCCCAGGGTCTGCCGGCAACGCTCGCGCTCCGTCAGCAGACCAAGACGATTCCCATCGTGTTTACACAGGTGATCGATCCGGTCGGCTTCGGTCTGGCCGACAGCCTCGGGCATCCCGGCGGCAACGTGACCGGCTTCGTCACCTGGGATTTTGCGATCGGCGGCAAATGGATGGAGCTGTTGCGCGGGCTTGATCCAAACCTTGCCCGTGTCGGCATCCTCTTCAACCCCGATACCGCGCCGTACGCGCCGGGCCTCGTCGCTGCGGCCAGGGATGCTGCGTCTGGAATTCAGGTGCTCGAGATTCGCACGCACAATGACGGCGAGACCGAAGTCCAGATCGAGGCGTTCAGTCGCGAGGGGAACGGCAGCCTGCTCGTCATTCCCGAGCCCTTCACCAACGGGCATCGCGACCACATCGTCGCTCAGTGCGCGCGCTTTCGCGTGCCGGCCCTGAACTCGGTGCTGGGCGCGGTCGATGGCGGCGCACTGATGTCGTACACCTTCGTCTGGGACGAACTGGTCAGCGCGCCGGTCGCCTACATCGATCGCATCCTGAAAGGGGCCTCGCCGCACGATCTGCCGATCCAGGCGCCCCGCCGCTACGAGTTGGTCATCAATTTGAAGACGGCCAAGACGCTCGGTCTTGATATGCCGCCCGTGCTGCTCGCGCGCGCCGATCGCGTGATCGAATAGAAAGTCCTAACCCGCGGCTTCGTCGAACTGCGTGCTCGCCTCGAGCCATTGCTGCTCGGCGCGGGCCAGCGCGCCCGCCGCATTGGCGCGCGCCTTCGACAGTTGCGCCGCCTGCTTGGGATCGCGGGTAAAGATGTCGAGCAGCGCCAGCGCGGTGTCGATCTTGGCGATGATCTCGGTGACGCGGGCGATCTCGCCCTCGGCCTCCGCAATGCGCTTCTTCAGCGGACCGCGATTGTCCGACTTCGGGCGCTGCGGCTTGTCGCTCGCGGCGCTGCGCTCGCGCGGGGCGGGCTCGCCGTTGCGCGACGACAGCACGAGGCGGCGATATTCGTCCAGGTCGCCGTCGTAATTGGTCACGGTGCGGTCGGCGACGATCCAGAGCTGATCGGCGCAGGACTCGATCAGATAGCGGTCGTGCGAGACCATGATGACGGCGCCTGGAAATTCGTTGATCGCCTCCGCCAGCGCGGCGCGGCTGTCGATCTCATAGTTGCGTTGGCTGCCGTAGCACCGCTGGTCGCGGGCTGCTCGGGCGGGACCGATCTGCTCGCATCCGCCAAGGACGCGCAATGGTTCAACACGCTGAGCCGCCTGTTCATCCGGAATATCTCGATTGAGTCGCCACCACTGACCCCCGACAAGCCCGTGACATCAGAGGATCTGGTCAGCGCCGACGGCGCCTGTCCTGGCATGGCGCCGCCTCCCGGCCCGGCCGACGCCAATGCATCGACGACCACGCCGGCGCCCGTCGGCGGCACGGTCGCGCTCGGTCACACCGAATGCGACGTGGTGCGCGGCATCGGCGCGCCCTCGAACGTCAACCTCTCCGGCGATGCCGCCGGCCGCCGCGTCGCCGTGGTGACCTGGACCACCGGTCCGCGCGCGGGCATCTACACGTTCACGGCCGGACGCCTGTCCTCGATCGAAGGCACGCCGGAAGCGCCGGTCGTGCCGAAGGCGGTGAAGCCGAAGCCGAAGAAGAAGCCGGCTTAAACGTATTGCTTGCCATTGGGGTTGCGCGCCTCGGACGCTGCGCAGCACCGAAAGCGTGCTCACGCGCGTCTTCGACGCGCGATAGTGATGCGCTGCAGAACCGGGGCTCAGAGCTTGTGGTGAGATGGGTCCCGGCTCTGCGCAGCAGCGCAAGCGCTGCGGCGCGTCCGGGACACGAGAGCTATCTAATCCGACATCTCATCAATTCCTTCGCTCGTTAGTGCGTCGGCAGCATTCGCGCGCGCCTTTGACAGTCGCGCGGCTGTTACCTGTGATCAGGCGCCTCGCAATGTGAGACTCGGCCGGAGGAAATCTGGAGGAAATCTCCAGAATAATCATGCGCGTCTCAAGCAGCGGCTCAAGCATGTCATGTTCGCGGCTGCTACGCATCGAGGGGAGGGGCTAGATCGACCGCAAGGATCATTTGGATGTCTACTACCTCTGTTTTTTCCCCGGTTACGGGGCAGCTCACCATTTTCGGCGACAGCGCGAATAACGGCCTCGTGATCAGCCGCGACAAGTCAGGCCGTATCCTGGTCAACAACGGGCACGTGAAAACGGTCGGTGGCGAACCCACCGTCGGCAACACCACCGGGATCGACATTTTCGGTCAAGGCGGCAACGACACGATCACCGTCGACGAATGCCATGGCCCGATGCCCGCGGTGCACATTTTCGGCGGCGACGGTGACGACAAGATCACGGGCGGCTCGGGGGCCGATCTGCTGTTCGGTCAGGCCGGCAACGATACGATCAAGGGTGGCGGCGGCAACGATCTGCTGTTCGGCGGTGCGGGCAACGACACGCTGGACGGCGGCAGCGGCGATAATCAATTGTTCGGCGAGGCCGGCAACGACCTCATGATCTGGAATCCCGGTGGCGGCACCAATCTGTTCGAGGGCGGTGACGGCAACGACACCGCGCAGGTCAACGGCAGCAATGATTCCGAGACGTTCGCGATCACCGCGAACGGCACGCGTGTGCGGTTCGACGGCACGGGTGCTGTGCCATTTTCGCTCGACATCGGCACGACGGAGAATCTCGTGCTGCACGCCGGTGGCGGCGACGATGTCATCACCGCGGGCAATGGGCTCGGCAGCCTGATCTCGCTGACGCTCGACGGTGGCGCCGGCAACGACAGGATCACTGGCGGCGACGGTAATGATCTCATCATCGGTGGTAGCGGCGACGACATCGTCAATGGCGGACGTGGCAACGACGTCGCCCAGCTCGGCTCTGGCGACGATACCTTCATCTGGAATCCCGGCGACGGCAACGACACGGTCGAAGGCGGATCGGGCAACGACAAGCTGCTGTTCAACGGCGCCAATATCAACGAGACCATCAACATTTCGGCCAATGGCGGAAGGGTGCGCTTCACCCGCGACGTCGCCAACATCACGATGGACCTCAACAGCGTCGAGCAGATCGAATTCGATGCGCGCGGCGGTGCCGACAACATCACCGTCGGCGATCTCACCGGGACCGGCGTCAAGCAGATGCTGATCGATCTCGGAGCGACGCCAGGCGGTACGCAAGGCGACGGCGCGGCGGATACGGTGACCGTCAACGGCACCAACGGCAATCAGCACATCCAGGTCACGTCCGTGGGTACGACGGTGACGGTGACGGGCCTGCCGGAAGTCGTGACTATCGCAAATGCGGAAGGCGCCAACGACCGGCTGGTAATCCAGGCGCTCGGCGGTAACGATGTCATCGATGCATCCCTGCTCGCCGCGGTGATTGGACTGACCATCGACGGCGGCGCGGGGAACGACACCATCACCGGCAGCCAGGGCGCCGATACCCTGATCGGCGGTGACGGCAACGACAAGATCACTGGCGGCCGCGGCAACGACGTGGCCTTTCTCGGCGCGGGCGACGACATCTTCACGTGGAATTCCGGTGACGGCAGCGACACCGTCGAAGGCGGCACGGGAACGGACACGCTGGTGTTCAACGGCTCCAACGTCGCCGAGAACACGTCGATCTCGGCGAACGGCGGTCGTGCGCTCCTCACCCGTGACGTCGGCGCCATCACCATGGATCTCAACGGCGTCGAGCGCGTGCAGATCGCGGCCGCAGGCGGCGCCGACAACATCACGGTCAACGATCTGACCGGCACCGGTGTGACACAGGTCGCCATCGACCTCAGCGCGGCCCCCGGCAGCCAGAGCGGCGACGGGGCGGCGGACCGCGTGACGGTGAACGGCAGCAACGGTGACGACAACATTTCAGTCGCAACCTCAGGCGGATCGATCGTGGTCAACGGCCTGGCCGCGCAGGTGACGATCGCACATGCCGACGCCGGTGACGTGCTGACCGTCAACGGCGGAGGCGGCAACGACGTCATCAACGCGTCCACGATCAAGGCGGGACAGCTGTTCAGCCTCAACATCAATGGCGGCGATGGCAACGACACCATCACCGGCAGCGCCGGCAATGACACGGTGAATGGCGGGCGCGGCAACGATTTCGCCAACCTCGGCGCCGGCGACGACACCTTCGTCTGGAATCCCGGCGACGGCAGCGACGTCGTCGAAGGCGGCAAGGGCACCGATACGCTGCTGTTCAACGGCGCCAACATCAACGAGAATATCAACATCTCGGCCAATGGCGGCAGGGCTCTGTTCACCCGTGACGTCGCCGCGATCGCAATGGACCTGAACGGCGTCGAGCATATCGACTTCAATGCCCTCGGCGGTGCCGACAACATCACGGTCAATGATCTCACCGGCACCGGCGTGAACCAGGTCAATCTCGACCTCGGCGCCAATGACGGCGCCGCTGACACCGTGACCATCAACGGCACCGGCGGCAGCGACGTCATCACGGTGACCGAGCACGACGGCATCGTCACGGTCTCTGGGCTTGGCCAGGACATCAACATCAGCGATGCCGGCGCGGGCGACAGGATCGTCATCAACGGCCTCGATGGCGACGATGTCATCACGGCCTCCGGCCTGCACGGTGGCATCCAGCTCGTTGCCAGCGGCGGCAACGGCGACGACATCCTGATCGGCAGCTCCGGCAACGACACGCTGACGGGCGGGGCAGGGGACGACGTGCTGATCGGCGGTGGAGGTACCGACATCCTCGACGGCGGCACCGGAAGCAACGTCGTCATCAATGGGGGCGGGGCATTCGCGGCCGCGATGCTGCTCAACCAGGCCATGGCGGCGAACCTCATTCCGGCAGGTGACGGTCACGGCGAGATGCCGTTGCCTGATCCGCACGCGGCGCAGACCCAGACGCTCGCTCCGCCGCAGCACGCCTGACATCAACTGCTCCGGCCGGGAGAACGCCCATGACGACGAACGCGGTCTCGACCGATACGGGTCTCGACGCGCTGCTCACCCTGCTGCATTTGCAGGGTGTTGCCGCCGATCGCGACCAGCTCAGGCACCGGCTAGGCGCGGCAAGCTTTGGCGCAGCGGACATCATCCGCTGCGCCAAATCTCTCGGATTGAAGGCACGAACCTATCGGACGGAATGGAAGCGCCTGTCCGGCAGCCCGCTGCCCGCGATCGCGATGCTGCGCGACGGCAGCTTCATGGTCATCGCAAAAGCCTCCGCCGACAAGGTTCTGGTGCAGTCGCCGCAAGCGCAGCGCCCGGTGCTGATGGAGCGCGACGAGCTATGCGCGATCTGGGATGGCGGATTGATCCTGATGGCCCGGCGTGCCGGGCTCTCCGACCTCGGCCGCCAGTTCGATATCACCTGGTTCATCGGTGCGATCGGCAAATACCGGCGGCTGCTGGGCGAGGTGGTGGCTGCCTCGTTCTTCCTCCAGCTGTTCGCGCTGGTCTCGCCGCTGTTCTTCCAGGTCGTGATCGACAAGGTGCTCGTTCACCGCTCGCTGTCGACGCTCGATGTGCTCGTCATCGGCCTCGTCGTGGTCTCGCTGTTCGACACGGTGCTCGGAATCCTCCGCAATTACCTGTTTGCGCACACCACCAACCGCATCGACGTCGAGCTGGGGGCGCGGCTGTTCCATCATTTGCTGGCGCTGCCGATGGCCTGGTTCCAGGCGCGTCGCGTCGGCGATTCAGTAGCGCGGGTTCGCGAGCTCGAGAACATCCGCAATTTCATCACCTCTTCGTCGCTGACGCTGCTCATCGACCTGTTCTTCACCTCGGTGTTTCTGGCGGTGATGTTCGCCTATTCGCCGCTGATGACCTGTATCGTGCTGGCCTCGTTCCCGTTCTACATCGCGATCTCGGCGGTGGCGACGCCGCTGTTTCGCCGCAGGCTCGACGAGAAATTCCGCCGCGGCGCGGAGAACCAGGCCTTTCTGGTCGAAAGCGTCAGCGGCATTGAGACGCTGAAGGCGATGGCGGTCGAGCCGCAGATGCAGCGGCGCTGGGAAGAGCAGCTCGCCGGCTATGTGTCGGCGAGTTTCGGCGTCACCAGCCTCGGCAACACCGCAAGCCAGCTGGTGCAGTTCGTCAGCAAGATCGTCACCGCCGCCATCCTCTATGTCGGCGCGCGACTCGTGATCGGGGACGCCTTGACCGTTGGCGAGCTCGTCGCCTTCAACATCTTTGCAGGTCGCGTTTCGGCCCCGGTGCTGCGGCTGGCGCAGGTCTGGCAGGACTTTCACCAGGCGCGACTGTCGATCGCGCGGCTCGGCGATATCCTCAACAGCGCCGCGGAGCCGGCATACTCGGCTGGCCGCGCGGGGCTGCCGTCGCTCCGGGGCGACATCCGCTTCGAGCACGTCGCGTTTCGCTACCGGCTCGACGGGCCGGAAATCCTGCACGACGTCTCGTTCGACATTCCGGCTGGGCAAACCGTCGGCATCGTCGGCTCTTCGGGATCGGGCAAGAGCACGTTCGCAAAACTGGTGCAGCGGCTTTACGTGCCGCAAGGCGGCCGCGTGCTGATCGACGGCATGGATCTGGTCATGACCGATCCGGCCTGGCTGCGACGGCAGATCGGCGTGGTGCTCCAGGACAACATGCTGTTCAACCGTTCGGTACGCGACAACATCGCGCTGGCCGATCCGACCCTGCCGATGGACCGCATCATGGATGCGGCAAAGCTTGCGGGCGCGCATGATTTCATTCTGGAGCTTCCCGAAGGCTACGACACTGTCGTCGGCGAGCGCGGCTCGACACTCTCGGGCGGGCAGCGGCAGCGTATCGCGATTGCGCGTGCGCTGGTGACCAATCCCCGTATCCTGATCTTCGATGAAGCCACCAGCGCGCTCGATTATGAGAGCGAGCGGATCATCCATGACAATATGAGGGAGATCGCCAAAGGCCGCACGGTCTTGATCATCGCGCATCGTCTGTCCACCGTCCGCGGCGCCGATCGCATCTTCACGCTGGAGCGGGGACGTCTGGTCGAGGACGGCACGCATGACGCGCTGATCAAGACCGGCGGCCGCTACGCCGCGCTGCATCGCCTTCAGGGAGGGATCTATGAGGTCGGCTAGCGCCGTGCCGGCCCCAAAGCCGGAGCAGACAGTCGTTCCCTTCCGGACGACGAAGAGCCGGAGGGTCGAGGAGACCGCATTCCTGCCGGCGGCGCTGGAAATCACCGAGACGCCGCCGTCGCCAATAGGCCGCGCCATCGCGCTGGCGCTGATGCTCATGGTCTGTGCGGCGCTCGCGTGGTCGGTATGGGGCACGATTGACATCGTGGCGTCCGCAACCGGGAAGGTGGTGTCGAGCGGGCGGAGCAAGGTGGTGCAGCCGTTCGAGACCGGCGTGGTGCGCGCCATCCACGTGCAGGACGGGCAGGCGGTCAAATCCGGCGATGTGCTGATCGAACTCGATCCGACCGTGAATGCCGCGGAGCGCGATCGTCTGCACGACGATCTCATGGCCGAACGGCTCAATGTCGCGCGCCTCCGCGCGGCGCTGGCAAGCGGCGAAGATAGCTCCGCCGATCTTGTCCCTCCCGCGGATGCCGATCCCTTGTTGCTCGCGACGCAGCGGCAGCTGCTCGCCAGCCAGGTCAGCGAGCATCGGGCCAAGCTCGCCGCGCTGTCGCGCCAGGAGGCGCAGAAGGAGGCCGAGCATCAGACCATTGCGGCAACGATCCACAAGCTGGATGCGCTGCTCCCGGTGACCCAGCAGCGCGTCGAGATTCGCAAGATCCTGATGGAGAAGGAGATCGGTTCCAAACTGACCTACTACGAGACGCTTCAGCTCCAGATCGAGCAGCAGGAGGAGCTTGGTGTCCAACGCAGCCATTTGAAGGAAGCCGAGGCGGCCGTCGCAGCGATCCGCGAGACCCGTCTCCAGGCCGTTGCCGAGTATCGCAAAAGCCTGTCCGACGAGTTGGCCAAGAGCGAGCAGAAAGCCAATGGCGTCGCGCGCGATCTGATCAAGGCGCAGCAGCGGACCAAGCTTCAGGAACTCACGTCACCGGTCGACGGCGTCGTGCAGCAGCTTGCGGTCCACACCGTCGGCGGCGTGGTGACGCCCGCACAATCGCTGCTCGTGATCGTGCCGAGCGACACGCGGCTCGAGATCGAGGCGATGATCTCCAATCGCGATATCGGTTTCGTCGAGGCCGGGCAGGGCGTCGCCATCAAGATCGACACCTTCAACTTCACCCGCTACGGCCTGCTGGAGGGCCGTGTGCTGAGCGTCTCGCAGGATGCCATCATCCGCGACCGCCCGCCGGAGCGTGGTGACCGCGCCCTCGGGATGCAACACGACAGCAGCGAGCCCAGCGGCCAGGAGCTCAGCTACAGCGCCCGCATTTCTCTTGATCGGACGCAAATGCAGGTGGACGACCGCCTCGTCAGCCTGTCGCCGGGCATGGCAGTGACGGTGGAGATCAGAACGGGCTCGCGCACCATTTTGAGCTATTTGTTATCGCCATTGCAGCGCTACCGGCACGAGATCATGCGGGAACGCTAACCCGCCGCCTCGTCGAACTGCGTGCTCGCTTCCAGCCATTGCTCCTCCGCGCGCGCCAGCGCGCCCGCCGCATTGGCGCGCGCTTTCGACAGTTGCGCAGCCTGCTTGGGATCGCGACTGAAGATGTCGGGCAAAGCGAGGGCGGTGTCGATCTTGGCGATGATCTCGGTGACGCGGGCGATCTCGCCCTCGGCTTCCGCAATGCGCTTCTTCAGCGGACCGCGATTGTCCGATTTCGGACGCTGCGGCCTTTCGCTTGCGGCGCTGCGCTCGCGCGGGGCGGGCTCGCCGTTACGCGATGACAGCACCAGGCGGCGGTATTCGTCGAGATCGCCGTCGTAATTGGTGACGGTGCGGTCGGCGACGATCCAGAGTTGATCGGCGCAGGACTCGATCAGATAGCGGTCATGCGAAACCATGATGACAGCGCCGGGAAATTCGTTGATGGCCTCGGCCAGCGCGGCGCGGCTGTCGATGTCGAGATGGTTGGTCGGCTCGTCCAAAATGATCATGTTGGGGCCGAAGAAGGTCGCCAGCCCCAGCAGCAGGCGCGCCTTCTCGCCGCCTGACAATTTGCCGACCTTGGTATCGCCCGCCTTGCCGGAGAAGCCGATAGCGCCGGTGCGTGCGCGCACTTTTGTTTCGGGCGCATCGCCCATCAGCTTGCGGACGTGGTCGTAGGCGGAGGCGTCCTCGTTGAGTTCGTCGAGCTGATGCTGCGCGAAATAGGCGATCGACAACTTGTCCGCGCGCGTCACCTTGCCCGAGAACGGCGCGAGGCGGCCGGCAAGCAGCTTCACCAGCGTCGACTTGCCGTTGCCGTTGGAGCCAAGCAGCGCGATGCGGTCGTCATTGTCGACGCGCAAGGTGACGCGGTTGAGCACGGGCGCCGCAGGATCGTAGCCGACCACGACGTTGTCGACGGCGATGATCGGCGGCGACAGGATTTTCTCCGGTGCGGGGAAGGTGATCTCGCGCACGTCCTGGGTGACCAGCGCGGTGATCGGCTTCAGCCGCTCCAGCATTTTCACGCGCGACTGCGCCTGGCGCGCCTTCGAGGCCTTGGCCTTGAAGCGGTCGACGAAGGCTTGCAGGTGCGCGCGCTGGGCCTCCTGCCGCTTGACCGCCTTGGCGTCGAGCATCTCGCGCATGGCGCGCTGCTCCTCGAAGGAGGAATAGGTGCCTTTGTAGAGCGTCAGCTTGCTGCGCTCCAGATGCAGGATCTGGTCGACCGAGCTTTCCAGGAGATCGCGGTCATGGCTGATCACGATCACCGTGCGCGGATAATGCGCGAGGTGATCCTCCAGCCACAGCGTGCCCTCGAGGTCGAGATAGTTGGTGGGTTCGTCGAGCAGCAGCAGGTCGGGGGCCGCGAACAGCGTCGCGGCGAGCGCGACGCGCATGCGCCAGCCGCCCGAGAATTCGGCGCAGGGGCGGAGTTGGTCGGTGGCGGAGAAGCCGAGGCCGGACAGGATCGCAGCGGCACGGCTTGGCGCCGAATGCGCGTCGATGTCGACGAGCCTGGTCTGGATTTCTGCGATCCGGTGCGCATCCGTCGCGGTCTCGGCTTCGGAGAGCAGCGCGTCGCGCTCGAGATCGGCCTTGAGTACGACGGAGATCAGGCTTTCGGGGCCGTTCGGGGCTTCCTGCGCCAGGCTGCCGACGCGCCAGCGCGGCGGCAGGGTCACCGTGCCGTGCTCGGCCGAGAGTTCGCCCCGGATCACCTTGAACAGGGTCGATTTGCCGGTGCCGTTGCGCCCGACCATGCCGACGCGCGATCCGGGCGTGATCTGCACGGAACTCTGGTCAATCAGAAGGCGTCCGGCGAGGCGGATAGAGAGGTCGGTAATGGACAGCATGCGGCCTTGTCACCGCAAGGCGCGTCGAACGCAACCCGATTTTTCGTCAGTGCGGGTCGCGTTCGCGCTGCTTCAGCTCGTCGAGGAGTTGCTCCAGATGCGTCGGGAGCCGGGGTTCGGGGCGAAGGCTCTGCTGGAGCCGTTCGCCCACGGCATCGCAAATCGAGCGGCTGGTGCGCCGGTCGATCTGTTCGCTGTCATTGGCAAGAAGGCCAGCCATCGCAGGGTTCCGTGTTTCAAAGTGAAGACACGGTACCAAGTCCTTGGCCCCCCAAATAGTTTCCCGGACGGTGGGGGATGCCCGGCATTCCAGTCAAAATTGTATGAATTCGTCGTGTCTGCCCAAATACAAAGCCCCGGCGCAGGGGGGGACGCCGGGGCTTCGCTTGGAAGGTACCCTGGGGGGAAGGTACCTCTGGGGTATTTAAGGTGCTGTCGGGCTCAGTAGCAGCGGTTGATCAGCCGCCAGCGGGGTCCCCAGGGGGTCGGGACCAGCCGGCGCACATAGCAGCCGCCGCCATAACCGTAGGAGACGGGGGCGTAGAAGCGGGGCCCACCCCAGCCGTAGCCGCCGCGGTGCCAGCCACCGCCGCCATGCCAGCCACCGCCGCCATGCCAGCCGCCACCGCCGCCGTGCCAGTGTGCGGAGGCGGAGGTCGGGGCCAGCGCGGCACCCAGCGCGACCGCAGCGACAGCGGCAAGCGAAAGTTTCCTCAACATGGTGATCTCCTCAAAACTGCCGGCGCGGGGTTATCGCGTCGATGCAAGGCCGCCGAAACGGTCCGCCTTATATTCAGGCTTCGGTTTCGATAGTGCCGACCTTACGCCGGCGAAGCTGAACCAAAGCCTGAATGCGGCCTTCAGATTGGGTTCATCTGGGTGAAATCTTGGTAATCCATGCCTACGTTCGGCCCGGCAGCCCTGCGGCGAAGCGCCCGTGGGCGGTTTTGGCGGTCGCTTGCCGTCCGGCAAAGGCGCCGATATAAGCCGCGCAACTCGCAAAACCACCGCTTTCTTCTCAAGGACAAGATTATGGCCATCGAACGCACTTTCTCGATCATCAAGCCCGACGCGACCGCCCGTAACCTGACCGGCGGGGTTAACGCCGTGATCGAGAAGGCGGGTCTGCGCATCGTCGCCCAGAAGCGCATCCTCATGACCAAGCAGCAGGCCGAGACCTTCTATGCCGTCCACAAGGCCCGCCCGTTCTTCGGCGAACTCGTCGAGTTCATGACCTCGGGCCCCGTGGTCGTCCAGGTGCTGGAAGGCGAGGGCGCCGTTGCCAAGTACCGCGACGCGATGGGCGCGACCGATCCGTCCAAGGCGGCCGATGGCACCATCCGCAAGCTCTACGCAAAGTCGATCGGCGAGAATTCCGCTCACGGCTCGGACGCAACGGAGACCGCCGCGATCGAGATCGCGCAGTTCTTCTCGGGCAACGAGATCGTCGGCTGATCCATCAGCCGGCACTAAAGCGCGATGAACGTCATCGCGCTTTAGTTTATTGTTGGAGCATGATCTTTTCGGAAAACCGCTTCGCACTTTACGCTAGCGCGGCCCTCCGGGTCCGGATCATGCTTTAATTTCGACGGGGCGAAAGGACGTATTGTGAACTGGCTCTGGCAGATCTTCGATCCCGCTACGATCGGGGCATTCTTCACCCAGTTTCGCAACGAGATGGCCGAACCGACCTTCTGGATTGCGGTCGGCAAGATCATCTGGATCAACATCCTTCTCTCCGGCGACAACGCGCTGGTGATTGCGCTTGCCTGCCGCGGCCTCAAGCCGCGGCACCGGCTGTGGGGCATGATCCTGGGCGCCGGCGCGGCGGTGCTGCTGCGAATCATCTTCACCGGCATCGTCGCGAGCCTGATGGAGCTGCCGTATCTCAAGCTCGTCGGCGGTCTCGCGCTGATCGTGATCGCGGCCAAGCTGCTGGTGCCGGAACAGGAGGACGAGGACGGCGTCGAGTCGGCCTCGCATCTGTGGCAGGCGGTGCAGATCGTCGTCGTCGCCGACATCGTCATGAGCCTCGACAACGTCATCGCAGTCGCCGCCGCCGCCAATGGCAGCGTGCCGCTGCTGGTGCTCGGCCTCGCCATCAGCGTTCCCCTGATCGTCGCCGGTGCCGCGCTGATCATGGCGCTGCTCGCCAAACTGCCGGTCTTGGTCTGGGCCGGCGCGGCGCTGCTCGGCTGGGTCGCGGGCGAGGTGATCGCGACCGATCCCGGCATCGCACCGTGGCTGCACAAGCTGTTCGACGGCCCGTTCGGCGCTTCGCTGGACAAGATGCTCGGCAGCCTGCACATCCCGCCGCAGTTCACGCATGGCGGCGCAGGCGGTGAAAACCTCTGCGCAGCGCTCGGCGTCGTCGTGGTGATCGTGGTCGGCTACATCTGGCGCTGGCGCAGCATGACCCAGGCCGCGCTCGAGGCGTCCGAGCGCCACGCCAAGGCGTCGGCGGAGTAGTTCTTTTAGCGCCTCACGATCGGGCCCGCGCGACCGATCAGGCGGGTGAGCTGCTTGACACGGCTGCCGACGCGGTCGGCGACGTCACCTTCGCATAGCCAAAACAAGGCCAACCAGTGCGTCGGGCAGACGGCAACGAACAAGACCTGGCTCAATTATCCCACGGCAACGCCCGGCACGACCAGCTACGCCGCCAACGCGCTGAACCAGTACAATGCGGTCGGCGCAGTGACGCGCTTTCGCGCGCATCTGCGCGGCAAGGACGACGGCATGACCACGCTGGCGCTGGGGATCGCGAATAATAGAATGCACTGTCACCGTAATCACGAGATGGTCCAGCCCGGCTATTCCTATTACGCCCCGGTGCAGACGGGCTGCGCCTCCTGCGGTTACTGAGCCGACCGAAGCAACGAACGGTTTCAGGCGGCGCTCCTCACGGGGCGCCGTTTTTCTTTCGGGGCCAGCAAAACGAGGCCCGGAGACGGAGGCCAGTCCGAGGCTACGGAGGCGCGGGCTAAGTGAACACCCTCATGTTCACCTGACAGAACCATTTCTGCGACAACGTTCCATCTCTGTCTCAACGAGATGAGGTACGAGGTTAAGTTCAACGTTGATGCCACGTTTGTCGGCTTCTCAGAAGACAGTCGCCTTAAACGGTCAGTGTTATTTGGGTAGATATCTAGTTGGCTTGACACAACCATAACTAGATTGATCAAATACCTTCGCGTTCTCGCCACCTCCAGCAGTCGGGCTATTGAGTATGGAAGTCAAGGATGTTGTTTCGGTTACACTTAGCACAATCAGCATGGTCTTGTCAGTTACGGCTCTCTATTTGAGCCAATTTCGCCCTTCAAATGTGACTGTCTCAACAGGACCAATGATTCATCTGTTCTATATAGTGCCGAGTCAGCCTACGGTGTTTTTGCCTGTCGTATTTCATAATTCCTCTCCAACGAAAGCGATCATCTATAAGGTTTTCTTGGAGATAGAGGACACGAACGGAAACCACTTTGCCCTCAAGTGGATTGGTTCTGTAAAGATTGATCTCAAGAACAACTATGCGGACACAGAGGTTGCCGGCCCTTTCAAAATTGATGGCTATGAAACCATACCAAATGCCCTCAGGTTCTTCTGGTTCAATGCAGAGGGAGGACCTCAGTTGGATTGGCTAGAGGGTGACTACGGATTAAAGTTGCACGTTTGGACCTCGGATTCGGTAAGTCCGGATTATTCGACGACTGACAAGCTTCACATCGATGCCGACGTGGCTAAAATTATGGCTGACAAAAAGGTGACGTCCGATAATACTTCGAGGTATCTACCGCTAGCCGGCAAGAATCTCTTGTCGTTCGCTACCGGCAAGAACCCTGTAGATTTCAGAAACCTACCGCCCGGTACGCCGCACTGAGTGTTGTACCCGCTCCGCAGCAGAATCCTTTCTCGTGCGTCTCAGGACTACGTTAAGCGACAGCCGTTCCTGGTTTGGAAGGGTGGCCGAGTGGTTTAAAACACCGGTCTTGAAATTCGCGAGACCACGTCAAAAGTGGTCCCGCCGCTTCCCGGACGGTCCTGATTTTGCTGAGCAATCCGGTTCGGGAAGGGGCTCCTTTCCAGCCCTGTCCCGGCGTGTCCTGCCGGGTTTGAATTACGGTGACAGTGCACTCAATTGCTTCCGTGTGCGGCGGATTCCAATTTGAAGTGCAACACCCCGTACCCATATTGAGGGTGAGCATGGGACGCTACTACAGCCAATTGAGCGCGACGGAGCGCGACGATCTTCATAGCCGGGTCTTGAACGGGGAAAGCCTGCGGTCGATCGCCCGGGGACTTGGTCGAGCAGCTTCGACGCGATCGCGGGAGATCTCACGCAATAGCGAGGGTGGCGAAGAGTACGAGGCATCTATTGCAGGAAGACGCCGACGGCCGCGACGGCGCGGCGAAGTTTGCCCTGTTTTGGGATCGAATGGTTCGCTGTGTGTGTCATCAGAGGCTCCTCCGAAGGTGACGTTCGGCCTCGCGCTAAGTCCCTCGGGCGCTCGTGGAACGGCGTTTCTACGACGGGATCGGCGCGGGAGAAATTCCGGCTGACTTTCCTGTTGCGGTGCGCGCGAGCCAGGTGCTCGACCTTGGCCGCGGTCTGACCATGCGTGCGCAGATGGGCGCGCCGCGCAGCGAGTTCCTTAAAGACGCGGAGGAAGCGGCCGACTTGGTGCTCCCGCCGCGGCGTGGAAATCCAGAACGTTGATGCTATCTGACAAGCCTTTCGAGGGTGACCGGCCTGACGCGATCTCGAAAGGGGCAGCATGGCATAATGCCACTGTTTTGCCCGACGCGTCAAGCTGCGATTCGAAAAATACGAAATGTGTACGACCGGGAAGCGAGCTTGGCCGATGGCGCGTCAGATCGCGAAAACGAACCTGCGGCGCAGGGGCCGCGGGCCTTGCCGGTTTGCTCGTGATTTGCTCGACGCGGCAATGGCTTGAGCGACCGGCCGCTGCGCTGGCCGGCAGACCTGGCTCTACTGTGCATGGGGTTGTTTTCCATTTTTGCTGGAGAAGCCTCCAGCGCCCGCCAAGCGGAGAGGGAGCCTAGTCTCTCGCCCTAGCGCCTCACGATCGAGCCCGCGCGGCCGATCAGGCGGGCGAGCTGCTTGAACCGGCTGCCGACGCGGTCGGCGACGAGGTCGCCAAGCCGGTGCTCGAACACCAGCATCAGATTGCGCCCCTGGGTCCGGAAATGCGTGGCCGGCAGCACGCCCGGGCGCGCTGCCGAGATCAGATGGGCGACGCGGAACGCCGCTCCGAGGAGACGGGCGCGTTCGAGCTGGGCCTGCGTCAGCAACTCCTGCGTCGTGAGCGGCGGCTGGTTCTCCTCGCTGAGGCCCGCATAACGATAGAACACCGACAGGCCGACGAAGGCGCGCTCGGTGTGGGTGACCGCGCCGAAATTGCCGTTGACGACGAGGCTGAGCGTCTGCTCGCCGCGATGATCGGGATGCACGCGCCAGCCGATGTCGGACAGCAGGCAGGCGGTGTGACGCAGCCGTCGGTCCTCCGCGGTCTCACGCAGCTTCACGACGCGCACCAGACGATCGGTCCAGGCGATCAGCTCACGGGCGTGCTTGGCCGAACGCGACAGCAGTTGGTTCAGCTCTTCCGCGGCGCAGATCAGCCCGTCCTTGTTGCGTTCGGTCTCGGACAGCTTTTCGTGCAGCAGGCCCTCGCGCACGCCGAAGGTCGAGAACACGATGGTCTTGGGTTTCGCAACGCGGATGATGTGCTCGAGCACCAGCGCCGCATAGGTGAGGAGCGGGCGGCGCGCATCGGCGACGATCTCGATGTCGGCGAGCATGCCAGTGGCCGCAAGCCGGCGCAGACGACGCGAAAAATCGAGCGCTTCGGCGGCCGAGATCGAATAGCCGTGCATCACCTGGAGCGGATAGCCGCTCTGGATGATGTGGATGCGCGCCAGCGCGCGCCAGGTGCCGCCGACGGCGTAGAAGGTGCGGCCGCGTCCCGCGGCGAGCAGCGGCACCTCGTCGATCTCCTCGCGCACGATGCGGTCGGCGCGCTTGAGCGATTTGTGCGCGAGGTCCTGGAGCGCGAGGCCGCCGAGCGGCAGCGTCACACCGCTACGCACGGTGTTTTTGCGCACGTCGATCAGCTCGAGCGAGCCGCCGCCGAGATCGCCGACGATGCCGTCGGGATGGTGGATGCCGGAGATCACGCCGAGCGCCGACAACCGCGCCTCGCGCGGGCCCGACAGGATCTCGATCTTCACGGCGCAGATCCGCTCGGCCTTGGCGATGAAGTCGGGGCCGTTGGAGGCGTCGCGGCAGGCTGCGGTCGCAATCGCGAACACACGCCCGACCTGCATCACCCGGCACAGCGCACGAAAACGCCTGAGCGAGGTCAGCGCCTTGTCGACGGCATCGGGCGCGAGCAGGCCCGTGCTCTGCACCTCGCGCCCGAGGCCGCACAGCGTCTTCTCGTTGAAGATCGGAATGAGGCTCCGCGTCAGTCCTTCGTAAACGACGAGACGGACCGAGTTGGAGCCGATGTCGATGACCGCGACGCTGGAGCCGCGCTTGCGCGGCCGCGTCACGTCACAAATCCCGGATCAGGATTGATGGCGTTCATTGCGGCGCGTGAGACGACGCGGCGAGGATTCCTTGAGCGACTTTCCACGGCCAGACAGACTCGGATTTGTCATGAAGTAGTTGTGGACGTTGAAAGGCTCCTCGCCCTTCGCGGTCTTCATACGCGTTGAGGACCCGTCCGGCAACAATTGCCAGCTCTGCTCATTGTCCTTCAGGTTCGCGACCATGATCTGTTCGAGAACCTGCTGATGCACCGTGGGATTTTGCAGCGGACACAGCACCTCGACGCGGCGGTCGAGGTTGCGCGGCATCATATCGGCCGAGGAGATATACACAGCCGCTTTGGCGCTCGGCAGGCCCTGGCCCATGCCGAAGCAGTAGATTCGGCCGTGTTCCAGGAAGCGTCCGATGATCGACTTGACGCGGATGTTCTCCGACAGGCCGGGAATGCCGGGCCGGAGGCAGCAGATACCGCGTACCACGAGCTCGACCTGCACGCCGGCCTGCGAGGCCTCGTAGAGCGCGTCGATGATGTCGGGGTCGACCAGTGCATTCATCTTCATCCAGACCGCGCCGGGACGGCCATGCTTGGCATGCGCGGTCTCGCCCTGGATGTGCTCGATGATGCGCTTGCGCAAGGTCAGCGGCGATACCGCCATCTTTTCCAGATCGCTCGGCGCGGCGTAGCCGGTGATGAAGTTGAACACGCGCGCTGCGTCGCGGCCGATGGTGGGGTCCGAGGTGAAGTAGGAGAGGTCGGTATAGATGCGCGCGGTCACGGGGTGATAATTACCGGTGCCGGTGTGGACGTAGGTCGTCAGGCTGCCGCCCTCGCGACGCACCACCATCGAGAGCTTTGCGTGGGTCTTCAGTTCGAGGAAGCCGTAGACGACCTGCACGCCAGCGCGTTCGAGGTCGCGTGCCCAGCGGATATTGGCCTCCTCGTCGAAGCGCGCCTTCAGCTCGATCAGCGCGGTGACGGATTTGCCGGCTTCGGCGGCTTCCACGAGCGCACGCACGATCGGCGAGTTGCTGGAGGTGCGGTACAGCGTCTGCTTGATGGCGACGACGTCGGGGTCGCGCGTCGCCTGCTGGAGAAACTGCACCACGACGTCGAAGGATTCATAGGGGTGATGGACGACGAGGTCCTTCTGCCGGATCGCAGCGAAGATGTCGCCGCCTTGCTCGCGCACGCGCTCGGGATGGCGCGGCACGTAAGGGGTGAATTCGAGGTCGGGCCGGTCGACGCGGGTCAGCTGCGAGAGCTCGTTCATGGCGAGCACGCCGTCTACGAGGAAGACCTCGTCGTCGGCGGTCGACAGCGCGTGCTGCACGAAGCTGCGCAGCTGCTCCGGCATCTTGGCGTCGATCTCGAGCCGGATCACCGACCCGCGGCGGCGCCGCTTCAGCGCGGTCTCGAACAGGCGGACGAGATCCTCGGCCTCTTCCTCGATTTCGAGCTCGGAGTCGCGGATGACGCGGAAGGCGCCCTGGCCCTGGAGATTGTAGCCGGGGAACAGGCGGTTGATGAACAGGCCGGTCGCCTGTTCCAGCGTGATCAGCCGGACCACCTTGCCTTCGACCGGCAGGCGGATGAAGCGGTCGATCTTGCCAGGCATGCGGATCAGCGCGTTCATCTGCTTGCCGTCGGCGGCGCGTGTGAGCTGGAGCGCGATGGTGAAGCCGAGGCTCGGAATGAACGGGAAGGGGTGGGCTGGGTCGATCGCCAGCGGCGTCAGCAGCGGGAACACGTTGTGGAGGAAGTAATCCTCGACCCAGGTCCGTTCCGCCTTGGTGACGTCCTTGCCCTCGACCAGCACGATGCCGACATCGGCGAGCGTGCCGCGCAGATCGGCCCAGATCGCCTGCTGGTCGGAGGCAAGCTGGGAGACGGTGCGGCTGATCAGCGTGAGCTGCTCGGAGGGGGTCAGGCCGTCAGGGGCCCGCTCGGCAATGCCCTCGCGGACCTGGGCCTTGATGCCGGCGACGCGGACCATGAAGAACTCGTCGAGGTTATTCGCCGAAATCGACAGGAATCGCACCCGCTCCAGCATGGGGTGGCTGGGATTGACCGCTTCCTCCAGGACGCGGCGGTTGAAATGCAGCCAGGACAGCTCGCGGTTGATGAACCGCTCCGGGCTCGACGCGATTGCCGGCTGGCCCTCGATCTCCGTGTCTTTTTCTTTAGTTTCAACAGCTTGCACGGAGTCCATGAGAAGTCGATCCATCCAGTTCGCCCCAATTCGCGACTTAGGCGCAAAATCGCCGGGAGCATGTGTTAGTGCGATGACGTTTCGATGACATTGATGTTCCGCCACCGCGCCGCGTCAAGCGGCCTCGGAGGCGGGCGACGGCTCAAGCGTCCCGGAGCAGCTCGGCGGCCAGCGCCCTCGTGACCGGGCGGCCGAGGCGCAGGGCCTCGCTGTCGAGCATTTCCACGGCTTGCCGGGCGGCGGCCGAGGACCGCTCCAGGCGGGTGGTGAGGTAGCTGACCACGCTCTCGTCCACGCTGAGCTGGCGGTCGGCACAGAATTTCACGATCAGGCCGCGGAAGAGCTGGTCGTCAGGCGGCAGCAGCGAAATGACAGGTACGGCGCGCAGGCGCGAGCGCAGGTCGCGAAGCTCGATCGCGAGTGAAGCCGGCAGCTCGCGTCCCGTGAACAGGACGTAGGCGCCGTCCTCGCGGGCCAGGTTCATCAAATGGAACAGGGCGCGCTCGTCAAAATCCCCGGCCTTGAGATCCTCGACCACCAGCGCGCCGGTGGCGAGCGCGCCCGGAACGCCTGCGGCGGCGAGCGCATTGCCGGCGGTCGACCGAGCGCCGGAGTCCTCAGCCCAGATCGCGGCAAGGTGGCTCTTGCCGCTGCCTTCGGGGCCGGCCAGCCACATGATCCGGTTCGGCCATTCCGGCCAGGCGTTGACGAGGGTAAGACCAGCGGCGTTGGCAGGGCCTTCGAGGAAATTGTCCCGGCTAAGGCTTTCCGCATGCGGAAGCGAGAACGCCAATTGTCGGGGGTGAACGCGGCCTGCCACGCTTGGTTTGCTCCATGCCGGATGGCCGGCCTCGGTTGAAAGATTCGACTTCATCGAGCGGGAGTTGGCCTTTTGCGGGGCCGCATCCCGGCTCATTTGGCCTCGATCGCGCTACTTGGCCTCGATCGTGCTCATGTGCCGCAGCCACTCGACGAGGTAGAGCGACACCGAGGAGAGCGTGAAGACCGTGACGAGGCTCATCAGGATAATATCATAGGGCGCCGGCTTGAAGCCGAAGGCAAGGGAGGCCAGCATCAGGGCGGCATAAGCAACCTGGGCCGCTGTGTTTAACTTGGATACTTTCGACGGCTTCATCTCGACCGGCTTGTCGAACAGCCAGGATACGATCACCGCGGTGACGATCATGATGTCGCGCGACACCACCAGGATCACGATCCAGCGCGGGATGGCGCCCCAGATGCCGAGCGCGAGGTAGATCGACACCAACAGCGCCTTGTCGGCCAGCGGGTCGAGCAGGGCGCCGAGCTCGCTCGTCATGTTGAAGCGCTTGGCCAGGAAGCCGTCGACGGCGTCGCTGATGCCGGCGATCAGGAAGAGGGCGAACGCCACCTCCATTTGGCTCGACACAATGGCCCAGACGATGATCGGGACCAGCAGGATGCGGCCCAGGGTAATGATATTTGGAATACTCACACGGCGCTTCCCGGCACCCGGCCTGACCTCGAATCCGGCCCCTTCAGGAGGCTGAACCGGTTGATATCTACATAGTACGGCCGGGCGCGCCATGCGAGCCATTGCGCGTCCCCGGAATTCGACGTAACCAGCCGCAAACCCACTGGAAATCGGGCATGACCGACCGCAAAAACGGCCTCACATACGCCGATTCAGGCGTCGATATCGACGCGGGCAACCGCCTCGTCGACTTGATCAAGCCGATGGTGCGCGCCACTGCGCGCCCCGGCGCCGACGCCGAGATCGGCGGCTTCGGGGGCCTGTTCGACCTCAAGGCGGCCGGCTTCAAGGACCCCATCCTGGTCGCCGCCACCGACGGCGTCGGAACCAAGGTCAAGATCGCGATCGAGACCGGGCTGCATGGCGGGATCGGCATCGACCTCGTCGCCATGAGCGTCAACGACCTCGTCGTGCAGGGCGCCGAGCCGCTGTTCTTCCTGGACTATTTTGCTTGCGGCAAGCTCGACCCGGAGGCCACGGCTTCGATCGTCGCCGGTGTCGCCGAAGGCTGCCGGGAATCCGGCTGCGCCCTGATCGGCGGCGAGACCGCCGAAATGCCCGGTCTCTACAAGGACGGCGACTATGACCTCGGCGGCTTCGCAGTGGGCGCCGCGGAGCGGGGCACACTGTTGCCGCGCAAGGACATCGCCGCGGGAGACGCCGTGATCGGGCTTGCCTCATCGGGCGTGCACTCCAACGGCTTCTCGCTGGTGCGCAAGATCGTCGAGCAATCCGGCCTCGGCTTCGAGGCGCAGGCGCCATTTGCCCCCGTGATGACGCTTGGCGGCGCGCTGCTGACGCCGACCAGGCTCTACGTCAAATCCTGCCTGCGCGCGATCCGCGAGACCGGCGCGGTGAAGGGGCTCGCCCACATCACCGGCGGCGGTTTCACCGACAACATTCCGCGCGTGCTGCCGCAGAACCTCGGCGTCGGCATTGATCTGGCGCGCCTGCCGGTGCTGCCGGTGTTCAAATGGCTGGCTGCCCAAGCCGGCATTGCCGAGCTGGAGATGCTGCGGACCTTCAACTGCGGCATCGGCATGATCGCGATCGTCGAGCCTGACAAGGTCGATCAGGTCGTGCAGGTCTTCACCGACGCCGGCGAGACCGTGGCGCAGCTCGGCACCGTGATCCCGGCCGAGGGCGAGCACCGCGTCGTCTATAACGGTCACCTCGATCTGGCGCTGTGATGAAGCGCCGCGTCGCCATCCTGATTTCCGGTCGCGGCTCCAACATGTCCGCGCTGATCAGGGCCGCCAGCGTGCCGGATTTTCCGGCGGAGATCTCGCTCGTCATCGCGAACAAGGCCGATGCGCTCGGGCTCGAACGGGCCAAAGCGAGCGGCGTGAACACGCTGGTGATCGAGAGCAAGCCGTTCGGCAAGGACCGCGCCGGCTTCGAGAAGGTGCTGCAGGCAGCCCTCGACCAGCACGGCATCGAGCTGATTTGCCTCGGCGGCTTCATGCGCCTGTTCACGGCTGAGTTCACCAGGGCCTGGTACGGGCGGATGCTCAACATCCATCCGTCGCTGCTGCCGTCGTTCCCAGGCTTGGACCCGCACGGCCAGGCCTTGCGCGCCGGCGTAAAGCTGTCTGGCGCGACAGTGCACTTCGTGATCCCCGAGACCGATGCCGGCCCGATCGTGATGCAGGGCGCGGTGCCTGTCAGCGACCATGACACGGGCGATACGCTGTCGGAACGCATCCTCGAAGTCGAGCACCGCATCTATCCCGAAGCGCTGCGGCTGCTCGCGACCGATAAGGTCCGGATCGAGGGCGATGTCTGCAAGACGGCGGGAAGCGCAGCGTCGGAGAATTTTTTGGTTGCGCCGGTGGTGAGCTGAAGGGCCGCCGACGTTTCGTCGCGGCAAAACAAAATCCCCCGGCAGAGCCGGGGGCATCGTCATGATCTCTCACGCGTAGCTTTGAGAGAAATCAGGAGACCTTGAGGTTCTCCGCGGATGCTTTTCCGCGGTTCTCCACGAGGTCGTATTCAACCGCCTGGTTTTCATTGAGGGTCGAAAGTCCGGCGCGCTCGACGGCCGAGATGTGGACGAACACGTCCTTATCGCTGCCGTTCGGCTTGATGAACCCATAACCCTTGGTCGGGTTGAACCATTTGACGGTGCCCTTTTGCGACATCCTCAGTCTCCTCCGCTAGATACAAAAACGACGCGGCCGCTTTTCGCGTGCCACGCCACAAACGGGCTTCCGGAAGTCTGTTCGAGTCTCATCGTCGCGAAACGCACAGCTGAGCGGCCAATTCCGATTGTGTCCGATATTGCAACATGAAAATCGCGCGTTAGCAAGCCGCGTGCGGATTTCAAGGTCGGGCCTGATATCGCCGCCTGCTATTTGTGCCCTGTGGCATCGGAACCACAATCGAGGGCAATAGCCTCGGCCATGGTGCGCCAGCCGTTGACCCTCCGTGGCAGTTCGGCCCAAATCGCCGCGCGCGCTGCAGATCGTGTTGCATTTTTGCGCGCCGCCACCTTGCTTTGGGATTCATCGTCATGCGCTGCGCCTCGCAGCTCTCCGGCACACGGCAGATGATCGGGCTGGACCGCGTCCGCCGGATCGCGGCTGCGATCGCCATGATTTTTGCGTTTGCGCTCGTCGTGGTGATGCCGGCGACACCTGGCTTCGCGCAAAGTCCGACGCCCGTTCCGTCTCCGACGCCCACCCCGTCGCCGACGCCGATCCCAATGCCGACCTCGACCAATTACGACCAGTCGGCCGGCAACAGCGCGCTCAATCTCGGCTCGAATTTCCTGGAGCGCCTCGGCAATCAGGCATCCGGCGGCGTCAATCGGGCGTTCCGGACCAATCCCGGCGGCGGCGGCGCCTCAGCGAGCACCGAAGATCCGCGCTACCGGACCTGGTTCGAGGGCTACGGCATTTCGGTGCGGACCGATGCGCAGGGCGACTTCCTCGGCGACAAGCGCAAGACGTTCGGCGGCGTCGCCGGTTTCGGCGCGCGGGTCGCGCCCGGCGTCAATCTCGGCTTCTCCGTCGACCAGAGCCATACCGATATCGACGTGCCGCTGGCGCTCCAGTCGGCGACGCTCGACCTGACCCAGATCGGCTTCAACGGCTCGGTCGACAAGGGCCCATGGACCTGGGCCTTTGCGGTGGTGCACGGTTTTGGAAAAGTCCATTCCAGCCGGGATACCGGCTTTGGCCTTGCCACCGCGGGCTATCGCGCCGCGGTCGACGGCGCGCTGACCGAGATCAGCTATTACTGGACCAAGGACCAGATGCGCGTCGTGCCCAAGGGCGCGCTCGAATATGTGCGCGCCACCAGCGTGGCGTTCCAGGAGGCGGGCGGCCTCGATCCGCTCAACGTCGGTTCCAGCGCGCTCTCTCGCGCGCGCGTCATGATCGGCGCGGAGATCGGGCGTTACTTCATCTTCGACCAGAAGATCCTGGACCTGTCGGCCTACGGCAAGTTCGTCGACAATTTCTACCAGAATTTGGGATCAGTGCAGGTCAGCCTCGGGACCCAGAATATCGTTGTCCCCGGCATCGGCGAGAGCCGCTACGGCATGGATGCCGGCGCCTCGGCCTCACTCAGCCTGACCAACACCGCGCGGCTCTACATCAACTACGACGGCAAGTTCCGCAACGAGCTGACCTCGCACCAGGGCACGGTCGGCTTCGAATACAGGTGGTAGGACGCCGATCGTTCGAGCTTACGTCGGCGTTGCCGCGACATAACCGGTCAATCCAAAGCCCTCGCGCGCGGCCGTCATCATCGGCACCAGCGCGTTCGGATGGATGAACTCGTCGCGGAAGCAGGGATGAGTCTTGGGATCGAAGATCTTCTTGAGCCACTCGACCACGATCTTGTGGCGTTCGGAGTCACGGAATTCCTTGTGATAGGTGAGCCAGAGATCGGCATGATGGCTGACGCCGAGATCGACGGCAACGAGCGGCGCGCCGAGCGCGATCGACACGGTCGGCAGGAAGCCGATGCCGGCGCCGCGCTCCACCGCATAGAGCACGCCGACAGAGGAGTTGGTCTTGATCCCGACGATGCCCTCGAGTGATTTCAGCCCGAGCACACGGGCGTAGGCGCTATCGTCGACCTGCGGCGCGCTTTGCTTGATGATGCGGTGGTTCGGCAAGTCCGCGAGCGTGGCCGGCACGCCGTAGAGGTTTTCATACTCTTTGGAGACGAAGGGATAGATGTGCAGGCGGCCGAGCTTGGCGACGATCAGGTCGGGATTGGTCGGCGGCTCGAGCTGGATCGCGATGTCCGACTCCAGGCGTGCGACGTCGGCCTGCTCCATCGCGCAGCGCAGATCGACGGTGATCTTGCGATAGGTCTTCTGGAAATCGATCAGCCGCGGCAGGATCCAGAAATTGCCCGGGCCTTCCGTGACCGCGACGCGCACGGTGCCCGACGTATCGTTCGACGCGCGCGAGGCACGTCGGAACACGTTGAAGGCGTGACGCTCCATATGCGCGACGTCGGCGATCATCCCGGTGCCTTCATCGCTCAGCGTGAGCCCGCTCTGGTCGCGCAGGAACAGCTTGCAGCCGATGCTCTCTTCGAGCCGGTCGATCCTGCGCATCAAGGTGGTGGAGGTGAGCCCGAGCTCCTCGGCGGCGTTGCGGAAACTTTTATACTTTGCGCAAGCTAAAAACAGTTTCAAATCGTCCCAGGACGCGTCCAGGGCTTCTTCACGGTGCTGCATCATCGCAGCACCCCGGTGCAATAACTGCTGCATACTCCTGATCCCCAGCCGCTAAGCTCATCGTCATAGCGGGGTACGAAAGCCGCGAACGATAGAGGGGCGAGGTAGGTATGGAAAGGGGCTCGTTTGCCGCAAGGCATGATTTCGACGCGCTGCAGCCCAGTCCGGACATCGACGTCCGCTGCGCGCAATTTTCCGAAATCGCGGCCCTTTCCGAAATGGCGCAGCGGCTGGTGCCCGGCGTGCAGATCGGTGCGGCCGAGCTCGCCAGATACTTCACATTCGATCCCCAGAGCATCCTGACCTTCAGCCGGCAGGGCCATCTCGTCGGCGGCATGGCCTTCCTGTTTTTGAGCGAGCGCGGGCACGATGCCCTGCTGCTCGACGAGATCTGCCTCACCGCGCCCGAGATGCATTATCTTGCCTCTCCGCAGGAAGACGTTGCTGCCATCTACATCTGGGCGATCGCGGCGACCGGGCGCGGCGTCGCCGGTCTCGGCAAGGCCGCGGCTCATCTGCGACAGTTAAGATTTCGCGGCGCCGATTGCTATGCGCAGCCGTCAACCGTGGCCGGACGCGAGATCATGAGAGCGACCGGCTTTGCGCCTGTCCCGAGCTTCCAGCCCGACCTCTGGTGTTACGAGCGCCCCTGGCACCGGCAGCCGATGCTCATGCCGGGCGCGGTTATCCAAGCAAGGAGTTTTGCAGATGCACGGCACTAGGATCCCCCTCGCCAAGCCTGACTCCCGCGCCATCACGATCCGCCTCGCGCGCGACCCCAGCGATCTCATGCTGGTCATCGCCATCCGCTCGGCGGTCTATCTCGCCGAGCAGGATTGTCCGTTCGACGAGGAGTTCGACGGCAACGACATGGTCGCTGCCCATTTCATCGGCTATGTCGGCAACGAGCCCGCGGGCTGCCTGCGGGTGCGCTTCTTCGGCGATTTCGCCAAGGTGGAGCGGCTCGCAGTACGGCACCAATACCGGCGCTCGCGCGTCTCGTTCAAGCTGGTGCAGGCGAGCGTCGACTACGTGAAGCGCAAGGGGTTTCGCAAGATCTACGGCCAGGCGCAGGACCGGCTGGTCGATTTCTGGGCCCATTTCGGCGCCAAGCCGCTCGGTCACAATCGCAAGATCACCTTCTCGGATTTCGCCTACACGGAGATGCTGCTGGAGATCGAGCCGGGGCCGGATGCCATCACGCTGGACAGCGATCCCTATGTGATCATCCGTCCCGAGGGCGATTGGGACCGGCCCGGCGTGCTCGACGCATCGGCGGGGCGGGCAGTGACCTCGCCGCTGCGCGACCTCGCAGCCGCCGACCGCTGAAACTGGTGCAGCTCTGCGCAAGACAATGTTGGCTTCCATCCAAGACGATCCACCGATCCTGGTCTGTGCGGATCTCCAGGTCGAATATCTGACCCCCGGGCGTCGCCACGTCGTCCTCGACGGCGACGCCTCTACATTGCGCTGCCTGGAGCTTCTGGCGCTGTGGCGCACCAATCTCTGGCCGGTGATGCATCTGAAGCGCATCGCCCAGGCGGCGTGGTTCAATCCGGCATCGAAGCTGACCGATTGGATTGCGGAGGCGAAGCCGAAGCCGGGAGAGATGACGTTCGAGCACCCGCTGCCGTCGGCCTACAGCTCTGCGCGGTTTGTGGACTACATGTCCAATATCCGCAATGTGCGCTGCGTGGTGATCGGTTTCTCCCTGGACGAGACCATCCTGGCCACCGCCGTGGACGGGTTTCACCGCAGCCATCGCTACCAAATCGTCACAGACGCCGTGGCCTGCCGGCAGCCGGGCACGGGTGAGCCGGCCGCCTACAAACAGTCGGTGGTGAATGTCATCGGGAATTTTGCTACGATCCAGTCCAGCGCCGAACTGATCAGAGCCAGCGGCGCCGTTGCGGTGTAGGCGGCCGCGATCGGCGGATGGGGTGGGACATTGTCACGGGGAGACGAGCTCAAGGAGCTGGCCAGTGAGCTGTCGCGTGCGGCCGAGGCGGCGCGCCGCGTTGGTTTGCCCACAACGGTCTATCTGCTCTCGATGGCACTCGTCGAGGTGAGGGAGGCCGTTGCCGCCGCCGACGACGGCGATGACGACAGCGCGGCCTGAGGGCCGCCAGCTCTGCAAGCTACCCGTGTGCGGCTTTGTGCAACGCTGCTGAGCGCTCGCTGCCGATGAATTGGCGTTGCAAGTTCTGCCTCATGGCAATAGCCAGTAACTTCGTAATCAAGTGATGACGTGAGCCGCGCCGGCAACGCGACGACTTTAAGGGATCCCCGCAAATGTCCATGCTGCCCAATTCGCAAGAAGCCCGGGATGTGGCCTACCAGCTCCATTCTTACACCAATGCGCGCGCCCATCAGCAGGCCGGTCCGCTGGTGATCGAGCGCGGCGAGGGCCCTTACGTGTTCGACGCGTCGGGCAAGCGCTATTTCGAGGCGATGGCGGGCCTGTGGAGCGTCGGGCTCGGCTTCAACGAGAAGCGGCTGGTCGACGCCGCGCACAAGCAGATGCTGGCGCTGCCGTTCTACCACACGTTCTCCGCCAAATCGCACGGGCCCTCGATCGATCTCGCTGAGAAGCTGGTGTCGCTCGCGCCTGTGCCGATGAGCAAGGTGTTCTTCACCAATTCCGGCTCGGAGGCCAACGACACCGTTCTGAAGCTGATCGCCTACCGCTCGAACGCGCTCGGCCAGCCCCAGCGCAAGAAGATCATCAGCCGCATGCGCGCCTATCACGGCGTCACCATTGCGTCCGCAAGCCTCACGGGCCTGCCGAACAACCATCGTTCGTTCGACCTGCCGCTGCCGAACATCCTGCACACGGGCTCGCCGCATTTCTACAAGGACGGCGCGCCCGGCGAGAGCGAGGAAGCTTTTGCGACGCGCCGGGCGGAAGAGCTCGACGCAATGATCCAGAAAGAAGGGCCGGAGACGATCGCGGCCTTCTTCGGTGAGCCGGTGATGGGGGCGGGCGGCGTCATCGTGCCGCCGGCGACCTATTGGGACAAGATCCAGGCGGTCCTGAAGAAGTACGACATCCTGCTTGTCGCCGACGAGGTGATCTGCGGTTTCGGCCGCACCGGCAAGATGTTCGGCTGCGAGACCTATGGCATCAAGCCTGACGTGCTCGTGGTCTCCAAGCAGATCACCTCGAGCTATTTCCCGTTCTCGGCGATCCTGATGAATGACAAGATGTTCGAGCCGATCGCGGACGAGAGCAACAAGATCGGTGTGCTCGGCCACGGGTTCACCGCGGGCGGCCATCCCGTCGGCTCGGCGATCGCGCTCGAAAACCTGAAGATCATCGAGGAGCGCGGCCTGGTCGCGCATGCCGCCGAGCTCGGCGGCTACATGCAGGGCAAGCTGCGCGAGCTCACCAGCCATCCGCTGGTCGGCGAGGTCCGCGGCGTCGGCATGATCGCGGCGATCGAGCTCGTGCTCGACAAGGGCCGCAAGACGGCAGCAGCGACGCCCGGCGCCGTCGGCGGCATGGCCAGCCGCATGCTCCAGGAGCGCGGTGTGATCTCGCGCAACATGCTCGATGCCATCGCCATCTGCCCGCCGCTGATCGTCACCAAGGCCCAGATCGACGAGCTGATCGCGGCGATCACTGGCGTGCTGAATGATATGATGCCGGAAGTCGCGAAGCTGACGCCGGCGTAAGCGAAGCCGGCCCGTCAAATTCCGTCATTGCGAGCGTAGCGAAGCAATCCAGACCGCATCCGCGGAAAGACCCTGGATTGCTTCGTCGCAAGAGCTCCTCGCAATGACGAGGTTGAAACAGCGAGCCCTTGATCTACCCCCATCACCCCCGCGCAACCGCGAAGCGGTTGTCGCTGGAGGTGCTTGCCATACTGGCTCGCACCTCATCAGGATGGCGGTTTGACCGCGTCCGCCCGCTGAACCCCGATCACGCGGCCTTTCTCGACCGCAAGCGCCAGCTCGCCGCGCTTCAGCTTCAGCGCGGCATCGCCGAACAGCTCGCGGCGCCAGCCGTGCAGCGCCGGCACGTCGGCTTCGTCATTGGCTGCGATCTCTTCGAGATCGTCCACGGTGGCGATCACCTTGCTGGCGACGGCATGGCGCTCGGCGGTCATCCGCAGCAGCACCTTCAACAGCTCGACGATCGCTGCGCCATTGTTATTGTTGCGCGGCTTTTCCAGCTTCGGCAGCGTGGCTGGGTCCCGCGCCAGCCCGCGCGTGACCGCGGCAACGATATCCGCGCCCCATTTCGACTTCTCAAACCCCTTCGGCACCGAGCGCAGGTTCGCGAGCTTTTCCAGCGTGTTCGGCGCGTGGGTCGCGATATCGCTGATGGCCTCGTCGCGCAGCACGCGGCCGCGCGGCACGTCGCGGCTCTGCGCTTCCTGCTCGCGCCAGGCGGCGACCTCCATCAGGACCGCGAGGTCCTTCGGCTTGCGCACCCGTGTCTTCAGCCGTTCCCAGGCGCGTTCGGGGTGGAAGTCGTAAGTCTTCGGCGAGGTCAGGACCTCCATCTCGATGGAGACCCATTCGCTGCGGTGGCGCTTCTTCAAATCGGCATCGAGCGCCGCGAACACGTCGCGCAAATGCGTGACGTCGGACTCCGCGTAATGCATCTGCTCCTTGGTCAGCGGCCGGCGCGACCAGTCGGTGAAGCGGTGGGTCTTGTCCGGGCGATGGCCGGCGACCTTCTCGACCAGCGCGTCGTAAGCGATGCTGTCGCCATAGCCGAGCACCATGGCCGCGACCTGGGTGTCGAACACCGGGTGCGGAATGATGTTGGCCTGGTGCCAGATGATCTCGATGTCCTGCCGGGCGGCGTGGAACACCTTCAGCACGGCCTCGTTGGCCATCAGCTCGTAGAACGGCTTGAGGTCGATGCCCTCGGCCAGGGCGTCGATGACGATCGCTTCCTCGGCGCTGGCCAACTGCACCACGCACAACAGCGGGTAATAGGTGGTCTCGCGCAGGAACTCGGTATCGACTGTTATGACGGGGTGCTTGGCCAACCGGCTGCAGGCAGCCGCGAGGTCAGCGGTGGTGGTAATCAAATCCATGAAAGGCCCATGACAAGTACATCAGCCGTTCTGCCGAAAGCACTGTTATGTCAAGGGGCTCTAAGCGAATTCGAGGCTTGCATCGGGCCGGAATCGCCTGTTTCCGACGAAATGCCTATTCGTAACGGACCCGCTGCGAGGATTTGCGGGCGCAGGGCAACGCCACCACAAGCACGCACATGGCGACCAGAGCCAATCCCAGGAACTCGAAAACCAACAGATCCACGGCAAAAATCCCCCCAGAAACATTGCTAGATTTGTCTGGGGTGAATTGAGGGTCTGTTAATTCTCTTGGTTACCGGCGGCGGGCCGGGCCGGATGGTGGACGGGGGGTTAACGGGGCGGGGCGCCGCGGGTGGACCTAATCTGTCGACACGGCCAAGGGCTCCGTCGGCGCGTCGACCCATTGAACCTTGTCCGATTGGAACCGGGCCCATTTGCTGAAGCCGTGTTCGGGATCAGCCTTGAGGCGGTCGCCGATCAGTTTCGCAAGCTCGTCGTGGCGTTGACGTTCCTCCGGCAGGGCGGGGTGGGGTGGGTTTTGTGGGGGGTCTTTCCCTCTCGATATGCACTCTCCCACCGCAGCCAGATCTCCCACGACTCCCGCACCAACGAAAGCAGATTCGGATCGATGGGGCTCAGCAGGAAGCGCGACGAATAGTCGTCTCTCTCCCCGTCGAACTGTCGTTCGTAGATGTGCGGCCGACCAAGATAGTTGGCAACACCGAGTTCTGGCCCATCGTAGTATTTGTTCATGGTGTAAACGCGGTCCCAGACATCTGTGCTCATCATGCCAGCTTGGCAGAATCGATCGCACACTTCCAGCGAGCGGAGTTGAGTTGGCCAAGGGCCTGGCCCACCACTTCCGCCTGCCAAGATTGGTCCTTCCAGAAACGGCTTCGGCGCTCCGCATGACCGGAGCGCCGAAGTTTGTTCGCGTGCTATCGGCGGCCTTACGGCAGCTTCAGCGACGTCTCCGCATTGTACGGCTTGAGCGTCTCGTCGGCGGCCTTCTGGGCGGCGACCAGCGCTTCCTTCGGCTGCTTCTTGCCGTTGAGGACCAGCATCACCTCGTCCTCCAGCGTCTTGCGCACCGGGACGGTCTTGTAGGTTGCAAACCACGGCTTTGCGACGTCGAGCTGCTCGACGGCGGTCTTGGCGTCCGGGTTCTTGTTCAGGAAGTCGACCATGTCAGGCGTCTTGTAGGCGGCCATGTTGGGCGCGAAATAGCCGGTGGCGCGGCTCCACCAGGCGCTCTTCTCGGGCGAGGTCATCCACTTGATCAGCGTCCAGGCGGCCTTCTGCTTGTCGGCTTCGAGACCGGCTGGAATAATCAGCGAGGCGCCGCCGATCGGCACGGCGTTGCGGACGTTGCGCGGGATGAAGGCGACCTTGTAGTTGAACTTGGCGTTGTCGCGCACATAAGTCAGCGAGCCCGTGGACAGCATCATCATCGCGGCGTTGCCGGAGATGAAGGAGGTGCTGACGGCGGGTCCCGGCGTGGCACCGGGGGCGTGGACCTTGTGCTTGTAGACGAGGTCGTTCCACCAGGTCAGCGCGCCGAGCATCGAGGGCGTGTCGTAATAGACCTCGCCGCCGAACTCCTCGTTGTAGTAGCGCCCGCCATTGGTCATGGTGAGCGTTTCCATCATCCAGCCGCAATAGTCATAGGCGCAGGGGATCGCGATGCCCCATTGGGTCACCTTGTCGCCCTCGCGCTTGGTGAGCTTCTTGGCCCAGTCGGTCAATTCAGCCCAGGTCTGCGGTGGCTTGCTCGGATCGAGGCCGGCTTCCTTGGCCTTGTCGGCGTTGATGTAGAGCAGCGGCGTCGAATTGTGGAAGGGCACGCCGTAGACCGAGCGGTCGATCACCGCGTTGCCCTGAAGTGCGGGGAAGAACTGGCCCAAAAACTTTTCTTTGGTGGTCCCGTCGGCGGCGATCAGGCCGTCGAGATTGGTGAGCTCGTTCTCGATCTGCATGTCGAGCAGGAAGTTCGCCGACATGATCACGGCGGACGGCGGCTTGCCGGCCTTGATCGACGCGCGCGTCTTGATCAGCGTGTCATCATACGAGCCGGTGTAGACGGCGGTCGCCTTGATATCAGGATGACCGTCGTTGAATTCCTTGATCAAGGTGCCCATGTCGCGGGCGAGCTTGCCGTCGACTGGAACGGGGAAGAACAGATCAATCTCGGTTGGACCTTCGGCCAGCGCCGGGAAGGCGAGGGCGCCTGCCATTGCTATGCCGAGCATGAGCCTGCGGGTAAACAGCATCGAAGAATCTCCTATTTGATGCCTGAGGTGACGAAAGAACTGATGAAACGCTTCTGGAAGATCAGGAAGGTGACGAGCAGCGGCGCGATCACCATCAGCGTGCCGGCGGCGATGGTGCCCCAGGCCTGCGTGCCTTCGGCGGTCGCGGTGAAGACGGACAGACCCACAGTGAGCGGCCGCTTGTCCGGCGAATTGATCACCATCAGCGGCCACAGGAAGTCGTTCCAGTGGCTGGTGACGGAGATGATGGCGAACGCCGAGAAGCTCGGCATCGACAGCGGAATGTAGATGTGGCGGATGCGCTGGAACAGGCTGGCGCCGTCGATCAGGGCGGCGTCCTCCAGCTCGGTCGGGATCGCCTCGAAGGCCTGCCGCATCAGGAAGGTGCCGAAGGCCGAGGCGAAGAACGGCATCATCACGCCGGTGAGCGTGTCATAGAGGCCGAGCTGCGCCACGAGCTTCAGGTTCGGCACGATCAAGAGCACCGGCACCAGCATCAGCTGCATCAGGAACAGATAGAAGATCAGCGACTTCCCGGCGAAGTCGAGCCGCGCAAAGGCAAAGCCCGCCAGCGTGATCGTGACGAACTGCACCAGCAGGATGCCGGTGCAGATGATCGTGGTGTTGAGGGTGTAGCGCGGGAAATCGCCGATCTCCCAGGCATCCCTGACATTATCGAGCGTCGGCTTCAGGCTCGGCATCAGCTCGGCCATGAGATTGATGCCGTCGGAGGCCGGGCGCAGCGTCGCCACGCCCATCCACAGGAACGGAATCAGCCAGACGATTGCGAGCAGCACGGTCAGCAAAAAGCCGAGCTTGGGCGTGATCTCGTTTCGGGTCGCGAGCGGGGCGTCCTTCCACAGCGCATCGATCAGCTTCATGGCCCGCCCTCGCGGTTGGCCATCGTGCGGAACGAGAGCGCGGTGAGACCCATCAGGACGGCGAGCGTCAGCAGCGTTGCCGCCGAAGCCTTGCCGATGTCGTAATGCTCGACCGCCTGCTGGTAGATGTAGAACAGCACGAGATTGGTCGCGTTGGACGGCCCGCCCTTGGTCATGACGAAGACGTGGTCAACCTGCGTCACCGCGTTGAGCGTGGCGATGACGATGACGAACAGGAAGGTGGGCTTGAGCTCCGGCAGGATGATGTGGCGGAATCGCATGAACGGACCTGCGCCGTCGAGATGCGCGGCTTCCATGACGTCCTCGGGCACGGCCTGGAGGCCGGCGAGGAAGAACAGCATGTAATAGCCGGCGTTCTTCCAGATCGTGATGACCATGATCGCGTAAAGCGCGATGTCGGAATCGCCGAGCCAGTTCGGCAGCACCGGAAGCAGGCGGCCGATGTAATAGTCGAGCAGGCCGACATTGGGCAGGAAGATAAACAGGAACAGCGCGGAGGCCGCGACCATCGGGATCAGCACCGGCAGGAACAGAGCGGCGCGCAATGCGCTGTTCACGGCGCTGGTGCGGGCGAGAGCCAGCGCGAACAGCAGCGCAAGTCCGATGCTCGGGATCGCGGTGCCGACGGCATAGACGAGGTTGTTGACGACGGCGCCGGTGAAATAGGGATCGGCAAGCACCGCGCTGATATTGTCGAGGCCGACGAAACGGACCGGCGCCTTCGGTGTTGCACGCTGATAGAGCGCGTCGACGAACACGCGGCCCATCGCGCCATAGGTGAACAGCGCGAGGAAGACCAGCGACGGCAGCAGCAGGAGATAGGCAGGCAGCGAGGCTTTGAAGCGATCAGAAAACCGCCTCACGACGTGCAGACGCGGTGCCGCCGATGCCGCGACCGGGAGAGTCGCGGGTTCAGCGAGGCTCATGTCACCGCGCCGGGAAGTTGAGCGCATAGTCGCGGCCGTCCATTCCCGCAGGTGGCTCGAACGGAAAGCGCAGACTGGTATCGAGGAAGTCGTGGCTGTGCACGATGAGGTTCTGATCGTCGATCAGCGCGACGCCATAGGCCGGCGGTTCGTGGCTCGCCAGATGGTCGGTGGCGGTGGCATCGAGCTCGAACCAGACCTGGTGGTTGGTGCCGCGCAGGGTCGAGAACGGGATCTTGCCGTAGCTGCCGAAGATCGGACGGTGCACATGGCCGAAGAAGAGGTGGCGGATGCGCGACCGGTAAGGCGCGATCACCTCGGCGAATTCCGCGCTCTGCTTAAGCGCAATCTCGTCCATCGCGTGCACGCCGACGGGGAAGGGCGGATGATGCATGAAGACGACGAACGGCATGTCGGCAGGCGCCGCGGCCAGCGTGCTCGCGAGCCAGCCCAAGCGCTTGGCGCACATCTCACCGGCGTGGCTGGTCTCATCCAGCGTGTCCAGGAACACGAACTGGCCGTGCTCGGTGGTGCGGGTGCCCTGCACGAAGCCGTTGGGATCGCGCGGCGCTGCCTTGAGGCCGTCGAGGCAGGCCACGCGCTTGTCGTGGTTGCCGACCATGGCGATGTACGGGATCTTCAGCGCGGCCATCGCCTCGGCGAAATTGGCGTAGGATTCAGGTTCACCCCAATGGGTGAGGTCGCCGGTCACCACAGCGAAGGCAGCATCGGACTGGTGCTTGTTGATATCGGCAATCGCCGCACCCAGCCGGGCGCGCGGATCGAGGCCATAGAGTTTCAGCCCGGGGTTCGCGAGATGCGTGTCGGTGATATGGATGAATTTGAAGGGCATGGCGCGCTTGTCAGGATCGTTGGAGGATGGGCGCCTCCGGCAAGACGGCCCTGGACAGGCCGTTAGAGTGCGAGTGTTTCAGTTTGATGACAGTGGTTCCCGCGGCGCAGCAATGATGTGGACATGCCGTGGACGACCGCACGAGGGCGCTCTGCGGCCGAATGACGTCTCACGATTGAGGTGCCAGATACGATCTACCTTGCCGCGAAGATGCGGTCATGGTTTGCTCAGGCTGCTCACCAAATTTGCATCACGAGACCTCTGAATGTTGCCACCGCGCGTCGTCCGCAAGCTGGGTTCGCTTGCCGTCTCCCTGCTGCTTGTCGTTCTCTGTACCGTTCCCGATGCGGTGCGTGCCGAATTCAACTTCGCTCGCTACAAGGAGACCGATCTCGACGAGTTCCTGGCGCGACGGCGACCCGCCACCGGCATGGACGTCTATCCGATGTCGCCGCTGAAGCTCGACGTCACGCTGGCGTCCCACGGAGGGCCATGTGCGAGCGGCGCGCTGAAGCGCTCCTTGATCACGAGCGGCATGTCCAAACAGGATGCCGACGGCCTGCAGGCGACCAACTGCATCACGATCCGCTCCGCCAAGGGGCGGGAGCTCAAGGTCTTCATCCAGGACGTGGTCTACGGCTTTCTCCCGAACGAGGTGCCGGTCGGGGACAAGCTGTCGCTCTATGCGATCCATGCTTTCACCTCGCCTGAGGGGCCGGGACTGCTGGTCAATGAATTCCTGACTCCGAAGAGTCTTCCGCGCGCCGACGCGCCGAAGAATACAGCGATGACCTCCTGCGGGTGCTGGACCCAGGACGAGCACCCCGGCGTCGATTTCACCTCCGACAAGGCGGGTGGCCCGGCGGCGGCGATGGCGGACGGCGTCGTCGTCAAGATCGAGAATAGCGAGCAGGCGCCGGGCGATCTTCCCGTGATTGGCGGCTGCGGCCGCTACGTGGTGCTCAAGCACACCTATCCCAACGGCGGCATCGTCTACACACGTTATGTCCAGCTCGGCCGCATCGTCGGGCCGAAGGGGGAGCCGCTTGCAGTGGGAGCGAACGTCAAGGCAAAGGACACGATCGGCGAGATCGGCCCCAACAAGGTGCTGCATTTCGAGCTCCGCCCCGTCGCGCCCGGCACGACGACGACGAACAAGGCCTGGACCGAGCGCTACGCCAATGTGCCCGACATGGAGTGGTCACGCTACGATCCCGTCGATCCGCAGAAGTTCGACGCGGCATCGTTCGGCGGGGTGCGGAAGGCGACGAAGTAGGGAGTGTCAGGTGCGATTGACGCGCAGGCGCTTTATCTCGGCAATGAGCATGGGAATGTCTTGCCGCGCGTGGGCGATGAAGTCCTGATCCGCGATCGTCGCACCAGTAAGGTAGATGTCCTCGCCTCCGGTCTGGATGAAGTCAGACCCGCTGATTTTCTCGCGCGCTTCGATGAACGACCTCCAAGGACCGGCGGTGGCTTGGTCACACCGCAGCTTTATCGCTTCAATATCTTCTTCGGTCAGGATGGGAACCTGGGTCATTCGGCGGTCCAGGGCCTCACGTCCCGCAGAACGTCTGCAGCACCCGCTGATCCGGCAGCGGCGGATCGGCGTAAGCCGCGTAGTCCGGTTGGTCGTCGAACGGCTTGGCTAGCACCTTCACCAGCTCCTCGAACGGTGCGTAGTTGTCATCGTTCACCGCGGCCTGGATCACGGCCTCGACGCGGTGGTTGCGGGGAATGAACATCGGATTGACGGCGTTCATCGCAGCCTGCCGCTCGGTTGCGGTCTGCGGCTCCAATGCTGTGCGCGCGTGCCAGCGTTTGGCCCACTCATCAAATGCTGTGGGGTCCATGAACTGCGCGCGGGCGTCAGCGGTGCCTGCGGCGTCACCGAGCTTGCGGAAGGTGAGGGTGAAGTCGGCCTGGTTCTTTGCCATGGCATCGAGCAGGTCCTGGATCAGCGCATCATCACCGTTGCGCTCCCTGAACAGGCCGATCTTCTTGCGCAGGCCCGTCTGATAGGCGGTGCTGAACGTCTCGCCGAAGGCGCCGAGAATGTCCTGGGCTTCCGCGACCGCCTTCTCCTGGTCGTCGGAGAACAGCGGCAGCAGGCATTCGGCGAGCCGCGTCAGATTCCACAGCGCGATGCGCGGCTGGTTGGCATAGGCGTAGCGGCCCATCTCGTCGATCGAGGAAAACACCTGCGCGGGGTTGTAGGAATCCATGAAGGCGCAGGGGCCGTAATCGATGGTCTCGCCCGAGACTGAAGAGTTGTCGGTGTTCATCACGCCATGGATGAATCCGACCAGCAGCCAGCGCGCGATGAGCTCGGCCTGGCGGCCGACGACACCGGCGAGCAGCGCGTGATAGGGGCGCTCGGCATGGAGCAGGTCCGGATAGTGCCTGAAGATGACGTGGTCGGCGAGCCGGCGGACCGCCTCGGTGTCGCGGCGCGCGGCAAAGAACTGGAAAGTGCCGACGCGGATGTGGCTCGAGGCGACGCGCGTCAGCACCGCGCCCGGCAGCGCGGTCTCTCGGAGCACATGCTCGCCGGTGATGACGGCAGCAAGCGAGCGCGTGGTCGGAATACCGAGCGCATACATGGCTTCGCTGACGATGTATTCGCGCAGCACCGGCCCGAGCGCGGCGCGGCCATCGCCGCGGCGCGAGAACGGGGTAGGCCCCGAGCCCTTGAGCTGGATGTCGCGGCGGAGGCCGCCTCTGTCGATGACCTCGCCCAGCAGGATGGCGCGGCCGTCGCCGAGCTGGGGCACGAAATTCCCGAACTGGTGGCCGGCATAGGCCATGGCGATCGGGTCGGCGCCGGCGGGAACCGTCTTGCCCGCCAGGATTTCGGCGCCCTCAGGGGTCTCAAGCAGGTCGGGATCGAGCCCGAGCTCGACCGCGAGCGGCCGGTTCAGCTTGATCAGCCGGGGGGCAGCGACAGGGGTCGGCGCGACGCGGGCAAAGAAGTTGTCCGGCAGCGCCGAATAGGAGTTCTGGAAGGGGAAATGGACGGTCATGGCCATAAAGATAGGCGGGGAACGCCGATCGGCAAAGGCTTGAGGCTCAATCGGCCAAAAATGGCCAATCCGGGCCCAAAACGGGCCGTTCCCTTGGTTGCCGCTTCGGGCCTCGTCGGGTAAACCCTGCCGCAACTTCGGACCGGCCGTTACAGGCCGTCCGATTCGACCCCTCCGACATTGAATTTGGGACGACCATGCATCGCTATCGGTCACATAAATGCGGCGATCTCCGCGAGAGCAACATCGGCGAGACAGTTCGCCTCTCGGGCTGGGTCCATCGCGTTCGCGACCACGGCGGCGTGCTGTTCATCGATTTGCGCGACCATTACGGACTGACCCAGTGCGTGGTCGACCCGGACTCGCCGGCGTTCGCACAGGCCGAAAAGCTGCGCTCGGAATTCGTGGTCAAGATGGACGGCAAGGTCCGCCGCCGCCCTGACGGTACCGACAATGACGATCTGCCGACCGGCAAGATCGAAATCTATGTCAGCGAGATCGAGGTGCTGGGCCCGGCCGGTGATCTGCCGCTGCCGGTGTTCGGCGACCAGGAATATCCTGAGGACATTCGCCTAAAATACCGCTTCCTCGATCTGCGCCGCGAAAAGCTGCACCAGAACATCATGACGCGCGTCGAAATCATCAAGTCGATGCGCAGGCGCATGGAGGGGCAGGGCTTCTTCGAGTTCAACACCCCGATCCTGACCGCGTCCTCGCCGGAAGGCGCGCGCGACTTCCTGGTGCCGTCGCGCATCCATCCCGGCAAGTTCTATGCGCTGCCGCAGGCGCCGCAGCAGTACAAGCAGCTGCTGATGATGTCGGGCTTCGATCGCTATTTCCAGATCGCGCCCTGCTTCCGCGACGAGGACCCGCGCGCCGACCGTCTGCCCGGCGAGTTTTATCAGCTCGACGTCGAGATGAGCTTCGTCACGCAGGAAGACGTCTTCGCTGCGATGGAGCCCGTCATCACCGGGGTGTTCGAGGAGTTTGCCAAGGGCAAGCCGGTGAGCAGGAACTGGCGGCGGATTCCGTTCGCCGAGGCGCTCCGCAAATACGGCAGCGACAAGCCGGACCTGCGCAACCCGATCGAGATGCAGGACGTCTCCGAGCATTTCCGCGGCTCCGGCTTCAAGGTCTTCGCGCGCATGCTCGAAGATCCCAAGAACCAGGTCTGGGCGATCCCGGCACCGGGCGGCGGCTCGCGCGCGTTCTGCGATCGCATGAACTCGTGGGCGCAGGGCGAAGGCCAGCCCGGCCTCGGCTACATCATGTGGCGCGAGGGCGGCGAGGGTGCTGGTCCGCTTGCGAACAACATCGGGCCTGAGCGTACCGCCGCGATCCGTGCGCAGATCGGCGTCAAGGAAGGCGATGCCGCCTTCTTCGTTGCCGGCGATCCCGACAAGTTCTGGAAGTTTTCAGGGTTGGCCCGCAACAAGGTCGGCGAGGAATTGAACCTCACCGACAAGGAGCGGTTCGAGCTCGCCTGGATCGTCGACTTCCCGATGTACGAGTACAACGACGAGGACAAGAAGGTCGACTTCTCGCACAACCCGTTCTCGATGCCGCAGGGCGGCTTGGAAACGTTGAAGTCGCAGGACCCGCTGACCATCAAGGCGTTCCAGTACGACATCACCTGCAACGGTTTTGAGATCGCCTCGGGCGGCATCCGCAACCACGTGCCGGAAGCGATGGTGAAGGCGTTCGAGATCGCGGGCTATGGCGAGCAGGAAGTGGTCGACCGTTTTGGTGGCATGTACCGCGCCTTCCAGTACGGCGCGCCGCCGCATGGCGGCATGGCCGCCGGCGTCGACCGCATCGTCATGCTCTTGTGCGGCACCAACAATCTGCGCGAGATCTCGCTGTTCCCGATGAACCAGCAGGCCATGGATTTGCTGATGGGCGCGCCGTCGGACGCCTCGACCAAGCAGCTCCGCGAGCTGCATGTGCGGGTGAACCTTCCGCAGAAGTGAGTCTCGTGCCCCGGACGCAGCGCAGCGCTACTTCAGCGGTGCGCTGCAGAGCCGGGGCCCACGTCTCGGCGAGCAGCGGCGCTTCTGGGTCCCGGCTCTGCGCAGCAACGCTTACGCGTTGCAGCGCGTCCGGGACGCGAGACCGCCGCGTCGCCCCTAAAGCCCCGTCGACGCCTCGATCCTAAACTGCGCCAGCGCGACGATCGGCTCGTGATTCAGCACGTCCATCAGTTGAAGCATCGGCACCTTGCCGAGCGGCGTTAGCTTGATTGTCAGCGTCTGCCCCGATGTTGCCACGAAGCCCGCGATGGCGTCGACGGCTGGCTTGGCATCGAGATTGGCGGTCGTGACCTTCTCGCCCTGGGCCCGGATCATCTCGACGATGGCACTGCGCGCGGCGTCGCGGCTGACATTCTGGATCCGTGCGAACTGCGCCACCACGAGATCCACGACCCCGCTGTCGTGCAAGGAAAGCTCGATCGCGCCGGTCTCGATCTGCGCCGCCTGGCCCATGGCCTGCGCCGCATCGAGCGAGAACACGCCGCGCGGCACGTTGGCGAGCGCGAAGCGGGCCTGCGCCTTGGCGAGATTGCCGAGATCGATCGTGGCCGGCGTGAGCGCGAACGCGCCGGATGACTCCGTCCAGGCGGCGCCGAGATCGAGGTCGATCGCGAGCTTGTCGACGCCTGCCATGGTCAGAGCCCGCTGCGCCGGACTGGTCGGGTCGGTGGGTGTCACCATCTTCACGACCAGATTGGCCTTGCTCGGGATCGATCCGACCAGCTGCCCCCAGTTCAGGCTGATCGTGTCGATGGTGACGAGCTGCCGCGTGTTCTTGAAAGGCGCAACCACGCCCTTGATCTCGGCGCCTTCGAGCACCCGGAACAGCCCCAGCATCTGGTCCGGCGAGGGCACCTGGCCGGGAGTGGCGAGGCCTGCGGCCCAGCGCATCAGGTTCGGCATGCTGAAAGACTTCAGCGCGAAGCGCTCCATCTTGAACTGTCCCTGCGGAGACGGTGCATCGACGCCCTCGACCGCGAATTCGCCCTGCCGGTAGCGGACCGCATTGATCTTCCCCGTTCCCTGAGGTGTGCCGACCGAGGTCTTGCCGATCTCGACCTTGCCGATGCGAATACCCTCGTAAAATCCGGCGACCTTCTCCAGCAGCTCGCGCGCTTGCGCCGGCGTTGGAGGGGCGGACTTATCCTGGGGCAGCAAGGCGAACATTTCGGCCAGGCGGAATTTCGACGGTTGCACGTCGATGTCCTCCATGGCGAAGCCGTCGATATCCATCCGCATCCCCTGCGCCGACTTCAGCACATAGGGGCCGGTCGAGATTTGCCGGTAGACCCGGCGGTAGCTGTCGTCACCGCTCATCTGCGGATCGAGCGCGGCAAGGATCGGGGTCGAGTCGAAATCATTGACGATGATGGTGGAGATCTCGCCGGTCAGCTTGTCCGCTTTGCCCGGCTGCTGAACGTTGATCGTGAAGGTGGCGCGGTCTGTCTTCATCGCATCGACCTTGCCTCGGCCGAGGTTCTGGAGAGCGAGGCCGGAATAGACCACTTCTCCGCTGCCGCTGCTGCTGCCGGCGTCGAAATTGACGTTGATGGACGGGACCGTCACGGAGGTTGCCGTCACGCTCGCGAACTGGTCGAGCACAAACCGGTACACGTCGATCAGGGAGCCGGATGTCGGCGCGCTTTGAAGGTGGAGGGGGCCGGCATAGTCGCGCAGGGTCATCTGCGGGATCTTGTAGGAGATTTTCAGCTTCCCGGGACCGACCTCGTCGAGAGCGACCTCGAAGCCTGAGATGTCGATGCTGTCCGCCGCAAAACGCGTCTCATCGACCTGACGGATGCCGGTGCTCTTGATGGCGCCGATCTTGACGAGCGCCTGGGACTGGTTGCCGGGATCGACTGCGACGTCCTCGACCGTCAGCGTCCGGCTCGACAGCTCGAACGCCACCTTGCCATGGCTCGCCTTGGCGCCGCCAGCGCGAAGCCGCTCGAACGCCGCCTCGACCTCGGCCGTGGCCCGATGCTGGACATAGAGGTTGAAGCCGAACCATCCGCCCGCGGCAAGCACGGCTGCTACGATCAGGCCGATCAGGATTCGCTTCATTCCCTTAGCTCCAGTTGCTCGTTTTGCACTGCGCAACCTGCCATATTCGGGAAACGCCGCGCGGTCTAGGGAAAGCTAGCGCTATCAGATATTTGACTGGCCGCCCTGTTGATGGGATCGCAATCGGATATTGCCACCGGGGCGCCCGCCGTGCTTCATCCCGTTTCCACGACCCGGAAATAACCGTCGGCTTGGACGGCGGCTCCGGATGAGGCACTTTGAGGCCGGTAACGCGAGGCGAGACACCGCATGTCGTCCTATTCTGATGATCTCCACCAGGCGGCGCTGGCCTATCACCGACTGCCGCGCCCCGGAAAGCTCGAGATTCAGGCGAGCAAGCCGCTCGCCAACCAGCGCGACCTCGCGCTTGCCTATTCTCCGGGCGTCGCCGCCGCCTGCTTGGAGATCGCCAAGAACCCGGCGGAAGCCGCCACGCTGACGATCCGCTCCAATCTGGTCGCCGTGGTTTCGAACGGCACCGCCGTGCTCGGCCTCGGCAATATCGGCCCGCTGGCCTCGAAGCCGGTGATGGAGGGCAAGGCGGTCCTGTTCAAGAAATTCGCCGGCATCGACGTCTTCGACATCGAGATCGCCGCCGACACCATCGAGCGCGTGGTCGAGACCGTGGCGGCGCTCGAGCCGACCTTCGGCGGCATCAATCTCGAGGACATCCGTGGTCCCGAATGTTTCGAGATCGAGGCGCAGTTGAAGGAGCGGATGAAGATCCCGGTCTTTCATGACGACCAGCACGGCACCGCCATCATCGTCGCCGCCGCCATCACTAATGGCCTCAGGCTGAACGGCAAGAAGCTCTCCGACGTCAAGATCGTGGCGTCGGGGGCAGGGGCCGCTGCGATCGCGACGCTCAATCTCCTGGTATCGATGGGCGCACAGCGCAAGAACATCTGGGTCTGCGACATCGACGGCCTCGTTCACGAAGGCCGCAACACCACGATGGACCGCTGGAAGGCGGTCTATGCGCAGAAGACCGACAAGCGCACGCTTGGCGACGTCATCGGCGGCGCCGACATCTTCATCGGGCTTTCGGCACCGGGCGTGCTGAAGCCCGAGATGGCCAAGGCGATGGGCGACAAGCCGCTGATCATGGCGCTCGCCAACCCGACGCCCGAGATCATGCCGGAGGAGGCCCGCAAGGCCCGCCCCGACGCCATGATCTGCACCGGGCGCTCCGACTATCCGAACCAGGTCAACAACGTCCTCTGCTTCCCCTTCATCTTCCGCGGCGCGCTCGATGTCGGCGCCACCGCGATCAACGAGGAGATGAAGCACGCAGCGGTCGAGGCCATCGCACAGCTCGCGCGCGAGGCGCCGTCGGATGCGGTGGCGCAGGGTTTTGACACCGGCGAGACGCAGGGCTTTGGTCCGGGCTCGCTGATCCCGAGTCCGTTTGATCCGCGGTTGATCCTGCGCATTTCGCCGGCGGTTGCGAAAGCCGCGATGGAATCGGGCGTCGCGACGCGCCCCATCACCAATTTCGACGAATACACCGCGCTGCTCGAGCGCTTCGCCTTCCGCTCCGGCATCGTCATGAAGCCGATGTTTGCGAAGGCCAAGACTCAGCCGGTGCGCGTGATCTATGCCGAAGGCGAGGACGAGCGCGTGCTGCGCGCAACGCAGGTCGTGCTGGAGGAGAATCTGGCGCGGCCGATCCTGGTCGGCCGTCCGTCGGTGGTGGAAGCCCGCATCAAGCGCTTCGGCCTTCAGATCCGGGCGGGCAAGGATTTTGACCTCATCAATCCCGAGGACGATCCGCGCTACCGCTCCTATGTGCAGTCCTACGTCGAGGTCGCCGGCCGCCGCGGCGTGACGCCGGATGCGGCACGGACGGTGGTGCGCACCAACAACACTGTGATCGCCGCACTCGCGGTGACGCGCGGGGAGGCTGATGCGATGCTCTGCGGCGTCGAGGGCCGCTACATGAGCCATCTGCGCCATGTCCGCGAGATCGTCGGCTTCCAGGCTGGCGTCAGCGACTATGCGGCGCTGGCGCTGCTGATCACCAGCAAGGGCGCGTTCTTCATCGCGGACACGCAGGTGCGTCCCAATCCGACTGCGGAAGAGCTCGCCGAGATCGCATCGCTGGCGGCGGTCCACGTCCAGCGCTTCGCGCTCAAGCCGAAGATCGCGTTCGTCTCGCATTCGGATTTCGGCAGCTACGACACCGATTCCTCGCGCAAGATGCGCCGGGCGACCCAGCTGTTGAAGGAAAAGCATCCGGAGATCGAGGCCGACGGCGAGATGCAGGGCGACACCGCGCTCTCCGTCGCTGCGCGAAAGATGGTGTTGCCGCACTCCAAGCTGGAGGGCGAGGCCAACATCATGATCATGCCGACGCTGGACACCGCCAACGTCGCCTACCAGATGATCAAGTCGCTGGCGGATGCGCTCCCCGTGGGCCCGATCCTGATCGGCCCGGCGCGCCCGGCCCACATCCTCACCCCCTCGGTGACCGCGCGCGGCATCCTCAACATGACCGCGGTGGCGGTGGTGGAAGCGCAAGAGCGCGCCTCGCGGCAGCAGCCGACGTTGTTTACGTAAGGAGGCTGCGCGTTCGGCGTCTCTTGTAGAAGCGGTCGTTCCGAAAACTCGTCATGCCCGGGCAGAAGCGCGAAGCGCTTCTTCGCGCTAGCTGTCCCAGGTATCCACGTTCTTTTTTGCGGCGAAGCAAGTCGTGGATGGCCGGGTCAAGCCCACGAGTGTCCGGCGCGGTTTGTGTTTCATTGTGTGCTCGCGAGGACGGTGGCCGCGCGAAGCGTTTGGCGGCGCTGAGCTGCGCGTGTCGCGGCAGGGCCGAAGTCAAGTCGGGGCTGGTCTGGATATGCCGGCGGCGGGGCCGTGAGAAGCTCGCCAATGGCCCGGCGGTGCATCAGATTGGTTTTGATCAGCCGGGCGAAGGCGAGCGGGCTTTTCACGATCTTGTTGGTATCGTGAACCAGCCGCAGCAACAGGAAGGTGATCATCGCCACCGTGATCTGGATGCGAACCGCCGTTTCGCTGGTTCCAAAGAAGTGGTCGATCTTGAGGGTTTGTTTGACCCAGCGGAAGAACAGCTCGATGGCCCAACGCCGCTTCAGCCGCCATCGAGCGCGGCAGCAGGGACGACGACACGCTGCCGCGACGCTGCGAGACCGGCGAGGTCGATCTCGACCTGACCTGCATGGCCCCGCAGTGCGATTGAGGGCGAGGCTTGCCGGGGGGGATCACCGAGGCGCAGCTGCTCGACGACATCGCGCTGGTCTCGGAGATCATCCTCGAGCACGGCGAGAAATACGGTCCGTTGCTCAATCAACTCGAGCAGGAACTGGAGACGCGACGACGGGATGACAGATCAGCCGGGCACTGCGGCATCCTCGTAAATTAAGGGCCCGCGTGACGGCGGGCCCTTAATTCTAAGCGTCATCAAATCATTACATCAGAGAAAGATCGGGAGCCGCGCCTCGGGACCATCGGTCCCGCGCGTGTAAATCTCTCGCCCTTTCTTGTGTTCGCTCAGCAACGCCGCGTAAACGATGAGCGAATTCTTAATCACCTCCGTCAGCGACGTCGCATAAGTCTCCGTCTGAATTGTCTTTAGCCGCTGAAGGACCTCCGGCGGCAACGAGATGTGAAGACGGGTCCCCTCCCCAGCTGGGGCACGCACCTTTTCCTTTTCTGCGGATGCTTCAGGTTCTGCCACGAAATTTGCCATGAACAACTCCTCCTATGGTCTAAATCTGCGGACGTAATGGGCCTTTGATGCCCCTAAGTCAAGTACGGCAGCGCAACATGCGCACGTCCGGTTAGCCAATCGTAGCATTAAACGCGCGATTCCGCGCGGCTGTTCCTTATTTACCACGAAATTGTGAGCATCATTTGGGCTTTTTATGCGCGTGAGTAGCGTTGACAGGCTGGAAGGGCGCTGATCTAGTGTCCTAGCCAATCTTGCGCAATTAAGCGCTGGCTCAACCAGGAGACGAAGATGGGAATCATCATGAAGCCTCACCCGACATGGGACACCCCGAAAAAGCTCGGCATCGACGGATGCCGGCCGAGCTTCAAGGGCGCCCATGTCGGACGCTCGCAACCACGGAGGACTAACGAATGGAAGGGAAGGATGACGGGCCGAAACGCCCAAGGCTAAACCCAGAGCTTGAGCAACTCGCTGACTTGCGAGGCATCGAGAAGGTAAAAGCATGGCTCGAATCTAAAGAGCTGCCAACAACGAAGGAGAGAATTGTCGAGCACGCTATTGCTCATGGAATTGTCTTAACAGTCGTATTTATTGGAAGCACCGCGGGAACGGTAATTGTATTCGTCGCGCGTACGGTCCTCGGTTGAACGGTTTCGCCCCACCTTAGAGCCAGCCACTAAGGTGGGGCTTCTATTTTAGATCAGCACAATCTGCTTCTGATCAGCACCAGCGGCGCCAGGGCCTCCCGCTCCGGCATTGTCATGAAGCCGATGTTTGCGAAGGCCAAGACCCAGCCGGTGCGCGTGATCTACGCCGAAGGCGAGGACGAGCGCGTGCTGCGCGCCACGCAGGTCGTGCTGGAGGAGAATCTGGCGCGGCCGATCCTGGTCGGCCGTCCGTCGGTGGTGGAAGCCCGCATCAAGCGCTTCGGCCTTCAGATCCGGGCGGGCAAGGATTTTGACCTCATCAATCCCGAGGACGATCCGCGCTACCGCTCCTATGTGCAGTCCTACGTCGAGGTCGCCGGCCGCCGCGGCGTGACGCCGGATGCGGCACGGACGGTGGTGCGCACCAACAACACTGTGATCGCCGCACTCGCGGTGACGCGCGGGGAGGCTGATGCGATGCTCTGCGGCGTCGAGGGCCGCTACATGAGCCATCTGCGCCATGTCCGCGAGATCGTCGGCTTCCAGGCTGGCGTCAGCGACTATGCGGCGCTGGCGCTGCTGATCACCAGCAAGGGCGCGTTCTTCATCGCGGACACGCAGGTGCGTCCCAATCCGACTGCGGAAGAGCTCGCCGAGATCGCATCGCTGGCGGCGGTCCACGTCCAGCGCTTCGCGCTCAAGCCGAAGATCGCGTTCGTCTCGCATTCGGATTTCGGCAGCTACGACACCGATTCCTCGCGCAAGATGCGCCGGGCAACCCAGCTGTTGAAGGAAAAGCATCCGGAGATCGAGGCCGACGGCGAGATGCAGGGCGACACCGCGCTCTCCGTCGCTGCGCGAAAGATGGTGTTGCCGCACTCCAAGCTGGAGGGCGAGGCCAACATCATGATCATGCCGACGCTGGACACCGCCAACGTCGCCTACCAGATGATCAAGTCGCTGGCGGATGCGCTCCCCGTAGGCCCGATCCTGATCGGCCCGGCGCGCCCGGCCCACATCCTCACCCCCTCGGTGACCGCGCGCGGCATCCTCAACATGACCGCGGTGGCGGTGGTGGAAGCGCAAGAGCGCGCCTCGCGGCAGCAGCCGACGCTGTTTACCTGAGGCGAGCTCGCCGCTCTTACCCTCTCCCCCTGCGGGTGTTCAGACCGGGGAGATGGTGGACGGCTGAGTGGTATCTCTCCGCGAGTCCTCCTCTGACAATTGAGTTCGCGGATAGATACCCCTCATCCGGCGCTTCGCGCCACCTTCTCCCGCAAGGGGAGGAGGTGCACCGTTTGCGCGGCTTGTTTTGAATTACTTGCAGTTCTCCATTTCCCCGTTTGTAAACCGGCGAACGACTCTTCATAATCGCGCGGTGCTTTCGTCCAAATTCCGTTTTCAAAAAGCCTGAGCCAAGAGGCCGATCATGCCAGCGTTCGTGACTTTCGGGCGAATCCTGTTCGCCGTGCTGTTCATCTACACCGGCGCGGCAAGGCTGGTCTTCATGCAGCCGACAGTCGATTTCATCTTTGCCAAGGTCGTGGTGCCTGACGTGATCGCGCCTTACGCCAAGCAGATCGAGACGGCGACTGCTATGACCACGCCGCAACTGCTGACGATCGCCATCGGCGGCTTGGAGATCATCGCCGGCCTGATGATCGCGCTGAATTTCGGCGCGCGCTTCTTCGCGTTGCTGATGATCATCTACGTCGCGGTCTCGACCGTGCTGTTCTACGATTTCTGGAACCAGGCGGCGCCCGAGAACGCCAAGGTGCTGGTCGACGCGCTAAAGAATCTTGCGATCATCGGCGCGCTGTTCATGATCATGGGCTACGGCCGTGCCACGCGCTCGGCCGAGACGGCCTACGGGGACGTGTAGGCCACTTAGCTCGTAGGGTGGGTTGGCCCGGCGGCGGCGGATGCTCGCGGTGTGTCCAGCTTCGCGCAAGGTCTTTGCCGCAGAGTGGTGGGGCAGGCGCCGGGCGCGCTTCAGAGCGTTTGCATGAGCGGCAAACGAACGAGCTGGCATCTGTCTCGCACCCCACGCAATCGCATCGATGACAGGGCCCGTCGTAATGTATGCCGAAGAGCAGTCAGGTCCTGTATCATTCGAGGCCGGTCTCGTACACCATCGCGCAGGCCGCTTGCCGCAGGCAGAGGCGATTTATCGGCAGATCCTGGCATCCGAGCCGAATCATGCGGACAGTCTTCACCTCCTGGGGCTTGTTTTGCTCCAGGCGGGTCATCCCGGCAGGGCGCTCGATCCCATCCTCCGCGCCGTCAGGCTCCAGCCTTCCAACAGCTTTTATCACAGCAGCATGGCTGCCGCTCTGCGCGCTCTCGGACGCAAGGACGAGGCGATCGCGAGCTACCGGGAAGCGCTGCGGCATAAGCCCGACAATCTCGATTTGCACAATCAGCTTGGTATCTTGCTGGGTGAATGCGGGGAGGTCCCGGCTGCGGAGGCCCATTACCGGCTCGTGCTGCGACACCAAGCTGGCCTCGACCTCGGTGCCGCGCGCGCTCAGGTCGATGCCCGTTTCAATCTCGCCAATCTGCTGGCGAGACGGAAGCGCTTCGATGATGCGATCAGCGAGTTTCGGCAGTTGCTGCGGCAAAAGCCGGACTTTGCGGAGGCCCATTGCAACCTTGGGGTGGTGCTGTTCGATCTGTCCGCTTTCGAGGAGTGTGAGCATTGCTATCGTGAGGCACTGCGCCTCAACCCGACATTTGCCCCGGCCCATACCAATCTCGGTGGTCTTCTCATCAAGTTGGACCGTCTCGACGAGGCGGAGGTCCATCTTCGCGAAGCCTGCAAGCTCACGTCAGATTCCCCCGGGGCCTTGAACAACCTCGGTGACGTGCTGCGACTCCAGGGGCGGCTGGAAGAGGCGGAAGCCTACTGCAGGGAAGCTTTGCGTCTAAAGCCGGATTACGTTCCGGCGCAGCTGATACTCGGCAACGTTCTGCGCGAGTCCGGCCGTTTCCACGAAGCGGAGCCTTGCTATCGAACGGCTCTCGATCACGATCCGGCCTCGCCGGAGGCGCTCAACAATCTCGGCACCCTGCTGTTCGATCTTGGGCGGCCTGATGAAGCCATTCAGAGCTTGCGAACGGCGGTGTCGCAAAGGCCGGATTATGCCGACGCGCATTTCAACCTGGCGGTCTCACTGTTGCTGGACGGCCAGTTCGACGAAGGCTGGCGGGAATATGAGTGGCGGTGGAAGCAAGCGAAGAAAAAGCTGCATCTGCGCGACTACAGCCAGCCGCTCTGGAATGGAGAAGATATCGGTGATCGGGTCCTGCTGCTGCATGCGGAGCAGGGCCTGGGCGACACGCTCCAGTTCTGTCGCTTTGTGCCGGCCATTGCGGCAGGGCGGCGGGTCGTTGTGGAGGTGCAACGGCCGCTGATGCCACTGCTGGCGGGACTGCCGGGCTTCGAGAACATCGTCGCTCGTGGTGATCCGCTGCCGCCATTCGATCTGCATTGTCCCCTGTTGAGTCTGCCGCGCGTTGTTGGCACCACCCTCGAAACCATCCCGCGAGAGGCGTCCTATCTCCGAGCCGATCCGCAACGCGTGGCGGCCTGGTGCCGGCGCGTCGGTGAGCTCGATGGCCTGCGGGTCGGCCTCGTCTGGGCAGGCAATCAAACGATGAGCGGTGACCGGCGCCGATCCATATCGCTCGAACGATTTTCAGAGCTGGCGGGCCTGCCGGGCGTGAGCTTCGTTTCGTTGCAGAAGGGACCGGCGGCCAGCCAGTCGCCGCCGCCGGGTCTGTCGCTGCACGACTGGACCGGAGATCTCCACGATTTCGGCGACACCGCCGCGCTGATCGAAGCCCTGGATCTGGTCATCGGCGTCGATACCGCGGTGGTGCACCTTGCAGGCGCGCTTGGCCGGCCCGTGTGGCTGCTCAATCGCTTCGATCGGTGCTGGCGGTGGTTGCTGAACCGCGACGACTGCCCCTGGTATCCGAGCTTGCGGCAATTCCGGCAAATTCAGCCGGGCAATTGGAGCAGCGTCCTCCGGGACGTGCGCGCTGAACTCCAGACATGCAGTCTGACCCGATCGTCCGTTATGCCCGCTGAGTAAGCAGGATAGTCGCCGGTATCGGGGTGCCGGTACTGTGCATGGGGTTGATTTGCAGATCTTGATAGGAGCCGATGCGCTCTGCGACCTGCGTGCTCGCCGCGTCTAGCCCCGCCGCCACGGTGTGACCGTGACGTCATGCGCCGCGTCGAGCAGATACGGCGCCCCCGGCTTCATTCCGTGCGAGGCCAGCACCTCATGCGGCGTCCGCCCCGGCACGCCCACAAAGCAGCCTTCGCCGCCGGGCAGGCGTAGATGCGGGGCCTCCGACAGCCAGAACGTGTCGTAGCGGTCCATGAACATGTCGAACACGACGGGCCCGCCGATGATCGCGACCTTGCCGGAGGCGACATCGGCGAAGGCGCAGGCCTCCTCGAAACTCGCATGATCCGGATTCCACAGCGTCGCGTTCGGCATCTCCGGATCGACGGTCAGCGCTTTGATCTTGCGGGTCAGGATCAGGCGCTTGCGCTTCGGTGACTTCGGCTGTCCCTCATGCGAATGTCGGCCGTGCACGATCAGCGCGGCGCGGTCGAGCGCCTGCTCGAAGAACCTCTTGTCGCCCTCGAACTTCAGCACCTCAGGCATGACGTGCAACGCGTCGGCGAGCATGCCGTCCGCGGAGACGATGACGTAACCTTCGATAATCAGTGGCAAGGGCGGCGGCTATTCGGAGACCGTCGTCACGACGCTGTTGACCGGGCGGCTGCTCACCGTCGGCAGCTTGATGTCCTTGAGCAGTTCCTGGTCGTATTCGGGCAGCGTCGAGGCCGGGAATTTTGCGCGCATCGCCACCACCTTGTAGCCGCCGGCCTTCAGCCGCTTGAGCAACTCGGGCAACGCCTCTGCGGTGTGCTTCTGGAAGTCGTGCATCAGGATGATGCCCTTGCCCTTGTTGTCGAGCTTCTTCATCACGGTCTCGATCACCTTCTCGGGCTTCGAGGCCTTGAAGTCGAAGGAGTCGATGTCGCAGGAGAAGATCGCCGTGTTGCGGTTGCCGAGATAGGTGACCATCTCCGGCGGATGCTGGAGCGCCGGGAAGCGGAAGAACGGCGAGGGCGCGATGCCGCCGAGCGCCCACTTTACCGCGGACAGGCCCTTCTCGATCTCTTCCTTGCGCTGCGCTTCCGTGAGCTTCTTGTTGTTGAGATTGGCGTGTGACCAGGTGTGGGTGCCCACCGTGTGGCCGGCCGCGTAGACCTGCTTGAGGATCTCCGGCTCGTAGGTCGCGTGCTTGCCGATCGAGAAGAAGATGCCGGTGGTGCATTCGTCGGCGAGCGCCTTCAGCACGGCGGGTGTGTTCTTTGGCCAGGGGCCGTCGTCGAAGGTCAGCACGACCTCCTTGTCGCGCAGGAAGTCGAGCTCCTTGAAGTGCTCGAAGCCGAAGCCCGGACCGCCCGTGGTGTCGATCTCGACGGTGCGGGCGACCCCGAGCGCGCCGGGCGTGTTGCAGGCCGCGCGGGCGGGCTGCGGCGCCTGTTGCGGCGGGGGCGGATTGACGAAGCCGGCCGGCGCGGCGACAGCCGGCGCGGGAGCAGCAGCCGCAGGTGCTGCCGCCGGTGCGGCTTGGGCGGCGGCGGGCTTTGCGACCGGGGTCTGCGACCATGCCGCGCCTGCCATGCCCAGAGACATCGCGCTTGCCAAAATCAGTTTTGCCGCCACACGCATGGTGTTGTCCTCGAGATTGATCCCGTTGTTCCGCCGAAGCTTTTCGCCACCGGCAAAACCGTCCTGCCCCAAACGATCCTAGCCTAGATGGTGGCCCCTCGCCATTGCAACGGCTGTTTGGCACCCCGCCACAATTGTGCCCAACCGGATTGGGCCGCGCTGCGTCAGCTGTCGGCCAGCGCCTTGGCGATGGCTGTCTTGATCCGCGTGTCGGCCGGTTCGACGGCAGACGGATAGACCTCGGCAATGTAGCCGTCACGGCCGATCAGGTATTTGTGGAAGTTCCAGCGCGGAACGTCCCGGGGGCGCGCCTCTGCCGCCCATTTGTAGAACGGATGCGCCTTGGCGCCGACCACGACGGCCTTGGCCGCGATCGGGAAGGTAACGCCGTATTGGTGGTGCGCGGTCTCGGTGATCTCGCTGGTGCCGCCGGGCTCCTGGCCGCCGAAATCGTTGGAGGGCACGCCGATCACGGTGAGGCCGCGCTCGCGAAACTCGCTCCAGAGCTCCTGCAGGCCGGCATATTGCGGCGTGTAGCCACAGAGCGAGGCGGTGTTGACTACCAGCAACGGTTTGCCCGTGAACGCGGCGAGGCGGATGTCGTCGCCGGACAATGCGGGGAAGGAGAAGGCGTAGGCCGGGATGCGGCTCATGCCGCCATCGGCGAGTGCGCGTGTCGCCGATGCGGTCGTCGCAACAAGCGCGGCGAGCATGGTCCTGCGGTTCAGCATGGCAACGTCCCCCGACGTGTTCCGGGATGCACCTTACCTCGCCTGCGCGATCAGCCTCGTCAACACCGCGTTATCTGATGCGGTGAGGCAGCCTAGTACAGACGGACGATGAAATCGGTGCCTTCGCCGGTCTCGCCCTGATTGATGCCCTGGTCAGAGACGATGATCGAGCCACCCGACGTCAGCATCTCGTTGATCTTCGCCATGGCGTCGGCGGGGATCGCGATGCGGTCGAGGGCTTCAGCCGGGCTGTCCGGCATCACCACCGGCTTTGCAGCAACGGGGATCACGGCGGCGCCACCCTTGCGGCGCGTCACGCGGCTGTCATCCTCGCGCGCGGCGGAGCGCGCGGAGACGGGCAGCGACACCACCGACCAATGCAGCGCATTGGAATCGGTCTTGTCGACCTCCGCGGTGAAGATATGCGTGCCGAGCGGCCGGTCGCTCGCGGCGATCGTGACCGGCACCTCGAACAACGGCGCAAAATTCTGCCGCACGTAGAGCTTGGAATCCTTGCGGCTGATGAAGACCGCGATCTGTCCGGCCCGTTTCGGCGCTTCCGGCTTTGCCGCTGGTGCGGGCTCGGCGACGCGGGTCTCGTCCTTCTTGATATCGGGCGCGGGCGCTGTGGCCGTCATGGGCGCGTCGGGCTTCGTCGCGCTGTCGGCGGCTTCCGCTTTGGCAGGCTCGACCTTCGCGGGTTCGATCTTGGCAGACTCGACCTGGTCGTCGGTTGGCGTCGAAGCCGTGGTTGCTTCCGCGGCCTTCGCTTCGGTGTTTGCGGGCTTGCCGGCGTCTTCCGACTGCGGCTTGGCCGTGTCAGATGCCTCGGCTGTCTTGACCTCGGGTTTTGCCGTTGCCTCGACCTTGTCTGCCGATGTGCCGGCTTCGTCACGCGCCGGAGCATTCCCGGTCGTCATATCCGACATCACGGTGTGGCCGACCGACGAGCGCAACTCCAGCACGGCATCGGCGCTGGCGGTCTTGGTCTCGACCGGCTTTGCTTCAGTGACCTTGATTTCGGCGGCAACCTTGTCAGCCTTGTCACCGGCATTGGTCTGCGGCGCGAGGCTCGCCGCGGGCTGCGGCGGCACGCGCACGGAGGCGAGCAGCGGGTGCTGGAAATCGTGCGGCGTCATCTCGCCGGGCGAGACGATCACGCGCGCACCCATCTTGGTCCAGTTCCACATCTTCACGGCGAACGCCATCGGCATGCGGATGCAGCCATGCGAGGCCGGATAGCCCGGCAGCACGCCGGCATGCATCGCGATGCCGGACCATGTGACCCGCTGCATGTACGGCATCGGCGCGCCGCTATAGATGTTGGAGTGGTGGAATTTGTGCTTCTGGATGACGCTGAACACACCCATCGGCGTCGAATGGCCCTTCATGCCTGTCGACACCGGAGATTCTGCGAAGACGCCATTGGTGTCGTAGACCGTCACCTTCTGCCGGTCGATCGAGACGACGATGACGAGGGGGCCTTGCGGCTTGGTGCCGACTTCCTTCTCGGCGACGACGTCCTTCTTACCGGCCGCACCGCGCTTCTGCGGCTTCTGGCGCGGGATTTCGGAATGCCGATCCTGCCGGGAGGCGTAGGACCCGTCGGAATAATCCGTCGAGTAGTAAAATGCTGCTTCAGCCTGGTTGGCCGTACCGATCGCACTCGCCGCCGTCAAAATGGCGACCTGCCAGAGCCGCGCCGGCTTGGCAGAAAAACCAGACCCGTTCACGCTATTCATCCTCGAATCCATAATCCAAATCAGACGTTAGTGTCGCAGAGGGGATACGCGTTCACCAGCAGGGCAGTTCTGCCGTCAGCTACTTTTGTCCAAGTCGTAGCAAAAAAGCCTCACAGAGCGGTAAACGGCGGCCGCATCCGGCTGCTCGCCATCTTCCTGTCCGGCTGTGCCGTTCCTACATTACCAGGACTTGTTACCGGAGAACTTCATGTCATCTCGTTTCCCCGGTCTTTCCGGCATCCGCTTGAAAGGCCTTGCTTTATTCCTCCTGGCTCTGGCCCTGCCTTTGGCTTCCGCATCCGCGGCCGATGAGCCCGATCTGATCTTCCGCCGCTCGACCGTGTTCAAATGGATGAGCCCGAACGACAAGCTCGCGACCTACGGCCTCGATGACCCCGAGGTCGAGGGCGTCGCCTGTCATTTCACGGTGCCGGAGAAGGGCGGTTTCAAGGGCTGGCTCGGCCTAGCCGAGGAGGTCTCGGACATCTCGCTGGCCTGCCGCCAGGTCGGTCCGATCAAGTTCAAGGCGAACAAGATGGAGCAGGGCGATGACATGTTCCGCCAGCGCCGCTCACTGTTCTTCAAGAAGATGCAGATCGTGCGCGGCTGTGACGCCAAGCGCAACGTGCTGGTCTACATGGTCTATTCGGACAGGCTGATCGAGGGCTCGCCGAAGAACTCGACCTCGACCGTGCCGATCATGCCGTGGGGACCGGGGGACGCGAACGTCCAGAAGTGCGGAGAGTTCTTCACTCAGTGATGCGCCCGCGGTTGACGCGCGGCTTTGCGAGATGCGAGCCGGTCAGTCGCACGAAAGCTTGTGGCGCGGCTTCATAGCCGCGGCCCGACTGTAGCGCCATTGCGCCGACGCCGCTGCGAATAGACAGTTGGTCGGCGCGGTCCGTTCGCTGGTCCGCGTCGCGCGCCGTTGCGCGATCTTGCGCCATGATGGCAATCCCTCAACTGAACGCGCCCGGTGGTTCCGGGCGTCTCGGTTTCGATGGCTTGGGTCGCAGCCGACGCGCCCCCGGTTCGATCGGACCCAACCTTCGTTTGGCTTCTCTTCAGCAGAAAAACGTAAAATGCATGTGAAGCGGGGAAGGCGCGTTCGTGACAGCGTGCTGCGCGCGGCATGTTTTCAAGCGCAAATGGAGCCTGCCAGGCGACTTTGAGCTGCCGCGTGATCCATTTGATAAGATGGGGGTTTTCCGCCGAATGTTTCGTCGTCCCGGACGCGACGAAACAATTCTCACGAAGATGAAGCCATTTTCCGTTTTTGGCGCATCACGCGCGAAACCGCCCATGGTTATCAGCGTCACAACGACGACGGCGCATTGCCGGCCACGGATTGAGGGACAAGACCATGCGCGCGCTCAGCTTCATCGTTGCTTTCGGTTTTGTGCTTGCCGGTTCCTCTTTCGCGGGCTCGCCGGAGGGCAATCTTCCGGGTATCGGCACCTTCCAGTACAGCGGCACGCCGATCACCACCCCGGCGCCGCAGCCGATCGTCGTCGCCGCGCGCTTCTGATCGCCAACAAGAAAATCAGCCGTCAAAGGCCATCATGAATTTCCGCATTTGCGCCGCAGCGTTCATTTCCCTTCTGACGATCAGTGCCGTTGAGGCGCAGGTCCGCGCGCCCTCCAGGTTACCCGACCCCCGTACTGAGTTTGTGCGCCAGTGCGCGCCGCGAATGCTCGGGCGGTGGGAACATCCCGAAGAAGTCTGCGGCTGTCTGCATGATCATGCCGCCGCGGCCGTTGAGGATCGTGACCTGCGCGAGGCGCTCTTGCGCGGCATCAGCGAGACCGGCGTGCCGACGATCGAGACCGATTGGGTGCCGGCGTCGAAGCAGAGCGAGATTGGCCCGACCTTCACCAAGATCGCCAAGCCGACCCTTCAGTGCATGTTCGACCCGGCGAAATCTTAAGCCTTCATTTGGATTTCGGACCAAACCGCGGCACGCAGGTGGCGGTCCGAGCCACGCCCTGGTCGGTCATCTTCGCGCCGCGTATTTCCTTGACCTGCCCGGCCGGACAGGTTCCGTCATCCACCTGCACCCGCTGGCCGAGCCTGAGATCGACGATGTCCTGTTCGCGTCCGACGGTGACGGCATGCGCCGTCGTCGCGAGCGTAACGGAGATCAGGAGCGAGAGGCAGGCTGCGTGGCGGAGAGGCATGGCAAACGGTCCCGGCGTCGATGCCGCAATCTAGGGAGCGGTTCGCGATTCTGATAGTGAACCTTTGTCATGCTCGCCTGGCCGATTTGCCTTTAACCCGCAAGGCGGCGCGCGATTCCCGCGCGAGCCGCTCGGCGGATGCCACGAGTTGTGGAACCGCGTGCCCCGAAAATCCCAGGACGAAGCCGGGCAGGGGGCGCGTGCGCGAATAGGTGTCGGCCAGTAGCCAGCCTTCCGCGCCGGCAGCCTGCTTCGCTTCTGCCGCGACCGACAGTTCGACCGATGGATCGAACCGGGCGACAAGGTGCAGCCCCTGCGACGGGACCGGCACGGACAACGCACCGTCGGATCTGGCTTCCAGCGTCTCGGCCAGTGCGTCGCGCGCCTCGCGATAGAGCTTTCGCACCCGCTTCAAATTCGCGGCGAACGCGCCGGAATTGAGCATGTCCGCGACTGCGCCTTCCATGAGCGTGCCGGGAAAGCGGTCGAGCGCGGCGCGTGCGGCGGTCACGTCGCCGATCAGACGCTCGGGCAGGGCGCAGTAGCCGATGCGCAGGCCCGGAAACAGCGTCTTGGCGAACGTGCCCATGTAGATCACGCGCTGGAGACGATCGATGCCGGCGAGCGACATCAGCGGCGCGCCGTCGTAGCGGAACTCGCTGTCGTAATCGTCCTCCAGCACGAAGGCGCCGGCCTGTTTCGCCCAGTCGAGCAGCTCGAGCCGCCGCGGCATCGACATCTGCACGCCCAGTGGAAACTGGTGCGACGGCGTGACATAAGCTGCGCGCGCGGACGGCGCCGCCGTGCGCCCCTTGGCGACGCGCATGCCGTGCTCGTCGACGGGAACGGGCACGGCGCGATAGCCGCAATGCGCGATGGTGTTGCGCGCGGCGGGGTAACCGGGGTCCTCGCACCAGACCTGGTCGTTAGGCTTGAGGATCGCGCTCAGCACGATGCGCAGTGCATGCAGCGTGCCTGATGTCAGCATGATCTGGTCGGGATCGCAGCGCAGGCCGCGCGCCGACAGCAGATGATCGGCGATTGCGGCACGCAGCTCGCGGCTGCCGCGCGGGTCGCCATAGTGCAGGTGCTCGGATCCGAACGCGCGCATGCGCCGGCCGACGAAAGCGCGAAAACGCTGCACCGCGCGCTCGTCGATATGGGTGCAGCCGAGCGAGAACGCGCCTTGCTTGGGAGCTTCGACCACAATCTTCGGCTTCTTCGGTTCAGTCGCGCGCGCCGGGATGCGTGCGGCAACGAAGGTTCCGGAGCCGACCGTTGCATCTGCAAAGCCGTCGGCGATCAGCCGCTCATACGCGGTGACAACGGCGTTGCGCCGAAAGCCCGTCTGCTTCGCCAGCGTCCGCGACGGCGGCAGCGGCTCGCCGGGCTTGACGAGGCCGGAGACGATCATCTCGCACAGCGCCTGATACAGCCGATGCGCGGCGGAAGCGCTCACCGTGATGTGCAGTCCGGTGAGGTCGAGAGGTAGCTCAGCCTTGCCGGGTGAGGGAGAATTGGTTGGGATTTTTCGCATGGAATTGGCACTATCGCAGACCAAATCCATGGCTACAACTCTCCTGGAATTGTTCCAATCCCCGACAGGAGCGGCCGTGAGCCAGACCGAAAGCCAAAATTCCTATCCGACGTCAGCGCGCAACCAGGTCAAGCGCCGTCACGATCGCGGCTTCTACGATCACGAGACGGTTCACCGCATCCTGGATTGCTCGATGATGTGCCACGTCTCCTACGTGATCGACGGACAGCCCTATTGCACGCCGACCTTCTTCTGGCGCGAGGGGACGAAACTCTACTGGCACGGCTCGAGCGCCAGCCGCATGCTGCGTAACCAGACCAAAGGCGAGCGCGTCTGCCTGACGGTCGCCCATCTCGACAGCCTCGTGCTGGCGCGCTGCGGCTTCAACCACTCCGCCGATTACCGCGCGGTGATGGCGTTCGGCACGGCCTATCTCGTCACCGACCCCGAGGAGAAGGCGCGGGCGGTGATCGCCATGGTCGACCGCTTCTTCCCCGACCGCACCGCAAGCCTGAGGGCGAGCAGCACGCAGGAGATCAAGGCGACCTCCTTCATCGCGATGGAGATCGAGGAGGCCTCGGCCAAAGTCCGCGCCAAGGGTGTTGCCGACGACGACGAGGACTACGAATTGCCTGTTTATGCCGAGCGGATTCCCGTGCGCACCGTGCTCGGCGCGCCGGAGCCGTGCCCGCGCCTGCTCGACGGCGTGAGCCGGCCTGCGACGCTCGCTGGCTATTCGGAAGGCCGACTGCTCGAAGATGCATTGCGGGATGCTTATTTTGTGGAGTACCCGAACGGCTGAAATCGGCTAGCTTGCGCGCTCCTTGGACCAACAAAATGCCTGGAGTTGCCTGATGAATGCCGAAACGCAGCAGAGGATTATTGACGCCGTCGATGCCGGCTTCGAAGCCCAGCTTGCGACCACACGCGATTTCGTTGCGATCCCTTCGACCCGCGGGGCGGAGGGACCGTGCCAGGACATGATCGGCGACCTCCTGCGCGCGCGCGGCTACGAGGTCGACGACTGGCACATCAATGTCGACGATTTGAAAGACCTCCGCGGCTTCGGCCCGATCGAGCATGATTTCTCGAAGGCGCGCACCGTGGTCGGCACCTATCGCCCGAACACCGAGGCCGGCAAATCGCTGATCCTCCAGGGCCATTGCGACGTGGTGCCGGCAGGGCCGCTGGAATTGTGGGACACGCCTCCGTTCTCGCCCGTCATCAAGGACGGCAAGATGTTCGGCCGCGGTGCCTGCGACATGAAGTCCGGCACCATCGGCGCACTCTATGCGCTCGATGCGATCAAGGCCGCCGGCCTCAAGCCGACCGCGCGCATTCACTTCCAGTCCGTGATCGAGGAGGAGAGCACCGGCGTCGGCGCGCTCTCGACGCTCCAGCGCGGCTACCGTGCCGATGCCTGCTTCATTCCGGAGCCGACCGCCGGCAAGATGGTGCGCTCGCAGGTCGGTGTGATCTGGTTCCGCCTGCGGGTGAAGGGCCATCCGACCCACGTCGCCTTCGCCGGCTCAGGCTCCAATGCGATCATGGCGGCCTACCATCTCGTCCACGCCCTGCAAAAGCTCGAGATCGAATGGAACGAGCGCGCCAAGGCCGACCGTCATTTCAAAACCCTCAACCACCCCATCAACTTCAACCCCGGCATCATCAAGGGTGGCGACTGGGCCTCCAGCGTGCCGGCCTGGTGCGACGTCGATTGCCGTATCGCGATTTTGCCGGGCTGGTCGGTGGCCGATCACCAGAAGGAGATTCTGGCTTGCGTCACGGCCGCCTCGCGCAACCACCGTTTCCTCGCCAACAATCCGCCGGAGGTCGAATGGTCCGGCTTCCTGTCGGAGGGTTACGAACTGACCGACTCCGCCGCACCGGAAGCCGCGTTCGGCAAGGCCTTCAACAAGGTCTATGGCGGGGCTGTCGAGGACCTCGTCTTCACCGCGCTCACCGACACGCGCTTCTATGGTCTCAATTACGGCATTCCGAGCCTGTGCTTCGGCGCCAGCGGCGGTGAGATGCACGGCTTCAACGAATTCGTCGATCTGGAGTCGTTGAAGAAGACCACCAAGGCAACCGCGCTGTTCATCGCGGAATGGTGCGGGGTGGAGAAGGCGTAGATTGCGGGCTCTGCTCCCTCCACCGTCATTGCGAGGAGCTCTTGCGACGAAGCAATCCAGGCTGTTGCCGAGGCAACAGACTGGATTGCTTCGCTGCGCTCGCAATGACGAGTTTGCCGTTCCGCTGCCCGAAACATCGGCTTCTTCAAATACTTTAAGCTTAAAATAAAGACTAGGATGCCGCCCTGACCGGTGGCAGACTGGCATCCGGTCGCAGGACGAGTCCTTGGGAGTCACGATGCGCGATTGGGATGACGCTTACGCCAATTCGGCCCATATCCCGGGCTCGGACAAGATGCCGGCGCAATGGGCGGAGAAGGCTGCGGCCTACCGCGCCGGGCTCAAGAATTTCCGCCCCGACATCGCCTATGGGTCCGGTGAGCGCCAGCGCCTCGATCTGATCCTGCCCGATGGCGACAGCAAGGGCCTCGTCGTCTTCGTCCATGGCGGCTACTGGATGCGCTTCGACAAATCGACTTGGACCGATCTTGCCGAAGGCGCATGCCACCACGGCTGGACCGTGGCGCTGCCGAGCTACACGCTGACGCCGGCCGCGCGCATCTCCGACATTACCGCGGAGATCACCGCCGCCATTACGAAAGCGGCTTCGCTCGTCTCGGGCCCGATCCGGCTCGCCGGGCATTCGGCCGGCGGCCATCTCGTCACGCGCATGCTGTGTGACGATAGCCGGCTCGAGCCCGCCATCTTCAACCGTATCGCCGGTACGCTTTCGATCAGCGGCTTGCACGATCTGCGTCCGCTGCTGAAGACCAGGATGAACGAGACGCTGTGCATGACCTTGGAGGAGGCGACGCTCGAAAGCGCGGCGCTGCATCTGCCGCGCGGGCATTCGCATGTAACGGCCTGGGTCGGCGGCAGCGAGCGGCCGGAGTTCATCCGTCAGTCCGATCTGATGGCCAATGTGTGGACCGGTTTCGACGTGCCGACACATCTCGTCGTCGATCCCGGGCTCAACCATTTCACTGTCATCGACGGGCTCAAGGATCCGTCGTCGCAGATCACCGCGCGCCTGATCGGCCTCGACTGACGAGAGCCGGGGATGATCGATCGAAAGGGCCTGCCATGACGTCCAGCGATTACGATCCGACAAAGGAAGGCGCCGAGACCGATTTCGCCCGGCGCATGTCCTATGGCGATTATCTGGCGCTGGATAAGATCCTCGGCGCGCAGCATCCGCTGTCGGAGGCGCATGACGAGATGCTGTTCATCATCCAGCATCAGACCACCGAGCTATGGATGCGGCTTGCCATCCACGAGCTCAGTGCTGCGCGCTGTGCCATCGCCAAGGACGAGGTGCAGCCGGCGATGAAGATGCTGGCGCGGATGTCGCGCATCTTCGAGCAGCTCAACAACGCCTGGGATGTGTTGCGCACGATGACGCCGAGCGAATACACGCGCTTCCGCTCGCAGCTCGGCCAGTCCTCTGGCTTCCAGTCGCGGCAATACCGGCTGATCGAATTCCTGCTCGGCAACCGCAACCACGCCATGCTGAAGCCGCACGCGCACGACGCGGAAACGACAAAACTGCTGGAAGCCGAGCTCGCGACGCCAAGCCTCTATGACGAAGTGCTCAGGCTTGCCGACCGCAACGGGCTCAAGATGCCGGCGGCCGTGCTGGCGCGCGATGTTCGCGAGACCCACAGTTTTAACGAAGGCGTGCTGCAGGCCTGGCGTATCGTCTACGAGGCGCCGGAAACGCACTGGATGCTCTACGAGGTCGCCGAGAAGCTGGTCGATTTCGAGGACTATTTCCGGCGCTGGCGTTTCAACCATGTGACGACGGTCGAGCGCGTCATCGGCTTCAAGCGCGGCACCGGCGGCACTGGCGGCGTCAGCTATCTCAGGCGCATGCTGGAGGTCGAGCTGTTCCCCGAACTCTGGCGCGTCCGCACCATCCTGTAGAAATGCCCAAGAACAAATTCATGACCAGATATCGCGTCTATCACGACACCAAAGCGCTGTTTCATCTGCCCGAGGGCGTGATCTATCTCGACGGCAACTCGCTCGGCGCGCTGCCGCTAGGCGTTGCCGAGCGCGTCAACCGCGTCATCACGACCGAGTGGGGCAACGAGCTGATCCGCGCCTGGAACAGTGCGGGCTGGTATGCCCAGCCGCGCCATATCGGCGACCGCATCGCGCGGCTGATCGGCGCGGAGGCCGGCTCCGTCATGGTCGGCGATACGCTGTCGCTGAAAGTCTATCAGGCGCTTGCAGCCGCGCTCGACATGAACAGCGAGCGCAAGGTCGTCCTGTCAGACACCGGCAATTTCCCGACCGACCTCTACATGGCCGAGGGCCTGATCGCGACGCTCGGGCGCGGCCATCAATTGCGCCTGGTCGCGCCGGAGGAAATCGAGGCCGCATTGTCGGACGAGATCGCCGTCCTCTACATCACCGAGGTCGACTACCGTACCGGCCGCCGCCACGACATGGCGAAGCTGACCGCGAAAGCGCATGCGCTCGGCATCGTCACGGTCTGGGATCTCGCCCATTCCGCCGGTGCGCTGCCGGTCGATCTCGCCGGCTGCGGTGCCGATTTCGCCGCGGGCTGCACCTACAAATACATCAACGCCGGCCCCGGCGCGCCAGCCTTCCTCTATGTCGCGCCGCGCCATGCCGACAGTGCACGCGCCGCGCTGTCGGGGTGGATGGGCCATGCAAAGCCGTTTGCGTTTGAACTCGGCTATGCAGCCGCCGGCGGCGTCGAGCGCATGCGCGTCGGCACGCCCCCGGTGCTGGCGATGGCGGCGCTGGAGGCTTCGCTGGATATCTGGGACCGCGTCGATATTGCGGAGGTCCGTGTACGCTCGCTGGCGCTCGGCGACTTGCTGATCGCCGAGGTCGAACGCCGTTGTCCGTCTCTGGAGTTGGTGACCCCGCGCGCGCATGGGCAACGCGGCTCGCAGGTCTCGTTCGCCTTCGACGGCGGATATGCCGCCATGCAAGCGCTGATCGCCCGCGGCGTCATCGGCGATTTCCGCGCGCCTGACATCATGCGGTTCGGGATCACGCCGCTATACATCGGTGAGAGCGAGATCGTGCGGGCTGCCGAGATCATCGAGGAGGTGATCGCAGGTGAGGTATGGCGGCGGCCGGAATATCAGGTCGTGAACGCGGTGACGTGACGAAAGTCTCGTGCCCCGGACGCGGCGCAGCGCCTCTTGGCGGTGCGCTGCAGAGCCGGGGCCCATGCTGCACCGAGATCCGTCGAAAGATGGGTCCCGGCTCAGCGCAGCAACGCTGGCGCGTTGCAGCGCGTCCGGGACACGAGAGTGTTGGCGCTGGAGCTATCTGCGCTCATCCCCACAACGCCTTGACGATCGCATCCAGCCCATCCGTCAACGCCGCCGGTCCCGGCTGCAATATGATCGGCGACTTGATCTCGATGATGCGATCATCCCGCACCGCCGGAATGTCACTCCAGCCATCGCGCTGCCTGATGCGAGCAGGAACAACCTTCTTGCCGCACCATGACGCGAGGATCACGTCGGGTTTGGCCTCGCGCACCGCATCCGCCGAGATGATGCGATCCTTTGCCGCCTGCCGATGTCGCAATTTTGGAAACACATCCTCGCCGCCGGCGATCTCGATCAACTCCGACACCCAGCCGATGCCCGAGATCAGCGGCTCGTCCCATTCCTCAAAATAGACTTTTGGTCGGGGCGAGGGGCGGTGTGTTGCCGCGATTGCGGTGAGCCGCCGCTCAAGACCTTGGGCGAGCTCCTCCGCGCGCCCCGTCGCGCCGACCAGCGCGCCCAGCGTCCGGATCATCGTAAGAATCCCGGCGATGTCGCGCTGGTTGAAGACATGAACATCGACGCCGGCGCGAACGAGATCTGCAACGATGCCGGCCTGGAGGTCGGAGAACGCCAGCACCAGGTCCGGCTCCAGCGCCAGGATCTTCGGGATGTCCGCGGAGACGAAGGCCGACACCCGCGGCTTCTCCCGCCGCACCTGCGGCGGGCGGACGGCGTAGCCGGAGACGCCGACGATGCGGTCTTGCTCGCCGAGCAGGTACAGCGTTTCGACCGTCTCTTCGGTCAGGCAGATGATGCGGCGAGGCGGGAAGTGGCGCATGGGAGGAGCATATGCGCCAATGCGGGCACCGGTGTCACGGCAGCCATGACCTCAGACGTCATTGCTTTGCCGCGCGGAGCCATTCACGCTGAGACAACAATGAATTGGGAGGAAATCCGATGACGCCGCTCGAGAAACTTAAAGCGATGAAGATGCCGTTCGCCGAGCTCAAGGGCGTCGAATTCGTCGAGGCCGAGAAGGATCGCGTGGTCGCGCGGATGACCGTCCGCCCCGATCTCTGCACGCTTCACCACACCATCCATGGCGGGGCCGTGATGGCGCTGGCCGATTCCGTCGGCGCGGCGGCGACCGTGATCAACCTGCCGGAAGACGCCAAGGGCACGACCACGCTGGAGAGCAAGACCAATTTCATCGGCGGGGCCAAAGAGGGAACCACGGTCATCGCCACGGCGACCCCGGTGCACCGGGGCCGTCGCACCCAAGTCTGGACCACCCGGCTGGAAACCGAGGACGGCAAGCTGGTCGCATTGGTGACCCAGACGCAGCTGGTCCTGTAAGACTACGGGGCTTTGATTTTATTAACGAATTAGTCGCTTCCGATGCCCGAAACTTGAGCAGGTTCCCGTCTTGAAAATTATGGTGCGATGCACAATATTGGAGGCCTAGGGATTCGAACGCCTCCTCGAGGGACACCAAGAGGAGTTTTGACGTGATACTTGAAGACACCACCCGCGCGCAGTCCGTTCCGGGCTATGTGCGGACCTTGAGCCAGCAAGAAGAATTGCCGCTTTTGCGTGATCACCTGCTCAGGCTCGATGCCGCAAGCCGGCACGATCGTTTCAACGGCTTTCTCGACGATAGCTTCATCGAGCGCTACGCCGCCCGCTGCGCCGAGGACGGCACGGTGATCGTCGCCTACATCGTCGACGGCATGGTCCGCGGCGCGGCCGAGCTACATCCGCCGGAGGGCGATTCGCTACCCGAGGTCGCCTTCAGCGTGGAAGCCTCCGCGCGGCGCCAGAACGTCGGCACCATCCTGTTCAGCCGCCTGATCGCCGAAGCGCGCTGGAAGGGTTTTAAGCGCCTGCGCATCACCACCGGCGCCGAGAATCACGCGATGCGGGCGCTAGCGCGAAAGTTTGGCGCAAATCTGCAATTCCGCCATGGCGAATCGACCGGCACGATCGATCTCATCAAGACACCCGAAGCCGAGCTCGCCGATCTCGCGGCTTCGCCGTTCACGGCGAGTCGCGCTTTGCTCAGCTTCAACTCGACCTGCTGGAAGATCATCTCCAGCATGTACGGCAATCGCGCCGCCTGAATCGAAGCCACCTGAATCAAAAAGCGGACCGGCTAAAACCGGTCCGCTTTTGTATTGGGGCAGGGAATTACGCGCTCAGGTGCCGGTGCGCTTGTCGTTGCCGAAGCGGCGCACGACGCGACGCTCGACCACGACCGAGCGCTGTGCGCCCTGTTCGCCGGCGATCACGCGGGTGGAGGTGATGCGGCTGTTGGTGCGAACCTGTTTCTTGACCTCGGCCTGCACGACATCGAGCGGCATGCCCATCAGCGCTGCGGCGATCTCGGCCTGCTGCTCCTGATCGTCGGTGATGCCCACGGCGGCGAAGATCGCCTCGTCCAGGGTGGGCGGATCGTGGCGCACGCGCCGCGTGCCATATTTGGTATTCCAGTCTGCGTTCATAACGGCCTCGTTTCGATGCCGGGATACCTAGTGCTGTCTATGTTGCATTGCAATATGAATTTGGTGCGGCATCTCAGCTATGCACCGCTCAGGTGTCATGGCGGTGACGCGGCACCGGCGTTCTCGACCTGTTGTTGCGGCCAGCGCTTCAACGCCGCATGACCGGCTTCCGTAAGCCCGTAGATTCCCCGGTCCGCGCGCTCGAACCAGCCATACACATTGTTAAGCATGATTTTGCCGGCATCGGGACAGCGCTCGCGCAGCTCGCGCACCTTTCGTGGTCCAGCAGCCAGCTCCGAAGCGCAGGCCAGCGCCTGCTGCCGATAGGCCGTCATGATGGGTGCGCGCGTGCTCCCACCGAGCACAGGATCGCCCTGTCGGCGCTGATGCTCGGCCACGAGGCGCGAGCGGACCTTTGGCTCGCGGCGCGGCGCCGCCGTCGGCGGCTTCACCAGCACCTCGACCTGGCCGCGGTCGGTTACCCCGAGCATACCGAAGCCGAGCCGGCGGCAGAGATTGCGATAGCGCGCATCGCTCTCGCGTCCCTTGCCGCGCACCGACATCTTGGCAGCGATCCAGACTTCGTCGCCGGCGGGCGCGCGATCGACCGCTTGCAGGATCAGCTCGAGATTGAAGGCGAGCTTGAGCTCGCCGATCACCACGACTGGCGGATCGCCGGCGCTGAGGCCCACGAGATCGCAGCCGCCGATCTCGCCCTTGACCGAGAAGCCGAGCTCTTCGAGGAAGCGTTTGACGGGGAGATAAAGCTCAGTTTCCACGAGGCGCTCGGATCCGAGAATCAGTTGCGTCCAGTCTAGCCCGGATCGGACTTGGGGCTCCCGCGCCATTTGATCGGGAACCGATGATCCGGCTATCCTGCGGGCGGGACAGTCGGGCGCTGGCGACATGACAATCAGGAACGGGCTCTATCACATTCGCATCGAGATGCTGGATGCGGTCCAGGGCGGCAATCAGGGCGTCATGGTGCTGCGCGACGGCACCATGCGCGGCGGCGATTCATTTTTCTTCGCCTACGGCAGCTACACCTCGGCCGAGGGCAAGTGGAAGGGCGAGCTGACCAACGAGGAACACTCGCTTTCGTTCGACGAGCGTCCGGTGTGGGGCCGCAAGGTCGTGACCATCGGCTTCAGCGGCACCTACAATGAGGAGACCGCGTACGGCGAAGGCATCGCACTCGCAGGCAAGCAGAGCATACGTTTCAAAGGTAATCTGCGGCTGCTGGTGCCGGATTGATCGCATTCACTTCACGAGGCGGTCGTAGTCGGCGTGAGAGCCGATCCAGAACCAGACGCAGACCCGATCGGTCTCGATGGCCAGCGCGCGATAACGCAGCCCGACTCTGGCGGACCAGAATCGTCCGACCCGCTTGAACTGAAGCGAAGGATGAGTGGGATCGCTCTTCAGAAGCTTGAAATTGGCATCGGCCTGCCGCTGAACACTGGTTGGCAAAGCCTCATAAGCCTTCCAGAATCTCGGCGACGCGGCGTGTTTCACAAGTCGCGAGTTTGGCCAGCACGATAGGCGCTCAGCGCCTCCTCGGCAAAGGCGTCGAGCTTGCCCGCCTGAGCATCTTGCTCCAAGGCTTGGTCAAAGCGTTGTGCGTCGAACTGATCGAACCAGGCGCGAAACTCCGCCAATTCGTCAGGCGTAAGTTGTTCGATGGCCCGCTCGATGTCTTCGGTGGTCATGGACCAAATATAGCAGCGCGGTGTGTCTGGGAAAAGATGGCTCGACGCCGAATCTTACACCCGCCCGCCGACCGGGATCAGCGCGCCGGTCACGCCGCTCGCGGCGTCGCTTACGAGGAACAGGATCACCTCCGCGAGCTCCTGCGGCGTCACCCATTTGGAAAAGTCCGCTTTCGGCATGTCGGCGCGGTTGGCATGGGTGTCGATGGTCGACGGCAGCACCGCGTTCACGGTGACCTTGCCTTTCCACTCGCTCGCCAGCGCTTCGGTCAGGCGATGCACGCCGGCCTTCGACGCTGCATAGGGGCCCATGCCGGAGCCGGCCTGGAGCGCGCCCATGGCGCCGATATTGACGATGCGGCCGGTCTTGGACGCGGCGAGGTGCGGCAGCGCCGCGCGCGAGGCGTTGAGCGTGGTCAGCACGTTGAGCGCATACATGCGCTGCCATGTCTTGATGTCGCCGTCGCCGACGGCCTCAAAGGCGAAGCCGCCGGCGATGTTGATCAGTCCGTCGAGCCTGCCAAAGTGCTTCGCGGCCGCCTCGACTGCCGTCTTCGCCTGCGCCGCGTCGGACAGATCGACGCCGCCGATCTCGATGCTTTCAGGCGTCGCTGGCATTTGCGAGGGGGCGTGATCGATGCCGGCAATTCGTGCGCCACGTGATTGCGCCGTCTCGGCGACGACTTTTCCAAGTGCGCCGAGGGCTCCGGTAACGATCAGAACTTTGCCTTGCATCATCATTCTCCCAGGCAGGGTCATTTACGATTGCAGATAACGCGCCTTCAGTGCGGTCTGCTCCGATGTGCCGAGCTTGAGGCCGTCGCGCAAGTAGGTTTCGAGATCGCCGTAGTCGCTACTGACGGCTTCGAACGCCGCCGCGAGGTAAGAGGCCTCGACGGTGCCAATGGCATTGCGCACGTCCTCGGGCAGGTCTGTGGCAGCCGTCGCGTCACGCTTGTAGTGCCGGTTGGTCAACAAATAGTCCTCGGCAACGACGTCGTCGGCTACGCCCAGCGCATGCAGGATCAGCGCACTGGCAAAGCCGGTGCGATCCTTGCCGGCGGTGCAGTGGATTACGAGCGGCGCGCGGTCTTCCAGCAGATGGCCGAACAGCGCGCGAAAGCTGTGCGTGTTGTGGCGGACATAGTTGCGGTAGGATTCGCGCATGAGTTCGAGCGCGACCGGTGCAGTCAGCGCGCCCCTTGCAAGTTCGGCGCGCAACGCGGCCACGACCGTCGGCTCGATCGGCAGCGAGTGCACGGCGATCTCGTTCACGACGCAGACGCCCGCCATGCGCTCCTCGACGCCGCGAAAGTCGAACGCGCTTTTGACGCCCAGCGCGCGGACGGTCTCGATGTCGGCGGCGGTCAGCTGGCCGAGATGGTTGGATCGGAAGATCTGGCGCCAGCGCGTGGTGCGGCCATCGATGGTCTGGTAGCCGCCGAGGTCGCGGAAATTGCTGGCACCTTGCAGGGCGAGATGACGGAGAGGGGAGTCTTGCACAGAGGAGTCTTGCATTGGATCAGCTTTTGTTATGTTGCCGGCGGGCTATTACAGGGGGCGATCATGAACCGGCACAAGGCCATTGTTTTGGCGATCACCATGCTGGCGGGCGGAATTTTCGGGGTGCGGCAGGCCGATGCGCAGACGTTCCGGACCTATCGCTGCGCCGATGGTACGCAGTTCATCGTGGGGTTTTATGACGAGGACAAGCGCGCCTTCCTCCAGATCGACGGCGAGCCTGTGACACTTGCCGAGCGGCTGACGATTTCCGGCGCGCGCTATTCGGGGGCGGGGATCACGCTTAGGATTCCCAAGAGCGGCGCCACAACGGTCAAGCATCTGAAGCGGCCGGTGACGGCCTGCGCAGTGGTCGAAAAGCCCGGGTTCTAGCTGGAAGGACAACACGAATCAAAAAGGGCCGAAACCTCGTTGTTTCGACCCTTTTTCAAATTGCCGCCAGGCGCATGTGAGAGCGCTGCGGTATCAAACCAAACGCAGGCATCAGCGATCCCATTTCGGCTTGGCCTCATCGACTGCTTCCTGATGGTACCAGCTGCCGCTGCAGATCGTCTCGTTCACAGGGAGCGAGAGGCGGTCGGCAGGAAGGCGGCTCTCACCGTAGCGGCGTCCTCCGAGAGCCGCGCGGCCCCCGGCGGGGAATTGATAGATCGTTGCCGATCCCTCACTCAGTCCATTGTTCATCATTGCGGTATCTCCTCGGGCCGAAGCGCTTACCTCCATGGTGCGCCCGACTCGTTCGCTTGTGGTTACTGGAGTCCCCATATCGGCTCCGCATTCCGAAATGCAAAGTGCTGAAAAGGAAATCAGTTTCAGCTTATTTTGTAGGCAGCGAACCTTCTGCATCCTCCAAGGCACCACGTCGATGACTAACGCTTGGGCCATTGCGAAGGTTGCGGGCGGGGGCTGCAGACTTTGCGAAAATTGCCGGACGTTGATGCGCGTTTCATCGGCAACCTCCGGCAACACGCAGTCTGCTCCAGAATCGGGCGTTTTCCGCGGGATTTTTGCAGTGCAGCTTCACGGGAAGGTGCGCGTCTATGACGCACGCCGCTGTGGACGGTTTACCGACAGGGGAAGGCCCTGGCCGCCGTGGATAACCTTCCGCGCTGCGGCCTTTTGGCACGCAAAATGCTTGGAAGAGGGCGGCCGATAGTGGCCGGGTAAACAATCGTGCGGGGGCCCCCGGGCCCCCACCTTTCGCATCATCTACAGAGAGGCTCAATGACCAAGTATAAGCTCGAGTACATCTGGCTCGACGGATATACGCCGACTCCGAACTTGCGCGGCAAAACCCAGATCAAGGAATTCGCGTCGTTCCCGACGCTTGAGCAGCTTCCGCTCTGGGGCTTCGATGGCTCCTCCACCCAGCAGGCCGAAGGCCACAGCTCCGATTGCGTGCTGAAGCCGGTCGCCGTCTATCCGGACGCCGCACGGGAGAACGGCGCGCTGGTGATGTGCGAAGTCATGATGCCCGATGGCAAGACCCCGCACTCCACCAACAAGCGCGCCACCATCCTCGACGATTCCGGGGCCTGGTTCGGCTTCGAGCAGGAATACTTCTTCTACAAGGACGGCCGTCCGCTCGGCTTCCCGGCCTCCGGCTATCCGGCGCCGCAGGGCCCGTACTACACCGGCGTCGGCTACTCGAACGTCGGCGACGTCGCCCGTAAGATCGTGGAAGAGCATCTCAACCTCTGCCTCGCGGCCGGCATCAATCACGAAGGCATCAACGCGGAAGTCGCGAAGGGCCAGTGGGAATTCCAGATCTTCGGCAAGGGCTCCAAGCGGGCCGCTGACGAAATGTGGATGGCTCGCTACCTGATGCTGCGCCTCACCGAGAGCTACGGCATCGACATCGAGTTCCACTGTAAGCCGCTCGGCGACACCGACTGGAACGGCTCGGGCATGCACGCCAACTTCTCCACCGAGTACATGCGCACGGTCGGCGGCAAGGAGTACTTCGAGGCGCTGATGGCGGCCTTCGACAAGAACATCATGGACCACATCGCCGTCTACGGCCCGGACAACGACAAGCGTCTGACCGGCAAGCACGAGACCGCGCCGTGGAACAAGTTCAGCTACGGCATTGCCGATCGCGGCGCGTCGATCCGCGTTCCGCACTCCTTCGCCAACAACGGCTACAAGGGCTATCTGGAAGACCGCCGTCCGAATTCGCAGGGCGACCCATACCAGATCGCTTCGCAGATCCTGAAGACGATCGCGTCCGTGTCGACCGAACAGAAGGCGGTCGCCTAAGATCCTCCCGGCCCGGGCTGGGGGGCTTGCCCGGGTTGGACTTTAATCCGCCGGAGCCGAAAGGCTCCGGCGGATTTTTGCATTCTGATGACAGCCCTTGTTGTGGGTCTGCCGGCCATGCCGGCTTGAAGCCTGTCCACCGCCAGCCAAACCGGAGTAGAGTATCCTTGGATGCGCGCGGGGCCGGGGACACGGCTGGTGTTTGAAGGCTTCTACAAGACGAGATTTCAGCTCGGCGACGCCGTCGGCCGGAGCGTGATGCATGCCGGCAATGGCAAGATGCTGGGCGGCAATTCGGCCTTCGCCCATATCGGCACCTATGAGAGAACCGAAGCCGGCGTCGACATCGTCATCAAGACCGTGCGCCACAATCCCGATCCGACCTACCGCGCCATGGCCGGCACCGACGATGCAACGTTGATCGCGAAAGGCTGGCCTGACGGCGACCTCTATCGCTTCAAGGGCGAGCTCAAGGAGCTGCCCGGCGTGCCGTTCCAGTCGGTGATGACGCCGATCAGGGAGGACGAGGTGCCGATCGCCGGCGGTGTCGGCGAGGGCGGTATCGCCGACGGCCTCTACTCGATTCACCTGCGCATGTTGGACGGTGTCGATGGCGGCCTGACCGGCGTGATGCTGCTCAACCAGGGCCGCATCCTTGGCGGCGACGCCTCGTTCTACTATCTCGGCAGCTACACCGCCGCGAACGGCCGCTGGAAGGGCCAGATCCTCAACCAGGAGCACACGCCGGCCAAGGACGATCCGATCTTCGGCGGCCACGAGGTCGGCATCGGCTTCTCCGGCAGCTATGATGCGGAACAGGCGGTGCTGGAGGCAACGGCGCTTGCCGGCAAGCGCAGCCTGCGCTTGACCGCCGCGCTCAAGCTGATGCACAGCGCCTGATCGTTATCCGGGAAGACACATGACAAACACCATTCGCATGCTCTCGACGCTCGGCCTGATGGGCGCGATGCGCAGCCTGTCCTCCGCCTTCGAGACCGCGAGCGGCATTCACGTCGATGCCGATTTCGCGCCGACCCTGGCGCTGCTCAAACGCCTGCGCGACGGCGAGGCCGCCGATCTCGTAATCCTGACGCGCGAGGGGCTCGATGAGATGATCGGCGAGGGCCGCGTGATCGGCGAGGGCGCAGCCGATCTGGCGCGCTCCTTTGTCGGCATTGCCGTGCGGGCAGGGCAGCCGCATCCCGATATCGGCAGCGAAGCCGCGCTGCGCACGACCCTGCTTGCGGCGCGGTCCGTCGCCTATTCGCGGCTCGGCGCCAGCGGGGTCTACTTCGCCCGGTTGATCGTGCGGATGGGGATCGCGGTCGAGATCAACGCCAAGGCCACCATCGTCGAGCAGGGTTTTACGGCGGAGCGGCTCGTCAGCGGCGAGGCTGATCTGGCCGTGCAGCAGATCAGCGAGCTGAAGCAGGTCGGGGGTATCGAGGTGGTCGGCCCGGTCCCGCTCGATTTGCAGACGCCGGCCGTGTTCTCCGCCGGTCGTATGGCAAACGCGAACAACGCCGTCGCGGCCGATCGGCTGCTGCGCTATCTGGCATCGCCCGAAGTCGTGCCGGTGCTGCGCCAATCGGGACTCGAGCCTTGAATTTGCCGGGGCGGGGACGCAACGTAATGCCCATGCGGACTTATCTCCTTACCATCCTCCTCGCGCTCGCCGTCCCGGTCGCAGCGCAGGCGCAATCGGCCGACCTCGTCCTGTGCGACCGGGTTGCCGCCGATCCCAGCGATCCGGACAAGCCGGCCGATGTGAAGGGCGTGAGCGAGGTCGCTTCCTCCGACGTCGCGACCGCCATCAAGTTCTGCAGGCAGGCAGCACCATCGTCGCGGCGCGCGATGTTCGCGCTCGGCCGCGCCTATGCGGCCAACCGGCAGACGGCGGAGGCGATCGCCGCCTGGCGCAAAGCGGCCGACAAGGGATCGAGCGCGGCCATGGTCGAGCTCGGCGTGCTCTATGGCACCGGCTCCGGCGTCGCGAAGGACGAAGCGCAGGCGCGAAAACTGTTCGAGAAGGCGGCGCAGGCAGGCAATCCTCGCGGCGTCAGCAACCTTGCCGCCGTCGGCGGTGCAGGTGGTGCGGTTCCGGCCGATCCCGCTCAGGCCCGTGTGCTGCTGAGCAAGTCGGCCGAGACCAACGCGGAGGCGCAATACCAGCTCGGCCTGATGCTGTCCGAAGGCACGGGCGGTGCAAAGGACGACGTCGCAGCGCGCACGCTGTTCGAGAAGGCGGCGGCACAAAACCACCCCGGCGCGCTGGAACGGATGGGCGCCTTCGCGCAGGAAGGCCGTGGCGGCGCGAAGGACAAGGACGCCGCAAAAGCCTATTACGAGCGCGCCGCAGCGCTCGGCGACGAGGACGCCAAGGCGGCGCTGGAGCGGCTGCGCTGCCCCTATGCGATCAAGGACAAGCAGGGCAAGCTCGTCACCACGCTGTGCTTCTAGCGCACGCTCTCGCTCACTTCATGTCGTAAGCGAGATTGTTGCGGGCGTCGCGATAGGTCGTCTCGAGAAAATCCGGATATTGCGCGGCGGCCTGGGCCACGGCGCGCACGACACAGGCCCAGAAATCGCCGTCCCATTTGAAATGCGCTTCAGCCGCGCCCTCGAACTTGACGGCGGTGATGATGGCCTGCGTGATCGCGTCATCACCAGCTCGCGGATGAGCGCGCTTGAGATAACCGAACATCGGCCCTTCATGGGCGTGGTCGCGGCCGTTGCGGTATTTTTCGGCCATCTGCTGCGGGGTGAGGGTGCGATAGACGCGCACCTCCTCGGCGGTCGGGCGACCCTCGATCGAGTCCAGCCGGTAGCGGCGGCACCAGATTTCGAAGGCGGCATCCGGCAGCGGCTGCTGCGCCGCGCTGGCGATGATTGCGGAGATCTGTTCCTCGGCTGACGGTTCACTCCGGTCCATGCCGCTTGGTCGCATGCTTGCGCCTGACGGTTCGAAGGACTTTCGGGGCCGCGCAAATGACCAAGAGTGAAAACAACCCCATGCACAGTAGCCAAGTGCTTGAAATTGCAAAATTGCGGATTTTGCGAAATTCGCTTGACCCGTCGGGCAAAACAGGAGCATGATGACATCATGCAGCAAAAGCTCCGCGGGTGGCCGCTGCGCGGAAAAGCCGGATGGCAACGGCGCGGCGGCGGTGCTAGGTAGCCTGAGATTGTTTTTGGATTTGCGGGTTCATTGCGTTGCTGGACGGACTCTACAAGGTTGAATACGGCATCCACGATGCCTCCGGGTGCAGCATCATGTGCCTGCATGACGGCAAGATGCTCGGCGGCAATTCCGCGTTCGCCCATCTTGGAACGTATCAGGAGCGCGACGACGGCGAGATCGTCGCCGAGGTGATCACCGAGCGGCATAACGAGGATCCCAACTACAAGCCGCTGATGGGCGCCGATGTCGCTTCGATTGGCGCACGCGGCCGGCTGATCGGCAACCAGATCCGTCTCCGGGGAAGCGCGGACACCATGCCGGGCGGCAACTTCTGGGCCAATCTCACGCGGCTCGATGACGAGGCGCTGCCTCCGAGCGGTGCGGTCGGCCCTCGCGGCATCGCCAACGGGCTCTACGGGATGAGCCTGCGCGCGCTTGACGGCGTCGATGCCGGACTCTCCGGCGTGATGCTGCTGATCGACGGCCGCATCCTCGGCGGCGATGCGTTCTTCTACTATCTCGGCTCCTACTCCTCGGCGGACGGCCGCTGGAAGGGCGAAATGCTCAACCAGGAGCACACGCCCGCGAAAGGCGAAAACCCCGTGTTCGGCGGCTATGAGGTCGGGATCGGCTTCTCCGGAACCTGCACGGATGACAGTGGCGAACTCGAAGGCGTCGCGCTCGCCGGCAAGCGCAGTTTGCGGCTAGCGGCCTCGCTCAAGCTGATGCGAAGGGCGTAGGGCGTGTGCTTTTAGAGGCCACGTCATTAAGGACACGACGGTCGTTTACCCGAGGAACGCCGCGCGGCTTGTTCGGTAGCATCGGCTTGATGGCAACCCATTCATAATCGGAGAGTTCGTGGCGCATGATTCGAGCCCCTAGTTTGGGAGTTTGAATCACGGAGGTCCGGCGTAACGCAACGTGTGAACCTGAGCCCGGTTCGGCGCTTGTAGGTAGAAGCAGACCTCAACCAACCGAAAGCGACCGCCGAATCCGTCGAGACTGACCCAACTCGGACATCGCCGAAAGCGATGCGTTGAAGCCTAATCCTTCCGCGCGACCAGTCGGCCGTCCTCTCGGGCAATGAGTACTGCAAAATCATATCGATCGATATCGAGCGCGATATCGAGGTCCGCTGGATGTAAGTGCGGCTTGGCCGGGTCGTGGAAGGCCGGTATCTGCGGTCCTGCCAAGATGACGTCGCGCGTCCCTGACGGGCTGCCGGGCCGCCCCTCTAACAGGTTGCGTAGATGAATGGCACAGAGTTCATCCTCATCTGAGCGTCGTATGCCATCCAGACCCATCGCTACCAGTGTAACATCTACTGGTTTCTCTTTAAGAATAGCGCGCGCTGTCGCTGTAGCTGTGAGTAACGATCCGGCATAGAGCTGAGTGGCCTGCCTGGCGGCGATGATGCCTTGCGTACCGGCGCTGGTGCGCTGAATAATAGTTCGACCTTCGAGGTTAGCCTGTGATGCCTCAAAGGGAGAGTTGCCGAGATCGAAGCCGACTGGGGCACGGCCCCCGACCTCTCCCATGCAAAGTTCTCCGATGCCCGCGGCGCGTAACTCGAGAGCCTCCTCGACATCGCGAACCATGATGATCTTCGTTGCCCCATTTGCAAGCGCGACGGCGGCCGTCGTAAACGCGCGGAAGACATCAATGACTACAACTACACCAACGGCGCGCTCGGCGCCCGCGAGCAGGCTGTCAACTCGAATGTTCAAGTGCATCACTCCAAATTCGATATCGACCAAGTCCAAGCAGCAGGAGGTCGATCATCAGTCGCTACACGACGCGAGCTATGTACAAGTGTTGTCTCAATTTTTCACGATCGGACCCATTCGGATGTCGGGGGGCTCACCGGGCGAACGCCATGTTTAGCCAACAGGTCGAGCAAGGCGCTGGCACCAGCAACCCCATCGAACACCTCCGCGCGCATACCGACTTGGATGGCGGCCGCCACGTTCTCGGACCTGTCGTCGAGAAACAGGATCGACTCTGCGGGCTGTTTTAGGGCGGCGAGCACGTGCTCAAAATAGCCGGGCTTCGGCTTCGCCACACCCATCCGGCACGAATAAAATTCGCCATCGAACAGTCCCGCGTAGTTAAGCGCTTCTGACATGTGACGCGCACGGTGGACCTGCTGGTTAGTGGTCAAATAGCATTTGGTGCCCAACGACCGGATCGACTGCACGACGTTCATTATCGCTGCGTCGACCTCGATGGCGTTAAGGATTGCTAGGATGGCTGCCGTATCCAAGCCGTGTCCCACTCTGGAGACGAGTTCGTATACTGCCGCTGCGAAATCGTCCTCGCATTCCAAGAACGCGGCTTCGACAACTAGGATGTCGCGTGTAAACTGATCGAGCAATCCGTCTTCTACAAGCGTAGGCAACGCCGCAAACGCCAAACGCCATCTAGTTTGTGGCCGCTGAAGCACGCCGTCTGCGTCGAAGAGAATTGTTTCAATCGCTCTCATTACCGCAACCATGCCTATTTTCGCGGCAATGTCCGAGTCGGATCGACTTTCGCGCCGGCTGCAGAGACCCTACCACTGAGAAAGCATGAAGTGCTCCGCCCGATAGAGAACTTGCATCAGAAGAACCGTAGACCAAAGTGGAGGGCTGCTCAGTTCGCACCCTCTTTATTTGCGGCGCTGGTGGTAACCCATAGCGTCAATTGCTGCGGTCAAACTAACATGATCGTTAGCGGAGCGGACATAGTCAAAATTTATGGGTACGCGTCCTAGAGGGAGTTCCTATGTATTCGACGCGAGATATCTCCATTCGCAAAATCACCTACCTTGATGGCATTTCCCTACGATCTGTTGTCTTGAAGCCGAACCCCGCCAAGGTGTCGGTCGGCCTTGTTCAATATGAGGATGAGGGTGCTGTTCATCTCGGCGCTGACGTGGAAGGCCAATTAGTAGCAGTGGCATCATTCACGCCCTTTGCCGAAGATGGAAATCGCAATCTCGCATCCTATCAGCTTCGGGGCGCGGCAACGCGAGCAGACTTCCAGGGAAAAGGTATAGGGCACAAATTGATTGCGACTGGCATTGAAGCATGTTTTCTACGTGGTGCCTCGTTGATTTGGTGCGATGGACGATCGGCAGCAAAGACCTTTTATGCACGGCTGGGCTTTGCACCTGCTGGCCCCGAATTCCAAACAGCGTCCGGACCTCATTTCCGTTTCCGTCGCTTTAGTTAGGATTGTGCAATGTGGGCGCGACATCTTCTTTCTTCTTCGGCTGGCATGCATCGGCAATATCACGCCGTGCTCGCGATGTCCGGTTCTGGCCCTTAGCCGACTCGTTAGGGCGAGCTGACCATGTCTGCTCCCGAGGATGATGCGTTCTTCTACTATCTCGGCTCCTATTCCACGGCGGACGGCCGCTGGAAGGGCCAGATGCTGAACCAGGAGCACACGCCGGCGAAAGGCGAGAACCCCGTGTTCGGCGGCTATGAGGTCGGGATCGGCTTCTCCGGAACCTGCACGGACGACAGCGGCGAGCTCGAAGGCATCGCGCTTGCGGGGAAGCGCAGCTTGCGGCTGGCGGCTTCGCTCAAGCTGATGCGGCGGGCGTAGGGCGTCTACTCATAAATTCGTTGCGTCCGCTTTGCTGTTAGAAGGCGACGTTGAGACCGATACGTCTGCATGTCGGCCTTGGGCCACAACCGGAAATTGACCTTTTGGTCTTTGTGACCTAGGCAAGCTAAAGATAGGTAGGGGAGCTTGCAGTGACCCAGCGATCATCGGGAGATGCAAATCCTTGCAAGCCGCGAAGAGAGCGAGGGCTTCGCATGGCGCTTCTTGTGGCGGGAAGCAGCCTTAGGGTGGGTCTCATGCCCCTTGTTCTCGGAGTAAAGACAACACCTCTGCACGCCGCCGAGAATTCCAACTTCATAACGCAGAAGATCGAATCGCACAGCTACATGATCCCGCGCGATCTGGTTGAGACGATTTACAAACCAAATTACAGCGGCGTGCCCAATCCAAATCCCAACTGGCCGCATGAGCCGGTGGTGCGCCTTGCGTTGCAATGGCCAGAATTTATAGCGCCTGAGATCGGCAACCCTCAAGAGAAAGCCAGACGAAAGATCAATGTCACATTGCTCTCGGGGACGGTTATGACGGTCGCCAAAACGATTGAGCGATTGAACGAGTTCAATTACTCGCCAGAAATTATCGGCGCTCCATATGGCTTGCGAGAGCTGCGAAGCAGCCAGTCGAAAGAGTTTCGAGAATATATTGCTTCACCGGAAGAAGGCTCAGAATATTTGATTCATTGCGATCAACCGGAGGTGGAGACCTTGCCGATGCTGTATTATTCTTGCGACTACTATTTCGAATACCTCGATCTCAAGATCAACGTGAATTTTCATTCTCCATTTTTGAGCGAATGGCGGAAAATCCACCAGAAAACCCTGTCCCTTCTCAATCGAATGCGGAAGGATTGAAGCGCGGCCAAGTCGCCTTTGGGTCATAAGCCGTCGACGACGACCAAGCGGGCCCACTTCCGCTTTACCGTCGGAAGCCGACGTTTATGAGTGCTCGTCCCAGCACCGGCTCACGGCGCCGGACACGCCGCCCCCGTCTTCACCCAGGCCTCCACCAGCGCGCCGGCCTGCTGTTGCGTGCCCGGCGCGGGCGGGCGGCCGAAGCCGGGCTTCCAGGCCCAGCCGACCAGGGTGTCCTTGCCGATATGGTCGATCAAATCTTCCACCTTGCGCCCGCCATTGCGCGCTGGATCCCTGATCTGCTCGCAGATCTCGCCGATGGTCTTGCCTTCCCAGGCCATTTCGCGCGGCGCCAGATGCCAGTCGGGATGACCGGGCATCCGGCCGGGCTCGAAATTGGCCTGCTGGTGGCAGCTGTTGCATCGCATCGCCTCCAGGCCGTGGCCGTCGGCGCCGCGCGTGACCGGCGGCTGATGCAGGCGGGCATTGTCGCCCTGGTGCGGGCGGTCACCGGCCGGATGGCAATTGGTGCAGCGGGGATGCGTCAGGACTCTTCCGAGCTCGGTGAAGATCGCTGCCGAGCGCTTGTCGGTGTCGTCGATCGCGGCGAAGCTCTCGGGCGAGGCCAACGCGTGGCTCGCCGTCTCCGAGGCTGCGTAGCCCGGACTGAGGCTGCCGGCGAGCGCCGCGATCACGACAATCATCTTGAACCGCGCGTCGGATCTCATGGTTGCTGTCCTTGCGCGCTCACTTATTGGCGATGAGATAGCGGTTTGCATCGGCGAGGATCACGTCGCGCACCGCCTCGTGATATTTGATGTAGCCGGTGCAGCGGCAGAGATGGCCGTCGAGCGCCTCCGCTATGGTCTGCTCCAGCGCCTCGCGGGCGACCGGTGTGCGTGCGAGACGTTCGAGCAGCACCTGACCCTCGTTGAGGAAGCCGGCGGTGCAATAGCCGCATTGAAAAGCAAAGTGATTGATGAAGGCCTGTTGCAATGCCGAGAGCTGGCCATCCTTGGCGTGACCCTCGACGGTGCGGATCGACTTGCCGTCGAAGTTCACGGCGGGGGCGACGCAGGTCGGGCTGGTGGTGCTGGTGCCATCGGGCGCATCGACGATGATGGCGCAGCTCAGGCATTGCGCGGCGCCGCAGCCGAACTTGGTGCCGGTCATTCCGAGCATCTCGCGCAGAAAATCGTTCATCGAGAGATCGTCGCGGACGTCCATCGGACCGTGCTTCTGGCCGTTGATGGTAAGGCTGAGGGTCGTCACGCGAGCACTCCCTTTAGCAGGCTTGATGTGACCGGCAGCGCGCGGAAGCGATGGCCGGTGGCGTCATGGATGGCGTTGATGAGCGCCGGTACGATCGGGATCATCACGACTTCGGCCATGCCTTTCGGTGCTTCGTCTGGTACTAGCGGCTTCAGCATCTCGATCTCGAGATCGCGGAGCGGCAGGTCGGAGCCGCGTGCGACCAGGTAGCGGCCGAGATTCCATTCGCCGTTGCCGGGACCGCCCTCGAACGGAGGCAGCGTCTCCAGCAGCGCATAGCCGACGCCCATGGCGAAACCGCCCTGGGCTTGGCCCATCACCACCTCGGGCACCAGCGCGGTGCCGCATTCGAGCACGCTATAGGCCTTGGCGATGCGCAAGGCTCCCGTCGCGCGCTCGATCTCGACGCGGACGACCGTGCCGCACATCGAGGTGTAGGCGGTGCCGATGCGGTTGTTGTCGGTCGGCGGAAACTTGACGCTGACACGGTTGATCCGTTCGAACTTGCCGTTGCCCCTGCGGACCGCCAGCGCGTCGATGTCGGCGCGGTATTGCTCGCCGAACAGCGGAAAGCGTGCCCGCGACCACGCCCAGCGGGAGAAGCTGTGCGCAACCGCACCGGTGACGAAGCCGCGCGCATGAGCTGTCGCGGCCAGTACGGGCAGCGCCAGCGGTTCTAGGCCAGGCATGGTCAGCTGCCCGTTCTGCCAGCTTGCGGCGTCCCATTGCCGTGCGCGCGGATCAGTCCTTGCGATGTGCCACAGCTCCAGCGCCGCGGGCCACAGGCCGAAGCGGAAAATGACGCGGGCGGCTTCCCCCGCGGAATGGGTGCCGACATGCGCGCCGATCGAGGAGCTTGTCGGCGAGCTGATCGCGGGCACCCAGCGCGGATTTTTCTCCGCAGCATCCTGGGTCTTCTGGTCCATGGTGGAGGGATCGCCTGATGTGACCAGCCCGAGTACGTCATAGCTATCGACGCGGGCGACCGAGACCTCGTCGGCGATGACGCCGAGATGGCTTGCGACCCGGTTGGCCAGCGCCGTGCCGATGCCGTTGCCCATCTCGACATGATCGCAATGGATTTCGATCTTGCCGTCGGGGGCAAGCTCGACGCGTCCGAGCGAGCCGTCCGCGCCGGAGCCATAGTCTTTCGTCACGCAGGCGACGCCGGTGCCGACCAGCCGATCCGACGATGTCTGTTTGAACTGTGCCCGCTGCTGCCAGATCGGATGCTTCTCAAGCTTGTCGAGGATTTCGGGCGTGCGCACCGAGACGATGTAGGGATTGCCCGTCATGGTCCGGCCGTTCTGGGGCAGCGCATTGCGCCGCCGGAATTCGATCGGATCGAGCTTCAGCTCGGACGCCGCCTCGTCGATCAGGACCTCCAGCGCCGTCATGGCTTGCAGGATGCCGTAGCCGCGCATCGAGCCCGCGCTCACGCCGCGCGAGTGCACCGCGACGGTCCTGACGTCGACCTTTGGAATGTCGTAGATGCCGATCGCGCCCGTGCCCGCGACGACGGCGACGCTGGCCGAGAAATGGGCGAGCCCGCCACCGTCGAGTACGTGATCGGCGGCGAACGCCTTGATCTTGCCGGTCGCGCGATCGATGCCGATGCGCGAGCGCATCCTGATCGCGTGGCGCTTGATGCCGCCTTGAAACTGCTGGTAGCGGTCATGCGCCAGCCGCACGGGCTTGCCGGGAAAGCAGATCGCGGCGAGCGCGACATAAAGGATGAACGGCGTGTGGTCGCGTCCGCCGAAGCCGCCGCCGACATGGGCGAACTGCGCGTTGATGTGCGCCGGCTTGTAGGGCGCGCGGGCTTTGCCGAACAGATGCGCGATCGACTCCGCCGCCTCGTAGGGCGACTGTACGCCGAGCAGGAGTTCGAGATTGCCGCCCTTATTGCCGCCCTTGCCGTTGTACCAGGCGAGCCCGCATTCCGGCTCTAGGAACATCGGGTCGACCGATTGCGTCTCGAACTCGCGGTCGAGCACCAGCATGGTGGCGTCGTCTGCGGCGAGCTCGGCGCGGATCTGCTCGCCATATTTTGCCGCCTTGGCGTAATCCGCCGGCATCCCCTTGGCGAGTGCCGACCACACCGGCAGCGCCGCGCTCTGCACCTTCTTCGGCGAGACCCAGCCGGCCTGGATCGGCGAATAGACATCCGGCTTGTCAGGCGAGGGGCCTGCCACGCGGGTGAAGCGGAAGGCCCCGTAATCGGGGACGACGACAGGCCCGGTCTCCTCGCCGAATTGGACGAAAGTGCCATCGCGTAGCGCGAGACGCGCCTGGTCGAAGGCGTCGAACTTTTCGAAGATCAAAAGCGCGACCGGTTGGCCGAGATAGAGCGGCGTTTTGCCGACCGGACAGAACAGGTCGCCGGCGTAGAACTCCGGCACCTGCGTGCCGATGCGGTCGAGATCATCAGCGGTCACGACGACGGAGGGTTTCAGTGCGCCCTTCAGGCGGGCGAGGTCCATGCCGGTGTAGACATGCGTGGCGTCGTTGGCGCGCACCAGGATCGCGTGCGAGGTGGTCTGCGGCCAGCCAGCAAGATCGTTGGCGCGGAAGTCGGAGGCGTAAAGCTTTGCGCCGGTGACTTTGGCGACGCCGTCGACACGGCCCGCACCTTTTGTCGCGGGGTTGAAATTGCCGCGTCCGGGCAACGTCTCGTGCGCTGCGAAAGGAACGCCCGCCGCCGAAGCCAGATGCGACAGGCTGACAGAGATGCCTCCCGCCGATAACCACTTCACGAACGCGCGTCGCGAAGGCCCCATGATCAGATCCTTGTACAAGGTTTCGAGGGGCTCACGATGCTGACGGCATCGCTGCCCGGAAGCTACGCGCTGAAGCTAGCTCGAATCCGACGTGATTCGTCATGCGACGATAGAAAGGGGCAGGGCGTTTATAACCGGTGAATGCAGCGCACTCCCTGGATGGAATCGTCGTTTCGCGCTTGCTTTAGAATCGAATCGAACTGATGACGGATCGGCAACAGGGGCGAACTCAAATGCAGCACGATCCGAACGGTGCGTCTTCTGTCACGAGCACGACGAGATTGTCGCGGCGGCAATTGCTTGGTGCGGCAGGAGCGCTGTCATTGATCGGAGGCGCCGCGAACGCCCAGCACGCCATGCACGACCGTGCGGGCGCATCGCACACCGCGGATATGTCGCCGAAGATGGGCATGGTGCCGGAGAACCCGGTTCCCGCGATGGATCAGCCGCTGGTCGAGCCCGAGGTGCGCAGGTCCGTCAACGGCGTGCTGAGCACGACCTTGCGTGTCGGCTACGCCTATCGCCAGATCGGCGGCGTCAGGCTCTATGTCCGGTCCTATGAGGGCGGCAGCCCCGGTCCGACCTTGCGCATGAAGCCCGGCGAGACGCTGCGGATCAAGATGATCAACGATCTGCCGCCGAACCGCGATGGCCTGCCCGCCGACATCAGCCATCCGCACCAGTTCAACAACACCAACTTTCATTTCCATGGCGCGCATACGAGCCCGAGCGGGATCTCCGACAACGTCATGCGATCGATGGCGCCGGGCTCCAGCTACAACATCGAGATCACGCTGCCGGCCGACCACACCAGCGGCACCTACTGGTATCACCCGCACCACCACGGCAGCGCCGACATCCAGATGTCGAGCGGCATGGTGGGCGCCGTCATCGTCGAGGGCGATTTCGCCAGCGTGCCGGAGATCACGGCCGCCCGCGAGCGGCTGCTGGTGCTGACCCAGGTGGTCTACGACGCCAACGGCATGGTCGAGAATTTCGAGACGCTGTTTCCGGAGACGGCGACGCGCTTCCTCGCGATCAATGGCCAGCGGCGGCCGACAATCGAGATGCGCCCCGGCGAAGTGCAGCGCTGGCGCATCCTCAATGCCGCCTATCAGGACGACATGCTGCTCGACCTCGAGAGGCACGATCTGCAGGCGATCGCCTATGACGGCATCCAGCTCGGCGCGGTGCAGCCGCTCAAGCAGGTCCTGATCGCGCCGGGCCAGCGCGCGGACATTCTGGTGAAGGCGGGCGGCGCCGGGACCTACGCCTTCAACGCGGCGCCCTATGATCAGGGCCATCCGTCGCCGGTCGGTCCGCTGGCGCGGGTCGTGGTGTCGGGCGCGCCGATGGACATGAAGCTGCCGCGCGCTTTGCCGCCGGCGCCGCTCGCGACCATCAAGGACAGTGAGATCACCAATCGCCGCAAGGTGGTGCTGTCGGCGACCGCGCCGGAGGCGGATGCCGCCGGGCACTGGCAGGAGTTCGAGTTCTTCGTCGACGGCAAGAAGTTCGACCCCGGACGTATCGACCAGCGGGTCAAGTTGGGCGCGGTCGAGGAGTGGACCATCGTCAACACGCATGAGCACGACGACCACGTCTTCCACATCCACACCAACCCGTTCCAGGTGGTCTCGGCCAACGGCAAGGCGCTGGCCGTGCCGGAATGGCGGGATTCCGTGATCGTGGAACGCAAGGGCGGCCAAGTCGTGTTCCGCTCGCGCTTTGTCGATTTCACCGGTGTCTACATGCTCCACTGCCACATGATGAACCATGAGGAGATGGGCATGATGCAGACCGTCGAGGTCTATAAGGCGTAAGCCGCAAGCCGAATTGCGGGATTTAAGGTCGTGCGAGGGCAAAATCCGGGTCCGGCCGGGCTTTCCCTTGCGGCCCATATGGCCTATTACGCCGCAACGCAACATTCCCCCAAAAAGACCCCATGATCCGCCTCGACAACGTCAGCAAGCAAGCCGGCCACCAGATCCTGTTCATCGAGGCCTCCGCCGCCCTCAACAAGGGCGAGAAGATCGGCCTCGTCGGCCCCAATGGTGCCGGGAAGACCACCCTGTTCCGGATGATCGCCGGCGAGGAATTGCCCGACGAAGGGCAGGTCTCGACCGATCGCGGCATCACCATCGGCTATTTCAACCAGGACGTCGGCGAGATGTCCGGCCGCAGCGCGGCGGCCGAGGTGATGAATGGCGCCGGTCCCGTCAGCGAGGTCGCGGCCGAGCTGCGCGAGCTCGAGGCTGCGATGGCCGATCCTGACAAGGCCGACCAGATGGACGAGATCATCGCGCGCTATGGCGAGGTGCAGCACGCGTTCGAAGAGCTCGACGGCTACGCATTGGATGGTCGTGCGCGCGAAGCCCTGTCCGGCCTCGGCTTCAGCCAGGAGATGATGGACGGCGACGTCGGAAAACTCTCCGGCGGCTGGAAGATGCGCGTCGCGCTGGCGCGTATTCTCCTGATGCGTCCCGACGTCATGTTGCTCGACGAGCCGAGCAACCATCTCGATCTCGAAAGCCTGATCTGGCTCGAGAAGTTCTTGCACGATTACGAAGGCACGCTGCTGATGACCTCGCATGACCGCGAGTTCATCAACCGCGTGATCTCGAAAGTCGTCGAGATCGATTCCGGCTCGCTCACCACCTACGCCGGCGATTACGAATTCTACGAGCAGCAGCGTGCGCTGAACGAGAAGCAGCAGCAGGCGCAGTTCGAGCGCCAGCAGGCGATGCTCGCCAAGGAAATCAAGTTCATCGAGCGCTTCAAGGCGCGTGCGTCGCATGCAGCCCAGGTGCAGAGCCGGGTCAAGAAGCTCGACAAGATCGAGCGGGTCGAGCCGCCGCGCCGCCGCCAGACGATCGCTTTTGACTTCCTGCCGGCACCGCGTTCGGGCGAAGACGTCGTTGCCCTGAAGAAGGTGTTCAAGGGCTATGGCAGCAAGCGGATCTATGACGGGCTGGATTTCATGATCCGCCGCAAGGAGCGCTGGTGCGTCATGGGCGTCAATGGCGCCGGCAAGTCGACGCTGCTCAAGCTGATTGCGGGTGCGAGCGAGCCCGACGAGGGCACGGTCGCGGTCGGCGGCAGCGTCAAGATGGGCTATTTCGCCCAGCACGCGATGGATCTGCTCGACGGCGAGCGCACCGTGTTCCAGTCGCTCGAAGATCAGTTTCCGACCGCGGGGCAGGGCTCCCTGCGCGCGCTCGCCGGCTGCTTCGGCTTCTCCGGCGACGACGTCGAGAAGCGATGCCGCGTGCTCTCGGGTGGTGAGAAAGCGCGCCTCGTGATGGCAAAAATGCTGTTCGATCCGCCGAACTTTCTGGTGCTGGACGAGCCGACCAACCATCTCGATCTCGCCACCAAGGAAATGCTGATCACCGCGCTTTCGGATTTCGAGGGCACCATGCTGTTCGTCTCGCATGACCGCCATTTCCTGGCGACCTTGTCGAACCGCGTGCTCGAGCTGACGCCGGAGGGCATCCACCAGTTCGGCGGCGGTTACACGGAGTACGTCGCGCGCACCGGGCAGGAAGCGCCGGGGTTGCGGTCGTAGTTGGGACCTGTAGCCCGGATGGAGCGCAGCGCAATCCGGGTTGGTGCCACGCGGATGGTCGTGCGATGTGGTTGGTCTAGGATGAGCGCTGATCAGCGCCCATCCGTTCGGGCCTCAATCGTTTAGCGCAAAATCTCGCGCAGCACTTCGCCATCGACCCCGTGCGGCCTGACGCCCAGGATCTGCATGATGGTCGGGGCCACGTCGAGATTGCGCATGCGGCGGATGGTGGTGTTGTCGCGGATCCCGGGGCCGGAGGCGATGAAGGTCGCGCTCATGACCGGCAGTTTTGGATCGTGGCCGTGGGCACCGTAGAAATTGGGCATCGACAGCATCGTCGTCGCCGCGCTGAATGCGGCATCGCCGAGCCGGGCGACGCCGGGGCTTTGGATGCCGTCGAAATTGTAGCCAGGGGCCATCAGCGCGAACACATCGCCAAAATCCTGGCCGATGGTCTTGCTGGTGCACTGCCCGATTCCGGCCTCGCACTGGAGCGGACGGGTCTCGACCACGGTAAAGAGCCGTCCTGCCTCGAGTGAGCCGTTGAACTTCGGGTTGGGATCGACCGCATTTTTCACGGCATCGGTGATCTGCGCGACCAGCGCTGAGTAGGTGGCGGGATCGACGGTGCCGCCGGACTCACGTTGTTGCAGGTTGATGTAGATGTTGGCCGCGGGGCCCGAGGTGCGGATCGCCAGTTTGGTGGTGTCGATGCCGGCATTCTTCAGAATGTTGGTCATGCTGACCGAGGTGTGGAATGGCGCAAAACCGTGGTCCGACACGACGATGACGTTGCTGTCCTCGCCCGCCGCCTCGGTGATCCGCTTCACGGCCTTGTCCGCCGTCTGATAGGCAAAGCGGATATAGGATGCGTAGCGGGCGACCTTGGCGGGGTCCTGGTTGGTGCCGGTCGAGCTCGGGTCCTTCGGATTGGTGCCCTGACGGGGATCGGTGAGCAGGAACTGGTGCTCGGAGCCGTCGGGCTGCTCGATATAGACCATCACGAGGTCGGCGTCGGGATGGTTCTTGATCGCCCGCTCGCCGATATCGGCCTGATAACGCACGAAGGTCTTGACCATGTCCTCGAACATCGTCTCGATCTCGACGTCGGGGAAATTGGTGAAGCCCGGGCTCAGCCGCTCCGGAATGCGGAAATCAGCCTGCGGACGCCAGAACCCGACGCTGTTGTTGATGTCGTCGACATCGGCGAGCACGGGCGCATTGCGCGGAATGAAGTTGGCGCCGTAGCGGGCGAAGCGTACCACCGACAAATCAGGCGCGAGCTGCGAGACGAAGTACGCAGTGCCAACCTTCGCCCCGCTGCCGTCGAAGAAGAATGGCGCGTTCTCGCCGCCGAATTTTGCGTAGGCTGGTCCGGTCGCCGGCGGCGCGAACGGTCCTGCCGTAATGCCGCGCGTGGTGTCGAAGAAGACCAGAGTGTCGTAGTTGACCTTGTTGTCATTGGTGGTGTCGAGCGCGGCAATGCGGATCGCGTATTTGAGGTCTTGCGTCGCCGCACTGGTACAGGTTGCGGTCGAAGCCGATGCGCACGAGAACGTCTCGATCGGCGTGGACGTCGCCAGCACCGGGCTGAATGAAAAGCGGCCGGCCGCCTGCAGCGCCGTGGCCACCGCCGGATCGGCCGCGAAATCCGTTTGGGTGAGCGAAAAGCCCTGGGCACCGAGGCCGCCGAATGCGCCGAACGGCACGGTGAAGTCGGTGGTGCGGATCGGCTGTGCGGGTTGCACCACCGTGCCGTTGATCGAGATGTCGGCGCCGTCGCCGCCGGGCCATGTCGCGGTGACCACTTTCTTGCCCTGCTGGCGCAGTTGCACCCACAGTGGCGATGCCGTCGGGTGCGGCGAAGGTCCAAGCGGGCTCTCGCGATAGCCGCCGATCGGAGCCGCAAAGCCGCTGAGGCTCGATGTGCTGGCCCCGACGATCGCCTGGAAGGTGTTGGAGGGGATGTCGTTGTGGACGGCGGTCGAGCCGGTGGCGATTTCGATATGCGAGACCGCGGTGAGGGACGGTGACGCCGTGATGTTCTGCACCGCCACCGCGCCATGGCGGCTCAGCCGCGCCAAGCCGCCGTCGCGCGGCAGCACGCCTTCCTCGATGAACTGCTTGATGAAATCGGGCTTTGCACCGTCGAGCGAGATGAGGACCACCGGCGGCGATCGGCGTCCGTGATGATGCCCCTGATCATGGTCGCCATCGCGCGGACCGTCGGAACCGCGGTCGCGTCCGTTGTCATCCTGATCGGCGTGAACAGGCGCCGCAGCGCCAGCCAGCGTTGCGGCAAGCGAGATCGAAGATATCAGGAAGAAGAGCTTTTTCACGTGACCGCCCCATGCTTTTCGTTGCGCAATCTGTGCGCGTGTATCTCAAGATGACACGAAGATTATCGAGCGTGTCCGACGACGCGCGTGTGACGCCCAGGCGACGCATCCGCGTCGCGGCGTGAATGCTGTCGCAAGAGTCCAACTGGAGTGGCTGTTGCACTGGTGATGGGAACTCAGCAACGCAGGCCTGCGCTGACTCGCCTTGAACGCTGCGAACTCGTTCGCTACGCTTGAGAAAATCAGGAGAAGGCGCATGAAGCAGCTCAGGATCGGCGACATTACCATCGACGCGGTGATCGAACGGGAGGGGCCGTGGCGGCGGCCGCAGGATTTTTTTCCGGCTTATGACGACAGCGTGTTCAAGCGCCATCTGCCGACCATGGAGCCTGAGGTGTTCGATGCCGCGCGCGGCATGATGGTGATCACCTACCAGACCTTTGTGGTGCGCACGCCGCGCTACACGATTTTGGTCGACACCTGCACCGGCGAGCACAAGGGGCATCCGCCGCCGTTCGATTTCCCCGGCAAGGAGCGCTGGCGCAACGAGCTGTTCGCGCTCGGCATCGGCTTCGAGCAGATCGACTACGTCTTCTGCACCCATCTGCACATCGACCACACCGGCTGGAACACGACCTTGCGCGACGGTCGCTGGGTGCCGACGTTTCCGAACGCGAAATACGTCTTCCACAAGGGCGAGTACGCGGCCTGGGAAGCCGAGAACGCCAAAGGCAACAATCCGCCCGGCACGGTCTTCCGCGACAATTGCCTGCCGATCGTCGAGGCCGGGCAGGCGCTGCTCGTCGACGACGACTATGCGCTCGACGACACCGTGACGCTGACGCCGACCCCGGGGCATTCGCCCTGCCATTGCTGCGTGAACATTTTTTCAAAGGGCCAGCGCGCGGTGGTCGCGGGCGATCTCATGCATCACCAGATCCAGTGCCGCGAGCCGGACTGGTCGGCAAAGCCCGATTGGGATGCCAAGCAGTCGGCGGTGTCGCGGCGGAAGTTCTTTGCTTCAGTCGCCGACACCGACACGCTGATCCTGCCGATTCATTTTCCGGCGCCGACGGTCGGCCTGATCAAGCCGCTCGGCGCCGCCTTTGATTATCGCTACAAGCGGGAGTAGGGCGACTGCTCCACGGACGCGCTAGTAAGTGTAGAACATCCGCTGGATTTCCTTGCTGTCGGTCGTCTTGGTCAGCGCCAGCATCAGCAAGATGCGCGCCTTCTGTGGATTGAGCGTATCCGAGACGATGAAGTCGTGTTCGTCGTCCTTGGCTTCGCCGTTGCGCGCGACGATGCCGTTGCCGACGCGGCTGCTGCGAACGATCGCGACACCCTTCTTGTGGGCCTCGTCCAGAGCCGGCTCAACCGCTGGCCGGGCAAGGCTGCCGTCACCCGTGCCGGCATGCACGATCCCCTTGGCCCCTGCGGCGACAAAGGCGTCGATCGCGACCCGGTTCATGTTGGCATAGCCGTAGACGATATCGACTTGCGGGAGTGTATCGAGGTTAGACACGTCGAATTCGGAGTCCGCCGTGTGCCGGCGCGTCGATTGACGATAGAAGTACGGTTTGTTGCCCTGCATGTAGCCGAGAAAGCCGAGTTCGGGCGTGCGGAAGGTGTCTGCCGTCGAGGTGTTGTTCTTGGTGACGTCACGAGCCGCGTTGATCTGATCGTTGAGAGCGACGAGCACGCCTTTGCCGACCGCCTCCTCGCTGCCTGCGAGGATGACCGCGTTGAAGAGGTTGATCGGCCCGTCCGCACTGATCGCGGTCGACGGCCGCATCGCGCCCACGACGACGACAGGCTTTTTGCTCTTGACGACCAGGTTCAGGAAATAGCTGGTTTCCTCGATCGTATCGGTCCCGTGGGTGATCACGATCCCGTCGACGTCGTCCTGCGCGAGGAGCGTGTTGACGCGCTTGGCAAGCTTCAGCCAGTAGTCATTGTTCATGTTCTCGCTGGCGATCTGGAAAACCTGCTCGCCCTTGACGTTGGCCACCGTCTTCAGCTCGGGGACGGCGTTCAGGAGAGTCTCTATGCCCACGGTCGCTGCGGTGTAACCGACTACGGTGGTGCTGCTCGCCCCGGAGCCGGCGATTGTGCCGCCGGTTGCGAGGACCATGACGTTGGGTAGACCGACGCCCCTTGCGTTCGCGACTCCAACACCGATGAGCAGCGCGAAGAGCAAGCTCACCGTTGCCGTAATCGGACTACGCACTCGAAGTTGCCACATCTTGACGTCCCTTTCCTGGAAAGCCTCGTCGACGCGCCCCATTTCGCTCAGCACTGCATGATCCGTCAGCCGAGGCGTTCTGTCTAGAGTGGCGGTGATTTTGCTTTGCGCGCTCCGCGGGAGCGGGATGGCGTCTTCTTCGCCATGCCCGATGTTGGCTTCGTGTGCGCGGAACGCGAATGGCCGAGACATCTGCGCGAAGACGCACTTCGCGCAGATGTCCCGGCCAGGAGGGAGTTCGTGTGTTGATTGCTCGCTAAAGAAGCCGCGAATTCACAGCGCCTTACGCGCCGACTTCGCACTTCTTCATAAAGCTGTTCTTGGCGGCGCCGGCGAGCGGCTTGCCGTCGGCGCTCATCGCCTTGGGCGTGCAGGCGTCTTCCTTGCACTTCTTCATAAAACTGTTCTTGGCGGCGCCGGCGAGCGCCTTGCCGTCCTTGCCGACCGCCTTGCTCTCGCAGGTGTCGTCCGCCAACGCCGAGCCCGCCGCAAAGGTGGCAACGATCGCAGCCAGGAAAATGCGTTTCATCATGGGTGTCTCCCTAAACCGAAAAGATGGCGCGCGAATTGGAGACCGGAATCGTGGCGCAATCAAGCAGGATCGGCACCATCGCCTCCACGTGAGGCTCAATTTTTCCAGCGGTCGAGGATCGCTATGGCCTTGACGAGCGCATCGTCCATGGCCGCTTGATTCCCGGGGGCTGACTGGCGCCGGGACGAGGGCTCGTCGAAATCGTGGGTCGCCCCGGGATAGACGGTGACGTCGATCCGGCTGCCTGATTGCCGTGACCCGTCTGCGACGTGCTGGCAGATCTGCGGCGAGACCTCCTCGTCATCGGCGCCGAGGAACATGGCGATGGGTGTCGCGGTGGAGATGGTCGGCGCGAGCAGTGCGGTCTTTCCGCAGCCCGGATAGAACACCAGCGCGCCGTGATAGCCTGATGTCTTGCCACCTTGCCGGATCATCACGTTGAGCGCGGTGCTGCCGCCGTTGGACCAGCCCTGTAGAAAGATCTGGCTGTCGACCACGTCACCGCGTCCGCGCAGATAAGCGAGCGCACCCTCGGCATCGAGCGGGCGAACCGTCAATTCGTTGACGTCGGCGCGGTCAGGATCGTCATGGGTGAAGCGGCCGAAGCCGTACGCCTTGCCGCGTGGGCCAAAGCTGTCCGGAAGCAAGGCGAGGTAACCGCGCGCCGCCCAATATTCACCCCACATCACGTGCCGCCTGGACAGGGTGGTGGCGTCGCAGGGCGAGGTGAGCCCGGCGCCGACAGAGGTGCAGTCGCCGTTGTCGTTGCTGGAGTAGGGACCGCCGCGGCCATGCAGCATGACGATGGCGGGCCAGGGGCGCGGTGTGGTCGGCTGGAACAGATAGCCGACCAGCGCGGTGCGGTCGTCGGCGCTGCGAAAATAGACCGTCTGCGGTGCGGCGGAGGCGGCCGCGACCGACAGCAGCGAGGTGACGAGGCCGATGACGATGCGGATGAGATGATCTGGCAATTCGGCCCGGCCTCGTCGCAACGGCTCAGACCCCGCGCGCGAGCAATGCCTTGAAGTCGGCGCGCGCTCGCTGCGCTTCCGCCCGCGCGACCTCGGAGGCGTCGCCAAGGCCGAAATAGCCGTGGATCAGGCCGGCGCCTTCATGATGCTTGACCCGCACGCCGGCGGCCTCCAGCGCCCGCGCATAGGCCGTGCCCTCGTCGCGCAGGGGATCATACCAGGCGGTGGTCACAATTGCCGGTGCCACACCGGCGAGCGATGCGGCGCGCAGTGGCGAGACCCGCCAGTCGGCGGCCTGGCCGGGATCGGCGAGATAATGGCCGCAAAACCATTCCATCGTGGCGCGCGTGAGGAAGTAGCCGTCGGCATTTTCAGCGCGCGATGGAAAGCGCGCATTCTCGCGCGCGTCCGCATAGAGGCCGACGATGTCGGTCACGGGATAGACCAGCAGTTGCGCGGCCAGCGTGATGCCGGCATCGCGACAGGTGATCGCGGTGGCGGCTGCGAGATTGCCGCCGGCGCTGTCGCCGGCAATCCCAAGGCGTTTTGCGTCGCCGCCAAATTCCGCGACGCGGTTGAAGATGTCGCTTGTGGCAGCGAAGGCGTCCTCGAAGGCGCCGGGAAAGCGCGTCTCGGGCGGGCGCCGATAGTCGACGGAGACGACGACCGCGCCGGTCTCGATCGCGAGATTGCGCGCCTGCCTGTCATGGGTCTCGAGATCGCCCGCGACCCAGCCGCCGCCATGGAAGAACACCACGGTCGGCGCGGGATTGCTGCCGATGCGATAGACGCGGGCCGTGAGCGGGCCGGCGCCGCCCTTGACCTTGATGTCCTGCACGGTGTCGACCGGCGGCGGCCGCACGGCCGCGCGCGAGTCAGCCAGTGCACGCAAGGAATCGCGGGCGCTCTGTGGCGTCATCGCGGTGGGATCGCGCAGCGGCAGCAGCGGAATGATCTGGGCGATGACGGGATCGAGCGGTGCGGGCATTCGCTTAAGTCCTCGCTGGGTTCTTGGTCTTGCTTGCGGGTTAGCATAGATTTGGCTGACAGCATCGGCAACCGGTCACGCGTTACAATTGCAATGCCGTGGGATGAACGGGCAGGGAGGCCAAACAGGTGGAATTCGAAACGCTGGTCCAGTCGCGCCGCAGCGTGCGCGGTTTCAAGAACGAGCCGGTGCCGCGCGCCGTCGTCGAGGAGATTATCGAGAGCGCCAAGCGCGCGCCGTCGTCGATGAACACACAGCCCTGGCATGTCCACGTGCTCACAGGCGGGCCGCTGGAAGAGCTGCGCCGCCGCAACATGGAGGAGATGGTTGGCGGCGCCAAGGTCAAGCGCGACATCATCAGCCATGGCGAATATCAGGGCGTGCATCGCACCCGGCAGGTCGATATCGCCAAGCAATTGTTCAGCGCGATGGGGATCGCGCGCGACGACAAGCCGATGCGGCAGGACTGGGTGCTGCGCGGCTTCCGCCAGTTCGATGCGCCGGTCTCGCTGGTGCTGACCTATGACCGCGTGCTCGATCCCGGCGCGGTCTGCCATTTCGATCTCGGCGCACTCTGCTACGGCATCGTGCTCGCCGCGTGGGACCGCGGCCTCGGCTCTGTCATCAACGGGCAGGGCATCATGCGCTCCGACATCGTGCGCGAGGTCGCCAACATTCCGGAGGAGGAGGTCATCATGACTTGCGTCGCGATGGGCTATCCCGACGACAACTTTGCCGCGAACGCGGTTCGCTCGGATCGCGAGGGCAATGACGATTTCGTGCGTTATGTCGGCTTTGCCGACTGACGCGGGACTCACGGAGGAGATTATTCTCTCGCGGAAATTTTTGGTGTGGGGTCGTTGCTGCCTCTTGCAATCTCGATCGCGCGGGAGGAACAATATGCGGACTGAAAGGTTTGTTGCTGGCGCGAGGGAATTGACATGCGGCGGCTGGCTAGCCTGGTTCGACGGTTGTTCGGTCCGCGACCGCGGCAGGCGATTGATGATGATCCAAGTCTTCCCTTCACACCCGATGAGCTCTCCAGGCTGATCCGCAGCGGCAGACGCGAGGACATGAAGTTGCTTGCGGAAGGGTTGGCCTGCCGCTCTATTCCGCGTCCCGCCAGATATCGCGCGACGCACTAGGTCGGGTTGAAGAGGCGTTTGTCGCGCTCACCGCGTGAGCGCGACCTGCTTGAATGAACCCACCAGCGCCTTTTCCAGCTTGCCGCTCATTCCGCACAGAATGTTGTAAGCCTCGTTGCGCGGCATTGTCGGCTTGTAGTGGCGGTGCTCGATCAGCGCCGCAAAAATGTCCGAGATGGTGAGGATGCGCACGATGTCGCCGATGCTCTCGGCGCAGAGCTTATCCGGATAGCCGCTGCCGTCGAGAAATTCGTGATGATGGCGCACGGCGTCGAGGATCTCCGGCGAGATCTTGTCGTGGCCCTTCAGGAAGTCATAGCCAGCGGCCGGATGTGTCTCGATCATGGCGCGCTCCTCCGGATCGAGGCGGCCGGGCTTGTCGAGGATGGCGAGCGGGATCTGCGCCTTGCCGATGTCGTGGAACATGGCGGCCGTATACAGGCGCTCCAGATCGGCTCTGCCGACGCCGAGGCTCAAGCCGAAATCGATGGCGACGCCGGTGACGAGCAGGCAATGCTGATAGGTTCCCTCGTGGTGGCGCCGCACCGTCGTCAGCCATTCCGACAGGCCATGCTGGGTGATGCGCTCGGCGATCTGGCGGCCGGCTTCTTTGGCGCCGTCGACATCGAGCGGCTGGCCGAGGGTGACGGACATGAACATCGATGCGATCGCGGTCGCCGCGGTCTCGACGGCATTGTCCGGCTGCGTCGCGCCACCTGACGGCGCGGATGCATCGTCGGCCAGATCGGTCAGCGCCGCCAGCAATTTGATCCGGTTGATCGCTCCGGGAAGGACCAGCGTCGCCCCGAGCGCATAGGCCTGCGAAATGCCGACGTGAGAGGCGTGCTCGAGCAGGAAGATGCGCTTCCTGGCCTTCGCGAACTTGCCGGCCCGATTCTTGATGGCCGCGATGTTGTCGACGTCGCGTAGATCGGCGCGGATGACGATGGCGGACGGCACCGCCTGCGACTGCTTGGCGCCGGAGTCCAGCCTTTCGCCCGCAACGATGAAGCGCTCTTCGAGCATCGAGCAGAGCCCCGACAATTTGTCGGAGGAATCGGCGAGCACATGCACGAGGGAGCGCGCGGCCTCCGTCTCTCGAAAGCCACCGCCACGATCGACGGGGTTTTGTATGGTTCGCGCGTTCTGCACGGTCTGACCTGGGCGTTGACGTGAGTGGAGTTCAATGCGTGGGTTGAATGTTCGGATCTACTTGCCGTGTGCGAAATTCTGCGCGGTGGCCGGTCGCGGGCCTGCGGCCTTCCGCTTGCCGTCTGCGGTGACGAAATGGATGCCGGCCGTGGTGCCGTCGATCCAGACCAGCTCGCAGCGCCGGTAGGCGAGGCCCGTCGACGACAGCACCAGGAAGAACTCCTTGGCCTGGAGCACGTCGAGCGTGCCTTCGACCTCCAGCTTGGCACCGGTCTGCGACACGTCGAGCAGGATACAGCTGCGCTGCCAGGTGCCGTCCGAGCCCATCAGATTGACAGACTGCCTGTGGTCCATCTTTACGCGAGATGTTTTTCGGCCATCGAATTTCATCGGTTAACCCCCATCTTCGTGCCGGCACATGCTGCGATTTCCCCCCAGCGCACGGTCCATTGGCTGGTCGACAAAAGAAGTGTATCGAAGAGGAGTTGCGCGCGTTCGCGCTCTGCGAAGGAGAGCCGTACACCGCTGCGGTTGCTCAGGATCGCAAGCGTGGTCGCCCAGTTCAGGCGCGACGCGCGGCAGGCCATCACCAGGCCCTCGCAATCGTCATCGGTCATGATGTGCTCCACGATCTCGATCGGCGCGCCCGACAGCACCGACAGCGCAGTGAAGAGATTGGCGGTCTCGCCGCGGATCGCGAAACGGTTGACGGTGGAATCGTTGAGCTTACCGACGCGGTTGAGGGCGACGATCTCCGGCCTCGCGCTCGCATAGGCTGCCGGGGAGGGTAGCCTGGCCGTTGCTGCCGCATTCTGCGGCGGCGGCAGAGCGGAAGCGTTCGGCTTGGCTGACGGCTTCTTGCCGGGGGAGGCGGACAGCAATGTCCGCACGACGATGTCCGGCGTGCCGGGCCGCAACGCCAGGGCCTTGGTGATCTCGCCATCCTGCTCGGCCCGGGTGATCAGCGCGGCATAGGCCGTGCCGGAGAATTTGGTTCCCGGGTTCCTGATCAGTGCGAGATGGAGCGCGCTGCCGCCGTGCGCGATCAGCGCCTCGGCGACAACAGGCTCGATGCTGTCGCGGGCGCAGATCGCGAGTTGCTGCCGCTCGCCGCCCGAGGCTGCGATCATCGCGAGATCGATCGTAGACAGTGTTTGCGATTTGAGCAGGAGTGGACAAGCGATGTCCGGATCGTCGTGCGCAGCAAGCCGACGCAATGTCTCCTGCGGAGCCACGTTCAGCTCGGCGAGCGCCTTGCTGAGCTGCACCAGCGCGCTGGCCGCGACCCGTTCCGTCAGGCGCAGCAGGACGCCATCCACCACGCCGACGAGCATCTCCCGGGGATGATCGCGGTTCGTGGCGAGGAGGCGGGTGATGCCTTCGAGGACGCGAACGCAGCGCTCCGACGGGCACGCTGCGACCGCGTCTTCCAATTCGACCAGAATATCGGCAGGCGAATTTGCCATCATGGCAGGAGCCTGAATTTGAAATAAATTTCGACGATCCAACGAGCTTCATTGCGTCCCAGAGGCGTTAATTTGAAACTTAGACTTGGACTCGCCAGGTATCAGCGCACCGCCTGGAGCACTGGAAACGTTATCGAAATTTGGCAGGGCACGAACCGTGACTTGTCCTTTGAATTGGACCCCCGCCAACTGATCGAGACCGACCGGCATGATTCTTCCGGTCTGACGGGGCGACTGAAAGGGAGGAATTCAGATCGGCGGTTTCGCCGGACACGCGTCTTTTCCTGACGCGGTTTTCATTTTGTCATGACCAGCAATGATGATGCGCCAGCGCTGGCGCCAAAGACATTTCGCTTTTCAGATGTCGACGAGTTTCGCAACGCGATCCGTGGGCTGAATTTCGAATTCACGCCGTTCGTGCGCAAGATCGCGGCCGAACAGACCATCCTGCAATTGCCCGGCTGCGACGTGAACGTGACGCTGGCCTTTCCGCGTGCGGTGGATGCGCAACTTGTCGCAGATTGCACGGCCGTTGGTTTTGCGATGGACGACCTTGACGTGCCCATCCGCTTCAACGGCGCGCAGCGGAGCCGCGCGGTCATCGTCATCGGCAGCAGCGGGGCGGCCTACAACACCATCGAAGAGGTGCAGCGGCAAATCGCCTCGGTCGTGTTCCGCCCCGAGGTGAAGGATCGCGGCTGGCCCGAGACCAATTCCAGCTTCAAGATTTTCGAGACCAGTCCGCTCGCGCTGCATTGGCTGCGAAGGGCGGTCAGGGAGGTGGTGGCGGCCGCGTCTGAGCCCATCGATCCCGCTGAGGTCGCCCTGAAGGCCGCGGCGATGAAGGAGACGCTGTTCGGTGCCGTCGATGCGGCGTTCGCCAACATCGTGCCCGCGCGCTGGACTCAGCGGCCGAACGACGAGCGTCAGTTCAAGATGTTCCAGGACATCCGCGCCCTTCTGTCCAACGATCTCGCCCAGCCCATCTACAGCGAGGAGATGGCGCGCAAGCTTGGCCTCTCCGTTCGCACCTTGCACGACGTCGTCCGCCGCTATCGCGGGATGAGCCTGCACCGTTATTTGCGCTTGCGGCGCCTGTGGCTGGTGCGCCGGCGGCTGCTCGCGGGGGCCGAGAGCGTCAAGGCCGTCGCGCTGGCGTTCGGCTTCTGGCATCTCAGCGACTTCTCCAGAAGTTATCGCGACCAGTTCGGCGAGACGCCGTCGCAAACGCTCGCGCTCGGCCGGAGCCGATAGCAATGGGATAGGCCCGCCGCTGCTTTTCGTGCTAGCTTCCGCCCATGAGCAATCGCATCCTCGTCCTCTACGGTTCCTACCGTTCCGACCGCATGGGCATCCGCCTTGCAAACTTTGTCATCGATCGCCTGCGCAGCCGCGGCGAGGAGGTCGAGTTCATCGACGCCAAGGCGATCGGCCTGCCGATGCTCGACCGCATGTACAAGGAACATCCCAAGGGTTCAGCGCCCGAGGCGCTGGAGAAGCTGGCCGGACAGATCCGCGACGCCGACGGCTTTGTCTTCGTCACCGGCGAATACAATTGGGGCATTCAGCCGGGCTTGAAGAACCTCACCGACCACTTCCTGGAGGAGTGGTTCTGGCGACCGGCCGCGATCGTGAGCTATTCCGCCGGCCGCCTGTCCGGCGCGCGCGCCTCGACCGCCTGGCACGGCACGTTGTCGGAGATGGGCATGGTGGTGGTCTCGAGCACGATCGGCGTCGGCCCGATCGGGCAGACGCTGTCGGCGGACGCTGAGCCGATCGGCGAGGGCGGCAAGGCGCTGGAGCGCTCGTTCCCGCGCTTTGCCGATGATCTCAATTGGTGGATCGAGGCCGCGAAAGCGCAGCGGGCGCGGAAAGCGCCGCCGTACTAGGCAGCCCTGACCTCACCGAGGAAGCGGTCGAACTGTCCGGCGAGATCGCGCGACTGCGTCGAGAGCTGCTCGGCCGCGCCCAGCACTTCGCGGGCGGCAGCGCCGGTGTCGTCGGCGGCGCGCTGCACACCTGTGATGTTGGTGTTGACCTCCTGGGTGCCGCGGGCGGCCTCCTGGACGCTGCGCGAAATCTCCCTTGTGGCCGAGCCCTGTTCCTCGATCGCAGCGGCAATCGCGGTGCCGATCTGGTCGATCTCGGCGATGACGTCGGCGACGTTGCGGATCGCGGTCACGGTCTCGTCGCTGGCGGCCTGGATCGCGGTGATCTGCTCGGAGATTTCGGTCGTCGCCTTGGCGGTCTGGCCGGCCAGCGATTTCACTTCGGACGCGACCACCGCAAAGCCGCGGCCGGCTTCGCCGGCGCGGGCGGCCTCGATCGTGGCGTTGAGAGCGAGAAGATTGGTCTGCTCGGCGATGCTCTGGATCAGCGTGACGACGTCGCCGATCTTCTGGGCGCCCTCGGCGAGCGCGCGCGCGGTATCGCCGGTGCGGCGGGCGTTGTCGACGGCGCGGGCCGCGATCTCGGTCGATTGTGCGACCTGACGGCCGATCTCGGAGATCGAGGAGGTCAGCTCTTCGGTGGCGCTCGCGACCGTCTGCACGTTGCTCGAGGTCTGCTGGGAGGCGGCGGCGACGACCGCGGCCTGGCTGTTGGTCTGGGCTGCGGTCGAGGTCATCGACTGCGCCGTGCTCTCCATTTTTGACGACGCCTGCGACAGGCCGCCGACGAGCTCGGTGACCTTGGCTTCGAACGCGCGGGTGAGCCCGTCGAGCGCCTGGGCGCGGCGCATCTTGCCGTCGTTCTCGGCCTGCTTCTCGGCTGTGAGCCGGTCGGCGCGGATCATGTTGTCCTTGAACACCTGGACAGCCGCGGCCATCGCCCCGATCTCATCTGAGCGCGCGGCACCGGGGATCTCTTCGGCAACGTCGCCGTCGGCGAGCCGCGACATCCGGCTCGTCAAGCTGACGATCGGAGCGCAGACGCGGCGGCGGACCATCACGATGAGCCCGGCACTGGCGATCAGCACGGCGACAAGGCCGACGAGCGCGATCGTGAAGCTGGTACGGGCGGCGGAGGAGGCGCCGGCGAGGATCTGCTCGGCATTGTCGTAGAAGGCGTCGCGGACGTCGATGATGGTGCTAAGGCCGCGCTGCGTGGCCGTGAAATAGGTATCGACGTCGTGCTCGTACTTGCCGGTGATCGCACCGTCCTTCACCAGCTTGAGCTCGCGGCCGAACTCCTCGAGATAGATCGCGTTGAACTTCTCCAGCGCAGCGGCGACGTTCGCAGGCGTTGCCGGATTGCCGCGCAATTCCTGCAGCGTCATCACGATCTGGTCGTTGCGGCCCTGCGAGCGGCTGATATCGGCCTTCTCCGCGTCGGTCGCCGGTTTCTTGCCGCCGACGAGATTCTTGTGCAGGCTGGAGTTGAAGCCGCCGACGTCACGCAGCGTCATCGCGACGTTGGCATAGCTGGCCTGGCGGTAGGCGTCGCCGTTGAGGATCGCCATGCGGCGGACCTGCTCGTTGAGCAAGGCGGTCACGCTGCCGTTGAGCACGGCGTTTTCGCCGACGATCTTCTTGGCGGCGTCCTTGCGCAATTCCGCCGGTCCCGCCATCGCCTTGTCGATGGCCTCGCGCAGCGCGCTGAATTTCGAATTGATGCCGTCGATGTTGCTGGCGGTGGTGGTGCCGTCGTCGAACGGACCGGGCAGCTCCTTGCGCAGCGCGTTCATCTTGTCGCGGGCGCCGTCGGTCTGCTTGCGCAGCTTGTCGTGCTCGGAAAGCTGCGCGGGGTCGTAAGTCGCGGGCCCGTAGAGAATGTTGGTGGCAAAGCCGCGCTCGGGGTTGAGGTAGCGCGGAATGTCGCTGACGGCGCGGACGATCGCGAGCCGGCCTTGCGCCTCGGTGATCCGCTCCATCGTCTGGTACTTGGTCACGGCGACATAAACGGCGAGGCCGCCGCCGACGGTCGAGAGCGAGACGATGGCGGTGGTCAGGAGCGTACCGATTTTCATGATTTATCCGGCATTGGCGCAGGGAGAAAATTATTCTGCGCAACGATAGGTAGCCGGTGTTAACCAGGGGTTTACGCTCCCGGCCGCCATGCCCTATCCGCATGCGTCCATTCGTCTAGGCGTAGGTCGCGCTCACGATTCCCAGCGGACCGAAATCGGCGACGTAAGTCTCGCCAGCCTTCGGCCGCAGCATGCCGGTGAGGGTGCCGGTGCTGATGGTTTGCCCCGCCTTGAGCCCGATGCCGGTCCGCGACAGCTCGTTCGCGAGCCAGGTCAGCGGCACCAGCGGATGATCGATCGCCTCCGCAGCGCTGCCGCGGCGTCTCTCGATACCGTTGCAATTGAGCACGACCTGCTGGGTCGCGATGTCGCGGCTGCGCCAGTCGGCGATGGGCTCGCCGAGCACGATCGTGCCTGATCCGGCGCCGTCAGCCAGGATCGCCGGCATCGGCGGAAACGCCGCGTCGTGCACGAAGCGGCATTCGGCGAGCTCAATGCCGGGGTGCAGCGAGGCAACGGCATCGCCGATCTCTTCGATAGAGTAGGGTTTTGCGCGCGGCGGCAAATCGGCGCCGAGACGGGCCTGAAACTCGACTTCCGGAATCGGGCTGCACTGCCGGGCATGCTCGACACTCGCGGGCGAGGCCTGGATCAGGGGCGCGAACACGCGGCCATAGATCGGCGAGGAGATGCGAAGCTGGCGCTGAAGCCCGGGCTTCATGCCGGCGATCTTCCAGCCGACGACGCCCCAGCCCAATTCCTCCTCCACCATCTGCGCGACGCGGTACGCGGTGTCGGCATCCGGCGGCACCAGCTGCGCATCGAGGCCGCTCTGTTGCCGGCTCTCGCGGCGCAGAGTGGCGAGGTGGCGTGCGAGCTCGCGTTGTCTAGACAAATCCATCGTGCATCCATTCTACTTGGTTGTGCGGGCGAGGGCGGCGGACAGGATCGTCTCCAGCTCCTCGTGAACCTGATCGAGCGCGGCCGCGCTGCGGTTCGCGCGGCACATCGCGACTGTTCCCTCAATCGAGGCGACGACGAGTGTTGCGAGCCGCTCCGCGCGTTCCGCAGCCAGCCCTTCGCGCAGCAAGGAGGTGCGCATAAGCTGTCGCCAATCCGCGAACACGCCGTCGGCAAGATCGAGCAGATGCTGCTGCGCCGCCGCGTCGTCCTTGTCGGAGGCTTCGCCGACATAGCGGTCGACGGCGACGGCGAGCACCGGGCAGCCTGCCTCGAAGCCGGTCGCTTCCAGCCGGCGGCGCCACGATGCGACGAAAGCCTTGAGGCCGCCGATCACGCCGCGTTCGTTCATGGCCTTCTCCAGGGGAATGGACACCTGCTTGCCGGCGAAGGTCACGGCTTCGGCGATCAATTGCCGCTTGCCGTCCGGGAAGTGGTGGCTGATCGAGCCGCGCGGCGTCGCGGTATGGCGGACGACATCGCGCATGCTGGTGGCGTTGACGCCGCGCCGGCTCATCAGGTCGGCGGTGCCTGCGATCATCTTGTCGCGTGTGGTTATTGTCATCGGGAGTCCCGCGATTGGCTGCCTCCATCTAGACTATGACGCTTGACATAGGCAAGCCGTGCTGGAATATGACGGGTGTCATATTCGTTGAAAGGGTGCACCTTGACCATCATCACCGTGACCGCGCCTGCCGGACGGCTCGACCTGGTGCAGCGCCGCGTCCTTGCGGAAAGCCTGACCGATGCCGTGCTTGTGCCGGAAGTCGGCCAGGACGCACCGGCGGCGCGAATGGGCTTTCAACTTCATTTCCACGACCTGCCGCCTGACCGCATGGCGATTGGCGGCCGGCTCCTGTCCGACCAGAGCACTCCGCGCGACATCATCGTCGTCACGATCGCAGTGATGAACGCGGCCTGGCCTGCCGAGGTGCGCGCGGAGGTGATCCGCAACGTGCTGGCGCGGCTTGCGGATGCTTGTGGTGTGTCAGCACCGTCGCCAACCTGGTGGGTCAATTTCGAGATCATCGACGAGGGGAGCTGGGGATCGCGCGGCGGCGTGCTGTCGATCCTTCAGCTTCTGGACTCCGGTGTGTTCACGCCGGAGCGGATCGAGGCGATCCGCGCGGCGATTCAGCCGCCGGCCTGACTTGCTGCCAAAACCAACAGATCAAATCCGGAGAGAAACGAATGAGCGAAGGTCAGATCCGCACCGAGGTGCACGGCCATGTCTTCAAGATCGTCATCGACAATGCCGCGAAGAAGAACGCGTTCACGCCGGCGATGATGGAGCAATTGTCCGATGCGCTGACCGAACTGCACGACAACGAGGCCTACCGCGTCGGCGTGACCTGTGCCGAGGGCAGGGATTTCACCGCCGGCCTCGACATGCCGAAATTCTTCGGGCCGACCGCGGAGAAGAGGAACATCAAAGAGGGCAATATCGATCCGTTCGGGCTCAACAAGCGCTGCCGCAAGCCTGTGATCACCGCCGTGCAGGGCATCGTCTTCACCATCGGCATCGAGCTGATGCTTGCCGGCGATATCGTCGTGGCGGCTTCAGATGCGCGCTTCTGCCAGATGGAAGCCAAGCGTGGCATTGCCCCGCTGGGCGGCGCGCATTTCCGCTTCCTCACGCGCGCCGGTTGGGGCGATGCGATGTATCATCTGTTCCTGTGCGACGAGTTTTCGGCCGAGCGCGCTCACGCGATTGGCCTCGTGCAGGAGGTGGTGCCGCCGGGAGAGCAGGTCGAGCGGGCGATGGCGCTCGCCGCCATCATCGCGCGCAACGCGCCGCTTGGCATTCAAGTGACCAAGGAAGCCGCGGCCAGATACATCGAAGGCGCCGAGGCGGCGGCGATCGCCTACATCCCGAAAATCCGCGACCGCGTGCTCGGCAGCGCCGACGCGAAGGAGGGCATTCAGTCCTTCATCGAGCGTCGCGCAGCAGTCTTTCAAGGGCGCTGATCGCTACGCCGGCGGATCGAGCTTCGCCAGGATCTGCAGCGTCGCGCCATCGCGCTGGCCTGCGAAATAGCGGGCGAGCGCCTCGCCGAAAACGGGCTCGTCGGACACCGCGCCGAACAACGTCATCGACGAGCGGAATTTGGCATCATCGGGCGCACCGAGGATTGCGTTGATGGTGCGTCGCTCGACGGCGAGCACGAGGCGGGTGCATTCGATCAGGCGCGGGCCGAGCACAGGGTGGGCGAGGTAGGCTTCGGCCTCCGCTCGGGAGCCGATGGCGTAGCGCTGGGACATGGCGCTGAAGCCCATGCCTGCGACCTGCGGGAAGACGAACCACATCCAGTGGCTTTGCTTCCGCCCCTGGGCCAGCTCCCCCTGGACGGTGCGAAAAACCGGGTTTTGGGCCTGAACAAACCGGTCTAGGCCAAAAGGATCGGTCATTGGATACCCCCGGGCTGCCTCGTCGGCCGCGATTATGCCTAACTTTTGGCTCCCAATGTGGTAGCTGGTATAGAGTCTCCGGGTGGGGGTGGGTCCCCCCGGGGGTCGATTTTGGGGATCTGATGGTTTCCGACCGCGCAAGCGCCGAGAGGCTGTTGTCGCGCCGCCGTATTGGGCGAGCGGAGACGATTCTGCTGTCTTTGGCTGCCGTCGCGCTGGCGCTGGGGGCCGCTGCCTGGGTTGCTGACATCGGCGGCTCGAGCGCGCTCGTTTCCGCCGCGTTGCCGCCGTCCAATGCGCCTTCCTTTGAAGACCGTTTCACCTCGCTGTCGAGCAATCCGTCCGCGCGCGACATCGGGCTGCGGACGCTGGAGCGCTCCGCCCTGAGCGCGGTGCAGCTCAAGCTGCGCGATGCCAGGGCGATGCTGGCCGAGAAACTTCAGGGCAACGACTGGCGCACGACCCTGACCGATGACGACCGGCACGTGGTTGACGAGACCAGGCCGTCACAGCGCGCCGACGCCGTCCCGATGCCGCGCTCGCGCCCGACCCAGGCGGACTTCGCCTCCCAGATCGCCTCTAGCCAGGCCTTTGCCGATGCCAATCCCAGGGTCGACAACCGCAACTTCTTCGAGAAATTCACCGACAAGATCAAACTGGCTTCGCTGACGCCCGACAGCGGCCTGCTCGGCAGGGCGCCGGATCTCATGGCCCTCGGCTACGATTCGCGGACGGCGGTCTATGACATCTCGGCCAAGGCGCTTTACCTGCCGAGCGGCCTCGCGCTGGAAGCGCATTCGGGCATGGGCGCGCTGATGGACGATCCTCAGCATGTCGACCAGCGCATGGTTGGCGCGACCCCGCCCGCGACCTACGATTTGAAGCCGCGCGAAAAGCTGTTCCACGGCATCCGCGCTCTGCGCTTGACGCCCACTGACGGCACCAGCGCGCTCGGCCGCGTCGGTCTGCTCACCCACAATTTCATGCTCGGGCCGCGCGGCGATTCCAACGGCTGCGTCTCGATCAAGGACTATGATCGTTTCATGAAGGCCTATGATAATGGCGAGTTCAACCGCCTGGTCGTGGTGCCGAGCCTGGGCGGATCGGCGACCGCCTCGCAGCGCGCGAGCACCGACTCCTGATCTTTGCTCCGGATATTTGCCTGCCACGGCGGGGCTGCCGTTTTCCCTTCGTTAAGCCGTCATCGTCCAGAAGCAGCCCATGAGTGATCCCCAAAACTCCGAGACCCCGCTGCGCACGACGTTCAAGATCAAGCTGAACGGCGATACGCTGGCGATCGCGACCGTCGGCCAGGCCTATCAATTCCTCACCAACTTCAAATCGGTCGAGTGGATGGAATTCCGCGCCCTGCATGAGGACGCCGTCGCGTCGCTGCAAGGTGCCGCCGATAACGCCATGCTCGCGGTGCAGGCGACCAACGCCGTGCGCGCGCTGTTCGTGAGTGCGAAGCTGCTCTGACGGTGCCTTCGTGGCCCGGATTGCGCTGCAGCGTGCAACGCTGCTGCGCAGAGCCGGGACCCAGAGATCACAGAGCCAGTGGAAGCATGGGCCCCGGCTCTGCAGCGCAACGTTGAAGAAGCGCTGCGCTGCGTCCGGGGCACCAGAGCGTTCGGCGATCAATACCTGTCGTCGCCACGCCCGTCGTCGTCATCGTGGAAGTCGTGGTCGCCGCCTCGGCTGAAACCGGGATCGACGCACGCAAAGTTGCCGGCGTCATTGGTCATGCCGCTGCCCTTGTAGGCCGCGATCTTCGGATAGACGCAGAGCGGCCGCGTGCCGCTGGCCGGGAAGTTCATCGCGACGCGCGGATCGAACAGTCCACCGGCCGGGTAGGGCGAGGTGGCGTTGGTGTTGGTCGCGACGATACGTTCCGGCGCGATGCCGTTCTCGACCCAGTCGGTGATGGCCTTGAGCTCGTTGCCGGCGAAGCTCGCGGTGGCCGCGCCGCCGCCGCAATGAGCCATGTTCGGCACCATGAACAACCGCGCGAAATCGGCCGCGCGACCGCTCATGTGCCGGTCCATGTGGCGATACCAGCGGGCGATCGCAGCACCCGAGAAGATGCCGTCATTGACGGAGGAGGAGATGATCAGCTTGCCGCCGCGTGCCTTGAACGGCCGCAAATCGGTCGAGACCGCGGCCATGAAGTCCATGCTGCTTTCGGGATAGGCCTGGGTCTTGTTGAAGATTTTTGGCGCGTCGGTGTCGAAGTTGAATTTGAACACGAAAGCTTCCTGGCCGTTCGGCCCGTTGACGGGCGTGACCACGGGCGGGGTCTGGAAGATCATCGGGATCGCGCCTGCGCCGAGCGTCAGGTTGATGGCGGTGTTGACACCAGGCACCGGCGCGGTGACGACGTTCCAGAGTTGCCAGCCCGCGCCGGGCGCGGTGGGCGGCGTCCAGATGCCGGCATCCCAGAACCAGTTCGAATAGAGCCGTTGTCCCCTTGAGTTGACCGGCCCGGCGTAGATCTTCTTCAACGCGTCGACTTGCTTGGCCGTGAGGCACGTGCCGCCATGCGGCGTGCTGCCATGCGAGCCGGAGCCGCAGGTGTAACTGGCGAGCGCCGGATACACCTTCTTCGCCGTGCAGGCGTGATAATTGTCGATGATGCCGTCGACGAGGCCATCGAGCGCGTCGCAGGCGCTCAGGATCGCGGCCGAGGCCACCTGGAGATCTTGCACGGGAAACGTGTCGGGAATGAACGGTTGTCCGTTGACGTCGTTGCTGGTTGCGAGCGTGCCGAGCACCTGCTCGTTCCAGGCTTCCGCGAGGCCCGCCTGCGGCAGGTTGAAGCCGGGATTTTGCGAGATCACGCCGTCGAACAGCCAGGGGAAGCGCTGCGACGCCACCATCGCGTCGCGGCCGCCGTTCGAGCAACCCATGATGTAGGAGTAGACGGTGTCGAGGCCGTAGAAATAGGAGATGATCTCTTTCGAGATCGTCGCGGTCTTCTCGATACCGTTGTAGCCGTAGTCCCGGCGCGCCTGCGCGTCGATGGCGAAATGCGCGGATCCTCCCGCATTGGCATCGTCGTCTTGATGTCCGCCGACGACATTGCCGGGGTTGTCCTCGTGGCCGCCATCATCGGCGGCGACAGCCCAGCCCTGGCCGAGCTCGACACCGGCCGCACCTTGCGGATCGGCATTGAGGCTGCCGTCGGTGCCGCCGCCGCCCATCATCTCGAAACGGCCATGCCAGGTATTGGGCAGGTTGAGCGCAAAGCCGATCCCGTAGGTGAAATGATCGGGGTCCTGCGTCGAGACGCGCTTGTTGATGATGCCGATGACGTTGCAATAACCGGACTTCTGGGTCGCGCTCAGGATCTGCGTGTTCGCCAAAGTGAGGCCGGTGAGGGCGGTACAGGAGGCGCGCGGCGCGACGCCGCCCGGCGGCAATTCATGTGCGGCGGCATGGGTGCCGAGAGACGCCCATGTGGCGATGATCGTCGAGGCGAGGAAAAGTCGTTTCATGTCATGCCCTCCCAGTTTCATCATGGATGATTGAACGAAAGCGCCCGGCGCGTTGCCAACGGGCGAAACGTCGCGTGGTCAGAAATTTTTGCAGAAATGCTGTTGGGAGACAGGCGCGCCGCGCCGGCGATGAGCCGCGCCGCCGTTTCAGTGGCGCGCAAAACCATTCCGCCGCGATGCGCTGTGGCATGCGGATCGGTGCCCAGCCCTGATGACGGCACGGACGTTCGCTCCCCTTGAAACCGCTCGTGGTACGGCAGGTTTTCACGATCCTTAGGCGAGCGATGTTGCCGTGTCAACATGACGCATCGCGCGATATTGCCATGCAACCTGTCGTAGAAGCTGTAGGCGCGGAACGAAGTTCCGCCCGGCTTCTCCATTCCACCGCGTTGCGTTAGGTTAGCTGTCCGAATCCTTGAGGACACGGCCGGATGCGCCTGCACCGGCTCTGCGAAAGATGTGCGTCGATGCGGCCAGCCAAGGCACGGGTGAAGAAACGGATCGCGGGACCGCAGCGGGCGGCACGCGCGACAAAGCCGTCGCGCTCGCCGCCGCGCACCGCGTCCGGCGCGACATCGCCCCGGGCGAAACCGCTTGCCCTGGGCGACCTCTCGCAATTGCTGGGCTATTCCATCCGTCGGGCGCAGCTCTGGATCTTTAGGGAGTTCAGCCGGCAATTGGCGGCCTTCGAGATCAGTCCTGCCCAATTTTCCGTGCTCTGCGTCATCGACTCAAATCCCGGCGTCAATCAGCTTGCCGTGGCGCAGCTGTTGTCGATCGAACGTGCCGGGCTCGGCAGGCTGGTGGATCATCTGGAAGGTCGTGGCCTGGTGCGACGCAGCGCGTCGGCGATCAACCGCCGCTATTACGTGCTCTATCTGACCGTGGCCGGAACGGCGCTGCTGGGCCGGCTGAGGCCGGCGGCCGCCGAAAGCGACAAGGCGCTGGCCGCCAAGATCGGACCGCGCGCCTACAAGGAATTGCAGCGGGCGCTGTCGACCTTTGTCGGGGACGCCTGAGCGATCCGCGGCGGTCCCGTTTTGGCGGGTCGCCCCTTCCTTATCATGGCTTGAACTGCGTGGCAGGAACGGGCAAACGGTCCGCGAAGACCGTGGCCTACGCCACCCATTTCAAGCCTGACGTCAAGGGAGAGACCCCATCATGGAACGCCGTACATTCCTCAAGGGCGGCGCGGTTGCCGGCGCGACGACGCTGGTTGCTGCACCTGCGATCGCGCAGAGCGCGCCAGAGATCAAATGGCGCCTGACCTCGAGCTTCCCGAAGTCGCTCGACACCATCTACGGCACCGCGCAGACGTTTGCGAAATACGTGGCCGAGGCCACCGACAACAAATTCCAGATCCAGACCTTTGCGGCCGGCGAGATCGTTCCGGGCCTTCAGGCGCTGGACGCCGTCAGCACCGCCAGCGTCGAGATGGCGCAGACGCCGCTCTATTTCTATATCGGCAAGGAGCCGGCGCTGGCCTACGCCACCGGCGCGCCGTTCGGCATGAACCATCGCCACCAGGAATCCTGGTGGCATTTCGGCGGTGGTGCCGATCTCGCCAACGAGGCGCTCAAGCCGTTCAAGGCGCACGCCATCCTCTGCGGCAATTCCGGCACCCAGATGGGCGGTTGGTTCCGCAAGGAGATCAAGACGGTCGACGATCTCAAGGGCCTCAAATTCCGCATCGCCGGCATGGGCGGCCATGTGCTGGCCAAGCTCGGCGTGGTACCGCAGCAGATCGCGGGCGGCGACATCTATCCGGCGCTGGAGAAGGGCACGATCGACGCGGTCGAATTCGTCGGTCCCTATGACGACGAGAAGCTCGGCTTCCAGAAGGTCGCAAAATACTATTACTTCCCCGGCTGGTGGGAAGGCGGCGCCATGCTGCACATGATCGTCAACGACGAGAAATGGGCGAGCCTGCCGAAGCAGTATCAGGCGATCGTCAACCAGGCTGCCTCCGCGGCAGGCGCCTGGATGCTCGAAAAGTACGACAGCGTGAATCCGGCAGCCCTGAAGCGGCTGCTGGCAAATGGCGCGGAGCTGAAGGCGTTCCCGCAGCCGGTGATGGAAGCCTGCTACACCGCGACCCAGGAACATCTGAACGAGCTCGCCGCCAAGAGCGATTTGTTCAAGCGCACCAAGGACAGCCACGACGCCTATATGAAGGAGCTGCTGTTCTACACGCAGATCGCGGAGAATTTTTACGACAACTATCTGCTCAGCAAGATGCGCAACAAGAGCTGATTGCGAGAAGAGGGCGCGGTGCTTACGCCGCGCCCAGTCCCAGCTTCGCGTAAATCCGCCTTGCATAGGAACCGAACGCATCCGTCGTCTTCAGCGGAAGATCGCGCGGGAAGGGCAGCTCGATCGGGAAGTAGTCGGCCATCTTCGCCGGACCCGCGGTCAGCACGGCGCAGTGCGAGGACAGGAACACCGCTTCCTGGATCGAATGGGTGACGAAGATGATGGTCTTGCCGCTCTCGCGCCAGATCCGCAGCATCTCCAGATTCATCTGCTCGCGCGTCAGCGCGTCCAGCGCGCCGAACGGCTCGTCCATCAGGATCAGCTTTGGATCGTGGATGAAGGCGCGCGCGATGGCGGTCCGCTGCTGCATGCCGCCGGAGAGCTGATGCGGATATTTCTGTTCATGGCCTGAAAGGCCAACGAGGTTGAGCAGGTCGCGCGCCCGTTCGCGCGCGGCCTTGATCGGCAAGCCCACGATCTCGGCCGGCAGCAGCACGTTGTCCAGGATGGTGCGCCATTTCAGCAAAAGCGCCTGCTGGAACACCATGCCGATGTCGCGGGTCGGATCGAACGGGCTGTTGGCGTTGCCGATCGTCACCGTGCCGCCGTCGGCGCCGTGCAGGCCGGCCAGGATCTTCATCACTGTGGTCTTGCCGCAGCCGGAGGGGCCGACCAGCGACACCAGCTCACCTTCCTGCACGTCCATCGTGACATCGGATACGGCGAGGAACTCTGCGCCGCCGCTGCGATAGACCTTTCGGACGCCTTGCAGGCTGATGAACGGAGCGGAGCTCATGCCAGCCATTTATCCAGATTGGCGGCGACGAAGGAATCATCGCTGAGGTCGGCATGCTCGCGCGTGACGCGGTCGATCTCGTCCTTCTGGCCGGGGCTGAGGCCCTCGTTTGGATCGAGGCACCACAAACCTTTCATCAGGCCCTGGCGCCGCAGCACTTCGTGGCAGCCGGCGATGCAGCCGTGAAAATTATTGGCGACATCGAAGAAGGCGCTGTTGCAGTCGGTGACGCGGGCATCGAGCGCGAGCAGATCGGCCGGCACGCTGTCCTTGTGCCGCGCCGCCTTGCAACGCTCGAACTGTTTGATCGCGCTCGCGGTCCAGACTGACCAGTGGCCGAGCAGGCCGCCCTTGAAATAGGTGCGCGTGGTGATGCCGTTGTCGCGCAGGTCGAACGGCAGCATCAAATCGAGCAGGATGTGATCGTCATTGCCGGTGTAGAGCGCGACGCGGTCGAGCGCGCCGGCCGCCGCGACGCCGCGCAAAACATCAAGAGTCCTGTAGCGGTTGAACGGCGCGATCTTGATCGCGATGACATTGTCGATCGAGGCAAAACGCTGCCAGAACCGGCAGGACAGGATGACGCCGCCGACGGCCGGCTGAAGATAGAAGCCAACCAGCGGGATTTCGGCGGCGACCGCCGTGCAATGCGCAATGATCTCGTCCTCGGAGGCGCTCTTCATCGCGGCGAGGCTGAGGAGACCTGCGTGATAGCCGATGTCGCGCGCGGTGCGGGCTTCCGCGACAGCCTGGTTGGTTGGACCTGCGAGGCCGGCGACCATCGCCAGCGGACGCTTGGTCCAGCTGGCAGCAGTCTCGGCGGCAAGCTCGAGCACGGGCCGATACAGGCCGACATCGCGGATCGCGAACTGCGTGGTGTGCACGCCGACGGCAAGGCCACCTGAGCCTGCGTCGATGTAATAGCGCGTCAGGGCGCGCTGATGCCTTTTGTCGAGCTCGCGCTCGGCGGTGAGCGCCAGCGGATGCGCCGGCATCACGGTGCCCTCGGCGATCAGCTTGCGGATGTCGGCGTTGATCTGGCTGTGGTGCATGATGTCCTATCCGAATTCAGGGCCGGCGACGGCGAATGGCATTTCCTCAACCATGGCGGTGGCGGGGCCGAACCGCATACGCTGAAACGGCCTCTCGATGGTCCAGCCAGACCCGGTCAATCCTTCCAGGAACGCGGCTTGCGAGGCGACGGCATCGATCAGAAGCGGGCCGGTCTCGGATCGTGTGATCGCATGAACCAAGGCCAACGCTGTTGCGGCATGATCGGCAAACAGCGGGCCGATATGGCGGGCGGTCCGGCCGTCGCGAACCAGCGCGATTGCGCCATGCGCGGAGACGATGCGCGAGCCCGAGCGCTGCGCGAAGGCGGAGAGGAGGGCGGTCCGGTCGAAACCGGTGGCGCGCCGGTCCCGCGCGCTCAGCGCATCGATGGTCGCGGATGAAGACGGCGGGGCTTCGGCTCGGCCGAGATTCGCCAGCTTCAGCCGGCGCAATTGCAGCGTCGGCGTGAAGCCGAGCGGCCCGTAGACGGCGGCGCCGTCGGGTGTCGCATCGAGCCAGCTGGTCAGGCCGTTCTTGCGCGCGGTCTCCAGGCAGGCATCGACGAGGCGCGTGGCAAGGCCGAGGCGGCGATGGGTGCCTGATACCAGCACCATGCTGATCCAGGCGTTGTTGCCGGAATAGGGCAGCAGCGCGGCCGTGGCGACCAGCCGGGTCCCGTCACGAATGCCGAACACGACGCCGTCGTGTAGGAAGATACGCCAGTCCTCCTCGGTCTGGTTCCAGTGCGCCTCCGTCGACAGCACCAGCCCGGCGATCGCATCATCGACGCCGAGCTTGAGGATCGGCGGACCGTCAGTAGCGGCCATCGCGCACCTCGTATTTGGTGGGCTTGCCGAGGCTCGGCATGGCGCGTGAGACCCAGTCGGCCGTCCAGGCGATCAGCTGCTCGGTGTCGACCACCGGCAGGCCGAACAGCTCGACCGCTTTCGACGTGTCGGTGAGCCACGCGGTCGGCTCTTCCTTGCCTGTCAGGACCGGCGCGCGACCGAAGCGGGCACCAAATCTTGCGGCGAGATCGCGCACCGCAAGAATCTCGTGGCCGCTGACATTGATCGGCGTGGTCGGGGCGGTGCAATGCGCGAGGCACCGCAGCGCCTGCGCGGAGGCATCGCCCTGCCAGATGAAATTGACATGGCCAAGGCTGACGTCGATCGGCGTGCCCGTCAGCACTTTTGTGGCGATGTCGTGCAGCACGCCGTAGCGCATGTCGATCGCGTAGTTGAGGCGGAACAGCCGTCCCGGCGTCGAGAACCTGCGCGAAAAATATTCGAACATGCGCTCGCGGCCGACGCAGGACTGGGCGTATTCGCCGGGCGGGTTCGGCGCCATCTCCTCGGTCGCGCCTTTGCCGCCGACGGGCACGAACGGATAGATGCAGCCGGTCGAGAACGCCACGATCCGCGACGACGGAAAGGCCTGCGCGACCAGCGCCGGCACATGCGCGTTCATCGCCCAGGTCAGCGACAAATCGCCCTCGGCGCCGAATTTGCGGCCGGCCATGAAGATGATGTTGGGTGCCTTGGGGAGGGCCTGAATTGCGCTCTCGTCCATCAGGTCGCAATTGATGGTCTCGACGCCGCGGGCGTGCAGCCACTCCTTCACACCGGCTTCGCTGAAGCGCGCCACGCCGATGACGCGGCGATCCGGCACGGCTGCCTTCGCGAGCCCCGCCAGCGTCGGGCCCATCTTGCCAGCGACGCCGAGGATCATGATGTCGCCCTCGACCTTTTTGAGATCGTCGATCAGCGCCTGGGAGGGCCGGCACAGGAGATCGTCGAGGGCTGCGATATCGGGAATGGTCTTCGGCAGGTTGTCGCGGGTGAGAAGCATGGGGCGGTCCTTAGCTTTGCCTGGCATCGCCGACCACGAACATGCGTTCGAGGACGAGCACCAGGCCGTAGAGGGCGACGCCAAGCAGCGTCAGCAGCACGACGGCCATCACCATCGCGGGCGTGTCGAGCGAGGACTGCACCTGGATCATGAGGTAGCCGAGCCCGCGCTCGGAGGCGATGAACTCGCCGACGATGGCGCCGGCCACCGCGAGGATGGCGCCGACCTTCATGCCGGAGAAGATGAAAGGCAGCGAACCCGGCAGCTGGATCTTGCGGAACAGCGTCCAGCGCGAGCCGCGCAGCGATTTGACGAGATCGAGGAGATCGGGCTCGACCTCGCGCAGGCCCCGCGCGGTGGTGAGCAGGATCGGGAAGAAGCAGATGCTGAAGGCGATCAGGATGTTCGGCACGATGCCGTAGGAGAACCAGACGATCAGCAGCGGGCCGAGCGCGACCTTCGGGATCATGTTCAGCGTCACGAACAGCGGCAGCAGCGCCACGCTCAGCAGCGGCGCCCAGCTGAAGATCACCGCGAGCGCGACACCGACGAAGGCGCCGAGCGCGAAGCCGCCGAGGATCTCGATCGCCGTCACCAGCGTATTGGCGCCCCAGGCATAGTTCGCGGTTCCCAGCGTCTGAACCGTCGCCAGCGGGGAGGGCAGGATGAATTTCGGCACGTGGAAGGCGTCGACCAGGACCTGCCAGAGCACGAGCACGGCGAGGTGCACGATCAGGATGATCGCAAAGCTGCGTGCGGTGTGTGCCCCGTCGGCTGCCACCTTCTGCTCCCTGTTGTCCGCGGCCTCGCTGCCACAACGGCAGCCTAACCGTCCTTGACCTAAGTTTCAACTAGTTGGTTGATTAGGGCCGGAGCGAATGCAGCACGAGATCGACGACATGGCGTCGCCGGGCGCGGCGCTGGGCGCGGCTCGACAGGTCCTTGCTGAAGATCGCCGACAGCGTCGGCGTGTTGGAGAAGAAGAAATAGCTTAGGCCCGCAATGGAGATATAGAGCTGGACGGGGTCGATCCCCTTGCGGAAGATGCCGCTGCGCACGCCTTCATGGAGGATGTGGGAGACGCTTTTGACCAACGGCGAATGCATCGCTTCCAGCCGGGTCGAGCCGCGGACATGGCGGGCGCCGCCGCGGTTCTCGTCGTTCAAAAGCACGATGAAATCGGGGTTGGCCGCGAGGTGATCGAATGAGGCCTCGATCAGCTTCCGGATCGCCTTGTCGGGCGGCAGGCCCTCGAGATTGAGCTTGCGCTCCTGCTCGCGGATGTCCTCATAGACCCATTCGAGCACGGCGAGGTACAGCGCGTCCTTGTCGCCAAAGTAGTGATAGACCAGCTGCTTGTTGACGGCCGCGCGCTCGGCGATCTCGTCGACGCGGGCGCCCGCAAAGCCGTGCTTGGCGAACTCCAGCCGCGCCGCGGTGAGCAGCTTCTTGCGGGTGGCGACGGGATCGCGCCGCTGCGGCACCGTGTCGCCTGAACGTTTTGCGGGCATTTCCAACCAAACAGTTGACAAGTGGAGGGCGGACTTGTTGCATTGGTATCCTCACATGGGGAGAGCGACAAGCCGGGTCGCGGGCAATGAGGAGAGATGCGATGAAGCATTTGCAGGCGGTGGGCTCGGTTCTCGGCTTGGCCTTGATGCTCGGTTTACCGGCGGTGCCGGCGGGCGCGGGTGAGGCGGTGAACCTGATCCTGAACTGGACGCCGACGGCCGACCATTCGCCGTACTACTACGCCAAGGCGCAGGGCTGGTACGAGAAATCAGGCATCGACCTCACCATCGAGACCGGCAAGGGCTCCGGCGTCTCCGCCGCCAAGGTGGGCTCTGGCGGCTCGCCGTTCGGCGTCGCCGATCTCGCCACCATGCTGGTGGCCAAGAGCAAGGGCGCCGACACGGTGGCGGTGATGAGCGTCTACGCCAACACCGGACAGACGTTTTACTGGCTGAAGAGCTACGGTGTGAACGGCGTCAAGGATTTTGCCGGCCACAAGATCGGCAATCCGCCGGGCGATGCCTCGCGCGTGATGTGGCCGGCCTTCGCCAAGGCCGCAGGGCTCGCGCCCGATGCGGTCGGCTTCGTCAATATCGGGCCGACCGCGAAGATCGCGGCGCTGAAAAGCCACACCGTCGACATCATCAGCGACTTCTACAACGAGCACGATCTGAAGGTGATCGAGTTCGGGCCCGACCTCGGCTACGTCAACTGGAAGGATATCGGGCTCAACCCCTACGGCAACTCGCTGATCGTCAACGGCGCTTATCTGCAGAAGAACCCGAAGCTGGTCGAGGAGTTCGTGCGCATCTCGCAAAAAGCCTTTGCGGCTTGCGTCGCCGACGTCACGCCGTGCCTGAAGGCGCTGCTCGACCAGGCCTCCGGTCTCGACAAGGAGAACCAGGAGCGTCAGTGGGAGCGCATCAAGTTCCTGATGACGGATGAGTTCACGACCACCAAGGGTCTCGGCTGGATCGACGGCGAGCGGATGAAGAAGGACTACGAGCTGGTCCAGGCCTATCTCGGCATGGAGAAGCCGTTCGACGTCTCGACGGCATTCACGACCAAGATGCTGGATCCCGCCGTCAAGATGGATGCGAGCAAGGTGAAGAAGTAGAGGGGGCGCGGCCTGACTGCGGCCGCGCATCGTCAGCTTTTCTTCATCTCGTAGACGTGTTCAGGCCCCGGAAAGGCGCGTGACCGCACGTCGGCTGCGTACCCCTCGATGGCCGCTTCGATCGCCGGACCAAGATTGCCGTAACGCCTGACGAATTTCGGAGTTCGCGGCGATAGCCCGAGCATGTCCTCGAGCACCAGCACCTGGCCGTCGCAAGCCGCGCTCGCGCCGATGCCGATGGTGGGAATGGCTATGGTCTCGGTGATCTTGCGCGCCAGCGGTTCAGCCACGGCCTCGACGACGACCGAGAATGCACCGGCATCAGCGACGGCCTTCGCATCGTCCTCGATCGGCCCCCAGTCCATCTCGCTGCGCCCTTGGGCCCGGAACGAGCCGAGCGTGTTGATGGATTGCGGCGTCAGGCCGACGTGTCCCATCACCGGGATGCCGCGCCCGGACAGGAACGCGATCGTCTCCGCCATGCGCACGCCGCCTTCGAGCTTCACGGCGCCGCATTGCGTCTCCTTCATGATCCGCACGGCGGAGTTGAACGCCTGCTCCCGGGAGGCTTCATACGATCCGAATGGCATGTCGACGACGACGAGGGCCTGCTGCGAGCCACGCATCACTGATGCGCCCTGAAGAATCATCATGTCGAGCGTAACCGGCACCGTCGTCTCAAAACCGTGCATGACGCTGCCAAGGGAATCGCCAACCAGAATGACGTCGCAATGCCGATCCACCAGCGCGGCCGTATGCGCGTGATAGGACGTCAGCATCACGATCGGCTCGGCTTGCTTGCGTGCACGGATATCCGGCGCGGTCTTGCGCCTGATGGCGGACTGAACTGACATGCGCGGGCTCCATATCCGGGGACGCGGATCGAAGCCAGATGCCATGAACCTGTCAACGCGGGATGATCGGGGCCGCGATCACAATGGACGGCGCGCGAGGCGAGGGTGCATAGCCTGCCTCAACGTCGCTGCGCTCGCGATGAGGAGGTTGAGAGAGCGAGCCCCACGCGCCTCTCTCGTGCCCCGGGCGCAGCGCAGCGTCCCTTGACGGTGCGCTGCAGAGCCGGGGCCCATTTCGCCGGAGTAGGCCGTGTGGCATGGGTCCCGGCTCTGCGCAGCAGCGTTGCACGCTGCAGCGCGTCCGGGACACGCGGCTGGCTAACCGGCCCCCACACCCACGTAACCCCACGGAGAAATTAACCAGCCATTAACCATATCGGCGGCATCGTTAACCATTCAATAACAGGGAACGAGTCGGCCGCTATGGAGGCTGCAGCAAAAGTCCAACGCCAAATGGTGCGCCTGCGCGGGCGTTCCTACGTAGCCTTCGTGTTCGTGCCGACGGTTCCGATCCAGGATTGGCTCCTGGAAATCGACACCACCATCGCGCGCTCGCCGGGCTTCTTCGCCGGCCGGCCCGTGGTGCTCGACCTGTCCTCGGTCGACCTCAGCCAGTCCGGTATCGGCCACCTGCTTACCAGCCTTCAGGATCGCAACATCCGCGTGCTCGGGATCGAGGGCGTGGACGAGGGCCGACTGACAGCGATGATGCCGCCGCTGCTCTCGGGCGGACGCAGCTGCGTGATCGAGCCGACCGCGCCGAAGAAACCTGAAGCGAAGGCCGAGACGAAGCCGACATCGTTGCTGTTGGAGACCCCGGTGCGTTCCGGCCAGACCGTGATCTTCCCGGAAGGCGACGTCACCATTCTGGGTTCGGTCGGCTCCGGCGCGGAAGTCGTCGCCGGTGGTTCCATCCACATCTACGGCGCGCTGCGCGGCCGCGCCATGGCGGGCGTGAACGGACACACCAGCGCGCGCATCTACTGCCAGAAGATCGAGGCCGAACTGCTTGCAATCGATGGGTTTTATCAGACCGCCGACGATATCGACGCTGCCTTGCGCGGCAAGCCGGCCCAGGCCTGGCTGCAAGGCAACACCATGCGAATTACCGCGCTGAACTGACCAGAAGGAGATTTTTGAGATGGCCAAGGTACTGGTCGTGACATCAGGCAAGGGCGGCGTCGGCAAGACCACGACGACCGCAGCGCTGGGAGCTGCGCTGGCGCAACGCGGCGACAAGGTCGCCGTCGTCGATTTCGATGTCGGCTTGCGCAACCTCGACCTCGTCATGGGCGCCGAACGCCGCGTGGTGTTCGACCTCATCAACGTGGTGCAGGGCGTCGCAAAACTCCCGCAGGCGCTGATCAAGGACAAGCGGCTGGAGAACCTGTGGCTGCTGCCGGCCTCGCAAACCCGCGACAAGGACGCGCTGACGGAAGAGGGCGTCGGCAAGGTCATCGACGATCTGCGCAGCCGTTTCGACTGGGTGATCTGCGACAGCCCGGCCGGCATCGAGCGCGGCGCCTCCATGGCGATGCGTTTTGCCGACGAAGCCGTGATCGTCACCAATCCGGAAGTCTCCTCGGTGCGCGATTCCGACCGCATCATCGGCATGCTCGATTCCAAGACCGTGCGGGCCGAGAAGGGCGAGCGCGTCGAGAAGCACATCCTCATCACCCGCTACGACCCCTCCCGCGCCGCGCGCGGCGAGATGCTGACCATCGAGGACATTCTGGAAATCCTTGCAACGCCCTTGCTCGGCATCATCCCCGAGAGCCAGGACGTGCTGCGCGCGTCCAACGTCGGCACACCGGTGACGCTGTCGAATGCGGACGGCGCCCCCGCGCGGGCCTATATCGATGCGGCGCGGCGCCTCTGCGGCGAGACTGTCGCCATGCAGGTGCCGACCGAGCGCAAGGGTTTCATGGATCGTCTGCTGCGACGGAGGGCTGCATGAGCATGGGTCTGCTCCGGCTTCTCCGCGGCAACAAGGCCTCTGCACCCGTCGCACGCGAACGGTTGCAGATCCTGCTTGCCCATGAACGCGGACTGCGCGGCCAGCCCGATCTGCTCGGTGTGCTGCGTGAGGAAATTTTGGCCGTCGTGTCCAGGCACGTGACGCTGGACCCGACAAAAGTCATCGTGCGGCTCGAGCGCGGCGACGAGGTCTCGACCCTCGAGGTCGATATCGAAGTGCCCAACGATTTCGAGCGCAAGAAAGCGGCGGTCGCGTAGGGGACGCGACTGACGACGACCCATTTTGGGGTGGGTGAGAAGGCGGTCCGCTGGGCATAGCGGGCCGCCTTTGTCGTTTGGGCCAGCGGAACGGCACAAGCGGTAAGACCGTTATCCCGGACCCGCGGAGCGCCGAGCCGGGCGCCGCGGTGTCCTTCAAACGGGAGAGCGCTCATGATGTCCGAGGTCCAGGTCCATACCGTCGCGCGACAGATGCTGGAGCAGCACGGTTTTGCAGCGATCGCGAAGGCGGCCGAGCAGGCCCAGGCCTGCGAGGGCCGCGGCGAGGCTGATGAGGCCAGGGAATGGCGTCACATCGCGGACGCCATGAAGATCATGCGCGGGCCCGCCCACAGCTGAGCGCGGTCAGTTCCGCCCGGTTCCATCCTTGATCATGTCGAGGACGCGGCTTGACAGCGCCTCGACCACGAACGGCTTTGTCAGCACCTGCATGCCGGGCGCGAGCTGGCCGTTGCCGATGATGGCATTCTCCGCATAGCCGGTGATGAAAAGCACTTTCAACGCGGGCCGCGTCGTGCGTGCGGCATCCGCGAGCTGGCGGCCGTTCATGCCGCCGGGCAGGCCGACATCGGTGATGAGCAGGTCGATCGTCGCCTCGGATTGCAGGATGTTCAGGCCGGTCGGCCCGTCATGGGCCTCGAGCACGTTGAAGCCGATCTCTTCCAGCGCATCCGTCAGCAGCATGCGGATCGACGGCTCGTCGTCGACGACCAGAATGGTGTGGTCCGCCTGCGGGCGCGCCGCCGTCCGGGTGGCGAGCGCCGACGGCTTGTCAGCCTCCTTGCCGTAGTGGCGCGGCAGATAGAGGCACATGGTGGTGCCCTGGTTTACCTCGGAATAGATACGAACCTGTCCGCCCGATTGGCGCACGAAGCCGTAGACCATGGAGAGGCCAAGGCCGGTGCCCTGGCCGATCGGCTTGGTGGTGAAGAATGGGTCGAAGGCGCGCTCGATGATGTCGGGCGTCATGCCGGTGCCGGTATCGGTGACGCAGAGCGAGACGTACTGGCCGGGCGTAAGGTCACGCTCGCCGGCGCCATGCTCGTCGAGCCAGCGGTTCGCGGTCTCGATTGTGAGCCGGCCGCCGCCGGGCATCGCGTCGCGGGCGTTGATGCAGAGGTTGAGCAGGGTATTTTCGAGCTGGGAGGCATCGATCAGCGTCGCCCACAATCCGCCGGCGGTGACCACCTCCACCGCGATCTCGGGGCCGACTGTACGACGGATCATGTCCTCCATGCCCATCACCAGGCGGTTGAGGTCGGTCGGTTTGGGATCGAGCGTCTGCCGTCGCGAGAAGGCCAGCAAGCGGTGCGTCAGGGCGGCCGCGCGCTTGGCGGCGCCTTGCGCTGCTGTCACATAGCGGTCGATCTCGTTGACGCGGCCCTGGCCCAGTCGCGTCTGCAACAGCTCCAGCGAGCCGATGATGCCGGTCAGCAGATTGTTGAAATCGTGCGCGATGCCGCCGGTCAGCTGGCCGACCGCTTCCATCTTCTGCGACTGGCGTAGCGCCTCTTCGGCGTGACCGAGGCGCTCCTGCTCCCTAAGGCGGTCGGTGACGTCGTAGGTGAACTGGTAGGCGCCAAGAAGCCGACCGTCGCCATCACGCAGGCTGGCGAACCGCATTTCGTAGAAACGGCGGGCGCGCCCGGGATCGCCGAACTCGGCGACTTCAACGAACACCTCACCGGTGAGGGCCCTCGACCAGACCGCGCGGACGGCGTCGCGATGCTCGGGTTGATCTTCAAGCAGCTCAAGCATGTTGTCACCGACCTTCGGCATGATACCGAAGATACGATGAAATTCCCGGGCGGAGGCGCCGTTGATCGCGAGCCATCGGAAGCCGGGGTCGACAACCTGCACGAAGGCATCGGTACCCTCGACGATGTCGGCGAGCAGCTTGCGTTCGGCGACCGCCGCGACCACGCGTGCTTCCAGCGTCTCGTTCAAGCGCTGCAGCTCCCGCTCGGCCCGCTTGCGCGCCGTGATGTCCTGGAATAGCACGGCGACCTGCTTGCGGCTGGCGGGCTCGACACGAAAGGCGGCCAGTTCGAGGTAGCGGCCGGTTGCGATCAGCTCGCGCTCGAAGCGGATCGGCTGGCCCGTCCGCAGCACGCCGCCATAGAGCTCGACCCAGCCCTCGGCTTCGCCCGGCACCATCTCGCGGACTTTCTGGCCGACCACATTGGGAATGCCGGCATGCTGGGTGTAGGCGGGATTGGCTTCGACGTGGACGTAGTCGCTGAGCGGACCGTGCGGGCCGTCGAAGAACTCGATGATGCAAAAGCCTTCGTCGATCGAGTTGAACAGCGTCCGGTAACGCTCCTCCCGCTCGGCGAGCGCCGATTCCGCCTTCTGTCGCTCGGTCAGCACAGCCGCTCCGAGCGCCCTAAGGCGTGCGTTTTCCTCCTCAAGCGCCTTGAGACGGCGTTGAAGGTCCTCAGACTCGATCGAGTTCACACGTGCTCGCGGTTGGCTTTTCCACGGGCCGCCCCTCGGCCCCCGGACTGACGGCATTCTAGCGGGCATCCGCACTGCGGCAAAGCCACCCAACTCAACGCCGCCGGAACCGGCAAGTTCCCGGCGTTGTCGCGGCCTCAGCGCTCGCCCTGATCGGCGCCTTGCGTGCCGGACTTGTGCTGCGTCTGCGGCTGGCCGTGCTCGCTCGTCTCCTTGCAGGGGAGCTGCTCCCACGATCCATCGGGCGCCTGCTGATAGGCGCTACAGGACGATGACGAGGTCGGTTTGTCCTCGCCCTTCTGCGCGTCGGTATTCCTGGCCATGGCCGGGGCAGTCAGCACGGAGCTGGCCACGAAAGCGCCGGCGAAAACGAGATGGGCAATTCGCATGGGGGTCTCCTGTTCGAAGAGCCGCATGCTGCCGAGGAATGTGACGATTATGGGCCGCGGCAAGGGTTCCGCCGCGGCGTGCTTAACAGCGCGAGATACCGCTAGCCGCCCTTGCTGCGGATCAGGCCGGCTGTCTTCTGTTTCTCGCACCAATTGCTCATACCGAGCCGGCGCTGGTCGAGATCGGTCATCTGGGTCGCGACGGCGACCTCCGCCATGATGTCGTCGGCCTGCTTCTCGCCCATCTTGCCGCCGGTGTGCATCCAGGCGATCGCCTTGCGCACCTGCTCGGTGGTGCCGTCGGGCAGCTGCATCTGCTGTGCCCGCTGCACCAGATCCTGGTAGGCGACATCGGTGCCCGGGCATTCGACCTTGGCGGCGAAGGCCTGCAAGACCATCGTCACATAGGTCGAGCGCGGATGGTCGTCAGCCGCCTGGGCTGGAGCGGCGATCAGCAGCAGGCTTCCCATCAAAAACAGGTCTGCCATCAGAAAACGCGTGCGCATCCTAGGGTATCCTCCTCGATTTTTTTGCAAGGCTATTTTTGCAAGGCTAGCGTCCGGCGCGCCGCTCCGCAATGGTGCCGGGCCGCAATTGTCGCGCCCCGTTGCGGTGCGCTAAATTGGCGGCTCCCGGACCCGGAGCGCGACATGAGCCTGTTCAGCACGCCGTTCGATCCCGTCACCGACACGGCGCTCGTCACCGGCGCCGGCAACGGCATCGGCCGCGCCATCGCGCAGGCCCTGGTCGGCGAGGGCGTCCGGACCGTATTCGCCGATATCAGCGCGGAACGGGTGACTGCCGCGATTGCCGCGAGCGAGAGGCCCGAATTGGCGGTGCCCTGGGTCGGCGATCTCGCGAAGTTAGACGCCTGCGATGCGCTGCTGGCCGCCGCACATGCTGCGCTGGGCGAGGTCTCGCATTTCGTCCACAGCGCCTCGCCGCCGCGGCGCGAGGCCGATCATGCGCTGGCGGTCGATCGCAGGACCTGGCAGGAGATGCATGCCGTCAACCTCGATGCCGGCTTTCATCTGGCGCTCGGGATCGCAAAGCGGCTGATTGCAGCGAAGCGGCCCGGCTCGTTCCTGTTTCTCACCTCGCTGCATGCGGGCACGCCGCGCAATCTGCCGCATTACTCGACGGCGAAGGCGGCGATGGCGATGCTGGTGAAGGAGCTTGCGAAGACCTTTGGGCGCCATGACATCCGCGTCAACGCGCTGGTGCCGGGTGCGATCGCGGCCGGCGGATTCGTCGCGGATGCTTCGCTGGCGAAACACATTCCGCTCGGGCGTCTCGGCGCGGCTGATGACCTCGCGCCAATGGCGCTCACGGTATTGTCGAACAAGCTCTCGGCTTACGTCACCGGCGCAGCCTTCGTCGTCGACGGCGGATTGTCGCTGACGAACTGGTTCGAGCCGCCGCTGTTAGATTAGCGCTGCCAGGCCGGAACGGGATCGAGCGGGGTGCGATAGACCTCGTTCTGATCGCGGTCGGTGACGCGCACAGCGCAGCCCTTCTGCTGCAACTCCGGCTTCACCTGCGACAGCTCGGTGGCCAGTTGAACAGCGCGATCGGAGGCAACCTCGATGTCCTCGAGGATGATTCCACCCTGGTTCTTGAACTCTTCACCAACCACGAGATCGAAGGAGTAGTAAGGCATCCGAATTCCCCGATGTGACGACCCAAATCCTGAAGAGGAGTCTTCAAGAGAAGCCTTCAACGGAAGTCTTCAACACATGCCGGATGATATCACTGAGTCTATGATTTTCGAATGAACGGACCGCACAATCTCTGTGCCTATGGCGCAGAAATGATGTGCAACATTCGAGTGCATTAAGATTTTATTAAACATGTCAGCGCGATCATGAGGCATGGAATTGCAGCAGAACCGGACTCCGGGAACCGGCAGCTGCAAGAGAAGGCCGGCGGCATAGATCCCGACGGCCTTTTCTCTTGGTCGTGTCTCCTGGATCGACGCATCGATCTCCGTGGTCGCCCGGACTTTTGCGCATCACATCGAGTCGGACAGCTTGCGCGACGTTGCGACAGCCGCGCCGTGTCGTTCTAGCGCAGCGGCATCGGTGGACGCACGACAGGTCCATCGTCATCGGCAACGGCTTGTGTCGTTGTAACAGGTGCAACCGGCGGCGGGACCGTAGCGGCCTGCGAAGGCGGCGGAGGTGCGAGCGGTGTCGGCGGATACGCCGGCATATAGGTCTGCGTCGCCGCAGGCTTCGGCTTGCGAACCGGCGGCGGCGCAGGACGCGGCGGCAGCGCGGACATGCGTGCGCGCGGATCGACCGGCCTCGTCTCAGCCACGGGCTTCGGCGCGGAGGGCTTCGCCATCTCGCGTGCCATCTGCTCCTGTCCGGTCTTCAACTCGGCGATATCAGCCTTGAGCGTTTCGATCTGCTGCGCCATCGCGGCGAGATCGCGCGTCATCGATTGCACCGACTGCGTAGCATCGGACGGCGCTGCTGCGGGCACGGCCGCAGCCTGGGCCACAGGGAGCGGCGCAGATTGATCGGTTGCAACTTCCGCCGCGGGCCGGGCGGCCTGCGCAGCGGCGACCGGTGATGTCTGCGACGTCGAAGGCAGCAGCGAGGCCAATGCCGGCGTCCATTCGGCGAGCATTTGCCTGGCCGTGTCGCCGTGTTGCTCCCAGGCGATCGTTGCGGCCGCGCTGCCGCCCGCAAACAGGAACGTGACGAAGGCACCGCGCAGCCATTTGCCGGCGGAGGATCGCTTCTGCCTGTTGTGACCATCACCGGCCGCGACGCGTATTGCGGTGTCGACCGAGGGCACGGCCGCCTGCGGTTCCGAAACTGGACTGAGATTCGGCTCGGGATGGACCTTGGGCTCCGGCGCAAACTTCGGCTCCGGGCGGGGCGTGATGTCGGGCGCCAGCGCGGGGGCAACGCTGATGGGGCGCGAGGCCAATACCATCTCGGGCGAAATCTGAACCGCGTCGTGCGGATCGTTGTCCTTGACCGCGTCCTTCACGATCTCATCGACGATTTGCTTGCTGTTCAGCGTTGCGAGCATCGCAGCTCCTTTGGTCGTCCGCATTGGCGCGAGCCGGTCTGGTGAGGTGAGCCCGTCCCGGCTCTGATGATGCACGAGTCCAGCCGGGTTTGACCAAAGCAAGGCGAGGGGATGGAGATGATGCGACGCTCTTCCGCCGTTTGTGGTGATGGAACCCGTTCTGCCCAACACGTGGACGTGTTCCCAATTGCCTTGCTTTCAGCATGATTTGGGCAGCATGTCGCGACGCTGGGGGCGCTGCTATCGCTATCGGGGGGCCGGCGGTGCCAAGATTTCTACTTGCTTTGTTCGTCGTTGCCTTGCTGCCGCTCGGCGGCTGCATGCAGACGACGCTTTCTCCATCGACAGATGCGAGCATGACGGCGCGCGACCGCCAGTTGCTCTCCCATGCGCCTTACGCCCAGGCAAACGTGCCCGAGCAATATCTCCGTCACGTCGTCGATTATCCGCGCAAGGAGCAGCCGGGCACGATCCTGGTCGATACCGACGCGCGCTACCTCTATTTCGTGCTGCCCGATGGCAAGGCGATCCGCTACGGTGTCGCGGTCGGCGAGGAAGCCATGGCTTTCTCAGGCGTGGCGCGCGTCGGCCGCTTGGCGGAATGGCCGGACTGGGTTCCGACGGCGGAGATCCAGGCGCGGCTCGGGCCGTATCCGGCGCGGGTGACTGGCGGCCCCGCCAATCCGCTGGGCGCGCGCGGCATCTATCTCTATGCCGGCAACAAGGACACGCTCTACCGCATCCACGGCACCAACCAGCCCGAATATATCGGACAGGCGATCTCGTCGGGCTGCATCCGGATGCGCAACGAGGACGTGATCGATCTCTACGACCGCGTGAAGCTCAATTCGACCGTTGTCGTGCTGCCGCCCGGACAGAACGCGCAGGTCGAGGCGGGCAGGAGCTGGCGCGGCTAGGCGCGCTCACTCAGGCGTGAATGCGCGCAGGGGCTGGCGATCCCTGAAGAGTGAATTGCTTCACAGGGGATACGCTGGTTTTGCGCTATGCCTCGATGGCCGGTTGCCATTGGAGGCATCATGCAAAAGTTTCTTGATCGATTGAATGAAAGCGACCGCCGGGTCGTCCGCAAATGGCGGCTGGCGTCCCTCGGCTTTTATGGATCAATCCTGGCCGGAATGGTCGTGTACACGGCGCTGCATGGGAGTCCGGAGGTCAATTATGCCTCGGTTGATGCCACAGCTCATCCGAAGGTCATGAGCGCACCACGACACTGAACACAACGCTCTGGTCGGGCCTTACTCTTCGGGCCGGGCAATTCGCCATTGCAGCGTCGTCGCATTGCCGTTGACGTCGCCCGGTGCCTTGTCGGCGGGCGAGGTGTAGAGCGGGCGGTAGCGGTAGGCCCACATCTTGCTGCCGTCGTTGCGGCTGATCACGGTGAAGTCGCCGACAGCCTTGGCGTCGGTCGTCGCGGCCAGCGGAAACCAGCTCTCGATACACTTGCCGTTGCAGTTCGAGCTCTTGCCGTTGGTGTCGCGCTCATAATAGTAGAGCGTCATGCCCTTGAGATCGACCAGCTTGGGGCCCTGCTTGGTCAGGACCACCTTCGCCGGTGCGGTCGTGGCCTCGGGCTTCGGCGCAGGAGCAGCTTCGCCGCCGCCATGACCGTTCGCGAGCGCAGGAACGCTCGAGAGCACGATGACCGCGGCCGCAATGTGGAACCTGAACATCCGAAACTCCCGAAACGGCAAAGTTAATCGCGCGTTAAGCGCAGAATGTTGCCGACGATAGCAGCCGAAGGTTAGTTCCTGGTTTCGCGGCGCTGCGACAAATACGTACCCGGATACGGGATTATACCTGCGCTTCGCGCAAGGGGGCGCGGCTGAGCTCGTTGCCGGCCGCGATGGCCTTTCGCAACAGCCGCATCAGCTCCTCTCCTTCCTTCGCGCTGAGGCCGCGTAGCATGATGCGCTGGGCCGATTCCACCGTCGGCGTGATCTTGCGCAGCGTGCGCCGGCCCTCGTCGGTGATATCGAGCTCGCGGGCGCGGCGATCGCGGCTACTGGCGCGGCGCTCGGCAAGGCCCTTCGCCACCAGGCGATCGATCACGCCAGTGATGGTGGTGCGGTCGTAGGCGATCAGGCCTGCAAGCGTCACCTGGTCGAGCCCGGGATTGGCCTTGATGGTCGCGAGGGCTGCGTATTGCACCGGCGTCAGATCGAAGCCGGCTTCGCCAACCTCGGCCAGGAACACCGCAACCGCGATCTGCTGGAACCGGCGCGCCAGATGCCCGGGCATATCGTTGGGGTCGCTCACCGAATTCTCCTGAAGGGGAAGGGAGGGCTGTGATCGTTGACAAGTATACTGATAGTCAGCATACTGATCAATATCAAAGCAAGACGTTGACGGGAGAGGTGCTCATGCAATTCCATCTTGATGGATTTCAGCCTGGCGATCCCGAAATCGCAGACCCCACCGCGCGCATTCAGGCCTCCGGCGCTGCGGGTGCCGTGCCCACGGAGGTCGACGTCCTCATCGTCGGTTGCGGGCCGGCTGGCCTGACGCTCGCGGCCCAGCTTGCACAATTTCCTGACATCAAGACCTGCATCGTCGAGCAGAAGCCAGGCCGCTTGCTGGTCGGGCAGGCCGACGGCATCGCCTGCCGTACCATGGAGATGTTCCACGCCTTTGGCTTCAGCGAGCGCGTGCTGAAGGAGGCCTGTTGGGTCAACGAGACCACGTTCTGGAAACCGGACGAGCGGTGGCCTGAGAAGATCATCCGCAGCGGCCGGGTGCAGGACGTCGAGGACGGGCTGTCGGAATTCCCCCACGTCATCCTCAACCAGGCGCGCATCCACGACGGCTTTCTCGACATCATGCGCAAAGCGCCGGCCAAGCTCGAGCCCCATTACAGCCGCCGCCTGCTGGACCTCCATGTCGATCCGGCCGCGGGCACGAGCGATCATGCCGTGACCGTGCGCCTCGAACGCGTCGATGCCGGCAACGAAGGCAAGGTCGAGACCATCAAGGCGCGCTATGTCGTCGGTTGCGATGGCGCACGCAGCACCGTGCGCAAATCGATCGGCCGCGAGCTGCATGGCGATTCGGCCAATCACGCCTGGGGCGTGATGGACGTGCTGGCGGTCACCGATTTTCCCGACATTCGCTTCAAGAGCCTGATCCAGTCGGCGAAGGACGGCAGCCTGCTCATCATTCCGCGCGAAGGTGGCTACATGGCACGCCTCTATGTCGAACTCGCAAAGCTCGACGTCGGCGAGCGGGTCGCGAACCGCAACATCACCGCCGATGACGTGATTGCGAAAGCGCAGCGGATTCTGAAGCCGCATACGCTGGAGGTGAAGGAGATCGCCTGGTGGTCGGTCTACGAGATCGGCCAGCGCCTGACCGACAAGTTCGACGACGTGCCGGAGGCCGAGATCGATACGCGCCTGCCGCGCATCTTCATCGCCGGTGATGCCTGCCATACCCACAGCCCGAAGGCGGGGCAGGGCATGAACGTCTCGATGCAGGACGCCTTCAATCTCGGCTGGAAGCTCGCCACCGTGCTGCGGAAGCAGTGTGCGCCGAGCCTGCTGCATTCCTACTCCGCCGAGCGGCAGGCGGTTGCGAAGGAGTTGATCGATTTCGATCGCGAGTGGTCGGGGATTCTGGCTTCCGCGGCGAAAGCGGGCGGCGCCGATGCGGCCAAGACGCAGGATTATTTCGTCAAGCATGGGCGCTACACAGCGGGCACGGCGACGCACTATCGCGCGTCGGTCCTGACCGGCGCGACATCGCATCAGCATCTCGCCGAAGGTTTCGCCATCGGCACGCGCTTTCATTCAGCGCCGGTCATCCGGCTGGGAGACGCCAAGCAGGTCCATCTCGGCCACGCGTCGCAGGCCGACGGCCGCTTCCGCATCTACGCGTTTTCGCCCGCGGAAGATCCTGCGGCGGCAGGCTCAGCCATTCGCGCGTTGTGCAATTTCCTCACCGAAGCCAGGGAGTCGCCGGTCAGGCGATATACGCCTGTCGGAGCCGACATCGACAGTGTGATCGACCTGCGCGCGGTGTTCCAGCAGGATCATCGCCAGCTTGCCATCGAGGCGATGCCGTCCCTGCTGCTTCCGCCCAAAGGTCGCTATGGCTTGCTCGACTACGAGAAGATGTTCTGTCGGGATCCCAAGAGCGGCCATGACGTCTTCGACATGCGCGGTATCGATCGCAAGGCCGGCTGCATGGTGGTGGTGCGGCCGGACCAGTACGTCGCGACCGTGTTGCCGCTCGGCGACTTTGCCGGGCTCGCGTCGTATTTTGACGGGTTCTTGCTCCAGGCGAACTGACGAGTTCCGTCCGCGTACAATTTAAGAAAGTTCTTCGCGGGCAGATTTCATCGATCGTAACAGGTCTACTCAAAGCTGTAAGCATCCACTCGGGGCAGCGGGGCACGGGAGGATGACGACGATGAGACAGAACCAGGCGGAGACGCGCCGCCAAAATGTCGCGAAGCGGTCGATGACCAAAGAGGCCAAACAGCTGTCCGGCCTGATTGCCGGACTACGCAAATCCCTCGATGGGATTCACAAGGAGCGGATTGGCACAAAGCTCACCGGTGCCGAGATGGGTCTTCTCGATGAGCGCCGCAACAATCTGTTGCTGACGATCGCAGCGCTGGACGACCGCCTTTCGGCGGTGCAGGGACTGATCGATCTCGGCCGTCCCCACGTCATTCGGGTTCATTAGCGTATATTGACCGCTATCGGCTCCGTCGCGGCGGCGACGGGATCGGGCCCGGCTGCCGGCTCTGCGCGGCATAGGGATTAGGGTAGCACTGTGCTGATTGTCCGGAAGCGGTCGCCGCGCACTGCGCCATCGTCGTAAAACTGCAATCAATGGTGCTGCCGTCGACGGTGTAGATCTCCATGCAGACGGGATAGCGCGGATCGTAGGTCTGTGCAGCTGTTGGCGTTGCGCCGAACAGGCCTGCAGCAAGCAAGCCCGCGGCAAGCGGAATCGCATTCATGATGTCTGGCACGATCAACCTCCGTCGCTCGGTCGGAACCAAAGCACAATGCTGCCGTGGATGGCACCAAATTGCCACGCTCCCGGCGAATTGCCGCCAAAGCCCGCTGCCACGACGGAAACGGGTGCGGGGCAACGCAAGGGGATGCGCATTGGCCTATAAGATGGTCGCAGAACGCGACAATGCAAAGTACAGTGTCGCCCGCGAGAGCCGGCTGCTCATCGTGGCGAAGGCAAAGGTGTGGGCGAGCGAGGGATGGCAGGTCGTCATCACCGACCAGGACGGCAAGGCCTATACACCGCCCGAATTCGATCAGTTGCTGGCGGCCTGACCGCCGGCAGGGGCTAAAGCGCGATAAGATCGGGATGAATCGTCATCGCGCTTTAGGTTGTTGTTTGCGCATGATCTTTTCGGAAAACCGCTTCGCACTTTTCCGGATCATGCTTTAGGGGACGCGATTTGGCGACGCTCATGCGGTCGGGGCGCGATGTGATCGGGGCCCTGTTGACTCTCGCAGCCGTCGCCGCGCTGACGACGGTCGCGTCCGCGCAAAATCTCGATGCCGGCAAGCCGGCCGAAAAGCTGTTTGCCGACGGTTGCGCGACCTGCCATCGCAGCCCGCGCGGTCTTGCCAAGGGGCGCATGAGCCTGACGCTGTCCTGGTTCCTGACGGACCATTACGCGACCAGTTCCGACACCGCCAAGGCGCTCGCCGCATATCTGCAGTCTGTCGACGGACCGCCGCCGCGTGCCCCGGCGAAGTCCGGTGCAAAGCCGTCCAAATCCGCGCCGCGTCCGCCAAAGCCGTGACAAGCCGCTAGTCACCGCCCGCGACGATCGCGCACGTCCATCTCTTCAATCAAAAATAGAATGATTGTAGAGACCACTGAGAGGTGGTATTAAACCTCAAGTAGTTTAAGTCACGAGAGCAACCGAGGCGTCCCGTCGGACATATCTCGGAATTTGGTCGCACATCACATTTTGAGCTCGGGCGGGAGACGGGGCGGTTGAGCTCGTATCCGTGAGGACCTCCCATGAAGCATTGGCAGTCTTTGGCCCTGATGCCGCTCGCGATCGCCGTGGCGATGCTGGCGGCGCCGTTGCGGCCCGCCGCGCAAACGCAAAGCCCTCAGCCGCAAGCCGCTGCACCGCCCTACATTCCGCAGGCCAAATTCTGCGCCAATGGCAGCAATGGGCTGTGCGCGATCGTGCCGGCTTATATCGGGCCCGATCCCGTGCTGAGCCAGACGCAGGGCTATAACGGCCTCTACGGCCAGCCGCCGCAGAGCGAAAAGGCGGATGCGCAATCGCCGTTCGACAACATGGCCTGGCAGATGTTCGTCGCGCTCAACTGGGTCGCGAGCGGCGTCAAGGACCCGGCGGCGCAGGGGCTGACGCAGCCGGGCCGGCGGGTCTGGCAGACCTATCCGACTGTGTCTTCGCTGTTCGGCAATGCGCCTGTCATCGCCGGCTGCCCGCAGGCGCTGGCCTTCCCGATCTTCCATATCGGTTCGGACGGCAAGGGCCAGCCGAAGCCGAACAACGAGGAATATCTGCAGGCCGCGACCAACAAGCCGCTGATCGACGTCAACGGCAACTGGACGCTGTTCGAGCGGCGCGTCAACGAGATCGAGGCGCAATATCTGCGCGCGCCGGGCGGCCAGAAGTCACAGACGCTGACGACCAAGGCCGGACAGCTCAATTTCATCAAGAGCAATCCCGGCGGTGCCGAGTTCACGTCGTCGGCCACGGTGCCCGATGGCACCAATGGTTCGATCGAGATCAAGGCGTCCTGGCGCATCCTCGATCCGTCCAAGGATGATCCGTCAAAATTCTTCACGCAGAACATCCTGCTTGCGGTGTCCGGCGATCTCGTGCGTGACGGCGGTCCGTTCTGCCGCAGCGAGCGCGTGGGGCTCGTCGGCATGCACATCCTCGAGCGCAATCCGGTCGACAAGAACAATCCGGCACTGCGGCCGCAATGGATCTGGGCGACGTTCGAGCATGTCGACAACGCGCCGCTCGCAAACGCTCCGTGCAATGTCGCGGATGGCTGCGGGACCGACAAGGCCACGAACTGGATCAACCAGCCGAGCTGCGGGCCGGCAACTGCAGCGCCAGGATCGCATTTCTCGTTCTTCAACACCGCTGCGCCGTCGGGCCTCGGCACCAATATCGCGCCGCAATCGCCCGGAATCAGCAAGACGACATTCCCGTGGAATCCGCGCAAGCCGTACGCGCAAGGCGGCACGACCAGCGCGACCGCGCAGCCGCAGGCCGTGCGCTGCTGGCGAATCTACCCGACCACGAGCACCCTCAACGAGCAGTGGCGGATGGCGCTCGGCTCGCTCAAGAGCGTGTTTGGGAATTACATGCTGGTCGGCACGCAATGGGGCGGCAATGTCGAGCCGCCGACGCCGCCGAATCCGGTTCCGTTCAATGCCGTGCCGGGCATGCTCTCCAACATGACGCTCGAGACTTACATCCAGAACTATCTCGACAATGGTGCCGCAGGTCCGGGCTCATGCGTGAGCTGCCACAATTTTGCGACGCTCGTGGACAACAAGACCTCGGCGAATTTCAGCTTCCTGCCGGGTATCGTGGATTCGAATTCGCTACGCGCCAAGATCAAGACGGCGCCGTGAGGCAACCTGTAGCCCGGATGGAGCCGTTACGCTCGCCGATAAGTCTGCGCAATCAGTCGGTCGTGCACCGCGCGCAAATCCGCGCTCATCCGCGTCTGTCCCGTCGTGACAAAGGACAGCCACGCGCCGTCGGCGGCGAGCCGCACGACATGAAGCTCGGGCGCGGCGTCGGTGGCGCGATGACGTTTCAGGCGCGCCTTCATCCAGTCGTTCCAGAGCCGGCGCAGTGACGGGTCGGTGACCACGACCATGCTCAGCGCCGCCCAAGGCGTGGCGAAACCGAACGCGCTGCCGGTGAACACCGCATTGACATAGGCGCGCGTAAAACTGCCGCGCGGCTTGGGGTCGGCTTCAACGGCGGCGTCGATCTCGGCATCGACGCGGGCAAGCAGGTCGGCGAACAGCCCCTCGATCAGCGCTTGCTTGCTCGAAAAATGATGAAACAGCCCGCCCTTGGTGACGCCGGCCGCTGCCGCCACCGCCTGTACCGTGACGCCGGAGACGCCGTGGTCCATGGCAATCGCAGCTGCGTGGTCGAGCAGGGCGCGCCGGACCTGCTCGGGCTGCTTGGCGCGGGTATAGGCGCTGGCCGGCATCAATGCGCCGTCGTCTGCGAGAACAGGTTGATGACCACGACCCCTGAGACGATCAGCCCAATGCCGACGAATGCCGCGGCGTCCAGCATCTGGCGGAACAACACGAAGGAAACGGTCGCGGTCAGGATGATGCCGACGCCGCCCCAGATCGCATAGGCGATGCTCAGCGGAATGACCCGGATCGCCACCGACAGCGCATAGAACGAGGCGACATAGAACAGCACCATGGCGAGTGTCGGCCACGGCCGCGTGAACTGCGCGGATTGCTGCAGGAAGGCGGACGCCGTCACCTCGAAAACGATGGCGAGGGCAAGAGCTGCGTAGGCATTGAAGGCGGAGGTCATGACAAGCTCAGGCGTAGCACGCGAAAGATACCGCGCGGTAGGTATGTTTAGCACGCAGAACATGGCTTTTGTCGGGGAGGAAATATCACGTGTGAGTGACGAGCCTGCGACAGGCGCGGAACGCCGCACGAAGCCGCCGTGCGATGAATCGTGCGGCGGCTCCGGGGGGGGGCGCAGCTGTTCGTGCGGCGTCAGTTGATTCGCACCGAGAGTTCGACGTCCTCGGCAAATGGCGTGGACATATAGCCGCTTCCGGGTGCGCGCACCCGCGCCAGATAGTCGGGGCTGTCGTCGGCGTTGTCGGCAACGATGATTGCGCCCGGCCTGAGATGGCCTTCGACCAGATCCAGGATCTCAGGGTAGAGCGCCTTGGCGCCGTCGAGCAGCACGAGATCGATCGTCTCAGGCAGATCGGCGCTGAGCGTGTTCAGCGCATCGCCTTCGCGGATTTCGACGAGATCGATCAGTCCGCCCGCCGACAGGTTCTCCCGCGCCCGCGCCGCCTTGGAGGGCTCGAACTCGCTGGTGATGAGGCGGCCACCGCCATTGTCGCGTAAGCCCGCAGCAAGGTGCAGGGTCGAGATGCCGAATGACGTGCCGAACTCGACGATCGTTCTGGCCCGCGAGCTGCGCGCGAGCATGTAGAGCAGGTGACCCGTCTCGCGCGAGACCGCGAGTGGGTCGTCCTTCAGGAGTCCATAGAGCTCCGCGTAATCGGTCTTGCTCCGCATCATCCGCGTCACCCGCGTCCGGTCTGCGTCGGACAGGTTGGCGACGGCGGCCTGCGTTGCGCCGCGCGCGGCTTCTGCCTCGAGGAACAGGCGATCCAGCAGCGGTGCAAGTGATGTGATGGCAAGCGAAGTCATAGTCGGGGTGGTCATAGGAAGTCTCCACATTCGCGAAAAAGCTGCGCGCTTGCGCTGAGGCCGAAATACGACTAATTCGTCGCATTTCCTATTCGCATTACCTGGACACGCCATGGCCGACCGTCGAAGCCGTTCAATTTCCTCACGAAAACAGCCGCAACAGGCCCGCTCCAACGAGCTGGTGGCGGCCATTCTGGACGCCGCTGTTCAGGTCCTGGCGAAGGAGGGCGCGCAGCGTTTCACCACGGCGCGGGTGGCTGAGCGGGCCGGGGTGAGCGTCGGATCGCTCTACCAATATTTTCCGAACAAGGCGGCGATCCTGTTCCGGCTCCAGAGCGACGAGTGGCGGGGAACGAGCGAGCTTTTGCGCGGCATTCTCGCGGACCGGACGAAGCCGCCACTGGTGCGGCTGCGCGCATTGGTCCATGCCTTCATTCGTTCGGAATGCGAGGAGGCTGCGATCCGCGGCGCGCTCAGTGACGCCGCACCGCTCTATCGCGACGCGCCTGAGGCGCAGGACGCGCGAGCAGCTGGCGAGGGCATTGTCGCGGCCTTCATGCGGGAGGCATTGCCAAAAGCCCCGGATGCGACGCGCATGCTCGCCGGCGCGCTGATCAAGACGACGCTGAGCGAGGTCGGCAAAAGGTTCTCGGAGACGCCGCGCAACGAGGCGGAGATCGCGCGTCATGCCGACGGGATGGCCGACATGTTCTGCGCCTATCTCGGCGAGCTTGCTGGGCGCCGAAATCATTCCTGACATCCGCGTTTGCGGGCCAATATCGTTTCTGATCTGGCCGGATCATGAGTTAGCCTCGGCTCGTCGTCCATCCAGCCATCGAGCGCCGCGCCATGCATGTCCTCCGTCCCCAGTTCCGCATCGAGGAGCAGCGCGCGCTGGAATTCGCAGGTCAGCGCGGTTTCGGCATGATCGTGGCGGCGGATGAGCGCGGCCCGCGTGCCTCGCATGTGCCGTTCGTGCTGGCCGAGCGCGATGGCCGCGCCATCGTGCAGATCCATTTCACGGCCAAAAATCCGCTCGTGCCGCTCGCGGACGGCACCAGGCGCTTCCTGCTGATCGTTGCCGGCGACGATGCCTACATTTCCAATGACTGGTATGCTTCGCGCGACAATGTCTCGACCTGGCTCTACGAGGCGGTGCATCTGTCGGGCGTCGCGCATCCGCGCGAGCTGGATGAGAATCGCGGCCATGGCGATGCGCTGCTTGCGGTCTCCGAGGCGCGTTTGCCGAAGCAGCCCTGGGACCTCGCTCAGATGGAGCCGGACAAGCGCGAGACCATGTTGGCCGCGATCCGTGTCATCGATCTCGCGGTGGACAGCGTCGAGGGGCAGGCCAAGCTCAACCAGCACAAGAGCGATGCGGATCATGTCGCGGTCGCGGGCCGGTTGGCGCGGTCGGAGGAGACTGGACACCGGCGGCTGGCGCGAAAGATGCAGGCGCTGCGGCCGGGGCTTGGGTATGATTTTTCGTGATTGGGGCTACGCTTGCGTCGCTCAACATTTGACCTTACGGACCTCTGCATGCTCGTGATCTCCATTCAAAGCCAGGTGGTCCACGGCCATGTCGGCAACAGCGCGGCCGCCTATGCCATGCAGGCGGAGGGCGTGAACGTCGCGGCAGTGCCGACGACGCTTCTGTCGAACCATCCGCGCTATCCGACCTTGCGCGGACGCGTGCTGGAGACCGAGCTCGTCGCCGATCTCCTCAAGGGCGTCGAGGAACGCGATCTCGTCGATGAGGCCGCGGTGCTGGTGACCGGCTATCTCGGCTCGCCCGGCAATGCCGCCGTCGTCGCTGATTTTGTCGAGCGAGCCTTGATCCGCAATTCGAAGCTGATCTATCTCTGTGACCCCGTGATCGGCGACGACGGCCGCGTCTATGTCGCCGACGGCATTTTGGACGTGGTGCGGCACCGGCTGCTGCCGGCCGCCAACCTGACGACGCCGAACCAGTTCGAGCTCGAGCTGCTCTCCGGCATCACGATTGCCGACGCTGCGGGCCTGCGCGCGGCCTGCACGGCGCTCGCGGGGAGCGGCCGCACCGATGTCGTTGCCACCGGCTGCACGCTCACGGACACGCCGGAGGGGCAGGTGGAGACGATCCTGTGCGCGGATGGCCAACTGTCGCGCTTTGCGACGCCGCGCCTGCCGATCCGCCCCTCAGGCACTGGCGATCTCCTCACCGGCCTGATTGCGGCGCATCTGGCCAAGGGCAAGGCGATGGAGGCGGCGGTGCGGCTCGCAGTCGAAACCATTTTTGCGGTGCTGGTGCGCACGCAGGAAGCAGGGACAGCCGAGATGCGCCTCGTGCCGCTGCCGGCGCGGAAGCAGTAACCGTTCAGGTCGCGCGCTTGCCGGCCGATTGCGCCGACTTCTGCGGCTTGGCCGGGCTCTTCTGCTCACGCGCCGCCTGTGCCTTCGGCGGCTTGGCGCTCGCCACAGCCCGAATCTTCTTCGACTTGACGCTGGTGGCTTCCTTGGTGACAGCGCCACGCTTCGAGATGTATTCCGCGCCGTCGATGGGGCCGACATGCGGCGGATCGCGGCCGAGATAGGGCCGGCCGATGCCGAGCGCCTTGCCATTGGTGTCGACCCATTTCCACAGCACCTCGGTCGAGACCCAGCGTTGCGCGCGGTTGTTGCCGGCGGTCGAGACGATGTCGGCCGCCATGCCGTGGCCGTAGCCGCCGCGCGTGCTGCCGCCATGATAGGAGCGGTCGGACGCCGCCTTCAGGCCGCTCGCGATCGACTGGCGATAATCGTCGCGGAACGCGCTGGTGATGCCCGGCGAGAGGCCGGCGGCCTCAGCTGCGAGCAGCGTGCGAAACAGTTTCTGCTTGAAGCTGCGATCCATGCCGCCGATCACGTAGTCCATCATCGCCTTGCCGGCGTGCTCGGCCGCCTTGGGATCCTTCCAGCCAAAATCCTCGTCGACGAGTTTTGTGAAGCTGCGCATCACCGTGACCATCTTGCCTTTGCGCTTGACGGTGACGGCGCGGCGGTCCTCGACCTTGATCGAGTCTTCCTTGGGCGTGCGCTGGTAGAGCGCCCAGAGATAGCGGTCGATGCAGGCGTCCATGACGAAACATTCGTCGAGCACCGCGACGGTGTCGGCGGACGGCGACGCCTTGCTCGCGACAGCGGCCGGTCCGCTCGCGATGGAAGCGGGCGACAGCGCATCCGTCGTCACGATCTCGGTGGGGTCAGCGGAGGCGAGTTTTATCGCGGGCTCCGATGCCGGTGCTGCCTCGCTGACGGCGGCTTCCGGCTCGGGCGAAATCTGCGGTGCCGGCGGCGCTTCCGCCGGCAAGATCAGTGCCGGATCGGCGGATGCGAGCTTGATCGCAGGGGTGGGGGCTTCGGGCACCGATTCAACGGGCGCTGGCGTTGCGGCGACTGCAGCCGCGATGTCGGCTGTCAGCGCGATGCCATCCTCGATGGCCGCGGCGCGCGGAACGTCGGCGAGCTCGAGACGGCTGACATCTTTCGCGCGCGAGACGGCGGCCGCATTGGCGCCGCTGCTCTCGATGAGAGCTGGAGCGTAAGCCGACAGAGAGAGTGCCAGCCAGCCGGCCATGACGGCCGAGGGGCACGAGACTGCCACCAGAAGAGACCGCCGATCATTCATGATCCCTGCCTCCAAAAGGTTCTCACCGAACCAGTTTGCACAGCTAGCTTACGCGGTGCGTCCATTGTTCGGAGGACGATGTGGCGGCGCAATGGCGCAATTCGGCAAAAACGGGCTTTTCGGGCAGGTGTTGCCCGCGGGCAACGCGAGTTCCACTGCGGTTCCAGGAGGCCGGCAACGTCTGAAAAGGCCGGCAAATACAGCGTTCATTGTCGTCAAATTGAAGTGGCTGGATTTACTCAATCTTGGATTGTGGTCTGGCATTTCTCTCGTGCCGGCAATGTCCGGTAGAACTGGGAAGGACGCGAGTCGTGAAATTGAAATGCCTGTTGGCCGAATTTGCCGCCGATGAATCCGGCGCCACCGCGATCGAATACGGCCTGATCGCAGCGGGCATCGCGCTCGCCATCATCGAGATCATCTACGCGCTCGGCACCAATCTCGTGGCAAAGCTGCAAGCGCTGGCGACGGCGCTGAAATAGGGCGGAGCGCTCGATCCCTCGCGTCCGGAGGCCTGGAGTGCTGAGGTCGCGCTGGGCCGCGCGCAACTCGTTGTGACAGTTAACCATTGCGCCCATGCGCGGGGCGCGATGTTGCGATGCAGCAATGCATGTCGCAATGCAGCAAATCAGGCTTAAATGTGCTCCGAGACTTACCTTTGGAGCATCACCAATGAACAAGAAGACTTTGTCGATCGCAGCCGCCGCCCTCGTCATCGCGGGCTCGACTGCCACCTTCGCCGCCGAGCTGCCGGCCTATGAGGCGGGCGGCATTCCGGTTTCGCCCGTGCAGGTCCGCGTGCTCGGTGCCAACAATGTCGAGCAGCAGGTGACGGCGCCCGCCACCAGCGTGACGGCGCTTCAGGCCAGCGTCCTGACGCCACGCAAGCTGAAGACCGCGACGGTGACCACGGGCTCGGCCCGCTAACCAGCCTGCACGGTTCCGTGGGCATCGTGCCTACCGCAAGATTCGGGTTTTAAGAAGGCCTCGTCTCGCATTGAAGCCGCGTTCCCTTAAGGGGAGCGCGGTTTTTCTTTGCCGTCGGGAATGATGCAGTTTCCTGCGTGCGTGCGCGGATCGAGAAGCGCGGACGAAAAAACAATCGCGCGCTCTCTGCGTTGTGTACGGCGGTTCAAGACGAGTGTGATCTTCTTAATAGTTGTTTTGGAAATCGCGGCGCCTGATGCGGGCGCCGCATGCGTATTGAGCGGCCAATTATAGAATCATACTGGAGCCGTCATGCCCGTTGCGCAAAAAGCCGTTGTTGCCAGCACCTCGCCGCGTGAGTTCATCGTCAGGCATCTCGCGATGTTCGCCGCCGCCGCGTTGTTCGTGTTCGTGCTGAGCCTGACCTACGGCCTCGATCTCAGCCCCGGGTTCTTCTGATCACTGCGCCCATGTGGGGCTGCGGCCGCGTGCCAGCCCTGCAAGCAAATGGGTTGAGCCGCAGCCGCTGCCGACGTATCGCTTGATTCATGGATCAGCGGACGAGCGGCGCTGACGCTCTCATTCACGGGAAGGATGCGGCACCGGCGCTTCTTGGCGTCGTCTGCGGCCTGTCGGCGGCGCTGTTCTGGGCGCTCGGCTTTGCCGGCACGCGGCATGGCCTCAAAATCGGCTTCACGCCGGTCGATCTGCTCGCGCATCGCTACGTCTGGTCGGGGATCGCGTTCCTGCCGCTGGTGTTGCGCGCGGGTGTCTCCGATCTCTGCGGCATCGGCTGGGGCAGGGGCCTCGTGCTGATGGTGCTCGGCGGCCCCGTGATGTCGCTGATCTCCTACACCGGCTTTCAGTACGTGCCGCTCGGCCATGGCAGCGTGATCCAGCCGTCCTGCGCCACGCTCGGCGGCCTCTTGCTCGCAGCCCTGTTCCTGAAAGAGAGGATCTCCGCCTCGCGCTTCGTGGGCGCGCTGGTGATCGTCGGCGGGCTCGGTGTGATCGGCGCGGAATCGATCGGCCATATCGGCGCCGACGGCGTGCAGGGCGATCTGATCTTCGTGCTGACAGGATTGATGTTCGCAGGCTTCGGCGCGCTGCTGCGCGGCTGGCGTGTCTCCGCCGTGTCGGCGGCGCTCGTCATCAACGTGCTGTCGCTGCTGTTGCTGCCGGTCTATCTCTGGAGCGTTGGGCTCGCGCGCATCATGGCGATCGGAATCGGCGAAAACGCCATCCAGGCGCTGGCGCAGGGCGTGCTCGCCGGCCCCGCCGCGCTTTATCTCTACGCCGTCTCGGTCCAGCGCCTCGGCGTCGCCCGTGCTGCGGTGTTTCCGGCTTGCGTGCCAGCGTTGACGCTGCTCACCGGCTGGCTCCTGCTCGGCGAGCAGCCGACGATGTTGCAGACCGCGGGCCTTGCGACAGTGCTGTGCGGATTTTATCTGGCGCAACGGCAGCGGTGAGTTCGTAGCCCGCAGCTCACGCCTTCTTCACGAACTCCGATTTCAGATTCATCGCGCCGATGCCGTCGATCTTGCAGGCGATGTTGTGGCCGTCGGTGGCCTCCTGGAGGCGGATGTTGCGGACCTTGGTGCCGCCCTTGACGACCGATGAGGAGCCCTTGACCTTGAGGTCCTTCATGACGATGACGCTGTCGCCGTCGGCGAGCACATTGCCATGCGCATCGCGCACGCCGGCCTCCTGCGCGACCGGTGCGGCCGCGTCGCCCGCAGCGCTCCATTCATGGGCGCATTCGGGGCAGATCCAGAGATCGCGGTCCTGGTAGGCGTGCTCCGAGCTGCAATTCGGGCATTTCATCGGTTCGGTCATTGCTTGCCTCGTCACCCCTAGAGCCTTTCCCGTTCCGATTTCATCGGAACGGGAAAGGCTCCAGGTTTTTGTTTTTGCGCGTTTTCTTTACGCGAACCGGTACCCACTTCGCTCGAAAACGCTCTCACGGGCGCGCCGCACGCATTCCGCCGGAAAAGATGGTTTTGGAGCAATTCCTTTACCATGGCGTCCGGTCGGGTTTGAAGTGCTGGAACCTTAGGAATTCAGGAAAAATTCCGCGGTATCCATGTCCTGACATGACGGATGCGCCGGACACGCCGTTCGACGCATCCCACACATCATTGGAGCTGTCATGAGCGAGTATCGCGCTGCCGTCAGACATCACACGCTGAGGACCGGATTGGTCGAGTTCGACAACGGCGCCGGCAGCCTCGTCAGCGTGCCCTGCACGATCCGCGATGTCTCCGGCAGCGGCGCGCGGCTGCAGCTCAACAGCTCGGCATGGGTGCCGGAGCAGTTTGCGGTGATCTTCTCAGGCGGACTGCGCAAGGCCTGCCGGCTCGCCTGGCGCAAAGAGAGACTGATCGGCGGCGCGTTCGCGGACGGCTATGCGAGCCCGGACGAGCAGGCCGCGATGATGACCGCGGACGAGCAGTCCCGGCACCGGCTCGGGATCGGCGCGCGCGTCAAGGCTGCGCGCGAGACCCGCGGCTACACGGAATCCCAGCTCGCCGAGCGCATCGGCGTCACATCAGGCTTTCTGGCGCTGGCCGAGCAGGGCGAGGCGGACATTCCGCTGTATCAGCTGATGCACATCGCTGATCTGTTGATGGTCGGTCTCGACGGGCTTGTGGCCGGCCCGGCGCCCGAGGACGTCGACGCGGCCTAGCAACCACAATATCGAAAACAACCCCATGCACAGTAGCCAAGTCGTTGAATTCGCAAGCGGCTGCGGATTTTACGAAATTTAGCTTGCTCCGTCGGGCAAAACAGGCGCATGATGGCATCGTGGCGAGAGGCGGGGCGGACGCCGATCGCGGGACAAGCTTCGCGCAAGCGGGCCTTGGAATAGTGGGATCTACTTCTTTCTGAGAGGAGATTCCACCATGCCTATCGCGGGGCAAAAGCTGGCCTTCGTGTTGACCTCGTCCAACCATGGCACGATGATCGTCAATCGCTTCGACTATCGCATGGTCGGTCCCGACCGCGGCTACGGCGTCGGCTTCCAGATCCTGGAGACGGCCGCGTTCGATCCGGGCGAAGTCAAGATCGCGCTCGAACTGCTGGCCTTGCGGCGGAAGCACCACGGCGACGGGGTGATCGCCGTCGACTGCGGCGCCAATATCGGCGTCCACACGGTCGAATGGGCTTCGGCGATGACGGGCTGGGGCTCGGTGATCGCAATCGAAGCCCAGGAGCGGATCTACTACGCGCTTGCCGGCAACATCGCCATCAACAACTGCTTCAACGCGCTCGCGGTGAACGCGGCCGTGTCGTCGGTGTCAGGCACGATGCAGATTCCGAACCCGAACTATTTTCTGCCGTCGAGCTTCGGCAGCCTGGAATTGCGGCAGCGCCCGAACAACGAATTCATCGGCCAGCCGATCGACTATGCCGACAACACCGTCATTGTCCGGACCATGACGCTGGACGAGCTCAATCTGCCGCGCCTCGATTTCATCAAGATCGATATCGAGGGCATGGAGATGGAGGCCCTTGAGGGTGCGCAGGAGACGATCCGGAAACATCGCCCGATCCTGTTGATCGAAAAGATCAAGACCGACAACCGGCAGCTCGAGCAGTGGCTACGCGACAACGGCTACGAGCCCATGGCGATGGGAATCAACGTTCTCGCCGTGCATCAGAGCGATGCGAGCTTGAGGGATATGATCCCGCCTCAAGGCGCGCGGCCGGCAGCCTGACACGCGCGGCCTCGCGATGGCTTCGCAAGCCGAGAGCCCGGCTCGGGTCACGTTCCCGCAAGCCGAGAACAAATTCGCTTGCCTTGCCTGGCGTCCTTTTGCACTCTCGTCGCAAGGAGGCCATCGCATGAAGAAAATGACTGTCGCATGTGCTCTCGGAACGGCCCTGGTGTTGTGCAGCCTCGGGACGTCCGTTGCTGAAGCCCGGGCGCGGAAGGTGCAGATCGTTCGCGAACGGCTGCGGGTTGATGTCCCGGTGATCAGGCCGACGCCGTGGGATTACAATGTCGTTCCACGCTATCGCTATCGCCCCGAAGACGACCGCGTCGATCCCTACGGCCCGCCGCTGGTGCCGTCGTATGTCCGCTATGAGGCGTGGCGGTGGCCGTATTGGTGGTGAAAGCCACCGACGGATACGGAATGGAATAGACCTCCATTTGCGTTGCCAGGAATCGACTAAACGTCTCGCGCGGCTGCAAAGGCGCGGTTCCATTCCTATATGAGCGAAAGCCCATACAGGATGCCATGCCCGACAAATCAGCGAAATCCGCAAGCCCCATGATCGTGCGGCCGCGCCGCTTGGCGCCGGTGCTGGTGTGCCGCAAGTGCCTCAAGCGCAGCGACGAGGGCGCCGATGTCAGGCGCGCGCTGAAGTCCGAGTTGAAAGCGAACCGGCGCGAGGGCAGCAAGCCGGCCAAGCTGGTCATGACCGCTTGCTTCGGACTGTGCCCGAAACAATCAGTCGTGGTCGCGAGCGGCGCCAGTCTGACACGGCAGGAATATGTGCTGGTGGCGAATCGCGATCAGGTTCCGCATGCGATCGCGCTTCTGAACGGCGAGGGCGAGGGATGATCCGCGTCGCCAGACCTGATGCGGTCGGCTTCACCGGGCCTTGATGGGGAATCGCTTCGGCGTGGGCGATTTCGACGTCAGAAGTTTCAGCGTAATGCCGTGCTGCCCGGCGCGGGCTCTCACGGCCTTTTCGCTCCGTGCGAGGGTGCTGGCGATCTCGTGGGCGCGCATGCCGGACTCCGCCATAGCCTTGAGCCGCTCGTGTTCCTCGGCCGTCCAACGTTTCACCAACGGCCAGGTCGACTGCATCAGTCCGCTTCTCCCGCGACGAGTTTCCGCTTTGGGATAGCGGGGTGGCGCGGCAGCGTATGTTCACTTGTGAACAAGAGAGACTGTGAACAAGGGAGACTTGGCGGAGCGGATCAGTTTGTTCCCGCACGAGGGCTTATTTCTGCACCACGGTCTGCGTGCCTGATGCGGCCGGTGCTGGCTCCCACGGCGCCGGGAGGATCACGCGGATGGGGCGCACATCGGCCACATGGTCGGCCGTGCCCGAGGCGACCCGCGTGGGCAGATCCCGTGCGCCTTCCGCTGCTGCCACCGCAATGGATGCCAGGATGAAACTCGCCGCGATCACTGCCGCCCGCAAATCAAAGATCATTGTCGCCGTCCTCCGTTGGCACAGAGAACCAGCGGGCGCCAAAAAAGTTCAGCGGAAACGGTGAAAGCGTGAGCGGGGATCGTACATTTAATGGAGGCCGCCGATCGGGAGCCGATGAAGATGACCGGCAGGAGCCGAGCAAAAAGATATTCGGCAGGGCGGCGAGGGAATTTTTGTGCATCGTTGTCCGTAATCCGGGCTAGGGGTCAATCGGACGTGGCTGATCGGGTGCCGTCCAGCCCGGGGGAAGCGGTTCACTGTAGCCCGCAGGTCTGGAATAGGCCGTGCCATAAACGAATTGCCCGGTCGCGCCCTTGAATCCCAGGATGTACCAGACTTCGACGAGATACTCGCCGGTCCGGTCACGATCCTCCGTCGCGAGCCAGAAGACGCGTCTCAGGCCTTTCCCGATGAGACGGGAGACCTCTCGCGCCTGAACGGGTCCGTCTGGCCGGGCGAGAACCGCGTCAATAACTCCGTTGACGGCGTCTGTTGCTCGCGTGCGGTCTTCGGGCGTTTCGGCGCCAGTGTAGCCCCGGGGCGGAAAGCGATGAGGCTGGAATTTGGTCTCCCGTCTCAACCGCTCAAGCAGGGTGCGTTTCTCGGGTGCGAGCTGCACCACCTCGGTCGAAGGCTCGGGAAAGAGCTGCGCGTATTTCCAGTACAGCACGCCCGCGAATGCGAGGACGCAGATGGCGAGAGCGCCAAAGAACAGCAGGACGTATTTCATTGGCGCAGGAAGGTTGATTTCAGTGGGGTAGTCTACATCGGCCAGCACAGGCCGAAAGGCCTGGCAGGTACGCTATCACCGCAATTCCGAACCGCTCACTATCAATCCGTGGTCATGACCGGCTCGCCGCAAGTGCGGCCGACCATCAATAGCGGCCGCCGGTGCCCTTTTGCTGCGTGATCCAGTCCGACAATGTCTTCGGTGTCGATTTCGCAGACCTGGCCGGTGATGCCTTCGGATTGTTGCGGACTCCGTTCGTCGGACGGGGGCGCTGCGCTTCCCTGTCGTTGACGCTCTTCAAGGAGGTAACCGATGCCTCGGCGGCTTCCTTCTCGAGCCGCAGCTGTTTCAACCGCGCCATCTTGATGCGCTCTGCGTCGACCTCGGGTCGGTCGGACAGCAGCGGCCTGTGTAGAGCAAGCTCCGCCGGGACCAGGACACCGAGTATGGTCGTCTCGCCGAGCGCCTTGCAGGCTTCGAGCCGATGCAGTCCCTCGACCAGAACGAGGCGGTCTCCGTCGAGCCGAACGGAAATGGCCTCCTGCTGCCCGATGTCCATAATACTTTCCGCGATCTCCCCGACGATCTCGGGCTTGATGGCCTTCTTCTGCTTCGTGGGAACGAAGATCTTCTCGATCGGGAAGCTTTCCGGTTTGGGCATAACTTGACTCCGCTTCTACCGGGCCCGTCGGAACCCATGCCGGTTGGGTTGGGAGTTTAGGGGGGAAGGGCGCGACCGCAAAGGCAATTTCGGCGGATTACGGCGTGCACATAATCAGGGTCGCATGCCATAGCGAACGTATTTATTGCACAGTCGCCGTAATTCCGTAACTCAAGAGTTGATGGTGTTGCTTCGCTCCACCCATCCTAAGGGCCGTGTGGCGATATCACCGCAACGATTCGTACCTGTTCTCTTGAGAGTTGAGTGCGCTGTCATCGTAACTCTGGGCGGGCGAGTAGCTTGTAAATTAGGTGAGATCTCGCAAAGCCCATCACTTTCTTTGCTGTGAGGGGGGCGCTTGGCTTCACCGTTTTGGGTCTTGTCGGAATACTTGGGGATGCCATACTGCAAACCCTAGAGTTGTGTGCTGGGGAGGGGGAATGGAAACCATTAGTGAGATTTTGGCTCGGATTGGCATATCAGGACGTATTAGTCGCACAATTCTTTTCGGTTTTACGACAGTCGCGTTTGGAGCGTTTCTTCTCTGGGAGACCGCAAACATCCTGCAGGCAGCAGGTATGGGCCCCCTTCCTGATTGGCTAGTCGGCTTTTACCTCGTCGGGCCCAAACTGATCGCCGCAGTAATTCCGCTTGTAGCGGTGGTAGTGACATTTGCAGTCTTCATAATAACCGTCTTTGGGCTGCAGAGGGAGTCGAGAGATTATGCTCGAAAGATATCTCGTGCGCAGATCTCTCTATCTACAATCTCTAGCGCCGCCGAAGGAAATGCAGATAGCCTGCAAGCTGCAATACAAGAGTTGGAACCGGACGTTGCGGCTCTGAAAGAGCGTTCGTTCAACATCGATGTCTCAACTCCCGAAAAGATCTTTCAGGTTGCGCGTCAGAGGTTGTTGGACGAGGCGGTGCGGCTAGACTCGATTAGTCGCAGAAATCTGATGATCGGAATATTATTTAGCGCGATTGCGCTTGGAGTGCTTGCTTGGCCCTTAGTTGCTGCGTCCTTCCAACCGGCTATCGAAGCAAAGGAGTTTAATGTCCTGGCTTGGGCATCTCAATACTATCTCCCTCGATTTGCGGTCGGTATTCTGCTTCAATTTGTTGGCTTCTTCTTCCTCCGATTGTACGTGGCCAACGAACTAGATCTCAAGCACAACAAGAACGAGATAACAAATTTTGAAATGAAGATGATTGGAGTGCAGCTAGCTCAGAGCTTCGGCGATGCACCGTCAAAGAAGGAGATTATAAAGTCATTGGCGGCCACTGAACGAAATTTCTTGATCAAGAAAAACGAGAAGAGCATCTCTACGGAAGCGATGAGCGAATACAATGATATGAAAGGGTTGCTCGAAAAGGTTGTCAGCAAGCTCCCCGGAAAAGAAAAATAGCACATGAGAGCAAGTGGCGCATTTGACTTCGCTAGCCAGATTAAGTGCACTGTCACCGTAGCTCCACGGATTCCAGATGATTGCGATAGCGGAGCTAAGGAAGGATCTTCCAAATTGGCCCCTCGCCATTCTCGACGACTGGCTCCTCTATTTTGCCAGGGAGCCTGATCTGAATTGGCCTCCGCCGAATCCTCTCGCAGATCATCGATGGTCAGGCATCTTGGGTGGGAGGGAGTTGCCGTGGTGGAATAACGTGACTTGGAAGAAAGAGAACGCAAGTTGCGGGTTGATTGACCTCTGTCCGAGGTCGCGAGGCCTAACGGAGCTAACTTGCGACGACATACGAATGGGGCGAGCCGACGAGGTGGAGAAACGTCGCTTCAAGATGCCGTTTCAATACTTGCTTGAGCATGGCGTATTCCTCAACGCCTTGGTCGCTATGAAAAGGTCAGACGGTTTGCTTGTACTGGATGGGTATCACCGAGTGGCAGCGCTTCACGCCCTGCAGCTTTTGCCTGATGAATTTTTTTCCGTACCCGGTAGACAACGACCGTTACTAACTCAGGATGTTTGGGTCGGAGTACACCGCAATCGCGAACTGCCTCTGACCTGAAGCTTTGCTCGTGCCGGTGGGGGATGCGAAGTTACGGTGACAGTGCATTTAACTGTGTTAGCCGATTAAGTGCACTGTCACCGTAACGCCATCTTGTATGCCATCGGTCATCCCCAGGGATAACCTGTCACAGAGATTAGCGTGTCTCACTTACGGGGTGCAGTCCAGCACTGTCACCGTTACCGTAGCTGCGTAATCCAGAAGCGTTTGCCGAACGAGTTGGCGACGCCGTAACTCCATCCTACGGGCCGGCTTGCTAGGGTCTCGTAACGCAAACGGGTGTGCTCGTCCGGCGGTTGGCCTTGCAGTAGTCGCATCGGATTTGACCGCTGTTTTGCACGGTCGCCGACCGGCCACATTTAGTACAAGCCTGCAAACTGTAGCCCTTTGCGGCGGCCTCGTTTCGTCTTCGACGATCCTCATTATCGAGGCTCCCAAGCCGCCGTCCGGTTAGCTTCTCTAGGCTCGTCAATAGCTCGACCGCACTTGGGGGGAGCGCTCGGGGTTGGCCAGTTATAGAGCGTCTCAACGCTTCGACTTGTTGAATCCGATAAGATGCAGCTAGTGGCGTCACAAAGAAATGTTGAACTAAGTCCTGAGCGGTACGGCAGTTTAGTCGAATGGCTGCCGCCGCGGGTACTGCTATGGCGCCAGCAACTCGGTTTGCAATCCATTCGTCGAGCTTTTCGTGGCGACTAGAAAGTAACCGGATGTCCGAATGCGGGACCTTGCGCCGAATCCCTTCGTGCTCAAGGCAAAGGTGAACGCTCTCATGAAGTAAGGTCATTAACGGATGCGGCCGTCCCCTCAGGCCTTCAGCATACAGCGACTCAATCAGAACTAACCGCCGCGCGGGATAGTCGACGAATGCCTCGCCCTTGATCGATCCATCTGGAACAACATCGAGTGTTAGGGGACCCAAGTCTTTTCCGAGAAGCTTATCAAGGAGAAAGCCAAAGCGGAGTTGGGGGAATATCGTGTCCCAGTTGAGCTTAGACGCGATGAAAATCGCCGTCGCCTCGAGCTCTTCCAAGCTTGGGTAGCTGATTGTTCCTCTACCAGGAGGAGCCATAATCTTTGACCCCCAGATACGAATCGCTATGAAACCATTAGCCGGGAAATTAACTTCGGAGTCTAGAGTTTTGTCTAAATATAGCGATTCTCGGTAGCCGTTTGTCCACAGGTAGGGCTTCGCAAAGCTGATCTCAAACTCACCAAAGCACTGTGGAGACGTTAGCTCGACATTTTGCGCAAGGCCCAACAGAAACCTGCGAGCTTAAAGATCGTCTAGGTGCCGACCAATGAACTCACCGCTAGAGTGCCATGCCGGTTTGCCTTCACCTGTTTCCGGATCATGGTACCAAGCCGGTCCCCAGACTCTACTCAGATCCCATTCCCAAGCCACGCGCTTTCCTTTCTCAAAGTGGGTGCGTGTCGTTGGGAAGATTCTGTACATCGTTTGAGAGCCGCCAGGAGAGATCGTCTCTAAGATAAGGCCCCTGCAATCGCTAATGAGTTGAGTGCAGTTGGGATCGGAGTAAATCGCTACACCTGAGTGATAGACGGTGTTCGTTTCAAGTGGAATGGATTCAATTGCTTTGAGAAGCGTGATTCCAGAATCAATTGCGCGAAGAATATCTTCGTCGGAGGCGGCTTTGCCGTGGATGATTCTATCCCGTACCTGCTGAAAGAGCTTTACCGATCCGCTGACGTGTCCGGGAAGGCTACCCTGTTCTCTTAGTGCTTCGATTGCAGATAGTGTCGAGCCCGCCTGGACATTTTGATACCAACCCGTAGCCGCAAGCAGTCGCCTTATTTTTTTGTCCAGTTCAGCAGCAAGCCGCATTAGGGCGACCTTCGGCGCCCTGTTTGATTCCTGCAGTAGTTGCTCCTCCAGCGCTGCGGCAGGTCCGTTATTCGGTAATCCAGAATCTAGCTGGGGTGGGACTGGGATTTCGTTCTCGACCTTTTGCGTCGCTGCCCGCAGCTGATCGAGCTTCTCTTCGAGTTCGAACTCTTGGCCAAACAGCTTGCCCTTCTTCAAGTCGCTAAGTCGACGCAAAACACCTCGAATTTCATCATGAAACGAGTAGAGCGCCCCAGCAATGAGCAGTGGCCATAAGATCGATGCGAACGCTTTTACGATCTCTGCTACGGCATTCGCCTTGTTCATCCGCCCGCCACCTTCTCCGGGACAATCGCGCAAAGACGACGGCCCGGCCAAATGAATCGATATCTGCGAGAACTAGTCGGAGCAATGTTGATCTTGGGGCTTGCTATCTTCGCCTCAAATTACGGTGACAGTGCATTTAACTACGCTGGCCCAGCGAGTGCACTGGACTGCACCCCTCAAGTGAGACACGATAATCTCGGTGACAGGGCGGTTGCCACGACGTTTTATCTTGCCTTGTTTTGCGCGAACGCGGC
>NZ_FOBX01000004.1 GCF_900109945.1 Bradyrhizobium sp. OK095
CCGAACTCGTCGGCCAGCTTCTGTTCACCCGCCGAGCCCTTGCCACGATCGACAAGCCCCCGCCCATCAACCCCAGCCGCCGCCAATCCTGCAAAATCCCCGGCCAGATCGAGTTCTGCTACGGCTGAGTTTCCCCGGACAGCCCTGCCGCAAGCGGGGCGAGGTGAAGGAAGATCAGCGCGTCATCCTGTTCCACGCATCGAGGCCGGCGATCTTGTACGCCTCCGCCAGCGTCGGATAGTTGAAGGTGTTCTGGATGAAATAGTCGATGGTGCCTTTGAGATTGAGCACGGCCTGACCGATATGGATCAGCTCGGTGGCGCCTTCGCCCAGAATATGTACGCCGAGCAGGCGGCGCGTCTTGGTCGAGAAGATCATCTTCATCATGCCGCTGTTCAGCCCCATGATGTGGCCGCGCGAGGTCTCGCGGAAGCGCGCGATGCCGACCTCGTAGGGAATGCCGCGCGTGCGCACCTCTTCCTCGGTGAGGCCGGTGGTCGAGATCTCCGGCACCGAATAGATGCCGTAGGGAAAGAATTCCGGCGGCGCCATCGGCTCCATGCCGAGCGCATGGCACGCGGCGACGCGGCCCTGCTCCATCGACGTCGAGGCAAGGCTCGGAAAGCCGATCACGTCGCCGGCCGCGTAGATGTGCGGCACGCTGGTCTGCAAGGTCACGGGATCGACCGAGATGCGGCCGCGATGGTCGACCACGATGCCGGCGGCCTCTAAGTTGAGGCGATCCGTGGCGCCGACGCGCCCCGCGGCGAACAGCAGCATTTCCGTGGTGACGTGCCGCCCGTCCGACAGATGCGTGACGATGCTGCCTTGTGCGGTCTTCTCGATCGAGTTGACCTTGGCGCCGAGCCGCAGCGCGACGTTGCGGTCGCGCAATTCGTGCATGAACTCGTCGATCAATTCCTTGTCGATGAAGTCGAGGAAGGTCGGCCGCGGCTCGATCAGGGTCACGGGCACGTCGAGCGCGCTGAAGATGGTGGCATATTCGACGCCGATCACGCCGGCACCGATCACGGCCAGGCTGCGCGGCAGCTTTGGCAGATCGATGATCTCGTCGCTGTCGAGCACGGTCACGCCGTCGAACGGCACGTCGTCGGGCCGGAACGGCCGCGTGCCGCAGGCGATCAGGATGAAGGCAGCCGTGACCACCTTGGTCTCGCCGATCGGGCTCGTGATCTCGATCTCGTGTGCCGAGACCAGCCGCGCCTCGCCATTGGCGGTCCGCACCTGATTGCGACTGAACTGATGCTCGAGCACCTCGACCTCGTGGTCGAGCGTCTTCTGCAGCCGGGTCATCAGATCGCTCGCCGCGATGTCCTGCTTCACCCGGTAGGAGCGGCCGTAAAAGCCGCGCTCGCGCCAGCCCGACAGGTTCAGCACGGTCTCGCGCAGCGTCTTCGAGGGAATTGTCCCCGTGTGAACGGAAACGCCGCCGACCCGCCGGCCCTTCTCGACCACCAGCACGGCCTTGCCGAGCTTGGCACATTGCACCGCGGCCCGCCGACCCGACGGGCCCGAGCCGATCACCACCATGTCGTAGTCGTACATCGCGAAGACTTCCGAGCCCGCAAAACCAGCAGAAACCGACATGCAGCAATCGGGCCAGAGCGGCAAGGGGGTAGCAAGTCCTACCTCGGAGGTAATCGCGCGGATGCCGCCGATCTGCCAGCATCGCGCGCAAATAAATTCCCTGGGGTTCGCGCGCCGATGCATCAAATCGTCACAAAGCCTATCGATTCGACGCGGCGCTGGTGGGTGCTCGCCATCGTCGTCGCGGCACAGTTCATGTTCGGCGTCGACGCCTTCATCGTGAACGTCGCCATTCCCACCATCGCGGTCGACCTGCATGCGACGCCGGCGCAGATCGAATCCGTCATCGCGATCTATCTGATCGCCTATGCCACGCTGGTCGTCACCGGCGGCCGGCTCGGCGACATCCGGGGCACCAGGAACGTCTTCCTCGCCGGCGTGCTCGGCTTCACGGCGACCTCGCTCTGGTGCGGTCTGGCGCAATCAGGCTTCGAGCTGATCGTCGCGCGGCTGGCGCAGGGCGCCACCGCGGCGCTGATGGTACCGCAGGTGCTGGCGACGCTGCATTTGCTCTTCACCGACGAGCAGCGAAGCCGCGCCTTCGCCGTCTACGGCATCGTGCTCGGGCTCGCGGGCGCTGCGGGCTTCCTGCTCGGCGGTCTCCTCGTCACGCTCGATCTCGCCGGTGCCGGCTGGCGCTCGGTGTTCTTCGTCAACGTGCCCTGCGGCCTCGTGATCGCCGCTGTGGCCTGGCGCATCATGCCGTCGGTGCCGCGCCGGGCCGGCACAAGGCTCGACATCAAAGGGAGTGTCGTGCTGTTCGCGGGGCTGTTGTGCCTGATCGGTCCGCTGCTGTTCGGCCACGATGCCGGCTGGGCGCCGTGGCTGTGGGCGGTGATGATAGGCGGCGGTGCGATCCTCGCGGGATTCCTGAAGCTCGAGCACGCGGTCGCACGTGCCGGCGGCATGCCGCTGATCGATCTCACGCTACTGGCTGACGCAGCTTTCCTGCGCGGGCTCGGTGCTGCCTTCTTTTTCTTCGTCGCCAATCTCTCATTCTATCTGGTCATGACGCTGTTCATGCAGCGCGGTCTGAAGATCCCGCCGCTCGCAGCCGGGCTAGTCTTCGTTCCGCTCGCGCTGGCCTTCGTCGTGGCGTCGCGCCACAGCGGCGCGCGGGCGCGCCATCGCGGCACCAAGGTGCTGATCGAGGGCTGTGCGTTGCAGATCGCAGGTCTTGGAGCGCTCGCGCTTGTTGCGGCCTATGTCGAAGCGCCGACGCCGATCGTGCTCGCATTGACGCTGATCATCTTCGGTTACGGTCAGGGCCTCGTGATGGCACCGCTGTCAGGCGCGGTGCTCTCGACCGTCAAACCCGCCGCCGCAGGCTCAGCTTCCGGCATGTACGGCACGACGGCGCAGATCGGAAATGCGGCCGGAGTGGCCGCAATCGGAGCCGTGTTCTTCGCGGTCGAATCATTGCAATCAGCGCGCGCAGGATTCCTGGTCTCGCTTGCATTGTTCGCGGTGTTAATGATGATCTGCGTCGCATTTCTGTCGTGGATGCGCCGCGCATCTGCACGAAGTTGAGGCATTGCGGTTAATACGCACGGATTCCTGCGGGGTTTTGCGTGATTCAGGGCTGATCGACAGCACACGGCCTTTTCATTTTGCAGTGCAGCAACTATTTGGTTGGCTGAACGTTGAACGTCGCCTGCCAGGAGTTGCCGTGTCGCTCGCCAAAAATCTCGATCTCTTGAGACATCTGCCCAAGGTGGATGGTTTGCGCCTGACCGAGTTCGGCCGGAGCGCGGATGTGTCCAGTCCGTTGCAGGAAGTCACTGATTTCGGTGACAATCCCGGGGCCTTGCGCATGTTCGCATTGGTGCCGGAGCAATTGCAGAAGTCGCGTGCGCTCGTCGTCGTGCTGCACGGCTGCGGCCAGACCGCAGCAAGTTACGATCTCGGTGCGGGCTGGTCGACGCTAGCGCAGCATTACGGCTTTGCGCTGGTGATGCCCGAGCAGCAGCGCATCAACAATGGCAACACCTGCTTCAACTGGTTCAATCCGGAAGACACCGCGCGCGACAGCGGCGAGGCGCGTTCGATACGCGAGATGATCGCGCACATGGCCACGACACACCGCATCGATCCCAGGCGCATCTTCATCACGGGGCTTTCCGCTGGCGGCGGCATGACCTCGGTGATGCTCGCGACCTATCCGGAAGTTTTCGCGGCCGGTGCGATCATCGCCGGGCTTCCTTACGGCATCGCGTCGAATTTGCGTGAGGCGCTCGACGGCATGTTTCATTCGCCGGAGCGGCCCGAGCGCGAGCTCGGCGATTTCGTGCGGCGGGCCTCGAGCCATAGCGGGCCCTGGCCGAAGGTTTCGGTGTGGCACGGCAGCGCCGACCGCACCGTCAATCCCGGCAATGCCAACGAGATCGTCAAGCAGTGGCTCGATCTGCACGACCTGCCGCTGGTGCCGATGGCGGAGACCAATGTCGACGGCTATCCGCGCCAGGCCTGGTGGGACAAGGACGGCGAGACGCTGGTCGAGTCCTATGCCATCACCGACATGGCGCACGGCACGCCGCTTGGGCTCGCCGACAACGACCAACGCTATGGCGTCGAAGGCGCGTTCCTGATCGAGGCCGGCATTTCGTCGTCCTACCACATCGCGAAGTTCTTTGGCCTGACCGGATGGATTGCGGACGCGAAGAACGCGGAGGCAAAGCCGACACGTTCGCCCGCGCCGCATCTGGCACGCTCGATCCGCGCGGCGGTCGCGGAGCCGGCCGAGCCGAAGCCCGAGGAGGCCCGCGGCTTCGATCTCGGCCAGATCATTACCCGCGCGCTGACCGCCGCGGGGTTGATGAAGTAGCTCAGGCCGTCGCGTCGACCATCTCGATCGGCGTTACCGTCACCTCGCCACCGGCGACCTTCCGCGTCATCTCCTGATACTGCTTGAAGAACTCCCGCGATTGCAGCGCCTTTTGCGCGGCATCGTCGGCGGCGCTGGCGAGATGGAAATAGTGGCCATCGTCGCGGTTCTTGAGGACGCGGTAGCCGATCCGCCCTTTCAGCTCCGGGTCGCCGTCGATCGCCTTGATGAAGCGGCCGATCTCCTGGTGCCAGGCTTCCGTCGTGCCGTTTTTGAATTCATACCGGATCATGAAGTGCTTCATGTGACGCTCCCTGTTCGTCATGTGCACCATCATCTGCGGCCTGCAGGCAATCCTGCAAGTATGGACAAAATTGATAGTATGGACTTTTTCGGCGTCGCTCCTATCCTCATGCGAGTCCGCTGCACATGGAGGAGACGACATGGCAAAAGCTTCCGCCGTGCGCACCTGCCCGGTCGCAGCGTTTCAAAAAATGATCAGCGGCAAGTACAAGCTGCGCATCGTCTGGGACCTCAAGGACGGCCCCCGCCGCTATGGCGAGATCAGGAGCGGCCTGCTGCGCGGCACGGAAGGCAGCGCCGAGATTACCCCGCGCGTGCTCAGCCGTGAATTGAAGGCGCTGACAGAGAGCGGCCTGATCGACCGCAAGGATTTTGGCGAGGTGCCGCCGAAGGTCGAGTATCGACTGACGCGGAAAGGAAAGAGTTTTGTCCCCGTGGTCGCTGCGATCCGCGAATGGGGTGAGCGCAACCTGAGTGAGACGGCGGCGCTCGTAGACGCCGCCGAATAACCCTCACATCTCGCCGGTGATGAACGGATTGGTCATCCGCTCCTGGCCGATGCTCGAACCCGCGCCATGGCCGCAGATGAAGCCGACATCGTCGCCGAGCGGCAAGAGCTTGGTCTTGATCGAGTTGATCAGCGTCGCATGACTGCCGCCGGGCAAATCAGTGCGCCCGACCGAGCCTGCGAACAAGACGTCGCCGACATGGGCGAAACGTAAATCCTTGTTGAAGAACACCACGCTGCCCGGTGAGTGGCCGGGGCAGTGGAAAATCTCGAAGTTGAGGTCGCCGATCGACACGGTGTCGCCCTCGTCGAGCCAGCGGTCCGGCTCGAAATTGCGGCCCCCCGTCATGCCGAAGCGCGCGCCGCTCTCGACCACGTTGTCGAGCAGATATTTGTCCGCTTCATGCGGGCCCTCGATCGGCACCTTCAGCGCATCGCGCAATTCCGCCGCGCCGCCGACATGGTCGATGTGGCCGTGGGTCAGCCAGATCTTCTCCACGGTGACGCCGGTCTGCTTGATCGCCTCCAGAATTTTCGGCACGTCGCCGCCGGGGTCGATCACCACGGCCTTCTTGGAAGGCTCATCCCAGATGATGGTGCAGTTCTGCTCGAACAGCGTCACGGGGACGATGATCGCGCCGGCCTTGGCTTTGTTGTCATCTTGCTCTGTCATGGCGCCACAATGCCGATTTTTGCCATGCCGCCAAGCAAAAGATTCGTGGCGGGCTCGGGGAACGGCGGCCCCGGCCGTCACACGGCCGTCCCATTTCGCCTGCTGGTTTGAACCGGGACGTCGCTTCCGCGTTCTCTTGCGCGAGACATAGTTTCAGGATGGGTTTTCCAAGATGGGTCAGGGCAGCGAGACTTGGTGGCGCGACGGCATCTTCTATCAGATCTATCCGCGCTCCTATCAGGACTCGGACGGCAATGGCGTCGGCGATCTCGCCGGGATCCTCCGGCGCCTTCCCTATGTGAAATCGCTCGGCGTCGACGCGATCTGGCTGTCGCCGATCTTCCCCTCGCCGATGGCCGATTTCGGCTACGACATTTCCGACTATACCGACATCGATCCGCTGTTCGGCACGATGGCGGATTTCGATGCGCTGCTCGCCGCCGTGCACGACAACGGTCTCAAGCTGATCCTCGACCTCGTGCCGAACCACACTTCGGACCAGCATCCCTGGTTCGTCGAGAGCCGCTCTTCGCGCGACAATCCCAAGCGCGATTGGTACATCTGGCGCGACCCGCAGCCTGATGGAAGCGCGCCCAACAACTGGCTGTCCGAGTTCGGCGGCAGCGCCTGGCAGTTCGACGAGGCCACGGGTCAATATTACTACCACGCCTTCCTTGCGAAGCAGCCGGACCTCAATTGGCGCAACCCTGAGGTCCGCGCCGCGATCTACGACGTGATGCGGTTCTGGCTGGGGAAGGGCGTCGACGGCTTTCGCGTCGATGTGATCTGGCACCTGATCAAGGATTCCGAATTCCGCGACAATCCGCCGAACCCGCATTATGTCGAGGGCCGGCCGCCGAACGAGAAGATCCTGACGCAATACTCCACCGATCAACCGGAGGTGTTTGACGTCATCGCCGAGATGCGGCGTGTCACCGATGCCTATGATGCCCGCGTGCTGATCGGCGAGATCTATCTGCCGCTGCACCGGCTGATGGCCTATTACGGCAACGATCTCACCGGCGCGCAGATGCCGTTCAACTTCGCACTGCTCTCGACCTTCTGGAGTGCGCGTTCGATCGAGCACATCATCGAGGATTACGAGAAGGCGTTGCCGAAGGGCGCCTGGCCGAACTGGGTGCTCGGCAACCATGATCGCCCGCGGGTGGCAAGCCGCGTCGGGCCCGAGCAGGCCCGAATCGCCGCCATGCTGCTGCTGACCTTGCGCGGCACGCCGACGCTCTATTACGGCGACGAGATCGCCATGCACCAGCTCGCCATTGCGCCCGAGGACGTCCGCGACCCCTTCGAGAAGAGCGTCCCCGGGATTGGCGTCGGGCGCGACGGCTGCCGCACGCCGATGCAATGGGACTCGTCCGGCTTCGGAGGCTTCTCGGAGGTCAGGCCGTGGTTGCCGCTGCCGGAGGACCATATCCATGAGAACGTCGTCAATCTCGAAGCCGACACGCGCTCGATCCTGAACCTGTACAAGCGCCTGATCGCGTTGCGGAAGACCAGCCCGCCGCTGGTGTCAGGCGACTATCACCCGATCGCCGCGCAGGGCGATTTGCTCGTCTATCGCCGCGAGGCCGAGGGCAGGAGCGTGATCGTGGTGCTCAATCTCGGCCCCGAGCCGATCGCCGTGACCACCAGCGCGATCCGTTTCGGCAGCGAGATCTTGCTGTCGACGTTTCTGGATCGTGAGGGTGAGAGGTTGGAAGGCGTATTGGACTTGCGCGGCAACGAGGGCGTGGTGGTGATGCCGCCACATACCTAGCTGTCGTCCTCGCTTTCGCGGGGACGACAGGCGTGTGTGTGGTTACCCCGGATGCTTGTTGCCCGCGGTATTCTCGTCGATATCACTCCGCTTCAGCAAATAATCCAGCCCACCCACCCGGTACCAGCGATAGCCATACGGCTCCAGCACGATGCGATGTTGTCCGCGCTTGTCGGCGTGGCTGTGGTCCTCCGCGAGCAGATTGATCAAATGCTCGCCGGCATCGCCGGGCAGTCCCACTGAGAACGCGGTCTCGCGCGGCTTTTCGTCGAGATTATGCACGAACAGCACCGAGTTGTTGCGCCAGTCGTAGCGCATGATGAAGACGGCGGGATCGCGCGTCGGAATGACAGCGAAATCGCCCCAGCCGATCTCCGGCACCTCCTTGCGCATGCGGACGATACGCTCGGTCCAGTTCAGCATCGAGTTGGGATCGCGCCGCTGTTTTGCGACGTTGACGTGCTGATAGCCGTAGGGACCCTTGTCGATGACGGGGCAGGCCGGCTTGTTGCTCTTGGTGAAGCCGCCATGCGGCTCGGTCGACCATTGCATCGGCGTACGCGCGCAGTTGCGCTCGGGCAATGAGAGGTCGTCGCCCATCGCGATCTCGTCGCCGTAGCGGATCACGGGCGTTCCCGGCAGCGTGCACATCAGGCTGTAGGCGAGCTCGAGCCGTCGGCGGTCGCCGCCCAGCATCGGCGCGAGGCGGCGGCGGATGCCGCGGTCGTAGAGCTGCATGTCCTTGTCGGGGCCGAATTTGTTGAACACGGTGTCGCGCTGCGCCTTGGTCAGTCGTCCCAGATCGAGCTCGTCGTGATTGCGCAGGAACAGGCCCCATTGCGCCGCGGCCGGCCGTGGCTTGGTCGCCTTCAGCGCCTTTGCGAGCGGTCGTGTATCGCCGGACGCCAGCGCATAGAACAGATGCTGGTTGACGTGGAAGTTGAACATCATGTGCATGCGGTCGCCATCCCTGCCGAAATATTCCATGTCGGTTTCCGGCAGCACATTGGCTTCGGCGAGGATGATGGCATCGCCCTGCCGCCATTGCAGGAATTCGCGGAGCGCGCGCAGCATGTCGTATTGCTCGACCGGTTTCTTCACCTTGGCGCCCTTGGTCGCGATCACGAACGGCACGGCGTCCATGCGGAAGCCGGAGACGCCGAGCTGGATCCAGAACCCCATGATCTTCAGAATTTCCGCCTGCACATGCGGGTTCGAGGTGTTGAGATCGGGCTGGAAATCGTAGAAGCGGTGGAAGTAATACGCGCCGGCTTCCTTGTCGCGCGTCCAGGTCGATTTCTGCACGCCGGGAAACACCATGCCCTTGTTGGCATTGGCTGGCTTCTTGTCGGACCAAACATACCAGTCGCGATACGGGGAATTCTTGTCGCGCCGCGCCTCCTTGAACCAGTGGTGCTGGTCGGACGTGTGGTTGACGACGAGGTCGATGATGATGCGGATGCCGCGCTGCTTGCAGCCATGGGTGAACTCGACGAAATCGCCGAGCGTGCCGTAGCGGGAATCGACACTGTAATAATCGGCGATGTCGTAGCCGTCGTCGCGGCCCGGCGAGGTCTGGAACGGCATCAGCCAGATCGTGGTGATGCCGAGCCCGTGCAGATAATCGAGCCGGCGCAGCAGCCCCTTGAAGTCGCCGATACCGTCGCCGTTGGCATCCATATAGGTGCCGACGGAGAGGCAATAGATCACGCCGTTCTTGTACCAGAGATCGTCGATCATGCAGGGCAGCCCTCGTCGGTCCGCCTGCGACCGTCGGCGGCTGCGTGATAATTGCGAGGACAGGGTGAGGTTCCCGCCTCCCGCCCCGGAATGACGGGCTCAACGGAATCGGCTATCCTGCCTCCCATGGACAGCAGCGCCCGCAACATCGCCCTCGTGCCACCGCCGGATCGCCGGCAATCCGAGACAGCGCTCGCGATCGCGCGCGGCACGGCGCGGCTGCTGCGCTCGCTCGGCTTCACCTGCATCAGCGAATTGCCGCTGCCGTCGGGCCGGCGCGCTGATCTCGTGGCGCTGAACGAGCGTGGCGAGATCTGGATCGTCGAGATCAAATCGTCGGTCGAGGATTTGCGCGCCGATCAGAAATGGCACGAATACCGCGCCCATTGCGACCGGCTGTTCTTCGCCTTCACGCAGGATCTCCCCTGCGAGATCTTCCCGCAAGACACCGGCCTGATCATCGCGGATGCCTATGGCGCGCACATGCAGTGCGAGGCGCCGGAGCACAAGATCGCCGCGGCTACGCGCAAACAGATGACGGTGCGGTTTGGAATGGCGGCGGCTTTGCGGATCAACCGCCTGGTCGATCCGCAGGGGCACGCGGAGCTCTGGGAGTGAGGCGTTCTCGTGTCCCGGACGCGCTGCGGCGTGTAACGCTGCAGCGCAGAGCCGGGACCCAGAAGGCCGCGGCGTGAACACAAGAATGGGGCCCGGCTCAGCAGCGCATCACCGTAGCGCGTCGAAGACGCGCGTAAACACGCTTGTGGTGCTGCGCTGCGTCCGGGGCACGAGAGCGGTGAAGGTTACCTTGGCGCGCGCTTGGCCAGAATACGCTGCAAGGTCCGGCGGTGCATGTTCAGCCTTCGCGCCGTTTCCGAGACGTTGCGACTGCACATTTCGTAGATGCGCTGGATGTGCTCCCAGCGGACGCGGTCGGCGGACATCGGGTTGCTCGGCAGCTCGGATTTCTCCGCGCTGGTCGAGAGCAATGCTGCGACGACGTCGTCGGCATCCGCGGGCTTCGAGAGATAGTCGACCGCGCCCATCTTCACCGCGGTGACGGCGGTGGCGATATTGCCGTAGCCGGTCAGCACGATCGCGCGGGCATCGGGGCGCTTCTTCTTCAGCGCCGAGACCACGTCGAGGCCGTTGCCGTCACCGAGCCTGAGATCCACCACCGCGAATGCGGGCGCCGACTTGCCGATCTGCGCCAGGCCGTCCGAGACGCTGTCGCAAGACGTCACCGCAAAGCCGCGTGTTTCCATGGCGCGCGACAAGCGCTCCAGGAACGGCTTGTCGTCCTCCACGATGAGAAGCGAGCGGTCGGTCTGTTCGTTCAGTTCGGCGATGGCGTTCAAGGTTTTTCCTCTCTCCTGCTCATCTACATATGGCGTCGCAATCGGGCGGTGCCAAGGCCGCCAATAGTCGATCAGGCGGTCCGTGCGACGCAAGGTCGCGGTCTATCCTATTGTTTCTTCGAAGGTCTCGATAGCCTCAAAACCGTCTCGCGGCCAGGTGACCTGGACCACCGCACCGTGTTCCGGGAACACTCGATTGGTAAACGAGACCTTGGCGCCGGTGCGTTCGAGCAAAGTGCGCGCGATGAACACGCCGAGCCCGAGCCCGCCGCCTGCTTCCTGGGTGCGCCGCCGCGACAGATAGGGCTCGCCGATCCGGTTGAGGATGTCAGGCGGAATGCCGGGACCGTCGTCGGAGATCAGGAGCTCGATCGTATCCTTGTTCCACCAGGCGTTCACCTCGACGGTGGTGTGGGCGAAATCGACCGCGTTCTCGACAATGTTGCCGACGCCGTAGAGGATTGCCGGGTTGCGCGAGCCGACCGGTTCGGCGAAGGCGGCGACCGCGATCCGCACCTTGATGTCGACGCCGAAATCGCGGTGCGGGGCCACCACCTCCTCGATCAGCTCCGACAGCCTCATGCGGTCGAACGGCGCGCCTTCGGAGGAGAGCTGGGTGATCTTGCTCAATATGTCGCGGCAGCGCTGGGTCTGCTCGCGCAGGGTTTTCAGATCGGCGGCAAAGCTTGCGTCCTTCACCGTCTTTTCCAGCTCGCGCGAGATCAGGAAGATGGTCGCGAGTGGCGTGCCAAGCTCGTGCGCGGCGGCGGCCGCAAGACCGTCGAGCTGGGTCAGGTGCTGCTCGCGCGTCAGCACCAGCTCGGTTGCGGCCAAAGCATCCGCAAGCTTGCGCGCCTCTTCGGTGACCTGGAACGAGTAGAGGCTGGTGACGCCGATTGCGAGCACGATCGAGAGCCAGACGCCGACCAAATAGATCGGCGGCAGCACCAGCGGATCGTCGGAATCCCAGGGCAGCGGCAGATGGAAGAAGAACAGCACCGAGGCGCAGGCCACCGCCAGCACGCCGAGGCCGAAGGTGAAGCGCGCCGGCAGCGCGGTGGCGGAGATCAGCACCGGCGCGAGGAACAGGAACGAGAACGGATTCTGAAGTCCGCCGGTGAAGAACAGCAGGCCGGCGAGCTCCACGATGTTCAGCGCGAGCAGGCCGGCGGCCTGCATCGGCTCCAGCCGATGCATCGGATTGGCGACGGTCTGGAGCGCCAGATTGAGCGCGGCCGACAGCGCAATGATGCTGACGCAGGGGACGATCTCGACATTGAACTCCAGCCCCTGCGCGACGATGAAGATCGCGGCGAGCTGGCCCAGCACCGCGAGCCAGCGCAGCCGCAGGATGGTGTCCAGGCGGATATGCCGCTGCGCGGGGCGGAAGTCCGTATCGGCAGTCTCAGTCATCTCGGCCAATGTGGCGGCGCCTTCTTGTCACAAACGCAGGGCTCGCGGAACCACCCGGATTACAAGCCTTGCGCTCTCCGCTGCAATAGCAGAAGAACGGCCAGCATGACCGGGAATGACAAGGCTTCAAGTCGGCCGACTGTCGCGGGTAGCACTTCATCCGCGGCAATCGAGGTCGATCGCCTGGTCAAGGTCTACAAGCAGACCCACGCCGTCGACGATATCTCCTTTTCGCTGCCGCGCGGCAGCATCACCGGGCTTTTGGGCGGCAACGGCGCCGGCAAGACCACGACCATCGCGATGATCATGGGCCTGGTGCTGCCGACCTCCGGCCGCGTGCAGGTGCTCGGTCACCGCATGCCCGAGGAAAGCGCGGCCGTGCTGGGGCGGATGAATTTCGAGAGCCCCTATGTCGACATGCCGATGCGGCTCACGGTGCGGCAAAATCTCACCATCTTCGGCAAGCTCTATGCGGTGAAGAACCTGTCCGACCGCATCGCTGAGCTCGCCGACGATCTCGATCTCACCGAATTCATCGACCGTGCCAACGGCAAGCTCTCCGCCGGGCAGAAGACCCGCGTCGCGCTGGCGAAGGCGCTGATCAACCAGCCCGAGCTCTTGTTGCTCGACGAACCCACCGCCTCGCTCGACCCTGATACCGCCGATTGGGTGCGGGGCCATATGGAGCGCTATCGCAAGGCGAACAACGCCACCATTTTGCTGGCCTCGCACAACATGCTCGAGGTCGAACGGCTCTGCGACCGCGTCATCATCATGAAACGTGGTCGCGTCGAGGACGACGACACCCCTGAGGCCATCATGGCCCGCTACAACCGCACCACGCTGGAAGAGGTGTTTCTGGACGTCGCGCGCGGGCGTGTGAACGGTCTCAAGGAGGAGGCGGCGCGATGACCGAGCTTTCCCTCCATCGCGGCCTGTCCATGCAGCGCATCGGCGCGATGATCCTGCGCTACTGGTACCTGCTGATGTCGTCCTGGCCGCGGCTGCTCGAGCTGCTGTACTGGCCGGCGATGCAAATCATCACCTGGGGCTTCATCCAGCATTACATCGCCCTCAACGCCAATTTCTTCGCGCGCGCGGGCGGCACGCTGATCGGCGCCGTCATCCTCTGGGACATCCTGTTTCGCGGCCAGCTCGGCTTCTCCATCTCCTTCCTGGAGGAGATGTGGGCGCGCAACCTCGGCAATCTCATGATGAGCCCGCTCAAGCCGATCGAGTTTCTGCTGTCGCTGATGGTGATGAGCCTGATCCGGCTCGCGATCGGCGTGATCCCGATGACGCTGCTGGCGCTATTCCTGTTTCACTTCAACATCTATGGCCTCGGCCTGCCGCTGATCGCCTTCTTCTGCAATCTGATCTTCACCAGCTGGTCGGTCGGCATCTTCGTCTCGGGCCTCGTCTTGCGAAACGGCCTCGGCGCCGAGAGCATCGTCTGGACACTGATGTTCGCGATCATGCCGCTCGCCTGCATCTACTATCCCGTCAGCGTGTTGCCGGTCTGGCTGCAATACGTCGCTTGGGCGCTGCCGCCGACTTACGTGTTCGAGGGGATGCGCGCGCTGCTGATCGAAAACACCTTCCGGATCGATCTGATGCTTGATGCGTTGGCTATCAATGCAGCGCTGCTGGTTGCTTCTTTTTGGGCATTCCTTGCCCTTTTGCGCAGCGCCAAGAAGAACGGCTCGCTGCTGTCGGGCGGCGAATAACGTCACTTTCTCGTGGATTCAGGCTAGTTTAACCGTCTTCGCTACGTAGATGTACGGAACCATGCATTGACGCAATATTACGCATTCGGCAGTATGCTGCGATGCGAAAAGGAATATAGCGATGCCTATTGGTGAGTTTGGCGGCGCGCCGCCCCTGTCGACCGAAGGCAGTCCGGTCCTGACGACGCCGATGTACTGGATGTACGAGATGGGGCAGGCCTCTCTCAATCCGGCGCGTGCGATCACCGACGCGACCAAGCTCCTGTTTCAGAATCCCCTCAATCCCTGGGCGCGTACCGAGGTCGGCAAGTCGGTCGCTGCGGCCTGCGAATTGTTCGAGCGCACCACGCGCCGCTATGGCAAGCCGGAATGGGGTCTCAACGACACCGAGGTCAACGGCATCCGCGTCCCGATCGAGGTTCGCTCGGTCTGGGAAAAGCCGTTCTGCCGGCTGCTCTACTTCGATCGCAAATTCACCCGTCCGCTGCGCAGCCCGCAGCCGCGCGTGCTGATCGTCGCTCCGATGTCCGGCCATTATGCGACGCTGCTGCGCGGCACGGTCGAAGCTTTCCTGCCGGCGCATGAGGTCTACATCACCGACTGGGCCGACGCCCGCATGGTGCCCTTGAGCGATGGCCGCTTCGATCTCGACGACTACATCGACTACGTCATCGAGATGCTGCACGTCCTCGGCGGCAACACCCATGTGCTGGCGGTGTGCCAGCCCTCCGTGCCCGTCGTCGCCGCCGTCTCGATCATGGAAGCGCGCCGTGATCCCTTCGTGCCGACCTCGATGACGCTGATGGGCGGTCCGATCGACACCCGCCGCAATCCGACCGCGGTGAACAACCTCGCGCAGGAGCGCGGCATCGACTGGTTCCGCAACCACGTCATCACCAAGGTGCCGTTTCCGCATCCGGGCATGATGCGCGACGTCTATCCGGGATTCCTGCAGCTCAACGGCTTCATCAGCATGAATCTCGACCGTCACATGGACGCCCACAAGCAGCTCTTCGCCAATCTGGTGAAGGGCGACGGCGACCTCGTCGACAAGCATCGCGACTTCTATGACGAATATCTCGCGGTGATGGACCTCTCGGCCGAGTATTATCTGCAGACCGTCGACACCGTGTTCGTGAAACACTCGTTGCCGAAGGGCGAGATGTCCCATCGTGGAACTCGCGTCGATCCCTCCAAGGTCACGCGCGTTGCGTTGATGACGGTCGAAGGCGAGAACGACGACATCTCAGGTATCGGTCAGACCGAAGCAACGCACACATTATGCAGCGCGATTCCAGATCATCGCCGTGTTCATTACGTCCAGAAGGGCGTCGGACATTACGGCGTGTTCAACGGATCGCGTTTCAAGTCGGAAATCGTGCCGCGGATTCATGATTTCATGGTCTCGGCCGCGACTCCGAACGCATCGCAGGCGCTCGCGGCCGAATAACCTTCGTTTTCGGCTTTCCCGTCGAAAATTCAGGCCCTGCCGGAGGTTCCGGGAGGGCCTGGTTCCCTCCAGATTCGAGGTATTTAGGTAGCGATCTAGGAGTGAGTCAGCCCTCACCCCTTGGGGGTGCCGCATGCGTCCAGCGGGGGCGAAAAAAGCCGGTTCCAACCCCAGTCTGTAGGGTCTCCCGGACGCCAGACCCCTGTATATTGGGCAAATGATTTGTTTTTGCGCCGAGCGCTTTCCCTGGCGGCGGTTATGGCAGAATCCGGGCGAACTCTTGCTCCCCGGACTGACAGACATGGCCACTCGCGCGCTCCTCTACCGTCGGCCCCACGAACCAAAGACCCTTCTGATCGCCCACGGGTCGCAATTCTTTGCGATTCGATTGCGCCGGCATCGGCGCGCGCGCCGCTACACGCTCAGAATCCATCCGAGCGATCGCGAAGCCATCCTCACCATGCCGCCGCGAGGAACACTCGCTGAAGCAAAGGACTTCGCGCAGCGTCATGGTGCATGGATCGCGGCACGTCTCGGCCGTTTGCCGAAGGCCGCACCGTTCCAGCCTGGCACAGTGATACCGCTTCGTGGCACGCCCCATCGCATCGTTCACCGCGCCGGCACGCGGGGCACGGTTTGGACCGAGGTGCGCGACAGCGGCGAACGCATTCTCTGCGTCGCCGGCGGCGCCGATCATGCTGATCGTCGCGTCCACGATTTCCTCAAGCGCGAGGCGCGCAAGGATTTGCAGCGTTCGGCGGAGGCCTATGCCGTCGAGCTCGGCGTCAAGGTGAAGCGGCTCTCGATCCGCGACCAGTCCAGCCGCTGGGGCTCCTGCACCTCGGCGGGCTCGCTGTCGTTCTCCTGGCGCCTGATCCTCGCGCCGCCCTTCGTGCTCGACTACCTCGCCGCCCACGAGGTCGCCCATCTCGTCGAGATGAACCACTCAGCGCGCTTCTGGCGCGTGTGCGGCAAGGTGTGTCCCTCGATGGAGCGCGCCAAGAAGTGGCTCGATACGTACGGGAACGATCTGCACCGGTATGGGGTCGAGGATTAGGGCCGGTCAGGCAAGGCATCAGCGATGATCACAGCCAGGCGTGTGGCTGTCGCATCGCTGCTGCTGATCATGTGGCGTGTTGCCCACGTTGTGGCGAGTCTCGCTCCGGCCTGCATGCCTCCCCCGCAAGCCGCCCCCATCCCGTTTGAGCACGTGCCGCCGGTATTGCTGCGGTCATTCAAGGAGAGGCTCGGCGAGATCTCCGCGCCGGGCGGAAGCTTCAACGCCACCGACGTGGTCTGGTTCGAGAGCGTGCCGCAGCGCCGCTTCATGTTCTTTTGGACGGTCGGCCGAAGGTGGCTCATCGCGACCGAACGCGGTGGCTTCGCCTACAGCAACCCGATCTTTCTCTACGATCTTGGCAACGATGAACGGAAGGCCGATCTGATTGCTGAGAAGGACGCGTCGTCCGATACGGCGTGTGCGGTCGCGCTGGATCTGATCGCCGCGCCGTAACCACGCTCGGCGCCGAATCCAGCCAAACCACCCGATTCAGGGCGGCGCGGCGGTTGTTGCGCGCTCGGTCGAAATTTGCTCGACAAACCAAGCAGTTTCGCAAATCCACCGAGCATCACGCCGGAAGTCACCGGCTACTGTGCATGGGGTTGTTTTCGACATTTTTGTTTTGAGGCCGCGACGACCTCAGTCCAGCGCTACCTGTTCCCGCCAAACAGCCGGTCCATCAACCAGCCATCGAGCCCTGACGCTGCTTCAGGCCGCACATTGGCGCGCGTGGGTGGCGGTCGATAGCCGCCATTGTTCGCCGGAGCCGGAGCGGGTGCTGCCGCTGTCGGCGGCGACACCTGCGAGGCCGCCTGTGCCAAGTTCGACAGGCCCCATGTGCCTTGTGAGTTCGGCAAGTTTGCCACCGGCACGCCCTCGTGTGCCGTCTTCATGAAGCGCGACCAGACTTCCACCGGCAAGCCGCCGCCGGTCGCCTTCTTGGTCGGCGAGTTGTCGTCATTGCCGAGCCAGACGCCGGTGACGAGGTTGGCGGTGTAGCCGATGAACCAGGCGTCGCGGTAATCCTGGCTGGTGCCGGTCTTGCCGGCGGCCGGCCAGCCGGGGATCTCCGCCTTCTTGGCGGTGCCTGATATCAGCGTCTCCCGCATCATCGTGTTCATCATGCCCACATAGCGCGGGTCGATCACCTGGTTGTGCTCGTCCGCCTGGCGCATGTAGAGCAGCTTGCCGCTGAGCGTCCTGATCCGCGTCACGACATGCGGGGCCACTGCAAAACCGCCATTGGCGAACGGCGCGTAGGCGCCGACCAGCTCGACCACCGAGACTTCCGACGTGCCGAGCGCGATCGAGGCATTGGGTTCGAGCTTCGAGTTGATGCCGAGCCGGTGCGCGGTGCGGACCACGTTCTTCGGCCCGACTTCGAGGCCGACGCGGATGGCGACCGTGTTGAGCGACATCGCCAGCGCCTGGGTCAGCGTCACCGCGCCGAAATATTCGTGGGTGTAGTTCTCGGGCTTCCAGCCCTTGACCTCGATCGGTGCGTCCTGGCGCACGGTATCCGGCGTCAGCCCCTGCTCGAGCGCGGTCAGATACACGAACGGCTTGAACGAGGAGCCCGGCTGGCGCTTTGCCGTGACCGCGCGGTTGTACTGGCTGTCGGAATAGTTCCGCCCGCCGACCATGGCGCGCACCGCGCCGTCGGGCGTCATTGCCACCAGCGCGCCCTGGCTGACATTGAACTTCACGCTCTTGGCCGCGAGCTCGTCGATGATGGCGGCTTCCGCCACGCTCTGCAGCTTCGGATCGATCGTGGTCTCGACCTTGATGCTCTCGTCGATCTGGCCGACCAAATCGTCCAGCACCTCGCCGATCCAGTCTGCGACGTAATTGACCGTGCCGGCGCCGGCCGGCTTCACATTGTAGGAGGGATGGCCGATCGAGGCCTGCGCCTGCGCATCGGTGATGAATTGTGCATCCGCCATCGCCGTGAGCACGATCTTCGCGCGCGCTTCGGCGCCTTCGGGATTGCGGTTCGGCGCCAGCCGTGAGGGCGATTTGACGAGGCCGGCCAGCATCGCGGCCTCGGCGATCGTCACGTTCTTCGCGGGCTTGCCGAAATATTTTTGCGCGGCGGCTTCGACGCCGTAGGCACCGGAGCCGAAATAGACGCGGTTGAGGTAGAGCTCCAAAATCTCGTTCTTGGAATGCTTGCGCTCCAGCCAGATCGCGAGCTCCGCCTCCTGCAGCTTGCGCGCCATGGTGCGCTCCTGGGTCAGGAACAGGTTTTTGGCGAGCTGCTGCGTCAAGGTCGAGCCGCCCTGCGACACGCCGCGATGCATGACGTTGGTGACGAGGGCGCGCAGGATGCCTACGGGATCGATGCCGAAATGTGAATAGAAGCGGCGGTCCTCGATGGCGATGAACGCTTTCGGAAGATAGGGCGGCAAATCCTTCAGCGACACGTTGGCGCCGGCCATCTCGCCGCGCTGCGCCAGCATGCTGCCATCGATGCCGACGATCTGGATCGTCGGCGGGCGTTTTGGAATCTCCAGCGAGTCGATCGGCGGCAGATGGGCGCCGACATAGATCACGACGCCCGTCACGGCGATCACGCCCCACAGGCTGAGCACCGCGCCCCAATAGACCAGGCGGCCGAGGCTGAACCCTCCGGACTTCGATCGCCGTTTGGCGCCGCTGCGGCTGGCCTGCGGTTTCCGCTCGCGCGGCGGCTCGTCGCCGGAATCGGCGGCTTTGCGCTTGGCTAATGACTTGTCTGATTTCTTGGGCTTGTCCTCGGCATTGGGAATGCGGTCCGCCGCCGTCAGGCGCAGATCGGCGAGCGCAGCAGGCAAGCCGAACAACGGCTCCTTCCGCCCACCCTTTTTCTTTCCCAACCCCATACGCAAAACGCCCGGTCAGCCCGCCCCGCCGCACGCTAGCGGTCGCTGTTTAAGGCTCGGTTACGCGGACGTTAACGCGTGATTAGGAGATGCGGCATTCGCCTGCCGCAGTTCCGCTTCCGGGGGGCCGGGGCTAGGATCGCGGCCATAAAACAAGAGGGAACCCACATGGGCCACATCGATCCGACCAAGGAGATCTTTGCGCAATTCCGGGACAATAACCGCCCGGGCCCGATCCACATGCTCAATATGGTGCGCCTGCGCAAAGACGCCGCCTATCCCGACGGCCGCAAGGCCAGCGGGGCGGAGGCCTATGCGGCCTATGGCCGCGACAGCGGCCCGGTGTTCGAACGCCTCGGCGGCAAGATCGTCTGGCAGGGCCGGTTCGAGCTGATGCTGATCGGCCCCGAGACTGAGCGCTGGGATCATTGCTTCATCGCCGAATATCCGAGCGTCGGCGCCTTCGTCGAAATGATCCGCGATCCCGTCTATCGCGAAGCGGTCAAGCATCGCCAGGCGGCGGTGGAGGATTCGCGATTGATCCGCCACGCTGTGCTGCCGGTGGGGAAGAACTTTGGGGAGATACCCACCTGAATAGTGTCGGGCGAATCTCTCTCCATCGTCATGGCCGGGCTTGACCCGGCCATCCACGTTTTCCTTTGCCGCTCCAAGAACGTGGATGCCCGGGACAAGCCCGGGCATGACGTCGTTGAGGCAGTGGAGCGAGAGAACTAACCCGCTGGACCCGCATCCTCGAGGATCGGGCCGAACAGCTCCCAGCGCTCGCCGTTGAACTTCATCATCTGAAGCTGCTTGTTGACGCGGTAGTCGGTCGGCGAGGTGTTGGCCTTGATGCCGGGCAACGCGGTGTCGCTGACGACGTCCTTCAGCGACGCGGCCTGCTTCATGACGTTCTCGCGCGTCAGGTCGTCGCCGCACTGCTTCAGCACATGGACCAGCAGCTGCGCCGTGCTGTAGCCATAGGTGTTGAAGTTCGAGTCCTTGTCGCCATCAGGATAGTACTTCGCCATGAAGTCGAAATACCTCTTCAGGCCGGCATCGTCCTTCCAGGTCGGATCCAGCGGTTCCTTGCCGTAGTTGACGCTGATCAGGCCCTTGGCGGCATCGAGGCCTGCGGGCTTCAGCACTGCGCCGACCGAGGTGGCGTTGATGTCGACGATCTGCACCGGATGCCAGCCCATCTCCGCGATCTTCTTGATCGCCTGCGCGGCCTGCTTCGGTGTTGTCGCGCTGAAGAACAGATCGGCGCCGGCGTCCTTGATCTTGAGGACCTGCGAGTCGACCGTGGGATCCGACACCTCGTAGGACGCTTCGGTCACGATCATCTTGGCGGCCTTGTCGCCGAGGCCGGCCTTGATGCCGTTCAGATAGTCCTTGCCGAGATCGTCGTTCTGATAGAGCACGCCGATCTTGGCGTTCGGATACTCCTTCGTGATGTACTGACCGTAGATGCGGCCCTCGACGAAGTAGTTGGGATTGAAGCCCATGGTCCACGGGAAGTTCTTCGGGTCAGTGAACCTGGAGGCGCCGGTCGCCGCGAACAGCTGCGGCACTTTCTTGGAATTGAGATATTTCTGGACGGCTGCGTTCACCGGCGTGCCGATGATCTGGAAGGTCAGCAGCACCTCGTCGCTCTCGACCAGCTTGCGAATCTGCTCCACGGCTTTCGGCGGCGAATAGGCGTCGTCGTACTGGATCAGGTTGATCTTGCGGCCATTGATGCCGCCCTGGTCGTTGATCATCTTGAAATAGGCGGCTTGGGTCTTGCCGATCGACGAATAGGCCGACGCCGGTCCTGAGAACGGCATGGTCTGGCCGACCTTGATCTCGGTGTCGCTGGCGCCCGGATCATATTTCTTCTGGGCATTGGCCGCCGAGACCGACAGCGCCAGAGTCAGCGCCGTGCTCGCAGCCAGATGCAGAATTCCATTCCTCATTGGCAGTTTCCTCAGTTTGTTATTGCAGGTGATCGATCCGGCTGGACGTCACCGCTGAGGGCGATTGTGGAGGAGGCGTTGCTGCAACGCAAGGTGGGGAGAGACACGCAGTTCGTAGGGTGCAAGTTTGTAGGGTGGGTTAGCCTTGCGGCTGCGCGAAGCGCCCACCACTTCTGTTGCCGCGGGTAGAAAAGAGGTGGGTTACGCTGACGCTAACCCACCCCACGTAGTTGCTAGCCCGACGGACCGTTGTCCTCGATGATCGGTCCGAACAGCTCCCAGCGTTCGCCGTTGAACTTCATCATCTGCATCTGCTTGTTGACGCGGTAATCGTTCGGCCCGGTGTTGATCTTGATGCCGGGCAGCGCGAAGCTCGGGGTGAAATCCCGGATGTTGGCGACCTGCTTCATCACGTTCTCGCGCGACAGGTCGTCGCCGCATTGCTTCAGCACCTGCGTCAGCAGTTCGGCCACCGAATAAGCGTAGGTGTTGACGGTGTTGAGCTTGTCGCCTTCGGGAAAATACTTGTCCATGAAGGCGAAGAACGCTTTCACGCCCGGATCGTCCTTCCACTGCGGATCGCTCGGCTCCTTGCCGTACTGGGTCGAGATGATGCCCTTGGAGATGTCGAGGCCGGCCGGCTTCAGCGTCGCCGAGATCGGGCTCGCATTGATATCGAGGATGTGCACCGGATTCCAGCCGAGCTCGGCCACCTTCTTGATGGCCTGTGCCGCGAACTTCGGCGTCGAGGCATCGTAGAAGAGATCGGCACCCATCGACTTCAGCTTGACCACCTGCGAGTCCACCGTCGGGTCGGTGACCTCGTAGGAGACTTCGCCGACGATCATGCCGGCGGCCTTGTCGCCGAGGCCGCTCTTGAGGCCCGCGAGATAGTCGCGGCCCATGTCGTCGTTCTGGTAGAGCACGCCGATCTTGGCGTTCGGATGCTCCTTTAGAATGTACTTTGCGTAGATGCGTCCCTCGGACACGTAGTTGGGATTGTAGGCGATGGTCCAGGGATAGTTCTGCGGATCATTGAAGCGCGCAGCGCCGGTCGAGGCCAGCAGCTGCGGGATCTTCTTGCCGTTGAGATATTTCTGCACGGCCGCGTTCGCCGCGGTGCCGATGATCTGGAAGGTGAACAGCACCTCGTCGCCTTCGACGAGCTTGCGCACCTGCTCGACCGTCTTCGGCGGCGAATAGGCGTCGTCATACTGAATCAGATTGATCTTGCGGCCGTTGATGCCGCCCTGATCGTTGATCATCTTGAAATAGGCGGCCTGGGTCTTGCCGATATTGGCATAGACGGAGTAGGCGCCGGAGAACGGCACGGTCTGGCCGATCTTGATCTCGGTGTCGCTTGCGCCGATGTCGTATTTCTTTTGTGCGAGGGCTTGGCTGGCGGAGAACGCGAAGGCGAGCGCCGCCGTGGCAGCTAAAAAGGCTCTGCGATTGCTCATGTTGGGATGTTCCTCCTGACGGAATTTTCCGGCCGACGGTCTTGTCCCGTTGATTGCAACGGTCGCCGTCGCTGCCGAAGATTGTGGAGGAACGTCAGCCGCCGCGCAAGGATCGCGGCGCTGCGCCGAAGCGTCTCAGGCGAGAAACAACACAACCAGCGCGATCGCCGCCGGCAGCGCCTGCACGATCAGGATGCGCGTGCTGACGGTCAAAGCGCCATAGGCGCCGGCCACGATCACGCAGAGCAGGAAGAACGCCTTGATCTGGAACGCGAAGGCCGGGTTGCCGTGGAGCAGGCCCCAGATCAGGCCGGCGGCGAGGAAGCCGTTATAGAGGCCCTGATTGGCGGCGAGCACTTTCGTGATCTCGGCCTTCTCCGGCGTATTGTGGAATGTCTTCAAGCCAAGCGGCTTGTCCCAGAGAAACATCTCCAGGATCAGGAAATAAGCGTGCAGTGCGGCGACGAGCGCCACCAATATATTGGCGATCCAGATCAAGTTGAGCTCCCCCCAAAAGCGTCAGCTTTCGGGTGGACGTTAGCACGGCCGCCATGGCAAACGCGATGGGTGTGTTTCGATGCCATGGTGCCGCAATGCCCGTGCGATCAACTAAACCGTCTGTAAGCTTCGGCCTCGATCGGCTGCCAACGCCGATCGGAACCGCGTTGCTCGTCACCGACGCTGACGGTGCGCTGCGCGCGCTCGACTGGGAAGATTACGAGCACCGCATGCGCGAGCTGTTGCGCCTGCACTATGGCGCGGTGGATCTGAGTGACCAGACTGCGCCGGCGCAGATGCGGACGGCGTTGTCGCGTTACTTCGAAGGCGATCTCGGCCAGCTCTCAGGCGTCGCATGGCGCATCGCCGGCACGCCGTTCCAGCAAAAAGTCTGGACCGCGCTTGCGAAAATCCCCGCCGGCACCACGATGAGCTACGGCGCGATGGCTGCAAAAATCGAGATGCCCAAGGCCATTCGCGCCGTCGGCCATGCCAATGGCTCCAACCCGATCAGCGTAGTGCTGCCGTGCCACCGTCTGATCGGTGCGGATGGCTCGCTGGTGAAATACGGCGGCGGGCTCGCGCGCAAGCGCTGGCTGCTGCGGCATGAGGGCGTGGAGGTTTAGATCTCTCGGCTCACGCCGCCGGCTGAACCGCCTTGTCGCCGGCCATCACATGGGTCAGCGCGCTCTTGATTGCGGACTGGCGTGTTGGCGCGTTGATCTGGGCGCCCAGGAGATCAGTGACATAGAACACGTCGCGGGCGCGCTCGCCGAACGTCGCGACATGGGCGGACGCAATGTTGAGATTGAGCTTCGAGATCGCGGTGGTCAGCTCGTAGAGCAGGCCGGGGCGGTCGAGGCCGGACATCTCGATCACGGTGTAGCGGTCGGACCATTGGTTGTTGATGGTCACCTCGGGCTCGATCACGAACGGACGCGCCTTGCTGCGCACGGTGCGCCGCGCCACCACTTCGGGCAGGCGGAGCTTGCCTTCCAGCACGTCCTCGATCATCTCGCCGATGCGCGTGGCGCGGCGGCCCTCGTCTTCGTCGCGGTCGTATTCCCGCGAGATCGAGATCGTGTCGAGCGCGCGGCCGTCGGTGGTGGTGTAGATCTGGGCGTCGACGATGTTGGCGCCGGCCGAGGCGCAGGCGCCCGCGATGATCGAGAGCAGCCAGGGATGGTCGGCCGCGAAGATCGTGAGCTCGGTGACGCCGCGCACTTCGTCGAAGCCGACATTGATCGCGAGCTTGTGGCCGGCCTGCTCGCTGGAGCGGACGAAGCGGGCGTGGCGGATTTTTCGCGGCAGCTCGACCTTGAGCCAGTAGGCCGGATAATGCCGGCCGATATAGGCATCGAGCTCGTCCGTCGGCCATTCGGCGAAGGCCATGCGGAATTCGGCGTGCGCGGCCACGAGGCGCTTGCCGCGGTCGACTTCCGAGAAGCCGCCGGTCAGCACCGGCTCGGTCTCATAATAAAGCGAGCGCAGCAGCTGCGCCTTCCAGCCGTTCCACACGCCGGGACCGACGCCGCGGATGTCGGCGGTGGTCAGGATCGTCAAAAGCTTCATCTGCTCGACCGATTGCACCACGGCGGCGAAATTCTCGATGGTCTTGCGATCGGACAGATCGCGCGACTGCGCGACCGTGGACATCGTCAGATGCTCCTCGATCAGCCAGGCCACGAGCTCGGTGTCTGCTGCACTGAAGCCGAGCCGCGGGCAGAGCCGCCGCGCCACCTTGGCGCCGGCGATCGAGTGATCCTCGGGCCGGCCTTTGGCGATATCGTGCAGCAGCGTCACGATGTAGATAACCGAACGGTGCTCGGGCCGGATCTTGCGCATCAGATCGCTGGCGAGCACGAACTCGTCGAGGCCGCCGCGCTCGATGTCCTGCAAGAAGCCGACGCAGCGGATCAGATGCTCGTCGACGGTGTAGTGATGATACATGTTGAACTGCATCATCGAGACGATCTTGCCGAAGGCGCGGATGAAATGGCCGAGCACGCCGGTCTCGTTCATCCGCCGCAGCACGATCTCGGCGTTGTCGGAGGTCAGGATCTCCATGAACAGCCGGTTGGCTTCGGGGTTCTCGCGCATACTCGCGTTGATCAGCCCGAGCGAGCGGGTCACGTCGCGCATCGCATCCGGGTGGAAGGCGAGGTTGTTCTTCTGCGCCAGCCGGAAGATGCGGATCAAATTGACCGGATCGTGCTTGAAGATGTCGGGCGCGGCGACGTTGATGCGGTTGTTGTCGACGATGAAGTCGTCGCTGTCAGGCACGCGCCGCTTCACGGGCGTGGGCCGCAGCCGGGCCATCATACGGCTCAAGACCGGCGCGGGCTTGGCCTGCTGGTCCTCGAGCTTGGCGCACAGAATGGCGGTGAGGTTGCCGACTTCCTTGGCAACCAGGAAGTAGTGCTTCATGAAGCGCTCGACGTCCTGCATCCCGGGATGCGAGGTGTAGCCAAGCCGGACCGCGATCTCGCGCTGGAGGTCGAACGACAGCCGCTCCTCCGGTCGTCCGGAATAGAAGTGCAGATTGCAGCGCACCGACCAGAGGAAGTCTGCGCAGCGGCGGAAGGTGCGGTACTCCTGCGCGTCGAACACGCCGCGCTCGACCAGCTCGTCGGTGTCGCGGACGCGGTAGACGTATTTGGCGATCCAGAACAGCGTGTGCAGGTCGCGCAGCGCGCCCTTGCCGTCCTTGACGTTGGGCTCGACCAGATAACGCGACTGGCCGCCGCGGCGGTGGCGTTCCTCGCGCTCGGCAAGCTTTGCGGTGACGAATTCGGACGCGGTGCCCTGCACCACTTCCTTGTCGAAGCGATCGACCAGCTCGTCATAGAGCGGCTGGTCGCCGGTGAGGAAGCGGGTCTCCAGGATCGCGGTGCGGATGGTCATGTCGCCGCGCGCCTGGCGGATCGATTCATCGACCGAGCGCGTGGCGTGGCCGACCTTCAGCCCCATGTCCCAGAGGCAGTAGAGGATGGCTTCGGCGACCTGCTCGCCCCAGGCGGTCTGCTTGTAGGGCAGGATGAACAACAGATCGATGTCGGATTCGGGCGCCATCAGGCCGCGGCCATAGCCACCGGTCGCGACCACCGCCATCCGCTCCGCGCCGCTCGGGATATGCGAGCGGTAGAGATGGCGCGTCGCCGCAGAATAGAGAATGCGGATGATCTCGTCCTGCACATGGCACAGCCGCTCGGCGCAGCGGCGGCCGTGGCGGTCCTTCAGCAGGATCGCCTGTGCTGCGGCGCGCGACGCGATCAGCTCGGCCTTGAGCAATTGCGCCATGGCGGTGCGGAACGCGTCCTCGCGGCCCTCATGCTTTTCGGCAAGCGCATCGACCGCGGCGGTGATCCGCGCGGTGTCGAAGCGATCGTCCACCTCTGGCTTTTGCTCAGTCGCGACGCTGTCCATGCTTCACCGGATATAAGAGGTGACAGGCGCTGTCACCCGCCATTCTCTGGCAATAGTCGTTCCATGCTGGAAAAGGCCGGCTTGGAGCAAATCTGTTCTCAGGCGGCGGCCTTTCAAGGGGCGGATTTTCTCGTTGACCTCTAGTTATAACTCATTGAAAAACAATGAAGTTTTGGAGGAGGCTGGGCATGACCAAGATAACACGACGCATTCTGTTGGCGGGAGCAGTTGCATTCGCCATGACCCCCGCGGCGAAGGCGGCGGACCCGCTCAAGGAAATCCGCATCGACTGGGCGACCTACAATCCGGTGTCGATGGTCCTGAAACAGAAGGGCCTGCTGGAGAAGGAGTTCGCCAAGGACGGTATCACCGTCACCTGGGTGCAGTCGGCGGGCTCGAACAAGGCGCTCGAATTCCTCAACGCCGGTTCGATCGATTTCGGCTCGACCGCGGGCTCGGCGGCGCTGGTCGCGCGCATCAACGGCAACCCGATCAAGTCGATCTACGTCTATTCGCGTCCCGAGTGGACCGCGCTGGTGACGGCCAAGGATTCCAAGATCGCGAGCGTGGCCGATCTCAAAGGCAAGCGCGTCGCGGTGACGCGCGGCACCGACCCGCACATCTTCCTGGTGCGCGCGCTGCTTGGCGCCGGCTTGACTGAAAAGGACATCACGCCGGTGCTGCTCCAGCATGCCGACGGCAAGACCGCGCTGATCCGCGGCGACGTCGACGCCTGGGCCGGTCTCGATCCGATGATGGCGCAGGCCGAGGTCGAGGAGGGCGCAAAGCTGTTCTACCGCAAGGCCGACGCCAACACCTGGGGCATCCTCAATGTGCGCGAGCAGTTCTTGAAGGATTATCCGGACGCCGCCCGCCGCGTGCTCGCGGTGTACGAGGACGCGCGCAAATATTCGCTGGCGAATTACGATGATCTCAAGAAGACCTTCATCGCGGTGACCAAGCTGCCTGAGGCTGTCGTCGACAAGCAGCTTAGAGAGCGCACCGAGCTCACCCATAGCCGCATCGGCGCGCCCCAGCGCGAGTCGATCCTCGCCGCGGGCCTCGCGCTGCAACAGGCCGGCGTCGTCGATGCCAAGGTCGATGTGAAGGCGACGCTGGATGCCCTGATCGACGACCAGGTCCCGCTGCCGACGAATTGATCTCAGACTTGTAGCCCGGATGGAGCGCAGCGAAATCCGGGACTGCTCGAACGATGGCGAGGTCCCCGGATTGCGCTGCGCTCCATCCGGGCTACGCGGAAGAGACCGCCGCACGCCCTTGCATTCCCCGATCAGACGCGCTTCCTACCGGCCATGATCTCCGACGCGCCAGTCCTGCAACAGACCTCGGAACCAGCGGACAGCACCGCTGCGCCGTCGCGACTGTCGCGCTATGCGCGGCCTCTGCTGGGCGTGCTGTTGCCGCTGATCCTCGCGCTCGGCTGGGAGATCGTGGTCTGGTCCGGCTGGTCCAACGGCCGGCTGGTGCCGCCGCCCTCGCGCGTCTTTGCCACCATCGCCGACCTCGCCCGCTCCGGCGAATTGGTCCGCCACATCGCCGCGACGCTGTGGCGTGTCGGCCTCGGCTTCGCCTTCGGCGTGGTCGCGGGCACGCTGTTAGGCGCCATCTCCGGCTATTGGTCGCTGGCGCGGCGGCTGCTCGATCCGACCGTGCAGGCGCTACGCGCGATCCCGTCGCTGGCCTGGGTGCCGCTGTTCATCCTCTGGCTCGGCATCTTCGAGACCTCGAAGATCGTGCTGATCGCCGTCGGCGTATTCTTCCCGGTCTATCTCGGCGTGATGGGTGCGATCCTCATCGTCGATCGCAAGATTGTCGAGGTCGGCCGCACCTTCCGTCTCTCCGGCCCGGCGATGATCCGCCGCATCCTGCTGCCTGCGGTGCTGCCGGCCTATGTCGTGTCCTTGCGTGTCGGCCTCGGCCTCGGCTGGATGTTCGTCGTCGCGGCCGAGCTGATCGGTGCTTCCGAAGGCCTCGGCTATCTCCTGCTCGACGGCCAGCAGCTCGGCAAGCCCGCGCAGATCCTGGCCGCGATCGTGATCTTCGCCATCCTCGGCAAGCTCACCGATTGGCTGATCGAGGTCGGCGCCGCGCCGTTCCTGCGCTGGCAGGACGCCTTCGGGCGCGCCAAAGAAACTTGACAAGGGAGCGTAACGCGATGCTGGCGCTCGACCGGGTCAGCAAGACCTATCCCAACGGCGTACAGGCGCTGGCGCGGTTCTCCGCCGAGATCAGGCAAGGCGAGATTCTTGCCATCATCGGTGGCTCCGGCTGCGGCAAATCAACATTGCTGCGCGCCATCGCCGGCCTCGATCGCGCCAGCTCCGGCACGGTGACGCTCGATGACGAGGCGATCGCCGCGCCGCATGCCAAGATCGGGATCATCTTCCAGGAGCCGCGACTGCTGCCCTGGCTCAGCGTCGCCGATAACATTGGTTTCGGCCTCGCCGATCTGCCCGCAGCCGAGCGGCGCGCGAAGGTCGCGCGGGCGCTCGAACGCGTCGGTCTTGCCGACAAGGCGCAGGCCTGGCCGCGCGAGCTCTCGGGCGGGCAGGCGCAGCGCGTCGCGATTGCGCGGGCGCTGGTGCCGCAGCCCGAAGTGCTGCTGCTCGACGAGCCGTTCTCGGCACTCGATGCCTTCACCCGCCGCGACCTCCAGGATCATCTGCTCGACCTCTGGGCTGATACGCGGCCGACCTTGATCCTCGTCACACATGACGTCGACGAGGCCGTGGTGCTGGCCGATCGCGTGCTGGTGATGCGGCCGCGGCCGGGCCGGCTGTTCGACCAGATCGAGATCAATCTGGGCCGGCCGCGCGACCGCAATTCGCCGTTGTTCGAGAATTTCAAGCGAAGTGTGCTGACGTCACTCGACCGTTCGCTCGACCGCAATGTGCCCGACCGTGACGCAACCCAGGGTCCCGGTCAGGCCATGTGGTGGTGACATTCTCTCTCTGAGCCGGTACATCGAGGAGCGATTTTTCCGGGAGAGAACAAGATGGACGCCGCAGAACTGCGCCAGATGCAGGCCCCGATCAAGGAACGTTACAAGACCGATCCCAAGACCGCGATGATCACGCTGAAGGCCAAGGGCTCGACCGACAGCGAAGGCATCGCCTGCAAGGTCGAGACCGGCCGCGCCATCGCGATGGCGGGCCTGCATCCGGCCACCGGCGGCTCCGGCCTCGAGCTCTGCTCCGGCGACATGCTGCTGGAAGCGCTGGTCGCCTGCGCCGGCGTCACGCTGAAATCGGTTGCAACCGCGGTCGAGATTCCGTTGAAGACCGGCAACATCTATGCCGAGGGCGATCTCGATTTCCGCGGCACGCTCGGCGTCGACAAGGAAACCCCGGTCGGCTTCGCCGAAATTCGCCTGCGCTTCGAGGTCGACACCGATGCGCCGCAGGACAAGCTCGATCTGTTGCTGAAGCTCACCGAGCGTTATTGCGTGGTCTACCAGACCATCAAGAACGGCCCGAAGGTTTCGGTGTCGATGCAGCGGATGTGATGCTCTGACCCTCCCCTCCAGGGGAGGGTAAGAAGAAAAAATGTCCCCCGATCTCCACTTCGTCCTCTTCCTTCTCTTGCGCATGGCGATAGCGGCGGCGTTCGTCGTGACGGCGTCTGTTATCACCGAGCGGTCGGGCCCCGTGATCGGCGCGCTGATCGCGACCCTGCCGGTCTCGGCCGGTCCCTCCTACGTATTCCTCGCGATCGACCACGACGCCGCCTTCATCGCGCAGGGCGCGCTGGCGAGCCTGCCGATCAATGCGGCGACGATTTCCATGTGTCTCACCTATGTCGTGCTGGCGCAGCGGCGCGGCATGCTGGTGAGTTGCGCAAGCGCGTTCGCGGTCTGGATCATACTGGCCTCGATCATCCGCCGGTTCGACTGGTCGCTCACCGCCGGGCTCGCCGCCAATCTGATCGCGTTCGGCATCTGCATTCCGCTGCTCGCGGGCTATCGTCACGTCAAGATGCCGCTGGTGGCGCGCCGCTGGTATGACGTCCCGATGCGGGCCGTGCTGGTCGCAACCCTCGTCGCCATCGTAGTCTCGACCTCCAGCTGGGTCGGCCCTCGCATCAGCGGCATCATCGCGATCTTTCCGGTCGTGTTCTCCAGCATCATGGTGATCCTGCATCCGCGCATCGGCGGTCCACCGACAGCCGCCGTGCTCGCCAACTCCGCCTGGGGCCTGCTCGGATTCGGCATGGCGATTGCCGTTATGCACGTCGCGGTGGAGCAGTTCGGTTCCGCGATCGGTTTGAGTCTCGCGCTCGCGACCTGCGTGACATGGAACCTGACGCTCTGGGGGATCGGGCGGCGTGCGGTGCACAAGGCGCGGCAGACGCCGTGAGACTACGGAAACTTGTCGCCGCCGGATTTCGACATGTTCGTTAGAACTTTATTCGAGCTTTCCCCTTACGAATTATATTGCGTGCCCGTCTCGGCTCCATTCGTGCGTCATGATGGCGAATTTGGCGATTTGATCGCCCCGGACCCGCGGGATTGTGGATTGGAATACGGCGACTCCGCCGCACGGTTGCACTCCCTGGTTTAGATGGGCGTGTTCCATCGGCGTTATTTCGAGATGGAGATTCCTTGATGTTTGGTCGTAAGTCCCGCGGTGATGCGGAAGCACAGCTCGCTGCCATCGGCCGCTCGCAGGCGATGATCGAATTCAAACTTGATGGGACGATCATCACGGCTAACAAGAATTTTCTCGATGCCCTCGGCTATCGGCTTGACGAAATCCAGGGCAAGCATCACTCGATGTTCGTGCCGGCCGACCAGCGCGACAACGCTGAGTACGAGGCGTTCTGGGCCGCACTGAACCGTGGCGAGTATCAGGCGCGCGAGTTCAAGCGGATCGCGAAGGGCGGCCGCGAGGTCTGGATCGAAGCATCCTACAATCCGGTACTCGACGGCGATGGCAAGGCGGTGATGGTCGCCAAGATTGCCACCGACATCACTGAGAAGAAGATCCGGGGCCTGACGGACGCCTCGAAGATCGCCGCCAACAGCCGAGCCCAGGCCGTGATCGAGTTCAAGCTTGACGGCACCATCGTCACCGCCAACGAGAATTTCTGCAAGGCGCTCGGCTATTCGCTCGCCGAGATCCAAGGCAAGCATCACAGTCTGTTCGTCGCCGAGGCTGACCGCAACAGCACGGCCTATCGTGAATTCTGGGCTGCGCTCAACCGGGGCGACTACCAGGCCGGCGAGTTCAAGCGGATCGGCAAGGGCGGCCGCGAGGTCTGGATCCTCGCCTCCTACAATCCGCTGCTCGACGAGAACGGCAAACCGTTCGGCGTCGTCAAATACGCAACCGACGTCACCGCGGAGAAGCTGAAGAACGCCGATCTCGCCGGTCAGATGTCGGCGATCGACAAGGCGCAGGCCGTGATCGAGTTCAACATGGACGGCACGATCATCACTGCCAATCCCAATTTCCTCGCCACGCTCGGCTATTCGCTGGCCGAGATCCAGGGCAAGCATCACAGCATGTTCGTCGATCCGTCGGAGCGCGACAGCCCCGCCTATCGCGAGTTCTGGGCTGCGCTTGGCCGCGGTCAGTACCAGGCGGCCGAATACAAGCGCATCGGCAAGGGTGGCCGGGAGGTCTACATCCAGGCGTCCTACAACCCGATCCTCGATCTCAACGGCAAGCCGTTCAAGGTCGTGAAATACGCCACCGACACCACGCGGCAGGTGCTGGTCCGCATGGGCAATGAGCGCGTCCGCGCCATGATGGAATCGGTTGCGGCAGGCTCGGAGGAGCTGAACGCCTCGGTGCGGGAGATCTCCGCGGCGATGACGAAGTCGCGGGAGACCGCGATGAGCGCGGTGGATCAGGTCGCTTCTGCGGACGCCAAGGCGCAGCGCCTCACCGAGGCCGCGCAGTCGATGAGCGGTATCGTCGAGATGATCAACAGCATCACTGGCCAGATCAACCTGCTGGCGCTGAACGCCACGATCGAATCCGCCCGCGCCGGCGAAGCCGGCCGTGGCTTTGCCGTGGTTGCGTCCGAAGTGAAGAGCCTCGCCAACCAGGCCAAGCAGGCAACCGACAAGATCGGCCAGGAGATCGGCAGCCTCAACGGCATCTCAGGCGATGTCGTCAGCGCGCTCGCCTCGATCAAGCAGGCGATCAACAATGTCAGCGAATACGTGACATCCACGGCCGCCGCCGTCGAGGAGCAGAGCACGGTCACGAACGAGATGTCGACCAGCATGCAGCGTGCCGCCGCGGAAGCGACCGCGATCGCGGCTAGGGCGTAGATCTCCATCTGTAGCCCGCATGAGCGTAGCGATATGCGGGACACGCGATCCCGGATGTCGCTTCGCTCATCCGGGCTACGGCACTGTCTCTACTTCGGTAGCTTGGCCCTCAGCGCATACAACGCATCGAGCGCCTCGCGGGGCGACATTTCGTCCGGGTGCAGCGCCTTCACGGCATCCATCAGCAGCTCGGCTTCGCTCGGCGGCGCGGCTTCGGCGGCGGCGCGCGAGGGCACGGCGAATAGCGGCAGATCGTCGGCCAGCGCACGGGCGGTCTGACCGCGGTCCTGGGCCTCAAGCTTTGCCAGCACCGATTTGGCGCGATTGATCACGGCCGGCGGCAGGCCTGCGAGCTTCGCCACCTGGATGCCGTAGGAGCGGTCGGCGGAGCCGGGCAGCACCTCGTGCAGGAACACGACATTGCCCTGCCATTCCTTCACCCGCACCGTGGCGTTGAACATGCGCGGCAGTTTTGCCGAGAGCGCGGTCAGCTCGTGATAATGCGTCGCGAACAGCGTGCGGCAGCGGTTGCTTTCGTGCAGATGCTCGATCGCGGCCCAGGCGATCGAGAGGCCGTCGAAGGTCGCGGTGCCGCGGCCGATCTCGTCGAGGATCACCAGCGCGCGCTCGCCGGCCTGGTTGAGGATCGCGGCGGTCTCGACCATCTCCACCATGAAGGTGGAGCGGCCGCGGGCCAGATCGTCCGCGGCGCCGACGCGCGAGAACAGCCGGTCGATGATGCCGATCCGCGCGCGCGTGGCCGGCACGAAACTGCCGATCTGGGCGAGCAGCGCAATCAACGCGTTCTGACGCAGGAAGGTCGACTTGCCGGCCATGTTCGGACCGGTGAGCAGCCAGAGCTGGCCGGACTTTTGCGCCGGCCCCGGCGACAGGTCGCAAGCATTGGCGATGAACGGCTCGCCGTTGCGCTTGAGCGCCTGCTCCACCACGGGATGGCGGCCAGCCTCGATGGCGAAGCCGAGGGAGTCATCCACGTCCGGCCGCACATAATTATCGTCGATTGCGAGCTTGGCCAGCGAGGTCGCGACGTCGAGCAGCGCAAAGGCATGAGCGGCGGCGCGCAGATCGTCGCTGATATCAAGTGCCTTCGCCGAAAGCCGCTCGAAAATTTCGAGCTCGAGCCCGAGCGCGCGGTCGCCGGCATTGGCGATCTTGGCTTCGATCTCGCCCAATTCCGAGGTGGTGAAGCGGACTTGTCCTGCCAGCGTCTGGCGATGGATGAAGGTCGCATTCAGCGGCGCCGACATCAGCTTGTCGCCGTGCTGCGCAGTGACCTCGACGAAATAGCCGAGCACGTTGTTGTGCCGGATCTTGAGACCCTTGACGGAGGTCGTGTCGGCGTAGCGCGCCTGCATCGAGGCGACGACGAGGCGGGAAGCATCGCGCAAGCTTCGCGTTTCGTCGAGAGCGGGCTCATAGCCCTGACGAACGAAGCCGCCATCGCGCTTGATCAGCGGCAATTGCTCGTCGAGCGCAACGGCAAATTCGGTCGCGAGCTCGCGCGACGGGCGCTGCAGGGCCGCCATCACCGCCCCGATCTCCTGCGGCGGCTGGTCGAGCTCGCCGAGGCGCGCCAGCACCTGGTCGGCGGCGATGATGCCGTCGCGCAGGCCTGCGAGGTCGCGCGGGCCGCCGCGGCCGACCGAGAGACGGGCCAGCGCGCGTGACATGTCGGGCGCGCCGCGCAGGATGCTGCGGATGTCTTCGCGTGCAGCCGAGTCGGCAACGAAGGCGCTGACGGCATCGAGCCGCCGCGCGATTGCCGCTGCGTCGGTGAGCGGCGCCGCCAGCCGCTGCGCCAGCAGGCGCGAGCCGGCCGAGGTCACGGTGCAGTCGATGGCATCGAGCAGCGAGCCGCGGCGTTCGCCCGCGAGCGTGCGCGTCAGTTCGAGATTGGCGCGCGTGGCCGGATCGATCGCCATGGTCGCGCCGGAGGCTTCGCGTGCCGGCGGCGACAGCGGCGGGTGCTTGCCGACCTGGGTGCGATCGACATAGGTGACAGCGGCGGCAGCAGCCGTGGCTTCCAGCCGCGTGAGCTGAGCCAGCCCGTCCATGGTTGCGACCGCAAAATAATCGCACAGGCGCTTCTCGGCGGTGGCGCCGTCGAAGACGTCGCGGGTCAGCGGCGTCACCGCCGGCAATTCGCGCAAGGTCTGTCCGAGTTCGCTGTCATTGTAGAGCGCGTCGGCGACGATCGCCTCGGTCGGGTTGATGCGCGCCAGCGTGGCGGCAAGCTCGCCGCTGGAGCATTCCAGCACGGTGAATTCGGCGGTCGAGATGTCGATCCAGGCAAGGCCAAAGCGGTCGCCGCCGCCGGAGGCGCGGGCGCGCGCGATCGCCAGCAGATAATTGTTGGCGCGCGCATCGAGCAGCGTGTCCTCGGTCAGCGTGCCCGGCGTCACCAGCCGCACCACGCCGCGGCGGACCACGCTCTTGTTGCCGCGGGCTTTCGCGGCGGCCGGATCCTCGGTCTGCTCGCACACCGCGACCCGGTGGCCGGCGATGATCAGCCGATGCAGATAATCCTCGGAACGCTCGACCGGCACGCCGCACATCGGGATATCGGCGCCCTGATGCTTGCCGCGCTTGGTCAGGACGATGCCGAGCGTTTTCGAGGCGATCTCGGCGTCCTCGAAGAACAGCTCGTAGAAATCGCCCATCCGGTAGAACAGCAGCAGGCCCTGATGCGCCGCCTTGATCTCGAGGTACTGTTCCATCATCGGGGTGACGCGCGCGGCGGCTTCTGCCTGCGGCGCGGGCGCTTCGTCGGGGGGCGGTATGGGTATCGGCTGTTGCATTGTCATGAGCGGCGCAACCTACAAAATTTCACCCCCTGCTCCTATCGCTTTGGCCGGGGCGGGGAGGTTTTCCACGTTGTCCGCACCGCGGCATGCGCCAGCGGCGTGCGCGCCCCTCGGAACATGCAAGAAACCGTCAATTGACCTGCCGCGGGCGCCCTCCTAAAACTCCGCCGACATTGAAGAATTTTCGCCGAACCGCGGCATTCAGGGAGAACAACGATGCGTGACGTCTTTATCTGCGATGCCGTGCGGACCCCGATCGGTCGTTTCGGCGGCTCGCTCGCCAAGGTGCGCGCCGACGATCTGGCCGCCGCGCCGATCAAGGCGCTGATGGCAAAACACCCCAATCTCGACTGGGCGCAGGTGGACGAAGTCTTCTTCGGCTGCGCCAACCAGGCCGGCGAGGACAACCGCAACGTCGCGCGCATGGCGCTGCTGCTGGCCGGCCTCCCGGACTCGGTTCCCGGCCACACCCTCAATCGCCTCTGCGCCTCCGGCCTCGATGCGGTCGGTGCGGCCGGCCGCGCCATCCGCTCCGGCGAGATCGAGCTGGCGATTGCCGGCGGCGTCGAATCCATGACCCGTGCGCCCTTCGTGATGGGCAAGGCGCAGGAAGCTTTCTCGCGCTCGGCTGAAATCTTCGACACCACGATCGGCTGGCGCTTCATCAATCCGCTGCTGAAGGCCCAGTACGGCGTCGACGCGATGCCGGAGACCGGCGAGAACGTTGCCGAGGAATTCCAGGTCTCGCGTGCCGACCAGGACGCCTTCGCCATCCGCTCGCAGCAGCGCGCGGGCGCGGCAATCGCCGCCGGTTATTTCGCGGAAGAAATCATCGCGATCACCATTCCCGGCGGAAAGGCCGGTCCCATCACGATCGACAAGGACGAGCACCCGCGCCCCGAGACCACGCTGGAAGCGCTCGCCAAACTGAAGCCGATCGTGCGCAATCCCGGCACGGTCACCGCCGGCAACGCTTCCGGCGTCAATGACGGCGCTGCCGCGATGATCCTGGCGTCCGAAGCCGCCGTGAAGAAGCATGGTCTGACGCCGCGCGCGCGCATCCTCGGCCTCGCCTCGGCCGGCGTGCCGCCGCGCATCATGGGCATTGGACCGGTGCCCGCAACCCGCAAGCTGATGGAGCGGCTCGGCAAGAAGATCAGCGATTTCGACCTGATCGAGCTCAATGAAGCCTTCGCCTCGCAGGGCATCGCCTGCATGCGCCAGCTCGGCGTCGCCGATGATGCCGATTTCGTCAATCCGCATGGCGGCGCCATCGCACTCGGCCATCCCCTCGGCATGAGCGGCGCGCGCCTCGCGCTCACCGCCGTGCACGGCATGGAGAAGCGCGGCGGCAAGCTGGCGCTGGCCACCATGTGCGTCGGCGTCGGCCAGGGCGTCGCGGTTGCGATCGAGAAGCTGAACTGACGGTCTATTCTCTCCCTCTCCCCGTTCTTACGGGGAGAGGGAGAGGAGTCCGGGGCCGCTCCTTCCATGCGCGCCCGGAACGACCGGGTGGTTGGGAGGTGGCCATGATCATCGAACGCGAGCAGGACGTCACGGCCGCCGCACTGGCGGTGATGGAGCGGACGTCCGATCCGCGGATGCGGCAGATCATGATCTCGCTGGTCAAGCATCTGCATGGCTTCGTCCGCGATGTCAGGCTGACCGAGAAGGAGTTTCGCGACGCGACCGCTGTCATCGCCGAGCTCGGGAAGCTGACGACCGACACGCATAACGAAGTCGTGCTGATGGCCGGCTCGCTCGGCGTCTCGCCACTGGTGTGCCTCCTGAACAATGGCGACCAGGGCAATACCGAAACTGACCAGTCGCTGCTCGGTCCATTCTGGCGGCTGAACTCGCCGCGGGTCGAGAATGGCGGATCGATCGTGCGCTCGGAGACGCCCGGCGCACCGCTGTTCGTCAGCGGCCACGTCGTCGACAAGGACGGTCGTCCCGTCACGGGCGCCGAGGTCGATGTCTGGCACGCCTCGCCGGTCGGGCTCTACGAGAACCAGGACCCCGAGCAGGCCGACATGAACCTGCGCGGCAAGTTCACGACCGATTCAGATGGGCGCTTTGCCTTCCGCTCGGTGATGATGATTGGCTATCCCATTCCGACCGATGGTGTGGTCGGCCGCCTGCTGGAGGCGCAGAGCCGACATCCCTATCGTCCCGCGCATCTGCATGCCCTGATCTTCAAGCCCGGCTTCAAGGTGCTGATCTCGCAGGTCTACGATCCCAACGACCCCCATATCGACAGCGACGTGCAGTTCGGCGTGACGCAGGCGCTGATCGGCAAGTTCCAGCGCCACGATGCGCCGCATCCGACCGCACGCGACGTCGCGACGCCCTGGTATTCGCTCGACCACACCTACCGGCTCGAGGCCGGCGAGGCCGTGCTGCCGCGCCCGCCAATCAAATAGAGCGCTCCTGCCGGGCTTCCCTAGATTAGTTATATTGTATAATGATCGGGGAAGCGTTGACCGGCCGGACCAACATGGCCGGGGAGGAGTTTGCCCATGACATTCATCTATCCCACGGACAGCAACAAGGCGCATCCGCTGCCGCTGTCGCCCGAGTACAAGAGCTCGATCAAGCGTGCGCCGAACAAGCCCTTGATCCCGATGCGCCACACGCTGTCGGAATTGACCGGCCCGGTCTACGGCCACGAGACCGTGCGCGACGGCGACAGCGATCTCACCACCCAGCATACCGGCGAGCCAATCGGCGAGCGCATCATCGTGCACGGGCATGTGCGCGACGAGGACGGAAGCGGCGTGCCGAACTCGCTGGTCGAGATCTGGCAAGCCAATGCTTGCGGCCGCTATGTCCATGTCCGCGACCAGCATCCGGCGCCGCTCGATCCGAATTTCACCGGCGCGGGCCGTACCGTGAGCGATGCCGCCGGCTACTACCGCTTTGTGACGATCAAGCCCGGCGCTTACCCCTGGGGCAATCACCACAATGCCTGGCGGCCCGCGCACATCCATCTCTCGGTGTTCGGCCATTCCTTCGTCACCCGGCTGGTGACGCAGATGTACTTCCCGGCCGACCCGCTGTTCCCGTTCGACCCGATCTTCAACTCGGTGCCGGACGAGAAGGCGCGGGCGCGGATGGTGTCGTCGTTCGACCTGGAGAATACCAAGCCCGAATGGGCGCTGTGCTACCGCTTCGACATCGTGCTGCGCGGCAAGAATGCCACTCCCATGGAGACCAAGTAACGTGCAGGATAATGGGATCACACCATCGCAAACGGTCGGCCCGTTCTTCAAATATGGCATGACGCCAACAGGCGAATATGCCTGGAACGACGCCTTCACCAACTCGACGCTGACGCCCGACGTCACCGGCGACCGCGTCCGCATCGAGGGCTGCGTCTTTGACGGCGACGGTGCCACCGTGCCTGACGCCATGCTGGAGATTTGGCAGGCCGATGCACAAGGCCGCTTCGCCGATCCGCAGGACAAGCGCGCGCTGCCGAACGCCAGCTTCCGCGGCTTCGCCCGCTGCGGCACCGACAAGGACGGCAATTATTCCTTCGACACCATCAAGCCGGGCGTGGTGCCTGATCCCGATGGCAAGCCGCAGGCACCGCACGTTGTTCTGGCGGTGTTCGCGCGCGGCATGCTGCGGCATCTCTATACCCGGATCTATTTCAGCGACGAGGCCGGCAACGCCGCCGACCCGGTGCTGGCGCTGGTCCCCGCCGACCGCCGCGCCACGCTGATTGCGGTGCGCGAGGCGGGTAAAGCCGTCTATCGCCTCGACCTGCGTTTGCAGGGCGACGGCGAGACGGTGTTCTTCGACGTCTGAAGCGACGACATGCCGGCGATCTTGAAGTCGCCGGCACGGGCTTCTCACGCAGCGCATCGATGACCGATGCTGCGCTGTATTGCCGGTGCGAATTGATCTGTCGTCGCCTCTGTGTGTCAGCCTCGCTGTCCCAAAGCCAAATTTCCCTGCGTTGCGAATCCCGTAGTCTTGCGGAGTTGTCCCGTTGGGCGGTCTCAACCGGAGGCAATCCCGTGTTTACCGCGTTGGCATAGGGTCGTTGCGGAACTGATTCGGGCCGGGATTGCTCTATGAAAATTCGTCTTTCGCTGTCCTCCGCGATCATCGCGTTCGGTGTCGTGATCGCCATCGGCTTCACCGCGGTGGTCTCGACCAGTCTGTATGCGTTGCGCGAGCTCAAGGTCGGCGGTCCGCTCTATTCCGACATCAAGCTCGGCAACGACCTCATCGCCGACATCCTGCCGCCGCCGGAATACGTCATCGAGGCTTATCTTGAGGCGACGCTGGCCATGCGCGAGCCGGATCAGCTGGCGGCCCATGGCGAGCGCCTGGTCCAGCTCCGCAAGGATTACGACGAGCGCAAGGCCTACTGGACCGCATCCAGCCTCTCGGCCGACCTGAAGACTGCGCTGGTGTCGAAGTCCGATGCCGAGGTGCAGAAGTTCTGGAAGCTCCTGTCCGACCAGCTCTTGCCCGCCTTGAAGGGCAAGGACATGGCCGCCGCCGAGCGCGCCTATGCGCAGCTCAAGGACGCCTACGCCGCACATCGTGCCGTCATCGACAGTATCGTCGAGAGCTCCAACAAGCAGAACGCGGACATGGAGAAGCTGGCCGCGGATCGCGACAGTGCGATGCTCTATATCCTGCTCGGTGTCTCTGCCGCGGTGCTGGCTTTCATCGCCGCCGGCCTGCTCGGTGTCGCGCTCGGTGTGGTGCGCCCGATCGTGCGCATGACCGGGACGATGCAGAAGCTCGCGACCGGGGATCTCGAAGCCGACATTCCCTTCGCCAACCGGCAGGACGAGGTCGGCTCGATGGCGGGTGCATTGCTGGTGTTCAAGCAGTCAGCGGTCGAGAATTCCCGTCTGCGCGATGAGCAACTGCGCAACGAGCAGGAAGCGGCGCTGGCCAAGCGCTCTGCTCTGCAACAGATGGCCGAGACCGTCGAGCGCGAGACCGGCCGCTCGGTCGACACCGCGAGCGCGGCAAGCCAGGGCGTCGAACGGGCCGCCGCCAGCCTGTCCGAGATCGCCCGATCGCTGTCCGTGGAGTCGCAGGCGGTTGCCTCCGCCTCCACCCAGGCGCTGGGCAGTTCGCAAACCGTTTCGGCCGCAGCCGAAGAGCTGAGCGCTTCGATCCGGGAGATCGCGACCCAGGTCGCGCGCACCAGCACGGTCACCAAATCGGCGGTCGCCGGCCGCGAGCAGGCCCGTTCGACCATCCAGACACTAGCCGGCTCGGTGAAGAAGATCGCCGAGGTCTCCGACCTTATCGGTGGCATCGCCGGCCAGACCAACCTCCTGGCGCTCAACGCCACGATCGAGGCGGCGCGTGCCGGCGAGGCCGGCCGCGGCTTCGCGGTGGTCGCCGCCGAAGTGAAATCGCTCTCCGACCAGACTGCCAAATCGACCGAGGAGATCTCGCGGCTGATCGCGGAGATCCAGGCCTCGACACAGGCCGCGGTCGATGCTGTCGAGACCATGGGCGGCCACATCGTCGAGATCGACGGCGTTGCGACCTCGGTCGCCGCCGCGATGGAAGAGCAGGACGCCGCGACGCGGGAGATCTCGCGCTCGATCTCCGAATCGGCGTCTGCCGCGAAGGAAGTCTCGGCCAAGATCTCCAATGTCAGCCGCGACGCCGCCTCGGTGAACGAGCGCGCCGCGGAGGTCAGGCAGGCGATCACAGGCATGGCGGCCAATCTCGAACAGCTGCGGTCGGTCGTGGTCCGGACCGTGCGCGATTCCACCGCCGCGGCTTGAGCCCGGCATCAGGTCGGCCGCTGGCGCCCGGGGTGTTGATCGTGCAGTATGCCGCGGCACAGGGGCATCGGGGTCATGACACCTCCACAATTGCCTGAAGTCGTTGAGCCCGGCCGACTGACGGCGGCGCTGCGCAGGAGCGGCGTGCTGGACGCCGGCGCGGTGCGCGAGGTGAAGGTGCTGCACCAGCGTGACACCGTGGTGTCACATATCATCCGCCTCGGCCTGCGCTATGTCGGGGAATCCGCCGGTGCTCCGCAATCGCTGATTCTGAAGACCGCGAATGCCGAGTTTGCCGGCACGCTCGCGGATGCCGGCCGGCAGGAGGTCGCCTTCTACACACGGCTTGCGCCGAACATGCCGCCCGGGCTGGCGCCGCGCTGCTTCGACGGGAGCTTCGACGAGGAGAGCCTGGTCTGGCATCTTTTGCTGGAAGATCTCACCGACAGCCATGAGATCGCAACCCAGTGGCCGCTGCCGCCGTCGCATGAGCAGGCGATGGCCATCGTCACGACGCTGGCGCGCTGGCATGCGGCATGGTGGGATCATCCCGGCCTTGGCGACACCGTCGGCACCTGGGCGAGCGCCGAGGATCGGGCGCAGCACATGGAGACCTTCGCCGGCCATTACGACCGATTTGCCGATCTGCTCGGCGACCGCCTCGGCGAGGAGCGTCGCATCCTCTACCGTCGCTTGATCGAGCACTCGGCTCGGCTATCCCAGCGCTATCGATCGCGGCGTCACATCAGCATCGCCCATGGCGATGCCCATATCTGGAATTTCCTGCTGCCGCGGCCCGGCGTCGCAGACACCGCGCGCATCTTCGATTTCGACCAGTGGCGCATCAATGTGCCTACGAGCGACCTCGCCTACATGATGGCGATGCAATGGTATCCAGACCGCAGGCAGGCACTCGAACGTCGGCTGCTCAATCACTATCACGAGACGCTTCTCGCCCACGGCGTGGTCGGCTACACGCGCGGCGCGCTCGACCAGGACTACCGTCTGTCGGTGCTGTGGCACATCACCAGGCCGGTTTGGCAGTGGAGCATCAACCTTCCGCCGCTGATCTGGTGGAATAATCTGGAACGAGTGATGATGGCGGTCGAGGATTTGGGGTGCGAGGAGTTGCTGTAGAAGCTCTCGTGTCCCGGGCGCGGTGCAGCGTGTAACGCTGCGCCGCAGAACCGGGACCCAGTTGCCGCGAGTATGGGCTCCGGCTCTGCAGCGCATCACTCGCGTGCTGCGCTGCGTCCGGGGCACGAGAGCGCGTCCTACTCCATCACCGCATGCTCCGGCCCAGCCGTCTGCTTTCGCAGCATGGCCTTGGTCGAGCCGATCATCAAGGCGAGCGGGATGGTGCAGAGGATGAAGACCATCACCAGCATGTAGTCGTGCGCAAACGCAATGATCTGCGCCTGCACGTTGACCATCCGGTCGGCCATGGCGCGGCCGGCGTCTGTGGAGAGGTCGATCATGCTACGCACGTTCGGCATCTGGAGCGCGTGATTGAACGGGTTGATGTATTCCGAGAGGATCGCATAGGTCTTGCGCGTGCCCTGCGTCAGCTCGGCGATCACGATGGAGATGCCGACCGAGCTCGCGACGTTGCGCATCAGCGTCAGCATCGAGGTGCCGTCGGTGCGCAGATGGTTCGGCAGCGTCAGGAACGCCACCGTCGACAGCGGCACGAAGACCAGGCCGAAGCCAAAGCCCTGGATGACGCTGACGACGACGATCTCCGGCACCTGGGTCTGGTCGGTCCAGCCGGTCATCTGGAACAGCGAGGCCGCCGTCAGCGTCAGTCCGGTGATGATCAGCGTCCGCGCCTCGATCCAGCGCATGATGCGGCCGACCATCATCATCGCGAAGAAGGTGCCGAAGCCGCGGCTCGCGAGCAGGCCGCCGGCGGTCATGATGGGATAGCCGATGACGTTTTGCAGATAGGGCGAGGCCAGCGCCATGGTCGAGTACAGCACGAGGCCCATCACCGTCATGAAGATGCAGCCGGTGAGGAAGTTGCGATCCCGAAACAGCGCGAACTGGATGAACGGACGCGAGGTCGTGAACGAGTGAGCGAAGAAATAGTAGAAGGCGACGCCTGAGATCACGAACTCGGTCACGATCTCGGCGGATTCGAACCAATCGAGCTGCTCGCCGCGGTCGAGCGCGAGCTGAAGCGCGCCGATCCCGACTGCCAGCGCGGCAAAGCCGAACCAGTCGAATTTGAGACTGGTGTCCTGCTTGGTCTCGTCCATGAAGACGCTGAGCCCGAGCACGGTGATGGCGCCGAAAGGAATGTTGACGAAGAATACCCAGTGCCAGGAATAGCTCTCGGTCAGCCAGGCACCCAGAGACGGCCCCATGATCGGACCCATCATCACGCCCATGCCCCAGATCGACATCGCCTTGGCGCGTTCCTGGAGCGTGTAATAGTCGAGCATGACGGACTGCGACAGCGGCACCAGCGCCGCGCCGAACACGCCTTGCAAGAGGCGGAACAGCACCATCTGGTTGATGTCTTGCGCGAGCCCGCACAGCACGGAGGCGAAGGTGAAGCCGGCAGCGCAGATGATGAAGATGCGCTTGCGGCCGAAGCGGTTGGAAATCCAGCCCACCGGCGCCGTCATGATCGCGGCTGCGACGATGTAGGAGGTCAGCACCCAGTTGATCTGGTCCTGCGAGGCCGACAGCGTGCCCTGCATGTAGGGCAGCGCGACGTTGGCGATGGTGGTGTCCAGCGCCTGCATGATGGTGGCGGTCATGGCGCAGATCGTCACCATGTTCCGGCGCAGGCCGGGGACCATGAGGGCGGGATTGGACTCCGCCATCGGATCAGTCCTTGTCCTGACTTGCCGTCGCCGACAGGCCGAGCAGGCCGGCGAGCGAGCGCTGGTGGCCGGTGTCGATGGTGGCGTAGACGCTCATGCCGGCCTTCAGCCGCCGCACATATTTGTCGGTCTCGTCGAAATAGATGCGGATCGGCACGCGCTGCACCACCTTGACGAAATTGCCAGTGGCGTTCTGCGGCGGCAGGATCGCGAATTGCGCGCCGGTGCCGGGCGAGAGCGAGCCGATCTTGCCCTTGAAGACGTGGTTCGGGAATGCGTCGACCTCGAGGGTAACGGCCTGGCCTTCGGTGACGTGGGTGAGGTCGCTCTCCTTCGGATTGGCATCGACCCAGGGATGGGCGACGTCGATGATGGAGAACACCGCCATGCCCGCGGTGACGTAGCGGCCGAGCTGGATCTGCTCGACCTGCGTCGCGACGCCACCCATCGGCGCGCGCACCACGGAATGGTCGAGGTTGCGCTCGGCGTTGTCGAGCTTGGACTTGGCTTGTGCGTAAGGCGGGAATTTCTCCAGCGGCAGGTCGGTGTCGCCAAGCAATTGCGTCTTGGCCGTCGACATCTGCTGCTTGACGTATTGCGCGATCGAGCCGGATGTGACCAGCGCGTTCGAGGCGTTGTCGAGATCGAGCTGCGAGCCAAAACTGTTCTTCACCAGCGCCTGCTTGCGCTCGACATCGCGCTGCTTCAGGTCGACGCCCTTCTGAGCGAGATCGAGCATGTCGCCGTAGATCTTGATGTTGGCGCGGAGGTTGTCATAGGTCGTCTGCGCCTGCATCAGCTGCGCCTTGGCCTCATTCACCGCGAGGCGAAACGGCACGGGGTCGATCTCGAACAGTTCGTCGCCCTGCTTGACGATCTGGCCCTCCTTCACGACGACCTTCTCGATCTTGCCGGAGATGTCGGGCGTGACCAGCACCTTCTGTGCGCCGACATAGGCGTCGTCAGTGCCGACATAGCGGCCGCCGTTGAGATAGAAGGTGATGCCGGCGATGGCGACGACGATTGGCAGCACGACCATCAGCAGGACGCGGCGATACCGTCGCAGGCCTGCGATCAGGCGGCGGCGCGGATTGGTGCCGGCCTTCTTGGTGGACTTGCCGCTGTCGATCTTCTGCTCGGGCTGGAACTTGAGAACCTGATCAGCCATAGCGCTGCTCCTTACGCGCTTGTTCCGCCCCAGAGGCCTGGATCGCGTTACGCACGTTTTCCTTGATGGATTCGAGTTGGGTGAGGAGACGGTGGGCGTCCGCCGGGCTGATGCCGTCGAGCGCGTTGGCCGTGAGTTCCGACTTCAGGCCGCTCATCTTGCCGAGCAGCGTCCGTCCGGCCTTCTTGAGGTACAGCCGCTTGACGCGGCGGTCCGAGGGGTCGTTGCGGCGCTCGATCCAGTCGCTGTCGCAGAGCTTGTCGATCAGCCGCGTCAGCGTGATCGGCTGCATATCGAGGAGCTCGGCGAGTTCCGACTGTTTCATGCCCTCGCTGCGCTCGACCTTGGCCAGCACCGCCCATTGGGCGCGGGTGATGCCGAAGCGCGAGGCCTCCTTGTCGGCGTAGACGCGGAGCAGGCGGTAAAGCTCACCGAGCGTGAACAGGAAATTATGGTCAACGGACCCGCGGGTCATAAGCTTGGTCTCCAATAAGCTTGGAATATTATAAGCAAGCTTATGATTATGACATGGCGGGTTGCCGGGACGCTGTCCCGCGGGATGAGCATGGCTGGCAGCCGTGCGGCGGGTCGCGCTTTGGGTTCCCCCGCCGAAATGCTAGAACGCCGATCCCATGACCCTCGCAAAGCCAGCATTTCCCGCGCCCGACCACGATCACGGCCGCTGCACCGCGGACGCGCTGTCCCATGCGGAAGCGGTCTGCAAGCAGCGCGCGCAGAAATTCACGCCGATACGCCGCCAGGTGCTTGCGGCGCTGCTCTCCAGCCACCGCCCGCTCGGCGCCTATGAGGTGATCGACGAATTGGCGAAATCGATGCCGCGGCCGGCGCCGATCACGGTCTATCGTGCTCTCGATTTTTTGATGACGAATGGCCTGGTGCACCGCATCGAAAGCCGCAACGCCTATCTCGCCTGCGCCGCCCATGACCATGATGCGACCTCGGCGGTGGCGTTCCTGATCTGCGAGCGCTGTGGTCTGGTCGGCGAGATTCCGTCGGCGTCCTTCGCCGGGGATCTCAACGCCGCGGCGCGAGCGTCAGGCTTCGCGCCGAAGCTGTCCGTGGTGGAGATCACGGGCGTCTGCACCCATTGTCAGAAAGCTGCATAAAGCAACAACGGCGCAAAGCCGGTATCCGGGAAGACATGTCCTCACCTCAAATCAACCCATCCGCCGCGCGCCCCCTCAGTGCCGGCGCCATCGCCCTGATGCTGATGCTGTGCCTGACCTGGGGCTTCAACCAGATCGCGGTGAAGCTGGTGCTGCCGGAGATCCCGCCGATGCTCCAGGCCACGATCCGTTCGATGGGTGCATTGCCGGTGCTGTTCATCATCGGCACGTTTCGCGGCGTCAAATTCTTCGAGCGCGATGGCACGTGGAAGGCCGGCCTATTTGCCGGGGTGATGTTCGGCATCGAGTTCGTGCTGATCTACCAGGGCCTGCGTTTCACCTCGGTGTCACGCGCGGTCGTGTTTCTCTACACCGCGCCGTTCTTCGTCGCGCTCGGCTCCTACCAGGTGCTCGGCGAGCGGCTGGGCGGCGTGCAATGGCTGGGTCTGGCCGTGAGCTTTGCCGGTGTCGCGCTCGCGATCGGCGTGCCGCAGCCGGATGTCGATGCCTGGGTGCTGCTCGGCGACCTCATGATCGTGGGCGGTGCCGGGCTGTGGGCCGCAACCACGCTGGTCGCCAAGAGCACGCGGTTGCGCTTCATCGCGCCCGAGAAGGCGCTGGGCTATCAGGTCGCGACCTCGATCCCGATCCTGGGCCTGGCCGCCTTGCTGTTCGGCGAGACCATCCCCCACACGCCGTCGCCGCTGTCCATCGCCTTGGTGGCCTTCCAGGCGATCTGGGTGGTGGGAACCACGTTCACGCTTTGGTTCGCGCTGGTAAAGACCTATTCGGCCAGCAAATTGTCGGCTTTTACCTTCATCACCCCTTTGTTTGGCGTGGTGGGTAGCTATTTCATCATGCACGACACCTTGAGCCTGACATTCGGGGCCGCAGCGATCCTTGTAATTGCTGGGCTTTTTCTGGTTAACCGTCCGAGCCAAACGGCTGCGGCGCCACGCGATGCATTGCTGAACGTCACCAAAACCTGATATTTGGACCCCATGAACAAGCTCGAAAACACCATCGATTCCGACATCGCGGGCCCGGCGCCCCGGCATCACACCACCCAGGTCATGGTCGGCGACGTCGCCGTCGGCGGCGGTGCGCCGATCGTCGTGCAGTCGATGACCAACACCGATACCGCCGATATCGACGGCACCATCGCCCAGGTCGCAGCGCTCGCGCGCGCCGGTTCCGAGCTGGTCCGCATCACCGTCGATCGCGAGGAGGCGGCGGCTGCCGTTCCGCATATCCGCGACGGCCTGCTCAAGCTCGGTCTCACCACGCCCCTGATCGGCGACTTCCACTATATCGGTCACAAGCTGCTCGCGGCTTATCCGGCCTGCGCCGAAGCGCTGGCGAAGTACCGCATCAATCCCGGCAATGTCGGCTTCAAGGACAAGCGCGACACCCAGTTTGGCGACATCATCGAGATCGCCAACAAGAACAGCAAGCCGGTGCGCATCGGCGCCAATTGGGGCTCGCTCGACCAGGAACTGCTGACCAGGCTGATGGACGAAAACACCGCCTCGCCCAATCCGCGCGATGCGCGCGCGGTGATGCGCGAAGCCATGGTGCAGTCGGCGCTGCTCTCGGCGGCGCGCGCCGAAGAGCTCGGCATGCCCAAGAACCGCATCATCCTGTCGGCCAAGGTCTCGGCGGTGCAGGATCTGATCGCGGTCTATGAGGTTCTCGCCAGCCGTTCCGATTACGCCATCCATCTCGGCCTTACCGAGGCCGGCATGGGCACCAAGGGCATCGTTGCCTCCTCCGCCGCGCTCGGCATTCTGCTTCAGCAGGGCATCGGCGACACCATCCGTATCTCGCTGACGCCGGAGCCCGGTGGCGACCGTACCCGCGAAGTGCAGGTCGGCCAGGAACTGCTCCAGACCATGGGCTTCCGTACCTTCGTGCCGCTGGTTGCGGCCTGCCCCGGCTGCGGCCGCACCACCTCGACCACGTTCCAGGAGCTGGCCCAATCGATCCAGGGTTTCATCCGCGACGAGATGCCGAACTGGAAGACGAAATATCCGGGCGTCGAAGAGCTCAACGTCGCGGTGATGGGCTGCATCGTCAACGGCCCTGGCGAATCCAAGCACGCCAATATCGGCATCTCGCTGCCCGGCACCGGCGAAGCGCCGGCCGCGCCCGTCTTCGTCGACGGCAAGAAGTTCCGCACGCTGCGCGGGCCGACCATCTCCTCCGACTTCAAGGCACTGGTGATCGACTATATCGAGCAGCGCTACGGCCAGGGCGCCAAGGTGCCGGTGACCGCGGCGGAGTAGGCGTCTCCAAACATCGAAATCGTAAGGCGGGTTTGCGAAGCGCAACCCGCCTTATTTTTTTGCGCGCGCGAAGTGGCGGGTTACGCTTCGCTAACCCGCCCCACATTGCTACGATGGCTCCCAATCAAAACGATCGGGAGACACGCCATGAGCTCACTCGCCGGCAAGCAGGGCCCGCGCTATCGCCACACGGCGGATGACGGTGCGCCTTACGAGACCATCGCGGTCGAAAAGCTCACCCCCATCATCGGCGCAGAAATCTCCGGCGTCGATATCGGCAAGCTCGTCTTGGACGACGCGCGCTCCAACCAGCAGATGGACGAGATCCATCGCGCGCTTGCTGAAAACCTCGTCATCTTCTTCCGCGACCAGCACATCACGCCACAACAGCACCTCGCCTTCGGCCGCAAGTTCGGCGAGCTGCATTTCCATCCTGCCGCGCCGCACGAAGACGAAGACCCGGCGCTGATGAAGATCTACGCCGACAAGAATTCGCCGCGCGCCAACGGCGAGGGTTGGCATTCCGACGTGTCCTGCGATCAGGAGCCACCGATGGGCTCGATACTCTATATCAAGCAGTGCCCGCCGCGTGGCGGCGACACGCTGTTCGCCAATATGTACGCCGCCTATGAGGCGCTGTCGGATCGTATGAAGGCCTATCTCGACGGGCTGACCGCGCTGCACGACGGTGAGCCGATCTACCGCGGGCTCTACGCGAATTACGGCGTCGCCGACCGCCCAGCCTATCCGCATGCCGAGCATCCGGTGGTGCGCACGCATCCGGTCACGGGCAAGAAGGCGCTCTACGTCAACCGCGGCTTCACCCGCCACATCAATGGCGTCCCGCGCGACGAGAGCGACGCCATGCTCGCCTATCTCTACCAGCACGCCGAAAACCCGCTGTTCCAGTGCCGCTTCCGCTGGACCGAGAACGCCATCGCCTTCTGGGACAACCGCTGCGCCCAGCACCGCGCGATGTGGGATTACTGGCCGCATACGCGCTCGGGCACGCGGGTGACGGTGAAGGGGGAGCGGCCGGTGTAGGGGATCACAAGAAGAGTACCGCAGTTGCAGCTCTCTCTAATTTATTGAGGATCACAAAACGCGGAGTCGGATGCGCTATGGCTAGACGACTTAGAACCGACGCTCAGATCGACAATTTCATCAGGAGAGTAAGAAGTGAAGCCGAACACCATGCGCCAGGCGTCGCTGCCATAATCGAGCCTCTCTCGGATGCTGTTCGAGAAAGGTTGGATTTGTCCGTCGATAGGATTGAAGTGTACGAGCGCAACGGGCGCTTGGCGCGGACTTGTTGGGTCACGATTTCAGGTCATCGTTACTCATTCTCGTACAATTACTCAGAAGGAATGATTGATTTAAGAGATGGCGGATTGCAGGGCCCTCTGCTTCATCAATTCGACAACAACACTTCTCAGCGTGAGGTGCGGCGCCAAGCAAGACAGCTTTAGTGTTGCTAGGGAGACTCGAGTAACGGCAATGAGATCGCCGTCTCCGGAGGACTTGTAGGCTCTCGCTTTCTCTGCTCCTCGTCTACAAGCTATCCGCGGATCACGCCCATTGGGCTAGCTCGTCAATATATTCTTGCGCCGTATAGGTCGCTCCACAAGCGATGCAATTTACGGAACCGTCCCGCCGCTTCTGTGCGAATTTTGGTTCAGAATCGTCGTATTTGGTCTGAAGGGATTTGCAGTTCGGGCAAAGAACGCCCCTCTTTCTTTTGTCATATCCAAAGAAAGCTTTGGTGTAGCGATTTTCAAGTGAAGACACTGCGGCGGTGAGTTCGTAAAGAAAATTTGAGTGAGTGAAGTCCTCCTCGTAGTCTGAAATTGGCGAATATTCACCGGTCGATATCATATATTTCTTTCGAAACTCGATCCAATTTCCATCAGGAAACAAAAATCTATATCCCGTCAGTATATCCACGAGAATCTTGTGTGCTTCGACCCGAGCGTTTCCCGCATTTAGGTGAGCTATCTTGTTCCTCTGGGTTCTGATGCGTTCGAAGAAGGAATTGAAGTCCGAATGTAGACGGGTGTTAGTAGCAAGACTAACGGCTCGACAGAGTTGTGACGCATCAAGCGTTCGAAATTCTGAGAACCTTACCTCGCCTGCCTTGCTTGCTTTTGGCCATGATTGCGGATCGCCCACAATGAGAAGGTACGGGCTGGTCTCAGCAATTCTCGTCTTCAGCAGGAGCTCAATCGATTGCTGAAGGAGCGCAATAGCGTTGTTTAGTCTGTAGCGTTTCTGGTGCCAGTATGCCTCAAGTGGACTTTTCTCGGGATTTTCTTCACTTAGTTGCTCAAGATAGCCCGCGCTGTCTTGAAATTTTGCCAAGGCTTCAATTGTGATTTCCCATGCGAGGTTGAGCCAACCGTTGGCTGTCTCGCCTAGTTCTTGATGGTCTGGCACGTCGATTATCATTGTTAGCAACGCGTGTCTGAGTAAAGAATGCTTCAAACAGGAAGCTCACGTTAGCCATCGTGGCTCGTATCATCCCCCGATTCAACCGGCATAGGGATGCAGCGGATGGTCGAATTTGAAACTGCGTCGCAACGGGCGTTGACGCCTCGCCCCGCCTGCGACAAGCTTGGTCAAAAGCAAAATAATAGTCCGGAGGGCGCCCCATGCTCCGCGCAGAAGACAACAAGTTCCTGACCGAGTCCGGCCCAGGCACGGGAATGGGTGAGCTGTTGCGCCGCTTCTGGATTCCCGTGCTTCTCTCTGAAGAACTCCCCGAGCCCGACGGCGAGCCCAAAAAGATCACCGTCCTCGGTGAGGAGCTGCTCGCCTTCCGCGATACGCGCGGCGTCGTCGGTGTCATCGATCAATATTGCCCGCATCGCGGCGCCAATCTCTGGCTGGGGCGCGTTGAGGAGTGCGGCATCCGTTGCGTCTATCACGGCTGGAAATTCGATACCGACGGCCGATGCATGGACATGCCGACCTCCTATCCCGACCTCAACGCCAAAGACCTGATCCGCATCAAGTCGTATCCTGTGCGCGAATGGGGCGAGATGATCTGGGCCTATATGGGCCCGGCGGACGCCATGCCCGAGCTGCCCGATCTCGAAATGGCGCTGCTGCCGGCCTCGCACCGCTACGTCAGCAAGAAATGGCAGGACTGCAACTGGGTGCAGGCACTGGAAGGCTCGATCGACACCGCGCATTTCACCTTCGCCCATCTCTCCTTCGACAAGGAGGAGAACGAGATTCTGGACATCAAGCGGCATTTCGTGAATCCGATCGCGCGGATGTCGAGCGATCACATGCGCTGGATCGCGGAAGACCCGCGGCCCGTGATCAAGATCAACGCGCACGACGCCGGCCTCACCATCGCCGGCGGCCGGCTCACCGGCGGCGACAACATTTACTGGCGCATCGCGCAGTTCCTGATGCCGTTCCATGCCTACGCGCCAAGCGCGATGCCGGGCGAGAACATCTTTGGCCAGACCTTCGTGCCCGTCACCGACACCAATTGCTGGATCTACACCTATGCCTGGAATCCGGAGCGGCCGCTGACGCAAGCCGAGCGTGATGCCTACGACCGCGGTAACGGCGTGATCTCGGAGGTCGACGACAATTACGTGCCGCTGCGTCACAAGGGCAACGATTATCTGATCGACCGCAAGCTCCAGAAGACCCGAAGCTATACCGGCATCAAGGGCGTCTCCGAACAGGACGCCGCCGTGCAGGACAGCCAGGGCCCGATCGCCGACCGTACCCGCGAGCATCTCGGCCCGACCGATCTCGGCATCATGCATTTCCGTAAAACCGTGATGGAGTTGGCGCGCGCGCTCCAGCAGGGCGAGCCGCCACCGCAGGCCGCGCATCAGGATCGCTACGCGGTGCGCTCCGGCGCCTGCGTCACCAGCAAGGCCAAGGACCTGCCCGCGGTGATGCTGGAACGTTTTGGCGATGTCGCGGGATTTGTGGGTCGTCCCCAGGTTGCGGCAGCGGAGTAGGGCTTGTCGCGGGCGCGGGGCATCATCGGAACTCTCGTCCTGTCGCTCGTCGCGTCGATCCTGTTGTCGTCGCTTGCGCCTGTTGACCCCGGCCACGCCGCTGCCGCGCGAAAGATCGCGAAACTGAAGGCGAAGTCGCCGCAGCCGGCGGCCAAATGCGAGAAACCAAAATTCCGCATCGTCGTGGATGCCGGGCATACTCCGGATTCCTATGGTGCGTTGAGCGCGCGCAACGATCCGGAGTTCGGCTTCAATGTTCGTCTTGCAAGACTGATCACGGCGAAACTCAAGTCCGAGGGCTTTGCCGCAACCCGCTTGCTCGTCACGGACGGCAAGGCGCGGCCGAGCCTGTTCAAGCGTGTCAGTGCGGCGAATGATGGCCGGGCCGATCTGTTGCTGTCGGTCCATCACGATTCGGTGCCGGACAAATTGCTCGAGACCTGGGAATTCGACGGCGCGCAGAGCTATTTCAGTGACCGGTTTTCAGGCCATTCGCTGTTCGTATCCGAACGCAATCCGCACTTCGCCAGCAGCCTGATGCTGGCCCGGATGATCGGCCGGCGGTTGAAGGATCAAGGCCTGCACTATGCCGGCCAGTACACCCTGCCGGTGATGGGGCGCTATCGGCGCGAGTTGCTCGACAAGGATGTCGGCGTCTACCGCTATGACGGGCTCGTCGTGCTGTCGCAAACGAGAAGCGCGGCAGTGCTGCTGGAGGCCGGCTCCATCATCAACCGCGACGAGGAGATGACGATGAACTCGCCGGAGCGGCAGGAGCTGATTGCGGGGGCTGTGGCAGCGGCGATGGGGGAGTTTTGCGAGAGGCGGTAGTGTGCCCCGGTGCTTCAACAACCGTCATTGCGAGCGCAGCGAAGCAATCCAGAATCTTTCCGTTGAGGCTATCTGGATTGCTTCGCTGCGCTCGCAATGACGAGGAGCTACAGCGGCACGCCCCGATACTCCCGGTTCGCCAGGCTCGCCTCCTCCAGATCGAGATCTCGCTCGATCCGGCGCCGTGTCTCGTCGGTGATCTGGCCGTCGCGCAGGAGGCCGTGGATGAATTTGCGCTCGGCGGCGATCAGCTCGCGAGTCAGTGCGGTGCCGGCGGCGGAGACATCATGGTGGGCGGGATCGAGCGAATCTGGAAGCTGGGTGACGCGAATCTCGTGGCGTGCGCGCAGGAGCCTCATCACCTCCTCCGACACCTCCTTCTCCTCCGTCAATGCGTCCAGCGATTTCAGTGCGGCGTCGAGGGCCTGGCGGCGTGCGGCGATCTCGGCCTCGTGCTCGGCGACGTGCTCGTTGCGGCCGGCCTCGGCAACGCCGAGCCAGCGCACCACCGGCGGCAGCGTCAGGCCGACGCCGATCAGCGTGACGAAGATGACGCCGAACGCGACGAACAGGATCAGGTCGCGATAGGGAAAGGCATCGCCATCAGGCAGCGTGAACGGCAGCGCCAGCGCGGCCGCCAGTGACACCGCGCCACGCACGCCGGTGAAGGCGAGCACGAACGGCCATTGCCAGGGCGGCGACGGATCGCGCTCGCGCAGCGACTTGCTGAGGATTCGCGGCAAATAGGTCGCGGGATAGAGCCAGACGAAACGCGCGATCACGATGATCGCCAGCACCACGGCGGTGGCGATCAGGATGTCGTCAAGCGGGAACGCCTTCGACTTCTCGTAGAGCGCCCGCATCTGGAAGCCGGTGAGCAGGAACAGCAGGCCCTCGATCAGGTAGATGATGAGGTCCCAGAAGAAAATGCCTTGCAGGCGCGTCGCCGACGAGATCAGGAGCGGGCCGTTCCAGCTGACATAGAGGCCGCAGGCCACCGTTGCGATCACGCCGGAACCGCCGACATGTTCGGGCAGCCAGTAGGAGACGAAAGGCGTGATCAGCGACAGCGTCAGCTCGACCTGCTGATCCCTCGCCCATTTGCGCAAGCGCAGCGAGAGCCAGCCGACGCCGATGCCGAAGGCGATCTCGCCGGCGACGATCAGGACAAACTCGCCGGCCGCGAGCGGCAGCGAGAAATGTCCGACCATGATGGCGGCGAGTGCGAAGCGGTAGAGGATCAGGGCGGTGGCGTCGTTGGCGAGCCCTTCGCCCTCGAGGATGACCAGGAGCCGGCGCGGCATGTTCAGCCGGCGCGCGATCGCGAGCGGGGCCACCACGTCGGGCGGAGCGACGATGGCGCCCAGCAGGAAGCCGATGGTCCAGGGCAGGCCGATCACATAATGCGTGGCGGCCGCGACCAGTGCCGCGGTGAAGATCACCGCGCCGACCGCGAGCAGCACGATGGGGCGCAAATTGTTCCTGAACTCGCGCCAGCTCATGGCGACGCTCGCCGAGTAGATCAGCGGCGGCAGCACCATCAGCAGCACCAGCTCCGGCGGCAGCTCCACCGGCGGCATGCCCGGCACGAACGCAAGGCCGACGCCGGCCAGCATCAGCAGAATGGCCGGGGCGATATTGAAGCGGCGGGCGACAAGCGCAGTGCCCGCCAGGACAGTGAGCAGGATGAGAAAGATCTGAAATTTCGCTGCGATCATGACCTGTCTTGGCCCGGAAGCGGCCAGAAGGTCAATGCAGCGCGGTTCACGCGAGACGTTCGGCCACCATGCGCCCGATGCGCGCGAACGCCGCCTCGATCTGTGCTGAGGTCGGCGTGCCGCCCTGGGTATAGGCCGCGATCAGGATCGGCCGATCTGGCTTCGGCCAAACCACCGCGATATCGCCCGATGCGTCCTTGCCGTTGTTGCCGGTCTTGTCGCCGATGGTCCAGGCTGCCGGCAGGCCGCCGCGCAGCCGGTTCGCGCCGGTCTTGCAGCCGACCATCCATTCGGTGAGCTGGGCACGCGAGGCGCCTGACAGCGCCTCGCCCGTCACCAGCCGCTTCAGATTGCTCGCCATCGCTGCTGGCGTCGCCGTGTCATGGGGATCGCCGGGTGGCGAGCGATTGAGCTCGGGCTCGTTGTGGTCGAGCCGCGAGATGGTGTCGCCGAGCGATCGCCAGAATGCGGTGAGTGCGGCGGGGCCGCCGATCCGCGCCAGCAGCAAATTGGCGCAGGTGTTGTCGCTGAGCTCGACGATCGCCTTGCACATCTCGGTGACCGACATCGCGCCGGCCGAAAGATTCTGCTTCGCGACCGGTGCGTACTCCAGCAGGTCAGCCTTGCCGTAAGGGATCATGCTCGCAAGCTGCTCCTCGCCGCGATCGACCCGTGCCAGCACGCAGGCCGCGAGCGAGGCCTTGAAGGTCGAGCACATCACAAAGCGCTCGTCGGCACGCCAGGCGAGCTTGGCGCCGGTCGCAAGGTTTTCAGCATAGACCCCGATCCGCCCGCCGCTTTCGCGCTCGTAGGATTCGAGTTCAGGTGGCGCCTCCGCGGCGAATGCGGGCGAAGCGGCGATCCAGCAGAGCGAGGCGAGCAGGGAACGGCGGTCGAGCGGCATGGGAACTTTCAGACATCGTCATTGCGAGCGGAGCGAAGCAATCCAGAATCTCTCCGCGGAGACAGACTGGATTGCTTCGCTGCGCTCGCAATGACGGAGAATGCGGGGCGAGTGTGCCGGATTTCGGGCAGTGCGAGGGTGAAAGCCCTCTCAGTCTCTCAAATCATACCGATACGATTTCGACACGATCTGCCAGCCATCGGCGAGCTTCATCGCCACCAGATAATCCGTGAAGAAACGTGGCGGCAGCTGGCACCGGACCTTGATGAAGGCCGTCTTCTCGTCGGAGCGGTCGATGGTGACGATGAAATCCTCGCGCGGCTTGCCTTCGGCCTTGCCGGAGGGGCGCTTGCGCACGCGGTCGAGCCAGTCGGGTACGGTCAACACCTGCAATTCGCCCTTCTCGACCCAGCGCAAATCGGCCGAGGGATGGAAGATCGCGCCGAGCTTTTCGGCATCGCCATCGTAGAGTCCGTCGAAATAGGATTGCACGACGGCTTCGACGCTCGAACGGTTCTGGCTCATGGGTCGTCCCTTTGGATGATGGCTTGGGCGGAACTTAGTCGTACACATCGAAATGCGCTATGGCTGTGTCAGCCATTTGCGCCAAGGCATTGCCATGACCGGATCAGAAAATTCGAACGCTCGTATCCTCACCGGCGAATGCTATTGCCGCGCCGTGCGCTACGAGGTGGCGGACGCATTCTCCTATGCGATGAACTGCCACTGCTCGAATTGCCGCCGCACCACCGGCTCGGCCTTCAAGCCGTTCGCCGGAATCCCGCAGGACAAGCTCCGTATCGTCCATGGCGAGGACCAGCGGTTGATCTACGGCGACGACATCACCCATGACGCGCACTGCGTCCGCTGCGGCTCGCTGCTTTATTCCCGGGTGCGCGAGGGAAAATGGGTCCATGTCGCCATGGGAACCCTGGTCGATGCCCCCTCGATCCGGCCAAACGCCCATATTTTTGTCGGCTCGAAGGCGCCCTGGCACGAGATCACGGACAATCTGCCGCAGTACCGGGGGCATGTCGGGGATTCCTAGGGGAATCCGATCCGCGCGGGCATTCGTCGGCGAACCCCGACCGCGCTGGCGCGACATACAAAAAGGGGGCTCTCGGCCTGTCGTCGGCGCCGCCTTCGTGACCTCCATCACAAGCGACGGCGGTGGATCTTGCTAAAGCGGTCCCAAAGGGGCGAACGGCCCTGAATTTTCGGAAGTTGTCATGCGCATTTTGTTCAGACTTTACCCGCTTCTCCTCGCCGCAGCGCTGCTGTTCGGCGCCGGGCCCGCATTCGCAGGAAAGCGGGTCGCGCTGGTGATCGCCAACTCGGCCTACCAGCACGCGCCGTCGCTGACGAACCCCGTCAATGACGGCTCGGTGATGGCGAAGACGCTGAAGGACGCCGGCTTCGACATCGTCGATTCCCGGCACGACCTGACGGCGCTGGATACGCGGCGTGTGCTGCGCGAATTCGCCGATACAACCCGCGATGCCGACATTGCCGTGGTCTACTATGCCGGCCACGGCATCGAGGTCGAAGGCTCGAACTATCTGATCCCCGTCGATGCCAAGCTCGAGCGCGACACCGATGTCTACGACGAGGCGCTCTCCCTCGATCGCGTCCTGGTCGCGGTCGAGCCGGCAAAACAGCTTCGCCTGGTGATCCTCGATGCCTGCCGCGACAATCCGTTCGGCAGGACCATGAAGCGCACGCTTGCGTCGCGCGGCATTGGCCGTGGCCTGGCCCAGGTCGAGCCGACCAGCTCCAACACGCTGATTGCCTATTCGGCCAAGGCCGGCTTCACGGCCCAGGATGGCGACGGCGCCAACAGTCCTTTCACGATCGCGCTGTCGAAGCATCTGACGACACCGGGCCTCGACGTCCGCCGCGCCTTCGGTTTCGTGCGCGACGACGTGCTCAAATCGACCGGCAACAAGCAGGAGCCGTTCGTGTACGGCTCGCTCGGCGGCGAAGATGTGCCGCTGGTGCCGGTCAAGATGGTGGCTGCAGCACCTGCGGCACCAGTGGCGAACCCGCAGGTCGATATCCGCCGCGACTACGAGCTCGCGCTCCAGGTCGGCAACAGGGCGGCGTGGGATGCGTTCCTCGCCCAGCATCCCGACGGTTTCTATGCGAGCCTTGCCAAGCTTCAAGTCGAGAAAATCGGCGCCGAGCAGGCTCATGCGACGGCCACCGAGAAGGCGAAGCAGGCCGAGGCCGAGCGTGATCGTCTCGCTGCCCTCGGTGCTCAGAAGGATACGCAGGCCAAGGCCGCAGCCGATGCCAAGGCGGCCGAGCAGGCGCAGCTCGTCGCCCAGAAGGCCAAGGAGCAGGCGCAACAGCAGGCGGCTGCCGCCGAACAGCAGCGCGTCAATCTCGCCGCCGCCGCGCCGAATGCTGCGCCCAGTACGGCGAGCCCCGCCGGCACCAACGTCGCTTCGCTGACGCCGGCGACCGCGCCGGCCGATCTCAGCCGCTCGATGCAAACTGAGCTCAGCCGCGTCGGTTGCTTCTCGGGCCAAGCCGACGGCAATTGGACCACGTCCTCGCAGCGGTCGCTGTCGCAGTTCAACCGCTATGCCGGCACCAAGCTCGACGTGAAGGTGGCGAGCACCGACGCGCTCGATACGGTCAAGGCCAAGCCGTCGCGCGTCTGCCCGCTGGTCTGTGAGCACGGCTTCAAGGCCGACGGCGACAAGTGTACCAAGATCGTCTGCGGCGACGGTTATGTGCTCGACGACGACAATGACTGCGTGAAGCAGCGCGCCGCCAAGCCCGCGTCGTCAAAGCCCGCGACCTCGCGGCGCGACGACAGCGAGGACCGTCCGGTGCGGCAGCGCCCGCAGATCGGCGCCGCGGGTGGTTATGGCGGCATGGGCGGCGCCGCGGCCGGTATTGCAGCCGGCGCGGGTCGCGCCTCGGGCGGCGGGCAGGTCTTCTGCAATGGCACCGGCTGCCGTCCGGTCAACCGCGGCTGCCATCTCGAATATCGCGGCGGCGGCGGACCCGGCAACGATGCCAATGCCGAGGTGTGTCATTGACCTTGCAGGGACGACGTCAAGCCGAAATCGCGCTCGCCGCGATGTTCACCGTCAAAGCCAGCAAGGCCGTGTTGTAGATGAACGAGACGATGCCGTGCGCGGTGGCGGTGCGGCGGATGGTCTTGTCTGTGATGCCGACGTCGGAGACCTGCGCGGTCATGCCGATCACAAATGAGAAATAGACGAAGTCCCAATAATCGGCGTGGTCCTCCTTGTCGCCGCTCGGGAACTGCAACCCGCCCACCGGCTGGCGGTAATAGTCATGGGCGTAATGCAGCGCGAAGGTGGTGTGCACGGCGGCCCAGGACAGCGCGATGGTGGTGATCGCGATCGTCAGCTCCCATGCCCCACGATGCGGCGTGCCGAGTTCGGAAACGATCGCCGCGATGCTCGCGAAGGCGCCGATCGCCGTCACCAGCAGGATCACGAAGCGGCCGTCGTCCTGCATCGCCGCGCTGCGGCGGATGTGCTGATGGTCGTTGCACAGCATCATCGCATAGACCAGCACGAGATAGACCGCGATCAGCGCATCCCAGCCGAACAAGAGGCGCGTCACCAGCCGGTGCGAGCCCGGCACGAGCAGGCAGACGAGGATGCCGACGCCGAGCGAGATAAAGGTCCGCGGCCGCGCGTAGATCAGCCGCACCGGCCGCGACATCTTGCGGAAGCGGGCGAGGACGGGATCTTCTTTGCCCTCGATCGCCATCGTTGCGCGCTAGCTCTTGCGCTCAGCGACGAACCGCGCTGCGGCTTGCAGCACGGCGGCACGGTCGCCGAAGATCGACACGGCGCTGTCCGCACGCGCGAGCAGGTCGCGCACGCGCTGCTTGGCGCCATCGATGCCGAGTTGGGTGACGAAGGTGGTCTTGCCGAGCGCGGCATCGGCGCCGGCCGGCTTGCCGAGGGCTGCGGCATCGCCTTCGACGTCGAGCAGATCGTCCGCGATCTGGAAGGCTTCGCCGAGCGCGCGGCCGTAATCGTCGAGCGCCTGATATTCCTTTTGCGGGGCCTGGCCGAGGATCGCGCCGGCGATGCAGCCGTAGCGCAACAGCGCGCCGGTTTTCATCTGCTGAATACGTGCGACATCGATCGGCTCGTTGCCGCCGAAGCGGCCTTCGCCGGCGAGATCGAGGATCTGGCCGCCGACCATGCCGCCGATGCCGGCGCAGCGCGCCAGCGCGCGCGTCAGCAGCAGCTGCACATTGGCGTCGCGATGGATCTCGTCGCGGGTGACGATGTCGAAGGCCAGCGTCAACAGGCCGTCGCCGGCGAGGATCGCGGTGGCGTCATCGGTCTGCTTGTGCAGGGTGGGGCGGCCGCGGCGCAGGTCTGAATTGTCCATCGCCGGCAGATCGTCATGAATCAGCGAATAGCAGTGGATGCATTCGAGCGCCGCGCCGACGAGCAGCGCCGCTTCGCGGGGAACTCCGAACACGGCCGCGCTTTCGACGACCAGGAACGGCCGCAGGCGCTTGCCGCCGTTCAGGCTCGAATAGCGCATTGCGTCCATCAGTCGCTTGGGCCGGGCGATCTCATCGTGCAGGATGTCGTCCGACAGCAGGCGGCCGAGCAGGGCCTCGGTATCATCAGCGGTCTTGTCCAGACGTTTGGCGAAATCGGACGGGGACGTGCCGGTCATCAAGAAGGGCTCCAGAACTAAAATTCGGCGGGACAATCCTTTATGCGCCCGCCTCAGTCAATCGTTTGGAAGGCCTAAAAAGTGCTGGAAAAGGCCCGATTTATCACAGACTTAATGCCGGGATCCGTGGCCGCGTTTCGTTCCGCGCCGGAAAGGTCGATTTGCGCATCGTCAAAATCCTGCTGGTAGCGCTCGCGGTCGTCGTTCTCGCGCCTTACGTGATCGCGCCGTTCTACCGCACCGGCCATCCGGTTTCGACACTGATGGCCTGGCGCAGCCTGCGGGGCGCGCCGATGCAGCGGGAATGGATCGATCTGGCGGCGATGTCGCCTTATCTACCGCGCGCGGTGGTGGCGGCCGAGGACGCCCATTTCTGCAAGCATCATGGCATCGACTGGGGCGCACTGCGCGAGGCCATCGACGACGCCAAGGAGGACGGCACCGCCTTCCGGGGCGCCTCCACCATCACCCAGCAGGTCGCGAAAAACCTGTTCCTCTGGCAGGGCCGGGATTTCGTCCGCAAGGGTCTGGAATTCCCGCTGGCGCTGTGGATCGACTTCGTCCTGCCCAAGCCGCGGATCCTGGAAATTTACCTCAACATCGCCGAGCTCGGCCCGCAGGGTCAGTTTGGCGTCGAGGCGGCCAGCGCCTATGCCTTCGGCAAATCGGCCGGGGACCTCTCGCCCCGGGAGGCGGCCCTGCTGGCCTCGATCCTGCCGAATCCGGTCAAACGCAGCGCCCGGACCCCTGGCCCGGGTGTCCGGCGGCTGGCCGGGACCTATGTGGCGCGGGGGCAGGCGAGCTCGCTTTCGACCTGCTGGCGGGAAAATCGCTGATTTCGGGTCCTTTTCGGGCGTATTTTCCGGCCCAGAACCCTAGATTTAAGGTCGGCCTTCCTCTATAAGCCCGGCCTTGACTGGCATTCAGCTCGCCTCGGTTTGCGGGTGCTGAGCCGTTCCTTCGTGGACGATGCCCCGAAACACCAATCCCTAGAGGATATTGAAATGGCCGTTCCGAGAAGAAAAACCTCGCCGTCGCGTCGTGGCATGCGCCGCTCGGCAGACGCCATCAAGAAGCCGACCTATGTGGAAGACAAGGACTCCGGCGAGCTCCGTCGTCCGCACCATCTCGACCTCAAGACCGGCATGTACAAGGGCCGTCAGGTCCTGAAGAAGAAAGAGTCCTGAGTTTTAGGACCTTTCTCCGGGCAGGATGATTTCGCCTGCCTGATTTCGGCCACCCTATGAGATATGACAGTGACGGCGGCGGAGCCAATGCTTCGCCGCCGCATTGTCCTGTCCGGATATCTTGATCGAGAAGGCATTTCGCCGATGGTCGGTTTCCCGCTGCTTTTGATTCCGCTCGCGGTCTACAACATCATCGCCTTCCTGATGCCGAGCGTGTCCTTTACGGACGTGCTGTTCAAGGTGCCGATGATCACGGGCGAGGCCTGGCCGGTCACGCTCGCCGACTTGATGCTCGCCCTCGGGATCGTGCTGCTGCTGCTCGAAGTCGTCAAAGGCGCGCGGCCCGGCTCGAAATTCCTGATGGATCATCTGCTGTCGCTGATCATGTTCGGCGCGGCCGCGGCCGAATTCGTGATGTGGCCCAAATTCGGCAACTCCACTTTTTTCCTGCTGGTGCTGCTCGCGATGGCCGATTTCCTCGGCGGTATCGCTCAGCGCACGCGCCGCCGCGTCACCTATGTCGCCGAGACGACAGTGCCGGCGCCGCGCAAGTCCAAGCGCCAGGCCGAGGCGCCGGTGGAGGATGTCGCGTCCGAGCCCAGGTTCGAGCCGGTGACCGCGCCGCAAGCAGCGCCGCCTGCGCCTTCCGCGCAGTCGGTCGCTGAATCCGTGCTGATGGATCATCCCGCGCCCAAGCCGGTGACGCCGCCCTCGCCGGAAATTCCCTCGCCGGACCTGCAGCCAGGCAACGGCACCCCGTCCTCGCCCGACGCGCCGCGCTGATTTTTTGAGATTTGCCTAAGCCTCACCGCGCCGGTGGTGCGCTTCCTCGCCCCGTTCTTACGGGGAGAGGTAAGAGGCCGCGCGTCCTTCAACAAATTCGTTGTGTTCAAGCCACCTGCCGCGTGCGCGCGGTGACGCTTGGAAGCGGGCGCTTGTTGCCATAGGCCATCTGCGCATCTTCGGAGGACGCGCGGCGGAGCCGGCTCGTCTGGGGCAGGTGCTCGGCATTGGCGATGAGCTGGGTGACGAAGCTCGAATCCGGGCGCGGCAGCGGCGTCTTGTTAACCCACTGCAACGTCGGAATCATCGGCACCAGGGCCGTGCCCGTGCCGTTCGCCGCCTCGTCTGATCGATCGGTACCCAACATCGCAATCACCGTTGATCCGGCGGACGCTGTCGCGTTTCGGGACGCGTGCGCCGGGTGCGTGTCAGTACTCGCAAGGCCTATGCCGGACGGGCCGTTTGGTTCCGTCGCCCCTTCATAACGTGGTTTCCAAATTGTTTATGAACTTTGCCTAGGGTCGGAGGCGAATCTGGCCGTATTCTGTGCCGGCTCAGGACTCCCCGCTGTCCCGAAACGAGGCGATTTTGACCCCTGCATTGCCGCAAGCCTCCGACATCCTGGCTGCCCTCGGCCAGGCCGTGTTCGCCTGGGACATCGCCAGTGACGTCATCGTCTGGGGTGAGCAGCTCAGTGCCGTCTTCCCCGGCATCCCCGCCGAGCGGCTCGCGACCGGCGCCGAATTCGCCAAGCTGATCGAGCCCGTGCAAACGCTCCGAACTGCCGCGCTGGCGCAGACCTCCCCCGTGCACGGCGCCGACGGCACGCCCTATCGGGTCGAGTATGGCGTGCGCATGAGCGCTGCCGATCCCGTGGTCTGGATCGAGGAGACCGGCCGCTGGTTTGCCGGTCCCGACGGCCGCCCTACGCGTGCGATCGGGTCCGTTCGCATCAACAATGAGCGTCATGCCCGCGACGAAGAGCTGACGAAGCTGGCGCGGCTCGATCCCCTCACCGGCGAGCTCAACCGCTCGCATCTGATCGCGGCGCTGGCCGAGGCGATCGAGGAGACGGCCCGCTTCCGCTCGACCGCGGCCTTCATGCTGGTCGGGATCGATCACCTCGCCCGTGTCAACGACGCCTTCGGCTTCGATGTTGCCGATGCCGTGATTCTCGACATCGGCAAACGCATCCGTGCGCGCCTGCGCGGCGGCGACGTGCTCGGGCGCTTTTCCGGCAACAAGTTCGGCCTGATCCTGAAGAACTGCACCATCGACGACATGAACGTCGCGGCCGAGCGTTTCCTTGCCGGCATCCGCGACGAGGTGGTGCCGACGAAATCAGGTCCGGTCTCGGTCACGGCCTCGATCGGCGCGGTCAGCCTGCCGCGCTACGCCCGCAACACCGACGAGGCGGTCAACCGCGCCCATGAGACGCTGGATGCCGCCAAGCGCCGCCGCGCCGGCTCATTTGCGACCTGGCGTCCGGACGCCACGCGCGATGCGCAGCGCCGCGTCAACATCCGCGTCACCGACGAGATCGTCACCGCGCTGAACGAGCGCCGCATCAAGCTCGCCTATGAGCCGGTGGTTGCGGCCGCCTCGCGCGCGAGCGCATTCCATGAATGCCTGGTGCGGATGGACCAGGGTGACGGCCAGGTGCTGCTCGCGCCTGATATCGTGCCGGTTGCCGAACGGCTCGGCCTGATTCGCCTCGTCGATCATCGCGTGCTCGAGCTCGTGGTTGCCGAGCTCGCGGCCGCGCCCGACATAAGTCTCAGCCTCAACATCTCACCTGATACGACCATGGATCCGGATTGGTGGGCGGGCATCGAATCGCTGATGCAGGCCCATCCCGGCGTCGCCGAGCGGCTGATCGTCGAGATCACCGAGACGGTTGCGATCCAGGACATCGATGATGTCCGCGGCTTCGTCACGCGGCTGAAGAATTTCGGCAGCCGCATCGCCATCGACGATTTCGGCGCCGGCTACACCTCGTTCCGCAATCTGCGCAAGCTCGGCGTGGATATCGTGAAGATCGACGGCGCCTTCGTGCAGAACATCACCCGTTCCGCCGACGATCGCGCCTTCGTGCAGACCCTGATCGACCTCGCCCGCCGCCTCGACATCAAGACGGTCGCCGAATGGGTGCAGGACGAAGAGGCCGCCAACATGCTGCGCGACTGGGGTTGCGACTACATCCAGGGCCGCCTGATCGGCCTCGCCTCCGGGGAACGCCCGTGGGGTGCGTCGCCGGACAGTGCACTGCCTGCGGCGGGGTAAGTTGCGTAGGGTGGATTAGCGTAGCGTAATCCACCACCTTCTCGCGTCTGGATGGAAATTGGTGGATTACGCCTTCGGCTAATCCACCCCGCGTGCCCTCACGCCACTTGCCGGACCATGGTGAGTCGTTCGATCGTGCGGCCGACCTCGTCCGCCGGGCAGGGCCTGCCGAAATAAAATCCCTGCACCGCGGTGCAGCCGCATGCGCGCACGAAGTCGAGCTGCTCGATCGTCTCGACACCCTCCGCCGTGGTCTCGACGCCGAGCACGGAGCCCAGGCTCGCAATGGTGCGGACGATCGCGACACTCTCCGGGCTTTCGCCGAGCGTGCCGACAAAGGAACGATCGATCTTGATGCGGTCGAACGGAAATTTGCGCAGATAACTCAGCGAAGAATAGCCGACGCCGAAATCGTCGAGGCTGACGCGCACGCCGAGTCCGCGGAGCTGGTGCAGGATCTCGATCGTTGCCTCGCTGTCGTCGAGCAGCGCGGTCTCGGTGACCTCGAGCTCGAGCCGCTGCGGCGGCAGGCCGGCCTCGGCAAGCGCGCTCGTGACCATCGTCACCAGCCCGCGCGAGCGGAATTGTACCGGCGACAGGTTCACCGCGATCGTCATAGCAGGCCAGGAGGCGGCCGTGGCGCAGGCGGAGCGCAGCACCCACTCGCCGATCGGAACGATCAGCCCGTTCTCTTCGGCGAGCGGAATGAATTCCGCCGGCGAAACCAGGCCGCGCGTCGGATGTTTCCAGCGCAAAAGCGCCTCGAAACCGGTGAGCTCTGTGGTGTCGAGCCGCACCTGCGGCTGGAACACCAGGTGGAATTCGTTGGATTCCAGCGCGCCGCGCAGGTCGTGCTCGAGTGCGTGACGGCTGCGCGCCTGTTCCTCCATCTCGGGCTCGAACAGCTGATAGGCGCCGCGTCCTTTGGCCTTGGCCTGGTACAGCGCGAGGTCGGCGCATTTCATCAGCTCGTCGGCATCGAGCCCGTGATCCGGCGCGATCGCGATGCCGACGGAGACGCCGACATGGATCGACTGGCTTTCCAGCGGCGGCGGGTGGCCGATGATCTCGACCAGGCGGCGGGCGAGCCGTTCGGCCGATTGCGGCTGCGGTCCGCGCTGGAGCACGGCGAACTCGTCGCCGCCGAGGCGCGCAACGGTGTCGTGCTCGCCGACACTCTCCTTCAGCCGCGCGGCGACCCAGCGCAACAGCCGGTCGCCGGCGGCGTGGCCGAGGCGGTCGTTGACGGTCTTGAAATTGTCGAGGTCGAAGCACAGCACGGCCATCGCGCCGCCGGCGATCGCGACCTGGTTCAGTCCCTCGCCCATCTTCTCGCGGAACAGCGTGCGGTTGGGCAAGTCGGTCAGGGCGTCGTGCCGCGCCATGTGCGCGACGCGGGCCTGCGCCTTGTGACGCTCGGTGACGTCCTCATAGGTGACGACCCAGCCGCCGAGCTCCATCCGCTTGTGGTTGAGCTTGATGATGCGGCCGTCGCTCAAATGGCGGTGCAGCGTGTGCTCGCCCTCGCGCAGCCGCTCGACATAGTCGGCGTAGATCTTCGCGCCCGTCGTGTTCGGATGGATGCCGAGATCGCAGCTGTGCTCCATGATCTCCCGCATCGAGACGCCGGGCTTCACGATCTCGGGCGAGAGCCCGTACATCTCGATATAGCGGCGGTTGCAGACGATCACGCGCAGGCTCGAATCGAGCATGCACAGGCCCTGGCTCATATTGTTCAGCGCCGCGTCGAAGCGGCGATATTGCTCGCTCAGCTCCTCGACTGCGTGCTCGCGCTCGGTGATGTCCTCGTAGGTGGCGACGAAGCCGCCCTCGGCCAGCGCGCAATAGCGCACCGAGATCACGGTGTCGTTCGTCATGCTCCGGCGCATCGCCGAGGAATCGCGGTTCGCGATCCGTGCACTGGCGGATTCCAGGATCTGCTGCGGGGTGTATTCCGAAGAGAACGCGCCGTTCGTCATCGATCGTTCGATCAACTCGCCGAGATGCGTGCCGGGCCTGGTCTCTTCCGGCGACAGCCGGTAGATCTTGCGGTAGGTGTTGTTGCAGACGCGCAGGCGCATGTCGCTGTCGTAGAAGGCGAGCCCGTGCGCCATGTTCTCCAGCGCCGCGTCGAGCATGAAGTTCTGCTGCCTCAGCGTCTCCTCGTATTGCAGCCGTTCGGTGACGTCTTCATGCACGGTGACCCAGCCGCCGTCGGGCAGGAAGCGGGAGACCGCCTGCACCATCCGCCCGTCGTAGCGCATCACCAGCAGGGTCTTTGCCTTCCTGCCGCGCACGTCCCCCAGGCGCGTGTCGTGGAATTCGTCGGCGGACATGCCCGGCAGGTTGCCGCGCGAGAGCCAGTGGTCGATGGTCGTTTCGTGGGCGACGCCCGGCTTCACGATGTCGGGGTCGAGGTCGTAGAGGGTCAGGAAGCGCTCGTTGCAGACGACGATGCGGCTGTCGGAATCATACATGATGAGGCCGTGCGACATGTTGGCGAGCGCATGCTGGCTGCGTTCGGTCTGAAGCTGCAGCTCAGCCTCGAGCCGGGCGAGCCGGCTGACATCATCGCAAATCGTCATCCAGCCGCCGTCGGGGAGCGGCTTCAGTTCGAGCGTTATGACAAGGCCGCTTGGCAGTGTCTGGCGGGTACGGAAGGGTTTGCCAGCCGCGATCAATGCGATTCGTGAAGCGTAGAGCGCGTCGACTTCCTCTGCCGGGATGTTGCCGAGCACAACGCTGTGGCCGAGCACATCACGATAGCGCGTGCCGACCCGGACGATCTCGCCCGACATGTTGAACAGCGTGAGGTAACGCTGGTTGATCAGCACGATCCTGTTGTCGGCGTCGTAGACGCAAACGCCCTGCTCCATGTGGTCGAGCGCAAGCTGGCCGAGCGCGACCAGGGCCTGCGGGCCCTGCTCACGGTGTGCACCAAGCTCGTTGTCGCAGGTCGACGTCATGGGATCGGTGGGTCTCGGCGTGCAATACACTTAACGCAACGTAATCCGAGTGCCGAGGGTAACGAAGAGGCGGGAAAATTCCCTTAAGCGCAGTAGTTTACGGAGGGTGACTGGCGGTGGATAGATGCGTGTGTGCCGACATCTGAATGGTGAGGTCTTACCACCAGCCCGGACCTTATCACCGTCATCCTGAGGTGCCGGAGCGAAGCGGAGGCCTCCAAGGGCGACGGCCCGGCTGCATTCCGCCCGTTCATCCTTCGAGGCTCACCGCGCTGCGCGCGGCGAGCACCTCAGGATGACGGAGCTAGGGCAGGCTGCAGACCACTACGGTCCGTACAGCACGAGCTCGGTGTCGGTGAGGTCGGCGAGCCGCGGCCGGTGCGGGCCCTTGAAATATTTGCGGCCGCGCCGCTCGGTATAAATGCCGACGAGGCCGGGAATCGGGCCGTTGGCGTCGACGATCACCGAGATCTTGCCGAGTCGCAGCAGCAGGCGGCCGATGCGGCCAGCGCAGGCGGCGTATTCGGCGGCGCTGCGGCAGTAGATCAATTGCATCGCCGGCGGTGCAATGAAACCGCGGCGGATGCGCACCGGCTGCAGGACGAACGGGAACGTGCCCTTCGGCGTGCGGCAGACCAGGCTGAGGCAATTGTAGCGTGCATGCCGCGTCAGCAGCTCGGTCTCGGTCTCGGAAAGCCCCTCAATCGTCTTGGCGTGGGGCGAGATGACCTCGATCTTGCTCCAGCGTGGCGCGCGCGACAGTGCTGGCACCGAGAAGAACAGGCCCCGGCAATAAGCGCGAAAGCCCTGCGTCTCGATGATCGGCCAGGTCCACACCGCCGGGCTGATGTTGAGATAGGTGACGTCCTTGTGCCGCTGCGCGATCTTGGTCAGCAGCGGCGCGTAGTTGCGGTAGGCGGGATCGACATACCAGCTCGACAAATTGCAGTGGATGGCGGTGGTTTCGCCGTCCTTCCGCGCCGTGTAGATCAGCAGCAGCACGCCGACCGGCGTGCCGTCATTGTCGAGCATGTAGCCGAAACGCGGATAGCCCTCCGGCACCGGCCGGAAAGCCTGCCGGCGCAGGCCCTGGATCCAATAATTGCGCGAGCGGCCCACAAAGCCGCGCGTCAACAGGTCCGCGACCGCATCGACGTCGGCTTCGGTGATCTCGCGGCATCGGACCTTGGTGTGGATCACGCTCGTCTTGCCCGTAGAAATGGTCGGCCTCTTATCTCTTAGCGCCAGCCTTCGCCGTGGGCGCCGGCCGCGACTTGCGGCTGTAGCCCCATGATCTCCCGCACCTTGGCGGGCCAGGCGGAAAGGTCGGTGCCGTGGGTTTGGAACATGGCGACCGCAAGCCGGTCCATGCCGAAAGCGACGCAGCCGGTGTGGGCCGCCTCACCATTGGTGTCCTGGATGCCCCAGGTGATGCCGAAATGCTCGCGGTGATAGTTGAAGCTCATGCAGGCGGTCGGCTGCTCTTCCGAGCGCAGCGGGATCAGCAGCTCGAATTTGAGCTGCTGCTGCTTCTGGCTCACCGCCTTCATCTGGCCGACGCGACCGAAGAAGGGATCGCTGGCATAGTCGACGCGGAAGGTGAGGCCGAGATCGGTCGCGATCGCCTGCGCGCGCACCATCCAGCGATCGCGGAAATCGGACACGTCGTCGGGACTGCCGATGCAGACATATTCGCGCATCCGGAACGATTGCAGCCGGTCGAGATGCTTTGACGGCTCGCGGCGGAAGCAGTCGGCGGCGACGTCGAAGCGCAGGCCGCCCTTCGGCAACTGGCCGCGGCTCGCGGCGATCGGATAGACCGGATAACAGGCGGCGGGCGACAGCACGAGATCGGCTGGTGAGAGTGATGAAGTCCAGTCACCGCCGGCATCGAAGCGGCTCACCGCGGCGTTGATCTCGCGCTCGGTGCCGTGCAGGCCGCAGACGCAGCCGAGCAGGTTCGGGAAGCTCTTGAGGTAACCGGATTTCTCCAGCTGGGAGCGGCTCATCACCGGCGGGAAGCGCATCACCTCGGTACCGGCTTCGCGATGGCTCGTGATCAGCGCAGCGAGCTTTTCAACAACGCCCTCGTAGAGCGCGGTGCGGGCATAGACGCCATCCGCACCCATGCGATGGAACAGCTTGTCGGCGAGGTGATCGAGCGGATCGACGATCTGCGGGGCGGTCTCGGGCGAATCGGGGAGAACAGCAATGTTCATGTTCGAGGTCCTGCTATCTGAAATTATTATTGTTGATCGAAGGCTCGTCAGTCACGAAGGCTCGTCGGCACGCCGCTCATGAGCGTCGAAGTCGCGGCGTTGGCCAGGATGCGGTCGTTGTTGATCATGATCGGCGACGACAGCACGTCGCGCAGATGGCGGCCCATGGTGAACTCGCCGTCGTTGCGGTAGCCGGAAAGGCCCGCAGTGCGCATCGCATGCATCACGGTCTCGACCGCGAGCTCGGAGGCCTGCACCTTCAGCAGCGTGATCGAAGACTGGAAATCGAGCGAGCCAAGTGCGCGCTCATCATGCTCGGCGCGGGCGAAGGCGTCGATATTGGCCGATATCAGCGCGCGGAGTTTTGCGAGCGACATTTTTGCGGCGGTGAAATGTGCGGCCGCCGGCGGCATCTGTCCGCCGGAGCTGCGGGCGGCCTTGCGGACGAAAGCCTGTGCGCGGGTCACGGCAGCAGCGGCGATGCCGGCCCAGGCCGACGACCAGCACAGATGCGCGAACGGCGTCATGGTCTGGGCGTGGATCTTGTCATAGGATTCGGGGAAGACGCGGTCGGCCGGGCAGTCGACCTTCAGCTCGAAACCGGTCGAGCAGGTGCCGCGCATGCCGAACGTCTCCCAGCCCAGCGTCCGCTTCAGCGAATAATCGTCCTTGGCGAGCGCCATCAAGACCTGGTCGGAGGCGGCGGCCTCGGTGGCGCGGCGGGCGATGGTGACGAGACCGTCGGCCTCGGCGCCGTAGGAAATCACGGTGGCGTCGCGCACCAGCGAAACGGTGTCGCCGGCGTGGTCGACGGCAGCGGCGCTGGCGCGAATGTTGCCGCCGTTCTGGCCTTCGGTGGTGGAGGAGGCGAGCAGCCACTGGTCGCGCGCGACCCGGCGCATCATGGTTTCCATCCAGGGGATGCCGTGGCCGTGCCTGATGACGCAGGCGACCTTGGTCGTGTGCATCGCGTAGACCATCGCGGTCGAGGCGCAGGCGCGCCCGAGCGTGTAGCAGATGTCGGTGACGTCGTGGATCGAAGCACCGAAGCCGCCGAACTCGACGGGGATCATGACGCCGAGCAGTTTCTGCTCACGCGCGACGTCGAAAGCCTTGTGAGGGAAGCGGGCGTCGCGATCGACGCCGTCTGCGTCGGCTGCCGCCGCAGCCGCAGTTTGGGCGGCGCGCTCGATCAGCGAGGGACCTTGCTCGAGGAAGCTCGTCTGCGTCTCGTCGACAGTGAGGACCGCTTCACGCACGTTCATGCTCGTCCGCCTCCGGTTTGCCGTTCAGGATCGCCGGCATCATTCGCGATGCCGCTCGACAATCCTCCGACCATCTTTGCTTGTGAGATGAGGCTACGGATTTAATTCAAATTCGTCGATGAAATAGAGGGTAAACGATCTGCAATTCCAAACGAACAGTTAAGGCCCGGTTTTTCGCATCCCCCGGATTTCCGCGATCGCGTTAGGGATCTGGAAGAAGTCTGAATTCCAGACAATCTGAGTCATCGTTTACTAAGAAACGCGAAGTAATGGTGTCGCCCATTGCGGGATCGGCCGTCCCTGCCCATCGTAGCCGGCAGACCGGTCCGACCTTTATATACAGATGGAATTTAACCATGCAGGCCTTCGACGCCGACGTGCGCAACCGCATCATCAAGCTGGTGAAGGGCATCCTCGCGCAGAATTCGCTCACGGCTGACGTCACGCCATCGACGAAACTCGTCGATGCCGGCTTGACCTCGATGGACATGGTCAATCTGATGCTCGGCGTCGAAGCCGAGTTCGACTTCACCATTCCGCAAGTCGAGATCACGCCGGAGAATTTCCAGTCCGTCGAGACGCTGGAGCGCATGGTCGCCACCCAGCTGCAGCCGGCGACCGCGGCTTAAGTCCGGCGCGCGTCTTCCTCCCCGGCATCGCCGCACCACCCCGTTTCAAAATCGCCGCAAAACTGGCATAGCTTAACCATGTCGCAGGTAGCGGACAGGGTGGAGCAGGCATGACGCAGGCGGTATTGGGCATCATCGGTGGCTCCGGCATCTACGATTTGCCGGGACTCGAGGGCGCGCACGAAGAGGTGATCGCGAGCCCCTGGGGCGAGCCGTCGGCGCCGCTGCGGCGCGGCTCCATCGCCGGTCTTCCGATCGTATTCCTGCCGCGGCACGACAAGGGCCATCGGCTGTCGCCCTCCGACATCAACTATCGCGCCAATATCGACGTGCTGAAGCGGGCTGGCGTCACCGATTTGATCTCGCTGTCGGCCTGTGGCTCTTTCAAGGAAGAAATGCCGCCCGGCACCTTCGTGCTCGTCGATCAATTCGTCGATCGCACCCACAAGCGCGAGAGCTCGTTCTTCGGCCGGGGCTGCGTCGCGCATGTGTCGATGGCGCACCCGGTCTCGCCGCGCTTGCGCATCCATCTTGCCGCCGCCGCCGAAGCCGAAGGTCTCGCGATCGCGCGCGCCGGCACTTACGTCTGCATGGAAGGGCCGCAATTCTCGACCTATGCAGAAAGCATGACCTACAAGACGCTGGGCTATTCCGTGATCGGCATGACGAACATGCCCGAGGCAAAGCTCGCGCGCGAGGCGGAGATTTGCTACGCCACCGTTGCGATGGTGACGGATTTCGATTGCTGGCATCCCGACCACGACGCCGTCACCGTGCAGGACATCATCCGCGTGCTGACGTCCAATGCCGACAAGGCCAAGGCGCTGGTGGCGCGGCTGGCCAAGGATTTTCCGCGCGAGCATGAACCGTGCCCGATCGGCTCGGACCGCGCGCTCGACACCGCGCTGATCACGGCGCCCGAGGCGCGCGATCCCGCGCTTCTGAAGAAGCTCGATGCGGTGGCCGGGCGTATCCTGCGGGCGTGATACGAAAGGCAGAATGCCATGAAGGTCGACGGTAAGCATTTCCGCAGCATCTGGCGCGAGCGCGACGGCTGGTCGGTCGGCGCGATCGACCAGCGCAGGCTGCCGCATGAGTTCGTCCTCGCGCGCCTGACGTCGTGCGAAGACGCGGCCACGGCGATCCGCGACATGCTGGTACGCGGCGCACCACTGATCGGTGCCACCGCGGCTTACGGCATGGCGCTCGCGATGCGCGAGGACGCCTCCGATGCTGGCCTGAAACGGGCTTACGAGACGCTCGTCGTGGCGCGGCCGACAGCGATCAACCTGAAATGGGCGCTCGACGAGATGCGCACGGCGCTGACACCGATCGATCCGCTTGAGCGGGCGGAAGCCGCCTATGCCCGCGCCGACGAGATCGTCGAGCAGGATGTCGAGATCAACCGCGGCATCGCCGCCAACGGACTGAAGCTGATCGAGGCGATCGTCGCGAAGAAACCGGGCGAGACGGTCAATGTGCTGACCCATTGCAACGCCGGCTGGCTCGCCACCGTCGACTGGGGCACCGCAACGGCGCCGATCTATCTGGCGCATGAGCGCGGCATCAAGATCCATGTCTGGGTCGACGAGACCCGCCCGCGCAACCAAGGCGCCTCGCTCACGGCGTGGGAGCTCGGTCATCACGGCGTGCCGCATACCGTGATCCCCGACAACACCGGCGGGCACCTGATGCAGCACGGCATGGTCGATCTCGCCATCGTCGGTACGGATCGCGTTGCCGCCAACGGCGATGTCTGCAACAAGATCGGGACCTATCTGAAGGCGCTCGCAGCGCACGACAACAACGTGCCGTTCTACGTCGCATTGCCGTCGCCGACGATCGACTTCGCCGTCAATGACGGCATTCGCGACATTCCGATCGAGCAGCGCAGCGGCACCGAAGTCACCGACATGACCGGCCGCACCGCGGACGGACGGTTGGAGACGGTGCGCATCGTGCCCGAGGGATCGCCGGTCGCGAATTATGCGTTCGATGTGACCCCGGCGCGCCTCGTCACCGGCCTGATCACCGAGCGCGGCGTGCTGAAGCCGGATCGCGCCTCGCTGGCGGCAGCGTTCCCGGAGCGGATGGCGGCTGCGGCGGAGTAATTCGGGCTAGGAGAGCTTCAGCCCCGTCGCCGCCTCGAGCTCCGCGATCGCCTGCGCGCCACTTGCGACCTTGATCGTCGTCATGCCCATCTCGCGCGCCGGCTTCAAATTGACGCCGAGATCGTCGAGATAGACGCAGGCCTTCGGATCGACCTTCAGCGTCTCGATCATCAGCTGATAGATGCGCGGATCCGGCTTGCGCAGGCCGATCTTGGCGGATTCGATGACGTGGTCGAACAACACCATCACCTCGGCAACATAGAGTGAGCGCCCGGTCATGCTGCCGATCGCGTTAGCCGGCAGATTGTTGGTGATGCAGCCGGTCTTGAACTGCGCCTTGATGCGCTTCAGGGCTTCGACCATTTCGGGGCGAAGATCGCCCTGGAGCAGCGGCAGCACGTCGCGGCCGCGCACCTCGGCGCCAAGCGCGCGCGATTCCTCGGCGAACAAATGATCGAACGTCTCGATATCGACCTCGGCGCGCTCGAACTTGGCCCAGGCGTTCTCCAGATGATTGGCGGTGTTGGTGCGCCGGATGATGTCGACGGGCAGGCCGCGCTCGGTCTCGAACCGCGAAAACGCCTCGAACGGCGAACTCGTCAGCACCCCGCCAAAATCAAAGATCACAGCCTCGATCGCCACTATCCTGCCCTCGTCAATTCCTTTCCAAGACGGCTAGCATGCGCTATCGGCAAGAGCCAGTCCGAAGCAATTTTCCGCCGTCACCGACGCTGAAGCGTGTTCCATGAAGAAGCTTGTCACTCTCGTCACAGCCGCGCTGCTGCTCGCGACGCCCGCTTATGCCATTGTCGGTGGCGGCACGCCGCAGACGGATGGCGTTGCGCGCGCGGTCGTCACCATCGTCGGCTCGCGCGGCAATTTCTGCACCGGCACCCTGATCGCACCCAAACTGGTGTTGACGGTCGCGCACTGCGTGCAGCCGGGCGCCGACTACAAGATCGTGGATCGCGGTGCCGACGGCGCGCCGCAATTGCTGAACGTGCGCACCGTCGCGATCCATCCCGGCTTCAACATGCAGGCGATGCAGGCGCATCGCGCCACCGCCGACGTGGCACTGCTGCAACTGGAAATTCCACTCAAGGGAAAATCGACGGTGCCGGTCGGCGCACCAAACATTCCAATCCAGGTCGGCAGCCGCTTCGTCATCGCCGGTATCGGCGTCACCGTGCGCGGTGACGGCAAGAGCGGCGGCACGACACGCGTTGCCGGGCTCGTCGCCACCGGCCAGCCCGGCACGCTTCAGATCCGGCTGGTTGATCCCGTAACCAACGGTGTTCGCGACGGAATTGGCGCCTGCACCGGCGATTCCGGCGGTCCCGTGTTCGAAGACAAGCCTGGTGGCGCGGTGCTCGTCGGCGTCATCAGCTGGTCGACAGGGCCGAACGGCGCGGCCGGTTGCGGCGGATTGACCGGGGTCACGCCGCTCACGCTCTATCGCGACTGGATCTTGCAGACTGCGCGGGGCTGGGGCGCGGCGTTGTAGTTTGATCGCGGCTTGATCTATGTCATTTTGCAGGGGAAGCGCGATGGGCGGCAATGCCCGTCGCGGAGGAAACGCGTCGCCAATCAATGGCGGCCTGAAAAAGACAAGGCATAGAAGCAACAATGAATGTCGCTGTTCGCAGTCACGCCACCACCAAGCAGGCCTCTGAACATTTCGACGTGCTGATCGTCGGCGCCGGCATCTCCGGCATCGGCAGCGCTTATCACATGAAAAAGCAGCTTCCGGGTGCGAGCTTCGTCGTCCTGGAAACGCAGGCGACTTTCGGCGGCACCTGGACCACGCATCACTATCCCGGAATTCGTTCGGACAGCGACCTCCACACCTTCGGCTACAGCTTCAAGCCCTGGGTCGGGCCGCCGATCGCAACGGCCGAGGAAATCCTCACCTACATGAACGAGGTGATCGACGACAACGACATCGCGAAGCATATTCGCTACAAGCACAAGATCAATTCCGCGAGTTGGTCGAGCGAGAACAATCTCTGGACCATCGAAGCGGTGACGACCGACACCGGCGAAGTAAAGACCTTCACCGCCAACTTCCTCTGGATGTGCCAGGGCTATTACCGCCATTCGGAAGGCTACACGCCGGAATGGAAGGGCACGGATCGCTTCAAGGGCCGCATCGTCCATCCGCAGACCTGGCCTGACGATATCGACCTCACGAACAAGAAAGTCGTCGTGATCGGCTCGGGCGCGACGGCGGCAACGCTGGTGCCGAACATCGCCGACAAATGCGCGCATGTCACCATGCTGCAACGCTCGCCGACCTATTTCCGGCTCGGCCGCAATGCCATCGAGATCGCCGAAGAGCTACGCAGGCTTCAGGTCGACGAAGAATGGATTCACGAGATCGTCCGGCGCAAGATTTTGTTCGAGCAGGATGCGTTCACAAAGCTCTGCCTGTCCAAGCCGGAGCAGGTGAAGAAGGAGCTGATCGGCCAGATCAGCGCGGTGCTCGGCCCGGACTACGACGTCGAGACGCACTTCACACCGAGCTATCGGCCATGGCGGCAGCGCATCGCCTTCGTGCCCGACGCCGATCTGTTCAAGGGCATCGCCAGCGGCAAGGCCTCCGTCGTCACCGACGAGATCGAATGCTTCGTCGAGAACGGCGTCCAGCTCAAATCAGGCAAAGTGCTCGAAGCCGATGTCATCGTCACCGCGACCGGCTTCAACCTCGCAGCCCTCGGCGACATCGCCTTCGAGATCGACGGCAAGCCGCTCGCCTTCGGCGACACCGTCACCTATCGTGGCATGATGTTCACGGGCGTGCCGAACATGGTCTGGGTGTTCGGCTATTTCCGCGCCAGCTGGACGCTGCGCGTCGATCTCGTCGCCGACTTCGTCTGCCGTTTACTCGGACACATGAAAGCGAAGGGCGCGAAGAAGGTCGAGGTCGCCTTGCGTCCCGAAGACCACAACATGCCGATCCTGCCCTGGATCGATCCGGAAAATTTCAACCCCGGCTACATCATGCGCGACATGAACCTGCTGCCCAGGCGCGGCGACAAGCCGGAATGGCAGCACAGCCAGGACTACTGGACCGAGAAGGACGAGATCCCGAAGACGGATCTGGACGACGGGGCGTTCGTGTATGGCTGAGCGAGCCGCCGTCCCGTAGCCTGTAGCCCGGATGGAGCTTCGCTCCATCCGGGCGGCTTCATCACGCCTCCGGCATTGCCCCCACATAAGACGAGCTCGGCCGGATCAACCGCCCCGTCCGCTGCTGCTCGCGCGCATGCGCGGTCCATCCCGCCGCGCGCGCCACCGCGAAGATCGGCGTGAACGCCTGCCGTGGAATCGCCAGTGCATCGAGCAGGATCGCGGTGAAGAACTCGACATTGGTCTCCAGCGGCCGCTCCGGATTTTTCTTCCGCAGCGCGCTGCGAATGTAGGCTTCGACCTCGCCGGCAAACGGCAGGTTCGCGCCATTGGAGGCGAAAGCCTCGATGGCGGTCTTGAGCACGTCGGCGCGTGGATCGCGCACGCGATAGACGCGGTGACCAAAGCCCATCATCCGCTCGCCGCGCGCCAGCGCAGCATCCACCCAGGGCTGGATGCGCTCGCGCGATCCGATCGCATCGAGCATTTCCAGCACCGGCTCCGGCGCGCCGCCGTGCAGCGGCCCCGTCAGCGCGCAATAGCCCGCGGTCACGGCCGCAAACAGATCGGCTTGCGTTGAAGCCACCACGCGCGCGGTAAAAGTCGAGGCATTCATGCCGTGGTCGCTGGCGGTGACGAGATAGGCGTCCAGCGCGGTGACCTCGCGTGTTTCAGGTGCGCGCCCATGCAGCATGCGCAGCGTATCGGCGGCATGGCTCGCATTCGGATCAGGCGCGATCGGATCGAGCTCCTTGGCGCGCCGGACCAGCGCGCCCGCGATCACCGGGAATGCGCCGACGATGGTCGCCTCATGCGGCAGGCCGTGCTCCGCGCGAAGGCCGGCGACCGCCGCGCGAAATCCGTCGACGATGCCCATGCCGCGCGTCGCCGGCAGCAGCTCGTCCAGCCGCGCGAAGGCGCGCTCACGGGCCGCACCGAGGCTCGCCCGCACATTGGCTTCGCTCAAGCTGCTCTGGCTCGCGCCATTCCAGAGCCGGGCGGTAACGCCTTCAAAACTTGATTTGGCGGCGAGGCGTCCGACATGCTCGCCGGCGATGATCAGCTCGCCGCGCTCGCCGTCGACATGGCTCAGCACGGTCTCGGCCGCGGGAACGCCGTCCAGCCCGATCTGGCTTTTGGTGAGGTGGATGTTCATGGCCCAATCTCCTTTGCACTGCACCAAGGGAAAATCGGGCCTCTCGACAGATTGATCAATCTTGATTACATAAATCAATATGAAAAATTCGGAAGGTCTCTACCTCTCCGCCCGGGAAGCCGCCGCCGAGCTCGCGATCTCCCCGGCCACCCTCTACGCCTATGTCAGCCGCGGCCTGATCCGTTCCGAGCCGACGCCGGACTCGCGGAAGAACCGCTACCGCGCCGAGGACGTCCGCGGCCTCAAGGAGCGCCGGGTGCCGTCGCCGGAGCCGCGCGGCCTGCGCAGCTTCGATGCCGATCTGCCTGTCATGGACACGGAGATCTCGACCATCACCGAGGAGGGCGCGATCTATCGCGGCGTCAATTGCGTCGATCTCGCCGAGAACGACACGCTGGAGCACACGGCAACGCTCTTGTGGGACGTCTCCGACGTCGATCCCTTCGCGCCCGACAATCAGCCCGAGATCTCCGACGAGATGCGCGCGATCGCGGAGGCCGCGCGCCGCGCGGCGCCGATCGACCGCGCCATCGCGGTGCTCGCGCTTGCCGCGAGCGCCGATCCCCGCGCGTTCACCCGCGCGCCCGACGGCCGCGCGATGGTCGGCGGCCGCATCGTCCGGCTCCTGGTCGCGACCATGCTCAATACCGGGCCGTCGTCCGACCCACTTCATCAGCAGATCGGAAAAGCCTGGGCGCCCGACAACAAGCACGCGCCCGACCTCATCCGGCGCACGTTGGTGCTGCTCGCCGATCACGAATTGAACGCCTCGACCTTCACCGCACGCTGCGCGGCGTCCACCGGCCTCAACCTCTACGACTCCGTCATCGCAGGCCTCGCCGCGCTGAAAGGCCCCAAGCACGGTGGCGCCGGCGTGCTGGCCTCGCAGCTCGTCAAGACGCTGATCGATCGCGATGTCGCCCCGATGGTGCGCGAGCGCGTCGCGCTCGGCGAGCGCTTTGCCGGCTTCGGCCACGGCGTCTACAAGCGCGGCGATCCCCGCGCGCAATCGCTGCTCAACGCGCTCTCGCGCGCCGGTGCGCCACGAAAATTCACGCGCGAAGTGCCGGAACGGATCGTCGAAGCGACCGGCGAGCTCGTCAACATCGATTACGCGCTCGCGGTGCTCGTGCACGCGCTGCGGCTGCCCGCAGGCAGCGAGCTCGCCTTGTTCGCGATGGCCCGCAGCGTCGGCTGGATTGCGCATGCCAGCGAGCAATTGCAGTTCGGGAAGTTGATCCGGCCGCGGGCAAGGTATGTGGGGCCTGCGCCGGGGCGGCGGGCGGGGCCTCCGGAGACCAAGGGCCAGATCTAGACCCTTACGGTGAGGAGCGCGGAACGCGCGTCTCCGGACGATGCTGCGCATCGCCGGGCGAACCATGCAGGCCCGGCTCTTGCCCGCGGCCATCCTTCGAGACGCCCGCTTCGCGGGCTCCTCAGGATGAGGTCAGAGTGCCTGGATGCAGTAGATTTAGCCCGGCGGCTTTGCTGTCGCGACACTGCCGCCATTCCGGCGGCGATAGAGCCAAGCCGCCACGCCCAACGCGATCGCCACGCCGACCACGGTCAAAATCCACATGTGCTTGCCGATATGCCCGTGGTGCGGCAGGCCGGCATATTCATGCAAGGCCGTCACCGCCAGAACGCCCGGCAGCACATGGGCTGGCGCCCAGACCAGGATCGCCGGGATGTTGATGGCGTAGAAGCGAGCAGGGGGCATGCCGAGCGCGCCGGCCGTCACCGGCACGAACGCCCGGATCGGCGGCACGAAGCGGGCGAAGAACACGGCCCAGGTGCCGAAGCGGTTGAAGAAGGTCTCGCTCTGCTCGACCACGCGCGGATAATTGGTCAGCGGCCAGGTGTTGAGGATTTCTCGCTGTTGCCGGTGCCCGATCCAATAGGCCGAGCCGTCGCCGAGCACGGCCCCGATTGCGGCTGCCAGCAGGACCCACTGCAACTTGAGGTCCCCGCCCGGAACCAGCGCGCTCAGGGCCAGGATGATGGTCGAACCGGGGATCACCGACCCCACCACCGGCACGGCTTCGAGCAGCGCCGCCAGGAACAGGGTCAGATAGGCCAGCCACGCATGGGCCGAAACGAAGGAGATGAGGGGATCAAGGAAGGATGTCACGACGTCTTTCGTGTCGGCGGCGGGTCCAAGGGTTCAGAAGAGTCCAGGAGGGTTCAGACCAGGCATCAGGGGGCCAGACCCTACATAAGTAAGGAGCGGCGGCAAAAGTGCCATTCGCGTGGGCAGCGCCGTTACCCCGCCCGAAATTCGAGCGTGATTCGCAGGGCAGCCTTTCAAAAATCGCGTTCCTTGCCTATCTAAATGAAAAGACAACGGAACTTTGATTTGGGGGCGGGCTTCTGCCCGCACGTTGTCTCTGATAGGTTCGCAGGCGCACCCAGCCGCAGCCAACGTGCAAATAACTGGTCTCGGGATCGCCCGGGACTTCGGAGGATTGATGACGACCGCCGCGATGTCCAAAGTTGAGGAAGTTTCCGGAATGCCCGACATGAAGGTGTCGGTGCGCCAGGTGTTCGGGATCGACACCGATCTCGAAGTGCCGGCCTATTCCGAAGTCGATCCTCATGTGCCCGAAGTCGATTCCGACTACCGCTTCGACCGCGCCACCACGCTCGCCATTCTCGCCGGCTTCTCCCGCAACCGCCGCGTGATGGTCACAGGCTATCACGGTACCGGCAAATCCACCCATATCGAGCAGGTCGCGGCCCGCCTGAACTGGCCCTGCGTGCGCGTCAACCTCGACAGCCATATCAGCCGTATCGACCTCGTCGGCAAGGACTCGATCGTGGTCCGCGACGGCAAGCAGGTCACCGAGTTTCGCGATGGCATCCTGCCGTGGGCGCTCCAGCACAATATTGCGCTGGTGTTCGACGAATATGACGCCGGCCGTCCCGACGTGATGTTCGTGATCCAGCGCGTGCTCGAAGTGTCGGGGCGCCTGACGCTGCTCGACCAGAACAAGGTGATCAAGCCGCACCCGGCGTTCCGTATGTTCTCGACCGCCAACACGGTCGGCCTCGGCGATACCTCGGGCCTCTATCACGGTACCCAGCAGATCAACCAGGGCCAGATGGACCGCTGGTCGATCGTCACGACGCTCAACTACCTCAGCCATGACGAGGAAGTGGAGATCGTGCTGGCCAAGGCCAAGCACTATCGCACCCCGGAGGGCCGCGACATCGTCAACAAGATGGTCCGCCTTGCCGATCTCTCCCGTAACGCCTTCGCCAATGGCGATCTGTCGACGGTGATGAGCCCGCGCACGGTGATCACCTGGGCGGAAAACGCCGACATCTTCAGCGATATCGGCTTCGCCTTCCGCGTCACCTTCCTCAACAAGTGCGACGAGCTCGAGCGTTCCCTGGTCGCGGAGTTCTATCAGCGCTGCTTCAACGCGGAGCTGCCGGAATCGGCAGTCAACGTGGCGCTCAGCTAGGCCAGATGACCTGACAATGCCGACCATCACCGTCGAGCGCACCATTGGGACCACCAAGAAGGCTGTGCTCGCCGGGCTCGGCGCCTATAACGACGAGCACTTTGGCAAGCAGCCGATCAAGAGCATCGCGGTCTCGTTGAAGGACCGCGGCAAGATCGTCGGCGGCATCGTCGGGCATATCTGGGCGACGGTTTTGTTCATCCAGTATTTCTGGATCGACCAGAAGCAGCGCGGCAAGGGCGTTGGCACGAAGCTGATCGCGGCGATCGAGGACGAGGCAAGACGGCTGGGCGCGGTCCAGGCCCATGTCGACACGATGAGTTTCCAGGCGCCGGGCTTCTATCGTTCCCAAGGGTACGAGGAATTCGGCGCCCTCAAGGGCTATCCCGGCGGCGTGACACGCCATTCGTTGACGAAGTCGCTATGAGCACATCATCATCCAATTCCAAATTCCGTAACACCAAGGAAGCTCCGACCGAGCCGTTCAAGCGCTCGGTCGCCTCCTGCCTCAAGGCGATCGCGAAATCGCCCGAGCTCGACGTCTCCTTTGCGGCCGAGCGCCCGGGCCTCGCGCCCGGCAAAGCCCGGCTGCCTGAGCCGGCGCGAAAAATGACCAAGCGTGATGCCGCGATCGTGCGCGGCCACGCCGACTCGATCGCGCTGAAAATCGCCTGTCACGATGCAAAGCTGCATCGCAAGCTGATGCCCGGAAATCCGCAGGCGCGCGGCGTGTTCGAGGCGGTGGAGCAGGCCCGGGTCGAGGCGATCGGCGCGCGCCGCATGGCGGGCGTTGCGAAAAACCTCACCGCGATGCTCGACGACCATTTCCATCGCGGCAAGTTCGACGAGATCACCGACCGCGCCGATGCGCCGCTGGCCGATGCGCTGGCGATGCTGGTGCGCGAGCGCCTGACCGGCATGGCGCCGCCGGCGGCCGCGAAGAAGATGGTCGATCTCTGGCGTCCCATTCTCGAAGACAAGATCGGCAAGCGGCTCGACCGGCTCGACGGCGTGGTCGAGGACCAGACCAAGTTCGGCGACGCCGTGCATGATCTCTTGACCGCGCTCGAGATCGGCGACGAGCGCAACGCCGACAGCGAGGACAATGACGACAACGACGAGAACCAGGACGGCGACAACGATCAGTCCGGTGCCGAGGGCTCGCCCGATTCCGACGCCGCGCAGGAAATGAGCGCCGATCAGGCGCAGGCGTCCTCGGAAGAGATGAGCGACAGCGCGATGGAAAGCGCGCAAGCCTCGACGTCTGACACGTTCGATGACGGCGAGCTCGGCGACGACGAGACGCCGGGCGAGGCGACGCGTCCGAACTCAAGCGGCAAGAACGAGCCGCGCGGGCCGGAATATCACGCCTTCGCGCCGAAATTCGACGAAATCATCGCCGCCGAAGACCTCTGCGACCATGACGAGCTGGAGCGCCTGCGCGCCTATCTCGACAAGCAGCTCGCGCATTTGCAAGGCATCGTCGCCCGTCTCGCCAACCGGCTTCAGCGGCGCCTGATGGCGCAGCAGAACCGCGCCTGGGAGTTCGACCTCGAAGAGGGCATCCTCGACCCCGCGCGCCTGTCGCGCGTGGTGACCGATCCCTATCATCCGCTGTCCTTCATGCACGAGAAGGAGGCGACGTTCCGCGACACCGTGGTGACGCTGCTGCTCGACAATTCCGGCTCGATGCGTGGGAGGCCCATCACGGTCGCCGCGACCTGCGCCGATATTCTCGCCCGCACGCTGGAGCGCTGCGGCGTCAAGGTCGAGATTTTGGGCTTCACCACGCGCGCCTGGAAGGGCGGGCAATCGCGTGAGGCGTGGTTGGCCGCCGGCAAGCCGGCCAATCCCGGCCGCCTCAACGATCTCCGCCACATCATCTACAAGTCCGCCGACGCCCCCTGGCGCCGTGCGCGGAAAAACCTTGGCCTGATGATGCGCGAGGGCCTGCTCAAGGAGAACATCGACGGCGAGGCGCTCGACTGGGCGCATAAGCGCCTGCTCGGCCGGCCCGAGCAGCGCAAGATCCTGATGATGATCTCGGACGGCGCGCCGGTCGACGATTCCACGCTGTCGGTCAATCCCGGCAACTACCTCGAACGGCATCTGCGCTACATCATCGAGGAGATCGAGACCCGCTCGCCGGTCGAGCTGATCGCGATCGGCATCGGCCATGACGTGACGCGCTACTACCGCCGCGCGGTAACGATCGTGGACGCCGAAGAGCTCGGCGGCGCCATCACCGAAAAGCTCGCCGAGCTGTTCAGTGAAACCAACACTGCACCCACGCAACCGGCCGGTCGCCCGCGACGCAAACTGCATTCGTGAGCACGCTTCGATCCCGCCGCAGCTTTATCAGCCACGCGGCGGCGGGATTTTCCACTCTCGCAATCTCCCGGATGGCGCAGGCTCAGGTTGCGACCGAGCCGCCACCGCGCATCTCGCAGATCGAGCACGCCGTCACCGAGCCTGTCGGCGTCGAGGTCAACGCGCGGGCAATTCCCAATTTCGAACCACGCGATCGATCGCGCACGCGCTTCGGCTCGTTGCAATATCGCAGCGGCCTCGTGCTCACCTCGCCCTATCGCGGTTTCGGCGGCCTGTCCGGCATCCGGCTGGACGCCAAGGGCGAGCGCTTCCTCGCGATCTCCGACCAGGGTGGTTGGTTCACCGGCAGCATCCGCTATTCCAGCGGCAAGATGGTCGGGCTCGACGACGTCGAGGCGGCGCCGATGCTGAACGCGGAGGGGCGGCCGATCACGGAGAAGCGGCTCTGGTACGACACCGAGTCGCTCGCGCGCGACGGCTCGTTCGTTTATGTCGGGCTGGAGCGCGTCAACCAGATCATGCGCTTCGATTTCTCGAAGGGCGGCACGCGCGCCCGCGGTGAGGTCATCCCGACGCCGCCGGCCGTGCGGAAATTGCCTGCCAACAAGGGGCTCGAGGCGATGGTCGTAGTGCCGAAAGGCCAGCCGCTCGCGGGCACGCTGATCGCATTTTCCGAGCGCGGGCTGGATGCCGACGGCAATCTGGTCGCCTTCCTGATTGGCGGTCCATCGCCCGGCCAGTTCAGCGTGCGCCGCACCGAGAAGTTCGACATCAGCGACGCGACGCTGCTGCCATCGGGCGAGCTTCTCATTCTCGAACGTAAATTCTCCTGGTTCACCGGCATCAACATCCGCATCCGTTCGATCCCCCTGAAATCCATCGCGCCGAACGCGCTGGTCGACGGCCCCGCATTGTTCGCCGCCGATCTCGGCCACGAGGTCGACAACATGGAAGGCATCGACGCCCACGTCACGGCGGAGGGCGAGACCGTGCTGACGCTGGTGTCGGACGATAATTTCTCGCTGCTCCAGCGGACATTGCTGTTGCAATTCACGCTGGTGGAGTAGGCCGGACGACGGCTAGAGTGAACTCGCGCCCACCCCTCCGCGACACATCCTCATGCCTCACCTTCGCGCCATCCTCGCCCTCATCCTCACGCTCGCCGCGCTGACGCAGGCGCACGCCACGGCCGAGCACCGCTATGGCAAAAACGAATACGCCATCATCACGGGCGGCCGCGCGCCGAATGGCAAGCTCTCCGTCGCGGCCCATGGCGGCGGCGAATCCGGCAGCGAGGGTTTTCGCCTCTCACTGATGACCGAGCCCGGCCATCGCCGGCTAATGACGCTCGACGACGTCAACGACGACAACATCCTGGACTCGGCGCCCGATGCCTTCCACGCGGCGTGGTCGTCGGACTCGCGCACTGTTGCCGTGTCGTTCCGCAGCGAGCGCCATATCGTGACGCTCAACATCTACGCCATCGACGGCAAAAGCACGAAGCTGGTCGCCGGGCCGGACCTGTTCCGCGACGTCAGCGGCGGCAGCATCGACGTCAAGACCGACGGCGACATGCGCACCTCCGTGCCGGCGCTCACATGGCTGGCGCCGCGCCGCTTCCACCTCACCGACTACCGCGTGTTCGTCCAGGACGACGCCGCGCTCGCCGACAAGCTCGGGCCGCTCGGCAAGGCCTCGAAGCGCGAGGGTGGCGGGATCACGATCCAGTTCTCGGCCGAGGCGGATGGCGAGCTGCTGCCCGATGGCAAGATCCGCATGGGCAAGCCGCAAGCCGGCAAGTTCGAGGATTTGCCATAGGGATGCGGCGACCGCGGCGATTGTGTCGCGGTCTTGTGATCATGTGACGCGCAAAATGCATGGCCCCACGGGCGGCCATTCCCGCCGCGCAGGTGGCAATCCGCTCGTCGCCCACTACACTCCATGCAATTGCTTCCATTCCTCCATCCCTCCGGAACTCCCCGCATGAGCGCCCTGTTTTCCCCGATCAAGCTGCGCGGCCTGAATTTGAAGAACCGTGTCGTGGTGTCGCCGATGTGCCAGTATTCGGCCGAGGACGGCGTTCCCACCGACTGGCACTTCACCCACATCAACAATCTCAGCCTGTCGGGCGCGTCGATGTTCTGCATCGAGGCAACGCACGTCGAGGCGATCGGCCGCATCACGCCGGGCTGTCTCGGGCTCTACAGCGACGCCGCTGAAGCCGCGCTGAAGCAGATCCTCGCCTCGGTGCGAAAACATTCCTCAACGGCCATCGCGATGCAGCTTGCGCATGCGGGCCGCAAAGCCTCCAGTGCGCGGCCCTGGGACGGCGGCCAGCTCATTCCCTTGAGCGAGGGCGGCTGGCAGACGGTGGCGCCGTCAGCGCTGCCGCACAAGGAGGGCGAGGCCGCGCCGCTGGCGCTCGATGCGAGCGGTCTGAAGCGCATCCGCGATGCCTTCGTCGACTCTGCGAAACGCGCGGATCGCATCGGCATCGACGCCATCGAGCTGCACGGCGCGCACGGCTATCTCATGCATCAGTTCCTGTCGCCGATCTCCAACAAGCGCACCGACGAATATGGCGGCTCGCTCGAAAACCGCATGCGCTTCCCGCTCGAAATCTACGACGCTGTCCGGGCGGTCTTCCCGCGCGAAAAGCCGGTCGGTATGCGGGTGTCGTCGACCGACTGGGTCGAGGGTGGCTGGGATCTGGCGCAGACCATCGAATTTTCCAAGGCGCTGAAGGCGCGCGGCGTCGACTGGATCGATGCCTCCTCCGGCGGCGTTTCGCCGCTGCAGAAGATCACGCTCGGTCCCGGCTATCAGGTGCAGTTCGCCGAGGCCATCAAGCGCGAGACGGGATTGCCCACCATCGCCGTCGGCCTGATCACCGAAGGCAAGCAGGCCGAGGAGATCGTCGCGTCCGGCAAGGCCGACATGATCGCGCTCGCCCGCGGCATGCTCTACGACCCCCGCTGGGGCTGGCACGCTGCGGCCGAAGTCGGCGGCGAAGTCGAGGCCCCGCCGCAATTCTGGCGCTCGCAGCCGTCGACGCAAAAGGCGCTGTTCGGCAAGACCACATTCGGGGCGCGGTGACTTCTTTACCTCTCCCCGCTTGCGGGGAGAGGTCGAATTCGATCGCAGATCGAATTCGGGTGAGGGGGTACAGGTGCGGCGATCATCTCACGTGCGGAGAGAGGCCCCTCACCCCAACCCTCTCCCCGTAAGAACGGGGAGAGGGAGTCAACCGCGCCTCACGCATCCGTAAAACTCCTCAGCTTCCACACCCCGCAAAACTGGCCTAACCTCCGCACACTCAACGCCTCACGGAGGCTGGCCATGCGGTTTCGTGTTCGCAAAACTGCCCATCTGTTCGAACGCGTGGGCCTGGCGATGGCAGGCGCCGCGTGCGGGCTGTTCGTCGGCGCCTATGTTGGATCGGCGATCGCCCCGCTGACCACCCAGGGCTTCCTGCTGCTGATGATGCTGCTCGGCTTCGTCGGCTTCTATCTCGGCATCGACACGCCGCAGCTGCCCTTCGACGACGCCCACAGCACGATCGACGCCGCGGAGCTTTTGAGCGCCGCCGGCACGCTCTGTGCCGCGCTTGCCGCGCTCGCCTCCGTCGCCGTCATCGTGCTCCGCCTCGAGCCGCATATCGGCTTCGCCTGGCTCGTCCTGCTCGGCTGGATCGCCGGCGCCGCCATGCAGATCGTCGGCGGCGCGAAGGCGCGGATGCGGAAGTAGCTTCTTTGTTGGACGAGATCGCGCCGCAAGCACACTGCGTTCCCTCCCCCCTTGCGGGGGAGGGCCAGGGAGAGGGGTAGCCACACGGCAAGCTCTTCAATGTTGAACGACGCTCCGCTGCCGGTGCGGAGGACTGCGACCAGAACCATTTGCTGGGCCACCCCTCTCCCCAACCCTCCCCCGCAAGGGGGGAGGGAGCCGAGCGGGTTGCTTGGCACTGCTTTTGGTCAGCAATTGGAAGGACGCATTCCTAAAACACCACGCCCACCCGCGTGCCGCGCTTCCAGGCGATGCGGCAGCGTTTCTTGGTGTTGACGTGCAGCAGATCGAAGCGATCGGGGATGCTCACCTGCCCGCCGAGATCGACGCAGGCCCCGCCGGCCGAATAGTCGATCAGCGTGCAGACGATCACAGGCGCGCGCGGGTCGGTGATGATCTTGGCCTGGCGGGACACCAGCCCTGCGGGTTTGACGCGGGCATGTCGGCGCGGATGCATTGGCACTCTCCTCCAATTCCGCGGATAGCGCGGTGAGCTTGGGGAGATGATGGAAGGCAGATGATGCGATCCGGCTAAGGCGGGCTGGAGAATTTTAATGAAAAGTAGCGGCGAATGGAGAAAGCGGCGGTAGTGGGGTGGGCTTCCTTCCCCTCTCCCCTTGTGGGAGAGGGTGGATCGCTGCGAAGCGGCGAGACGGGTGAGGGGTTTCTCTCCGCCCATCGAGCTCAGTGTTTGCGGAGGCAACCCCTCATCCGGCGCTTCGCGCCACCTTCTCCCGCAAGGGGAGAAGGGAAGAACACCTCACCTCACCCCGTCACGATCTCATCCGCATCAGTGCCCGCCCCCGGCTCCACCGGCATCGGCACCGTCTCATATACCTTCGGCAAATTCACCGGCTTATACCCCGGCTCTACCGCCATCCGCCTCACGACGCTCTCATGTACATGCGCGCCCTCGGGGATGAATCGCGGCTCGCAGCAGGGGATGTACCAGCCCCAAAACACCTTCCGCTCCGGCCATTCCTTGTAGGTCGCGCGCTTCGGCACGCACTCCAGCACGCGCCAGGCCGCACTCATCGAATTGTGCAGCTCGCCGACCTTGCCGGTGTATTCAGGCGGAACATATTTGAACGGCGAGTTCTTGCGCTGGATGCCCCAGGCGAGCTGGTTCACGGTGCGCTTGTTGAAGTTCAGCCCCGCCTTCGCCGCCTCCTCGATCATCCAGATCAGCGGATATTTGGACTCACCGCTCTCGGCCTCGGGATAGCCGCCGCCGACGTCGCAATGAACGCCTGAGAACCACACCTGCAAAATGTCCTGCGGCACTTTCTTCTCGTCGGGCACGTAGCGATGGCTCCAGTATTCCTGCGGCTCCACATACTCTTTCAGGCGGAACATGCAGCGCCGCTCGTCGATCGCGATCGCCTGGCGAAAGATGTTCACGCTCGGATTACGCAGCGTGAAGGCGAGTTCTTCCAGGCTGAAGACGAGGAAGAAGACGTCGCGCCGCGGCACGATCACGCTCGCCACCGTGTCCCAGACGCCGATGAAATGGATGGTCGGCCAGCGCGTCGAGGTGATCCGCGCGAACTGCGCGGCAAGGTCGAATGCGTCCTTCGGCAGCGGCCCGTCCTCGTCGGTGGAGATGTCCTTGAGGTCTTCGATGTCGTTGCCGTGTCCGGTGCCGGAATATTGCTTGTAGGCGACGAGGCCCGAGCCTGCGAGGTTCGCCTGCTCCGGCGAGATCAGGCCGATTTTGTGGATCAGCCCCGCCAGCACGCGAACTGTGTAGGCACCGCGCGAAAAACCGAACAGATAGATGCGGTCGCCGGGCGCGTAATGCTCGACCAGGAAGCAATAGGCCGAGAGCACATTGTCATCGAGCCCGTAGCCGGTGGCGAGCCCCAGCACCAGATTGACGTTGGCCTTGAGCCGGTGCCACGTCGACGGCTCCGTCACCGTGCCGACGCCGGGATCGTAAAACACCATCTGCCGCGGCTGCGTCTTGTCGGTCTTGCGCAGGCAGCGATAGAGCTTCAGGACGTTGGAGATATTTTCCGAGATCTCGTTGCCGGTGCCGTCACAGCAGATGACAAGGTTTTTCGGTTCGGTTTTGTGGCCGTGATCCACGGTATGCCCCTCCCGGTGATGCTACCGGTGCGAGTATAGCGCAAAAGCGCGACGGGGAGGAGACGATGGTGGTCTTACCCTCTCCCCCTTGTGGGAGAGGGTGGATCAATCGCGCAAGGCGCGATTGAGACGGGTGAGGGGTCTCTCTCCGCGGGTGACTCTCGCGCGTAGAATTCCCGGAGAGAGACCCCTCATCCGCCTTGCCGTTGGCAAGGCACCTTCTCCCACAAGGGGAGAAGGGAAGGTGCCTCGCCTCCGCCCCCTACTTCTTCTTCCCCGCGCCGATCTCCGGCTGCCAGGCGGCGTCCTTGCGGCTCGGTGCCGCGGCGGTCGCCTTGATCTTGTCCTTCTTCGGCTTCTTGGTCTCGCGGTTGCTGCGTTGCTGTCCCTTGGCCATGATGTCCGTCTCCTCTGGGGTTCGAATTCGTCCGGTTGCGAGATTGGCGCTGCCATGTGCGCGGGTCGCGGCGACGAGATGGGGCACGCGGTGCCACGCACACGGAGACACGAAAGGTGCAGCGCGATAGACCTGCGGCAATTGCGTGAGTTGCGCTGACGTGATCGAGCCTACGCCTGCCCCACGCCCAAGGCGAGGAATAAAACGCGAGGCCAAAAACGCCGCGCGCGCGCTGCTTGCGGTCGTCCGTGCACGCGGGCCGCGGGGGCGATAGTGCTGGCAATTGCCATGCAACACGTGCATGGTCGCCGCTGTCGGCGTCGGTTGGGGCCCCTCTTTGCGAAAGGCAGGCGCGCATGACCATCCGCTCGCGGCACGAAACCGTGACATTCAAGCATCCGTTCCACCTCCGTGGCATCACGCGCGAATTGCCGGCGGGCGCCTATGATGTCGTCACCGACGAGGAGACGATCGATGGCCTGTCGTTCGAGGTCTGGCGCCGCGTCGCCACCCTGATCACCGTTCCGGCCGAAGGCATGCGCGGCACCACCGAGCGTCTGTCGATCGGCTCTGTCGATCTTGCGGATGCGCGGACCACCGATGCGAGCGCCGCCCATGACTGACATCCCGGTCGATCTCGACAAGCATCGCGGCATGGCCGCCCAAAAGGCGACCGATCTGCGCCGCGCGCTGGCCGACGTCGAGGCCCAGGTCAGGGAGCTGCGCGAGCGCGAGTCCGAGCTCGAAACCCGCATGATGACGGTGCCCGCGATGTCGTGGCCGGAGGCCGCGGTCAAGGCGCGCCATCTGCTCAATCTCTACGCCGCGAGCCTGCCCACTGAGGACACCCGCCACCGCGCGCTGGTGACGGCACTGTTCGACGATTTTGTAAGGCTCTCGGCTGAGGAAAGCTGAGGCAGCCAGCGCTGCGCGCTACGGCGACGGTGTGCTCCCTCGCCCCGCGCTTGCGGGGAGAGGGTTGGGGTGAGGGGCCTGTCCGCGGAGGCAGTGCCAATGAGACGCGCGTAAAGGAATAACCCATGACGCTCACCAGCGGCCGCTTCGTCGGCCACGAACAGGACCGCGGCATCGTCCAGTTCTCGATGCAGGACGGCGAGAAGGAGATCGCCTGCGCGATCTCGACCTCCGCCCTGGACGACCTCGAACGCGGCCCGCGCGCGCGGCCGAGCGAGCGCGAGGACCAGTTCATGCGCCTACGCGAGCGCATCGAAGCCTGCGTGGAACGCAAATATCAGGCAACGGAGTTCGAGGGGACCCCGCCGGGGATCGTGCTGCGGAGCATTGATTTTCGGGGGTAGGGAGAGGGCGGGATCTCAGCGCGTAAGTCGACCACCGAACTGATATCGCCTAGCCTCCGAAGCGGCTTGTTTTTCTCGCGCTCTTAGTTTCTGCGTCACCTTCTGCCGCGTTTTGACGTCACTGCTTCAAGGTCTTCAGCCTCGCGCGCGCAGGCCCCTTCTTGCCCCGTTTCTTCAGATCTGCTTTTGAAGGTGTTGCGGCTGGCGCCTTTTTGGCCCCCAGCGTGCGTGAACCCGGTTTCGCGATCGCTTTGATTGTTGCCAGCTTCCTTCTCTTGTTTTGCTTCTTGGCTCGCTTCTTCGCGGCCGTTTTTGCGGATTTGGCCCCAACTGGTACGGACACATCGAGCACGGCGACACGCAACTTCGATCGACGTTGTCCACTAATAAGGTTCTCTAGCCGTTGCTTCAACTCCTCTGGGGATCGCGGTGGCGGGGTTCCTAAGAGGCGCGGTATTCTTCCCTTACGATTGGTGCCGTACCAAAAAATCGCATAAATGCCGTATCCGCTTGCGTCGGGATCTCTGGTGTAAAATCGATCCAGCTGATCGTTGTGTGCTGTCCACAAGTCTGGATGTGTATCGCGCTTTAGTTCAAGAATCACCTTAAGACCCGGAAGTCCGATTACAATGTCGGATCGTTTATCCGCAACCATATGGCCTTCAGGTTCTACGGAGATCTTGAGCGGGTATAATCGATGTCGAATCAGTTCTAGCAAGACGTCGCGAGCGCTTTCCTCGCTCTTCTGAACGGTAACGTGACCATGGCTGTCTTCGTTCCAGAATTGCTTAAAGCCATCGCTATTAGCTGTGCCGAAGCGAGATCCAATCTCTTGCATGTGCTCGATCACTAGAGCCAACAGATCTTCTATATTTGCAGGCGCCTCATTCGAAATTGCCGCGATCGCTTCGGCCCAAGTGGGTTGGCGATAGTTCATCTCGCGGGAACGAGATCGTTGATTAGCCAGAGCGTGCTTGATGTCGTCGAGATATGTCGACAAATCGGGATGCGATGCCAACTTGAACAAAAAGTCGCTTCCGGCCCCGCTTGCGTCAGCTGAGAGTGCGGCTAGAAGATTGCGAACTAGCTCTGCGGCGTCCCAAGCGTTTCTATCGCCCGACCATCCACCCCTCGGGTGATATGTATTTGGAAAGTGCTTCGCAATAAGCTGGACGAAAATATAGAGCTGTCGCGGTTCTATCGGACTGGTCTGACGGGGGTTATTGTTGCTTCTACCATAGCTCGACAATGCCTGAATATCCCATGTCACCTCTGGAGAGGCATTGGCGATCTCAATCAGCGAATGCTCGAAAGAATTCGGCTCAACAATAAAGCCGGCGACGATCCAAAGACGCTTCTGCTGCTCACCCAGCTTGGATGGCTGATCGCTTAGCACGACTTTTGCGATAGCCGACAACTCTGCTGAAGTCTCGCTCGCGAGGGCATTCTGAAGGAATTGCTCCAGCTTTTGACGAGGAGAATTTGGAAATTCGTTCGCGAGTTCGAGCGCGATAGCGGGTCGATCATCGGCGAAAATTTCGTTATGAAAGAGCTCGCTGATGCCTAGTGAAAAATCGGACTCCTTCCTGAGCGCTTGCTTGGCCATGTTGAGGTAAATCGACTTCGCGGTTTCCCTTCGATCTCGAGCAAACGTGGTGGCCCAGTCATGAACATCGTTTGAGATCGTGTTTGCGGAACTCTTTGATTGTGTGGTCAGTATGCTCTGTAGAGCCATCAGCGATGCGATTGTCTGGGCGGAGAAGCCAAGCAAAGAGGGAGATTCCAGCCAAAGTTCATCCATGCCGGCGAGGTAAGCGTACCAAGCATAGGGATAAGAGTTGTTCTTCTCTGCAGATGAAATCTCTTCAAGCGTTGGCAAAATAGCCTTCTTCAAGAAAGTTTTCATGCCACCGAGAAGCTTTGCTGCGTTTTCGTTGCCTAGCTCGAATTCGAGCCTTTCCCTTGGAGGTTTGGCAGCGTCAACATCTAGGAACAATCCGTAATACACTTGCGCAGCCCAGATCATCCATCCGTTATGCGTTCCGTCCTCAATCTGCGGCAAATCCCTCTTGAATTGCTCAAGGTTTTTAAGCCTTCCCGCGGCTCGCTTCTGCTCCTCCTTGCTGACTCTCGCGGCGTCCTTCTGCCTCCATTGGTTCACCGAACATGTGCAGAGACGAGTGCGGATTTCAATCAATTCAGGCGCGCGGTCGCCCAGGTTATATAATGCCTCGAAAATTTCCACGGTGTTGGCTGAATCGGCAAAACTCCACAAGAGCGCAAGTTCGTAAGTGAACGTCAGTTTGAAGCCGGAAAGCGTGTGCCCCTCAAGTAGCTCGAGCGCCCAGCGTAGCGGCAGATCACTGAAAATGAACGGGAGCCACGCATTTAGACTAGAAGTGAATTCAAACCAATTCGCGCCAACGGCTTGACTTTCGATCGAAGCGTAAAAGATTCCTCTGATCAGGTGTGGGGAATTGACTAGGGCTGCCTTAATCCGCTCGCTCCCTCGACCAGAAATTTGAGGATCGAGTGATTGAAGTAATTTGAGCCATTGCCATAACTGCAGCGAGGTTATTTCCCCTGATCGCTCCTGGATTGTGCGGACCATAAGAATTTCGATAAGGCTTCTTATCTCCCTTGCGTTGCTATCTTTACCTGAATGAGCGGTCTCATTGGAGAAATGACGCGCGAGCGGAGCGTCCGCTAGCGCGTCCAATACGGTCGAGGCGTCTTGTATCGGCAGCGTCTTCGCCAAGTTCCATAGCAATCCGAGTAAGATTTCTTGGTCGCAGTCCGCGATCGATTCCGCGAGCGCAACTATGTCCTTCGGGTGAAAGTGTTCCGTGTAGAGCGTTGATATGATGTCTGCTCGGAGTCGGAGTTCGTCTGAACTATCTCCAAGCTTGCGATAGAAGTTGGCAATCGCTTTGGTCGTCGTACCTCCCAGTCGAGTGGCTGCACTTAGCGCTCGGTGTTTCAACCCATATGGCGAGACGCTGTCTGACAGGAGCGACAAAAGCGCGGACCGGAGCTCCAACAATGGAGGGTTGACGCGTAGTGCGTCGAGGATGAGTGCTTTGAAACCGAACGGTGAGTCTGAGTCCCTCAACGATACGGCCAACGAAGAAGCCATGTCGGGCATGCTTAACGCCGCGAGGGCGGCGCTGGCCCTGCGCTCTTCGCGAAAAAGGGAGTCATTGTAAGGCCGGAACTGGGGATCCTCTTTTGCCAGTCCCTTCAGTGCACTGAGCAATCTTTTGCGGTTCGAGTAGGGGAGGTCAGGCGCGTCACCGTAGATCAGCACGCCAAATGGGTCAGCATCGATCAGTGACGAAGCATGTTCTGGCAATGCATGTACGAGCCAGGCATGTAAGCCCCTTAACTCCGGGGTCGGCACCCCCTCTGTGCCGATCAGTGCTCGAACCCTACTTAGTGGCAACCCAGCCCTGACTTTCTCTGCAAGCCAATGGGCAGCAACGTACTCAGCATTCATTCTGTGAAAGTATTCGACAGTTTCGTTGCCGGAAGCTCGAAAAGCCCGGCGTCCGAGTGCTGCTAACACCAACTCGGGCTTTGAGAACGGGATGGAGCGATAGCTCGGGAATTGAGGGTCGGTTTCGGAATTGAGAAGGCTTATACCGCTAACATCACTTATCAAACGCAGGGCGTATGCGGCGCCCGCTGGCGCTCGAACTTCGTGAACCTCATATTGTCCTTCGCCGTCTCGGCTTCGTCGCGTGTTGTGCTCACGCAGTAGCAAATCGGTAGTCGTCGCAAATAGCTCAGCTTTCGTCTTGGGCCAATGCTTCTTGCGCACCGCCTCAACGAGCATGATTAGATTTTGGGGGTTTAAGAGTAAGTCGGCCAAGTCTCTCGCGGCCGCTTCGGCCAGGAAATCGACTGGATCACTGATGCCGTGCCGCTGGAGTAGAATTTGTTGCTCAGTGCTTGTGAGAGCTTGCAACGACAGCACGACGTGTCCGCCGGACGCAGAAAAGATAGGATGGAAAGCTGCAAGATCGGTTCCTCCGAGCCAATCATGTTCTCGGCAGGCCAGACGGATTTTTCGAGGGCGTGCAGCAATCAGCTTTTGCACAATCAGGTCAATAGTGGCCGAGTCGTTACGGCCAGCTCGTCTTTCATCTAGTGCATCAATGAATAGGATCGCGCCTGGATCAAAGCTCGGAGTGTTCAGAAAAGTCCTAGTTGAATATAGCTTGGTGCCTGCTGTTAGAGCGCTTTGTTCAAACAGATGGGACTTCCCGCTACCAGGGTCACCTACTAGGACGATGTTTGGGAAGCTCTCAAATTCTGAAAAAAGTCTGCCCTTAGGTTCGCTCTCATTTGGTATCGGATCAATCTGACGAACAAAGCGATCGGACATCTGGAGGGCCCTGCGAGCATACCGTGAGATTAAGGGCTAGAGCGCTAGCATTGACAACTCATGGTAGCTTTGCTCCGGGTGAAATCCCCGACTCTCGCGGTCTCTATCAGTCGAACCGGTATCAGATGCCCCCAAACAAAAACGGCCGGATCTTTCGATCCGGCCGCAACAAAACTCTGCTTGGCTAAACCTACGTCACGCGACGCAAGCCTCCGCCCAATTCGAAAATTCGCTTAGCTGGCCTTCTTCGCCGGCGCGGGCGTCGGGCCGACCTTCTTCTGGATGGCGCGCTTGAGATCGAGGGCGCGCGGCGACAGGACGTCGGCCTTGGCCTTGATCAGGAAGGCGTCGAGGCCGCCATTGTGGTCGACGCTCTTCACCGCGTTGGTGGAGACGCGCAGGCGCACGTTGCGCTCGAGGGCTTCGCTGATGAACGTCACGTTGACGAGGTTCGGCAGGAAGCGGCGCTTGGTCTTGATGTTGGAGTGGCTGACCTTGTGGCCGACCTGGGGACCCTTGGCGGTCAGTTCGCAGCGGCGAGACATGGTAGAAATCCTCTTCTGTCCCCCAACGATTTGCGGCCGCCATTCTGGGCGCCACGGGGGCAAATTCTTTCGTCCTTGCAGGGAGCGGGCGGACGTATAGGGGGGAAGCGGCGGGACGTCAAGGTTTTGGGGCGTCTGGGCCGCGGGTTTCGTGCCCCACGACAGGTGTCATCACCCGCCCCAGTGCGCAAGTGCGCACAAGGCGGGGCATGACGGCCGAGAGGGCTGAGAGGTGCGCGCTCCTGACGCGCCCCCCGATCACCAAAACGGCAATGTTTAAAGCCCCTTACCATCACATAAAGGGCGTATTCACCCCCGAAAAGTCCGGTGAGTTCCGTAAGCCCCCGTGCGCGGATACATTGTCTGCCGCGGGTTTTGGCTTAAATAACAACCGTTCGCGCCCCGATTGGACTGTTTCGTGCTCAGATCCACCCCCCATTGGCCCCGGCTGCATTCGGCCGGCCGGCTCGCCTTCGCGGCCCTTTGCGGGCTCGTCGTGGCGTGGAGCGCCGAGCCCGTGGCGGCGCAGGGGAAGCTCGAGGCGCAGTATGAGGCCTCGCTGGCCGGCATTCCGGTCGGCAAGGGCGCCTGGAATATCGATATCGGCGACGATGTGTTCGCAGCCGCGGCCAGCGGCGGCACCTCGGGGCTGCTGAAATCGATCGCCAACGGGTCCGGCACCGGCGCCTCGCAGGGGCGCGTGGTCAACGGCGCGCTGGTCGCGACCGGTTACCAGGCGTCCACCACCACCTCGAAGAAGACCGAAGAGATCCGCATCACCCTCGACAAAGGCAATGTGAAGGATTTTGGCATCGTGCCGGAGCCGCCGGTCGATGCCGACCGCATCGTCGTCACCGACGCGCATCGCCGCGGCGTCTGGGATCCGATGACGGCCTCGCTGTTGCGCGTATCAGGCACCGGCGACCCCGTGACGCCGGAGGCCTGCCATAGCAGCGCAGCCGTGTTCGACGGTCGCATGCGCTACGAGCTCAAGCTCGATTTCAAGCGCATGGAAACGGTGAAGGCCGAGAAGGGCTATAAGGGCCCGGTCGTGGTCTGCTCGCTGTTTTTCGTGCCCGTCGCCGGCTACATCCCCGACCGCCCCGTGATCAAATACCTCGCCGCCCAGCGCAACATCGAGATCGCGTTCGCGCCGGTGGCGGGCACGCGCATCCTGGTCCCGTTCTGGCTGAAGGTGCCGACGCCGCTCGGACCTGCGATGCTGGAAGCCACCAGCTTCATCACCTCAGCCCAGCCGCCACGCGTGGCGAAAACGCAGTAAATCCGGGGCCTCCGACCTAACCCCTCGTGGCCGAACATTGAACCTAACGAATTCAATGACTTGCCTACTGTGCATGGGGTTGTTTTCGGACACATGCGTTTGCGCGCCTCCGACCCGGGAATCCATTTGACTCCTCCCCGATTCTGATTCGACTCCGCGCCGTCCCCAACTTAACGCTTTCCGTCATCAAATCGTCGCTTGTACGGCCGGGCAAAACTCCATCTAGTCGTCCCGAACAAGAGTCCCGCGACATGTTGCGAGAACGGAACAGGACTCACCAGGGAGTCAGCGATTCGGCCGCGATTCGTTCTAGAGTCGTTCCGAAGCTTAAAGCCAACGGGAAAAGCGTCGCAAAGTGAGACAGTTGCGCGGGGTTCGGGGAGGGAGCTGTTCTCCCTCGCCCCGTTCTTACGGGGAGAGGGTTGGGGTGAGGGGCTGCTTCCACGGGTTCGGTGATAGCTGGTTCGCGGAGAGTCCCCCTCAGCCGGCGCTTCGCGCCGACCTCTCCGCGCAAGCGGGGCGAGGTGACTTTCAAGCGCTCCGCGCCCAAGCCCCCAACCCGCCCCAGATAGCACTGACATTCGCCCAAATCGGCACTACCTAATCATCCAGACATGCCCTTTTCCTCCTCCCCCTTCGCTTCCGAGCGGCTCCCTGGCGCTGGCGTCACTGCGGTGCTCGGGCCGACCAACACCGGCAAGACCCATCTCGCCATCGAGCGGATGCTCGCGCATCCCTCAGGCGTGATCGGCCTGCCGCTGCGGCTGCTCGCGCGCGAGGTCTACAACAAGATCGCAGCCAGGGTCGGCAGCGACGCGGTCGCGCTTGTGACCGGCGAGGAGAAGATCAAGCCGAAGAACCCGCGCTATTGGGTATCGACCGTCGAGGCGATGCCGCGCGACCTCGACGTCTCCTTCCTCGCCGTCGACGAGGTCCAGATCGCCTCGGATCTCGAACGCGGCCACGTTTTCACCGACCGCATTCTCAACCGCCGCGGCCGCGACGAGACGCTGCTGCTGGGCGCCGCCACCATGCGCCCGATCATCGAGCGCCTGTTGCCCGGCGTCTCCATGATCACGCGGCCGCGCCTGTCGCAGCTGGAATTCGCCGGCGACCGCAAGATCACCCGCCAGCCGCGGCGTACAGCGATTGTCGCCTTCTCCGCCGACGAGGTCTACGCCATCGCCGAGCTGATCAAGCGCCAGCATGGCGGCGCCGCCGTGGTGCTGGGATCGCTGTCGCCGCGCACGCGCAATGCGCAGGTCGAGATGTTCCAGAACGGCGAGGTCGACTATCTCGTCGCCACCGACGCGGTCGGCATGGGCCTCAATCTCGACGTCGACCACGTCGCCTTTGCCTCCGATCGCAAGTTCGACGGCTACCAGTTCCGCCGCCTGACGCCGTCCGAATTCGCGCAAATCGCCGGCCGCGCGGGGCGGGCCACGCGGAACGGGACCTTCGGAACAACAGGCCGCTGCGCCCCGTTCGAGACCGAGCTCGTCAACGCGCTGCAGAACCACACCTTCGAAAACGTGAAGATGCTGCAATGGCGCAATGCCAAGCTGGATTTTGCTTCCCTCGGCGCGCTCCAGGTGTCCCTGAACCAGTCGCCCGGCCATGAGGCGCTGACGCGGGCGCCCATTGCCGAAGACATGCGCGTGCTCGAGCACGCCGCCCGCGACGCCGAGGTGCGCGATGTCGCACATGGCAAGGACGCCGTGGAGCGCCTCTGGGAGGCCTGCCAGGTCCCGGACTACCGGAAACTGTCGCCGGCGGCCCATGCCGAGCTCGTGACCACGCTGTACGGCTTCCTGATGCAGAAGGGCTGCATCCCCGATTCCTGGTTTGCGGCCCAGATCGACCAGGCCGACCGCACCGACGGCGACATCGATACGCTGTCGGCCCGGATCGCGCAGATTCGCACCTGGACCTTCGTCGCCAACCGCCCGGACTGGCTGAGGGACCCCGAACGCTGGCAGGGGATCGCCCGCGAGGTCGAAAATAAATTGTCTGATGCGCTCCATGAACGCTTGACTGAGCGTTTCGTTGATCGCCGTACCAGTGTATTGATGCGCCGCCTGCGGGAGAACACGAGCTTGAATACGGAAATCGGCAAGACCGGCGAAGTCATCGTCGAAGGCCATGTCATCGGCCGCCTCGATGGCTTCACCTTTGCACCGGATGCGGCGGAAGCCGGCTCCGATGCGAAAGCCTTGCAGGCTGCCGCGCAAGCGGTGCTCGCCGGCGAGATCAACACGCGCGCCGAAAAACTGGGCAATGCGCCGGACGATCAGTTCGTGCTGACCTCGGAAGGCATCATCCGCTGGACCGGCGATGCCGTGGCGCGGCTGTCCGCCGCAGAGGACGCGCTGCATCCGCGCATCCGCATCATCTCGGACGAGCGCCTGACAGGTAGCCCGCACGAGAAGGTGCAGGCGCGCCTCGAGCTCTGGCTCAAGACGCATATCGAAAAGCTGCTCGGGCCGATGTTCGAGCTGTCGAAGGCCGAAGACGTCACGGGCATTGCCCGCGGCATCGGCTATCAGCTGGTCGAGGCGCTCGGCGTGCTGGAGCGCCCGAAGATCGCCAACGAGCTGAAGGATCTCGATCAGCCCTCGCGCGCCGTGTTGCGGAAGTACGGCGTCCGCTTCGGCGCCTATCACATCTATTTCCCCGGCATTTTGAAGCCCGCCGCGCGTGCGCTCGCCGCACTGCTGTGGGCGCTGAAGCAGGACAATGTCGATCTGTCGTCGCTCTCGGGCGCCCAGCATCTGGCATCTTCGGGCCGCACCTCGTTCCCGGTCGACAAGCAGCTGCCGCGCGATGCCTATCGCGTGCTCGGCTACAAGCAGGCCGGCGAGCGTGCCGTCCGCGTCGACATTCTGGAGCGTCTTGCCGATCTGATCCGCCCGGCGCTGGCCTGGCGCGAGAATTCGTCCGGCGAAAAGCCCGCCGGCGCGTTCGACGGCCGCAGCTTTGTGGTGACGCAGGCCATGACCTCGCTCACCGGCTCCGCCGGCGAGGATTTTGCCTCCGTGCTGCGCGCGCTCGGCTATCGCATGGACAAGCGCCCGCCGCTGCCGGTGAAGCCGGTGGCTGTTGTTGCGGAGACACCGGCTGCTGAAGTCAGCGCTGAGGCTCCGGCCGAGACCGTTGCGACCGAGGACGCCGTAGTCTCCGCGGACACCGCGATCGAAGCGGCCGCCGAGCCTGTCACCGTCGAAGATGCGCCCGGCATGGAGCAACACGACGAGCCCGCTCCCGAAGAGCCGGCGCTCGAAGCATCGGTTGAGGCTCCCGTCACGCCGGAAGATGCTCCCGGCATCGCGCCGCCGGCCGAGGAAGCTGCTGCGCCCGCTGAGGCTGCTGCTGAAGCCGTCCCCGCCGAGACTGCTGCAACCGAGACTGCTGCAACCGAAGCTGCTGCATCGGCCGATGCCGCCGCACCGGTTGAGGCTGCCGCTGCGCCCGCTGAACCCGAACTCATCGAGGTCTGGCGTCCCGGCGGCCGTCACGACGAGCGCAAGCCGCGTCACGAACGCCATCGCCACCAGCGTCACAACAATCAGCGTCCGCAGGCCGGTGCTGAAGCAGGTGCTGCGCCCGCCGAAGGCGAGGCCGTGCAAGCCGCCGACGGCGAGAAGCGTGGCGAGCAGCGGCATCGCCGCGGCGGCGGTCATCGCCGGGATGGTGGACGGGACTTCAACAAGCCGCGCGAAGGTGGCGCCGACGCTGCGCCGCGTCCGGAGGCGCGCGACGACAAGAACCGCAGCTTCCAGGGCAGAGATCAAGGCAAGGATCGCGACAATAAGGATCGCAACCGCGACAACAAGAAGTTCGGCGGCGATCGCGACAAGGGCCGCGACAATCGTGGCCGCGACCGCGACAAGGGCGGCCGCGATCGCCAGGGCGGTCCCTCGCTGCGTCCCTACGCCTCGAGCGCCAACCCGCGCGAGCGCGATCGTCCGGTTGATCCCAACTCGCCCTTCGCCAAGCTCGCCGCGCTGAAGGAGCAGCTCGCCGGTCGCAAGGAGTGATCCCACGACCGAGCGGCAGCGCATCGACAAATGGCTGTGGCACGCGCGGGTGGTGAAGGCGCGCACCTCTGCGGCTGAGCTGGTTGAGAAGGGTCACGTCCGCATCAACGGTGAGCGCGAGAAATCGCCAGGCCATGCGATCAAGATCGGCGACGTCATCACCGTCGCGCTCGATCGCACTGTGCGCGTGTTGAAAGTCACTGGCTTCAACGAGCGCCGCGGCGATGCGGCCTCGGCCCGCGTGCTCTACGAGGAGCTCAGCGAAGCAAAGCGCAATTAATTGCGCTTCGAATTCATTTCTTGGTCGATCGAACACATAAAGCCGTCATGATCGGGGTTTCCCGACCTTGCAGCGCTCGGCCATCCGCGCTACGCAAGCCGCGACTTTTAAAAGAGCTTTTCGGAGCGTTGGATGACTTACGTCGTCACTGAAGCCTGCATCAAGTGCAAGTATACCGACTGCGTCGAGGTCTGCCCGGTCGACTGTTTCTACGAGGGCGAGAACATGCTCATCATCCACCCGGACGAGTGCATCGACTGCGGCGTGTGCGAGCCGGAATGCCCCGCCGACGCCATCAAGCCGGACACGGAACCGGGCCTCGAAAAGTGGCTCCAGCTCAACGCCGACTACGCCAAGACCTGGCCGAACATCACCCAGAAGAAAGAATCACCTGCCGACGCGAAGGAATTCGACGGGCAGGAAGGCAAGTTCGAGAAATATTTTTCTCCGAACCCCGGCTCCGGCGACTAAATTCCGGCGCAAACTTAACCCTAATACCTTCGTCAACGCCGAAAACCAGCCCTGAAGACCCCTAAATCATTGATTTTTGCGGGAAATGTGCTATATTGGGCACATTAAGCTGAACCCCCGGTCAGCCCAGTTGGCCCCGTTGGGTTCCCGTGAAACCAAATGTCGAACAGGGGCGTGGCAGTTTCCGCGCGCAGGCTGTGTCACAGAAAACGCGTAAAAAGAGTACTTCAGCGAGGGCTTCCCATAAGGAGGCCAAAAAAGTCGCCACGGCCAGCCGTAGCGCATCCAAGGGTCGGGCCGCTGCCAAGGCGCCGCCGGCTGCAAAGTCCTCGAAGAACAAAAGAAGCGCAATGCCTCACAAGACTGCCAAACCGGCCGCGAAAGCGACCGTTGCCAAGCCCGCTGTTGCCAAGGCTCCCGCTCCCAAGCCCGTTGCTCCGAAGGCTCCTGTTGCCGCCGCCCCTGCCAAGGCCCCCGTTGCTGCTGCCAAGCCGGTCGTGAAGGCTGCTGCTCCCGCGCCGAAGGTCGAGGAAAAGAAGGTCGTGACCCAGCGCCAGGGCTTCAAGGCCAATGAATTCGTCGTCTATCCCGCTCACGGCGTCGGCCAGATCCTGGCGATCGAGGAGCAGGAGATCGCCGGCGCGAAGCTCGAGCTGTTCGTCATCAACTTCATCAAGGACAAGATGACGCTGCGCGTTCCGACCGCGAAGGTCATGAATGTCGGCATGCGCAAGCTGTCCGAGCCCGCGCTGGTGAAGAAGGCGCTGGAGACCCTCAAGGGCCGCGCCCGCGTCAAGCGCACCATGTGGTCGCGTCGCGCCCAGGAATACGAAGCGAAGATCAATTCGGGCGACATCGTCGCGATCGCGGAAGTCGTGCGCGACCTCTATCGCTCGGAGTCGCAGCCCGAGCAGTCCTATAGCGAACGCCAGCTCTATGAAGCGGCGCTCGATCGTCTGTCCCGCGAGATCGCGGTGGTGCAGCACTCGACCGAGACCGAAGCGGTCAAGGAGATCGAGGCCCAGCTCGCCAAGAGCCCGCGCCGCACCGGTGCCAAGTCTGAAGCCGCCGAAGGCGAGGCGGATGCCGAGACCGACGAGACCGATGGTGACGGCGGCGCCACTGTCGCCGACGAGGCCGCGTAAGCGCCTCTCGCGTCGATCGCAACAAATCAAAAGCCCGGCCGTCTGGCCGGGCTTTTTGCTGTCGGCGGATCATCGTCCGATCTCGCGCCGCCCGGCCCGGATCACCGCAAGATGCGGGTTCACTCGCAATAGTGCTTGCCGTTGAAGTCGAAGCATTTGGCGGGGCCGACCATGAGATCCCGGTGATGCACGCGATAGGCCGTCCGGATCCGCGTGTGATGCCGACGGACATAGGGTGCTGGAGCGCTGCATCGATCCGCCAGATCCTTGTCGGTGACGGTCGTCCAGGTGAAGCGTCCGCCGTCGGAGCGACAGATCAGCGCGACTGATTTCTGCACGCACACGAACGCGCCGTCGCTGTAGCTCCTGCTCGCATAGACGCAATTGGGCGTGGTCGGCTCGGCCTCGCCCGGCGCAGTGGTTGCAAGCACCGCGAGGGCGGCCAGCGCGATGGTGAGATTGCGCGAAATCGTCATGGATCGGTGCTCGCTATGGTCGGAATTGCGGGAAGCAGTTTCGAAGATCCAATTCTAGTGCTCGAACGCGTTGCCGACCTGAATCGAGCAGCTCGTATTGCTCACATGGGCTTCCTTGATCTCGAGCGCCGCGCCATTGATCAGCGAGCGCCCCCGCGCGATTGCGGTGCCGTTCTCGCGGCCGAGCACCACGCTGGTGGTGCAGCCGGAGAAATCCGCATTGAACTCGATCCGCACCAGGCGAACGCCGCCGGCAAACTGCGTCGTCACGATCAGGGACCGGCCGCTCACGCGGGCCTGCTGACCTCCGGGCCCGTCCGATCCGACACTGCTTGCTTGGCCCGTTTTCGGCCTGCGTGCGCCGCCTCCGTAAACCGTGCGGCGTGCGAACACGCGCCCCTCCGTCGAAACATAGGCACTGAGCGTTTGCGAAAAACTCTTCGGTACAAACTCTCCCATGCCGCCGAGGCGTTGAAGCCGTTCCTCGGTCCATCCCGCCGTCACCGACTTGCCGCGAAGCTGCGGCGCGGCGCTCTGCGCCAGGGCGGGAGACATGCTTGCGGCGAGAAGAAGCAGACACCATTGCGTGCGCGCCCGAAACATCTGAACCTCCGAAAAAAATGGCAGGTAAAAACAACTGGCGTCTGTGCGTATGCGCACAGACATGCAATCACGGCAGCAAGGCGCAATTCGCCTCCAGGATGTATCGATCCAACGCTGTCTACTGACGAGATCATCGATGATCGCAAATGCGCGGTCAAGATCGAGGAGAGGTGCGAAGCCGGTGCAGCAATCGCGCTGTCGTCCCGGGGCGCGCGAAGCGCGAGCCTGGGGACCCATAACCCCAGGGAGAGGTTACGGGGCGAGCAGGTAACCACGGGTCAAATGACTTTCTGTGGCTGGGTCCGGATCGGCGCTCCGCTTCGCCGCGCTTGTCCGGGATGCCGGCTCATTTTACCGGCCGCTTCTCGAGCTTCCTTGCCAGCGTCCGCCGGTGCATCCCCAATCGCCGCGCCGCTTCCGAGATATTGAAATCCGTCTCGATCAAGGTCTGGTGGATGCGCTCCCATTCCAGCGTCTTGATCGAGGTCGGCCGGGCATCGAGTGCGACTTCGGTGTTGCCTTCGGCCTTGTTGAAGGCGGCTTCGATGTCGTCGGTGTTCGACGGCTTTGCCAGATAGTGGCAGGCGCCCAGCTTGATCGCCTCGACGGCGGTGGAGATGCTGGCAAAGCCGGTCAGCACCACGATCAGCATGTCAGGATCGTGCGTGTGCAGGAGCTCGACGCAGGCAAGGCCTGAGGCGCCGCCGAGCTTGAGGTCGACCACGGCATGGCTGAAGGAGCGCTCCTCCAGCGCCTTGCGCACGTCTTCGATTGAGGCGGCCAGCACGACATCGTAGCCGCGGCGCTCGAATGAGCGTTTTAGCGTGCGCGCAAAACCTTCATCGTCCTCGACGACGACGAGCGACCGGTCAGGCGTCAAAGCTGCCTCCGATCGCGAGCGTTGCGAGCGGCAGCGTCAGGCGGACGGTGGCGCCGCGCTTCCTGTGGTTCTCGGCGGTGACGCTGCCACCGAGCTTGCGCACGACGTTCACCACCAGGAACAGGCCGAGCCCACCACCGGCGCGGCCCTTGCTTGACTGATAGGGTTTTCCGAGCTGCGTCAGCATCTCCGGCGCAAAGCCGGGGCCGCGGTCGCTGATCGCCAGCACGAGATTGTCGCCCTCGCGCTCGGCCACAAGCTCGACCCACTCGCGCGAGACCTCATAGGCGTTGTCGAGCACGTTGAAGATCACCTGCTTCAGCGCGATGTCGGAGACGATCGCGACGTCCTCGCCAAAAGTGTTGATGAAATAGAGCGTGCGGGCCGAGCGTGCGTCGCGCCACTCCTCTACCAGCGCCGTCACGAAAGCCGTCACCGTGGTCGGCGACGAGCCTTCGCCGCGCGCTTCGCCGGCCGACACCAGGATGCCTGTGACGATGGTCTTGCAGCGCTGGAGCGAGGTCTCCATTTCCGAAAGATCTTCGGCGAGCTCCTGGTCGGCGGCGAGATCCGGCATGCGGCGCCAGTCGCTGAGGATGACCGAGAGCGAGGCCAGCGGGGTGCCGAGCTCATGTGCCGCGCCGGAGGCGAGCAGGCCCATGCGCACGATGTGATCCTGCTCGGCCGCATGTTGGCGCAGCGCCGCCAGATGCGCGTCGCGCTCGCGCAAATTCCTGTTGATGCGGGTCACGAACACGACAAGCAGAACAGCGTTGAGCGCGAAGCCCAGGAGCATGCCGGCGACGGTGAGCGTATAGGTCTCGCTGAGCGGGTTCGGCGGCAGGTCGAGCGGCCGGTAGGCCAGCGTCAGCCAGATAAAGCAGGCGCAGGTCAGCGCCACCAGGGACCAGGTCGAGCGGGCGTCGAGCAGCACGGCGGCGAGCGTCACCTGGAGCAGGAATAGCGAGGTGAAGGGATTGGTGGCGCCGCCGCTGAGATACAGCTGCGCGGTCAGCGCGGCGACGTCGAGCATCAGCGCGACCAGCAGCTCGTTGCTGGAGACGGCGGCGCGATGGCGTACCCAGATCAGGCTGGAGAAATTGAGCAGCACCAGCGCGCCGATCACCGCGCCCATCCGCTCCAGGGGCAGAGGGATCCCGAGCCAGAAATGCACGCCGCCGATGGTCACGATCTGGCCGACCACGGCGGTCCAGCGCAGCTGGATCAGCAGCGCCATGTTCTTGCGGTTGGTCTCGTCGTCGGTGGGCGCAGCGCCGATCAGCTCGCTGCGCGCGTCCGCCTGCGATTGCAGCGTGACGGCCAGCTCGCCAAGCGGTCGGGGAGGCGTTCTTCCGTCGTCAGGCCTGTTCGACGATCGTTCCAGCATCTGATCCCGTCCTGCGGGCGGCATCGCCGTCCGGTTCGTGGACGAAGCGCCTGTGGCGGAACAGCCCGCCGCAGAATGTGACGAAAAGCCTACCGGCCAGCATGAACGCCAGCGCAAACCACGTCAGCGCGTAGATCAGGTGGTTATTGGGAAAGCGGACCACGGTCAATCCGCCGATTGGCCCTTGGTTGGGGCCTTGGGCGGTTTGTGATCCGGCTTCAGCATCGACGAAGAAGGGCGCGACATTGTCGAGGCCGCGCGCCGCGGCGATCGCGGCGACATCCCGCGAATACCACCGGTTGTGCTGGGGCACGTTGTTGCGGAGGAATCCGCCTTTCGGCTCGGTGACGCGAAGGAGGCCGTCGATCTCGACCCGGCCATCCGGATTACCGCCCTGGCGCGTCGATGCGTCGCGCCGCTCGGAAGGCACGAAGCCGCGGTTGACGAGGACCAGCGTGCCGTCGTCGCGCTTGAGCGGCGTCAGCACCCAATAGCCGCCGCCTTCCTCGGTGACGGCCTGAACCAGCGTCTCGCGGTCATGCAGGAAACGGCCGCTGACACTGACGTGCCTGTACTCGTCATTCGCAGTGGAGATCGTGGGCCATGAATCGGGCGAGGGCGCCGGCTGGGCGGGCGCATGGACGCGCTGCTCGACGCGGTCGATCAGCGCCAGCTTCCAGGCGCGGCGCTCGATCTGCCAGACGCCGAGCGCAATCAGAACGGAAAAGACCGTGAGCGAGAGGACCGTGAGCCACAGGCGCGGACGCGCAGCCTTGCGGCGCGCGTCCTTTGCGTTGCTCGTCACGGTCCGGATCTCGCTCACTTCATTCCCGTCATCTCGTGCATCGGCATCATGTTGCTGTTGAGATGGTTCATCACCCACAGCGAACCGGACAGCGCAATCACCACCATGACGATGGTGAAGATCAGCGCCATCATGCTCCAGCCGTTCTCGGACTTGGGGCTCATGTGCAGGAAGTAGATCATGTGCACGACGATCTGCACGACAGCGAAGGCCATGATGACCAGCGCGGTGATCTGCTTGCTCGGCAGCGCGCCGCTCATCACCAGCCAGAACGGGATCGCGGTCAGCACGACCGAGAGCGCGAAGCCGAGCATGTAGGTCGAGAAGGTGCCGTGGGCGTGGCCGTCGTCGTGGTGATGGTCGTCCGCGTGGGCAGCGTGGGTATCGGTGTTCATCGCAGAACTCCCAGGAGATAGACGAAGGTGAAGACGCCGATCCAGACCACGTCGAGGAAGTGCCAGAACATCGACAGGCACATCAGGCGGCGGCGGTTGGCTTCGATCAGGCCGAACTTCCAGACCTGCACCATCAGCGTCACCAGCCAGATCAGGCCGCAGGAGACGTGCAGGCCGTGGGTGCCGACCAGGGTGAAGAAGGCCGACAGGAAGGCGCTGCGCTGCGGCGTCGCGCCTTCATAGATCATGTGGGTGAACTCGGAGAGCTCGATGCCGATGAAGGCGAGGCCGAACAGGCCGGTGATCGCCAGCCACATCTGCGTCTGGGCGGTCTTGTTCTGCTGCATCGTCAGCATCGCAAAACCGTAAGTGATCGACGACAGCAGCAGCATCGAGGTGTTCACCGCGACCAACGGCAGCTCGAACAGGTCCTTTGGCGCGGGCCCGGCGGCGTAGTTGGCGCCGAGCACGCCGAAGGCGGCGAACAGCATCGCAAAGATGAGACAGTCGCTCATCAGATAGATCCAGAAGCCGAGCGAGGTGCTGTAGCCTTCCGGATGCGGGTGTTCGTCGGCGAGATAGAAGACCGGCTCGCCGGTCTGCGAGGGATTGACAGCGACAGTCATTTACTTGGCTCCGGCGAGCAGTTTGGTGCGCGCGTCCTCGGCCCGGATGACGTCGTCGGCCGGAATGTCGAAGTCGCGGTGATAGTTGAAGGTGTGACCGATGCCGACAGCGAGCATCGCGATGAAGCTCACGGCGGCCAGCCACCAGATGTACCAGATCAGGCCGAAACCCATCGCAGTGGCGAGGCCGGCGAGGATCACGCCGGTGCCGGTGCTGCTGGGCATGTGGATCGGCTTGAACCCGGTGAGCGGACGATGGTAGCCGCGCTTCTTCATGTCCCACCACGCGTCATTGTCGTGAACGACGGGGGTGAAGGCGAAGTTGTAGTCCGGCGGCGGCGAGGAGGTCGCCCATTCCAGCGTGCGCGCATCCCAGGGATCGCCGGTGACGTCCTTGAGCTGCTCGCGCTTGAGGAAAGAGACAGCGAACTGCATCAGCATGCTGAGGATGCCGAGGAAGACGAGGCCGGCGCCGATCGCGGCGATGACGAACCAGATCTGGAGCGAGGGATCGTCGAACACGCGGAGGCGGCGGGTCACGCCCATCAGGCCGAGCACATAGAGCGGCATGAAGGCGAGGTAGAAGCCGGTGACCCAGAACCAGAACGACAGCTTGCCCCAGAACGGATCGAGCTTGAAGCCGAACGCCTTCGGGAACCAGTAGTTGATGCCGGCGAATGCGCCGAACACCACGCCGCCGATGATCACGTTGTGGAAGTGCGCGATCAGGAACAGGCTGTTGTGCAGGACGAAATCGGCCGGCGGCACCGCGAGCAGCACGCCGGTCATGCCGCCGAGCACGAAGGTCAGCATGAAGGCGATCGTCCACAGCATCGGCAGCTCGAAGCGGATCCGGCCGCGATACATCGTGAACAGCCAGTTGAACATCTTCGCGCCCGTCGGGATCGAGATGATCATCGTGGTGATGCCGAAGAACGAGTTGACGCTGGCGCCCGAACCCATCGTGAAGAAGTGGTGCAGCCAGACCAGGTACGACAGGATGGTGATGACGACAGTGGCGTAGACCATCGAGGTGTAGCCGAACAGCCGCTTGCCGGAGAAGGTCGAGGTCACTTCCGAGAAGATGCCGAAGGCGGGGAGAACCAGGATGTAGACCTCGGGATGGCCCCAGATCCAGATCAGGTTCACGTACATCATCGGGCTGCCGCCGAAATCGTTCGTGAAGAAGTTGGTGCCGACATAGCGATCGAGCGTGAGCAGCGCGAGCACGACGGTCAGGACGGGGAAGGAGGCCACGATCAGGATGTTGGTGCAGAGCGCGGTCCAGGTGAACACCGGCATCTTCATCATGGTCATGCCGGGGCACCGCAGCTTGACGATGGTGCAGATCAAATTGATGCCGGATAAGGTCGTTCCGACGCCCGCGACCTGCAGCCCCCAGATGTAATAGTCGACGCCGACGTCAGGACTGTAGCCGATGTTCGACAGCGGCGGATAAGCCAGCCAGCCGGTGCGGGCGAATTCGCCGATGAACAGCGAGGCCATCACCAGCACCGCGCCGCCGACCGTCATCCAGAAGCTGAAATTGTTCAGGAACGGGAACGACACGTCGCGTGCGCCGATCTGGAGCGGCACGACGAAATTCATCAGGCCGGTGACCAGGGGCATCGCCACGAAGAAGATCATGATCACGCCGTGGGCGGTGAAGACCTGGTCGTAGTGATGGGAAGGGAGGAAGCCTTCGGAGCCGCCGAACGCGAGCGCCTGTTGCGCGCGCATCATGAGCGCGTCGGCGAAGCCGCGCAGCAGCATCACGATGCCGAGGATCATGTACATGATGCCGATGCGCTTGTGGTCGACGCTGGTGAACCACTCGCGCCAGAGATAACCCCAGAGGCGGAAATAGGTCAGGCCGCCGAGCAACGCGGCGCCGCCGAGCGCGACCATGACGAAGGTGCCGACGAGGATCGGCTCGTGCAGAGGCAGCGAATCGATGCTGAGACGGCCGAAGATGAGCTTGAGAAGATCAGGAGACATGCGGGATCTCTTTAGGAGTCTGACTTCGGACGTAGTCCGAGGAAGAAGGACGAGGACTTCAGCGGCGCAAAGGTCGGCCGCTTCAGGCCAGCGCCGAGCAGCGGCGCGGTGTCGACCGGCGCCGTAATGGAGGCGGTGGTCTTGCCCTGCGGCGCATCCGGCGTGCAGGTACCGGCGACGAAGGTCGGCTCCGGCCCAAATACAGTGCCGCGGCGGGCGTACTTGTCGTAGGCCAGCGGCAGCGTGTTGTTCAGGCCCTCATGGCCGTTGCCGCCCTTGGCGTCGATCGCCATCATCTCGCTCTGGCACATCTTGCCGGTCTCGACGCACATGTTGAGGATCAGGCGGTAGAGATCGGAATCGATCGTGCCGTAGCGGTGGACCGGCTCGTTCTGGCTGGGCTTTTCGAGCTGGAGATATTCGGCGCGGCCGAGCGAGCCGCCCGCCGATTTGGCGCTGGCGATCCAGGCGTCAAAGCCCTTGTCGTCGAGGCCCTGGAAGTTGAAGTGCATGCCGGAGAAGCCGGCGCCGCTGTAGTTCGCCGAGAAGCCTCGGTAGGTGCCGGTGTGGTTCACCACGGCGTGGAGCTTGGTCTCCATGCCCGGCATCGCGTAAATCTGGCCGGCGAGCGCGGGGATGTAGAACGAGTTCATCACCGAGGACGCCGTGATGCGGAAGTTGATCGGACGATCGACCGGAGCGGCCAGATCATTGACGGTGGCGATGCCGTAGTCCGGATAGATAAAGAGCCACTTCCAGTCGAGCGCGACGACGTCGACCTCGAGCGGAGCCTTGGACTGATCCACGGCGTGCTCCGCCTTGATGCGGCCGAGCGTGCGATAGGGGTCGAGCAGATGCGTGCCCATCCAGGTCAGCGCGCCCAGGCAGATGATGATCAGCAGCGGCGCCGACCAGATCACCAGTTCGAGGCTGGTCGAGTGATCCCATTCCGGCTCGTAGCGGGCCGAAATGTTCGACTGGCGGTAGCGCCAGGCGAACAGCACCGTCAGCGCCATCACGGGGACGACGATCAGGAGCATCAGGACGGTGGAGATGATGACGAGGTCGCGCTGTTGAGCCGCGATATCGCCGGCCGGCGCCAGCACGACGTAGTTGCAGCCGCTGAGCGCAACTGCCAGGGGTAGCAGCGCCAGGATCTTGAGACGGGACACGGGGCCGAGCCTTTGAAATGAGTTTCTTTTGCGAGGCCAAGGGGTAGCTGCGGCGCAGCAATCCGGACATTGGACAATTTGTCCAATGTTGCAGTGCGGAATGTTGCGCCAGACAGTCCGGATTGCCTGGCGCCCCGCCGGGCGGTCGGCTTTGGTTTACAGGACGTTAAGGGCGCAACGCATGGCGACGGCACAGACCCCCGCAATGGCAGACATCCACTCGGGCGAGCACGGCCACGACCAGGCCAGTCCCGGCGAGATCGCCATCGGCGTCATCATCGGCCGCACCTCGGAATTCTTCGACTTTTTCGTCTACGCGATCGCCTCGGTGATCGTGTTCCCGCGCCTGGTGTTCCCGTTCACGAGCGAACTGACCGGTACCCTCTATTCCTTCATGATCTTCTCGCTGGCCTTCGTGGCCCGGCCGATCGGCACCGTCATTTTCATGACGGTCGACCGGGAATACGGCAAGACGGCCAAGCTGGTCTCGGCGCTGTTCCTGCTTGGCACCGCGACCGTGGCGCTCGCCTTCCTGCCCGGCTATTCCGAGATCGGCGTTGCGGCGATCTGGCTGCTGGCGCTGGCGCGTATCGCGCAGGGTCTGGCCTGGGGTGGTGCCTGGGACGGCATGGCCTCGCTGCTGGCGCTGAACGCGCCGCCCTCGCAGCGCGGCTGGTACGCGATGGTGCCGCAGCTCGGCGCCCCGCTCGGCTTGATCGTGGCAAGCGCGCTGTTCGCCTATTTCGCCGGCAATTTGTCGGCTGACGATTTCTTCGACTGGGGCTGGCGCTATCCGTTCTTCGTCGCGTTTGCCATCAACGTCGTGGCGCTGTTCGCCCGCCTGCGCATGGTGACGACGGAAGAGTATGCCTCGCTGTTCGAGACCCGCGAATTGCAGCCCTCGCGCATCTCCGAGACGGTCGCGCGCGAAGGCCAGAACATCATGCTCGGCGCGTTCGCGCCGCTGGCGAGCTTTGCTCTGTTCCACATGGTGACGGTGTTTCCGCTGTCCTGGGTGTTCCTGTTCACCCGCGAAAGCCCGGTGCGCTTTTTGATCATCGAGATGGTCGCCGCCGTGTTCGGCGTCGGCGCCATCGTGCTCTCCGGCATCATCGCCGACCGCGTCGGCCGCAAGTCGCTGCTGATGGGATCGGCGATCGCGATTGCGATCTACAGTGGCTTTGCCCCGCAACTGCTCGATGCCGGCGCGTTCGGTGAGACCATCTACATGGTGATCGGCTTCATTCTGCTGGGTCTCTCCTTCGGCCAGTCCTCGGGCGCGATCGCCTCGAACTTCAAGCAGGCCTACCGCTACACGGCCTCGGCGCTGACCTCTGACATGGCCTGGCTGTTCGGCGCCGGCTTTGCGCCGCTGGTGGCGCTGCTGCTCGCGACCAATCTCGGCGTTATCGCCTCAGGTGCGTATCTGCTGTCCGGCGCGTTCTGGACGCTGCTTGCGCTCTGGCTCAGCGGCCAGCGTGAGGCCGGCGATATGGATGCGGGCGCTTAAGCGTCCCCCGGACGGGAATAAAACTCAGGACCGACGATCCTGTTTGCGGTGACGCAAGCAGGAGATCCCATGAAATTCCGGTCCAATTCCGTCCACCAGCAAAGCTTTGCAAGTCTGGCCTTTGCCGCCATCGCGATTGTTTGCTCGACCGGGCTTGCCCACGCCACCGGCAACGTCGCGCGCGGCCAGACGCTCTACAAGGGCTGCGCAGATTGCCATTCGATCAACGAGAATGCCGTCGGCCCGATGCACAAGGGCGTCGTCGGCCGCAAGGCGGGTAGCGTTCCCGGCTACGACTACTCGCCCGATCTGAAGAGCTCAGGGATCGTCTGGACCGAGGACAATCTCGACAAATGGCTGGCCGGACCGCAGGCCATGGTTGCAGAAACCAAGATGTTTTTCGATGTGCCCGACGCGCAGGATCGCGCGGATATCATCGCGTATTTGAAGGAAAGGGCGCGGTAGTCAACGCGCCTCAATCCGCCACCACCTTCACACGATCCCGCACCTTCACTTGCGCGGTGCGATCGAGCCCGTTCAGCACGCGAAAGCGCTCGGCGGGATGATCGACACCGGCCATGCGGTGCGAGAGTGATTCCACGGTGTCCCCGGGCTGCACGGTGATGACCTTGATGCGCAGCGGACGCGCGGCCTGGATCTCGTCCAGCGTCAGGCGGCGGAATGAATTGACGGTCTCGCGCGCGTTGCGCTCGCTCTCGGTCGACTTCTGCCGTGCCGCGAAGATGAAGCGGTAGACGTCGCTGCCGAAGCGCAGCGCATAGACCTTGAACGACCACTGGTCGCCCTTGGCGGTGGCGGACGCGGCCGGGAAACCGTTGATGGTGATGTCCTCGGTGGACGCCTTCTCGACGCCTTCCATCCAGCCGGAATTGAGGTAATCGCCGAGCGACTGTTCGGCCGGCACCCGCACGACGTCGAAGCGCATCGCCTGCGAGCCGCCGTCGCGCACGCCGATCACCGCCTGCGCGGTGTTGTCGAGCGTGAAATTATCCGGCGCCTGGAAGGTGAAGCCGAGTTTTGGATGCAGGAAACGCCGGCCGCGGACAAAGCCTTCGCTCGGGTCTTCGCCGTAGACGAGGTTGTCGATCGCGGCGAGATAGGTCTCGCGGTCGCGCTCGCCACCTTCGGGAGCGACGTATTGCCGTGCGATGGTCTGTGCGTTCTGCACGCGCTCGGGCGTTGCCGGATGCGACGAGGTGAAATCCTGCGCGCGCGGATCGAGCGAGGTCTTGCCGGCCTTCAGCTCGGCATTGCGCTCCATTGCGGAAAGGAAGCGTGCGGCACCATAAGGGTCGAAATGTGCCTTGGCGGAAATTCCGACGCCGATGCCGTCAGCCTCGAACTCCTGGTTGCGCGAAAAGCTCGCCATGGTGAGCTTGGTCTTGGCGAGCGCGAGCGCGGTAAGGTCTGGATCGTTGCTCATGTCGGTGACGACGCGGGTGACGATCGCGGCCTGACGCGCCTGGTCCTCACGCATCGCGGCGTGCTTGGACAGCACATGCGCCATCTCGTGGCTGAGCACGGAGGACAATTCCGACGTATCGCTGGCAAGCGCAAGAAGTCCGCGCGTGACATAGAGCTGGCCGTTCGGCAGCGCGAAGGCGTTCACCGCGCCGGAATTGAGGATGGTGACCCGGTAGCCCTGGTCGGGGCGGTCGGACGCCGCGACCAGCCGGTCCACGGTCTTGGTCACCAATGATTCGAGCCGGGGGTCGTCGTAGGTGCCGCCATAGCTCGCCAGGATGCGCTCGTGCTCCTTTTCGGTGGCGGGCGTCTGCGCGACGGCGGGCTTCGGTTTGGGGAGGGCGACGGTCGTCGGAACTGCTGCGGTCTGGAACCGGCCCATGTCGCCGCAACCGGCGAGAGCGGTGCCGAGCAGAAGGCATAGCGCGGCCGGCGCTGCCCGCAGGCGGCGGCCTTCACCTCGTCCGTGCCGTTCTAGCACCCCATTCACGTCGCTTAACCCGTGCCCTGGCCTTAAGGCCGTACCCCAGTAGGCTCGTTTGCGCCCAGCAACTCAACCTGTCCCAAGAGACGCACGTCGATACGCGGCCCCACAGTCCCCTCAACCCAGCCCCGGACACGAATACGCTTATTTTCCAGGGACTTAAGGGCCACACCGGCGTTTTCGAACGCCGGTAACGCGCGCCTTGAAATAGTCACGGCAAAGCCGCGTGTCCAGTTCCGTCCGAAGTTGAGGTAGGTCATTGCCCCAGCTTGCCGGACCGACAGGACTTTGCCCTCGACCACCACAAAACGCCCGATCCCGGCCAAAATATCGTCCGGACTTTCCGCGTTTTTTATGGCCGACGGGTCAGCCCAGTTGCCCTTTTTTTGGCGACGCGCCTCGGCCTCCGCCGCCATCAGGGCCGCCGCGCAGTCCTTGTCGGTGATTTCAGCGGAGACGATGGCGTCGCCCTGGGCGAGGAGCATGGCCTGCACGGAGGTATCGCTCTCGCCGATGAACATGAACGCGCCCTGGCGGCCGTAGCGGTCGGGTGTGTCGTCGTTGCTGCGCAGGATGACGTCGCGACCAATGAGCAGCGATGCCAGCGCCTGCTTCGCCGCCGCCGTGGACTCGATGCCGGTGAGACGAACCTCGCGGCCGTCGTCGAGACGGACACTGCGCGCATCGACGATCGCCGCCACGCGGCCTTCGCCTTGCGTTTCGAATTGACACGGCGTGGCGAACGCAGTGCGACCTGCGATGAGGAGAAATGCGACGATGAGGTGAAGTCGTTGCGTCACGCGACCCGGACAGGTTGTGGTGTGCCTCAATCTTAACTCAAGCGTGGCGGGTCGCGAAGAGGTCTCCTCATACTCCGTCATTGCTTCGCTGCGCTCGCAATGACCATACGGAAACATCTTGCGTCGTTCACCATTCCGCTTTGCGGAAAACACAAGGCCGTCGCAACACGCGCACCGCGCTTCTGCTTGCTGCGCTGTCGCGCATGCGGCATGATTGCGGCAACACCAATAACCAAGCCGCCGTTAGAGACAGGCGATCAAGGGAGGTCTTTTTCAATGAAGCTTATTTTGTCGGGCATTTTTGCCGCAGCGTTTGCCCTGAGTGCGAGCGCCGCGCAGGCCCAGGACAAGCCGCCCCTGAAGATCGGCGGTATCCTCGACATGTCGAGCCTGTATGCCGACATCACCGGCCCCGGCAGCGAGACCGCGGCGAAGATGGCCGTGGAAGATTTTGGTGGCGAGGTGCTCGGACGCAAGATCCAGGTGCTGGCCGCCGACCATCTCAACAAGGCTGATCTGTCGGCCAACATCGCCCGCGACATGCTCGACAATCAGGGCGTCGAGATGATCTACGACGTCGCGGCTTCCGCGACCGCGCTTGCCGCCGGTGAGATCGCGAAGGCGCGCAACAAGATCATCATGTTCAACGGCCCGGGCTCGATCCGTCTCACCAACGAGGCCTGCGGTCCCTACACCATCCATTATGTGTTCGACACTTACGGCCAGGCCAACGTCACCGGCCTCGCGGCCGTGAAGTCGGGCCTCGACAGCTGGTTCTTCCTCACGGCGGACTATGCCTTCGGTCAGGATCTGGAGAAGGACACCAGCGCCGTCGTGACCAGGACCGGCGGCAAGGTGCTCGGCGCCGTGCGTCATCCGCTCAACACGTCGGATTTTTCGTCGTTCCTGCTGCAGGCCCAGGCCTCCAAGGCCAAGGTCATTGGCCTCGCGAACGCCGGCGGCGACACGGTCAACGCCATCAAGCAATCGGCCGAGTTCGGCATCATGAAAGGCGGTCAGAAAGTCTCGCCGCTGCTCGCTTTCGTCACCGATATCGACTCGATCGGCCTGGAGACGGCGCAAGGGCTGCTGTTGGCAGAGGCCTTCTACTGGGACCTCAACGACGACACGCGCGCATTCTCGAAGCGCTTCATGGAGCGTATGAAACGGCCGCCGACCTCGGCGCAGGCCGGCGTCTATTCCTCCGTCACACATTATTTGAAGGCCGTGAAGGCGGCCGGCACGACGGATTCGGCTGCGGTCATGAAGGTGATGAAGGAAACGCCGATCAACGACTTCTTCGCCAAGAACGGCAAGATCCGCGAAGACGGCCGCATGCTTCACGACATGTACCTGTTCGAGGTGAAGAAGCCGTCGGAGTCGAAGGGCCGATGGGACGATTACAAGCTGCTCGCCACCGTGCCCGGCAGCGAAGCGTTCCAGTCGCTGGAGCAATCGCGCTGCCCGCTGGTGAAGAAGTAAGCCTCGTCATTGCGAGCGAAGCGAAGCAATCCAGAGATGTTTCCGCAGAGACAGTCTGGATTGCTTCGTCGCAAGAGCTCCTCGCAATGACGGTGTGATCTCGATCAAACAACAACAAGGGAGACGCCCCATGAACGACATGGTCCTGCAAAAGCTCGAAGGCGGGCTGCTCACCATCACGATGAACCGTCCCGAGCGGAAGAACGCGCTCAATCCCGAGATGGTCGCAGGATTGGTCGAGGCGGCGCGACGCGCGGCCGACGATCCCGAGGTGCGCGCGGTGCTGTTCAAGGGCGCCGGCGGCTCATTCTGCGTCGGCGGTGACGTCAAGTCGATGGCGGCGGGCCGTGCGCCGCTGCCGTTCGAGGTGAAGATGGCAAACCTGCGCCGCGGCATGGAGGTCTCACGCATCCTGCACCAGATGCCGAAGCCCGTGGTGGCGCAGCTCGACGGCGCGGCGGCCGGTGCCGGCCTCTCGATGGCACTGTCGTGCGATCTGCGTATCGCCAGCGAATCCTGCAAGATCACCACCGCCTTCGCAAAGGTCGGCTTCTCCGGCGATTACGGCGGCACCTATTTCCTGACCCAGCTCATCGGCAGCGCGCGGGCGCGCGAGCTTTACCTGACCTCGCCGGTGCTGACCGCCAAGGAAGCCCATGCGATCGGCATGGTGACGAAGGTCGTGCCTGACGCTGAAATCGACGCGGCCGCACACGAGCTCGCGCTGTCGCTGGCGCAAGGGCCGTCGATCGCGCTCGGCTTCATCAAGCGCAACATCAACAATGCCGAGCATCTGGCACTGGAGGACTGCTTCGACGGTGAGGCGATCCATCACACCCGCTGCAGCGACACCGAGGATCACAAGGAGGCTGCAAAAGCTTTCGTCGAGAAGCGCAAGCCGGCTTTCAAGGGCGCATGACCATGGCGCCCTATATGCGGCTGCGGCAGATCTGTCTCGTCGCGCCGCAGCTGGCGCCCGCCATCTCCGACATCGCCGGGATCATGGGCCTCGCCGTCTGCTACCAGGACGGCAATGTCGCGAAATACGGCCTGGAGAACGCGCTGCTTCCGGTCGACACCATCATGCTGGAGGTGGTCGCTCCGTTCCAGGACGGCACCACGGCCGGCCGCTTCATCGAGAAGACCGGCGGCCGCGGCGGCTACATGGCGATCTTTTGCTGCAACGATCCGGACGAGCGCGGTCGAAATGCCAACGCGATCGGTGTGCGCACGGCGAACGTGATCGACCACGCGCCCTATCACGGCGTCCAGCTCCACCCCCGCGACTGCCGCGCCGCCTTCATCGAGTTCAACCACACCGAAGGCAGCGACGATATTTTGGGCGCGTATCCGCCGGCCGGGCCGGACTGGCAAAACTTCATCCGCAAGGATGTGACGCAGGCGCTGACGGGCGTGGAGATGCAGAGCCCGGATCCGATAGGGCTGGCTGAGCATTGGGGGAAGATCATCGGGGTTGCGGCTGAAGGCTCCGAATTGAAGCTGCCCAACGCAATTTTTCGCTTCGTGAAGGGTGCCAGCGAGATCATGAGCGCGCTGGAGTTTCGTGTGGCTGACGTTGCCCAGGTGCTGCACGCCGCCAGGGCGAAGGGGCTCGCTGTGGCGGGCAACGAGTTTTTGCTGGGTGGGGTGACGTTCCGCTTGAGTTGATTGCTTTGCAGTGATCCGTCACCCTGAGGTGCTCGCCTCTTCGGCGAGCCTCGAAGGGCGACGGCCGGCGGCGGGGCCGCTCATCCTTCGAAGCTCCCCGCACGGTGCTGCGCACCGAGCGGCTCGCACCTCAGGATGACGGGGTAGAGAGTGCGGCGGGCTCACGAAGAGCAAGAAGGGAACACCCAACATGCCGCATCCGCTCGACAGCTTCTTCGCACCCGCAAGCATCGCGCTGATCGGCGCCTCCAGGGATCACGAGAAGATTCCGGGGCGGTTGCTGTCGATGCTGCGCAAGAACGAGTATCCCGGAAAAATCTATCCGGTGAACCCGAACTACGCCGATATCGACGGTCTCGCCTGCTACAAATCGATCGCTGAGATCGGCGCGCCGATCGATCTCGCCGTCATTATCATCCCGGCCCGTGCGGTGCTTGCCGCGCTCGAGCAATGCGCCGCCGCCGGCGTGAAGAACGCCGTCATCATCTCTTCCGGCTTTGCCGAAGAGGGCGGCGACAGCGCGGCGATGCAGGACGCGATCGCGGCGCTGGCCAGGCGCACGGGCATGCGGATCTCAGGTCCGAATGCCGAGGGCTTTTTCAGCCAGGTGCAGCGCGTGGCGGCAACGTTCAGCCCCGCTGTGGACGTCAAGCCTGATGTCGTGCCGCTGGTCGCCACGACAAGACGGATCGGCATCGTCGCGCAGAGCGGCGGCATCGGCTTTGCCTACTATCACCGCGCCAAGGCCCTCGGCATCGCGGTGAGCTATGTCGTCAGTGCAGGCAATGAATCCGATCTCGGCGCCGGAGAGTTTCTCGATTACATGGTGCAGGACGCCGCGACCGACGTGATCCTGCTGTTCATCGAGGGCATCCGCGACGTCGACAAATTTCTTGCTGCGGCACAGCGCGCAGCGGAGATGAAAAAGCCCGTCATCGTCACAAAAGTTGGCCGCTCCGGCGCAGGCGAGCGCGCCGCGGCCTCGCACACCGCGAGCATGGCCGGCTGGTCGGCGGCCTATGACGCCGTGTTCGCGAAATACGGTTTTATCGTTTCCAACGATCTCGACGAGGCGCTGACGATCGCGGCGGTGCTCGCGAGCAATCCGCTCCCGAAAGGAGACCGGGTCGCAGTGGTGACGGTGTCGGGTGGCGCAGGCATCTGGGGTGCCGATGCCGTGGCACTCCATGGTCTAGGGGTTCCGGAGCTTTCGGAAGCGGTGCAGGCTGATATCAAGAAGCTGATGCCGTCCTACGGCAGCGCGCGCAATCCAATTGACGTCACCGCGCAAGGCGTCACCTCGGGCGGTCTACAAAAGAGCGTTGATCTGCTGACGGCATCCGACGAGGTCGACGCAGTCCTGGTCCTGCTGTCGCTATCGAGCGAAGTGCGCAGGCCGTTCAAGGAGGCTGAGCTGAAGCCGGTGCTGGCGGCGCAGAAGAAGCCGGTGCTGTTCTATTCCTACACGGTGCCGTCGGATTTCGCCCGGCACGATCTCGCGAAATCCGGTGTCGTGGTGCTCTCGGGCCTCACCCATGCCGGCGTCGCCTTGCGGCAGATCGTCGACTACGCGCAGTTCAGCTTGCTGGCGCCCGCGGACGAAGCGCGGCTGCCGGCGCGCGATCTCTCCGCGCATCTGACCTCGCCGGTGCTGTCGGAGGCGGACAGCAAGGCGTTGCTCCGCGCCGCCGGCATCGCGCTGCCGGATGAGGTGCTGGTCAAGGACAAGAGCGAGCTTGATGCGGCGGTCGCCCGCGTTGGCTTTCCGCTGGTGATGAAGGTCCAATCGCCCGATATTGCGCACAAGAGCGAGGTCGGCGGCGTGCGCGTCAACATCACCACCAAGGGCGAGGTGTTTCTGACGTTCGAGGCCCTGCTCAACAATGCACGGAAGCATCGGCCGGAGGCAACGATCCAGGGCGTGCTGATCGGGGCGATGGCCAAGAAGGGTGTCGAGATCATCATTGGCACGATGACAGACAAGACGTTTGGGCCGATGGTGATGGTCGGGCTCGGCGGCGTTATCACCGAGTTGTTTCGCGACGTCGTCTACCGCCCCGCGCCTGTCATTGCGGAGGAGGCGGACGCGATGCTGGCGGGCCTGAAGGCTGCACCGCTGCTGAACGGATTTCGCGGAGCGGCGAAGGCGGATGTTTCGGCGCTGGCGCAGTTGATCGCGGATATCTCAGTGCTCGCCGCGCGACATGCGGCGGAGATTGCTGAGATCGAGCTCAATCCGGTGCTGGTGCATCCGGAAGGGCAAGGCGTGACGATCGTCGATGCGTTGGTGGTGGGGCGCGGTTAAACCTTCTCCCACAAGGGGAGAAGGAAGAAGAGACTACCGCCCCTTGAAATTCGCCGCGCGGCGCTCTTCCGTCGCCTTCACGCCTTCCCTGAAATCTTCCGTCGCACGCAGTCGCGTTTGCTCGGCGAGCTCGTGGTTGGTCTGGGCCATGACGCGGTCCGCCAATCCGGCGCGCATCGTGGCGCGGGTGGAGAGCAGGCCGAGCGGGGAGCATTCGGCGATTTCGCCGGCGAGCTTCATCGCGGCTGACTTGACCTGGTCCTGCGGCACCAGCTCGTTGGCGAGGCCCCATTTGACGGCCTCTTCGCCGGTGACGCGACGGCTGGTGTAGAACATCAGCTCGGCGTTGTTCTTGCCGATCAGCTCCGGCAGCGTCGTCGTCAGGCCGAAGCCGGGATGGAAGCCGAGTTTTGTAAAATTCGCGGCGAAGCGCGCTTCGGGGCAGGTGACGCGGAAATCCGCCGATACGGCGAGCCCGAGGCCGCCGCCGATGGCTGCGCCCTGCACGGCTGCGACGATCGGCTTCTTGGCGCGGAAGATGCGCACGGCCTGGATGTAGAGATGGTTGATCGCGCCAAGGCTGTCGGCCGGATCGCCTTTTGCGGCTTTATCGGCCTCGCGCGCCTCCTGCTCCTGCCGCGCCGGATCTTTGAAATTGGCGCCGGCGCAGAACGCCTTGCCTTGCGCCGAGAGTACCGAGGCGCGGATTTCGATGTCTCGGTCGAATTCGTCGAGCGCATCCGCGATCTGGTTGATCAGCGAGATATCGAAGAAATTCAGCGGGGGCCTGCGGATCTCGATGGTGCCGACGTGCCCGACCTTCTCGACGCCGATATCTTTATAGGTGCTCATGATGTCCTCGACAGTTTAGCGGAGCCCAAGTCCGCGCGCGATGATGCCGCGCAGCACTTCCGTGGTGCCGCCCTGGATGGTGAGTTTCGGTGCGGTCTTGATGGCGAAGTCGAGCTGCCGCTCCAGCGTCTCGCGGTTGGTCGCGGTCTCCTCGACGAAGGCGGCAAGGTCGCGCACGCGGTGCGGAAGCTGCTGCTCCCAGACCGTGCCGATGTCCTTGACGATGGACGCTTCGACGACCGGCTCCTTGCCGGCCTGCAGCATGCCGGCGACCGAGACCGACATCCGGCGCATGGTGTGGAGCTGCGCCACGAGCCGGCCGATGCCTTCGGCGCTGCGGGTATCCGGGTTGGGCCCTACCGCGCGCACCAGTTCGGTCAGCACGTAATAGGTTTCGAGGAAGCGCTCGGGGCCGGAGCGCTCATAGGCGAGCTCGCTCGTCGCCTGCTTCCAGGCGCCGTCGACTTCGCCGAGCACGTGATCCTCGGGGACGAAGAAGTCGGTGAAAACGACCTCGTTGAATTCGTGCTGGCCGGTAATCTGGCCGATCGGGTTCACCTGAATGCCCGGCTGCTTCATCTTGACCAAAAACTGCGTCAGGCCGTGACGACGGTTTTCCTTGGTCGGCTGTGAGGTCCGGAAAATCGCGATCATGTAGTCGGCGATATGCGCCGACGAGGTCCAGATTTTTGTGCCGTTGATGAGATAGCCGCCGTCGGTCTTGGTCGCGCGGGTCTTTGCGGCGAACAGGTCGGAGCCGGAGTTCGGCTCGCTCATGCCGATGGCAAAGCAGATCTCGCCGCGGCAGATCCGCGGCAGGATGTCCATCTTGATGTTTTCAGGCGCGTATTTGATCAGCACCGGCCCGCTCTGGCGGTCGGCGACGAAGAAGCGCCGCGTGGGCGCGTTGGCGACCCGCATCTCTTCGGTCACCACGTAGCGTTCGAGGAAGGAGCGCTCCTGGCCGCCATATTTCTTCGGCCAGGTCATGCCGAGCCAGCCCTTGGCGCCGACCCGGCGGGAAAATTCCGGCGCGTCGGTGTCTTCGCGGTTGGGCTTGTGCGGATCGAAAGTGCCGGCGGCGATTTCCTCGGCGAGGAACGCGCGCACTTCCTTGCGCAGTTGCTCGCATTTTTCGGGCAGGCGGATCGGATCGAAACGGAGGGCAGCGGTCATGTGTTTCGTCCCCTGATCAGCGCGAAGCCACGAGCGGCCACAATTCGTCGGCGCCACGATTTGCGACGAGCTTGCCGAGCTCGACGGCCCAGTGGCTCTCCGAGCCGAAATCGTCGCGCCATGCCAGCGCTCGCAGCGAATAGCGATGCAGGATGTGCTCGCTGGTGAAGCCGATCGCGCCATGCACCTGATGCGCGATGGCGCCGCCCTTTTCGGCAGCTTCCGCGCAACGGATCTTTGCGGAGGCGGCCTCGAGGTAGACCTCGTCGTCGAACGATTGTGCATTGGCGATGGCGTCGGCTGCGGACGTCGCAGCCGCAAGAGCTGCGGCGGATTCGCCGGCGAGGCGGGCGAGATTGTGCTGCACCGCCTGAAACTTCGAGATCTTCTTCTCGAAGGCAACGCGCTCGTTGGAATAGCGCACGGAGATGTCGAGCAGGGATTCCAGCGCGCCCGCGATCTGAAGGCTGCGTGCGACGCCGCCCATCAGCATCATCGTGGTCTGGTCAAAGCCTTTCGGCGCGGCCTTGATGGTGACGGGCTGGACCTTGTCGAGCGTGACGGTGTCGCTGTGGTCGTAGCCGACATTAAGGCCGGATTCGATGCGGCTCTTGCTCGCATCGATCAGCGCGATGGAAACACCGTCCTTGCCGTGCGCGAGCACCGCAAAATGTTTTGCGGCTTTTGCAAAGGGCACGCCGCGGCAGCGGCCGGAGAGCGCGCCATCGGCATCGAGGGTGACTCGATCCTTTGGAGACGAAGGCAGCACCGTCATCTCGCCTTCGGGCGAGGCAATCTTCGCCTGTGTCAGCAGCCAGCCTGCGAGCATGGTCTCGGCCAGGGGAACCGCAACCGCAAAGCGGCCGGCGGCGTTGAGCAGCGCAAAACCGTCGGCAAGGCTCGCGCCGGAGCCGCCGAGATCATCCGGCACCCAGGACAACGGCAAGCCAGCCTCGGTCAGCGCCTGCCATAGCGGCGCCTGCCACGAATCCTTCTTGTCGTTGTTGATCTCTTGCGGATCGGCGAGATCGGCGAAGATTTTTTCCGCGGTCTCGACGACGATATTGTCACTCTCCGCCACAGCGTTCCCCGTGTTTTGCCATTGGCGCGTCCCGCCCGACGGACCGGCGCGCAGGTTCTTCTTGCGCCCGATGATCCGAAAAAGCCATGGCCCTGACAAGCGTTGATCGCAGGTCAACCTGCGGCGCAGGCATGGGCGCAAGAACCGTTCAGGACTAATTCCGCTTAGCGGAGTTTGCTCGATTTGCAGGGCGCGGCAAACTCGCTAAACAAGGCGCCGATACTCAATCAAGGGGAAGGAAATCCGGATGGCCAAAGATAGTTTGTGCGCAATCGTGACGGGGTCCGCATCCGGGCTTGGTGCTGCGACCGCTGAAATTCTCGCACGGAGCGGGGCGCGGCTCGTCATCAACTACTCGTCGAGTAAGACCGAAGCCGAGGCCACGGCAGAGCTCTGCCGCAAGGCCGGCGCTGCCGAAGTGCTGGTCGCGCAGGGCGACGTGTCCAAGGATGAGGATTGCCGCAGAATCGTTGCGGCGGCGAGCGGCTGGGGCCGGCTCGACATCCTCGTCAACAATGCCGGCACCACCAAGCATGTCGCCCATGCCGATCTCGACGGATTGTCGGCGGAAGATTTCCAGCGGCTCTATGGGGTCAACACCATCGGCCCGTTCCAGATGGTGCGCGCGGCGCGCAGCCTGCTTGAAGCCGGATCGAAGGCGTCGGGGCGGCCGTCTGCCGTGGTCAACATCTCCTCGGTCGCCGGCATCAGCGGTGTCGGCTCGTCGATCGCCTATGCCGCGAGCAAGGGCGCGCTGAACACGATGACCCTGTCGCTGTCGCGCGCGCTGGCTCCGCTGATCCGCGTCAACACGGTGTGTCCCGGCTATATCGACACGCCCTGGTTCACCAAGGGCCGCGGCGAGGCCGGCGCCAAGCAGGTGCGCGACAGCGTGGTGGCGAAGGTGCCGCTCAAGGTCGCCTCAACCGCCGACGACATCGCGCAGCTCGTCTGCTTCCTGGCGATGCCGGCCTCCAGCAACATGACCGGCGAAATCGTGCGCATGGATGCGGGGATGCATTTGATTACGTGATTTCGTCATTGCGAGCGAAGCGAAGCAATCCAGAATCTTTCCGCGGAGAAAGTCTGGATTGCTTCGTCGCAAGGGCTTCCTCGCAATGACGAGGAGAGCGCTACCCCTTGATCACGCCGCTCGCGACCAGCCGGTGCCAGATGAACAGCACCACCACGGCGCCGATCGTGGCCATGATGAAGCCGGCGCCCTGATCGGGGCTGTAGTGCCCGATCGCCTGGCCGATGAAGGTGGCCAGAAACGCACCGACGATGCCGAGGATGGTGGTGAGGATGAAGCCGCTCGGGTTGTTCGGTCCCGGCGCCAGCCAGCGCGCGATGAGGCCGGCGACGAAGCCGACGACGATGATCCACAACAGGCCGCCCATGCTCATGTCAGTGCTCCCCTTGCTTTGACTAAAATCAGATTCGACCCGAGAGCTCGTTCTCGGTCGGCAGCCGTCCATCCGGCGTCAGATGGTCGATCACCTTCGGCAGATACTGGCTGAGGCCGGAGAGCAGTTCGTCGCGCGACAGGCCACTCTGGGCGGACAGGCTCTCGATCTGGTCGGCGCCGAGCGCGTTGGCGAGATCGCCGGGCGCGATCGCCTTGTTCTCGCCCTTGCCGACCCAGGAATTCGCGGTCTCGCTGTGGCCGCCCTGCTGAAGCTGGTTGAGGAGATCGCCGAGCCCGCCGCTCAGCACGCTGCCGGCCGCGCCACCCGCGAGCAGGCCGCCGAGGCCGCCCTTGAGCAGGTCACCGAGGCCGCCGCCTCCGCCAAGCATGCCGCCAAGACCGCCGCCAGCACCGGCATTCACCGGCGGGGGCAGCTGCGTCGGCGTCGGAGATGGCTGCGGGGCCGCACCGGGCTGGCCCGCCGTCAAATGCTTGAATGCCTTCCACCCCAGCAAGGCAATGATCGCCATCGTCATCGGCGACATGCCGCCGGAGGATTGCTGTGAGCTTGGCGTGCTCTGGCCGCGCGGGCCGTTCTGCATGCCGTTGAGGACGTCGAGTAGACCCATGGTGCTCTCCTGTGGCGTTCTCGTCGGCGATCGCTCGCCGCTGACTGCCCCCGGGGCGAAAACATATGGGGCTCTCATGACGGTTACAAGGCGGATGCGACGTAGCCGCGAGGCCCCCGGCTCTGCTATCGAAGGCCGGTCATTCAGGGAGCAAGGCGAGGTGGTGACGGATCGACCGATCGTGGTGGCGGGCGCAGGCGCCATCGGCTGTTTCGTCGGAGGCCAGCTGGCGGCCGCTGATCGCCGCGTCGCGCTGCTGGTGCGGCCGCGGGTGAAGACCGAGATCGAGCGGTTCGGGCTGCGGCTGACCGATTTCGACGGCTCCGAGAACAAGCTCGGCCCGGGCCAGCTTGCTCTCTCGGAGGACCCTGCGATCTTGCACAGCGCCGGCATCGTGCTGGTGACGGTGAAGAGCGCCGACACCGCCGATGTCGCGGACCAGATCGCGCAGCATGCGCCGCAAGACGCCGTCATCATCTCCCTGCAAAACGGCGTCGGCAATGTCGCGGTCCTGCGCGAGCGTCTCGGTGGGCGCCGCGTGCTCGCCGGCATGGTGCCGTTCAACGTGATCGCGATGGGCGAGGGCCGTTTCCACCGCTCGACCTCCGGCGACATCCATGTCGGAGAGGACGCCGAGAACACGGCCGGGGCGCTGTCGGTGCCGGGCCTCACGGTGCGCGCGAGCGGTGACATCACCGGCGTGCAATGGGGCAAGCTGATCATCAATCTGAATAACGCGCTCAGCGCATTGTCCGACATGCCGCTTGCCGCGCAACTGGCCAATCGCGGCTGGCGAAGGCTATTCGCCGACCAGATGGCGGAAGGCGTAGCGGTGCTGAAAGCCGCCGGCATCGCGCCGGTCTCCGCGACGCCGATCCCGACGCGGTGGACGCCGACCTTGCTGCGGCTTCCCGATGCGATCTTCAAGGTGATCCTGGGGCGGACGATGAAAATCGATCCCGAGGCGCGCTCCTCGATGTGGCAGGATCTGAAACAAGGCCGCAAGACCGAGATCGACTATTTGCAAGGAGCGGTCATTGCGCTTGCCGAGCAGAATAAGGTCGCCGTGCCGCTGATGCGCCGCATTGTTGCGCTGATCAAGGAGGCTGAGGTGGCGGGTAACGGTTCACCAGGGCTGACACCGCAGCAGATTCGTGGGGGCGCCTGAGTGCGAGGGAGATGCGCGATGAAGCGTTGTTGGACGATCGGGCTCGCGCTGGCCGCGTTTTGTGGCGTGTCGACGCTCGCTTACGCGAGGCCGCCGACGGTCATGAACTCGCCCGGCTATGACAGGCGATTGCAGGAGAGCCGTAAGGAGTTGGGCGGTTCAACGACAACAACAGCGCCGGTGGCTGCACCGAAGCGCAGCAAGAAGAAGCAGCCGAACTGAGGATGGGACGCGAATCTCCATCCACTCGTCATTGCTAGCGCAGCGAAGCAATCCAGAATCCCTCCGCGGAAAGACTCTGGATTGCTTCGCTGCGCTCGCAATGACGGCTGTGGTGAGCTTACCCCTTCTTCGCCGGCTTGCCCGGCGTCGGGTTGAACAGCTTCTTCAGATCGTTCAGGCTTTCCGATAGCCGCGGCCATTCGCAGGAGAATGAGCCCTTGGCGCAGGGCGCACCCTTCGGCCGCTGGCCGATGGTCTGAAGGACTTTCGGCCGCTCCACCGGCACGGGCACGCGCGCAACGTCGGTTCGCAGCGCGACCTGCTGGAGCTGCTGCGCTTGCTGTTCCTGCTGCTCGAGCTGCTGTCGCATCGCGGCTTGGGCCGCTTCGTTGCTGCGACGCTGATTGGCGAGATAGGCGGTGTAGGATTCGTCGATCTTCTTCTGCTCGTCCGGCGTCGGGTTCGGTCCGGCGATGTCGAAGGTGCGGTCCTGGAGGAAGTCGTAATAGGCATAGCCGCCGCCGGCCTTGCGGCGACCGGCGAACTTGGAATTGCAGCCGGCAAGGGCGGACGTCTTTTCGGCCTTGGTTGCGGCTTTCTCGGCGGCGTCGGCGCATTCCTCGAAATCAACCGGCGCGCGCTTCCACCATTGCGCCTGGGCATGCGAGTGCGTCAGCAGAAAAAATCCTGCTGCGGCAACGAGAAGCGCCGCACGACGCGATGCAACCACGGACAACATTCTACGAGAGCATTCCTTGCAAAACTCAACCCGAACTGAGTCGAGCCGAATTTTTGCCCCTTTATCGCCGGCTTGTCACCCGTGGAACCCGGGAATTTCATGGCTGCAATGCTGACATTTTTTGCTTGACGTGGCGCGGCAGTCACAGCCACGCGGCACCTGATGCGATTAGAGTTTTATCGGTGTGGATACGAAGGGGACTTTCCGTCATGAGAGCGCTGGCCTGTCTCGCCGCCCTCGCTTTGGGGCTGATTTGCGGCCACGCCTTCGCGGCGGACGAAGACGCGCCCAACCGCAAGCCGGTGAAAGCCATCGGCGATGCGCGGCTCTCGGTCGGCGGCCGGGGAATGCTGCCGCTCTACCTGTCCCGCGACTGGTCGCTGCCGCAGCCCGCGATCTCGCGCGCGATCATCGTGCTGCATGGTCGGCTGCGCAACGCCGACGAATATTACATATCGGCCAACAACGCCCAGGCCGCGGCGGGCGACGACGGCAAGGCCTCGCTGATGATCGTGCCGCAGTTTTTGGCCGAGATCGATATCGAGGCGTACAAGCTGCCGCAGGACATGCTGCGCTGGTCGCTGGAGGGATGGGAGGGCGGCGACGCCGCGCTTGCGCCCAATCCGGTCTCCTCGTTCGAGGCGCTCGATGCGATCCTCGCAAAACTCTCGGAACGGCGCGTCTTCCCGAACCTGAAGCAGGTCGTGGTCGCCGGGCATTCCGGCGGCGGCCAGGTCGTGCAGCGCTATGCCATCGCCGGCAAGGGCGAGGCGGCCTTGTTGCGCCAGCACATCGACATCCGCTACGTCGTCGCCAATCCCTCGTCCTATGCCTATTTCAGCGCCGAGCGGCCCATGCCGAAGATTGCCGCATCCTGTCCCGGCTACGACAATTGGAAATACGGCATGGGCGACCGGCCGCCCTATCTCGCCGACGCGACGCCTGCGGCGCTCGAGCAGCGCTATGTCGAGCGCGAGGTGATCTACCTGCTCGGCACGCTCGACACCAATCCAAAGCACTCGGCGCTGGACAAGAGCTGCATGGCCGAGGCGCAGGGGCCTTATCGTTACGCCAGGGGTCATGCCTACGTGGACGCGATGGCCAAGCGCGACCATGGCACGCCCAGTCACCGGGTCTGGGATGTCGCCGGCGTCGGCCACGACGGCGACAAGATGCTGACCTCGAAATGCGGGCTCGCGGCCCTGTTCGATATTCCGGGCTGCGGGGCCGAACGCTGATGTCTTGAAGCATCGGCTCCGGCTGTTACACTTCGCCCCGCGCCGCGCCTCATCCTGAGGCGGCGCCAAGAAGACGAAGTGGAAACGCCTGATGCTGCTGCCCCTGTCCGACGTGCCGCGCTGGTATGCGGAGCGCAAACCGCAAGGCACGATCGCCATCCAGCATGGGCAGGATACGCTGACTTGGGACCAGCTCGAACGCGGCGCCAACCGCCGCGCGCGGGCGTTTGCCGCGAAAGGTGTGAAGCCGGGCGATTTTGTCGCAATCGGCCTTCCCAACGGCAACGCTTTCTTCGAGACATCCTTTGCGGTGTGGAAGTGCGGGGCGACGCCGACCTCGCTGTCGTGGCGGCTGCCGCGCGGCGAAGCCGCTGCGGTGCTCGACATCCTCAAGCCCGCGCTGGTGGTCGGCGGCGAGGCCGACTGGAATGCGTCGAACCGCCTGCCTGCCGATTTCGTGCCGGAAGGTTTTTCGGACGAGCCGCTCAATCCGCCGGTGGCGCGCTATTGGAAGGCCATGACCAGCGGCGGCTCGACCGGCCGGCCAAAAGTGATCCTCGATCATCAGCCTGCGGTGACCGACACGGTCGCTGCGCCGCCGCTCAACATCCCCTTCGGCGTCTCGCTGCTCAATCCCGGCCCGCTCTACCACAACGCGCCGTTTATCGTGTCGCACTATGCGCTGTTCACCGGCGGCAAGCTCACCGGCCTTACCAAGTTCGACGCCGAAGAGACGCTGCGGCAAATCGCGCAAGAGCGCGTGCAATGGGTCAATTTCGTGCCGACCATGATGCACCGGATCTGGGCGCTGCCGGAGAGCGTCCGCAACGCTTACGACGTCTCGAGCCTTCAGACCGTCTTCCACATGGCCGCTCCGATGCCGCCCTGGCTGAAGGAGAACTGGATCGCCTGGCTCGGGCCCGAACGGGTCTGGGAGCTCTATGGCGGCACCGAGCGGCAGGGCTCGTGCATCATCTCCGGCACGGAATGGCTGACGCATAAGGGCTCGGTCGGCAAGATCGGCGAGATGGCGCGCCTGCGCATCGTCGGCGAGGACGGCAACGACGTCGCGCGAGGCGAGACCGGCGAAATCTATTTCCTCAACAATGACGGCAAGGACGCCACCTATCATTATCTCGGCGCCGAGCCGAAGCGGCGCGCCGACGGTTGGGAATCGCTCGGCGACATCGGCAGGCTCGATGCGGAAGGCTATCTCTATCTCGGCGACCGCCTCGCCGACATGGTGCTGCGCGGCGGCGCCAACATCTACCCGGCCGAAATCGAGGCGGCGGTCTCGGAGGCTCCCGGTGTGCGGTCGTGCGTGGTGGTGGGATTGCCCGATCCGGAACTGGGCCAGCGCGTGCATGCCATCATCGAGCCGGAGCCTGACGCGGATGGCCAGGCCATCGCTGACGGCATGGCGGATTTCCTGAAGGACAGGCTGAGCCGCTACAAGCACCCCGAGAGTTTCGAGATCGTCAACGCCCCGCCGCGCGATGATTCCGGAAAAGTTCGCCGCACGCTGTTGCGCGACGAGCGCGCAGCATGGATGAAGGAAGGGCGCGCCTTCCGGATCATGCCATCGAAGGCGCGGGCGCACGCCGACTGAAAATCACGGAAGGACCAGAAGTATGACCATCACCATCGCAGCGAACAGCGTGCCGAAGCCGCCGGCCGATATCATCGAAGGCTTTCGCGGTGCGCCGACCTCGGTCATCTCGGACAATCTCGCCCGGCTGCCGGGCGCGGTGGGGCTAAAGCCCTACCATCGCGGCGGCAAGCTGGTGGGGACGGCCTTCACCGTGCGCACCCGTCCCGGCGACAATCTCGCCATCCACCGCGCGCTCGAGCTGGTCGGTCCCGGCGACGTCATCGTGGTCGACGGCGGCGGCGACGAGACCCGCGCGCTGGTCGGCGAGATCATGAAGACCATCGCGCAGTGGCGCAAAGCGGAGGGCTATGTGATCGACGGCGCGATCCGCGATGTCGCGTCGTTCGCGGCCGACGACTTCCCCTGCTATGCCCGCGCGGTGATCCATCGCGGTCCCTACAAGAATGGCCCCGGCGAGATCAACATTCCGGTCTCGATCGGCGGCAGCGTGATCTCGCCCGGCGACATCGTGGTTGGCGACGAGGACGGCGTGGTGTCGTTCCCCGCCGCTGGCGCCGCCGCGCTGCTGGAGGCGGTGCGCGCCCAGGTCGCGCGCGAGGAGGAAACCATGAAGGCGATCCGCGAGGGCCGCTACCAGGGCTCCTACGGCAAGTCCTGACAAGATGAAAACGAACGGGAGGATGGCGTGAGCCAGAAAGAAGAATTCCACAATATCGATAATCCCGGCGACGGGCTGTTTCGCGAGCTCGCGGCGGGGGTGACCACGCGCATCTTCTCCGGCGAGCAGGCGATGCTGTCGGTGGTGACGCTGGCGCCACATGCGCAAGGCACGCTGCATCATCATCCCGAGGAGCAATGGGGCGTGCTGCTCGACGGCTCCGCCATCCGCGTCCAGGGCGATGAGGAAATTTCCGTGAAGAAGGGCGATTTCTGGCGCACGCCCGGCAACGTGCCGCACACCATGCGCGCCGGGCCCGACGGCGCCCGCGTGCTGGACATTTTTAGTCCGCCGCGACCAGAATACAAGAAAGCGGGGTCGGGTTTCGGAACGACCTAAGCGCCAAAGAGCAAAAGCCGGGCGCGGAAACAAAAAGGGAGAGAGACCATGACGATCACACGACGGGCGCTGCTGGCGGCGCCCGCCATCCTCGCGATGGCACCGGGACGCGCGCAAGCCGGCAAGATCACACTGGTGGTGCCGTTTCCACCGGGCGGCTCGACCGATGCGATGGCGCGGCTGCTGCAGGCCAATCTCCAGACAAAACTCAACCGAATCGTCATTGTCGAGAACAAGTCGGGCGCGGCCGGCGCGCTCGGCGCGGCGCAGGTCGCCAAGAGCCCTGCGGACGGGTCGACATTCCTTGTCACCTTCGATTCCCACGCGGTGATCCCTGCTATCCTCGACAATCCGCCGGTCGACGTCGAGCGCGAGCTGATGCCCGTGCTGCTGGTCGGCACTGCGCCTTACGTGATCGCGGCCGGTGCCGGCCGTCCCTACAAGAGCTTTGCCGACGTCGTCGCCGCCTGCAAGGCGACGCCCGGCGCGGTGAAATACGCCTCCGTCGGCATCGGCACGCTCGGCCATCTCGCCATGACCGTGCTCGGCAACAAGGCCGGCGTCGAGATCATGCATGTGCCCTATCGCGGCGGCGGCCCGGCCATGAACGACGTGCTCGGCGGCCATGTCGATCTCATTGCGGGATCGGCGGCGCTGGTCGCAGCCCAGCTCGGCACCAACATGCTGCGTCCGATCCTGCAACTCGGCCGCGAGCGGCTGCCGGGCCTGCCGGATACGCCGACCGCGATCGAGGCCGGCTTTCCGGATTTCGAGACGCTGGCGTGGTGGGGCATCTTCGCGCCCACAGGCACGCCGCCGGACATCGTCGCAGGCATCGCGACGGCGTCGAAGGAGATCCTGAGCGAGCCTGCGACCGCGGCCCAGCTCAAGGACACCCAGCAGATGACGCTGCTGCTCGAGGACGGCCCCGCCTTCAAGACCTTCTTCGACAAACAGGTCGCCACTTGGGGCAAGGTGGTCCGAGACAACAATATCAGGGCGTAAAGGAGCGGCTGTCCTCCCGCATTCGGCGAGGCGAAGGGCTTCCGATCCAGCCCTCGCTTTGCTATGAACGGCTCCAGGCAACCCGCCCACCGGCGGGTTCCGCGGTCCCGTAGCTCAGCCGGATAGAGCGACGGTTTCCTAAACCGTAGGTCGCATGTTCGAGTCATGCCGGGATCGCCAGTCTTCCTTTCACATCAAGCCACGATCCGCGCAAAACGCTTGCGATATTCGGCAGGTGTCACGCCAACATGGCGCGCGAAGGCGCGGCGCAAGGTGTCCGCGTCGGCAAAGCCACAATGCGTGGCCACTTGCTTGGGGGCTTCGTTTCCGAGCTCCAGCAGGCGCCTCGCAGCGTTGACGCGGGCTTCCTCGACCCAGGTCGCGGGGGTGATGCCGACTTCGGCACGGAACAGCCGCGCAAAGTGACGCGGGCTGATATCCATGCGCTCCGCCAGGCTCGCGACGCTGTGATCCAGTCCGGGATTGGCGGCAACCCAGCGCTGGAGCTCCTGTAGCGCGGCGCGGCCGGCGGGGACGGTCTCGCCCTTGCGGGTGAACTGCATTTGCCCGCCCGGCCGCTTGAAGAACATCACGAGCTGACTGGCAACCTTCATCGCCGTCTCGCGTCCGAGATCTTCCTCCACGAGAGCCAGCGCGAGATCTAACCCCGCGGTCACGCCGGCAGCCGTGCGGAGCTTGCCGTCGGTGACGTAGATTGCGTCCTTGTCCACGCTGACCAACGGGAATTTTTCGGCAAGCCGGTCCGCAACCGCCCAATGCGTCGTGACCCGTCTGCCGTCGAGCAGACCTGCTGCCGCGAGAAAGAAGGCGCCTGAGCACACCGACCCGAAACGCCGGGTCCTGGAGGCCCTGCGGCGAAGCCAGTCGATCACCATGCCGTCGGCCGGCACATCGGCAGCGTTCGGGCATCCGGCGATCAACAAGGTGTCGATATTCTCCTGGAAGCCGCGATCGATGATGCGGTCGGGCATCAGCCGCACGCCCGAGGAACTGCGGATCGGACCCGGCTCCGCCCCTGCCACGAACAGCGCATAGGCCTGATGGCCGGCCTGCAAATTTGCCTCGGCGAACACGTCGAGAGGTCCGGCGACGTCGAGTAGCTGCACGCCCGGCAGCGCGACGATCACAACAGTTCTCGGTTTCGGCTTCGCGCCCATGTCCGCCTCGGTCGGTATTTGTCTGTTTTAGACGTACTACCTCAATTGAGGACAACGTAGCGCTAATCTACCTTCTCGGCGACCAGAGATTTTCAGGAGACCATCATGCAAGAGATGACCGAAGCCGCCACCATTCCCGACAGCAAATTGGCGCGCGCCATCACCGACTACATCCGCGATACCGAGACGGATCTGCTCTTCAACCATTCCAGCCGCGTCTATCATTTCGGTGCACTGGCCGGCGTCCGCCGCGAGCTTAAGTTCGACCGCGAACTGCTCTATGCCGGCGCCATGTTTCACGACATCGGCCTGATGCCGGGCCATGGCAGCAAGCACGAGCGGTTCGAAGTCGACGGTGCGCACGCCGCGCGCGATTTCCTGCGCAGCCATGGCATCTCCGATGCTGATGCCTATACTGTCTGGACCGCGATCGCGCTGCACACGACGCCGGGCGTACCACAGCACATGCATCCCGTCGTCGCGCTGGTGACAGCGGGTGTCGAGATGGACGTTCTCGGGCTCACCTACAAGGACTATTCCGACGAGGAGCGCGAGGCCGTCGTGAAGGCGTTTCCGCGAACGCCGCACTTCAAGGAAGACATCATCCAGGCGTTCTACGACGGCATCAAACACAGGCCGGATACCACGTTCGGCAACGTCAAGGCCGACGTCATCGCCGACAAGGAGCCGCACTTCCATCGCGGCAATTTCTGCAGCGTGATCCGCAACTCCCGTTGGCACGGCTGAGCGGCGTTCCCTGTCGCGCATGTCCGCGGCGGTAATGCCCCACTCGTCATTTTCTATCGTGACGTGTGCCGACAGCCGGCTAGAATACGGCGGGTGCAGGGGGCGTTGGCGTGGCGGATTTATGGTTCTACGCGGAAGGCGGGCAGCAGCGCGGCCCTGTGCCGATTTCGGAGCTCCTTCCGCTGCTGGCTCGCATCGCAGATCCGCGGCGTGTGTTGGTCTGGCGGGAGGGCCTGGAGAGCTGGAAGCCGGTCGAGGAGGTGCGTGAGATCGCGGAGCGGCTTCTTGGAGCGCAGCCGCTGGATTCCGCACCGCCACCGGTCGCCGCCGATCGGGAGCCTGCCGTCCTCGCAGAAGACGCTGCGGCCTTTAGAGATGTCCAGCCCGAGACGACCGGCATCAGCGGTTGGCTCGCGCTTCTCGCGTTCGGCCAGGTGATGGGCATCCTGCGCCTGGTCTTCAACGTCGGACAATATGTGCAGTCGATCACCGACGACGTCTGGACTTACTTTCCGACGGTGATCTGGACTGAAATGCTGATCAATGCCGCCATGATCGGCTTGGCGATCTGGACAACGGTGCTCCTGTTCAGACATTCCCACCGGTTTCCAGCCTTCTTCATCGTGCAGATGATGTGCGCGGTGCTGATGCCGCTCGTCGATCTCCTCTGCGTCGCGTCGTTTTTTTCCGCCGCCCTGAACCGTCCTTTCGGCGATTTTTTCATCTTTGAACTTCAGCAGGTCGGACAAACGCTTGTCGGTGCGATCAGTGCCGCGGTTTGGATCACGTACGTCCTTCGCTCCCGCAGGGTCGCGAATACGTTCACGAAATAAGTCATGTTACGACGCGCTTTGCTGAGCCGGGCGGTTCTCCCGGTTTCCCTGCGCGTCAAGTCTCCAATAAAAAAAGATCGGCACGGCTTTACGCGACAGCCGGCTTGCGAAGCTCGGTCTCTCTTCACATCTCCGCTCCCGCAATTCTGGGGTGTGGCTTTGGTTAACAAGGCCGCCCAGTTGCGAATTGTGGAGATGAACTATGGACTTCTATGGTTTCAATGGCGCCTGGCTGATCCAGCCGGCGCTGTGGGCCGCGGCGGCGATCGCGCTCGTGATCCTGCTGCGGATGGCCAATATCTTTCGCTACATCCCGAACAACCAGGTCGGCATCGTCGAGAAGCTATGGTCGACGAGCGGATCGATCGACGGCGGCTTCATCGCGCTGAACGGCGAAGCCGGTTATGAGCCGGAAGTGCTGCGCGGCGGCCTGCACGTGTTCTTTCCGTTCATGTACCGGATTCATAAATCGGATCTCGTCACGGTCGGACAGGGCAAGATCGCCTATGTGTTCGCGCGCGACGGCGCGCCGCTTGGCGCCTCGCAGGTGCTCGGTGCCAATGACAACGAAGACAGGTCGGACTTCCAGGATGTGCGGCGATTCCTGCTTGGCGGCGGCCAGAAGGGACCGCAGCGGGAGGTGCTGCGCGAAGGTACCTATGCGATCAACACGACGCAGTTCGCGATCATCACCGACGAACGTGTCTACGGTCATGCGCTAAGCGGGCAGGAGCGTGGCGTGCTCGATGCCATGCAGCTGACTATCGCCGAGCGCTGGGGCTTTACGCCCGTCGTGCTCGCGGCTGATCACGATCTGGTTGGCGTCGTCACCGTGCATGACGGCCCGTCGCTGCCATCAGGCGAGATCATCGCGCCCGAGGTCGGTGTCGACCTTCGCGACGCCGAGATCTTTCACAACAACTTCCAGGAGCCCGAGAAATTCCTGGCGGCCGGCGGCTATCGTGGCCGGCAGCTCCAGGTCATCGTCGAGGGCACCTGGTACATCAATCGCCTGTTCGCGACCATCGAGGCGGTGCCCAAGACCGTGATCCCGGTCGGCAATGTCGGCGTCGTCATCTTCTACACCGGTCCGCACAGCGACGACGTGTCGGGCGAGCAATATCGCCATGGCGAGCTGGTCATCAACGGCTGCCGCGGCGTCTGGAAGGATCCGCTGCTGCCGGGCAAATACGCGTTCAACACCTATGCCGGCAAGATCGAGATCATCCCGACCGTCAACTTCATCCTGAAATGGGTGCGCGGCGAGGTCGGTGCGATGAAGCTCGACGAGAACCTGTCGGAGATCTCGCTGATCACGCGAGATGCGTTCGAGCCGACACTGCCGCTCTCGGTGGTGATGCATATCGACTACAAGAAGGCGCCGATGATCATCCAGCGCTTCGGCGACGTGAAGAAGCTCGTCGAGCAGACGCTCGACCCGATGGTCAGCGCGTTCTTCAAAAACTGCGCGCAGAAAATGACCTTGATCGAATTGCTCCAGAACCGGGCCTCGATCCAGGAGGAATCTGCAGCTCAAATGAAGGCGAAGTTCGAGAGCTACTCGCTCGACCTCCAGGAGGTCCTGATTGGCACGCCGCGCGCCGCCACCGGCGACCACACAATCGAGAACATCCTGATCCAGCTCCGCTCGCGCCAGATCGCGCGCGAGCAGGTCGAGACCTACCAGGAGCAGGAGAAGGCGGCGGTGCAGGAGCGCACGCTGAACGAGGCCAAGGCAACCGCGGCGGCGCAGACGGCGCTGACGCAGTCGCTGATCCAGATCAAGGTGAACGAGAACGAGGGTGCCGCGGCTTTCGCCCGCGCGCAGAAGGACGCGGAGACCAGAAAAGTGACGGCCGCCGCGGTCGGCGAGCAGTCGCGGCTCGAAGGCCAGGGCGAGGCTGACCGGGTGCTTGCGGTCGGCACCGCCAACGCCCAGTCGACAAAACTCTCGGTCGATGCCTATGGCGGACCGGAGTTCAGGCTGGCCGAGCAGAACTTTGCGAAGTTCGCGGACGCCCTGACCAAGATCAACCAGCCGCTGGTGCCGCAATTCCTGATGTCCGGCGGACAGGGCCAGGAGACCGGCAATGCCGGCCTGATCCCGACCGCGATGCTGAGCTCGATGTTCGGCCGCATGATGCCCGATGCGTTGGAGCGGCTGAAGGAGGAGGCGCCGAAGGCGGCCCGCAGGCCCAACGGGCAGTGATCGTGGCCGATTTGCTTGGTCGGCGCGAAAATTGCTAACAGAGGCGACCGGGCTGGAAGAGCACCTTCCGGCCCGGTCCATGTTTGCCATATCCGGAGACGACAATGCCTTTCGACTTGATCCTGCGCGGCGGCCGTGTGGTCGACCCGTCCCAGAAGCTCGACGCCGTGACCGATGTTGCCTTTGCGGGCGGCAAGGTTGCTGCGATCGGCAGCGGGCTCAAGGCTGATCCGGGCACTGACGTCCGCGACGTTTCCCGGTACGTCGTGACGCCCGGGCTGATCGACCTCCACACCCATGTCTATTGGGGCGGCACCTCGCTCGGCATCGATGCCGAGGAATTCTGCCGTCTCTCCGGCGTCACCACGGCGGTCGATACCGGCAGCGCCGGGCCCGGCAATTTCGCCGGCTTCCGCAAGCACGTGATCGAGCCGAGCCAGGTCCGCATCCTCGCTTATCTGCATGTCTCGCATGCCGGCATCTTCGGCTTTTCGCACCGGATCATGGTCGGCGAGAGCGAGGAGCTGCGGCTGATGAACCCGATCGAGGCGGCCAAGGTGGCCGATGAAAACCGCGATCTCATCGTCGGCATCAAGGTGCGCGTCGGTCTGCACTCCTCGGGCACATCCGGGGTGGTGCCGCTCGACATCGCGCTCGAGGTCGCCAACGAGGTCGGCATGCCCTTGATGGCGCATATCGACCATCCGCCGCCGAGCTACGAGGAGGTGCTGAGCCGTTTGCGTCCCGGCGACGTGCTCACCCACGCGTTCCGGCCCTTCCCCAACACGCCGGCGACCGCGCAGGGCACGGTGAAGAAGGCGGTGCTGGATGCGCGCGAGCGCGGCGTGCTGTTCGACATCGGCCACGGCAAGGGTTCGTTCGCGTTCAAGACCGCGCGCGCGATGCTCGCCAACAGCTTCTATCCCGATACGATCTCCTCCGACATCCACCAGCTCTGCATCGACGGCCCGGCCTTTGACCAGGTCACGACCATGTCGAAGTTCTTGTGCATGGGCATGGAGCTGTCCGACGTGGTCGCGGCCTCGACGGTGAATGCCGCGATGGCGCTGCGCCGCCCCGAGCTAGGCAGCCTCAAGCCGGGCAGCGTCGGGGACGCGACGCTAATCTCGGTCAAGCAGGGTCAGTTCGACTACGAGGACGTCGTCGGCGAGCACCTGATCGGGGATCGCAAGATCGTGTCCGAGGGCGTCGTCATCGGCGGCCGCTGGTGGCATCCGAATTAGGCTTCGCCTCTCGCCGCTTGGGAGCGGCCGTAAGCCTACTCGTTCTTGTCGACATTCCAGAACATCGGCGTCGCCGGGCCGTCGATCACGCCGGTCAGCGATTTGCGCCATGCGCTCGGCGCCTGGAATTGGCCGAGCGGAATGTAGATCACCTGGTCATAGGCTTCCTTCTGCACGTCGAGCGCGATCTTCTTGCGCTCCTCGGGCGAGGTCGCGCGGGCAAAGGAATCGCGTAGCTGCTCGAGCTTGGGGTCCTCGGACCAGCCGTACCAACCGCCATTCGTGCCTTTGCCGCCCATCGGGATGTTGACCAGCGGGTTCATGGAATCGGCGGCGCCCTGATAGGTGAAGAACATGTTCCAGCCGCCGTCCTTCGGCGGCTTCTGGATGGCACGGCGCGTGACCACGGTCTGCCAGTCCATCGCCTGGACGTCGACCTTGAAGCCGGCCTGACGCAGGAGTTGCGCCACCATAAGCGGCTGCGTCTTCAACAGGATCTGGTCGGTCGGCGCCATGATCACCACGGGCGTGCCGTCATAGCCGGATTCCGCCAAGGCCTTCTTGGCCCGCTCCATGCCATCGCCCTTGATCAGGGTCTCGCCACCGGCATCGCTTGCCAGCGGCGTGTCGCAGATGAAGAAGGCGCCGCAGAGCTTGTAGTATTTGGCATTGCCGATCTGCGCGTCGAGCACGTCCTTCTGGTTGATCGCCAGCTGCGCGGCGCGGCGGATCTTCACATTGTCGAACGGCGGATGCAGGAAGTTCATGCGGCCGAACGACTGGAATCCGAACTTGTTCAGGATGGACACCTCGATGTCCGCATTGGATTCGAGCGCGGGCAGCATGTCGAATGGCGGCGTTTCGACGAAATCGACATCCCCGGATTGCAGCGCGTTGAGCGCGGTCTGCGCGTCCGGCATCGTGATCCATTCGACGCGGTCCACCTTGACCACCTTGCCGCCCGACGTCCATTCGGCCGGCTCCTTGCGCGGCAAATAGTCGGTGTTTTTGACGTAGATGGCCTTCACGCCCGGCTGGAATTCAGCCGCGAGGAACTTGAATGGGCCGGAGCCGATCTGCTCCGGAATCTGCTTGTCGATCGGGGTCTCGGCAAGCCGCTTGGGCATCATGAAGGCGACGACCGCCGACGGCTTGGCGATCGTCTCGAGCACCAGGCCATAGGGCTCCTTCAGCTTGAAGACGATCGTTTTGGCGTCTGCGGCTTCGATGCCCGCCGTGAAGTCCATCAGCTTGCGCGCCATGCCGTCGACGCTCGATCCCCAGCGCTTCAGCGAGGCGACGCAGTCCTCCGCCGTCACCGGCGCTCCGTCATGCCACTTCAGTCCGTCGCGCAAGGTGAAGGTATAGGTCAGCTGGTCCGCGGACACCGTCCAGTCGGCCATCTGCGGCCGCACCTTGAAGCTGGAATCGATGCCGAGCAGCGTGTCATAGACCATGTAGCCATGGTCGCGGGTGATGATGGCTGTCGTGAATCCGGGGTCGGTGACGCGAAGGTCCGATTGCATCACCGCGATGAGGGTCTTGGTGCCGGCCGCGGCCGATGCCACGGATGTCCAGGCGGCGGGAAGGGCGGACGGCGCAACCGCAGCAAGCTGAAGCAGTTTCCGGCGCGAGACGTGAACCATTCGCTAGTCTCCTGACGTGACGCAAACGAAACCAGATGGTGGTTGCCCCGTCGTAATGCAGCCTATGGTCTGGTGCCGCACCTGGCAATGATGGGTTGTCTCGTAACCCGAATTCGTTCGCGATCGCACAAGGGCCAGCTGCCTTGTCCCAGGCCCGCTAGCGGTAGAATTGCCGACAAGCGGACGAGATAGACGCGTTACAGCGACCGCGCGATCAGCAGCTTCATGATCTCGTTGGTGCCGCCATAGATCTTCTGGATGCGGGAATCGATGAAGATGCGCGAGATCGGGTATTCCTGCATGTAGCCGTAGCCGCCGAACAGCTGGAGGCATTCGTCGGCGGTCTGGACCTGCTTGTCCGAGCACCAGTATTTCGCCATCGACGCAGTGACGGTGTCGAGATCTCCGGCGACCAGCTGCTCGATGCACCAGTCGACGAAGACGCGCGCGATCATGGCTTCGGTCTTGCGCTCGGCGAGCGTGAAGGCGGTGTTCTGGAAATCCATCAGCGGCTTGCCGAAGGCTTTCCGCTCCTTGGTGTAGTCGACGGTGAGTTTTACGGCGCGCTCCATCGCGGCGACCGCGCCGACCGCGAGCGCGAGCCGCTCCTGCGGCAATTGCTGCATCAACTGGACAAAACCCTGGCCTTCTTCCTTGCCGAGCAAATTCTCCGGCGGCACCGTCACATTGTCGAAGAACAATTCTGACGTGTCGGAGGCGTGCAGGCCGATCTTGTCGAGGTTGCGCCCGCGCTTGTAACCGTCTGCGCCCGCGGTCTCGACCACAAGCAGCGAAAGGCCTTTTGCACCAGCCTCGCCAGTGCGCGCGACGACGACGACGAGGTCGGCGGCCTGTCCATTGGTGATAAACGTCTTCTGGCCGTTGATGACGTAGGAATTGCCGTGCTTCTTCGCCGTGGTCTTGACGGCTTGCAGATCCGAGCCGGTGCCGGGCTCGGTCATGGCGATGGCGCCGACCATCTCGCCGGACGCCATCTTCGGCAGCCAGCGCTTCTTCTGCTCCTCCGAGCCGTAATTGAGAATGTAGTGCGCGACGATGGCGCTGTGCACCGAGACGCCGGTGGTCAGCTCCGGCACCGTGCTTTCGAGATCATCCAGCACCGCCGCGTCATAGGCGAAGTTTGCGCCGAGGCCGCCGTATTCCTCCGGCACGCTCGCCAGCAGCGCGCCCATCTCGCCGAGCCCGCGCCAGGCGAAGCGGTCGACCATCTTCTGCTCGCGCCATTTTTCGGCGTGCGGCGCCAGGTCCTTGGTAAGATATTTCCGGAACTGGTCGCGGAAGACGTCAAGCTCTTCGGTCATCCAGGAGGAGCGGTAGGACATGGTTACCTCGGTTGATTCAGCTTTCCGGCTTGGTAGGCCAGCAGGTCACGGCAATTATTGTGTTTTCAGGCTGCGCCGGTGACGCTACCAAGGCGGCCGTAGCAGCGTCTGTCGGGATGCCTGATTGTGGCCGCCAAAATCAAAGAGCTCAAGCTTGACATCGAGCGCATCGGCGTGGTCTCGGCGATCCTGATCCAGCCGGCCGACGCACGTGCCTGCTACGTGCTGGCGCACGGCGCGGGCGCCGGGATGCGGCATGCATCGATGGACAAGATTGCGGAAGGCCTTGCAGACCGCGGCATTGCGACGTTCCGCTTCAATTTCCCCTACATGGAAAGGAAACAGGGCCGCCCCGACCAGCCGGCGGTCGCGCACGCCGCGATCCGTGCGGCGGTCGAGGAGGCGGCGCGGCTTTGCCCCGGATTGAAGCTTGTTGCCGGCGGAAAGTCGTTTGGCGGGCGCATGACCTCGCAAGCGCAGTCCAAGGCGCCACTGCGTGATGTCAAAGGGCTCGTGTTCCTCGGCTTTCCCCTGCATGCCGACAAAAAGCCGTCGATCGAGCGCGCTGAACATCTGGAGCAGGTCGATATCCCCATGCTGTTCCTGCAAGGCACGCGCGATGGGCTCGCCGATCTCGGCCTTCTCAAGCCCGTCATCGCGGGGTTCGGGGCGAAGGCGACGCTGCATGAGGTCGCAGGCGGCGATCACTCCTTCGCGGTGCTGAAGAAGTCCGGTCGTAGCAATGACGAGGCGCTGACAGAGGTGCTCGACACGCTTGCAGCCTGGATCGACCAACTCGCCTGAGGCTCAGGCCGAATAAAGCCCCTTGTCGCGCGCCTTCTGGATCGCGAGCGCCGCAATGAGATCGAGCGTCGGCGTCGACAGGCCGCCGGTGCGCGCGAAGGCGGCGGGCGCCCTCACCAGCACGTCGATCTCCATGGCGCGGCCGAGCTCGTAATCCTGCAGCAGCGATGGCTTGTGGTTGGGGGCCGGGCCGCTGCGGGTCACGCGCTTGACCTCGGGAATGAAGTGCTGGGCGATGTCGTTGGCCTCGTTCAGCATCCGCGGGATGAGCTCGGTGAAGGCGGGGTCGTCGCGGACGCCGCGCGCGGTCTGGCCGGTAAGCAGGCACAGCACCGACAGCGACATGTTGGTCAGCAGCTTTGACCAGATCGCCTCGCGGATTTCGGCCACCGGCGGGGATTCCAGCCGCGCATCATTGAAGACGCCGCGGAGTTTCGTGATCCGCTCGCAATTGCGGTCGTCGCATTCACCAATCAGCAGACGATTGCGGTCCGGCGTCAGGTTCTGCACCACGCCGGGTGCGGTGACCTCGTTCGAGGAGAAGATGACGCCGCCGATGATTCGCTCCTTCGGGATGCAGGCGCGCAAGCGCCCGCCCGGATCGAGGAATGATATGTCCGGCGGTGTGGGGTGTCGCGGCGGCAGGCCGATACCGTACCACCAGGGAATGCCGTTCTGCGCGAACACGATGGCGGTGTCGTCCTGGAGCAGCGGCTTGAGGCTGGAGACCAGCCCCGTCAGGGCAGTGGCCTTGAGCGTCGAAATCACGACGTCCTGCGGGCCGAGCTGGGCCGGGTCGCCTGACGCGTTCACCTTGGCGCTGACCTCGGAATCGCCGACGCGCAGCTTAAGGCCATTGGCCCGGACGGCCTCGAGATGCGCGCCCCGCATCACGCAACTGACCTCATGGCCGGCGCGCGCCAGCCGTACTGCAAGATGGCTGCCGACGGCGCCCGCGCCGAAAATGCAGATGCGCATGTGATGTCCCGTCCCTGATCCCTTGACTGCCGCCCGGCGTCACCATGACACAAGCCGCCATGCGGTGGACGCGGCCGCCCCACGCTGGAAAGATATGGATCGGGACACGTGGCCTCGGCCATAGTGCGCGCCAAACAAACGACCGGAGGATCGCCGATGACTGCCAACCCCGTCCTGTGGACCCTTGATGCGCGTGGGGTTGCGACCGTCACGTTGAACCGGCCGGAGGTCAACAACGCCTATGACGGCGCGCTGATCGCGGGCGTGCTCGCGGCGATGGACGATCTCGGCAATAAGCCCAATCTGCGTGTCGTCGTGCTCAAGGGCAATGGCAAGCACTTTCAGGCCGGCGCCGACCTCAAATGGATCAACGGCGTGCGGCCGCAATCGCCTGAGGCCAACGAAGCGGCGTCGCAGGCGACTTTCGAGGCCGTCCAGCGTCTCAACACGCTGCCGATCCCGACCGTGGCGCTGGTGCAGGGCGGTTGCTTTGGCGGCGGCACCGGCGTGATCGCGGCCTGCGACGTCGTGATCGCCGCGGACAACGCGCTGTTCTCGATCACTGAGGTACGATGGGGCCTGACGGCCGCGATCATCATCCCGCAGCTTTGCGATGCCATTGGTGTACGGCAAGTCCGCCGTTACGCGCTGACCGGCGAACGCTTTGGCGCCGAGGACGCCCGCCGCATTGGCCTCGTTCATGAGGTGGTGCCGCTGGCCGATCTCGAAGCCGCCGGAGCCAAGGTGGTCGAGCAGCTGCTCGCCAACGGCCCAGAGGCGATGGCCGAGACCAAGCGGCTCGCGCTGGAGAGCTCGTTCGGCGGGATGGCGGTGGACGATGAGGCCTACAAGCGGCTCGTGCACCTGCATTCGCTCAAGCGCCAGAGCGCCGAGGCGGCGGAAGGGCTGGCCTCGTTCGCCGAGAAGCGGGCGGCGAATTGGGGCGGCGGGAAAGGCTGAGCGTCAGCAGCTCAACAGCCGTGGTCAACGGCACGGCAAATTCACAGCGACGACGCAAGTGACGTTTTCAGCAAAGCGAGCAGTGCCTGCACCGCGGCGGCATTGCGTCGCCGCTCGGGGATCGCGGCCTTCACCCACAATTCCGGAATCGGAAAGTCGCGCAGCACGGGCTTGAGCGTGCCGTCGCGCAAGGCGTCCGCGACGAGATAATGCGAGATCAGCGCGATGCCGTTGCCGGCGATGGCGCTGCGCGCCAGCACATGCCCCTCATTGGAGGAGAGCAGCGGGCTGACCTGGATGCTGATGCGGCCACGGGGGCCGTCAAAGATCCATTCCGGGCCGGTCGGCATAAAGCTGAGGCAGCGGTGCTCGACGAGATCGCGCGGATGTTTTGGCGTGCCGTGCTTCTTCAAGTAGGCCGGCGAGGCGCAGAGCAGCCGCTTCAGCGCACATAGCGGCTCGTCCACTACGCCGCCAAAGGAATGCGGGAAGGCGCCGATGGCGATGTCGAATCCCTCCGTCACCGGGTCGACCGGGCGGTCGATCAGCACGATCTCGAGTTTCAGCCGCGGGTTCTGGGTCTGGAACGCGCTGAAGGCATCGGCGAGCCGCGCCACCGTGAGCGAGGTCGGCGCCTTGATGCGGAGATGATCGACGAGGTCGTGGCCTTTCTCGCCCATGCGCGAGAGCAAATCGGTGGCGTCGGTGACGACGCCGCGTGCGCGATGCACGTAGCGCTGGCCGGCGTCGGTCAGCCGCAATTGCCGGGTCGAGCGGTGAAACAGCGGCGTGCCGATCCGCGCTTCCAGCTGTGTGACGCGCTTGGCGACGACCGAGGTCGAGACATTGAGTTTTCGGGCGGCGGCGGAGAACCCGGCCGCGTCCGCAGTGGCGAGGAAGGCCTGCAAGTTCACCAGAATGTCCATCCCGACCTTTCGCGATTCGAGAAAGCTGATCGCTTATTTTGGTGGATTGTAGCTGGCCCCGCGTTAATTCATAGTCGGGCCCAAGCAAGAGATTTTCAGGGACAGGACGCGCCATGCGGGCCAATACGATCGAAGAACCAGCACGCCAGGTGCCGCTCTACGGCGAATATGAAGTCGTCGTGCTCGGCGGCGGACCGGCCGGCATCGTGGCGGCGGCCTCAAGCGCGCGCGCAGGACGGAAGACGCTGCTGATCGAGCGCTACGGCTTTCTCGGCGGCATGGGCACCGCGGCCGGCGTCACCAATTTCTGCGGCCTGCACGGCAATGTCTACGGCGAGGCCCACCGTCTGGTGCAGGGCATGGCGTCCGAGCTGCTGGCACGGATCGATCGGCTCAATGGCCTCAACGCGCCACATCTGATCCTCGGCAAGGTTTTTGCCCAGGCCTATGACACCGCGGCCTACAAGATCGCGGCCGACCAGCTGCTCGCCAGCCACAAGGTCAACATCCTCTTCCACGCGCTCGGCGCCGGCGTGGTGATGGGCGATAACAGCCGCATCGACGCGCTGATGGTCGAGACCAAGGCCGGCCGGCAGGCAGTGCGCTCAGAGATTTTTATCGATTGCTCCGGCGACGGCGATCTCGCCGTGTGGGCCGGCGCGCCGTTCGACATCGGCGACGAGCACGGCCATCCGATGTACCCCTCGATGATGCTCCGCCTCAACGGCATCGATCCGGAGAAGGCGGGCGATGCCTGGCGCACCATTCCGCAATTGATGGAAAAGGCGCTCGCCGCCGGCACCCACACATTCCCGCGGAAAAGCGCGATCGTGCGGCCGCAAAAGTCCGGCATCGAATGGCGGGTGAATTTTACGCAAGTGGCGCGCGAGGACGGCCACGCCATCAACGGCATCGAGCCCGACGATCTCACCCGCGGCGAGATCGAGGGCCGCAAGCAGGCGCTCGCGGCGTTTGAATTCCTGCGCACGGTGCCGGGGTTTGAAAAATCCTACATCGTTGACCTGCCGCCGCAGCTTGGCATCCGTGAGACCCGCCGCATCAGGGGCGGCTATCAGCTCAGCGGCGAGGACGTGCTTGGCTGCGCCTCGTTCGAGGATTCCATCGGGGTCAATGGCTGGCCGATCGAGGCCCATGTTCCCGGCGATGTCGTCTTCACTTTTCCGCCAATCCCGGAATCGCGCGGCTATAACGAGCTGCCTTATCGTATGCTGGTGCCCGAGGGCGTCGACAATCTTCTGGTCGCCGGGCGCTGCGCCTCGATGACCCATGAGGGCCAGTCGGCGGCGCGGGTTTCCGGTGCCTGTTTCGTGATGGGCGAGGCGGCCGGTTCCGCAGCAGTGCTGGCGCTCTCCGGAAACCGGATTCCACGCGAAATCCCCATTGAAAAATTGCAGGAAACGTTGAAACAACAGGGCGCCTTCATCGGGCGGGATCAGCCCGTGCCCGAAGGTTTGTGACAGCTGTAACAGAACGACCAAGAGAACCACTGGAGGAAACGGGATGATCGGGATTGCGCGGCTTGCGGCTGCCGGCCTGGTGGCGATCATGGCGATGGGCACGGCGAGGTCCGAGGATGCGCTGAAGGCCAAAATCGGCGTCCTCCGCCTGTCCTCCTCCGCGCCCGTCTTCATTGCCCAGGACAAGGGCTACTTTCGTGAAGCCGGCCTCGACGTCGAGCTGAAATTCTTCGACGCGGCGCAGCCGATCGCGGTCGCGACCACCTCGGGCGACATCGATTTCGGCGTCACCGCCTTCACCGCGGGTCTCTACAATCTCGCCGGCAAGGGCGTGCTGAAGGTGATCGGCGGCATGAGCCGCGAGAAGGCCGGCTATCCCCTGATCGGCTATTTCGCCAGCAACAATGCCTATGCGGCCGGTCTGAAGACGCCGAAGGACCTCGCGGGAAAACGTGTGGCGATGACGCAGGTCGGATCGAGCTTTCACTATTCGCTCGGCCTGCTCGCCGACAAATATGGTTTCAAGCTCGCCGAGGTGAAGATCGTGCCGCTGCAATCGCTGTCCAACGCGGCCGCTGCCCTGAAAGGCGAGACCGTCGATGCGGCGCTGCTTCCGATCTCGACTGCGCGAAAGCTGGTGGACGAGGGCGGCGCGAAGTTTTTGGGCTGGGTCGGTGACGAGACGCCCTGGCAATTAGGCGCAGTGTTCGCCTCGCCGAAGACGCTGACCAACAAGGCGCTGGTGACAAAATTTCTCGGCGTGCTCGCGAAAGCCGACCGGGAATATCACGACGTCATTCTCGCCGCGATGAAGGACGGTGTCGCCCCGATCAACGAACAGACAAAACCGCTGCTGGAGATCATCGCCAAGTACACCAATCTGCCGGTCGAGCAAGTCGTCGGCAATTGCGCCTATATCGATCCCGAGGGCAAGCTGGACGTGAAGAACGTCGACAACCAGATCAAATGGCTTCAGGAGCAGGGCTTTGCCGACAAGGGCTTTGACGCGAATGCGATCATCGCCAAGGATTTTGTGAAGGCGGATTGAGAGTAGAGGCAGCTCATGGACCTGATCGCCAACCACATCTCCCACCGCTTCGGCGATCTCGCCGTGCTCGACGACGTCTCTTTCGCCGTCAGCGCAGGTGAGGTCGTGGCGATCGTCGGTCCGTCCGGCTGCGGCAAGAGCACGTTGCTGTCGATCCTCGGCGGGTTGTTGCAGCCGACCTCCGGTGCGCCCGAGCTGCGCGGGGCGCCGCCGGCGGACAGTCTCAATCCGCTGACCTTCGTGTTCCAGGATTTTGCGCTGCTGCCCTGGGCTACGGTCGAGGAGAACGTCGAATTCCCGTTGCTGCATACGCAGCTCTCGGCAACACAGCGCCGCGCTTTGGTCGACGACGCCCTGCGCCGCACCGGGCTGACGGATTTTCGCAAAACCTATCCAAAGCAGCTCTCCGGCGGCATGCGCCAGCGCGTCGGCATTTCGCGCGCGCTCGCGGTCAAGCCCGCGATCCTCTTGATGGACGAGCCGCTCTCGGCGCTGGACTCGCAGACGCGCGAGCTGCTGATGGAGGATTTCGTCCGCCTGCTCGCCGACGGCGGCATGGGCGCGGTCTATGTCACGCATAATCTCGAAGAGGCCGCGCGCCTCGCCGACCGCATCGTGGTGCTGTCGCGCCGGCCGGGCCGCATCCGCGAGGTCGTGACCGTGCCGATGACGCGCACGGAGCGCGGCGAAGCCGCTGCGCGCGAAAAGCTGCTCGCGCTCCAGAACCAGATCTGGTCGCTGATCCGCAACGAGGCGATCGATGCCGAGCGCGAGGTCCAGCATGCTTGATCGCGCGGCGACGGAGATTACAAGCGCGACGCGGCCCGTCCGTTTTCGCGGCGGAGGCTTCGTGCCCGCGAGCAGCCGTTTTGGTGGCTGGATCGCACTCGCGCTGGTCATCGCGATCTGGCAGGCCGCCGGCAGCACGGGTCTGGTCAATCCTCTGTTCCTGCCCGCGCCATTCGCGATCGCGCGGGCGATCTACCAGCTCGCGATCTCAGGCGCGCTCTGGCAGCATCTCTCGGCCTCACTCCTCCGCATCGGTGTCGGCTGGGTGCTTGGCACCGCGGCCGGTGTCGCCGTCGGCTTCGCCATCGGCCTGTCGCGGCTGGCGCGCAGCGTCGGCATCACCTTTATCTCGGCGCTGTTTCCGATCCCGAAGATCGCGCTGCTGCCGCTGCTGATCCTCTGGCTCGGCATCGGCGAAGAGCCGAAGATCGCGACGATTGCACTCGGCGTGTTCTTCTCGACCGCGATCTCGGTCTATAGCGGCGTCGACGCGGTGCCACGCAATCTCATCCGCATGGCGCAGAGTTTCAACGTCCCCTTCGCCACCATCGTGCGCAAGGTGGTCTGGCCCGGCGCGCTGCCGGCGATCCTCGCCGGCTTCCGCATCACGGCCTCTGTGGCGTTACTGCTCGTCGTCAGCGCCGAGATGATCGGCGCGCAATACGGCATCGGCGCGTTCGTGCTTCAGGCCGGCAATCTGATGCAGACGGATCAGCTGCTCGCGGGCGTGGTGATTTTGTCGGTGTTCGGGCTGGTGGTGGGGAAGGTGATCAATCTTCTGGAGACGCGGTTGTTGCACTGGCGGTGAGGCATACTCCGTCATTGCGAGCGCAGCGAAGCAATCCAGAGTCTTTCCGCGGCGGGATTCTGGATTGCTTCGTCGCAAGAGCTCCTCGCAATGACGATGTGGTCAGCAGCGTGGCCTACGCGTTGCCTCTATCCTCGCGAAACAGATCCAGCTTCTGCTGCACCGGCCGGTCCGAGAAACTAAAGAGCACCGCATCCTCATCCGCCTCGTGCGTCACCCACTGCCAGCTCGGCACCACGAACAAATCGCGCGGGCCCCATTCGAAAACGGATTCGCCGATACGGCTGCGTCCCCGGCCCTCGATCGGGCAGAACACCGTCGCATCCGTCGCGCGGTAACGCGCGGTCTTAAAACCCTTGGGCAATAGCTGGATGAAGGTGCCGATGGTCGGCATCGCGAAATCGCCGGTCTCGGGGTTGCTGAATTTCAGCTTCAGCCCGTGGCAAGCGTCCCATTCCTGGCTCGTGCGGGCCTTCTCCAGCGCTTCGCGGGTGTAGGCATAGGGATAGCTGAAGATCGGCGAGGTCTTTGAGCTCCGCTTCACATCGACCGGCAGCAGATTGTGGCCGTAGCGCGCAAAGCTGTCGCCGGCGGGTCTTGTGATCTTCTGCTGGTCTTCCTTGGAGCCTTCGGCAAAGGAACAGTCGAAGAACTGCACCAGCGGGATGTCGAGGCCGTCGAGCCAGAACATCGGCTCATCAGTCTCGTTGGAATGATCGTGCCAGGTCATCGACGGCGTGATGATGAAATCCCCTTGCTCCATCGCGGTGCGCTCGCCGTCGACCGCGGTGTGGGCGCCCTTGCCCTCGAGCACGAAGCGCAGTGCCGACTGGCTGTGGCGGTGTGCGGGCGCGACATCGCCGGGCACCACCATTTGCACGCCGGCATAGAGCGAGGTCGTGATTTTTGATTGCCCGCGCAGTCCGGGGTTTTCGAGCACCAGCACGCGCCGCTCGGCTTCCTTGGCGGTGATCAGCTTGCCGGCTTCGGCCATGTAGTCGCGGATGACATCGAACTTCCAGAGGTGCGGCCGGCAGGCGCTCTTCGGCTCCGGCGTGATCAGATCGCTCATCACCGTCCACAGCGCGGTGAGATTTTCGCCGTCGATCTTCTTGTAGAACGCCTCGCGTTCCGGCGTCTTGGTCACGGCTTCCATGGTTGCTGCTCCCGTTCGTTTTGTTGATTGACAGTATACTGACGATCTAGGTAGCGTCAACGTGACGAACAAGAACGAAAATGGGAGGGTTCCGATGAAGCTGCACGGCTATTTCCGATCGAGCGCCGCCTATCGCGTGCGGATCGCGCTGAACCTCAAGGGCCTCGGCGCCGAGCATCTTCCGCATCACTTACGCAAGGGCGAGCAATGCGCGCCCGCCTATCTCGCCATCAACCCGCAAGGGTTGGTGCCTGCGCTGGAGGACGATGCGGGTACGGTGTTAACCCAATCGGTCGCGATCATCGAATGGCTCGATGAGACTCACCCCCATCCGCCGCTGCTGCCGAAGGATGCGTTGCAGCGCGCCAGGGTGCGGGCGTTCGCACTGGCGATCACCTGCGATACCCACCCCGTGCAGAATTTGAAGGTGCTGGCGCGGTTGCGCGAGCTCGGCCTGGCCGAAGAGAAGGTCCAGGAATGGGCTGCCTGGGTCAACCGCGAGGGGCTGTCGGCGTGCGAGACGCTGATCTCGGACGAGCCGGGCTCGTTCTGCTTCGGCGATGTGCCGACGCTCGCCGATCTCTGCCTGGTGCCGCAGCTCGCCAACGCGCGCCGCTTCGGCGTCGACGTCGGGGTCTATCCGCGCCTGCTGAAGGCGGAAGCTGCGGCAAAAGCGCTGCCGGCGTTCGCCGATGCCGCCCCGGAGAAGCAGCCCGATGCCGAGTAAGCCTGCCCCGATCACGATCGACGCGGTCTATGCTGCGCCGGGCTATCTGTTCCGGCGCATGCAGCAGATCGCGGTCTCGATCTTCATGGAGGAGTGCAAGGCGTTCGATCTCACGCCGGTGCAATATGCCGCGCTGATCGCGATCCACACCCATCCCGGCATCGACGCGACGCGGCTGTCGGCAGTGATCGCCTTCGACCGCTCCACGCTCGGCAGCGTGATCGAGCGGCTCCAGGCCAAGGATTTTGTCGAGCGTAAGCCGGCGCCCGAGGACAAGCGGATCAAGCTGCTCCATCTGACCAAGTCGGGCGCGGCGATCCTGCGCGAGATCATCCCCGCAGTCGAGCGCGCCCAGGCGCGCATGCTGGAGCCGCTCAAGCCCGCGGACCGCAAGGCGCTGATGGGGCTGATGGTGCAGCTCGTCGATCTCAACAACGAGGCCTCGCGGGTGCCGTTGCGGGCGGAAGATGCGCTGGAGCATCTGGGGAAGGCGGGGTAAGGGGGTATGCCGTTGCAACAAAAACGGTGTCATTCCCCGCGAAGGCGGGGAATCCAGTACGCCGCGGCCTCTCGGCTCAATCACAACTGCCTCTGGAATACTGGATCGTCCGGTCAAGCCGGACGATGACGGCGGTGGTCACATCCGCAACAACGCCTGCCGGTCAATCTTCCCCGTGCCCGTCTTCGGCAGCTCGTCGGTAAAAATCACTTCGCGCGGATATTTGTACGGCAGCAGCTTGCCTTTGACGTAGTCCTGAAGTCGCCGTGTCGCCTCGCTCTGGTCAGCGGCGCGATTGTTCATCACCACCACCGCCTTCAGCGTCATGCGACGGTCGGGCAGCTCGGCGGCGAACACCGCGCATTCGCGGATATCGGGGTGGTCGGCGAGGCACAGCTCGACCTCTAGCGGGTAGACCCACTGGCCCGAGATCTTGATCAAATCATCGGCGCGGCCGCGGAAGAAGTGAAAACCGTCGGCATCTCGGACGAAGCGGTCGCCGGTGTAGATCCAGCCGCCCTCGCGAATGGTCTCGGCGGATTTCTCCGGCCGGTTCCAGTACAGGGGGGTGTTGGAATCGCCACGGACCCACAAAATGCCTTCCTCGTCGTCGGCGACGTCGCGGCCCTCCTTGTCGCGCAGCGCGACCTCGTAGCCGGGCACGCGCAAGCCCGCGGCGCCGAGCTTCTTCTGCTCGGGGCGGTTGGACAGATAAATGTGCAGCACCTCGGTCGAGCCGAGGCCTTCGACGATCTCAAGCCCCGTGAGCGTCTTCCAGCCGTTGAAGACCTCCGCCGAGAGCACCTCGGCGGCGGAGAGCGACATGCGCAGCGACGAAAAGTTCGTCTTGTCCGCGCCCTCGGCCTTGGTCAGCGACGTGTACAGCGTCGGAAGGCCGAAGAAGACTGATGGCTTATATCGCTCGATCGCGGCAAAGATCGACGCGGGCTTCGGCTGGCCCGGCAGCAGCAGCGTCGCCGCACCCGCCGAGAACGGGAAGGTGACGGAGTTACCAAAACCGTAGGCAAAGAAGATCTTCGGCACCGAGAAGCAGATGTCGTCCGGCGTCAGCTTCAGCACGTTCTGTGCGAAGGCTACATCGCTGTAAGCCATGTCGTGCTGGAGATGCACGATGCCCTTGGGCCGGCCGGTCGAGCCGGAGGAGTACATCCAGAACGCCATCTCGTTACGATGGGTGTCGGCTTCCGCCAGCTCAGTCGGGAATTGCGCGAGCCAACTTGCCGCGCCAATCGCATTTGGCGCGGCGTGATCACCGACCTCGCCGTTGACGACGATCAGCGTGCGCAGGCTGGTGTCCTTGCATGCCTCGGTATTGAAGCGGGCAGAGAATTCGGACTCGGCGACCGCAACATTTGCGCCGGAATCGGCGAGATAGAATTGCAGCAGATCCGGCGGCGTCAGCGTGTTGATCAGCAGCGGCACGAAGCCTGCACGCACCGCGCCGAAGAAGGCGGCAGGATAAGCCGGCGTGTCGTCGAGGAACAGCAGCACGCGGTCGCCGCGCTTCAGGCCGAGCGAGGTAAAGCCGTTGCCCCACCGGCAAGCTTCCGCGCAAAGCTCGGCATAGGTCCGCGTGCCCGCCGGGCCGATCAGCGCGAGCCTGTCGCCGTGACCCTTGGCGAGATTGTCGAACAGCACGCGGCTGGCGTTGTAAATTTGCGGAACGGCAAAGCCGATCTCGCGGGCGCCCGCACAGTCCGCGGGCACCTGATCGCGGATCTCGTTGCTCATGCCGTAGCCTCGCCGTCCGTATCTTCGCCACCGTTCTTGGCGGCCTCGTACCGCGCCATGAAGGCGGGCGACATGTGGCGCAGGCGTGCATCGTCGATGCGCCCGGAGCGGGTGATATAGCTGTAGGCAAAGTCCACCAGATCAAGCTGCATGTGCTGGGCGAAGTGCTCGTACCAGAAGGCGCTGGTGCGTGCAGCATTGACCAGCTTCTGCACCACCGGCTTTCGCGCGGCCTGATAGCGATGCAGGGCGGTGGTCAGATGCGCATCGGATTCCAGCGCCTTGACCAGCGCAATCGCATCCTCGATCGCAAGCCGCGTGCCCGAGCCGATCGAGAAATGCGCCGAGTGCAGGGCGTCCCCGATCAGCACCATGTTCTTGAACGACCAGTGCTCGTTCCAGACCCAGGGGAAATTGCGCCACACCGATTTGTTGGAGACGAGGCAATGGCCGCCGAGCGTGTCGGCAAACACCTCCTCGCAGACGCCCTTGGACTGCTCGACGTCCTTGTAGGCGAAGCCGTAGGCCTGCCACGTCGCGTGGTCGCATTCGACCAGGAAAGTGCTCATGGTCGGCGAGTAGCGGTAGTGGTGGGCGTTGAAGGCGCCGCGGTCGGTCTTCACAAACGTCTGCGACAGCGTATCGAAGCGTTTTGAGGTGCCGTACCAGACGAACTTGTTGGACGAGTAGGACAGCGACGTGCCGAAATCGCCCTCATAGGCGCGGCGTACCAGCGAGTTCAGCCCGTCGGCGGCGATAATGAGGTCGTGGCCGTTAAGCTGGTCGATCGTATGGATCTGGGTGTCGAAGCGCGGCGTGACGCCGACATCGAGCGCGCGCTGCTGGAGGAATTGCAAAAGCTCGAGCCGGCCGATCGAGGAGAAGCCGACACCGTCGATGGCGACGCTGTCGCCGGCGAGGTTCAGCGTGATGTTCTCCCAGCTCTCCATATGCGGCGCGATCGCGTCGACCGTCTCGGGGTCGTCTGCGCGCAAAAATTCCAGCGCCTGGTCGGAGAATACGACGCCAAAGCCCCAGGTCGCGTCGGCCGGGTTCTGTTCGAACAGGTCGACTTGATCCTCAGGGTGACGCTTCTTCCAGAGATAGGCGAAGTAGAGCCCACCGGGCCCCCCGCCAATCACGGCGATCCGCAAATTCTGCCTCCCTAATTGACAGTATACTTACTATCTAGGGGTAGCCTAATGGGCTCCGGCTTCTCACGCCAGCGGAATTATCGAAGGCGCACCAAAGCCCACGCCCGGACACGCGCATGGCGAGCGTCCGAAGCAGTGACATTGCGAATCATAGCCAAACCGCGCCGGCTTGGCTATTCGCGCGTCAGACGCAGCGCTTCACGTAGACCCCGTCCACCAGCACCCTGGTGCAGCGGACCACCGGAACCGGCTTGCGGACCACGACGGCTCCGTTCGGCCCGGCGCAGCCGGCCCGATAGACGCCGCGGGCGCATACCACCGCATTGGCATCGGTAGCCTCGAAAGTCATGGTCGCGCCGAAAGCGAGGAGCGCGGAAGCGATGAGCAGCAATGAACGCATATTGTCCTCCGGTCTTGTCGTGAAGCCTTGTCTTGATTGAAATCGATATCAGCAAAGGTTTGTCGCAACAGGCGCGCAAAAATTCATGCGCGCACGCTGCCGATCAGTATCGTGCGCTGCTGCTATCGCGCAGCGAACGGGGCGAGCACGTCCTTGCAGCCGGGCGAGAGCGACGCGGCATTGCTCGCGATGCATTGCACGATGCGGCCGCCGCCCGGCGCGACGCCGGCGCAGAGCGTACGGATGTCGGCGCCGCAGGCCGAGCGTACGATGAACAGTTCTTCGCGCGGCCGCAGCGGCCGCAAGACAATCACGGTGGGCGCTGCGCCCGCTGGCGCTGACGTTGCCGCGGCGCCGCCGCCACCGGTCGCGGCGGTCACGGCCTTCGCGCAGGCCGCTGACACCTTCGCCTTGTTCTTCTCCAGACATTCGAGCGCAGGAGCGCCGCCCGGCGGCACGCTGGCGCACACTTTGGGATAATCGGCGCGGCATGCGCTCTTGACCGCGGAAACCTGCGCGCTGCTCGGCTGCTTGGCGGCGGCGGCTTTCGGAGCAGCGCCAGTTGCCGGCTTGGCGGCAGGCTCTGCGGCGGGCGCAGCTTCCGTTTTTGCCGGCTCGGAATTGGTGGGCGCGGCTTCCGTCTTGGGCGCTGCGGCCGGCTCGACCGCGCGCACCGCGGTCTGGCATCCCGATGACAGGCTGGACATGTTCTTCTGGAGACATTGATAAGCTTCGACCCCGCCGGGCGTGACGCTCGAGCAATGCGCCATGAAGTCCGAGCGGCACGCGGAGCGGATGGCGCTCTTCTGGGCCTCGGTCGGCGCTTGCGCGAACGCGCCTGTTGCAGTTGCGAAGAGTGCGGCCACGAGCAACGCATTGCGCGTTGACGTATGTTTCAACGTGTTGAACATTTGAATGAATTCCTGCCCTGTCGGTAACGCCGACGTCTTATTCAAAATGAAGCAAGCGCAATCATCGCGCGTGGTACCTCGCGCGCGACATCTTTGGCCGCTTTGGCCTCTACCGCAAGTAGAAAGTGCTGGCGCACTGACGACGTAACTACGTCGTCATAGCTTGATCATCCGCTTGCCGCGGTTCTCGCCCGCGAGCAATCCGATCAGCGCCTGTGGCGTGTTCTGCAATCCATCGATGATGTCTTCCTGCACCTTCAACTTTCCAGACTTCACCCAGCCTTGCAGGTCGGCGAGTGCATGCTGACTGTCCTTCATGTAGTCCATCACGATAAAACCCTGCATCACGAGCCGCTTCACCACGATCAGGCCGGGCACGCCGCGCGGGCCATGCGCCGAAGGCGCGCCGTCATATTGCGAGATCGCGCCGCAGCAGGCGATGCGGCCGAAATTGTTCATCTGCGGCAGGCAGGCTTCGAGAATGTCGCCGCCGACATTGTCGAAATAAACGTCGATGCCCTTTGGCGCGGCTGCGCGCAGGGCCTTGAAGGTCGCGCCATCCTTGTAGTCGACGGCAGCGTCGAAGCCGAGCTCGGAGGTCAGCCAGTTGCACTTGTCCGCGCCGCCGGCGATGCCGATGACGCGGCATCCCTTGATCTTGGCGATCTGCCCGACGATCGAGCCGACCGAGCCCGCGGCCGCGGAGACCACGACCGTCTCGCCCTCTTTCGGCTTGCCGATCTCCAGCAGCCCGAAATAAGCGGTGAGGCCGGCGATGCCGAACACGCTGAGCAGATGCGTCATCGGCTCGAGCTTCGGCATTTTTGTGAGATGCTTCGCCGGCACCGCGGCATATTCCTGCCAGCCGGTGTCGCCGAATACGATGTCGCCGGGCGCGAGCCCCGGCGCGTTCGAACTCACGACCTCGGCGATGGCGCCGCCGGCCATCACACTGTTGGCTTCGACGGCTGAACGATAGGTCGCGCCATGCATCCAGGCGCGGTTGGCGGCGTCGAGCGAGATGTAGTGCACGCGCAGCAAGGCCTCGCCGTCCTTCGGTTCCGGCATCGCCGCCTCGACCATCCTGAAATGTTCAGAGCCGAGCTTGCCGCTGGGCTTTTCAACCAGAAGAATCTGACGATTGCTGCTGCCGCTCATGGTGTTTCCCTCCGTTTATTTGACGATTATTGATGCAGCTGCCGCAAACAAAACGTGCAAGCCGCATTCGTTGTGCGCTGCATGAAGGCTAGATCGCGGGCGCTGGTTTCGCAACGGGAACATCCGCCCAAGCGGGCGCACGCGAAGCGTGTTGCGTCGTCGTCATATCTGCGACATCATGAAGCGGTCGGTGGTGTGGGGGTGTTTCGATGTCGAACAGGTTTACGCAATACATTTTGGCGGCGATGGTGCTCGGCATCATCATGGGCTCGGCGATCTATAATTTCATGCCCGATACGCGAGGCGACTGGGCCTCGTCCATCAACCTGATCGCTGTGATATTCCTGCGCCTGATCAAGATGATCATCGCGCCGCTGGTGTTTGCGACCCTGGTCGGTGGCATCGCGCATATGGGTTCGGGCTCCAAGCTCGGCCGCATCTTCGCCAAGACCATGGGCTGGTTTATCAGCGCCTCCTTCATCTCGCTGATGCTCGGCCTCGTGATGGTGAACCTGTTGCAGCCCGGCGCGAACTTCCCCGGCACGCTGCCCGCGGCGGGGCAATCGACCGGCCTGCCGGTCTCGGCGTTCTCGCTCGAAAAATTCCTGACCCATCTGATCCCGACCTCGATCGCCGACGCGATGGCGCAAAACGAGATCTTGCAGATCGTGATCTTCGCCGTGTTCTTCTCGGTGGCGATGGGTTCGATGCCCGAGCGCTCCAAGTCGATCCTGGCGCTGATCGACGACATCGGCCACATCATGCTGAAGGTGACGAGCTATGTGATGCTGTTCGCGCCGATCGCGGTGTGGGCCGCCATCACCGCGACCGTCGCCAAGAACGGCCTGCTGGTGCTCTGGAAGCTCATCGTCTTCATGGGCGGCTTCTATCTCTCGCTGATGATCCTGTGGGGCATCCTTGTCATCGTGGGCTTCATCGTGATCGGACCGCGCTACAGCCATCTGCTGAAGCTGATCCGCGAGCCCTTGATGATCGCGTTCTCCACCGCGAGCTCTGAAGCGGCCTACCCGAAGACGCTGGAGGGGTTGAACAAGTTCGGCGCCTCGTCGCGGATATCGAGCTTCGTGCTGCCGCTCGGCTATTCCTTCAATCTCGACGGCACGATGATGTACTGCACTTTCGCCAGCATCTTCATCGCGCAGACCTATCACATCGAGATGTCGCTCTCGACGCAGCTTGCAATGCTGGCAACGCTGATGATCACCTCCAAGGGCGTCGCCGGCGTGCCGCGCGCCTCCCTCGTTGTGATCGCCTCGACACTGTCGCAATTCGGCATCCCCGAGGCGGGCCTGCTGATGATCATGGGCATCGACACCTTCCTCGACATGGGCCGCAGCGCCACCAACGTGATCGGCAATACGCTGGCGACCTCGGTCGTGGCGAAGTGGGAAGGCGAGCTCGGGCCCGAGCACGAGCTCGGACCCGGCGACGCCGTGCCCGGCGACATGATCCCCGGCGAAGTGCCCGCGATGGCCGGCCATTGATCGGAGTGCGACATGCACCTTTCAAAGGCGATTTCGGGCGGCCTGTTGCTGGCAGCATGTCTACTGGCAACCGGTGCCTCCGCCCAGACCGGCGGCAGCGAAGGACTTAGCCCGACGCTGTCGACCATCAAGACAGCGCACACCGTGCGGCTCGGCTATCGCGAAAGCTCGCCGCCGTTCTCCTTCCTCGACCAGTCGGGTCGCCCGATCGGGTATAGCCTCGAATTGTGCGAGGCCATCGTCGAGGAGATCGGCGTCGAGGTCGACGATCCCAATCTGAAGATCGACTACGTCAAGGTTACCTCGGACGATCGCATCGACGCGGTGCTCCAGAACAAGATCGACCTGGAATGCGGCTCGACCACGGCCAACGCGGAGCGCGGCAAGCGCGTCGCGTTCTCGCCGCTGATGTTCGTCGCCGGCACCAAGCTGATGGTGCCGAAGGCGTCGAGCGTCCAGCAGCTCGCCGATCTGAAGGGCAAGACCATCGTGGTGACGAAGGGCACCACCAACGAGCAGGCGATCCAGGCGGCCGACAAGAAGCTGTCGTTGGGGCTGAAGATCGCCGTGGGCGCCGATCACGAGCAGTCGTTCCAGATGCTCGCCGACGGCAAGGCCGATGCGTTCGCGACCGACGACATCCTGCTCTCCGGCCTGATCGCGCGCCATAAGGCACAGGACAAGTTCCGCGTCACCGGCGATTATCTGTCCTACGATCCCTACGGCATCATGTTCCGCAAGGGTGAGCCGCAATTGTCAGCCGTCGTCGACCGCACCTTCCGCAAGCTCGGCTCCAACCACGATCTCGTGCCGCTCTACAACAAATGGTTCATCGCGCGGATGCCGACCGGCGAGAAGATGAACGTGCCGATCTCGCTGCAATTGGAAGAAGCGTTCAAGGCGATGGACGATTCCGCGAGCGCGAATAATTGAGCCACGAGCTCGGTGCACCCTCGCCCCTTGCGGGAGAGGGTGGCTCGCCGCATAGCGGCGAGACGGGTGAGGGGTCTCTCTCCACGAGTCCAACTCTCATTCGAATTCGTGGAGGGATACCCCTCATCCGGCGCTTCGCGCCACCTTCTCCCGCAAGGGGAGAAGGATTACGGCGAGCGCTCGGCACTCAGTGCGTCTCCTCAAACACCCGATCCAGCGCCGCGTCATACGTCGCCTGCACCAGCTCCGGATGCAGCTTCGCCAGCGCTTCCATCATCACGCCGGAATTGATCTCGAGCACGCGCCAGGTGCCATCGACGCGGGTCACGTCGATCGAGGCGAAGGTGATGCCGATGGCGCTCGCGGCGTCGATCGCGAGCTTCACGCAAGCTGTTCGGGCTTCGCCGTCCTCCAGCAGCACCGGCTTTGCGCCGGCATCGAGATTGTGCCGCCAATCGGAGCCGCGCTGCTTGCTGTAGACGACGAGGGGGGCATCATCGAGCAGCACCACGCGCACCTCTTGCTCGATCGCGACATAGGGCGAGATCACGAGCCCGGCGCTCATCGCAAAGACCTCGCCAACTCCATGGTCAAGCTCGGCCTCCGTCGTCACCCTGAAGACAGATCGTCCCGACGTCCCCTCGTTCGGCTTCACCACCACGCCTTGCGGATTGGCGCGAAGCAGCCGAAGCATTTCATCGCGCCAACCGGCGCCAACGACGTTCTCGCCCAGCTTCGGGTTGAGGAAGAGGTGATGCGGAATGCAGGGCACGCCGTCCAGCGTCAGGGCCTCTGATGTCGCCGATTTGTCGTTGGCGAGGCGATGCGCAATGGCGCTGTTGAGGCCGATGTCATAGCCGAACGCAAAGTGCCGCTGTTCGCCCCGGCGCATCGCGATCAGCCAGCCGCCGGCGCGGACATCGACCGCGATGTCATGGGCCGCGCAATAGCGCCTGATCGCCTGGACGAAGATCCGCTCGCTGCTCGCCATGTGCCTTCTTCATTCCTGTCGCCAGAAGCCGCAAAAATGCGGGAAACAGCGCCAAACCGGGGTGAAAATCAGAGCTATTCTTAATGAACTTCTCGCGAGCACGACGGAAATTAAGTGCTGCGATTGTGCCTCCCAGGGAAAAGAAATTGCCCTTAGGGCAGGCCGGACAGCAGATCCGTTAATGATGCGGCCGTTTCCTGCGCAAATGCCGGTTTGATCGGCATCAATTGCATCCGAAACGAGGTTGATTATTGGTCTCAATGGCGTAGATCACACCCTAGAAATCCTCCGCCATGACAAGTGGTGCTCGCCTCGCTTCCAGAGGCCGGGCAACGCTGTTGCCCTAAAACCGCAATTATTCGGAATATCGAAAATCATGAGCGCGTTTTACCGAGAGAAGGTTCTGTCCGTCCAGCACTGGACCGACACGCTGTTCAGCTTCCGCGCCACGCGCGACACCGGCTTCCGCTTCCAGAACGGCCAGTTCGCGATGATCGGCCTCGAGATCGACGGCCGTCCGCTGCTGCGTGCCTACAGCATGGCGAGCGCCAACCATGAGGAAGAGCTCGAGTTCTTCTCGATCAAGGTTCAGGACGGCCCGCTCACCTCGCGCCTCCAGAAGATCAAGGAAGGCGACACCATCCTGGTCGGCCGCAAGGCGACCGGCACGCTGATCACCGACAACCTCATCCCCGGCAAGCGGCTGATGCTGCTGTCGACCGGCACCGGCCTTGCGCCGTTCGCGAGCCTGATCAAGGACCCCGAGGTCTATGATCAGTTCGACAGCATCGTGCTGGTGCATGGCTGCCGCCAGGTCTCCGAGCTCGCCTATGGCGAGAAGCTGGTCGCGAATTTGCGCGAAGACGAGCTGTTCGGCGAGCTGCTTGCGGACAAGCTGATCTACTATCCGACGGTGACCCGCGAGCCGTTCAGGAATCGCGGCCGCATCACCGATCTCATCAGCTCCGAGCAGATCTTCAACGACATCGGCCAGGGCCCGCTCGACATCGCGACCGACCGCGTCATGATGTGCGGCAGCCCGGGGATGCTCGAAGAGCTGAAGGTGATGTTCGAAGGCCGCGACTTCATCGAAGGCTCCGGTAACAAGCCCGGCCACTTCGTGATCGAGAAGGCGTTCGTCGAGCGCTGAGCACGGTTCGCGGCAATTAACTCACCCGCCGTCCCGGCTTTCGCCGGAGCGACGGTGAAGAGTGTAGCCCCTCACCATCCTCCCCCGACTTTGTTATTGGCGCCGCCTTCGTGAGCGTTGCTATATGCTCGTGCCAAAATCTCGCCGCGATGTTGCAATGCGAGAGCTGGGGGAGCTGCGCAAATCTTGCACGTGATCGACCATGGCCGTCCGCCGAAACCGACTGCCTTCGTGCTGGCGGGTGGCGGCAGTTTTGGAGCGATCCAGGTCGGGATGATGCATGCGCTGGTGAGGCACGGGGTCGTCGCAGACCTCGTGGTCGGCTCCAGCGTCGGCGCGATCAACGGCGCCTATTATGCCGGCGATCCCTCGCTCAAGGGCGTGCTTGGGCTTGAAGCGATCTGGCGCGGGCTGAGGCGTCATGATGTCTTTCCGGTGACCTGGAAGAGCCTCGCCGGATTCATGTGGCGGCGGGATTTCCTGATTCCCCATGACGGCGTCCGCAAGCTGGTCGAGGACCATATCCCCTATCGCAACCTCGAAGATGCCGCGTTGCCCGTGCACATCGTGACCACCGATTTCGTCTCCGGCGAGAGCGTGGTGCTGTCGGAGGGATCGACGGTGGAGGCAATCCTGGCGTCGACCGCGATTCCAGGCGCATTCTCGCCGGTCCATTATCGCAATCGTTATCTTGCCGACGGCGCGATTTCCTCGAACACGCCGGTCCGGGTCGCGATCCAGAAAGGCGCAAAACGGCTGGTTGTGCTGCCGACCGGGCACGCCTGCTCGGTGAAGGATCCGCCGATCGGCGCCGTGGCCAACGCCTTGCATGCGTTGACGCTGCTGATCGCGCGGCAATTGGTGTCGGAGCTGGAAGGCCTTGCGCCCGATATCGAGTATGTCGTGGTGCCGCCGCTCTGTCCGCTGGTGGGATCACCTTACGATTTCTCGTGCACCGACGACCATATCGAGCGCGCGGTCGCGAGCACCGATGCCTGGCTGGCGCAAGGGGGCCTTGAGCGGCACGGCGTGATTCCGCACGAGGCGCAGCCTCATGGTCACTGATTTGTCATTTCATTTGAATCTATTGCACTGCAAAACACGCGTCCGAACCGATTGATTTGCAGCACCCGGATTCAGTAGCCTCAAGCCAGCCCCGCGTCATATCCATGGACGTGGCGCGGGCGTATCATACCCCGTCAGTCTGACGAGAGGGACGCGGCCGTGGCCAACGAGAACAAGACGCAAGCTTCGCCCGAAGGGCTGATGGAAACACTGCTGCTTCCATTTTCGCCGCGCTTCATCATCCTGACGATATGTGCGGTCGTCACCGCGCTGTTGATCGGCATCGGCATCGCCGACCGCAAGATCTTCGACATCCTGCTGGTCCCGATCGTGATCTTCGGCGCGCTGACGCTGCTCGGCGTCCGCGATCTCATGCAGAAGGGCCATGCGGTCCTGCGCAACTACCCGATCTCGGCGCATATGCGCTTCCTGCTCGAAGAGATACGCCCGGAGATGCGGCAGTATTTCTTCGAGAGCGAGAAGGACGGCATGCCGTTCTCGCGCGATACCCGTTCGTTGGTCTATCAGCGCGCCAAGATGCAGCTCGACAAGCGACCGTTCGGCACCCAGGAGGACGTCTACCGCGAGGGCTATGAGTGGATGCATCACTCGGTCGCGCCGAAGGCGCATGCCGAGGAAAGATTCCGCATCACCGTCGGCGGTCCCGACTGCAAGCAGCCGTATTCGGCCTCGGTGTTCAACATCTCGGCGATGAGCTTTGGTGCGCTCAGCCCGAATGCGGTGCGGGCGCTCAATGCCGGCGCGAAGAAGGGCGGCTTCGCCCACGACACCGGTGAGGGCGGCTTCAGCCCCTATCACAAGGAGATGGGCGGCGACATCATCTGGGAGATCGGCTCGGGCTATTTCGGTTGCCGTCATCTCGACGGCACTTTCGATCCGGAGGCGTTCGCGCGCGTTGCGAGCCAGGACCAGATCAAGATGGTCGAGCTCAAGATCAGCCAGGGCGCCAAGCCCGGCCATGGCGGCGTGCTGCCGGCGGCGAAGGTGTCGGAGGAGATCTCGAAGATCCGCGGCGTCGCCATGGGCGAGGATTGCATCTCGCCGGCCTCGCACCGCGCCTTCTCGACGCCAACAGGCATGATGCAGTTCATCGCCGAAATGCGAAAGCTCTCCGGCGGCAAACCGGCGGGCTTCAAGCTCTGCATCGGCCATCCCTGGGAATTTCTGGCGATCTGCAAGGCGATGCTGGAGACCGGCATTTATCCTGATTTCATCGTCGTCGACGGCAATGAGGGCGGCACCGGCGCGGCGCCGCTGGAGTTCATGGATCACCTCGGCATGCCGATGCGCGAGGGCGTCAATTTCGTCCATAACGCACTGATCGGCATCAACGCGCGCGACCGCATCAAGATCGGCGCGTCCGGCAAGATCGCGACCGCCTTCGACATGGCGCGGGCGATGGCGATCGGCGCTGACTATTGCAACTCCGCGCGCGGCTTCATGTTCTCGCTCGGCTGCATCCAGTCGCTAAGCTGTCACACCGACCGCTGTCCGACCGGCGTCGCGACGCAGGATCCGACCCGGGCGCGCGCACTCTACGTGCCGCTCAAGATCGACCGCGTCCACAACTACCATCATGCGACGCTGCACTCGTTGACCGAGCTGATTGCCGCGGCCGGCCTCGAACATCCCCAGCAGCTGCGCCCGATCCACTTTAGCCAGCGCACCTCGACGACCGATGTGAGATCCTTCGCCCAGCTCTATCCGGCGCTGCGTCCGGGTGAGCTTATCGAAGGCACCGAAGACCCGCGGTTCCGCGACGCCTGGCGGATGGCGCAGACCGGGACGTTCCAGCCGGCGATGTAGGCGCCAGTCCGCCGCATGATACCGCTGCGCTTGTCAGCGGTGTAATTTCATCGGGGACCAGCTTGTGTCTTAACGTCTGTGTCAGCTTCGGGTGTAAATTGTCCCCATGGACGAGCGACGCGATAAAGCCAGGCACCGCGTGCTGAAAGCCGGAACCATCGAGTTCGGCGGCGGCGCGATCTCCTGCACCGTCCGCAATTTCTCCGACACCGGCGCAGCCCTCGATGTCACCAGCCCGGTCGGCATCCCCGAACACTTCACCCTGTTCATCCAGGCCGACGGAAAGCATCTGTCCTGCACGGTGGTCTGGCGCAAGGAGAAGCGGATCGGGGTGAGATTTGGGTAGGGGGGAAAGCCTCTTACCCCGTCTCGACCTCACTCAGCCGGCTCGCCATGATCTTGTCGATCCTGCGGCCATCGAGATCGACCACCTCGACGTGCCAGCCGGCGAAATCGAAGGCATCGCCGACATTGGGCAGCACGTTGAACTGCTGCAGCACCAGGCCCGCCACCGTGTTGTAGCGGTGCGGCGGCAGCTCGATGCCGAGCAGCTCGCCGAATTCGTCGACCGGCATCCAGCCTGCGACCAGCAGCGACGAGTCCGCGCGTCTGACATAGGCCGGCTCCGGCGGCCCCTCCTCGGAATGGAAGGCGCCGACGATCGACTCGAGGATGTCGGCGGTCGTCACCATGCCTTCGAAGGCACCGTATTCGTCGTAGACCAGACCGACGTGAACCGGCGCGGCTTTCAGGATCGCCAGCACATCGCGCGCGTCCGCCGATGCCGGGATGCCGGGCGCCTCGCGCACCAGCGCGCGCAGATCCGGAGCACGTTCGCTCATATAGGCGATCAGCAAATCCTTGGCCTGGAGCACGCCGATCGGCTTGTCGCGATCGCCGTCCGAGACCGGAAAGCGCGAATGCGGGCTCTTGACGATGGTCTCGTGAATGGCTTCCGGCGTATCGCTCAGGTCGATCTCGTTGACCTCCGTGCGCGGCGTCATGATCGCGCCAACCGGCCGGTCGCCGAGCCGCATCACGCCGGCGATCATTTCCTTTTCGCCCGACTCGAGCACGCCTGCGTTCTCGGCTTCGCTGACGAGGTGATGGATCTCGTCCTCCGAAATATTCTCCTCGGCCTTGCCTCCCTGGCCGAGCAGCGTGAGGATCAGCTTGCCGGAGAGATCGAGCAGGAACACCAGCGGCAGCGATATCTTCGCAAGCACGTGCATCGCCGGCGCGACCTTGACCGCGATGCTTTCGGGGTCGCGCAGCGCCACCTGTTTCGGTACCAGCTCGCCGACGATCAGCGTCGCATAGGTGATCAGCGTGACCACGATGCCGACGCCGACGATGTCGGCAATTCCGGGGGAGAGACCAAGTTCGACCAGCCATAGCGTCAGCCGCTGCCCGAGCGTGGCGCCCGAGAACGCGCCCGAGAGCACGCCGACCAGCGTGATGCCGATCTGCACCGTCGAGAGGAATTTGCCGGGATCGGCCGCCAGCGCCAGCGCCCGCCCGGCGCCGCGCACGCCCTTTGCGGCAAGCATGGAGAGACGGGCCGGGCGGGACGAGACCACGGCCAGCTCGGACATGGACAATAGGCCGTTGATGACGATCAGGACGACGACGATGATGAGTTCGACAGACAACATTGTGCGCAAGGAAAAGGGAAATCAGACCCGGCGGACGCCGGACCAAGCCCCTTATATATGAACTCCATGCGCGATTTGCCCGGTTTCGACCCAAATTGTCGCACCGGAACTGTACCTGCGACCCTTAGAATTCGCCGTGGAGCCGCCCCGAGAACACCGACACCGGCCCGCGGTCGGCGTTGTAGGCCGGGTTGACGATGAGCTGGTAGTCGGCGGTCAAGGTCAGCGCCTTGTTCAGCGCATAGGCGTAATAGGTCTCCAGCACGCGTTCGTGTCGGTAGTTGAGCTGGCCGTCGCCGATGAGCGGCCCGAGCCCGCCGGCGGCGATGAAGTCGCGATGGTCCTGCGACAGGCCGTTGATGGCGCCGGCGATGGCGACGACGTCGTCGGGCCGGCCCCATTTGGTGCCCTTGATCGAGGTGCCCAGCGACAGGCTGCGATCGATGTCGGTGAAGGCCATGATCTCGTTACGGCCGTCGTTCCAGCTCCAGCGGCCGAACACGCCGATGTCGTCGGTGATCGCCTGTTCGAGATTGAGTGCGTAGCCGTATTTGAGGCGGCCGCGGCGGGTCTGGCTGATGTCGAGATTGAGCAGGGGATTGTCCAGCGTCTCGCGATAGCTGCCGGAGTAGGCGCTGTTGACGAAGCCGAGCGTGCGCAGCTTGCCGGGCTGGCCGAACAGCGAATAGCGCGTCTCCAGCTCCATCACATATTCGCCGCGGCGGCCGACATTCATGTCGAAATTGTTCGAATTGGATTCGGCGTCCATCAGGAAGTAACCGGCGCGCAGCGCCCATTGCTTCTGGTTCAGTTCGGCGGTCGCGCCATAGCCGAGGCCAAGCTTGTCGGCGGCATAGTCGAAGGCGCCGGAGGCCCAGATCGACCAGTTCATGAAATCCTTGCGCGGGTCGTGCGCGTAGGAATTGCCGTCGAACACGTCGACCACGGAGAATTTGCCGACCTGCAAGGTCAGGCGCGAAATGTCGGCCTTGCCTGCGAGCTGAAGCTGGCCGCTGGCTAGCTCCTCCTGCTCGCCGCCGAAGCCGAAGGTGTGGCGCACGAACAGCCGCGACGGGTTGAAATGCGGATAGGGGAAGCCGGACTTTTGCGCTTCGCCGTTCGGGAAGCCCGCGGCGCCCGTGGTGTTGTTGAAGCCAAAACCCTGGAGCAGCTCGGGATTGAAATAGACTTCGCCGCCGTCCCATAGCCGCGCATTTAGATAGAGCGAATTGCTCCAGGTCTGCTGAAAGTCCGGCGACGGGTTCAGGCTGTTCGGTCCGGTATAGGGCGCGTGGAATGCCGGGTAGCCCTGCCCCAATGCGGTTGACTGGCCGTGGATTTCCCAGCGACCCGATTCGGGATCCGTCACGTCGGACTTCGGATTGGTGGTCGGCACGCCCGGCCAGTCGATCTTGCGATTGAGGCCGATCCGCAGGCTCTGGAAATCCATCGACGACGAATATTGCGCGCCCGAGGGGAAGGTGACGTCGGCGTTCTCTAACTTGCTGTAGAGATATTCGAGCCGTGCGCTCCAGTGCGGCGCGAAGGCATATTCGACGCCGCCGCCTGCGGTCCAGCCGAACCGCGTCTTCAGCACCTTCTCTTCGTTGCCGCCCGTGGGCGTCGAGAGAAAGCGCTCGCCGGCGAAAGCTGCGCCGCCGGTCGCGTAGAGCAGCCAGTTGCCGGTGGCATAGCCGAGCCGCGCGCGCAGGCTCGCGACGTAGTCCCAGCGCTCCTCCGTGCTCGACAGCGCGGTCGCCGCTGACGACACGACGTGATTGGAGGGCAGGTAGTTCGGAAACGAGATGTCGCCCTCGACGCCGAGCAGCAGGCCCGAGTTGAGACGCCAATTGTAGCCGGCCTGGACGCCGCCGGTCGCGCCGTTGAAGACATGGTTGTCAGTTGCGATCGTGGGGTCGGTCAGCGTCGCCGAGGATGTGCCGCGGGTGACGCCGGTATGCACGCCGATATAGAGGCCGGTCCAGTCATAGACCGCTTTCAGCGCTGGTGCCTTCAGCGGCAGATCGGCAGCAAAGCCTGCGGCCGGAAACGCCATCACGCCCGAGGCAATCGCCGCGGCCGTTCGCAAATACCGGTGTCCTCTCAAAATCAAAACGCACGCCCCCAACGCGAATGTGTCCCACCCGCCGCGATATCCCTGCCGATTCGCGACGGCCCTGTCATCAGGTCTTGGTGGCCTCCGCGGCCGGATCGGATGATCCCGATTCGACGCGATTTCTTCCCAAGCCCCTCAGCCTGCTGCGAACCTTATTGCGATTAATTCGCAATAGCAACTGGCGTAGATTGCCGCAGGGCATGGTTGGCACCGCTGTGTGACGGGACTGCAACAAATTCCCGGGGCCCAAAAAAGGATGACCCCGCCCGGGGGGACAGCCGGGCGGGGTCGGGGGTGCGACACGGGGTGGATGAGGCGCCCGTGTCGGACGCAGGATCCACGTGAGATCGGCCTCAGATACCTAGATCAGTAGCAGCTGCGAACGCTGCCGACGTACTGGCCGAACGCATTGTAACGGGGGGTCCAGCCGCAGCGGTGATAGCCGTAATAGGGGTCATTGCTGGCGGCGATCGCAGTGCCGACGACGGCGGCGGTCGCGATGCCCAGGCCGACACCGACGCCCCAGCCGAGCGGCTTGGCTTCAGCCTGCGACGTCGTGGACACGATGCTGCCGGTGACGGCGAGGGCGGCGAGAGCGAGGGCGGCAATCTTGGTCTTGATCGACATTTTGAAACTCCATCCGGGTTGAGGCGGCCCGTTGTGGCCCGCGTGCTCAGTTGGACGGAGGCTCTTCGAATCCGGTTCGAAGGCGGCAATTGGCGCTACCGAGTCCGGATCTTTCCTGAATGATTCCAGGAGGATGTGGGCTAGCCGAGAGGGCCTTTGGCGAGCCTGTTCACGTCGAAGTTATCGACCTCGGCAAGCAGCTCGCAGAAGGCCGTCGCGCCCTGATCGAGCAGCTGCTCGCCCTTCTGCGCGACAGCCATTGTCGCGTTGCCGATCGCGCCGCTGGCGTTGAGATCCTGCGCCTGCCAGGCGAACGGCGCGGGCCGCTGTGTCGACAGCCAGCGATATTGCTTCTCCATCGCAATGCTGCTCGCGGGAAAATCCGCGATCGCATCCTTGCGTACCTGCTCGGGATAGCGCGCCAGCATGATCGAAGTCTCGACCGCGCCGCCGTGAATGCCGTGGCGCACTTCATCGACCGGGAACAATGTGTCCGCGCCCGAGAGCCGCGACCACGACGTTGTCACCGCGAACAGTTTTTGATGCGCGCGAAGATCCTGCGCGATCAGCATCATTGCCGCGCTGTTGCCGCCATGGCTGGTGATGATCACGAGCTTCTTCACGCCGCGCCGCGCGACCTCTTCGCCGATCGCGGTCCATCGCTTCAGCGCGACCTCAGTCGGCAGCGTCTGCGTGCCGGGATAGTCGATATGCTCCGTGGAAATCCCGATCGGCTCAACGGGGAGAAAGCAGGCCGGAACGCTGTCGGGCAGAAGCGCGCGCACCCGTGCCAGATAGGCGTCGGCGATCAGCACGTCGGTCGTAACAGGCAGATGCGGGCCATGCTGCTCGGTCGCGGCCAGCGGCAGCACCGCGATCCAGCGCGACACATCCGCAGGCGCAGCATCGGTCCAGTTGATGTCGATCCAGTCGCGGGGCGGCGTCATCAAGGTTTCTTTGCCCAATTTTGTCACGTAATTTGGGGTATGGAGGGGACGCGGGCCTGGCCGGCTCGCGTCCCCTGATATCTTGCGGTTTTATCGCGTTGGACTGGGATCGGCTAGAAGCGATCGACGGAGTGCACCCATGAGCCCCTCTCATCTGCGGCGAGCGTTAACGGCAGGCTTGATGGCCGCTTGCGTCTCTCTTGCGCCGACGCACGCCGAGACCCTGGACAAGGTCACCTTCGGCACCAATTGGGTCGCCGAGGCAGAGCATGGCGGCTTCTTCCAGGCGGTCGCCGACGGCACCTATCAGAAATACGGCCTCGACGTCACCATCGTCCCCGGCGGTCCGAACGAGAACAACCGGATGCTGCTGATCGCCGGCAAGATCGATTTCTTCATGGCCGCGAACACGCTGATGTCGTTCGATGCGGTCGCCAACAACGTCCCCGTCGTGACCATTGCCGCAGTGTTCCAGAAGGATCCGCAGGTGATGCTGACGCAGCCGGACGCCAAGGTCGCGAAGATCGAGGACCTCAAGCCGCTGACCTTGTTCGTCTCCAAGGAGGGCATGGCCAGCTATTTCCAGTGGCTGAAATCCGAATACGGTTTTAGCGAGAAGAACGTCCGTCCCTACAATTTCAATCCGCAGCCCTTCATCGCCAATCCCAAGAGCGCGATGCAGGGCTATGTCACCTCCGAGCCGTTCGCGGTCGAGAAGGCCGCCGGCTTCAAGCCCAACGTGCTGCTGCTCGCCGATTACGGCTTCAACACCTATTCGACCTTGATCGAGACCCGCCGCGACATCGCCGAGAAGAAGCCCGATCTGGTGCAGCGCTTCGTCGATGCCTCCATGATCGGCTGGTACAATTACATCTACGGCGACAATTCCGCCGGCAATACCATGATCAAGAAGCTCAATCCGGAGATGACCGACGATCTGCTCGCCTATTCCGTCGCCAAGATGAAGGACTACGGCATCGTCGATTCCGGCGACAGCGTGAAGAGCGGCATCGGCGCAATGAGCGACGATCGCTACACCTCCTTCTTCAACAAAATGGTGAAGGCCGGCGTCGTCAAGGGCGATCTCGACTTCCGCAAGTCTTACACGCTGCGCTTCGTCAACAAGGGCGTCGGCGTCGAGCTGCGCCCGAGCAAGCCGTAACGCTGGGTCCATGGCAGACGTCAAAACTTCGCCCGCGGTCGAGGCTGGGCTGACGGCACTCGCCGTCAGCCTGCGCGGCGTGACGAAGGCGTATGACAATGGCGTCATGGCGCTCGGCCCGCTCGACCTTGCCGTGCGCAAGGGCGAGTTCATCTCGCTGCTGGGTCCGTCCGGCTGCGGCAAGTCAACGGCACTGCGCATCATCGCAGAACTCAGCGCGCCGTCGTCAGGCACCGTGCGGGTGGCGCGCCACGCGGGTGAGGCGCAGCCCGGCCATGTTCAACCAGGTCATGGCATCGGCTTCGTGTTTCAGGAACCGACCCTGATGCCCTGGACCAGCGTGCGCGAGAATGTGCGGTTGCCCTTGAGGCTTGCGGGCGTGCCAAAGGCCGAGGCCCGCGCGCGTGCCGACGAAGCTCTCGCGAGTGTCGGCCTTGCCGATTTCGCCGACGCCTATCCGCGCGAACTCTCCGGCGGAATGAAGATGCGGGTGTCGCTGGCGCGCGCCCTCGTCACCGACCCCGATATCCTCCTGATGGACGAGCCGTTCGCCGCGCTTGACGAGATCACGCGCTTTCGCCTCAACAACGATTTGCTGGCGCTGTGGCGAGCTCTGGGCAAAACCGTCATCTTCGTCACCCATTCGGTGTTTGAATCCGTCTATCTGTCCCAGCGCGTCGTGGTCATGACGGCGCGGCCGGGCCGTATCCAGGCCGATATCCGCATCGAGACGGTCGAGCCTCGGGGCGAGGAGTTTCGGACGTCAGCGGCCTATTCCGACTATTGCCGGAAAGTGTCGGCCGCGCTGGCGCCGTCTTATTCGGGGCAGTCGACGCTATGAACGCGCAGCCTTCTGTCACCGCAAAGCCGTCCGGCGCACAACGCGCGATGCGCTTCGTGCTTCCCGTTATCGTGTTTGCGGCAGGACTTCTGGCCTGGGAACTCGTGGTCCGCATCAAGGACATCCCGCCTTACGTGCTGCCGGCGCCCTCAATCATTGTCCTGACGCTGATCAAGGACTGGGCGGTGCTGTCACAATCGCTTGTGGCCACGCTGCTGACCACGTTCGAAGGTTTTGTCGCTGCCAGCATCGGCGGCATCGCGCTGGCGCTGCTGTTCAACCAGTCGAAATGGGTGGAATATTCGCTCTTCCCCTATGCCATCGTGCTCCAGGTGACGCCGGTGATCGCGATTGCGCCGCTGCTGCTGATCTATTTGGAGCAGCAGACCGCGGTCGTGGTCTGCGCCTTCATCGTCGCCTTTTTCCCGGTGCTCTCCAACACCACGCTCGGGCTGAATTCGGTTGATCGCAACCTCGCCGGGCTGTTCCAGCTCTATGGGGCCTCGCCACAGCAAGCCCTGCGCTTCCTGAAGCTGCCGGCAGCGCTGCCCTATATCCTCGGCGGCTTGCGCATCGCCGGCGGCCTGTCGCTGATCGGCGCGGTCGTGGCCGAAATTGCGGCTGGAACGGCCGGTGCCGGCTCCGGGCTCGCCTACAGAATCGCCGAATCCGGCTACCGGTTGAACATACCCCGCATGTTCGCAGCGCTGCTTTTGTTATCGCTGGCCGGGATTGTCATCTATGGGGTGCTGGCGCTAGTTTCCCACCTCGTTTTACGGCGCTGGCACGAAAGCGCGCTTGGAAAGGAAAACTGATGTCTACCGGTTCGATTTCGTCCGACAAGATCGACCTTTTGATTTATGGACCGGTCCGGCCGATCCTCGAGAACGGGTTTTCCGATCATTTCGTCGTCCACAAGGCCGAGACGCGCGGCGACCTCGAGCGGCTGACGCCGGCGATCCGCGAAAAGATCCGCGGCATCGCGGTGACTGATCACACCGCCCGCGTCGACAAGGATTCATTGTCGCAATTGCCCAGGCTCGAACTCGTGTCCAGCTTCGGTGTCGGCTACGACCACGTCGATGCCAAATACGCGGCCGAGCGCAACATCATCGTCACCAACACGCCTGATGTGCTGACCGAGGAGGTCGCCGACGTCGCGATGGGCCTTCTAATCTGCACTCTGCGCGAATTCATCAAGGCCGACCGTTATGTGCGTTCCGGTCTCTGGCAGACCCAGAACTATCCGCTCAGCGTCGGCTCGCTGCGCGACCGCAAGGTCGGCATCGTCGGCATGGGCCGGATCGGCCAGGCCATCGCGCGCCGGCTCGATGCCTCGCTGGTGCCGGTGGTCTATCACACCCGCAATCCGTCCAAGGACGTCTCCTACAAGCACTATCCCGACCTGATCGAGATGGCGAAGGCGGTGGATACGCTGATGGTGATCGTGCCCGGCGGCGCCAGCACCAACAAGATGGTCAATGCGGAGGTGTTCAAGGCGCTCGGTCCGCGCGGTGTGCTGGTCAACGTCGCGCGCGGCTCCGTGGTCGACGAGGCCGCGCTGGTGCAGGCGCTGAAATCCGGCACCATCCTCGCCGCCGGTCTCGACGTGTTCGCGGCCGAGCCGAACGTGCCGGACGAGCTCAAGAGCATGCAGAACGTCGTGCTGCTGCCGCATGTCGGCTCGGCCTCGGTGGTGACGCGCAACGCGATGAACCAGCTCGTGATCGACAACCTCAAATCATGGTTCTCAGGCAAGGCGCCGCTGACGCCGGTTGCGGAAACGCCGTTCAAGGGGCGCTGATGTCTGGTCTTCGGGGCGTTGCATTCGCCGTCGCGGCCTGCTTGGCCGCGATCGGCATCGCACGTGCGCAGGATGCGACGACCCTGAAGAAAGAGATGCTCGGGCAGTGGGAGCTTTCGACCACCGAGCGCAGCAAGACCTGCGTGGTCACGATGAAGGGCGATCCTGCGGGGCAGGGGTTCAAGCTGGAGCTTGAGCCGGCCTGCAAGGCGGCACTGCCCTTCACCAAGGACATCGTGGCCTGGAGCGTGAGGGGTCTCGACATCGTACGTTTGCAGGACGCGACCGGTGAATCCGTGATCGACTTCACCGAGGTCGAGGCCGGCATCTTCGAGGGCCTGCGGCAGGGCGAGGGCGTCTACATCCTGCAAGACCTCGCCGCGGCCCGCTCGATGGCCAAGTCGATGGACCAGATGATCGGCGACTGGTCGATCGTGCGCGGCAACGGCCAGCCGGTGTGCGGGCTGACGCTGACCAACACCGAGGCAGGCCCGGACAATTTCCAGGTCTTCCTCAAGCCGAGATGCGACGCGACCATCGCGCAGTTCAACCCGACGCAATGGCGGCTCGAACGTGGCCAGATCATCCTGATGTCGAAATCAGGCGACGTCTGGCAGTTCGAGGCCGACGACAACGCGCAGTGGCGGCGCGTTCCCGATGCCGCCGATCCCCTGATCATGCTGCGGCAGTAGGCGCCGCGAAACGCGACCTCATCCTGAGGGCCCGCCATAGGGGGGCGTCTCGAAGGATGGCCGCAGGCTACGTCGTCGTCTTGGGCGGCGGTGCGGTGCCTTGCGCCCATTTCTCCAGCTTGCCGAGCATGCCCCAGGCGGTGAGCGCCAGCGAGATCGGCATTGCGAACTGGCCGAGGCCCGGCACCGCGGAGACGATCGTCCCGAGCAGTCCGGCAATGCCGCCCGCATTGGGGCTCGCCGTCACCGACGTGAGCAGCGCGGTGAGCACCGAGCCGCCGAGGCCGAGCGCGGTCTTCTTGCCGTCGAGCAGCTTGCCGATGGTTTCGCCGAGCGCGCCGTTGACCTGGCCGAGCACGGGCTTGCCGTCCTTGTTGAGCAGCGCGCCGAGCAGGTCGATCACCTGCTTCAACTGATCGACGGGCGCGGCGTTCGGCGCGCCCGGCGTGGGCATCCCGGGTACGGCGCCGGTCTTGTTGACGAGCGTCAGCAACCGCTCGAGCAGGTTGATCGGGTCGCCGGCTGCGGGCGCCGGGTTGTTCGGCGGTGCCAGCACCTTGGGTCCGGCTTGAAACAAACTCATCAGATCCTCCAGGCGCTTGAGAACGGGAGACAAGTCGGCCGGCTGGGCAACCGCCACGGATTGCTGTGCGGCCCGTGTAATGGCGGCGGTCGTCGCGCTGTCGAGGATCCCGGTGTCGCTCAGGCCGTGCTGCTGCTGAAACTGCACCACCGCCGCCTTGGTCATCGGTCCGACGATGCCGTCTTCGTCCAGGCGGGGATTGGCGCCGAGCTTGTTGAGCGACTGCTGCATCAGCAGCGCCATCGGCGCCAGCGCTTCCTCCGGCTCGATGTGACCCGGTGCCAGCGGGGCATCATCCAGCGTGATCGACGGATCGAGCGCCATCATCGCCTGAAGGATCACCGCGGCGCCGAGTTGCGGATCGACCTTGTCTGGATCGAACACGCCGTCCGAGACGAACTTGCCGGCCCGTTGCTCGGGCGGACCGTAGATGTTCGACCCGCCCCAGAGATAGGGCGAGTTGACGCTCTTGTTGCGATAGCCGAAGCCGTTGAACTTCTCCAGCCGGAACAGGATTTTCGCGATGCCCCAGTCGCGTGCGTCGAGGAAACCCTCGAGCCTGAGCGCGTCCACGGCGCCGTCGACGAACGAGGCAAACGGGCCGCGGCCCCTCGGGACGATGGTCGTCATCCTGTGCAGCGACTGGCCGTTGCCGAGATAGGTGTCGAAGTCGAAATCGGATTCGCGCGAGTGAAGTATTGCGCAGAAAAACCATTTCACGCCGGTCTTGTCTTCGATCTGCTTGTAGATGTCCTTGCCCCTGAGCGCCTTGCGCGCCGTTTCGTTGGCGATGTCGGCGCGCGCCGGCCTGATCCTCATGTTCGACCAGTTTCTCTCGTACTCGGCCTTGATGTTTTCGAATGACACCATGTTCGGCTCCCGCAAATTGATGGATGATCGAAATGTCGTGCAAGTCAGATGTGGACCAGGCGCCGTGATCGGGGCGTGACTCCAGCGTGATCTGCGCGAATGTCGCAGCTTGCCGGTTGGGGCCATATGAAATGGCTTACAGATTTTGGCCCGCCAATCGGGGGCCCCTCGGTCCGAGGGCCGCCGCACGGCTGTCGCAACAGGCTGGCCGTCTGGCGCAACAAGCGAGCGGGGCTGCGACAATTAGTCTGGTCCGGGATCGTCCCGAACGCTATGACTGCGGGCATCAACCGGGAGGATTCGGGATGCTTCGAGCTGTTGGAATGGCGGTCTGTCTGACTGTTGCGATGGCGGTGCCGGCGCATGAGGCGGCAGCCCAGGACGCCGTCGGCGGCGCCATCATCGGCGGTGTCGGCGGGGCGATCCTCGGCGGCGCGCTCGGCGGAGGTCGCGGCGCTGCAATCGGCGCTGTCGTCGGTGCCGGCACGGGCGCTGCGATCGCCTCCGAAGGCGAGCGTCGCCGCTCCGGCTACTACGCCTATCAACGCGGCTGCTACATGCAGCGCCCCGACGGCCGCTACGTTCCGGTCGATCCCCGCTATTGTTATTGAGCGATTGGCGACAGACGTGGGCGCCAATTTGACCCGGATTGCTGATGCACCCACGATGCAGGGTCGGATCAGCAATTTTGCGCGTCAAGCTGGATTGTGCCGCAGTCGCGGCAAAGGACGTTCCACATCAAGAGGGGGCTGGGGATCATCCATTGCCGGTAAGGTCGAATGGTGAAGCGTTCCCCCGGACCGGGTCAAAATGGCGACAAAACCCAAGCTCGTGGACGCGGTCAGCAGCCTCAGTTGACGGCGCGCGCGTGGACGATCTCTCGGGCCTCGACTGGACGAACGTCGGACGCATCGAGGGTCACAACAGCAACGGTATCGCCAGACAGAGTCATGAACTCAACTTCGTAAGCTGCGCCCTTTTGATGCACCAGGACGACGGTACCAACATCACCAGCGGTTAGCCGCACCGTGGGTACGTCCCGCTTCAATACAACAAGATCCAATTCATTGATCATCAGTACCAATCCTCCTCGGTACCAGGGTCACCAAGCGGGGGACATTATCCGGAGGCTCCACGAACCATCTTTGCCTCAGGGACGACGGCGCGATCCAAATGAGTCAGGCGTGACATGTCCGGTTCTCATGCGTATCCCAAGAACCTGCAATTTCTAGCGATGCAAAGCGTGAGGGGCAACGGTATTGCCGCTAAATCAACCGCATCCCCCTCAAACTCGCATGCCCGCCTCTGCCGACGATGATGTGATCATGCACGGCAATCCCCAACGGCTTGGCGATGTCGATGATCGCTTTCGTCATCTGGATGTCCGCCTGCGACGGTGAGGGATCGCCTGAGGGATGGTTGTGCACCAGGATCAGCGCGGTCGCCGAGAGCTCAAGCGCGCGCTTGATCACTTCGCGCGGATAGACCGGGGTGTGGTCGACGGTGCCGGTCTGCTGCACCTCGTCGGCGATCAGCTGGTTGCGCTTGTCGAGGAAGAGCAGGCGGAATTGCTCCTTGTCTGAAAACGCCATGCTGGAGCGGCAATAGTCGATCACCTCGTTCCATGACGACAGCGCGTTGCGGCTGTTGACCTCGCCCTTGGCGACGCGATGCGTTGCCGCGGCGATCAGCTTGAGCTGGTTGATCGCGGGTTCGCCGACGCCGTCGATCTCGCGCAAGCGTGCCACCGGCGCGTGGATGACTTCCGCGAACGAACCAAAAATCTTGATCAGTGTCTTCGCCAACGGCTTGGTGTCGCGCCGCGGCAGGGCCGGAAACAGCGCCATCTCCAATAGCTCGTAATCGCTCAGCGCATCCGCGCCGGCGTTGTAGAAGCGCTCGCGCAGCCGCTCGCGATGGCCGTGATAGTGCGGCGCGTCCTCCGGGCTGGTCTTGTCGTGGTCGGGTTTGGCAGGCATCGGCCATAACCATGCCGCACGGCGCGCGTTTTGCAACCAAGAAGTGTTGTAGCCCGGCGGCTCGCGGCCGCCGGGGAGTGCGCGCCTACGGTGCGAGGCCGCCGGGCGGGGTACAGATTTCGATCAGGACATTGCCCGGCGCGTTGCAATAGAAGTGCGGGACGGGCGCGCCGCCGCCGCGGTCCATGAAGGCGATCCTGCCCGGGTTTAGACCCGCGGCCGACAGTTCGGCGTGCTTGGCCTTCACCTCGCCAGCCTCATCATAATAGAAGCCGACGTGAAAATTGGCGGGATAGCCCGCCGGCTCGCCCTTCTTGCCGCGCATCACGGTCAGAATGAAATCCTCCCTGTTGCGCAGGACGACGAGCGCGTCGCCCCGGGCCGCATAGGGTGTGAAGCCGAAGTAGCGCTCGAAGAAGGCGGCAAGCGCCGGGACGTCGGATGTCGCGAGGTTGAGATGTTGCAGTCGCATGGTTGCTCTCCGTTCAGGGTGAAAGAACGGACGAGGCGAGATCGCAACGCTTGAGCGGCGGCCGATAGGACACGGTGACACGACCCGCCGAGCAGCGTGACGATCGCGTCACTCTGTCCGGCCGTGGGTCCACCCATGGAAACGGTGGTAGAATTCCTGGAAGGTCAGGAACAGGCCGGGCTTACCAATCCGGCCATGCCTTTTTCGGCGCGGTTTCAATAGCAGCGATCCCGTCCGCGGGCAATGCCGCTGCAATCGATAATTGACTATTTGTTCCAGAATAGCTATTGTCAGTCATGGCAAGGACCAGGGAATTCGACAAGGACGAGGTGCTCGACGCCGCGATCTCTGTGTTTCGCGAGCACGGCTTCGAGGGAACCTCGACGCCGATGCTTGTCGACGCCATGGGGATCGGCCGCCAGAGCATCTACGATACCTTTGGCGACAAATGGCAACTCTACTGTGAATCGGTCCGCCGCTACGCCACCGCCGAGACAGAGGCGCATCTGGTGGCGTTGCGTGGGTCGTCGCGGGCCATGGATGGGATCAAGGCCATGATCGCGCGCGTCGTTCGCGATGCGCATCTGGCCTGCCTCGGGGTTGGTTCAACCTGCGAGTTCGGTCGCACCCGGAACGATCTCACGGAGATACATCACGCTGCCGGGCGGACGCTCCGCCTGACAGTCTCAAAGCGAATTCGCGAAGCGCAGGCGGATGGCGATGTCGCGGCGGATGTCGATGCCGATGAAGCAGCGGAGTTCCTGCTGACGAGCTTCGCCGGCATCCGCATCGCCGCGCGCGGTGGCGCCAAGGGACGGCACTTGCGGGCGCTGGGTGACCTGGCTCTGCGCGCGCTGCGCTGATTTTTTTTGACCAATTATGGAACGATCAATCAAATATGGAGCGACAAGATGAAGGCCGTTGTGATGAATCGTAAGGGGGGCCCCGACGCGATTGCCTATGTCGAGTGGCCCGACCCGGTCATGGGTCCGGGTGACGTGTTGGTCGAGGTTGCTGTCGCAGGCGTCAACTTCATGGACGTGGGTGTCAGGCAAGGAATGGCCTGGACCGCCATGCCCGATCCGAAAATCCTGGGCGTCGAAGGCGCGGGCCGGGTTCTCGCGGTTGGCGAGGCCGTCGATGGCATCCGGATCGGCCAGCGCGTGGCCTGGGTCTATGCGCCCGGAAGCTATGCCGACAGGCTCGTTATCCCGGCGACGTCGCTCGTGCTGGTGCCCGATGCCATCGATGATCGGACCGCTGCGTCGGTGATGATGCAGGGGCTCACCGCCAGCCATTTTGCGACGGATTTCTATCCGGTGCAGCAAGGCGATATCGCTCTCGTACACGCCGCCGCAGGCGGCGTCGGTCTGCTCCTGACCCAGATCATCAAGCTGAGAGGCGGATACGTGATTGGCCGCGTTTCGTCAGCCGACAAGGTGGCGGTTGCGAAGGACGCGGGTGCAGATCATGTGATCGTCGATACCGAAGGCCGTTTCGCCGGCGAAGCGGTGCGGCTGTCGGGCGGCGAGGGTGTGCATGTCGTCTATGACGGCTCGGGACCCAAGACCTTCCAGGGCTCGCTCGAAGCGCTCCGGCGCTCGGGCACGTTCTGCTGGTACGGACCCGTGCTCGGCGGACCGGGGCCGCTCGACATCATGAGCCTGCCGAGGAGCATCAAAATCGGCTACGCGACGTTCTTCGACCACATTCATACGCCGCAACTGTTGCGGTCCCGCGCGGCCCGTCTCTTCGACTGGATCATCGAGGGCAAACTCAGGATCAGAATCGGCGGGGAATATCCCTTGGCGGCTGCGGCCAAAGCCCACGCCGACATGGAGAGCCGCGCGACGACCGGTAAGCTGCTCTTGATCCCGTGAGCGGTGATAGCTTTAAAAAAATCGCCCGGACTGTCTTAATCGCCCGGCATCGTTCGTCTCAGCGGTGTTGGCCACTCTGCGTGGCCGATATTCCGCAAAGGGAGACCATCGATGTCTGAGATCAAACCTGCGTCGTCACGTCGTGCCTTCGTCGCCACCGGCCTCCGAGCCGGTGTCCTGCTCGCCGCGCAGGCGGCGCCGGCCTACAGCCAAAGCAGCAGCTCGAAAATGGAAGCGACCATTCGCACCGGCGGCGACGTCATGACCCTCGTCAACGTCTTCACGGTCGAGCCGGAAAACCAGCAAAAGCTGGTCCAACTCCTCAAAGAGGGCACTATGTCCTTCTTCAGCAAGCAGCCCGGGTTCATCTCGTCCAGCGTCCACGCCAGCAAGGAGGGCCGGCGCGCGATCAACTATTCGCAATGGCGAAGCGCAGGCGATATCGAGAATTTTCGCGGGGATCCGCGATTTGCGCCTTACGTCCAGAGCCTCGCTGCGCTGGCGAAGGCCGAGACGATCCTGTGTGAGGTCGTCGAGGTCAATCATGCCTGAGCTGCTGCGGGGAGCATCGCGACCCTGATCGATCCATCACGCTGAAGCGCGATGACGATTGAATCCTGATCTCATCGCGCTTTGGGGTGAGGCGGCGGCCGGAAAATCACCCGATCTGCTTCTCGCCGTGCCGCTCCGACAGCGTGAAAATCTCGACGCCGGTCGCGGTGACGCCGACGGAGTGTTCGAACTGCGCCGACAGCGAGCGGTCGCGCGTGACCGCGGTCCAGCCGTCGGAGAGAATCTTCACATGCGGCTTGCCGAGATTGATCATCGGTTCGATGGTGAAGAACATGCCGGGCTTGAGCTGAACGCCCTCGCCGGGCCGGCCGATATGAATGATGTTCGGCTCGTCGTGGAACATGCGACCGAGGCCATGGCCGCAGAAATCGCGCACCACGCTCATGGCCTGCGGCTCGACAAAGCTCTGGATGGCGTGGCCGATGTCGCCGGTGGTGGCGCCGGGCTTTACGGCGGCAATGCCGAGCATCATCGCTTCATACGTGACTTCGATCAGGCGCTCGGCCTTCCGCGCGATCGGGCCGATCGCATACATCCGGCTGGAATCGCCGTACCAGCCGTCAACGATGAAGGTGACGTCGATATTGACGATGTCGCCCTCTTTCAGTGGACGGTCGCCGGGCATGCCGTGGCAGACCACGTGGTTGAGCGAGGTGCAGGTCGAGTAGCGGTAGCCGCGATACATCAGCGTCGCCGGATAGGCATTGTGGCTGAAGGCGAAGTCGCGGACGAATTGGTCGATGCGCTCGGTCGGCACACCGGGCCCGACGATGTCGGTGAGCTCGTCGAGGCACTTCGCCACCAAAGCTCCCGCCTTGCGCATGCCGGCAAAGGCGCTCGGCCCGTGCAGCTTGATCTGTCCGGTTTTGCGGAGGGAGGTATCGGAGGCTTCGACGTAGCTCATGCGGGGCTGGTCTCGATGTCGGCGGAAGGGCTTGATTTCAGGGCCCTAATCTAATGATCGCGGGCCCTCATGCAAGTCAGGCGTGCCTCTTGCGCCCGAAACCGGGCCTAATTCGGGACTTCTACGGTGGTTTCCACCGGCAGGGCGCCGCCGCGGACGCGGATTTCGCGGACCGGGTAGGGAACCCGGATGCCCTCGCGCTTGAAGGCGTCCCATAGCGCCAGCATCACGTCGCTCTTGACGTTGTCCATGCCGTCGGGGTCCGCGATCCAGAAGGTCAGCGAGAACTTCATCCCGGCTTCCGCGAACTCGGTCAAAATGCTGTTCGGCGGCTTGCCCTTCGTCGCGCGCGGATGGGCGGCGGCGGTCTCGGCGGCGAGCTTGCAGACCAGTCGGGGGTCGGCATCGTAATTGGTGCCGAAGGCGATCTTCACCAGCGTGTTCTTGTCGGTATAGGTCCAGTTGACGACCTTCTGCGTCACCAGGTCCTCGTTCGGCACCAGGAATTCGCGGCCGTCGCCGGCGGCAACGGAAATATAGCGCGTCTTCATCGCGCTGATGCGGCCGGTGTTGTCGCCGATGGTGACGAGGTCGCCGGGCTTCACCGATTTGTCGGCGAGCAGGATGATCCCCGAGATGAAATTGGCGACGATCTTCTGCAGGCCGATACCGATACCGACGCCGACCGCGCCGGAGAATACCGCAAGCGCGGAGAGGTCGATGCCGACGGAGCCGAGCGCGATCACGATCGCGATCGCAAGCAGCCCGATGCGGATGATCTTGACCAGCAGCACCTGCACCGACGGCGTCAGATCAGTCGCCGAATTGATCCGGCTCTCGGCGAAATTGCTGGCGATGTTGGTGGCCCAAAGCGCGATGAGCAGCAGCACGCCGGCCTTGATCACCAGCAGCGGCGTCAGCCGCAAGCCACCCAGCACGATGGCGAAGGAGTCGAGCAGGTCGATTGTCGCGCTGAGCTGTCCAATGATGGACAGTGCTGCGACGAACCAGGCCGTGACCGACACCAGCCTGACGATAAAGGCGTTGCGCAGCACCGGGGTCACGAGCCGGATCGCGAGCCAGGCGAGGCCCAGCTTGGCCGCGACCATCAGCAGGTAGCTACGGCTCGGCCAGGTCGCGTGATACATCACCAGGCGGGAGACGATCACGAGCAGGGTGAACACCGCGGTCGAGGCGCTGGAAACCATCACGCGGGCAAAATGCCGGAGCGGCAGCGGCCAGCGCATCGCCAGCGATGTCAGGTCGACGCGGTTACGAACCCCGGCTTCCGCCGCATAGGCGATGCCCGCCGCGGCCAGGATCAGGCCGAATTGCAGGTAGAACCAGGGTGAGGAGATTTCCGCCCCGACGCTGCGCGCGGTCGTTTGCACGAACTCCATGAAGTCTTTGAGGTCCATGTCCATCGGGAGGTCTCGTCGGGAAGCGGGGGGAGTTGATTCGAAGGCGCCGCAGAATCCCACAAAGGCCGCGGCCGGGCCATCGATACACCGCTAAGTGAAGCGCGTTAAGGCCGCAAAATACGGGCAGATTGCCGCGAGACGCGAAAATGGGTTGGCGTGGGAGTCCGCCGACGATAAGGATGCAATTCCAGCGATTTGTACCCGGAAGGTGGATGGCCTCTCTCGACTCTGTCAGCCTCGCCATATTGCTCGGCGCCGTCCTCGTCATGGCCGGCATCCTGTCGAGCCTGCTTGCGCTGCGCTTCGGCGCCCCCCTGCTGCTGGTCTTCCTTGCGATCGGCATGCTCGCCGGCGATTCCGGTCCGGGGCAGCTCCAGTTCGACGATGTCCGCACCACCTATCTGGTCGGCTCGGTGGCGCTGGCCCTGATCCTGTTCGATGGTGGCCTGAAGACGCGCTTTGCCAGCATCCGCACCGTGCTCGCGCCCTCCGTGGTGCTTGCGACCGTCGGCGTGCTGCTGACCGCGCTGATCACGGCGCCGTTCGCCAAATACGCGCTCGACCTCAACTGGACGGAATCGCTGCTGGTCGGCGCCGTCGTCGCCTCGACCGACGCCGCCGCGGTGTTCCTGCTGGTGCACACCCAGGGCCTGCGCCTGCGCCCGCGCGTCGGCGCGACGCTGGAGGCCGAATCCGGCACCAACGATCCGTTCGCGATCTTCCTCACCTTGATGTTGGTCGAATACATCTCGCTGGGATCGAGCTCGCCCGGCCATGTCCTGATGGAGTTCATCCAGGAAGCCGTGCTGGGTGCCGTCGTCGGCTTCTTCGGCGGACGTCTTGTCGTCATCGCGCTCAACCGGGTGGCGCTGCCGCAGGGCCTGCATGCGCCTTTCGTGACGACGGCTGCGCTCGTGATCTTCGGCGGCTCGCAGATGATGCACGCTTCAGGTTTCCTTGCGGTCTATCTCGCCGGCATCATCATCGGCAACCGGCCGACCCGCGCGCATAATTCGGTGGTGGCGTTTCTTGATGCCGCGACCTGGCTGGCGCAGATCGTGATGTTCGTGCTGCTCGGCCTGCTGGTCTCGCCGAGCCGGCTCGGCTCCAGCGTGCTGCCGGCGATCGGCGTCTCCTTCGTCCTGATGCTGGTGGCGCGACCGATCGCCGTGTTCGTGTGCCTGGCGCCATTTCGTTTCAACTGGCGCGAAAAGATCTTCATCGCCTGGACCGGCCTGCGCGGGGCCGTCGCGATCTTCCTGGCCTCGATCCCGATGCTGGTGGGCTTGTCGAAAGCCTATCTCTATTTCGACGTCGCCTTCGTCGTCGTCATCATCTCGCTGTTGCTGCAAGGCTGGACGCTGGCGCCCGCCGCGCGCAAGCTGCATGTGGCGCTGCCGCGCGCCGAGCGCGGCCCGCGACGCGTCGAACTGGACCTGCCCGGCCAGCTCGAGCAGCAGCTCGTCGGCTATCCGGTACGGCCCAAGAGCCTGTATTTCCGCCGCGGCCTGATCCCGTCCTGGTCGAAGCCCACGTTGGTGATCCGCAAAGAGAGCATCCTCACTCCGACAGAAGCCGACCCGATCGCGCCGGGCGATTACATCTATCTGCTGGCACCGCCGGAAAAGGCCGAGGCACTCGACCGCTTCTTCGTCGACATGCAGCAGGGCTCTGCGCCCGATCCGCATCTGCTAGGCGACTTCATGGTCTCCGGCGAGCACACGCTTGCGGAGCTTGCCGAGATCTACGGCGTCAAGGTCAGCGAGGACGAGGCCAAGCTGACGCTCGCCGATTGGTTCGACGTCCATCTCGACCGCGCACCAAAGGAAGGCGCCGAGCTTGCGCTGGATCCAATCGTGCTCGTCGCCCGCTCCATCTCCGGCGGCCGCGTCAACGTCGTCGGTCTCCGTCTGCCCGAAGACGAGGAAACGCCCGCGCCGCTGACGCGCCGGCAGTCGCTGCGGAAGAAGTTTTCGGAGCTGTGGATCTCGGTGGCGGGGATTTAGGCGGTCTCGTGTCCCGGACGCGGTGCGGCACAAAGTGCCGCTCCGCAGAGCCGGGACCCATGACGCGTGGGCCCCGGCTCTGCGACGCACCACTTCGCGCTGCATCGCGTCCGGGGCACGGAGAACGCGTCACGCCCCCGCCGGCACCACGTCCAGCCAATGCCGCGCAATCGCCGCGCGCGGTGCAATCCACGCGGCGCCGCTCTTCGTCATGTGCGCCAAAATCCGATCCAGCGCACCGATGCGCCCCGGTCGCCCGATCATGCGTAGATGCAAGCCGACCGACATCATCTTCGGCGCCGTCTCGCCCTCGCGCTTCAGCCATTCGAACGCATCGATGACATAGTCGGCAAAGTCCGCGCCGTTGAAGCGCGAGGCGTTGTAATATTGCATATCGTTGGTGTCGAAGGCGTAGGGCAGGACCAGATGCTGCTTGCCGGAAACCTCCCTGTAATAGGGCAAATCGTCGTTATAGGCGTCGCTGTCGTAGAGAAAGCCGCCGTCTTCGACCAGCAGGCGCCGTGTGTTCGGCGATGTCGCCGAGCGGGTGTGCCAGCCGACCGGGCGCTGTGCCGTGACGCGTTCGATCGCCGCCACTGTCTTGGCGATGACCGCACGCTCGCTCGCCTCATTCATGTCGGCGTGGCTCTGCCAGCGCCAGCCATGCGCCGACACTTCGTGGCCGCGCGCGATGGCATCACGCGCCAGTTCGGGCGAGCGCTCGACGGCGCGGCCGCAGGAGCTCACCGTCGCCTTGACGCCGTGCGCGTCGAACAAATCCATGATGCGCCACCAGGCGGCGCGCGTGCCGTACTCAAAGTGGCTGTCGATGCAGCTGTCGGGGCCGTCGAGTTTGTGCACGACCTCGTAGATCGCCTCATTGCCCGCGTCGCCGTCATTGACGGAGAATTCCGAGCCTTCCTCGAAATTCACCACCAGCGACACCGCGACGCGCGCGCCGTTCGGCCAGCGTGGATTCGGCGGCTTGCCACGGTATCCAACAAAGTCACGCTGCGGAGAATTGGATTCGTTGGTCATGGCATCAATCCGAAGTTCCGGCCATGCGGTGCAGGCCGACGGCGCGGTCGCTGACGAACAGCAGGATCACTGTCCCGGCGAGGATGAGGGTGGAGAGCGCCGCGAGCGTCGGATCGGGCGCCTCCTCGATATATTGCAGCATGCGGATCGGCAGCGTCTTGGTGCGGACGTCGGCAAGGAAGATCGACACCGGATAATTGTCGAACGAGGCCAGGAACGAGAAGATCCCCGCGATCAGGAACGACGGCGCCAGCGCCGGCACCATCACCCGCAGCACGCTGCCCGGATAAGTGCAGCCGAGCGTGCGTGCCGCCTCGATCAGCGTGAAGTCGAACCGCGCAAGCCCTGATATCATCGTGCGCGCGACGTAGGGCAGTGTGATGACGAGATGCGCGACGAGCAGCGTCGCCCACGGCGCGGTAAACCCGATCGCGCGAAAACCCTGGAGCAGCGCGATGCCGAGCACCAATCCCGGCATCATCAGCGGCGAAACCAGCGCGGTCGCAAAGATCCCCGCCCCCGGCAGCTTTCCGCGCGCGATCGCGATGGCCGCGAGTGTGCCGCACACCAGCGAAATGGCCGTCGACAACAGCGCGATCTCAAGCGACAGCAGCAGCGACGGCCAGAAGCCGTCAAGCCGGCCGATCTTGCCGTACCAGCGCGTCGATGCGCCCGTCAGCGGGAGGTCGAACACCGGCGTCGGCGAGAAGCTGGCCGCCGCGATCACCAGCAATGGCGCGATCAGGAACAGTGCCAGCCCGATCGCCATCACCCAGCAGACGATGATTGCAGCCCGAATCATCACTTCGGCTCCCGCGACAGGCGTGCGCTCAGCGCAACGACGGCGATAGCGATGGCCAGCAGTACGACACCGGCGGCGGCGCCGAAGCCGGGCTCGCGTGCCAGCAGATAGGCCTTTGCGATCGTGGTCGCGAGCGTCGGATATTTCTCGCCGATCAGCAGCGTCGGCACCACATAGGCCGAAACGGAAAGCGAGAACACCAGCGCGACGCCCGCGATGATGCCGGGCAGGGTTAGCGGCAGGATCACGCGAAAGAACGTCACGACTGGCGAGGCGCCAAGCGTTGCGGCTGCTTCCGCATAGCGGGGATCGAGCTGGGCGACGATCGCGTAGATCGGCAGGATCATGAAGGGCAGGAAGATATTGACGGCGCCGACGATCAGCGCGGTCTCGGTGAAGATCATCCGGATCGGGTCTTCGATGATGCCGAGCGCGATCAGCGTTTCGTTGACGATGCCGTCGCTGCGCAAGAGGATCGTCCAGGCGAACGCCTTGACGATGACGCTGGCGGCCAGCGGCAGGAACAGCGTCGCCAGCAGCAGCGAGCGCAAGGGCCCGCGGGCCCGCGCCAGCGCAAACGCGGCGGGATAGCTGATCAGGAAGGCGATCAGCGTCGTCAGCAATCCCAGCCGCAGCGAATTCCAGATCACCCAGAGATAATAGGGCGTGCCGAGCAGCCGCTTGTAGTTGGCAAAGCTCAGCCCATTCGCGTCAACGTAGCTGACGCCGAGGAGGAGCACCAGCGGCAGAGCGAATACGCCGGCGATGATGAGGAAGGAGGGCAGCACGAACCCGATCGCCGTCAACCGTTCGCGATCGACCGCGGGCGCCGCAACGGGGGCTGGAAGCGTCGCCTCGGTCATGCCTGTGCCTCCATCGGAAACGCGAAGGTCTCGGTCACAGGCCAACTCAGGCGGATCTCGTCATGGACGCGGGGGATTGCGCCGTCACGCCCGGAGAGTTCAGCGAGCAGGCTTTCGCCCGCGCCGGCATCGACCTCGACCAGCGTGCGCGAGCCCTGGAACACCACGGAGCGGACGCGGCCTGCCGCGGAGTTGGATTCGCCCTGTTCGCCGAGACGAAGCTGCTCGGGCCGCGCGGCGACGATGACGGGGGAGCCTGCCTGGAAATTGCCGAGCGCCGACAGCCGGCCGACCTTGGTCTCGACATCGACCTTGCCGTTATCAGCCGCAAGAACAGTGCCGGAAATCCGCGTCGACAGCCCGACGAAGTTGAGGGCGAACAGGCTCGCGGGCCGCAAGTAAAGCTCGCGCGGCTCGGCGAGCTGCTCGATCCGCCCCTTGTTCATGACCGCGACGCGATCGGACATGGTCAGCGCCTCGTCCTGGTCGTGCGTCACGAAGATCGCGGTCGCCTTGACGTCCTGGAGCAGGCGGCGCAGTTCCACCTGCATCTCTTCGCGCAGCTTGCGATCGAGCGCGGAGAGCGCTTCGTCGAACAGCAGCACATCGGGCTCGACCGCGATCGCGCGCGCCAGCGCCACGCGCTGCTGCTGTCCGCCTGATAGCGCCGAGATGCGCCTGCTGGCGAGATGGCCGAGCTTGACCAGCGACAGCGCACGATCGACCGCGATGTCGATCTCGCGCCTGGCCATGCCGCGCACCTTCAATCCGAACGCGACGTTGCCGGCAACGGTGAGATGCGGGAACAGCGCGTAGCTCTGGAACACGACGCCGACATTGCGCTTGTGCGGCGGCACGTTGGTGATGTCGCGGCCGGCGAGCTCGACCTTGCCGGTGTCGGGTTGCGCGAGCCCCGCGATGGCGCGGAGCAGCGTGGTCTTGCCGCAGCCGGACGGGCCGAGCAGCGTCACCAGCTCGCCGCGGCGGATGGTGAGGTCGATATGGTCCAAAACCGTCGTCGGCCCGTATCGTTTGGAGACGCCGCGGACGACGAGATGCGGGCTGCCCTCGCTCATGTCATCTCCTTGCTCCAGCGGTCCACCCAACCGGCGCGGTTCTTGGCGACGAACGCCCAGTCCGGCGCAAACAACGAGGCCGGATCGGGGAAACCGGCCGGCGTCGGCGTGCCCTTGTTGGTCGGCGCGACAAACGCCTTGTCGGCGAGAATGGTCTGCGCCTCCGGGCTCAGGAAAAAGTCGATCGCCGCATCGGCAAGATCGCCGGCCGGCGCGCCCGCCACCTTCGCGATTCCTGAGGGCATCGCGAAGCCGCCATCCTCAGGCACGGCGAGATCGACCGGCGAGCCCTCGGCCTTGCGGATCAGCGTGTAGGCGGAAAACTGTCCGCCGATCATCCAGGCCTCGCCCTGCTCCATCAGATTGATGGCCTGCGGCGCGTTGGTATAGACGTTCAGCAAATTCGCCTTCAGCTCCTTCACCTTCTTGAAGGCGGCGTCGATCTCGTACTGTGCCTCCTTGTAGGGTTTTCCAGTCTCGAGATGCGCGGCCGCGAGCAGCGTCCAAAACCCTTCGGTGTTGGAGAGCGACGGCACGATCACCTTGGAGGCATATTTTGCATCCCAGAGGTCGGTCCATTTGGTGGGCGCCGTCTTCATGCGCTTGGTCGAATAGGCGATGCCGGCCCAGGGCCGCTGGTAGTTCGCCCACATCCCGTCCTGATGCACCGAATTATCGACGAGCTTGCCGAGATTGGCGATCGACGATGCCGACATCTTGGTGATCAGGCCCTCGGCTGCTGCCGGCAGCATCACCGGATCGTCCATGATGACGACGGAGATTTTTGGTGCGGCCTTGTCGGCCTGCATCTTCTGGAGATTGGTCAGGGAGTTGGTGCCCTCATACAGCACCTTGCAGTCGAGCTTCTTCTCCAGCACCGGAAACAGATCGGCGTTGAAATATTTTGCGGCGCCGGCGGGGCCGCCGATGACGATCTCCCTGGGCGCGGCGCGCAGCCGCGCGGGAGCTGCGAGAACCGCGGCGAGGGCCGCGCCGGATGTCAAAACGCTGCGTCGGGAGGGGGTGTGCATGGGCATGTCCCGTTTGTTGTGCGTAAGGCTTGCATCGAAGCAGCAGCAAGCGCCATGCCAAATGTGCACATTTTTGAATTATCAAATAATATCAATGGTATGAATTCGAGAAGTGATTACTGCCTGCCCTGTCGCGCGAAAAATGTGCACATTTTTTGGAGGTGACGCTGCGCATCCTTTGGGCCTAGCTATCGCCATGGCGACGCAGCGCGGGCGAAACGGCAAGGGGATCGGCAAGGGGATCGGCAAGGGGATCGGCAAGGCCAATCCGGCCGAGGACGAGGCGGTCTATCAGGCGATCCTGCATGCGCTGCTGGAGGGCAAGCTGAAGGCGGGGGTGAAGCTCGCCGAGCCGCCGCTCGCCGACATCTTTGGCGTGTCGCGCGAGCGCATCCGCAAAGTCCTGCATCGTCTCGGCGCGGAGCGGCGGCTGGAGATGATCCCGAACCGCGGCGCCCGCGTGCCGCGCCCGACGCTCGACGACGTCCGCCGCGTCTACGAGGCCCACCGCGTGCTCGAGGCCGGCGTGCTGACGCAGCTCGTCCGCCATGTCGACGATGCCTTGATCGAAAAGCTGACCGCGCATCTCGCCGAGGAGCGTGCGGCGGCAACACGCGGCGATCGCGCCGCCTCGGTGCGGCTGTCAGGCGCGTTCCATGTCCATCTGGTCGAGGCGCTCGGCAATGCCGAGCTCACGCGCTTCCTTGCAGACCTGCTCAGCCGCTCCTCGGTCATGGTCTCGGTCTACGAGCCGGCGACGGATTCGATCTGCGCGGTGGACGAGCACGGCGCCATCGTCGAAGCGTTACGTGCTCGCGATGTGGCGCGGGCAATTGCCGTGTCGCGCGAGCATTTTCTCCATGTCGAGAGCCGCCTGCATCTGGATGATGATCCGGCGCCGGTGAGTGAGGATTTGACGAGTGTGTTCGCGACGGTGAAGCCGAAGCGACGGAAGCGCTAGCTTTCCGCGCCGCTCTCTCCTCCCGTCATTGCGAGCGGAGCGAAGCAATCCAGTCTACCTCCGCGGAAAGATTCTGGATTGCTTCGCTGCGCTCGCAATGACGGTGGAGGGACTATTGCCTCACGTCCTTCGCGCTCGTCGGATTTGTGCCCAATTCATTGCGGCAACGTTGCGGCTCGATCGGGCGAGAACGTTGCGGATATTTTCCGAAGGCTGCGCAATCGCGACAGACTCTCGCAATGTTGGCGTGAGACTGAAGCCAGTAGCGGGCGAGGGACGATCATCCTGCCGCGCCCGGCATGGCTCATCTAGCGCGTGTCTCACACGTGCAGGCGGAAAGATATTTGAATGGCCCTGGTACAAAACCTCATCTGCGAAACCGGCTGCCTCGCGAAGGAGAGACGGCATGTCGGCTGCTGACATCCTGCCGTTCTTCCGCGCCTGGATTCGCGACCCCATGCGTGTGGCGGCGGTTGCGCCGACGGGACCCGCCGCGTCGTCGCTGATGGCGCAGGAGATCTCGGCCGAGACCGGCCCCGTCATCGAGCTCGGCCCCGGCACCGGCGCTTTCACCCGCGCATTGCTCGATCGCGGCGTCCGGCAACAGGATCTGACGCTGGTCGAATACGGCTCCGATTTCATCCCGCTGCTGCAGCGGCGGTTCCCCGGCGCGCGCGTGCTGTGGATGGATGCGGCCTGGCTGGTGAGAGAAAAACTGTTCGAGGGGGCGCCGGTCGGTGCCGTCGTCAGCGGGCTCGGGCTGCTGACGATGCCGCAGGGAAAAGTGCTTGCGATCCTCGCCGGCGCGTTTGCCTATCTCCGTCCGGGCGGCGCGTTCTACCAGATCACCTACGGCCCGCGCTGTCCCGTCCCCGATGCGATCCTCGATCATCTCGACCTGCAGGCAAGCCGCATCGGCCAGACCTATCGCAACCTGCCTCCGGCCTCGGTGTACCGGATCAGCCGCCGTCCCCCCTTCGCGTAACCGAGGCATCATGGACACGTCGAGCGCGATCGCAATGTTTCTGCACTTCGGCCTGCTGGGCATGGGTTGCCTGGCGATCGCCGAGAAATTCATTCCGGTGTTTCCGTCCTATGTTCTGTTGATGCTGCTTGGTCTCACCGTGTCCGACGGCGCGATGCTGGCCATGGCCATCCTGGTGACGAGTGCCGGGTCCGTGGTCGGCGCGATCGGCTGGTACGGGCTTGGCCGCGCGCTCGGCTCGCAACGGATCGAGCGACTGGTGAGGACCTATGGCAAATATGTGCTGCTGCGGCCCTCGTTCTACGAGCAGCTCACCGATGCCTATCGCGGTAACCATTTCTGGGTCACGCTGATCGGCCAGACGCTGCCGACCGTGCGAATCTATCTGGCGCTGCCGGCCGGCGTGTTGCGGCTGGAGCCGCGCGCCTTCGTCACCGCCACTGCGATCGGCACCGTGATCTGGAACATGCCGTTCCTGAGCCTCGGCTACGCGCTGCGCGACAGCGGTCAGGATCCCGTCAGCGTCGGCTTCTGGGTGGTCGCCATCCTCATCGCCGTGGAGGTCGCGATCATTCTCGGACTTCGCTCTTACAAGCGCGCGACCGCGCGGCCGCGCCTCGCGTCACCGCGCGCCATCGCCGCCCCCAAAGCGTTAGGGGAGATCAAGGCCGTGGAGGAGATCGCATGAGGGTTCTGTTGTCCCGCTTTCGGCCCGGCTCGCACACGCTTGAACACCTCAGCGCCGGGGTGCTGATCCTGCTCGCTGGTCTTCAGTTCGGTGTCGCGGCGTCAGACGGGCGGCATCGCGGCGCACAGTTTGCGCTGCTGGTTTTTGCCGTCGCCGTTTATTGGCATCGCTCAATCTTCCGACGGCGCGCCAACCGGGATGTGACGAAGGCGGTCGCGGGATTGGCGGAAGCTGCCGCGATGGCATTCCTCCGCGATGGCCATAGCGGCGACCGGTCGGCGCAATGCCAGAACAGGGATGCGGCTTTGCCGTCCGAAATGGTCAAGGTCAGGAGCCTGTTCATCTCCGATGTCCATCTCGGGACAAGAGGATGCCAGGCCGAACGGCTGATCGACTTTCTCCATCACCATGACGCCGACACTGTGTACCTGGTCGGCGACATCGTCGATGGCTGGTACCTGCGGTCGAGCTGGTATTGGCCAAACACGCACAACGCGGTGGTGCAGGAACTCGTCGATCTTGCGCGGCGCGGCAAGCGGCTGGTCTATGTGGCCGGCAATCACGACGAGTTCGTGCGCGACTATGTCGGCTCGACCTTCGGCAACGTCGAGGTGGTTGAGCACGCGATCCACCGGGGCGTTGACGGCCGCGATTACCTCGTCGTCCATGGCGATCACTTTGATCTCGTCGTGCGCCACGCCCGCTGGCTGGCGCTGCTCGGCGATGTCGGCTATCGCGCGGCGCTTGCCTCCAACGTCTGGCTCAACTGGATCCGGAGCCGGTTCGGGCTGGCCTATTGGTCGTTCTCGTCCTGGGCGAAGCTGCGGGTCAAGAATGCGGTCAATCACATCGGCCGCTTCGAGGAGGTGCTGTCGTCGGAAGCAAGGCGCCACGATGCGCAGGGCGTGATCTGCGGCCACATCCACCACGCGGCGATGCATGATGAGTTCGGCATTCGCTACATCAACACCGGCGATTGGGTGGAATCCTGCACCGGGGTCGTGGAGCACCATGATGGCCGGTTCGAGATCGTCCGCTGGGCCGAGGCGCGGCCGCAGCAGATGTCGGGCGGGTCGAGCGTGGTGCCGTTCGCACGGGCGGTCGCCTGATGCGCGTGCTGGTGGCAACTGACGCCTGGCGCCCACAGATCAACGGCGTGGTGCGCTCGCTCGAATATCTCGCCAGCGAAGCGCCCTTGTTCGGCGCCAATATCGGCTTCCTCACGCCGGGCGATTTTCGCACGTTGCCGCTGCCCGGCTACCGGGAGATCCGCCTTGCGCTGGCCTCGGTGGGGCGGATCGAGCGCGCGATCAAACGCATGGGTCCGGATTCCGTGCACATCGCGACCGAGGGGCCGATCGGGTGGATCACGCGTTATGTCTGCCGGACCCGCGGCTATCCGTTCACGACGAGCTATCACACCCGCTTTCCTGAATATCTGGCGGCGCGGCTGCCGGTGCCGCTGAAATGGAGCTATGCCGCGTTGCGCCGTTTCCACAATAGCGGCGATGGCATCATGGTCGGCTCGCCGACGCTGGAGCAGGCGTTGAAGGCGCGTGGCTTCCGCAACCTGATGCCGTGGTCGCGCGGCGTCGATGCCGAGCTGTTTCGTCCTCGCAGCGTGCGGCCGCTCGCCTTTCCGGGGCCGGTGTTCCTGTATGTCGGCCGCATCGCGGTCGAGAAGAACATCGAGGCCTTCCTGGCTCTGGACCTGCCGGGCTCGAAGGTCGTGGTTGGCGACGGGCCGCTGCGTGCCAGCCTGCAGGCGCGATTTCCGCAGGTCCATTTTTTGGGCATGCGGACCGGGCAAGCGCTCGCCGATGTCTACGCGTCAGCCGATGTCTTCGTCTTTCCGAGCCTGACCGATACGTTCGGGATGGTGATCCTCGAGGCGCTGGCGTGCGGCCTGCCGGTCGCGGCCTTTCCGGTGATGGGGCCGCTCGACGTGATCGGCAAGTCCGGCTGCGGCTGTCTCGATGTCGACCTGCGCCGCGCTGCGCTCGCGGCCTTGCAGGTGCCGCGCGAAAAATGCCGGGCCTATGCCTTGACCTTCACGTGGCGGGAAAGCGTGCGGCAGTTTCTCGACAACGTCAAACGGGCACACGGCACGCTGGCGGACGCCGCGCTCCATCCGGGCTACGGCCTCACGACAGCACCTTCACTCCACCAAACGACGTCACCCGCCCCTGCTTCAGCATCACGATCTGCGTTGCGAGCTGGCGCAGTTCAGCAACGTCGTGGCTGACATAGACCATCGGCACGTTGGCCTCGTCGCGCAGACGGACCAGATAGGGCAAGATCTCGAGCTTGCGGCCTTCGTCGAGTGCGCCGAGCGGCTCGTCGAGCAGCAACAGGCGCGGCTTCGACAGCAGCGCGCGGCCGAGCGCGACGCGCTGGCGTTCGCCGCCGGAGAGTTTTCCGGGGCGGCGATCGAGAAGCGCGCCGATGTCGAGCAGATCGACGACACGCTTGTGCTGCGCAGGATCGGCGGCCAGGCCGTTCATCCGCCTGCCATAGTCGAGATTCTGCGCGACGTTGAGATGCGGAAACAGCCGCGCGTCCTGGAACACATAGCCGATGCTGCGGCGATAGGTCGGCACATGGATGCCGGCCGCGGTGTCGTCGACGGTCTCGCCGTCGATCACGATGGTGCCGCGGTCGGGCCGCAGCAGGCCTGCGATCATGTTGACCAGCGAGCTCTTGCCGGCGCCCGACGCACCGAACAGGCCGATGACGCGGCCTTCGCTGGTGAATGAAGCAGAAAGCGAAAATTCGCCGAGCTCTTTTTCGATGTCGACGCGCAGCATGGTCAGTTCCCGTGCAGGCGTTGCGTGGCGCGGCGAGCGAACCATTCCGCGGCGATGAGGGCACCTATCGCGAGCACGATCGAGACGATCACGAGCCGCCCCGCAGCGCTGTCACCGTCAGGCGTCTGGATTAGCGAATAGATCGCGGAGGAGATCGTCTGGGTCTCGCCGGGAATGTTGGAAACGAACGTGATGGTGGCGCCGAACTCGCCGATCGCCTTGGCAAAACCAAGCACCATGCCGGCGAGCACGCCGGGCAGCGCCAGCGGCAGTGTCACCGTGAAGAACACTTTCCAAGGGGCCGCGCCGAGCGTCTCGGCGGCCTGTTCCAGCCGCCGGTCGATCGCCTCGATCGACAGCCGCATCGGGCGCACCAGCAGCGGAAACGACATGATGCCACAGGCGAGCGCCGCACCGGTCCAGCGGAACGCGAAGACGATGCCGAGATGATCGGCGAGGAAAGCACCGACGAGGCCGCGGCGGCCAAAGGTGAGAAGCAGCAGATAGCCGGTGACGACCGGCGGCAAGACCAGCGGCAGATGCACCACGGCGTCGAGGAGTGATTTGCCCCAAAAATCCTTGCGGGCGAGCAGCCACGCCAGCGCAATGCCGAACGGCGTTGCGACCAGCGTGGCGATGACGGCGACCCTGAGCGAGAGCAGGATCGCCGTCCATTCGGCGGGAGAGATGTCGAGCACGAAAGATCAGGTGGTGGGGCTGATCAGGAACTTGAAGCCATATTTTTCCAAAATGGTCTTGGCCGCCGACGTGCGCAGGAAGGCGAGATAGTCGTTGGTCTCGGGCTTCGCGGTCGTTGTCGCTGCGACTGGATAGATGATCGCGGGATGCGAATCCGCCGGGAAGGTGCCGACGATCTTGACGCCGGGCTCGACCTTGGCGTCGGTCGAATAGACGATGCCGAGATTGGCTTCGCCGCGCGCCACCAGCGTCAGCGCGGCGCGCACGCTCTCGGCCATCGCGAATTTCGGCTCCGCGGCAGTCCAGGCGCCCAGCTTTTCCAGCGCCGCCTTGGCGTATTTGCCGACCGGCACGGACTTGACGTCGCCGGTCGCGATCTTGCCGTCACCGGCGAGCTTGGCGAGATCGAAACCCTGCGCGATGGTGACGTTGTCGATCTTGGAATCCTTCGGCGCGATCAGCACGATGCTGTTGCCGAGCAGGTTGACGCGGGTCGGCTCGTTGATGGTCTTCTTGGAGATCGCGTAGTCCATCCAGTCGGTGTCGGCGGAGACGAACACGTCGGCCGGCGCGCCCTGCTCGATCTGCTTGGCGAGCACCGAGCTCGCGGCATAGCTGACGCTGAACTTGACGCCGGTCTTGGCGGTGTAGGCGGCGTCGATCTCGTCGAGCGCGTTCTTCATCGACGCCGCGGCGAACACGGTGATGGTCTTTTCCTCGGCGGCGGCAGGCGAGAGGCTCGCGCCCGCGAGGATCACGAAGGCGGTGAAAAGTCCGGCGATACGAATCATGGAATGCGCTCCGTGCGAGCTCGCGCGCACAAATGCACGCGCAAATCTGGCGTTGGGTTAAGTCAATTCGCGACGGGCGGAAGCGCTGTTCCACGGGTCCTTGCGGCGGCTTACGGCCGGCAGGGATATCGCATCTCACGAAGATAGCAGGCCAGCGCCTCAGGTCAAAGGCGACGGTTTGGCCTATTGCGCCGGCAGGATCGCAATCGAGAGCGAATTGTCCTTGGCGCCGCTGATCTGGACCACGAAAGGCTGGGCCGACAGCTCGTATTTCATGGTCTTGCGGATGCCGTCGCAATCGGTGGCGCCGCTGAAGGCCACGGGCTTGAGGAAATGCCCGTCCTGGACCACGTCGACCCAGGCCCCGGAGGACAGGCTGACCGTGTACAGCCCGGCCTTCGCTGTCTTGATGCCAGTGAAGCCGGCAAAGGTGCCGTCCTTCGGCGCCCGCTCCGGCGGCGTCGGCAGCTTTGCCTCGGTCGGGGCGACCAGGCCCAGTGTGATCGCTGTTGACGGCAACGCAGCCTGCTCGCTGCCCGACGCGAGCTTGGCACGATCCGGCGCGGTCAGCGCAGCGCGCTCGCGCTCGATCGGCCATTTGAACTTGTCGCAGCCGCTGGGTTCCTCGGCAGCGAGAGCAGAGGTCGAGCCGAGCGAAAGCATGGCGAGGAAGGCGAGGATGCGCATGTCAAATCTCATCGTTGGCCACGCGACGGACGCGGGGCTTGCGGTCAGGCTTTTCGAGCAACGGGATGCGCATCCCGGAATGCCGCGGGCTTACGGCTGAGCGGCAAGGGTGATCCTAGCCCATTCACGCGGTGCGGACCAACCAACGAGTTTGTCATCCCGGGGCGCGCGCAGCGCGAGCCCGGGATCCATAGCCACAGGAAGGCGTGTGGCGAAGATTCGGAGTGACCAGCTCCTGCTACAACCACTCCCTGTGGCTATGGGTCCCGGGCTCGCTTCGCGCCCCGGGACGACAGCGGAGGGTGAGGCTCCAGCGTACCCTACGGCTTCGCATCGCCCGCGTGCAGCACCACTTTGCAAGCCGCCGGCATCTGCGCCAGCGTCATCGGCGGCCTCGGTTTCGGCGGCTCGGGCGGCGGCTTCGGGTGCAGCACGCCGTCGCTGAACCAATAGGCGAGATCGGCAGGCTTGCAGCCTTCGTCCTCGGATTGCGACGGCTGGCCCTCGCATTCGCTCGAGCCCGCCGGGCAGCGCATGCGGATGTGGAAGTGATAGTCGTGGCCCCACCACGGCCGGATTTTTGACAGCCAGGAGCGGTCGCCCTTGGCCTCGCGGCACAGCGCCTTCTTGATCGCGGCATTGACGAAGATGCGCTGCACCGCCGGCTCCTGCGCCGCGTCGCGCAGCACCAGCACATGGCTCGGCGTGAACACCTTTGGGTCGATGTCGAGCCGGTCCTGCCGCACCATCATCACCGCCGACATGTCCTCGCGCTCCTCGCGGGAGAGGCGATGATCCGGCATCGGCGTCAGCCAGATATCGGCATCGAGCCCGACCTGGTGGCTGGCATGGCCCGACAGCGCCGGCCCGCCGCGCGGCTGGCCGATGTCGCCAACCAGGATGCCGGGCCAGCCCGCATCCTTGTGCGCCTTGGCCGCGAGCCGCTTGATCAGCGCGATCATGTCGGGGTGACCGAAATTGCGGTTACGCGACAGCCGCATCACCTGCCAATTGTCGCCGTTGAGCGGCATCTGCATGGCGCCGCCGATGCAACCCTTCACATAGGAGCCGATGACATGCGCCGGCCCCGTCGAGGGAAGCAGTTTTCGCGCGAACAGCTCCCTGGCGCCGATCGTGGGATCATTGGGGTTGGCGAGCGCTGGCAGCGGCTTCGGGTTCACGCTGCCCTTGTCCTGCGCCAGCGCGTCGCCGGCGGCCAGGAGCGTCATGACGAGCAGGAGAGGGGCGATGCGGCGGGGACTCATGCTGACATCCTTATAGCCCAACACCGCGTCAGGGTTAAGAATTAGCATCCCGCGCGAGGGGGCGCGCAATACGACGATCCGCATCTCCAACTAACTTGTCCAAAAGTCGTAGATTTTACCGGGGATCGGCCGCGTCCTTAACAGCGCGATAACCCTATCCTGCATTGACCAAAATACGTGCGCGGCGTGGGGGATATCCGCGGCCCGCATGCAATCGCGCGCGATCCAGTAAATGATTCAAGCGAGCGCGCAATTTTGCGCCATCGCGCCCTCTCCGTTGCGACGGTGGAACAGGTTTGCTGCGCCCGCCGGGGTTCTTGCGCCTCGCAAACAGGCACAAATGCCTGACACACGAGGACCGCGGCGTCGGCCGTCGCGCGGCCCGACCGGCGAAGATTACTTTTTTTTCAGACACTTGCCCCAAGACTTGTCTCAAGACTTGCGGCCGCTGGGCGCGATTGGACATGTGAAGTTGAGTTTGGGGTCTCGAAAACCAGGAAAGCGAAAGCAAAGCGTGCTTGCCGGCCGCCGGCCGCGCAAACCGCGATTCGCGCGCGCGCCGCATCCGCCCGTTGACCACCACGAGCTCGTGCAGCGCCGCGCCGAAGCTGAAGCGGCCATCACCGAGGCGCGCAAATCGCATGAGCGGCTGCGCCAGGCTGTCGATTTGCTGCCGCAGGGCATCGTGATCCTCGACCCCGAAGGCCGCTACGTCCTCTGGAACAAGCAATATTCGGAAATCTACAGCAAGACCGCCGATCTGTTCGCCGAAGGCGCGCGCCTCGAAGACACGCTGCGCGTCGGCGTTGCCCGCGGCGATTATCCGGAAGCCGCCGGCCACGAGGACGAATGGATCGCCGAGCGGCTGAAGAAGCTGCACGAACCCGGCAAGCGCCACGAGCAGACGCTGTCGGACGGCCGCGTCATCCTGATCGAGGAGCGCCGCACCGATGACGGCGGGGTCGTTGGCCTCCGCGTCGACATCACCGAATTGAAGCAGCGCGAGGCCTCGTTCCGCCTGCTGTTCGACGGCAATCCCGTCCCCATGATCGTCTGCGCGCTGGACGACGAGCGCATCCTCGGCGTCAACGATGCCGCAATCGCCCATTACGGCTACAGCCGCGCCGAGTTCGAGAAGCTGAAGATCCGCAGCCTTCAGGCCTTCGACAGCGAGCCGCCCTGGACCACCGATCGCTCCAGCGAAGAGCAGGCCGCGCGCACCTGGAAGCACGTCAAGGCCGACGGCGCGCTGATTGATCTCGCGATCTACTCCCGCGAACTAACCTATGCCGAGCGGCCTGCGGTGCTGCTCGCGCTGATGGACATCACCGAGCGCAAGCGCGCCGAGGCGCGGTTGGCCTTCATGGCCCAGCATGACGGATTGACCGGCCTGCCGAACCGCAATCTGCTGCGCCAGCAGGTCGACGAGATGTTGCTGCACGGCCGGCGCAGCTCCGACAAGGTCGCGCTGCTGATGCTGGGGCTGGACAATTTCAAGGCCGTCAACGACACGCTGGGACACGCCGTCGGCGACAAGCTCCTGCGTGGCGTTGCCAAGCGATTGCGCTCGACCTTGCGCGAGGACGACGCGCTGGCACGGCTCAACTCCGACGAGTTTGCAATCGTACAGAGTGGCCTGACGCGTCCCGAGGACGCGGTGCTGCTGGCAAAACGCTTGCTGGAGGCCATCGCCGATCCCTATCTGCTTGACGGCCATTCCGTGGTGATCAGGGCCTCCATCGGCATTGCGATGGCGCCCGGCGACGGCGATGAGTCCGAAAAACTGCTCAAGAGCGCCGACATGGCGCTGTCGCGCGCCAAGCTGGATGCGCGCGGCACTTTTGCGTTTTTCGAGGCGGCGCTCGATGCCAAAGCGCAGAGCCGCCGCAAGATCGAGGTCGAGCTGCGCGACGCGATCCAGAACGACGTGCTGCGGCCCTATTACCAGCCGCTGGTCGACCTCCAGAGCGGCCGTATCACCGGCTTCGAGGCGCTGGTGCGCTGGCCGCATGCCGAGCGCGGCATGGTCTCGCCGGCCGAGTTCATTCCGGTCGCGGAAGAGACCGGGCTGATCAATGCGCTCGGCGGCTTGATGCTGCGTCGCGCATGCCTCGACGCCGCGACATGGCCGGATGACGTCCGCGTCGCCGTCAATCTGTCGCCGCTCCAGTTCCGCACTGGCAATCTGCTCTCGGTGGTGACCGATGCGCTAAAACATTCCGGCCTGCCGCCGCGGCGGCTGGAGCTCGAGATCACCGAGACGCTGCTCTTGGAGAAGAGCGCGCAAGTGCTGGCGACGCTGCATGCGCTGCGCGCGCTCGGCGTGCGCATCTCGATGGACGATTTCGGCACCGGCTATTCCAGCCTCAGCTATTTGCGCAGCTTCCCGTTCGACAAGATCAAGATCGACCAGTCCTTCGTGCGCGATCTCGGCGCCAACCGCGAAGCCCAGGCGATCATCCGCTCCATCGTCAGCCTCGGCAAAGGTCTTGGCGTCACCATCACCGCCGAGGGCGTCGAGACCGAGGCCGAGCTGAGCTGTCTCCGCACTGAGGGCTGCGACGAAGGCCAGGGCTTTCTGTTCAGCAAGGCCCGCCCGAATGCGGAGATCATCAGCCTGCTGACGGCGCAACGCGGGATCGATGGGGACGAAGAAGACGCCGCGCTGGTTGCGTGAGGTTCTTACCTCGCCCCGCTTGCGGGGAGAGGTCGGAATACGCGCGTAGCGCGGATTCCGGGTGAGGGGGTACAGGTCCCTCGACGACCAACCATGCGGAGAGAGGCCCCTCACCCCAACCCTCTCAGCGCAAGCGAAGCTTGTCGCGGCCCCGTAAGAACGGGGCGAGGGAGCGCAGCACCGTCGCAACTGATATCTCGCGACCGCTAAGCCGCCCGCAGCCCCGCCAAAAACGTATCGACACTCTTCATCAGCGCAGACGCGTGCTGCCCGAGCTCGCCCGACGCCACCATCACATTGCCCGCCAGCGCGCGTGACTGGTCCGCGGACTGGCTGGCGCCGGCGACATTGGCCGAGACGTCGGTGGTGCCGGCGGAGGCCTGCTGCACGCTGCGGGCAATCTCGCGCGTCGCCGAGCCCTGCTCTTCGACCGCGGCGGCAATCGTGGTGGTAATGCCGCTGATCTCGCGGATGGTGTCGCTGATCCCGGAGATCGCGGTGACGCAATTGCCGGTGGCGGCCTGGATCGCCGAGACCTGGCTCGCAATCTCGTCGGTGGCCTTCGCGGTCTGGCTGGCCAGCCCCTTCACTTCGGCTGCAACCACCGCAAAGCCGCGGCCGGCTTCGCCCGCGCGCGCCGCCTCGATCGTGGCGTTGAGCGCCAGCAGATTGGTCTGGCTCGCGATCTCGCTGATCAGCCGCAGCACGTCGCCGATGCGCTCGGCGGAGGCCGCAAGGCTCGTGACCATCTCGGTCGTCTCGGCGGCCTTCACGACGGCATTGCTGGCAACCTGGCTGGAATGGGTGACCTGACGGCCGATCTCGCTGACCGATGAGGCCAGCTCCTCGGTCGCCGCTGCAACCGCATTGACGCTGGTCGAAGCTTCCTCCGATGCCGTCGCCGCGGCGGATGCGCGCTGCGAGGTGCCGTTGACGCTCGTGGTGATCTCGCCGGCGACGCTCTGCATGCCTTCGGTCGCCCTGGCGACGGCCGAGACCACGCCCTTGACGTCGGCCTCGAAGCGGTCGGCCATCTGGCGCTGCATCGCCTGCTTCTCGATCTCGCTCTTGGCCTTGTCGGCCTCCTGCGCTTCGCGTAGCGCGCCCGTCTCGAGCATGCCCTGGCGGAACATTTCCACCGCCTTGGCCATGGTGCCGAGTTCGTCCGGCCGTTCGCTGCCGGGAATGGTGACGCTGGTGTCGCCGCTCGACAGCCGATTCATGATGGCGGTGATCGCGATCAGCGGCCGTGACAGGCCGCGTCCGAGCAGGAACGCCAGCAGGATGGCAATTGCGAGGATCGCGACCGTGCCGAGGATCAGATTGCGCTCCGCGGCGGAGAAAGCGGCCTCGTACTCCGTCGTGTCCTTGATGATTTCGAGCACACCGACCGGGGCGCCAGCATAGTTCTTGATCGGCCCGGCATAGACCGCGACCGGATGACCATCGAGCTCGGCCTCGCGCAGCAGCGGCGTGCCGTCGACCGCGGCCTTCAACTCGTCGGGCTTGGCGACCGCGTTCTCGCCGAAGGTCGAGGACAGCTTGTTCAAATTCTTGCCGTCCACCGAATAGACGGCGAGATCGATGCCAAACCGCTTCTTGGCGCGGTCGACGAACTCCTTGCCGAAGGCGGCGCCTATGTCGACATTGGCGAGATTCTTGCCGTCGCGCACGATCGGCGTCAGGCCGAAGATGCCGAGCGCCTCGCGGCCCGGCTCGACGCCGACGATCTGGCGGCCGGTCTTGAGCGCCTCGACCACGGTGGCGCGGCGGCTGGAGACGTCGTCGCCGAAGGTCTTTGGCGTGTGGACGCGATAGAACGAGATTGCCGGCGGAAGCTGGAAGGTGATCAGCGGGATGCCCATCGCCTTCAGCGCCTTGTTGGCATCGCCGAGCAGGACGCCGAGCGCGTCACGGTCGCCCCTGATGATGGCATCGCCGACCGGCGGCAGCGCCGCGATCACGGCGGAGACTGCCAGAGCCGAACGTCCCTCATAGTCGATCGCCGCGACCACGCTTTCATATTGCAGCTTGAGCTGTTGATCGAGCGCGAGCCGGGTCAGCGCCCGCTGCTGGGTGATCGAGAAGCCGGAGAGGATGGCGCAGGCCACCGCGACGGTGAGCGCGATGGCGAGAATCAGGCGGGCGGCAATCGACTTGAGCTTGAACATCGAAAAATTCCCGGGCATTTCCACGTATTGCATTTCCAAATCTTGCTTTTGTGGAAAGGTCCCAGAAATTGCTTAACAACAGCCCGGTGCGCCTCCGTGTTTCAACGGAATCGTTGTCATCCTTTTGCATGACTCAATGCCGTCAGCGCATGCGGATGAGCCGTTCGTCGTAAGAAGAGACAAAGCGCCGCAGCTTTGCTCGCCGACTAGCGGTTTTCGGCGAGGATCATCCTACCGACGTCCTCGTAATGCGTGTCGCGCGCCTGGATTTGCTGGGCGATGGCGTGCATGTCGCGGAACCGGCGCTCGAACGGATGCTTTCGGAACACCGCGGTCGCCCCGGCCATGTGATAGGCGGTGTCGACCACTTTTGCGGATTGATGAATGGTCCAGGTCGCCGCCAGCCTGACCGCGCTGCGATGCGCCGCGCTGAACGTGCCTGTTACGGAGAGATCGCGCCACATCGCCTTCGCTGTCGCATAGAGATAGGCGCGCGCGGCGCGCAAATCGCCCTCGGTGCGGCCGATCAGGCCCTGAACCGCCTGGTTGTCGCGCATGGCGCTGGCGGCGAGCGACTGATGTTTTGCGCGCGACAAGGCGATGGCAGCATCCAGGGTCGCCCGCGCGACGCCGAGCGAGACCGCGGCAAAGCCGAGGCTGAAGGTCGAGCCGGTACCGATCCTGTAGAGCGGACCCTTCTCAACCAGCGCATGCGGTACATCGCGGAACGCCGTGAAGCGCTCGGGGATGAAGAGGTCGGCGACCTCGTACGAATCCGTGCCGGTGCCGGCGAGCCCGATCGCCTGCCACACATCGTGCATCACAGCGCTCGCGACCGGAAACAGGATGGTGCGCACCTCCGCCGATCCGTCGGCATTTTTGCGCGGCGTCCCGTCACTGCCAACGATGCGCACATGCGCCCCGAGCCAGCTCGCCTGCCGCGAGCCCGAGGCAAAGTCCCAGCGCGCCGTGACACGATAGCCGTCCTCGACTGCGCGCGCCTCATGCGCGATCGCGCCCCAGGCGAGGATGCCGGGCGCGGCGTTGAAGATCTCCAGCGCGGTGTCGTGGTCGAGGGACGCGGCGATCATGGCGCAGACGCTGCATTGGCCGAGACACCAGGCCGTAGAGGCATCCGCCTTGGCGATCTCCTCCAGCATCTGCATGAAGTGGTCCGGCGCGGCCTCGGTGCCGCCAAGGCTCTGCGGCAGCAGCGCGCGATAAAGTCCGTGCTCGATCAGCGCGGTCACGACCACAGGCGTCAGCCGTCGTGTCCGCTCGATCTCGTCCGCCTCGCGCGCAATCAGCGGCGCGATGGCGCGAGCCCGCTCGACCAGGCCAAGTTCGGGAGTTGCGTTCATGCGCGTTTCCTCGCCCATTCTTGGTGTGAGCGGTAAGAGGCACGATGGTCGTCTATTTGGCGGAGAGGATCAAGATCACATCCCGGCGCATGGCCCGCAGGCCACGATCGCTCCATGATGATCGTGCGTTCGTCACCATCATAGCTGTCGCGCAGGCCATTTGAATCTGAGTTGGGCGTAGAAAGTTTCAGCGGTGCAATCAACTTGTCGTGCCATCGGCCTTAATGCTACCGTTTGTAGCGCATTCGCAGCAAGCCGTCCAAGAGGCACGTCATGACGAAGCCACCCCGCCGCGCCGCAGCTGCAGTCCGCGCCGAGGCGCAGGCCGGGCTGAAGCTCGAGGACGCGCCCATGAGCGACATCCTCGATGCGCTGGCGAACGGGCAGGTCACGGCCACGGCGCTGACCGAGGCTTATCTCGCGCGCATCGAGGCCTATGACCGCAGCGGGCCCATGCTCAATTCCGTGCGCGCGCTCAATCCCGACGCGCTCACGATCGCGGCCAAGCTCGACGGCACCAAACCGTCGGCCAAGCGACCGCTGGCCGGCGTCCCCATTCTGCTGAAGGACAACATCGCCACCGGCGACAAGCAGCCGACCACGGCGGGCTCGCTGGCGCTGGAGGGCGCGCATGCGAGGCGCGATGCCACAATCGTCAAGCTGCTGCGGAACGCCGGCGCGATAATCCTCGGCAAGGCGAACCTGACGGAGTTCGCCAACATCCTCGCGATCGAGATGCCCTCGGGCTATTCGTCGCTGGGCGGTCAGGTGAAGAACCCCTATGCGCCGGTGCTGATGGACGATCGGGGCATTCCGGTCGTGAGTCCCGGGGGCTCGAGCTCGGGGTCGGCGGTCGCCGTAGCAGCCGGTCTGTGCGCGGCCTCGGTCGGCACCGAGACCTCAGGCTCGCTGCTGTTCCCCGCCAGCCAGAATGGCCTCGTCACCGTCAAGCCGACCGTCGGGCTGATCAGTCGCGCCGGCATCGTGCCGATCGCGCATAGCCAGGACACCGCGGGACCGATGACGCGCACTGTGCGCGACGCGGCGCTGCTCCTCAACGTGCTGGCGGCGAGCGACCCGCGCGATCCCGCCACGGAGCGGCAGAAGCGGCCGGCCGATTACACCGCCGGCCTCACACAGGATGCGATGAAGGGCGCGCGCATCGGCGTGCCGAGCGACCCTGCAGATACCCTGAACGATCCCTATTACGGCAAGCTGCCGGCGGCATCGGCGAGGATGATGGCCGACGCCATCAAGGTGCTGGAGGATCTCGGCGCTGTCATTGTGCGCGCCAGCATGCCGACAGCCGGCTGGATGGCCGGACCGGGCACGACCATGGCTGTGTTCAACCGCAATCCGCTGAGTCCCAACAAAGGCAATCCGATGATGCAGTGGATCGTCTTCCTCTACGAGCTGAAGCACGATCTCAACCTCTATCTGAAGCATTGGGCGACCGGCACCGACATCAAGACCATCGCCGACATCGTCGCCTTCAACGAAGCGAACGCGGAGATGGCGCTGCGTTTCGGCCAGGACCTGTTCCTCGCCGCCAATGCGAGCAGGGGCGATTTGAGCGAGCGCGAATACAAATCGGCCCGCGCCATGGACCTGCTCGCCGCCAAAACGCGCGGCATGGACGCCTATATGAACCGGCACAAGCTCGACGCCGTGCTGTTCCCCGGCAGCGGAGGTTGCGTGATATCAGCCAAGGCGGGCTATCCCAGCGTCATGGTGCCCGGCGGCTTCGTCTCGGGAGCCGGCGACAAGGAAACGCCCGACTATCCGCTCGGCGTCACCTTCGCCGGCCGTGCCTGGAGCGAGCACAAGCTGTTGCGACTGGCCTACGCCTATGAGCAGGCGTCGGGAATGCGCAAGCCGCCGCGGGATTTGCCGGCGCTCTAGATTTCAAAATTCTCAACCGATGCTATCGGCGGATACTCAGCCGTTCGGCGGCCACCACCCGAAGATCGCGATGGCGAGGCACGCCGCCAGACACAGGGCCTGGTGGCCCATTTCCATCCAGTACCTGATAGGCGCCGTGTCCCGCTGAAAGACCTGCCGCGACCGGTCCAGCAGCCAGACCACGAGATCGGGACTGAAAGCCCTGATCTCCCGTTCGGCATAGCCATCCCGCAGCATGCGGATGCAATCGACGCATAGATAGATCGCGACGATGCGCGCGACGATTTCGCAAAAGAAAAACCGCATGTAATGACGCCGCTCAGGCCGGCGCCTTCCGGCCGATCAGGCCGAACAGGATCATGACGAGGCTGATGCCGCCGACGGCGCCGGAAACCTCTCCGACCGTCCGCATCACAGTGGCGGGATCATTGGACCACGGCGTCGTGTCCCGCATCGACAGGAAGAACAGGACGGCCAGCACCAGCAGCACCGTGCCGACCGCGATCAATCGCCAGTTTCGCTCTCGCATGACGGACGTTCCCGTATTGCCCATGGATGGGCGAAGCCGCTCACCAGGCAAGGGGATAGTGTCGCCGAACTCGGATCGGGTTCAATCGGAACGGCAGACATGGCCAGCTCTGACCTCTTCGTCTACGATCCGACCGAGTTGTTTGTGGAGCCGCCGGAATGCGAACGATTGGTCTGATTGGGGGCATGAGCTGGGAGAGCACTGCGCTCTACTACAAGCTCATCAACGAGCGCGTCCGCGACCGCATGGGCAAGCTGCATTCGGCGCCGCTGCTGATGTATTCCTACGATTTTCAGGCGATCAAGGAGATGCAATATGCCGACCGCTGGGACGAGGCGGCGGCCAGCCTCGCGGAAATCGCACGGCGTCTCGAAAGCGCCGGCGCGCGCGCGATCGTGCTCTGCACCAACACGATGCACAAGCTGGCGCCCGAGATCATGTCGAATGTGACCATTCCCTTCATTCACGTCGGCGACGCAACGGCAGAGCGCATCCGCTCCAGAGGCTACCGGCGGGTCGGGCTGCTCGGCACCAAGTTCACGATGGAGGAAGATTTTTACATCGACCGGCTGCGCGCGCATGATCTCGACGTCCTGGTTCCTCCCGCAGACGCCCGGGCCGACGTCAACCGCATCATCTACGATGAACTTTGCCTCGGCAGCGTCACCGCTCCCTCGCGCCGCCGCTATCAGGAGGTGATGGCCGCGCTCGTCGCCGCGGGCGCGGAGTGCATCATCCTCGGCTGCACCGAGATCACGATGCTGGTCGGTCGAGACGATACTTCGGTCGAGACGTTCGACACGACCGCCATTCACGCGGAGACGGCGGCCGATTTCGCGATTGGATGATCGCGGTCCCGGTGGGGGCTGGAGGGCGTCCGCGAGTTCACCGCAACACCGGACCTCATCCTGAGGGCCCGCCGCAGGTCCGCGAACCTCGACGGCGTCGGCTGCGACTAACAACCGCCATCGTCACGAACGGCGCGGCGTATCGCGCCGGTTGAGGTTGCCCATGCCGATCGTCAGAATCCTCCTGGTCCTCCTCGCACTCGCTTCACCGGCGCTTGCACAGGATGGCGCGCATGATGCGGCCGCCGCGCGCGAGGCCGCGCAGGCTTTCCGGATCTATGTGGAAGGCGTGACCAAAAAGGGCGGGCGGCCCGACCTGACCCGGCCGGAGATCGCAGCCCTGCTCGGCCGCGTGTTCGATCTCGACGCCCTGGCGGCGTTGCCGCCCGCGCAGGCGAGCGACATGGACTGGCTGATGGACTGGACCGACGCCGCCAACGCGACCCACAAGCTGTTCATCCTTTACGGTGCGAAGCCGCCGCAGCCCGATCTTGTCGCGCTCCAGCGCAACATGACCGAGTACGGCGACCAGTACGCGGTGGCGATCAGCTTCATGATCCGCGGCATGGCGCGCGAGGCGGTTGCGGGCCAGTTGTTCTGGGCGGGCCTTGCGCCGGAGCAGCGCACCCGCATCCGCGAGGAGGGACTTGCCGGCTTCCGCCGCAACGCCGCGCAATATATCCTCGGCATTGTCTGCGCGGCGATCCAGGGCGCCACCAAGCCCGAGAACGCCCGCCTCGTCGCCGCCGCCATCCGCGACACAAGCGAGGTCTGGGCAAGCTTCCTGCTGCCGCAGGACCGGGCGCGCGTGATCGAGCAGCTCGCCGACCTCCCCCATTGGGCGCCAGATGAGATGGCGCGAGCCGATCTCGCCGCGTTCACGGCTGCGCTGCGGACGGTGAATTGATTTTGCGACCTGCGGGGCTGTGGTGGCAGCGGTGTCCTACCTTCCGCGATATCGAAGCGCCTCGACCAGCACCGAAAAGGCGGAAGAGGGCTGTCGCCTGCTGGGGTAGTAGAGGTGGTAGCCCGAGAAGGGCGGACACCAATCCGAAAGCACCCGGACGAGCCGGCCTTGGGACACGTATTGCTGAACGTGACCCTCGGTCAGGTAGGCGAGGCCCAGGCCCTTGAGCGCTCCGTCCAGGAGGAGGGTCGCGCTGTTGAACACCAGCTGTCCCTCCACGCGCACCTTGAGCTCTCGCGCGTTCTTCTCGAACTCCCACGCGTACAGGCTACCGCCATGGGTCGGCAGGCGAAGGTTGAGGCAATTGTGATGCGTCAGATCCTGGGGCGTCTTTGGCCTTTTGCGTTCGGCGAAGTAGGAGGGCGAACCAACGACGGCCATCCGGAGGTCTGGACTGACCCGCACTGCGATCATGTCCTTGGCAACAAGCTCGCCGGGGCGGATGCCGGCATCGACCTGCTGCGCCACGATGTTGGTTAGCCCGTAATCGATGACGATCTCGACGTTGATGTCGGGGTATTTTGGCAGGACCTTGCCGAGGGCGGGCAACAAGATCTCGGAGGCGGCGTACTCCGTCGCCGTCAGCCGAACGGTCCCGGCCGGTTTTTCCCGGAGCTCGCTGAGTGCGGCGAGATCGGCATCCATCTCGTTGAACTTGGGCCCAATGCTCAGGAACAGCCGTTCGCCAGCCTGAGTTGGGGTGACGCTGCGCGTCGTCCGGTTCAGAAGCCTGACACCGATCCGCTCCTCCAGCTTTCGGATGATCTGGCTGAGGGCAGATTGCGTCATGCCGAGTTTCGCCGCGGCACGGGTGAAATTGCGTTCCCGGGCCACTGCGAGAAAGGCCAGCAGGTCGCTCGCGTCGTCTCGCTGCATTGATGAGCCACCCTAATAACTGCATGCAAAATCTATCACCTAATCGCGGGCCATCGGAAGCCTTAGATTCAGACCAGTCGCCCGGCGGCTCCGCCGTCTCAGCGAAAGGCAAGGCATGTCCGCAACCACCACGCAGCAATCCGTTGCCGCCCCGCGTCTCGCGGCGGCCTTGCTGCCGATCATGGGCGTGGTCTTCGTCGCTTTTCTCGTCATCGGCATTGCCATGCCGGTTCTTCCGCTTCACGTGCACGATGGCTTGGGGCTGGGAACGTTCGTCGTCGGGCTCGTCGCCGGCAGCCAGTTCGCGGCGTCCCTGATCTCGCGACCTTGGGCGGGGCACTTTTCGGACAGAAGCGGTGCCAAGCGCGGCGTCATCGCAGGCCTGATAGCGGCCGGTGCTGCGGGATTGCTCTATCTGGCGTCGCTCGGCTTCGTCGGCGCGCCGCTGACATCCGTTGCGATCCTGCTGGCAGGGCGTGCGCTGCTCGGCGCTGCAGAGAGCTTCATCATCACGGCCGCGGTGAGCTGGGGGCTGGCGCTCGTGGATTCCCGCAGCACGGGCAAGGTCATTGCCTGGGTCGGGTCCGCGATGTTCGCGGCGTTTGCGATCGGCGCGCCAGCGGGCTCTGCGCTCTACGCTGCCTATGGCTTCACCGCAATCGCGCTCGCCACCGCCATAGCTCCGCTGCTCACCTTGCTGCTCGTTGCGCCCCTTCCGACGATTGCGCCGGTGCAGCGCGCGCGCTTCTCGTTCACCGAAGTGATCGGCGCCGTGTGGGTGCCGGGTCTCGGCTCTGCCCTCGGCAGCGTCGGGTTCGGTGCGGTGACGACGTTCGTCGCCCTGCTGTTCGCGAGCCGAGGATGGGACAACGGATGGCTCGCCTACACCGCCTATGCCGTCGCTTTCATCGTGGCGCGGATATTCTTCAGCCATGTGGCCGATGCGATTGGCGGTGCAAAGGTCGCGCTGGTCTGCGCGGTGATCGAAGCCGCCGGCCTCGTCCTGCTCTGGCTGGCTGTTCGGCCCGAGATGGCGCTGGCGGGCGCGGCGCTCACCGGCTTCGGCTTCTCGCTGGTTTACCCCGGCTTCGGCGTCGAAGCGGTTCGTCGGGTACCGGCGCAGAGCCGCGGCCTTGCCATGGGGGCCTACACCGCCTTTCTCGACCTGGCGCAGGGAGTTGCGAGCCCTGCGCTCGGGTTGATCGCGGTCGGTGCGAAGCTGAACGCCGTGTTTCTCGCCAGTGCCGTCACCGTGCTCTGCGCCGCGCTGGTCGCCGCGTGGTTGCTGGCGCACCCGACAATTTCGGAAGGATACAAGCAATGAGACGGCTCGCAGCGACCCTGTTTTCATTCAGCCTGTTCGCCGGCGGCGCCATCGCCGCAGATCAGGCGCCCACCCAAGGAGCAAATCCCATGTTGAAATCGGAAGAAATCCGTGCCGTCGCGCCCGCGCTGGAGAAATATGCGCAGCAATTTCTGCAGGGCGATCTCTGGAAGCGAGCTGGTTTATCGCCGCGAGACCGGAGCATCGTCACGCTCGCGGCGCTCATCGCTCGCAATCAGACCGTCGAACTGCCGTTCTATCTCGGTCTCGCGCTCGACAACGGCGTGAAGCCGGCCGAGATCTCCGAGATCATCACGCATCTGGCGTTCTACACCGGCTGGGCGAACGCGATGAATGCGATCCCGGCGGCGAAGAACGTCTTCAACAGCCGCAACATCGGCGCCGATCAACTCCCGCCGGCGTCGGGACCGCAACTCCCCCTTGACGAGGCTGCCGAGAAGCAGCGGGCGACCCGCGTCGGAGAGCAGTTCGGCCAGATCACGCCAAGCCTCGTCCAGTACACCACGGACGTCCTCTTCCGGGACCTCTGGCTCAGACCGGGCCTCGCGCCTCGGGACCGCAGTCTCGTCACCGTGAGCGCCCTCATCGCAGCCGGACAAGTCGCCCAGATCACCTATCACCTGAACCGTGCGATGGATAACGGGCTGACTCGGGAGGAAGCCGGGGAGGTGGTTGGCCATCTCGCCTTCTACGCCGGCTGGCCCAATGCCTTCTCGGCGGCGCCCGTCGTCAAGGACGTCATCGAGAAGCGTCCGCGCTAGAGGAGCATCAGGAGTTTCCTATGGACATCGACATCAAGAGAAACGGATCCCGGCCCTCCCAGAAGGGCTCGCAAGACTGGTTCACCGGGACGGTGCGGGTCGATCCGCTGTTCCAGGCGCCGGATCCCGCCCGCGTCGGCGCCGGCCAGGTCACCTTCGAACCCGGTGCCCGCACCGCGTGGCACACGCATCCGCTGGGGCAGACGCTGATCGTCATCGCCGGGCTCGGGTGGGTCCAGCGTGAAGGTGGTCAGGTCGAGGAGATCCGGCCCGGCGACGTCGTGTGGTTTCCGCCGGGACTGAAGCACTGGCATGGCGCGTCGCCCACGACCGCGATGACGCATATCGCGATTCAGGAATCCAGGGACGGCAAGAACGTCGATTGGCTCGAGAAAGTCAGTGACGAGCAATACCGCAAGTGAGCTGATACCCTACGAGATGCGATGCCGCTAACGTCGTTGGCGCTGCGCAGGAGGTAACGATGAACACAAAGCATCTTCTGATTTTGGGCGCATCCATGCTGGCTTCTACCCTGGGAGCGTCTGCCACGGCCCAGGAGGCACAAGGCCAGTACATCCAGCTCGCCGAAATCGAGATCGATCCCGCTCAACTCGAGGCCTACAAGGCAGCGGTCAACGAACACATCGAAACGGCAGTCCGCGTCGAGCCGGGCGTTCTGGTGCTGTACGCCGTGTCCGACAAGGACAACCCGACCCAGGTGAAAGTCTTCGAGATCTATCGCGACATCGAGGCCTACAAATCGCACCTCGAATCCCAGCACTTCAAGAAATACAAGGCGACTACGGAAAAGATGGTCAAGTCGTTGAAGCTGGTCCGAACCGATGCAATTGCGCTCGGAGCGAAGACGAGGTGAGCGGCCATTCAGGAGGACAGTGCTTATGAAAGCTCTTTTTGTGGCGGCCGGAGCCTTGGTCGCAGGCATCGGCATCGGTGCGCTGGAGAGTCACGGAATTCACGCGCAGGCGAACCGTCCGGTCTTCATGATTGAAGACAACACAGTGAAAAACCCCGAAGGGTTTGCAAATGAGTTTGCTCCGCTCGCCCGTGACAGTGTCAAGGCCTACGGCGGACGCTATCTTGCAGGCGGAAGTGGGGTTTCGATCGACGGCGAGCCGCCGAAGGGCCGCGTCGTCCTGATCGAGTGGGACAGCATGGAGCAACTCATGAAATGGCGACAATCGCCTGAGTACACGCAGGCTCGCGCGGTCGGCGAGAAATACGGCAGCTTCCGCATCATCGCCGTTGAAGGCGCGGCGAAGTGAAGGTCGTGCTGGCTAAGGCCGGATCGCATTCGATCCGCCGATCACACACGCTGCGATGTTGGAGTTACGGTGAGAGTGCTGGACTCCCGCGAACTTGCGATAGCGGCGTCAGACGTCCGCCATCGGGACCAATTCCAGTGTCGCAGCTGATTTTTCCAACATCCGCGCATGCGCCGTTCGCCGGGGATCGTTCCGGTAATTCTGAAAGTCAATTTCGGACGCAAAGCTGACGATGTGCATCTCGACGGTGCCTGCCGGATTGCGAAGACGTCGCTCCAGGCAACCGTTGAACTCGGGCAGTAGCGGCAGCACAGCATCCTCATAGGTGCGAAAGTCCGCGACACCCTTCGCTGGTATTCGGGCTATGAGCACGAACGTGACGGGGCCGGTTTGATGGGACATCACCGTAACTCCAGACCCTGAGAGGCGAACATTGAAGACGGGCGATCCTGCGGTCGCCGCCGCTTATGGGTTTCGCAAAAGCTCAACCCATCCTGCGGTCTCGGTCTTCCTCCGGCGGATATGGCCATGCGCGCCACGTTTGCACCCAATGACGGGCCCGGTGAAGCGCGGCTATTGTTGCCCCGCGACCAAGCACAAGCGCAGCTCCGATCGTGAGCTTCACCAGGATTTGCAGGAGCGTAGAGACCTGGAATCCGGTCATGGCCGTCCAAACTGACTTCAGCGCCGCCGAGCCATCCAGCGAATAGATGAAGCCCTGGCTGAACGCGAATCGGCAGAGTTCGGCGAACCCGTCTGCGAGGAAATACAGTCCAATCACGGCGACGAGGCTGACCTCGATGTTTTTCAGATCGGTCGATGCCACCGGCAAGCGGTCATTCTGAGGGACCTGGCTGGCTCGATCCACGATGCGGCCGCTCCACCACATGAAGATCAGGCCGAGGGCCGCATAAATCGCCGCCGGTCCGAATTGGTAGGTTACGGCGACGAGGAGTGACGGCAAATCAGAGACGACCCTTGCTGCGGCCCACATTTTCATCTGCAACTCGAATCCGTAAATGGTCGAGGGCAGGTTGGCCGCAGTGCTCAGGAGGAGGAGCAGGCCGAACACTCTGATGAGAAGTCGCGTGAGGTCCCGGCGCGTCATGCTCTAACCTTTTTGCAGGCAGGCCTTGTCTCGGGAACAGCAAAACACTTTCCATAGGCCGACTCAACCTCAGCCCGTAGGATGGGTTTCGCGAGGGCTCTACCCATCCTACCAGCTGGCGGCGCCTTGAACCCCAGATTTCACGACCCGACCATGTCGGCGCCGACGGGTTTCGATCGTCCTTGGTTTACAATTCCCGGAAGTGCCGCGGATGGCCCGGCACACGGGAAGTGAAGCGTCACCTCGACACGAATTGAACTGGAGCAATGCCCATGAGGATCACCGTCGAAACCAGCGTAGCAGCCCCCATCGATCAGGTCTGGCATGCCTATACGACGCCTGCCGACATCGTGAAGTGGAATACAGCGTCCGACGACTGGCATACGACCAAGGCAACGGTCGACCTGCGGGAAGGCGGCGTCTTCTCGTCCCGGATGGAAGCCAAGGACGGCAGCATGGGCTTTGACTTCGCCGGCACCTACACGAAGATCGTGGAACACAAGCGGATCGAGTACGCGTTCGGCGACCGAAAGGCCGAAGTCGAGTTCGTGCCTGGGGCGAAGGGCGTTGTCGTCCGCGTCGTCTTCGATGGCGAAGCGACGCACTCGGTTGAGCAGCAGCAAGGCGGCTGGCAGGCGATCCTCGACAATTTCGCGCGGTACGTCGAGGCGAAGCGGAAGACGTGATCGATCAGGGATCGGACGTGGACGCCTGCATCACACACCCTGCGATGCTGCCACCATACCCCTGTTTTGCCCGACGGAGCAAGTTAAATTCTGGAAATCGGAAAAACTCAATTCCATCAAGCGGCCGTCTACTGTGCATGGGGTTGTTTTCGACATTTTTGTTTGTCCGACCCGGCCATCCACGCCTTCGCCGCGCCGAAGGGGCTTCGGCCCCGTAGGCGGGACGAGCCCGGGCATGACGGCGGCTGATGATCCGTGAGAGCCTAAGCCCCCGCCTCAGCTGTCCACCTTCAGCGCGGCAATAAACGCTTCCTGCGGGATGTCGACCTTGCCGAACTGCCGCATCTTCTTCTTGCCTTCCTTCTGCTTCTCCAGAAGTTTGCGCTTACGGGTGATGTCGCCGCCGTAGCATTTTGCGGTGACGTCCTTGCGCAGGGCGCGGACCGTCTCTCGCGCGATCACCTTGCCGCCGATCGCCGCCTGGATCGGGATCTGGAACATGTGCGGCGGGATCAGCTCCTTCATCTTCTCGACCATGGCGCGACCGCGCCCTTCCGCGCGGGTGCGGTGGACCAGCATGGAGAGCGCGTCGACCGGCTCGTTGTTGACCAGGATCTGCATCTTCACGAGATCGGCCGGCTTGTAGTCGGTGAGATGGTAGTCGAACGAGGCGTAGCCCTTCGAGACCGACTTCAGGCGGTCGTAGAAATCGAACACGACCTCGTTGAGCGGCAGATCGTATTTCACCATCGCGCGCGAGCCGACATAGGTCAGCTCCTTCTGCGAGCCGCGGCGGTCCTGGCACAGCTTCAGCACGCTGCCGAGATATTCGTCGGGGGTGAGGATCGTGGCCTCGATCCAGGGCTCCTGGATCTCGGCGATCTTGACCACATCGGGCATGTCGACGGGATTGTGAATCGAGATTTCCTGGCCGTCGGTCAGCGCCATCTTGTAGATCACGCTCGGCGCGGTCGCGATCAAATTGAGATCGAACTCGCGCGACAGGCGTTCCTGGATGATCTCCAGATGCAACAGCCCGAGGAAGCCGCAGCGGAAGCCGAAGCCGAGCGCGGCGGAGGTTTCCATCTCGTAGGAGAAGCTGGCATCGTTGAGGCGCAGCTTGCCCATCGCCGCGCGCAAGGTCTCGAAATCATCGGCGTCCGCGGGGAACAGGCCGCAGAACACCACGGGAATGGCCGGCTTGAAGCCCGCCAGCATCTCGGTGACAGGCTTCCTGTCGTCGGTGATGGTGTCGCCGACGCGGGTGTCGGCGACTTCCTTGATCGCGGCGGTGATGAAGCCGATCTCGCCGGGGCCGAGCTCGTCGACCTGCGTCATCTTCGGCGTGAAGAAGCCGACGCGTTCGACGTCATAGGCGGCGCCCGTTCCCATCATGCGGATGCGGCTGCCCTTCTTCATCACGCCGTCGACGACGCGAATGAGCACGACGACGCCGAGATAGACGTCGTACCAGCTGTCGACCAGCAACGCCTTCAGCGTCGCGTCGCGATCGCCCTTCGGCGGCGGCAGGCGGGTGACGATGGCCTCGAGCACATCGGGGACGCCGAGGCCGGTCTTGGCCGAGATCATCACCGCGTCCGACGCGTCGATGCCGATCACGTCCTCGATCTGCTGCCTGATCTTCTCGGGTTCGGCCGCGGGCAGGTCGACCTTGTTGAGGACCGGTACGATCTCATGACCGGCGTCGAGCGCGTGGTAGACGTTGGCAAGCGTTTGCGCTTCCACGCCCTGGCTGGCGTCGACCACCAGCAGGGAACCCTCGCACGCCGCCAGCGAGCGCGAGACTTCGTAGGCGAAGTCGACGTGGCCCGGCGTGTCCATCAGGTTGAAGATGTAATCCTTGCCGTCCTTGGCGTGGTATTTCAGCCGAACCGTCTGCGCCTTGATGGTGATGCCGCGCTCGCGCTCGATGTCCATGGAATCGAGCACCTGCTCCTTGCCCGCCATTTCGCGGTCGGAGAGGCCGCCGGTCATCTGGATCAGGCGGTCGGCCAGCGTCGATTTGCCATGGTCGATATGGGCGACGATGGAGAAATTGCGGATGTTCGAAATGGGGACGGTCGTCATGGGCGCGGGATACCACTCACACCCCCGTGCGGCAACCATATTGCTGTATTTTCAGGGCCTTTCTTCACGGCAAGCTGATTCCACGATGGGCCAAAACGCGCTACGCAAGCGCCCATGTCCAGGCCGATGTCCACCACCGCGATCCCCTCCGCCCGTACACGCGTCAAACCCCGGGTGAGCTTTGACCGCTTCCGGGCCTGGCTGGTCGCCAGCGCGACCCGGCCGGAGGCGCGGCTCTGGCTGGTGATCCAGCTCGCTATCCTGCATGCGGTGCTCTGGACCTTCATCCTGATCAATCTCAAGGCGGCGCAGGACGTTCACATGGACGTCGCAGAAGCCTGGGGCTGGGGCCAGAAATTCCTGTGGGGTTACGGCAAGCACCCGCCTTTGTCGGGCTGGGTTGCCGGCCTCTGGTTCACCATGTTCCCGGCGACCGACTGGGCCACCTACGCGCTGGCGATGGCGACCGTCGGCGTCGGTATGGTGATCTGCTGGCTGCTTGCACTGCGCGTCGTGGACCCGCGGCGCGCGTTCCTGGTCGTGGTGATGGTCGCGCTCTATCCGATCTTCAATTTCAAGGGCTTTAAATACAACCCGGACCTGCTCCAGCTCGTCACGCTGCCGCTGCTGGTGCTCGCTTATCTCAATGCCTTCGAGAAGCGTACGTGGCACTCCGGAGTCTTGCTTGGGCTCGCCGGCGCGCTGGCGTTGATGACCAAATACTGGGTGCTGACGATGATCGGCGCCATCGGCCTTGCCGCGCTGATCCATCCGGAGCGGATGAAATTCCTGCTGTCGCCGGCGCCATGGGTCGCGATCGCGACGATGGTGGTGGCGATGATCCCGCACATCGTCTGGCTGGCGGACGTGCATTTCGTGCCGCTGACTTATGCCGGCGACACCTATAGCCTCGAGGACGCCGGCTTCGTGCATCAGCTCGTGGCCGGCTATGCCGTGCACAATGTCGCGCTGCTGGCGCTGCCGGTGGCGCTCGCTGCGCTCGCCATGGCGCTAGTGCCGCCATGGTTCACGCTGCTGTTGCGCGCGCCCTTGCGCGTCGTCACGCGGGCTTGGGCCCGTGGGGGCAATTCCGGCGTCAATGTCTCGCAGGCGCTGAATGTCTGGATCATCCAGATCATCGTCGCGGTCGGCCCGCCGCTCGGCGCGCTGGTGTTCAGCATCTACATGAAGACCGATTGGGGCATCTCGCTGTTCTTCCTGGTGCCGCTGGCGCTGGTCGCGATCCCCGCGCTGCGGGTGCAGAGTGCGGTGCTGTTCAACATCGTCGCGATCTGGCTTGTGCTCAGCGTCGCCACGCTCGCGGCTTCACCCTGGATCGCCGCGCGCGAGATGGCGGCCAATGCCGGCAACACCGCGACCTATGGCGCGCGGTCGGAGCTCGCGCGCGAGTTGACGCAGGCCTGGCACGCGCGCTTTGCCTCGCGCTGGGCGGTCGTCGCCGGCACGATGGAGTCGATCCAGCCGATGGTGTTCTACAGCCCGGATCATCCGGCGGCGCTCGTGCCGATCGAAGCCTGGGATTCCGGCCTGACCTCGCGCGATGATGCCAGGACGTATGGCTTCATCGGCGTGTTCGATCCGACCGATGGCCGCCTGCCGGCGTTCGAGAAATGGGTGTCGGAAGTGGCGCCGAATGCCGAGCGCATCGTGATGACGACGCGCCGCTTCACAAACGGCAAGGCCGGCCCGGCGATGAGCTGGAACATCTACATCGCGCCGCCGGCGAAGTGATCGGGAACTAAATCCCTTCCTCGTTGAACTTGCTTTCAACGAGTTCCGTAATCGCCGCGAGCGCGGCGTCCGCTTCGGCACCAGCCGCGGCCACCGTGATGGTCGTGCCCGGTCCTGCCGCAAGCATCATCAGGCCCATGATCGAGGTGCCGCCGACGGTCTCGCCCCCGCGCGTCACCCACACTTGCGCGTTGAAGCGCTCGACCGCCTGGACGAATTTTGCCGAGGCGCGCGCGTGCAGGCCGCGCTTGTTGATGATCAGGAGCTCTTTCGAAATCGCGCCCGCGGGCACGCCGGGCCCGGCTTGCGGCGCGTCGTCGCTCATTTGCCGGCGAGCACGCGGCTGGCGATGGTGACGTATTTGCGTCCGGCTTCCTGCGCCATCGCGATCGCGTCGGGCAGCGGACGCTCTTCACGCACCTTGGCGAGCTTTACCAGCATAGGCAGGTTGATGCCCGCGAGCACCTCGACCTTCGGCCGGCTCATGCAGGATATTGCGAGGTTCGACGGCGTGCCGCCGAACATGTCGGTGAGGATCGCAACCCCATCGCCGGAATCGACGCGGTTAACCGCCTCGATGATGTCGCTTCGGCACAGATCGGAATCGTCTTCGGCACCGATCGTGATCGCTTCGATTTGCTTTTGTGGGCCCATGACATGCTCAAGCGCTGCCTTGAACTCGTCGGCAAGGCGCCCGTGGGTCACAAGTACTAGACCAATCATCGGAAAAACTCCTCGCGGGCGCTTTTGGTGCACCGCACGAACGCGCCACTTTGACCATCCAGAGCCCCCGCGCAAGAGGGGATGTTGCGTATCTCCCTGAATCTAGACGGATGGATGAGGGGAGCTGCGCCGGACTATTCGGTCGCGATAGTGGGGTTCATATGGTTACCATTTCCCTTCAAACAATCGCCTGAAGGGTTAGCCAGAGGTTAACTCTTGGTAGTGGTCAAGGCTGCGACAACCAAAGGGAGGGGCGGAAAGTCGCGACTCACCGGGATTCGCGGTATTTCGACACCGAAAATGCTGGTTTTCAGGGATTCGGCCGGCGGCAGCCGTTCCGCGTCCACGGCGTCCAGATCGACCACGAGACCGACGGTCGCATGCACCGCAAAGTTGCAGCGGCGGATTCCGAGGCCCCGAATCTCGATCAGGCCGGCCAGCACGGGCGCGGGACGGACCTCAATTTCGTCGCCGACTGTCGCCAGATGGACACGGTCGTCACCGACCAGAACGGCCCTTTCGACCATCCCTGCGCGCCCCGCCATGATCAAATCGAAGGCAAGGCGCGACTTGCCGGAGCCCGAGGGACCGCGGATCAGCACGGCCATTTGTCCGACCTTGACCGCGGAGGCGTGCACGCTGGGCCCGCCGTCGTTCAAGCTGCCGTCGTTCAAGCTGCCTTGGCTCATAGCGCCGGCAGCCTCACCACGAAGCGCGCGCCTGATACCGTCGGGACGCCCTCATCGTCCGGGGGCCCAGCGCGGTTCTCGGCCCAGATGCGTCCGCCATGGGCATCGACGATCTGCTTGGAGATCGAAAGTCCGAGGCCGGAGTTTTGGCCGAAGCCCTGATGCGGACGATCAGTGTAGAAGCGCTCGAAGATGCGATCCAGCGCGTCGTCGCGAATGCCGGGACCGTCGTCGTCGACCACGATCTCGATTTCTCCGCGCACGCGGCGGCAAACGAGGCGGACCTTGCTGCCGGCTTCCGAGAAGGACTGGGCGTTGGAGAGCAGGTTGGAGACCACCTGTCCGAGCCGTGAATCGTGGCCGGTCACGGCGAGCGCGTCGTTCGCTCCGCGCCCCTCGAAGCGCGCCTCGACCGCGACGTCGTGGCCGAGCTTGGTCTCGTTCGCGACCGAGACCAGCGTGCCCAGCAGGCGGCGCAGATCGACCGGGACGGCGTCCTGCCGCTGCAGCTCGGCATCGAGCCGGCTCGCGTCGGAGATATCAGTGATCAGCCGGTCGAGCCGCTTAACGTCGTGCTCGATCACTTCGAGCAGGCGGGCGCGGCTGGTCTCGTTGCGCGCCAGCGGCATCGTCTCGACCGCGGAGCGCAGCGAGGTCAGCGGGTTCTTGAGCTCGTGGGCGACGTCGGCGGCGAACATCTCGATCGCCTCGATACGGCTGTAGAGGGCGTTGGTCATGTCGCGCAACGCGCCGGACAGATGCCCGATCTCGTCGCGGCGGCGGGTGAAGTCGGGGATCTCGACGCGGGTCTTGATGCGGCGGCGGACGCGCTCGGCGCTGTCGGCGAGCCGGCGCACCGGACCCGCGATCGTGCTGGCAAGCAGCAGCGACAGCATGATCATGACCGCGGCGGCGACGCCGCCGATCTTCAGGATGGCGAGGCGCTCTGCCGTCACCATCTGGTCGATCTCGTCGCCCTGGGTCGACAGCATCAACGCACCGTGGATGGCGCGCGAGCGCAGCACGGGGACTGCGACGGAGACGATCACCTCGCCGCGTGAATTGACCCGCACCATCGAGCGCTTCTGGCCCTGGAGCGCTTCACCGACTTCCGCGTAGCCATTGCCGTTCTCGCGCCCGAGTTCGCGATAGAGCGGCAGATCGCCGCGGTTCAGCCAGGTGCGGACCGCGACCATGCCGCGCTCGACCAGGCCCGGTTTCAGCGACGGCGGCGGCAGCGGGAAGGTCAGCACGTTGTCGAGGTCGCGGCTGTCGAGCAGCAGTGTCCCGTTGGGATCGAAGATCCGCGCGCGGGTCTTGGTCGGCGAGATCAGCGTGCGCAGCACCGGCGCCACGCGCTCCGGATTGATCGGGAAATCGAGTGAATCGTCCGTCCCGCCATAGCTGTCGCCTGTCTTGAGGTCGAGCAGGCGGTCGGGATCGATGGTGATGGCGTTGGTCTGCACGGTTGCGGAGGCCGCGATCGCGCCCGCGATGATCTCGGCCTGTACCAAAAGGCTCTGCGCTCGCGCGTCGATCAGGCCGGCGCGGAACTGCGACAAATACAGGATGCTCGCAACCAGCGCGACGAGGCCCGCAAGGTTGAGCGAGACAATGCGCCGGGTCAGGCTCGAGAAGGACAGCGCGAAGAAGAACTGCCCGGCGCGCTTGAGCCAGTTCAGCGGCCGCCAGCCCTGCGTAACAGGTTTGTCACCGGAAACGTGCTCCAGAGCGCCGTCGGATGCGATGTTCCCGGCGTTCTGGTTCTCGTCAGGCTGCGTTCGGTCAAGCAATGCTTACGCCCGCGTTAGGACAGCTGGTGCAACGGTCCCCGCATCCTAGAGCCATCCCGGTCCCGATGGAATCAGAACCGGCGCAGCACTCTGCTTTTGTGAAGACGCCTTGCGCCTCAGGCTTCCTTGAAGCGGTAGCCGACGCCGTAGAGCGTCTCGATCATCTCGAAATCGTTGTCCGTCACCTTGAACTTCTTGCGCAGCCGCTTGATGTGGCTGTCGATGGTGCGGTCGTCGACATAGACCTGGTCGTCATAGGCGGCGTCCATCAGCGCGTTGCGGCTCTTCACCACGCCCGGACGGGTCGCAAGCGCCTGGAGGATCAGGAATTCGGTGACGGTCAGCGTGACAGGCTCGTTCTTCCAGGTGCAGGTATGGCGTTCCGGATCCATGCGCAAAAGGCCGCGGTCGAGCGCCTTGGCGTCGTTCTCCTTCGGCGTGACGGTCGGGTCCTTCGGCGCCGAGCGGCGCAGCACGGCCTTGACGCGCTCGACCAGCAGGCGCTGCGAGAACGGTTTGCGGATGAAATCGTCGGCGCCCATCTTGAGGCCGAACAGCTCGTCGATCTCTTCGTCCTTGGAGGTCAGGAAGATTACCGGCAGGTCGGACTTCTGCCTGAGACGGCGCAGCGTCTCCATGCCGTCCATGCGCGGCATCTTGATGTCGAGGATGGCGAGGTCGGGCTGGGTGGTGCGGAAACCGTCAAGCGCGGAGGCGCCGTCGGTGTAGGTCATGATGCGGTAGCCTTCGGCTTCCAGCGCGATCGAGACGGATGTGAGAATGTTGCGGTCGTCGTCGACCAAAGCGATTGTGGGCATGAGCCTGCTTTCTGCTTTCCGTTTGGATCGTGGCTTAAACGGCGAGCAATCCAGTGGTGCGCCGCATACATGGGTGCCGAATTTGGCGTTCGAACCTTGTCACCGAGCAATGCAAGCTGGGCTGAAGTGTGACCAAGTTCCACGAAAGGCGGCAGATTCGCCGCATCTCGACCCATAACCAGACCCCCATTTACCCGAAATAAGGCCCCCCTTGCAACCACCTGAACCGAGAAAGCCGATGCAACCGACCCCCGATTTCGATCCCGGAAAGCTCGCCAAATCGCTGCTGCGGCGGTCGCGGCAGGGCGCTCTCGCAACATTGATGGTGGGGTCCGGCGATCCCTATTGTTCCCTGGTCAATCTGGCCAGCCACCCGGACGGCTCGCCCGTCCTGCTGATCTCTGGCCTGGCCGTGCACACCAGGAACATCCTGGCGGATGGGCGGGTCTCCCTGTTGCTGGATGAACGTGCCGCCGGCGATCCGCTGGAAGGCGCCCGGATCATGCTGTCCGGCCGGGCGGAACAGGCCGACGCCGAGAAGGATCTGCTTCAACGGAGGTATCTCAATGCCCATCCATCGGCGGAGGCCTTTGTTTCATTTAAGGATTTTTCGTTCTTCCGGATCCGGCCGACGGGAACCCATCTGGTCGCCGGTTTCGGCCGCATCGTCGACCTCAAGCCCGAGCAGTTCCTGACGGACCTTGCCGGCGCGGAGGATTTGCTGGCGGCTGAGGAGGGGGCTGTGGAGCACATGAATGCCGACCATCGCGATGCCATGGGCCTCTATGCAACAAAGCTCCTCGGCGCGGCCGCGGGCGACTGGCGCTGCACCGGCTGCGACCCCGAGGGTCTCGACATGCAGGACGGCCAGAGCGCCCTGCGGCTGGACTTTCCGGAGCGGGTGACCGACGGCACGGCGCTGCGCAAGATGCTGGTCCGCCTCGTGGGCGAGGCGCGCGCGAAGGCGGACTAAAGCGCGACAATTTGAACGCCGCTCCCGGTCGCTGCGACCCAACACCGTAATGGTTCGAGGTCGGCAGCGAGAGGGTTCATGACACGCCGTCGCTTGATGCTGGTCGCGGGTTTGGCGCTCGTGATCGCCGGATCGCTCACCACGCCGGTCCTCGCCCAGAAAGGTCTTGCCGCGGAGAGCGCGCGGATCAACGCGCTCATGAGCGCCGGCAAGTATTCGGAAGCGCTGCCGCTCGCGCAAGGCATGGTCGCGAGTCTGGAGAAGGACAACGGTCGCGAACTCGCCGCCGCGCTCAACAATCTCGGTCAGGTCTATGCCGGCCAGGGCCGCGACGATCTGGCCGAGCCGCTCTACAAGCGCGCCATCGCGCTGCTGGAGAAATCACTCGGTCTGGAAACGCCGCTGATTTCGGCCGAACTGACCAATCTCGCCGCGCTCTATCAGCGGCAAGGCCGCCTCATTGAAGCCGAGCCGCTGTTCAAGCGTGCGCTGTCCGTGAGCGAGAAGGGCCTGTCGCGCGAGCATCCCGATGTCGGCCGGGCCCTCAACAATCTCGCCACGCTTTATGTGAAGCAGGAACGGCAGGCCGACGCCGAACCGCTGTTCCAGCGCGCGCTTGCGATTTACCAGAAGGCCGGCGGCCCCGAGCATCCAGCCGTCGCCACAGTCCTCAACAACATCGGCCAGGTCGACCGCGACCTCAACCGCGATGCGGACGCCGAGGCGCCGATCAAGCGCTCGCTCGCGATCCGCGAAAAGGTGCTGGGGCCGGATCATCCCGATGTCGCGCGCTCGCTGAACAATCTCGCCGGGCTCTACGAGCACCAGCAGCGCTATGCCGATGCCGAGCCGCTCTATCGTCGTGCGCTTGCCATCCGTGAGCGTGCACTCGGGCCGGATCATCCTGACGTGCTGACCTCGACCGGCAATCTCGCCTATTTCCTCTATGTTTCCGGGCGCACCGCAGATGCGCTGCCGCTGGCGGAACGGACGCTTCGCGGCGATCGCGCGCAGCTGCGTGTGGTGCTGCCGATTTTGTTTGCCGCGCGGCAGCAGCATCTTCTCCCCGACGACAAGGCACTCGATGAAGCGCTGGCCGCGATCCAGCGCGGCACGCAATCCTCCGCCGCGTCCGCCGTGAACAAGCTCGCGGTGCGGCTTGCCGCCGGCAGCGACCGGCTCGCCGAGCTCGTGCGCAAGGACCAGGATCTTGCCGCCGAGACTGATGCGCTCGACAAGGCAATCATCACGGCGGTGTCGAAGCAGGCCGCGCAACGCGACGTCGCGGCCGAGCAGCGCAGCCGCGCGCGGATCGCAGCGATCGCGAGCGAGCGCGCCGGCTTGCAGAAGACGCTCGCCGTCGAGTTTCCCGACTATGCCTCGCTCTCCAACCCGCTGCCGCTCGCGGTGAAGGACATCCAGCCGCTGTTGTCGGCCGACGAAGCGATGGCGATCTATTCCGTCGTCGACAAGCGGAGCTATGTCATCGCCATCACGCGCGACGGCGTCGACTGGAAGGAGATCCCCCTCGGCGCGGACGCGTTGACGCAGAAGGTGACGGCGTTTCGCAAAGGGCTCGATGTCGGTAAGGCGCGCGATGCCTCCGGCAAATCGGGATTGTTCGACCTCGCGCTCGCCAACGAGCTCTATGTCGCGCTGCTCGGCCCGGTCGAGGCGCTGACAAAGGACAAGCGCAGCCTTTTGGTGGTGCCGTCGGCCGCGCTGACCGCATTGCCGTTTCATCTGCTCGTCACGGAGACGCCGCAAGCTGCGATCCCGGACAAGCTCGAAGGCTATCGCAGCGCGGCCTGGTTGCTCCGGCGTCAGGCCGTCTCGGTGCTGCCGTCGGTGATCAGCCTGAAATCGCTGCGTGCCTTTGCGCGCAGGGATCAAGGCGTCAAGCCGATGACCGGCTTTGGCGATCCCGTCTTCAACCCTGCGGCCGAAGGGCCTGCCGATCGTCGTGCCGCGGGCGGCAAGGTCGCCGCGCGCAGCGTCGCGACGATTGCCTATACCGACTTCTGGCGCGGTGCCGGCGTCGATCGCGCGCAGCTTGCCAAAGCGCTGCCGCAATTGCCTGACACCGCCGACGAGCTGAACGCGGTGGCCAAGGATGTCGGTGCGGGCGAGGCCGACATCCATCTCGGCCGCGATGCCAGCGAAACGACGCTCAAGCGTGCAGCGCTTGCTCAATACAGTATCATTTACTTTGCCACCCACGGCCTCGTTGCGGGCGACGTCAAGGGACTGGGCGAGCCCTCGCTTGCGCTCTCCATTCCCGATCAGCCCACGGAGCTTGACGATGGCCTGCTGACTGCAAGCGAAGTCGCCCAGCTCAAGCTCAATGCGGATTGGGTTGTGCTGTCCGCCTGCAACACCATCGCCGGTGACAAGCCCGGGGCCGAGGCGCTGTCGGGGCTGGCGCGCGCGTTCTTCTATGCCGGCGCCCGTGCGCTGCTGGTCTCGCATTGGGCGGTGGATTCGGAAGCTGCCACCCGCTTGACCATTTCGACTTTCGCTTTGCTCAAAAACGAACCAGGAATCGGTCGTGCCGAAGCGTTGCGCCGCGCAATGTTAGCCTACATCGATGACACCTCGTCGCCGCGCAACGCCTACCCTGCGATGTGGGGGCCGTTCGCGCTCATTGGCGAAGGCGAGGTACGATGAGCCGCCCCAGGGCAGAGATTGTGCGTCGCAATAGCCGTGGGAGCAATAACATCGGGAAACGCGGAATCATGCATTTGGTTGCGCGACCATCCCCGATTTTTTGATGCGCCTGCTCAGAGCTGACATGCGCGACGTTTGGCGCGGTCCTTGAATAAACCAAATCCTGCGGGATCAGCTTGGCAACGCCAGCGTTCACCGATATTAGGTCGTCCAACCGAGGCCGGATGGCCTGTTATTCACGGTGACCGCGATGGTGCCAAAGCTTGGTCGCGCTGAGTGTCGCGGGTTCTAGGAGGATTTTTCGTGCAAGAGACGGGCGTGCGCAACGGTGCCTTCGGCGCCGACAAATTCGGCTTAAAAAATCTCAAGCAGGTTCACTGGAACCTGGGTGCGCCGCAACTGTATCAATATTCGCTCGCCGCGGGCGAGGCGGTGCTGTCCGCCGACGGCGCGCTCTGCGCCGACACCGGCGAGTTCACCGGCCGCAGCCCGAAGGACAAGTTCACGGTGCGTGACGCCACCACCGACAAGAAGATGTGGTGGGCCGGCAACCAGTCGATCACTGCCGAGCAGTTCGAGACGCTCTATCAGGACTTCCTCAAGCACGCCGAAGGCAAATCGCTGTTCGCGCAGGACCTCTATGGCGGCGCCGATCCGGCCTACCGGATCAAGACCCGCGTCTTCACCGAGCTTGCCTGGCACTCGCTGTTCATCCGCACGCTGTTGATCCGCCCCGAGGCGGTCGAGCTGTCGAGCTTCACGCCGGAGCTCACCATCATCGACATGCCGAGCTTCCGCGCCGATCCGAAGCGCCATGGCTGCAAGTCGGAGAACGTCGTCGCGATCGACTTCGCCCGCAAGATCGTGCTGATCGGCGGCTCCTATTATGCCGGCGAGATGAAGAAGTCGGTCTTCACCACGCTGAACTATTACCTGCCCGAGCGCGGCGTGATGCCGATGCACTGCTCGGCCAATGTCGGCGCCAAGGGCGATGCCGCGGTCTTCTTCGGGCTGTCCGGCACCGGCAAGACCACGCTGTCGGCCGATCCGAACCGTACGCTGATCGGTGACGACGAGCACGGCTGGGGCCCGAACGGCATCTTCAATTTCGAAGGCGGCTGTTATGCCAAGTGCATCAAGCTGTCGCAGGAAGCCGAGCCCGAGATTTACGCGGCGTCGACGCGCTTCGGCGCGGTGCTCGAGAACTGCGTGCTCGACGAAGACACCCGCGTGGTGGATTTCGACGACGGCTCCAAGACCGAGAACACGCGCTCTGCGTACCCGCTCGACTTCATCCCGAATGCTTCGCGCACCGGCCGCGCGCCGCAGCCGAAGAACGTGGTGATGCTCGCCGCCGACGCCTTCGGCGTGCTGCCGCCGATCGCAAAGCTCTCGCCGGCGCAGGCGATGTATCACTTCCTGTCCGGCTACACCGCCAAGGTTGCCGGCACCGAGCGCGGTCTCGGCAACGAGCCGCAGCCGGAATTCTCGACCTGCTTCGGCTCGCCGTTCCTGCCGCTCGATCCATCCGTCTACGGCAACATGCTGCGTGACCTGATCGCCCAGCACAATGTCGATTGCTGGCTGGTCAACACCGGCTGGACCGGCGGCAAGTACGGCACGGGCTCGCGCATGCCGATCAAGGTGACGCGCGCGCTGCTCACCGCCGCGCTCGACGGTTCGCTTCGCAACGTCGAATTCCGCACCGACAAGTATTTCGGCTTCGCGGTCCCGACCGCGCTGCCCGGCGTGCCGGCCGAGATCCTCAACCCGGTCAACACCTGGAAGGACAAGGACGAGTTCGACAAGACCGCGCGCGCGCTGGTTGGCATGTTCCAGAAGAACTTTGCCAAGTTCGAAGCCCAGGTCGACGCAGAGGTGCGCGCTGCCGCGCCGGACGTGAAGCTCGCGGCGGAGTAATTTCTCGCTCTGTCTTCAATACAAAAGGGCGGCTGCAGGGCCGCCCTTTTTGTTTCTCGCGAGCTCTCTCCGTTCGTCATTGCGAGCGCAGCGAAGCAATCCAGAATCCCTCCGTGGAAACAGTCTGGATTGCTTCGCTTCGCTCGCAATGACGTGGCGGCAGCTACGCCTTGAAATACGCAATCTGCGTGCTGGTCGCGAGCAGTCTCCCGTTCGGCGACCACAGCTCGGCGTTCTGGTCGGCGTAGCTCTTGTGCATGATCTTCGAATCGGCGGTCGCCAGCACGCGCGTGATGTCCTCGGCCGCGAGCTCGTCGCTGTCGGTGTGAAAATACGTCGTCAGCGACACCGTGCCGAACGGCACCAGCTCGCGCCGGGCGTGGAAGATGCGGCCGAAGAAGGCGTCCGACATCGACATCAGCGACAGCATGTCGAGCTTGCGCGGCTCACGATCGCCGATCCAGATTTTCGAATAGGTGCTGGCGAGCTCGGCCTGCGGGGGGCCGATGCGCATCTCGCCCTCGACGAAGCGGAATTCATATTGGTTGGCCCAGACCGCCGAGATCTTTGGGAACGGCAGCGTCGCTTCGAACGGCTTTGCGCCAGGATATTGCGCCACCCTGTGCTCCCAGGACGGCCGGCGCTCGGCGAACACGGCGGTGGCGAGCGTAGCGACCTCGCCGCCGGCTTGCGACAGTTCGACGCTCCAGTGCTGGCTGGAGCGGTTAGCCTTCACCAGCCGCACATCCAGGTCAAACGGGCCCTTGGCGATCGGCGCGCAGTAATTGACGGTGAGGGCCAGTGGTTCACCGGCGCGCTGCGGATGCTCGATCAGCGCACGCAGGATGGTTGCAGCGGTGATGCCGCCGAACGGGCCGACAAAGGCCCAGTAGTCGTCACTGGTGTGCCCCTGCCAACTGCTGTCACCGGCGGTGATGCGGGTGGCGTCGTCAAAGGGGTGCGGGAGCTTGGCGTGCATGGAATTAGACCTCTACTGCGCTTCCATCCCAGCGGCGAAACTCCATCGTCTCGTCACTGGCGCCATATCGCCGCCAGCCCGAAACATCGTCGGCCGGGTCATCTGTGACCCAGACATCCGTGACCGAGCCCCCTATGCGCCTCATTGCGATGATGCTCTTGCTGCTGGTCAGGTCGGCGACGAAGTCGTCGATGGCAGCTTCCTCGTCCCTTCCCGAAAGACTGGCCAGGATGCTGCCGTGCGTATGCCAGGGGAATCCATCAAAACCCAGCGTCCAGTCACCGTCAGGACAGATGACAAGCAATCGAAGCTGACCATCCGGGCTGATGTATTCGCCGACGGGCATGATCGACTCCGGCTTGAGTGAATTCAAACCGTCATATGATGGCTATCCTGCCAAATCAATGACCTCGCAGGTAACGCCGATTTCACGCTGCGGAAAAATCAGCCGGCTGCGTCGCGCAGATTCGGCAGCAGCGGCGTGGTCGGGTTGACCGGCACGTTCCAGATCTCCTCGGCGTATTCGCGGATGGTGCGGTCGGAGGAGAACCACGCCATGCGCGCGACGTTGAGGATGGAGGCGCGCGTCCAGGCCGGCGCCACTTGCCAGCGCGCATCGACACTGCGCTGCGCCTCGTAATAGGAATCGAAATCGGCGCTGACCATGTAATGGTCGAGATAGCGCAGTGCGTGCGCGATGGATTCGAAGCGGCCGGGATCGCCGGGCGAGAACTCGCCGCCGCCGATCGCATTGATGGCGCGCTGGAGCTTCGGCGAATTGCGGATCACGTCGGAGGCGTCAAGGCCCTGCTTGCGCCGGATCATCACGTCGCCGGCTTCCATGCCGAAGATCGCGATGTTCTCGTTGCCGACATGGTCGCGGATCTCGATATTGGCGCCGTCGAGCGTGCCGATGGTGAGGGCGCCGTTCAGCGACAGCTTCATGTTGCCGGTGCCGGAGGCCTCCATGCCGGCGGTCGAGATCTGCTCGGATAGATCGGCCGCGGGAATGATGATCTCGGCGAGGCTGACATTGTAGTCCGGCAGGAACACCACCTTCAGCTTGCCGCCGATCGCGGGATCGTTGTTGACGACCTCCGCGACGTCGTTGATCAGCTTGATGATCAGTTTTGCGTATTTGTAGCTCGCCGCCGCCTTGCCGGCGAAGATCTTGACCCGCGGCACCCAATTGCCGTTGGGATCGTCCTTGATCGCCTGGTACAGCGCGACCGTCTCAATGACGTTGAGCAGCTGGCGCTTGTATTCGTGGATGCGCTTGATCTGCACGTCGAACAACGCGGTCGGGTCGACCTTGATGCCGAGCCGTTCGCCGATCAGGCGTGCCAGCGCGGTCTTGTTGTGAAGCTTGACGCTGCGGAATTTCTTCTGGAATTCGACGTCGCTGGCGCGCGCCTCGATCAGCGAGAGCTGGGTGGGATCGTCGAGCACGGCATCACCGCAGACCTCGCGCAACAAATCGGTCAGCTTCGGGTTCGCCAGCATCAGCCAGCGGCGGAAGGTGATGCCGTTGGTCTTGTTGGTGATGCGGCCGGGATAGAGATGGTTGAGATCGTGGAACACGGTCTCGCGCATCAAATCCGAATGCATCGCCGAGACGCCGTTGATGCGGTGCGAGCCGACGAAGGCGAGCTGGCCCATCCGCACGCGGCGGCCGCTCCTCTCATCGATCAGCGAGACCGAGGCGCGGAAGTCGATGTCGCCGGGGGCGCGCGCTTCGGCGAGCGCCAGATGCTGCACGTTGATGCGGTAGATGATCTCGAGATGGCGCGGCAGCAGGCGCTCGAACAGTTCGACCGGCCAGGTCTCCAGCGCTTCCGGCAGCAGCGTGTGGTTGGTGTAGGAGAGGGTGGCGACCGTGATCTTCCAGGCCTCGTCCCAGCGGAAATTGTGGTCGTCAATCAGGATCCGCATCAACTCGGTGACGGCGAGGCTCGGATGGGTGTCGTTGAGCTGCACCGCGACCTTGGACGACAGGCTGCGGAGCTGTCCGTCGGACGCGAGATGCCGCTTGATGAGATCCTGAAGCGAGGCCGAGACGAAGAAATACTCCTGGCGCAGGCGCAGTTCGCGCCCCGCGGGGCTTTCATCGTTCGGATAGAGGAATTTGCAGATCGCTTCCGCGCGCGACTGCTCGGAGCTGGCGCTGACATAGTCGCCCTTGTTGAAGGCATCGAGCTTCAACGGATCGGGCGAGCGCGCCGACCAAAGCCGGAGCGCATTGACGTGCTGGCCGCGCCAGCCGACGATCGGCGTGTCATAAGCGAGCGCCTGCACGGTCTCGGCCGGATGCCAGATCGCGCGGTCGCGGCCCTTGTCGTCGACATGCTCGACGCCGCCGCCGAAATTGATGTCGTAGATCACTTCCGGCCGCTGCAATTCCCAGGGGTTGCCGAAGCCAAGCCATTCGTCCGGATATTCCTGCTGCCAGCCCTGATTGATGATCTGGCGGAACAGGCCGTAATCGTAGCGGATGCCGTAGCCGATCGCGGGGATCGACAGCGTCGCCATGCTCTCCATGAAGCAGGCCGCGAGGCGGCCGAGGCCGCCATTGCCGAGCGCCGCATCCGGCTCGCATTTGCGCAGCTCGGGCAGCGACACGCCGAGATCGCCGAGCGCGACCTCGAAGATTTTCAGCAGCCCCATGTTGTTCAGCGCGTCGGAGAAAAGACGGCCGATCAAAAATTCGAGCGAGAGATAATAGACGCGCTTGCGCCCAGCGTCGTAGCTGTGCTTCTCGGCCGTGAGCCAGCGATGCACGATGCGGTCGCGCAGCGCCAGCGCCGCGGCCTGGTACCAGTCGTGCTTGGTCGCCATGCCCGCGTCCTTGCCGATGGCAAGGCGCAGCTTCGCCAGGATCGCGCCCTTGATCTCAGCCAGCGCGAGTTCGTCGATAGGCTGGCTCGGGGCGGGCAAATTTGGCTGGAACGATTGATCTTGCAAGGCCGTCACTTCCTGGTCGCGAGAACACCACTAAACTTACGCGTCTTGTAACTCCAAGCGTCTTGTAACTCTAAGCGTTTTGCCCCAGTCCCGGAACCATCGCTGGCGCGGCCGTGCACTGCGCTGGCGTAAAATTATGCAAGGAACGGGCCGGTTTGGGAACCCGGAGGAGCACGGGGAATCCTGAATTCGGTGCTAGATTGAGCGCAGATTCAGCCATCAGTATGGAGGAGCGCCCCATGAGACTGCTGATCGAAATCGTCGCCGCAGCCCTGCTCGTCATCTGCATCGCCACCTCGAGCGCGGCTTTTGCTGCGGGCAAGATGGGCCGCAGCGCCGACGGCCTCAGCTGCGGCTTTTCGGTCCCGCAAAATGCGTCGCCCGCCGCCCGTTGCGCCGCCATCAAGCGCCAATGCGGCGGCAAGTTCTACGCAAATGCGTGCGGGGACAGGCTGGTGTCGGCGGCGAATTGAGGCGCCGCCGTGCGGTTCGTAAGTTCAAGCCGCCTTCGCCTGCACCGCATCGCAAAACTCGGCGAGACGATCGGCAAGCCGCAGCGTTGCCGGGCTCGCATCCGGCGCGGCCATCAACGCGACCTCGGTCCTGTTGATCGGCGCAAAGCCGTCCTTCGCGGTCAGCACGCGGTGATCGGACTGGATCGACATTTCCGATAAAATGCTCAGTCCCATGCCGGCGGCGACCGCGGCCTGGATGCCGGCAAGACTCGATGACGTATAGGACATGTGCCAGATGCGCCCCGCGCTTTCGAGCGCATGGATGGCCCCGGCGCGATACAGGCAGCCGAGCGGAAAGCCGATCAGCGGCACCGACGCTGCGCCCGCATCGATCGGATGGCTCTTGCTGGTGACCCAGTGCACCCGCTCCGGCCACACCGCGATCGCGCCCTTCTCGCCGGCCTCGCGCTTGTAGAGTGCCATGTCGAGCTCGCCGCGGTCGAGATCGCGGGCGAGGTTCTTGCTCTGGTCGGCGCGCACATCGAGCCGCAGGCCCGGATGCGAGCGCGAGAACGCGCCGAGCAGTTTCGCCAGCCGGTAGGCGGCGAAATCTTCGGGGATGCCGAGCCGGATCGCGCCTTCGCTGTCGGGCTCGCGCAGCACGTCGCGTGCTTCTTCCGCAAGCGACAGCAGCCGCCGCGCATAGGACAGCAGCCGCTCGCCGGCCTCGGTGGGGCGCACGTCCTTGCCGTCCCGGTGCAGCAGCACCTGGCCGACATCCTCCTCCAGCCGCTTGATCTGCTGGCTCACGGTCGATTGCGTGCGGTGGACCCGCTCGCCGGCGCGGGTGAAGCCGCCGGCTTCGACCACCGAGACGAAGCTGCGCAGAAGCTCGAGATCGAGCATATCCACCTCCATTCGAAAATCCACTGAATGGCAGTTAATCATTTAATTTCCAAATGGCAAGCCGGCGCCCTAGATCGGAGGCCAGACAAAAAACATCCGAGAATGCCCCCATGTCGCTCGCCACCTCGCTCCCCGCAGCCCCCAGCCGCTTCAACACGCTGCCGTTCGCCATCGGTTTGTTTTGCCTGCTCTGGAGCTATGCCTTCGTCGCCGGCAAGATCGGCGTCACCCATTGCCCGCCGCTGATCCTGCTCGCCGCGCGTTTCTCGCTCGCCGGCATTTTGATCCTGGGGGCCACGATGGTTCGTGGTGACTGGTCGCTGTCGTGGCGCGATGCCGCGATCTTTGCCGTGCTCGGCATCGCCAACAACGCGCTCTATCTCGGGCTCGGCTATACCGGCCTGCAATCCGTCTCCGCCGGCCTCGGCGGCCTGATCGTCTCCGCCAATCCGGTATTCACCGCGGCGCTAGCCGCGCTGCTGCTCGGCGAGGGCATGACCTGGCGCAAGGCAAGCGGCCTCCTGCTCGGCATTGTCGGCGTGACGGCCATCGTCTGGCATCGCCTGGCGGTCGGCACCGACTCGTTTCACGGCATCGTCTTCACCCTGGCCTCGCTCGCTTCCATCGTCGCCGGCACCATCCTGTTCAAGCTGCTTGCGCCGAAGGGAAGCCTGTGGATCGGCAACGGCGTGCAGAATCTCGTGGCCGGCATCGTGCTGACGCCGGTCGCGCTCACCTTTGCCGATTTTCACGCGATCGATGTCACGCCGGGCCTGATCGGCGCCTTTGCGTTTCTCGTGCTCGGCGGCTCGATCCTCGCCTACTGGCTCTGGTTTCATCTCCTGAAAGTGTGTGGCGCGACCGCTGCCAGTGCCTATCATTTCCTGATGCCGCCGCTCGGCATGCTGTTCGCCTACATCGTGCTCGGCGAGCATGTCGAGGCGCGTGATCTGCTCGGCATCATCCCGGTCGCGCTCGGCATCTATCTCGTGACGCGGCCCGCCAAATCGGTCTCTTAAGAGGAGTTCATCATGCCCATTTCCATCACCCTGATCGGCGGCCCCACTGCGCTGATCGAGATCGACGGCTTTCGCCTGCTCACCGATCCGACCTTCGACGACGCGCACACCGCCTATCAGCTCCCGCATGTGACGCTGGAGAAGACGATCGGACCGGCGATGAAGGCCGACGCGATTGGCCCGGTCGATGCCGTGCTGCTCAGCCACGACCAGCATTCGGACAATCTCGACAATGCGGGCCGCGAATTCCTGAAGCACGCCAAGCGCGTGCTGACGACCGAGGCGGGCGCAAAACGCCTTGGCGGGCATGCCGAGGGTCTCGCGCCCTGGGCGGTCTCGCATCTGAAAGACCGTGACGGCAATTCGCTGACGATCACGGCAACGCCGGCGCGCCACGGCCCGGCCGGCATCGAGCCGCTGTCGGGCGACGTCATCGGCTTCGTGGTGTCCTCGAGCCGCAAGGACACCACCTCGGTCTATATCAGCGGCGACACCACCTGGTTCGACGGCGTCGCCGAGGTCGCGCGGCGCTTCAAATGCGGCGTGGTGCTGCCCTTCGCCGGCGCGGCGCAAACGCGCGGGCCGTTCCATCTCACCATGGACACCAACGACGCCATCGAGACCGCGCGCGCCTTTCCCGATGCGGTGATCGTGCCTGTTCATACCGAAGGCTGGGCGCATTTCCGCCAGAACAGCGAGGATCTGCGCAAGACGTTTGATGTGCTGGGTTTTGGGACAAGGTTGCGGCTGCTGGAGCCGGGCGTGCCGACGGTGGTGGAGGCGCCGTGATCGCACCACACCCGTCATTGCGAGCGTAGCGAAGCAATCCAGAGTCTTTCCGCAGAGGCAGTCTGGATTGCTTCGCTGCGCTCGCAATGACGGAGGAGGTCAGTCCTTCCGAAACACAATCGACGCCATCCATCCCGTCATCAGGGCCATCGCCGCCGTGACGAGGCCGTAGATCAGCCCGTTCTGCCGCGCGGTCGTTGCGACGAACTGCTCGAAGCCGACCTTGACGATCTCGAAGGCGGTCTCGGTCTTGCCGATGAACGCGCCGTTGGCAAACAGCTTGATCTCGACCTCATAAGTGCCGATCGGCACCTCCGCCGGCAGCGGAATGCCGGTGCGGAACAGTGTCGGCGTCAGGAACGTTACCGCGCTCGCATCCTCGCGATAGAGCCCGCGCTGGGTGCGCAAGCGAATGAACGCGGACCGAAAAGCGTCGTTCGGCACCACGTCGGCATAGTCGCCGCTGACCCGCTGGGTCAGGAGCACGTTGTTCAGCCCGATCTGCTGCCGCCGCGCGATCTCTGGCGAGGTGATGATTTCGAAGGAGCGGTTCGCGAACAGCGCCAGATAGCTCGGCACCTGCAAAAATTGTCGGTAGTCGGTGTTGATCCAGATCCCGAAGGTGCGCTCCTTGCGCCGCGTCACCATGTCGGCGCGCGGGCCCATCACGGTGACGACGAGATCGTAGGCGGTGCGGTCGGCAGGCGTCGTGGCGTCCTTCTCGACCGAGCCGAACAGCACCAGCTCCTCGCCCGAATAATTCGGCGTCACCGTGACACGGTGGTTGGAGACCGACACGATCAGCCGCTCGGCGTGCGCGACTGAGCCGAGCAGCAGAACAAGCAGGGCTGCGAGAGCTGCGCGTTTCATCCGCTCACCCCGAGCTCACGGATGGTGAAGAGATCCTCGGGCCGGATCACCAGCTCGACCGCGAAGCGGACGCCGACCGAGAGGATCAGCAAGCCCAGCAGCAACCGCAGCTGCTCGCCGCGGATCTTCTGGCCGGCACGGGCGCCGAACTGCGCGCCGGTGACGCCGCCGACCATCAGGATCAGCGCCAGCACGGCATCGACGAGATGATTGGTGACCGCATGCAGCATGGTCGCGAACAGCATGGTGACCAGCGTCAGGACCATCGAGGTCCCGATCACTGTCGATGTCGGCACTCGCAAGACATAGATCATGATCGGCACCAGGATGAAGCCGCCGCCGATGCCCATGACGGCGCCGATGAAGCCGATCACGATGCCGACGACCACGATCGGAATCACCGAGAGATAGATTTTCGAGCGCTTGAACCGCATCTTCAGCGGCAGGCCGTGGATCCAGTTGTGGGTGCGGCGCGGCGGCACGGTGCCGCGGCGGGTCCGCATCAGGGCGCGCAGGCCCTCGGAGAACATCAGGCTGCCGACGGTGGTGAGCAGCACGACGTAGGACAGCGCGATCATCAGATCGAGCTGGCCGAGCGCGCGAAGCTGCGTGAAGGTCCACACGCCGAGCGCAGTCCCGGTCACGCCGCCGCAGAGCAGGACGCCTGCCAGCGCCGGATCGATCGCGCGCCGCCGCCAATAGGTGAGCGCGCCGGAAAACGAGGAGGCCGCGATGTGGCTCGCAACGGAAGCGACCGCGGCCGCCGGCGTGATGCCGATGAAGATCAGCAGCGGCGTCATTAGAAAACCGCCGCCGATCCCGAACATGCCGGACACGAAGCCGACCGCCGCGCCCATCGCCAGCACCAGGAAAACATTGACCGGAAGATCGGCGATCGGGAGATAAAGCTGCATTGAACCACGCACCGGCGAGATGGATCGATTGCGCGGAATGCTCGCGGGAAGGACGGAACGATTGCCGCGTCCCTCAATAGCGGAAATCAGAGCGGTGCGGATCAGGAAATTTGGGCGTGGTGAATGGGAGTGTCGTCGGCCCCGACGCTCTCACTCCTCACCCTGAGGAGCCTGCGCAGCAGGCGTCTCGAAGGGCGAGGCCCGGATCGAGAGGCGGGCCTGCATGGTTCGAGACGCGCGCAAGAGCGCGCTCCTCACCATGAGGGGAGAGAGATGGGGCTCAACGCACCGCCGAAGCCGACTTCTTGGTCGCGACGGGCTTCGGCGCGGGCTTCGCGTTTGCCTGCGGCGCGCTGTCCCAGCCGCCGTTCGGGGCCGCAACATTGACGGCGTCGTCGGGCTGCGGTTCGGCGCTGAAGGTCTGGATCGCGAGCTTGGCGGCCGCGAGCGATTGCGGGTCGAGGCGCTTCGCCACATCGTCGCGCTTGGTCGCGGCGTCCGCGTCGCCCTGTGCGGCTGCGAGGGTGAACCATTTGTAGGATTCGGCGAGGTTCTGCTCGACGCCGATGCCGCGGGCATAGAGGATGCCGAGGTTGAACTGGCTGTCGGCGACGCCGCGATCGGCGGCTTTGCGGAACCACTGCGCCGCGCTCTTGTAATTGGCGCCACGTCCGCCGCCGTCGGCATCGAGCACCGCGAGATTGTGCATGGCCTTGGCGTTGCCGCGCTCGGCGGCCTGGGTGTAGTAGCGGCGGGCGATGTCGGCGTCCTTCTTCACGCCGAGGCCCTTTTCGTAGAGCGTGCCAAGGCGGAAGGTCGCGGGCACTACGCCGGCCTGCGCCGCGCGGTCATACCATTTCGCGGCTTCGTCGTAATTCGCAGCGACGCCCTTGCCTTCGGCAAAGCGCACGCCGACTTCATAGGCCGCGGTCGCGTCGCCCTTCATCGCGGCGGTGCGCAAGCCGGGGCCGCCGATACCGTCGGGCAGCCTCTCGCTCGGCGGCACCTGGATCATGCTGAGCCTGGCGCGGCTGGCGCCCGACAGCGCGCCGGTGACGTCGCTGGACGCAGGCGACGGCGCGACTGGGGCCGGCGGAATTTCAACCGAAGCCGAGCTGCCGGCGTTGGCGGGCAGGGCCGGCGCGGCATTGTTCTGCGACTGCTTGCCGATCGGCGTCGGCGAAGTCATCGATGGCGTGATCTGCTCGGGGGTCGCAGGCCTGGTCTCGACCGGCGGAGGAGCCTGCGGTGCGGGTGCCGGCGCGGAATTCTCCATGGCCTGCGGTGACGGCGGTGGGCTGCCGCCATCGAGCAGGTTCATCGCCATCTTGAAGGTGCCGAGCACGATCACGACCACGCTCGCGCCGACCAGCAGCGAGCGGATTTTTGAGGTGATGGTCGAGGCGCCTTCCTGGCCCTTGTCCTTGGCACGGGCGATGGCGGCCTTGGCGCCACGGGTGGGCTTTTCCGGCGGCTGCGCGGCCGCAGCCTGCGCGGCGCGGCGCGCGGCGGCGATGAAGCTCGACGACGACACCGGCTCCTTCGGCGCGGCGGGGATTTCGCTGATCGCACTCTCGGACGCGGCAATGCGCTCCGATGGCGTGGCAACGCGGCCGCCCGGCCGTGTGCCCGGCTCGAGCGGATGATCCGGCGGCAATTCCGGCGCGATCGCAGCACGCGCGGGCGCCGTGTGCGGCTCCAGGATTTCGCTGATCGCACGCGGCGGCAAGGGGGGTGTGAGTTGCTGCGCCATCGGCACTGGCGGCGGCGGTGCGGCCGATGCGGCGGCAGCGTGGAATTCGCGCGGCGCAGCGACGAATGCGGACTGCGCGTGTTGTGCAGCTGCCGGGTTGGGAAGCTCCGGCTTCGGATCGTAGTTCGGCTGCTGGTGATGCTGCTGCTGTGGCCGCGGCTCACGCGCCATCGGCGCGGGCTCCATCGGGGCGGCCATCGGCATCGTCATGGGCATCGGCGCAGGGGCCGGCGGCGTGCTGCGCACCGCGCGCAGATCGCCCTCGATCATCGACAGGCGATCGACGACATGGCCGAGCGCGCTGTGGACGGCGTCGAGCGAGTCCTGGGTGCTGCGGTTGGTCTCGGCGTGGCTAAAGCGGATGTCGGAGAGCTCGCGCTTGACGAGATCGGCCATGCCGGAATCGGCGGGCGGCGCTGAACTGCGGCTCTCGGCGAGTGCCGAATAGGTCGCCTGCTGCCGTTCCAGGTGCCTGAGGATGTCGTGTAACCCGTCCTCGACGCGGCTCAAATTGCCGTTGCGCGGATCGGAGGCGGCCTCGATCCGCTCCAGCAGATACGAGACCCGCTGTTCGAGATGCGCGAAGGTCGAGGCGGAATCGTTGCCCACCTGCATGCGGTCGAAACGGTCCGACAGCGCGCGGATCGCGGCTTCCAGATGTTCGCTGCTCTCGGTAGGCTGCGGCCGTTCGCGCGTTTCCAGCGCGGCGGTGAGCGCTGCGATGCGCTGCTCCAGCACCGCAAAGCTGTCGCCGGGGCCTGTCGAACGGGTGACCTGGTCGACCTTGGATGACAACAGCTGCACGTCGTCCGAAAGCCGTGCCAGCGCTTCGTTGGAGGCGACGTTGGAGACGATGCCGCGTAGCGCGGCGATCGCGCCTTCGAGCTGGCGCACCGTCGATGGATCGTCATTGGCGCGCAGGATCAGATCGAGCTTGGCGCCGAGATTGCGGATCGCCTCGTCATAGCCGGTGAGCTGCTCGGCCGGCGTCAGCGTGCGCAGCACCTGCTTGATGTCGGACAGCGCGTGCTCAATGCCGGACAGGACCTGACCGTCTGTGCCGGACGAGCGCGTCTCGTCGATGCGACGGTGCAGCGAGCGGATTTCGTTCTCGATCGATTCGATCGCACGGCGCGGCATCGCCTCGATGATGGCGTTGCGGATCTCGGCGAGCTCGGAACGGAAGCCGTTGATCGCCTGCTCGGTATTGTCAGGACGCTGGAGCGATTCGATCTGGCTCGTGATCTTGAGCAGATGGCGCTCGAGCGACGAGAAATCCGGCCCTGCTTGCGGAGGTGGCGGAGCATAGGCCGGTGCGGGCGGCGCCATCGGTGGCGCGTAAGGAGCGGGCCAGGGAGCAGCACTGGGCGCAATCGAGGGCGCAGCGCGCGGCGGCATCTGGCGCGGCGCGAAGCCGTCGAGCTCGCTCTGGCGCGCCGTGATCTCGGCAACGGCCACATCGAACGACGCGGGGCTCAAGGGAGGCGAGCTGCGATAGACCTGGGCTGCCGCGCGCTCGACCGCATCGGCCTGGCGCTGGCGCGTTTCAACGGGGGCCGGTGCCTGCCGCGGAGCCTGAGGCTGTTGCTGCGGCTTTGAAATTTGCGACAGGCGCGCGTCGAGCCGCGAGATCGCGTCGTTGAGCTGGCGCGCAACGCCCTGCTCGCGCGAGACGTCCGGTCGCGAAGCGTCCTGTCGTGAACCTTCCTGTCGTGAACCGTCCTGGCGCGGCGCGGGCTTTGAAATCCGTTCGATCTGCTGGGTGATCGCGTCGAGCCGCTGATGGATGTCGGCGACTTCGCGACTCTCCTGGCTCGGTGCTTGGCCCGGCATTTGCTGCGAACGCGGATCGGGACGCTGGTCCTGACGTGGATCTTGTCGCTGGTCGTAAGGTCCGCGAAAGTTTGGCGGGGCAGTCTCGCCGAGCGTGGAGTTGAGCCAATCGTTGAGTGACATGCCGGCGCGACGCGCAGCAGCTTCGGCCCGCTCCCTGACGGATGGATCGATACTGTCAACACTCCACGATACGCGCGAATTCATGACTCTGTCCGGTTCCGACTCCGGCGCCCCACCCGGCGCCTCCAGTCTCCCCACGCGTGCCGGTTGCAAGACAATCGGATTTGGCGCGGGTCGTCTGCCTCGAAAACCGACTTTTTCCTGTTACGGTAAATAACGGGTTAAGGAATGGGGGGCCGGTGTCTTAAAGTTGGGCGACCTCTGCCTGCCAGCCCGTCGGATACGATCGGAATCTCGCCTGCCAGGAACTCTGTGCGTGCTGGCAGCTTGGAACTGCGGCAACGAAGGATGGCTCAGGATGGCAGGTCTGACCGAGGAAGATGTTCGCAAGCGCGCCTATGAGATCTGGACACGTGCCGGTGAGCCCAGCGGGAAAATGGACACCTTCTGGTACGAAGCCGAAAAGCAGCTTCTGGCCGAGCGGTCAGCGCAAGGCGAGGTGCCGCCCGGGATGACCGACAATTTGCCGGTCTAGGGCGTGTATTCATGACGGTCGCTCACAAACGCGAGGCGGACGTCACCCGCTTTCGTGGATGCGACGGTCTTGACGACCGGCGCGCTCGTCACCTGGGTCGTCCCCACCGGATCCGCGAAAGCTCCTCGTGAAGCATTTTCGTGAACCGTCTATGAGTTCCTTTATTGGCGTCCCGTCGCAACATACGGCTACCGCGGCTCTACGGCGATGCGATAGGTCTGATGGCAGGCGACACAGTTGCGCATGGTATCGGCGAGCGTCTTGCTGATTGTCGCCGCGGGTGCATGGGCCTGGGCCTGATCGGCAACGGCATCGAATCCGTTTCGCACGGAGAGGAACATTGCCTTCCACGCATCGCTTTCCTTGGCCGCCAACGAGGGCGGCCGCGCCAGCGTGATATTGGCTTTTCGGCCGCGCGCGGCGGCTTCGCGCGCGACCAGATTCAAATCGCCGGTTCCGAGCCCTTCCTCGATTTCCGTGATCGAACTCAGAAGCAGCCGCATTTGATCGAGGACGAAGGCTTGCTCGGCCTCCGTCCGGAAAGCCTGCTCGCGCTGATCGACCATGTCATCCGCGCGACCGAAAGATGCGAGTGCGCCGAGGAGCAGGCAAGGAACGGCAAATGCCAAAGCCACGGAATGGCGCATCGTATCGTCTCCGGATGGTAAAGCAGTCGGTCGCTTGATTTCTTTGCGCTGCCTATTTGCGCTCGATTAGAAGGCCGTGGCAGTCCGCGTCCGTGACATTTTCGGCTGCATGCGAGGTCGTCATCGGACCGGTGCGGGCCTCGCCGGCTTTGGCCTTCAACTCACGTGTCGTGCCGTCGGAATTATGGACCTTCACCGTACAGTCATCGAGCGCGTAAGTAACAAAGGCAAGCGGGTGGGAATGCTGCTTGTCGGTCACGCCCTTCTTCCAAGTGGCTGAAATCACACGGAAGTTCTGATCTTCAAAGATGACCTTGTAGACGGTTGGGTCGGCCTCATAGGAGGGCGGCGCACTTTGCGCTGCCGCCGCACCAACCGAGACAAGGAACGCGCTCAGGCCAAGCAATACATATCGAGCCATGATCAACTCCAATGAAAATAATGTCAGAAATGCAAAGCGTCCCGCCACGGTGGGTCGCTCGACAAGACTATTCGCAGCTGTCCTCCCGTGGTCGGAAAACATTGCGCACATCAGAACTCGCGGATAGCGTTTCGACGGGGAATGGCAGCCTGGGGCAAACTGTGGAAAGAGACGAACTTGAGCGCCTCGTCGGCGGTCGATTGCGGCATAGCTTCGAGGAAATCTTGAACCATGCGTTGCTGCCGCAGGCTCGGCGGGCGTATCTGCACAGCTTTCTCAACGTCTACGAGGGCGATCCCTTTTTGGTCCGCCTTCTTTTGCAGGCCGGGCGCTTCCTGGTCTTTCACTGCGCCATGGTTCTGGAATCCTCCCATGACCTCACGCGACGCGAGACCTGGTTCACGGTCGCGGCGTTGAAGCAACAGTTGGCGATGTTCGGTTATGCCAGCGCGAGACAGGTGGATCATCTGCTGGCGCGTCTGCAGGAGGTCGGCTTCATCGAACAGCGCCGCGCGCCAAGCGACGGGCGCGTGCGGCTGCTCGCTACGACGGACAAGCTTCGTTCGCATCACACAGATTGGCTGGCGGCGCATTATGTGCCGCTTGCGACGCTCTATCCCGCGCATGATTATACGCCAGTGCTGACAGGCGACCGCGCTTTCCATGCACTCCATTGCAGTGCTTGCCTGCCGTTTACACCCCTAAGCGCGCGGATGATGGTGACGCTGCCCGATACGATGCTGTTCTTCAGCCATGCCGCCGGGCCACTGATCCAGAATGCGGTCCTGAAGGCGGCGATGGATGCCGGGGACCTGACCGCGGTGGTGCCGTATCTCGACGCTGCCGATCGCTTCGGCGTTTCGCGAACGCATGTCCGCAACTTGATGGAGACGGCTCAATCGGCGGGGCTGGTCGAAATCGTCGGTCGCGGCGGGCGCGGCATCGTGATCCTGCCTCGCTTCTGGTCAAGCTTCGACCGCGGGCTTGCCGTGGGCATGTATCTGCACGACGCCGTCAACTGCGTGGTCATGGCGCAGTGGACCAAGCAGAAGGCTGGGGTTGTGGCACACGAAGTGATGGCGGCAGGCTGAGGCGCTTCTTTGGAAGCCGGCTGCGCGAGCAGGCTCAGCCCTTCCCTTCGCGCTTGCTGTCCTCCAGCGGCACCACCGTCCCCATTCCCTTGTCCTTGCTGCTCATCGCCGACAGCGCCTCGAGTGCCTCCTCGCAAAAATCCGCCACCAGCTGCTCGTGGCGGGCGCCGAGCTGGAGCAGCAGCAGATTACCGAGGTCGAGCACGCCGGACGCCGTCCCTTCCGGAAAACGCTTCTTCAGGATGCGCTCGTAATTGGTGTGGCGGTCGCGGTGGTGCTCCAGCCGGGCCATCAGATCGGTGCGCATGGGCTCGATGTCGATGCTGTCGAGCGCATGCAGGCGGACCAGGAGGTCGTCCTTGATCGAGGGGGGTGTGCTTGGCCGCGCGGCCCAGTGCCGCAGCGCTGTTCGCCCTTCCGGAGTGAGCGTATAGATGAGTTTATTGGGTTTGCCTGATTGCACGACCTCGCGGCCCTGGATGTAGCCGCGGTCGCGCAGCTTGGAGAGCTCGCGGTAGATCTGCTGGTGGTCGGCCTTCCAGAAGAAGCCGATCGAGGAGTCGAACGTCTTGGCGAGCTCGTAGCCCGTCATCGGACGTTCCGTCAGGCATGCGAGGATTGCGTCGCCCAGCGCCATGACACCAGCTCCCTATTAGAAGTCTCGACCAATTGACTTGACTTTATGCGCATTGGTGCATATGCGTCAATGTGCATATGAGGTGACTTGAGATCGGGCCAAAGACCCGACCTGAAAACCTAGCGGAATCAACCTTCGCGCTACTGTGCATGGGGTTGTTTTCGCTTTTTTTGCCAAGGCCTTTGATCCACGGGAGGCACCCAGACAATGACCGGCCTCGATTCCTGGTACGGCTACATGAAGTCCCATGACAGCAAAGCGCTCTGGGACTTGCTGCATCCTGACGCCGTCTTTGAAAGCCCCGTCGTGCATTCGCCGCAGCGTGGCCGCGACATCACCTTCAAATATCTCGCCAGCGCCGAGAAGGTGCTCGGCGGTCCCGGCTTCACCTATGTCGGCGAATGGAAAAGCGCTGACGGAGCCGTGCTCGAATTCAAGAATGTCATCGACGGCATCGAGATCAACGGTGTCGACATCATCACCTTCGACGCCGAGGGACGGATCACCCATTTCAAGGTGATGGTGCGTCCACTCAAGGGGATCAACATGCTGCATCGCCTGATGGCGGAGCAGTTGGCCGCTCAATCGTAGAGAAATTCTTTCAATCAAAGCCCACGCCGGGAGACCACCATGCCGATCTATAAAGCACCCGTCGAAGACGTGAACTTCCTGCTCAACGACGTCTTCCAGATCGATCGCTACGACAATCTCGCCGGCTTCTCCGACGCGTCGAGCGACGTGCGCGAGGCGATCCTGGGCGAGGCCGCCAAGCTCGCGGAAGAAGTGCTCCAGCCGCTCAATCGTGTGGGCGATCTCGAAGGCTGCAAGCGTGCCGATGACGGCAGCGTCACCACGCCGAAGGGGTTCAAGGACGCGTTCAAGCAGGTCGCCGAGGGCGGTTGGCTTGGCCTGTCGGCGCCGACCGAGTTCGGCGGGCAGGGCCTTCCGGTGACGCTCTCCCAGGCGGTCAACGAATTCCAGATCTCCGCCAACATGGCGTTCTCGATGTATGGCGGCCTCACCATGGGCGCGACCGCGGCGCTGATCGTCCATGGCACGCCGGAGCAGAAGCAGACCTACGTACCGAAGATGGTGGCGGGCGAATGGACCGGCACCATGAACCTGACCGAGCCGCAATGCGGCACCGATCTCGGCATGCTCCGCACCAAGGCCGTCCGCCAACCCGACGGCAGCTTTGAGATCACCGGCACCAAGATATTCATCTCGGCCGGCGAGCATGACCTTGCCCCCAACATTATCCACCTCGTGCTCGCCCGCATCGAGGGCGCGCCCGCCGGCATCAAGGGCGTGTCGCTGTTCGTGGTGCCGAAATTCATGGTCAACGCCGACGGTTCGGTCGGGCAGCGCAACGGCGTGGTCTGCGGCTCGATCGAGCACAAGATGGGCATCCACGGCAATTCGACCTGCGTGATGAACTATGACAGCGCCACCGGCTGGCTGATCGGCGAAGAGAACAAGGGCATGCAGGGCATGTTCGTGATGATGAACGAGGCCCGCCTCGGCGTCGCTGTGCAGGGTCTCGCGCAGTCCGAGGTTGCCTATCAGAACGCGGTCGCCTACGCGCGCGACCGTATCCAGGGCCGTTCGCTCACCGGCGTGAAGGCGCCGGACAAGCAAGCCGACCCGATCATCGTGCATCCGGACGTCCGCCGCACGCTGCTCTCGATCCGCGCCTTCAACGAGGCCGCGCGCGCCTTCGTGATGTGGACTGCGCTGAAGAGTGACGTCGCTCACCGCTCGGAGGATCCCAAGGACCGCCAGGCCGCCGACGATCACATGGGCCTGATGACGCCGGTGCTGAAGGGCTTCCTCACCGAATACGGCTTCGCCAACGCGGTGCAGGCGCAGCAGATGTATGGCGGCCACGGCTACATCGCCGAGCAGGGCATGGAGCAGTTCGTGCGCGATGCGCGTATTGCGATGATCTATGAAGGCGCCAACGGCATCCAGGCGCTCGACCTCGTCGGCCGCAAGCTGCCGCGCGACGGCGGCCGCGCCATCATGGCGTTCTTCGGCGAGGTCGGCGCGTTCGCCAAGGAGAATGGCGGCGACGAGGCGATGAAGCCGTTCGTCACCCCGCTCTCGACCGCGCTCGGCCATCTCCAGCAGGCCACGACGTGGCTGATGCAGAACGCAATGATGAAGCCGGACAATGCGGGCGCCGCCGCAACCGATTTCATGCATCTCTTCGGCTTTGTCGCGCTCGGCTACATGTGGGCGAAGATGGCGAAGGTGACGCAAGGGAAGATTGTCGAGAGCGGGGCGACGCCCTATCTCTCGACAAAACTCGTCACCGGTCGCTTCTTCATGGAGCGGATGCTGCCGGAAACCGCGGCCAATCTCGCGCGCATCCAGGCCGGCTCCGCCACCATCATGGAACTGCCGGCGGAAGCGTTCTGAAAATTCACGCGCGGCCAATGATTCCGGCCGCGCGACGGTCATGACAAAATAACTGCAATCAGGAGGCTCCCATGGCAGATGCCTATATCTACGATCACGTCCGCACCCCCCGCGGCCGCGGCAAGGCCGACGGCGCGCTGCACGAAGTGACGGCGCTGGCGCTCGCCACCGTGCCGCTGAAGGCGCTCAAGGATCGCAACAACCTTCCCGAAGATTCCGTCGACGACGTCATTCTCGGCGTGGTCGATCCCGTCGGCGAAGCCGGCAGCGACATCGCGCGCTTCGCCGCGCTGAAGGCGGGTCTCGGCGAAGCCGTCCCCGGCGTGCAGATCAGCCGCTTCTGCGCCTCCGGCCTCGACGCCGTGAATTTTGCTGCAGCGCAGATCATGAGCGGACAGCACGAGCTGGTGATCGGCGGCGGCGCGGAATCGATGAGCCGCGTCGGCATCGGCGCCTCCGGCGGTGCCTGGCCGATGGACCCCTCGATGGCGGTGCCCTCCTATTTCATGCCGCAGGGCGTCTCGGCCGATCTGATCGCCACCAAATACGGCTTCTCGCGTGACGATGTCGATGCCTACGCCGTGCAGAGCCAGCAGCGTGCGGCGAAGTCCTGGGAAGAAGGCCGCTTCAACAAGTCAGTGGTGCCGGTGAAGGACATCAACGGCCTCACCATCCTTGCCAAGGACGAGCACATGCGTCCGTCGACGACGATGCAGTCGCTGGCGCAGCTGCAGCCGGCGTTCACGATGATGGCGCAGATGGGCGGCTTTGACGGCGTCGCGGTGCAGTCGCACCCGGAGATCGAGCGCGTCAATTACGTGCACCATGCCGGCAACTCCTCGGGCATCGTCGACGGCGCCGGCGCCGTGCTGCTCGGCAGCAAGGAGGCCGCCAGCAAGTACGGCCTGAAACCGCGTGCCAAGATCCGCGCCTTTGCGAATATCGGCTCGGAGCCGGCGATGATGCTGACCGGCCCGGTCGACGTCACCGAAAAGCTGTTCGCGCGCTCCGGCATGAAAAAGTCGGACATCGATCTGTTCGAGCTCAACGAAGCCTTCGCCTCCGTCGTGCTGCGTTACATCCAGGCCTTCGACATCGACAACGCCAAGATCAACGTCAACGGCGGCGCGATCGCGCTCGGCCATCCGCTCGGCGCCACCGGCGCGATGATTTTGGGCACCGTGCTCGACGAGCTCGAGCGCACCAACAAGTCCACCGCCCTGGTGACGCTGTGCATCGGCGGCGGCATGGGTACCGCGACCATCATCGAACGCGTCTAAGGGTAGGGGAGCAACCAACATGGCTTACAAGAACTTCAAGGTTGAGACCGATTCCGACGGCATCGCGCTCGTCACCTGGGACATCCCGGGTCGTTCGATGAACGTGCTCGACGAGACCTCGACCAGCGAGCTCGACGCGATCGTCAAGGACACCACGGCCGACGCCGCGGTGAAGGGCGTCGTCATCACCTCCGCCAAGGAAGCTTTCTGCGCTGGTGCTGACCTCTCGATGCTCGAAGGCATGAACCAGGCTTACGCCAAGGTGCTGAAGGAGCAGGACGAGACCGCGGCAAACCAGATGTTGTTCGACCAGGCCCGCCGCTTCTCGCAGGTGCTGCGCTCGATCGAGACCTCGGGCAAGCCGTGGGCGGCTGCGATCAACGGCCTCGCGCTCGGCGGCGGTTTCGAGATCACGCTGTGCTGTCATTATCGCGTGGCGGCTGAAAATCCCAAGACGCGTCTCGGCCTGCCCGAGGTCAAGGTCGGCCTGTTCCCCGGCGCCGGTGGTACGCAGCGCGTGCCGCGCCTGGTGCCGCCGCAGGACGCCATGACGATCCTGCTCAAGGGCGATCCTGTCACGGTCGAGAAGGCCAAGGCGCTGAATCTGATTCACGCTATCGTTCCGGCTGCTGATCTCATCAAGGCGGCAAAGGACTGGATCAAGGGCGGCGGCAAGGCCGTCGCGCCCTGGGACGAGAAGGGCTTCAAGCTGCCGGGCGGTCCGGTGTTCTCCAAGGCCGGCATGATGATGTTCCCGGCCGGCAACGCGATCTATCGCCGCGAGACCTACGACAACTACCCGGCCGCCCGCGCGATCATGAGCTGCGTCTATGAAGGCCTCCAGTTGCCGATCGACGCCGCGCTGCGCGTCGAGTCGCGCTACTTCACGTCCGTGCTGCGCTCGAAGGAAGCGGCGGCGATGATCCGCAGCCTGTTCCTGTCGATGCAGGAGCTCAACAAGGGCGCGCGCCGTCCGAAGGACGTGCCCGCGACCAAGGTGAAGAAGATCGCCGTGATCGGCGCCGGCTTCATGGGCGCCAGCGTTGGCTACGTCTCGGCCCGTGCCGGCCTCGATGTGATCCTGATCGACCGCGACCAGGAAAGTGCCGACAAGGGCAAGGCGCATGCGCAGAAGATGATCGAGGAGCAGATCAAGAAGGGGCGCGCCAAGCCGGCTGATGCCGAGGCCCTGCTCGCGAGGATCACGCCGACCGCGGACTATGCCGCACTGAAGGACGTCGATCTCGTCATCGAGGCCGTATTCGAGGACCGCAAGGTCAAGGCCGATACCTTCGCCAAGGCGCAGGAGCATATGAAGCCGGACGTGATCTTTGCGTCGAATACCTCGACGCTGCCGATCACCTCGCTCGCCGAGGGCTTTAGGGATCAGGGCAAGTTCGTCGGCATCCACTTCTTCTCGCCGGTCGAGAAGATGATGCTGGTCGAAATCATCAAGGGCAAGAACACCGGCGATGTCGCGCTCGCGACCGCGCTCGACTACGTCCGGCAGATCGGCAAGACGCCGATCGTGGTCAATGACAGCCGCGGCTTCTTCGCCAATCGCTGCGTCGGCCGCTATGTCGCCGAAGGCAACGAGATGTTCCTCGAAGGCGTGCCGCCGGCGATGATCGAGAACTGCGCCAAGATGGCCGGCATGCCGGTCGGCCCGCTCTCGCTGTCCGATGAAGTCGCACTCGACCTCGGCCTCAAGATCATGAAGGCGACGGAAGCCGATCTCGGCCCCAACGCCATCAATCCCGATCAGAAGAAGCTGATGGTGGAGATGGTCGAGAAGCAGGGCCGCCTCGGCCGCAAGAACAGCAAGGGTTTTTACGACTACCCCGAGAAGGGCAAGGGCTCGAAGAGCCTGTGGCCGGGTCTCTCCGCGCTGCAGCCGAAGCAGCTCGATCCTGACACGCTCGACATCGAAGAGCTGAAGCAGCGCTTCCTGGTGGTGCAGGCGGTGGAAGCCGCGCGCACGGTGGAGGATCACGTCATCACCGATCCGCGCGAGGCCGATGTCGGCTCGATCCTCGGCTTCGGCTTCGCGCCGTTCACCGGCGGCACGCTGTCCTACATCGACTTCATGGGCACCAAGACCTTCGTCGAGCTCTGCCACAAGCTCGAGGCGAAATACGGCTCGCGCTTCACGCCGCCGAAACTGCTCGAGGAGATGGCGGCGAAGGGCGAAACCTTCTACGGCCGCTTCGCACCGAAGAAGGCGGCTGCCTGAGGCGCGCTGTAGCCCGGATGGAGCGCAGCGAAATCCGGGCTACGCATCAAGGTTGTGAAACAGCTGAGGCCGGATCACCGATCCGGCCTTTTTCTCTTGCGCAACCGAATCACGGTTGCGTCAGATATGTTCCCGCTTGTGGAACCGGTCACAGAATCCGCGTAGGAACCGTGCCAGAGTCCCCGCTGCCGCGGTGTCGCGCAATTGTCATAGGCGCGTCAAAGCGGCGCCGTTCTTTCGCTTGGCCCTGGCACTAGTTTTGCTCCGGGTCAGGGGCACGAATCCGGTTGGGACGCTTGCCGATCCATCGGCAAGTCGAAGACGAAATAAGAAAATAAGAAAGTGTCCTTGATGAACTCTTTGGTGCTGCGGAAGATCGCGCGCGATCGCGATCTTCCCGGAAAATACGCTGTTGCGTCCGCGCCGGCGCGCCCCATGCCGGCGCAGAAGCCCGCGCGCTTGCGGCGCAAGGGGCCGGTGTTTTGGGCCATGCTGGCGTTACTCGTGCTGGCGGCCGATTTTGCGCTCGCCCTGCTCGCCTGGCTGGCCGTTGATCTCGTCATGAATTGAGATGTGCCGCGCATCCAGCAGAAAGGTCGCAGCCAGATAGGCGAGCTGGCAGATGGCCAGGCAGGCGGCAATGACGCTCACGCCTGCGAGCATCCCGAACTCGTAGGATCTGAGCACGACTGCGGAAAGGATTGCGATGACCGGCGCGATCACAACCAGCGCCCAGATCCTGAAAAAATAACCTGTCGCTATTCCCACCAATGCGCTTGCAACGATCAGGACGATGGCAATCGTCAAGTTCAACCCCGATGCGAGTCCAAATATTCTTTAATCAATCCCGGCAAGCTCGCCCGCTTTGCGGGTACTGACAAGACAGCACTACTTACTTTTGGCGAACAGTAGTCCATAAGTCTAATCAAGGTGCGATGATCCGGCGACGACGGGCCGCCGCCGCATTGTCCTCCGGCAGCAAAAAGGGCCGGATCGTCGACCCGGCCCTTCGTTGATTGATCGCTGTCGCGTCTCAGGCGGCCTGGATCAGCCCTTCCTTCTTCAATGCCTCCTGCACCTGCGGCCGCGCGGCGACGCGGGCCTTGTAGGCGGTCAGGTTCGGCATCGCCGAGAGGTCGAACTTCATCCGGTCGCCCCAGGTCAGCATCGTGAACAGGTAGCCGTCGGCCACCGTGAACTGCTTGCCCATCAGGTAATCGCGGCCGCCGAGCTGGCTGTCGATGTATTTCAGCTTGCCCATGACACGGTCCTTGAAGAAGGCCTTGGCCTCGTCGTTCAGCGCCGGCGCGAACATCGGACCGAAGCTCTTGTGCACCTCCGAGGTGAGGAAGTTCAGCCATTCGAGCAGCTTGTAGCGCTCGGAGCTGCCATGGGCCGGCGCCAGCGCCTTGGCGGAGGCCTGGTCAGCGATCATCTGGACAATGACCGGGCCTTCGGTCACGATCTCACCACTGTCGAGGCCCAGCGCGGGGACCTGACCCTTCGGATTTACCTTCAGATAATCCTCACCATTTTCGAGCTTCTTGGCCCGGAGATCGACCTTGACCAGCTCATAGGGCAGGCCGGCTTCCAGGAGCGCGATGTGGGGGGAAAGCGAGCAGGCGCCGGGCGCGTAATAGAGTTTCATGGAATTTCCTCCTCTTTTGTCTTGGCTCAGGCGAAACTACGCCTACATGCACCTGCATGAAATAGCAAGATTGATGCAGATGCATCGAATGGGGTAAGAAGCGGGCGACGAGTTTGAGCGGGACCATGAAACGAAAGCCATCGACCGAGGCAACTTCCGCCTGGATCCGCCTGATGCGGGTGCAGAGCCGTGTGCTCGATTGCGTCGAGCAGGACCTGAAGAAGGCGGGCTTCCCGCCACTGGCCTGGTACGACGCGCTGCTCGAATTGTCGCGCGCGCCGAGCGGAGAGCTGCGGCCGGTGGAACTCGAACGGCAGATGCTGATCCCGCAATATTCCACCTCGCGCCTGATCGACCGCCTGGTCGACGAGGGCCTCGCCTGCCGGCGCGAATGCAAGATCGACAAGCGCGGCCAGTTCGTGGAGATCACGGAGGCCGGCCGCGAATTGCAGAAGCGGATGTGGGGCGCCTATTCGGCCGCGATCGAGAAATATGTCGGCTCGAAACTGTCCGATGCGGATGCCGTCAAGCTCAGCGGTCTGCTCGACCGCCTCGGCTGCTCGTGCGGCGAGATGAAGCTGCCGCCCATCGTCCACGCCAACGAAACCACGCCGTCGCGATGATCGCGCGGCATACCAGCTCGTCCGTGCGCCCGGTGGGTTCGCGGACCATCCCACCTCACCCGCGCGCCTTCGGTCGAAGCGCCCTTTTGATTAGAGTTTGATATGGCGCGAGACCAGATCGATATGACGCCGCTGCAATCGCGCGACGAGCTCGTCGCGTGGTTCGAGGCCGGCTGCAAGCCGCCGTCCGAGTGGCGGATGGGCACCGAGCACGAGAAGACCCCGTTCACGCTCGATGGCCACCGTCCGGTGCCTTACGAAGGCCCGCGCGGCATCGGCGCGTTGCTCGAAGGCATGAAGCTCCTGCTCGGCTGGGAGCCGATCATGGAGAAGGGCAACATCATCGGCCTCTACGACGTCACCGGCGGCGGCGCGATCTCGCTGGAGCCCGGCGGACAGTTCGAGCTCTCCGGCGCGCCGGTCGAGAACGTGCACCAGACCCAGAGCGAGTTGATGGCGCACTTGGCGCAGGTGCGCGAGATCGCGACCCCGCTCGGCATCGGCTTCCTCGGCCTCGGCATGACGCCGTCCTGGTCGCGCGCCGACATTCCGGTGATGCCCAAGGGCCGCTACAAGATCATGACCAATTACATGCCGAAGGTCGGCCAGTACGGTCTCGATATGATGTACCGGACCTGCACGGTGCAGACCAATCTCGACTTCTCCTCGGAAGCCGACATGGTCAAGAAGCTGCGCGTCTCGCTCGCGCTCCAGCCGGTGGCGACCGCCTTGTTCGCCAATTCGCCTTTCACCGAAGGCAAGTCGAACGGCTTTCTGTCGTTCCGCTCCGAGATCTGGCGCGACACCGACAATGCGCGCGCCGGCATGATGCCGTGGGCGTTCGAGGATGGCATGGGCTTTGAGCGCTATGTCGACTACGCGCTGGACGTGCCCATGTATTTCGTCAAGCGCGACGAGGATTACATCGACGTGTCGGGCTCCTCGTTCCGCGCCTTCTTCGACGGCCGCAACAACAATCTGCCCGGCGAGCGTCCGACGCTGTCGGACTGGGCCAACCATCTTTCGACGATCTTCCCGGAGGTGCGGCTCAAGCGCTATCTCGAAATGCGCGGCTCCGACGGCGGCCCGTGGGGCCGTTTGCCCGCGCTGTCGGCGTTCTGGGCCGGGCTGCTCTATGACGACGTGTCGCTCGATGCGGCCTGGGATATCGTAAAGCACTGGACCACACCCGAGCGCCAGGCGCTGCGCGACGACGTGCCGCGCTTCGGCTTCAAGTCGCGGATCAAGGACCGCTATCTGTTCGAGATCGCCAAAGAATGCCTCGTTCTGGCACATGCGGGCCTGCGCCGGCGCGGCCGGATCGACCAGCTCGGTCGCGACGAGACCCGACACCTGGAGCCGCTCGACCGCATCATCGATTCCGGCCGGACTCCGGCCGAGGAAATGCTCGAGAAGTTCAACGGCCCCTGGAACGGCTCCGTGGAACCGGCCTACGCGGAATACGCGTTCTAGGCCGCGAGACCGACGAGCAGGACTATAGGCCGTTCATCGCCCATACAGGTTTGCGGCGATCAAATGACCGGCTGAAAAAACCTGAGCGTCGTCAATAACTCGAAAGCTGTTCCGATGGGGAAGGGCCGCCTGTCCGGGGCCGTCATGGCAAAGGTCATGGCAAGCGTCGTGGCTTTTGCCACGCTGCTTTCGCTCGTGCTTGCGAGCTGGCCTGCGCGCGCCCAGACGGCGTTCGACCGGCCCGGCGGTGACTATTTCAGTCAGCCGATCACATCAGGCGATCCCGAGGATTGCGCGCTGCTCTGCGAGCGCGACCGCAAGTGCCGCTCGTGGAGCTTCAGCTATCCCGACATCGACGGTGCCGCTGCGGTGTGCTGGCTCAAGAACACGGTGCCGGCGCGCGTGCCGGGCAGCTGCTGCATTTCCGGTGTGCGCGGCGCCGGCGTGATCGAGCCGCGCGTCGAAGGTGTCGAGACCTCCATCGACCGCCCCGGTGGCGATTTGCGCAACTTCGACCTCAAGGAAGGCGAGGGCGAGGATGTCTGCAAGGCCGCCTGCACCGCCGACAACAAGTGCCGCGCCTTCACCTATGCCCGCCCCGGTTACACCGGCCGCGAAGCGCGCTGCTTCCTGAAAAAGGACATCAAGCCGCCGCGCAGGAAGGCGGGGTTCACGTCGGGCGTGGTGCGATAGGCCTTGGTCTCGTGCCCCGGACGCAACGCAGCGCCCTTCAGCGCTGCGTTGCAGAGCCGGGGCCCATGTCACCGGGCTTTCCGTTGCATCCTGGGTCCCGGCTCGGCGACGCATCGCTTCGCAATGCGTCTTGTCCGGGACACGTGAGAACTACAAGTCCGCCGAATGTTCCGCGCTTGGGGCTCAATGCACGGCGGTGAAGAACCGCGCCATGCGGAAGCCGGAGAGCCAGGTCCAGACCGGCTGGCCGCGCATGCCGAGATCCCAGGAGCCGAGCACGGCATCCGCGCGACCGACCAGATTGTCGATCGGCAACAGGCCGACGCCGCCGGAGCGCAACGGCACGCGGCTGTCGGCGGAATTGTCCCTGTTATCACCGAGCACGAAGAGATGGCCGGGTGGCACTTTCACTTCCTGCGTGTTGTCGAGCGGGCCGTTGTCGCGCATCTTGAAGATCAGGTGCGACACACCGTTCGGCAGCGTCTCGACATAGCGGTAGGCGGGCTCGCTGCCACCATTGTCGTCCTCGGCTGCGCCAAGGCCATCCGGCTTCAGCTCGGCGGGACGGTCGTTGACGAAGAGCTGGCCCTGACGCATCTGGATGCGGTCGCCGGGAAGTCCCACGACGCGCTTGACCCAGGCCTGCGAGCGGTCGCCCGGCCAGCGGAACACCACGACATCACCCTGCTTCGGCGTTTCGGCGAAGACGCGACCGGTCTCGGGCAGGTTGATCTGGATCGGCAGCGACGAGGTGCCATAGCCATAGGGGAATTTCGAGGCGAGCAGCGCATCGCCGATGAGCAGCGTCGGCTCCATCGAGCCCGACGGCACGTAGAACGGCTCGGCGAGCGCGCCCTTGGCGATGAACACGGCGGCGACGATGCCAGCAAGCTGCATCAGCTGGCCAGCCCAGCCGCTGCTCTTCCGCTTGGGAGCGACAGTTACCTTCTCAACGCTCATGCGCCCGTTCCACCCACCGTAATGCGTTCCATCAGAAGTGACGGCTGGCCGACGCCGACCGGCACGCCCTGGCCGTTCTTGCCGCAAGTGCCGATGCCGGTGTCGAGCGCGAGGTCGTTGCCGATCATGCGGATGCGATGCAGATCGGTCGGCCCGTTGCCGATCAGCATGGCGCCCTTCAGCGGCGCGCCGATCTTGCCGTTCTCGATTTTGTAGGCCTCGGTGCACTGGAACACGTATTTGCCCGAGGTGATGTCGACCTGACCGCCGCCGAAATTCGCGGCGAAGACGCCGTTCTTCACCGAGGCGATCATCTCGGCCTGCTCGCGGTCGCCCGCGAGCATGTAGGTGTTGGTCATGCGCGGCATCGGCACATGGGCGTAGCCCTGGCGGCGGCCGTTGCCGGTCGGCTTCATGTTCATCAGCCGCGCGTTCTGGCGGTCCTGCATGTAGCCGACGAGGACGCCGTCCTCGATCAGCACGGTGCGGTTGGTCGGCGTGCCCTCGTCGTCGATCGACAGCGAGCCGCGGCGCGAGGCAATGGTGCCGTCGTCGACCACGGTAACGCCCTTGGCCGCGACTTGCTGGCCCATCAGGCCGGCAAACGCAGACGTCTTCTTGCGGTTGAAGTCGCCTTCGAGGCCATGGCCGACCGCTTCATGCAGCATCACGCCGGGCCAGCCGGCACCGAGCACGACGTCCATCTCTCCAGCGGGGGCGGGGATCGATTCCAGATTGACCAGGGCCTCGCGCAGTGCGCCGTCGGCGGCGTCGCGCCAGTTCTTGCTCTCGATGAATTCGGCATAGCCGGCGCGGCCGCCATAACCCTTGCTGCCGCTCTCCTGACGATCGCCCTGGCCGGCGACGACGGAGACGTTGACGCGCACCAGCGGGCGGATGTCGCGATAGCTCTCGCCATCGGGCCGCAGGATCTCGACCACCTGCCAGGTCGCACCCAGGCTGACGCTGACCTGCCGCACCCGCGGATCCTTATCGCGCAGGTAAGCGTCGATCTCGGCGAGCAGTTTGACTTTCGTCTCGAAGCCGGGCGCATCGAGCGGATTGTCGTCACTATAAAGCCGCACGTTTGTATGCGCTGGCGGGGCCGCAAAGTTGCCTGAGTAGCCGCCTCGCACCGCCGCGACCGCGTCAGCGGCGCGAATCAGCGCCGGCAGCGACACGTCGGAGGAGTGGGCGTAGCCGACCGCGTCGTCCTTGACGGCGCGCAGGCCAAAACCCTGCGAGGTGTCATAGGTCGCCTGCTTCAGCCGCCCATTGTCGAACATCAGCGCTTCGGTCTGGCTGTATTCCAGGAACAATTCGCCGTCGTCGGCGCCGGCAAGCCCGCGCGCGAGCTCGAGGCGAACCTGGTCGCGGTCGAGATTGGCGCGGTCGAGCAGGGAGGTTGTGGCAGGGTTGGTCATCGATCACCCATTGTCGGAGAGATGTCAGGCAAGATAATGGCTTCCCGGCCGTTCGGCGAGAGGGTGGACCGTCACATTACGGAAACGACATGATTGAAATCATTGCAATATCTGAAGCGCATATCGAAAGCTATCATCTGGCGCTGGATACGGTCGCGCGGGAACGGCGCTATCTCGCCTTTCTGGAAGCACCGCCGCTGGAGGCGACGCGCAGCTTTGTCCTCAACATGATTGCGCAGCGAAATCCGCAATTCGTCGCCCTCTCCGGCGCTGTCATCGTCGGCTGGTGTGATGTCCAGCGGTTCTCGCGCCCGATGCATGCCCATGCCGGCAGCCTCGGTATGGGCCTTTTGCCGCCGTTCCGCGGTCAAGGCCTCGGAACGCGTTTGATCACGACGACCCTCGCCGCCGCGCAGGCTGCCGGCTTGTCGCGGGTCGAACTGTCCGTTCGCGAAAACAATTTGAGCGCGATCGCGCTCTACGAAAGGGTCGGCTTTACTGTCGAGGGATTGTCGCGCAATGCCGTCAAGGTCGACGGCACGTATGAGAACGTGATGCAGATGGCGCTGCTGTTCTAACTAGCCCTACGGCAGCTTGTCATACCCCTCACCCAGCCCATTCAAGCTGAGCGGGAAGCCAATTCCCTCTTCCGGCGTCTCGAAGATGATGAATGTCGCGGTCTTGGCGCTGCGGAGTTGGCCGAGCAGCTTGTCTTCCAGCACGACCTCGGCGACGCAGCCATTGGGCAGGCAGCGGACGAACCCTGCCTTGCCGACGTCCTGGTTGTCGAGCTTGAGACCGAGGCCGGAGGGCAGCAGGACGCCGAGCGGGGCGACCACACGCATCAGGCGGCTCTTCTGGTCGGCAGTCTTCAGAAGGATCACGGTGAGCCCGGCATTGGAGCGGTCTTCGGCCACCACGCTCTGGATCAGTGCGCATTGCTCGGTCTGGGCGCCCGGCGGGGTGTCGCAGCGAATCTGCCAGTCGCCATGGACGGAGCGCACCGCGCCCTGCGCATGGGCGAGGCCCGGCAGCGCCATAAGGGTGACCGCAGCCAGCAGAGCGGCCAGAACGGTGAGGCCGCTAGCCTGCTTTTTGGCCCGCCTTGCCATGCCTCTCGAAAACCCCATCGGGTCGGTCCCTTTGCTCGCCTGGGTCGCTCGCGCCTGGCGGACTGATACGGGAATGACGGCGTCTTGAAGGCGATTCGCAAGCAAATTCCGCGCCGCCCACACCGCCATCGCCCGCACGAATCAGGTTCCTGCGCGGCTGTCTGCCAGTGCCTACCGCGCGCAATTCCGCTGTCAAGCCACGGCATCCCGGGAAACGGTATTTTTGTCTGATCTTACTAGGAAATATCTTGCGGGTGATGGCTGGCAGGCGTGCTTCAAGACTGCATTGCGATAGATCAAGAATTATGGTTTGAGAGGCTTGATTTCGGCGTTCTCACGATCCGGCCCCAACTCCTCTTAGAGGTATTCTTGCGTGGCGGTTTGTCAGACGGACGGATCGAATAAGCGTTTCCCGCAAATAGGGGAGTGCACTTGGGGTGATTTCGTTAGGGGAGCGCGACGGCATGAGGATGTCGATGGGCCGGGTCGGCCGACACTTGCTGGGATTGGCCGTGGCGGGTCTGACGCTGGCGACGGGTGGCGCGGCATACACCGCTGAGCTCGGGCAACCGGCGCCGTGGGAGTGGACGCTTCAGCAATCCGCCTCCCCGGTGATGGACAACATCGTCTGGTTCCACAACTTCCTGTTCGTGCTGATCACCCTGATTACGCTGTTTGTTCTGGCGTTGCTGGTGATCGTGGTCGTGAAGTTCAATGCGAAGGCCAATCCGGTGCCGTCGCGGACCACGCACAACACGCTGATCGAGGTGGCCTGGACGCTGGTTCCGGTGCTGATCCTGGTCGGTATCTCGGTGCCGTCGTTCCGCCTGCTGTTCCTCGAGCTCGACGTGCCGAAGGCGGATATCACCATCAAGGCGACCGGCAAGCAGTGGTACTGGTCCTATGCCTATCCTGATAACGGCAAGTTCGAATTCGACTCGCTGATGGCCCAGGACAAGCAGCCCCGGCTGCTCGGTGTCGACAACGAGATGGTGGTGCCGGTCAACAAGGTGATTCGCGTCCAGGTCACCGGCGCGGACGTCATCCACGCCTTCGCGCTGCCGGCTTTCGGCGTCAAGATCGACGCCATTCCGGGCCGGCTGAACGAGACCTGGTTCAAGGCAACCAAGGTCGGCATGTTCTACGGTCAGTGCTCGGAGCTCTGCGGCAAGGACCACGCCTTCATGCCGATCGCGATTCGCGTCGTGGAGGACCAGGAGTTCGCCTCCTGGGTTGAGACGGCGAAGAAGAAATATGCGAGCGGCGGCACCAGCAGCTACGCCTCCGCGGCCGGCCCGACGCAGTAAGCGCCGGGCGGCGGCTCGAGGGGACTGAAAGCGATATAAAGGGCGGGACCGCATAAGGTCCGCATGGGACGCAAGGCAGGATTTGAAAATGGCAACGAGCGCAGCGGCACACGGCGATCACGCGCAAGACCACGGACATGACGAGCACGCCCATCCGACCGGATGGCGGCGCTACGTCTATTCGACCAACCACAAGGACATCGGCACGATGTACCTGATCTTCGCGGTCATCGCCGGTGTCATCGGTGCCGCGATGTCGATCGCGATCCGTGCCGAGTTGATGTATCCGGGCGTGCAGATATTCCACGAAACGCACACCTATAACGTGTTCGTGACCTCTCATGGTCTGATCATGATCTTCTTCATGGTCATGCCCGCGATGATCGGCGGCTTCGGCAACTGGTTCGTGCCGCTGATGATCGGCGCGCCTGATATGGCGTTCCCGCGCATGAACAACATCTCGTTCTGGCTGCTGCCGGCCTCCTTTGCGCTGCTGCTGATGTCGACCTTCGTCGAGGGCGAGCCGGGTGCCAACGGTGTCGGCGCCGGCTGGACCATGTACGTGCCGCTGTCGAGCTCCGGCCATCCGGGCCCGGCCGTCGACTTCGCGATCCTGTCGCTGCATCTGGCGGGCGCCTCGTCGATCCTCGGCGCCATCAACTTCATCACCACCATCTTCAACATGCGCGCGCCGGGCATGACCCTGCACAAGATGCCGCTGTTCGTGTGGTCGATCCTGGTGACGGTGTTCCTGCTGCTGTTGTCGCTGCCCGTGCTCGCCGGTGCGATCACCATGCTGCTCACCGACCGCAACTTCGGCACGTCCTTCTTCAACCCCGAGGGCGGCGGCGATCCCGTGCTGTTCCAGCATCTGTTCTGGTTCTTCGGCCACCCCGAAGTGTACATCCTGATCCTGCCGGCTTTCGGCATGGTCAGCCAGATCGTCTCGACCTTCTCGCGCAAGCCCGTGTTCGGCTATCTCGGCATGGCCTACGCCATGGTCGCGATCGGCGGCATCGGCTTCGTGGTGTGGGCGCATCACATGTACACGGTCGGCATGTCCTCGGCGACGCAGGCCTATTTCGTCGCTGCGACGATGGTCATCGCGGTTCCGACCGGTGTCAAAATCTTCTCGTGGATCGCCACGATGTGGGGCGGCTCGATCGATTTCCGCGCGCCGATGATCTGGGCGGTGGGCTTCATCTTCCTGTTCACGGTCGGCGGCGTCACCGGCGTCGTGCTGGCGAATGCCGGCGTCGACCGCGTGCTGCAGGAGACCTATTACGTCGTCGCGCACTTCCACTACGTGCTGTCGCTCGGCGCGGTGTTCGGGATCTTTGCCGGCTGGTACTACTGGTTCCCGAAGATGTCGGGCTACATGTACAACGAGACGCTGGCCAAGGCGCACTTCTGGGTCACCTTCATCGGCGTCAATCTGGTGTTCTTCCCGCAGCACTTCCTCGGCCTGTCGGGCATGCCGCGCCGCTACGTCGACTATCCCGACGCGTTCGCGGGCTGGAACCTGGTCTCGTCGGTCGGCTCCTACATCTCCGGCTTCGGCGTGCTGATCTTCCTCTACTGCGTGATCGACGCCTTTGCGAAAAAGGTGCCGGCAGGCGACAATCCGTGGGGTGCAGGTGCGACCACGCTGGAATGGACGCTGCCCTCGCCCCCGCCCTTCCATCAGTTCGAAGTGCTGCCCCGCGTGCAATAATCGATCTCCCGCGGCGCCCGTCACGGGCGCCGCGGCTCTACAACGAAGCGAGTCAAATAGTGTCCGTCCTCGACCACAACGCCATCGACATCAATCCCCGCATCTCCGAAGCGGAGGTGGGCGACTATCTCGCGCTGCTCAAGCCGCGCGTGATGTCGCTGGTGATCTTCACCGCGCTGGTCGGGATGGCGATGGCGCCCGGGCATTTCCACTGGGTGCTGGCGATCACCTCGCTGCTTTGCATCGCGGTCGGCGCCGGCGCCTCCGGGGCGCTCAACATGGCGCTCGAAGGCGACATCGACGCCAAGATGTCGCGCACGATGAACCGGCCGATCCCGCGCGGCCGCATCACCCGCCCCGAGGCGATGGCGTTCGGCATGACGCTCGCCTTCTTCTCGGTGATGACGCTCGGCATCCTCGTCAACTGGATCGCGGGCGCGCTGCTCGCCTTCACCATCTTCTTCTACGTCGTGATCTACACGATCGGCCTGAAGCGCTGGACCGCGCAGAACATCGTGATCGGCGGCGCCGCCGGCGCGCTGCCGCCGGTGGTGGCCTGGGCCGCGGTCACAGGCACGGTCGACGTCGAGCCGCTGCTGCTGTTCGCCATCATCTTCTTCTGGACGCCCCCACATTTCTGGGCGCTGGCGCTGTTTCGTTCCGACGACTACGCGCGCGCCGGCATTCCGATGCTGCCCAACGTCGCCGGTCCCGACGCGACGCGCCTCCAGATCCTGCTCTACACAATCGTGCTGATCGCGGTGGCTGCGGCGCCCTGGGCGCTCGGCTATTTCGACGCTGTCTACGGCGTGGTTTCGCTGATCCTCGGTGCCGGCATGCTGGTGCTCGCGATCAACGTCTACATGCGCCGTGAGCGCAGCCAATCGCTGCGTGCGACGCGAAAACTGTTTGCCTTCTCGATCCTGTATCTGTTCGCGCTGTTCGCGACCCTGCTGGCCGAGGTCGTGGTCCGGGCGCTTGCTCCGATGGTTGGGGGCGCATGATCGCAGAGATGGCCGACAAACCCGAGATTGATGGAATCGTCCTCACCGAGGCGCAAAAGAAGAGCCGTCGTCAGCGCTCCATTGCCATTGCTTTGGCGCTCGGCGTGCTCGTGGTGCTGTTCTTCGCCGTCACCATGGTCAAGGGACCGGCAGTTCTAATCCGGCCGATGTAGGGAAGATGGATCGAGAGCCCACCATATCGCGGGATCAGAGCCGTAAGGCCAGCAAAGGTATCGGCCGCGATGTGCTGGTCGCCTCGATCTGCGGCGGCGTGGTCGCGCTGATGGTCGGCGCCTCCTACGCGGCGGTGCCGTTCTACAACTGGTTCTGCCGCGCCACCGGCTTCAACGGCACGACCCAGGTCGCGACCTCCGCGCCCACCACAGGGCCGATCGCCCGGAAGATTGCGGTTCGCTTCGATTCCAATGTCGCGCCCGGCCTGCCCTGGAAGTTCGAGCCGGAGCAGAACGAGATCGAGGTCAATATCGGCCAGGTCGTCACCGTCTTCTACACGGTGACCAACCAGGCCGCGCGCACCACCGCAGGTCAGGCCGCCTACAACGTCGCGCCGCTGACGGTCGGGTCGTACTTCCAGAAGATCAACTGCTTCTGCTTCACCGAGCAGACCATGGCGCCCGGAGAGAAGCGCGAGATGCCGGTCGTGTTCTATGTCGATCCGTCGATTGCCGCCGATCACGAGAACGACGGGCTGAACACGATCACGCTGTCCTATACGTTCTATCCCGTGAAGGATCCGGTGGTGAAGCCGCTGGCATCGGGCAACGACGACAAACGCAAGGGAAATCTCTGATCGCGGGCTCACGCCCGAGGGGTTGGACACAAGGGGATAAGTGCCGGACAGGCACGGGTTGAGGAGAGAGACCGCAAATGGCAACGGCGCACACCAAGCATCACGACTACCACCTGGTCGATCCGTCTCCCTGGCCGGTGGTCGGCTCCGTCTCGGCCTTTGTCATGGCGGTCGGCGCGGTCACCTGGATGCACCACATGTTCTCGGCCGCGCCGATCATCTTCGGTGCCGGCACCATCGGTGTGCTCTACACCATGGCGAGCTGGTGGGGGGATGTGATCAAGGAAGCCCAGTACAAGGGCGACCACACCCGCGTCGTGCAGATCAGCCACCGCTACGGCATGATCCTGTTCATCGCCTCCGAGGTGATGTTCTTCGTTGCCTGGTTCTGGGCCTATTTCAACGCCGCGCTGTTCCCGGCCGATCCCGTTCATGCGACCCGCGAAGTCCTGTTCGGCGGCGTGTGGCCGCCGAAGGGCATCGAGACCTTCGATCCCTGGCATCTGCCGCTGCTGAACACGCTGATCCTGCTCACGTCAGGCACCACGGTGACCTGGGCGCATCACGCCCTGCTCGAGGGCGACCGCAAGGGCCTCAAGTACGGACTGATCATCACCGTCGTGCTCGGCGCGCTCTTCACCTGCGTGCAGGCCTATGAGTATAGCCACGCGGCGTTCTCGTTCGCCGGCAATGTCTACGGCGGGACGTTCTTCATGGCGACCGGCTTCCACGGCTTCCATGTGCTGGTCGGCACCATCTTCCTGCTGGTCTGCCTGTTCCGCGCTTACGCCGGCCACTTCACGCCGACGCAGCACCTCGGCTTCGAGTTCGCCGCCTGGTACTGGCACTTCGTCGACGTGGTGTGGCTGTTCCTGTTCCTCTGCATTTATGTGTGGGGACACGGCGCCGAGGCCATGGCGCACGGCGCGCACTGAGCCGCGATTGATCGATCAGAAAGGGCGGCCGCAGTGCCGCCCTTTCGCTTTTCGGCCGCCGGAAGTTTTGGCGGAAACTGTGATAGAGTTCGCGACATGAACGACACCGCCGGCAAGTCCGAGCCCGAGACCACCGTCCTGCAAAGCGCGATGCGCGGGCTTGCCTGCAAATGTCCGCGCTGCGGCCAGGGCAAGCTCTATGCAGGCTTCCTGACGCTCGCGCCCAGCTGTAACCGCTGCGGCCTCGACTATGCCTTCATCGACACTGGCGACGGTCCGGCGATTTTCATCATCATGCTGGCTGGCGCGATCGTGGTCGGCTGCGCGCTCGTCGTCGAGGTCAAATACCAGCCGCCGTACTGGCTGCACGCGGCGCTCTGGCTGCCGTTGATCCTCGCCACCACGCTGCTGCCGCTGCGCGCGATGAAGTCGCTGCTGATCGCGCTGCAATTCCATCACAAGGCGGCGCCGGGCCGGCTGGTCGACCGCGCGAAATGAACGAGACGGCACGCAAGCCTCGCGTGGCCGGCTTCGCGCTGTTCACGCTGTTCCTCACCGCCGTCTGCGTCGCGCTCGGCCTCTGGCAGTTGCAGCGCCGCGTCGCCAAGCATGAACTGATCGCAGCGTTGACCGAGCGACTCGCGACGGCGCCCGTTCCGTTACCGCCGCCCGCGCAATGGAACACACTGACGCCGGAACGGGACGAATTCCGCCGCGTCGCCTTTACGGCGACCTACGAGTCCCGTCTGGACGCGATGGTCTACAGTTCCGGATCCGCGGTCCGCCCCGACGTTTCCGGTCCGGGTACTTGGGCTTTCCTTCCAGCGCGGCTGCCTGGCGGCGATACGGTCGCGGTCAACGCGGGCTTCGTGCCGAACACCCAGCAGGACCGCGCCCTGCAGGATCGGGCAGTCGCGCGACTCATCACCAACAAGCCGGCGATGTTGACCGGCTACATCCGTTTCCCCGAAGCGGCCAGCGTGCTGATGCCTGACGCAGAGCACGACAAGCGGCTGTGGTTCACCCGCGATCATGTCGCCATGTCCCAGGCGCTCGGTTGGGGTGCCGTCGCGCCGTTCTACATCGACCTGGAGCAGCCGGTGCCCGAGAACAGCATCCCGCGTCCGGGCCCGCTCGACGTGCATCTGAAGGACGATCATCTGCAATACGCCATCACGTGGTTCATGCTCGCGGGTGCTGTGCTGATCGCATTCGGCGTGTGGGTAAGAGGGCGGAGACCGGGTTGAATTGTCCGTAGGTTCCCGGAGGGAACCCGGTATCGCCCGGGGTTTATTATTCAGCGCATATTCACGAGGGTGATCCTAAGCCGCACGCAAATTTTCGCGGCAGTCAGGATGTTGGCGTTGAGCGATTTTGATCAGATGGGAATTGTCGTCGATTGGGTGGACGCCTGCCGCAAGGGCGACCTCGCGACGCTGCTCGATCTCTATGAGGACGACGCCCAGGTCGAATGCACCTGCAACGGTACGCGGTACTATCGCGGACGGCGCGAGCTCGAAACCTATTGGGGACCGCGGCTCAGCGCCTACTCGTCGGCGGGCTTCGGCCTGGAAGAGATCAATCCCGTGCCGCATGGCATCGATCTCGAATATTCCGTCGCGGGCTCGCTGCGTATCCACGCCTCGTTCCGCTTCAGTGCGGAAGGCAAGATCTACAGCACGCTGTGCGAGCCTGCGCGGCAGACCGGACACGGCGGCGGTGCGTGCTAGCTTCACGGCTCGTCTCGCATCGTTGCCACCGGCAAACGGCAACGCACGTAGGTTCGGTCATCCGCGCGCAACAATGACAGCGATCCGCTGAGCGCGCGCGCGCGCTCGTGCATCCCGGTCAGGCCGCGGCCGAAGACATTATCGGCGGGAAAGCCGCCGCCGTCGTCGGAGATTTCGAGCGTGAGCGCTTCGTCGGCGATGGTGGCCTGGACATGGGCACTGCGCGCCCCGGCATGGCGCAGCACATTGGTCAGCGCCTCCTGGATCACGCGATAGACGGTCTGGGCCAGCGGCCCGTCGATCCCGTTGAGATCGGGATCGACATTGGCCGTCAGGCCGATATGCGGCGCCTGCCTGCGAAAGTTCTGGAGCAGCGTCTGCACGCTGGTCTCCAGTCCCAATTCCTCGATGTAGAGCGGCCGCAGCCGGTCGAGGATGCGGCGGTTGGTCTGCTGGAGCGCCTCGACCGATCGCATCACCTCCTGCGCCGAATTGTCGAGATATCCCACTGGCGTCGAGGCTTCGCTCAACGCGATCGTGCCGGCGCGGATGCTGAACAGCAGCGGGCCGAGCTCGTCGTGCAGCTCGCGGGCGAGATCGCGCCGCTCGTCGTCCTGAAGCGAGACCAGGCGGTGCAACAGGTCGCGATTGTCTTGGCTTAATTGCGCGAGCGTCGCGGCCAGCGCATTGGCTTCCTCGCAGCTTTGCCGGATTTCCGGCGGTCCTCCGACCGGGATCGGCATGGTGTAGTCGCCGCGCCGCATCCGTGTCAGCCCGTCGCCGAGATGGCGCAGCGGGCGCACGGCCGATCCCGCGAAGGCATAGGCAATGGCGCCGGTGATCGCCATCAGCACGACGACGAGGCCAGCCAGCGCGAGGAAGCCAATCCATTTCTCGAACAGGTCGGCCGACATGTCCGGCATGAACACGATGTCGCCGACGCGCTTGCCGTCGATGAGGACAGGAGATGCCGCGTCCATGTCCGGGATGGCGATCAGGTCCACGAACCATTGCGGCACGCCATGCACGCCGCGCAGGCCGTCCTTCAAGATGGGCGCAGGACCCGCTTCCACTGAACGGAATTGGATATCAGAGGAGTTGCCCAAAGAATGGACAAATGCGTCGAGCATCTTCCGCGGATTGTCCGACGCGCTCAGGGTGCTGTTGAGCGCGATGGCGACGGTCCGGGTCGAGCGTCGCCCCGGCTCATTCTCGTCGGCCAGCTGGCCGGTCGCAAAGGTCTGGAGCAGCACGCCGCCCATGGCCAGCGCGGCGAGAAAGCTCAGTCCGAGCGGAAGAAACAATTGTGTCCTGAAGGAGAGCCGTTGCCACATTAGGTCAATTCTAACGCGCATTGGCGGGATTTTCTCTTTCCATTTGTTCCCGCCGGTCTATGAGTCGCAAAACAAGAGAGCGCGCGATGCAAGATACCGCCAAGCCGGCGACCAGGGTTTTGATCGTCGACGACCATCCCGTAGTGCTGTCAGGTTGCCGCACCCTTTTCGCATCCGACCATTCGATCCGCATTGACGAGGCGACGGACGCCAAATCCGGGCATCGCGCTTATATCAACAAGCGGCCCGACGTCACCGTGATCGACATCAGTCTGCCCGATGTTTCCGGCTTCGAGCTGATGCGGCGGATCCGCAAGGACGATCCCGACGCCAAGATCATCATGTTCAGCATGAACGACGATCCGGCCTTCGTGGTGCGGGCGGTCGAGCTGGGGGCGCAGGGATATGTCTCCAAGGGCGACGACCCCAGGATCCTGCTGAAAGCGGTGCGCAAGGTGGTCGCGGGCGACAATTACATCTCGCCGCAGCTCGCGGAGGCCGTGACCTTCTCCGGCGCCGCGATCAAGGCCAATCCAGCCTCGCAGATGACGCCGCGGGAGCTCGAAATTCTCCGCCTGCTCGGCCGCGGCGACAAGATCGTCGAGGTCGCCGAAGCGCTCGGCATCTCCTACAAGACCGTCGCCAACACCACGTCCCTGCTCAAGCAGAAGCTGGGGGCGAAGAACCACTCCGACCTGATCCGGATTGCGGTGGAAATCGGCATGAATTGACGCCCCGGGCACTGGCGGCCTGAGCACCGAACCGGCTGCTCCAGGATGCAAGCCGGTTCGGTGGGGGCGGAGTGGTCTCGGCGTGCAGCCGGGCAATGCATGGACACCGCCGATACCATCCGCCGACACAATCGGCCGAGGCGGCAAACGTTCCTGGGGCGGCTTAAGGTTTCGGGAAAAAGTAGCATCGCAGGTGGGGTAGCCGCCACGATGCGCTCACGGAAGCTGAAGCGCATCGGGAAAAACAGGAACATCTTGCCGGCCTCGTCGTTTTCGCCCTTGACGATTTCGTGACAGGCGACGAAAGCTTGGGTCGACAGTTTTAGCGGGCGGCGCCCCGGACGAGCCAAACTGGTCTGCGCACAACGACAGACCTTCCAAGAGAAGGGCTGCGGCATCGCCGCAGCCCTTTTTCATTGGAGAGGTCCGGCTGCGAAGCGGTTTCCCGATGCCGCAAAACACTTTATGGTGGCGGAAAGCCTCTGGCTGTTGACAAGTAGTTTCATAAAATCAAAGGCTTATGGGTCGAGCTTCGGCGCGGCCGGCCTTTGGAGGGCAGTTTGACTCGTTATATCTCGACCCGGGGCGAAGCCCCCGAACTCGGCTTCTGCGACGTGATGCTGACCGGGCTCGCCCGTGACGGTGGCCTGTATGTGCCGGCGACATGGCCGCAGCTTTCGGCCGAGACCATCGCCGGCTTCTTCGGCCGCCCCTATTGGGAGGTTGCGGTCGACGTGATCCGTCCCTTCGTCGGCGGCGAGATCTCGGATGCCGAGCTCGGCCGCATGGCCAACGAGGCCTATGGCACCTTCCGCCATCCGGCCGTGGTGCCGCTACGCCAGATGTCGCCGCACCAGTTCGTGCTGGAGCTGTTCCACGGTCCGACGCTCGCCTTCAAGGACGTGGCGATGCAGTTGATCTCGCGGCTGATGGATCATGTGCTGGCCAAGCGCGGCCAGCGCACCACCATCGTGGTCGCGACGTCAGGCGATACCGGCGGCGCCGCGGTCGATGCCTTTGCAGGCCTCGAGAACGTCGACCTCATCGTGCTGTTCCCGCACGGCCGTATCTCCGAGGTGCAGCGGCGCATGATGACGACGACGGGCGCGGCCAACGTCCATGCGCTCGCCATCGAAGGCAATTTCGACGACTGCCAGGCGCTCGTGAAGGGCATGTTCAACAACCATCGCTTCCGCGATGCGACCTCGCTCTCCGGCGTCAATTCCATCAACTGGGCACGCATCGTCGCCCAAGTTGTCTACTACTTCACCTCTGCCGTTGCCGTCGGTGCGCCGGCGCGCGCGGTGGACTTCGTGGTGCCGACCGGCAATTTCGGCGATATCTTTGCGGGCTATGTCGCCAAGCGCATGGGGTTGCCGGTGCGGACGCTGCGCATCGCCGCCAACGTCAACGACATCCTCGCTCGCACGCTCAAGACCGGCATCTACGAGGTCCGCGAAGTGCATGCCACTGCTTCGCCGTCCATGGACATCCAGATCTCCTCGAATTTCGAGCGGTTGATGTTTGAAGCAGGCCGGCGCGATGCCGCCAGCGTGCGCCGTCTGATGGAGCAGCTCAAGCAGTCCGGGCGCTTCGTGCTGCCTGACACGACGCTGGCCGCGATCCGCGAGGAGTTCGACGCCGGCCGTGCTGACGAGACCGAGACCGCGGCTGCGATCCGCGCCGCCTGGCGCGAGGCGGGCGAACTGGTCGATCCCCATACCGCGGTCGCACTTGCTGTCGCTGACCGCGACACCACGGATACGAAGGTTCCCAGCATCGTGCTCTCCACAGCTCATCCGGCCAAATTCCCTGATGCGGTTGACGCGGCCTGCGGCCAGCGGCCGCAACTGCCGGCCTGGCTCGATGGCCTGATGACCAAATCCGAACACATGAAGGTGATGAAGAACGATCAGGTCGAGATCGAGCGGTTCGTGCTGTCGGTCAGCCGCGCTGCAAAACAAGGAGTTGCCGGATGAGCGTCGAGATTTCCAAGCTTGCCTCCGGCCTGACCGTCGTCACCGACAAGATGCCCCATCTCGAGACTGCATCGCTCGGCGTCTGGGCCGGCGTCGGCGGGCGTGACGAGAAGCCGAACGAGCACGGCATCTCCCATCTGCTCGAACACATGGCGTTCAAGGGCACGACCAAGCGCACCTCGCGCGAGATCGTCGAGGAGATCGAGGCGGTCGGCGGCGACCTCAATGCCGGCACCTCGACCGAGACGACCTCTTACTACGCGCGGGTGCTGAAGGCCGATGTGCCGCTGGCGCTCGACGTGCTCGCCGACATCCTCGCCAATCCCGCTTTCGAGCCCGACGAGCTCGAGCGCGAGAAGAACGTCATCGTTCAGGAGATCGGTGCTGCGCAGGACACGCCCGACGACGTCGTGTTCGAGCATCTCAACGAGCTCTGCTATCCCGACCAGCCGATGGGCCGCTCGCTGCTCGGCACCGCCAAGACCTTGCGCGCCTTCAACCGCGATTCGCTGCGCGACTATCTCTCGACGCATTATCGCGGCCCCGACATGGTGGTGGCGGCGGCGGGCGCGGTCGATCACGAGCAGGTGGTCGCCGAGGTCGAGAAGCGCTTTGCGAGCTTTGAGGGGACGCCGGGTCCGAAGCCACAGGCGGCCATGTTCGGCAAGGGCGGCGCCAAGGTAGTGCATCGCGAGCTCGAGCAGGCGCATCTGACGCTGGCGCTGGAAGGCGTGCCGCAGAGCGACCTGTCGCTGTTCTCGCTCCAGGTCTTCACCAACATCCTCGGCGGCGGGATGTCGTCGCGGCTGTTCCAGGAGGTGCGCGAGAAACGCGGCCTCTGTTACTCGATCTACAGCTTCCACGCGCCCTATACCGACACCGGCTTCTTTGGCCTCTACACCGGCACCGATCCGGCCGACGCGCCGGAGATGATGGAGGTCGTGGTCGACATCATGAATGAATCGGTGGAGACCCTGACCGAGGTCGAGATCGCGCGCGCCAAGGCGCAGATGAAGGCGGGCCTCCTGATGGCCCTGGAGAGCTGCTCGTCCCGCGCCGAACAACTCGCCCGGCACGTGCTGGCCTATGGCCGGCCGCAGACGGTCGAGGAGCTGGTGGCCCGGATCGACGCCGTCAGCGTCGAATCGACCCGGGATGCGGCGCGTGCACTGCTTTCGCGCAGCCGCCCTGCGGTTGTCGCATTAGGCAGTGGCAGGGGTCTGGACACGGCGGTGTCTTTTGCGGAAGGATTGACGCGGGCACGTGCCAAGGCGCGGCTGCATTAGGAGCCGCGCACGGGCTGATCTGCCCCGGGAAGCATCACCATGGCCCTTTTTCGACTGCCATCCAGTGGACCCGCCGCCCTCGCACCGCGCGGCAACGGGCTCCTGCTACGTGCGCCGCAGATGTCGGACTTCTTGCAGTGGGCGCATCTGCGAGAAAACAGCCGCGACTACCTCACGCCCTGGGAGCCGATCTGGCCGTCGGACGATCTCACCCGGTCCGGCTTCCGCCGCCGCCTGCGGCGCTATTCCGAGGACATCTCCGCGGACCGCTCCTATCCCTTCCTGGTCTTCCGCGAACTCGATGGCGCCATGGTCGGCGGCATCACGCTCGCCAATGTCCGCCGCGGCATCGTCCAGGCCGGCACCATCGGCTATTGGGTCGGCAAGCCCCATGCCCAGCGCGGCTACATGACGGCGGCGCTCCGGGTGCTGCTGCCGACGCTGTTCGGCGAGCTCAATCTGCACCGGGTCGAGGCCGCCTGCATTCCCACCAATGCGCCGTCGATCCGGGTGCTGGAGAAGTGCGGCTTCTCCCGCGAGGGGCTGGCGCGCCGCTATCTCTGCATTAACGGGGTCTGGCAGGACCATTTGCTGTTCGGCCTGCTGCACGAGGATTTCCGCGGCTGAGCCCGTTCATTCATGTGGCCAAAGTCTCGTCGCGCTGCCTTGCTTGCTGCCTTCTTGCTTGCTGCCTTGGGTTCGCCGATTTTGACGATATAACGCGCATACGCCGGCCGGCGATCGGCCGGACAATTGTCATGGAGTACGGGCGTTGAGAGTGCAGGAGCTTCGGTCAGCGCGGAATGCGTTGTGGCGTGGGACGGGGATCGCGCTGGCGGTGTCACTTGCGCTTGCCTCCGTCTCGCCGGTGGCGGCCCAGTCGCTAACCGACCGCTTCAAGGGCCTGTTCGGCGGCAAGTCCGACGAACCGGCCCAGCCCAAGCCGCCGCCGGCGCCCGGGCAGCCGGCCGAGGACGACCTCGATTGCCCGCAGGTCACGGTGCGCGCGGGGGCCTCGACCTACGCGGTTGGCGCCACCGGCAAGCCGGCCGTCGGCAATGAGATCCGCTTCCAGGCCTCGATCACCAAGATGGCGCGTGAATGCGCCCGCAGCGCCGAGGGCATCACGGCCCGGATCGGCATCCAGGGCCGCGTCATCGCTGGTCCCGCCGGTGCGCCCGCGACCGTCGAGGTGCCCTTGCGTATCGCCGTGGTGCACGGCGGCGTCGGTGAGAAGGTGATCGCCTCGAAGGCCTACCGGACCACGGTCGAAATGACCGACGGCGGCAGCGTGCCCTTCACCTTCGTCGCCGAGGATCTGTCCTATCCGGTGCCCTCGGCCAAGGATGCCGATTCCTACGTCTTCTATGTCGGCTTCGACCCGCAGGCGCTTGCGCCGGAGCCGAAGGCGAAGGGAAAGAAGAAGTAAGGTCTCGTGCCCCGGACGCGGCGCAGCGCGTAGCGGTGCGACGCAGAGCCGGGGCCCAGAAATTGTGAGCGGCTTGGGTCCCGGCTCTGCGGAGCAGCGTTGCGCGCTGCACCGCGTCCGGGACACGGGAAGACCAACAAACAAAAAAGCCGGCGCTCATCGCGCCGGCTTTTTGATTGGTGAGGTCAAATCCCTCAGTTCAGCTTCTGCCGGACTTCGGTGATGCCCTTGGCGAGCAGATCGTCGGCGACCTGACCCTTGACCGAATGCGACAGGATCGTGGAGGCGGCCTGAACGGCGGCTTCCGCGGCTGCGGCGCGAACATCGGCCACCGCCTGGGCCTCGGCGAGCGCAATCTTGCTCTCCGCGGTCTTGGTGCGACGTGCCACGAAGTCTTCCATCTTGGCCTTGGCTTCGGTCGCGATGCGCTCGGCTTCGGACTTGGCGTTGGCGATGATGTCGGCAGCCTCGCGCTCGGCCGTGGCGCTGCGTGCCTTGTAGTCGGCAAGCACCTTGGCCGCTTCCTGCTTGAGGCGCGTCGCGTCGTCGAGCTCGGCCTTGATGCGGTCGGCGCGATGGTCGAGCGCAACCATCGCCTTCTTGAAGACCCCGAGATAGCCGAACACGACCATCAGGATCACGAAGGCGATGGCGACCCAAGTTTCAGGATCAAAGAACATATCGACTAACCCTTCAAGGACGCATCAACGGCGGCACTGACCGATGCTGCATCCGGAACGACGCCCGTGAGTTGCTGCACGATCTGGCCAGCCGCATCGGCCGCGATGCCGCGGACGTTGCTCATGGCGGTCGCGCGCGTCGCGGCGATGGTCTTCTCCGCCCCGGCGAGCTTGGCCGCCAGCTGCTCTTCCAGAATCTTGCGCTCGGCGTCCGCCTGCGCGTTCGCCTTGTCGCGGGATTCGTTGCCGATCGCCTGCGCCCGCGAGCGTGCCGAAGCGAGCTCGCCTTCGTAGGCCTTCAGCGCCGCGTCGGACTGGTCCCTCAGCGTCTGCGCCTCAGTGAGGTCGCCCTCGATCTTGTTCTGACGCGCCTCGATCGCACCGCCGACCTTCGGCAGAGCGAGCTTGGACACGATCACATAAAGCACGACGAAGAAGATCGCGAGCGACACCAGCTGCGAAGCATAGGTGCTGCTCTCGAACGGCGGAAAACCGCCACCGTGACCGCCTTCGGCCTCGGTGTGGGCGCCCGCCGCCGGACCTTTCGCCCCGCCATGACTCTCAGCCATGGAGTTCTCCTGTTGCTGTCATGCGCGCCGCTTCGGTCGAAGCGGCGCGAAACACGTCGTCCTCAGAGCGGAACGAACAGCAGCAGCAGCGCGATCAGCAGCGAGAAAATGCCGAGCGCTTCGGTCACGGCGAAGCCGAAAATCAGGTTGCCGAACTGGCCCTGAGCAGCCGACGGGTTGCGAACGGCTGCGGCGAGGTAGTTGCCGAAGATCACGCCCACGCCGACGCCCGCGCCGCCCATGCCGATGCATGCGATGCCCGCGCCGATAAGTTTTGCTGCTGCCGGATCCATTTTAGACTCCTTGGAAGAAAGATTGGGTTTTGGGTGGAAATTCCCCGGACCGCTTAGTGTCCCGGATGAATGGCGTCGTTGAGGTAGATGCAGGTCAGGATCGCGAACACATAGGCCTGCAGGAACGCGACCAGAATCTCGAGAGCGTACAGCGCGACCGTGAGCGCCAGCGGCAGCACGCCGCCGACCCAGCCCAGTGCGCCGAGCGAGAAGCCGAGCATGGCAACGAAACCCGCGAACACCTTCAGCGCGATGTGGCCGGCCAGCATGTTGGCGAACAGACGGACGCTGTGGGAGACCGGCCGCAGGAAGAACGACAGGATCTCGATGAACATCACCAGCGGCAGGATGTAGACGGGGACGCCGTGGGGCACGAAGATCGAGAAGAATTTCAGGCCGTTCTTGGCAACGCCGTAGATCAGGACGGTGAAGAAGACCAGGAGCGCAAGCGCTGCGGTCACGATCAGATGGCTCGAGATCGTGAAGGTATAGGGGATGATGCCGACCAGGTTCGAGACGCAGATGAACATGAACAGCGAGAAGATCAGCGGGAAGAACTTCATGCCTTCCGAGCCGGCCGTCGAACGGATGGTCGAGGCGACGAACTCGTAGGAGATCTCGGCGACCGACTGGAGGCGCCCGGGAACCAGCTGCGTGCCGCTGGCAAGCATCAGGAGCGAGATGATCGCCACCGCGACCAGCATGTAGAGCGATGAATTGGTGAAGGCGATCGTGTGATTGCCGATTTGGCCGATCGTGAAGAGAGGCTCGATGTTGAACTGGTGGATCGGGTCGATTTTCATCAGCGCGGCATCTCTTGGTCTGCCGGGCTATGCCGGCGGGTCTCGGTCTGCCGGCCGGGCCGGCCCGTACCGGCAAAGGCCGGTACGATCATTCCTCTCCTGGGCGGATCGCTTAAGAACCACCGCGCCTGTTTTGACCCGCACCTGCCGTTCTCACCACATTCACAACGCCGGCCACGAAGCCCAGCAGCAGGAACACGATAAATCCGAAAGGCGACGTCGACAGCAAGCGGTCGAAACCCCAGCCAATCCCCGCTCCGACAACGACACCGGCGACCAACTCGGAGGATAACCGGAAACCAAGCGCCATCGCCGAAGCTCTGGCCGCTCTGTCTTCACCGTCACCTGCGGGTTGCTCGGTCTTGATGTGGCGGCCGCGAAATTCGGACAACCGCTGATCAAGATTTCCGAGCCGTTCGGAAAGCGCAGCTTCCTCGGGCGGTCTATCGCGATCTCCATTCTCGCCGTGTCCCGTGCCTTTTGTCATGCAACGAAGACCCGAAACGCCGCGGCTGAATGGAAATTACGCCCGCCACCCTCAAAAGCCGCGCGGACCATACTGATGGCCTATAATCAAGTCAAGCCAAGTCACGATTGCATCTCTTTCTATTATGTATCTGATTTAATTGACGATATTGGCGCGTGCGGCAACGCCGCGCACAGCGTGACGCCGCACCGCAGCAGCTGTCCTCATGATCGGCGGATGTGGCCGCCATTTCGCCCTGCTGACGGGATCAAAGGGATCGCCGCGATCGTTGATATCGGCTGCGCGTTTTGGGCGGCAGATCGCCCCGCCGGGGTGTAGAATTGAAGAGAAGCCGCAGAAGCGCCATGGCGGAGAGCGCGATGAGACCAGCGAAATCATCCACAGCATCATGGCTTGCGGCAGCGGCATTCGCTGCGGTGATGGCCGTCGGTGGTGGCCTCGTCGCCGCGCAATCCGCGCCTGACAGCGAAAACGGCCGCTACAGCATGACGCCCATCCCCGAGGGCGTGCTGCGGCTCGACACCCGCACCGGCACGGTATCGACCTGCAGCCGGAACGGCGCCGGCTGGGCCTGCTATGCGGTGCCCGACGAACGCACCGCGCTCGACGCCGAGATCGGTCGGCTCCAGGCTGAAGTCGAGAAGCTGAAGGGACAGCTCGCGGCAGGGCCGACGGTGTCGGGCAAGATCGACGACGCGCTGCCGAAATCCGATCCGCTCAAGAAGGCGGAGCCGCAAGCACGAGAACCAAAGGTCGCCGAGGGCGACCGCAAGATCGAGATCCCGCTGCCGAGCGACCAGGACATGGACCGCGTGATGTCGTTCCTGGAAAAGGCCTGGCGCCGGCTGATCGACATGGCCAATCGCGTGCAGAAGGACGTGTCGGGGAAGATTTGAGAGTTTGAATGAGATCTGAGAAGCACCTGACGCGTTCGGCGCCGTCGACCATACAGGCTGCGTCCATCAGTACCGCTCTATTGACGGTGTCGACGGCCGGCCGAGGCTTCACAGATCTCACTGCTGAAGCCGCGAAGTTCATCAATGAGGCCCAGGCGCGCGAGGGCGCGCTGACGCTGTTCATCCGCCACACCTCGGCCTCGCTGACGATCCAGGAGAACGCTGATCCGTCCGTGCTCGTCGATCTCACCACGGCGCTGTCGCGGCTGGCGCCAGAGAATGCCGGCTGGACCCACGACACTGAAGGGCCGGATGACATGCCGGCCCACGTCAAGACGATGCTGACGCAGACCTCGCTTCAGGTCCCGGTCCTGAACGGCAAGCTCGCGCTCGGCACCTGGCAGGCGATCTATCTGGTCGAGCACCGTGCTCGTCCGCATCGCCGCGAGATCGTGCTGCAGTTCATCGGCAGCAATCAGTAGCCGGCAAAACAAAACCGGCCGCGGAGACCGCGGCCGGTTCGTGTTGGTCGATCGCTGCTTGCGATCAGGTCGCCTTGATGTCGACGTCCTTGGTCTCGGGCAGGAAGAAGAAGCCGACCACGACGGTAATCGACGCGAAGATGATCGGGTACCAGAGGCCGGCATAGATGTCGCCGGTCGAGGCCACGATGGCGAAGGCGGTCGCCGGCAGCAGGCCGCCGAACCAGCCGTTGCCGATGTGGTAGGGCAGCGACATCGACGTGTAGCGGATGCGGGTCGGGAACAGTTCGACCAGCATCGCGGCGATCGGGCCGTAGACCATGGTGACGAAGATCACCAGGACGAACAGCAGGCCGATGACCGCGGCCACCTGCGGACGGAAGATATCGAACGGATTCGACATCTTCACGATGCCGGCGTCACCCGCCTTGGGATAGCCGGCCGCCTGCACCGCGGCGAGAACCGCCGGGTTGCTGTCCTTGGCGTTCGCGTAGGCCACGTCCTTGCCGTTGACGACGACCTTCACGCCGGACCCTGCCGCGCCGTTGCTCGTCGTGTACTTGACCGACGACTGCGACAGGAAGGCACGCGCGGTGTCGCAAGCCGAGGTGAAGACGCGGGTGCCGACCGGGTTGAACAGGTCGCCGCAGCCTGCGGGATCCGCCACCACATCGACCTTGGTCTGCTCGATCGCCTTCTCCAGCGCCGGGTTGGCGTTGCTGGTGATCATCTTGAAGATCGGGAAGAAGGTCAGCGCCGCGATCAGGCAGCCGCCGAGGATGATCGGCTTGCGGCCGATCTTGTCGGACAGGATCCCGAACACGATGAAGAAGCCGGTACCGAGCAGCAGCGACCAGGCGATCAGCAGGTTGGCGGTATAGCCGTCGACCTTCAGGATCGATTGCAGGAAGAACAGCGCGTAGAACTGGCCGGTGTACCAGACCACGCCCTGGCCCATCGTGCCGCCGAGGAGGGCGAGCAGGACGAGCTTGCCATTGGCCCAGTTGCCGAAGGATTCCGTCAACGGTGCCTTCGAGCTCTTTCCCTCGTCCTTCATCTTCTGGAAGATCGGCGATTCATTGAGGCGCAGTCGGATCCAGACCGAGACGCCGAGCAGCAGCACCGACACCAGGAAGGGAATCCGCCAGCCCCATGCCGCGAAATCGGCTTCGCCGGTCGCGGTGCGGGTGAACAGGATCACCAGCAGCGACAGGAACAGGCCCATCGTCGCGGTGGTCTGAATGAAGGAGGTGTAGTAGCCGCGCTTGCCGTTCGGCGCATGCTCGGCGACGTAGGTCGCCGCACCGCCATACTCACCGCCGAGCGCGAGGCCCTGGGCGAGACGCAGCGCGATCAGGATCACGGGCGCCGCAAAGCCGATCGTCGCCGCATTCGGCAGCAGGCCGACGATGAAGGTCGAAAGACCCATGATCAGGATGGTAACGAGGAAGGTATATTTGCGGCCGACGATGTCGCCGATGCGGCCGAACACGATCGCGCCGAACGGGCGCACCAGGAAGCCGGCTGCGAAGGCGAGCAGCGCGAAGATGTCGCGCGTTCCCGGCGGATAGGCCGAGAAGAACTGTGCACCGATGATGCCGGCGAGCGAACCGTAGAGGTAAAAATCGTACCATTCGAAGACGGTACCGAGCGAGGAGGCGAGAATGACGAAACGTTCGTCCTTCGTCATCCCTCCTGCGCCTGCTTGAGACACAGCCATTGTCGACATGTTGAGTTCGCTCCCCGAATATCGTTTCCTCGCGTCCCGGATGTCCGGAGCGTCCGGATCAACCTGGGTCTTGCCCGCAAGGTAACATCGGCGTGAAACCGGCCCCAATACGACTTTCGGCCTTGCGCACTGACACGCGCCTGACGGCCGGTATCAGGCGCCGGTGCTGAGCCGCGAAGGTTGCGGATTAACCCCTTTCCCGCAAAGGGATAATGTGTACTTGCATGCCACGGCCGCTCAGGGAAGAATTGACCTGCCGCGGCGCCGACTCGCCGGCCGGTATCGAACGACAGCAAGAGAACGATGAACGCTCCTTCGACCCATCTCGTCATTGCCGATGATCATCCCCTGTTCCGCGATGCGCTGCGGCAGGCGGTGGCGGGCGTCCTGACTTCGGCGAGGATCGACGAGGCCGGCTCGTTCGAGGATCTGACCAAGCTGCTGGAACAGACCTCCGACGTCGATCTGGTCCTGCTCGACCTCTCGATGCCGGGGATCTCAGGCTTTTCCGGCCTGATCTATCTGCGCGCGCAATATCCGGCGATCCCGGTGGTGATCGTCTCGGCCTCCGACGACGGCGCCACGATCCGCCGCTCGCTCGATTTCGGTGCCTCCGGTTTCATTCCGAAACGATTCGGCGTCGAGACCTTGCGCGACGCCATCCTCAAGGTGATGGAGGGCGACGTCTGGGTTCCCGCCGACACCGACCTCTCGGCCGCCGCCGACCCCGACATGACCAAGCTGCGCGATCGCCTGGTGACGCTGACGCCGCAGCAGGTGCGGGTGCTGATGATGCTGTCGGAAGGGCTGCTCAACAAGCAGATCGCCTATGAACTCGGTGTCTCCGAGGCAACCATCAAGGCGCATGTCTCGGCCATCCTGCAAAAGCTCGGCGTCGAGAGCCGGACGCAAGCCGTGATCGCCGCGGCGAAGATCGCCGGCGGCCAGTGGAGGGGCACCCCGACGGGGTGAGCGTCAAGCGTTGCGCGTTGCATGTATCAGCGCTTGCAATTCAGGCCGTTGTATCTTGCCGGCATATCCTCGCGGAATGGCGGCGACGGCGAACAGGCGGACCGCACCCGCGATGCCGCGCCGGCGCAGGATCTGCTGAAGCTTTTGAGGATCGGCGTCCTCGCAGTCGACCGTCGCGATCCAGATTTCGACTTCCCGGTTCGGCTCGCCAGCGTCGACGACCAGCGCCGCGGCGTCCACGGCGTCCCATTCAAGCCGCACGAGGTGTTCGATCTCGTAAACCGGCGATACCTCGCGCGAGACGGCGGAGGTAAAGTCGGCTGGTCTGGTGTCGGCAAGGCGGCCGACCACAAAGACCTCGCCGCCGGCGGAGATCCAGCCAACGTCGCCGTGATCGGTCCAGGGGTCCTCGCCACGATCCGGATTGGCCTTCACGCGGGCTCTGACGAAACCCATTTCGTCGGCAGCACAGGGCGTTCCATCCTCCCGGAACGCGGCCATTTCGAAGCCGGGGAATACAAAGCCGATCAGTCCCGGGCGCTCGAGGACCTTGCTGGCCGGCGCCTCGGCGAGCACTCCGAGTTCGGACGTGCCGTAGCGACACGCGATATTCTTGCACAGATGCACCGCCGCGCCTTCCAGCAGCGCGCGGGTGGGAATGCCACCGGCCACCACCGTCGTGCGCAGGCAGCCGAGTTGAGCGCCCGTCTTTCGCGCCACGCGAACCAGCGCCACGAGCTGCTCTGTCGCGGCGTACAGCATGTCGATGCCGAACAGCTCGATCATGCGAATTGCCTGGTACGGTGACTCGGCGAAGCAGAGTGTCTTGCGGCTGGCAAGAACGCCGCAGGCGATCCTGAAGCCGAACACCGAGCTCAGGCCCGGCATGCACAGAACCAGTCCGCATTTCGAGAAGCCCACGGTCGAACAGATCGAGCGGCCGAGCGCTCCGACGCTGTGATCGAGCACCTTGGGCGCGCCTGTCGATCCCGAGGTCAGGCTGTGACGGCAGATCCGTCGCTCGCCCGCAAAGGCCGGAGGCAGTGCGTGCGCAGGCACGGCCGACATTGCAGCGTACCAATCGTCGGTGACTTCAATGAACCCATCGTTCGGGCTGAAGACCGTTGCCGCTGCGGCATCGCCCAGCACGGCGGCGAGGGTGAGTCCTATTTTGCCCTTGTGTTCGGGCTCGATCGAAATCGCGCGAACGCCGATGCGGAACAGCGCGAGGCTCACCGTCATGTGGCGGACAGGATTGTCGATGCAGACCGCCACCAGGCCTTCGGGATTGAGCGCCCGCGCCGCGATCCTGTACGCGCAGGAGGTAATCGCGTCACCCAGCATCCCGTAGGTGATGACGCGGTCCTCCATCAAGATGGCGGAGGCTTCCGGCTGCGCACGCGTCGCGTAGAGGATGTGGTCGAACCAGTCGTGCATCGTCACGGCGTCCGATTGAATCAGGCCTGTTCGTAACCTGATCGTGCGATGGCTAGAATTTGCGATTGACCCCGAGGCGCGCGATGTTGGCGGTCAGGTCGGTTCTGGTGCTGAGGCCTTGGCTGTAGCCTAAGCCCATCCCATCCCGAATCGTTCCGCTGGAAAAGACGCTGCCGAAGTTGAGGTACAGATACTCCGCCTTCACCGTCCAGTTGTTGGCGAAGGCATATTCCGCGCCGATGCCGACGGTATAGCCGGTCTTCACGGCAGATCCGCCGTAGCTACCCGCGACGGGAGTCAATAAGGTATTTCCGTCTACATAAGTCGTGTTGGTCGCAATCCGCGTGACGGCCAATCCGCCAGTGACATAGGTCAGGAGGTTCGGCAGCACGGTGACGCCGACCCGCCCCCTGAACGTGAAGAGCCAGTCAGTGCTGGCCGTGTTGGTAACCGTAAACGGGACGCCGGGCCAACTGTCGACCAGGACGCCGCTGCCCTGCCTGGACCCTTGCAACCGAAAAGCGCCGAAGTCGCTTTCCAGACCGACCACGACACTGCTGACTTGCCAATTGTAGCCAGCCTGCAATCCGCCCGTGAAGCCGCTGGCGTCGAACGAGCCGGTGCCCGTCGCGCCAACCAGCGCTCCGTCGCCGGGGAAGCCGGTGCTGCAGAGGTAGGAGAAGCTGCCAGGAGGGGTGAAGCCGGGGACGTTGCAGTCCACGGCCGTGCTGGAGCCAAACCGGCCCCAGGCGCCGCCCAAGTTGGCGCCGACGTAGAATCCGGCCCAAGTGTAGGGTACGGGCGCCGGAGGGGCCGCCAGAGCGGGACCCGCCACCACAACAGGCAACATCGCAACGCCGCCCATCAAGCGCTTGGTTCTAAATAATGTCTTCATCGGCTTCGTCCGGCTCCACACGCCTTGGTAAATCATAGCGGAACCCGCCGATTTGCAGTAGTTCCAAAGCCGGAACTGGAGGCAGGGGCATCGCGTTCTCCGCGATGCGTACCCTTGGAGCCACACTTTCTGGCCCAAATGCTGCTTATTCCGCCGCCACCATCTGCCGGGCGCGCCATTGTCCTGAGTCGGGTCGGCAACGACGCCACCTCGGCGTCCCACGCGCCTTCGGCAGTGTGCGCATTTCCTTGAGGATCTTCGGCGTGTCCGCGGTCGGGGTCCTCGCCAGATGCGTTGCGCGGGTAACGCCTTGGCCGTGGGCACCGTCTTCGAGAAGACGGGCCCGCCGCTCGTCCGGGCTGCGGGTCTGTTTCGCCGCCACGTCAATCCCCTTTCGCAAAAAAATTCTACTTTACCGAAATTCGGAAACGGCGTATGTATCGCCCATCCCGGCTCATCCTTGAGGGGCGATCATGTCGTCGTCACGATGCGCGAGCCGGGCATGCGGTGGACGCGGCAGCGTCGGCATGAGAGGTGCGGGCAGGGCGGGTAGTCCCTGTGAGCTCGCGGCCGCATGCGAACGAGCGGCGCTGTCAAATTCGTCTCGTCGGTATTTCGATGGCTACGTGCACGATGCTGTCGGACCCTGCGGCGAAATGGCGAATGCGCGTACGGCAAAACCGTGTGGTCCTGGCCGTCGTCGCTACGGTCGAGCCCCTTGCGGAGATGCGCGCGAGCCCAACCGGGCGGACGGCATCGTCAATTCGCGGGGCGAGGGAGGCCAGAAGGAAAGTTCGGCTCCCGGGAGAGCACGGCATAAGCCGTCCGACCACTGCGCAGGGAAGGCCGAGTGATCGGCGACACCTGTATGCTGCTGTGCGGTTCTTCCTGCGTGTGCTTTCGCGCAGCGGACCGCGGGTGCCAGTCGGCACCCGGCCTTCCCTGCGCCCTCTTGGATCTGAGGGTGGAGTGACCAGGTAAAGCTCGGGCGAAATGCGCCGCGAGAATGCGAAGGCGTGTCTGCAAGTTGAAATGTCCGTCGAGATTTAGAATGTCGCCCCTTGCTCTGTCATCGTGAGGCGATCGCGATGACGCGTTCTTGACGGCTTCCCTCGAGTGCCTCGCAACGGCGTGAACTGATGCGGGCTTCCAAGGCCTAAGCAGACCGGCTAGCAGTCACGCGGTTCCATGCCGGCCTCACAACTTCTCACAAGTCCAAACGAGCCTATCGCGGCAGGCGCTGATAGGGAGTTGCGTGGGGCGAGAAGCGGAAGCGGTCCGCGCCAGGGTCGATCTGATCCCGACGACTCGCACGATCATCAACAAGGCAAAAGAGATGAAGCAGATTATCGACCAGCATCGCCGCAAGTTCTTCGGCGTCGCCGCAGGAAGCGTTGCCGCCGGACTCGGCGTGATCGACCTCGCACGCGCCGAAACGGAAGCGCCGCGACCCGCCGCATCGAATGCGTCCTTCGGCACGATCAAGCAGATCGACGCCGGCGTTCTCAATGTCGGCTATGCCGAGGCGGGTCCGTCGAACGGCCCCGTGGCGATCCTGCTGCACGGCTGGCCTTACGACATCCACGCCTTTGTCGACGTCGCGCCGATTTTGGCCAAGGCCGGCTATCGCGTGATCATCCCTCATCTGCGCGGTTACGGCACCACGCAGTTCCTCTCCAGCGAGACGCCGCGCAACGGCGAGCCCGCGGCAATGGCCGTCGACATCATCGCGCTGATGGACAAGCTCGACATCAAGAAGGCGGTTGTCGCCGGCTTCGACTGGGGCGCGCGCACCGCCGACATCATCGCCGCGCTGTGGCCGGATCGCTGTCGCGCGCTGGTGTCGGTGAGCGGCTATCTGATCTCCAGCCAGGCCGCCGGCAACGCGCCGCTGCCGCCACAGGCTGAGCTGCAATGGTGGTACCAGTTCTATTTCGCGACCGAGCGTGGCCGTGCCGGGTACGAGAAGTATACGCACGATTTCGCAAAACTGATCTGGAAGCTCGCCTCGCCGCAGTGGAAGTTCGACGACGCCACGTTCAACCGGAGCGCGGCGGCACTGGACAACAAGGATCATGTCGCGATCACGATCCACAATTATCGCTGGCGGCTCGGGCTCGCCCAGGGCGAAGCGAAGTACGAGGAGATCGAAAAGAAGCTGGCGGCGGCTCCGGTGATCAGCGTTCCCACGATCACGATGGAAGGCGACGCCAACGGTGCGCCGCATCCCGACCCCAGCGCCTATGCCAAAAGGTTCTCCGGGCGGTACGACTTTCGCCTGATCACCGGCGGCATCGGCCACAATCTGCCGCAGGAAGCACCACAGGCCTTTGCCAAGGCCGTCATCGACGCCGACGGCGCGTGATTCATTCGAGGCCTCGGTCCAGCGCGGCTGGACCGAGGACGTGTTGCGATCCCGGCATGGAGGAACGTCATGACGTCTGTCGAACCTGAAAAGAAAAGGCGATCCCGTGCCGCGGCCATCACGCTGGCCGTGCTTCTTCTCGTCGTTCTCCTGACCTGCGTGCCCTATTTGGTCTCGATCGCTCTTGCCGAAGGGCCGGCGCAAGGCAACACGGCAGACGCCTCGCCGATCTTCGGTGTCACGATTCCTGCGGGCTACAAGCAGTGGGAGCTGATCGCACCGGCCGAAGAGGCGACGCCGCTTAACGAACTTCGCGCGGTTGTCGGCAACCGGACGGCAATGGACGCCTATCAGGCCGAAAAACTTCCGTTCCCCGACGGCACCATTCTGGTCAAGCGCGCCTGGAAGCGGAAACCCTCACCGGACTTCGCATCCGCGACGATTCCCGGCGCCGCCACAACGGTCCAGGTGATGGTCAAGGATTCCAAAAAATACGCCTCCACCGGCGGCTGGGGTTTTGGACGCTTCGTCGATGGCAAGCCGGTGGACGAGGCCCAGCACCGCACCTGCTTCGCCTGCCATGACGCCCACGCCAAGGGACACGATTACGTTTTCACGCGGCTTGCGCCTTGAGCCGTGCCAGCGTCTCATTCCGCCGCCACCATCTGCTGTGTGCGCCACTGGCCGAGCAAGGCGCGCAGCGAGGCCGGCTTCACCGGCTTGTTCAGCACTGCGATCTTCTCGTCACGCGCAGCGACCTGCACGGCGGGGCTGCGATCGGCGGTGATCAGAATCGCAGGGATCGCGTCGCCGAAACGGCGGCGGATGTCGCGAATGGCGGCGATGCCGTTGCCGCGGTCGAGGTGATAGTCCACCAAAAGTCCGGTGACGCGCTTGCCGGCCGCCTCGATCGCGGCGATCGCGCCTTCGGGATCGGCGACCGCGATGACCTCGGCGTCCCAGGCCTTTAGGAGCGTGCGCATGCCGTCGAGGATCGCCGCATCGTTCTCGATGCAGACGATCAGCGCGCCCGCAATCGGCGTGCGCGCCAGCGGTGTCGCGCTGGTGACGGCGGCGGTGAGGGTGATCGCCTTCGCCGTCGGCACCGTGACCGAGAAGACCGAGCCGCGGCTCGCATTGGCGTCGATGGCGATGCCGTGGTTGAGCACCCGCGCCAGACGCTCGACGATGGAGAGGCCGAGGCCGAGGCCGCGCGCGATGCGCGCGCCCTGCTCGAGCCGGTGAAACTCCTTGAAGATCTCGCCGCGCTTGGCCGGCGGGATGCCGACGCCGGTGTCGTAGACGCAGATCTTGAGCGAGGGGCCTTGGCGGCGGCAGCCGACCAGCACGCGGCCGCGCGGGGTGTATTTGATGGCGTTGGAGATCAAATTCTGTAGCAGGCGCCGCAGCAGCAGGCGATCGGACTCGACCGGCAGCGAGCAGGGCACGAAGGCGAGCTCGAGGCCTTTGGCGCGCGCGATCGGCGCGAACTCGATCTCCAGCGACCGCATCAGATCGGCCATCTTGAAGCTCGAGATCGAGGTCGCCATTGCGCCCGCATCGAGCCGGGAGATGTCGAGCAGCGCGCCGAGAATCTCCTCGATCGCCTGGAGCGATTCATCGATGTTCTCGACCAACCGCGTTTCTTCGCCGCTGTGCTGGCGCTCGACCAGGCTCGTGACATAGAGCCGGGCCGCGTTCAGCGGCTGGAGGATGTCGTGGCTGGCCGCCGCGAGGAAACGCGTCTTGGAGATGCTGGCGTCCTCCGCCGCGCTCTTGGCCAGCGCCAGCTCCGAGTTCAGCCGCGTCAATTCCTCGGTGCGGTCGCGCACGCGTTTTTCCAGCGACGCATTGGCGCGCTCCAGCGCTTCCGCGGCTTCGAAGCTGGGCGTGACGTCGGTGAAGGTGATGACGAAACCGCCGCCGGGCATCCGGTTGGTCAGAATCTCGATCACCATATGGCGTTCCGGCAGGCGTTCGAGATAGGGCTCGCTGTCGGTGGTGTAGGCGGCGAGCCGCCGTTCCAGCATCGCCTCGCGCTCGACCGGGTCGGCGGGGTTGCTGACGTCCATAAATTCCAGGATCTCGCGAAGCGGCGTACCGAACTGGACGAAATGCGGGGGCACGTTGAGGAGATCGCCGAACTGCCGGTTGGAGCAGATCAGCTGCAGGTCGGCGTCGAACACCGCGATGCCCTGGCGCACATGGTTGAGCGCGGTCTGGAGGATCTCGCGGTTGAAATGCAACGCCGCATGGGAATCGTCGAGCAGTTTTAGCGCGGCCTTGGCGGAGACCGTGCGCTTGCGCAGCAGCAGCGACATCACGAGGCGCGAGGAGGCCGCGCCGATCGAGGAGGCGATCAGGTGCTCGGCGTGCTGCAACAGCTCGAAATCAGCGGGCGCTGCCGGTTCGATCCGCACGTTGCGCCGGGCCGAGAAGGCCTCGAACGAATGCCGGGCACGGTCAGGTCCGAGATATTGCGCGACGGTGGTCTGGATGTCCTGCACCGTGACGGTGGTGCGCCAGCGGCGGAAGCTCGGAGAGCTCGGCGCCAGTGTGTTGGGTACGAACAGATCGGCTTGCACAAGCTCGATGGACGACGGCTGCCGCGCCAGCGACAGCAGCACATAGGTGAGGATGTTCAGCGACAGCGACCAGACCACGCCATGCATCAGCGGCGGCAAATCAGCGCCGAACAGCGCCTGTGGCCGCAGCGCTTCGATCCCGAACGGACCGTGCTGAAGCAGCAGGATGCCCGCCGTTGACGAATCCATGAAGCTCGGAATGAACAGCGTGTAGAGCCACACCGCGAAGCCGACCAGCATGCCGCCGATGGCGCCGCGCGCGGTGGCTCGCCGCCACAACAGCCCACCGAAGAAGGCCGGCGCGAGCTGGGCAATGGCGGCAAAGGAAAGCAGGCCGATTGCCGCAAGCTGGGTATTGCCGAGCGCGCGATAGTAGAAATAGGCCATCACCATGATGGCGAAGATCGCAAGCCGGCGCGAGCGCAACAGGAAGTCACTGAAATCGGCGCCGCCGGTGCGTCCCTCCGGCCGCCGTTGCAGCACCAAGGGCACCACGAGGTCGTTCGAGACCATGATCGAGAGCGCGACGCATTCGACGATCACCATCGCTGTCGCCGCCGACAGGCCGCCGACGAAGACGGCGACGCTGAGCAGATCCGCGCCGCCCTCCATCGGCAGCGCCAGCACATACATGTCGGGATCGGCGGCGCCGAACGGGAAGCTGACGAGGCCGGCGAGCGCGATCGGGATCACGAACACATTGATGGCGACGAGATAGAGCGGAAACAGCCAGCGCGCGCGGCCGACCTCGGCATCCGAGGAATTCTCCACCACGCTGACGTGGAACTGGCGCGGCAGCAGCATGATCGCGCACAGCGACAGCAGCGTCATGGTGAGGAAATTGCCGATCGACGGCGAATAGTTGATCGCGCGCACCGCCTCCGGCGTTTTCATCGCGCGCTCGATCAATTCATGCGGCGAGAACATCCAGAAGGTGACGAAGATACCGGCGGTGATGAAGGCGACCAGCTTGATGATCGATTCGGTCGCAACCGCCAACATCAGGCCGTGCTGATGCTCGGTGGCGTCGGTCTGCCTTGTGCCGAACAGCACCGCAAAAGCCGCCATCGCCAGCGTCACCATCAGCGCCATGTCGCCGATGATCGGGATGTGGGAGAATGCCTGGTCCTCGCTCAGGATGGTTGCGAGCGAGGAGGCGACCGCCTTGAGCTGGAGCGCGATGTAGGGCACCGAGCCGATGATCGCGATCAGCGCCACGGTGGCCGCCACCGCCTGGCTCTTGCCGTAGCGCGCGCCGATGAAGTCGGCGATCGAGGTGATGTTGTGGGCCTTGGCGAGCTGGATCACGCGGCGGAGCACACCGGCGCCGAGCCCGATCATCAGGATCGGGCCGACATAGATCGCGAGGAAGTCGGTCGAGGTGCGGGTCGCAAAGCCGACCGAGCCGAAGAAGGTCCAGGAGGTGCAGTAGATCGCCAGCGACAGCGGATAGATCAGCCCGGACGCGCGGCCGGCCTTGGCCTGCGAGCGGCGGTCGCCGTGGCTCGCCACCAGGAACAGGAAGCCGATATAGCCGAAGGCGGCGGCGATCACGCCCCAGTCGTGCAGCATTGCGAGCGCGCTTCTCCCGGGGCGCAGGGGCGTCCTGCGCCGGATCTCATTTTTCGGGAGTAAATTTAGCGCGTTAGACCGCTGTAAGCGACTGCCATTTTCCTATCCATCCCACGAACTGGCATCGTCGTTAAACCACCCGGCAGGCTGCCCATGTTGTGTCTGTAGCGTGATCTTGCGGCCACTGACGATACTGGATATATTACTGGATATAGATGCGGGGGCCGGTGATGGGCAGCAAGTCTCAGAAGCGCGCGATTAAGAGCTATCGGTCTCGTTTGCGCACGCGAGGAATGGCCCGGTTCGAAGTCCTCGGTCTCGACGGCGACCGTGACCTGATCCGGTCGGTCGCGCGGCGTCTGGCGGAAGACGGGCCGGAAGCGTCGCGGCTCCGGGCCGCGGTCAGCCAGACAATGTCCGGTGAGCCGCCGCGGAAGGGCGGCATTCTCCGGGCACTTCGACGTTCGCCTCTTGTCGGCGCCGAACTCGCACCTGTCCGTCAGTTTGAACCCGGGCGTAAGATCGAACTGTGAGCCGCTATCTGCTCGACACCAATATCATCAGTAACGTCACCAAGCCGGTGCCTTCGGACGCGCTGCTGGCGTGGATGGGAGAGCAGGTCGACGAGGACCTGTTCATTGCCTCGCTCACGTTGGCCGAAATTCGCCGCGGTATCCTGGAAATGCCTGCGGGCCGCAAGCGTGAGCGGCTCGACGCCTGGTTTTCAGGGCCGGAAGGCCCCTCATTGCTTTTCCTTGGTCGCGTGCTGCCATTTGATGAGAAGGCGGGGCTGATATGGGCTCGCCTGATGGCTGAGGGAACGGCGCAGGGAAGACCCCGTAGCGCCCTCGACATGATGATTGCTGCGGTTGCGGAGGTTCACGGCTGTATCGTCGTCACCGACAACGTGAAGGATTTTGCCCGTATTGAGATCTTCAATCCGCTCCGGAATGCAGGATGATTGACCGTCCCCGTCAACCGAATTCGATATCTCCCCGCGAGCCGGGAGATGCGAAGAAATCCTACTCCGCCGCCAGCGACTTCTGTCGCAGTGGCAGGCCGAGACGGTCCCACACCTGCAACAGCGCTTCGGCGAGCTGATCGATCAGGCCGTCGTCGTGATAGGGCGAGGGCGTGATGCGCAGGCGTTCGGTGCCCTTGGCCACGGTCGGATAGTTGATCGGCTGAATGTAGATGCCGTGCTCTTCGAGCAGCATATCCGAGGCCTGCTTGCACTTCTCGGCATTACCGATGAACAGCGGCACGATGTGGGTCTCGTTCGACATCACCGGGAGGCCGGCGGCATTGAGGATCGCCTTGACCCTGGCGGCGCGGTCCTGGTGGCGCTCGCGCTCCCAGCTCGAGGTCTTCAGATGCTTGATCGCGGCGGTCGCGGCCGAGCAGATCGCCGGCGGCAGCGCGGTGGTGAAGATGAAGCCCGGCGCATAGGAGCGAACCGCGTCGATGATCTGGCCGTTGGCGGCGATGTAGCCGCCGAGGCAGCCGAATGCTTTCGCCAGCGTGCCTTCGAGAATGTCGATGCGATGCATGACGCCGTCACGCTCAGCAATGCCGCCGCCGCGCGGGCCGTACATGCCGACGGCATGGACCTCGTCGACATAAGTCATCGCGCCATACTTCTCGGCGAGATCGCAAATCTTGGCGAGCGGAGCGACGTCGCCGTCCATGGAATAGAGGCTCTCGCAGGCGATCAGCTTCGGCCGGTTCGGGCCGGCAGCCTTCAACAGCGCTTCCAGGTCGGCGAGATCGTTGTGGCGGAACACTTGCCGTTCGCAGCCGGACTGGCGGATGCCCTCGATCATCGAATTGTGGTTGAGCTCGTCCGACAGGATCAGGCAATTCGGAATGAGCTTTGCGATGGTCGCGATGCCGGTCTGGTTCGAGACATAGCCCGAGGTGAACAGCAGCGAGGCTTCCTTGCCGTGGAGGTCGGCGAGCTCGGCCTCGAGCTGCACCAGCGGATGATGCGTGCCGGCAATGTTGCGGGTGCCGCCTGCGCCGGTGCCGACGCGGGTTGCGGTCTCGACCATGGCGCCGACCACTTTCGGGTGCTGGCCCATGCCGAGATAATCGTTGGAGCACCAGATCACGACGTCGCGCTTGCCCTTGGGCGAGTGCCAGAGCGCATGCGGGAACCGGCCGGCGATGCGTTCGAGGTCGGCGAACACGCGGTAGCGCCGCTCGGTGTGGAGGCGATCGAGGGCGGAATTGAAGAACTGGCTGTAATCCATCGTCAAACCTGCAACGGAACTGACCAAAGGGCCGCATCTTCTTAGAGCTTTTCCAGCTCTAATGTCTATGCGCTATCCCACATTTGGACCTGCGGGGCATTTGGGCAAAATGCCCTATCGTGCGAATTGAAACTTGATCCCGATCAAGTTCGCGCGAGGTAAGATGCTGCTCTGCAACATCCGCTGAGGGGCCGCGTCGGCCTCTGCCCGTAAGCGAGGCGAGGCGAAGACGAACCTCAACTCGTCCTGAACTGAAGCACGCCGTCCTTGGTCTCGGCCGTCAGCCGGCCCTCGACGATCATGTAGTTGACGTGGGCGACCAGTTCGCCGGCGGCAAAGCCCATCTGGTGTTCGTCGAGCACGTGCTTGTTGAACACGACAGGCACCAATGCGCGCGAGGTCTGCGGCTCTTCGCGGCAGGCTTCCGCGATCAGGCGGCAGCGCTCCTCGTGGTGGTCGGCGAGCTGCTTGATGCGGGTCTTGAGCCCATAGAACGGCACGCCGTGGCCGGGCAGAACGAGGAGATCATAGGGCAGGGTGGTGGTGAGGCTCGCAAGCGAAGCCAGATATTCGCCGAGCGAATTCTGGTCGGGCTCGACCGCCCACACGCTGACGTTCGGCGAGATCTTGCTCAGCACCTGGTCGGCGGAGAGGAACAGCTTGTCGTCGGCGCAATACAGCATCACCTGGTCGAGCGCGTGGCCGCCGCCGGTGATCACCTTGAAGCGGCGCGTGCCGATCACGACCTCGTCGCCATGCGAGATGCGGTGGTAGGACGGCGGCAGCACCGACACCTGCTTGAGATAATCCTGGCCGCGGCCGAGCAGTTTTTCGGTGAGCGACTCGTCCATGCCGTGACGCCGGAAGAACAGCCGCTGTGCGTTGCGACGTTCCTCAGTGCCGCGATTCTGGTGATAGACTGATTGCAGATATTCGACCTGCGACATCACCAGCGGGCAGTTGAAGCGCTCGACGATCCAGCCGGCAAGACCGACATGATCGGGGTGCGAGTGCGTGACGATCAGGCGCGTGATGTTGACGCCCTTCAGCGGCCCCTCGAACAGTTTTGTCCAGGCCTCGATCGTCTCCTCATTGCCGAAGCCGGCGTCGACCATCGCGTAGCCGTCGCCGTCGGCGAGCAGATAGATGTTCACGTGGTTGAGGCGGAACGGCAATTTCAGCCGCGCCCACAACACGCCGGGGCGCACCTCGACGATCTCTTCGGGGCCGGGATGCTGGTCCCAGGGGTAGCGCAGGGCCTCGGCGGAGGACTGCACGGTGTCGGTTTTTGCGTTCATGTGACCGGCTTAAACCCACAGGCTGCGGCGCGCCAGCCGAAAAAGGACGGGCCGTGGTCTCCGCATGGCCGTCATACCGGGGCGTTTTTTCCGTAGCCCGGATGGAGCCAACTGACCGGCGTCCTTACGCCGCCCGCATGTTGTTGAGGAACGCGTCGATCTCCCCGCGCAGCATCTCGGCTTCGCGGCGGAGCGCGTCGGAGGCGCCGAGCACTTCGCTCGCCGCTGCGCCGGCTTCGGCCGAGGCCGTGGAGACGCCGACGATGTTGCTGGAGACCTCGCTGGTGCCGCCGGCCGCGTGCTGGATGTTGCGGGCGATCTCGCGGGTCGCCGCGCCCTGCTCCTCGACCGCGGCGGCGATCGTCGTCGTCACGTTGTCGATCTCGCCGATGATGCGGCCGATGCCCTGGATGGCGCCGACGGCGGAGGTCGTGACCGACTGCATGCTGGCGATCTGGGCGCGGATCTCTTCGGTCGCTTTCGCGGTCTGGCTCGCGAGGCTCTTCACCTCGGAGGCGACCACCGCAAAACCGCGGCCGGCTTCGCCCGCGCGCGCCGCCTCGATGGTGGCGTTGAGCGCGAGCAAATTGGTCTGCGACGCAATCGTCTGGATCAGGTCAACGACGACGCTGATGCGGCTGGCACTGTCGGCGAGGCTCTGCACCGTGGTGTCGGTGGCGCCGGCCTCATCGACCGCCTTTTTGGCGATCGCGGCCGAGGTGACGACTTGCTTGCTGATCTCTTCGATCGAGGACGACAGCTGCTCGGTGCCCGATGACACGGTCTGCACGTTGACCGAGGTCTCCTCGGCGGCGGAGGCGACCGCGTTCACCAGCGCGTTGGACTGGTCTGCGGTGGTCGACATGCTCTGCGCCGTCGACTGCATCGAATTGGCCGATTGCGCGAGATTGTCGAGCGCGTTGCGCACGGTGCCCTCGAACTCGGCAATCCTCGCCTCCATGCGCGCGGCCCGCTCGGCCTTGGAGGCGCGGTCCTTGTCCTGCTCGCTCGACATGGCACGGGACTCGATCATGCTCTCGCGGAACACTTGCAGCGTGTTCGCCATCACCGAGATCTCGTCATTGTGGTTCTTGGAGCGGTAGATCTCGGTTTCGAGGTCGCCGTTCGCCAGCAGCTGCATCGACTGCTGCAGCGCGCCGATCCGGCGCAGGATGTTGCGGCCGACATAGAGCCAGACGAACAGCGCCGAGCCGACCAGCATCAGCGCGCCCAGCGCCAGCATCGCGGTCGTCGCGAGCGAGATCTCCTGACGCGCCTGGAAGGTCGACGCATTGGTCTCCTTCTGCACGCCGTCGACGAGCTGCTGCACGCTGATGCCGAGCCCGACATTGAGCTTGCGGGTCTCGTCCAGGATGGTCTGGCCGTAGTCGAGGGCGTCGAGCTCCTTCTGGCGGATCTTGAACACGCCGGTCTTGCCCTCGCCGAAGGCGAACAGCTTTTGCACGGCGTCGCGCATCGCCTGCATCGAGGGCACCTTCGGCAGGTCCTCGAGGTTCGACTTGACGCGGTCGCGCGTCGCCTTGAATTCCTTCTCGATCACTTCCAGCGTGTCGCTGTTGTTGGCCGAGAGCGCCGCCATCATGTCGGCCGCCATCAGATTGCCGTTGGCCGAGATCGTCGAGATCTGGGCGACGGTGCGGGCAGCTTCAGTGGCATCGTCCGCGGACACGTCCGCTGCGCCCAGGATCGCGTTCAGGCGCGTCTGCGCATCCAGCATCGCTGGACCCGCGGCGCCGACGAAGGCGAGCTGGGCCTTGCGCAGCGCTTCATATTGCTTGTCGTGCAGCGCGCCGGTTTCGAGCCGTTCGCGTGCCGCCGAGACCAGGCTCTGGGTGGCTTCGTCGATGCTCTTGGCGGTGTCGCGCAGCGCGGTCGCGATCTGCTTGTCGGCGCCGAGCTCGATGATCTCGCCGAGCTTGGCCATGGCGAGCTGCTGGATGTCCTTCACGCTCTTGGTGCGTTCGCTCAGCGCCTCTTCAGAGGGCGAAGCGAGGAGGCCCGGGCCCTGCGCTGCGAGTGTTGCGCTCTGCGAAGCGAGCTGAAGGCTGGCGGAGAGGCGCGGAATGTCGCGCCCGCTCAGATCCATCATGGTCGCGCCGAGGTGGTTGAACACGAAGCCGGCGCCGGCCGCGATGACGAGCCCCATGCCGGCGATCAATGCGAAGGCGGCGAACAGGCTGCCGCGCACGCCCCATCTCGGCATCTTGAAACGAGGCTTGAGACGACCAAGAAGGCCACCAAGACGGATCGCCATCGTAATTCCCCCACGCATGATCTTTATGTTTTCGCTGCGGAGTATCCTTGGTCCCGGTTAAAAAATCGCAAGTTGCACAATTGCTTGGCTAGTTCCGCAGAGCGAAAAAAGAAAGGGCCGGCAGAGGTGCCGGCCCTTGATGGCGAAAGAGGGTTTTGGAAGCGCGATCAGTAGCGCGCGACCGTCGAGTTGGCCCAGTTGAAGCGGTAGTTGACGCCGGCCTTGATGGTGTGGTCGTCGGTGGTGAAGTTGCCCGTGCCCGCCAGCGGACCGCCGGTGAAGTGCGCGTCGCCGAAATTGTAGTACTGGTACTCGGCCTTGGCCGACCAGTTCGGGGCGAACATGTATTCGACGCCGGCGCCGACAGTGTAGCCGTTGCGGTGATCGCCGGTGATGACGAAGGCGGTCGGCACGCCGCCGACAGTCACCTTCTCGTTGTTGTCCGAATAGGCGTAGCCGCCCTTCACATAGAGCAGGCCCGGCCCCCAGGTGTAGCCGACGCGGCCGGTGATCGAGCCGAGGCCACGCTGGTCGTTGGTGTAGGCCACGCCGCCCGGGAACACCGCGCCAACGCTGCCGGAGAGCCAGGAATACTGGGCTTCGGCGCCGACCAGGAAATTCGGGTGGAACTGCCAGTCAGCACCGGCCTGCAAGCCGCCGAGGAAACGGCCGTTGCCGTTGTTGCCGGTGGAGAGGCCGCTGAAATTGTTGTCGCTGGAGAACGCGCCGCCGAGATGCGCACCGATGTAGAAACCGGTCCAGTTGTAGATCGGCGCGGCATAGGCCGGCGCGGGCGCCTTGTAGTAGTTGCGGTTGCCGAGATCGGCACCGATCGCCGGTGCGGCAGCGCCCGCCACGAGCAGCGCAACGGTCGCGAACAGAATCTTCTTCATGGTCTTGAACTCCAACACTTAGGTCCCCGGCAGGCGCGCTTTCCGCGCCGCGTTGGTTTTGCAGATAGCTCGCTTTTGACGAAAATGCTGTCACATCCGTGGCACAGCAGCAGCCAACCTAACTTATTGGGCTGTAAATGATTTTCGTACTTAATGGCGGCTTAAGAAGTGGTGAAGGAAGGCTTAATCGCGCGCGCCTCGGGTAACTTCCGCGCGCATCTCATTAACCAAGACGCCGCAGCGCTTCGTCGCGCATCTGTTCGCGGAAGGCCGCACGTTTTGCCGGACGATCTTCCTGGCGCACATCGTGACGATCGAAGACGTCGAACTTCTCCATGATCGGATAGCGTTCGCTCGCCATCGCGAGCACGCGCAGCACCTTGGTCGCAGATGGCGACGGACCGCTCACCTCCCAGCGCCGGATGGTGTCGGCGCCGCCCTTCTCCGGCAATCCGCACAGCCTCGCCATGTCGGCCGCGGTGAGCTTGCGCCCGAGGGCATCGGAGAGGTCGTTGCGGAGCTGCTTCAGTTCGGGGCCGGTCATGCTGTGCGCGTCCAGGGAAGTCACGGAAGGCAATGCACTAGCGCTGATTCGGGTCCATCCGAAGGCCGGGAGCGCGCGCTCCAATGGCGGCACCTTCGCGCGCGCACGGAGTTATGAACAGGAGGCCTATGGAAATCTGCCGATCAAGCAACAGATGCCACAACGGGAGCCGCTAGCTAAGGGATCAGACATGACAACCTTGAAACTCGCCATTGGCGCACTCATCACTGCTGGACTGCTTGCTGCGCCGTTCGCGGCTGAAGCGAAGAAGTACCGATCGAGCAGACATTATTACAACACGAGCGCGGTGGCGCCGGCCTATGGCGGTGCCGGTGTGTTGGCAGCGCAGCCCAGGGCCTCTTACGGCTCGTCCGGGCAGACGGTCGGGACGGTTACGGCGCCGTCGGTCGGAACGTACAATTGGCCGTCGGTCGGCGTGACCAATTCGGTCCCGACCTGGAGCAATACCAACCCGCGGTGAGCAACCGTTGCGGCCAGCCGTCAGCGGCAAGAACGAGTCAGGTGACCAGCATCCGCCGACATCCCGAGTTAGCGATGCCGTCTCGGATCAAGCGGACAGTGCCGCACGGATCAATGGCCTTTGGCTCAGGCGCCCCGGCCGGTCCGGTGGCCGGACGCGCATCGCCATCCTGCCAGCCGTTCGGCCGGATGCTGGTTCATCCATTCGGCGAGCTGCGGCGCGCCCATCAGGCAGGACTGCATGGAGACGTCAGCGAAGTCCGACGTGGTAACGATCTGCTCGTGACAATTCCCTGGAGAGGCGAGGCTGCAGAGCACAGCGATGATCTCGATCACGCCAAATTCCCCACGTCGCCCCCGGCCGCGCGTCCGAGCGTGGCCTTGTCCTCCTGCTCGCCGGCCGGGTCAGCCGGCGGGAAGATGCTGTCATAAATCGCGCGCGCCTCCTGAATGAGGCGAATTCGCTCGCGCTCGGATTTCGAGACAAACTGAATAACTTGGCCCATGGCGGTCTCCAAACAGATCCAAATCCATCATCAGATGATAGAGATCATTCTATGAGGATGTAGGCGACGGACTTCGGATACACAGCTGTGATGGCGGTCACGAGGGGATAAAAAGCCCGTGACCGTGCGATTGCGGAAGCGGAACCAGATACCGAGCCGACGTGCTGATTTTAGCCTGTCGGCGGGCGCTGCTTGCCGGGTTGAGCGCAGCGAACGCGTCGTTCTTCCGGAGTCGTTCGTCGAGGCATCGTGATGGCGTGCAAGTCCGCAGCACGATCGTGTCGCGGCACATATTAGCCGGGGCGGAGTTGTAGGATTGCTCGGCGGACAGTGGTTCGACTAGGCGAACGCCTGACGCAAATGAGAGACCGCGCCTGAAAGGATCAGCCATGACAAGAACGAGACGCTTCGTTGCCGCATTTATCGCTTTCGGATTTGCGGCATCGCCGCTCGCTGCAAGCGCGCAGACCTCCGCAACGGGCGCACAAACCAGCACGAACAGCACCCCGGGAGCGCCAGTCCAGCAAGGCACGATTGGAAGCTCCGGGCAAAGGGTCGGGACTGTGACGGCGCCGTCGGTCGGAACGTCCACCCAGCCCTCGGTCGGCGTGACCAACTCTGTCCCCACCTGGAATAACACCAACCCGCGGACGAAGTAGACACCGCGCTCGGCTCCCTCACGCCGCGGGCGCGCGTTCCTTGCGCCCCGGCACCGCCGCAAGCAACTCGCGCGTGTAGGCGTGCTCCGGCGCGGCGAACAGCTGCGCGGTCGGCTTCAGCTCGACGATGGCGCCGCGCTGCATCACCGCGATGCGGTCGCAGATTTGAGCTGCGACGCGCAGATCGTGGGTGATGAAGAGCATCGAGAGGCCGAGGCGCGCCTTGAGGTCTTCGAGCAGTCGTAGCACCTGGGCTTGCACGGAGACGTCGAGCGCGGAGACGGCCTCGTCGGCGACGATGATTTCGGGTTCGAGTGCGAGCGCGCGCGCGATGCCGATGCGCTGGCGCTGGCCGCCGGAGAATTCGTGCGGATAGCGCTCCAGCGCGCCGGCATCGAGGCCGACCATTTTGAGGAGATCGCGGGCGCGGTCGAATGCGACCTTCGGTGTGGTGCCGGCCGCAATCGGGCCGTCGGCGATGATGTGGCCGACCTTGCGGCGCGGATTGAGCGAGGCGAACGGATCCTGAAAAATCATCTGGATGCGATGGCGCTCGGCGCGCAGCGCCTTGCCCGAAAGTGAGGTGAGGTCGGTGTCGCCGATCCGCACCGTACCGCGGTCGGCCTCGATCAGCCGCATCACCAGCCGCGCCACCGACGATTTGCCGGAGCCGGACTCGCCGACGAGGCCGAGCGTCTCGCCCTTGAGGATATTGAAATTGACCGCGCGTGCGGCATCGACGCGGCGGTCCTCGCGAAACCAGCCGCCCGAGGTGACGTAGGTCTTGTCGAGCCCGATCACCTCGACGGCCCTGGCCTGATCGTCGAGCGGCTCGCGCGCCGGCGGGTTCATCGAGGGCACGGCGGCGAGCAGCGCCTTGGTGTAGTCGTGTTGCGGCGCGTTGAAGACGTTTGCGGCGGGGCCTTCCTCGACGACCTTGCCGTGGCGGAGCACCACGACCTGGTCGGCGATATCGGCGACCACGCCAAAGTCATGGGTGATGAACATCACCGCCATGTTGCGGTTACGCTGGAGGTTGCGGATCAGCTTGAGGATCTGCGCCTGCGTGGTGACGTCGAGCGCGGTGGTCGGCTCGTCCGCGACCAGCACCGCCGGTTCGAGCGCAAGCGCCATCGCGATCATGGCGCGCTGGCGCTGGCCGCCGGAGAGTTGGTGCGGATAGGCGCGCACGATTCGTTCAGGGTCGGGCAGGCCGACCTCGCGCGCCAGCGACAGCGCTCTCGCGCGCCGCTCCCTTGGCGTGAGCAGGCCGTGCGCCTCGAACATCTCCGCCATCTGCTCGCCGATCCGCATCAACGGATTGAGCGCGGTCATCGGCTCCTGAAAGATCATCGCGAGGCGGCGGCCGCGCAGATCGCGCCAGCTGTCGTCATCCAGCTTGAGCAGGTCGCGTCCCTCGAACTGGATCTCGCCTGACGTGACCGACACCGTGTCCGGCAACAGGCCCATCAACGCATGCGCGCACATCGACTTGCCGGAACCGGACTCGCCGACGACGCAGACGATCTTGCCGGGCCGCAAATCGAGCGAGATGCCGTCGACGGCGAAGGGACGCTCGGCACCCTCAGGCAGGGCGATCCGCAGATTCCTGATGGAGACGGCGGGCGGTGCGGTCATCATCAGCGGCCCTCCCGCGACAGCCGCGGATTGAGCGCGTCGTTGAGGCCTTCACCGATTAGGTTCAGGCCGAGCACCGAGATCAGGATGGCGACGCCGGGAAACACGGTGATCCACCAGGCCTGGCGGATCACGGTGCGGCCGGCGCCGACCATGTAGCCCCAGGAGATCAGATTGGGATCGCCGAGGCCGAGGAAGGCCAGCGAGGATTCCAGCAGGATCGCGGTTGCCACCATCAGCGAGGCCAGCACGATCACCGGCGACAGCGCATTGGGCAGAATCTCGCGCAGGATGATCCAGGTGTTGCTCTGGCCCGTAACGACGGCGGCCTGGACGTATTCGCGCGTGCGCAGCGACAGCACCTCGCCGCGGACGAGGCGGGCGACCGGCGGCCAGCTCACCACCGCGATCGAGGCCACGATCGAATAGATCGAGGGCTGGAGGATCGCGACCAGCACGATCGCAAGCGCAAAGCTCGGAATGGTCTGGAAGAATTCCGTGAAGCGCATCAAGGCATCGTCAGTCTTGCCGCCGAAATAGCCGGCCATGGCGCCGATGGGAACGCCGACGACCAGAGCGACCAGCGTCGAGACGAGGCCGACCAGCAACGAGACGCGGGCACCAAAGATCAGGCCGGCGAACACGTCGCGGCCGAGTGCGTCGGTGCCGAGCGGCACGGTCGAGAGCGTGAACGGCGGCAGGAACGGCCGCTGCACCATGCGCCAGGGCGAATTCGGAAACAGCATCGGTCCGAACACCGCGACCCCGATCGCGAGAACCAGGATGATGAGCCCGATGACGCCGCTCGGGCTCCTCAGCATCGATTTCCAGAACTGTTTCATGAGGCGAATTCGATGCGCGGGTCGACCAGGCGATAGACGAGGTCAGTGATAAGATTGAAGATCAGGACCATGATCGAGCAGGTCACGAAGACGCCGAGCAGCAGATTGTAGTCACGCTGGAGCAGCGCGTCGTACATCAGGCGCCCGATGCCGGGCCAGGCGAACACGGTCTCGGTGATGACCGCGCCGCCGATCAGCGTGCCGGCATGCACGCCGGCGAGCGTCACCACCGGCAGCAGCGCGTTGCGCAGCACGTGGCGGCGCTGGATCACGGCATCGCTAAGGCCTTTGGCGCGTGCGGTCTTGACGAAGTCGAGGCGCTTCACCTCCAGCATCGAGGCGCGCGTCATGCGGGTATAGGTCGCCATGAAAAACAGACCGAGCGTCATCGCCGGCATGATCAGGTGCGCGCCGACGTCGACAGCGTGGGCAAGGCCGGTGAGGTTGGCGCCGACCGTCTCGTAGCCGAAGCTCGGCAGCCAATCCATGGTGACCGAGAACAGCAGGATGCCCATCAGCGCCACCCAGAAGATCGGCATGGCGTAGAAGATCAGCGCGAACACGGTGATGGCCGTGTCGAGAAACGTTCCGGCAAAGCGCGCAGCGAAGGTGCCGAAGAGAACGCCGAGGATGAGCGAGATCGCGAAGGCCGTCAGCGTCAGCAGCAGCGTCGCCGGCAGCCGCTCGCCGATCAGCTTCGCGACCGGCGCCTGCTGGCGGAACGAGAAGCCGAGGTCGAGGGTGACGATGCCCTTGACGTAGATGAAGAGCTGCTCGGGCAGCGGCTTGTCGAGGCCGAATTTTTCCCGGAGCTGCTGGACGAAGACCTGGTCACTGGCGCCCGCCTCGCCCGCCATCACGGCCGCGGGGTCGCCGGGCGCAAGCCGGATCAGGAAGAAATTGAGGACGACGATCGCAAGCAGGACGATCACGCCCTTCACGATACGCTGGGCGACGAAGGAGAGCATCAGGAAGCCATAGCAGAGAGATCAGGCACGGTGCGACACCGCGGCAGGTCGTTGCCGCGGTGTCGCATGCGTCTCGTTACTTGTCGAGCCATGCGTCCTTGAAGCCGTCATTGACCCCGATCCCCGTGGTGATCAGGTTCTTGACCTTGCAGCGCATGATGGTCGGGAATTGCAGCTCGAGCATCCAGGCCACCGGCACGTCCTCGACCAGGATTTTTTGCGCCTTCTCGTAGATCTCCTTGCGCTTCGAGTCCGGCGTGGCGACCGCGCCGTCGGCGAACAGCTTGTCGATCTCCGGGTTCGAGTAACCCTCGACGTTGTTGAATACCTGGCCCTTGGCAATGGCGCTGGAGACGTAGTTGCGGCCGACGCCGAGCGCGGGATCGCCATACTGGTAGAGATAGGTGAAGGCGATGTCGTAGTCCCAATCACCGATCTTCTGGTTGCCGCCGGCGACGTCGGTGGCGATGGTCTCGATGTTCATGCCGACATCCATGAGGTTCTGCTTCACGGCTTCACCCCAGCGCTGCCAGGTCTCGCCATAGGCGAGCGGCAGCAGGCGGATCTTCTCGCCCTTGTAGCCGGCTTCCTTCAGCAGCGCCTTGGCCTTGGCGGGATCGTAAGGGTACTTCGGCACGTCGCCGGTGTAGTACTTGATGGTCGAGGCGGATGGACCCGTGGCAACCTTGCCAAGCCCGTTCCAGATCACGTCCTTGGCGAAGTCGCGGTCGATCGCATACATGATCGCCTGCCGCACCCGCTTGTCGGCGAGCGGGCCCTGGCGGTTGTTCAGCCACAGCCAGGCCAGCGGCGAGAAGAACTCCCAGCCGGCGCCGGAGACGCAGGTGTCCTTGAGCTTGGACAGGCGCGGCACGTCAAAGTTCTCGACCGAGCCGCCGGGCAGCACGTCGACCTTGCCGGTCTCATAAGCCACCGAGCGCGCGGCGGCGTCGGGGATGATCTGCCAGTAGATCTCGTCGATATAGGGCTTGCCCTTCTCGTAATAGTTCGGGTTCTTGACTAGGCGGATGAACGAGCCCTTCTGCCATTCCTTGAACATGAAAGGGCCGGTGCCGACAGGCGCGTTGTTGTAAGCGTTGGTCTTCCAGTCGGTGCCTTCATAGAGATGCTTCGGCACCATCGGCATCGAGCCGACTTCGAAGATGCCGAGGAACGGGCCGAACGGCTGCTTCAGCGTGAACACGACGGTGTAGTCGTCGGGCGCCTCGACCTTGTCGACCTGTGCGAGGTTGTTGCGGGCACGCGCATGCGTCTGCTTCAGCATCTCGATCGAGAACAGCACGTCCGCGGCGGTGAAGGGCTTGCCGTCATGCCAGGTGACGCCCTTCCTGAGCTTGAAAGTGTAGGTTTTTGCGTCCTCGCTGACGCTCCAGCTCTCGGCGAGCTCCGGCAGCGGCTCGAGCTTGGGGCTGTAGCGCAGCAGGCCCTCGAAAATGTTGCCCGACACCATCTGGGTCGGACCGTTCTGGATCATCGCAAGCATCAGGCCGGGCGGCTCGGGCTGGATCACGGCGTTGATCACGCCCCCCGTCTTCGGCTCTTGCGCCAGTGCCGGGGCCGTGAGGCCGCAAGCCAGGACGAGACCAAGCAACACTCGTTTTAACATGTCGTATCTTTCTCAAGCGAGACCAGCCGTAACCGCTTCGCACGTCATGGCGCGCAAAGCTACGGCCGGCCCATCCCAGTCCCCATCCGGTATCGAGGCTCACATAGTCCCGTTCGGCGCCGCAAGATGAAAGTCTCGACAGTGTTCGCACAAAAAATGTACAGCGCGTCCTGTTTTCACTTGATTCATTGACCCGTCACGGAGACAAGTCGGCCATGGATAATGCCACACGCTCGGAACGATCCCGCAACGCTGCGCTCGACGCGGCCATCGCGATCGTCGCGCGTGACGGGCCCGGCCGGCTGACGCTGGACGCGATCGCGCGCGAGAGCGGCCTGAGCAAGGGCGGCGTCATGCACCAGTTCCGCACCAAGGAGGCGGTGCTGAAGGCGCTCCTGGAGCGGCAGATGCTGCATTTCGAGCAGTTCTCGACGCCGTATCGCGCCAAAGCGCGCGCGGAATCCGAAAACCCCGAACTCGCCACCGAGATCGCCACGGTGCGGGAAGCCGCCAACACGCCGAATTCCGCAGCGCTCGCGCTGCTCGCGGCGATGGTCGAGAATCCGGACCTGATGGCGCTGCCGCGTGCGAGCGATGAGAAGACGATCGCAGCGATCAGGGCCGAAGCCACTGACCCGGATCTGGCAATGCTGCGCTGGGCGGCTGCGCGAGGTCTCCTCCTCGGCGAGCTGTTCGGCATGTCGCCGCTTCCCAAGGTGGAGCGCGAGCGCCTGTTCGCGCGCCTGCTCGACGACAGCCAGTGGAGGGCGCTGGAAAAGCCGGCCAAGCGGCGTGCCGCCGCGGCGTCCAAGAGCACCACGGCACGCAAGCGCGCCTGATTCACCGTTAACGAAATCCGACCATTAACTGTACAAAGCTGCGCCTGCGGCCAAATGCGTCAGGCCGCCGTTTCGGCACTTTACAAACCGCCCGGTCGGTTTTATAAATGGAAACACTGAGACGGCCCGAGCTTCTGACATGGCCCCGGACGAAGCCATGGGCCGGCAATGGTGAGCGCCGCAGTCACGTGTGGTCCCGTACGTGGCTGCGGTTCCCATAGCTTTTCCCATAAAGGCCTTTCCTGACATTGGCCTTTCCTAAAAGCCGCAAGAGGAGTCTGGAATGGATCGCTCGATCGCGCTGCGCGGTCTGGGAACGCTGGTGATTTGCGCGGCCATCGCCGGCTGCGCCTCGGTCGCGCCCGTGCCTTATTCGGGGATGGCGTCCTCGGCCTACATGGCCCCGGACAAGTCGGACACCTCCGGCCGCGTGCCCTACCGTTACTCCACGCAGGTTGACTGGCGCACGTATGACAAAATGATCCTCGATCCCGTCGTGGTCTACCGCGGCAAGGATCATCAGTTCGGTGACATGTCCGACAAGGACAAGGCGACGCTGGCCGCCTACATGCAGAACTGCTTCGCCGACCGGCTGCGCGGCCGCTTCGCGCTGGTGCGCGAGCGCGGGCCGAACACGCTGCGGATCAGGCTGACGCTCACCGGCGCCGTCACCAATACACCGGTGCTCGGGACGCTCTCGCGCTTCGACATGGCCGGCGCGGTTTACAACGGCGTGCAGGCCGCGCGCGACGGCGAGGGGACGCTGACCGGCTCGGTCGTCTACGGCGTCGAGATCTTCGACGCCACGACTACGCGGCTGCTCTCTGCCTACGTCACCAAGCAATACCCTGGCGCCTACGACATCAAGGCGACCGCCGGCGCGCTCGCGGCCTCCACGGCCGGCCTCGACAAGGGCGCCGACGCGCTGATGGCGCAATTGAACTGACGCCGCAACCCACCCAACCAAAGGTGCCGCTGATGAACATTCTGCTTCGCTTCGTGCTGCGCGTCGCGATCACCGTCGTGATGATGGTTTTGGGCGGCCGCGCCGGTGCCGTCGCGCCGACCGATCCCAGCGGCACGTGGCTGGTCGAGGACGGCCGCGCGCGCATCCGGCTCGAGCGTTGCGGTCCGTCGCGCGACCGCATCTGCGGCTTCATCGTCTGGATGAAGGAGCCGGTCGACAAGCGCGGCCAGCCCTATCGCGACAAGGAAAATGCCGATCCCGACAAGCGCGCCCGCGCGCTGCTCGGTCATCAGTTGATCATGGGTTTGCAGGCGACGCCCGAGGGACGGTTTGCCGGCGATATCTATAATGCCGAGGATGGCAAGTTCTACTCGGTCTCGATCTGGCGCGACTCCGCCGACCGCCTCAAGCTCAAGGGTTGCCTCATAAGATTCCTGTGCCAGACCCAGACTTGGCAGCAGACCCTCGACGCGTTGCCCGGCCAGCTCGTCGGCCTCACCGGCGATCTCAACGGTCCCCGCGCCGACAAGGAATGGGCGGCGGTGCCGGCGCCGAAGGCGACGCTGGTGAAAGCGAAGTAGGGGCGTCACATTGCGGCCGCTTGCCCGGCTTGCAATGCGTCGGGCGCCGTCGCCACAAATTCCGTCGCTGCGCGCGCAATGACGGCGTGGAAACAGTCGCACGCCAAATTTGATCCGGATCAAAGCCGAGTTACCATTTCTGCGATCCGATGGCGGGACCCCTGTCAACCGCGAGACGCAGTGGCGATGGACGTTCTCTCCAACCTTCACGAAGCCGATTCAGACGAAATCGCCGTGCCGGCCGAAGACGAGGCGGCGATGCGTTGCGTGCAATTGCTATCCGACGCGGGCCTGAGGCCCACGCGCCATCGTCTGGCGCTCGGGCAAATGCTGCTGCAGGGCGATCACCGCCACGTCACCGCGGAAAGTCTCTATGACGAGGCGATGGCCGCCAATTTGCGCCTGTCGCTCGCGACCGTCTACAACACGCTGAATCAGTTCACCGAGGCCGGCCTGTTGCGCCGGATCGCGGCCGATGGGGTCAAATCGTTCTTCGACACCGACACCTCCGTCCACCCGCATTTTTATATGGAAGGCGAGGACGTGCTGGTCGACGTCGCCGGCGGGCTCGCCTTCAGCAAGGTGCCGGAAGCGCTTCCTGGCCACGAGATCGCGCGGCTCGACGTCATCGTCCATCTGCGCCGGAAGCGCGTGTCGTCCTAAAGCGCGACGAGATTGGGATGGATCGTCATCGCGCTTTAGGTTGTCGGATGCGCATGGTCTTTTCGGAAAACCGCTTCGCACTTTTCCGGATCATGCTTTAGCGCAGCCCGGCCCGGCGGAATCCCTCCAGATAGTGCTCGCGATCGGCGTCACTGGCCCATGGCAGCTGCGTCGCGATCCAGTGCAGCGAGATATTGGGCTGGGTCCGGCGGAGCTCGCCCAGCGCCATCTCTGCAAGCATCCCGTCGCCGGTCATGCCGGCGGACACCGCGAGCACGCGATAGGCGCCGGTGAGGTCGCCGCGGTGGCGGATCGCCTCGCGTGCGAGCGTGATGGCCTCGTCATAGTGCCGTTCGGTGAAGCGCGCATAGCCGGCGATGCCGTAATAGATCGCCAGCGACGGATCGCGCGGTGAAAGCCGGATTGCCCTCTGTGCCGCGTCGAACGATTCCCGTGACCGCCCGGCGTAGGACAGCGCCAGCGCGTAATAACCCTGCGCCAGCGAGAAGTTCGGATTGAGTGCGAGCGCCTGCTCGAACTCGGACAGCGCGTCGGAAAGCCTGCGTGTCGAGAAGAAGACGCTGCCGAGGGCTGCGTGCGCCCAGGCATCCTCGTGGTCGTGGCGCACCGCGGCAAGGGCTGCGGCCTCCGCGATCGGCGCCGTCGTCGCAAGTTCCGCCCAGCCGAGATGCACGCCGAACATGTGGCTGGCCGCGAGCACCGACAGCGCCTGGCCGTAATTCGAATCGATGGCGATGGCGCGTTCGAGCAAGGCCTGCGCGGCTTCGTGGTCCTGCCGCGTCACCCGCCAGTAATGCGACAGCGCGCGCATCAAGAGGTCCCAGGCATCCAGGCTCGCCGGAGGCTTGCGGTCGGCGCGAAAATTCTCCGCGGCATGGATCTGCGGCTCGATTGCAGCGACGATCGCGTTGGTGATGTCGTCCTGCACGGCGAAGACGTCGATCAGCTCGCGGTCGTAGCGCTCGGCCCAGAGATGGCTGCCGGTGGTCGCATCGTTGAGCTGAGCGGTGATGCGCACCCGGTTGTCCACCTTGCGCACGCTGCCTTCGACGATGTAACGAACACCGAGTTCCTCGGCGATCTGCCTGATGTGAACCGCGCGTCCCTTGTAGGTGAAGGACGAGTTGCGGGCGATCACCATGAACCAGCGCTGCTTCGACAGCGCGGTGAGGATGTCCTCGCTGATCCCGTCGCCGAAATATTCCTGCGCGGGATCGCCGCTCATGTTCTCGAAGGCGAGCACGGCGATCGCCGGGCGGTCCGTCACCGCGCGCGCCAGGGCAGGGCTGGGGTCCGCCGGCGCAAGCGGTGTTGCCACATCTTCCCGGACGTCACCGACGAAACGAAAGCCCTTGCGCGGGATGGTTTTGATCAGCCGCTGCGTCGCGCCGTTGTCGCCGAGCGCTTTTCGTGCGGCGTTGATCCGGCTGTTCAGCGCGGAATCCGAGACGATGCGGTCGCTCCAGATCTGGCTGATCAGGTCATCCTTGCTGACCACACGGGCGCGCTGCGCGACGAGGTAAAGCAGCAGGTCGAACACCTGCGGCTGTAGCGGCACGGCGGAGCCGCCGCAGGTGAGCTCCCGCAGGTCGCCATCGAGCACGTTGTTTTCAAAGAGAAATCGCACGTTTCTGTCGTCTCAAGCAAAAATCAAAGTCGTCTCAGGCGAAAATCAACCGTCCGCGAAAGTCAGGGGACGTCCGATCCGGCATGGTGGGAAGACCAAACGGTGTCGATGCCTCGGCACAACGGAGTAGTCCATGTCCCAATTTGATCAACAGGTTCATTCCATCGGCCCGGAGGTTGCGGGCTCTCGCATTTTCAAGTTCATCGCCTTTCTGTACGGAATTGCGGCGTATCTCGTGTTTTTCGTCACTATTCTCTACGCCATCGGCTTCGTCATGGGGCTGGTGGTGCCGAAGACCATCGACACCGGAACTGACACGCCGACGGCCGAGGCCGTCATCATCAATCTTCTGCTAATGGCGCTATTTGCCGTTCAACACAGCGTGATGGCGCGACAGCAGTTCAAGGCGTGGTGGACGCAATTCGTCCCCAAGCCGGTCGAGCGCTCAACCTACGTGCTGTTCGCGAGCCTGTCATTGCTGCTCCTGTTCTGGCAGTGGCGTCCGCTGCCGTCAGTCGTATGGGATGTCGGAAATCCGGATCTCGCCGTGACGCTGGTCACGCTGTCGCTCGCAGGCTGGGTGCTGGTGTTCACCTCGACCTTCATCATCAATCACTTCGAGCTGTTCGGTTTGCACCAGGTGACCAACAATCTCGTCGGCAAGGAGGCCGCGCCACCGCGCTTCAAGACACCGCTGCTCTACAAATTCGTTCGTCATCCGATTTATCTCGGCTTCATCATCGCGTTCTGGGCGGCGCCGGTCATGACGGCAGGACATCTGTTGTTCGCGGCCGTGACCACGCTCTACATCTTCGTCGGCATCGCGCTGGAGGAGCACGATCTCGTCGATCTCTTCGGCGACGAATACCGGCAGTACAAACAACGAGTGTCGATGCTTATTCCCTGGCGTCGGTCAGTTTAGTTCGTGCGTCTTGCTGTCGCGTCCGCCGAAAGGAGGACGCGCGGCGGAACCTGGACGCGTAACTGATCTTGCCGGACTTCAGCCATCAACATTCCTCGGGGTAGAGTCCCCCTCACCCCGACGCCTCTCCCCGCATCCGCGTTTGCCGAGTTATCGGCGAACACAGGAGCGGGGAGAGGAATTTCAACCTTCATCAACGGAGACGACCAAATGAAACATGTCGGACACTGCTTCTGTGGCGCTGTCACGATCGAGGTTACGGGCGAGCCGGCGGCGATGGGCTATTGCCATTGCCGCTCCTGCCGCTCCTGGTCGGGCGGACCGGTGAACGCCTTCAGCCTGTGGAAGCCCGAAGCCGTGCGCATCACCGAGGGCGCGCAGAACGTCGAGACCTTCGCCAAGACGCCGCTCAGCCAGCGCAAATATTGCAAGAAGTGCGGCGGTCATCTCATGACCAACCATCCGCCGCTCGATCTGATCGACGTCTTCACCGCCACCATTCCCACGCTCGCATTCACGCCCGGCGTCCACGTCAATTATTCCGAGACGGTGCTGCCGATGCGCGATGGCCTGCCCAAGCTGAAGGATTTCCCCGCCGAGTTCGGCGGCAGCGGCGAGATGATGCAGGAGTAGGGTGTTTTTCCTTCTCCCCTTGCGGGAGAATGTGGCGCGAAGCGCCGGATAAGGGGTTCTCTCCACTCGCCAAACTGCACGCGAAGATAGATACCCCTCACCCGGCTTCGACGCTTCGCATCGAATCCACCCTCTCCCGCAAGGGGAGAGGGTGCGCCGTCGATGTGGCGCGCTACCTCATCCCCGCGCGCCGAAAACCTTCCAGATAATGCTCGCGATCCTCGGCCCGCAGCATCGGCAGCTCGCGGGTGAGCCAGGCGAGCGAGAGGCCGGGCTGGGTGCGGTGCAGGCCTTGCAGGGCGGACATCGCGAGTTGAGCATCACCCAGCATGCCGGCGGCAGCGGTCAGCACGCGATGGGCGCCGACGAAATCGGCGCGTTGCCGCATCGATTCCCGCGCCAGCTGGATCGAGGCCTCGTAATTGCGGCCGATGAACTGGGCATAGGCCGCCACGCCGCAATAGATCGCCGCGAGCGGATCGCGGGGGCTCAGCCGCAGCGCACGGCGCGCGGCGGCATCGCCGTCCTGCCATCTGCCTGCGTAGCACAGCGTCACGCCGTAAAAGGCGTGCGCCATCGCAAAATTCGGATTGAGCCTCAAGGTCAGCTCGAACTCCGCCAGCGAGTCGTCGAAGCGGCGGCGAAAGAGATAAGTATAGGCGAGGCCGTGATGGGCCCAGGCGTCCTCGCTATCGGCCTCCACCGCCGCAAGTGCCGCGCGTTCGGCGACCGGCACGGTCGCAGCCATGTCGGCCCAGCCCATATGTGCACCGAAAATATGACTGGTCGCGAGCAGGCCGAGCGCCTTGCCATAGGTGGGGTCGATCGTCGTCGCCTGTTCCAGTAGCCCTTGCGCGGCGGCGTTGTCCTCGCGCGTGATGCGCCAGTAATGCGACAGCGCGCGCATCACGAGGTCCCAGGCGTCGAGGCTGCCCGGCGGCTTCTGCTGGGCGCGAAAGCTCTCGGCGGCGTAGAGCTGCGGCTCGATCGCGGCGACGATCGCTTCCGTGATCTCGTCCTGCACGGCAAAGATGTCGGCAAGCTCGCGGTCGTAGCGCTCGGCCCAGAGATGGCTGCCGGTCGAGACGTCGTTGAGCTGCGCCGAGATGCGAACGCGATCCCCGCTCCGCCGCACGCTGCCTTCGAGCACGTAGCGTACGCCGAGCTCGCGCGCGACCTCGTGGATGTGCACCGCGCGGCCCTTGTAGACGAAGGAGGAGTTGCGCGCGACGACGAAGAACCAGCGCAGCTTCGACAGCGCGGTGATGATGTCCTCGCTGATGCCGTCGGAGAAATAATCCTGCTCGCGGTCGCCGCTCATATTGGTGAAGGGCAGCACGGCGATCGCGGGCCGGTCGGGCAGCGCGAGCATCGTCTGCGTCGCCTGCGCGCCGCGGCTTGGATCGGGCGCGATCGCGGCGAGCTTGGTCTCGACATCGCCGACGAAGCGAAAGCCCTTGCGCGCGATGGTGCGGATCAGCGCCTGGTTCGCGCCATTGTCGCCGATCGCCTTGCGCGCCGCGTTGATCCGACTGGTCAGGGTGGATTCGGAGACGCTGCGCCCGTGCCAGATCTTGTCGATCAGCTCGTCCTTGCTGACCACCCGGTCGCGGTTTTCCATGAGATGGACGACGAGGTCGAACACCTGCGGTTCCACGGAAACCGGAACCTGCTCGCGGCTGAGCTCGCGCCGGTCGGTGTCGAGAAGGTGATCCCGGAACAGAAACTGCACGTCGAAAACTCAGACCTCACGGCGACATCGGGCAATGATGAAATCGAAAATGGATTTCGCCTCGAAGTCTGTGAGTACGCCGATCGGTCGACCCGGTTCACCACGATCGCGTGATGGCAGGCATGCTGTTTTCGAGGGGGAATGCAACCTCGACGAGAATGTGGCGATTTAAGTCAGAATGCCGCGGCCCTTGTCATTCCGGGCTCGCGCTTCGCACGCCCCGGAATGACGGGAGTAGCGGGCTTTGTCCATTGCCGAACACGGTCGCCTGCGTAAGCTACGCCCCACACAAGAACACCAACCATAAAGAAACGCCCATGCCCGCTTTTCACGCCTCGACCACCGTGATCGACTCCATGCTGTTCCGCGATGCCTTCGGCACACCCGAGATGCGCGAGGTGTTTTCCGACGTCGGACTGGTCGGCCGTTATGCGGAGGTCGAGGTGGCACTGGCCAAGGCGGAGGCGACATGCGGCGTGATCCCGCGCGAGGCCGCCGACCAGATCGCGGCGCGGACCAATGCCGCGGCGTTCGATTTCGATCTGTTGCGGCAGGAGACCGACATCGTCGGCTATCCGATCCTGCCGCTTGTGCATCAGATGGTGAAGCAATGCGGCGAGGCCGGCCGCTACGTGCATTGGGGTGCGACCACGCAGGACATCATGGACACTGCCGTGGTGCTGCAATTGCGCGCCGCGCTCGAGATCGTCGCGCGCGACATCGCCGACTTGCGAAAAATTCTCGCAGACCTCTCCAAGCGCCATCGCGACACGCCGATGGCGGGGCGTACCCATCTTCAGCAGGCGCTGCCGGTCACCTTTGGCTACAAGACCGCGATCTGGCTCGCGATGTTCGACCGCCACGCCGAGCGTCTCGCGCAATTGAAGCCGCGCGTCCTGGTCGGGCAGTTCGCGGGCGCGGCCGGCACGCTGGCCTCGCTCGGCGACAAGGGCTTCGAGGTGCAGGAGGCGCTCTGCGCCGAGCTGAAGCTCGGCGTTCCCGCCTCGACCTGGCACGTCGCGCGCGACGGCTTCGCTGAAGCGGTAAACTTTCTTGCGCTCGTCACCGGTTCGCTCGGCAAGATCGCGCTCGACATCATGATCATGGCCTCGACCGAGTTCGCCGAGGTCTACGAGCCCTTCGTCAAGGGCCGCGGCGCCTCGTCGACCATGCCGCAGAAGCGCAACCCGATCTCCTCGGAACTGATGCTCGCGGCCTCAAAGGCGGTGCGTCAGCACGCCGGGCTGATGCTGGATGCCATGGTGCAGGATTTCGAGCGCGCCACCGGGCCCTGGCACGCCGAATGGATGGCAATCCCGGAAAGTTTCGTGCTGACTGCCGGCGCACTGCACCAGGCCAAGTTCGCGCTCGCGGGTCTCATCGTGGACGAGGCGAAGATGAACGACAATCTCGCCCTCAGCCGCGGCCTGATCGTGGCCGAAGCGGTCATGATGGGGCTGGCGCCGCAGATCGGGCGGCAGGAGGCGCATGATGTGGTCTATGACGCCTGCCGCCAGGCCAATGACAAGGGGATCAGCCTTGCCGATGCACTGTCCGCCGATCCCAGGGTATCCAGCCGCATCGACCGCGCCACAATCGAGGCGCTCACCTCACCGAAAAATTACCTCGGCCTTGCTCCCGCCATGGTCGACCGGGTGCTGAAATCGGCAACGCGTTGAAAACCAAGATGCCTGAAACTGCGTATCTTTCGTAAGCGCCAATCTTTCGCAGGGGCCAAGATGCTCGCATACTTGTGTCTCGCGATGCTAGACTTAGATTGAACGAGAGACTTTCGGCAGAGGACCCGGCATGACCGATCAACGCATCACCGCCACTCCCATCGATCCCGTGAAACTCGACCGGTTGGCCGAGGTGGCGGTGAAGGTGGGATTGGGCTTGCGGCCGGGACAGGATCTGCTCGTGACGGCGCCCGCGATCGCACTGCCGCTGGTACGCCGTATCGCCGCGCATGCCTACAAGGCCGGCGCCGGCATCGTGACGCCGATCCTCTCCGACGAGGAGATGACGCTGGCGCGCTACCGCCACGGCCACGATAGCAGTTTCGATCACGCCGCCAACTGGCTCTACGAGGGCATGGCGAAGGCGTTCTCGGACAACACCGCGCGGCTTGCCATCGTCGGTGACAATCCCATGCTGCTGTCGAACGAAGATCCGTCCAAGGTGGCGCGCGCCAGCAAGGCCAATTCCATGGCCTATCAGCCGGCGCTGGAGAAGATCGTCAATTTCGACATCAACTGGAACATCATCGCGTATCCCAGCCCGTCTTGGGCGAAGCAGGTCTTCCCGAACGATCCGGAAGACGTTGCCATCGGCAAGCTCGCGGACGCGATCTTCGCGGCGTCCCGCGTCGACCGCGACGACGCGATGGCCAATTGGGCGAGCCATAATGCGGTGCTGCGCGAGCGCACCAACTGGCTCAACGGCCAGCATTTCCGCGCGCTCCAGTACTCGGGACCGGGCACCGACCTTACCATCGGGCTTGCTGACGGCCACGAATGGGAAGGCGGCGCCTCGGTCTCAAAGAACGGCATCAGCTGCAACGCCAATATCCCGACCGAAGAAGTCTTCACCACGCCGCATTGCCGGCGGGTCTACGGCCATGTCGTGAGCTCGAAGCCGCTGTCTTATCAGGGCACGCTGATCGACAACATCGCGGTGCGTTTCGAGGACGGTAGAATCGTCGATGCCAAGGCCTCGCGCGGCGCGGAGGTGCTGAACAAGGTGCTCGACACCGATGAGGGCGCGCGGCGCCTTGGCGAAGTGGCGCTGGTGCCGCATTCCTCGCCGATCTCGCAGAGCGGGTTGTTGTTCTACAACACGCTGTTCGACGAGAACGCGGCGTCTCACATTGCGCTCGGGCAGTGCTATTCGAAGTGCTTCGTCAACGGTGCGCAGCTCACGCCGCAGCAGATCGCGGCGCAAGGCGGCAACCAGAGCCTGATCCATATCGACTGGATGATCGGCTCGGCCGAGACCGACATCGACGGCATTCTGGCCGACGGCAGCAAGGTGCCGGTGTTCCGCAAGGGCGAGTGGGCGAAGTAAGGCGTTTTGCTTGCGGTCCATCCTTCGAGACGCCCGCCGCTGGCGGGCTCCTCAGGATGAGGTCTCGTTTCGCGGCGAGATGTTAGACCCTCATGGTGAGGAGCGCCACCTTACGGCGCTCTAGCGGACGATGCTTCGCATCGCCGCGAGAACCATGAAGGCCGATCATATTCGTATCCTTAAAGCCTCTCTCACGCCGCCGCGTTGCGCAGCATCGGGTTGTTGTCGATGCTGAAGCGGTTGAACAGCGTCGTGAACGGGCTGCCGTCGGTGGCCCGGACGATGGCGTCGGAAGCAGCCACGGCGTCGTAGAGCGCACCGACCGGATCGTCCGGCTCGGGCAGGTCGAGTCTGCCACGGATTTCCTCGCGAGCCTCGTTGATGTCGTCCTCGTCGTCGAGTGTTGCCTCCAGCGCATCCGCCGCGCGCCGCATCTCCTGGAGATCGCCGCCGGCGGAGAATTTGAGGATGTCGAGCCAGTACGGGCGGGCAACGACGAGCTGGACGAACGCCTCGAAACTCTCCGCGATAATCCCGGCGCGGCCCTCCGATGAGACGTAGAGCACATTCCGCGACGGCAGCAGCACGAAGGCGCCGCCGGAGCCGTCACTGCCGATCTGCCGGGGGCTGTCGAGGCCGTCGATGGTGAACCAGGGTTCCTCGTCGGCTGCGAAGGTGACATCGAGGCTGCCGAGCCAGGCGACGATCTCGCCTTGGGCTGTCAGAACCTCCGGGGTGAGGGGCATCGGTCGGGCTCCTTCAATGATCAATTCCGCGCAATTTGTCGCACCCCGGGAAAGAGGGGTTCATGTGCGCGAATTCGCAGGGAAATCGTGACGTTAACCGCTTCGCACTTGCAACTTGCGGCTGATTGTCGGCGCCTGCGTAAGAAAGAATTAAAAACCGGCTACTAGCGTTCCAACATCTTTCGAAACAATCCGGGCCAAGACCCGGCCAGTCATATTATATCCCTGGGGAAGTAGATGTCGCGCGCATTGATTGAAATCGGTAGTTGTAACGTGGACCTCGAGCTGCGGCCGATCGAGCCGTCCTGGATCATCGAGGGCAACCCGGTGTCGCGCTCGCACATCCTGTCCACCAGCTCCGACGGCACCGCCTCTACCATCATCTGGCACTGCACCGAAGGCCGTTTCAACTGGTACTACGACATCGACGAGACGATCATGATCATGGAAGGATCGATCGTGCTCGAAAGCGACGGCATGAAGCCGAAGCGCTACGGCCCCGGCGATGTCATCTTCTTCCGCGACGGCGCGCATGCCAAATGGCATGTCGAAGGCCACGTCAAGAAGATCGCCTTCTGCCGCAAGACCAATCCCGTGATGATCGGTTTCCTGATCCGCGTCGTCAACAAGTTCAAGCGGATGTTCGTCCCCGCCGGCGAGCGCCGTCCGGCCTCGCTGTTGGGCGCCGGCTAGTCATTTCCAGGTTTCAAGGACGCTTCCCAGCGGCCACGACGAAGAGGGGTCGGGATTAACATCCCGGCCCCTCTTCTTGTCAGGACGGCAGATCGAGCCGGTAGAATTCGGTCGCGGTCTGCGAGAACAGCGCCGTCTTCTCGGTCTCGCTCAGGGGTGCCGCGATGCGTTTGAAGGCGTTGAAGATCACCTGGTAGCTGCACTGCCCTTTGTCCGGCGGAAAATTGCTCTCGAACATCGCGCGTTTGGGCCCGAACGCTTCGATGCAGGTCTCGACATAGGGCCGCCACGCCGCGGCAAGCTCCTCGGAGGACGGTGGCGTCTCGCGCAGGTGGAAGTCGTAGCCGAGCAGGCACATCGCGAGGCCGCCGAGCTTCACCACCACGTTCTCGCACTTCGCGATCTCCTGGATCGAGGCGCGCCATTGCGGAAACACCTCCTCGCGTCGTCCGGCAAAGCGGCCAACGCCGGCCGGGCCGCCGCAATGGTCGAGCACGATTTTGGTGTCGGGGAAGGCGCGCGCGAGCTCGGCCAGCTCGCCGATCTGCGGATGGAATAACCAGGCATCGAAGCTGAGGTTCAGCGGCGCGAGGCAGGCAAAGCCCTTGCGGAATGCCGGATCCTGCAACAGCCCCTTCGGCCGGTTCGCATACATGCCGGCGACGGCGGGGTCCTGGTCCCAGGCCGAAGAATGCCGGATGCCGCGGAAGCGGCCGTTGCCCGCCGCGATCTCGGCTTCAAGCACTGGTTTCGCCGCATCGCCCAGCAGCAGATTGGCGTGGCTGATGATGCCGGCGCAGATCGCGGTCTTGCCGTAACCGCCGCTCGCGCTCATCGCGGCAACGCCGTTGGCGAACTCGACTTCGCCGACGGGCCGGAACGCCTCGGGCCCGTGCGCGCGATACATCGAGCGGCAGTCGACATAGACAGTGGCGATGATGTTGTGGCCGCTGGCGATATCGGCGGCCATCTCCTCGATCAGATAGCGGTGTCCGCGATTCCAGAGATGGTGATGGGGATCGACGATCGGCCGCGCCGGGTCGATGATCTCCTCCTGATATTGCGCGAGCCAGTCCTCGCGCGGCTCGACGAATAGCCCGCTCGTGTTGGCAGGCAGACCGCTTGCAGCCATCGGCGTTCGCTCCCTCTATGTTTTTTTGTGGCGGGAGCCTAGCACCTCAGTTCCTCAGGCAGCAGCGCGCATGACGCAACCGCGCCCGTCATCGCGAGCACAGCGGTGCTGTCGTCAGCCCTTCCGTCGCTTTGCCCTCACGTCGACCACCAGCCGCCAATCAACTGCGGCGGCTGGCTTGACCTCGCCGAGCCAGTGGAAGGAATTCTCGCGGATCTCCGTAAAACTCCAGCGCGTTAGCTCACCAGCTTCGGTCGTGCCTTCCTGCATGATGTCCTCGCCGCGCGCGCGGCCGATCTGCTGACGGAATACGCAGCGACCGGGATCGAACCAGGAAATCCGCCACGCGGACATGGAGGGGTCATAGACCCGCAGCGTCGTGCCGTACCAATTGCCGGCGATCGGAAAGGCCGGGGCGCCAACAGGGCGGGGGACGATCCAGACGTCCTGGACGGCGCGTCCCTCCAGCACCCAGCCGAAATGGATCTCGCCGGGCGCGATGTGTTTCGTTCCGTCGGGGCTGTGCGCGGTGATCTCGGCGTCCCAGTCACCGACGAAGCGGCCGTAGAGCTGAAGCGCCGCCGCGTGCTCGGGGTTCGGTCCATCCGCGTGCAACAATCTCGCAAAGTCGGTCATGGCGGTCTCCTATTGCGAGGAGATCAGCACGACTGGCGCGCAGCCGACTTGGAGAAAATTGCGCGTCAGACGCCGTCGAGGATGATCACCGTTGGCTTCGCCGGCAACGCGTCCCGCGACATCCGGAACGAACGTTCGCTGCGCCGGTCGATCTCGAACTGCTGGCCGATCAGCCGCATGAACTCGTCGAGCGGGGTGGCGAAGCGGTGCATCGGCAGCACCACCGAGGCGCGCAGCCGCTTGGTGATCTCGGAGACCCCGTCCAGTGACATGGTGTAGGTGCCGTCGATCGGCACCATCACGATGTCGAGCCGTCCGATCTGGGCAAAATGGCTGTCGTCGAGCTTGTGGTGGAGATGGCCGAGATGGCCGATGCAGAGGCCGGCAACCTCGAAGATGAAGATCGAATTGCCGTCGCGGATCATGTCGGTGCCGGAATCATCGCCGAAATAGCGGCGGATGTCGGTGGTGACATTGCGGATGAAGGTGTCTCCGATTCGCTCCGAAACGATCGCCGGCTTGCCGTCCTCGCCCCAGCCATGCAGCACATGAGGAATGCGCTTGTCGGGAAATAGAGAGTAGTGCGTGCTGTGCGCCCGGTTCATGGTGACGACGTCGGGCAGCCGTCCGACCTGATAGGCGCCGCTATAGTCGGTGGCGATGCGCAAGCCCCCGGGCGTGTCGATGAAATAGGTGGAGTGGCCGGCATAGGTGATCTGGACTTCGGCCGCCGCTGCGGCTTGCCGGAAGGCGACGGACATGGTGCGCGGTGCGGCGTTGGCCATCGCCAGGCATTCGCTGCGCTGTGGCTGCTGGGCGAGGGCAGGCGCAGCTAGCCAGCCGAGAAACGCAAAAGCCGTTAGCAACAGTCGAAACATGCAGAACCTTCCGCCGCTCAATCGACGATCTGCTCAGTGTATCTATGAATTATCTTCGCGTCATGTGGTGCCGGCAAGCCGCGCCAATCCGCTGCTTGCCGCGATCAGTTTCACGGCTTTCTTGTCGAAGGACACGAAAGTATCGGCTCCAAGCCAGTTACCTTCGTGGGCGATGACGCCATCGGCGAAATCGCCCCCGGCATCGAGGAGCGCCAGTCCGGCCTCGGCTGCCGGCCGGTCGACGACTGCATTGGAGGCATTGATCAGGTGCCGGATCGAAGCCGCGATATTCACCGCGGAGGTCTTGTAGCCTCGTGAGAGGACCCAGACCAATTCACACAATGCAGAGATCGAGATGGCTACGACGTCCGCCTTCTTGAGGAGCGCTTCGGCCGCCTTGCTCTGTTCGGCGTTATCCCCAACCAGAACCCGTATTAGGACGTTGGTGTCGGGCGTTATCTTCATCGCTTGCCAGCCCAGCTATCAGCAATGATCTCATTCATCTCTTCGATCGACAGTGTTCGACCGTTCGTTTTTCCTTTCAGGAAACCGAAGGCATCGGAAATCTTTCCGGTTGGCCGGGCTGCCTTTACCTCAACTCGTCCCCCGGGAAGCTTCTCTATCGAGATCTTGTCGCCTGGATGCACACCGAGGTGCTCCAGAAGATCCTTCCGCAAAGTAACCTGGCCTTTAGCCGTGACGGTGAGTGTGCCCATGGGATACTCGATGGCTGATGCCATCTATAGGTAAGGCAATTTAGCCTTACTTTCAAGTGGGCGACACCGAGCCAAGATCTCACTCCCGCCTTGGGCTAAACTTCCAGGTCATCGCCACCAGGCCCGCAGTAATCAGGCCGCTGATGAGGCCGGCCAGCGGCAGCGCGAGCAGCAGCGCCGCGCTGGCGGCCCAGCCGATCGATGAGAAGGCTTCGGCAAAGGTCGCAAGCCGCGACGAGGTCTGGCGGCGCCGGAATTGGCTGCGCCGGGCCTGCACCCGGAACCAGAGCTGGATCGCGGTCGCGGAGGCCGCGCTGATGATGACGGCACCGGCGCTCACCGCGGCCTGGAACGGCGAAGCGAAGGCGAGCGCTGCGACCAGCGGACAGAAGATGGCAGAGATTGCGATCAGCACCACCTCGATCTTGGCGCGGATGGCCCCGGAGGGCGTCAGCGGCGCGGTGGCGACCAGATCAGGCGCGTCCTCGCCCGAGATCGTCAGCCAGGCGAGCCCGCCCGCGAGTTGCCCCGCGGCCATCACGATCACGGGCGTGATCAGTGTCAGCGCCGCCGAGCTGTCGGCAAAGCTGCGCCACAGCAACAGCGCCGGCGGCACCAGATAGAGCAGCTGCATCAGGGTCTGCGAGATCAGCCAGGGATCGCGCCAGAGCAGCGAAAATTCCTTGCGCCGCAGCGCCTGCTGCCGCGATCCGCCGCGGAACGGGCGCTCCTTCGCGCGCTTGCTGCCCGATTTGCCATAAGCGGCGGCGTCGATCGCAGTGTCGGCAAAGCGGCCCGAGAACATCGCCATCACGCTTCCGAGCAGCACCAGACCCAGCGCCAGAAGAAGCAGTAGCGCTTCGCTGTCGCCCATGGTCGCCCGCGCGGGCCACCACCAGATGCTGTCGACATCGGGGGCGTGGTCGGCGAAGGCACCGGAGGTCAGAATGGTGAAGCGCGACAGCGTGCCATAGGACATGATCGCGGCGACCTGGAGCGCGATCACGAAGCCCGCGCCGATGATGGCGGCGAGGATCTGTGCGACGAAGCGCGTGCGCGCCGGGCCGATCAGCCGGAACAGCAGGATGGTGACCGCAATCGCGACCGCTGCGGCCGACAGCCCCATCGCGACGACGACGCCGAACGCGGCGAGCCAGCGCGGCCCGCCGCCGATCACCAGCACGTCGATGAAGGGCGTCGAGAACAGCAGCGCCAGCACCGTGACGGTGAGCGCGATCGCGGCGATGCGGACCGAGAACAGATTGGCCAATGTCGCGGGCGAGGACATGATCAGGTCGAGATCGGCGCGGGCGTAAAACACCCGCGTCACCGATTCGATCGCCTGCGACAGCATCAAGGTCCAGGCGAGAAAGATCGTCGCCGAGATCACGATTAGCGACGATTTGTCGAGCGGCAGTTGCAGATCGGCGAAGCGGCCGATCACCGCCCAGGCCGGCACGTGCAGCAGCGCTGCGAAGAACAGCAGGCCGATCATTGCGGCGCGCGCTCGCTTGCGCCGTCCGCCGGTCATCATGGCGAACCATTCCCGCCAGGCGAGCCGAAGCTCGTGGCGCGCGAACCAGGACAGCGCGGTCGCCGAGCTCATGCGGCTTCCTGGAGCGTCACCAGCGCGATGAAGAGATCTTCCAGGCTGGTGTCGGCATGGCCGTTCTGCTGGCGCAGCTCGGTGAGCGTCCCCTCGGCAACGAGGCGGCCCGAGGCGATCACGCCGATGCGGTCGGCCATGCGTTCGGCGACCTCGAGAATATGCGTGGTCATGATGATGGTGCAGCCGGCCTGCACGCGCTCGCTCAGCAGGCCCTTCACGTGGCGCGCGGAGACGGCATCGAGGCCCGTCAGCGGTTCGTCGAGAATGATAAGGCGGGGATCGTGCACCAGCGCGCCAGCCAGCGCGACCTTCTGGCGCATGCCCTTCGAAAATCCCTCGCAGCGTTCGTGCCGGTGCGGCTCGAGCCCGAGCGAGGTCAATAGCTCCTGCGCGACCGGTTCCGAGGCCGATGGCGCGATGCCCCAGAGGCCGGCGACGAATTCGAGATATTCGAGCGGGGTGAGCTTGTCATAGATCATGGGCTCGTCGGAGACCCACGCCATCACCTGCTTGGCGGCGACGGGGTTTTCGAGCGCATCGATGCCGAAGATCGAGACCGCGCCGGCATCGGGCCGCAGCAGGCCTGCAACCATGCGCAAAGTGGTGGTCTTGCCGGCGCCGTTGGGGCCGACGAGAGCGTAGAATTCGCCGGCATGAATGGTGAGATCGAGGCTATCGACCGCCAGACGGTCAAAACGCTTCGTTAACCCTCGGACTTCGAGCGCCGAGTTGTCCAGCTTCATGACGGCCACACCATCAGGTTTTGCATCGCCCGCGACCATGATCCCTAGATGTTTCGGCACCGTGAATCGCGCTGCCGCAAATTCCGGCATCCTCGTTGGACTAAAGGCAAGTCACCGTTTGTTGACAGCGCTGGACGGTTCAGGCTGAATTAGCGCCGGGACGAATGCGCTTCCGCAGCGGAATGACTGCGTAGCGGCTGGACACAAGATGCGACAAGGCGGTCGAAGAACCGCTGGTTGTATCGGGAGGATACGCGGCGATGCTGGATTTCGTTCAGCAGCTGGTCAGCGGTGTTGCGCTCGGCTGCGTCTACGGCCTGATCGCGCTCGGCTTCGTGCTGGTCTACAAGGCCACCGAGGTCGTCAATTTCGCCCAGGGCGATCTGATGATGCTGGGCGGCTTCTTCGCCTTCACCTTCATCGGCATGATGGGCCTGAACTACTGGGTGGGCTTTGCCGCTGCGGTGGCCGCCATGGCCCTGTTCGGCATGCTGGCGGAACGCGTGGTGGTGCGGCCGATCCTCGGCTATCCGCAATTCTCCATCATCATGGCCACGATCGGCCTCGGCTATTTCCTGCGCTCGGTCGCCGGTATGGTCTGGGGCACCGACGACTTCAAGATCGACACGCCGTTCAGCCAGGGCGTGCTGCGGATCGGCTCGCTGGTGCTGGCCCATGACAAGCTCTCGGTGATCGCGGCGACGGTCATCCTGTGTGCGCTGTTGTGGCTGTTCTTCAACAAGACCACGCTCGGCACCGCGATGCGCGCCAGCTCCGAGAACATGCTGGCGGCCTATTACATGGGCATTCCGGTCAAGCGCGTGGTGTCGATCGTCTGGGCGATCAGCGCGGCGGTCGCGACCTGCGCCGGCGTGCTGCTGGCGCCGATCACCTTCATCCATTCCAATGTCGGCCTCGTGCTCGGTCTGAAAGCGTTTCCCGCCGCGGTGCTCGGTGGCTTCGGCTCGATCCCCGGCGCGGTGGTCGGCGGCGTGCTGATCGGGGTGATCGAGAGCATGGCCGGCTTCTATCTGGCCGAGGGTTGGAAGGATGTCGCGCCCTACATCGTGCTGCTCGCCGTGCTCTTGCTCAAGCCCGAAGGCCTGTTCGGCCTTCACGTCCGCAAGAAGGTCTGAACGCCATGCGCTTCCTGTTCAAGACCGACTATGAGGACGACATCAGGCTGTTTCCGCATTCGGGCTATATCGTCTCTTACGGTCTTCTGCTGGCCGTGCTGCTGATCGCGCCTTACGTGCTGTCGAGCTATCTGATGAGCCAGCTCGTCTTCGTCTGCATCTATGCGACCGTCGGCGTGGCGCTGCTAATCCTGACCGGTTTTACGGGCCAGGCTTCACTCGGGCATGCGGCGTTTCTCGCGATCGGTGCGTACACAGCGGCGTATCTCCAGAAATACAATGTGCCGTTCCCGGTCTACTTCCTCGCGGCAGGGGCCCTGACCGGGCTGATCGGCGCGCTGGTCGGCTTTCCGGCGCTGCGGCTGCAGGGCATCTATCTTGTCATCGCCACCATCTCCTTCGCCTTCATCGTCGAGGAGATTTTGGCGCGCTGGGAGAGCGTTACCAATGGCAATGAGGGCATGCGGGTCAAGGCGGTCTCGCTGCTCGGCGTTACGGTCTCACGCGACAGCCCGACCTTCTATTTCATCTGTCTGGCCGTGCTGGTGCTGACCATCGTCGGTACGCTCAATCTCTTGCGATCGCCGACAGGGCGCGCCTTCGTCGCGATCCGCGACAGCGAGACCGCGGCGCGCAGCATGGGCATCAACGTCGCGCTCTACAAAGTGAAGTCGTTTGCGATCTCGGCGGCGATCACCGGCTTTGCCGGCGTGCTGTTCGCGCATAAGCTCTCGTTCATTTCGCCGGAGATGTTCACGCTCCAGCTTTCGATCGAGTTCATCATCGTGATTTTGATCGGCGGCACCTTCAGCCTGCACGGCGCGGTGCTGGGCGCGATCTTCATCGTGATGATCGACCCATTCCTGACCTACCTCAAGGACGACATGCCCGGCATCATCGCAGGCGTTGCCGCAACATTCGGCGCCGGCTCGGCGACTGCGGGGAACATCCAGTCCAAAGTCGCGGCCTTCGCCTCGCTAAACGGCCTGAAAGGCGCGATCTACGGCATCATCATCATGCTGTTCGTGCTGTTCGAGCCACTTGGCATCTACGGCCGCTGGCTCAAGATAAAACTCTTCTTCCAGCTGTTCCCGCTCTACAAGCGCGCCACCTTCAAGCGGCAGAAGATCTACGTGAAGTCGGAGCGCAACCGGTGAGCTATTTCCGCGCCGAGAATCTTTCGTTGCATTTCGGGGGCCTGAAGGCCGTCGACGCGGTTTCGTTCGCGGTCGAGAGGGGCGAGATTCTCTCGATCATCGGGCCGAACGGCGCCGGCAAGAGCTCGATCTTCAATTTGATCTCGCGCATCTACCGGCCGACCTCGGGCCGCATCTTCTTCGAAGACCAGGACATCACCGAGCAGCCGCCCTACGACATCGCGCGGTTAGGCATTGCCCGTACCTTCCAGAACATCGAGCTGTTCGAGAATGCGACCGTGCTCTCAAATCTCCTGGTCGGCCGGCACCGGCATTCGACCACGCAGCTCTGGCAGGAATTGCTGTTCCTGCCGAGCGTGCGCGCGAACGAGAAGGTGCACCGCCGTCGTGTCGAGCAAGTCATCGAGTTCCTCGATCTCGAGCCCTATCGCGACAAGCTGATCTCCGGTCTTCCCTACGGCGTGCGCAAGGTGATCGAGCTCGCGCGCGCGCTCTGTTCCGAGCCAAAACTGATCCTTCTCGACGAGCCGTCGTCCGGCCTCAATGTCGAGGAGACCGACGACATGTCGTTCTGGATCCGCGACATGAAGAGTGAGCTCGGTGTCACCGTGCTGATGGTCGAGCACGACATGTCGCTGGTGAACCGCGTCTCCGATCGCGTCATCGCGCTGAATTACGGCCGCGTCCTTGCGATGGGCTCGCCCGCCGAGGTGCAGCGGCACCCCGACGTCGTCGCCGCGTATCTGGGAGCGTAAGCGATGGATGCGACCGTGACGCCCGATGTCATCTTAAAACTCTCCAACATCGAGAGCTATTACGGGCCGATCATGGCGATCCGGGGCATCTCGCTGGAGGTGCCGCGCGGCCGCATCGTCACGCTGCTGGGCGCCAACGGCGCCGGCAAGACCACGGTGCTGAAGACGATCTCCGGTATTCTCGATCCGCAAAAAGGCGCAATCGAGTTCATGGGCAAGCCGATCCAGCGCATGGAGGCCGATCGCATCGTGCGGCTCGGTCTCAGCCATGTGCCGGAGGGGCGCGAAGTGTTCCCGTTCCTCTCGGTGCGCGAGAATCTGATGATGGGCGCCTATCCACGTAGGGATCGCGACGGCGTCGCGGAGGATCTGGAGCGTGTCTATGGCTATTTCCCGCGCCTGAGGGAGCGCATCAACCAGCCGGCCGGACAGCTCTCCGGCGGCGAGCAGCAGATGCTCGCGATCGGCCGCGCGCTGATGAATCGGCCGACGCTGCTGCTGCTCGACGAGCCCTCGCTCGGCCTGTCGCCGATCCTGGTGAAGGAGATTTTCACGATCATCCGCCGCGTCAACGAGGAGCAGGGCATGTCGATCCTGCTGGTTGAGCAAAATGCGAAGGTGGCGCTGGAGACGGCGCATTACGGCTATGTGCTCGAGATCGGCCGCATCGTCATGAACGACAGCTGCGACCGCTTGATGCATTCGAAGGACATCCAGGAGTTCTACCTTGGCGCCAAGGAACAAGGCGCTAGAGGCGAGCGGCGCTGGAAAAAGAAGAAGACTTGGCGTTGAAGTGCCGTGGCGTTGAAGAAGAACTGGCGTTAAATGGGACGGCCTGTCCGCAAGACATAGACCGCCGGCAAGGCAGGCAGCGGAGGGGAGAGCGACAAGGAGGGAATGCGCATGGCCCGACCGGCGGTGCTGACAGTCGCTGATACGATCGCGAGGAGCTTTCTGTGCGCCGCGGAGACGCGAGGCGACAGGCCGGCGATCCGCGAGAAGAAATTCGGGATCTGGCAGCCGACGAGCTGGCGCGAATGGCTGGAGATTTCGAAAGAGATCGCCTACGCACTTCGCGCAATCGGCTTCGGGCCCGGCGACGTCGTCTCCATCATTGCCAATGCCGTGCCCGAATGGGTCTACGCCGATATGGGCATATTGTGCGCCGGCGGCGTCTCCTCCGGAATCTATCCGACCGATTCGTCGTCCCAGGTCGAATATCTCGTCAACGATTCCCGGACGAAAGTGATCTTCGCCGAGGACGAGGAGCAGCTCGACAAGATCCTTGCCTGCCGCGACCGATGTCCCTCGCTGCAAAAGATCATCGTGTTCGACATGGAAGGCCTCAGCGGCCTCGTTGACGACATGGTGATGTCGCTCGACGAGTTCCGCGCGCTCGGCCGCAACCACATGGTCGGGCGCGAAGCGTTGTGGCTGGAGATGATCGACAGCCGCAGCGCAGGCGATCTGGCGGTGCTCGTTTACACATCGGGCACGACAGGCCCGCCCAAGGGAGCGATGCATGCCAACCGCAGCGTCACGCACCAAATGCGGCACGCCAGCGATTTCATCCCGGCGCAAGAGGACGAAGACCGGCTGATCTTCCTGCCGCTCTGCCACGTCGCCGAACGCATCGGCGGCTATTACATCTCGGTCGCGCTCGGCTCGGTGATGAATTTTGCCGAAAGCCCGGAGACAGTGCCGGACAATCTGCGCGAGGTGCAGCCGACCATCTTCCTCGCGGTGCCACGCATCTGGGAAAAATTCTATTCCGCCATCACCATCGCGCTGAAGGATGCGACGCCGTTCCAGCAATGGGTCTACCGCCGCGCTATCGATGTCGGCTACCGCATGGTCGAGTGCAGGATCGAGGGCAGGGCGCCGCCGCTGTCGCTGCGCCTCGCCAACCACTTCGCTTACCGGCTCGCGTTCCGCAACATCCGCCGTATGATCGGGCTCGATCGCTGCCGCATCGCTTTCACGGGGGCTGCGCCAATCGCGCCGGAGCTGATCCGCTGGTATCTCGCGCTCGGCATCGACATGCACGAGCTCTACGGCCAGACCGAGAATTGCGGGGTTGCCACCATGATGCCGGCCGAGCGCATCAAGCTCGGCTCGGTCGGCACCGCCGTGCCCTGGGGCGAGGTCGCGCTGTCACCCGATGGCGAAATCCTGATCAGGGGCGACTTCCTGTTCATGGGCTATCTGAACCAGCCGGAGAAGACCGCCGAGACCATCGACCATCGCGGCTGGCTGCACACCGGCGATGTCGGCACCATCGACAACGAGGGTTTCGTTCGCATCACCGACCGGATGAAGGACATCATCATCACCTCCGGCGGCAAGAACATCACGCCCTCCGAGATCGAGAACCAGCTCAAATTCTCGCCCTACATTTCCGACGCCGTCGTGATCGGCGACAAGCGGCCGTACCTCACCTGCCTCGTCATGATCGACCAGGAGAATGTCGAGAAGTTCGCGCAGGATCACGACATCCCCTTCACCAATTATGCGAGCTTGTGCCGGGCAACCGAGATCCAGGACCTGATCTGGCGCGAGATCGAAGGCGTCAACGGCAATTTCGCCCGCGTCGAAACCATCAAGCGGTTCTATTTGATCGAACGCCAGCTTACGCCGGAGGACGAGGAGCTGACGCCGACCATGAAGCTGAAGCGCGGCTTCGTGAACAAGCGTTACGCTACCGAGATCGACGCGATGTATCGCGAGCGGGCGGTGGCCTGAGCAATCTTCTTGGAAAACAGCGAAGCAGCGATGGCCCCGCCCTTCGCGCACAACACGGGCCTTTAGGAGAGGAGACGTCAATGTCGATATCGTTGAGGGCGCTCGGCCTTGCGATGGGCGCGGTAGCGCTCACCAGCCTGCCGGCTTCTGCGCAAACCAAAGTCACCAATGAAGGTATTTCTGTAAACGAGATCGTCATCGGCACCCATCAGGACCTGTCGGGCCCGATCAAGGTCTGGGGCGTGCCGGTTTCCAACGGCATGAAGATGGCGGTCGAGGAGATCAACGCCACCGGCGGCATCCAGGGCCGCAAGATCAAGATGATCCTCGAGGACAATGGCTACGATCCGAAGAAGGGCGTGCTGGCCTCGCAGAAGATGGTCGAGCGCGACAAGATTTTTGTCATGATCGGCTCGATGGGCTCGGCGCCGACTCTCGCCGCGCAGGATATCCTGTTCGATGCCGGCGTGCTGCAGCTGTTTCCGCTGACGGCGGCTGAGTTCACCTACAAGTTCGATCCGGCTAAGCCGCAGGAGCGGTTGAAGTTCAACAATCTGCTGCCTTACGTCGACAGCACGCGCGCCGCGCTCAAATATATGATGGTGTCGAAGAACTTTCAGAAGCCCTGCATCATGCATCAGGACGATGAGTACGGCAAAAACGTGCTTGATGGCTTCACCCAGCAGCTCGCGGCCATGAAGGTGCAGGCGGCCTCGGTGACGAGCTACAAGCGCGGTGCTTCCGACTTCAGTGCGCAGGTCGCCAAGATGAAGTCTGATGGCTGCGATATCGTGGTGCTCGGCACCGTGATCCGCGAAACCATCGGCGCCATGACGGAGGCAAAGAAGCTCGGTTGGGACGTCACCTTCCTTGGTGCCTCGCCAACCAACGTGCTGGAAGTGCCGACGTTGGGCAAGGAGGCGGTTGAAGGGCTCTATGCAGCGAGCCTGTTCGAGATCCCCTATGAGGACACGGCCAAGGGCAAGGTGAAGGACTGGATTGTCAACTACAAGAAGATGTTCGGCACCGAAGCCAATACGCAGGCCATCATCGGCTACAACGCAGTCATGACGTTTGCGTTCTACGCCGACAAGGCGGGCAAGGATCTGACCGGACAGAAGATGCTGGACTCGCTGGAATCGGGCGAGAAATTCCTCGACATCTTCTCCTCACCCGCGACGAAGTTCTCCAAGACCGACCACCTCGCCAACACCATAACCCAGGTGCAGCAGGTCAAGGGCGGCCGCTGGGTTCTGGTGAAGGACAATCTGATGTTTTGATCTGGTGTTTCTCGCCGCACGAACGGTGCACCCTCGCCCCTTGTGGGAGAGGGTGGATCGCCGCATAGCGGCGAGCCGGGTGAGGGGTCTCTATCTTCACGAGCAGTCTAGCGAGTGGAGACAACCCCTCATCCGGCGCTTCGCGCCACTCCCACAAGGGGAGAAGGAAGAAAGAGAGGGGAGACATCCTACGATCCCCCGCCTGCGGTGCCCGAGTTCACGGGCGCCAGTTCGTCTTCCCGGCATCGCCAGCCATCTGCGGTTTTGACGAAGGCAAAGGTCCGCTGGATTCTCAGGCGGCGCGTGACGTTGAAGGCCTCGCCGGAGCGTTCTCTATTGCCGGCGCCCGGCCGCGGAAGGCCGGTCCTGGGGTCCCAGCAGGTGCCGGTGCAGTTCGACGCGACCTTGCTGCAGGTGGTGAACGGCGCCAGCACGACCATCTCGATCTCGCCCGTGACCTGCGCCTCCTGGTCGGTCACTTGGCTGTCGAGCGCGTAGACGCGGTTGATGCGCAGGAAATTGCCGCAGGAATTGGCCGCGTGGATGCGCGCGGCGCAAAAATCGACGGCGTCGGTGTCGGGGATGCGGGCCGCGACCTGCCGGCCGAACACTTTCTTCGGATCCCCTTTTGCGGCGGCGATCTCGCCGGTCTTGTGCTTCAGATAGTCGCCGAGACAATCTTCCGCGGGCCCGAGCTCCTGAAGCGGCACGTTCTCCTTGCCGACGAGATTGCATTTGCGATCGCGCTCTCGCGTCCACCTTCCGTATTCGGCGAAGGCAAAGCGTGCCGCGGTCGGGTCGAGCTTGCCGATCAGGCCGAGCACCTGGCTGTTGAGCTCCGTTTCGGCCAGCGCCAGCGACGGGTCCGCGCAGATCACCGCGCCCGCCGCGGTGTTGGCCGCCAGACAATCGAAATCCGGATCGCGCAGGATCGCGGCGCGCTCCTCGGTGACCTTGAGCAGGCACGCCCTCACCCGATCGAAATCGTCGGTGCGGATCGCGGTCTGGCCGACGATGCCGCAGCCGAGATTGCGCTGGCGGGTCCAGATTGCGTTCTCCTCGATTCCGGGCAGGCGGTCGGGCAGGCGGGAGAGCCGCGCTTCGATCGCGGTGCTGAGCTTGTCGGCGGCGGTGCTCAGCTCGGTGTCACCACAGAACAATTGATTGCCGGGATCGCGGATCTGCTGGCAGTTGTTTTTTGCGAACTGCGGCAGTCTGTCGGCGATGGAGCGGTCGGACGGGCCGGATTGCGCGGACGCAGGCGTCGCCGGGAGCGCCAGCAGCGCAAGTACAGTCAGCACGATGAACCGCATTCCAGTCGCCCCCGTATCGAAGGCGCCATGCTAGCGTTCCGGATCGTGTGGTGGAATGGGTTTGTGGTGGATGAATGTAGCCCGGATGGAGCGAGGCGCGATCCGGGCCACAAGATCAATCGGCGGCGACCATAGAGAACCGCACGGGCTCGTCGACATATTTCATTACGGCGGACTGATAGAGCACGAACAACGGCTGGTAGCTCCGCGCGTCGTCGTCCTCGACCATCGCCATGCGGCGGTTGTCGAGCATCAGCCAGTGGCCGTCGAGCTTTGCTGCAGCAACGGCATGGTCTTCGCCGGCCCTGACGTCGCGCACCACGACGATGCGGAGGTCCTCAGCGGCGATGCCGGCGAGCCGCAGTGCGGCCAGCTTGGCGATGGCATAGTCTTCACAGTCGCCGGCGCCGCGGGCGAAGGTCGCAAGCGGCGAGCTCCAGACGTCGTCGATGCCGTCATCGGCGGCGCGAATGGCGAGGTTGATGGCACGGTTGGTCTCGCCGAGCTTCGCGCGGCCGTCACGGTTGCGGGCCTGGTCGACGATGGCGAGCAGTTTCAGCGCCGCGGGCGACACGCAATTGTCGCGATCGCCGTCGCACAGCGCGAGCTGCACCATGTCGTCGTCGAGCTTCTGCTTCAGCGTCAACCATTTCTGCTGGAGACTGCCGGACGAGATGGCAAAGGCGAACACGCCGAACGGCTCGGCGGATTTGCGCACGAGGACGCCGGCGCCGGGTGACAGCAGCGTGCCTGCGCGAAGATCGGCGGCCGACCCAAACAGGATCAATCCGCACAGGACAATGATTGCGCGCCAGGCGCGCGAGCGAGTAGCGGTCTCCATCTGACATCCCCTTCCGGCTTCGCCAGGTCCCCCTCGACCTCGTCGTGCCGGGCTTTGTTGCTTTCGCTGAGATAGTGCGAGACGGGCTGTTTTGTTCTGCTTAACGCGCCCGGCAGGGGTCCCAAAACCGTGGGACACGCTGAAACGGGGCTGCCCAAATTGCGTAAAATTTTACGATTCGCGGGCTAAGAGGGGCCCGGTTGCCGCGAAATGGAACCAATTGCAGGCACAAGTTGTGGGAGAGCCGATTCTGCGTCCTATGGCTAACGGCCCGCTATTTCACGGGTTCTGTTAGTTGGCTCACAGATTTAACTCCGTATTTGCCGCAGGATGTTGCGGGGCACCACGAAGGAAAGATAACACAAATATCCGCTGCCCGATTTGTGCGTCTGATTACTTTGGATGACTGGAAATGCGCGAAAATGAGCCGAATTCGACTTCAATGTATTCAAATAACTACTTCGGCTTCTCTACGAAGGCACCTCGCTCCTGGGGCTCCCATCGCCAAGTGATGCGAAATCACACAAGCAATAGATGGTTTCGCTAAGGACTTGGTAATGCTAAGCAAGCTTAGGCGGTCGATACTTACTTAAATTTTAACTCCTTTTACGGTGCCCGGTTGAATTACGCTGGCAAATTTGACGCCGCGATTTCCTTGGACGGCCAGGGTTCCCGCTCGCCCGCCGATCTCCATGTCGATTCCTTTACCGCCAAAGCGCACGGTCACGTGCCCGAAGGCGCGGTCGTTGTTGCCGACCCGAACCTGATCTTTCACGGCGAGTACAAACGCGCCGGCGCCGACCTCGTGGTCTCCCACGACGGTCACGAGCTCGTCGTTCACGACTACTTCAGGGGTGACAAGCGCGCGGCGATCGCCTCGCCCGATGGTGCCCACCTCACCGGCGATATCGTCAACGCGCTCACGGGTCATGTGCAATATGCGCAGGCTGCTGGCGGCATTGCCGCGGCCCAGGTGATCGGCCACGTCACCAAACTCTCCGGCAGCGCGACCGCGGTCCGCAACGGCGTCTCGGTCATCCTGAACAACGGCGACAATGTCGAGAAGGGCGACGTGGTCTCGACCGGCGGCGACTCGACGCTCGGCATCACGTTTATCGACGGCACCGTGTTCGGCCTGTCCTCCAACGCGCGGATGGTGCTGAACGAGATGGTCTACGACCCCAACGGGTCGAACAATTCCTCGCTGCTCAGCCTGGTCGCGGGCACCATCACCTTCGTCGCCGGCGAGACCGCCAAGCACGGCGATATGAAGATCGACACGCCGGTCGCCACCATGGGCATCCGCGGCACGGCGGTGTTGAACCAGATCAACTTCGTCGTTCCCGCCGGCGGCGGCGATCCGCAGCCGCAGGTGAGCTTCCAGGTGCTGGTCGAGCCGAACGGTACGACCGGCTCCTACATCCTGTTCGACAAGGTCACGCTGCTGCCGATCGCGACGGTCAACCAGGCCGGCCAGATGATCCAGATCAGCGGCGGCAACGTCTCGATCACCAATGCGCTGATGTCGCCGGACATTCAGAAGCTGATCACCGACGTGTTCACGCTGAAGTTCACCGACAACAACACCAACACCAAGCTGACGACGAACTTCACCGACACCATCACGCAGGACGGCAACATCGTCTTCATCAAGACGGACACCGGTGCCACCGCGACCGCGACCTTCACCAACACCTCCAACAATGGCGGCGGTCCGGGGCAGGGTGGGACGGGCACGGGGGGCGACCGCTTTCCCGGCGCACCCTTCGCGAGCGTCCTCGATGCCAACGGCAATGTGGTGACTGGGTTCAAGGTGACCGAGCACGCAAACGCAACTGGCGACCGCGCGGACACCACCGGCGACGCCGTGCCTCCTGATACGATCATCTTCCGGGTCAACTTCGTCGACCAAAACCTGGGCGACCGGCCGACAGTGTCGGTGGACCTCGATGCATCGAAATACACCTATACGGACTCCGGCCATCACGACGTCACCGCCTCACTCACTGCTCTCCAGAAGCAGGACATAGCGGCGACGCAGATCAAGATCAGTGTCGTCGCCGACGGCGGCAACAACAACAACGGTTCGGCGACCCTGACCTACACGGTCCCCGACCACGCCTTCGATTTCCTGGGGGCCGGCGAAACGCTAACGCTGACCTACATTGTCAGCGTGGATAATAATTTCGGGGTCAATCCCGAAACCGCGCACATCCCCATCACCATCACGATCACCGGCACCAACGACAAGCCGGTGATCACCACCAGCGTTCCCACCATCACCTTTGAAGGCGGCACCAGCGTGCCGGGTGGCCCGCTCACCAGCGACGCGCCGACGTCGGGGACGTTGATTTTCAAGGATGTCGATCTCACCGACACGCACACGGTGTCCGTCGCGTTGACAAGCGCGAGCCTGCCTGGTGGCACCGTGCCGCCGGGGCCGCTCGCGCTGTTCCAGAGCGCAATGTCGGCTGCGATCGCGGCGGGCGCCGACAGCAAGGGTACCGGCACAGGCACCATCAACTGGTCGCTGGCCGATCTGCCGGTGTATCTCGCCGACTTCATCCCGAAGGATGGGGTGTTGACGCTGGTCTACACCGTGACGCTCACGGACTCGCAGGGCGCCATTTCGCAGCAGACCATCACCGTCACGATCACCGGCACCGACGCGCCCGCGGTGGTGTGGATCGCGACCGACAAGGCCGGCGCGCCCCCCGGCGGCTTCTGGAAGGACGCGGCCAACTGGGAAACCGGCACGGTCCCGACCATCAATGACGACGTCATCGTCATCACCGATCAGCTGCACGGCCTGACCCCGTCCTATCCGGTGACGATCGACGCGGCCGCCTATGCCAAGTCGATCACGATGAACGACTTTGGCGGCCCGCCGCCGGAAGTGATCAACAAGAGCTTGCTGACGATATCAGGCGCGCTCAGCATGAGCGCGGACTCGAAATTCACGAACTCGGGTACCGGCGTGATGAATGTCGGCGGCAAGGCCGAGATTCTGGGCACGAGCGTGCTCACCAATGCCGGCTGGTTGACGCTCGCGGGCGGCGGCGATTTCGCCAAAGGCACCGCGATCACCAATTCCGGCACGATCGAGCTGTCGGGTGGCACGCTGACAACGCTGGCCGAGATCCATAATGCCGGCGGTCTGCTGAGGGCCGATGCCGGCACGACCCTGATCGTCGATACTGCGACTGTCGACGGCGGCACCGTCGCCATTCTGGGCACGCTGGAGCTCGATGGCACCAGCCTGATCGAGAACGGCACGCTGAACACTTCCGGCACGGTCAAAGTCGAGGGCACGGTCGAGTTCGCCCACGAGACCGTGTCCAATACGACCAGCGGCACGATCAAGGTGCTGGCAAACGGCTGGCTGACCATCGATCAGGGCTCCAGCGTCACGAATAACGGCGCGGTCACCGTCGACGCCAGCGGCAAGCTGACCGTCAACGGCGCAACGATCGACGGTGCCTTTCGCGGAGTGCCCTCACTCAATGCCGGGACGAGCGATTCCTCCGGCGGTACTGACGTCATATCGACCACCTTGTCGGGCGTCGGTACGGTCACGAATAACGGCGAGCTTGATCTCACCGGCAATGCGATTCTGAGCGACGGCTTTCTCAAGAACAACGCCACCCTGAAGGTCAGCGGCACCGGCAATGCGCTGGATTACGAGACCGTCACCAATACCGGCTCCATCGAAGTGCTGGCGGGCGCTGCGCTTGCGATCGACAAGAGCTCGACGGTTGCCAATTCAAGCGGCCACGTGATCGTCGATGACGCTGGCACTTTGACCTTGGACCTCGCCACGATCAGCGGCGGCGCCATCCAGGGCGCCGGCACGATCGACGTCACCGGCGCCAGCAAGATCGACGGCGGGGCCACGGTCAGCATCAGCACGATCACCGCCGATGCCGCGCTGACGCTGGACGGCGTCACCGTCTCCGGCACGGTCGTCACCGACAAGTCCAGCGTCGTGCTCGCCAACACGGTCATGCTCAAGGACGGTGCCACGATCCAGGGCACTTCCAGCGCGACCAAGGGCGCGATCACCAACAACGGGACGCTCGAGATCGCCGGCGCAGCGACGCTGCTCAACGATATCGTCACCAACACCGGCCATGTCATCAAGATCGACGATGGCAAGACGCTGACGCTGTCCGGCACCGAGATATCGGGCGGCACCATCAATAATTACAGCGGCGCGCTCGGCGGCACGATCGACGTCACCGGCGACAGCAAGATCGGCGGCGATGCGACCCTGAATCAGGGCGCGGTCACGGTGGAGAGCGGCTACGCGCTGACATTCGGCGACGCGACGGTTGCGGGCACCGCGATCACCAACCACGGCGCCGTGAATGTCGATACGAGCAAGAAGCTGACGCTGAACGGTGCGAGCCTGACCGGTGGCGCGCTTACCGTGTCCGGCACGCTGGATTCGACCAGCACCAGCACCGTTACCAATGCTTCCATCACCAACAACGGCCTGCTCGAAGCGATCGGCGGTCTGCTGACGCTCGCCGCTAGCACCTCGGCCACCATCGCCAATGCCGGCACGCTTCAGGCCAACGTCGGCGAGCTCGACATCGACCACGAGGCCGTCACCAACACCGGCACGCTGACCGCCATCAACGACGGCATGCTGAAGCTGATCGGAATGACGGTGACCAATACCGGCGGTACGGTGTCGGTTGAGTCGGGCTCCACGCTCGATCTCGTCGGGGCAACGATCGACGGCGGCACGGTGACGGTCGCGGGCACGCTGGAATCGACCGGCACGAGCGCCATCGACAGCGCCGACATTACCATCGCCGGCACCGGCACGATCTCCGTCACCAGCGGCACGTTGACGATCGATCCCGCTACTCTCCACGCCATCACCAATCACGGCCTGATCGAGGTGGTCACGGGCGGTGCACTGAAGCTGACGGCAGCCACCGTCACCAACACCGGCGCAACGATCACGGTTGACGGCACGTCGAAACTCTATCTGACCGACGTCTCGATCAACGGCGGCAGCCTGACCAATGCCGGCAATCTCTACAGCGTCTCCGGCAACAACACGGTCTCGGCCAGCGTCACCAACACCGGCACCATCGAGGTCCAGACCGGTACGCTGAATCTTTCCGGCGGCGTCACCGGTGTGGGTACGCTGATCGTCGACGACACGGCAACGTTGGAGCTCGGCGGCGCGGACGTGCAGGCCGTCACCTTCGCCGGCGGTACCAATACGCTCCAGCTCGACAAGACGAGCCATGACTTTAGCGGCACCATAACGGGTGCATCGTCGGCCGGCGGCACGTTCAACGTCACCGGGGCCGGCAACGTCACGACCTCGAAGGGCGATGCGCTCGATTTCACCGCATCGGGCGGGACCGCCGGCAGCCACGGCAACATCGTGCTGACGCCGACCGGCGCCCTGACCGGTGCGACCAACGGCATCGTCGTCACCCAGAACGGCATCGGCGACATCTCGTTGACGACTGTTGGCGACGTCACCGGCCAGAACGGCAACGGCATCGTGCTGCACGACAGCGTGGCCGGTGTGGGCGATATCACGGCAACCATCGGCGGCGGCGTCTCCGGCGCGGTCGGTCTCGATGTCGTCTCCCATGGCGACGGCGCTGTCACCATCACGAATAACGGGCACATCGCCGGCACGACCTCGTTCGGCATCAGTGTCGACCAGAATGATGCGGGCGCGACTGGCTCGACCCACATCACCAACACCGGCTCGGTGGTTGGTGCCGACGGTGTCGCGGCGATCTCCATCGAGGAGAACACCACCGGCACGGCGACGATCGACAATTCCGGCACCATCGGGCCTGACGCTGCGAGCGTGGCCTCGACGACCTATGCGATCGTCGAGACCGGCGGCGAGATCACGATCAACAATACCGGCCACATCAACGGCAACATCTCGGTCGCCACCGCCACGTTCAACAACGAGGCGACGGGGATTTGGACCGTCTCCGGCAGCGGCGTGTTCGGCGATGCATCGTCGATCGTCAACCATGGTGAGATTGACCTTCACGGCGCCTCGATTTCCGGGACCGGGCTGAGCATCGACAATTATGCGGATATCGACAGTTGGGGCACGGCGTCGATCTCGGGCATCATCACCAATACCGGCACCGTCGAAGTCCATAATGGGGAGCTGACGCTGTTCGGCTCGCTATCCGGCACGGGCTCGGTCACCGTCGATGCCGGCGCGTTGCTCGACGTCAAGGATACGGTCTCTCAGACGATCACACTCGCCGGCGATGGCGCCGAGCTTCAGATCGACACGTCGACCTTCGGTGGATCGATCGCGGAGCTGTCCGCGAACGACAAGATCGACCTGACGACGATCAAGTACGGGCTCGGCACCAGCGCGGTCTATGTCGCCGATGCCGATCATCCCGAGAGCGGCGGTGTGCTGACGGTCACCGGTGACGATAACAAGACCATCAGCCTGACCCTCGTCGGAGACTATCGCGGTGCACATTTTGCGGGCAGCGATGAGAGTGGCCACACGCTCATCACGATCCACGGGGCTGACGACGCGCCGACGATCACCACCACGGACACGGCGCAGCTGACCGCGAGCTTCTCCGAACAAGCTGATACCACCGGGGACTCCTCGTTCGACCCGACGCCCGCCGCGGCCGGCTCGATCGATTTCACCGACATCGACTTGACCGACCGTCCGACGGTGACGCACGTCGATCAGGCCGTAACCTCACTCGCCGCCAACGGCACCACCGACCTCACCGCGTCGCTGACGACCGCCGAGATCGACGCGTTGAACAACGCGCTGACCTATGAGCTGACCGGCAAGAACAACGGCACCGTCAGCTGGCACTATTCGATTGCCGACAACGCGCTCGATTTCCTCGGCGAGGGCCAGACCGCGAAGGTCGTCTCCACCATCACGCTCGATGACGGCCAGGGCAAGACCGCCACGACCGACGTCACGATCACCATCACTGGAAAGAATGACGCGCCGACATTGGCTGATGTGACCAAGGGGCCGCTCGTCGATACGGCCATCGCCGACAACTTCTCTGACATCACGGGGACGCTGGTCGGGACCGACGCCGACCATGGCGAGACGGCGACGCTGAAATACGCCGTCCAGAACGCGGATAGTCACGGGACGTTGGAGGGCTCGTACGGCTCGCTGACGGTCAATCCCGATGGCACCTACACTTACGTTCCGAATGCGGCTGCGATCAACGCGCTCTCGGAAGGCAATCATGCGGATATTTTCACGATCCAGACCAAGGACGTGCACGATGCTGTCGGCACGGCTTCATTCACGGTAAACGTGACCGGTGCCAACGACGCGCCGATATTGTCCGATGGCAGCATCGGGAAGCTCACCGACACGGCCATCGCGGATCACTTCCTCGATCTCACCGGCCAACTGGTCGCAACCGATGCCGACACCGGCGACACGCTGACCTATTCGGTCCTGAATGCCGATAGTCATGGGACGGCGGCGGGTCTGTATGGGTCGCTCACGGTCAATGCCGACGGCAGCTATACCTACGTGCCTGACGCGGCGTCGATCAACGCGCTGCCGGAAGGCTCCCACTATTCGGACAGTTTCACGGTCCAGGTCTCCGACGCGCACGGCGCGGCCACCACCGCGACATACACCGTGGACCTGACCGGTGCCAACGACACGCCGACCTTGTCCGATCTCAACATCGGCTCACTCACCGATACGGCCGCGACCGACAGCTTCTCCAATCTCACCGGGAAGCTGGCGGGCGCCGATGCTGATACCGGCGAGACGGCGACGCTGACCTACGCGGTCCTGAATGCGGATCACCATGCTGCGACGACAGCTGGGGGACATTACGGCGCGTTGACGGTCAATTCCGACGGCAGCTACAGCTACGTCCCGAATGTGGCTGCGATCAACGCGCTGCCGGAAGGACCCTATACCGATACGTTCACGGTCCAGACAACGGACACGCACGGTGCGATCGGCACGGCGACGCTCACGGTGGACGTGACCGGCGCGAACGACGCGCCGGTGATCAGCGTCGGCGATGTCAGCGCTGCGCCAGACGACAACGGCCACGTAATTGTCGAGGGCCTGTCGGCGAGCGACGTCGATGCAACCGCCAATGAGCTGACGGCGGCCGCCACCGCTGTTTCGGGTACCAATGTGAGCGCCTCGTTGAATTCCGGTGCTCTCACAGTGACCTACACCGAGCCGAACGACGGGCTCGCCACGGACACGGGCGCTATCACCGTGACCGACGGGCACAACGCGACCGACACGGTCAATTTGATCTTCAACCTGACCGAGGCAGGCCCGGTGACGCTCACCGGCACATCCGACAAGGACGTGTTCTTCGGCACCGGCTACCAGGATCAGTTCGTGTTCGCAGCCAAATCGAACCACGATACGGTTGTGAACTTCACATCCGGTACGGACCACATCGATCTGTCGGCGGTTGTGACGGCTTCCAACACGGCTGACTGGATGGCGCAGCATGTGGCTGCTTCAGGGGGCGACACCCTTATTACGATCGATGCGGCAGACACGATTCTCCTGAAAGGTGTCAGCAGCGTCCAGGCGAGTGACTTCATAATCAGTCATCCCTGATGATCGTCCAGACAGCGCCGATCGTCTGCATAACCGATCCGCGCTGCCGTTCACCGCAAAAGCGTGATATCCAACCGGAATGAAACGTCTCAAGATCCTGCGGCGGTGGTTTGCGCGGAAGTTCGGCTTTGCGCGGCTGATGTGTCTTGCGCTGCTGGTCATCTTTGCCGGGATTCGTCTCTGGGACCCGCCGCCGGTCCAGGAATTGCGGCTGCGCACCTTCGACATGTTTCAGTTGATCGACCCGCGCCACAAGACGGTGCGGCCGGTCACCATTGTCGACATCGACGACAAGAGTCTTGCTCAGCTCGGCCAGTGGCCGTGGCCGCGCACGCGGATCGCCGACCTGATCCAGAACCTCACCAGCAACGGCGCGGTGGCGATCGGGTTCGACGTGGTGTTTTCCGAGGCCGACCGGCTCAACCCGGATCAGGTCGCAAGCCAGATGCGCTATCTGGACGATGCCACCCGCGCCAAGCTGCGTGAGCTGCCGAGCAACGACCAGATCCTCGCAGACGCCATCAAGCGCTCGAGCGTGGTGCTGGGCGAGACCGGGCAGCGGGCGATCTCGGCCGAGGTCGACAAGTCGCTGCCCTTCACCGGCGTCGCGACCGTCGGCGAGGAGAACGCCGAGCGCTTCCTGTTCGAATTCCCGGGTCTGCTGCGCAACGTGCCCGTGATCGAGAAGGTCGCGGCCGGCCGCGGCCTGTTCACGATCAGGCCCGAGCGCGACGGTCTGATCCGCCGCGTGCCGATGATCATGCGCGCCCAGGGCAACATCATGCCCTCGCTCAGCCTCGAGATCCTGCGCGTCGTCACGGGCACGCCGACGCTGCTGGTACGGACCGACAAGACCGGCGTGAAGGCCATCCGTATCAAGGGTATGGAGATCCCAACCGACAGGAACGGCCAGCTCTGGGTGCATTATGCCCGCCAGGATCCCTCGATCTACGTCTCCGCCGCCGACGTGCTCGACAACACCGTGCCGCCCGACAAGATCGCAGGCAAGCTGGTGCTGGTCGGCACCTCCGCGGTCGGGCTGAACGACATCAAGACCACGCCGGTGTCCTCGACCATGCCGGGCGTCGAGATCCACGCCCAGGTGCTCGAAAGCGTGCTGAGCCGCGCGGTGATTTCGCAACCGAACTATGCGCTCGGTGTCGAGCTGATCGCGGCGCTGATCATCGGCCTGCTCGTCATCATCTTCACGCCGAATCTCGGGCCCGTGCGGCTGGTGCTCGCGGGGGCGACATTCGCAGCCATCCTGATCGGCGTGTCCTGGTTCTACTATTCGCAGTACCGCTACCTCATCGACTTCACCTATCCGCTGCTCTCGACCACCGCGATCTATCTGACGCTGATCTTCGCCAGCTTCGTGCGCGAGCAGCGCCAGCGGAAGGAAATCCGCGGTATGTTTGCGCAATATCTGTCGCCGGAGCTGGTCGAGCAGCTCACGCCGGAGAAGCTCAAGCTCGGCGGCGAGGAGCGCGAATTGACAATCATGTTCTCCGACGTGCGCGGCTTCACCACGATCTCGGAGAGCTACAAGCACGATCCGCAAGGGCTCATCGCGTTGATGAACCGCTTCCTGACGCCGCTCACCGACGTGATCACCGCGCGGAAGGGATGTATCGACAAGTATATGGGCGATGCCATCATGGCGTTCTGGAACGCGCCGGTTGACGACGCCCAGCACGAGATCAACGCCTGCGAGGCCGCGATCCAGATGCTGGAGCGGATCGATGTGGTGAACAGGGAGCGTGAGCAGGAAGCCGCAGACGGCGGTCACGTCTACATCCCGCTTAATGTCGGCATCGGTCTCAATACCGGGACCGGCGTCGTCGGCAACATGGGCTCCGATCTGCGCAAGAACTATACGGCGCTCGGCGACTGCGTGAACCTGGCGTCGCGGCTCGAAGGGCAGACCAAGGAATACGGCTTCCCGATCATCGTCGGATCCAGCACCGCGCTCGCCGCCAAGGACAAGTTCGCGATTCTCGAGCTCGACTTCATCATGGTCAAGGGCAAGACCGAGCCGGAGGTGATCTACGCCATCGCCGGCCGCGAGGATGTGGTGCATTCGGGGCCGTTCCAGCGCCTGCGCAACATCACCATCGAGATGCTTGGCTGCTACCGCAGCCGCGACTGGCAGGGCGCACTCGACGCCATCGAACGCGGCCGTCGTAGCGAGGACGCCGACACGCTTGCAAAGTTGTTCGGGCTTTACGAAGCGCGGATCAAGGATTTCCAGATCAATCCGCCGCCGGAGGGCTGGACCGGGGCATACGCGCTGCTGACGAAATAGCTTTGCGCGCAACTACGCTTGAGGATATTGCCGGCTACCTCGCCAACGGCCACTCGCCGACAATGCGGAATCTTGCCTTGGCATCATCCTGCCTGAACAGCGCGATGCGATCGATCGCCAGCGCATCGCGCTTCAGCCCCGCAAACCTGTCCCGCAGCATGGCCAGGATCGGCCCGCGCCGCTCCGCATCCAGCCGTCCCGTCAGCGTCATGTGGAAACGGAATTCTTCCATCACGTACGGGTATCCCCAGCGGTCGAGATAATCGCACTGCCGCTCACTCAGTTTCTCAGGTCTGCGCCGGGCCCGGTCCTCCGCGGTCAGGCCTGCACGGAATGCGTCGAAATCCCGCACGCAATCGGCGGCGAGCTGCTGGAGCGCATCGACAGGTTCGGCCGGAATGACGGCAATGAAGCCGCTGATGGCATCGACGACGGGGCGGATCACCGGGACGGGCCGCGCCTTGGCGGTGAATTCCGCGCAGGCCGCGATCAGCTCCGCTTCTGTCTTGCCGGGCGCGAGCGCCATCGGCGCCTTCAGCGTGGCGTGAAAGCCGTATTTGCGGGGGTCGGCGCTGACGTCGCGCCAGTCCGGGGCGACGTGCAGCGCGTCCTGCGGAAACCTCAGCTCGTCGCCGGTATAGGCATCGTAGCCGAGCAGCTCGGCGCCGAAGCGGGAGAGGGCGCTGTCGCTGCCTGCGGCAAAATAGATCGCGTAGCGGGGAAAACCTGTCATCGTCCGAGCATAACCGGTTTAGGCCGCAACAACAGCCTCGCGCGGCACTGCCGCAGCGGGGAGCAGCCGCGTCGCGTCGGTGAGATGCACGAGCTTTCCGCCTGATATCACGGCAACCAGCCGCGGTCGCAGCGGCACGGTATCGTCCACCAGCAGAATGTCGGCGCGGCGCCCTGCCGCGAGCACGCCGCGATCGGTGAGGTCGGTCGCGTGTGCGGGCCCCGCGGAAACCAGGTCCCAGGACTTCGCCAGCGGCAGCACGCCATCGGCGGCGAGGCGGAACGCGGCGAGCAGCTGCGCGGGATAATAATAGTCCGACGCCAGCACCGAGCAGAGCCCCTTGGCGATCATGTCGGATGCCCTGGTCCAGCCGGTATGGCTGCCGCCGCGCACGACGTTGGGCGCGCCGTAGACGATGGCATCGCCATGGCTTGCCGCGGCCCGCGCCGTCTCCTCATTGATCGGAAACTCCGCGATGTCAGCGCCCATGGCACGATAGTCCGCGCGCATCGCCGGCGTCGCATCATCATGCGAGAGCATCCGCACCTCGGCGGCGCGGGCGACCGCGGCAAGCCGCGACACGGAGGCCGGCACATCTGCCGCGCGAGACACGATGTGTCCGACCAGCTTGTCAAAATCCTCGCTCGACAGCCCGGTGCGCTCCACCATGCGGTTGCGCTTGCGAGGCTTGGCCATGTCGGCGACGGTGCCGTCCATGTGGTCGTTGAAGGCGAACAGGTCGACGCGGCCCTCAGCCAGCCACTGGCTCATCTCGGCCTCGGCGTCGAGATTGTAGGTCTCGTGCCGCAGGTGAAAACGGGTGTCGGCGGCGAATTGCGGGCGCTGGCGCTCGATCGCCTCCATCAGGCCGCGCGCATTGTCGGCGCTGCGCAGCCCCGGCTCCCACGAGCAGGTCGTGGCGTGAAACACCGTGGTGATGCCGTTGCTGATCGCCTGGCGGTCGCTATCGGCGAGCGCGACGTCGATCGGGAAGTCGACGCCGGCGCGCGGCATCATCTGCCGCTCGAACGCATCGCCATGGAGATCGACGATGCCGGGCAGCACCAGCAGGTTGCGCGCATCGATCGCCAGCCGCGCCCGGCCGCGAGAGGCATCAACCTGCGCAATATCCGTTCCGGACACGGAAAGCGAAGTTTCGACGAACTCGGCGCCGATCAGGGCCCGGCCGCCCTCGAGGAATATGTCTGTCACGCGACCGCGCTTCGTTTGCTGGTTGAGGAGCTTGCCCGTGCTTCATATGTCGAGAGAAAATCTTCAATCCCGAGCTTGCGGAAATCGGGCAGGGCTGCACGCAATTTGTCGTGATCCCAGTCCCACCAGGCGAGCCGTGCAAGCCGTCCTGCGACCTCTTCCGAGAAACGCCGCCGCACGATTCGCGCCGGATTGCCGGCGACGATGCTGTAGGCCGGCACGTCCTTGGTGACGATGGCGCCGGCCGCGATCACGGCGCCGGTGCCGATATTGCGGCCCGGCAGCACGATCGCGCCATGGCCGATCCAGACGTCATGGCCGATATGGACATGATGCTGGCGCCGCCAGTCAAAAAACTCCGTGTCGTCGCTCTCGCCCGGGAAATAGGCGCTCGAGCGATAGGTGAAATGCGCCTGCGTCGCGCGATGCATCGGATGATTGCCGGGATTGATCCGCGTCATCGCCGCGATCGAGCAGAACTTTCCGATGGTGGTGTAGGTGATCTGCGCATCGTTCACGACATAGGAGTAATCGCCCATCGTGACTTCGGTCAGGATCGTGCGCGCGCCGACCTCGGTATAGGCACCTAACCTGGTCTCGTGCAGCTTTGCGGAAGCGTCGATAGTCGGTTGGACTGAGAGCACCTTGCCGGCCATGTCGTATCCGAAACTCTGAGGGCGGGCGTTCCTCTTCGAGTGGCTTGATGACGGTGTCATGACGAGGCGATGACAGGGGACGAGGTGTGTAGGATCGCCGCACCGCAGCGTGTGTGTCACACAAGTGTCAAGCGCCGGCGTTAGCGGTGGTCCCAGCTACTCTGGAGCCCTGCATGCTGGTGGTTGAAGGTTTGACGTGCCGCTTTGGCGCTAAAGCCGCGGTGGACGACGCGTCGTTTCAAGTCTCCCCTGGCGGCTTTGTCGGTGTGATCGGGCGTTCCGGCGCCGGCAAGTCGACCATGCTGCGCATGATCAATCGTCTGGCGACGCCGACGCAGGGTCGCATCCTTTTCGACGGCCTCGACGTCACCGCGCTGCGTGGCAAGGAATTGCGGCAGTGGCGCGCGCGCTCGGCGATGATTTTCCAGCAGTTCAACCTGGTCGGCCGGCTCGATGTGCTCACCAACGTCCTGATGGGGCGTCTTGCGACGATGCCGGCCTGGCGCTCGCTTACACAGACCTGGCCTGAGCAGGATGAGGCGCTGGCGATGTCGGCGCTCGAACAGTTCGACATCGCCTCGCTCGCCGCCCAGCGCGCCGACCAGCTCTCCGGCGGCCAGCAGCAGCGTGTCGCAATCGCGCGTGCGCTGGTGCAGCAGCCCGACATCATCCTTGCCGACGAACCGATCGCTTCGCTCGATCCGCGCAACACCAAGATCGTGATGGACGCGCTGCTGCGCATCAACAAGCATTTCGGCATCACCGTGCTGTGCAATCTGCATTCGCTCGATCTCGCCCGCAGCTATTGCGACCGGCTGATCGGTATGGCGCAGGGGCGCGTTGTGTTCGACGGCGCGCCGGCTGAGTTGACCGATCACGTTGCGCGTGAGCTCTACGATCTCGAAGCCGCCGACGTCATGGGCGGCACGCCTGCACCGGCGCCCGAAGGCGTCCCGGCGCTCGGAACGGCCGCGGCGGCCTAACACGCGTCGCTTCTGTAGTTGCCAATTTTTGCGTTAACCGACCCAACCGATGAAGAGGGTATCATGATCACTCGCAGATTAGTTCTTGCCGGCGCCGCCGTGCTCGCGTTCACCGCCTCCGCTTCCGCCGAAGACTGGAAAGCCAAATATCCGGAGCTGACCTTCGCGGTCGTCCCGGCCGAGAACGCCTCCGGCGTTACCGAGCGCTGGGCGCCGTTCGTGAGCTATCTCTCCAAGGAATTGGGCGTGAAGGTCACGCTGCGCATCGCCAACGACTACGCCGCTGTCATCGAAGGCCAGCGCGCCGGCAACATCCATATCGCCAGCTACGGCTCGGCCTCGTTCGCGCGCGCCCGCCTGACCGGCGTCAAGACCGACGCCTTCGCCAACGACATCAACGCTGACGGCTCGACCGGCTACTACTCGATGTTCTTCGTCAAGGCGAGCAGCCCCTACAAGAGCGTGGACCAGCTCAAGGGCAAGAATCTCGGCCTCGTCGACCCGAACTCGACGTCCGGCAACAACGTGCCGCGCTTCGAGCTTGACAAGATGGGCATCGCCGACGCCGACAGCTATTTCGGCAAGGTCGTCTTCACCGGCAGCCACGAGAACGCATTGCTGGCGCTGTCGCAGGGCACGGTCGATGTCGCCGCCAATCAGTGGACCAGCGACGACGATTCCACGTTGGCCCAGATGCTGACCAAGGGCATGCTGAAGAATGCCGACGGCTCGGCGATGAAGAAGGATGATTTCCGCATCATCCACAAGTCGGCGGCGATCATCAACGGCCCCTATGCCTATAACTCCGAACTCCCGGAAGACGCCAAGGCGGCGATCGCGAAGGCGTTCTTCGACGCGCCGACCAAGGACAAGGCCGCGTTCGATCGCCTCTCCGACGGCCAGAAGAAGGGTTTTCATCCCGCCACCACCAAGGATTGGGATGGCACGATCGAGCTGATCAAGTTCGTCGATGCGCTGCGTAAGAAGAAGGCGTCCTGATCTCAGGACGACGCCACTGGAGCCGGGTCGATGGACCCGGCTCTTTCTCTTTTGACCGGCCACTCTCCCTGATCAGATGACCCTCGCGGTTTCGATCCTTCCCGAGCAGCAGCTCGCCGTGCTCAATGCCGCCTATAGCCAGGCGGTCGCACGCAGGCGGTTGCGTCTCCTGTTGGGAGTCGTGATCTTCGCCGCCGCGCTGGTTCTCGCCGGCTTCGGCGCGGAAGTGAACCTGCGCACGCTCTTCACCTATTTCGGCAACTTCGTCAGCTATTTCGACCGCATCTTCACGCTCGACAGCGGTCAGCGCGTCTGGACCGATATCGGCGAATGGTTCTGGGGCTTGCGCAAATGGTTGAGGATGTTGGGCGAGACGCTGCTGATCTCCTATGTCGGCACGCTGACCGGCGCGACCCTCGCGTTTTGCCTGAACTTCCTCGCGGCTGAAAACACCTCGCCCTCGCCCTGGCTGCGCTTCGTCGTGCGGCGTTTGCTTGAATTCGCCCGCACGGTCCCCGGCATCGTCTTCGCCTTGATCTTCGTGATCGCCTTCGGTCTCGGGCCGATGGCGGGCGTGCTCGCGATTGCGATCCACTCCACCGGCGCGCTCGGAAAGCTGTTCTCGGAGATCGTCGAGAATGCCGACATGAAACCGGTCGAAGGCATCCGCTCGACCGGCGCGAGCTGGCTCTCCTGCATGCGCTTCGCCATCGTGCCGCAGGTGACCGCAGGCTACGCCAGCTATGCGCTGCTGCGCTTCGAGATCAACGTCCGCGAAGCCTCCGTGATGGGCTTTGTCGGCGCCGGCGGCATCGGCCAGGAGCTCGTCGTCGCCATTCGCAAGTTCTACTACTCGGACGTCAGCGCCATCCTGCTGACCATCATCGTCACGGTCTTCATCATCGATATCAGCACCGGCTGGCTGCGCGGCCGTCTGTTCGGCAAGGAGGCACGGACGTGACGAGCCCGCAGGAGGTCGACACCGCGCAGCTTCGCGCGCGCTACCCGGATGTGTTTGATCGGCCGGCCTCGGCGCGACTTGCCATGCCGGCGATGATCGTCGCTGCGTTCGCGATCTTCGTATATGGTCTCGTCGACCTCGAGTTCTCGCCGTCGCGGTTCTTCGCAGGACTGAGCCAACTTGGCTGGATCAGCGTGATGATGATCCCGCCGGATCCCGGCTCCTCGCTGCCGGTCTACCTGAAGGCGCTGGGTGAGACGCTGTCGATCGCGCTGCTGGGCACCACGCTGGCGGCTGTCTTCGCACTCCCGGTCAGCCTGCTGGCCGCGCGCAACATCGTGCCGTCGAATATCCTGCGCTTCCCGGTGCGCCGTTTCCTCGATTCGATCCGCGGCGTCGACACACTGATCTGGGCGCTGGTGTGGATCAACGTGGTCGGGCTCGGGCCGTTCGCCGGCGTACTCGCCATCGCCGTGTCGGATTTCGGCGCCTTCGGAAAACTGTTCTCGGAGGCGTTCGAGGGCGCCGACCAGAAGCAGGTCGAGGGCATCCGCGCCTCCGGCGGCAGCCCGCTGCATGAGATCCGCTTCGGCCTGTTGCCGCAGGTTCTCCCCGTGATCGCCGGCCAGGTGCTCTATTTCATCGAATCCAACACCCGCTCGGCCACCATCATCGGCATTGTCGGCGCCGGCGGCATCGGCCTCCAGCTCGCCGAGCAGATCCGCGTGCTGGAATGGCAAAAGGTCTCGTTCCTGATCCTGATGATCCTGGTCGCCGTCGCCGCGATCGATTTCATCTCGAGCAAGCTGCGCTTTGCGATCATTGGACGGCGGGCTGTTGCGTAGTTTGCTTTCTTCCCTTCTCCCCTTGTGGGAGAAGGTGGCGCGAAGCGCCGGAGGAGAGGTTCTGTCCGCGAACTGAACTCAGAGTGAGGCTCGCGGAGACAACCCCTCACCCGTCTCGTCGCTTTGCGACGAGCCACCCTCTCCCACAAGGGGAGAGGGGAAGAGGCCGTGCTTCACCCGTTCTCCACCAAAAACTCCACCCGCTCCGCGGCGAACCGCGAATGCTTCGTCACCAGCGGCTTGCCGCCGAGATCGTGATCTGTCGCATCCACGACCAGGATAGGCCGTCCGAGCGGCAGATCGAGCCGCGCGGCATCGGTCGCATCCACGATGCCGGCGGTGATCCGGGTCGCGCCGCGGCGGTAGTCGCGCACGCCGTAATGTTCGAGCAATTTTGTCATTGAGCGCGTCGCGGCGAAAACCTCGCCCGCGCCTGGGAACAGTTCGGCCGACAGCCAGGTGGTGGAGACGCAGATCGGCGTACGGTCGGCAAGCCGTATCGCTTCGATCCGCACCAGGGGGACGCCGGTCTTCAAGCCGAGCTCCCGCGCCAGTTCGCGGGTGGCGACATCATCGGACGCCTCGATCAGGCGGCCATGGGGTTCGCGGCCGTCCGCACCGACGATCTCGGAGAAGCGTGTGCGCGAGCGCAATGGATAGGCGAGCTTCTGCGCCTCGACATAGGTTCCGCTGCCGCGTTCGGCGCGCACGATGCCGCGTTCGGCGAGGGCAGCCAGCGCGCGCCGCACGGTATGGCGGTTGACCCGGTAGGTTTCGGCGATCTCCATCTCGCCCGGCAATTTGTCGCCGGCCGCAAAGCGGCCGTCGGCAATGCCGCGCTCGATGCCGTCGGCAACGAGGCGCCATAGCGCTACGCCGGAAGAGGCGGTGTCCTGCATGCTCATGTTGCCGGTCAGCCTAGCCCAGAAATCACACCCATGTCACGAAACAGTCATGGCGCTTCCGTATGAAGTTGTCTAGTATCATAGACAACTTGGATTCGGCAAGTTGTGTCGAAAAGTGCGGTGGATCAGGTGACGCAGCAAAACAACCAGCAAGCCCAGCGCAAGGCCGCGATGGCCGTGCTGGCGCATGCGGAGGCGGGCGAGATCGCCGCTCGCCTCCGCAACTTGGCCCTTCCGGCCCATCAGGATATGCGCGAACCGGAAAGCGGCCTCGTCATGCTGCGCGGCCGGGTCGGCGGCGATGGCGCACCGTTCAACCTCGGCGAAGCAACGGTGTCGCGCGCCGCGATCCGGCTTGCGAGCGGCGAGGTCGGCTTCGGCTACACGCTAGGGCGCGACGGCGAGAAGGCGCGGCTGATTGCGCTGTGCGATGCGCTGGTCCAGTCGCGGGATTTTGGCGCATCGGTCGAGCGGGACGTTATCGCACCGTTGCGCGAGCAGCTTATGCTTCGGCGCAAGCAGGCGGCGGAAGAGACCGCTGCGACGAAGGTTGATTTCTACACCATGGTGCGCGGTGAGGGGTGAGGCCATGACCACGATTGCTGAATTGCCGCCGGGGTTCGTCGACAAGGTTCTGTCGGCGCAATCGACCTTTCGCTCGGTCATGGACGCGATGGCGCGGCCGGGCTCGGTCCAGCGCATCGTGCCGATGGCCGGGGCGCCTGCTACGATGATGCGCGGTACCGCCGCGATCGCGCTGACGCTGTTCGATCACGACACGCCGCTCTGGCTCGACGCGCGCATGTCGGAAAGTTCCGACGTGACAAAATGGCTGAAATTCCACACCGGCGCGCCGGTGGTGCAGGATTCCTCGATCGCGAGTTTCGCGCTGATCAGCGACGGCGCGACGCTTCCCTCGCTCGAGCGTTTCGCACTCGGCACCAACGAATATCCGGATCGGTCGACTACGGTGATCCTTCAGGTCGACGGCCTGGACACGGGACGCAGCTTTGAGCTGCGCGGCCCCGGCATCGACGGTGTCACGATGCTTCAGGCATCGATCAGGCCTTTCGACCTGTTCGAGCGCCTGCGGATGAACGAGACGCTGTTTCCACGCGGCATCGATCTGGTGCTGGTCGCCGATGATGCCGTGGTTGCGATCCCCCGCACCACGCGCGTCGAGAGCAAGGAAAGCTGAAGCATGTATGTCGCAGTCAAAGGCGGCGAACGCGCCATCGAGAACGCCCATCGCCTGCTTGCCGATACGCGGCGCGGCGACAGAAGCGTTGCGGAAGTTTCCCTCGACCAGATATCGGAGCAGCTCGGCCTCGCCGTCGACCGCGTCATGAGCGAAGGCTCGCTCTACGACCGCGAGCTCGCGGCGCTCGCCATCAAGCAGGCGCGCGGCGACCTGATCGAGGCGATCTTCCTGGTTCGCGCCTTCCGCGCCACCCTGCCGCGCTTCGGCGCGAGCGAGCCGGTCGACACCGGCGCCATGCGGGTGCTGCGGCGGGTGTCGGCGACCTTCAAGGACATTCCCGGCGGCCAGATCCTCGGGCCGACCTTCGATTATACGCATCGCCTGCTCGATCCCTCGCTCGCCGAAGGTTTTGTGCCGGAAGTGCCGGCGACAGCGGAAGCCTCGACGGCACCAACGCCGCGCGTCACCGACATTTTGGGCCGCGACGGGCTGATCGAATCTTCGCCGCAAGCCGAAGATGGCGCCAGTGTCGGTGATCTCACCCGCGAGCCGCTGAACTTCCCGGCCGATCGCGACCTGCGCCTGCAAAATCTCGCGCGCGGTGACGAAGGTTTTCTGTTGGCGATGGGCTACTCCACCCAGCGCGGCTATGGCCGTAATCACCCCTTCGTCGGCGAGATCCGCTTCGGCGAGGTCGAGGTCGAGTTCTCTGCGGAGGACGTCGGCTTCGCCGTGCCGCTCGGCTCCATCGAGCTCACCGAGTGCCAGATGGTCAACCAGTTCAAGGGGTCTGCGACGGAAGCGCCGTGCTTCACCCGCGGCTATGGCCTCGCCTTCGGCCAGAGTGAGCGCAAGACCATGTCGATGGCGCTGGTCGATCGCGCGTTGCGCGCGCGCGAGCTGGGCGAGGAGGCACTCGCCCCCGCGCAAGATGAAGAATTCGTGATGTCGCATTCGGACAACGTCCAGGCGACCGGCTTCGTCGAGCATCTGAAGCTGCCGCACTATGTCGACTTCCAGTCCGAACTCGGCCTGTTGCGCAAGCTGCGCCAGGAATTCGCTGAAGCATTTGCCGAGGCCAATGCGCCTGATACCATGAAGGAGGCCGCGGAATGAACGCGCCGGCCTACAATTTTGCCTATCTCGACGAGCAGACCAAGCGAATGATCCGCCGCGCGATCCTGAAGGCGATCGCGATCCCGGGCTATCAGGTGCCGTTCGCCAGCCGCGAAATGCCGATGCCCTATGGCTGGGGCACCGGCGGCGTGCAGGTCACGGCGGCGATCCTCGGGCCGCAGGACGTGCTGAAGGTGATCGACCAGGGTTCTGACGACACCACCAACGCGATCTCGATTCGAAAGTTCTTCGCCAAGACCGCCGGTGTCGCCACGACGACGGCGACGGAAGAGGCGACCGTGATCCAGACTCGTCACCGTATTCCGGAGACGGCGCTGCACGCAAACCAGGTGCTGGTCTATCAGGTGCCGATTCCAGAACCGTTGCGGTTCCTCGAGCCGCGCGAGACTGAGACGCGGCGCATGCACGCGCTGGCCGAATACGGCCTGATGCACGTCAAGCTCTACGAGGACATCGCCCGATTCGGCCACATCGCGACGGCCTACGCCTATCCGGTGAAGGTGAACGCGCGCTACGTGATGGACCCGTCGCCGACGCCGAAATTCGACAATCCCAAGATGGACCATAGTCCTGCGCTGCAATTGTTCGGCGCTGGTCGCGAGAAGCGCATCTACGCGATCCCGCCCTACACGAAAGTTGTATCGCTCGATTTCGAGGATCACCCCTTCGAGCCCTATCGCTTCAACGCGCCATGTGCGTTGTGCGCCGCCGAGAACTCCTATCTCGACGAGATCGTGACCGACGACAAGGGCGGCCGCATGTTCGTCTGTTCCGACACCGATTATTGCGAGGGCCGCCAGGCCGCCGGCCATCACGGCAGCCTCAGCGCCGCGCCGTACAAGGAGAAGGCGGGCTCACATGGCTGATGCTCTTGAAAACGACCAGCCGCTGCTGGTCGCAGACTCTCTCAGCAAGTCGTTCGGCCGCATCGCCGCGTGCCGCGACGTGTCGTTCTCGCTCTATTCCGGCGAGGTGCTGGCAATCGTCGGCGAATCCGGCTCGGGCAAGTCGACGCTGCTCCAGCTGCTGTCGGGCCAACTCGCGGCCAGTGGTGGACATGTGTCGTACCGGATGCGCGATGGTGTCACCCGCGATCTTGCCACGCTGGGCGAGGCCGAGCGGCGCTTCCTGTTCCGTACCGATTGGGGCTTTGTACATCAGGATCCCGCCCAGGGCCTGCGCATGGCGGTTTCGGCCGGCGCCAATGTCGGCGAGCGGCTGATGGCGGTGGGCTGGAATCACTATGGCCGTATCCGCGACACCGCGTCCGACTGGCTCACCCGCGTCGAGATCGACACAGCGCGCATCGACGACGCACCGCGCACTTATTCCGGCGGCATGCGCCAGCGTCTCCAGATCGCGCGCAACCTCGTCACCGAGCCGCGGCTGGTGTTCATGGATGAGCCGACCGGCGGTCTCGACGTGTCCGTGCAGGCGCGCCTGCTCGATCTCCTGCGCAGCCTCGTTGCCGAGCTGAACCTTGCCGTCATCATCGTCACCCACGACCTCGCGGTCGCGCGGCTGTTGTCGCACCGCGTGATGGTGATGAAGGGCGGCCGCGTCATCGAGACCGGTCTCACCGACCAGGTGCTCGACGATCCGCGCGAGCCCTATACCCAACTCCTCGTCTCCTCGATTCTGCCGGCATGAGGCTTCCGATGACCGCCATGATCGACATTGCCGACGCCAAGAAGACCTTTACGATGCACCTGCAAGGCGGCATCGAATTGCCCGTCGTCAGCGGCGTGACCTTCCACGTCAATCCTGGCGAATGCGTCGTGCTGTCGGGGCCATCAGGCGCCGGCAAATCGTCGATCCTGAAGATGATTTTTGGCAATTACCGCTGCGATTCCGGTCGCATCGGTATCCGCCATCGCGACACGCTGATCGATCTCGCCACCGCCGAGCCGCGGCAGGTCCTCAACGTGCGTCGCGCGACCATTGGCTATGTCAGCCAGTTTTTGCGCGCGGTACCACGGGTCGCCACGATCGACGTCGTCGCCGAGCCGCTGATCGTCAACGGCATGGCCCGAGCCGACGCGCAGGCCCGCGCCGGTGAGCTGCTGCACCGCCTCAACATCCCCGAGCGGCTCTGGCAGCTTCCGCCCGCGACCTTCTCCGGCGGCGAGCAGCAGCGCGTCAACATCGCGCGCGGCTTCATCTCGGATCTGCCGATCCTGCTGCTCGACGAGCCGACCGCTTCGCTCGATGCCGCCAACCGTGCCGTCGTCGTCGCGCTGGTCGCCGAGAAGAAACGCCAGGGCGTCGCCATGGTTGCCATTGTCCACGACGACGAAATCCGCCATCTGATTGCCGATCGCATCGTCGACGTCACCAGCTTTGCCGCCGCCGCCTGAAGGAAGAGGGACATGAACGCCAAGCCAAAGGACACCGTGATCGCCAATGCCAGGATCGTGCTGGCCGATAGGGTGATCGAGCAGGGCTGGCTCGCTCTTGCCGATGGGCGCATTGCCGAGATCGGCGAGGGCAGGGCACCTGCCGGCGCAGAGGATGCCGGCGGCGACCTCATCATGCCGGGCCTGATCGAGCTGCACACCGACCATCTCGAAGCGCATTGCGTGCCGCGCCCAAAAGTGTTCTGGAATCCGGTTGCCGCCGTCATCTCCTATGACGGCCAGCTTGCGACGTCTGGCATCACCACCGTGTTCGATTCGCTTCGGGTCTGGCGTGATGACGGCGCCGAGGAAGTCGATGGTCGTGCCGGCACGCTCGCCGCCGCGATCACGACCGCGCGCGATGCCGACCTGCTGCGCGCCGATCACTTCCTGCATCTGCGCTGCGAAATCCCGATGCCGAGCGTGGTCGAGGAAGCCAAGGAGCTGATCGACCGTCCTGACGTCCGCTTGATGTCGCTGATGGATCACACGCCCGGCCAACGTCAGTTCCGCGATGAAGTCAAGCTGCGCGACTACTATCGCGGCAAGGGTGGCGGCAAGACCGACGCCGAGCTCGATGAGCTGTTCGCAAAGCGTTTCGAGTATCAGAAGCTTTATGCTGCGACCAACATGCGCGAGATCGTAGCGCTGGCGCAGTCGCACAAAATCCCGCTCGCGAGCCACGACGACACCACCGAGGAGAACGTCGCGGACGCCGTGCGCGACGGCGTTTCGGTGGCGGAGTTTCCAACGACGCTGGAGGCGGCGCGCGGCCTGCACCAGGCCGGCATCGGCATTCTGATGGGCGCGCCGAACGTCGTGCGCGGCGGCTCGCACTCCGGCAACATCGCCGCGGTCGACCTCGCCCGTGAAGGCCTGCTCGACATCCTGTCGTCGGACTACATCCCGTCAAGCCTGCTGATGGCCGCGCTGCAATTGCCCGACCACGTGCCGGCGATCAGCCTTCCCGCTGCGGTTCGCACCGTGACGAAAGCGCCGGCCAAGGCGGTTGGCCTCACCGACCGCGGCGAGGTCGCGACCGGCAAGCGCGCTGATCTGATCCGCGTGCATGTGGCGGGCAGCGTTCCCGTGGTTCGCAGCGTCTGGCGCGAAGGAAACCGGGTCGCATGAGCGAGACTGAGGCCATGGCACAGGACACGGCGGGCCGGATCGGACCCGGCCGGCTCGTGCTAGTGGTCGGTCCGAGCGGTGCCGGCAAGGACACGCTGTTGCGGCTCGCGCAAGCGGCCTGCATCGATGATCACAACGTCGTCTTCCCGCGCCGTGTCGTGACGCGCGAATCCTCTGCCGACGAGGATAATATGGCGATGAGTCCCGACGACTTTCGCCGCGCGCGCGAGCACGGCGATTTCGCCGTGTATTGGGAGGCGCACGGCCATTCCTATGCCCTGCCGCTCGAGATCAACGACGATATCCGCGTCGGCCGCGCGGTCGTCGCGAATGTCTCGCGCACGGTGATCGGTGCGCTGCGCCAGGCCTATGCCAATGTCATCGTGGTCGCGATCACGGCGCCGCCGGACGTGCTGGCGCAGCGGCTAGCCGCTCGCGCCCGGCACAGTGACGGCAATATCGCCGATCGGCTCACACGCAGCGTCAACGACGCGTCGGCCCATGCCGACGTCACCATCCTCAATGCGGGCAGTGCGGACTATCACAGCCGCCACCTGTTGCGCGTGATCAGGAATGAATGCTGGCACGAGGAGCGGCCAGCACAATGAGGAGAACGGAATGTCCGTGATTGAAACGGTCGAACAGCTCGAAGCCATCTACGGCGCCACCAATGACGCCTCGACCGTGAAAGTCGCCGACCATGTCACGCCGCTCTACCGCATCTTCATCGAGAAGGCGCCGTTTGCCGCGCTCGCCACCATCGGGCCCGAGGGCATCGACTGCTCGCCGCGCGGCGATCTCCCCGGCTTCGTCCGCATTCACGATCCCAGGACGCTGATGCTGCCGGACCGCCGCGGCAACAATCGGGTTGATTCCCTGCGCAACATCGTGCGCGATCCCAGGGTGTCGCTGATGTTCTTGATCCCCGGCTCCGGCAACGCCGTGCGGGCCAACGGCCGCGCCCATCTTTCCGTCGATGCCGAGCTGCTCGCCTCGTTCAAGGTCGAGGGCAAAGCGCCGCGCAGCGTGATGGTGATGAACGTCGAGGAAATCTACTTCCAGTGCGCGCGCGCCATCGTCCGCTCCGATCTCTGGAATCCGGACAAGCGCATCGATCCGAAGACCTTGCCGACACCCGGCCAGATCCTCGCCGAGATGAGCGAGAACAAGGTCGGCGGCGCGGAATATGACCGCATCTGGCCGGAACGTGCGGCCGCTACGATGTGGTAGGGAATTCCTCGACCAGGGCACGGTCGACGCGCGCGATTACCGCGCTCCAGTCGCGCGCCGCGTCCTGACGGAACAGGCGGGCGGTCGGATACCACGGGCTGTCCTCGCGATCGAGCAGCCAGCGCCAATCCGGCACGTGAGGAAGCAGCAGCCAGACCGGACGCCCGAGCGCGCCGGCGAGGTGGGCCGTGCTGGTATCCACCGTAATGACGAGATCGAGCGCCGCCACCACCGCAGCCGTGTCGGTGAAATCGTCAAAGAATTGTCCGGCCAGGACGAGATTGCTCCGCTCGCCCAGCGCCGCTCTGTCGCTCTGGCGAACTTCCGTCTGCAGGCCGACGAAGACGGCATTGCGCGCAAGCAGCGGCGCGAGCAGCTCGGCGCGGATCGAGCGGTTCCGGTCGTTGGTGTGCGTCGCGTTGCCGGACCAGACGAGGCCGATCTTCGGCCTCTCGTCGGTACCGAGGCGCTCGCGCCACACGTCCGGCAGGTTCGGCGCGGCCAGGTAGGGAATGGCCGAAGGAATGCTCTCCAGCGTGGTACCGAAGGCCAGCGGCAGGCTGGACAGCGGACAGTGCACGTCGAAGTCGGGCAGCGGAGCGTTCTTGTCGATGCACAACGCCACGCCATCCATCGTGCTGATCAGATGTCGCAGCGCGGCTTGCACCCTTGCGATCACGCGCGCGCCACGCGCGGCCAGCATCGGAATGTAGCGGGCGAAGTGAATGGTGTCGCCGAAGCCGAGATCGGCATGGACCAGGATGGTCTTGCCTTCGAGGGAGTTCTCGCCGAGCCACAGCGGCTGCGCGAAGTTCGGCGCGACGAGGCCGAGCGCGGCGACCTTCCTCTGCCATTCCGCCTCCACGAAGCCCCGGGCGAGATCGCCGGTCAGCAGGCGCAGCGTCGCATCGTTCCAGTGGGCCAGCGCGTGATCGGGATTCATCTGCTGGCCCTGCGCATAGCTCGCCAGGGCCTCGTCGTAGCGGGCGAGGTCCTGCAGCACGCTGCCACGATTGACGATGGCGTCGACATAGTCCGGCTTCAGCGCAGCCGCGCGATCAAACGACGCCAGGGCTTCGTCAAGCCGTCCTGCCGCGCGTAGCGCCGAGCCGCGGCTGTTCGCTATCTCGGGTGATTCAGGTTCGAGCGCGATGGCCGCGTCGAAATCGGCAAGCGCCGCCTCGGTCCGCATCAGCCGGAGCAGCACGATGCCGCGATTGTTCAGCGCGGCTGCATGACCGGGCGCGATCTTGATCAGGCGGTCATAGTCCGCCAGCGCAGCTTCGAAGCGATTGAGATCGGAGAGGATATCGGCCCGATATTTCAGGGCGCCGACATAGTCGTGATTGTGCGCGATGGCGCGGCCGAGCGCTGTCAGCGCCTCCTCTGGCCGTTCCATCGCGAGCAGGGTCAAGGCACGATGAAAATGCGCTTCCCAATAGTCGGATTTGCGGCGCAAGGCCTTGTCGAACATCGCGAGCGCGTCGTCGAATTTGCGCTGGTTGCGGAGCGCGACACCCAGATTGGCGAGATAGAGCGGGTTGCGCGGGCTCGTCGCGATCGCCTGCCGTATCAGCTGCTCCGCCTCGCCGGGGTGTTCGGCCAGGAAGCTGACGCCCAGCAGATGCAGCGCGTCGGGCTGCCGCGGATCGATCGTCAGCGCGTAGCGATAGGTGTCGCGCGCCTGGGGCAGGTTGCCAGCCTGATGCAATGCCATGCCGCGGCCGAGCAGATCCGCGATCTGTTGTTGTGCCAGCGGGCTGCCGGGTCGATGCTTGTGAGGAATCATCGGACGGGAATCTAGGTCAGGTCAAGGATTCTGGCCAGCGGTCCCCCCGGCGGCTGGCTGTCGGGCCACCCGTTATCGGCCGTGATTGACCCTGATTCGGCCGGATGGTTACATCGCAGCCGGCGATTCGGCGCCGTAGGCCGGTACAGCCTTCATCAACCGTGGAGCCGGCGATGGTTCGCAAAGACCGCGCGCAAGCGCAGGTGCGAAAGACGGACGTGACACGCTGGTCGGATCCGGCGTCACTCGAGGCCGCCTGGGACGCTCGGGCTGAGCTCGCCGCGCAGTTCATCCCCGCGGGTGCCCGCGTCCTCGACCTCGGCTGTGGCAAGATGTCGTTGCGCCGCTTCCTGCCGCCCGGCGCCAGCTATCGGGGCTGCGACCTGGTCGCGCGGGAGGCCGATACGGTCGTCTGCGACTTCAACGCGGGTGAGTTCCCGGCTGAGGCCGCGACCGATGCGGACATCATCACGCTGCTCGGCGTCCTCGAATACATTCCCGACTCCGACGCATTCTTCGCGCATCTGCGCGCAGCCAAGCGGGACGTCGTGCTCAGCTATTGCGCGACCGACCTGACGGGCTCGGTGGACCGGCTGTCCCTGGGTTGGCTGACCCATTTCAGCTTTCTCGGACTGGCCAAGCTGTTCGATCGTCACGGGTTCCAGATTACTGCGACGATGCCGGTCGATCAGCTCCAGATCCTGATGCGCCTCACGCCCGTGGATCGCATGCCCCAGGTCAACCCGAGCAAGGTCGCGGTCATCTCCTACAACGATGTCGGTAATTTCGGCGACCGGCTCGGCTATCACATGATCAACTCGCTGCTGCCGGGAGATGCCCTGGTCGATCATCTGACCTTCCGGACACTGGACCGCGCGCGCGATGCCTACGATCTGATCGTGCTCGGCATCGGCAACAGCATCTACGAGCCGCTGCTCACCGACGATCTCATGAAGGTGTTGGCGCGCGGCAAGGCAAAGGTCGGCATTTTTGGAACGCAATACCGCGAGCTCATCTCGCGCGCCAAGCTTGACCGGCTGATCGACCGGCTCGACACCTGGTTTGCGCGCTACGAGGACGATGTCCTGATGTACGGTCGCGGACGCTCCAATGTCGAGCATCTCGGCGACTGGCTGATCGATCAGTTTCCGATGGCGACACCTGTCGTCGACGAGCAGCTCAACGTCGGCGACGAGATTTTGAAAAATCTCCCGCTCGACCGCGTCATTCAGGACATCCAGCGGCACAAGAAGGTGTTCTCGAGCCGGCTGCACCCCTTGCTCTGCGCGCTGACGTCGGCCGAGACGGTTGCCTATAGCGAACAGCCGGCGGGCGACACGGAGATCGTGTCGGGCAAGTTCCGCAGCATGTTGATCGACATTTTCGGCCGCACCTATCCGGAGAAGGCGTTCTTTGCGGTCGATCGCGATGCGGTCAGCCGCTACAAGCTACGCGTTCACGGTAATGTCGCGAAGGTCGAATCGCGGCTCCAGGAGATGTTGCGCAACGTCGCGACGGCAGCTTGATCTAGTTAAACGCCATCCCACCGCTCAGCGCGATCGTCTGGCCGGTCATATAGGCATTGTCGACCAGCAGCATCACGGCTTTCGCCACCTCATCCGCCGTGCCGAAGCGGCCGAGCGGAATGCGGCTGACGAGCTGGGGCTGGCCGCTCATCATGTCGGTCTCGATCAGCGACGGCGCCACGGCGTTGACGGTGATGCCTTCCTTGGCCAGCCGCGCCGCATAACCGCGCGTGAGACCCTCCATGCCGGCCTTCGACGCATTGTAGTGCGGCCCGATCGAGCCGGCACCGCGCGCGGCACCGGAGGAGATGTTGACGATCCGGCCCCACTTCCTTGATCGCATCGATGGCAGCACCGCCTGCGTGCACAGGAACGCGGATTTCAAATTGACCAGGATGGTGCGATCGAAATCGTCCTCGGTGAGATCGTCGACGCCGCGCGTGATCGCGATGCCGGCATTGTTGACGAGGATGTCGATGGGACCGAGCCCGGCCGTGACACGCTCGACCATGTTCGCGACAGCCTCGCCCTGTGAGACATCGGCGGCGACGACGATGGCGCGGCCGCCCTGTTTGACGATTTCGCCCGCCACCCGCTCGGCTTGTCCGATCTGCTCGCGGCAGTTGATCGCCACGGCCGCGCCCGATGCGGCGAGCGCGCGACAGACGGCAGCACCGATCCCGCGCGAGCCGCCGGTCACGAGCGCAATGCGCCCCTTCAGATCATCCGTCATCTCTGGACCTCCCGATTTGCCTGCTTTGTAGTTGCTGGAAGCCTATCACGTTGGCCGTGCAGCGGTGTTGAACTCATCGCGAGATGAATCCGACTGTCTGCGCTTGCGGCAGGAGAAACGCCCGGGCGCGCGGCCTTCAAATATGGATAGCCATTTCATTGACCAGTCGCGCCAATCGCTCGATATTCGGAGCATCGAAACTGCTCATCGAGACGAAGCCGCAATATGAGAATTGATCACCAGCGCAATCGGAACGACATGCATGCTTGCATGACGCGGCGCTGTTTCTCGGCGGCAACCGGCGCCTGTTGTTGTTGCTGACCGCCTCCTAACAACCTCCCACAGCACAAATCTTACGACCGGAACGCCGAAATCCCGGCGAATGAGCAGTCATGTCCCAAGCCCAATCGAACGCCTACATTATCGAAATCCACGATCGCGCCGCCGGCATCATCACGCGAAATGAGCGCGGCTTCCGCTTCTTCTCGTCCGAGCGCCTGTTCGACAGCCTCGAAGGCCGCCAGTTCCGCTCGGCACGTGAGGCCGAGCGCGCAGCACGAGCCCTGCTCTCCGAGAAGGGCCGGCGCGCAAACTCCCAACTCTTCGCCAACTGAAACCGGAGGACCACGATATGATCACCAGACGCCAAATGCTCGCAGCGACGCTTCTGATGGCGACGGCCCTTGCCGCACCCGTGCATGCCGAGGACAAGCCGGCGGAGATCCGCATCGGCACCCAGAAGGGCGGCTTCTTCCCGGCGGTGCGCCAGCGCCAGACACTCGAGAATGCGTTCAAGCCGCTCGGCATCGAGATCAGATGGATCGACTTCCAGTTCGGTCCGCCGCTGCTGGAGGCCATCAATGTCGGTAGCGTCGATTTCGGCTTCGTCGGCGACACCCCGCCGATCTTCGCGCAGGCCGGCGGCGCAAAGATCAAATACGTCGCGGCGGTGAAGTCCGAAGGCAACACCCAGGCGATCGTCGTGCCGAAGGATTCACCCATCAAGACGCTGGCGGATCTCAAGGGCAAGCGCGTCGCCTTCGGCAAGGGATCGAGCGCGCACAATCTCCTCGTCGCTGCGCTCGAGAAGGCCGGCCTGTCCTGGTCCGACATCACGCCGGCGCCGCTCGCGCCGGCGGACGCGACGGCGGCCTTCGTGAAGGGCTCGGTCGATGCCTGGTCGATCTGGGATCCTTATCTGGCGCTCGCCGAATTGAAGGAGGGCGCCCGCGTCCTAGTCTTCGACAAGGATGTGCACAAGCCGAACGCTTACTACATCGCCAACACGGATTTCGTGGAGAAATACCCGTCGCAGGTCGGAAAGCTCAACACGACCTTCGCGTCTGAAGGCCTGTGGGCGGACTCACATCATGAGGATGTTTCGAAAGCGCAGGCCGAGGCGACCGGCGTCGATATCGAGGCGATCAGGCGTTTCGTCAACCGTTCCAACTACCGCGTGGTGCCGCTGGATGCGGAGGTGATCAGGACTCAACAGGCTGTCGCCGACCGCTTTGCCAAGCTCGGTCTGATCCCCAAGCCGGTCAACGTCTCCGACATTGTCTGGAAGTGGACGCCGGGCTCCTGAGCAATCCCTAACCTCTCAGCGCCACCAGCAACTCGTCCGGGCGCTCGGCCATGATCATGTGGCCGGCGCCCGGCACCACGACGGTCTTCGCATGCGGGATCGCGGCTGCGAGTGCCTTGCCGGCTTTCACCGGTGTCATCATGTCGCGCTCGCCGAGGATGAGGGTAACAGGCACCTTCACGCTCGCGGCAGCGGTGAGTGCGTTCGCGTAAGCATTGCAGGCGGACAAATCCCTGAACAGGACGCCCGGCTCGCAAGCTTGAAGCACGGCCTGCGCGCCGCCATGCATCCACAGGCCCGGTGCGAGGCTGCCGCCGAGCTCGGCGTTGAAGCCGAGGCCCCAGATCGACACCATGTCGTTTGCATCCTGCTCGTTGGCTTCGGCCGCCTTCAGCAGGTCGGGACCGACCGTCATGGTCGCGGCAGTGCCGATCAGGCTCAGTGCCGAGACTTTGTCGGGGTGCCGCGCCGCCGTCTCCAGCGAGATCAGCGATCCCATGGAATGGCCGATCAGATGGGCCTTCGCCACGTTGGCCGCAGCGAGCAGTGCTGCGGTCCAGTCGGCCATCTCCGCAATAGTTGACAGCGAAGGCCCGGACGAGCGGCCGTGGCCGGGCAAATCAGGCGCCAGCACGCCAAAGCCGTGATGGGCGAACCAGCGCGTATGCAGCGCCCAGGTCGAACGATCGAACCCGGCACCATGGAGGAAGACCATGGTGGGCAGGGACTTGTCGAAGTCGCGGCCGCCAGTTGCGACAAACACATCAGTGCCGTTGACGGAAAGCTTCATGGCGTCAGACCTTCTGCGAGATGCGCAGCGCCTGCGCGAGATCGTCGATGATGTCGCTTGCCGTCTCGATGCCGACCGAGAGCCGTACCAGCTCCTCGCCGATGCCGGCGTCCCTAAGCTGCTCGGCATCCATCTGCTGATGCGTGGTCGACGCCGGGTGGATCACCAGCGTCTTGGCGTCGCCGACATTGGCGAGATGGCTGATCATGCGCAGCGATTCGATGAACTTGCGCCCCGCGGGCCGACCGCCCTTGATGCCGAAGGAGACGATCGAGCCGGCGCCGCGCGGCAGCAGTTGCTTTGCGAGCTGATAGTCAGCGTGACCCTCCAGCGAGGGATGCAGCACCCAGTCGACGGCCTTGTTGGTCTTCAGGGCCTCCAGCACGAGATGCGTGTTCTGCATGTGACGGTCCATGCGTACGCCCAGCGTCTCGACGCCCTGAAGCAGTTGGAACGCGTTGGTCGGCGACAGGCAGGCGCCGAAATCGCGCAGGCCTTCGGTGCGCGCACGCATGATGAAGGCGGCGGTTCCGAACTGCTCGTCAAACACGATGCCGTGATAGCCGCCATAAGGCTCGGTCAGCACGCCGAACTTGCCGGACGTGCGCCAGTCGAAGCGGCCGCTGTCGACGATGGCGCCGCCGATCGCGATGCCGTGGCCGCCGATCCATTTGGTCGCCGAATGCATGACGATGTCTGCCCCAAGCTCGATCGGACGGCTGAGATAGGGCGTGGCAAAGGTGTTGTCGATCAGCAGCGGAATTTTTGCGTCATGCGCGATCGCCGCGACCTTGGGGATGTCGAGCACCTCCAATCCGGGATTTCCGATGGTCTCGCCGATCATCAGTTTCGTGTTTGGCTTGATCGCGGCACGCAACGCGTCGTGGTCGCGCGGCTTTACAAACGTCGTCGTGATGCCGAAGCGCGGCAGCGTGTGCGCCAGCAAATTGATGGTGCCGCCATAGAGCGAGCTCGACGCCACGATATGGTCGCCGGCGTTGAGCAGCGTCGCGATGGCGAGATGTAGCGCGGCCATGCCGCTCGCGGTGCAGATCGCGCCGACGCCGCCTTCCAGCGCCGCGAGCCGTTCCTCCAGCACGCCGGTGGTCGGGTTGGAGATACGCGTATAGATGTGGCCGGCACGTTCCAGATTGAACAGTGCGGCCGCGTGATCGGAGTCCTGGAACACATAGGATGTGGTCTGGTAGATCGGCACCGCGCGGGCGCCGGTCGCGGGATCCGGATGCTGGCCCGCATGCAGGCTCAGGGTCTCGAAGGCAGGCGGTTTCGGCGCGGGCATGCTTGGCCTCGTTGGTCGGTCGGTGATGGCGGCTCTTGTGCCATAAAATGGCGCGCGAAGTCAGCCATTGACAGCACCGTCTGTGCCTTAGCCGCCGATCGCCTGCTCGATGATCTGCGCCTCGCGCAGCAAAATCTCCGCGACCTCCTGCTCGCGGCGGGGGCCGAGCCTCGTCCGAACGGCGGAGACGGTCATGGCCGCGGCCGGCTGGCCATCCGGCGTCTTGATCCAGGTCGAGATCGACTTCGTGCCCTGCACGAGGCCGATCTCTCTCATATTATATCCCCGCTTCCGCGCCGCGGTGACCTGGCCGAGCACCGTCGCGGCGTCGGTTTGGTAGGCCGCGAACCGCTTCTCATTGGCTGCGACGATTTTTCGCGCGTCCTGCGCCGGCATGGCGGCGAGGATGGCGACGCCCGCGCTGGAGACGCCGAGCGGCCGGCGCGCGCCGACCTCGATCGACAGCACCTGGATCGGATAGATTCCGATTCTCCGATCGACGCACAGCGTGTCGTGGCCGGTCCGCATCGTCAGGAAGAGTGTGTCGCCGATCTCGGCCGACGCGCGCCGCAGCGACGGATTGGCGGCGACCAGCAGCCGCGAAGGTCTCGGCCGCGCCAGTGCCAGCTCCGGCACCTGGTTGCCGATCGCGTAGCGGCCGGTTTTGTCGTGCCGCTCGACGATGCCTTCCTCGATCAGCACGTGGATGATGCGATGCACGGTCGGACGGGTGAGGCCGGTCGCGCGCACGACCTCGGCCAATGGCACACCGTCCTCGCGGCCTGCGGCAAGAATACGCAGCACCGCCAGCGCGCGCCGGATGGCCTGCGCGCCCTGTCGCGGTTCCATTGCGTTGCGGACGGATTTCGGTGAAAGTCGTTTGTCCATAATATGGACAAGAACGCCACAATTCGCTCGACAGGTAAAGCGCGCATCTGGAGATTGCGCGGCGATCGAGCGCCATGCGCAACGTCAAGGCGTTCGAAGTGAATTGGAAGCGCCGCCGGGAGGTTAACATGAGATTAATCGCGATTGCCATAGCTGCTGTCACTGCGATGCTGGCGGAGCCCGCATCGGCCCAGCAATGGCCGGCGCGCAGCGTCAAGCTGATCGTGCCTTATCCTGCCGGCGGCAATGTCGACAGCGCGGCGCGGATCGTCGCCGACAAGCTCCAGGAAAAGCTCGGCCAGCCCTTCATCATCGAGAACAAGGCCGGCGCCGGCGGCATGATCGCGGGCGAGGCCTTCGCGAAATCGGCGCCCGACGGCTACACGCTGTTCGTCGGTGCCAACGGCCCGGTGCTGTTCGCGACCGAGATCAACAAACGCGATGCCTATAATTGGAAGAAGGATTTCCTTCCCATTACGACCATCTCGATGACGCCGCTGGTGCTCGAGGTGCATCCCTCCGTGCAGGCCAATACATTCAAGGAATTCGTCGAACTCGCCAAGCGCGATCCCGGCAAGCTGACGATGGCCTCGCCCGGCCCCGGAACCACCAACCATCTGCTCAGCGAACTGATGCAGGAGAATCTCGGCCTGCAATGGGTCACCGCGCACTACCGCGGCAACGCGCCTGCCATCAACGACCTGCTCGGCGGCCAGGTCCAGTTCGCATTCGACCAGCTCACGGTCAGCCTCCAGCACATCAAGGCCGGACTGTTCCGTGCACTCGCGGTGACGAGCCAGCATCGCCTGAAGTCGCTGCCTGATGTCCCGACTTTCATCGAGCTCGGCTACAAGGATTTTGACGGCCAGACTTTTACCGGCCTGTTCGCGCCCGCGGGCACGCCGGCGCCGATCGTCGACAAGCTGCACGAGACGCTGGTCGCGATCCTGAAGGACCCCGCCGTGGTCGACAGGTTCGAGAAGCTCGGCGGTGAAGCGACGCCGATGACGCCGGATGAATTCAAGGCTTATCTCGAGCGCGAGGACGCCAAGTGGATTCCGGTCGTGCGCAAGGCCAACATCAAGGCGGATTGATCGATGCGGATTGACCCCACCGAGCTCGGCGCGGAGCGCATCTATCGCCTGATGACCGGCATCGTGGTGCCGCGTCCGATCGCCTGGGTGACGAGCCTGTCGCGCAAGGGCGTGCTCAACCTCGCGCCCTTCAGCGCCTTCACCTTCGTCTCGCAGAAGCCGCCGATGCTCGCCATCAGCGTCGGCCGCAAGGGTGCCGACTACAAGGACACCGCGCACAACATCCTCGATACCGAGGAATATGTGATCCACATCGCCGATACCCCGCTGATGAAGGCGGTGCACGACAGCTCGGTCGAGCATCCAGCTGAAGTCAGCGAGGTCGCAGAGCTGGGCCTGGAGACGATTGCGAGCGAGCGCATCAAGGTGCCCAGGCTCAGCGTTGCACCCGTCGCGATGGAATGCCGCTTCCGCCAGTGTCTCGAATTCGGCGACGCCCGCAGCCGGCTGATCGTCGGCGAGGTCGTGATGTTCCATCTGCGCGACGGCCTCGTGAACGACGGCAAGGTGGAGACCAAGGCGCTCGACCCGATCGCGCGCATCGGCGGCCCCCGCTACGCCAGCCTCGGCGAGATCGTGACGCTGAACACCGTGTTCCAGACTCCCAAATCGAAAGATTGAGCGCGCGGCCCCGGCCGCGCCTCGAGACCATTGGAGAACGACAATGCGACTCGTAAGCTATCTCCTGGACGGAGAGCCGCGCTATGGCGCTGCCGTTGAAGGCGGTGTCGTCGATCTGACCAAGCGGATCGGCCGCGACTATTCCGACGTCAAGGCGCTGATCGCGGCCAACGCGCTCGCCGAGGCGCAGGAAGTGGTCGCCGGACAAAATCCTGACTACGCGCTGGACAAGCTGGTCCTGCTGCCGCCGGTGCTGGCGCCCGAGAAGCTCTGGTGCATCGGCGTCAACTACGCCGAGCGCAATGCCGAATATAAGGATAGCTCGGACCTGCCAAAATATCCGAGCCTGTTCGTGCGCAGCATGTCGTCGATGACAGGCTCCGGCCAGACGCTGGAGAAGCCCAAGGTCTCCGAACAGCTCGACTACGAAGGCGAGCTCGTCATCGTGATCGGCCATGGCGGCCGCCACATTCCGCGCGAAAAGGCCTGGTCGCACATCTTCGGCATGACGCTGTGCAACGAAGGCACGATCCGCGACTGGCTGCGCCACGGCAAGTTCAACGTCACGCAGGGCAAGAACTTCGATCGCTCCGGCAGCATCGGCCCGTGGATCGTCACGGCTGACGAACTCGACCCGCGTGGTCCCCACGACATCACCACGCGCGTCAATGGCGAGGTGCGGCAGCAGGACACGACCGAGCGGCTGATGTTTCCGTTCGACTATCTGATCTCCTATCTCTCCACCTTCGCCACGCTGAAGCCCGGCGACATGATCGTCACGGGGACGCCGACGGGGGCGGGCGTGCGCTTCGATCCGCCGCGCTGGCTCAAGGTCGGCGACGTCGTCGAGGTCGAGTCCAGCCGCATCGGCGTGCTCCGCAACGTCGTCGCCGCGGAGAGTTAAGCCATGCTGGATGCCGCCACGATCGAACGCCTTGCCGCGCGCCTGGACGAGGCCGAGCGCACCAAAACGCTGATCACGATGTTCACGAAGGACTATCCCGATTTCAGCATCGAGGATGCCTACGCGGTTCAGCGCGCCTGGACCAAGCTCCAGCTCGGCCGCGGCCGAATCATCAAGGGCCACAAGATCGGTCTGACCTCGAAGGCGATGCAAAACGCAGTCGGCATCTCCGAGCCCGATTACGGCGTTCTGTTCGCCGACATGTTCTATGCCGACGCTACGCCGATTCCCTTCGACCGCTTCCACGCGCCCCGCATTGAGGTCGAGCTCGCCTTCGTGCTGAAGGCGCCGCTGCGCGGGCCCGATTGCACCATCTTCGACGTGCTCAACGCCACCGACTACGTCACGCCCGCGCTCGAAATCCTGGAGACGCGCATGCATCGCGTCGACCCGGAAACGGGCAAGGCGCGAAAAGTCATGGACACGATCTCGGACAACGCAGCGAACGCCGCGCTGGTGCTCGGCGGCCGGCCGTTCCGCCCGATGGACGCCGATATGCGCTGGATCGGGGCGCTGCTGTTCCGCAACGGCGAGGTCGAGGAGACCGGGCTTGCCGCCGGCGTGCTCAATCACCCCGCCAACGGCATCGCCTGGCTCGCCAACCGCCTCGCGCCGCATGACGAATATCTCAGGGCTGGCGAGGTCGTGTTGGCGGGATCGTTTACGCGTCCGGTCGATATCCGCCGTGGCGACACGTTCCATGCCGACTACGGCACGTTCGGCTCGGTGTCCTGCCAGTTCGTCTGAACCAACACATGAGAGGGAGCGCATCATGACCGGTCAATCGCGGCGCAAGAGCATCCATATCGGCGGCTTCAAGCACGCCAACCCGATTCCGAACGCCTGCCGCATCGGCAATCTCGTGATGTCAGGCGTCATCCTCGGCCGCGACGCGGTCGGCGCGATGCCCGAGAGCCTGGACGCGCAATGCGCCAACATGTTCGCGCATATGAAGGCGACCGTTGAGGCCGCCGGCGGCACCACGGACGACATCATCAAGATGACGGTGTGGCTGAAGGACCGCACGCAGCGCGCACCCGTCAATGTCGAGTGGCTAAAAATGTTTCCGGACGAGCATTCGCGCCCGGCGCGCCACGCGCTGCCGATGGACAACATGGATGGCGGCGCGCTGGTGCAGTGCGATTTCACCGCAATGATCGACTGAAGGAGCACCTTGCATGCCGACCTATCTGCCGTTCGATCCCAACCCGCGCCGTCCGGTCAAGGCGCCGCCGCCAAAAACCGTCGACAGCCAGTTTCACGTGCTGGGTCCCATCGACAAATATCCCGAGCGTCCCGGTGCGGCCTACCGGATGCCGAGCGCGACCTGGGAAGCGGCGTTGCGCGTGCACAAGACGCTCGGTATCGAGCGCGGCATCATCGTGCAGACCACGACCTACGGCGCCGACCATTCCGTCGTGCTCGACGGCCTCGCCGCGATGGGCCCGAACTATCGCGGCTGTGCCAACGCGCTGGTGTTCGCGGAGGCGAACGATTCCTATCTGGCCAAGCTGCACGATGCCGGCGTGCGCGGCGCGCGCTTTAGTTTTCGACAGGAACTGGGCGCCGTGCTGTCGGATGCGGATTTCGCCCGCGCCATCGCGCGCATCCGCGAACTCGGCTGGTACGTCAAAATCCAGCCGGAGAAGGACGGCATCGTCTCCAGCGTCGCCAAGTATGAGAATCTCGACGTTCCCGTGCTGATCGACCACATGGCGCGCCCCGATCCGGAAGCCGGCAAGAACGATCCGAACTTGCGCAAGATGCTGGAGCTGCTCACCAAGGGCAATTTCTGGGTCATGTTGTCACTCGGCGAGAAGACCTCGAAGGTCGGCCCGCCCTACGACGACGTGATCCCGATCGCGCGCACCTATATCGAGGCCGCGATCGACCGCTGCGTCTGGGCCAGCGACTGGCCGCATCCGGTCTCCGTCAAGCAGCCGCCGAACGACGCCGACCTGCTCGAACTGATGTACCGCTACGCGCCTGATCAAGCCGAGCTGGAGAAGATTTTGGTGCACAATCCGGCGAAGCTGTTTGGCTTTCCGGATTAGAGGGATCGACGCTCGCCACGAGCGCGGTGCGCTACATCGCGCTCACGCCGCCGGCTGCTTTGCCAGCCGGTCCCGCACCCCGGCCGCGATCTCGAACGAGCGCAGCCGCGCGGCGTGGTCGTAGATCTGCCCCGTCGTCATCAGCTCATCCGCGCCGGTCTCGGCGATCAGCGCTTTCAGCTTGTCCGCGACCACTTCAGGCGAGCCGACCGCGGAGCAGGACAGCGACTGGCCAACCATGGCTTTTTCCGCCGGCGACCACAGCGCGTCCATGTCGTCGACCGGCGGCGGCAAGGGGCCGGGCGTGCCGCGGCGCAGATTGATGAACTGCTGCTGCAACGAGGAGAACATCCGTTGCGCCTCGGTGTCGCTGTCCGCGGCGAACACGTTGACGCCGACCATTGCATAGGGCTTGTCGAGCTGCGCCGAGGGCTCGAAGCGCGCGCGATATTCGCGCAGCGCCGGCATCATCATCTGCGGCGCGAAATGCGAGGCGAAGGCGAAAGGCAAGCCCAGCATGGCCGCAAGCTGTGCGCCGAACATGCTGGAGCCGAGGATCCAGAGCGGCACCTTGGTTCCCATGCCCGGCACGGCGCGGATCGCCTGGTTCGGCTGCACATCGCCAAGGAGGGCCTGCAACTCCAGCACGTCCTGCGGAAAATTCTCGGAGCTCGTTGCGAGGTCACGCCGCAGCGCCCGCGCCGTGAACTGGTCGGTGCCCGGCGCGCGGCCAAGCCCGAGATCGATGCGGCCGGGATAGAGCGATTCCAGCGTGCCGAACTGCTCGGCGATCACCAGCGGCGAGTGGTTCGGCAGCATGATCCCGCCGGAGCCGACGCGGATCGTCTTCGTCCCGCCCGCGATATGCCCGATCACCACCGAGGTCGCAGCACTCGCGATGCCCGTCATGTTGTGATGCTCGGCGAGCCAGAACCGCTTGAAGCCCCATGTCTCCGCATGCCGGGCGAGATCGAGCGAATTGCGGAACGCCTGCGCCGCATCGCCACCCCTGCGGATGGGAGCGAGGTCGAGCACGGAGAAGGGGATCATGTTGGGGATACCGGGTGGAAGGCGATATACGCCGGAGCTTCACATGTAGTGGCGTCCAGCCCGAATGTTAGCGTGGCACGGTCGCCCAAATGTCGGTGCAACGATGCCATTCAAAATCGCCGTGCCGGGCTTGATACGAGCCCCATGGCTCGAACCCTTGCGAGGCGTTGCAGGCGGTTACGTTTTCCCGCGCGGATCTTTCAGCAGGCCCGGCTGGACACGGCCGCCCTCCCCGAACACGTTGAGAACCTCGCTGCAAAACGCAGGAATCTCGGCGGCATCGGCCCGCACTGCATATTCGGCATCTCCCTTTTCCAGCGCGAGGTCTTGCGCAATTCCCTCTGGCGTTGCGTGTTGTGCACTTGGCCCTTTGCGCAAAAATTCGGTCCACGACGATCGTCCCGCCGCGATGATCGTTTCCGCAGCCTGTGTGTTCGCCTCGACGCCAGCGCATTTGCCGGGAACGGCAAGCGCGTAATAAGCCGTGAAAACGGGCCTCAATGAGTTGTTTGCAGTGGGGTCTTCGTTCGGCCGCAATCCGATCCCGGCAATTGCATCGGACTTCGTGCATCGGGCCAGTGTCTCCGGCGGATCGTGCCTGGCCAGTGACGTGATTTCAACGGCACCCTCGTCGAGCAGCTTGACTTTCGTATGCCAGCCCGACCGATTGCCGGGACTCCTGAGATTGAGGATGTATCCGTCCTTCAGCTTCTGGTGCGACACGATGGTGGCGCCGCACATGGAGCCACCGCAGAACTCGTAGCTGGTCGCACTGAACGAGGTGAAGTTATCGGCCTTGCGGTGGTAGGACTGGCATTGCGCGGGGCTGTTGCCGTAACTGCCGATCAACTCGCGCGGGCCGTTGGGGTAGACCTTTGCGTCACCGGCTTCCGCGGCGATTTGACCGGCGACAACAGACAGCGCGGCTATCGTCAGCATTCGCTTCATTGTCACGTCCCCCATTTCTCCTGCCGCCGGAAGCTACTGCAGAACGCGTAGGACGGGTAGCGTGCTTGCGAGACCCATCATGTCTTGTCGCCGCGCTGATGGAGTTTACCTCCGCCTTTGGATCTGTCTGCTACGGCGGACACGTCACTTGACCCATCCCCCGAAGCTTGTCGAGGAGCCCGTTCACAACAGCGTTATTCCGACCTGTCGCGCCCTCTCTCTCAACTGGGCGTTCCGCGCGTATTGTTGTAACTTGAGCGGAGTCACCACACGGCGATCGCGCGTCCGGGGCGCGAGAAATAACCGTACGCCAGCTGATGCTCGCCAGGAGGATTTGACATGACCATGGTCGTACTCAACCGCCGCAGCCTCCTCGCCGCCGGCGGGTCCGTCCTCGCAACCGGAGTTTTGACAGCCGGCGTTTCGGGACTGCTGTTGCCGGCCCGCGCGGACGGCCTCGCGCCGACCGAAACGATGTCGGGCGGGGCGAATAATTACCGCAAGGGCGCGCCGGTCGTGGAACGGATCGGCAAGGGTGGCTTCTGGATGAGCGGCACCGTGCGCCGCGCCGGCGACGGGGCTCCGCTCGCCGGGCAGCGCATTCAGATCTGGGCGCACACCACCGAAGGCCAGGAGCATGAGCCGCAGAGCCACGGCGCCACGCTCACCGACAAGGACGGCGCGTTCCGGCTCGAGATGCCGCAGATCATTCCGATCTTCGGCCAGCCGCATGGTCACCTCGCCTATGACAGCGGTGACTTCAAAACCGTCTTCCTGCGGCCGGTGATGCGGAGCGCCAAGGAAACCAGCCTCGAGGCGCACTTCGTGCTTCAGCCGGCCTGACCGGATTGCGAATGAAGGAGTGGAAATCAGCCAAGGCGACCCTGATCTGGGTCGTCCTTGCGACTGCCATTGGCGTGCCGATTGCGTTCGCTGCGGGAAACGAGCAACTCGCATGGCGCGGCCCGGTCTACATCCTCGCCGGCTTCGCAGGGATCATCGCGCTCGGTCTCGTGCTGGTTCAGCCCTTGCTGATCGGCGGATATCTGCCGGGCCTGTCGGCCTATCGCGGACGGCGCGCCCATCACTGGATCGGAGGCGCGCTCGCCCTGGCGGTGGTGATCCATGTCGCCGGCCTCTGGATCACCAGTCCGCCCGACATGATCGACGCCTTGACCTTCGCATCGCCGACGCCGTTCTCCCCCTTTGGCGTGACCGCCATGTGGGCGATCCTCGCAGTCGCGCTTCTGGCACTCCTCCGCCGGCGATTGGGACTGCGCCTACGAACCTGGCGCCTCGTCCATATCCCCCTCGCGATCGTCATCGTCGCAGGCAGCGTGGTCCATTGCCTGCTGATCGAGGGGACGATGGAGACCATCTCGAAGGCGGCGCTTTGCGCAGCCGTGCTCGCGGCGACCATCAAGCTCATGGTTGACCTCTGGCGAAAGCGAACGCTGCGCGGCGAGAGCTCGTAGCCCGGATTATGCTTGTGCTCCATCCGGGCTACGGCACTTCTCAAGCACGTCGGGCATCGTCTGCGCCGGTGAGTGCTCTGCTTGCCGCAGGTGGCGGCGGCGCGTATCTTCGCCCGATGGTTGTCAGTGCCCCCGATCTGAAAGCGTTCCTGCTCGCGACGCCGTTCTTCGGCGGCCTTACGGACCGAGGTCTCGACCTCCTGACGTCGATGCTGGTCGAGTGCCGCTTCGATACCGGCGTAACCGTCGTGACGGAAGGCGAGCCGGGACGCTCGATGTTCATCGTCAAGTCGGGCCGGCTGGCGGTGAGCAAACGGGCGAATGCGGGGAGCGTCATTCCGATCTCCGTTCTACAGCCCGGCGATTTCTTCGGCGAGATGACGCTGATCGAGATGCAAAACCGCTCCGCCACCGTGGTCGCGGAGAGCCCGACCGTGCTGTACGAGCTGACGGCCCAAAATCTCTACGCCTGCTACAAGGCCGACGTCCACGCCTATGTGATCGTCCTGCAGAACATCAATCGCGAGCTATGCCGCCGCCTGCGCCGCGCCGACGATCGCTTCACCGGGCATCAGGTGGATGACGACAATTGATTCTTCGTAGGATGGGTAGATGACCATTGTCACAATAGAACTCGATGCCGGCGATTGGAAAAGTGCTTCCGATTTTCGATCAGCCCTTAAGGATGCAATAGGAGCGCCGGAATGGCATGGCGACATCGCCGCTGCTTTCCTGGACTCAATTTTCGGGGGAGGCATGAATGCCCTCAAGCCGCCTTACATCATCAGGGTCGTTAATACGGCGCAGCTTGCGCCGGAGCTTAAGGAGCTGATCTGCGACCTTTCGTCAGCGATGGAAGAGATCCGAATGCGTCGACTTGCCCGGACAGGCGAGAACGTCGAGGCCAGTCTCGAAATCGCAGATTGAGGGACGTGCGAACATCGGCTCCAGGCGCGTAGGATGGGTTGAGCACCTGCGAAACCCATCATGTTTCGCCACCGAGCAAGGCCTTGATGGGTTTCGCTCCGCTCCACCAATCTTGCGAGCAGGCATCGCTGATGCGGCTACAGCAACGCCATCGAGTGCAGCGAGTTTCTATGAAAGCCGAAGGCAACTATGCCGGACAGAAACAACGCAATCCCAGTCACGATCAGGCAACAAGCAAACACTATCGGAGCCTCTGATTTCATCGTCCACGGCACAGACGATAATAGATAAAATTTTACCGACAATCGAAAGGAAGAATTAACCTTACCTGCGCGGTCCAATCGCGACCCGTCGGGCAAAACACCCGCCTCCCCCAAACCCCCGTCAACCCTCTCTCACAAAAATATTCCACTTTACCGAAATTCGGATTTGCGGCACTATCCCGCCATCCCGACCCAGGGAGAGGGGCGATCGTACGTCGTGTCGAACGTGGGTCGGGGTGCGGTGGACGCGGCAGCGCCGGGCACGGTGAGGCGGGACCAGGGCGAGATGAACCTCGTGAGGTCCTGCTCCGTGCGGAACGGACGGCGCCAGCTGCGTACGGTGAAAGCGCGTGGTCCTGACCGTCGTTGCTACGGTCAAGCCTTGCGGAGGTGCTTCCAGGCTCAACCGGGTCTTGAGGTATCGCCAATTCGCGAGGTGACGGAGGCCAAAAGGAACTCGGCTCCGGGGAGAGCGCGCATAAGCCGTCAACCCATCGCGCAGGGAAGGCCGGGTGTTTTCCGGCCCACCTGTTTTCCGCCTGCGCATTTGCGTGTGCAAAGTCTTCGCGCAGCGGACGAGGGGTGCCAGCCGGCACCCGGTCTTCCCTGCGCCCTCTTCAAGGAAGAGGGTGATGGACGGAAGCAAAACTCGGGCGTTTCGAGCCGCGAGAACGCTGCTTCATGCGTGATCTGAGAATCGTGCTGCCAGGCAGTCTTGATGGAGATAGTAGCGCGTGTCGCCCAAAACCCACACGCGCTGGAAATCTCCGACTTACGCGCCGGAAACGATCGCCTGCGTCAACGCGATAGCTTTGAGCTCTCGCGACCAGGTTCCATAGTGTCAGCAGATGATTTGCAACCAGGGGGAGGGGCATAAAATGACAGCGCGTAAATGTTTTATCGTGGCTGCGGGCTTGATGACGGCGGGCGCCGCCCATGCCGAGGACGTTCCATCCAACGCCGAACTGTTTCGCATGCTGAAAGCGCAGCAGCAGACCATTTCCGAGCTGCGCGCTGAATTGAAGCAGACAAAACAGGAGCGGCGCGCCGCCACTCCGCGCGAGGCGGCTGCACCGACAGCCAGGCTCGCCGGACGTGACGCCGTGAAGGAGACGGTGGCTTTAACCCCGCCCGCGCAGGCCTATGCGATGTACAACAAGGGGCCTGCAGTCGTGCCGGCGCGTAGTGGCGGTGCCTATGTCGGCGTTTTCGGTGGCGGGGGCAGTCGCGGCGGGACCGACGTCAGCCAGTTCGGCACCGCCTTTTTCCCCGAGATCGTCGGAGGCCCTATGGCCGTCGATGCCAAGGGGCGAACCAGCAGCGGCAGCGTCGGGTTCGGCGGCGCGCATCTCGGTTATGAATGGTCGTATGGCGCGTATGTGCGGCCTGCCCTGGAGATCGAGGGTTTTTATCTCGCAGGCAACCAGCCGCGTGCGACGTTGGTGAACCCCACGGACCGGCTTCCCGAACACACCTTCGACGATACCTTCCCGACCCGCACCACGGTGCTTCTGGCGAATATGGTTGTCGGTTTCAACACGCCCTATAAGAGCATCACGCCCTATATCGGCGGCGGGATCGGGGGCGCCAACGTCTCCATCAACGGCGCCACCTCCACCCAGACCGACCCGGCCGAGCCTGGCATCAACCATTTCAACTCGCGTCCCGACTCCTCAGCCTGGACCTTTGCGGCACAGGCAAAGGCTGGCGCGCGTTTCGCCCTCGGCGACAGCGGCGCTTACCTCTTTGGCGAGTACCGCTATTTGTATGTCGGCGACGTCAATCAGGTTTTTGGCTCCACCGCCTATCCCGCTCATGCTCCGACCAGCCCGTGGATGACCAGCTTCGGCGGGACGTCGCACCATCTGGCAGCCGGCGGCATCGGCTTCGGCTTCTAGCTGAGCTTGAGCGGAACTTGATCTCGCGAGAACCGTCGCCCTCTTCCCGGAAGAGGGCGGCGGAAAACAGCAAAACTCGGGCGTCCGGTGCCGCGAGAACGCTGATCTGCGTGATGTGAAGCAGAGAATGGTGCTGCCAGACAGGATTGAACTGTCGACCTCTCCATTACCAATGGAGTGCTCTACCACTGAGCTACGGCAGCAGGTGCTGGGACAAGAATCGGCCGCCAAGGGCGCCCACCAAGCGGGCCGATATCTGACACAAGCCCCCCTCCTGTGCAAGCTTGCAAGGCAGGTCAAAACGAGAAAATCGGGACGATATCAGGCCCGAAATGCCTGATTTGGCGCGAAACGACCGACTTTCTACGGATTTTGGTCCTGATATCCCCCGCCAACTGGCCAGTTGGCTTACATCCGGGATTCGGTCCATTTCGAGTTTCGCACGATCCGTTCGCGCGGGCCTCTTGAGCTGCCTTATTCCTCGGGCATGTTATTGCGGATCGCTGTAATGGACCGCGTGATGGCTGACGAGAACGACAAGAGCGCGAGACAGGAGCGGACGTCCCGGGACGACCGCCTGAAATCGGCGCTGCGCGAAAACCTGAAGCGGCGGAAGGTGCAGGCGCGCGAACGCGCCGCAACCACCGAGCCCTCGCAGAATGACAATGGTTCCCTAAATGAGGGGACCGCCGGCAAGACCAGCGGCTGAAATCCGGCGGCTGGAAGTTTTTGGAGTGCATGGACGTGGCAATGGCGCAGGACGAATCGCAACGGACCGATAGTGACGCGCAGATGTCGCGGTTCACCCGCCCTGAGCAGACCTTTCCGACACTGACATCCGCCGAGATCGCGCGGATGCGGCATTTCGGCGAGGTCCGCTTCTATGCCGACGGCGAGTTGCTGTTCGAGACCGGCAAGCCGGGGCCGGGCATGTTCGTCGTGCTGAAGGGCCATGTCGCCATGACCCAGCGCGACGGTCTCGGCAACGTGACGCCGTTGATCGACCAGGGGCCGGGACAATTCCTGGCCGAGCTCAGCCAGCTCTCCGGTCGCCCAGCGCTGGTCGACGGCCGTGCCGAAGGCGAAGTCGAGACCTTGCTGTTGCCGCCGGAGCGGCTGCGCGCGCTGCTGGTCGCCGAGGCCGAGCTCGGCGAGCGCATCATGCGCGCGCTGATTCTGCGCCGGGTCAATCTGCTTCAGGCCGGCGTCGGCGGTGTGGTGCTGATCGGTCCCTCGCATTCGGCCGGCGTCGTCCGCTTGCAGGGTTTCCTCACCCGCAACGGTCAGCCGCATCATCTGCTCGATCCCGAGCGCGACCGCGACGCCGCCGAGGTGATCGCGCGCTATTCGCCCAAGCCCGAAGACTGGCCGCTGGTCGTCGCCTCTGATGGTGCGGTGCTGCGCAACCCCAATGAGACCGAGCTTGCGCGCGCGATCGGCATGATCGGCGGCCCGCGCAACGACCGCATCTACGACGTCGCGATCGTCGGCTCCGGACCGGCCGGGCTCGCCACCGCGGTGTATGCAGCCTCGGAAGGCCTTTCTGTCGCGGTGCTCGACACCCGCGCCTTCGGCGGCCAGGCCGGCGCCAGCGCCCGCATCGAAAATTATCTGGGCTTTCCGACCGGCATTTCCGGCCAGGCATTGACCGCGCGCGCTTTCAACCAGGCGCAGAAATTCGGTGCGGATATCATGATCCCTGTCACCGTGAAGTCGCTCGACTGCACGCGCAAGGACGGTGCGTTTTCCGTGGCGCTCGACGGCAGCGATCCGCTGCGCTCTCGCGCGGTCGTGGTCGCGAGCGGCGCGCGTTATCGCCGGCCGGAGATCGAGAACCTCGACAAGTTCGAAGGGCGCGGTGTCTGGTATTGGGCCTCGCCCGTGGAGGCGAAGCTGTGCGCCGGCGAGGATGTGGCTCTGGTCGGCGCCGGCAATTCGGCAGGCCAGGCGGCCGTGTTCCTCTCGGGGCACGCCAAGAAGGTGCTGATGATCATCCGCGGCGGCGGCTTAGGGGCCAGCATGTCGCGCTATCTCATCGAGCGCATCGAGGCGACGCCGAACATCGAACTGCTGTTCAACACCGAGATCTCTGCGCTCGAAGGCGACGAGGCGTCGCTGCTGCGGCGCATCCGCCTGAGGAGCCGGCTGTCGAGCGACGAGGAGGTTGCCGACATCCACAATCTCTTTCTGTTCGTCGGCGCCGATCCCGCCACCAACTGGCTCGACGGTTGCGGCGTCACGCTCGATCGCGGCGGCTTCGTCGTGACAGGCGCGCAGTCCGAGCAGAACCAGGGTCGTCTGGTGGCGCCGCTCGAGACCTCCGTACCCGGCGTCTACGCCGTCGGCGACGTCCGCTCCGGCTCGGTCAAGCGCGTCGGCGGCGCCATCGGCGAAGGCGCGCAGGTGGTGGCCTCCCTGCACGGCTATCTCGGCGACGCCGCAAAACCGGCGCTTTAGTCAAGGACAAGACAAGCGGACGGCAAGTCAAATGAGGCTTGCCATCTTGCCGTGTCCCACGGACTATCGCCTCATCGCGAGGCCAATCATGGGCGAAGAACAAAGATCCACAAGGGAGGACTAAATGGCTGAAATCGTCGTGCTTTACAAAACGCCAAAGGATGTTGAGGCCTTCGACAAGTACTATGCCGAGACGCACATTCCGCTCGCCAAGAAACTTCCCGGCCTGAAAAAATACGCCGTTAGCAAGGGACCGGTCGCCTCTCCCGCCGGCCCTTCCGGAATCCATCTCGTCGCCATTCTCACCTTCGACAGCGTGGCCGACATCCAGGCGGCATTCGGCAGCGAAGCAGGCAAGGCGACCGGCGCTGACGTGCCGAAATTCGCCAGCGGCGGCGCCGATCTGCTGATCTTCGACACCAAGGAAGTGTGAGCAACGATTCAACTTTCGTCGAAAGCCTGCTGTCATTTTTGACAGCGATGCAAAAAAATCAGCCATGCGTTTGCCGATTCGCACGACGACGCATGGCTGCACGCGCATCTGTGATGCGGGAGCATGTGGCAATCCGATGAGGACCGTAATATCAACCTCCTGATCTCAGCGCCGAGAATAGGAGAGATGTCATGGTCCTTGGATTGAGTTTGCCCGCCTTCACGTTGGTCCATGTCATCATCAGCCTGATCGCAATCGTTGCCGGCCTCGTCGTGATGTTCGGCCTGCTCGGGTCGAAGCCGATGCCGGGCCTCACCGCGATCTTTCTGCTGTTCACGATCCTGACCAATGCGACGGGCTTCCTGTTTCCGTTCAAGGAGCTGCTGCCCTCTTACATCATCGCCGGCATCTCGCTGGTGCTGCTCGCGATCGCCTGCATCGCGCTCTACGGCATGAAGCTCAAAGGTGCTTGGCGTCCGGTCTATATCGTCACTGCGATGATCTCGCTCTATTTCAACGTCTTCGTGCTGGTGATCCAGTCGTTCCTCAAGGTGCCGGCGCTTGCCGCGCTCGCACCCGCCGTGCCACCGGCGCCGCCGGGCGGCCCCGTCTTCGCCGTGGTGCAGGGCGTCGTGCTGGTGTTCTTCGTCGTGCTGACCATCGGTGCCTGGCGCCGCTACAAGCCGATGACGTTTGCTTGAACGCACGATCAGGTCGGTGCGCGGCATCGACCTCGTGATATCGCACAACCATCTGCGTGTTGCCGGCTCGCGTTGTTGCGAGCCCCGGATTGATTCTCACTGAAGGAGCCATTCATGCCCACCATCACCACCAAAGACGGCGTCGAGATCTTTTTCAAGGATTGGGGCTCGGGCCAGCCGATCGTATTCAGCCATGGCTGGCCGCTGTCATCCGACGATTGGGACGCGCAGATGATGTTCTTCGTCACCCGCGGCTACCGTGTCATCGCCCATGACCGTCGCGGTCATGGCCGCTCCACCCAAGTGTCCGACGGCCACGACATGGATCATTATGCCGACGACCTCGCAGCGGTAACGGCGCATCTCGATCTGAAGAACGCCATTCACGTTGGCCATTCCACCGGCGGCGGTGAAGTCGTGCATTACATCGCCCGCCATGGCGAGAGCCGGGTGACGAAGGCCGCAATCATTTCCGCGGTACCGCCGCTGATGGTGCAGACCGCCGCCAATCCCGGCGGCCTGCCGAAGAAGGTGTTCGACGATTTCCAGGTGGCGCTCGCTGCCGGCCGTTCGCAATTCTATCGCGACGTCGCCGCCGGCCCGTTCTACAACTACAACCGTCCGGACGCGAAACCCTCCGAAGCCGTGATCCAGAACTGGTGGCGGCAAGGCATGATGGGCGGCGCCAAGGCGCATTACGACGGCATCGTCGCGTTCTCGCAGACCGATTTCACCGAGGATCTGAAAAAGATCGACGTGCCGGTGCTGGTGATGCACAGCGAGGACGACCAGATCGTACCTTACGCCGACGCCGGCCCGCTGTCGGCCAAGCTGCTGAAGAACGGCACGCTGAAGACCTACAAGGGCTTTCCGCACGGCATGCCGACCACGCACGCCGAGACGATCAACGCGGACCTGCTGGCGTTTTTCAAGGAGTGAGGGGAAAAACCCTCACTTCAATATCGCCCTGATCGCATCGAAGGTGCGCTTCACGAACGCCTCCGGCTTTTCGCGCGCACCTTCGCCGATCCAGCTCTCGCCACCGACGCGCATCGCGCCGGTCGAGATCATCGCGACGAGCCGCGCCTTCAGCTGGTCCGATTTGCGGCCGGAGCGCTGGGCAAGTCCTTCCGCCAGCGCCTGCTCGAGCTTTTCGTATTTGAGCTGGTCGCGCGCGTGGAGCGCCGGATTGTCGCGCTTGAGCCGCGACATTGCCGCCGCCTCGGCCGGATCGATCCGTTTGACTGCCGCCGCGATCGCATTCTCCGCCGCCGTCAGCATGGTTTCGTCCGCGGGCCGCGCGAGGATCTCGGCGACCAGCGCGGCCGCGGCATCCTCCTGCCAGGCGGCGACCACGTCCTCCTTGGAGGCGAAATAATGGAAGAAGCTGCGGCGCGACATGTCCGCCTTGGTCGCGATGTCGTCGATGGTCGTGGCCTCGAAGCCGCGTTCCAGGAACAGCGCCATCGCCGCCCGCTTCAGCCGCTCACGCGTCTGCTGCTGCTTGCGCGCGCGCAGGCCGGGCGCCGCGGGTGATTTTCCTTGCGGCGACAATGGCTTGGCGGTTGTCCTGGCGGGCTTCGAAACCTTCAAATTATTTCACCTCTTGCAAATTTGCACTCAGTGCACATTTAGACCCGTCGCGGGCTTTTTCCAGCCCCGAACGGAGTTATGGCATGACCGACTGGAGCACCGCAGACATCCCCTCTCTCAGCGGCAAGACCGCCGTCGTCACGGGGGCGACGGGCGGTCTCGGCTACGAGACGGCGATGGCGCTGGCGGGCGCCGGTGCCTTTGTCATACTCACCGGCCGCAATGACGCAAAGGGCCTGCGGGCGATCGAGGGCATTTGCGAACGGTTTCCCAACGCGCTGATCGCCTACGAGCATCTCGACCTCGCAAGCCTTGCCTCCATCGCCGATTTCGCCAGGCGCTTTGCCGCCAGCAACGAGCAGCTCGACCTCCTCGTCAACAATGCCGGTGTCATGGCGCTGCCGAAACGGCAGCAGACCGAGGATGGTTTCGAGATGCAGCTCGGCACCAATTATTTCGGCCATTACGCGCTGACGGCACGCCTGTTGCCGCAGCTTCGGCGTGCCAAGACCGCGCGCGTCGTCAATCTCTCCAGCCTTGCGCACCGCTCGGGCGCGATCAATTTCGACGATCTCCAGAGCAAGCATTCCTATCGCCCCTGGCGGGCGTACTGCCAGTCCAAGCTGGCGATGCTGATGTTTTCGCTCGAATTGCAGCGCCGCAGCCTCGCCGCCGGCTGGGGTCTGACGAGCCTTGCCGCTCATCCCGGCTACGCGCGGACCGATCTCATTCCGAACGGGCCGGGCGCCAACACCTTCCAGTGGCGGGTGAGCCGGTGGCTTCAGCCTTTGATCAGCCAGTCGGCAGCCGAGGGTGCATTGCCGACACTGCTCGCTGCGACCTCGCCTGCCGCCGAGCCCGGCGGTTATTATGGTCCGAACTGGTTCTATGAATTGAAGGGACCGCCGGTGACGGCGAGGATCATGTCGCAGGCAAAGGATTTTGCCGCCGCCGCTATGCTGTGGGATGTCTCGGCGACGTTGACGGGTGTATCCTTCGACGAGATCGCGGTCGCCGCATGAGCCGCGACGCCGTTGGGGACGTTCCGATGCAAGTGATCATCTTCGGCGCGACTGGCATGGTCGGGCAGGGTGTTTTGCGCGAGTGCCTGATCGATCCCGGCATCGACCGCGTGCTCGTGGTCGGCCGCAGCCCGACCGGCGTGCGCAACGCCAAGCTCACCGAGATCATCCATGGCGATTTCACGGACTATTCGGCGATCGAAGCGCAGCTCACCGGATTCGACGCCTGCTTTTTCTGCCTTGGCCTGTCCTCGATCGGCATGAACGAAGAGCGCTACCGCCATCTCACCTACGACATCACGCTCGCTGCTGCGTCGACGCTCGCACGCCTCAATCCGCAGATGACATTCACTTATGTCACCGGCGCCCACACCGATTCCACCGAGCAGGGCTCGCGGATGTGGGCGCGGGTCAAGGGCAAGACCGAGAACGATCTGCTCAAGCTGCCGTTCAAGGGCGCCTATATGTTCCGGCCCGGCGCGATCCAGCCCCTGCACGGCATCCGCTCCAAGACCGCCTGGGTGCAGGCGGTCTACACCGCAACCTGGCCGCTCTGGTCGGTGCTGCGGCGGATATCGCCGCGGCTCGTCACCTCGACAGAGCAGTTGGGCCGCGCCATGATCCACGTCGCCCGGGCGGGTTATCCCAGGAAGGTGCTGGAGATGGAGGATATCAATAGCCTCTAGTCGGCCGGGACGTTAGTGCTAGGGAAATTTCGGCGACCACGTGCGTTGAGCCGTATCCGCTCTCGAGGAGAAGTGCCGGTGATGTCTCCCCAGCTCAAAATGATCGCACTCGACGCCGACGATCTCGCTGTCATCTCCACTCACGTGCAGGACGCCCGCGTCCAGCCCGCCGACATCATCTGGCGGCAGAGCGAGAAGCGGCTGGTGGTCGGCATGAGCCGGCTGGACTGGGAGCAGACGCTGGACGCCGAGGCCGAGCCACGCCGGCTGGTCGCCGCGCTCCGCTTCGACCGCGTGCTCGCCTGCAAATCGCGCAACATCGATCTGGCCGCGCCGGACGAGGTGCTGGACCTCGTCGGCATCGAGTTTCACCCCCAGGACGGCCGCGAGGCGGAGCCGGGCGGCAGCGCGCTGCTGCTGTTCGCCCAGGGCGGCGCCATCCGCCTCGACGTCGAATGCCTGGAATGCGAGCTGACCGATCTCGGGGCCGACGAGTTGGGGGCGGGACTGGGGATCGAGGAGTGAGGCGGTATACCAGCGCCAAGCAAACCGGCGTCGTCCCGGCGGACGCCGGGACTCATAACCCCAGGGCCTTGTTGCTGAAACGAGATGGGGCTCCGATTTCCTCAATAATGACCGCCGGTGGCTATGGGTCCCGGCGTTCGCCGGGACGACATCTCGCAAGGGTTGACGGCGGGTGGCCGCCGCGCCATTGAGCAGGGGTCGGGTGGGCCAATCCGCCCCAAAGATCAGCCGGAAGCCAAGCCCAAAATGCCCGTTCGTCTCGACCGCAGCAGCGCCGATTTTGACCAGCGATTTGCGGCCTTCCTCGCCGCCAAGCGCGAGGCCTCGGCCGACGTCGAGGCTGCCGCGCGCACCATTGTCGACGACGTCGCCAGGCGCGGCGATGCGGCCCTGCTCGAGGCCACCGCAAAGTTCGACCGGCTCAAGCTCGATGCATCCGGCCTGCGCATTACCGCCGCCGAGATCGAGACCGCGGTGAAGGCTTGCGACGCGGTGACGCTGGATGCGCTGAAGCTCGCGCGCGACCGCATCGAGATCTATCACCGTCGCCAACTGCCGAAGGACGAGCGCTTCACCGATCCGCTCGGCGTCGAGCTCGGCTGGCGCTACACCGCGATCGAATCCGCCGGCCTCTACGTGCCCGGCGGCACCGCGGCCTATCCGTCCTCGGTGCTGATGAACGCAGTACCCGCAAAAGTCGCCGGCGTGTCGCGCCTGGTGATGGTGGTGCCCTCGCCCGACGGCAAGCTCAATCCGCTGGTGCTCGCGGCAGCGTCGCTCGGCGGCGTCAGCGAGATCTATCGCGTCGGCGGCGCGCAGGCCGTGGCCGCGCTCGCGCATGGCACTGCGACGATCGCGCCGGTCGCAAAAATCGTCGGCCCCGGCAACGCCTATGTCGCCGCTGCAAAGCGGCTGGTGTTCGGCAAGGTCGGCATCGACATGATCGCCGGCCCCTCCGAGGTGCTCGTCATCGCCGACGACACCGGCAATGCCGACTGGATCGCCGCGGACCTGCTGGCGCAGGCCGAGCATGACGCCAGCGCGCAGTCGATCCTGATCACGGACTCGGCGCGGCTTGCCGCCGATGTCGAGAAGTCGGTCGAGGCGCAGCTGAAGACGCTGCCGCGCGCCACCATTGCCGGCGCTTCCTGGGCCGATTTCGGCGCCATCATCATGGTGAAGACTCTGGCCGATGCCATTCCATTGGCCGATGCGATCGCGGCCGAGCATCTCGAGATCATGACGACCGACCCGGATGCGCTGGCCGCAAAAATCCGCAACGCCGGCGCTGTCTTCCTCGGCGCGCATACGCCGGAAGCGATCGGCGATTATGTCGGCGGCTCCAACCATGTGCTGCCGACGGCGCGCTCGGCGCGGTTCTCCTCAGGCCTCGGGGTCGCCGATTTCATGAAGCGCACCTCGATCCTGAAATGCGGCCCGGACCAGCTGCGTGCGCTGGGACCTGCCGCGATGACGCTTGGCAAGGCGGAGGGGCTGGATGCCCATTCGCGCTCGATAGGATTGCGCCTCAATCTGTCATGACAGAGCTGCCCGAACAGGACGACTCGCAGAACCGCATCGTCGGCGTCACGCTCGACGAGGACTCGATCGGCCGTTCCGGGCCCGACATCGAGCACGAGCGCGCGATCGCGATCTACGACCTGATCGAGCAGAATTTGTTCGCGCCTGAGGGCGCCAACGGCAAGGGGCCGTTCACGCTGCATATCGGCATCACCGGCAGCCGCTTGATGTTCGACATCCGGCGCGAGGACGGAACGCCCGTGGTCGCGCATCTGTTGTCGCTGACGCCGTTCCGGCGGATCGTGAAGGACTATTTCATGATCTGCGACAGCTACTATCAGGCGATCCGAACCGCGACGCCGGACAAGATCGAGGCCATCGACATGGGCCGCCGCGGCATCCATGACGAGGGATCGCGCACGCTGCAGGAGCGGCTGAAGGGCAAGGTGCGGGTCGACTTCGAGACCTCGCGCCGGCTGTTCACGCTCATTACTGTTCTTCATTGGAAGGGTTAAGTGCGATGGCGGGTCCGCCACGCGCACGCGATCCGCAATCGGTGCTGTTCGCCTGCGCGATGAACAGCGTGCGCTCGCCGATGGCCGAGAGCCTGCTGCGGCACATGTTTCCGCAGGGCCTCTACGTGAAGTCGGCCGGTGCGCGGAAGGGCGAGCTCGATCCGTTCGCGGTCGCCGTGATGGACGAACTGGGGCAGGACATCTCCACCCACAAGCCGCAGACTTTTGAGGAGCTGGAGGACTGGGAGGGGCTGAATTTCGACCTCATCATCACGCTCTCGCCGGAAGCGCATCACAAGGCGCTGGAGTTGACCCGCACGCTTGCCGCCGATGTCGAATACTGGCCGACCCAGGATCCCACCACCATCGAAGGCAGCCGCGACCAGAAGCTCGCCGCCTATCGCGAGGTCTGCGACCAGCTCCTGATGCGCATCCGCCGCCGGTTCGCCAAGGTCGGCGCGGCGAACGGGTAGCCGTAACACCCGCGTCACAGACTAAGGGCACAGGCATGTCGGAAACCTCGAATCAGTAAAGTCCGGGTTCCCGGGTTGTGAAATCAGCCCCCTTCCGATAGGTTCCGCGCGCAATTCACCCCCTGCTTCATCCCCCAAATCACCTGATGCTCGGCCGCCCCAAATTCGTACTTGCCTCCGGTTCGCCGCGGCGCCTGTCGCTGCTCAACCAGGCCGGCATCGAGCCGGACGCGCTCCGGCCGGCCGACGTCGATGAGACGCCGAAGCGGGGCGAGCTGCCGCGCGCCTGCGCCAACCGTCTCGCGAGGGCCAAGGCCGACGCGGCGCTCAAATCGGTGCAGCTCGACGACGAGCTGCGCGGCGCCTTCATCCTCTCCGCCGATACGGTTGTGGCGGTCGGCCGCCGCATCCTGCCCAAGGCCAATCTCGTCGACGAGGCCGCGCAGTGCCTGCGGCTGCTGTCGGGCCGCAACCACCGCGTCTACACTGCGATCACCCTGGTCACGCCGCGCGAGGCCTTCCGCCAGCGCCTGGTCGAGACCCGCGTCCGCTTCAAGCGTCTCTCGGAGGACGACATCCAGGCCTATATCGGCTCCGGCGAATGGCGCGGCAAAGCCGGCGGCTACGCCGTGCAGGGCATCGCCGGCTCGTTCGTGGTGAAGATGGTGGGGTCCTACACCAACGTGGTCGGCCTGCCGCTCTACGAGACCACGACGCTGCTCGGCGGCGAAGGCTTTCCGATCCGCTTCGGCTGGCTCAACGCCACTGCGGTGTGAGCGCCAACTAAAACCTCGAAAACAACCCCATGCACAGTAGAATGGCCCCTTCGGACCCCGGCGGGAAGGCATGCGCCGCCGCCCGAGGAACCCGTTTGCCGACAGGCTCTTGAACCCCTTTACCCCGTGTCAGCCGCCGAGATTATGGACGACCAAGTCAAAAAGCCCGCCGTGCCACTCAAAACCTGCCCGATCTGCGGCAAGCCGCAGGCGCAGGCCACCCGTCCGTTCTGCTCCTCGCGCTGCCGCGACGTCGATCTGAACCGCTGGCTGAAAGGCTCCTACGTCATCCCCAGCCGCGACGATGAGGCGGATGGCGAAGAATAAATAAGTAATATCAATGCTTTAATTGCGCGGCGAACGTGCCGCGCCCCGGCCGCGGCAAGGCCACCCGACCTTGTGCACAGCCGGGCCGCACCCCGCGAAGCCTTCGGCGAAGCGTGGGTGGACAGGCAGCTCTCCGCCCACTATAAACCGCCCGCTCGATGGGCTTTGGCCCCTCTTTGGAGCACGCCCAGGTAGCTCAGTTGGTAGAGCATGCGACTGAAAATCGCAGTGTCGGTGGTTCGATTCCGCCCCTGGGCACCACTCAACGCCTAATACCGTCCACTCACGGCACGACGGAGGCAATATTTCGCAGGCCGGCGAGCCGCGCGATCGCCTGAGCGGCCAGCTTCTGCGCAAGCTCCATGCTGTCCTGGTCGGGGGCGCTGTCCGCATCGCTCAGATACATGTTCGACAGTTGTTCGGCGCGGCGCAGCGCGCGCTGCTTGATCTGTTCGATCTCTCCTGACGCAGGTTCGGTGTCAGCCCTATCGGGGGGCGTCAGGAAATGTGGCGGCAAGCGATAAGGATCCATGGCCAGCACACGGTCGCGCTGCGCAGGAGTCAATCCTTGCGACCACGCGACGATGTCTCTGTGGAGAAGACTTTCCAGCAGCGCTGCCGATGCGGGCTCGTTGGTTCCTTCAGCAGACGCAATCTCGTTAGACGCAATTTTCCGCTCGGCCCTCCACGCCAGCCGCCGTTCGCGGCGCAACAGATTTCCGGCGGATAGCGCATCGCGCGCGAAACCTTCCGCCGTTTTCCTGATCAGAGCGTCTTCGGCGAGAGCGATGACATAAGTCCAGAACACGAAGGCGCGTTGGCGGTGGTGGGCTGCCAGCGCCCATGCGGTGTAGGGCGTCGACAATCCGGAATTCCCAAGCTCGGAAATTTCGGCCGCAGGAACGAGATCGACAGGTGCCCAGCGCAGATCGGCCACATCTGGACGCTTGCCGCATGCGGTGAGACAGGCTGCCGACAAACCGTCGGCACGATCACGTTCGCTTGCGACGAGAACTTCAAAGACGCGACGAAGCGGACCAAAGCTTACGTCGCTTCGCTCCACGAGCGCGCTATATCGCTGGGCGGCCTTTTGCGCGACGTCGAACGCAATTGCGTAGAGCTCGGCCAAGCTCCGCACGGGAGCAGGTGGTACTGCGGTCAGAAGCGGCTCACGGTGCATGTCGGGTTCCCTTTGACCATTTGGGCCGAACAGAGATCTGCGAGTTTGATCTAGCGCAAGTAGCAAGCCTGCTTGGTGCCGTAAGCGACCTCTAGCTGCCTTTCAAGCTCGCGATCCAGAACAATGGCGTTCTGTTCAATTCTGGAACATGCGTCTTGCGAAAATCCATCAACATCGCTGTCCTTGTTGGAGTTCTGGCCCTGTTCGGCTGGATTGCCATCCTTGGAGAGGCGCGTGCCGCGGGCCGGCTGAACGATTATCTTGGCAAGGCCGAGCCGGCCGAACTGGTTGCAGGCGCGAACCGCTTTGGGCCGCCGCAAGGCGATCCTGCGATTGTGGGGGCCTACAAGGATGATCAGCTTCTCGGCTTCGTCTACCTGAATTCCGACTTCGCCAATGCCACCGGGTATTCCGGTCGACCGATCCAGATTCTGGTCGGCATCACGCCGAAGGGCGTGCTGACCGGCCTCAAACTCGTCGAGCACAAGGAGCCCATCGTGCTGGTGGGCATTCCGGTCGCGCGCATTCTGGAAGCGGTCAACAAGCTGATCGGCACCGACATGGACTCCGTCGCGCGCGGCGCTGTGCCCGCGCCGCAGGTCGATATCGTCAGCGGCGCGACGGTCACCGTGCTGGTGATGGGCGACAGCATTGTCCGCTCCGCGACCAAGCTCATCAAGAGCGGCCGGCTCGGCGCAGGGGGCAACGCGGTCACGGCCGCGGCGCCGGCGGCGGCGAAGACCATCGATCTCGAGAAAAGCGAAAGCCGCGATTGGCAAAGCCTGGTTGGGGATGGCTCCGTGAGCCGGCTGAATCTCAGCCTCGCCGACGTGAACAAGGCTTTCGAGAAATCCGGCAACGCGGCGGCCGCCGCGCGGCCGGAGGAGGGCGATCCAGATGACACATTCATCGACCTCTATGTCGCCGACGTCGCGGTGCCGACCATCGGCCGCAGCCTGCTCGGCGACGACGGCTTCAAGCGGCTGTCGGATCGGCTCAAGCCGGGGCAACAAGCGCTGATCGTCGCGGGATCGGGCCGGTATTCGTTCAAGGGCGCTGCTTACGTTCGCGGCGGGATATTCGATCGCATCGAACTGATCCAGGAGACCAACAGCATTCGATTCCGGGACCGCGATCACACGCGGCTCGGGAATCTTGCAGCCGAAGGTGCGCCCGACTTTCCAGAGATTGCCCTGTTCACGGTGCCGCCGGACTTCTCGTTCGACCCGACGGAGCCGTCGACACTTCAATTGCTGGTCCAGCGTGTGGTCGGCACGAGGGAAAAGGCGTGGCTGACGTTCGATCTCGGCTACAGGCTTCCGGACGCCTATATGAAGCGTGCGCCGGTGCCGGACCGGGCAGTCGTGTCATCAGCAGCGCCCGCGACGATCGCCAATCCGATTGCCAACACACCGATTGCTCAGACATCGGCGCCATCAGCTCTCGCCGGCAGCGGCAACTGGGCATGGCCTGCTGCCGAAGACGAACCGCTGTGGATGAAGATATGGCGCGGCAACGTCGTCAAGATCAGCACGACGATCGCTGCGCTCGGTGCGCTCACTCTGATCTTCTTCTTTCAGAACGCCCTGGTTCGCCGTCCCCGCGTCTACACATGGGTTCGCCGCGGCTATCTGCTGTTCATTCTCGTCTGGCTCGGCTGGTACGCCAACGCCCAGCTCTCCGTGGTCAATGTCCTGACCTTCGCCAATTCGCTGCTGACCGGCTTCAGCTGGGAATACTTCCTGTCGGCGCCGCTGATCTTCCTGCTGTGGGCCGCGATCGCTGCTGGACTGCTGTTCTGGGGGCGTGGGCCATTCTGCGGTTGGCTGTGTCCGTTCGGCGCTCTGCAGGAATTGCTCAACAACATCGCCCAGGCCGTGAAGATCCCGCAATACAGGCTGCCATGGGGTCTCCATGAAAGGCTGTGGCCGATCAAGTACATCATCTTTCTCGGCCTGTTCGGCATGTCGCTGTATTCGACCGCCTTTGCGGAACAGCTCGCCGAAGTGGAGCCCTTCAAGACCGCGATCGTCCTGAAGTTTGCGCGCGAATGGCCGTTCGTGATCTACGCCCTGACGACGTTGTCCGCGGGACTGTTCGTCGAGCGCTTCTTCTGCCGCTACATGTGCCCGCTCGGCGCCGCGCTGGCGATTCCAGGCCGCATCCGGATGTTCGAATGGCTGCGCCGCTGGCCGGAATGCGGCACACCCTGCCAGCGCTGCGCCAAGGAATGCCCCGTGCAGGCGATTCATCCGGAAGGTCACATCAACGTCAATGAGTGCATCTACTGCATGCATTGCCAGGAACTGTATTTCGACGATCACCGCTGCCCGCACATGATTCAGGTGCGGCTGAAGCGTGAGAAGCGCGATGCGCTGTCGTCACCGTCGATGCGCAGTGGTGGCAAAGGACCGAACACCATCATCACTGCGGGCGGCAAGCCCGTCGGTCTGCCGCCGGTCGTCTCCGCAACCCCATCACCACCTGCGACCTGAAAGCCTAGGAGGCTATTATTATGAGCGACAATGAAAACGGAAAGGGCGTCAGCCGGCGCACCTTGCTCGGAACCACCGCGGCGGCAGCAGGCGTGGGCCTCGCGGGCGGAGTCGCGCTCGGCACCGACGGGGCCATCACGACTGCCGATGCGCAGACCAAGACGGCGGCGCCGAAGGCTCCCGCCGCGCGACTTGCGGTTCAGAAAGCCGAAGTGGCGCCGGGCGAGCTGGACGAATACTATACGTTCTTCTCCAGCGGCCAGTCCGGCGAAATGCGCATCGTCGGGCTTCCGTCGATGCGCGAATTGATGCGCGTTCCCGTGTTCAATCGCTGCAGTGCCACCGGTTGGGGCTTGACCAACGAGAGCCTGAAGGTCCTCACCGAGGGGCTGCTTCCCGAGACCCGCGAACTCCTCAAGACGCGCGGCGGCACCTACACCAACGGTGACCTGCACCATCCGCATCTTTCCTTCACGGACGGTACCTATGATGGTCGCTACGCCTTCATGAACGACAAGGCCAACACCCGCGTCGCGCGGGTTCGCCTCGACGTCATGAAATGCGACAAGATCATTCAGCTTCCGAACCAGCACTCGGTGCACGGCCTGCGCGTGCAGAAATATCCGCGCACCGGTTATGTGTTCTGCAATGGTGAGGATGGTGTGCCGCTGCCGAACGACGGCAAGATACTCGATGATCCGAAGCAGTATCAGGCGATCTTCTCCGCAGTCGATGGCGACACCATGAAGGTGGCCTGGCAGGTGATCGTCGACGGCAATCTCGATAACGTCGATGCCGACTATCAGGGCAAGTACGCCTTCGCCACCTGTTACAATTCGGAAGAAGGCGTCACTCTCGCCGAGATGACCGCCAGCGAGCAGGACTGGGTCGTCATCTTCAATATCAAGCGCATCGAAGAGGCGGTGAAGAAGGGCGACTTCAAGGAAATGAACGGCGTTCCGGTGATCAACGGCCGCAAGGGCTCACCCTATACGCGTTATGTCCCGGTCTCCAACAACCCGCACGGCATGAATACGGCACCGGATGGCATTCATATCGTGGCGGCTGGAAAGCTGTCGCCGACCGTCACGGTGATGGACGTCCGCCTGTTTGACCAACTGTTCGACGACAAGATCAAGCCTCGTGATGTCGTGGTCGCGGAGCCTGAACTGGGGCTCGGGCCGTTGCACACGGCCTATGACGGCAGGGGCAACGCCTACACGACGCTGTTCCTCGACAGCCAGGTCTGCAAATGGAACATCGATCTCGCCAAGCGGGCGTTCAAGGGCGAGAAAGTCAATCCGATACTCCAGAAGATCGATGTGCACTATCAGCCCGGTCATAACCACTCCTCGATGGGACAGACCAAAGAGGCGGACGGAAAGTGGCTGATCTCGCTGAACAAGTTCTCGAAGGACCGCTTCCTCAATGTCGGCCCGCTGAAGCCTGAGAACGATCAGTTGATCGATATCTCCGGCGACCAGATGAAACTGGTTCATGACGGCCCGAGCTTTGCTGAACCGCATGACGCCACCATCGTTCACCGCTCCAAGATCAATCCGATTTCGATCTGGGATCGTGCCGATCCGATGTTCGCGGACGCGGTCAAGCAGGCCAAGGCCGACGGGATCGATCTCGAGGCGGATTCCAAGATCATCCGGGACGGCAACAAGGTGCGCGTCTACATGACGTCGACCGCGCCGGCGTTCGGTCTCGAGCAATTCCAGGTCAAGCAGGGAGATCAGGTCACCGTCTACGTCACGAACATCGATGCGGTGGAGGATCTGACCCACGGCTTCGCGATTACGAACTATGGCATCCAGATGGAAGTCGCGCCGATGGCAACCGCTTCGGTTTCGTTCTCGGCCGATAAAGCCGGCGTGTTCTGGTACTATTGTTCATGGTTCTGTCACGCCATGCACATGGAGATGAAGGGCCGCATGTTCGTCGAACCCAAGTCGGTTTGAGGCGGGACAGCCTGTGATCCGCTTCTCGCACATCATTCCGGCGGCGATGTTCGCCGCCGGAGCCTCGGGCTTCGCCGTTGCGGAGACGCTCAAGGCCGTGCCGGAACAACCGCTGCAGGCGATGCTGGAGCGAGCGCAGGACGGCGACGTCGTCGAGCTGGCCGCCGGCGAATACAAGGGGGCGATCAGGATCGACCGGCGCATTGTATTGAACGGGCGGCCGGGCGCGGTGCTGAACGGCGGCGGTTCCGGCAATGTCGTCACCGTGACGGTGCCGGACGTCACGGTCCGCGGCTTGACCATCCTGGGATCGGGCCACGATCTTCAAAAGATGGACTCCGGTGTTTTCCTGGAGAAGACCGCGGAGCGGGCGCTGGTCGAGAACAACCGCTTCGAAGGCAACCTGTTCGGCATTTACGTGCATGGCGCAGCCGGCTCGCGGGTCGAGCGTAACGTGGTCGAAGGCGTTCGCGGAGGGCGTCTCAATGAGGCCGGCAACGGTGTGTCGCTCTGGAATGCGCCGGAAGTAACTATCGCCGAGAATATCTTTCGCTACGGACGCGACGGCATTTTCACGATTTCCAGCCGCAAGGATCGCTTCATCAACAACCGCTTCGAGCAGGTGCGGTTCGCGGTGCACTACATGTACACCAACGACAGCGAAGTGAGCGGCAACCTGTCCGTCGGCAATCACGTCGGCTACGCCATCATGTATTCGAACCGGCTCGTCATCCGCAACAATATCTCGGACCGCGACCGCGATTACGGACTGCTGTTCAACTACGCCAATTATTCCGAGCTCGATGGCAATCTGGTCGCGGGCGGCTCGCTTGACAATATCGCGAGCAGCCGGGACGAGGGGCCGGACGACGAGAAGGGCATGGTGCCGGAAGCAAGGCCCGCGCAAGGCCTGCGCTCCGGACCGGAGAAATGCGTCTTCATCTACAACACCAATCATAATCGCATCCGCAATAACTGGTTCGAGCATTGCGGCATCGGGGTTCATTTCACGGCCGGCTCCGAGGGCAACGTGATCACCGGCAATGCCTTTGTCGGCAATCGCAGCCAGGTGAAATATGTCGGCACCCGCGACCTCGACTGGTCGAAGGGCGGGCGCGGCAACTACTGGAGCGACAATCCGGCGTTCGATCTCAACGGCGACGGTATCGCCGACACCGCCTACCGGCCCAACGATCTGGTTGACCGGGTGTTATGGACCGCGCCTGCGGCGAAGGTTTTGATCAACAGCCCAGCGGTGCAGGTGCTGCGCTGGGCGCAGGCCCAGTTTCCGGCTCTCTATCCCGGCGGCGTCGTCGATAGCCATCCTCTGATCGCGCCACCGCCGAGACCATCGGCCAGCCGGAGTCTGCGATGACCGTTACCGTGTCGGTGAATGGCGTGGAGAAAAGCTACGGCGCGGTAAAGGCGCTGCGGCATGTCTCGTTCGATCTCGGTCCGGGACGGCTCAGTGCGCTGGTCGGCCACAACGGCGCCGGCAAGACCACGCTGATCAAATTGATGCTGGGATTAATTCGGGCCGACAGCGGTGCGGTCCGCGTGCTGAACGAGGATCCGGCGGCTGGTGAATTCTCGGCACGCCGGCAACTTGGATATCTGCCCGAGAATGTTGCATTCAACGCCGCCCTAACCGGACGCGAAACGCTGGCATTTTATGCGCGGCTGAAGCAGATCAAGCCCGCTTCGGCATGGGCGCTGCTCGACCGTGTCGGGCTGATGGATGCCGCCGATCGCAGGGTCGGAACCTATTCCAAGGGCATGCGGCAACGTCTGGGGCTGGCTCAAGCCCTGCTCGGACGACCGCGGGTGTTGTTGCTCGACGAGCCGACGACAGGGCTGGACCCGGCGCTGCGGCAAACCTTCTATGAAATCCTGAACGAACTGCGCGACGACGGCGCGACCGTCTTGATCTCTTCGCACGCGCTCAACGAACTCGAGGATCGCGCCGAGCGCGTTCTCATCATGAACCAGGGCGTGCTGGTGGCGCAGGGGACATTGGCGGAACTGCGCTCGATCTCGCGGCTCCCGATCCGGGTTTCGCTCGATCTCGCGTCCGGTGCGAGCGGGGTACCGGCTTGGATCAACGGTGAGTCATTCGCGACGCCGCACGGCCGCGTCCTGCTGGTGCAGGATGAGGCGCAGAAGATGGAATTGTTGCGTGTTGCGGCCAGCGATCCCATGGTCAGGAACATCGAGATCGCGGCCCCCACCCTCGACGATCTCTACGCGCATTTTCTTCGTTCACGGGAGCAGGCGGCGTGAAAAACATCGTCATCATCGCCGGCAAGGAAATCAAGGAAGGGTTGCGAAACCGCTGGGTTCTGGCAACCACACTGCTGCTGGCCGCGCTCGCGCTGTCGCTGACCTTCCTCGGCAGCGCGCCGACCGGTAATGTCGGCGCCGGCGCGCTCGACGTCGTGGTCGTCAGCCTGTCGAGCCTCACCATCTTTCTGCTGCCGCTGATCGCGCTGCTGATCTCCCATGACGCCGTGGTCGGCGAGATGGAGCGCGGCACCATGATCCTGCTGCTTAGCTACCCCGTGGGCCGCCATCAGGTCATTCTCGGAAAATTCTGCGGGCATGTCCTGATTCTCGCCTTCGCCACCGTCATCGGTTACGGCGCGGCGGCGGTGGCGCTTGTCGTCACCGGCGCCTCGGTGCTGGCGGCAAGCTGGTATGCTTTTGCGTCGATGCTCGGGACCTCGATCCTGCTCGGCGCGGTCTTTGTCGCGATCGGATATCTGATCAGCAGCCTGGTTCGCGATCGCGGCACCGCCGCAGGCGTTTCGGTGGGCATTTGGCTGTTGATGGTGCTGGTCTTCGACATGGCGCTGCTCGGCATCCTGGTGGTCGATCAGGGGCGCATCATCTCGGCGCCCGTCCTCGAAGGATTGCTGTTTCTCAACCCCGCCGATCTCTACCGGCTGGCCAATTTGACCGGGTTCAACGTCAGCCAGTTCTCCGGCATGGCAGGGCTCGCGGGGACCGCGACCACGGGGATCGGCACGCTGCTGCTGGGCTTGCTGTTATGGATCGCCGCGCCGCTTGGACTGGCGACAATGGTTTTTGCGCGGAGGGCCTTATGACGCGGCGGATTGCCTTTACCTTTTTGACCGCGATTCTGCTCGCGGGCTGCAATCAGGACGCGGCTAACTCGGTGGTTCCGCCCCCCGTCGCCCTCACGAGCGACGCGATGGGCGTGTTCTGTGGCATGAACCTGACGGAGCACCCGGGGCCGAAAGGTCAGATCATCACGGCGAGCCGGATCGACCCGTTCTGGTTCACGTCGGTGCGTGATACCGTGGCGTTTACGTTGATGCCCGACCAGCCCCGTGACATCCGGGCGATCTACGTATCGGATATGGCGCGGGCGACGAGTTGGGAAGATCCTGGTACGACGAACTGGATCGACGCGCGTAAGGCGTTCTTTGTAATCGAAAGCCGCAGGCAGGGTGGCATGGGCGCGGCCGAGGCTGTGCCCTTTGGAAATCGCGAGGCGGCCGACGCGTTCGCTAAAGCGAATGGCGGCAAGGTCGTGACGTTCGCGCAGATTCCCGACGCTTATGTGCTCGGCGGTGACACCGCCGCCGATCAGACAGGACGTTCCGATGCGCGTCTCAACTGACGAGGAGCGATCGATGCCGAATCGAGATCTCACGCGCCGGCGCATGATCGCCATTGCGGCGTCGGTCGCCGGGTCGGCATTGCTGTCCGGCGGCCGAATGGCCAGGGCAGGCGATCCGGTGCGATGGCAGGGATCAGCCCTCGGGGCACAAGTATCGATGGAGATCCATCATCCGGACCGGACAGAAGCGCAGCGCCTCGTCGATCGGTGTATCCAGGACGTGCGGCACCTGGAACGGCAGTTCAGCCTGTACCGGGAGCATTCGGCGATCTGCACGCTCAACCGCACCGGCATCCTTGTCGCTCCCGATACCGACATGGTGGCGCTGCTCAAGGCTTCGCTGTATTTTTCCGATCTGACCGATGGTGCCTTCGATCCGACGGTGCAGCCGCTGTGGCAGCTTTATGCGGATCACTTCACCTCCGACAGGCCCGATCCGCAAGGGCCGTCGAAGGAGAGGCTGGCGGAAGCGCTGGCCAGCGTCGGACGCAGCGGCCTTCTCGTCAGCGAAGACCGAATTGCGCTCACGCGGCGCGGCGCCGCAATTACTCTGAACGGCATTGCACAGGGGTACGCCACGGATCGCGTCGTCGAGAGATTGCGTAGCGCCGGCCTGTCGACGACGCTGGTCAACATGGGAGAGGTCCGGGCGATCGGGCCGAGACCTGAGGGTACGCCCTGGCGCGTGGGACTGGCGGATCCCGAGAGGTCCGGTGCGCTTACCGAAACCGTTGACATCGTCAACCGTGCGGTGGCGACATCGGCGGGCGCTGGATTCCGGTTCGATCGCTTGGGACGGTTTACGCATCTGTTCGATCCGGCGACCGGTCGCAGCCCCGCGCTCTACACCACCCTCAGCGTCATCGCCCCGACGGCAACCGAGGCCGATGCACTGTCGACGGCATTCAGCCTGATGCCGGCGTCGGGGATCCAGCGCGTGGTTGCCGCTCGGCCGGACGTTCAAGCCCGCATGATGACATCCGGCGGAGGCTTGATCGTATACGGGGCCTAGCAGGCAGTGCCGGCTGCGGCTGATGTTCGGACTACCAGGATAGTACCACCAACCGCTCAAACCGGGCAGGCTGAAAACGGAGAATCAGATGCGAGCTGTTATATTTGTCGCTGTTTTGGCCGTTGTCGGCGCAGGCGAAGCGAGAGCGCAGGACGCTGCGGCCGGTGAGAAGGTCTTTGCCGTGTGCAAGGCTTGTCATCAGATCGGCGAAACCGCGAAGAATGCCGTCGGACCGGTCCTCAATGGCGTCATCGGCCGCAAGGCGGGTAGCGTTGCCGGCTATACATATTCCGCCGCCAACAAGGACTCGGGAATCACCTGGGATGAGGCCACCTTCCGCGAGTACATCAAGGACCCGAAAGCGAAAGTCCCGGGCACCAAGATGATCTATGCAGGCCTGAAAGACGAACAGAAGACCAACGACCTCGTCGCATTCCTCAAGCAGTTCGATACCGACGGGAAGAAAAAGTAATCGAAACCGCTATTGGCAGCTCTGGCTGCATTCGCTGTTCGACAACTCGGCTGCGGTCGCGACCGGCGTAGCGGCCGTCATGCCCTTGCCTGACTGCCTCAAGAGAGGTGCAGAAAAAATGCCGCGTTGGTTCGCGGAGCTGCGGTGAGGTGAGGTGAGGTGAGGTTGTGTAGCAATTTCAATGAGATACGAGTTCGTAATTTTGTCCTGACTGGCGCACCATCCCCCCTTAGTGGATACCCTCTCAGCGCCCAGTTCGATCAGCCGGCTCGGGCCGTTTGCCGGGACATCAGGTGAACCGCAAGCGCGGCCCCAAACCTGGCCCCCGCAAGTTGCGTCCGCTGGCCGACGCGGCGAACTGGCCCAGGCGTGTGCGAAGAACGCGAGATCGGACAACAGGCGCTCGATATCGTTTTTTTTCAGAAAGCCTTGCGCGCCTTGGACGCGGCGGATCGGTGGTCTCTCGTCAGTTGGCGTCGATGGGGGCGGGGTTCGTTCTTCGACGATTCGAACCTCCTCCAAACGCACGCGACGGAGGAGGATCGCTTCGTCCATCCGAATTTCCTGCCGATCACGGGCTGCGCCGAGGTCGGACGCGAACAATCCCGCGCCTCAAAAACACCCGACGAGGTCGAGGGAATGCAGCGCGCACCAGTCGCGCAACACCTGCTCTCGCTTGAAAATCGACCTTAACTTTAAGTTGCGTAATAATATGATTCTAGTTATGGTTCATAGCTCTCTCGGGGAGGTGGCCATGGTTCGCGTCGTAGCGCTGCTGTTGATCCTCATGGGCGTTTCGACCGTATGCGCCTCTGCGCAACAACTCCCGATCCCGTCGTCCTGGCAGAATCAAAGTGGCTCCGAGCTGACCGTCTTTGCGCCTGGCGCGAACGGTGGCTTTGTGGGCCAATACGTCAATCAGGCAACAGGCTTCGATTGCCAGAACATGCCGTTCGACGCGAGCGGCAGGTCGGGCGCGGGCAATGTGCGCTTCGTGGTGACGTGGAAGAACAGCTTCAAGAGCTGCAATTCCGTCGCGGCCTGGACTGGCACGCTGGCCGGCAACGTCATGACCACGCAGTGGGAGCTGGCCTATGTCGATCCCGCGACCGGGCGGCTGAAGATCGCCAGGGGTAATGATGTGTTTCACCGGACGCGCTAGCGGGGATTTGGCCATGGCACCGGCGCGTGCCGCGCGCTGGCATTAAGACATTGGCCGGCGCCCCGACCAGGTCACGGGATTTCCGCCACCGGGCGCATGAGCTTTTCGTCGACGGATATTGCGTCATCGACGATGTCCTGGGTCAGGAAGATTTGGCCCGGCTTCGGGCGATCTGCGGTGCCCAGACGGTGGACGCGGAGCGCAAATTTCCCGGCGACGGATTCCTGGGCCATGTCACCGACGTCAGCGCGCTTCCCGAGCTCGGCTGGTTCGTCGGGCTCGAGCAGCATTATGCGCTGCTGCGCGCGCTGGGATGTCCGGATCCGAAATGGTTCATGGGCTTCGTCATCCAGAAGCCGCCGCACAGCCCCGGCCTGTATTGGCACCAGGATTGGTGGGGGTGGTCGGACGAGGTGAGCTTCGGCGATCGACCGCCACTTCTCGTGCTCGCCTTTTATCTGCGCGACGTCGGTACCGAGAACGGATGCCTGCGCGTGCTGCGCGGAACGCATCGCAGGCGGCACGCGCTTCATGCGGAGATGGGCCGAACCGCGGAATTGCTGGGCGATGATGGCGAGCGCCGTGCGCATCCTCTGCTTGCCTCGCTTCCCGATGCCGTCGATGTACCGGTTCGTGCCGGAGACATGGTGGTGCAGGATGCGCGGCTGCTGCACGCCACCCATCCCAACGCGTCGCCGGACTGGCGTCCAATGATCTTCCTGTCGGTCATTCCCGACATGGCCTGGTTGTCCGAGGCGGTGCAGGCCACCGTCGAGATCAAGCGACCGAAGGTCGAACGGTCATGGCCTGCGCAGCACTACGACCTCGTCTGCGCCCGACAGGCCCGTTACCACGGCACGGCCGCGCCAGCGCTGATCAATCGGACCGCGCTGCCGCGCGGCAGCGGCGCGCAAGCGGACGGCGCGACCAGGGTGCGATGACATCCTGATCTCATCGCACCTCATGCAATGGTGACGGCTGGAGTATCCTGGACGGCGGGATCCCCCGGCTTGACGGCCACGTCGGTGACGGTGCCTGCGACCGTCGCGCGCTGGATCAGAAGCGTCTTGCCGAGCTCGACTGCGAAGAGATGCTGCTGGGGCGTGACATTGTCGCCCTTCTTGACATAGACCTCGATGACAATTCCGCCGGTCGGGACCTGAATAATCGTTGGCATCGCGATCTCCTCTGGACGAGTTGTCGAGCGCTTCCCCTGCGGCAGCAAATGCCTCTCGCCCGTGATCTCTCGAAAACGAGTGCCGCGCCATGCTTCTATTTAAAGTAGCATGCCGCCGGAATCTCGTCCACTGCATAAGTGATCAAGAGATTGCCCCTGGTGTGGTCTTGCCGGCGGATTGTCCGACTGTGAAAAACGCAGCGATGGCGGACCCGACGCAGACGTGCGGAATAGCTCCCCTCATGCCGGACGGACTGCGGGCAAGCGGGCTTCACGCCGGCGGCTGCTTTTCGGTGCGGACGCGATACCATTCCTCCCCTTACTGAGTACTCTCCCTCCCCGCAGGTTCGATCAGCCGGCTCGGGCCGTTTGCCGGGACCGCAGGTAGCCGCCGAGCGCGGCGAGGGCAGGGCTGAGCAGCAAATAGAGCACGTGGAGCCAGAAGCGGCTGGTGCCGTTGACCAACGCATAAACTCCGAGACCGACGCAAAGAATGGACGCGAGCGTCCCGTTCAGCACTTCGTCATGCTTGGCGATGCGCGCCGAAACGTAGCCACCAAGGACCGAGCAGAGCCCGCCCAGAACAGTCGATGCCGCGAGGAAGACGCTGCTTGCCTTCAGGACCTCGGCGGCAGAGCCGGCGCCATGATCCGGCAGTGATGTTTCGCCTGCCGATGCCAGAACGAGGATCATGACGGGTATCGCCACGAGATTCGACGAGACGATGTCGACGACGTTGCCGATGGCGACGCCCTTGAAAGATACTTGCTTCATTTGCACGCGATAAACCGCCTCGTTCATTTCAATCCAACCGGACGACGCACTATCTCATGATTTTGGTGGGCGATCGCCTAACAGCTCCCGATTCCAAATCTGCGCTTCCTTGGTCGCTGTCACCATAACGCGACTTCCAATCGTCGCAACCTTAGCCTGTAATATCTTCGACAACAGGATGGCTGCTGTCGAGGAGGTCGTGAATGGCTACACCTGCGCAAAATCCGGAAATTCAGATCGGCATCGGGACGCGGCCGCAGGGCAATGCGGTCGCGCTGTTCGGGTCGAACATCTTCGTCGTCGGCTTCGGCGACAGTTCCGACATCCAGCAATCGCTGTACCCGACCGCGTCGGGCTTCACCGCCTCCAGCCTCGGCAACAAGGAATTATGGTCGAGCAGCCAGCTCAAGCTGAAGAACGGCTTCGGGCCGAAGAGCGTGGGCGGATGCGCGCTTGCGATCCAGTCCGGCACGATCCCGGAGCTCTATTTGTTCTGGAATCAGTCGAACTTGTGGAAGGATTCGAGTGCCGGCGTCATGGTGACGTGGCTGAACGCTGTCACGCCGGGGGCGGGAAGCTCCAGCGCGGCGACAGCGATCTGGCTCGCGGGCTTCGTGCTATGCGATGAGAACGGCCTCGGCATTCCTTTGCCGGGCGGGGCGTCCATCAGCGCGATTTCTCTGGGATCGCAGGCGTTCCTCGTAGGGATCGTGCAGCAGGCTCCGGTCGAAACCGGCAAGCTCATGGATTTCGCGACGGTCGGGGTATATTACGTGGCCGACCAGCTGCCGGACAATACCGTCGCCACGAACGCGGGCACGTTCGGAACCTGGCCCGCGCGCAATGAAACCTCGATGGCGCTGAGCGCAGCGGAAATCGGCGCGCTGCTCCCCGCGGTTGCCGGCCGCTCGGGCGTGAGCCTCGACAACCTGATCAGCCTTGCGGTGACCCCGCAGGTCAGCGGCGCCGACATCAGCAGCAACGATCTGGCCCTGGACCTCGTGATGTTCATGACCGTCACCATGGCCGACGCGAAGGGGGGCGACAAGACGCCGTTCCAGGTCGCGGTGACCTGCCCGCTCGACGCCAGCGGCTCGCCGGCCGCAGGGCAGCCTGCGCTCGCGTGGTCGAGCGCGGCCGCCACCCAATCCCCGCTCACGATCCTGCCTGATCCTGCGGGCCGCATCATCGCCTGCGGATCGTCAGTCACCGACGAGAAGAACCTCGAGAAAACGCTGCTCATCGAGGTGTTCTCGACCTACGAGCCGCTCGCCTATGCGAGCCAGTCCACGCTGCCGGCATCCTCCGCCGACACCAGCACGCCCCCGAGCATGATGTTCATCGTCGACACCGGCAATGGAAAGCAGTCGAACCCGACGTCGAACGTGAACGGCACCGGGAACATGACGACCACCACGTATCCGCTGCTGCAGCTATTGTTCTACGGCGAGACGACGGTGGCGCAGGTGCAGCCGTTCGGCACCGTCAACGTGATCTCGAACTATGCCAACATCTCGCTGAACACTCCGAATGACGGGCCCGCCATCGCCGTGACCGGAATCATCGAAGGACCGATCCCGCTCCCGAACGCGAACATCTTGAACTGGCTGTTCGAAGGCACGACCAACGATCTCGGCTCGGTCATCTACGGAACGTCGCAGGGCGCAGGCACCCAGGGCGAGCAGAGTTGGAACGTGGGCGCGAGCATCACGGCCAACGGAAAGATCGGAGTTTCGGCCGGAGTCGAATCACTTGGCGACGGCGGCGAAGCCGGCATCGCCTGGAATGCGTCGGTTTCCGGCGGCTACACCAGGAATTGGTCGAGCTCGACCTCCAGCACCCTCACGCTGCCGTTGCAGCAGACCAGCGTTGCGAGTGTCGAGCAGGGCAAAATGGTCGGGGAGAGCATCGAACCCTACGGCCTGGTGTTCGCTGCGTCTGCGTCGATCTCGATCACCAACCTGCAATTCTTAGACGCGAACGGCAAGATGATCACCGACGGCACTTCGAACGTCGCGAGCTCGGCCCCGCAGGCGCCGATCTTCGCGGCGACCAGCGCGACCGTCGGCCAGTCCAACGGGCACCAGTATGTGCCGTTCCTGGTCACGCCCGGAGATCTCATGACCTATACGATCGATGGCACGCGCCCGGACCAAACGCCCTGCGGCATCAACGCCACGATGGCGGCGCTGACCAACAACGCGATCACCGACTATTTCGATTCCGTGATCTGGCCGGCCGCGTTCGACTTCGGAGCGGCCTCCGGGGGGCCGTCGCAGAAATATCTGGATTTTTCCTGGTCGCTCGGCGGGGTGACCGGCGCCGCCTTCACGGCGCTGAAGACCGCCATGAACAGTGGCTCCTGGAATATCGAGGCGTCGCTCGCGCTCGGTTGCTACTGGGATGACGAGGCAGGGATTCCGCTGCTCGGCGGGGTCGAGACCTCGGGCAGCATCATGATCGGGGGATCGGGTGGCTATTCGAGCACGACGACCGACACAGAGACCGCGCAGTGGGGCGTTTCGCTGCAGCCGTTCGGCGCAAGCCCGCCGTGGGGGCCGCCGAACTGGGGCACGTCGATCGATCCGGACGATGAGAACAGCGTGATTGCGTCCTACCGCTTCGCGCTGTTGCTGCTGCCCGATCCGCGGCCAGGCGATGCGTCCGGACTGAGTCCGGGCTACTGGGTGCAGGAGCTGCTCAAATACGGCAATCAGAATGCCGCGACAGCGAACCCCAACGCGTTTCTTCCGAATAATCTCGATCCCGGATCGGGCTCATGGAAGATCGTCTTCGTGGTGCTGGAAATTCAGACCTATGCCGACATGAACAACGGCACCTACACGTATCAGTACACGGATCCGAAGGGGAGATTCAGCTAGCGGCAGGCTCGCGACCTACACCGGAAACGTCAGCGACTTTGCCAGCCTGACCAGATCGACCTGACGCCGGCATCCCGTCTTTTGGAAGACATGAACGAGGTGGCTCTTCACGGTGGCGACGGAAACGCCGAGCGACGCCGAGATATCGGCGCGCGTCTGTCCTTCGCAAATGAGCTCGAAGATACGGATCTCGGCCGGCGTCAGATCGTATAGCTGGTTGAGAGCATCGTGAGGCAATCGCGGCGGCCCGGAGGCCGACGTCACGAACAAGGCGGCGGCGGCGCGCTGGATCAGACCGGATCGCATATGGCTGCGTCGCAGCGGCAGAACGTGGATGACGAGAGGATCACCGCTCGCGCGAGGGATCGGGATACCAATGCCTTTTTGGCCGAGCGTCGCCTCGTCCTTCGCGGCCTGTGCGATGGCCGATTGCAATATGCCGGTGGTCATCGCGGATTGAACGGCGATCCGGCCATGTTGAACCACAATCGGATCACCCGACGCGAGCATGGCGCTCGCTGCGGCGTTGGCGTGTACGATTTTCGAATCCTCGTCCGCCAGCACGACGCCGACCGTCAGGGCCTCGACGGTCGCGGCGAATGTCGCGGCTTCCACCGTCTTCATGTCGAACAGGTTGCTGATCGTCACGGCGCGGCGGATGTGTGGCGCCAGAAGGCGCAATCCGCCGATTTGCGCATCGTCGATGGGGCCGGCCGATTCATGCTGGCTGAAGATCGCATTTCCAACCATCGTCCTGTCGCGAACGAGGCCGACGGCGACGGCGTCGAACAAGCCTTTGGGCAGGGCCCATTCGCGATAATAGCGATTGCCGGAGATGACGTCCTGCCGGACTGCCTGGGATTGAACGATGGGCTCCCCGAGCGGGTATTGCTGAATGCGCTCGGCGCCGCCCCAGAGCTCGATGATGTCAGCCCCGTACCCGATCGCGTTCTGAGACATCCGAGCGAGGTCGCTGGTGCCGGAGACCGCATTGACGACGGCCTTCATGTTCGAGAGGCTGGCGGCCGAGAGTGCGCCGGTGGCAAAGCCGAACTCGGCGCATATCCCATCCAGAACTTCGGTCCAGCGTTCGGGCGCGATCACACAATCATAGATGCCGCCAATGAGATCCGAGAATTTCTCGACCGAAGCCTGCTGCATTCCAAACCACCCACTTCAAAAACATCACGCACGTCGCCGTCACCCGGGCCGCTCCCTACACCGGAAACGTCAGCGACTTTGCCAGCCTGACCAGATCGACCTGCCGTCGGCATCCTGTCTTCTCAAAGACATGAAAGAGGTGGGTTTTCACCGTGCTGACGGACACCCCGAGCTGCGACGAAATCGCGTCGCGTGTCTGTCCCTCGCAGATGAGTTCGAAGATACGAACCTCGGCCGGCGTCAGATCATAGAGCTGGACCAGCGCATCGTGAGGCAGCTGCGGCGGACCGGAGGCCGATGCCACGAACAGCGCGGCGGCGGCGCGCTGAACCAGGCCGGCCCGCATGTGGCCACGTCGCAGCGGCAGAACGTGGATGACGAGAGGGGCACCGTCCGGGCGCGGAATCGGGATACCAATGCCTTTCTGGCCGAGGGCCGCCTCGTCCTTCGCGGCTTGTGCGATGGCCGATTGCAGTGAGGCGGTCGTCGCCGCGGACTGAACCGCGATCCGGCCATGTCGCGTCAGAACCGGATCGCCGGCCGCGAGCATCGCTTCTGCTGCGGCGTTGGCGTGAACGATCTTCGAATCCTCGTCCGTCAGGACGACGCCGGCCGTCAGGGCCTCGACGGTCGCGGAGAATGTCGCGGCTTCCACAGTCTTCATGTCGAACAGATTGCTGATGATCACGGCGCGGCGGATGTGAGGCGCGAGAATGCGCAATCCGCTGACCTGCGCATCTTCGATGGCCCCGTCCGACTCATGCTGACTGAATGTCGCATTGCCGATCATGGTTTTTTCGCGAACAAGGGCGACGCCGACGGCGTCGAACAGGCCCTTGGGCAGGGCCCATTCCCGGTGATACCGATTGCCGAGGATGATATCCTCTGGAACCGCCTGGGATCGAATGATCGGTTCTCCAAGCGGATACTGCCGGATGCGCTCAATGCCGCCCCAGAGTTCGACGATATCAGCGACATACTCGACTGCGGTTCCGGTCATCGTCGGGACAGGGTCGGTTCCAGAGGCCGCATTGACGCCGATTTTCGTGTTTGTGAGGCTGTAGGCCGAGAGCACGGCGGTCGCGAAGCCGAACTCCATGCGAATCTCGTTCAGAACCCTCGTCCACTGTTCAGGCGCGATCACACAATCGTAGATATTGCCGATCAGGTCCGAGAACGTCTCGACCGAAGTCTGCTGCATTCCAAACCGCTCACTTGAAAATCACTGCCGTCACTTGAAAGCTATATTGGGAGTGGCTTCATCGCCTATGGCGGATTTCACAACTCTCGGCCCATGGTCTTATCACCGCGATTTCGCGGCGCAAACGGGAACGCCGGACACAAACCCTTGTGACGCCTCTTGCGCGGCTGCCATGATTTTCGCGAATGGCGGGACGTCTGCGTCTTTACTGCGCAAGTCTGCCACCCGGTCTGCGCGAGGCCTGATTAAAACTGTGGCAGACGCGACGTCGATAGGTCGTCGGTGGAATCGACTTGCATCGAGTTGCGGGATTCGACGATGCAACTTCAATGGGTGCGTGATATCTTCATCTCGGGGATGGAATTGACTGTCTCCGCATCTGGAAGGACATGGTCATGACGTTGTCGTCACGCTTCGTTGCGCGTCCCGCTGTCGCGCTTCCATCGATTGCGCTGCTGCTGTGCAGCCTGAGCGGCACGGCCATGTCGCAGCCGACCCCCGCCGACACCCAGCTTCCCGGCGTCACGGTCGAAGCGCCGAGGCAGATGGCGCGGCCGTACCGGCCGACGCATCACGCGACAGTCCACAGCACGAGGTCGATCCGGACCGCGCCGGCCGCTGCAACGGCCTCGACGTCGCCGATGTCGGATAACTCGAAGCTTGCCAAGCTCCAACGCGAAACCGGCAGCTGCATCGGCGGTTGCCAATCGAGCTTCAAGACGGCCGACAAGCCCTGGACCGGGTGCAACGCGTCGGGTGGCGTGTATTCGGCCACGTGCCGCAACGTCGGCAACTACAGGAGCTACGACGAATGCAAGGAGGCTGGACGCATCACCGGTTGGCGATCCGGTGAGACCTCGGCGTATTGCAGCAGTGTGGCGCTGGCGGCCGGCTGGCGCTGAGGTCGCGGTCGAGCTCCCGAACTGACGTGCAGTTCGGGGCGCCGGCTCACATTGTCTTCAGAAATTCGACCAGCGCCATCCGCTCCTGCTTCGTCAAAAAGCGCCCGATCACGCCGTCCTTTTCATTTTGCTTGGTCCCATCGCCATTGAACTCGTGCCCGGTGTTGTGATTGCCCCGGAGCGTCGTATCGAGCTCGAATCCGTTCTCCAGCTTGTCGGTGCGATATCCGACATTGCCCGCGTCATATTCGCGGTTGCCCAGGTCAAACTTCGTCGGCCGCTCGCTGACTGGCGAGAACAGGGCGTAGAGGTTGGGCACCGAGCCGTTGTGCAGGTACGGAGGCGTCGCCCATATCCCGTTGAGCGGACGCGCCTTGTAGCCCAGCGGGTGGTCGATACCGTTATTCCGGTATCCGTTCATTTCCTCGCGCTTTTCCGGCGCAACCGGTGGCGTCTGGCTGTCATACCAATGCTTGATGGTCTTTTCGGTGACTGCACCGAGCGCGAAGCCGAAACCGTCGTAAGGGACATCGAGCTCTTGCGGAACCGTGACCTTGCGATCGAACATATCCTGGGCCTGTGCCGGGTCAGTGCCGATACGCGCGAACGGGAAGACCTCGAGGTGGAGATAACGCTCGCCTGGATAACGCTCCTCCGTCCGCTTGTCCGGCAGCGACCAGCGGTCGGACTTCCAGAATTCGGCACTGCTCACCGGCGGCAGATGGCATCCTTGGCAAAGATCCTTGTAGAGGATCGCACCTTGCTCGGCGACCGCCTTTTTGATCGGAGGAAGCTCGGAAGGCCATTGCGGTGACTTCAATCCGGTGAAGCCTGTACTTTCATTCGGCTGCTTGCCGGCCAGCGATTTCTCGATCCTGTCCAGGTTCATGATTTCGATACCTGAGTTGTAAAGCCCCCCCTTCGCGCTTGTCAGGTTGACCATCGCGGATACGCCCATGGCTTCACCGGCATTACGCACCATGGGCTGTTCGATCGATGCGTTGTACTGGACCCAATCGAACCACGAGGAATCCCAGATGCGCGGGAAATGCACGGGCGCCGATGTGGCGGCATAGTTGGCGGGAATCTTGAGGTCGACCGCAAAGACCTCGTTGCCGATGCGGTTCAACGCGTCGAGCCTGCCGAACCCCTCGACCACGCTCTGCGGAGCGACCATGGTATCGAGATCCGCGAGCCCCTTGCCCTGCGCCAGGATCTTGTCGAGTTGCGCAAGCAACTGACTCTTTTCCACTTCGCTTGGGCTTGCTCCGATGATTTTTTCGGCAAACCGATCGAAGCGGAAGGGAACGAAGCGCGTGAACGCCAGCGAGAGGCCAAGCGCGCTCCGGAATTTGCCGAGATCCGTGAGCGCCGGGCCGCCGTCGACCAGGAACTCTGTCCCCTGGTAGGTGAAACGTCCGGTGTGGCACGCCGCGCAGGTCAGCCCGATCCGCGTCATGTCATTGTAGGGGGCCCGTGGATTTTTCCAGGGTTGTGCGGTGCCGTCGACCATGGCCTTGCCGCGCGCCATGCCGACAGGCAATCCGAGCTTGGGATCGGTTGGATCGGGAATGAATCCGAAACGGTCGAGATAAGCGGGGTCGCTCAGAAGTCCCACCGAGGTCAGCGGAGTCAGCGACAACACCGGCTGTTCAAGGGCCATGAACCATTCGTAAGGGATGTGGAAAGTCGCCGTTCCCTGATCGGCGTGGTGAAACCAGTCGCGCTTGTCGGTCCAGTTCTGGTCGAGCCAGCGGGTCTTCTGGGCTGTTGGATATTCTGGGAGCTTCACCCTGATCCCGTCATAGACCTTAGCGACATAGGGGTAGCCCATCAGTCCCGCGATCACGACGACCGCGGCAACAATGACCGAGAAGAGCAGGGCCAGTGAGGCGACGCTTGAATTTGGTTTCCACGCCATTGTGCTCTCCTTGGCAGGCTGTTGAAGAACTCAGCCTGAATCCATCATGAGGCCGTGTCTGCCGGGGAGCCGGCAAAGGACCGCAACGCGGCGATGCCGGGCAGGAAGAAGTACTCCCCGCCGCGTGTGCTCACGAAAGCCGGCAATTTCTGCAATCGACGCCGCGGCGGTTCGACACGCGGGATCGTGAAGGTCCCGCTCCCGTCATTGCCGCCGATCATCGGATCCTTCTCATTCTCCAGTCCGGCGAAGCCGCCATCATTGATCCAGACCTTCTGAACGAATTCGAATTGACGGGCGATGTCGGCGTTCACCAGCAACATGACGGCGCCGCGCTCGGCACCGTCATCGGCAGTCGCATCCGCAGGCAGGCGCGTCCCATAGGGCAAACCCTGGCGCAGCAGCCGATGCCGATGGACGGATGCGCCATTCGGGCCCGTCAGCCCGGAGCGCGGATTGAGGCGCCGCACATGTGCCCCCACCGGGCAGCTCGTTCCTTGCAAGTCGTCGAGATATGTAAAATCATTATTTCGCTTCGGATCTGCGGCGAGCACCGGATCGTCCTGCTTTGCTGTCAAAGCCAGCGGTGCGCCGCTTTGCCAGCGTCCCATCATCTTCGCCGCCACGAGCGCGGCGTCGGCGTCGTCCTTGGCGGAGCTCCGCAGATAGTTGCGGAAGGCCCAGACATGCTGGTGCAGCTTGCGCAACACCACGAAGCTGCCGTTACCGCTGAAATTTGCCGGGGTCGGCAAGTCAGGGACGGCACCGGTCTCGTCGGGCTGCCCGAGTACGAACTCACCAGCCCTCAGGGCTCGCCAACCAGCTGCGTCCGGAACGCCCGCGCCGGGCAAGGCAGGCTCCCCACTGCCCTCGATCGAGGGCTCGGTAATTCCGTCACGGTAGCCAAAGTGCTCGATTGGAGCGAGCTTGCCATCTGGACCGGCCAACAATTTCGCATCGATGGCACCTGCCGCAGTCAAGCCGTTATCGCGCAATTCAGACAGCAATGCTGTCGAAGCGGCATCGCGATCCGCTGTCGTCATCGCACTCACCACGACGAGCACGTGAACTCTCGCGTTGAACGGCGCGTCCCACCGCGCCGGAGCGCTGTCGCCCACGTCGCCGAGCCGATCGGCGCGCGCAGCCATTCCCTGCTGGAATTCCTGCGGGAAGCTCAGCAGGCTGGCCTCCGGCAGACCCATCGCCGACAGACCTTGCCACGAGAGGGCGACGTTGAAGGCCTGCGAAGGCGATGCGTCCAGGCCCGCCACGGTGGTGCATCGCCCGGCGATACCACTGAACCATCGCCGAGCTTTCGCTGAATCGCCCACATTCAGCACGTGATAGTGCGCAAACGGGAAGCGATACGGCCGCATCGCCATCCCCTGGATGTCGTTCCGATCCAGGTTGCCGGCAGTGGACTGGGCAGTCATTCCCGTCAACCGAGCTGGTCGAGGAATGTGTCGAGCTTGCCCTTCCAATCCAGCGCCTTGTTGATGTCCGCGACGGTCGAATTCGGATAGGCGCAATAGTAACCATCGGTTTCGACGGCGCTTCCGAGAATGTAATCCCGCAGCTTTGGATAATCGCGCGCGCCCGGATACCCCTCGCAATGGCCCCAGATCGCGTCGATTCCATCGGGGGCCCGCTCGGCGAAATCGCGCATGTAGTCTTCGACGTCGCCGTCGAAATTCGTTGCGAAGAATAAGCGCGTGTCATTATCGAAAATGACCCAGCGCACGATATGGATCGTTCCGAGAGAAGCGATTTTACCGCCGTTTGCAGCGGTCAGCCCCTGAAGCGTCTTGCGCAACACTTCGGCTTGACCGGGAACGATCTTGGTAATTGCGGTCAGGACGCTGATCTTCCCAGCTTTCAATACAACTGACATGGCAACTCCTCCCTGTGATCCGCTGGAACCGTTGCGAATGACCCATTTGCAGCGGGCGGCAATGATGACCTTACGCCCGCGCTTTTAGCACTTAATACAGCTACAGATTGTGAGATGTTTCACATCGAAAGGTGCCGGTTGCTCTTGGGGCACGTTCCACACGGCGCCTCACCGTCCGGTCACCGGGGACATCGCCGCACATTGCACGCAAGGCGCGGCGCGAGCGCATCAAACGTTGCCGCGTGATCGTCGGCACATATCATTCCGACAGACCGATCTAGCCTTTTGTCAGGTGGCTCGCAGTGATCCACCGGCAAAGGACAAGACTCATGCGCAATTCCATCCTCGTGGCTCTCGCAGCGATCACCTTGGCAGGCGTGGCGACACCCTCGAACGCGACAACCATCGTCCGCGACCATCGCGACCCGCCCATCGTGCGCGACCATCGCAATCAGACCATCGTCCGGGACCACCGCACTCAACCCGAGGTCCGCGATCACCGCCACTAAGCTTCCCGGCGACGGAGCCGAACTGAACCGGTTCGGCTCCGCTTGCCGCTTACCGCCCCGCCTTCACCAAACCCGCCAAACTCGCAGCCAGCTCGTCGCTCCGGAATGGTTTCGTCAGCCGTGACAAATCCGGCGTGATGCCTTCGTTGTTGGCATAACCTGAGACCACGAGGATTTGCAGCTCGGGATACTGGTTGCGCAGCGCGAGGCCCAAGTCCGTTCCGCTCATGCCCGGCATCAGATGGTCGGTGACAAGCAGGTTCGGCCGCAGGCCGTCCCTGACACGTTGAAGCGCATCTTCGGCCGAACCCGCTTCGACGACCCTGTAGCCGAGCTCGCTCAGCATCTCGGCGGTGCTCATGCGCACCAGCGGTTCGTCATCCACCAGCAGCGCGGTGCCGGCGGGAAGTGGCCGCAGTTCTGGTTGTGCGACTGTCACGATCGGCCCCGCGGCCGCGTGGCTGACCGGCAACCATAACTCCACTGTTGTCCCGGAGCCCACGGCGCTCCTGATCGTCAGCGCGCCGCCGAGCTGTGAGGCGAGGCCGTGGACCATCGAAAGGCCGAGGCCGGTCCCTTGGCCGACGCCCTTGGTCGAGAAGAACGGTTCGACGGCGTGCGCCTGTGTCGTCTCGTCCATGCCGATGCCGGTATCAGCGACCGAGATGCAGACATATGTGCCCGGCGCCAGGTCCGCGTCGTGCTCGCTGGTCACCGTGCGGGCCTTGGCGGAGATGCGCAGGCACCCGCCATCTGGCATGGCATCCCTGGCATTCACGCTGAGATTCAGGATCGCCATCTCGACCTGGTTGGGATCGGCCATGGCCTCGGGAATGCCTAGCGGCGTGTCCAGCGTCAGCTGGATCTGCGGGCCTGTCGTGCTCAAGATCAGATCGCCCATGTCGGCCACGAGCCGGCCGATGTTGACCGGAACGGCTTGAAGCGGTTGCCGGCGCGCAAAGGCCAGCAGACGCTGCACCAGCGTCTTGGCGCGCTCGGCCGCCTGGGCTGCGCCGGCAATGAGGCGATGCTCGCGCTCGCCGCCGATGCCCTTGCGCTGAAACATGTCGAGCAGGCCGACGATCGGTGTGAGCAGATTGTTGAAGTCGTGTGCGACGCCGCCTGTGAGCTGGCCCATCGCCTCCATCTTCTGGGCCTGACGCAGCGCTTCCTCGGCCTGCGCGAGCCGTGCCTGCTCCTCCAGCCGATCCGTGACGTCGACCCCGGTCAGGAATGCACCGATCCGCGTGCCGTCAGGAGCGCGCAGCACCTCGAATTTCATCTCGTAGACGCGGCGCTCGAACCGGGGATCGCCGAACTCCTCGATGTTGGTGAAGGCTTCGCCCTCCAACGCCCGGCTCCAGATCGCGATTGCCGCAGCGAGATGCTCGGGCCGGTCGGCCAGGAATTCGTGCAGGGAATCTCCGACGTTCGGCCGCTTGCCGTAGATGCGCTGATACGCATCGGCGCAGGACGTGTTGATCGCGAGCCAGCGATAGCCGAGATCGAGCGCTTGAATCTGCCCGTCGGTGGTTTCCACGATCGTGGCGAGCAGATGACGCTCGACAGTTCGTTCGGCCACGCGCTGCTCGAGCGTGGCGTTCAGCTCTCGGTACCGCGCTTCGCTGGCCCGCAGCCGCGTCACGCCCAACACGCGTTCGGTGGTCTCCGAGACGAGACAGAGCACGCCGCCGACCGAGCCGTCATCATCAGGCACGGCGGAATACGAGACATCCCAATAGCTGGTCTCGCCGTAGCCATGACGCTCGACGTAGAACGGACGATCCTTCGCGGCGAATGTCTTCCTGGTTTGACGGACGCCTGACAGCAGCGGTTCGAGATCGTCCCACAGCTCGCCCCAGTTCTCGATCGCCGGGCGGCCGAGGGCGCGGGGGTGGTTGGCGCCGATGCCCGGCGCGTAGGCGTCATTGTAGAGAGCGACGAAGTCGGGGCCCCAGAACAAAACGATCTGGGCTTGGGCGGGCAGCATCATGCTGACCGTCGCCTTCAGGGCCTGGGACCAGTCGCGGGGAGGACCGAGCGGTGAATCCGACCAGTCGAGCGAGCGCATCGCGGCGCCCAGCTCGCCGCCGTCGGCGAGGAAGCTTATATCAGTCGACTGCCGAGCAGTATTCTCAGACAGCACCTGATCCCCCGCGACGCGTGACATGGGCATCTTTGCCCATTCGAGCCCGAATTTCGCGGACTCAACGGTCGTTAACGCGCAATGCAGAATCTGGTTCCATTCCAGTGGTTTGACCCCACCCTTGTGCTATTGCTTCACCCCGCAACGACGCGAGGTACCATGCTCCCCATTCCCGCCGACATCTTCACCGAGCCCGAGGACGTCTCGCCCGACAGCCTTGCCAATCTCGGCCCGCTCCGCCGGCTCGCCGGCACCTGGCAGGCGGACAAAGGCATAGACATCAATCCGAAGGCGGAGGGGCCGGAGCGGCGGACCTTCATCGAGCATATCCGGATGGACCCGATCGATCCGCAGGCCAATGGGCCGCAGCTGCTCTATGGACTGCGCTATCACATCCACATCAATACGCCCGAGGAAGACATCACCTTCCACGACCAGGTCGGCTACTGGCTGTGGGAGCCCGCGACCGGGTTGATCATGCAGACGCTAGCGATCCCGCGCGGGCAAGTGCTGCTGGCGTCGGGCAAGGCCGGACCGGATGACAGGAAGATCTCGGTGACGGCGAAGCGCGGCGACACCGCTTACGGGGTCTGTTCGACCGACTTTCTGGAACAGGCCTTCCGCACCGATTCCTACCGCTGCGACATCACCTTCAACGACGACGGAAGCTGGACCTATCTGATCCAGACCGAGTTGTTCGTCCGCGGCGCGCCGTTCAATCATCACGACAGCAACACGCTCCAGCTGGTCGCGCCGCCAAAACTCAATCCGCTCGCGGTGATCGTGAACGATCGCGCCAAAGACAACGCCAAGAACGGCGGATCCAAGAGCGGCGGAACGGCGGCTTGAGCGTGGTCCGGAGATTTGCATGAAGCCTTATGTCATCTGTCTGATGCATTCGAGCCTCGACGGCCGTACGCATCCCAGCCGCTGGCGTCCGAAGGGCGCCGGCACGGATTGGTTCGAGACAATCCATGGCGAGCTCGGCGGCGACGCCTGGGTGATCGGCCGCGTCACCGGCTCGGAGTTTGCCAAGGGTAAGCCCTATCCCGCGACGGCGGACGAAAAGTTTCCCCGCGAAAACTGGTTCGCGCGGCGCGATGCGAAAACCTATGGTGTCGTGCTCGACGCGCAGGGCAAGATCGGCTGGGGCCGCTCCGACATCGGCGGCGATCCGATCGTCGCCGTGCTGACCGAGAGCGTGCCGGATTCGCATCTCGCAGGGCTTCGCGGCGAGGGCGTGTCCTACATCTTTGCGGGCAAGTCGGAGATCGATCTGGCGCTCGCGCTGGACATTCTCAGTCGTGAGCTCGGGGTGAAGCGGTTGCTGGTGGAGGGCGGCGGCGTCGCCAATGGCGCGTTCCTGCGCGCCGGTCTCATCGACGAGTTCAATCTGATCCTCAGCCCCGCGATCGATGGCGCCAAGGGCGCTCCCTTCGTGTTCTCTTCGACGGACGCGGACAGCGACAAGCGCGCGCCGCTTGCCGCGATGACGTTGGAGAATGTGCGGGAGCTCGGCGGCGGCGTCCTGCTGTTGCGCTACCTGATCAAGAACGATCCGCAAGGCGTGGCCGGGTAAAGCGCGGGCATGTCTGACACGTCCGAGCACATCATCGTTGTCGGCGCCGGCGCGGCCGGCCTGATCGCGGCACGCGAACTCGCGCGTGCCGGGAAGAGGGTGACGATCCTGGAGGCGCGCGAGCGTTGCGGTGGGCGTATTCACCCGCTGCTTGCTGCGGAGTTCGGCTATCCCGCCGACGGCGGCGCCGAATTCGTCCATGGCGAGGCGCCGGTCACGCGCGCTCTGCTGAGCGAGGCGCGTTTGTCCCTTCAGGAGATCGAAGGCACGCAATGGAGCTTTGACGGTGCAAGCTTCTCGCGCGAAAGCCGTCACGATCCGCATGAGGCGGAGCTGCATGCCGTGCTCGGGGAGTTGAAGGACGACCTCACCGTCACCGATTTCCTGCGCCGTCATTTTGCCGGACCCGAATACGGCCGGCTGCGCACCTCGATCGAGCGCATGGTCGAGGGCTACGACGCCGCCGATCCCGCGCGCGCCTCCATTCTGGCGCTGCGCGAAGAGTGGATGGATGGTGGGCGCCACACCCAGGCGCGCATCGTTGGCGGCTATGGCGCGTTGATCGATTTTCTGGCGGCTGAGTGCCGCAGGCATGGCGCGGCGATCAGCTTTGGCTGCGTGGTGTCGGCTATCGATGAGAAGGACGGCGCAGTCGTCGTCCGCTGTGTGGGCGGCGACGTGCATGGCTGCAATCGCGTGATCGTCACCGTCCCGCTGCCGTTGCTGCGGGACATCGCTCTGCCCGCGGCCGCGCGCGCGAAGGCTGCGGTGGCCTGCGACATCGGCTTTGGCAGCGTGATCAAAATCCTGCTGCGGTTCGCGCGGCCATGGTGGCGCGAGGTGAAGCTGGATCTTGCAGATATGACTTTCCTGCTGTCGGACCAGACCATCCCGGTGTGGTGGACGCGCTATCCGGAGCCGCATCCCGTGCTCACCGGCTGGTTCGGCGGCCCGCGCACCGCGGAGCTGCAAAGCCTCGATCCGCAAGGGCTGATCGATGCCGGGCTCGATTCGCTCGCCGCCATCTTCGCCCTGCCGCGAGAGGAGATCGCGCGCGACCTCGTCGCAGCTGCGGCGACGAACTGGGCGCACGATCCTTTCGCCCGCGGCGCCTATTCCTGGGCGATGCCGGCGACGCGCGAGGCGCAAGCGATCCTGGCGCGCGCCGACGGCCCCGTGCTGTTTTCCGGTGAGGCGCTCTATCGCGGCCGCGACATGGGTACCGTCGAGGCCGCGCTGGCGAGCGGGCTGGAGACGGCGGGGATGATCCTGCGCAAATAAAAAAGGCCCGCGTGTTCGCGGGCCTTTCGTTCGTCCGTGTCAGTCCGCTCACCAGCGGTTGCCGCCGAAGCCGAAGGTCACGTTCGGACCGCCGCCGCCGTAATACCCGTACGGTCCGCCGCCATAATAGCCATGGTGTCGCGGGTAATAGCCGTAGCTCCGGTGGTGTGGGCGATAATAGCCGTGCTGGTGATGGCGCCATTGGTGATGGCGCTGGCCATGATGATGGTGCCGGTGTTGTGCGCTGACGTCCGTCGGCGCTTTCTGCTTCGCGCCTGTGTTGGCCGCGTTCGCCGCCGAACCGCCGGCCAGCGCCGCAGCACCGACGGCCATCGCGACAATGAGATACTTCATGTCATCACTCCAGTTGAATGTCGTGTGACAACAGATGGGCGCTGGCTGCGTTCCGGCCAGTGCGGGCGTCGAAACGACGCAGCGCGCGATGTTCGATCTCACACGAATGATCGCGCGTCGTGAGATGTATTGTCGCATCACGGGCGCTCATCGCGCCGCCGCCATCACTTCGCCGCGAATGATGCGATCACGTCGTCAGTGGTGACGATCCGCGCGAATTCGCCGTTGAGATTCGACAGCGTCATCGCATGGATCGCCTCGGCGGAATGCGCATCACCGTCGGGCCCGATGCGGTCGAACGTCCAGGTCGCATCGCGCACCAAGCGCGCATCGAAGCCGAGATTGCCGGCCATCCGCGTCGTCGTCTCGACGCAATGATTGGTAGTGGCGCCGCAGATGACGAGCGTGGTGATGCCGGCTGCACGCAGGCGCGTCTCGAGGTCGGTGCCGATGAAGGCGCTGTTGACGCGCTTGACGATGACGGGCTCGCCCGCTTCCTCGCGCGCCTCGTCCTTGACCGCGTAGCCGGAACGCGACGGTAGAAACGTCGAGTTCGGCTTGGTACCCTCATGGCGGATGTGAACAATCGGCGCGCCGCTGGCCCTGGACGCTTTGAGCAGATCGACGATGCGTGCCACCGCATCCGGATTGTTACGGCGCTTGCCCGCCGCCTCCCATTCGTCGAACGCGCGCTGGACGTCGACGACGATGAGGGCGGGGAGGGGGATGGTCATGATCGAACCTTTCGGACGGCCTGTTGGGCCGACTATGCGAGGCGATCAGGGAAGCGCAATGCCAATCTTCCCTCGTTTCGCGACGTGACCCGTAGCCCTCACGGATGCGGATCGGGAAACCCATGGCGTTCGGACAGCGCGGCGAGGATCGCGTCCTTGTCGGCGATGAAGGCGCGGCCGTGGTGGCTGCCGGTCTGGTGCGGCGAGGTCGCGCCGTCCGCCAATACGAGCAGCGGCAGCCACTGGTTCTCCTCGCCGACCATTGCGATCACTTCCTGCCGCGGCCGCGGCCAGGCGATGCGTTCGACGTCGAGCCTTTCGGCAAGCTGCGGAAACGAGGCGAGCAGTCCCTCGATCAGCACGCAATGCCAGCAATAGAAACGCCGGCCCGGATAGGCGGGGTCTTCGAAACCGGGGCGCAGCAGAAACAGACGGTCGCGCGTCATGGGTCGCTCCGAAGCATGGCCGGCTTGCTGAGGATCAAGGCCGCAAGGGCTGGCCGGCCTAGTGTCGAGCCCCCAAATTGATTGGGAATCGACGGTCAGGAAAGGACGCCATGCCGGGGCCGATCAGTCAACCGCAGACGCTCACTGATGTGAAGACATTGCCGCAGCTGCTGCGCTGGCGCGTCAAGGCGACGCCGACGGGGGAAGCCTATCGCCATTTCGACGCGGATGCCGGGCGCTGGATCAGCCAGTCCTGGCACGAAATCGACGCGGAATTCGAGCTGTGGCGGCGGGCGCTGGCCGCGGAGGATCTGTCGCCCGGCGAGCGCGTCGCGATCCTGATGCCGAACGGGATTCCACATGTCGCCATGGACCAGGCGGCGCTGTCGCGCGGCCTCGTGCCGGTGCCGATGCATGCGGTCGACAACCCCGACAGCATCGCCTACATCCTCGCCGATTCGGGTGCGCTGCTGCTGTTCGTGGATACGCTGTCGCGCTGGCAGGCGATCGTGGCCACCGGCCAGCCGCTCGACACGCTCAAGCGCATCGTCTGCGCCGACATCACCGGGTCGTCACCTGACGATAAGCGCATCGTTGCGCTCGACGCGTGGCTTGCATCCGCACCAGGCGCGACCGCGCCCTTGCCCGACGTCGCGGTGGCGCCGGACGATCTCGCCGCCATCGTCTACACCTCGGGCACCACAGGGCGGCCGAAGGGCGTGATGCTGTCGCATGACAATGTCGTCGCCAATGTGAAGGCGATCGCCGGTCGGATCGCGGCTGCGCCGGATGACGTGTTCTTGTCGTTCCTGCCGCTCTCGCACACCTTCGAGCGCACCGGCGGCTATTACTATCCGATCGCGGCCGGGGCCTGCGTCGCCTATGCGCGCTCGGTGCCGCTGCTTTCCGAGGATCTGAAGCATGTGCGGCCGACGGTGCTGATCTCGGTGCCGCGGATCTATGAACGCATCCACGCGCTGATCATGCAGCATCGCGACGCCGCCGGGACCATGGAGCGAACGCTGCTCGATCTCACGCTCGCCGTCGGCGGCCGGCGTTTTGATGCGCGGCAGGGGCGCGGCACCTTATCGGTGCTCGACCGGCTGGCATGGCCGCTGTTGAAGCGGCTCGTCGCCGACAAGGTGCTGGCGCAGCTCGGCGGCCGGCTGCGTGTCGCGGTCTCCGGCGGCGCGCCGATCGCCGAGCCCGTCATCCGCCTGTTTCTCGCGCTCGGGCTCGACATCCTCCAGGGCTACGGCATGACCGAGACCTCACCGGTCGTCTCGGTCAACACGCCGGAGGATAACGACCCGCATTCGGTCGGCCACGTGCTTGACGGCGTCGAGGTCAAGCTCAGTGAGAACGACGAATTGTTGGTGCGCGGTCCCAGCGTAATGCTCGGCTACTGGCACAGGGTGGAGGAGACGCGTCGCGTGAAGGACGCCGACGGCTGGCTGCACACCGGCGACCAGGCGCGCATCGAGAATGGCCGCATCACCATCACCGGCCGCATCAAGGATATCCTGGTGACATCCACGGGCGAGAAGATCGCACCGGTGGACCTCGAGACCGCGATCCTCGCCGATCCCTTGTTCGAGCAGGTGCTGGTGGTCGGCGAGCAGCGCCCCTTTCTCACCGCGCTGGTCGTGCTCAACGCAAAGGCCTGGGTGCAGGAGAAGGAAAGGTTAGCTGCGAGCGGCAAGCAGGGTGGCGCGGCGGAGCGGGCCGCTCTGCTGGCGCGGATCGCGGCGGCGGTAAAATCCTATCCATCCTACGCGACCCCGCGCGCGGTGTGGTGGACGCTGGACCCCTGGACCATTGCCGCCGGCCTGCTGACGCCGACCCTGAAGAACAAGCGCCCCGCGCTCGAACATCGTTTTGCAGACGAGATCGCGCAGATCTACGCCAAGAAGCCACCACAATAACGCCGTCGTGATTCTCGTCTTTCGCCGCGCTTGATCCAGCGCAACTTCGGCCGCGCCTCCACATGCAATGTCGCCGCGAAAATTCGAATTGTAATCGAGGCAAGTCATGAAGGCGTATTTCATCGGTGGGGGCATCGGATCGCTCGCGGGCGCGGCGTTCCTGGTTCGCGATGCGCAGCTGCCGGGGCGCGACATCGTGATCTACGAGGCGCAACCGCTGGTCGGCGGCAGCCTCGACGGCGCGCTGCTCGCGAGCGGCGCCTATTCGCTGCGCGGCGGGCGTATGCTCACCACCGATCACTACGAATGCACCTGGGACCTGCTCTCGGGTATTCCCTCGCTCGAACGTCCAGGCCTCAGCGTGCGCGAGGAGACCGTCGCGTTCAATCTGGAAAACCCGGCGCATTCCCAGGCGCGGCTGGTCGATCGCAACCGCTTCAAGATCGACGTCTCGCATATGGGCTTCTCCGGGCGTGACCGGCTGGAGCTGTTGCGGCTTGCCGAGGCGTCGGAGGAGACGCTCGGCAACAGCCGGATCACCGACTGGCTGTCGCCAAAATTCTTCGAATCCAATTTCTGGTTCATGTGGCAGACCACCTTTGCTTTCCAGCCCTGGCACAGCGCGGTCGAGCTGAAGCGCTATCTGCACCGCTTCATGAGCGAATTCCCGCGCATCGAGACCCTCGCCGGCGTCAAGCGCACCGTCTACAATCAGTATGACGCAATCGTGCGGCCGCTTGCCGACTGGCTGAAGCGGCAGGGCGTGCAGTTCGTGCGCGGCACTGGCGTCACCGACATGACGCTCGAAGACGAGGGCGGTCGTGTGCGCGTGCGCCAGCTCGCGCTCGACCGCGATGGTCGCATCGCCAATGTCCGCCTTGAGGACGACGACCTCGTGTTCTTCCAGAACGGTTCGATGACCGATGCTTCGAGCGTGGGCACCATGACCGAGCCGGCTCCGCGCCTGACCAAGAAAGACAGCCAGGGCTGGGCGCTGTGGGAGAGCATCGCGAAAGAGCGGCCTGAATTCGGCAATCCGTCCGCGTTCAACACCTCGATCCCCGAATCATACTGGCTGTCCTTCACCGTCACCTGCCGCGATCCGCGCTTTTTCGACAAGATGGAGGCGTTCTCCGGCAACAGGGCCGGCACGGGCGGGCTTGTGACGTTCAGGGATTCCAACTGGCTGATGTCGGTGGTGCTGTATCACCAGCCGCATTTCGTCGACCAGCCGAAGGACGTGCAGGTGTTCTGGGGCTATGCGTTGCATCCGGACCGCGTCGGCAATTTTGTCGCCAAGCCGATGTCCGAGTGCGGCGGTGCCGACATCCTGAACGAGCTGTGCGGGCATCTGAATTTCGATCGCGAATTGTTCGAGACGGCGATCTGCGTTCCGTGCCGCATGCCCTACATCACCAGCATGTTCATGCCGCGCAACCGGACCGACCGGCCGCTGCCGGTGCCCAAAAATTCGGTCAACCTCGCCTTCGTCAGCCAGTTCGTCGAGATTCCTGACGACGTCGTGTTCACCGTCGAATATTCGGTGCGCGCGGCGCAGATGGCGGTCTATCAGCTCATGAAGATCGATCGCCCGGTGCCGCCGGTGACCCGCCACGACAAGTCGCTCGCGGTGATCTTCGCAACGCTGGAGAAGGCATTCGCGTAAGGGGGGGCGGCTATCGCGGCGCTGCCAGCGGCAGGCTGACGTGAAACACGGCGCCTCCTGACGGCGTGTTTTCGGCCCAGATGCGCCCGCCATGTGCCTCGACGATGGTATGCGCGATCGAGAGACCTATGCCCATGCCTTGCGCCTTGGTCGTGAAAAACGGCTTGAAGATCTCGGTCACCTTTTCCGCAAGGATGCCGTCGCCGGTATCGGCGATGGAGACAAGGGCCAGATTGCCGTCGGCGAGACTGGTCCGGCCGACGACGCGGCGCCGATCGTCCGGAAGATGGGCCACTGCATCCATGCCGTTCACGACGAGATTCAGGATGGCCTGCTGGAGCTGGACCTTGTCGCCTTTCACGCGGATGGCCGAGGACGACGCCTCCGCCGCGAGTTCGACATCATGGGTCATGGCCTGCACGGAGAGGAAGCGAAACACCTCGGCGACCGTCGCATTGAGGTCGATCTCGCGCCGTTCGGTCGGGTCCCGCTTCAGAAACGAGCGTAGCCGGTCGATGATCTCGGCCGCCCGCTGATCGTCGCGGCGGATGTGGTCCAGTATGTCCCTGACCTCGCCGAGATCAGGAGCCGGACCCTGCAACACGTGCTGGGCCGTCTCGGCATTGATCAGGATAGCGGCGAGCGGCTGGTTCAGCTCGTGTGCGATCGAGGCGGTCATCTCGCCCGCGGTCGCGCGGCGGTTCATGTGGGCGAGTTCCGACATGCGCTGGCGTGCCTCGACCTGGGCCAGGAAACGCAAGCGGCGCTCGCGCAGCAGAATGGCGATCATCAGCCCCTGGACCAGCACTACGCTCGCGACGATCGTCGAGTGCCAGTAATATTGTTCCCAGAAGCTCGGTTCGCGGAAACGCACCTCGCTGCCTGGAGGCAGATTGGCTTGGTCCACGTTCCAGCGTTGCAGCTGTCGCCAGTCGAAGATCGGCTTCACGTTGTCCCCGCCGAAGGGCGCGATACGCGACGGCGCTTCGCCATCGAGAATCCGCATCGCCACTTCGCCGGCTTCCCGGCCGATGATTTCGGGCAGCAGCAGGAAGCCGCCCACTCCCGATCGCCCCAGGAACGTATCGGACGTCATGATGATCGGGCGGTTCGCGCTCTCGGCGATTCGTGCGAGCGCCGAGGCGGGCGAATAATAGGTGCCTTCGCCGTCGGAATACATGGCCGAGGTCAGGATCGCGGAGCGGGCGGGCAGGGAGGCGACCTGCTTGCGGACGTCACGCAGCACCGCATCGGACAGATCGGTGACCTCCAGACCGGGCATCGCGGCCGCGAAGTCCTGCTTCCAATGTCCATACACCAGCGGATTCTTCCAGGCGTCGCCGACGAGTACGACACGGGTCAGGTCGGGAACGATGGCGCGCGCTGCAGTCAGGAGATGGGTCGGCCTCACTCTGGCGAAGACGGCCGTCGTGTCGGGCAGGAACAGCGCACGCGTCTCGGGCAGGTCGGGCACGAAGCCGTACACGACAGGCGCGGCGGGCCAGATGTCCTGCTTGCGCTTTTGCAGGAATTTCGCCGATGCGACGCCGATCGACACGATGACGTCGATCGACCGGAGTGCATATTTGGTCTTGAGGTGACCGACCAGGCTCTCTTCGTAATCCGGTCCGGGGAAGCGGGCCAGATCGAGGCTCTCGCCGTAGATCACCGTGTCGCTCTTCCCGTTCTGTTTTGCGGCGGCACGGATGCCGGCAAAGATCTCCGAATAGAAGGGCGAGCGAAAATCGGCTTCTTCCAGAACCAGGATCGAACGCTGCCGCGGACCGTCGGCTGCGATGCATTCGCGCGACAGGGTTGCAAACAGGCAGACGATCAGGATGCGCGAGAGCCCGGTGATCATACGCATTGCTGGACTCATCGCCCCGCTTTCGGTTGCAATCGGGCCTCCTCGACGAGGACGCACGCGAAAGCATACAAGCCGGACCTGGAGTTTCAACGGCAGGATGCGCGTCCGGTCCCGGTGACAAGCGGGACGGGACGAAGGGCCGCTACTTGAACGGATCCTGGATCGACGGCGACGATTGCCGGATGCGGCGCACGCTGACTGGCGTGCCGTCGGAGACGAACAGCAGCTCGTAGCGGCGGCCTTCGCTGTCGGTCGCCGAGCAGGTGACGTCGTTGACCTTTTTGGCGGCAAAATTGCCAGTCTGGCGGCAGATGCCGGTTGAGGCCTGCTCGGCCGGCACCGGCAGGCCGTCGACCTTGGGCCGGTCCTTGGAATTGAGCAGCATGCGGTCGATCGGCAGCTCGTAGGAATTGTCGTCGGCCCGCTTGCCGTTCTCGCCGGAGAACGACACGACATGGTTCTCGTCGGTGGGATCGTCGACGGCGACCGCGAAATTGACCCGGCCCTTGTCGCCATGGGCGTAGGCCACCGTCTTGCAGTCGAAGGTGCGGCCTGCGACCTTCAGCGTCTTGCAATGGCCCGACATCAGCGCCAGCAGGTCGATGAGGGCGTTCTGCTGCGCCGGCGGATTGTTGACGGGGATCGCGGCGGAAGACTCGGCAAAACAAGGACTTGCCCAAGAACTTGCCAAGCTGACGAGGGTTGCGGCCAGAGCCGCTTTGCAAAGGCGCATCGTCAGGCTCGCGTGCCGGGGGCCACGGTCAAATCCCGTCCAACAACCATCGAACCCGAAATTGGTTGCGATCCCATTTGTGCTGCAAAACCCGACTGGAATACCACCGCGCCACCCCTGGCGATTCGTCCAAATCGCCCCATCCGTCCCGGCAGGCACTTGCCGTCAGGCCGATGTTTTTTTCGTGGCGGAGACGAAGGGTCACGCCGCCTGCTTCATGGTCCGTGCAAAAGCCGGATAAGTCTCGGCGAGCTCGTCGAGGATTTTTCCGCGCAGCAGTGCCAGGGTCGCGGGATCGGGCCGCTGCGTTTCCCGCACGATTTCCGGCTCCTGATAGGTGAAGCCGGTATTCTCCCTGATATCCGCCGGCGTGAAGGGCGGGTGCACCGAGCGCAGCGCGAACCCGCCCGCGTCGCGGTCGAAGTCGAACAGCGCCATGTTGGTCAGGAGCGCATATGGCCCGCCGCGGCGAGGGACCTCCGGCGTGATCGCCCGCGCGCTGACGAAATCGACCTTCGGCACCAGCACGCGCGGGGTGTGCTCCTCGCGAAACAGGATCACGCGCGGAATGAGGTGATAGAGATAGGCCGAGCCGAACGAGCCGGGCCAGCGCACGTCGGTCTTCGGATACTCGCCGGTGCCGACCAGATTGATGTTGCCCTGCCCGTCGATCTGGCCGCCGCCGAGGAAGAAGGCGTCGACGCGGCCTTGCGCCGCGCAGTCGAACAGCTCGATGCCGCCATTGGTGAAGAAATTATGCGCCTGCGATCCCAGGATCGAGACGCGCACCGGCGGCCTGCCGTCGCGCTGGTTGCGCGCGCGCAGCAGCATCGCGCCCGCCGCGGGGATCGGTGACGAGGCACCGACCGCGACGTGACTGATACCGTCGAGCAGGTCGGCGATGGCAGCGATCAGGGTTTCGCGCCGTTCGCGCTCAGTCGACATCAGGCGACCTGCTTGCGATGCGACAGGAAGGTCGAGAGATAGGCGCGAAAGCCGTCCTCGCTGCGCGCCATCGCCGCATAGCGCGCGATCTCGGCTTCGTCGGCCGGATATTCGTCCCACAGCGCCAGCGGCCAGGCGCCGCGCGTGGCGACTGCGATGGCATCGACATAGAGCGAGGGCAGCACGCCGGCGGCCGAGTCTTCTGTCTCCAGCAAATTGCGGTCGACGATGCGCTCGACGGTGACCAGCGTGCGTCTTGCGGCATAGGCGAGGTTGGCGAGTTCGCGGTGGCGGCCGATGCGGACATTGCCGGCGCGGTCGGCCTCGGGCGCATGAAACAGCGCGACATCGGGACAGATCGCGGGCACCACGACCACCTTGCGGGCCTCGCCGACGGGACTGTCGATCACCTGCCAGTCGGGCCGCACCGCGAGCAGGTCGCTGCCGATGATGCCGGCGATCGGCATGAACGGCACGCCCTTCTGCGCGGCGAGAAGGCCAGCGAAGATCGCGGGGCAGGTGGAGTCGCGCAATGCAAACGCGCCGCTCTTGACGCCGGCGGTGAAGCGCGGCGCGGCGCCGGCTTCGCCTAGCGACACCGCGCTGGTCTCGAGCGCGGCGATCGCGCCGGCGCCGATCAGGAGGTCGGCTTGAAGGCCGGAAATCGGCACGCAGATCAGCCTGAGATCGCGGATGCCGGTTTCGAGCAACGCCGCGGTCACCGCCATCGCCACGCCGGAGCCGTCGACGGGAATGGCCAGCGACTGCCCCGACGTGACGCGCGCGGCCAGCGCCTCCAGCGCAACGATCTCGGTCATGGGCGTCCTCCGGTCTTGTTTTCCTTATCCTGCCTCAAGCCATCGCCGCCTGCCAGCGCTGATCACGAGGTGAAGCGCGGCGGTGCAGGCGGGCATCGAGCAGGCTGCGGGCGCGGGGGAGATCGCGGCTGCGCATCAGCGCCACGATGAAGGTGTCCTCGATCAACTCGCGCTGAGCGTGGCTGCCGCCGATGCGGACGACCTCGTCCAGCACGGGCGCGAGCGTTTGCGCGCAGGCCGCATAGTCCTCGTCGGCAAAGGCGGCCAGCGCGCGGCAGATCGCCGGGACCACGGGACCAGCCGGAAGCTTGCCCTCGGTGAGCCGCTGCTCGATCACGGCAAGCCGCGCGGCGAGCGCCTCACGGTTCTGCGTGGCAGCGGCGAACAGCGCCATGTGGACGTCGGCGAACGGCAGGCCCGATCTCGGAAACAGTTTTTGCGCGGCTGCGTCACCTTCGGCCCAGAGCTGCTTCGGCACGGCATGGCCGTAGGCCGAAAGGCGCCAGAGCAGCGAGGCGCCATCGGTGACGACGTTGAGCGGCGGCGCCTGCGTGGCCGAGGGCTGAAGCACGTCGGCATAGATCTCGAGCGCACGTGCGGCGTCGCCGTGTTCGAGCGCGCCGAGCGCCTGGTGCCAGAGGATATGGCCGTGCAGGATTCCGGCACGGCCGTAGGTCGGGAGCCATTCGTCGATGAGACGGTCGGCCGCCTCGATCGAGCCGTCCTCGTACATCGCATGCAGCACGGCGTGTGCGGCATGGGCATTCGCCCGGCGCAGGTCAAAACCGCGCTCGGTGACGCCGCGGCCGCGCGCGACGTCGCCATTCTCGGTCATCGCCCAGCCGGACATGGTGAGGAACCACCAGTCCTCGCCATAATGCTGCGCGACGCGCTCGCACAGCTCATGCCGCGCGCGGTCGTGATCGGCCATGCCGGAGAAGGCGAACAGGCCGAAGGCGCCGAGCGGCAACGACAGCACCACGGCATCGCGCGGCCATGCCTCGATGTGCTTCAGCGTCGATGCGATCGCCTCGGGCAGCCGGCCCTCGATCGCAAGCGCTAGCGTCTCGACATGCGAGCGCTCACGCTCGGTGCCGCGCTTGGCAGCGCACTCGCGCGCGAGTGCCGCCTTCTGCCGTGCGAGATCGCCCTGCTGGTAGAAGGCGTGGATGCGGGCGCGCGCGATGTGGGCCAGCGCGAAATCCGGATCGGCCGCGATCGCGCGCTCCAGTGCCTCCGCCGCGCCGGTCCACCCCGCCAGCACGAGGTCGACGCCGTCGCGATAGGCGGACGCCGCCTCGTGCGAGGAGGTGGAGAGCGGCAGGCCGTAGCGGTCTTCGTGCGCCATCGTCGTCCCCCGTTGTTATGCCGTTCGTGCGCGGCGTCCTTCGATCGGGTAGGCCGGGTCGTTGTAGCCCGGCGTCGAGGGATGACCCGGCACGACCAGCTTGTCGATCAGCGCCTCGTCATCGGCGGTGAAACGATAGTCGAGCGCGCTGATGTAGCCGTCCCACTGCTCCTCGGTGCGGGGACCTGCGACGATCGACGAGACGAAAGCCGAGTTCAGCACCCAGCTGACCGCGAACTGGCCGGCGGTGATGCCTTTCCGCTCGGCATGGGTCTTGATCTCCTGCGCGAGCTGAAGCGATTCCGGCCGCCATTCCGTTTGCATCATGCGGGTGTCGTTGCGGCCGGCACGCGTCTCCGTGTCCGGAGCGGCGTCCGGCTTGTACTTGCCGGTGAGCACGCCGCGCGCCAGCGGGCTATAGGGCACAATGCCGAGGCCGTAGTAGCTGCAGGCCGGAAAATGCTCGACCTCGGGCATGCGGTTCATGGCGTTGTAATAGGGCTGGCTCACCGCGGGCCGGTCGATGCCGAGCCGGTCGCAGATGTTGCAGATCTCGGCGACGCGCCAGGCGCGGTAGTTCGAGACGCCGAAATAGCGGACCTTGCCGGCGCGGATCAGATCGCCCATCGCGCGCACGGTCTCTTCCAGCGGCGTCGCATGGTCTTCCTTGTGCAGATAATAGATGTCGATGTGGTCGGTGCCGAGCCGCTTCAGGCTCTCGTCGGCGGCCTGCAACACCCAGCGGCGCGACAGGCCGACGCGATTGGGATCGTTGCCCATTCCATTGTTCATGGGGTTAGCGAGCTTTGTCGCGAGCACCCAGGCATGGCGGTTGTTGCCGATCGCGCGTCCCACGACCTCTTCGGATGCGCCCTTCGAATAGGCGTCCGCGGTGTCGATGAAATTGATGCCGGCTCCGTGTGCCTTGTCGATGATCCGCTTTGATGCGGCCTCGTCCGTGGGGCCGCCGAACATCATGGTGCCCAGACAGATCGGCGAAACCTTCAGGCCAGTGCGGCCGAGCTGGCGGTATTGCATGGGCTATGTCCTTGCTGCTTTTTGTGGAGGCAGCATAGCCAGCTACCGCCGTCATTGCGAGCGCAGCGAAGCAATCCAGAGCTGCGTCCGCGGAGAGATTCTGGATGGCTTCGTTGCGCTCGCAATGACGCGGAGAAGGCAGTGTGAGCCCTGACTGCGCCTACTCCGGCCCTCTCAGAATCTTGAACACGCCATTCGCCATCACCACGCAGCGGTCGTCCACGCTGACCTCCGTGCTCATGAAGATCAGGCTGCGGGTCGAGCGCACCACGCGCGGGCGGGAGATCAGGATGTCGCCGATCTTGCCGGCTTCGACGAAATGGGTGTCGAGCTGCACAGTCGCCATGAATTCCTTGCCGGAGGTGTAGCGGGCGGTCATGCCGCAGGTGCGGTCGGCAAAGGTCATCATCACGCCGCCCTGGACCATGCCGCGGCGGTTGTGGTGCTTGTCTTCGGTCGCAAGCGCAAATTCGAACTGGCCGTCGACCTTGCGCTCCCACAAGGGGCCGATCAGGTGCATGAAGCCGGTGGTCTCGAGGATGCTCCAGCCCTCTGATTTGAGCCTTGCGGCGGCCTTGTTGGTCATCTCGTCGTCCATTCCTGTGCGGGCCTTGCGATCTCATTTCATCGGGGGCGGACGTGGTGTAGTCAAGCATCATGAGATCGTTCGACGATGCCACACGGCGGAATATCGCGGCCGCCTGCGCGGCCTTCACGCGGCTGCCGGAAGACGGAGCATCGCCGGCGCTGAAGCGCGCCGCGGTGGCGGTCGCGCTGACCGCAGCGGGTGAGGGCGATGACACCGCGTTTCTGCTCACGCTGCGTGCATCGCATCTGCGCGCGCATCGGGGGCAATGGGCTCTGCCGGGCGGACGTTGCGATGCCGACGAGACGCCGGTCGAGGCGGCGCTGCGCGAGCTCGACGAGGAGCTTGGCCTCCGCCTTACGGGCGTCGACGTGCTCGGCACGCTAGACGACTATCCGACGCGGTCGGGCTATCTGATCACGCCGGTCGTGGTCTGGGCCACGGACAGCGCCGCGATCCGTCCGAACCCGGACGAGGTGGCTTCGGTCCACCGCATCGCGCTTGCCACCGTCGAGCGCGACGACGCCTTCGACTTCGTCGCGATCCCCGAGAGCGCGCGCCGTGTCATCCGGTTCCATCATCAGATGAACCTGATCCACGCGCCGACGGCTGCGCTGATCTACCAGTTCCGCGAGGTGCTGGCGGGGCGGCAGACCCGCGTGGCCGAGCTGGAACAGCCGGTGTTCGCCTGGAAGTGACGCAAGAGACAAAAAAAGAGGTAAACGGCTCGTTAACGTGACGGTTACCGGATGCCTGCTAAGAGGGCAGCATGCATCATTCGATTCGAAAACCACTGGCGTTGGTTCCACTCGCGCTCGTCCTGCTTGCGCCCGCCGCGCGCGGCGGCGAGGCCGACGCGCTGCCACCCGCTGTCCGCGATGCCAACGCGCAACTGCTGTCGCAGTTTTTCGCGCAGGGTGGGGCCTCGCCTGCGGTGCTCGAATATCGCCGCAAGCTCGCAGAGTATCAGAAGATCCGTGGTGCCTTCGACGAGGAGGCCGGTGCCTATTGGAGCCAGATCTCCGAGAAGCGGAAAGGCCGCAATGCCAAGCGGCGCAGCGGGCAGCAGGTCACGCTGGACGATTACGTGCTGGAGCATCCACCGCTCTATAACGGGCCGAAGCGGCCGGTGAATCCTGAACCGGAGCAGACGCCGGATCGCCCCGAGCGAAAGCCGATCCCCGTGGTCGGCGATCTCTTGCGCGCGGCGCAGGAACTCTATCAGTTCACGCCGCAGCGCCCGTCCAGCGAGGTCGAATTCAAGCGCGCCTATGCGCGCTACGCGCTCGCCTCGGGGCTGACGCGCGAGCAGGCGGTGCGGGTCTATTCGTTCGAGACCGGCGGCACCGGCAGTTATGACGTGCAGGCGGGTATCGAGCATGGCGGCAAGCGCGCGATCTCGACCGCGATGGGCTACAACCAGCTCCTGACCACCAATAGCGTCGAGCTGCTGGCCGAACAGGGCCATGAACTCATCCGCGTGCTCTCCGACAAGGTGGCGAAGACCTCGGGGCCGGCGCGTCAGTCACTCGAGCACAAGCTCACTGTCCTGAAGAAAATGGTGGCGCAGGCGAAGTCGGTGCCCGACACCTGGTCGGAGCACGAGAAGATCGGCAACACCGCGCAGGGCTGGGCCATGCATGCGATGGTGCTCGACGTCGATATCGGCCCGATGCTGCAGACCCACAAGCTGCTGACATCCGTGCTGTTCGCGCGCACCAAGGGTTACAGCCGTCCGCTCACCGCCGCCGAGCTCGAGATGATGAACCTCACCGGCGACGGCACCGGGCTCGACATGGTGACGATGCCGCAGGCGATGCGCGAGCAGGTGCCGACTTCGAACTTCTTCCAGCGCGGCGGTTACGAGCGCAACCCGGTCGCGATCCGCCACAACACGGTGGCGAAACTGCTGGCGGTGACCGATACGCGGATGGACAGCAACAGCAACAATGCCGGTGCGAGAGAGCTGGCGGCGGCGTTTTAGGGCGGTCTCTCTTCACCTCTCCCCGCTTGCGGGGAGAGGTCGGATCGCTCTTGCGATCCGGGTGAGGGGGTACAGGTCCCTCGACAGTCTCATGCGCGGAGAGAGGCCCCTCACCCCAACCCTCTCCCCGTAAGAACGGGGCGAGGGAGCGCACCGCCATCGCGGCCCTACTAATTCGACCCGAACTTGAACTTGCCGTCGCCTTCGAGATACGGGCCGGTGCGGATGTAGAGCTGGCCGTTCTGGCCGATGAAGAACAGCGTGCCCTTCGGCACTTTCTTGGCGCCCTTCAGGAGTTCGCCGGCATTGCTGGTGCCCATCTTGTAAGAGAAGGTCTTGCCTTCCTTGTCATAGGCATAGCCGGTGTCGGGCTTGAGCTCCCACGGCGTCGCTGCCGTTTGCGCCAATGCGGGTGCGGCGAACGCACCGAGCGCCGCAGCAACTAAAAATGTCTTCGTTGAAAATGCCATCATCCATCCTCCCCGCCATTGGGGTACCTGTTTGAACAAATCACGAACGATATTTCCGGGTCAATTCGCAAAACGCCGCAGCGCATCACGTCTTGCCCAGTAGTTTGTGATTTTCCCTTCGCCCACCCGCGACTATGTTCCGCTTTCCGTCTAGAACGCAATTCGACAAAAATATTGGTGGGGATGATTCGAATGAACCATGTCATTAAAGCCTGCTCGGCTGCCGCGCTGTTGGTCACGGCGCTGGCGCCGGCCGCCCAAGCTGATGATTACCAGCTCAGCCACAACCAGCGGATTTCGTGCAGCCGCGGCCTTGCCCCGGGCAAGCTGAACACGGCGACCTGCAAATCCTACACCTATCTCTTCAATGCCAAGACCTCGGAATATTTCCGCTGCCAGGTCTCGCTGGCGCTGACCCGGGACAACAAGGAAGTCATCAACGTCCAGACCGACGGCGGCTGCACCAAGAAGCCGCGCATCTTCGAGACCGACGGCCATTACGACTTCGACGCCACCGAGACCGAGCCGCCGAACACCAATTCGTTCTTCGGCCCCGGCGGCTACTCGATCTGGGCCGCCGACATGGCCGCGCAGAAGATCCGCGGCTGCATCACCATCTCGTCCGGCCTCGGCTCCGACATCTCCAAGTGCCTGGACATGACGTTCCAGTAAGGCGACCGTCAGCGCTTGGCTGCGCCACGTCGCCGCACCCGCCGGGTTCCCGAAAAATCGAGCCGGGACAGCCGTTTGCCGCAGTCCTGTTTTGACTTTTGGACGGGTTGACCCGCTCCCCTCATCCGGCCAACTTCCCGGCCGGTTTGGGGAGTAAAAACAACCATGAAACGGACGATTTTCGGCGTGGCCGCGGCTCTTGCCCTGGCGGCGACGGCACCTTGCGCGCAGGCGCAATCCTTCATCAACGTGCTGACCGGGGGCACCTCCGGCGTCTACTATCCGCTCGGCGTCGCGATCGGGAAGATCTACGGCGACAAGATTCCGAACGTGAAGACGCAGGTGCAGGCCACCAAGGCGTCGGTCGAGAATTTGATCCTGCTCCAGCAGGGCCGCGGCGAACTGGCGTTCACGCTGGGTGACTCGCTCAAAGCCGCCTGGGACGGCGACGAGGAAGCCGGCTTCAAGACCAAGCTCGACAAGCTCAGGACCATCGGCGCGATCTATCCGAACTACATTCAAATCGTCGCGACCGCCGAAAGCGGCATCAAGACGCTCGCGGACCTCAAGGGCAAGAGCCTGTCCGTCGGCGCGCCGAAATCGGGCACCGAGCTGAATTCCCGCGCCATCCTCGCCGCCGCCGGCATGACCTACAAGGACCTTGGCAAGGTCGAATATCTGCCGTTCGCCGAATCCGTCGATCTCATGAAGAACCGCCAGCTGGGTGCGACGCTTCAGTCGGCCGGCCTCGGCGTCGCCTCGCTGAAGGATTTGTCAACCTCGAGCCCGATCATTGTGGTGTCGGTGCCGAAGGAGACGGTCGACAAGATTGGCCCGCCCTTCATCGCCGCGATTATTCCAGCCAACACCTATACCGGCCAGGACAAGGACGTGCCGACCGCGGCCGTGGTCAACTACCTCGTGACCAGTTCCGCGGTGTCGGATGATCTCGCCTACCAGATGACCAAGCTGGTGTTCGAGTCGCTGCCGGAATTGCAGAATGCCCATGCCGCCGGCAAAGAGATCAAGCTCGAGACGGCGGCCAGCGGCAGCCCGGTTCCGCTGCACCCCGGCGCGATCCGCTATTACAAGGAAAAGGGGCTGATCAAGTAAGATCGGCTCTCGTCGTCGGACGTCATGGCCGGGCATTAGCGCGAAGCGCGTCTTCGCACAGATGTCCCGGCCATTCACGTTCTGCGTCCATGCGGGGAAGCTTCGTGGGTGCCCCGGACAAGCCCGGGCATGACGTATTTGGGACGCAGCGCGAATGCTGTAAGAACGCCCCCATCAGGGCGCGGGGAAACATCGATGTCGCAGGCAGAGAGCACCAAGGCGCCCATCAAGGTCGAGTTCGACAATTTCGAGCACGGCTTTCCGGAAGGTTTTGGCCCGGGTTGGTGGGGCCAACTCGCCTACTGGATCGGCATCGCCTTTGCGACCTTCCAGCTCTATGTCGCCGCCTTCAACTATCTGCCGAGCCAGGTGGTGCGCGGCGTCCATGTCGGCTTCCTCATTCTCCTTACCTTCGGCCTGATCGGCAACTTCACCGCCAAGAGCAACCTCGGCCGCGCCCTCGGCTGGCTGATCGGCGGTGCCGGATTCCTGTGCGGGCTCTATCAGTGGATCTTCTATGCCGATTTGATTGCACGTGACGGCGATCCGACGCAGGTCGATCTCGCCGTCGGCACGTTGCTTGCGGTGCTGATCTTCGAGGGCACGCGGCGGCTGATGGGCCCGGCGCTGCCGCTGATGTGCGGCGCCTGTCTCGTCTACTGGTTCTTCGGGCAATATCTGCCATCGCCGCTCAACCATCGCGGCTATGGCTTCGACCAGATCGTCACGCATCTGTCGTTCGGCACCGAGGGCTTCTACGGCGTGCCGATCTATGTTTCGGCGACCTACATCTTCCTGTTCATCCTGTTCGGCTCGTTCCTGGAGCGCGCCGGCATGATCCAGCTCTTCACCGACGTCTCGCTCGGCCTGTTCGGCCGCACCCGCGGTGGCCCCGCGAAGGTCGCGGTGTTTGCCTCGGGCATGATGGGTACGATCTCCGGCTCCGGCGTGGCCAACGTCGTCACCGTCGGCCAGTTCACGATTCCGCTGATGATCAGGTTCGGCTACCGCCGCGCCTTCGCCGCCGGCGTCGAGGCCACCGCCTCGATGGGCGGCCAGATCATGCCACCGGTGATGGGCGCGGTCGCCTTCATCATGGCGGAGACGCTCGGCGTCCAATATTCGGAAATCGTGAGGGCGGCCGCGATTCCCGCAGTGCTCTATTTCGCCTCCGCCTTCTGGATGGTGCATCTGGAAGCCGGCAAGCAGGGCCTCACCGGCATGAAGCGTTCGGAGACGCCGAGCGCGTGGAGGGCGCTGGTGAAGGGCTGGTATCTCGTGCTGCCGCTCGCAGCCCTCGTCTACATGCTGTTCGAAGGCTTTACGCCGCTCTATGCCGGCAGCATGGGCCTTGCGCTCACCGTGGCGCTGATCCTCGGTGCGAGCATCACGGCCGGCTTCTCCGCCACCGCCATCCGCTACATCTTCTGGATCGGGCTTGCGCTCATCGTCGCCGCGTTGTCGCGCGACGGCCTTCAGATTGTGCCGGTCGCTTGCGTTGTGGTCGGACTGATCGTGATCACGGCCTTTGTCCGCGGTGGGTTTGCCGCCTTGCGCTCCTGTCGTGACTCGCTCGCCGAGAGCGCCAAATCCGCCATCACCGTCGGCATGGCCTGCGCCATCGTCGGCGTCATCATCGGCATGATGTCGCAGACCGGCGTCGGCACCATTTTCGGCGGCTGGGTGATCGGGCTCGGCGAGAAGAGCCTGTTCCTGGCGCTGATCATGACCATGCTGCTGTCGATCCTGCTCGGTACCGGCATTCCGACGATCCCGACCTACATCATCACCGCTGCGCTCGCAGCGCCTGCGCTGGCAAAACTCGGCGTGCCCCTGATCGCGAGCCACATGTTCGCATTCTATTACGGCATCATGGCCGACCTCTCGCCGCCGGTCGCGCTGGCCGCGCTCGCGGCGGCGCCGATCGCGAAGGAGAATCCGGACAAGATCGGCTGGGAAGCGATGCGTATCGCGCTCGCCGGCTACGTCATCCCCTTCATTTTCGTCTATTCGCCGGCGCTGATGCTCCAGGCCGGGGATCCCATGGCGGCAAAGCTGGGCTTCTACGGCGCGGTGGCGCTCGCGAGCCTCAAGGCGCTGGTGGCGATTGCGCTGTTCGGCATGGTCGCGATCGGCTTCCTGTTCACGCGGCTGACTTTCGTTGAACGCCTGGTCGCACTCGGCGCGGCGCTCTGCCTGCTCGGCGACTTCCCGTTCAGCGACACCGCGGGCTTCGTGCTCGCTGCGGCACTGGTGCTGTGGCAATGGCGGCAGCGTCCGCCCGTAACGGTCGAGGCGGTGTGAGCCTCTGCCTCGCAACAGCGGGGAGTGTAAAGGCGCTGGCGCTGTCTGCCTTTACGCTGGTGTGGACGCATTCGATCGCGAAGGTCGATTGGCAGGAAGACTGGCGCGTGACGCCTGCGGGCCTCGAGCTGATGCAGGCCCGCGTCAAGGGTACCGGTCCCGGCATGGAGCCGCCGCCCGAGGCGCGGCTGGTCGATGGCTGGTTTCAATGGCAGCCGCAGCGCGCGCCGATGCCGGAGGTGGTGTTGGGCAATTCCGGCGCGGCGGGGGAGTGGCGACTATGTCATGATGGGAAGTGCCGAACCTTGTCGGAGATTGTCGGGCATCCCATTGGTGCTAACGTCACAAAAATGAGCGTCTGCAAAGATCCGTAGCCCGGATTGCGCTGCGCTCCATCCGGGCTACAAGAAGAACAACAACACGGGAGAAACGCGATGGATCGGCTCAAGGGCAAGGTTGCGATGGTGGTGGGCGCCGGCTCGATTGGGCCGGGCTGGGGCAACGGCAAGGCCACCGCGGTGACCTTCGCGCGCGAGGGCGCGCAGGTATTTTGCGTCGATCGCAACGGCGCAGCCGCCGAGGAGACCGCGAAGATCATCACTGGCGAAGGCGGCAAGGCGACAGCGTTCACGGCCGATGTCTCGCGGGCACCCGAGATCGAGGCGATGCTCGCTTCGTGCCTCAATGCCTATGGCCGCATCGACGTGCTCGACAACAATGTCGGCATCGCGGAAATGGGCAGCGTGGTCGATGTCGCCGAGGAGAGCTGGGACCGCGTCTTCACCGTCAACCTCAAGAGCGCTTATCTCGCCATGAAGCACGTCATCCCCGTGATGATGAAGCAGGGCGGCGGCTCGATCATCAACATCTCTTCGATCGCCTCGATCCGCCATGTCGGAATTTCCTATGTCAGCTACAACGCCAGCAAGGCGGCGATGAACCAGTTGACGCGCTCCACCGCGGTCGAGTTCGCGAAGGACCACGTGCGGGTGAATGCGATCCTGCCCGGCCTGATGAAGACACCGATGGTGGAGCATTCCGCCGGCCTTGCTGCCAGCTACGCCAAGGGTGATGTCGAGGCGATGTGGCGCGCCCGCGACGCCCAGGTGCCGATGGGCCACATGGGCGAAGCCTGGGACGTCGCCAACGCGGCGCTGTTTCTGGCGTCGGACGAGTCGAAATACGTGACGGGGATTGAGCTCGTGGTGGACGGCGGGATTACGTGCAAGGCGGGGGCATGAACCAATCTTCGCCGTCGTCCCGGGGCGCTCCGCTTCGCTACACTTGTCCGGGACGACAGCGGTGGCTCACTGCGCCAGCGCCAGAATCCCGCCGGCAAACGCATGCCAGGCGGCCGTTTCGCTGATCGGCCAGTTCAAGACCTTCACCGCCAGCAGAGCAAGCGTGCCGTAAATGTAGACCGGATGCACGCGGCCTTCAGTGCGCCAGTCGCGCACCATGGCGACGACGAGCAGGAGCGAGGCGACTACGGCTGGCGCGATCGTTACAGGCACCGGCGGCGGGCCGGGCGGTCCCGGTGGTGCGAGGAAGGTCAGGAACCAGCGTGCGATCGCGGCGTCGAGGATCGAGACCGCGGCGAGCAGCATCAGGCGCTTGTGAATCTCGGGCTTCCGCGTGTTCATGATCGCGAGCACGAATACGACTGCAAAGAACGCGATGCCGCTCATCGGCACGATCGAGAAGGCGATGCCGGCCTCTCGCTGCCCGAGTGCGGCGGAATGCTGCATCACATGCACGGAAGCGAGGAAACCGAAGATCGTCATTGCGGTCGCGAGCGAGACGCCGGCGATGCCGAGCGCGCGGTGGTTGACGACGCGGCCCGAGGCCGCGAGCCAGGTCTGGATCACAAAATAAAGTGTCCAGGTGAAAAACAAGAGTCCGTGAAAATGAATCACCGGACTTGTGGAAAGCGCGCCGCGGGCGAGCGGCATCCAATAGGTCGGTGCGAAGCCGAGAAACGCGGTGGCCGCGCAGGCCAGCGCCATGTGGAGATAAAAATATCGTGCAGGCGACGCATCTCGCGCGCGTACACGACGGTCGTCGATCAAGGTCGTCATCAGGAATGAGTCTGAAGGGGCGGCGTTTGGTTCAAGCTCCTAGCCATCTGTATAGGCTAATGCGCGCTGCACCGAGCTCAACCCCCCGCGCTCAATTCCGCGAGATCCAGCTCGCCCTCGAGCCTGTGAAACGCGTCGTCGCCGATCACTTCGGTGGCGCGGAGATGGAAGATCGATTTGCGCGCAGCTTCGATGGCGCGGCGGCGCAGGGGATCGGCGGGAAGCTCGCCATTGGGGATGCCGCCGTTCGGATCGTCGTCCGCCTGCATCAGAAGGGCGCGATATTCGAGCCGCAGGATTTCCGCTTCCTCCGACGGGTCGTCCTCGATGGCATCGAGCGCGGCGCGATAGGCGATGGCGCGGGCGCGCGCGACCTCGATGCCGACGGGATCATCGTCCTTGAGGCCGAAGGCCAGGATCAGCGGCCGCAATGTCAGGCCCTGAATGACCAGCGATCCCAGCACCACCGCAAAGGCGATGAAGACGATGAAATCGCGATAGGGAAAGTTCTCCGGCAAGGCGAAGGCAGTGGCGAGCGTGACGAGCCCGCGCATGCCGCACCAGGAGATGATCAGGCCGCCCTTCGGCGAGGCCACCTGCTTGGGATCCTTCGGATGATAGATGTCGTGCGCGATCAGCACGCGCAGCGTCGTGCGGTAGAATGTGATCCAGGCCAGCCGTACCAGGATCACTGTGAGCAGGATCCAGCCGGCGGCGACGCAATATTCCCAGCGTACGTCCGCATCGAGCCGCGTCCAGATCGGCCGCATCTGCATGCCGATCAGCATGAAGGCGAGCACGTTGAGCACGAACACCATCGTCTCCCACACGGCATAAGACGGTACCCGCAGCCGTGCCGGCATGCGCAGCCCCGCGGTGCGCGCGATGGTCATGGCGTAGACCACGATGGTGAGGATGCCGGAGAGGCCGAGATGCTCGGCGGCGATCCAGACCATGAAGGTGGTGGCGAACTGGACGATGATCGCGCTCGGTGCTTCCTTCACACGTTCCATGAACAGCGGGATGATACGCCCGGCGACAAGACCGGCGAGCACGCTGCCGACCAGCCCCAGCGCAATCGTCGGCGCGACCTCGCTCCACTTGAGGTGCTCCATGACCACCGCGCCGACGGCGATGCGATAGATCAGCAGCGCGCTGGCGTCGTTGAGCAGGCTCTCGCCCTCCAGCACCTTGACCATGCGGTAGGGCAGCTTCACCTGGCTCAGGATCGCGACCGCAGCCGCAGCATCCGGTGGCGCGACGATCGCGCCGAGCGCCACTGCGGCGGCCCAGGGCATGTCCGGGAAGAGCCGATGGGCGACATAGGCCACGCCGACCGTGGTCAGGCCGACCGCCGCCACCACCAGGGTCGCGACCGGAACCCAGTTTTTGCGCAGATCCCGCAGCGAGGTGTCGAAAGCGGCATCGAGCAGCACCGGTGCGACAAAAAGCGCCAGGGCCAGGTCCGGCTCCAGCGCCCAGGTCGGGCTTGACGGCACGAAAGCGATCAGCGCGCCGCCGATGGCGAGAAAGGTCGGGTAGGGGACCTTGATCCGCCGCGCCAGCGCCGATAAGGCAACGGCGCCGAGCAGCAATACGATGATCCATTCGAATGTCGACACGCGTATCCCCGAAACCGATTTGAGCCGTGCCACAAGCTAGCACCAATCGGGCCGTATGATGGATAGTACGGCCTCAAGGCAAGACTGAAGAAGACTTCCTGAAGAAGACTTTCCGATTGCAACCAGCATGCGTTTTCAAAAACTCGTTCAATTGTCGGGAGCCGTGGTGCTCTCTCTGTTTTCGCTCAATGCGGCCCATGCCGCGACCGGCGGCGAGCCCGCCGTCGTCGTGCAGGTCGATATGGCGCCGTGCCTCGCCGCCAGCGCGGCCGATGACATGGACAAGGCCACCACCGCCTGCGCCACCGTGATCGACAATGAGAAGACGGCCAAGGCGGACCTGGTCAAGGCGCTGATCGCGCGCGGCGCGCTTTATGCGCGGCATGATCAGGTCGACCGTGCCATCGCCGACGACAGCCGCGCCTTGCAACTCGATTCCACGCTGGCGGACGTTTTCAACGCGCGCGGCGAGCTCTGGCTGAAAAAGGGCGACAAGCCCAAGGCGGTGCAGGATTTCGGCGCGGCGCTGCGGATCGATCCGACCCACGAGAAGGCCAAGGCCAATCACAAAGCGATGGCGCGCGAGCTCGAACGGATCGGTGCGCAGATGGCTGTCGCCGGCAAGCCCAGCTTCAATTGCAGGAGCGCAGCCCGCGCCGTGGAGAAGGCGATCTGCGGAAATCGCGAGTTCGCCGATCTCGACCGCGAGATCTTTGCATCGAATGCCCGCGTGATCAGGGCAGCGCGCAATCCTGCGGAAGCCAAGGCGCTCCAGCGCGAGCAGGACGATTTTGTTGCCCGCCGCAATGCAGGGTTCGGCCGGCCGGGCTATGATTTGAAGAGGGCGATGCAGGAGCGGCTGCAACGGATCAACGGGGTGGACGGGTATTGAGGCGATCTTCGCCTCGCCCCGCAAGCGGAGCAAGGGAGTGCAGGCGCCGGCGCGTCCCCAACAGGCCCGTTTTGAACCCATCTCTTCTCCGCCGCGACAATGGTGAACACCTGATGTCACGGAGCCCTACGCCATGTGCGGCATGCATCCTTCCGCGCAAATGTCCCCGTTTGCCAGACCGTCGCTTCGCGCCATCCTCCTCGGCGCTGCGATGAGCCTTGTCATCGCAGCTCCGGCCTTGGCCGCCGTCGATTGTGTGATGGGCAGCAAGGCCGCGCCGGCCGAGCTGATCCCGGCGTGCAGCATAATCATCGACCAGGCCTCAAATTCAGCCGCCGATCGCGCCGCGGCGTTGCTTGTTCGCGGCGACGCCAATGCGCGGACCTCGGGCGGCCTCACGCAGGCGCTGCGCGATATCGACCGTGCCATCGCGCTCGACGGCAAGAACGCAAAGGCCTGGCGCCTGCGCGGCGACCTGCTGCGCGAGGCCGGCGGCGATCTCAGCCGCGCGGCCGCCGATCTCAGCAAGGCGATCGAGCTCGATCCGCAGGATGCGGAGGCCTACGAGCTGCGCGGCGTCGTCTACACCAACCAGCGCCGGCTCGACCGTGCGCTGGCTGATTACGACCAGGCGATCAAGCTGAAGGGCGATGATGCGCAGGCCTGGTCCGACCGCGGCGTGACCTATTATCTCAGCGGCGACAACGAGAAGGCGATCCGCGATCTCAGCGAGGCCTTGCGGCTCGATCCGAACCGGCCGCGCAGCTACACCAATCGCGGCGCGGCCTACAAGAAGCTCGGCCAGCTCGACAAGTCCGTCGCGGATGATGGCGAGGCGATCAGGCTCGATCCGAAGGTCGCGGAATATTACGACAATCGCGGCCTGTCGCTGGCCGCGATGAGCAAGTACGACGAGGCGATCGCCGATTACGACCAGGCGCTGCGGCTGGCGCCGAAGCCGAACTTCTTCACCAACCGTGGCGATTCCTATCAGCTCAAGGGCGAGTTCGGGGCGGCGCTGAGCGATTACGAAGCCGCACTGAAGCTTGATCCGAATTTCGCGCAGACCTACAACAACCGCGCCGTACTCTACAAGAAGATGGGCGAGCGCAGGAAAGCGCTGGCCGACTACGACACGGCGCTGAAGCTCGATCCCGGCAACGACAACGCGACGGCCGGGCGCCGAACCATGATCGCCGAGATCGCGAAATTCGGCGACGAGCCGCGGCGTCCGCTCGCGGCGAATTCCGGCAACGGGCCGTCCTTTGATTGCGCGACGGCGAAGCGCGAGGTTGAGAAGGTGATCTGCGCCGATCCGCAGCTGGGCGTGCTCGACCGTCAGATCGCCGAGACCTATGAGCGCGTGCTGAAGGTGGTGACCAAGCGGTCGGCCGGCGACCTTCGCAAGACCCAGCGCGATTTTCTCGCCACGCGGAACACGAGTTTCGGTCGTCCCGGCTATGATCTCAAGAAGGTCATGCAGGACCGGCTGCAGCGGCTGAATGCGATGGAGAGCTGAGCACCGTTCTTTTCAGCTTGAACCGCGGCCCGTTCCCGGGAAAATAGCCGTCAAACAAGGTCGGATCCTTGATCCCTGTCATGGCGGGACGCTCGTCCCGTCGGTCAGTTCAGGGTCAGGCCAATGCAGGGAACGGGAGCGCGGGAATGAACGTCCAGGGAAAGAGTCTCTATCACGAGGTCCATGCGCGCTCGCTGGCTGATCCCGAGGGCTTTTGGGCCGAGGCGGCCAAGGAGATCGACTGGATCGAGCCGCCGAAAAAGATCTTCGATGGCTCGCAGGGCGTCTACGGCCGCTGGTTCACGGGCGGCGTCGTCAACACCTGCTACAACGCGCTCGACCGTCATGTCGAACGCGGCCGCGCCGATCAGGTCGCGCTGATCCATGATTCGCCGCTGGCAAACAGCGTCACCAAGTTCACCTATGCCGAGCTCCTGAACGAGGTGCAGGCGCTTGCCGCCATCATGCAGGACTTTGGCGTCGCCAAGGGCGACCGCGTCATCCTCTATATGCCGATGGTGCCGGAAGCGGTGGTCGCGATGCTCGCCTGCGCGCGCATCGGCGCGGTGCACTCGGTGGTGTTCGGCGGCTTTGCCGCCAAGGAGCTCGCCACCCGCATCGACGACGCGCAGCCAAAACTCATTCTGTCCGCGAGCTGCGGCATCGAGCCCGGCCGCATCGTGCAGTACAAGCCGCTGCTCGACGAAGCAATCAAGCTTGCGAGCGTGAAGCCGAAGGCCTGCATCGTCCTGCAACGCCCGCAGCTCATCTGTGACCTCACGCCCGGCCGCGACTATGATTGGGCGGGCCTGCGCCGCAAGGCGATGAACGATGGCAAGAAGGCTGCTTGCGTCCCCGTCGCCGCCACTGATCCGCTCTACATCCTCTACACATCAGGGACGACGGGCATTCCCAAGGGCGTCGTGCGCGACAATGGCGGTCATCTCGTTGCGGTGAAATGGTCGATGTTCAACCTCTATGGCGTCAAGCCGGGCGAGGTCTGGTGGTGCGGCTCGGATATCGGCTGGGTGGTCGGCCACAGCTACATCATCTACGGCCCGCTGCTGCACGGTGCGACCTCGATCATGTACGAGGGCAAGCCGGTTGGCACGCCCGATGCCGGCGCGTTCTGGCGCGTGATCTCCGAGCACAAGGCGGTGGCGCTGTTCACCGCGCCGACGGCGTTCCGCGCCATCCGCAAAGAAGACCCGGAAGGCAAGTTCATCCGGCAATACGATTTGTCGAAATTCCGCACGCTGTTCCTCGCTGGCGAGCGCGCCGATCCGCCGACGGTGGAGTGGGCGGAGCAGCAGCTGAAGGTGCCTGTCATCGACCATTGGTGGCAGACCGAGACCGGTTGGTGCATCGCGGGCAATCCGGTTGGCCTGGGCCAGCTGCCGGTGAAGCACGGCTCGCCGACGGTGCCGATGCCGGGCTATCAGGTCGACGTGGTCGACGAGGCCGCAAAGCCGGTCGGCCCGAACACCATGGGATCGATCGTCATCAAGCTGCCGATGCCGCCAGGCTGCCTGCCGACGCTGTGGAATCAGGATGCGCGCTTCAAGGAAGCTTACCTGAACGAATTCCCCGGCTACTACAAAACCTCCGACGCCGGCTACAAGGACGAGGACGGCTATGTCTTCGTCATGGGCCGCACCGACGACATCATCAATGTCGCCGGCCACAGGCTCTCGACCGGCGGCATGGAGGAGATTTTGGCGTCGCACCCCGACGTCGCCGAATGCGCCGTGCTCGGCGTCAAGGACGCCATCAAGGGCGAAGTGCCCTGCGGCTTCCTGGTACTGAAGTCCGGCGTGAAGCGGGCGCCTGCCGAGATCGAGAAGGAGATCATCGCGCTGGTGCGCGACAAGCTCGGCCCGGTCGCCGCCTTCAAGCTCGCCATCACCGTCGGCCGCCTGCCCAAGACGCGCTCCGGCAAGATCCTGCGCGGCACCATCAAGAAGATCGCCGACGGCGACACCTGGACCATGCCGGCGACGATCGAGGACCCCAAGGTGCTGGACGAGATCGGCGAGGCGCTGAAGGGGCGGGTGTGAGGCCTCTTGGGGCTTGAATAGGTCGCATTTTTCCGCTCAACCCTCATCCTGAGGAGCCGCGCCTTGCGCGGGCTCCTCACCATGAGGATGAAAGACCTTTCATGAATGCGAAGCCGCTTCTTGCGATTGTGTTTGCTGGCCTCATTCTCTCCGCCTGCTCCGCGCGCTACCAGACGCCGGTGGCGATGGGCGGTGACGATGACGACGCGGTCTGCCTGAGCCGCGGCAATGCGCAGGGTTCGCCCGAATACGTGGCCTGCCGCAAGGATCGCGACGTCCAGCGCAATGCTGCCACCGCCCGGTCCGACCGCCGCCAGCGCGATCTCGGCGAATACATGCTGAACCATCCCGACCGTCCCTGATATCCGGCACGGAATTATCCTGCGCCATTCGCTCGCATTGGTCGTGACACATCTGCAACGCCGCGGCCAAATCGCGCCGCGCATCGCCTGATTTGATCGGCGTCAAATCCTTCGCCGTCCCCTTTCTGCTCTGACGCTGATGTCGCGCAACGAAGCGCGCCTGTGGCTGAAGGGGAATGCAATGGACGGAACGATAAGAAACCTGGCGCGGATCGCGACGGTCGGTGCGATGCTCGCGGGGACTTTTGCCTCGGTACAGGCGGCCGATTTGCCTGTTTACAAGAAGGCGCCAGCGCCGGCCGAAGCCTTCAATCCGTGGATGGTGCGTCTGCGCGTGCTCGGCGTGCTGCCGGATGCCGGCGGCTCCACCGTCAATGTCGCGGGCGTTCCGTCGCTGTCGTCGCCGAATTCAGGGCTCAAGATCAGCGACCAGGTCGTGCCCGAGCTCGACATCAGCTATTTCTTCACCAAGAACATCGCGGCCGAACTGATCCTCGGCGTGACCCGGCATTCGATCAGCGGCACCGGCTCGCTCGCGAATTTGCCGATCGGCAAGACCACGCTGCTGCCGCCGACGCTGACGCTGCAATATCACTTCGACAATTTCGGCGCGTTCAAGCCGTATATCGGCGCTGGCGTGAACTACACTGTGTTCTTCAACAATTCGGCTGCGAATGCGCCGGCTGCCATCGTCGGCCCGCCCGCGATCGTCGCCACCACCACGGGCCTGCACGTCAGCAATGCCTGGGGCGGCGCGGTGCAGTTCGGCTTCGACTACATGCTCGACCGGCACTGGGGTCTCAACGTCGACGTCAAGAAGCTCTGGCTGCGCCCCGATTACAGCGCGACTGTCTCCGGCCTGCCGGTCACCGGCACCGCGCATATCGATCCGTGGCTGGTCGGCGGCGGTGTGACGTATAAGTTCTGACGGTGTTGTAGCTGCCTATCCGCAAACAAAAACGCGGCGGATCGACCCGCCGCGTTTGCATTCGATAGCGAACAGAAGAGCGGAGCCTTACTCCTCCTCTTCGTCCTGCTTCTTGCCGCCGAGCGTCTTCAGCTTGGCGAAGACGGCGTCGACATTGAGATCGTCGTTCGATCGCTCGGCCGGCTCGAACTCGTCCTTCTTGGTGGTCTCCGAGGCCGGCAGCAGGGTGGCGCCGCCATAGGCTGTGTCGATCGGCTTTTCCTTGGCCGCACGCGCCACCTCGAAATCGAGCTCGATCTGCGAGCAGAGGCCGAGGGTCACAGGGTCGATCGGGGTCAGCTGGGAGGTGTTCCAGTGGGTGCGGTCGCGGACGCTGGCGATCGTGCTCTTGGTGGTGCCGACCAGGCGCATGACCTGGGCGTCCTTGAGCTCCGGATGGCTGCGCAGCAGCCAGAGGATGGCGCTCGGGCGCTCGTGGCGGCGGGAGACCGGGGTGTAGCGCGGGCCCTTGCGCTTGGGCTGGGGCGGCAGAATCACCTTGCTCTCCTGGAGACGGAGCCGGTAGTCGGGGTTCTTCTCGCCCTTCTCGATCTCCTCGCGGGTCAGCTGGCCGTTGGAGAGGGGGTCCATGCCCTTGATGCCCTGGGCGGCGTCGCCATCGGCGATCGCGCGCACCTCGAGGGGGTGCATTTTGGTGAAATCGGCGACCTGATCGAAGGTCAGCGCGGTGTTGTCGAGCAGCCAAACGGCGGTCGCCTTGGGCATCAGCGGTGCGTTGCTCATGGCAAATCTCCTTTGTGCTTCGCCCACCCCTTGGGGGCGAAACCGGTGGTCATCAGCGATGACAGGGAATTCGGCTATATAAGCCGGGAGGGGGTAGCCACGCAATGGTTCTGCTATAGATAGTGCCTTGACAGAGCCTGAAAGGGGGCCCAATTCCCTTAAAAGCCCTGTAAGCTCGTACCTTAGCCCTTTCCATCCATCGACCGCCCCCGCCAGAAGGCGAAACGGGTGATTCGGTCCCGAGATCGCTCAATGTCAGCCAAACCAGACCTCAAGATCGTGCTTTGTTCTCCCCGCGGCTTCTGCGCCGGGGTGGTCCGGGCGATCGACACCGTGGAGCGGGCGCTCGATAAATACGGCGCCCCCGTCTATGTTCGCCATGAGATTGTGCACAACAAGTACGTCGTCGACGGGTTGAAAAAGAAGGGCGCTATCTTCGTCGAGGAGCTCGCCGAAATCCCGGAAAACACCACCGCGCCGGTGGTGTTCTCGGCCCATGGCGTGCCGAAATCGGTTCCAGCCGACGCCACGTCCCGCAATTTGTTCTCGCTGGATGCGACCTGCCCGCTGGTGACCAAGGTGCACCGCGAGGCCGCGATCCATTTCAAGCGCGGCCGCGAGATCTTCCTGATCGGCCATTCGCATCATCCCGAAGTGGTCGGCACGCTCGGCCAGCTGCCGGTCGGTGCAGTGACCCTGATCGAGACCGCCGAGGACGCCAAGACCATCGCGCCGAAGGATCCGAACAACCTCGCCTTCGTGACCCAGACCACATTGTCGATCGACGACACCGCGGAGATCGTGGCGCTCCTGAAGGAGCGCTTCCCGAACATCAACGGGCCGCATAAGGAAGACATCTGCTACGCCACCACCAACCGCCAGCTCGCGGTGAAGAAGGTGGCACCGGTGGTCGATGCCCTGATCGTGGTCGGCGCGCCGAACTCCTCGAACTCGCAACGTCTGCGCGAGGTCGCCGAGCGCGAGGGCTGCAAGATCGCGGTGCTGGCACAGCGCGCCACCGAGATCGACTGGAAGCGGTTCGAAAACATCACCAGCCTGGGCATCACTGCGGGCGCCTCGGCGCCGGAGGTGATCGTCGAGGAGATCATGGACGCGTTCGCCGAGCGCTTTACGCTGCATGTCGAGACGGTCTCGGCCGCGGAGGAGAACGAGTTCTTCCCGCTGCCGCGTCAGGTGCGCCCCGAAGCCGCCGCCGAGTAGACTTTTATGGCGGTCTACACCGACGTTGCCGCCGACGAGCTTGCGGATTTCCTCAATCAATACGATCTCGGCGAATTGCTCTCCTACAAGGGCATCGCCGAGGGCGTCGAGAACACCAACTTCCTGCTGCACACCAGCAAGGGGTCGTTCATCCTCACGCTCTACGAGAAGCGCGTGGCGAAGAACGATCTGCCGTTCTTCCTGGCGCTGATGACGCATCTCGCAGAGCACGGCGTCAATTGCCCGCTGCCCGTGAAGGCCAGGGACGGCGAGGCGCTGCGCGAACTGTCGGGACGGCCGGCTGCGATCATCACCTTTCTCGAAGGCGTCTGGCCGCGCAAGCCCAACGCGATCCATTGCGCCGGCGTCGGCGAGGGGCTGGCCCGGATGCATCTGGCCGGCGCCAATTTTGCGATCAAGCGTGCCAACGCGCTTTCGGTCGCGGGTTGGCGGCCGCTGTTCGATGCTGCGTCAGCGCGGGCCGACGAGGTGCAGCCGGGCTTGCGCGCATTCCTCGCCGCCGAGCTCGATTATCTCTCGAGCGGCGTTTGGCCAACCGATCTGCCCGAGGGCGTGATCCACGCGGACCTCTTCAACGACAACGTCTTCTTCCTCGGCGACAAGCTTTCGGGTATCATCGACTTCACCTTCGCCTGCAACGACATGCTGGCCTATGACGTCGCGATCTGCCTCAACGCCTGGTGTTTTGAGCCAGATCATTCCTTCAACGTCACCAAGGCACGCGCTTTCCTCAACGCGTACGGCCGTGTGCGAAAGCTCTCCGAGGCGGAAGAGGCCGCGCTGCCGCTGCTGGCGCGTGGTGCTGCGATCCGCTTCCTGCTGACGCGGCTGGTCGACTGGCTCAACGTGCCGCCCGGTGCGCTGGTCAAGCCGAAGGATCCGCTGGAGTATTTTCGCAAGCTGCGCTTCCACCAGAGCGTTTCGAGCGTGCGCGACTACGGGCTGATGCCGTCAGGACTGGTCGCGTGAGCGAGCAACCCAATGTCACGATCTATACCGATGGCGCCTGCTCGGGAAATCCCGGGCCGGGCGGCTGGGGCGCGATCCTGAAGTTCGGCGACAAGGAAAAAGAGCTGAACGGCGGCGAGCGCCACACCACCAACAACCAGATGGAATTGATGGCGGCGATCTCCGCGCTGGAAGCGCTGAAGAAGCCGTGCACCGTCGATCTCTACACCGACAGCCAGTATGTGCGTCAGGGCATCACCAGCTGGATCCACGGCTGGAAGCGCAATGGCTGGCGCACCGCCGACAAGAAGCCGGTCAAGAATGTCGAGCTATGGCAGCGCCTGGACGCCGCGCTGAAGGCGCATGAGGTGCGCTGGCACTGGGTCAAGGGCCATGCCGGCCATCCCGAGAACGAGCGCGCGGATCAACTGGCGCGGGATGGCGTCGCGATGGCGAGGACGCAGCAGAGGGCGGGGGAGTAGCCCTCCGGCGCTTGGCAAGGGCAAACCCGACATTCGCGATTCCTGGGTAGATGTATCGCATCGCCTCGGAACGACCGGTCGGTGCCGATATGCAAAGCGGCTGGCTTTGCCCGCTCAACCCGTCTTAGCCGCCTGCCAGGTTCTCACTGCGGTCAGGAAGTCGCTCTTCTCGTTCTCTGAATTGAAGGCGCGACGCGGTATCAAGAACGCTTTGCCGTTCTTCCCCATCATCGCGGCAATCTCCGGCAGATCTTGGATTGCGGCGATTTCTTTCCACTTCACGGATGCACTCTTCTTTCCGATGCTCGTGGCTATGCCGTCCTCGCATACGGTGAGCGTGCGTTCCTCCGGCTTAAACATGATCTGGGGGAGTGCGACGAAAGATGCGATAATTGCGGTCGCGATCAGCAGGCCTATCAGAACGCTAACCTTGCGCGGCGGCCAGTGACCATCGAACGAAATTGCGATCACCAAGCTGCACACCAGGTAATATGCGTGGTGCATCCAGAACCGTTGGCGCCAAAGGCGCCAATACCATTGCCAAACCTCTGATCGCGAACTGGAATATCTGAGTGTAATAGCTGGCATGGGCTTTACGTTCAGAAGAACAACAGGCCAATCGGCAGGTTCGCACTGAAGCCGCCCCACTCTCAACTGTCATCGGCCGCGAAAGCGGGCGATCCAGTATTCCAGAGACGCTTGTGGTTCAGCCGAGAGGTCTCTGGATACTGGATGCCCCGCTTTCGCGCGGCATGACAGAGTCATTTGTGGCTAAGAGCGGCGCGTAAGCTTACAGCTGACCCAGCAGAGTATCGCCGCCTGAGACTTCGACCTTGCCGGGCATCGCCTCGAGGTTCAGCTTCTTGACCACCCCGTCCTCGACCAGCATCGAGTAGCGATGGGAACGGATGCCGAGGCCGTTGCCGGAGGCATCCAGCTCCATGCCGATCGCTTTGGTGAAGTCGGCGTTGCCATCCGCGAGGAATACGGCCTCGTCGCGCTGGTCGGTGTCGCGCTTCCAGGCGTTCATGACGAAGGCGTCGTTGACGGAGACGATAGCGATGGTGTCGACGCCCTTGTCCTTCATGGCATAGGCGTTGAGGAATATGCTCGGCAGATGCATCTTGTGGCAGGTGCCGGTGTAGGCGCCGGGCACCGCGAACAGCGCCACCTTCTTGCCCTTGAAGATATCGTCGGTGGTCTTCACCTGCGGACCTTCCGCCGTCATCACGCGGAATTTCGCCTCGGGCAGCTTGTCGCCAGTCTGGATCGCCATCGTCGTTTCTCCTTGGAAAGGGGCCGGGCTGTTCTAGAGCATTTTACCGGCGGAGGGAAACGGCTTCACCACCGTGTGATGGCCGCGATTGCTGATTTTCTCGTCATTTCAAGCGCAGCGAAGCAACCAGAAATGCTTCCGTGGAAGCAGTCTGGATTGCGTCGCAAGGGCACCTCCAAATGACCGCCGAGCGAGAGTTGCCTTACGCCGCCTCGGCCTTCTTCTCGTCGCGGAGCTGCCGCCGCAGGATCTTGCCGACATTGGTCTTGGGCAGGTCGGTGCGGAATTCGATCTGCTTCGGCACCTTGTAGCCGGTGAGCTGCTCGCGGCAGAACTTGACCACATCGTCTGCTGCGAGGTTCGGGTCCTTCTTCACCACGAACGCCTTCACCGCCTCGCCGGACCCGCTGTCGGGAACGCCGATCACGGCGCATTCGAGCACGCCCGGATGGCTCGCGATCACTTCCTCGATCTCGTTCGGATAGACGTTGAAGCCGGAGACCAGGATCATGTCCTTCTTGCGATCGACGATCTTGGTGTAACCCGTCTCGTCCATCACGCCGATGTCGCCGGTGCGGAAATAGCCGTCCGCGGTCATGACCTTGGCGGTCTCTTCCGGCCTGTTCCAATAGCCCGACATCACCTGCGGGCCCTTGGCGCAGATCTCGCCGGGCTGGCCCAGCGGGACTTCGTTGCCGTCGTCGTCGCGGATCGAGATGTAAGTCGACGGCACGGGGATGCCGATCGTACCCGTGAATTCTGTTGCCGTTGCCGGATTGCAGGTCAGCGTTGGCGAAGTCTCCGACAGGCCGTACCCCTCGGCGATGAAGCAGCCGGTGATCGCCTTCCATTGATCGGCCACGGGGCGCTGCACCGCCATGCCGCCGCCGTTGGAGATCTTCAGCTTGGAGAAGTCGAGCTTCTTGAAGTCGGGATGGTGCATCAACCCGTTGTAGAGCGTGTTGACGGCCGGGAAGCTGTTGACCTGGTATTTCGCCAGCTCCTTGACGAAGCCCGCGATGTCGCGCGGATTGGGGATCAAGAGATTGCAGCCACCGGCGCGCACCGCGAGCAGGTAGCAGGCCGTCAGCGCAAAGATGTGATAGAGCGGCAACGCGCAGACGATCATGAGCTGATCGACATGCGGAGGTGCTGCCATCGCCGGCTGAAGCCAGGCGTCGTTCTGCAACACGTTGGCGACGATGTTGCGGTGGAGCAGCGTGGCTCCCTTGGAGACGCCGGTGGTGCCGCCGGTATATTGCAGGAAGGCGACGTCGCCCGGCGAGAGCTTTGGCTTGTTGAATGTCAGGCCGCGGCCGGCCGCTATCGCGTCGTTGAAGGACACCGCGCCTGGCAGCGACCAGGCCGGCACCATCTTCTTGACGCGGCGGACGACGAGATTGACGATCACGCCCTTGAAGCCGAGCAGGTCGCCCATGCTGCCGACGATGACGTGTTTCACTTGCGTCTTCGCGATCACTTGCTCGACGGTGTGAGCAAAATTCTCCAGCACGATGACGGCTTCGGCGCCGGAATCCCTGAGCTGATGCTCGAGCTCGCGCGGGGTGTAGAGCGGGTTGACGTTGACGACCGCAAAGCCGGCGCGCAGCACGGCGGCGGTTGCGACCGGATATTGCAGCACGTTCGGCATCATGATCGCGACGCGGGCGCCGCGTTGCAGGCCGCGGCCTTGCAGGTAGGACGCCATCGCCAGCGACATCTGGTCGAGGTCGCGATAGGTGATCGACTTGTCCATGCAAATGAACGCCTTGCGGTCGGCGAACTTGGAGAAGCTCTCCTCCAAGAGGTCGACCAGCGATGCGTACTGGGTCGGCTCGATATCAGCAGGCACGCCGGGCGGATATTGCTTGAGCCAGATGCGCTCCATGGAAAACTCCCCTCATTTACCAGAGCCCGTTGTGTCTCGGGCTTGCCTCATTGCACCCAGTATCGAGCCTGCCGGAACCGGTGGCAAGTCGTCGAGGCTTAGGGCAAAGGTCGGGGAGTGGCTACTGGAATCGTCGCAAACCACATTGCCGCAAGTGCGAAGCGCGGGTGCGGTTTCGGCTACGAGGGAGCCGTTAACTGTTGTTGGCAGGCTTGGCCGCGGCGGGCTTGGTCGCAGGCGTGGTCGCAGCCTTGGGCTTGGCCGGCTTGGCGGGCTGATCGGCGCTTGCAGCAGGTTTCGCCGCCGCGTCAGGTTTGGCCGCGGCATGCTTGGTCCCGGCCGGCTTTGCTGCAGTCTTGGCGTCGGGCTTGGCATCCGGCTTCGCAGCCGCTGTCTTGGCGTCCTTGCCCGCATCCTTCGGCTTGTCGGCAGGGTCAGGCTTCTTGGCAACGCGCGACTTCTTGCCACGCGGCTTTGGCGTGGCCTGCTGGTCGGCATCGGCTGCGACTGCCGCGATCAGGGCGGTGCCGGTGCGGGTCGGGCCGGTATAGACCAGCACGGGTTCGGCCGCCGCAGGCGCCGTGGCCATCAGCTCGGAGGCCTTCATCAGCGGCGGCTGCAGGCCGGCGGTGAAGAAGGTGACCTGGGCTTCGCCGCCGGTGGCGGAGGCCGATCCGGAGGTGCCGCCATTGGTGGCGATCAGCGCATCGTCATCGTCGCTGGCCGGCCGCTTGCGATGGCCGCCGCACATGTCCTCGCGCAAATTCGGCGGCGAGGCATCGACCGGAACCAGCTTGTCGACCGTGCCGAGCGATGGGCGGAGCCAGGTGAGATTGTCTTGGGCGAAGCCGCGCTCGAGCAGCTGCGCCGCCTTCACCGCGCGCGCGGTGCCGGAATTGGCGCCGAGCACGACGGCGATCAGCCGGCGGCCATTTCGCGTGGCGGATGCGACGAGGTTATAGCCGGAGGCGCAGATGAAGCCTGTCTTGAAACCGTCGGCGCCGGGGTAGCGGCCGATCAGCTTGTTGAAATTGCCGGTGACGCGCTTGCCGAAGCGGATCGCCGGGATGTGCACGAAGTATTCGTATTCCGGCAGGTCGCGCAGGAACGAGCGCGCGAGAATGCCGAGGTCGCGTGCGGACGTGATCTGGCCGTCGGCGGGCAGGCCGTTCGGATTGACGTAGCTGGTTTGCGTCATGCCGAGTTTCTGCGCGGTGTCGTTCATCATCGCGGAGAAACCGTCGATCGAGCCGCCGACGCCTTCGGCAAGCACCACGGCCATGTCGTTCGCCGACTTGACCATCATCATCTTCAGCGCGTTGTCGACGGTGAGCTGTGTTCCCGGACGGAACCCCATCTTCGACGGCGATTGCGAGGCGGCAGTCGGCGACACCGTGATCAGCGTGTCGAGCGTGAGCTTGCCGTCCTTGACCGCCTTCAGCGTTACATAGGCGGTCATGATCTTGGTGACGGAGGCGGGATACCACGGGATGGTCGCGTTCTCCGCCTGCAACACCTTGCCACTGTCGGCTTCGATCAGCAGCAGGGCTTCGGCACTCGCCGCGCGCGGCGCGAGCAATGCGGCGCATGCGAGGGACGCAGCGAACAGGTTGAACAGCGATTTGCGAAGCAGCGGGCGAAGGGCGTGCACTATCCGATTCCGGTCCTTGGAGAGCCGCCTGATACGGTCGGTTCTCGTGATCTGATGTTCGGTTCTGAAATCCGGCGCCGCCGCTTGCGGCGTCGCAAACCTATACCGGCTCCTGCGTCGAGAACAGGGGTTTCCGCTGCGTATTCCGCAATGAAATAGGCCGAATTTCGACGGTGCTATGGGGACTTGACTGCAGTCGCCGCAGTCTCGGCCGCCGTCACGCTGGCCCGTGTCGTCTCCTGAACCATGAACTGGGCCTTGGCGAGCTCGGCGAAATGGCCGCCTTTGGCCACGAGTTCATCGAAAGTTCCGCTTTCGATCACGCGACCATTCTCGAACACCAGGATCCGCGTGGCATTGCGAATGGTCGAGAGGCGGTGGGCGATCACGAAAGTGGTGCGGCCCTTCATCACTTCATCGAGAGCGGCATTCACCTTGGCCTCGGTGATCGCGTCGAGCGCGCTGGTCGCTTCGTCCAGGATCAGGAGCGGCGGATCCTTCAGCAGCGCGCGGGCAATCGACAGCCGCTGGCGCTCGCCGCCGGACAGCATGCGGCCACGCTCGCCGGCATTGGTGCTGAAGCCGCCGCTGCGCTCGATGAAGTCAAGCGCCTGCGCACGCTCTGCGGCCTTGCGCATCTCGGCCTCGGTCGCATCGGGCTTGCCGACGCGCAGGTTTTCCTCGATCGAGCGGTTGAACAGCAGCGCTTCCTGGAACACGACGCCGATGTTTCGCCGCAGCGAGGTCAGCGTCACGCCGCGCACGTCCATGCCGTCGATCCTGATGAAGCCGGATTGCGGATCGAAGGCCCGATGCAGCAGTGCAATCGCGGTCGACTTGCCGGCGCCGGTCGGGCCGACCAGCGCGATGGTCTGGCCAGGCAGCGCGGTGAAGGAGAGGTCCTCGATCGCCGGCCGCTTGCCGTCATAGGAAAAAGTGACGTCGTTGAACTCGACGAGGCCGGAGAGCCGCCCTGCGTCGATCGCGTCGGGACGATCGTGGACGGCAGGCACGGCGTCGAGCACGTTGAAGAACTCGCGCAGGCGCGGGGCCTCCATGAACACGTTGTTGATGAAGCTCACGACCTGTTCGAGCTTCTGGATCAGCATCGTCGCGAAGCTGACGAACATCACGATCTCGCCGACTGAGGTGAGCCCCTGGTCGTGCAGGGCGATGCCGAGCGAGAAGATCGCGAGCACCGTGATGGTGGTGGAAGCGCGCGTGATGACGGTGACGAGCGCCCACCACGACAGCACCGGCATCTGCGCGGCCAGCAGATCGTCGGCGACGGAGCGCAGGCCTTTCACCTCGGATTCGACGCGGACGAAACTCTGCACCAGCGCGACGTTGCCGAGTGCGTCGGAGGCGCGGGCGGAGAGCTCGCTGTAATGCTCCTCGACCTCCATCTGCATGCCAAAAGTCTTGCGCACCACGAAGGTCGTTAGCGCCGTGAAGACGACGCAGAGCACGAACAGGAGGATTGCCAGCCGCCAGTTCAGATACATCGACAGCGGCAGCAGCACCACGACCGAGAGGATCGCGGCAAAATGCTCGCGGAAGAAACCCAACCACAGCCGCCACAGCGCATCGGTGCCGTTGAGCATCACCTTCATCAGCCGGCCCGAATGGGTGCCGGAGTGGAAGGTCAGCGGCAGTTGCAAAATGTGCTCGAAATAGTCGGTCAGCACCGCCTGGCGCTGGCGATGGGAGAGCCTGTCGGCCTGCAAGGCCACGATCGCGCTACAGGCGATGGTGAACAGCCCGAACGCCACCCAGGCTATCAGGAACGGCCAGGCCGAGCTCGATCCGGCCACCGTCTTGCCGGAGAGCACATCGACGATCCGGCCGAACAGTACGGGCTCTGCGAATTGCGAGGCCGCCAGCAGGAGGTTGGCGACCGCAAGCAGCCAGCCAAGCCGTGCTTCCTTGCCGAGCAGTTCGAGAACGCGGGTGTAGAGGCGGAAGATGGACATGCGGGCGACGAACTCGGGCTCTTAAGTCAACAGATGGGCCCATATTCTAAGCAGGGATTGCCCACGAGATACAGCGGAAGCTTGCGGTTTTGCTCAGTTGATCAGCCGGCTTTCGACCGGCGGCAGGAACCGCTCGTCGAAGATATCGCCCGCCGCCGGCTTCTTGCGGAATTTGAAGTCCTGCGCGATCTGGTCGATCGAGCGGTCCAGGCGCGCCGGGTCGATGCCGCCAAGGCCGTTGCGTTTGACCTCGTCGGTCAGGATGTTGTCGACGAGCACGGTGCGCAGGCGCTCCAACTCGAGGTCGCGGTCGCCATCGTCGATGCGGCTTGTGGCTTCGTCTGCCGCCCGCGCCGGCTCTTTGACTGTCGCGCTGATGCCAGCGATCAGTGCGCGGACGAAGCCCTTCACCGCGTCCGGCTTGGCCGCGGCGAAGGCGGGGTTGGCAACCACGGCAAAGCCATAGGCTTCGCAGCCGTAATCGGCATAACGCAGCACCACGAGGTCGCTGCCGGGTACGCCGCGGTCGCGCAGGTTCACTGCGGAGAGATAGCTGAAGCCGGCGACGGCATCGACCTGGCCGGCGGACAGGATCGGCTCGCGCACCGCCGCGCTGATCTTGTGGAATTTCACGTGAGAGGTGTTGATGCCGTTCTGCTGCGCCAGCGCCGGCCACAGCCGCATCGACAGATCGCCGTCGGCGACGCCGACGGTCTTGCCGTCGAGATCGGGCAGGAGGTGGACGCCGCGGCTTCTGCGCGCGACGATCGCGTAGGGGGCGCGGTTGAACAGCACGAACACTGCCTTGATCGGTGCGGCATCGTCCTTGTCGCGAAACCGGATGAGCTCGTTGATGTCGACGAGCGCAAGCTCGCTGTCGCCCTTGGCGACGCGTGCGAGCGCTTCCGGCGATCCGGCCGCGGTGTTGAAGGAGACGTTGAGACGCTCAGTGCCGAAGCTGCCGTCCTTTGCGGCAAGGAAGAACGGCGCCATGCTCGCATCGATCGGACGGTCGAAGGTGAAGTGGATCGCAGCGGAGGGCGCGGCGGTCTCGGCCGCCGCGGCATCGCGCGAAGTCAACGCGGCAAGCGCGATTGCAAGGGCCAGCAGGCCGCGAAGGGCGATCGTCTTGAGTCCTGACATCAGTCGCGCCGGTCCCGCATTGTTGTGGTTTCGTGACGCTCGCAGCGCCGGCCGGGGGGAAGCCTGCGCGCGCGAACATGAACGGCGGATGAGCGCCGGTTGCGGCATGATCACGCAACCCCGTTCAGCTTCTGTTGGGGTTGGGGAACCCAACATGGGATGTGGGTGTTTGAAAGACATGAGCCTGTCGCCAGGCACCATTCGAGGTCCCAAGGAGGGTCCAGGACATGTTTGATAGATTTTCGAAGTTTGCCGGCCGCAAGACCGTTCTCGCCACCACCGCAGTGTTGGCGCTGACTGCGGTCGCCCCGACGGCCTCCTACGCCGGCGGCCGCCACTGGCATGGTGGTGGTGGCGGCGCAGCGGCTGCCGCAGCCTTCGTCGGCATCGTCGGCACCGGACTTGCGATCGCCGCGACCCGTGATGCCTACGCCTATGATACCCCGGCTTATTACGGCGGCGGTCCGGTCTACTACGATAACGGGCCGACCTATTATGGCGGCGACTCCTATTATGGTCCGCGCCCGTTCCACCGTTGCGGCGGTCCCTATCAGTCCGCGCAGGGCGGGCAAGGCTCCATTGGGAGTTGCTACTAAGCCCGGCTACCAAGAATTGACCACAACCGGCCGTCGCGTTTGCCGCGGCGGCCTGTTTTTGCTTTTGCTGCCGCGCGTTAACGCGCTCGCCATTGGTTTAGAGTAGTTTTCAGTACCATGAGTGATTCGCTTGAGCGGCTATATCTGGCTGTACTCGCGGCCAGAGATCTTGATCCGGCAACATCGCGCACCGCCCGGCTGTTTCAGCGTGGGCCATCCAAAATGGCGAAAAAGCTGGCTGAAGAGGCCATCGAAGTCGTCATCGACGCGGTCAACGGCGATAGCCAAGCGGTGATCCGGGAGAGCGCCGACCTGCTCTATAATCTCACCGTGCTCTGGGCCTCGGCCGGCGTGCGTCCCGAGGACGTCTGGCGCGAAATGGCACGGCGTGAGGACATGCTCGGAATTGCCGAGAAGCTGCCGAAGTCGCCGATGAAGCTGCCCAAAGTCGCGTCACCGCGCGTTGCCACGAGGCGGCCAATTGTCGCGATCGAGGGCCGCGTGGCGCGCAAGCGCCACTAGAAGCGTCACAAAACGCTCAAAAACTCGCGATGGACAAATCCGTCCCATGGTGCTTCATCGCGGCGCCATGCTGAAACGTATCTATGACTGGTGCATCGACGCCGCCCACAAGCCCTACGCGCTCTGGATCCTGGGTGTCGTATCCTTTGCCGAAAGCTCGTTCTTTCCGGTCCCCCCGGATGTAATGCTGATTCCGATGTCGCTGGCGCGACCGCAGCGCGCCTGGCTCTATGCGGCGATCTGCACCGCGACCTCGGTGCTCGGCGGCCTCCTGGGCTACGCCATCGGCGCCCTGCTGTACGACTCGCTGGGGCATTGGCTGATCCAGCTGTACGGCCTCGGTGATCAGGTCGACGGCTTCCGTGCCAAATATGCAGAATGGGGCGCGCTGATCATCCTGCTCAAGGGGCTGACGCCAATCCCGTACAAGCTCGTCACCATCACCTCGGGCTTTGCCGGCTACAATCTGCTTTTGTTCGTCCTGTTCTCCATCATTGCGCGCGGCGGACGCTTCTTCATCGTCGCGATCCTGCTCAACCGCTATGGTGACTGGATCCGCGTCAAGATCGAGAAGCATCTCGGTCTCGTGGTCGCGGTCGGCGCCGCGGCGTTGGTGCTCGGCTTCGTCATCGCCATCAAGCTGATCTAGCGGCGAGGCGGCTTTGCCGCTGCCTCCGGTTCGGCTACGGTTGCCGTCATGATAGTCCGATCCGGCAATCCGGTCCTGCGACTGGCGACGCTGACATTTGCGGCGCTTTCGCTCCTGCTCGCTGCGAGCGGGACCGGATGGCCGCAATCCGCGCCGCCTACGCTCGGCTTGCAGGAGCAGGGGCCGCAGGCTGCGCCGCCGCCCTCGCCGCCCGCTCCTTCGGCGGCGGCGCGCGAGGACAGTCCCGGGCTGATCAACGAAATGGGTAAGCTGTTCGACAAGCTGCCCTCGATCCTGCCGCCGATCAAAAGTCCCAGCGAGACTATGAATGACCTGTCGCGGCTGGCCAAGCCCGCCAGCATGGCCTCGGGCCGCGTAGCCTGTCCGGTCTCGTCCAATGGAGCGCCCGACTGCAAGCAGGCCGCCGACCAGCTCTGCCAGAGCAAGGGCTACAAGGAAGGCAAGAGCCTGAACGCCGACTCCGCCGAGAAATGCTCGGCCAAGGTCTTGATTCCGGGCAGGCAGCGCAAACCGGACGACTGCCGGACCGATACTTTCGTGACCAGCGCGCTCTGCCAGAACTGAAATGATGGCCGGCGCGCGAGCAACCAAGGAGCGCCTATGAGCCGTACAGAGCAGGATTTCCTCGGACAGCGTGAGATCGCCGACGACATCTACTACGGCGTCCAGACCATCCGCGGGAAGGAGAACTTCCACATCACCGGCATTCCGATGAACCAGGAGCCTTACTTTGTGAAGGCGCTCGGTTACGTCAAGAAGGCCGCAGCGATGGCCAACCGCGATCTCGGTGCGGTGGACACCAAGGTCGCGGAAGCCATCATCGTCGGCTGCGACCGCGTCATCGCCGGCGACATGATGGATCAGTTCGTCACCGACTTCATTCAGGGCGGCGCCGGCACCTCCACCAACATGAACGCCAATGAGGTGATCGCCAATCTCGCGCTGGAGTCGCTCGGCTTCGCCAAGGGCGACTATCAGCACGTCAGCCCCAACGATCACGTCAATTACGGCCAGTCGACCAACGATACCTATCCGACCGCCTTTCGTCTGGCGCTGATCCTGCGGCTCGAGAGCTACATGACGGCGCTGCGCCAGCTACAGGAAGCGTTCTTCGCCAAGGGCCGCGAGTTCGAGCGCGTGCTGAAGATGGGCCGCACGCATTTGCAGGACGCGGTGCCGATGTCGCTCGGCGCCGAATTCCGCGGATGGGGCACCACGATGGGCGAGGAGGTCGACCGCATCTCCGAGGCGCGCGCGCTGCTGCGCGAGATCAATCTCGGCGCCACCGCGATCGGCACCTCCGTCACCGCGGCGCACGGCTATCCAAAACTTGCGGTCAGGCATTTGAGCGCGCTGACCGGTGTCGACTTCATTCTCGCCGGCGATCTGGTCGAGGCGACCTCGGACACCGGCGCCTATGTGCAGCTCTCCGGTGTGCTCAAGCGCACCGCGAGCAAGCTCACAAAAATCTGCAACGACATTCGCCTGCTTGCCTCCGGCCCGCGCGCCGGCTTCAACGAGATCAACCTGCCGCAATTGCAGCCGGGCTCCTCGATCATGCCCGGCAAGGTCAATCCTGTGATCCCCGAGGTCGTCAACCAGACCAGCTTTCTCGTCATCGGGCTCGATACGACCGTCACGCTGGCAGCAAGTGCCGGCCAGCTTCAGCTCAACGTGATGGAGCCGGTGATCTCGTTCGCGCTGTTCTTCTCGATCCGCACCATGGAGCGCGCGGTCAACAGCCTGCGCGAGAATTGCGTCGTCGGCATCACCGCCAACGAGGAGCACACCCGCAACATGGTGCTGAACTCGCTGGGCATCGTTACGGTGCTGAAGCCGCTGCTCGGCTACAAGCAATGTGCCGAAATCGCGCGCGAGGGCTACAAGAGCGGCAAGTCGCTGCACCAGATCGTGGTGGTCGAACGCAAGCTGCTGACGCAGGAGAAATGGGACGAGATGTTCTCGTTCGAGCGGCTGATCAATCCGGATATGATGGAGTGATGTCGCCCGCCTTTGCGTAGCGAATTCCGCGCGTTGGAATTGCGGTAACGGCGTCCGTCACGACGCCAAAACGCAATACTTGACAGTGGAAAGATTGCCTTGTTGGTATGGCTCCCAACTTCAGTTTGACCGCCGATAGAGGATCGTTCCGCAATGTCCATGCCTGCCTTGTTCAAAGGGCGACTGTCGATCCCCGTGATCGGTTCGCCGCTCTTCATCATCTCGGTGCCCGATCTCGTGATCGCGCAATGCAAGGCGGGAGTGGTCGGGTCGTTTCCGTCGCTGAACGCGCGGCCGCCGGAGCTGCTCGACGAATGGCTGGCGCGGATCACCGAAGAGCTCGCGGCCTATGACCGTGCCCATCCCGACAAGCCGTCGGCGCCGTTTGCCGTCAACCAGATCGTGCACAAGTCGAACAACCGGCTCGACCACGACATGCAGCTTTGCGCCAAGTACAAGGTCCCGATGGTGATCTCCTCGCTCGGTGCGCGCGAGGAGCTCAATCAGGCGGTGCACGGCTGGGGCGGCATCGTCTTCCACGACGTGATCAACCAGAAATTCGCCCACAAGGCGATCGAGAAGGGCGCCGATGGCCTGATCCTGGTCGCCGCCGGCGCCGGCGGCCATGCCGGCACGATCTCGCCGCTCGCCTTCGTCGCCGAGACCCGCAAGTGGTTCGACGGCCCGATCGCGCTGTCGGGCGCCATTGGCAACGGCAAGGCGATCCGCGCCGCGCGCATTCTCGGCGCCGACTTCGCCTATATCGGCTCGGCCTTCATTGCGACCAAGGAAGCCAACGCGGTCGAGACCTACAAGCAGATGATCGCGGGCTCGACGGCCGACGACATCGTCTATTCCAACCTCTTTACCGGCGTGCACGGCAATTATCTGAAGCCCTCGATCCTCGCCGCCGGCATGGATCCGGAAAACCTGCCGACCTCCGATCCCTCCAAGATGAACTTCGGCACCGACGCCTCCGGCGAGCGCGCCAAGCCGAAGGCCTGGAAGGAAATCTGGGGCTCCGGCCAGGGCATCGGCAGCGTCGAGGGAATCGTGCCCGCCGCCGAGATGATCGCGCGCTTCAAGAAGGAATACGACGAGGCGATCGATCCGCCGTTGTGATGGCTCTCGCAATGACCGCCATCTACCGCGTCGACGGCAACAGCGTCGTCACCAGCCCTGATGCAGCCGGTCCCTGGGACCGGCGCATGCAGCACGGCTCGGCGCCATCCGCACTGGTGACGTGGGCAGCGGAGCGGATTCCGACGCCGGTGCCAATGAACATTGCGCGCGTCACCATCGATCTGATGCGCCCGGTGCCGGTGGCGCCGCTCACCATCGAGACCGAAGTCCTTCGCGAGGGGCGCAAGATCCAGCTCTGTGAGGTCAAGCTGCTCGCAGACGGCGTGCAGGTCGTCGGCGCCACAGTGCTCAAGATCAAGCAGCAGTCCCAACCGTTACCGGACGACGTCAAGGATCTGCCGGTCACGTTGCCGTCGCCTGAGGACGCGTTCGTCGAGGACGGCCACGGCGCGACCAGTCCTTTTGCGGGCATGGTCTCGATGCGCGCCGCGCGCGGCCGCTTCGGCCAGGCCGGCGCGGGCGCGATCTGGTTTCGCCTCGATCATCCGCTGGTCGCGGGCGAAGCGGTCTCGCAGGCGATGCGCGCCGTGGTCGCCGCCGATTTTTCCAACGGCACCGCCTCGACGCTCGACTTCCGTACCTGGACCTACATCAACGCCGATCTCACAGTGAGCCTTTCGCGTCAGCCGGTCGGCGAGTGGATTTTGCTCGACGGCGAATCCTGGATCGGCCCTGATGGTGCCGGCCTCGCGATGTCGCGGCTGGCGGACAGACAGGGTTACTTTGGCCGCGCGGTGCAGAGCCTGGTGATCGAGAAGCGGTAAGGGTCGCGAAGATCGCGCCTCATCCCCGCTGTCATGCTCCGCGAAAGCGGGGCATCCAGTACGCCGCAGCCTATCGATTCAATCACAGCCGTCTCGGAGTACTGGATCGCCCGGTCAAGGCCGGGCGATGACATCTGTGGTGTGGACGCTTGGCGGCAGACGATAGTGATCGCACCTTGGGCCGATTGAACGGCAGGCTTCCGCCGCCGCGGAAGGGATGCTTTGGCGCATCCTGCCTGTTCACAGGCCGTAGAAGAGCTTGATCTCCCACAGCACCACGACGATGGCCGTGATCAATGTGACCGCGGCGACTGCACTTTCCAGGGAAGCGACTCTCATCTCACACTCCGCTTCCCAGCCCCTCAGCGGTCTAGTTGATTCCCTGATTCGCCGGCAATCGCACGGGCATCGTGAGCTTGCACTCCGTTGCGCGCTGTGGTGCCGGGGCCACAACGACACCGTAAAATCCCGGGGTAATCACCCCACCATCCGGTCCCGCCCGCTCCAGAACCCCGCGCGCAGCACCTTCTTGTCGACCTTGCCGACGCCGGTCATCGGCAATTGCTTGACGAACTGGATCTGCTTCGGTGCATGCGCCGCGCCTTTTCGCGTCCTGACCATATTAATCAACTCGTCCGGATCCGGCTTTGTGCCCTCGCGCGGCACGACGATGGCGGTGACGGCTTCGCCCCATTTCTCGTCGGGAATGCCGACGACGGCGACCATCGCAACATCCGCGTGCTGCGACAGCACATCCTCGACCTCGCGCGGAAAGATGTTGAAGCCGCCGGTGACGATCATGTCCTTCTTGCGGTCGAGGATGAACATGTAGCCGCGCTCGTCCTTGCGCGCGATGTCGCCGGTGTGGACCCAGCCGTTCTTCAGCGTCTCGGCCGTGATGTCGGGCCGCTTCCAATATTCCGCCATCACATGCGGCGCGCGCACGCAGATTTCGCCGGCCTCGCCCGTCTTCACCTCCTGGTCGTTGTCGTCCAGAATCCTGACCTCGCAGGCAGCGATCGGGAAACCGCAGGACAGGAACAGCTCAGGCGTCCTGGGATCGTGATCTTTTTTGCGCAGCACCGAGACCGGATAGCATTCGGTCTGGCCGTACAGCTGTGAAAAGACCGGACCGATGCGTTCGATGCCCTCGACCAGCCGGCTCGGCGACATCGCCGACGCCCCGTAGAGCACGAGCTCGAGCGAGGAGAGATCGGTCCTGCTCAGCGCGGGATGATCGAGCAGCACGTAGATCATGGTCGGCACGAACAGCGTGAAGTTGATGCGCTCACGCGCGATCGTAGCCAGCACGGCTTCCGGATCAAAGCCCTTCAGCATGTGCACGGTGCCGCCGCGCATCAGGGTCGGCAGCACCTTCGTGCCGGCGACATGGCTGATCGGGGCGACGGCGAGAAAGCGTGCGGCGTCAGGAATCTCGAAGTCGGCGAGGATTGCGGCGGCGGCTCCGGCATTTTCGCGATGATAGCGCAGCGCGCCCTTGGATTTGCCGGTCGTGCCGCCGGTGTAATTCAGCGTGGAGAGATCGTCAGGGCCGGCGAGGCACAGCGGGCTGGCGTGGCCTTCGATCTCAATGGCCTGCAAGAGATCGACGCCATAGTCGGCCGGTCCCATGGTGAAGATCGCTTTGAGCATGCTCGCCTTGGCGGCGAGCTCGCCGCCGCGATCGCGGAAGGCGGCGGCATCGACCACCAGTACCTCGGCCTCGGAATCCTCAAGCTGGAAGAGCTGGTCTCCCTGCGATCCCAGCGGATGCAGCCAGGTGACGCAGAGCCGCGATAATTGCGCGGCGACACCGGCACACCATGTGTCGGCGCGGTTCGCGGTGAGGAAGGCGACGCGCGCGCCGGGCTGCAATCCAAGCCTTGTGAACACGGCCTGGATGCGTCCGATCAGGTCGATGGTGCCCTGATAGCTCAGCGATCCCCCGGGCCAGGCGAAAGCGGTGCGGCCGGGATAGCGCGACAGTGCCCGTAGCGTCTGCGCGCAAGTCGGGGACGATGCGTGGAGCGGATCGGACATATGTTTCCTCGTTGCTTTGTCACTGGCTTCTGGCGTGCCAATGTTTGCCCTGACGCTAGCACAGGGAATGCGGGATGGAGCGACAAAGCCCGATCGAGGGAGGCATGCGTGACAGGGAGATTTGCGTGACGACAGATCGACTGCAAATTTTCCGTGATCGTGTCGCGCTGCCGCTGATCGCGGCGCCAATGTTTCTGGTGTCGGGCGTCGAACTCATGGTCGCGAGCTGCCGAAGCGGCGTGATCGGCAGCTTCCCCACCGCGAATTGCCGCAGCACGGACCAGCTCGATGCTTGGCTTACCGAGATCGAAACGCGGCTGCGGCAGTACGAAGATCAAACCGGCCGCAAGGCAGCGCCGCTCTGTCCGAACCTGATCGTGCATCGCTCCAATGCGCGGCTGGAGCAGGATCTCGCCGTGCTGCTGCGACACAAGCCGGAGATCGTCATCACCTCGGTCGGCTCGCCGGCGCAGGTGTTGAAGCCGTTGCATGATGCCGGTGCGCTGGTGCTGGCGGACGTCGCCTCGATCCGCCACGCCGAACGCGCGGCGAAAGCAGGTGCCGACGGACTGGTGCTGCTCACGGCGGGCGCGGGCGGGCAGACCGGCTGGCTCAATCCGTTCGCCTTCGTCCGCGCGGTGCGTGCATTCTACGACGGAATCATCGTGCTTGCGGGCGGCATCAGCGATGGCCGCGCGCTGCATGCGGCCCAGGTGCTCGGCTGCGATCTCGGTTACATGGGCACAAAATTCATCGCGACGCGCGAGAGCATGGCAGACGACCGCTACAAGCGGATGCTGGTCGAGAGCAGCGCCGATGACATCCTGCTGACCACCGCGTTCACTGGACTTCAGACCAGCATGCTGAAGCCGTCGATCGTCGCGGCGGGGCTCGATCCCGACGATCTGCCGGCGCGCGGGGCGATCGACATCGCCAAGGATATCGACGTCGCCGCGCGGGAGAACCGGCCAAAGCGCTGGCGCGATATCTGGAGCGGCGGGCACTCGACATCGGGCGTCACCGATGTGCTTGGGGTCGATGATCTCGTCGCGCGGACGCTGGCGGAATACCGCGAGGCGGGTGGGCGGTAGCTGGATCCCGTCATGCCCAGCCATGACGATGTGGCGACTTCCCGCCTCCGTCACAGTTAATTCCGCATGCCTCCACGACCCCTCACTTAACGGCAGATTAACCAACCCCAGCCAAGAATCCCCCTACGGCCGCCAATACGGACCGAGAGGGACAGGCGATGGACTTCGATTTTCTCAATGCCAAGACGTCAGCGTCGCTGGACGAAATCCGCGTGCGCGTGGCCCACGCGCTCGCCCGCCACCCGCTGTGTCGCAACGTCCGTTTCGACATCCTCAGCGTCCCCCGCACCCGCCGGGGCGGCAACTGGACGGTGACGCTGCAATCGGTCGAGACGCGCGCGGTCTGGGAGGCCTCGGAGATCGTCGCCGACATCCAGGACGCCTACGATCTGGCGGCAGCTGCCTGATTTTACTGGGGTTTCCGGCGCTGTCGCTGTAGTCCGCGCGATTGCCGCCGCGATGGCACGGTTAAGCCTTATTTACCGCCCAGTTTCCGGGCAGTGATCACGTGGACTTGAAGTTGGGCGCGGAGAGACGTTTGTCCAAAGCCATCACCATCGTCGTGCTGACCTGTTTCCTCGTTCTCGGCGCCGCCACCACCGCCATTCTCGGCCGTGACAGCGTGCCCAGCGTCAGTGCCGAGATGATCACGCAGGCTCCGCCCAAGCAGCTTTCGACCAACCGCGCCGCCAAGGCCGACCGCCTGGTTCCGACGCTGGCACTGGCCTCGGCCGCGATCGATCCGGTGCAGGTGCCCGCCGACAGCCTTTCGCGGGCGCCGGTGCTGACCGAGCCGCTGCGCCAGGCCTTTGCCGCCGCAACGCCTGCCGATTTCCCGATGCCCAAGACTGGCGTGAACGAGGCGCAAGTTCCCGCGGTTGAAGTCCCGGCCAAGCCGAAGGCCGTCGCCAAGCCGCAGCCGCAGAAATCCTATTCACTGCTCTCCGACGTTCAGATCTCGGGCATCAGGGATCGGCTGAAACTGTCGTCGTCGCAGGAATATTACTGGCCCTCGGTCGAGAGCGCGCTGCGCAACGTCGTCCGCAAGATCTCGGCCAACAAGCTCTCCAATCCGAATGTGGCGGGCGTGCCGATCGATCCGAACTGTGACGAGGTCCAGCAGTTGAAGTCGGCGGCGATGCCGCTGCTGTTCCAGCTGCGTGAGGATCAGAAGGAAGAAGTGCGCAAGCTCGCCCGCATCATCGGGCTGGAGAAGGTCGCGCAGCAGATCTGACCCGCAAGTTCCTCCGGGAACTGCGTTCGCATCAGGAACATTCGGCAATCGACAAGCGTTGCCCGCTCCAAACAGGGAGTGGACCAATGCGCGCCTCGACAGCCTATTTCGTCGGTGCCGGAACGATCGTCGCCGCCATCGCCATTGGTCTCGGCGGCGGCATCGTTGCCGGCAATATCATGCAACCGATCGCGCCCAAGCAGGGCCCGGACACAGGCAAGATGGCGCAGCGCGCTGAAGCCACCACACCGGTCGCGACGAAAGCACCGTCGGAGCGCGTCCAATATCTTACCGGATCGCAAACATTCGGCGCGGCAATCGCCGCGCCGACGCAGGCGCAGGACGAAGCCAAGCCTGAGCCAAAGCCCGACACGACAGCTGAGGCGAACGCTGAGCCGCCGGTGCCGCAGCCTTCGCAAGCTGCCGCAGTTGAGCCGTCCAAGGAACAGTTCAAGGAACAGTTCAAGTCGGCGCCCGTATCGCCTGCGCCGGCTATCAAGCCGGCCGAGCAGCAGGCATCGACCGAGCCGGCATCCTCACCTGACAACGCTTACGCCAAGGCGAGAGAGCCCGACGTGAAACGGGCCGCTTCCGAGCGGCGGCGCACCGAGCGTCGCGAGCGCTGGACCGAACGCCGTCAGTACGACTCCCGCGAGCCGCGTGGCATGCGTGACCGCACCGACTGGGACGACATCGCGCGTAACGTCCGCGAGGATTCAGATTCTCGTGATGTCGCCAGTCGTCCGCGCGGCGGCTCCCCGCGGATCATGCTGTTCGGGCGTGACGACGATTAGCGCTTAGCCCAGGATCGCCGCCGCCGCGCATTCCGCAATCAGGATCGTCGGCGTCTGGATATTGCCGGAGATCATGATCGGGATCACCGAGGCGTCGGCGACATGCAAGCCGTCGATGCCGCGTACCTGCAAGCGTTGCGGATCGACGACGGCCAGATCGTCCGTGCCCATCCGGCAGGTCGAGGCAGCATGATAGAGCGTGGTGCAATGGCCGCGAATATAATCGGCGATCTCGGCATCGCTCACGGCCTCCGCGCTCGGTGTGATCTCGCCTTCGATCATCTCCTTCAACGGCGATTGCGCGGCGATGTGGCGGTTGATGCGAACGCCTTCGATCATGGTCGCGATGTCGCTGCCGCTTGCATCCGACGCGAAATAGCCGGGGTCGATCGCGGGATGCTCGATGGGATCGGCCGAGCGCAGCGTGATCCGGCCGCGGCCGTTCGGCCGCTGCAGCGTCGCATGCAGGGTGATGCCGGACTTCGACGACAGGAAGCGGACATAGTCGCGGTGCGGGCTGATCGCGCCGTAGAGCTGGAGGTCCGGCTCGACATCGCCGCGGCTGCGCACATGCGCGCCGGGCGCGACCCAGGGCGAGGTGCGCGGACCGGTGCGGCTGGTTTCCCATTCGGCAAGACTTGCGGCCAAGCTTTCCTCCGTCCAGGCGCCGACGCCGATCTTCTCCTTCGTATAGAAGGTGATGGGAATGTTGATGTGATCCTGGAGATCGCGGCCGACACCGGGCAGGTCATGCACGACGTCGACGCCCACTGCTCTCAATTCATCGGCCGGGCCTACGCCCGATAGCAGCAGTTGCTGCGCCGAGCCGATAGCGCCGGAGGCGAGCACGACTTCGCTGGTGGCGAAGGCGCTTTTGGGCTGCCCGTTCTCGAGATATTCGACGCCGATTGCACGGCCGCGCTCGATGATGATGCGGGTGACACGCACGCCCGTCTTCAGCGTGAGATTGGCGCGCGTCAACGCCGGGCGCAGATAGGCCTTACCGGTACCGAAACGCTCGCCGTCCCTGATGACGAACTGGAAGAAGCCCGCGCCTTCCTGGGTCGCGCCGTTGAAATCCGGATTGTGCGGCAGCCCGGCAGCCTGCGCCGCCTCCAGCCATTTCAGCTCGTTCGGATCGACATGGGCTACGTCGGCGACGTGCAGCGGGCCGCTCGTGCCGTGCAGGGGATCGTCGGTGAAACGCGCATTTTTCTCGAAGGCGATGAATTTCGGCAGCACGTCGCGCCACGCCCAGCCCTTGCACCCAGCCTTTTCCCAGCCGTCGTAATCGGAGGGCAGTCCGCGGATATAGATCATCGCATTGATCGCGCCGGAGCCGCCGATCATCTTGCCGCGCGGCCAGAAGATCCGCCGGCCGCGGCAGCCGGCTTGCGGCTCGGTATAATAGCCCCAATCGACGGCCGTGTTGAACATCGTCGGCCAATCCGACGGAATGTCGGAAGCGAGCGGTGCGGCGCGCCCGGCCTCGAGCACCAGCACCTTGCGGTGCGGATCGGCCGACAGCCGGTTGGCTAGCACACAGCCGGCCGAGCCGGCGCCCACGATGATCGTGTCGTACATTGCAGAGCACCCCGCACAGAAACTTGTGCAACGGAGTGCTTGCAAGATTTGTGCTTTGGAACTGCGGTCCCTCACCCGGCGCTCCGCGCCACCTTCTCCCACAGGGGAGAAGGATGAAAGATCAGCCCCCGTGCGACTCCACGACTTTGCGGCAGGCGTCCGAGAGCTTCGTCTTGTTCTCGCGCAGGCAGGCATTCATCTGCGGTGGCTTGCCGACATGTTCGGCGCAGAACTTGCTGGCGTCACCGCGGCAGGCCATCTGCTCCTGCAATGTCGGACCGGATTGCGCTGCGGCGGGGAGGATGGTGGCGGCGAGCAGCAGCGCGGCAAGAACTTGAATCTTCATAAAGCACCTCTTTGGGATTGTCGGTGGTCCCGTTTGGGATCAAGCGGGCCGGACCATCTCGCGGAGGTCCATGGCTGGTCCATGCCATATTCATGGCATCGGCTCACCGCTTCGGCTGCTGCACCCCCATCTTCATGGCATGTATCCGCGCGCGGTCTTTTGCCATTCAGGCTGCACGTCGGCTGCGAAACCCGGTGATTGCACCGGGACGCCGAACGGGAAGCAGGAGAGCAAGATGTCGAAAAAAGCGGGAGCGCTGAGTGCCGGGCTGACGATCATGGTGCTGGCGGGTGCGGCGATGGTGTCGCTGGGCACGAGCCCGGCGCGGGCGGCGGTCTATTGCAAGACGGTCGGCGTGCCCAAGGGCTGCGTGGTGCGGCCGACCGGGGCGGTGGTGGTTGCGCCGGCGGCCGCGGTCGTGGTGGCGACGCCCGGCGTCGGAGCGCCCGGTGTTGGCGTGCGCGCGGGTACGCCGATGAATCGCGGCGGCCCGGTCAACCGTGTCGGCGTGCGCTGACGATCTCGTTCGATTGAGTTGATTGCATCGCTTCGGGCCAGGGAGCCTTGCGGACGACTTCCCCCCGTCCTCCGCATGACAATAATCCGGCCCGTTCCCTCTCTCCGCGCGTCCCACACGTTCGGGGAGGGGGGCTTTTCAGCCCGCAGCCGCGTCGCTGTCGGGAAAGACTTGCGGCAATTGCAGCCGCACGCGCGTCCCCGAGGAATCCGAATTCAGCTCGAACGCAGCCCCGCAGCGCGCTGCGCGGCTTCTCATATTGCGCAGGCCGCGCGCAGTCTGGCTCGTACCATCACCGGCGAGAGCAAATCCCCTGCCGTCGTCCGCAATGTTGATCACACCATATTGCCCCTGACGATCATCGAGCGTCTCGATGGTGACCGCGATATTGCGGGCCTGCGCGTGCTTGACGGCATTGGTCACGGCCTCGTCGAGGATGCGCACGATCTGGATCACATGCCAGGGCCGCAGCTCCGGATGCAGCGGCAGGCCCTGCGGCGTCGCCACGCGCCAGTCGAGCGCTATGTCGTGCGGCCGCAATTGCATCGCCGCGCGCTCGCGCCAGGAGCCGAGCGCGAGCATGAGGTCGCCGCCGATATCGTCCATGGAATCGATGACGAGACGGAGATCCTTTAGAGCGGCGCGGGCTGCGTCCGTGATGGTCGCGCCTTCATGGCCGCGCTCCGAGAGCGCGACGATGCTGACGAGCTGGCCGCCGAGGCCGTCATGCAGATCACGCATCAGCCGCGTGCGCTCGTTGGCGAGCGCGGCGGCCCGCGCGCGCTCCTCCTCGCGGGCAAAGCTCGCCTTCAGCCGCTCCTCGGCCTCGCGCACGCGTGCCACCAATTGCCCGGCAAAGCTGTCGACCTGGTTCAGCGCGCGGGCGAAGCGCCAGGTCAGCCCGGGGCCGATCGCGACCAGCATCGCCGAATAGGACAGGCGTGAGACGAAGGTACGTTCGTTGGTCACAATCTCGAATGCCGACAGCATGTCGTGCACCCAGCAGGTCAGCACGATGGTGACCGCACAGCCGAGCGTGAAGCTTGCGGCGTCCTGCCGCCGCACCACCTGTGTCGCGGTGATGCTGGCCATCAGCAACAGACAGATGCCGACCATGGGAATACCGAGAACCAGGAAGAGAATGCGCGGCAGTGGCGGGCCTCCAACCAGTCCGACTGCGAACACCACGATGCCCGGCACGAACAACAGCGCGCCATAGCGCGGCCAGCGCCAGCCGAAAAACAGCAGGGCGAAGACGACGATCAGCGCGCTCTCGGTCGGCGCTGAAGCCAGCAGCACTGCGGCAAGTCGCGACGTCGTGGCCGGCGGCACCGGCGGCGGCACGAACGCCTGCACCACGCCGAGCACCATCGCCGCCGCCAGCACGCCATAGACCGGCTCGCGGCGCCGCATCAGCCACATGATGGCGAGGATGACGGCGAGGATCGACTGCCAGGCGGAAAACACTACGGGCAACGTGACGAACAGCAGCGTGCGTGTCTCAAAGGCCGGGCGCAGGGCGGCGTCCGGCCCGACATAGACCGTGTCGAGGAAGCCCTTCAGCGGTCCCCATACGAACAGCCGCACCGTGATCTCGTTGCTGCCTTCACGCAACAGCGAGGCGGGAATGAGCGCGGTCTGCGGCGTGTTACGATCCGGTCGGTTGGCGTTGCCATCGCGACGAGAGTCGAGCACGACGATGCCGTTGACGGCGACTTCGACAGCGTTGCTGAAGCGCGGCAGGAACACGGACCATCCCGACGCCGCATCGCCGCGCCGATAGGTAAAAGCACCGGTATAGAGCGGCGGATCGGCCAGCGAATAGCGCGACGACGTGAAATGCGGCAGCGTCACCGCGCGTGCCGCGCCGTCCTCGCGCAGCGAAAATCCGCTCAGCGCAAAATCCTCGGGATCGCTGGGCTGCAGCAGCCGCAGCCCGAGGATGGTGGCGATCACGATCAACGCCTGGAGCAGCAGATAAGGCACGAGGCGCGACACGATCAGCCGGCGCCGTGGCCGTATGGGCGCCTTCGCCGCGATCTCGCTCACAGCTTGATCAGGCCCTGTTGCACCGCCTCGAACACGGCTTCGCCGCGGGTATGGACCTCGAGCTTGCGATAGATGTTCTTGATGTGGCCGGGCACGGTCTGCCTGGACAGGCCGAGATGGCTCGCGATCTCGGCGTAGCTGAAGCCCTTTGCGATGCCCCAGAGGATGTCGATCTCGCGCGGGGTGAGTCTTGCGGTGTTGAGCACGGGGCCAGGCGGCGGCTCGGCCGAATTCTGCGCGGCACCTTGTGTTCGGCGCACGATGAAGCGGGCGATCGAGGCCGAGATCGGCGAATGGCCGGCGACCAGATCGCGCACGGTGGTGGCGATGTCGGTCGGGAAGGCATCCTTGAGCAGATAGCCGGTGGCGCCGACCGTGATCGCGGAGATGACGCTCTCCTCGTCGCCGAGGGCCGAGATCACCATGATCTCGGTATCGGGACAACGCTGCCTCATCTCGCGGATCAGCTCGATGCCGTGGCCGTCGGGAAGCCTGAGATCTGTGAGCAGCACGCGCGGCGCCGCCTCGCCGAGCGCAGAACGGGCCTCTGCCAGCGTGCCGGCGCTGCGCACCTCGTAGCCGGCCTTGGCCAGCGCGTCCTGGAGACGCCAGCAGGTCGGTGCGTCGTCCTCGACGAGGAGGATGGTGATGGCCTCACCCGTCTCGCCCTGTTCGCTCATGATCAGCGTCCCGCGACCCGCGTGTCCCCCGCGGCGCGAGGCCAAGCTTAGCCGCGGCGGGCAGGCCGCGACACCCATAATCATGGGGGCCGCGATGAGACGGTATGGCGGACGTAGTGTCTACGGCTTCGCCGCGGCCGGCTTATCCGACGGCATGGGCGGGCTTGGCAGGCGCTGCACGACGATACGCGCGGTGCCGGCATTGTTCTTGTAAAACTGCTCGTAGGGCCCCTGGACCACGTCGAGTTTCGCGGGGCGCAACCAGGCCGGCAGCAAGGCCGGGTAAATCTGGACGGCATCGTTGACGTAGAAGAACAGATCGCCGGCATCGGGCGCGACGAATTCCGCGACCAGCCGTCCCGACAGCTTCTGCCCCTCCCAGATCGCGCGCGCCGTCGGATCCTTCGGCACCGGGTCAAAAGGTCCGAGCTTGCTCAACGCGAGCTTGAGCGGATTGTCGCTGGGAAGCGCCTCGTACTCCTTCGTCTGGTCGAGCCGGGTCGGATACCTGCCCACTTTCTTGTCCGCATCGTCCTCCGCCGGAATGGTCGGATTCATCCGGCGCGGTAATTCGTCGGCCGGCATGACGTTGACGGCCTCCAGCGGAATGTCGCTCATTCCCTTCGCGCCGATGTGCACCACCGGCTGGAACCAGGCGGCGCCGAACTGACGCAGGGTCGGCAGGGCGAGATAGTGATGCACGAAATAGGTCTTGAAGCCGTTTGTGCCGCTCATGATGGTGCGGTCGAACCAGGGATCCTCGATCTCCACCCAGACGCGGTACTTGCGGCCTTTCTCGACCGCTAGGCCGCTCCACCAGCAAAACTCCTTTGTCGCGAACCGACCGCGCGCGTCGATCGGCTCGTCGGGCACCGGCGTTCCGGCCTCTCGTCCGGGCGTCGTGCAGATATTTCCGGTCGCGGTTCGGGCCGTGAACACGCTGGTCGCTCCGATCAGCAGTGCCGAATAGAAGATGATGAACAGGAAGATGCCAGGCAACACGAGCTTGGTGAAGAGAAGGCGCGCCGGCCCCGCATTCAAGCGCATCCATCGGGCAAAGCCCAACAGCACGCCGGGATCGTCGACATGCTGCTGGCTTGCCATGCGATGCGGCCTGCTCCAGGCCAGCCGCGCGCGTTCCTGGATGTTGTCGCGCAGCACCGAGTTCCTGCGCCAGATCAGATAGGTGATGGCCAGGACGATCGAGGTGGCGAATGGGTAATACAGCGTGATATCGAGCCACGGCGCCGCATAGGACGGCAGCACGTTCCTGACGAGATTGGCGAGCGGACCCAGCACGGCGCCGACGAGCCAATCGATGGTGGCGATGACGTGCAGCAGCACTGTGCCTTGCAGGCCGCTGTCTTTTGACACCCCGATCAGGCTGCGGGCGATCAACGGCCACACCGCGATCACGCCGACCATGACCAGCAGCGAGAAATAGGCGACGCGCCGCCACCACACGGTGTCGCGCGTGAGCCTGGCCATTTCGGCGCTGGGCGTGTTCATGCGGGTGAAGGCTTCGGCCTCCATCTCGCGCCGCGGGTCCTGGGCCTGCGCGAGATAGGCACGTTTCATCGCCTCGCGCGTGCTGTCCTCGGTGAGGTTCAGCTTGGTGCTATCAGGCATCAGCACCAGCGCGTCCGCCGGCAGCATGATCGGCGCGTAGTCGTCGCAGCCGAACAGCATGCGTTCGATGACGGCGAAGTGCACCACCGGCAGTCCGCCATTGGCCTCACCGGCAAGGACCGGGCGCGGGCCGTAGCGGTAGAGCACGGCGGCGCCGCTGCGCGAATCGTGCTTCGGTCCGATCGACGATTGGTATTCTCTGAAGTGCTCGATCTCGCCGTCCTGGAAGCGGAGCCTGTCCTCGAGCTGATCGGTCATCCAGACCAGCGGCACGAAGGACAGGGTCGATTCCGGATAGCCGCCGCCGATGTCGGAATGCACGCCGGCGAACCACACCTCCTTGACCGTCTGGTCCGGCGCCAGATGACTCTGGTCGATCCGCAGCGGATGGAAGGTGGTGCGCTCGTCGTCCAGCGCCAGCGCATGACGGATGTGCTTCACCTTGCGCGACGGCCGGTGATTGCGGAACGAGATCGGCCAGATTGCCCAGTCGATCGCGACGCGCAGCTCCTCGATCGGGACACCGAAGGCCTCGACCGTATCGAACAGTCCCATGAATTCGATGTCGACGTCCTTGCGGCCGTTCATCGCCGCGCGCACATCGGCATAGGGGCGGTGCCGGCAGATCGTATGATAGAGATAGAGCAGGGCATCGCGGATCAAGCGCGCGATCCAGATCGTCGGCAGGCTCTTGTTCAACGGCACGGTGTCGCGGCGGTATTCCCGCCATGCGGACATGGCGTTGCGCTCCATCTCGGCATGCGAGACAGGCTCGCCCTTGATCTCCGCAGGCACCAGGCCCTGGCTTGCGATCAACGCCGCCAGCGTACGTGCAGTGAAGGCGCCGCGGCTGAAGCCGAAGATGTAGATCTCGTCGCCCTCGCGCCAGTTCCAGCACAGGAAGCGATAGAGCTTGCGGACGTTGGAGGGCACGCCGATGCCGGTGGCGCCGTCGATCGCGGCGAGTGGCGCCCAGCCGGCAGTGCCGACGCCCTTGATGTAATGTGCGATCTGGTCCGGCTGGGTGTGGTCCAGCGCTTCGTAGAGACGCCAGACGCTGGATTCTTGCGTGGTGAATGCATTGCCCGTGCCGTCGGCGAACAGCACCAGCTTGCGCTTGGACGGAATGGTCGTCCCGTCGGCGCTCACATCGCCATGCCTGTGTTCGGATCTCGCGGAATCGACGTTCTGCGCGCCATCATGATGCGTCATGGGCCCCTCCGGCAATTAACGGGGGAAGCGCTTCAGGCCCGGATCAGGCAGCACGCCCCGAACTCTATCAATGATTGCAATATCGCGACTATGAAAACACAGGTGTATTCTGTGCACAGTCCCGCTGAGGTAGCAAGCGGGATCGCGCCGCGGTAGAGCAGCGCAGCATGACGGTCGCGAAGAACATTCGGTCTTGCGGATCGATGGGCCGGACGGCCTTGAGAGGCCGCGTCGGCAGTTGCCTCTCCCCGGCGTGCGCAGGGCTGTCCGGGGAATGATTCACTATGCCGCGGAGCATGCCCGGTTTAACCGGCATGAAGCCGGTACTTTCTGGTTGTCGAGACTCAGAAAGGGACCGGGCATGCGATTTAACGATAGCATTTTTGGCAGGCTCCTTGAACCGATCAATCGGCGGCAATTTCGAACGGCTGTGGATGGTGTGGACGGGGACGCCTACGACAAGTCGTTCACGAGCTGGGATCATT
>NZ_FOBX01000024.1 GCF_900109945.1 Bradyrhizobium sp. OK095
CTGCAACGGCACCTTGAACTCGGTGTCCTCGTTGCGGCGGGAGATCTCCAGCAGCTGGTTGCGGGTCAGCACCAGCTCGGAGACCATGGTCATCATGTGTTCCAGCGTATCCACGTTGACGCGGATAGACTGGTTGGCGATGCGGTCGCCTTCAGAGGCCGTCTCGTCGGCCGCCGACTTCTTGATGGCGATTTTCTCCTTGGCGGGCTTTGCCTCTTTGGCGGCGGGCGCAGGAGCTTCAGCAGCCGGAGCGGGCTCGGCCTTTGCAACGGGCGCGGGCACCGGTGCTTCGATCGCGGTCTCGCGGAACGCACGCTCGAGTTCGTCGAGCGAGACTTCGCCGGGGCGCAGCTGGCGTTCCAGGGTCTGATCGATCAGCTCGCCCTTGGCTTCGACGGGAGCAGCGACAGGTGCTTCCGGAACGAGCGGCGGCGATTCGGCGACGGGCGCGGGAGCAGCGGCGCCAGCAGCCATGGCCGCCATGCCCTGCTCGACCATCGCTTCCAGCTTGTCGATGAGGTCGCGATCGGTGCCTTCGGGCTCGGCTTCAGTCGCCTCGAGGCCGGCCAGGATCTCCTTGATGCGGTCGATCGAGGCCAGAATCACCGTCACCGCGCCCGCCGTCACCGGCATGCCGTCGCGGAATTTGCTCATCAGCGTCTCGCCGGCATGCGCCAGCGCTTCAAGCCGCGGCAGTCCGAGGAAACCGCACGTGCCCTTGATGGTGTGGACCAGGCGGAAGATGTTATCCAGGATCTTGGCGTTGTTCGGCTCCTGCTCGAACTTCACCAGCTGATTGTCGACGGTGTCCAGGCTCTCGCTGGTTTCCGTCAAGAACTCCCGCAACAGATCATCCATGAAAACAGGCCTTCATACAGGGAGGGCGCGCACGATTTGTGATGCGCCATTTCGGAATGGGGCCAGCTTCACCGCAAAGCGTTTAATAATGGTTGAGTATGTGGAAAAGAACGGAACCAACAAAGAGATAAGGCGCTCCGGACAAGCCGAAGCGCCTTGTAAAGGATCAATTAACGTTTGAGCGGGGCGCGCTTCGTTTACGAAGCGGTTACAGTGATGGCTTCGCCTTCATGCGCGAGCCTCACGGTGAGCCCGCAGGCCTGCGCCAGCAGCCGCGTATAATAAGGCTGGATCGCGTGCGCATCTGCTGCAGGTCCCCGTTCGCCGCTCAAGAGCTCGGCGATGTTCTGCGGCAGCCGCGCATTATGTCCGGTCGCGGTGATGCGGAAGCTCATCGTCTCGCCCTCGCCGATCGGATCGACCGTCAGCATGCCGCCGCGCGGGATCGTATGCTGGGAAACGACCAGCATGTTGAGCAGCAGCTTGACGCGATTCTTCGGCAACAGCAGCCGTGGCAGATTCCACGTGATCTTGCACTTGCCGTCCTCGATATGGCCGCGCGCCATGGTCTGGGCATCGCCGACGTCAATCTGCGCGCCGGAGGAGCCGGCCGCGCCGAAGGCGAGACGGCAGAACTGGAGGCGGGCGGAGGCGGTTTTCGCGCTCTTGCGAATCAGGTCGAGCGCGAACTCGCGATCGTCGGGCTTGGGGTCGTCGTCGAGCACTTCGAGCCCGTTGACGATGGCGCCGACGGGGCTGATGAGATCGTGGCAAACCCGCGAGCACAGGAGCGCGGCGAGTTCGAGCGCATCAGGAGCGGTAACGGTAGCGGGTGACGAAGCGTCAGACATATAAAGGGGTCCTGGAGGGTTCCTGGAATTGCACGGCACTGGACGCCGCGAATCACGCATGCTTGACGGATGCTTCGGGTTCTAACATTCGCCAGCCTGTGGCAGCTAGCTTGCGATAGGTTCGAAGCGGCCATAAAGGGCTGCGGGCGAATCAATAGAGGGGCGAGATTTGCCGATGAATGAGGCATGCAGGTGAGGATCATTAACGCCGAGGCCGCAGCCGGATTGATGGAGCGGCTCACCGCGCTGGTGGTGAAGGCCGGCGAAGCAATCCTTAGCGTCAACCGCGCGGCGATGCGGGTTGACGGCAAGCAGGACGGCTCGCCGGTGACCGAGGCCGACCTTGCCGCCGACCGCATCATCGCCGAGGGCCTCGCGCAGCTCGCGGGCGACGTGCCGACGCTTTCGGAGGAGCGGACCCAGCTCGCCTCGCCGCCGTTTCATGGCAGTTTCTTCCTGATCGATCCGCTCGACGGCACCAAGGAGTTCGTCGCCGGCCGTGATGAATTCACCGTCAACCTCGCCCTCGTGACCCAGGGCGTGCCGTTGCTGGGCATCGTCAGCGCGCCCGCGCTCGGGCTGCTCTGGCGCGGCATCGTCGGCCGCGGCGCCGAGCGCGTGAGGTTTGACGGCCCGACCATCGGTGCCGCCGAGCCGGTCGGCACCCGCAAGCTGCCGGCGCAGGGCGAGCCCTGGATCGCGGCGGTGAGCCGCTCGCACGGCGATCCCACGAGTGAAGCGTTCATCGATAAGAGGCCCAATGCCGTGAGAAAGACGTGCGGCTCGGCCGTGAAATTCGGCCGGATCGCGGAGGGCAGCGCCGACATCTATCCCCGCTTCGGGCCCACCTGTGAGTGGGACGTAGGGGCCGGTTGCGCGGTCGTGACCGCGGCCGGTGGCAAGGTCACTGACGGCAAGGGCAACGACCTCGTCTTCGGCCAGCGGCAGGACACCGGCTTCATCATCCCGGCGTTCGTCGCCTGGGGCGACCCGCAGGCGGTAGGCAGCTACTGACTGAGCTCCTCCTGAAGCGCCGGCCAGCGCTTGCCGACCTCGTAGAGGAAGCGCTCGGGGTCGGCGGCGAAGGCGTCGCGATTGGCTTCCCGGCTGAACAGATAGAGCCTCTGCGCCGAAATCACGTAGAAGCGGGGATTGGCTGCGATGGCCACGCCCCGGGCGATGTCGACCGGATCGTAGCCGCCATACTGCGGCCCATAGATCTCGGGATGGGCCAGGAACGAGGCCCGGTTGCCCTCGTTGCGGAAGCGCCAGACCGCGCCCCAGAGGTTGGCTTCGAACTCGGCCGAGCCCTGCATGGCGGCGCCGTCGACGAAATAGGCGACGGGGTCGAAACCCTCGATGGCGACGCCCGAGAAACGGTTGACGACGATCCGCTCGGTCGTGGCCGCCTGGACCGGCAACCAGGAGCAAATCATCCATATGCCCACCAGCAGGCTGACCAGGAAGCCGATCAAGGCAATTCCGGGGCGCAAAGGGCTAGCTTCCTGCCGTTGTGCCGTCATAGTTCCTGCGGATAACATCCGAGTCGAGGGGACATCCGGCGCAACCTAGAGCCGCGCCTGTTGGCGTCAGGTTAAGGAAGCGACCGGATTCGATACCAGGGGTTTTTTATGACTTTCGCATCACGCCTTGCTGCGTTCGCGCTCGCCGCGATGGTCGGCTGGATCGTGCCGGCCTCCGCCCAGCAGGCGCCGCCGCCGAACCTGCCGCCGCCGCAGCGGACCCCGACGCCGAGCACCTACGGGCCGGACGAACTGGTGGGCGCAGGCCACCGCTTCTTCGGCAATGTCTCGCGCGGGCTCGCCTCGATCATCGAGAAGGCGGTCAGCCAGTGGGGCCTGCCGAACGGCTACATCCTGGGTGAGGAAGGCTCCGGTGCCTTCGTCGCCGGCCTGCGCTATGGCGAAGGCACGCTCTACACCAAGAACGCCGGCGATCTGCGCGTCTACTGGCAGGGTCCCTCGCTCGGCTTCGATTGGGGCGGCGACGGCGCGCGCACCATGACGCTGGTCTATAACCTGCCGGCCACCAACGCGATCTACCAGCGCTTCGCCGGCCTCGACGGCTCGGCCTATATCATCGGCGGCTTCGGCATGACGGCGCTCACCGCCAACAACATCGTGCTGGTGCCGATCCGCTCCGGGCTCGGCCTGCGGCTGGGTGCCAATATCGGCTATTTGAAATTCACGCCGAGCGCGACCTGGAACCCGTTCTAGGGCTTCCTCCCCTCCAGTTCCGGATTCACGTTAACAACAGGGCAGGGCTGGCTTTTTGCCGGCCCGCCATGCATTGTCATTGGTGAATTTTTCCTTAGCTTTCGGAGTTCTGGCCCATGGTCGAACCGATCATGTACCTGGCGATCGGTTTCCTGCTCTCGATGCTGTGCGGGCTTGCCATCGTGCCGCTGGTGCATAGCCGCGCGGTCCGCCTGACCACGCGCCGGCTCGAGGCCGCAACCCCGCTGTCGATGGCCGAGATCCAGGCCGACAAGGACCAGCTCCGCGCCGAATTCGCCATGTCGGCGCGACGGCTGGAGATGAGCGTCGACCAGCTCAAGAACAAGACCACGAGCCAGCTTGCCGAGCTCGGCAAGAAGAGCGACGCCATCAACCGCATGAAGATCGAGCTCGGCGAAAAGAACGCCACGATCTTCGCGCTCGAGGCGCGCGAGAAGGCGGTGAAGGAGCAGCTCCGTGCCACCGAAGAGGAATTCAACACCAAGACCGCATCCTTGCGCGAGGCCGAGATTGCGCTGAGCGACAAGCAGGGCGAGCTCGCAAAAATCAATTCCGAACTGTCCGACCGCTCCTTGATGGCGGAGAGCCGCCAGGTCGAGCTGGTCGCGGTGCGCGCCCAGATCGAAGAGCTGAAGAACCGCGTCGGCGATGCCGAGAAGGAGTTCGCGGCCACGCAGGCGCGGCTGACGCAGGAGCGAACCGAATCCGAGACCGCCTCGCGCGAGCTCGGCGATGCCCGCGGCCGCGTCGAGAATCTGAGCCAGCGCGTCACCGACCTCGACCGCCAGCTCATCGTGCAGGTCAAAGAGGCCGAGATGCTCTCAAGCCGCGTCACCGACCTCGAGGGACGCCTTGCCACGCAAGGCAAGCTGCTCGCCGAGCGCGACTATGAGAACAACCAGCTTCGCCAGACCAATGAGGGCTCCGAGCGCTCCGTCAAGGAGCTGCGCGTCGAGATCGCCGCCCTGAGCGGCGGCAAGTCCTCGGCCGCATTCGAAGCGCTCCGCGCCGAAAAGGCCGCGCTGGAAGAACAGCTCGGCACGGCCCGCGACGAGCGCGCAAAACTCCAGCGCGACATCAATGCGATCCAGCAGCAGGCGGAAAGCTCCTGGGCAACCGAGCGTATGGAGAATGCGCTGCTGCGCGAGCGCATCAACGACATCGCCGCCGAAGTCGCCAAGCTCGCGATGCAGCTCGAAGGCCCGAACTCGCCGATCGAGGCGCTGCTCGCGGCCGAGGCTGGCCAGCCGCCGAGGCCGGCGCCGCGCCCGGCCAACGACGCCGCGACCAATGGCGCCACTGCAGCCGCCCTGCCCGAGGGCGGTGGAACGCTGGCCGAGCGCATCCGGGCGCTGCAGGCCCACGCCTCCCGCGCCCGTCAGCAGGGCGCCTAAACGGCCCGAAACGCGGCCCGCCGCCGGATTGCGCGGTGGACGCAAGGTTTTCGGGCCGCAAGGCACCTCGAAACTTGACACCATCGGCCCGCACTTCTAAATCGCGGGCTCCAATGTGCCGGCCGGCCGAACAGGTCCGTCCGTCTGCATGATGGTCCCGGGTGCATAGCTCAGCGGGAGAGCGTTCCCTTCACACGGGAGAGGTCCAAGGTTCGATCCCTTGTGCGCCCACCATCCATCCTTCTGAACCCCTGCCGATTGCTGACGATCATCGACGCTTGGCGGCGCTTGGGGCCGTCCAAATCAAAAATGTCGAAACAACCCCATGCACAGTAGCCGACGTCAGTCGGATCAAGGAGTTACGTATTTTCCGAATTTTTACTTGCTCCGTCGGGCAAAACAGGAGCATGATGGCATCGTCTCCCGTCGTCATTGCGAGCGCAGCGAAGCAATCCAGACTGCTGCGGCAGATAGATTCTGGATTGCTTCGCTGCGCTCGCAATGACGGAGCAAGAGGTGAGACCGCGCCGGTTCACATGCACTCTTCCGGATCAAGCTTTAAGCCGCCCGCCCCGGCCGCCAGGCCGCGTAGAGACCGACGAGGGTGCCGATGACGACGAGGCCTGCCGCCAGCAGCACTTGCAAATCCCCATCATCGGTGGCGCCTACGGACGACACCAGTCGGGTCACGACGACGAACAGAATGCCCACAGACGCCGCTGCCCCCACGCTGAGATAAGCGAGCTCTCGCGTCAGGTTGCGGCCGAGAAGTCCGAGTGCCGTAAAGTACATCGCGCAAGCGTTGGGATGAACGAACAAGGCGACGCGCGCATACGGACCGTAGGCGTCGAGCAGGGACTCGCACCGGCTCAGTGCCGCTTTTGAGGCAACCCGCTGCAACAGCGGTCTGAAGAAGCGAGCCTGCCCGTAGCTGAGAACCGCGCCGATGATGATGGCCAGCCACGCCACGATGAAAACGGCGGCATCCGCTGGCTTCGGATTGAGTGCCACCGACATCAGGATGAGGGCGGTTCCGGGAAAATAGCCGAAATACGGGAAGACCGACTCCAGCAGCACGCAGACGAACATGAAGACCGGAAACCACGGTGAACCGGTTGCATCCTGGACGATGGCGTTCAAGTCGAAGAGGTCAGTCTTGTACAGGACGAGGTACATGCACATGGCCAGTCCGGCCAGCGCGTAAAACGGCAGCGCGCCCGACAGAAACCGTCTCATGCGGCCATCGAGATTTGTTTCGCGGACACGGCGGAGAGCATCTCAGGCAATCGACAAGACCTCGATCTCCTGCGCGCCCAACCCCGCGACATCGCCAACCGCCTTCCCCATCAACGACCTCGCGACCGGGGCTACGAACGAGATCGAGCCGGCCTTCGGATCGGCTTCGTCCTCGCCGACGATGCGATAGGTCTGCACGCGGCCGTCGGGGCGGCTGAAGGTGACCGTGCTGCCGAAGGCGACTGTGTCGGTCGATGCTGGATCGGGAATCACCTGCGCGGTGCGCAGCCGCTCCGTCAGATAGCGGGCGTCACGCAGGGGCACCGCCGACTGCCGGCGCTTCTCGTTGACGTCCTCGATGGCTTGCGCGGCTTCATAAGCCACGCGCGCCTCCTGGAGCTGCGTCTGCAATGCCTTCAGGCCTGCTTCAGTCACGAGGTTCGGATGCGGCGAGATCGGGCGATCCGGCAGCAGCGTCTCGGAGGCGGTCTCGGCGCTTTCTTCCTTGGTAAAGGCGACGCTCAATTCAAAATCCTGTCGAACGGTTTCGGGTCAACGCGCATGCCTCGTATCGCGATCCATCGCTGGGAATCGCGCCGGGCCGCTGCCGACATCGCCCGACTATATCTCAAGTTCGACGAAACGGCGGAGCTTGAAGACGAGGTCCGGCATGGCCTGGCGGAACCGCGTTGCGTTGTGGAAACTGGTCGAGAACGGCGCGAAGGTGATCATCGCGTTCCAGTGCCTGTAACCATAGACGGTGACCGAGGCACCGGTCACTGGGAAGTCCTCCAGCTTGCGCAATTCGCCGAGCACGAGATCGGCAATCGCTTCCGCAGGCAGCAGTTTCCTTCCGTCCGCCGTCGTGGCGATTTTCGCAGCCTGCTCGACCGGCACGGCCGCCGACGCCGTGCTGGGCGCATCCTCGCGCTTGATCGGCATCGCCGAGGGGGCGGGCGCGGCTGCCGCTTCGAATCCGTTCGACGGCGCGGCTGGCGGAACCTCTGCGAGCGGCGGCGGCGTCATGCTGTCCGCGCGCTTGCCACCTCCCAGGATGCTGCTGATCATGGCCACAAGGCCAGCATCCTTCACGTCGTCGCTCATCACTCCCCCCGGGCTTCGGCTACTCTAGCACCGCTCGCGCAGACCGCCACAGGGGATGTATGGCCCGATTCGCAAGCCCGGCGGCGCGACGCCTCGTCGCGCCACGCCGCCGCGCGCGTCACTGCTTCTCGAACGGAACGTATTGCTGGTACTGCTTCGGCACGGAGCTGCGATAGCGCGCGGGAACGGTGCCGCTGTCGACCGAATGATCGATCTCCTGCTGCCGCGTCATCTTTTTCTTCGCCGGCTTCTTCGATGCGCTCTTCTTGGAGTCGGAGGGCTGGCTGGAAGTGTCGGTGGTTGCGCTCGGCGTTGTCGTTGTCGCCGCGGGCGCTGTCGCCGCGGGCGCAGCGGTCGTCGCGGTGCCGCCGGCAGCCGGCGCGGTCTGCGCCAGCGCGAGCGGTGTTTGCATGAGAAGCGCCAGCGCTGCTGTCGCAGCCAGCAAGTATGATCTTTGCATCAAAACCTCCAAAATGACCTGATCCGCAAATTGACCTGATCGGGATGAGACGAAGCGTAGGCTTCCGGGATCGGCGCCTGCAAGTCTGCGCACGATAGGCGCGAACCCGGCGGCCTACTGTGGCCGAGATCACATAGCTCAGCGCCGCCTGGTTCATCATAGGCCCATGTCGAACGCCGTGCCCAGTCAGGACACCAAGACAAGCACGACAAAGTGTCGACGAAATCCGGGAACACGCAGATTGAGCTGGTGTTCCCATTACAAGCGCCCTCGCAAGCGTTCTTCCAAACGTTCTTGCAGACGCGCCCGATCAGGAGTCTGAAATGCGTCGCACCATCCTCACGCTCGCATCGTTCGCGGCCTTGATGGCCGCAATAGCCCCGGCGGCCCAGGCCCACGCCGCAAACGACAGATATTGCCTGCAAGGGCGCATCTGGGGCTATCCCGGCAACTGCCAGTTCGCGAGCTATCAGCAGTGCCAGGCCACCGCCTCCGGAACGTCAGCCTATTGCGGCGTCAATCCGCGCTACGCCTTCTCGCAGCAGCGCGACTACTGACGATAGCGCGGCGCGCGCACGCGCGCGCCGCTGCAACTCTTTGCGGCGATCCGCACCGGCTGCCAGCCGTGCATCGATGACGCGAATGTTATCCGTCGTCGCCGCGGAGCAAATTCGCGATACGCTGCCGTGGCTTGTTCGCAGAACGCCTCCTCCGAAAAATCGTTGATGCCGACAATTGTGATCCATTTCGCTCGCGGCAGGCCTCATCGCGCCTAGCCTGCAAATTCCAGCGCGCACAACTTGATCCGATTGCTTTCAACTCGACATTTCAGGGAGATTCTTCATGAGCAGCCGCCACGCCGTCGTTCCGCGCGGTCTGAACGCAACACGTTCCTCGTTGTCCCAAGGCCGTTTCGGCCGCATGTTCCGCAAGCTTGCGCCGGCAAAATTCGGCGCGAAAGATTCCGACAATATCGCTAACCTTTCGGCGCTGGCCGACAAGATGGTTGCCGGCTTCGACGGGCCGAAGGACGGGCCCGACGCGGAGGAGAGCGGCATTCCCGCGCTCTACACCTATTTCGGCCAGTTCATCGACCACGACGTCACCTTCGATCCGGTCAGCTCGCTGACCAAGCAGCAGGATCCCGACGGGCTCGTCGACTTCCGCACGCCGTCGTTCGATCTGGACAATGTCTATGGCCGCGGCCCGAACGACCAGCCCTACATGTATGACGGCAAGAAATTCCGCCTCGGCGAGAAGCTGACCGGCGCGGGCGTGCCCGACGCAAGCGACCTGCCGCGCTTCAAGGGCCGGGCGCTGATCGGCGATCCCCGCAACGACGAGAACAGCATCGTCTCGCAGTTCCAGGCGCTGATGCTGCGCTTTCACAACCGCATGGTCGACGACAATGACAGCCTGTCGTTCGAGGAGGTGCAGCAGCGCGTCCGCTTCCACTATCAATACGTCGCGCTGAACGACTTCCTGCCGCGCATCGTCAATGCCGACGTACTGGACGCGCTGAAGACCGCAGGTCACTACGACCGCAGCAAGCTCGCTTACTACCACTGGAAGACCTATCCGTTCATGCCGGTCGAGTTCTCGGTCGCGGCCTACCGGCTCGGACATTCCATGATCCGCCCCGGCTATCGGCTGAACGACGCGGACAACATGCTGCTGCAGATCTTCCCCGATCCGCACAATCCCGACAAGAACGCGCTGACCGGCTTCCGCGCCATGGGCCCGGGACGCGCCATGGACTGGGGCCGCTTCATCGATCTCGACACGCGCGCTTACGGCGTCGAGGACGATCCCACCAACGCCGACAACAAGCGGCGGCTTCAGTTCGCCTATCGCATCGACTCGTCGCTGGTCGACCCGCTCGCCCACTTGCCGCCGGAGGTCGCGTCCAATCCGTCGTCGCTGGCGCTCCGCAATCTCGAGCGCAGTTGGCGGCTCGGCCTGCCCTCAGGCCAGGCCGTCGCCAAGGCGATGAATCTGACGCCGCTGACGGACGATCAGATCATCATCGGCAAGGCCGTCGACGAGCCGGGCGCCGGCGATCCGCAGGTCAAGATCGCAACCATCGCCAACGGCGCGTTTGCCGGCAACTGCCCGCTCTGGACCTACATCCTGGCCGAGGCCGCGCAGTTCAAGGCCGACGTCCCGATCCCCGTCACCGGCGGACCCGGCACCGTCAAGACGCCGCAGCTCGGCCCCGTGGGCGGACGCATCGTCGCTGAAGTCTTCCTCGGCATGATGTTCGGCGACAATTCCTCGGTGCTGTCGCAGGACCCGCAATGGACGCCGGTGACCGGCTCCGGCTTCGCGCTGAAGGACCTCGTCGCCTACGCACTCGGCCAGGGCGATCCGCTGCACTGAGCTTGTGACGGACAATGATGCAGAGGCCGCTCGTGTCGTGCGAGCGGCCTTTTGCCGTGGCGCGCTTGAGCCAGATGTGACTCGCTGTGTGCCCCGAGGACGGTACGTTCCCTCCCCCCTTGCGGGGGAGGGCTAGGGAGAGGGGTGGCCCAGCAAAAAGTTTCGGTTGTTGACGATGTACTTGGGCTGGTGCGCGACGGAAAGAATCCCCGTGTGGTACCCCTCTCCCTGCCCCTCCCCCGCAAGGGGGGAGGGAACGGAGAGAGTGGTGTTCGCGGCCGAACTTGGCTTCGACCTCAACCCGTCACGCCCCAGTTTTATGAGCGGCCCCTAATCCGCTCTCCGCGAGGCGCGTCGCGAACCAGAGTGACAGCGGTTGATCGAGCAGGCCGCTGACATAAACCTCCGACATCGTCACATGCTGCTTGTCCAGCACCAGCAGCACGCCGATCCAGTAGGCGAACCAGACATGCGGATCGGTCAGCGCCCGCAGCTTGTGCTGGTCGTGCTCCACGGGCGTGTGATTGCTCGCCTTGCGGATCTCGACGGTGAGCAGATTGTTCGGGATCTCGCGCTGATGCACGACGACGTCGGGATAGATCGACTTTCCCAGATGATCGTCGGTCGAGATGATGGTGCCGTGCGGCAGATGCAGCGTGCGCTCGCCGAGCCGGTCGTAGTTGCAGTCGACCGACCAGCCTGAAAACTGCCGCTCCAGATAGACAGCGAAGCGGTGCGTCACCGCCCGCTCGCCGAGGTCTTTCTCGAACAAAAATCCTTCGTGGGCGTAGAAGTCCCGGAGCGCCGCGATCACCTTGTTCAGCTCGGTCTGCATGTTGCCTCCCGACCTTTGGCGCTCCGAGTTGCTTGCGCCTTACATCTGGACTTCGATCAGCCGCGGCCCGGGCTCGGCGACGGCTTCGGCCAGCGCCTTGTTGAACTCGTCGGCATTGGTGACGGAGCGGCCGGGCACCCCCATGCCCTTGGCCAGCGCCACGAAATCCATTGTCGGCCGGTCGAGCCGGAGCATGTCGTTGGCGCGCTGGCCGGGTTCGCCGGCGCCGACATTGTCGAACTCGCCGCGCAGGATCTGGTAGATGCGGTTGGCGAACACGATGGTGACGATGTTGAGGTTTTCGCGGGCCTGCGTCCACAGCGACTGGATCGTGTACATCGCGCTGCCGTCGCCGACCATGCAGATCACCTTGCGGTCCGGACAGGCGATCGCAGCGCCGATCGAGAGCGGCGTCGAGAAACCGATCGAGCCGCCCATGTTCTGGAGCCAGTCGTGCGGGGCGGCGGCCGCCGTGGGCGGGAAGAAGGCGCGGCCGGTGGTGAGGGACTCGTCGACCATGATCGCGTTTTCGGGGATCGCGTAGGCGATCGCCTGCGCGATCGAGGCGTGGGTCAGCGCGCCGGTCGGCTTCACCAATTCCTGCAGGGCCTGCGGCTTGACGTCCTTGGCGCTGGCCTTGACGGCACCGGCGAGCGCTTCCAGTGCGGCGACCGAATTCTCGCCCCAAGAGGTCATGCGATGCACATCGCAACCCTCTGGCTTGAGAATGCTCGGCTTGTTCGGATAGGCAAAGAACGCCACGGGATCGTCGGACTCGACCAGCACGATGTGGCGAAACTTCGCCAGCATCGACAGCGCGTTATCGATGACGTAATGAATGCGGTCGATCGAGAAGCGGCCGCGGCCGCGCGCCATCTTCGGGCGGAAGGTCGGGCCCATCACGGTGCAGCCGGTCTTGTTCGCGATACGCTCGGCCAGCGCCAGGCCCTGCTCGCTGAGCGCACTGCCGGTCATCAGCAGCAGCGTACCCTCGCCGTCGCCGTGCAGGATTTTTGCGGCCTGCTCGACCGCCTGCGGCGAATAGCTCGCGCGCTGCTGCTCGGCCGGCACCTCGGCAATGCCGTCGGCTTCGTTCCAGGCGGTATCGGCAGGCAGGATCAGGGTCGCGATCTGCGGCGGCGCACTCTTGGCGGCGGCAATCGCCGCGGCGCCGTCGGCAGCGACCGACTTGGAATTCGGCGAGGTGCGGACCCAGGACGACATCGGCCGGGCCAGGCCCTCGATGTCGGAGGTCAGCGGCGCGTTGTAAGCGATGTGGTAGACCGCATGCTGGCCGACGATGTTGACGATGCCGGAATTCGCCTTCTTGGCGTTGTGCAGATTGGCAAGGCCGTTGGCCAGCCCGGGGCCGAGATGCAGCAGGGTCGAGGCCGGCGTGCCCTTCATGCGGAAATAACCGTCGGCGGCACCGGTCACTACGCCTTCGAACAGGCCGAGCACGCAGCGCATGCCCGGCACCCGGTCGAGCGCTGCGACAAAATGCATCTCGGAGGTGCCGGGGTTGGAGAAGCAGACGTCGACCCCGCCCTTGACCATCGTCCGCACCAGGCTTTCCGCACCGTTCATTCTTTTTGCTCCCGCAACCGGCAATATCCAATATCCGTCCGATCAATCATTGTTCGCGGTATCAGTCAAAGCAATAGGCGGCATCGCGGCCCTGCCCCGCATGGCAACGCAGCGGTTTGGCTAACGCTTTGAGGCAAAGCGGCCCGGTTGCCGATTTGGTAACGCCAATCGTTAAGCATGGCGTCTCTCACGGGGCCGTGGCTTGCGAAAAGCCCGCAAATATGGCCTCTGGCATTGGTTGAATCGATTTTTTGCTGGGGGAAACAATGATCCGGTTTTTTGCCGCACCGATTGCCGCTATCGCATTGCTGACGGCCATGGCCGGCGGCGCGTTCGCCGAAGGGGTCGACTCGCGCGATATCATGGGCGGCGGCCCCAACTTCTTCCAGGGTGGCTCCAGCCCGATCCCCCGCACCACCGTCAACTACTCCGGAACTTACGCGCCCGGCACGATCGTGGTGAACACCAGCGAGCGCCGGCTCTATCTGGTGCTCCAGAACGGCCAGGCGCTGCGTTACGGCATCGGCGTCGGCCGCGATGGCTTCCGCTGGGGCGGGGTGCACAGGATCACCGCCAAGAAGGAATGGCCGGACTGGACGCCGCCGTCGCAGATGATCGCCCGCCGGCCGGACCTGCCGCGTCACATGAAGGGCGGCATCGAAAATCCGCTCGGCGCGCGCGCGATGTATCTGGGCTCGACGCTCTACCGCATCCACGGCTCCAACGAACCGGAGACGATCGGCCAGGCGGTCTCCTCGGGCTGCTTCCGCATGACCAATGACGACGTCAGCGACCTCTACGGCCGCGTCGGGGTCGGCACCACCGTGGTCGTGCTGAACAACTGACAGGCGGCGTGCGGCGGGAACCCGCGGGCCGCGTGAATATGCGGACTTGTGTGCACGACGCGAATACGGCAGCGTCGGGTGACGATGAGCGCATTGATCACGCCCTCGGCTGCCCTCCGCTTCGCCCTGCTGGCGCTCGCGATCCTCACATGTGTGTCTGACACCGCTACCATCGCCGCCGCGGGCGAACTGCCTGCGATCGCCTCACGCCAGCGCCTCGAGAAGAAGAGCTTTACCGACGGCGAGATCGTCGATGGCTTTCTCAAGACCGCCTTCGGCGCCGAATATCACCTCGCCGGCCGTGTCGACCGCATCCGCAAGTTCGACGGGCCGGTGCGCGTGTTCGCCGACAGCGACCGAACCGACCGCAAGGCGCAACTGGCAAAAGTCGTCGCCGACATCGGCGCGCACGTGCAGCATCTCGACATCGCCATGACCGCGACCAGCGAGGCTGCGAATGTGCGGGTCAAGCTCGTGCGCGACCGCGATCTCTTCCGCACCATCACGAGCTTCTACGGCGCGGAGCGGGCGCGCGAGATCCGCACCTCGCTCGATCCGCAATGCCTGTCCGGTTTCCGCAAGAACGACAATTTCGAGATCGAGCATTCCGACGTCATTCTCACCGTCGACAATGGCGACTTCACCTTCCTCGACTGCGCCTATGAGGAGCTGCTGCAATCGCTCGGGCCCATCAACGACACCACGAGCGTGCCGTGGACCATGTTCAACGACAACGTCTCGATGGGCTATTTCGACGTCTACGACCAGTATATCCTCAATCTGCTCTATGACCCCCGCATCAAGGCGGGCATGAGCGTGGCCGAGGCCAAGGCGGTGCTGCCCGAAGTGCTCGCGGATGTGCGCGTCTGGGTGAGGCGCGTGAACGACCTGAAGGAGTGAGGCGCCTAGCCTCCCCTCACGCTTAAGAACTTTTTCAGAACGTCGCCATGACTTCCGGCCTGCGCTAGCGCAGGCTTGCGGCCATACGGCCGCGAAGATGCGGCCGCATCGCGCGGCCTGCACGGCTGCGGCATCAGCAACAACCCGCCACAAACAAGGAACAGTGTGATGACACTCGCACTCAACGACATCGCACCGGATTTCGAGGCACAGACCACCGAGGGCACGATCCGGTTCCACGACTGGATCGGCGATTCCTGGGCGGTGCTGTTCTCGCATCCGAAGGATTTTACGCCGGTCTGCACCACCGAGCTCGGCTACATGGCGAAGATCAAGCCGGAGTTCGACAAGCGCGGCGTCAAGATCATCGGCCTGTCGGTCGATCCGATCGACCGTCACGCCGGCTGGGCCGCCGACATCGCGGAGACGCAAGGCACGGCCCCGAACTTTCCGATGATCGGCGATGTCGATTTCAACGTCTCGAAGCTGTACGGCATGCTGCCGGCCGCGATCTCCGGCGATCCCCTGAAGCGCTCGGCGGCCGACAACCAGACCGTCCGCAACGTGTTCGTGATCGGGCCGGACAAGAAGGTCAAACTCATCCTGATGTATCCGATGACCACGGGCCGCAACTTCGACGAGGTGCTGCGCGTGATCGACTCGCTGCAGATGACCGCGAAGCACAAGGTGGCGACGCCGGTGAACTGGAAGGACGGCGACGACGTCATCATCGCCGGCTCGGTGTCCGACGACGACGCCAGGAAGCAGTATCCGGACGGGTGGAAGTCGCCCAAGCCTTATATCCGCATCGTGCCGCAGCCGCGCTGACGCCGGCCGCTTCGCGAGACAGGCCGGGTTCCCCCCGCGGGGGGAGCCCTACCACCCGTTGATCCGCGGCCACACCGCGCTGATGCCGCCCTCGCCGTCGAGCACGTGATAGCGATCGTACTGCGCGCCGGTCGCGCAGGCGTGATTGGTCAGGATGCGGATGCGGGCGCCGATCGGTAGATCCGGCAGCCTCGCCGTCGAGCCTTTGCGCAAGCCAATGATGCCGTGCTCCTGGTTGGCATCGCTGACAATGAGGTCCTGGTACGGATTCCCTGCGAGATCGCAGACCACGCCATAGCCCTGGTCGACGGCCTGCTTCGCAGTGCTGCGGTCGCGCGACAGCGCCATCCAGCCGGCATCTGCGATGATCCAGCCTTTTGCCCTCTGGTGGCCGATGATTGTCGCGAGCACCGAAAGCACGAGGTCGCCCATCGCGACCGAGCTGACGCCGGCCTGATAGAGATCGCCGAACATGAAGACGCCGGCACGCACCTCGGTGACGCCGGTGAGATCGCGCGCATAGCGCGCGGTCGGCGTGGCGCCGACGCTGACGACGGGACAAGGCAGGCCCGCGCTGCGCAATGCGTCCGCCGCGGTCATTGCGGCGACGCGTTCCGTCTCTGCGGCCGCCGCAATCGCTGCGGGATCATTCAGCGCGTAGCTGTCGCCGGCATGCAGCAGCACACCGCGCAAGGCAGCACCACCCGAGACGAGACGCTTGCCGATCGCGACCAGCGTTGCCGTGTCGGCCGGCGCCACGCCGGAGCGATGGCCGTCCGCGTCGACCTCGATCAGCGCCGGAATCGCATCGCCGCTCCGGGCTGCGTGCGCGGCAACGGCGTCGGCCTGTTCGAGACTGTCCAGGATCACGGCGAGATCGGCGCCGGTTGCGCGGATGGCGGAGACGCGTGCGAGCTTTGCCGGTGCAATGCCGACGGCGTAGATGATGTCGCGCACGCCGCCGGCCGCAAAATATTCGGCCTCGCGCAGCGTCGAAACGGTTGCCGGCCCCGTGGCCGAATTCATCGCGATGCGGGCGACGTCGAGCGACTTCGCGGTCTTCAGATGCGGGCGGAAGGCGACGCCGAGATGGGCGAGACCAGCCTTCATGCGCGCGACGTTGGCGCGAAGGCGCGCCTCGTCGAGCAGCAAGCATGGCGTTTGCAGGCTCAGGAGATCCGTTTCATCTGGCATCGGCATACACCGTGGCGCGCGAGACCCCGAGATGGGCCGCAATGATGTCCGAGGAGCGGCGCACCTGCATGCAGCCGGCGTCCCGCAATTCGCGCAGCAGGCTGCGGCGGTCTTCCGTGTTCAGCGCGCGCGGCGTGGTGGCACGGCGCGCGGCGAACTGGTCGATATGGGCGCGGATGGCGTCCGCCCCGACGGGGTTGAGCTGCTCGCGCGGGCTGTCTTTCGCATCGACGCTGACGAACTGGCCGATGGCGCTCTGCAAACCCTGGAACAGCGTCAGATCGACATTGAGGCAGAGCGCGGCGACGTAAGCACCATCCGCGCCTTTGATGCCGATCGACGTGCTTTTGGCCTGACGGCCGTCGGCAAAGCTGTTGGCGTAGTTCGCGATCACCTGGGCGTATTCGGGGTCGGCGATGCGGGCGAGGCCAAGCTCGGTTGCGGGCTGGCCGACCTTGCGGCCGGACAGGTTGTTGTGAATGGCGACGATCGCGTTCCGGGGATCGGTGAGATCGTGCAGCACCACTTCGCAGAACGGCGCAAAGGTGTCGCCCAGTCCCTTCGCGATGTGCCGCAATTGATCGAACAGCACCGCCTGCTCGGCGGTGGCCTTGTTTGGAGCTACGGACTTGGCTCGGCTCATCGCGCCCCGCCCTACTGCACGAGATCGGCGACGGTGGTCGCGGCCTTCAGGCCCGTGCCGGTGAGCACCGCAACCGTGGTCTCGTTCGCCTTGATGGCACCGATGGCCGAGAGTTTCTCCAGTGCGGCGGCTGCGCTGGCGCTGGTCGGCTCGGCGAACAGTCCCTGCCGCGCAAGGCGCCGCAGGGCAGTAATGATCTCGTCCTCGGTGATCGCAATGGTGCTGCCGCCGCTTTCGCGCAGAGCGCCGATGATCTCGCGCAGGCGCAAGGGATTTTTGATCGCGGTGCCCTCGGCAATGGTCTTCTGCACCTCGCGGGCGACAGGCGTATCGACGCCGGCCTGAAAGCTCGCATCGATCGGCGAGCAGTTTTGTGGCTGCGCCGCGAACAAGCGCGGCAGCCTTGCGATCTGCCCGGCCTTCAACAGCTCACGGAAGCCGAAGGCACAACCCAAGAGGCTGCTGCCGGCACCGACGGGGACGATGACGTTGTCGGGCGCGCGAAAACCAAGGTCCTCCCAGATTTCATAGGCGAGCGACTTGGTGCCTTCGAGAAAGAAAGGCTGCCAGTTATGGCTGGCATAGAAGGTTTGGTTCGACTGGCGGATAGCCTCGGCCTCCGACTCCTCGCGAGGTCCCTCGACGAGTTGCACGGCGGCGCCATAGGCGCGCACCTGTGCGATCTTGGCCGGCGACGTCGACGCAGGCGCCAGGATCTTCACGCGCATGCCGCCGGCAGCGCCAAGCCCTGCCATCGACGAGCCGCCATTGCCGGAGCTGTCCTCCAGAATCGCGCCGACGCCGATTTGCCTGAGGAAGGACAGCATCACCGCCGAGCCCCTGTCCTTGAAGCTGCCGGTCGGATTGAACCATTCGAGCTTGAAGAACGGCCGCAGATCGCCCCATGCCTGTTGCACGAGTGGCGTGCAACCTTCGCCGAGCGTGATCGGATTTGCGATCTCGACCGGCAGCGCCGCCCGGTAGCGCCAGAGCGACCGCGTGCGAGGCTCGATCTCCTCGCGCGACATCCCTGCCCCCGGCGTCACCAGAAGCGGCGTGCGCTCGTCCGAGCACCAGCGCGGCTGGTCGAGCGGATAGAGCTTTCCGTTGCGGGGATCGATGTAGGTGGCGGCAGACATGGGGGTCTCCGGGAGCGAAGCCGATCTGTACAATATGTCTGAAAGTATACGATTTGTCCAGTCACCTGTTTGGAGGGTGTGAACGCAGCAAATCCATGCAAAATGCGCCAGCCATGCTTCATCTTGACCACATCACCGTCGCCGCGAACGACATTGCCGAGGGCGTTGCCTACGTCGAGAAAGCACTCGGCATTGCGCCGCCGGCGGGCGGTGCGCATCCGCTGATGGGCACGCATAATCATTTGCTGCGGCTGAGCGACACGACGTTCCTCGAGGTCATCGCGCCGAACCTACAGGCTCCGGCCCCAACCCGGCCGCGTTGGTTCGCGATGGACGATGCGCGCACGCAGGCAACGCTCGCGTCATCGCCAAGGCTCATGACCTGGGTCGTGAGCACGTCCGACATCAAGTCCGCGCTTGCAAAAATCCCACAGGCGGCCCGGCCGGCGATCACGGTGACGCGTGGCCATCTCGAATGGCTGATCTCCGTGCCACCTGACGGATCGATGCCGTTCGACGGCGCGTTCCCGACGGTGATCGAGTGGCCGGCCGGTCCGCATCCGGCCTCGCGCATGGCCGATCTCGGCTGCTCCCTGGTGGCGTTCGAGATCCGGCATCCCGACGCAGACACGATCAAGTCATCGCTGGCGGGCTTTCTGGACGATCCGCGCATCCGCTTCAGTCACGATCCCGCGCCTTCGTTTCGCGCGGTGATCCGGACGCCTAGAGGCGATCGCGAGCTGATTTAGGCGTGTCAGGAGCGCCAGCCCCTTCAAAAATACAAATGATTACATAGATATAGGTCACGATGCGCCGCCGCACGCCGTTCAGGCCAGGCGCGCGAATGCCGATCTGAACGGCATCGGCAGCGGAGGGCCTGCGCGGACACGATTAACTTGTCTGTCGCGACTGCCCGCTACAATATGTTGGATTGAGCTTGCGCCGCCGGCGTTCGTCAGCCGCCAACGCAAGTGAGCCAGGCCCGTCCGAGCGGCGGGCCGTTGGCTTTTTGGGAGCCTGGACATGAGCCGCGCGAACCGTACCGATCACATCCGCCTCACCTCCCATCCGGAGCCGGGCAAGAAGGCCGCCTTCCCGATCCATTGGGGCGCCGCGGATGCACGCGCGCGCGGGCCGATCATCGGCACGGTGTCGCGCGCGGGGGATCGCAACGTGATCGGCAGCCATGGCGGGTCCTACGCGATGTACCGCGCGCTCGCGGTGTCCGCCGGCGCGCTCGATCCGATCCGGCGGCCCGATCTCACCAACACCTTCCCGGCGGCGACCATCGGCCCCTTCGAGCAATGGCGCGATCCCGCAAAGATCGTCGCGCTCGATCCCTGGGGGCATCTCGTCGCGGAGAATTTCGGCAAGGACATCGCCGAGGGCGTCGACATCCGCCCAAGCATCGCGGTGACGCGGGCGCGGCTCGACCTGCCGGAGATCCGCGAGGCGCTGGCCGCAAAGCGGCTGCGCGCCGACGGCGAGGTCGTGCATGCCAATGGCAGCGTCTCGGTGGTGAAGATCGCGATCGATCCGGTCTGGTATCTGCCCGGTCTTGCCGAGCGCTTTGCGACCGGTGAGACCGAACTGCGCCGCACGCTGTTCGAGCAGACCGCCGGCATGTTCCCCGAGCTGGTGACGCGGCCGGACTTGAAAGTATTTTTGCCGCCGATCGGCGGCACGACGATCTACATGTTCGGCGATGTGACAAAACTGCCCGACCATCGCACCAAGATCACCTGCCGCGTGCATGACGAGTGCAACGGCTCGGACGTGTTCGGCTCGGACATCTGCACCTGCCGGCCCTATTTGATCCACGGCATCGAGGAATCCGCGCGCGGCGCGCAGGAGGGCGGGCTCGGGCTCGTCATCTACAACCGCAAGGAGGGCCGCGCGCTCGGCGAGGTCACCAAATTCCTGGTCTACAACGCGCGCAAGCGCCAGGAGGATGGCGATGCGGCCGCCACCTATTTCGAGCGCACCGAATGCGTCGCCGGCGTGCAGGATGCGCGCTTCCAGCAATTGATGCCGGATTCCATTCACTGGCTGGGCCTGAAGCGCATCGACCGCTTCCTGTCGATGAGCGACATGAAATACGACGCACTGACCTCGCAAGGCATCGACATCGTCGAGCGCGTGCCGATCCCGCCGGAACTCATTCCCGCCGACGGCTATGTCGAGATGGCCGCGAAGAAGGCCGCCGGCTATTACACGACCGACATCGCGCCCGAGAAGGACGTGAACGGCGTGGTCGGCCGTTCGCTGGAGAAATACTGATCTCGATGGCGGACGCTTTGGAATTGCAGGCACGCTCGCTGCTCACCGCAAAGGCGGTTCGCGCGCGCGCCGGCCAGATGTTCGAGATCGGCCTTGCCGGCCGGCTGAGCCACTTCACGATCGATCTCGGTCGCATGGATGCTGTTGCGGAGGCCGTGCTGGCTGTTACGCGAAAAGCCTATCCGACGCTGGATGTGCCCTTCCACGCGCGCTGGCGGCATTTTGTACTTGGCGGCGTCGACCGCTGGGCGAGCCTGGCGGATGCAGCATCATGGCCGGATCGCGCCGCGCGGGCGCGGGCGGAGTTCGACCTTGCCATAGTCAGCGTGCTGCTCGATGCCGGCGCGGGTGCGACGTGGCGATACCGTGATGCGGTGACGGGACAGGGGATCGGACGATCGGAGGGGCTTGCGATCGCGAGCCTCGACATGTTCGCAAGCGGACTCTTTTCCCGCGACGCAAGCGCGCCGTTCAGGGTCGATGCGGACGTGCTCGCAAAACTGCCGCTCGCCTCCCTCACCACTGCGTTTCAGGTCAGCGATGCCAATCCGTTGCTCGGGCTCGAGGGGCGCACCGATCTGCTGCGGCGCCTCGGCAAGCTGGTCGCCGAACGTGCAAACATTTTCGGCCTGCGCGACACGCCGAGGCCGGGCGGGCTGTTCGATCACATCGCAGCGCAGGCCGTGGGCGGCACCATCGCCGCGCCCGCGATCCTGTCGGCGGTGCTGAACCAGCTCGGGCCGATCTGGCCATCGCGGCTGGAACTTGCAGGGATTGCGCTCGGCGATTGCTGGCGCCACCCCGCGCTCAAGACGGATGACGCAACCGCCGGCCTCGTGCCGCTGCACAAGCTGTCGCAATGGCTGAGCTATTCGCTGATCGAGCCGCTTCAGCGCGCAGGCTTCGAGGTCACCGACATCGACGGCCTGACCGGGCTTGCCGAATATCGCAATGGCGGCCTGTTCGTCGATCACGAGGTACTGCGTCTGCGCGATGCCGCCGATGCCGACCGCGCGCATGCGGTGGACTCCTTGCTCGTCGTGGAATGGCGCGCACTGACAGTTGCGTTGCTGGATCGTCTTGCCGAACTGGTCCGCGTAAAACTCGGCCGCACGCCTGAGACATTGCCGCTCGCCAGCATTCTGGAAGGCGGCACCTGGGCCGCGGGCCGCGCCATTGCGTTCGCGCGCCGTCCTGACGGTTCGCCGCCGCTCAAGGTGATCAGCGACGGCACGGTGTTTTAAACCCTCTCCCCTTGTGGGAGAGGGTGGCTTCGCGAAAGCGAAGCCGGGTGAGGGGTTGCTTCCGCGGGCACATCTCTCATTGGAGTTCGCGGAGACGACCCCTCATCCGGCGCTTTGCGCCACCTTCTCCCACAAGGGGAGAAGGAAAAAAGCAAGAGCATCCGATCATGCAAGGCGTCACGATCGTCGATCATCCGCTGGTGCAGCACAAGCTGACGCTGGTGCGGGACAAATCGATCTCGACAAAGTCGTTCCGCGAGCTGATCAAGGAGATCGGCATGCTCTTGTGCTACGAGGTGACGCGCGATTTGCCGCTCACTGATACCGTGATCGAGACGCCGCTGGCGACGATGCACTCGGCCAAGATCGCCGGCAAGAAGCTGGTGTTCGTGCCGATGCTGCGCGCCGGCACCACCTTCGTCGACGGCATGATGGATCTGGTGCCGACCGCGCGCGTCGCGCATATCGGGCTCTATCGCGAGCCCCAGAGTTTTGCCGCGGTCGAGTATTTCTTCAAATCGCCGTCCGACCTCAGCGAGCGCCTGGCGATCGTGGTGACACCTGTTGTCGCGACCGCCAACACGGCCGTCGCCGCAATCGACCGGCTGAAGGAGCGCGGCGCAAAAGACATCCGCCTCGCCTGCCTGATCGCAGCCCCGGAAGGCCTCGAACGGCTGCGCGGCTTGCATCCTGATGTGCCGATCTGGACCGCCGCGGTCGACGAGGGCCTCGACGAGAACGGCTTTATCCTGCCGGGCCTTGGCGACGCCGGCGACCGCGCATACGGGACGCGATAAGCAGGAAGCCTAGATCTTCCCGCTGCCGCAAATCCCCTTCAGCGCCTGCCACTCCGTATCCGTCAGCAGCGGCGGACCGCTGGCGGGACGATCTTCTTTCGTCATGCGCGCGAGCCGATCCTCGGTGAGCGGATGGCTCGCCAGGATCGACGCCAGGCCGCCACCTTCCTTGCCGGTGATGCGGAACATCAGTTCGGCCGCGGGCTTCGGCGAGCGGCCGAGCGCATGCATGATGTCGATGGCGAACGTGTCGGCGGCGGTCTCGGCCTCGCGCGAATAAGAGGCTTCGACCACGCTGCGCGAGGCGAAGATCACGGCGGATGAGCCGGTGACGTCGCCGAACAGCAGGCCGATCAGGAACGAGGTGCCGCCGTTGTAGATCAGGCCGCGCATGTTGTCGTGATGCTTGAGATGACCGAGCTCGTGGGCGAGGATGCCGGCGAGTTCGTCGGGGTTTTCGGCCTTGTCGATCAGGGCGTTCAGCACGAACACTTTTCCGCCCGGGAGCGCAAACGCGTTCGGTATCGCGCTCGGCAGAACGCCCGCCGTCATGGCATCGTCGTCGAGGCCGGCTGCATCACGCAGGCGGTTGACAAGCTTTTTGAACGCGGCTTTGCCCGCGGGGTCTTCGCACCCGCTGCTGCCGAAGATCGTTTTCACCTGAACTTCCGACGCATCGCCGATGCGCCGCTCGATCGGTTTCGGCACCAGCGGCGCGAGACGATCGGCGGCGAGCGGCACGCCGAACAGCACGACGCAAACGATGGAGACGGCCGCGGCCATCGACCAGCCGACGATTTTTGCAACACCGCGGCGTGAGGTCTGGTGCTCGTCCAAACGCATGCAGCGAATGGTCACGTCAGCGGCTAGCGCGGCGTCGCGGATTTCGAGCCGCGCCAGCGATGGCGCCGATGTCGAGGCCAGGCGCAGGATCCCCGCCGGGCTGTCGGCACGGCGGATATCGGCATAGACCCAACTGACGGGCGTCCCGCCTTCCTCGGCGATCTCGAGCGCGTCACCAAGCGTCAGCGTCACCTGCCGCTTGCGGCTCGACACGCCGTCGAAGAAAATCGTCGGCTTGCCGGACTGCGCCGGGGCCTCGGTGGACAACTCACTCACAGATCAGAATCCCGCTACGTCAAGACCATCGGCGAAGCCTTCGCCGAGCGCGCTGGCAAGTTCACCGCTGCCGCGCACGTCCGCTGCGGCCCCGATGTTGTGCACCTCGACGGTTTCCAGCACCTTGGCCCAGAGATCACGCTGCAGATAGACGCGCATGATGATGTTGACCGCAAGCGCCAGAGCGAAATAGCCGATGACCATCATCACCAGCATCGGGATGCTTTTGGCGGCATTTCCGGGGCCGAGCGCCTGCGCGACCGGAAGACCGCTGATCTTCACGGCGAGCGCGATGGCTCCGGCGACATAGGCGCTATAGACGACGCTCAGCAGCAGCCACCAGCCGATCACTTTCCAGTACAGGCCGTAGAACGCATTGTGCGGCAATTGCGAGGACAGGCTGACACCGCCGATGCGGATGCCGTCGAGCCACCAGCGCCATTCGCGCGCCTTGAACTCGGCATAGACGAACGGCGCAGCTGGGAAGAAGAGCAGCGCGAGCGGCGTGAGAAGCCACAGCCACCAGCCGCGCTTGAAGAAGGTCCAGCCGTCGCCTTCGAAATCGCCGCGCAAATCGCCGTAATGGGTGTGCTGCATCTTGTAACGTTCGAGCGAGGCCTCGCGCCACGGCAGCGCAATGCCGAGGGTGAGGAACACCAGCAAGCCCCACGCCATGGCGCGGAACGAATAGAGCCACCCCGAGCCGTCCATCCAGAAGCGCACGCCGCGCCAGACCGTGCGCGTCAGGCGATAGCGCCGTGCGCGAAAGATCGCGAACTGGCCGAAGGCGTAGAAGCTGATGAACAGCGGGGTCGAGGCAAAGCCCTGCCAGCGCTCGAACTCGATACCGACCAGGAAGTAAGCCAAATAAATCGGCACCAGGATCGCGAGCGCGACCAGGAAGCCGATCAAGAGCTCCTTGGCCCGTCCGGTATATTCGGCGGCGTCACCGTCGATCGCGGTGTCCGACCACAGATGACGGCGGATGTCGGTGACCAGCCAGAACCGGTAGAAGCCGAAGGTGACCAGCTCCAGCATGGCACCCTTGGTGACCATTTTGCGGAACGCGGAGCGATCGCCGGTGAAATCGACCCGCGTCGGCGGCAGCGGCGGGGGTAGGGGTTCTGAGCCGATCGGGGCCCATTGCATGTCGTTCACGGCGGCAACCTCGGGATGCTGACCTGATCCAATCAAACTATAGATCAGAGGTTAGTCGATCCCCAAGATGGCCGGGTTCGATTTACCTCGATTTCGGTCGATTTCTTGCACGATTCCGTCAGCAAAGGGCGTGCGCGGGATCACGTTGGTGGATGCCCCGTAGCCCGGGTGAGCGGAGCGACACCCGGGAACGCCGCGAGCAAAGTCCCGGATGTCGCTTCGCTCATCCGGGCTACACGCCCCCTCTCGCAAAGGTTGGATGTGGCAAAACTCTCCCTTGCCCCGGCGCAGACAACGGGCTGTAATTGCAAACCAAATACCGCAGCGCAGAATTCATAAAAAGGCGCGCGAGGGAACGTCAGGGAGAACGGTCATGCACGGGACTATCGAAAGCGCGGCCAAGCTCGACGCATTGCGCGAGCGCGCATCATCACTGCCGCTGGAGCAGTTCGATCCGGGCGATCCCGAATTGTTCAGGACCGATACGTTCTGGCCCTATTTCGATCGCCTGCGCCGCGAAGACCCCGTGCACTATTGCAAGGATTCGATGTTCGGGCCGTACTGGTCAGTGACGCGCTACAACGACATCATGGAGATCGAGACCAACCATTCGGTGTTCTCCTCGGCCTCCTCGCTCGGCGGCATCACCATCCGCGACATCGACCCGGATCTGCGCCGCGAGAGTTTTATTTCGATGGACCCGCCGCGTCATGCCGCGCAGCGCAAGACCGTGGCGCCGATGTTCACGCCGACGCATCTGGACAATCTCGCGCTCAACATCCGCCAGCGCTCGGCCGAATGCCTGGACAACCTGCCCGTGGGCCAGGTGTTCGACTGGGTCGACCAGGTCTCGATCGAGCTGACCACGCAGATGCTCGCGGTGCTGTTCGATTTTCCCTGGGAGGACCGCCGCAAGCTGACGCGCTGGTCTGATATCGCCACCACCATTCCCGGTCCCGACGGCGTGGTCGCGACCGAAGACGAGCGTCAGGCCGAGCTTGCCGAATGCGCCGGCTATTTCGCGCGGCTGTGGAAGGAGCGCATCGCGCAACCGCCGAAGAGCGACCTGCTCTCGATGATGGCGCATGGCCCCGCCACGCGCGACATGGATGCCAGGAACTTCCTCGGCAATCTCGTTCTTTTGATCGTCGGCGGCAACGACACCACCCGCAACACCATGTCGGGCGCGATCCATGCGCTGAGCCAGCATCCGGAAGAGTATCGCAAGCTGCGCGCAAACCCCGCGCTGATCGACAGCTTCGTGCCGGAGGTGATCCGCTGGCAGACGCCGCTGGCGCATATGCGCCGCACTGCACTTGCCGATTTCGAGTTCCGCGGCAAGCAGATCAAGAAAGGTGACAAGGTCGTGATGTGGTACGTCTCGGGCAACCGCGACGAAGAAGTGATCGAAAAGCCCTACGATTTCATCATCGACCGCGCCCGCCCGCGCACGCATATCTCTTTCGGCTTCGGCATCCACCGTTGTGTCGGCTTGCGGCTTGCTGAACTCCAGCTCAAGATTATTTGGGAAGAGATCCTCAAGCGATTCGACCATATTGACGTGGTCGGCGAACCCAAGCGGGTCTATTCGAGTTTCGTGAAGGGCCTCGAGACGCTGCCGGTGAAGATTACGGCGTGAGTGATCTCCCTTTCCCGCGAGCGGGAAAGGTTAGAAACCAACTGGAGCTATCACCATGAACATTCAGACTCCGGTCAAAACCGACAAGGCCGAACGCATGCGCAGGGCCCGCGAGGAAGCCTATGCGACGCCGCTTTCGCAATTCCACCCCGGCGCGCCCAGGCTGTTCCAGGACGACACGCTGTGGCCGTGGTTCGAGCGGCTGCGCAAGGAAGAGCCGGTGCATTACTGCACCAATGCGCCGATCGAGCCATATTGGTCGGTGGTGAAATACAACGACATCATGCATGTCGACACCAATCACGGCCTGTTCTCCTCGGACTCGACCCTCGGCGGCATCGGGATCCGCGACGTGCCGGAGGGCTATGACTGGCCGAGCTTCATCGCGATGGACCAGCCCAGGCATTCGTCGCAGCGCAAGACGGTGTCGCCGATGTTCACACCGACGCATCTGGACGAGCTTGCAAAACTGATCCGCCAGCGCGCCGAGAGCGTGCTCGACGATCTGCCGCGCAACGAGACCTTCAATTTCGTCGAGCGCGTCTCGATCGAGCTGACGACGCAGATGCTGGCGACCCTGTTCGACTTCCCCTGGGAAGAGCGGCGCAAGCTGACGCGCTGGTCCGATGTCGCGACCGCGCTTCCCAAGAGCGGCATCGTTGCCTCGGCGGAAGAGCGCCGCCGCGAGATGGACGAATGCTACGCCTATATGTCGAAGCTGTGGAACGAGCGCGTCAATTCCGACCCGCGCAACGATCTGCTGTCGCTGATGGCCCATAGCGACGCCACGCGCTTCATGGACCCCGACAATCTCATGGGCAACATCATCCTGCTCATCGTCGGCGGCAACGATACCACGCGCAACACCATGACCGGCTCGGTGCTGGCACTGAACGAGAACCCGGACCAGTACGACAAGCTGCGCGCCAACCCGGAGCTGATCGATTCCATGGTGCCGGAGGTGATCCGCTGGCAGACGCCGCTGGCGCATATGCGCCGCACCGCGCTTGCCGACACCGAGATCGGCGGCAAGCAGATCAAGAAGGGCGACCGCGTCGTGATGTGGTACGTCTCCGGCAACCGCGACGACGAGATGTTCGAGCAACCGAACGATTTCATCATCGACCGCCCGCGCCCGCGCACGCATCTCTCCTTCGGCTTCGGCATCCACCGCTGCGTCGGCATGCGGCTGGCCGAGTTGCAGCTCAAGATCGTCTGGGAGGAGATGCTGAAGCGCTTCGACCGGATCGAGGTGGTCGGTGAGCCCAAGCGGATCTATTCGAGCTTTATCAAGGGATATGAGTCGCTGCCGGTGCGGATTCCGGGGTAGACGCGCTCACTACAAGCGCCGCGCATCCAACTCTATCCCCTCACCCTGAGGAGCGCGCTCTTCGCACGCGTCTCGAAGGGCGAGGCCGGGAGCCGGGCCTGCATCCTTCGAGACGCGCGAAGACGCGCTCCTCAGGATGAGGGGAGACAGCTCCCCCAGCTATAAAATTTCGGCATGACAGGTCGCGCCAGATGCGAAGGCAAGACGGCGCCTGACTGTTCTAGGACATCAACGCATCTAACTCAACTTGATGTCCCAAACCCCTTCCTTGCGGCAGGCGGCGACTTCCTCGCGCAAGAGCGTTGTGACGGCCAGCGAGGCCGTCGAGGCCGGGCGGTCGATCGGAGAGGCGAAAATGAGCTCGCGCGTCATCGGCTTCGAGACAATTGCAGTTTCCAGCCGTCCCTCCGCGACCTCGCCGCGGACCGACGAGGGCGGCAAGAGCGCAAAGCCGAGCCCCTCCTCGACCAGGCTGGTCAGCACGCGAAACGAATCTGCTTCGAGCTGGACGTTGAGCTTGATCTTGCGCTGCGCGGCGGCGTGCTCGATCAGCGCGCGGAGGCCGTGCGAATGACTGGGCAGCACCAGACGCTGCCGCAGCAGCCAGCCGATGTCGACGCTCTTCTTGCGCGCGAGACCGCAGCCGCGCGGGCCGACAGCGACGATGTTGTCGCGGCCGAGGCTCTGCACATTAAGATGCAGATCGGCGGAACGGCCGTAGAGGATGGCGAGATCCATCTCGCCGCGATGCAGCCATTCGACGATATGGCCGCTGTAGCTCTCGACGATGCGCAGCGAGATGCCGGGATATTTTTCGACGCAGCGCCGCGCAAAGCGCGCCGACAGCACGCAGCTCACGGTTGGAACGAGGCCAAGCACGACCTGGCCCGACGGCGGCCCCTTGACCGACTGGATGTCGTCGCGGATCTGATCGAGTTGCCGCACGATGCCGGAGGTGCGCGCCAGCAACAAGTGCCCGGCCTCGGTCAGCACCATGCCGCGGCCGTTGCGGGTGAACAGCTCCACGCGCAGTTCGTGTTCCAGCAGCTTGATCTGCCGGCTCAGCGCCGGCTGCGCCACGCGCAACGTGTCGGACGCCTTCGAAAGGCTGCCGAGCTCCGCCACGCAACTGAAGGTCCTGAGCTGCCGGAAATCCATGCTTGCCAATCCTGGAAGGCTACTTCATACGCTATAGCAAATGAGCATAGGGGGCTGGCGATGTTTTCACAACGCCAGAGGATTGGCCGGCGTTATCTTAACTGCCGCACCCAACGGGAAACGCCATGAGTGAAGATCACCACACCGAAGATCACGCAGACATCCGCGAAGCCGTCGCAAAACTCTGCGCGCAGTTTCCCGGCGAATATTGGCGCAAGCTCGATCGCGAGATGGCTTATCCAAAAGCCTTCGTCGACGCGTTGACTGAAGCCGGTTATCTCTCGGTGCTGATCCCCGAAGAATATGGCGGCGCGGGCCTGAAGCTTTCGGCGGCAGCAGCGATCCTCGAAGAGATCCAGCGCGCCGGCTGCAACGGCGGCGGCTGCCATGCCCAGATGTACACGATGGGCACAGTGCTGCGGCACGGCAGCGATGAGCAGAAGGCGAAATATCTGCCGAAGGTCGCCAGCGGCGAATTGCGGCTTCAGGCGTTCGGCGTCACCGAGCCGACCAGCGGCACCGACACGACCTCGCTGAAGACTTTTGCACGCAAGGACGGCAATGCCGGCTACATCGTCAACGGCCAGAAGATCTGGACCAGCCGCGCCGAGCATTCCGACCTGATGCTTCTGCTGGCGCGGACCACGCCGAAGGACGAGGTCAAGAAGCGCACAGACGGTCTGTCGGTGTTCATCGTCGACATGCGCGAGGCCAAGAACAAGGGCCTTGAGATCCGCCCGATCCGCACCATGATGAACCACGCCACCACCGAAGTGTTCTTTACCGACATGAAGGTGCCGGCGGAGAATCTGATCGGCGAGGAAGGCAAGGGCTTTCGCTACATCCTCTCCGGCATGAATGCCGAGCGCATTTTGATCGCGGCCGAATGCGTCGGTGACGCCAAATGGTTTATCGCCAAGGCCTCGAACTACGCCAAGGAGCGCACGGTGTTCGGCCGGCCGATCGGCCAGAACCAGGGCATTCAGTTCCCGATCGCCAAAGCCTACGCCGCGATGCGCGCGGCCGAATTGATGGTGAAGGAAGCGACGCGGAAATACGAGGCCGGGCTCGACTGCGGCGCGGAGGCCAACATGGCGAAAATGCTGGCGGCCGATGCATCGTGGGAAGCGGCGAATGCCTGCGTTCAGACCCATGGCGGCTTCGGCTTCGCCGAGGAGTACGACGTCGAGCGCAAATTCCGCGAGACGCGGCTCTATCAGGTGGCGCCGATCTCGACCAACCTCGTGCTGTCCTTCATCGCCGAGCACGTGCTCGGCATGCCCCGCTCGTACTGAGGCAGCAATCATGGGCGCACTTGACGGGATCAGGGTAATTGCGGTCGAGCAGGCGGTGGCGGCGCCGTTCTGCTCCTCGCGGCTGGCGGATGCCGGCGCGGAGGTGATCAAGATCGAGCGGCCCGAGGGCGATTTCGCCCGCGGCTATGATGCGGCGGCCAAGGGCCAGAGCAGCTACTTCGTGTGGCTCAACCGCGGCAAGCAATCGGCGGTGGTCGATCTCGCAACGAAAGAAGGCTGCGCCGAGCTGGAGAAGCTGATCGCCGGCGCCGACGTGCTGATCCAGAACCTCAAGCCGGGCTCGATGGACAAGCTCGGCTTTTCGCGCGAGCGTTTGCTGAAGGACTATCCAAAACTGATCTCGTGCACGATCACCGGCTATGGCGACGAGGGTCCCTACGCGCACCGCAAGGCCTATGATTTGCTGATTCAGGCCGAGAGCGGGTTGGCCTCGATCACCGGCAACCCCGATGGAGCCTCGCGCGTCGGCATGTCGATCGTCGACGTCGCGACCGGCGCCACCGCGCATGCGGCGATTCTGGAAGCGCTGATCGGCCGCGGGCGCACCGGCAAGGGCGCGGACATCCGCATCTCCATGTTCGACGTGATGGCGGACTGGTGCACGGTGCCGCTGCTCAACTCAGAAGCCGGCAATCCGCCCAAGCGCATGGGCCTGCGCCATCCCTCGATCGCGCCCTATGGCGTGTTCACGTCCAGTGACGGCAAGGACATTTTGATCTCGATCCAGAGCGAGCGCGAGTGGAAGACGCTTTGCGTGAAGGTTCTTGATACCCCCGACCTGCCCGCTGATCCCCGCGTCGCCAACATGGTCGAGCGCGTGCGCAATCGCGACTTCACCGACACGACGGTCGCGGATGCCTTCGGCAAGATGACGCGCGACGAGTTGTTGAAGCGGCTGTCGGATGCCGATATCGCCTTTGCCGAGGTCAACACCATGGCCGACCTCACCAACCATCCGCATCTGCGCCGCATTGAAGTGGACACGCCGCAGGGACGGGTCAGCTATCCCGCACCGGCGCCGATCATCGTCGGTGAGACCCGCGCTTACGGCGCCGTGCCCGCGATCGGCGAACGACCTTCCAAGAAATAGCAAGAGCGAGGCGTCATGACCGAGAAGCTCGACATCGATCACTTGCGGCAATGGATCGGCCGCAGCACCGAGGCCACCGACATCGTCACCGCACAGCTCGTCATGGGCCTGCGCGCGACGCTGTTCCAGGAGGTCGGCGAACCCAAAAAGGGCGATGCCGCGCCGCTTACGGTGCATTGGTGCCTGGCGCAGCCGGTGTTTCCGATGTCGATGCTCGGGCCCGACGGCCATCCGACCCGCGGCGGCTTCCTGCCGCCGGTGCCGCTGCCGCGCCGGATGTGGGCCGGCGGCGAGATCGAGTTCTTGCAGCCGTTGCAGGTCGGCGATGAATCGACGCGGACCTCGCGCATTGCCGACGTGCAGGTCAAGACTGGATCGACCGGCACGCTGTGTTTCGTCTCGGTCGAGCACAGCATCTCCTCGCCGCGCGGCACGGCCATCCGCGAACGGCAGGACATCGTCTATCGCGAGATGACGACCACGCAGGCTGCACCTGCAAAGGCTCCGCCGCCGACGGCGCAGCACCGCGAGACACATGTGTCGGATCCGGTGCTGCTGTTTCGTTACTCCGCGCTGACCTTCAACGGCCACCGTATCCATTACGACCGCGACTACGTCACCAAGGTGGAGGGCTATCCGGGCCTGATCTTCCACGGCCCGTTGCAGGCGGCGCTGATCATCGAGATGGCGGAGAAACTTCGCGGCGGCAAGGCGCCGAAGAAGTTCACCTATCGCGGCTTGCAGCCGTTGTTCGAGGGCACGGAGTTTTCCGTCAACGCCAACGAGACCGAGGCGGGCATGGAGCTGTGGACTGCAAATGCGGAGGGGCAGCCGACGATGAAGGGCACGGCCGTGTGGTGATATACTCCTGCTAGACCCTCACCCTGAGGAGCGCGCCCCTTCGCGCGCGTCTCGAAGGGCGAGGCCACCAGCCGGGCCTTCATCCTTCGAGACGCGCGAAGACGCGCTCCTCAGGATGAGGAATAAAAAGGGACGGAAACGATGTCGAAGAATGGCAAAGCCACGAGCAAGTCCGTCACCGTCAAGCAGGCGACCCTCGACCTGCTGCGCTCCTTCGGCATCAGACGCGTGTTCGGCAATCCCGGCTCGACCGAGCTGCCGTTCCTGAGCGACTGGCCTGACGACATCGACTACGTGCTGGCGCTGCAGGAAGCCTCCGCTGTCGGCATGGCCGACGGCTATGCGCAAGCGACGCGCAATGCCGGCTTCGTCAATTTGCACTCGGCGGCCGGCGTCGGCAATGCGCTCGGCAACATCTACACCGCGCACCGCAACCAGACGCCGCTGGTGATCACCGCGGGCCAGCAGGCGCGCTCGATCCTGCCGCTCCAGGCATTCCTCTATGCCGAGCGCGCGTCGGAATTTCCGCGGCCTTATGTGAAGTACAGTGTCGAGCCGGCACGGCCCGAGGACGTGCCGGCCGCGATCGCGCGCGCTTATTACACCGCGATGCAGGCGCCCTGCGGGCCGACCTTCGTGTCGATCCCGATCGACGACTGGGCCCATGCGGCGACTCCCATCGAGGCGCGCAAGGTCAGCCGCGAGATCGGCCCCGAACCTGATACGATGAAGGCGCTGGTGGCCGCGCTCGACTCCGCAAAACACCCCGCCCTCGTCGTCGGCCCCGGAATCGACCGCGCCGGCGCGGTCGATTTGATGGTGCGCGTCGCCGAGAAGGCGAAGGCGAGCGTCTGGGTCAGCCCGTTCTCGGCACGCTGCTCGTTCCCCGAGCGGCATCCGCAATTCGCGGGCTTCCTGCACGCCTCGCCCGCGCAGCTGTCCGATGCGCTGCGCGAGCACGACGTTGTCGTCGTCATCGGCGCGCCGGTGTTCACGTTCCATGTCGAGGGCCATGCCGCGATTTTTGATGGCGGCGCGACCATCTTCCAGATCACGGACGATCCGGATGCTGCCGCCGTGACGCCCGTCGGCACCAGCATCATCGCAACGATGAAGCCGGCCCTTAGCTTGCTGCTCGACTTGCTGCCGGAGAGCAAGCGCGCAACGCCAAAAGGCCGCACGCTGCCGCCGGCGCCACAGGCCGCCGATCCGCTGCCGGTCGACTTCCTGCTGCATTCGCTGTCGCAAGCGATGCCGGATGGCGCCTCACTGGTCGAGGAAGTGCCCTCGCACCGGCCGGCAATGCAGAAGTTTTTGCCGATGCGCGGCCAGGACAGTTTTTACACGATGTCGAGCGGCGGCCTCGGCTACTCGCTGCCCGCCGCGGTCGGCATGGCGCTGGGCAAGCCGAACAGCCGCACCGTGTGCCTGATCGGCGACGGCTCGGCGATGTACTCGATCCAGGCGCTGTGGACCGCCGCGCAACGAAAACTGCCGCTGACCATCGTCGTCATCAACAATTCCGGCTACGGCGCGATGCGCTCGTTCAGCCAGGTGATGCAGGTGCGCAACGTGCCCGGGCTGGAGCTGCCGGGCATCGATTTCGTCAAGCTCGCCGAAGGCATGGGTTGCCATGCGGTGCGGGTGAGCAAGGCGGAAGAGCTTGGCGAGGCGCTCAAGCGCGGGATGGCGTTTGAGGGCACGAGCCTCGTCGAGGTCGTGGTGGATTCGGCGGTGCCAGTGCTGTACGGGCAGAAGCATTAGGCTACGACGCTAAAAATCCCCCATCCGCTGCCAGCACATGCCCGACGACATAAGATGACGCGTCGGACGACAGCCACACCACGGCTTCCGCGACCTCCTCCGGGCTCCCCATTCGCCGCAACGGCAGGCCTGCGCTCACCGTCGCGATATCGCCGACGCCGGCGCGCAGCATCATGTCGGTAACGACGCGGCCGGGGGCGATGGCGTTGATGCGGATGCCGCGCGGGGCGTTCTCCATCGCGGCCGAGCGCGTCAGCGAGATCGCTGCGGCCTTCGAGGCCGAATAGAGCGAGAAGCCGGGATTGGGATTACGCACGCCGCTGACGGAAGCATTGACGACGATGCTGCCGCGCCCCTGCGCCAGCATCGCCGGCAGCTGATGGCGCAGGCACAGGAACAGCGCGCGGACATTGGTGTCGAACACGCTGTCGTAGATATCCATGCCTTGCTCTTCCAGCGGCGCGCGACGTTCCTGGAATCCGGCATTGTTGAAAGCGACATCGAGCCGGCCGCAACGCTGAACCGCCGTGCCGACGAGACGCGCGACGTCGTCCTCGCGCGTGATGTCGGTCTTGAGCGCGATCGCTTCCGCACCGAGTTCGCGGCACGCAGAGGCCGTCCCTTCGATCTCGGCTTCGCGCCGGCCCGCAACGATGAGCGCTTCGGCGCCTTCCGATGCCATCCGCAGCGCCGTGGCGCGGCCGATGCCGCTGCCGCCGCCCGTGACGAGGCAGACCTTGCCCCTCATCCGCTCACCGGTCGGCGAAGTTCCGCTCATGGCTCACTCCAAACCGCTTGCGCGCATATAGTTGTATGATACAACTATGCTCAGAGAGTCAAGACATGGCCGAGCTTGCACTGATTGACGACATCCGCGCCGCCTCGCGCCTGATGGTGCGCGAGCTCGGCTTCATGGATGCGACGGTGGCGGCCTCGGACTATTCGCCGTCGGCGGTGCACACGATCCTGGAGATCGGCATCCGCGGCCCGCTGACTTCAGGCGAGCTCGGCGAATTCCTGCGGCTGGAAAAATCCAGCGTCAGCCGCATGGTGCGCAAGCTGATCGATTGTGGTGAGCTGCGAGAGACACCGGATGAGCTTGATGCCCGCAGCAAGCTGATGTCGCTGACAGCGAAGGGCCGGCGCACGCTGGAGGCGCTGCATGCGTTCGGGCGGCAACAGGTGAGCGGCGCGCTGGCGGCGCTGACGGCGGCAGAGCAGCGCACCGTGCGCGAGGGGATGATGCTCTATGCGCGGGCGCTCAGGAAGAGCCGGGGGGAGGATGAGGCGGAGTCGGCGGCGTGAGACACACTCTCGGTGTCGTCGCCCGCGAAGGCGGGCGATCCAGTATTCCAGAGGCCGGCGTTAGAGACCCCGCTTTCGCACATCCGCCGCGGCGTACTGGATGCCCCGCCTTCGCGGGGCATGACAGCGTCAGGTTTGGCGGCTACTTCCCGAACTCCTCCCGCATCTTCGCCTGGATCTTCGCCATGCCGCCGATCCAGCGATCGTAATTCTCGGTCTTCTTGCGCATGTAGCCGAGCACTTGCGGATGCGGCAGGATCAAAAACGTCTCCTGATCGAGGCCGGCGAGCACGTCCTTCGCGACCTGCTCCGGCGTGAGATCGCCGTCGCCGGATTGCGGGCCCTTCGGGATCGACCGCAGCATGTTGGTGTCGACGCCCTGCGGGCAGAGGACCGAGACACGGATGTTGTGCGCCTTGTGCGAGATCGCGAGATTTTCGGCAAAGCCCACCGCGGCATGCTTGGTGGTGGAATAGGCGGGGCTGCCGACCTGCGACAGCAGGCCCGCGGCCGAGATGGTATTGAGGAAATAGCCGCCGCCGCGCGTCTTCATCCGGGGGATGAGATGCCGCGCCGCGTAGACATGGGCCATGACATGGATCGCCCAGCTCCGTTGCCACGGCTCGTCCGAATTACCGCCGGCGTTCACCGACATCGGGTCGAAGCCGCCGCCGATACCGGCATTGGAGCAGAACAATGCGATCGGGCCGAACAGCCGCTCGGTCTCCTCGATGACGTGGGAGATGTCCTTTTCCTGTGCGACGTCGCATTTGAATGCCGCGCCATCGACGGTGGCTGCGACCGCCCTCGCATTGGCGGCGTCCATATCCGCGACGACGACCTTTGCGGCACCCGCCCTGTGAAAAGCCTCGCACAGCGCCTTGCCGATGCCGTTAGCGCCGCCCGTGACGACCACGACCTTGCCGGTCACCTGCATGCGACGTCTCCTCTTGTCTTGAACCGCTTTTATACCGCGTCGCTTATTCCGTGCCGCGGTTCCTGCTCAACTCAATACGAGGTCGAGCACCGCGGTATAATGGCACGCCGCCCCCGCCAAGACAAAGGCATGCCAGATCGCATTCTGGAAGCGCAGCCGCCGCCAGGCGTGGAAGATCACGCCAAAGCTATAGAGCAGGCCGCCCGCAAGGATGAAGTCGAGCACCAGCGCAGGCAGCGCCTTGACCACGGCGTCATAGAGCATCACGCCGCTCCAGCCCATCGCGAGGTAGATGGCGACCGCGACGCGGTCGAACCGGCCGGGATAACGAAGCTTCAGCACGATACCTGATATCGCCACGCACCAGACACAGACCAGCAGCGCCAGCGCGAACACGCTGTCCTTCAGCTCCAGGATAAACGGCGTGTAGGTAGCCGCGATCAGCAGATAGATCGCGGAATGGTCGAACCGCCGCAGCGCCCATTTGATCGGCGAGACCGGCCAGAGATTATAGGTCGCCGACAGCACCAGCATCGAGAGCAGGCCGGCGACATAGATCGAGACGCCGACGATATCGATCGTGTCGGCATAGACCACCGCCAGAACCATCAGGACGGTCGCGGCAATGATGCCGGACAGCACACCGATGGCGTGGATGATTCCGTCGGCGATCAGTTCGGCGCGATCGTAGTGCCAGCCGACCGCGTCGGCCGCGGCATGAACGGAAGTGGATGCGAGCTGTTTCAGTTGGAAGACGGTCATGGCAATCCGCAAAGGTTGAGGCAATGGCCTCTTCTATGGGTGTTTCGGAACCGGCGCGTCGTTCAATCGGCTGATTTGCCGACAAAGGCGGTGGAAGTATGAAGCTTGATTTTCCCAGCGCAATTGCCACTTTTGTGAACGGCTTCACTATTCCGCCCGCCCCGAGATCCCCGCGTTCATATGGCATTCACTTTCCAGGATATGGTCGAAGAAGCGCGCCTGTCAGCCCGGGCGCTGATCGACTATGGCGAGCATTTCTTCAACCCGACGGTGCGGCTTGGGGTCACCGGCCTGTCGCGGGCCGGTAAGACCGTATTCATCACCGCGCTGATCCATGGCCTCACGCGCGGCGGCCGCTTTCCGGTGTTCGAGGCCTATTCTTCGGGCCGGATCGCGCGGGCAAATCTGGCGCCGCAGCCCGACGATGCCGTGCCGCGCTTTGCCTATGAGAACCATCTGCGCGCGCTGATCGAGGAGCGGCGCTGGCCGAGCTCGACGGTCGACATCAGCGAGCTGCGCCTCGTCATCGACTACCAGCGCCCGAACGGCGCCGACCGCACCCTGACACTCGACATCGTCGACTATCCCGGCGAGTGGCTGCTCGACCTGCCGCTGCTGCAGAAGAGTTTTGAACAATGGTCCGCCGAGAGCCTGGCGCTGTCGCGCGAGGCGCCGCGCGCGCATCTTGCCGCGGACTGGCACGCCCGTCTCGCAACGCTCAAGCCCGAGTCGCGCGAGGACGAGCAGGCGACGCTGACAGCCGCGAAGCTTTTCAGGGGCTATCTGCAAGCCTGCCGCGACGAGCGCTTTGCGATGAGCCTGCTGCCGCCCGGCCGCTTCCTGATGCCCGGCAATCTCGCCGATACGCCTGCATTGACCTTTGCGCCGCTCGACGTACCGGTCGATGGGCAGGCGCCGGAGGGATCACTGTGGGCGATGATGGTGCGCCGCTATGAGGCCTACAAGGAGGTCGTGGTGCGGCCGTTCTTCAGGGATCATTTTTCCCGGCTCGATCGCCAGATCGTGCTGGCCGATGCGCTCGCCGCGTTCAACTCCGGCCCCGAGGCGCTGCACGATCTCGAAGCCGCGCTTGCCGGCATTCTCGATTGCTTCAGGATCGGCCGCAGCACGATCCTCTCCAGCCTGTTTCGGCCGCGCATCGACCGCATCCTGTTCGCGGCGACCAAGGCGGACCATCTGCATCATTCCAGCCACGACCGGCTCGAGGCCGTGCTGCGCCGTGCCGTGACCCGCGCTGTTGCGCGCGCGGAAGATACCGGCGCACAGATCGACGTCGTCGCGCTCGCCGCCGTCCGCGCCACGCGCGAGGCTCAGGTCGCGCATGGCCGCGACAAATTGCCGTCGATCCTGGGAACACCGGCGGCTGGCGAAAGCGCCGGCGGCGAATTCTTCGATGGCAACACGGAGGTGGCGACCTTTCCGGGCGACCTGCCGCTCGATCCCGAGCCGCTGTTCAACGGCACTGATGCGTTCCGCGGGTTGTCGACTGAGGCCGCGGAGAAGAGCGATTTCCGCTTCCTGCGCTTCCGTCCGCCAAAGCTCGAGCGCGAAGGCACGAACGAGCCGACGCTGCCGCACATCCGCCTCGACCGTGCCTTGCAATTCCTGATCGGAGACAGACTGTCATGAACGACCGATCGAAGCCACGGCGGCCGGCGACGTTCCGGCTCGACGATCCCGGCGTCGTCGTCACCGAGGCCGACGAGACGGCCCGGCTCGGCCGCACCACCATTCAGATCACGCCGGAGCCCGATCCTATGGCTCTGCCGGTGCCGATCGAAGTCGCGCTTCCGGCACGGCGCGGCTTTCCCTGGGGCGCGCTGTTCTGGTCCGGGCTCGCCGGGCTGACGCTGCTCGGCACCGGACTCGGCGTCGTCCGTCTGATCGAGGATCTGTTCGCGCGCAGCGAAAGCCTCGGCTTCGTTGGCGTTGCCTTCGCCTTCGTCACCGCGCTGGCACTCGCGGTGGTGATCGGGCGTGAGGCGATTGGGCTGGCGCGTCTTGCGACCATCGAAAAGCTGCACGCGCGCGCGGCCGCCGTCCTTGCCAGCGACGACCGCAAGGAGAGCCGTGTCATCGTGCAGGACCTCCTGAAGATCGCGCACCAGAACCCGCAGCTCGCGCGCGCCCGCGCCACGCTGGAAAGCCACACCGGCGAGATCATCGACGGCGCCGACATGATCCGCCTCGCCGAACGCGAATTGATGTCGCCGCTGGATGCGGAGGCGCGGCGGCTGGTGTCGTCAGCTGCGCAAAAAGTCTCGATCGTGACCGCGGTGTCGCCGCGCGCGCTGATCGACGTGATGTTCGTGTTCGTGGCGTCGCTGCGCCTGATCCGCCAGCTCGCTTTTCTCTATGGCGGCCGCCCCGGCGCACTCGGCATGATCCGCCTGCTCCGCCACGTCATCGCCCATCTCGCCATCACCGGCGGCATGGCCGCGAGCGACAGCCTGGTGCAGCAGATGCTGGGGCAGGGCATCGCAGCGAAGCTGTCGCAGCGGCTCGGTGAGGGGATACTCAACGGGCTGTTGACTGCGCGGCTGGGTTTGGCTGCGATCGATGTCACGCGCCCGATGCCGTTTGCCGCGCTGCCGCCGCCAAAGCTGTCGGATCTTGCTACGGATTTGCTGCGGAAGAAGGACGAGGAGGAGTAATTCTTCGTGCCGCGCACTCGCTGCACCCTCGCCCCTTGTGGGAGAGGGTGGCTCGCCGCATAGCGGCGAGCCGGGTGAGGGGTTTGTCTCCGCGAACGCGGCTTTTGCCGTGTGGATAGAGACCCCTCATCCGGCGCTTCGCGCCACCTTCTCCCACAAGGGGAGAAGGAAGAGGAACTTGCCGCGCTACACGAGCTCCCGCTTCTCGAATTCCCCCGCCAGCACCTTCCACTGAAACAGCGGCGAATCCTTCGGCGGCGAGAGTTCTGGCGTCCAGCCGGTGAGCTTTTCAATCACATAGGTATCGGTCAGAATCCCGCGCCAGCGGCGCTCGACTTGACCGAGCTCCTCGCGCTTGGCGGGGATCGAATCCCACACCGGTGCGCGATTGTCCGGTTCTCGCCCGACATAGATTCCCGCGTGCCCCTTGATCCGATCTAGGCCAGGATCGGCAAATTCCTGGAAGCGGCCGCGTTCGCTGATCTCGATGACGGGCACGCGGCCCCGGAACAGCCAGCGCATCATGGCGTAGGTGCGATAGTCCGTGGTCGCGATCCAGGTCGCGCCGGTCTCATCCAGCGCCACCTGCGCACGCGCGGCGACCTGCTCGTAGCCGGCCTCGGCGCCTACAGGATCGATCTTGCCGAGAAAATTCCAGGGCGCGGCGACGTAATAGAGGAACACGATGACGACGAAGGCGATGCCCGAGATAACAGCCGTGTTGAGCCAGAACAGGCTCGACCGGATCAGCCGCGCCGGCCAGTTTTCACGCGACAGCATCACGAGGTTGACGGCTGCAGCAGCGAAGCCGACCGGCCACATGAACATCGGCCAGGTGTCGCCGACCCTGAGCGTCAGCGACTTGAAGAAGAAATAAAGGAACGGCACCAGCACCGCGGTGGACAGCAGGATCGCGACCGGCTCGCGCGTGCGAGTGCCGCGCCATGCCGTCAGCACCAGCCCTGTCAGCACCACCGGCAGCATGACGAAGCCGACGAGGCCGAATTGCAGACCGATGTAATCGCCGATGGTGCGCAGCGAGATGCCGTAATTGGCCGTGGCGCGCACGCCCTGGAAACGGAACGAAGCCCAGTCGTGCTGCGCGTTCCAGATCAGCACCGGCGAGAACATGGCGACCGCGACCAGCACGGCGAGCCAAGGATAGGGGCTGCGCAACCAGCGGCCGCGCCAGTCGGGCACCAGCAGAAACGCGGCGACCGCGGGCGCGAACATGATCGCGGTGAATTTCGACAGCATCGACAGCCCCGCGAACAGACCGGCCGCGAGCCACCAGCGTCCGTCGCCGCTCTGCGCAAGCCGCACCAGCGACCACATCATCGCCATCGCAAACGGGATCATGGCGACGTCGGGCGCGACCTTGGCCATCAGCAGGCCGTAATAGAGCGCGGCCTCCGGCATCAGCACCGCGAACATCACCGCGCGGGCATCGTGCGTGAGGCGGCGGACGATGTCGGCGAGCAGCAGCTGCGTCACCAGCATCGCAACGATGCCACCGAAGCGCACGCCGAGCACGGTGTCGCCGAAGATCGCGGTGCCAAAGCGGATGAACCAGGCGATCATGGGGGGATGATCGAGGAAGCTCAGCGCGGTCTCTTTCGACCAGGTCCAGTAATAGGCCTCGTCGGTGCGCAGCTCGATCGCCGAGGCGTAGACGATGCGCAGCACCGTCATCGCGGCAATAACCAGCACGGCGATGACGAGGGGCCGGCGCGCGGCGCCGCCGGGGGGCATGGTGATGTCAGGAGCTGTCGTCACGGCCGCGCTTTTCGCCAACCTGGGAGGGGGAGTCAATGTCGGGGTGGCGTGCCCCCGGGGGCAGAAGCCGTAGGGTGGGCAAAGCGGAGCGTGCCCACCATGAGGATTGGCGGGGACGTGACATGGTGGGCACGGCGCGCAAGAGCGCGCCTTTGCCCACCCTCATATGAGGGCTTTTAAGTCAAGCGTGCCGAACGGGGCTTGGGTATAGATCTTTGCATTTGGCGTGGAGGCGGCGCGCGGAG
>NZ_FOBX01000009.1 GCF_900109945.1 Bradyrhizobium sp. OK095
TCCGTCATCGTCCACATTCCGCTTCGCTGATCCGCGATGAAGCTAACCCGTTGGTCCATTGCGCAGCTCTCTCGCCAAGGCATCGGCTGTTCCTCCCAGCCGACAGAGAACTGTCACCTATCCATCCGGTCTACTGTGTTACCTATCTATCCGGTCTGGACACGCTGCGCTCCCTCCCCCCTTGCGGGGGAGGGTAGGGGAGAGGGGTAGCTCAGCAAAAGGTCCACGTGAAGCTCACCGCGCCGTCCCCTCCGTAAACGCCGTCTCGATCACCTCGCCAAAAGGCTGCCACGACCGGCCGTCAAACTGCACCAGCCGCATCTGCCTGATCGGCAGGTAGCTGTCCGGCGAGGTGTTCATCCTGATGTTCGGCAACGCCACCGTGGGCTGATAGGCCTTCAGCGATGCCGCCTGACGCATGATGTTTTCGCGCGAAAAATCGTCACCGCATTGCTTCAGCACCTGCGTCAGCGCTTCGGCCGCGGCGTAGCCATAGAGCGCGGCGCTGTTGTTGGTGCTTTCGACGTGATGGTACTTGTCCATGAAGGCGAACCAGTCCTTCATGGCGGGATCGTTTTTCCATGCGGGGTCGCTGGGATCCTTCAAAAAGGCCGCCGAGATCACGCCGGCCGAATTCTCCAGGCCGGCGGGTGCCATCGCATTGGCGATCGAGGCGGAGGCATCGTTGACGATGAAGACCGGGTGCCATTTGAGCGACGCCGCCAGCTTGATCACCTTCGACGCTGTCGAGGGCACGCCGAGAAAGACGAAAACATCGGCGCCCGCGCGCTTGAGGATCGAGACGTGTCCTTCGAGATGCTCATCGGCAATGTCGAAGGCGATGTCGACGAGGACCAGACGGTTCAGATCGCCAAGACCTTCCTCGATGCCCTTGTAGAGCGCGCGCCCGAACTGGTCGTTCTGCCAGAGCACCACGATCTTCTTCCTGGGATAATAGGCCTGGATGTAATTGGCGTAGATGCGTCCCTCCGACCGGAACGACGGCTGCCAGCCCATGGTCCAGGGAAACGCCCTGGCCTGGCTCAGCTCCTCGTCGCCTGAGGCGACGAACAATTGCGGGATTTTCTTCTCGTTCAGGTACCAGCGCGTGGCGATATTGCCGGGCGTGCCGAACGAGCCGAACATCAGGTGCACGTCGTCCTTTTCGACCAGGTTGCGCGTCAGCTCCAGCGCGGTCGCGGGATCGGAATTGTCGTCGCGGGTGATGAAGCGGATCTTGCGGCCGTTGATGCCGCCGCGCGCGTTGACCATGTCGAAATAGGCGGCCTCCGCCTGGCCGATTGCACCGAACTCCGACAGCGGCCCCGAATACGGCATGACATTGCCGATGCGGATTTCGTTGTCGGAAACGGGCTGCTCCGAACGCTGCTGCGACATCGCCCCCAGCGAGGCGAGAGCGGCGATCAAAACGAACGTCAGTCTGCCGGTGACGCGCATGCTCGACACCTTGTCGTTGGCCCCCAACGAGGTCGGCTTGATCCGCACCAAGATGAGTTGATCTACGTCAAGCGTTTGGCAAAGCTGTGGCGTGATGGGCCGCTTTGAAGCGGCCCGAACGAAATGGCAGGCGTGTTGACGGGGCTGTCGGCGGTGCGTGGCGTTTTGATCGAGAGAGTATGCCGTGTGGCCCCCTCTGCCTAACCCTCCCCCGCGCCTCCAACTGGTGCACCTGCAGCAGCGTCGGTTAGGCGAGACTGTCGCCGGAGCCGCCGAGGCGCGAGCCGCTCCCTGGCTCGATGGCTCGCACTATTCCGTCCGGCTCATGATCGTCGTGGCGACGCATTTTGTGCCCGGCGGCACCTGCGATTCACGGAGACGCCGCCAACGGGTGGGAGCAACACCGCTCCAGCGCTCGAAGGCCCGGCTGAAATGGGCGGGGTCGTCATAACCGAGCATTGATGCAATGTCGCTGATCGACCGGTCCGTCTGACACAGAAGTCTCACCGCCCGTCGTTGCAGTGCGTTTCGCAACAAGTCGCTATAGCTCAGGCCGCCTTCGCGGAGCCTGCGTTGCAGCGTTCGTCGCGCGAGTCCCGACCGGTCTCCGATGCGTGACAAGGTGGGGCGCCGATCGAGCAGCTCCAGTTCGATCAGCACGGAGAGGCGGCCCGGCAGGTCTTCTGGATCCGGCAGATCAAAAACGCGTCCGAGCTCGCTCGCGCTCAGCCCATCACTCTGTTCGAGATTTGGATTGACCGCCGTCAGCAGCCACCGGTCGAACACGATCGCGCTGGTCGTGTTGCCGATCGCCGTATCTGTACACATCAATTCGGCGATCGGACATCGCAGCCGGTTCGGCAGGCCGCCGAGGACGATCCGGCCCGGCAGCCACGTAGTGCCGGCAAAATGCCTGATAACGGCAATCATGTACCAGACAGCGAGCATCTCGTTCTGCTGGCGCCCGTCGCGTGCGGGGTCGGACAATTCATATGACCAGTGGATTTCGCCGCCGTAACGGCGGACGACCAGCTGAGTGGCGTTCTGGAGCATATGCGGCAGGCTGGCTCCGGCGCGCTGGATCGCTTCGAGCAAGGTCGGGGCCTGGGTCACCCATCTGCCGTAAACGCCGAGGCCCGCCATCGACGTCTGGCGGCCGAGCCGGGCCGCGAAGACGTCGTCGTGCAATTCCCGCGAGGTCACCATCAACAGGCGGAAATGATCGCGCAGCGGCAACAGCGTGTCCGGCGATTCCAGCAAAGCGAGGGGAAGATCGGCGCGGCGAAACACGCGCTCGATCGATCCGCCGGCCGCTGCGACGACCTTGGCAATCGGACCAAGCGTGCTCGCACGGGTGTAGCCGGTCTGGTGCATCTGCCCTCACGCGCCAAAGTGGCCGCCATATCGGCACATCATGGCAGGCTGAATTCGCAGCGACAGCATAGCATCCGGGTCGCCGTCGACGACACGGCCAAACGCCCGCGTCGATCGGGACCAGGGAGGAATGCATGTGCTTTGCTTGTCTAGGTTTGTCGCCTTCAGCCGGGAAATTTTCCCGACGTGATGTCGTGTTGCGTGCATCGGCACTCAGCCTGGTTCTGCCCTTTGCGAGCTCTGCGTCGCGGGCGGCGCAAGCGGCGGAGCAGGGCGCTCCCCCTCCGGTGGATGCGGTGAGCGGCATCAAGGATATCATCGCCAGGGCGCGATCGCCCGAACTGCTCGCCTCCAAGGCTTTCGAGATCAATGGCGGTGATCTCCCCTGGACCGATCTCGGTCTCGATGCGGCGCGGGGCCAACAAATGACGTTCCTGCTGATCGGCAAGATGTGGCTGTCGCGTGAACACGATCTCTGGTTCGGCCCGGGCCTGGTCTTTCACGCGCGCACGCGCGGGCTCCGGCCAATCTACAATCCGATGCTGGATACGGGAACCATGACGGCCTCGCACGATGGACTGATCGAGGTCGCGCGCTCGGCGGCGGAATGGACCAGCGAGGACGGGACACTGGGTACGCCGGAGGACATCTACAAGAAGGCGGATGTCAAGATCACCGGCATCGCCCTGCTGTGGCGCGGGGATGCCGGCGTCGGCCTCAGGAGTCTCCTGGCGCAGGGCGACGTCGGCGGTTTGCTCAAGTCCGAACTCGTGCGTCTCGAGCGTGGCGGCAAGCTGCCGACGGGTTGGTCGAACCTGCTCGGCTTTGGGGGTGGACAGGAGGTCTTCAGCCAGGGCACCGACGGCGAGATCATCTGCGACATCACGGGCCACGTCAGCATCATCGAGAGGCCGCTGCCGCTTTCGCTCGCCTCCCGTCCGCGTCTCGCATGGCGCTGGAAAATCGATCAACTGCCATCCGTCGTCGCGGAGGATCAGGCTGCGACCCACGATTACCTTTCGATCGGCGTGAAGTTCGAAGACGGGCAGGATCTGACATACATCTGGAGCGAACATCTGCCTGAAGGCAAGGTTTTCAGATGCCCGTTGCCCGCTTGGAATGCGATCGAGACACATATGATCGTTCGTTCCGGGAAGGCGGGCCTCGGAAGCTGGAAAGAGCAGGAACGCGACATCGCAGCAGATTACGCCGCCAATATCGGCGGACCCGCGAAGGCGATCTCGAAAATCTGGCTGCTGGCCGTGACGCCGTTCCAGCGTCGTCACGGCGCGTGCCGCTATGCCGATATCAAGGTCACCACCGCCGACAACGCCGTGCACAAGGTTTAGCGCGAGAGGTCTGCGGCCCGACCTCAGGCAAGCGCTACGGCAGCCCCCGTGCCTCCAACTGTCGCACCAGCAGCAGGGTCGGCTCCGCAAGACTGTCGCCGGAGCCGTCGAGACCGAAGGCGCTCGCGATGCCGTCGCGGTTGCGCAGGAGCGAGGCGCGCGGGCAGTGGCCGGCGCCGCAGAGCGTCTTCTTCAGGATCTCGCCCTGCGCCACGATGCCGGCGGAATCGTCCGTGGCCCAGGCCAGCACGATCGGCACATCGACATTGAGGATGCCGGGGAAGGCCGATCGCTTGTCATACTGGGTGGCGTCCGTGCCGAGATAGGCCTTCTCGCCGTCGCTGGCGTCCTTGCCCGCGCGATAGATTCCCGACACCAGCACGACACCCGCGACGTCGGCGCGCTCGGTCTGGAGCTCGGGATGCGCCAGCAGGGTGGCGACGTGAAAGGCGCCGGCGCCGTAGCCGACCGCGACGATCTCGCGGGCATCGCCATTGAACAGGTCGATGTTGCCGTGGACCCAGGACAGCGCCGCTGCCACGTCGGTCGCTCCCATCGGCCAGGCCGCCGACGGCGCCAGGCGATAATTGACGCGCACGCCGATCATGTCGTTGCGTGCGGCAAAGCACATGGCCTGGTCCTGGATCTCACGTGACAGGTCCGGCGCACCGCGGTCGCCGGTGAAAGTGTCGCCGGCCACGAACAGCAGCACCGGCCGCGGCGTATCCGCCTTGGTCGTGCTGGCGGCGACATCGAGCACGTTGGCCTCGCTTTCGCCGTAGCGCAGGCCGCGCGAGAAGGTGACCTGCTCGCACAGCCGCGCGGTGCCGCCGGCGGTGGTGTCGGAATCGGTGAGGCCTGTCAGGATGAGGTCGGACGGCACGCCCGGCCGCATCGGCGCCGGACCATGCGCGGAGGCGGCCGTGATGGTGAGAAGAAGGAAAAATGCGAGATAATTCTTCATATTCGTGCCGGCCCTGCGTGTCCCATATTGGCCCGCGCGGTTGGCCTGTCTTTTCGATTCGCCTTATTAGTTGGATCGTCTTGAGGCGATTTCACGGCACCCTTGGCAGGTTCTCCAGGCCGGCTCAATTCCCCGGCTGGAAGGTGCAATCCGCCCCGCTGCCGTCCTTCCGTCGGATGGCGTTAGGGTCGATCGTGCAGCTCAGCTTGCTCAGGCTCTCGAAATTCGATCCGGCCGCGCCATCCGGCGGAATGCCGGCCAGTGCTTCGGTTGCGAAGATTTCGTTGGCGGTAGAGCCGTTCACGTTCCTGACCTTCTTGCCGAAGGTGATATCGCAACTGCGAACGGTGATGTCGACATTGCCGGTGCGGCAGACGATCCTGTCAGCGGTCACCACGATGGCTTTCTTGTAGGAAATGTCGGCATTGGCGGCGAACAGCAACGCCATCGCCTTCTTCTCGGCGCCGGTCAAGTCCGGTGACAATGGCGCGATCACGCCCGCCAGCGCCAGCGCGGTCGCGCCCGAGACCTTGGCGGGCGTCGCGCCGGAGGCAACGGCGACGTTGGAGGCCGTTGCGAGAACGAGGGCGCAGGCGAAGATTGCTCGACCGGATTTCATCCTTGTCTCCATGGACGCCTCAAGTCTCAGGCCGCCTTCTTCCGCTTGACCGTCTTCTTTGCGGCCTTCTTTGCGGTCTTCTTGGCCTTCTTCGCCGCTTTCTGGGCGGCAAGGTAGGCCTCGACCTTCCTGGCAGAGTGGCCGGCGGCGGCTACGGCGGCCTTCAGCTTGGCCGGGGTGATCTTGAACTTCTTCGACCAGTAGCGGACCTCATAGGTCTCGCTCAGCGCGATCCGGCTCTTGTCGGCGGCGCGGTGCTTCTGGAGCTTGATGTAGGCCTCGACCTTCTTGGCGGAGTGGCCGACCTTCTTGACGGCATATTTCAGCTTGGCCGGCGTCACCTTGAACTTCTTCGACCAGTAGGCGACTTCGTATTTTTCGGTGAGCGCGATCAGCTTGCGATCGGCTCCGCCCCGTTTTGTCTTGTCGTCGGCCATGCTTCCCTCCTGCCCGTGGATGCCGTCCAGTCTAGCATGCAACGCGATTTGGAGGGCAAGGCGTGGGCGGGCAGCGATTGCGCGAAACGGGCGTTTTGCACCGGCGTGTCAGATGCTTGTGCGGCGCGACTCGGTCTCACGGCACAAAGCGGCTTCTACTGTGCATGGGGTTGTTTTCGACTTTTTTGTTGTTCGCACGTCCGTGATGGAACCTTTTGGCGGCTGATGCGACTTATCCATGACACGGGGAAACACGTGCGAGGCAGTCATGGCACATAAGCATACCGCCGATCCCACAGAGATCATGCGGGCGACCGGACATCCCGAACTCGAATACGCCGCCGGCTGGACCATCGCCGGTCTGGTCACCATCGGCACCATCGTCGCCGCCTGGGTGTTCGCGATCTAGGCCATAGGGAATTGGAGTTCGAAGGCGACGCCCTCGTCGGTGGGCTTGAGCCTGATCGAGCCGCCATGGCTCGCCATCACCGCGCGAGCGATGGCAAGCCCCATCCCCGTGCCGCCCTGGTCGCGGCGGGTGGTGAAGAACGCATCAAAGATCCTGTCGCGGTTCGGCGCCGAGATCGGCTCGCCGTCGTTGCTCACCGTCAGCAGCAGGGTCGTACGCGCGTCCACCGCTTCCAGCCTGATGGTCCCGGCCTTGTGCCGCATCGCGTTATCAGTGAGGTGCGACAGCACGATCAGCGCCTTCTCGCCGGACATGCCGATGGCACGGTCGAGGCTGCCGCTGGCGTCAATTGAACTTGTCGGAAACCGGCTTCTGAGGTCGGCGATGACGGGCGCCAGTTCGGTCCGCTCGTTCTGCGGCAGGCTTTCGGCACGCGCCAGTTCGCGCAGCCGCTGGGCCATCGCTTCCAGCCGCTGCGTGTCCGACAGGATGTTGGCGATGAAGGTCTTCTGCTCGGCCGGCGTCAGGCTGCCGGCTTTGCCCTGAACCGAATCCTGCAACAGCTCGGCGGCGCCCTTGATCGAGGTCAGCGGCGATTTCAGCTCGTGGGTGAGGTGGGCGGAGAAGGTCGCGATATAGTCGGAGCGCCTTGCCAGCTGTTCGGCCATGCCGAGGAAGCTGTGCGAGAGCTGGGCGAACTCCCGTGTGCCGTAATGCCGGAGCGGCCGGAACGCCTCGCGGTCGCCGCGGCCGATCCGTGCGGCGCGCTCGATCAGCTCGCGCATCGGCAGCGTGATGGTGCGCGAGAACACGAGCCCGATCGCGATCGTGCCGAGGATCACGGCCAGTCCCGCCAGCACGAACTTGCCGCGCTCCTGATAGAGATGGTCAAAAATGTTGCTCGGTGTCCGCGTGGTGTAGATCACCCCCGCAACGCGGTTGTTGACGATGACGGGCATCGCCGAGAACACGTGCACGCCGAGGCCGCGGCTGAAGGAATAGATCGGCGGCGGCGGCCGATCCGGGACGCGGTTGCGTAAGGTGGCGCGGTATTGCCCATGGAGCGCGTCCGCGACCTCCTCGATATGGGCGAGCGACTGCCCGACCTCGTAACGCCCGGCGATCACCACGCCCTGTGGATCGAGGATGCGAAAGCCCGCCAGCGTGACCTTCTGGGTTTCGCGGATGATCGGATTGAGCCTTGCGCCGATCTCGACATAAGCGGGCTGCGCCGGTTGCGGCGCGGGTATCGCATCCGGCCGCCGCCGCAGCAGATCGTTGGCGGTGAGGTCGAGTTCGGGCCGGATCGGCGTGACCTGATCGCCGGGATCTGGCAGCACGTTCGGCGGTACCTCGGCCCCGAGCGTGAGGCCGCTGTCGAGCCTTGCGGTGACCTCCTGGGCGTAGATCGTCGCGAGCACGCGGCTCTGCGCGATCAGCTCGGCCTGGGTCTGGCGGATCAGCTGGTTGTCGTAGAGGCGGAAGAAGAACAAGCCGACCAGCGGCAATATCGCGACGGTCGCGAGCACCGCGAAGATGACGAGGCCCAGCGACGGCCGCCATTTGTCGGGCGCCGCGCTCATGCCTCTTTCTCGCAGCGGCCGAGCTTGAAGCCGACGCCGTGGATGGTCTCGATGACGTTCTCGCAGGCCAGCGCCGCGAGCTTTGCGCGGATGTTGCGGATGTGGCTGTCGATGGTGCGGTCGGAGACCTGGATGTTGAGCTGATAGGCCGCGCGCATCAGCTGCTCGCGGTTGAACACCGAAGTCGGCCGGGTCAGGAACGCGCGCAAGATGCCGAACTCGATCGCGGTCAGTTTCAGCGGTGTGCCGGCAAAGGTCGCCACATGCTGCTCGGGATCGATCAGCAGGCCGCCTTGCGCAAGCGCGGCCGGACTTGCTTTGGCCTCGCCATTGCGCGGGCTGAGGCGGCGCAGGATGACATTGACCCGCGCCACCAGCTCGCGCGGGCTGAACGGCTTTGTCACGTAATCGTCGCCGCCGATCTCGAGGCCGAGGATGCGGTCGATCTCTTCGTCGCGCGCCGACAGGAACAGGATCGGCACGTCGGAGTTCTTGCGCACCTCGCGGCAGACGTCGAGCCCGTCGAATTCGGGCATGCCGATGTCGAGCACGATCAAATCGGGCCTGTCGGCGGCAAAGCGGCCGAGCGCCTCCTTGCCGTCGCGCGCCTCGATCACATCCATGCCGGCCTTCTTCAGCGCGACGCGGATGACTTCGCGGATGTGGCCCTCGTCGTCGACGATGAGAATGCGATGCGCCAAGAAACTCTCCGCTCACCCTGCCGGTTGACTGTCGGACCGGCTTCTGGCCTGCGCATCCAGCCAGCGTTGGAGCCGCCAGTTCCGAAAGCCCCAAGTGCGCCAGGCCATGTCCCGGCGCAGCTCTTCTACAAGGTCGTCGCGGCGCCAGACAAGGTTCCTTCTCACCACCTCGGTGCGAAGCTGGATCATCTTGTCGATGGCGGGCAGCGCCTGGGGGCCAAACGTCAGGAGATAATTGAGGTCGGCCGTCAGGCCGACACCCGATGTCTCACGGCTGTGGGTCACATTATAGTCGGCGATGACGGCGTCGAAGTTCACGAGCGAGCAGCTATACAGCACGATCGTTAACGCGATCAGATTGGTGCCGACCAGCCACCGGTTGGACCGGTTGAGCACGATGCGGGCCACGATCAGGATCAGCCCGAGCGCCACCAGCCCCATCCAGATGAAGGCTGCGATGCGCCAATAGGTCAGCAAGTAAATGTCGACATAGAGGTCGAGGCGAAGGATGGAGGAGGCGACGAGGAGGACGTTCTGCCCGACCCAGAGATAGACCAGCGGCCGGATCACGTTTGACTTCTCCGCCGGTCCGCCCGGACGCATCGCGGCCAGCACGAAGGCGGCGGCGAGCAGCGCGGTCGCGATCAGCGGATAGGCGCCGCGATGAGCATAGGCCGCATAGGTCATGTTCGCCGGCAGCGCTACATGACCCCAGAGATAGATGCCGTCGAGAATGGACTGCGCCGCGAACAGCAGATTGAACAGGATCAGCGAGCGCATGATGGTCGAGGGGCCCAGAAACTCCGCCGAGACCAGGGGCGGGAGCGGCGGCACGGGGCCATCGGCGACGGTGGTGGCGATCATCGTCCCGCGCCGCCACCGCACATGGATGAACGGCCAGACCAGCGCCAGCATCATCGCCCAGAACAGCACGCGCGGGATGCTGATATATTCGAAGATGAATTTTGGATTGAGCAGGAACACCCATTGCTCGATCACCGGATTGGCCGCGGCGAACAGTGCGACGAAGACGGTGCTGAGCGTTACCGGCAGCAGCCAAAGCGCGACGCCGCGGGTGAACGCCGACATGTTGAACACCTGGAGCGCGTCGGGGAAGAACCTGAAGGGACCGATCAAGAAGAAATTACGCAGCGCGCGGGCCCGTTCGGTGAGTTCGGTCGTTTCCGGATTGGTCGCGATCAGAAGCGCGATGACCACTGCCATTGTGAGGATCAGGAAGGACAGCGTGTTGAGCTCCTCGACGGCCGGCACGAGGCCGGCGACAAGAATGGCCGTGCCGATCGTGGCGCGCCGCGGATCCAGTGCCGCATGATTGAACAGCACCGACACGCAAGCCATCGCGATCGCAAAGAGCGTCAGCGACAGCCCGATCCGCTCACCATAGAACAGCCAGTCGGCGAGCGCGGCCAGCACCAGCGCAAGGCCGAGCTTGGCCGGAATCGAGGAATGCCTGATCGGCTGGATTTCCGCAGCGATCGTCGAAGCCAGGCTCGTCATGTCCAGAAGACCTTTCGCGATGGGTGGCATCACGAAGTCTGACCGGCGCTTGTGCAGAACGCGGGATCATTGTCTGCACGGTTTCAGGAGTCTTTTGCAGATTTCGTGCAGACGCGCTTTTGCCTCTCGCGCGGGATGATTCGCTTTGATAGGTGCGAAGCATTCGCCACTCCTAGCGCGTGATGCATCATGAAATTCCTCCCTCGTATCGGTCTCATCCTGCTCTGGCTGGCCGCGCCTCTCGTTGCATTTGCGGCTGCCAACAAGAACGATCCCTATCTGGTCCCGTTGCGCGGCGCCGGAAACATCGCGCTCGTCGTCGCAAGCCTCGCGATCGTCATCGTCCTGCTGCGCAGAGGACGGTGGCGAACCATCGCGGGCAAACTGCTCGTCATGCTCTGGTGCCTGCCGCCGCTGCTGATGTCGGCGGCGCATCTCAAATTCGAGCTGCGCAAGCATGACGTCCTCAAGGCCAGCGCTACCGAGGCACGTCAGCTCGGGCCACACTTCATGGTCGGCTATTCCTCCTTTCCCGAGGTCGCGCGCCTTGCCGAGCAGGGATTGATCGGCGGCATCTACGTCACCCGGCACAACATCCGTGGACGAACGGTCGAAACGCTGCGGGCCGAGATCGCGGCGCTCCAGGACCAGCGGCGCGCGGCAGGCTTGACGCCGCTGGTCGTCGCTGCGGATCAGGAAGGCGGTATCGTCGGACATCTCGCGCCGCCGCTGACAAAGCTGCCGGCGCTGGCGACACTCACCGGGCTCGCACCCGACGAGCAGCAGGCCAAGGCCGAAGAGTTCGGCCGCATCCACGGCCGTGAGCTCGCCGGTCTCGGCGTCAACCTCAATCTCGCGCCGGTGCTCGATCTCAAGCCGCCGGTTCGGCGCAACCGCCTCGATTTCCACACGCTGATCGGCCAGCGCGCGATTGCGACCGATCCCGCCGTCGTCAGCGCGATCGCCAGCGCCTATGTTCGCGGGCTGGAAGAATCCGGGGTCGGCGCCACGCTCAAGCATTTTCCCGGCATCGGTCGCGTGCGCACCGACACGCATCATTTCAGTGCCAATCTCAATACGCCGGTCAGGGAGCTGGAAGTGACCGACTGGCTTCCGTTCCGCGAGGTGCTGTCGCATTCGCGCAGCGCGCTCATGGTCGGCCATGTCACGCTCACGGCCGTCGATCCCGACCGCGCCGCATCGCATTCGAAGCGTGTCGTCCAGGGCATCATTCGCGATAAATGGAATTACCAGGGTGTGGTGATGACCGACGACCTCGTGATGGGTGCGATCTACCAGAACGACGTCTGCAAGGCCGTGGTTGAGGCCATCAACGCCGGTATCGATCTGCTGCTGGTCGCCTATGACGGCGCGCAGTTCTACCGGGTCTTTGAATGCGCGCTGGAGGGATCACGGCAGGGTAAGCTCGACGCGGCGATGCTGCACGCGAGCGAGGTGCGGTTGGAGCGGGGCTTTCCGGCCGAGCAGGCGCGAGTCGGCTCGCGCGCTGTCCGCGTCGTCGATCGGCGCTAGCCTTTCGCGAACTGGCGATAGTCCGGCTCGCGATGAAACCAGAATTCGTAGCCGGTGATGGCCTTCTGCATGGCGACGTCATGGATCGGCTGGTTGAGCGGAACGACGGGAACGTCACGCATGCAGAGCGCGATGAAATCCTTTACGCACCTGTCGTACTCGGCCGCATCCGCGGTGAACCTCGCCTTGTCGATCAGCGCGTCCATCTCCTTGTTCTGGTAGGAGGAGATGTTGAAGATCGAGTTGTTGCCGTGGAAATTCCAGTAGAAGTAATATTCGGGATAATCCAGCCAGCCGCTGAAGCGGTTGAGCGCGAGCGGCAGCTCCTTCTTGTTCAGCGTCGTGCGCCAATTCGCGCCGGGGATCTTTTCGATCGCCGCTTTGATGCCGATCTTGGCGAGACTTTCCTGGATTAGGATCGCGGTCGGCTCGCCGACCGTTGCGGTGCCGGTGTCGAGCGACAAAGTGGTCTCCAGGCCGGATTCGAATCCCGCCTCCTTCATCAGCGCCTTGGCTTTGTCGAGATCGGTGACGTAGGGAGAAGGCTGCGGCCAGACCGGCTTTGAAACCTCCGTCGCACCGCCATACATCGGAACCGCTCGACCGAAGAACGCGCTGCTCTGGATTTGCTCGTAAGGCATCGCCCAGGCGATGGCTTGGCGCAGCTTCACATTGTCGAACGGCGGCTTTGCCGTGTTCAACGCAACGTACCAGAGCGCATTGGGAATCGGCACGCCCGAGACCTTGACCTTGCCCTCCTTGAGGATTTGCTCGAAGTCGCGCGGCGCAAAGCCGCTGGAGAGGTCGGCATCGCCTCGCTCCAGCATGGCGCGGCGCGTGCCGGCGGAGGGGACGTCGCGCGCGATAATACGCTTCAGCTTGGGAAGCGATCCGCTCTTCCAGTCGTCGAACCGCATGAAGACAGTCTCGGTGCCGGGCTTCCAGCTCTCGATCCTGTAGGCGCCGCCGCCGGCCTCGTTGGTCCTGAGCCACGCCAGCGCCCACGGGTCTTCCGCCGTCGCGTTCTTCTTTGCGAGTTCCGAGTTGATGATGAAGGGCACGACGACAGCGACGTTGAACAGCAGCATCTTGTCCTTGCGGACATAGTCGATGCGGAAGGTGTGGTCGTCGACCACCACGAACTGCTCCGGCTTTTCCAGCGACCCCGCCGACATCTGGAATGTCGGAAAGCCGCCGACCTTTACCGCACGGTCGAACGACCATTTGACGTCCTTGGCGGTAACAGGCGTGCCGTCATGGAATTTTGCATCCTTGCGAAGCTTGAAGGTGCAGGACATGCCGTCGGCGGCGACCTCAAAACTCTCGGCGAGTTCAGGCGCGAGCTTTTCGCGGTCGTAGGACACGGTCCCATCGGGCAGCGTCTTCGAGGCGTAGGAGAGCAGGCGGTCGTAGCAATTCCAGGACAGGCCGTTCACGGTCTGGTTGGAGCCGACGCCCTGCATGTCGAGCGAGTTCGGGCCCAGCTCCTGCACCACCAGCAGCGTCTCCGCGCGCCCCTGCGCAGAGGCGAAGCGCGGGGCCGCCGTCATTCCGGCAACGCTCAGACCTCCGAGCATCACGCTGCGGCGGCTCATGTCGAAAGATGATGTGCTCATCGGTGCCTCACTCCTCAGTATTTGCAACGCAAAGAGGCAAGGCGCATGCCATCGGCGCGCTTCAAGGTGTCGCAAGCGGTACCCGGCGGCCTATCTCAACGCCTCGGCCAGGAAGTCGACCAGCGCACGCACCTTGGTCGAGGGGTGCGGACCTGCCGGAAACACCGCGTAGACGTCGAGCGGGGCAAGCTTGTAGCTCTTCAGCAGCGGCACCAGTGCACCCGATTCGATCTCGGGGCCGGCCATCACCGGCGACGTCATCGCGACGCCAAGCCCCGCCAGCACGCTCGCGAAGACGCCGGGGCCGGAATCGGTGGTGATGCGGCCGTGCACATCGACCGAGGTCTCCGTGCCGTTGCGGGTGAACGACCAGGTGGTATGGCCGAACAGGCCGGGACCGAAGATGCAGTCATGCAAGGCGAGATCGGCCGGCGTCTTCGGGGTGCCGCGTTCGGCGAGGTATGACGGCGCGGCGACGAGAAAGCGAGGCAACGTCGCAAGCTTTCGTGCGCCAAAGCCGGAGTCGCCGAGCGGGCCAAGGCGTATGGCGATGTCGGTGCCTTCTGCCACGAGGTTGTGCCGTTCGTCGGCGACGGACAGCTCAACGCGCAGCAGGGGATGGGCGCGCAGGAATTTCGGCAGGCGCGGGATGATGTGCCTTGTGCCGTAGACGATGGGCATCGTGATGCGCAACGTCCCGCGCAGGGAATCGACGCCGCGCGCGGCGTCCTCGGCATCCTCGATGTCGGCCAGCACGTCGCGCGCGCGGATCAGGAACAGCGCGCCGGCGTCGGTCACCGTGATGCGTCGCGTGGTCCGCAGCAGCAGCTTGACGCCGAGCCGGCTCTCCAATTCGCCGATGATGCGCGACACCGAGGGCTGCGACAGGCCGAGCTCGCGCGCGGCCTTCGAAAAGCTGCCGCTCTCCGCCGCCCGGACGAAGACGGTCAATTCCTGAAGCCGATCACCCATTTGAATTCCAAATAAATGTTCTCCGTATCCGCCATATACCCCTCCATTCTCAAATGATCCAGATAGGGCGGGCCAACAGCAACCGACTGGAGCTTCCCATGGCCCTGCAAGACAAACTCGACGCCTTCAAAGCCGATTTCGAAGGCGGGCGCTTCCCGCTCAAACCGCCGAAGGAAGCGCTCGACACCATGCACCGTGCCACCGCTGAACTGATCGCGAGCGGGCAGGCCCAGCGCGCCAAAAAGGCCGGGGAGGTCGCGCCGGAATTCACGCTTACCGACCCGGACGGCAAGCCGGTGTCCTCGCGCGATCTGCTTGCGAAGGGACCGCTGGTCGTATCGTTCTATCGCGGCGTCTGGTGCCCGTACTGCAACCTCGAGCTCCAGGCCTTGCAGGACGCGCTGCCGGAGATCGCCGCGCGCGGCGCTAGCCTCGTTGCGATCTCGCCGCAGACCGCGCCGAACAGCCGCAAGTCGCAGCGTGACAACAAGCTCGGCTTCCCGATCCTGAGCGACGTCAGGAGCGACGTCGCCGACGCCTTCGGCATCCGCTTCGCGCTACCGGGCGATCTCGTCGCGCTCTACAAATCGTTCAAGAATGACCTGCCCACGTTCAATGACGATCCATCATGGGTGTTGCCGATGCCCGCGCGCTACGTCATCGGCCGCGACGGCGTCATCGCCTATGCGGAAGTCAACCCGGACTACACGCACCGCCCCGATCCATCCGAGCTGTTACCGGTGCTGGACCGGTTGCAAGCTGGCAAGGCGGCCTGATCCGAACTAGCCGTCGCGCTCTGCGCGGCGGCATCTCTTTCAAATCCCTCGCTCAACGGCGTGCATGCGCCGAACGAACGCGCACGCCCAAAACAAAGGACTGTGTCATGTCAAAGCTCGAAGGAAAGATTGCCGTCATCACCGGCGGCTCCAGCGGTATCGGCCTTGCGGCGGCGAAGAGGTTCGTGGCTGAAGGCGCCTACGTCTTCATCGTCGGACGGCGCGCGAGCGAACTCGACAAGGCGAAAGCCGAGATCGGGCGCAACGTCACCGCAATCCAGGCCGACGTCGCTGATCTCGACGATCTCGACCGGCTTTATGCCCGAGTGAAGGACGAGAAAGGCGTGCTCGATATCGTGGTTGCCAGTGCCGCTTTCGTCGAGCGCGCGTCTACCCAGGACGTCACGCCGGCGCATTTCGACAAGACGTTCGGCATCAATGCGCGGGGCGCCTATTTCACCGTGCAGAAGGCCTTGCCGCTGATGCGCAAGGGCGGCTCGATCGTGCTGGTGTCGTCCGGCCTGCATCTGAAGGGCCTGCCCGAGCACGGCACCTATGCCGCCACCAAGGCCGCATTGCGTTCGTTCGCGCGAACCTGGGCGATGGAAATGAAGGATCGGGGCATCCGCGCGAACACCTTGTCGCCGGGCGCCATCGACACGCCGATCATCGACGGTCAGTTCAAAACCCGCGAGGAGGCCGACGGCGCGCGCGCGTTCTTCGCCTCGATCACGCCGCTCGGCCGCATTGGCCGCCCCGAGGAGATGGCCTCCGCCATCCTGTTCCTGGCCTCGGACGACAGCAGCTACAGCACGGGCATTGATCTCGTTGCCGATGGCGGCATCACGCAGGTCTGATCCAGCCGCGAAGTCGGAGTATTATGGCGTTACCGCACCGCGTGCGACCGCGCGCGGGGCGGTCAGCTCTTTCCATGTCGAGTTCGCGACATGCACCGGTGAGAAGGCCGGCCGCTCGATATAGCGGCCATCGCCGGCCTCCGCGCGCAGATCGCCGTCCTTCCAGACGACGCGGCCGCGCGACAGCGTCGCCGCCGGTCCGCCGGTGCAGGCAAAGCCTTCGAACACGTTGTAATCGATCCGGCTCATCTGCCGCTTGGCGCTGATGGTCTTGCTTGCCTTGGGATCCCACACCACGACATCGGCATCCGAGCCGACTGCGACCGCGCCCTTGCGCGGATAGATGTTGAGGATGCGGGCGATGTTCGCCGAGGTCACCGCGACGAACTCTTCCTTGGTCAGCCGCCCGGTGGCGACACCCGCGGTCCACAGCAGCGCGAGACGATCTTCGAGGCCGCCGGTGCCGTTCGGAATCTTCCTGAAATCGCCGAGCCCGAACCGCTTCTGCTCGGTCGTGAAGGCGCAATGGTCGGTCGCGACCACCTGGAGCGAGCCTGATTGCAGGCCGGCCCAGAGACTGTCCTGATGCGATCTGTCGCGGAACGGCGGCGACATCACGCGCTGCGCGGAGTGATTCCAGTCCTTGTTCTGATATTCGCGCTCGTCGAGCAGCAAATGCTGGATCAGCGGCTCGCCATAGACACGTTTGCCCGCCGCTCGCGCCCGAGCGATCGCCTCATGCGCCTCGCGGCAGCTCGTGTGCACGATATAGACCGGCGTGCCGGTCATATCAGCGATCATGATGGCGCGATTGGTGGCTTCGCCCTCGACCTCCGGTGGCCGTGAATAGGCATGACCCTCGGGGCCGGTGACGCCGCGTGCGATCAATGCTTCCTGCATGAGTGCGACGACGTCGCCGTTCTCCGCATGCACAACAGGCATGGCGCCGAGATGGGCGCAGCGCGCGAACGAATTGTAGAGCTCGTCGTCGTTCACCATCAGCGCGCCCTTGTAGGCCATGAAATGCTTGAAGGTGTTGATGCCGTAGGTTTTGACCACGGTCTCCATCTCGTCATGGATCTGCTTCGACCACGACGTCACCGCCATGTGGAAGCCGTAGTCGGTCGCCGCCTTTTCGGACTTGTGCCGCCATTCCTGATAGGCGGCGAGCATGGACTGGCCGGGATCGGGCAGGCAGAAATCCACCACCATGGTGGTACCGCCGGTCAGCGCCGCCTTGGTTCCCGATTCGAAATCGTCGGCGGTCACCGTGCCCATGAACGGCATTTCGAGATGGGTGTGCGGATCGATGCCGCCCGGGATGACATAGGCGCCGCCGGCATCGATGATCTCCGCGCCCTTGGGCGTATCGAGCGATGCTCCGATCGCGACGATGGTCTCGCCGTCGATCAGCACGTCCGCACGGCGCGAATGATCGTGATTGACGACGGTGCCGCCGCGGATGAGGAGGGGCATGGGGGACTCCGAAAGAGAGGACGAGACGCCGCGAAAGCTAAGCGTGCCGCCCGCGATGCGACAGGCGAAATTTTAGTCAGGCGATGCGGCTTGCTCGCGTGTGATCAAGCCGTCAATCATCGCCCGCACGAGGCCCGCGATCTCCTTGCGCAGCGCCGGCAGGGGAACGGCGACCAGCCTTTGCTCCAGTCCCAGTGCCACCATGCCATGCACGGCCGAGAACAGGCTGCGTGCGGTGATGCCGAGCTCCTCCGCACCTCGCTTCGGCAACAGTGCGGCCAGCGGCTTGTAGATGTGGCGGAACAGCTGCAATTGGTCATCGACCGACCAGTCGGGCAGGGCCTTGTCGGTCTCCATGCGGTGCTCGAACAGCGCGCGCCAGAGCTGGAGATTTTCCGCGGCGAAATCGCAATAGGCAATCGCAATGCGAACCAACGTCTCCCGGGGCGAGGGCTCACCCGTTTCCGCGGTGCTGAGTGCATCGTCGAGCCGACGCAGTGTGCGCGAGCCAACACGCAGGACGAGCTCGTCCACATCCGCGACCAGATTGTAGACCGCGCCATTGGCGCAGCCGATCTCACGGGCCAAATCACGGGTTTTCAGCCCGGCCAATCCCCGCTCGGCGATCATCCGCTCGGCCGCCTGGATCAGGTCGGACCGTAGTTTCTCTCGCCGTTCCAAGGTCTTAGTCATTTGTTAACCAAGGCTATGAGCGTCGCTCAAATATTTATTGAACTATGTTCAAGTTCTCGCTACAAAAGATCTGTGAGCAACGCTCATAACAGGGAGCTGCAGATGTTCAAGACCGTAGTGACACTTTTCCGCGGCAGCGTTGCCGCCGCAGGCGAGGAGCTGGAAGACCGCTCGGCCCTTCTGATCCTCGACCAGCAGATGCGTGACGCGGCCGCCGCCGTCGAGCGCAGCAAGCGGACGCTGGCGCTGGCGATCGCCCAGGATCAGCAGGAAGGCCGCAAGTTAGAGGCGACCGTCGCTCGCATTGCCGATCTCGAGACCCGCGCGGTTGCGGCGCTCGACGGCGGTCGCGAGGATCTCGCCAAGGACGCCGCCGAAGCCATCGCGGGTCTGGAGGCCGATCGCGATGCGGCTATGACGGCACGCGCATTGTTCGCGACCGAGATCACCCGGTTGAAGCGCCACGTCGCAAACGCGCAGGCCCGCATCATCGAGCTCGACCGCGGCCGCCGTGTCGCCCGCGCCTCGGAAGCGGTCCGCTCGCTTCGCCGCAGCGGCATCGAGGCGGCACGCCCTTACGAGTCCACGCTGCCGGAAGCAGAGAGCACCTTGCGGCGCCTGCGCGACCGACAGCTGGAGGCCCAGGCTGCCGACGACGCGCTGGTCGAGCTCGACGCAGCCTCCGGTCCGCTCGCAACTGCCGAGAGACTCGCCGAACAGGGCTTCGGCCCCCGGCTCAAGACGACCGCGGACGACGTTCTGGCGCGGTTGAAGTCCAAGCGCATGCCGATTGCCTGAACTGAAAACTCCGTCATCATTCGCACCAACAGGAGACCATCATGAACCAGAACGGCCAGCCCCACAGCGGCGCCTGGGTGACCTTCACTTACGCGTCCTTCGCAGCCTCCGCCTTCCTCGTCGCGATCGGCATCTTCTTCCTGCCGATCGACCTCTGGATGAAGGGTTATCTCACGATGGGCATCGTGATGCTGATCCAGACCTGCATCACCCTCACCAAGACGGTGCGTGACAATCACGAGAGCAGCCGGATGGTGAACCGCATCGAGGATGCCAAGGCCGAGCGCCTGCTGATGGAAGTCTCCAAGGCGGCCTGAACAAAGGCCAGTGCAAACGAGCAAGAGAGCGGCGGAGCAACTTGCCCCGCCGCCGCGCGTTTCATCGAACCTCATATCGCGCCTGCGAAATGCAACCGAGCCATGACGGATCGCGCGGGCGTGCGCCCTTGCGCGGCGGCGGCGGCCGGAGCACTCTGCACAGGCGGTGCGTAAGAACGCCGACAAGAACGACTCGCGAGGAAGCTCCATGGCGGTGACGCGGATCGACTGCGACATCCATCCGGCTGTTGGTGGCACGCGCACGACGCTGCTTCCCTATCTCAGCGATCACTGGAAAGAGCAGGTGGTGAGCCGTGCCATCGACGGGCTTGATCTCACCTCCTATCCGCCGAGCATGCCGCTGTCGGGCCGTACCGACTGGCGGCCCGCTAATGGCAAAAAGCCCGGCTCCGATCTCGCCATGGTGCAGAAGGGCGCGTTCGAGCAGCTCGGCGCCAGCCACGCCATCCTCAACGTGCTCTATGGTGCGCAGGCCGTGTTCGACGCCTACATGGCGGCCGATTTCTGCAAGGCCATCAACGACTGGATCGCCGCCGAATGGCTGTCGCGCGACCCGCGCTTGCGAGCTTCCATCGTGGTGCCGATGCAGGACGCGGATCTGGCGATCGAGGAGATCGAGCGCCGCGCCGGCGACAACCGTTTCGTCTCCATCCTGGTGCTGGCGCAGGGCGAGACGCTGCTGGGACGGCGGCATTTCTGGCCGGTCTATCGGCTCGCGGAAAGATACAAGCTGCCGCTCGCGATTCACGCGGGCACGCAATATCGGCAGGCGCCGAGCTCGGCCGGCTGGCCGTCGCATCGCTACGAATATTACTTCGTCGAAGCGCAGGCGTTTCAGGCGCAGATATTGAGCCTGATCTATGAGGGCGTGTTCGGCAAATTCCCGAACCTCAAGGTCGTGCTGATGGAGTCGGGCGTGAGCTGGCTGCCGGCCTTCATGTGGCGCGCCAACAAGACCTGGCGCGGCGTCCGCGTCGAGGTGCCCTGGGTCGAGCGTGAGCCGGCCGCGATCATCCGCGACAATTTTCGCGTCACCATGCAGCCGTTCGATGCGCCCGCCGACGCCAGGAGCGTCGAGGAGATCATCGACCAGATCGGCTCCGAAAAAATGTTTCTGTTCGCGTCCGACTATCCGCACTGGCAGTTCGACGGCGATGATCCGATCCCGCCGCATTTGCCGAAGAGCATCATCGAAAAAATGTGCGTCGACAATCCGCTGGAGACGTTTCCGCGGTTGTCGCTGAATTGATCATTGGAGGATCGCATGAGTGACGTCATCGACCGCCCGCTGTTGGACGAAGAGAAATCCGCCGCGACGCGGCTGCGCATCGTCGATTGCGACGTGCATCCGAGCTTGCGATCGGCGGACGATCTCAACGAGTTCCTGCCAAAACGCTGGCAGCAGCATTTGAAGGAATATGGCAGCCATTTGCGGACGCCGTATTTGTTCACCACGCCCTATCCGCGCTCCTCGCCGCTGATCGCACGCCGCGATGCCTGGCCGCCGACAGGCGGGCCGCCCGGCTCGGACCTTGCCTTCATGCAGAAGCAGCATCTCGATCCGCTCGACGTCGAGTTCGGGATTTTGCAGGTGCTCGATCTCTTCATCTTCTCGCAGCAGAACCTCGAATTCGGCGCGGCGATCCAGCGCGCCATCAACGATTGGCAGCTTGCGTTCTGGTCGCACCGGGATCCCCGCCTGAAGGCCTCGATCCTGGTTGGGCAGGATGGGGTGGATCTTGCGATCGCAGAGATCGAGCGTTGCGCCAAGATCGGTGAATACATCCAGATCAACGTCTCGCCGCGCGCCAACGAGCCGCTCGGCCGCCGCCGCTATTGGCCGATCTACGAGCGCGCGCAGGAACTCGACCTACCGCTCGGCATCCATGTCGGCGGCTATGGCGGGCACGCGCCGACCGGCGGCGGGTGGCCATCTTATTATGTCGAGGAGCACCAGTCCAACGCACACACCATCGCAGCACAGCTCGCAAGCCTCGTCATCGAGGGCGTGCCGGAGCGATTTCCGAGACTGAAGTTCGTCTTCATCGAGGGCGGCTTCGGCTGGATCCCCTCGGCGGTCTGGCGCATGGATCAGCATTTCGAGCGCTTCCGCAGCGAGGTGCCGCATCTCAAGCGAAAACCGTCGGAATATGTGCGTGAAAACTTCTGGTTCACGACGCAGCCGATCGACGAGCCGGACGAGGCGCGGCATCTGCGCGCGCTGATCGACTGGGTCGGCATCGACCGCCTGTTGTTCTCGTCGGACTATCCGCACTGGGACTTTGATGATCCGCGCTTCGCTTTCAAGACGCCGCTGACGGAGGCCGAGCGGAGGAAGATCTTTAGCACCAACGCCCGTGCGGTCTACAAGTTCTGAAGGTTCCGAACCGATATGGCCCGTCACATCGTCGCGACCACCTCGGAGATCCCGCCCGGCGGCAACAAGGTCGTCGGTGTCGCCGGCCGCGACATCGTCGTGTTCCACGTCAATGGCGAGTTCTTCGCGCTGCTGAACCGCTGCCCGCACGAAGGGGCGCCGCTGGAGAAGGCCGCGTGCGTGGCGCGGCTGACCTCACCGGAGCCGGGTGTCTACGAGCGCTCGCGCGTCGGCGAGATGCTGCGCTGTCCCTGGCACGGCTGGGAGTTCGACATGCGCAACGGGCAATCCTGGTTCGATCCGAACCGGGTCAAGATAAGGTCATATCCGGTTGCGGTGGAACGCGGCGACGAGCTCCAGAAGGGGCCGTACGTTGCCGAGACGTTTCCGGTCCATGTCGAGGACAGTTATGTGATTGTCGAGGTCTGAGCCGGCATTGCCGATTGAGATTCGAACGCAGGTGCGTTATGGCTCTCGCGCTTTCAGAGGCGGAGATGAGCTTTGTCGAAACAATCCCTGCGTGAAGAGGCCGAGCGCCTGATCCGCGAATCGATGGAAAAGAAGACCATCGTCGTGAAGCAGGGCGCGACCCGTATCGAGGCCGTCTGCGGCAAGTGCGGCGCGCCGAACCGGGTCCAGGCGGAAAAAGGCCAAAGCCGCGTCAAGTTCGCCTGCAAGAATTGCGGGCATCAGCAGGAAACGCTGTAGGCCTCAGCGCGAAGACCGGGGCGCACCCCGCGAATGCGGTGACGATTCATCCCGCTTGCATCGCGCTTTACCTGCGACGATGCCGGTTGCGCTTGATGGCCCTGAGGATTGCCGACCCGGCCTTGTGGCCGGATTGCAGCGCGCCTTCCATGTATCCGTAATAGGCAAAGCAGGTGTGCTCGCCGGCGAAGTACATTCGCTTGTGAAAGGCGCTGTTCAGCAGCGGGCCGGCACGCGTGACTTCGCCCGGCGCCGGGCAGGAATAGCCGGCTCCGGTCCAGGGATCGGCCGGCCATGGAACGAACTCCGGCGGTTGCGAGAGATTGTCCTTGTAGCCGCGGTAAACTTGGCCGATCCGGGATGCATAGAACGCATCGACGGCGGTCTTGCCGCCGCGCTCCCATTGCCGCATCGCCTCTCTCGCCGGCTCGCTGCCGGCGAACAGGCTGAGCTCGACCTCACGCCCCCGAGGTGCGATCTGGTTGTCGGTTCCCTCCCAGGTGACGCCGAAGCGGCTCGATGTCGCCGCGGGTGCCAGTCCGTGGTCGATCCAGAAGCGCCGCTTGACCGGGCTGAGATACTTCACGGCCGTGCCCATCGAGATCTTGTGGTCGGGCGTGAGCGGCGGCGTGATGCTGATCTTGGCGAAGCGGCCGCCCGGCCACAGGCTCGGCGGAATTGCCAGGACGACGTAATCGGCGCGGAATGCCGCGCTGCCCTCCGGTGTGACCGTCACGCCTTCCTTGTCGATCTCGATCGAGATCACCGGCAATGAGAGATGGACCACGCCGCCGACTGCCCTGATTTCCTCGGCGAGGTGCTCGGCCAGGGATTGATTGCCCTCGGAGCAGCGCAGCGTTTCCGTTTGCGTGAAGAACGCGCTCGGATGTCCCTTCAGCGCCCCGCCATGGACGACCGCGAGATAGGCGAGCAGGCTCTGCGCTTCGACAGGCTGGCCGGCGTCATTGGCAAATTGCTCCCTGATCACGCGCTTGGCGAGCGGCGAGCAGGGTTCGCCGCGAATCCAGTTCGCCATGGATTGCTGGTCCAGCGCATCGGCATCATGGGTGAGCCAGGGCGCGTGCTTGTGGACGTGCTGCGCGCGCCGCGCCATGCGACCGAACGCTGCCTTCATCTGCTCGAACAGGTCCTTGAGGGCGAGCGGGTTCGAAATCTTTCTGCCGTCGAGATAGATCGGCATGTCGAGATCGAGCGCGTCGAAATTCGTATCGAGCGTGAACAGCGAAAGGCCCAGCTCGAACCGTCGCGCCAATGCCAGCCAGAGCGGATGATTGTAGCCGATCAGCTCGCCCCCGGCCTCGACCACGCCGCTCGACTTGTTCTTGCTCCAGACGCGGCCGCCCACGCGTTCGCGCGCTTCGAAGATTGTCACGTCGCAGCGATGAGCGAGCGTGTAGCCGGCCATCAGCCCGCCGAGGCCTGCCCCAACGATTGCGACGCGCGGCCGATGTCGGCGCCGCGTCCGATCCGGCATCAGGCGAGGCGGCGTCACTGCGGAAACGACGGCGGCGTTCGTCAGGGTCGAACTGACCAGCCGTTGACGGTCGAAGCCAATGAACTTGGTGCCGTAGCGGCGGTTGAGCCGCGCGAAGATCGAGCGCATCAGCAAATCCTCGGGTCGCAATCAAAAATCGAAAAAAATCTCGAACGTCCGGGCTGGTCGCGACAAATGGCGGCGCGCCGGCCGGATCGCAAAATTGACGCATCTGAGGATCGACGATAACCTGCAACCTTTGGTCGTGTCGAGGGTGAGGGGCCGGCGATGGTATCACGTGCAAGGACGGGTGCCGCGCCGCGGCATGTTGGCAGCCGGATGCGTCGTCAAGCTGTACCCGCGAAACAGCTGGTCGTCGTGCGGAACAGCGCACGTGCGCGTCAGAAGGGTGCGAAGCGCCTGAGGGACGCCAGCCCGCAGCAGCGGGTTGACGTAACCCTGACGCTGCGCGGGCCGAAACTGCCGGACGCAGCAATTTTCGCGAGGCGCCCCCCGTCGCTGGCGCAGTTCAGGGCGAGGTGCGGAGCCTCCAGGGCCGATGCCAACAAGGTCTCGCAGGTGTTGCGCAAGTTCGGGCTGAGCATCGATGAGGTCTCGCTCGAGACGCGCAGCATGAAGGTGAGTGGCACTGTTGCCCAAATGGAGGCGGCCTTCCATCCCAACCTCGGAATCTACGAGAGTGCGAAGCAAGGCACGTTCCGCGATCGCGAGGGCGAGTACGAGGTGCCCGCGGAACTTCAGCCGATCATCACCGCAGTGCTGGGATTTGGCGAACGGCGCGTCGCAGGCAGAAAGCCGTCGAAGACGGCTGCAAAGGCCACACATCCTCTCAAGCCATTCGCGCCACAGGATATCGAAAACCACTATCGTTTTCCTCACGGGCGCGGGTCTGGCCAGAGGATCGCAGTGGCGGAGTTCGGTGGTGGCTATTTTGCCGAAGATCTCGCCGCCTATTGCAAGTTGTTCGATCGTGATCTGCCGACCGTGAAGCGCATCTCGATCGATGCGCCGATCCGGAACCTCGCGCAGATGAAGCGCCTGAAGCCCGCCCAGCGGCGCGACGAAATCGGCTACACCGGCGAAGTGATGATGGACGTGCAGATCGTCGCGGGGTTGTGCCCGGAGGCTGAGATCCTGGTCTACTTCGCGAAAGACCATCAGAAGGGCTGGGTCGACCTCCTCAATCAGACCATCAAGGATCGCCCGGTGGCACTTTCGATCAGCTGGGGCGCCGCCGAGGATTCCGGCGACTGGTCGAAGGCGGCGCTGAATGCGATCAACGAGCGGCTGAATCTCGCTGCGCTGCTCGGCATCACCGTTTGCTGCGCTTCGGGGGATGACGGGTCCGGCGATATGCAGACCGACAAGCGCGCGCATGTCGATTTTCCAAGCTCCAGTCCCTATTCGCTGGCGGTCGGCGGCTCCATGATTCGACACAAGGCCGGCAAGGCCGTCGAACAAACGTGGCGCGTCGGCAAGGGGCGGCGCATCCGTGACGTCGGTGGTGCGACCGGTGGCGGGGTCAGCTCGATCTTCGCCAAGCCGGGCTGGCAAAAAGTCTCGGTCGCGTCGCTGAACAAGGGTGGCTTCAAGGGACGCGTCGTTCCCGACCTCACCGCGCTGGCCGGTCCACCAATGTACGACTTGATCTTCCGGGGCGAGCGAAGCCCGGGCGGCGGGACCAGCGCGTCGACGCCTGTGCTGGCCTCATTGATCGCGCGTGTCAACGCGCTGTTGCCGTCCCGCAAGCGCCAGCGCTGGCTCACACCGCTCCTCTACGCGAAGACGTCTCACGGTTTCGCGATGGGCCGGCTTGTCTGCCATGACATCACGATCGGCAACAACGTCTCCAACCCAAAGCCGGGCATTGGATTCAAGGCCGGCCCCGGATTTGACGCTGTCTCCGGTTGGGGCGTGCCGATCGGCGCCTCGCTGTTGCTGGCCCTGGGCGGATCCGTCTAGTTCTGCTTCACGAACTTCGCGAAAGCATCCGCATGGTCCGGATGCCAGCGCGACAGCGGCGGGCGGTTCTCGACGATGTCGCCGGCGGCCCACAGCATCCGCTTCTCGTCGAGCGCGCGCGGCACGTCATTGTCCGGGCACAGGATATAGAAATCGCCAGCTTCTAGCCGCGCCAGCATGAAGTCCACGGTCTGCTCCGCCGTCCAGGCGCCGGCCGGCTTCTCGGTGCGGCCCTTCGCGGTGAGCCCGGTGAAGACGAAGCCGGGGATGAGCAGGTGCGCCGTGATGTGGCAGTCTTTGGTGTTGCGCAGCTCGTGCTGGAGCGCTTCCGTAAAAGCCTTCACGCCGGCCTTCGAGACATTGTAGGCGGGATCGCCGGGTGGCGTGGTGATGCCCTGCTTCGAGCCGGTGTTGATGATCAGCCCGGCCTTGCCGCGCGCGATCATGCCGGGTGCGAAGATGCGCGAGCCATTGATGATGCCCCACATGTTGACGGCGATGATGCGCTGCCAGCTGTCGGGATCGCCGAATAGCGTGCTGCCGGGCTGGATGCCGGCATTGTTCATGAGCAGATCGGCGCCGCCGAAATGCGCGCCCACGGCGCGTTCCAGTTCCGTCACGCTTTCGGCGCGACTGACATCGGCAACCGATGTCATCACATTGCCGGCAGGCGCGACGGATGACAGTTTTGTTGCGGCTTCTTGCAGCCGCGCCTGGTCGACGTCGGCGATGCACACCTTCATTCCCGCGCGGGCAAAGGCCATGGCGGCGGCGAAGCCAATGCCGGATGCGCCCCCGGTGATCACGGCGACATTGCCCTTGGCGACGACAGGATGCGGCATGGCTCATTCTCCGGGGGAAGGTGTCAGGTTCGGTCGAGCTATAACATGGCGGCAATGCGACCCTGCACAAGTTGGCATGGGAGGTCTTCGTTCCGCGCCGCCTTTACGCCCATCCGGCAGCGCTGTATTCTATTCCACCTAACGATCCCGCCCAGATCGAACCCAATCAATCACCTGACTAGGGAGTGCAGCCATGGCTGTGTCGCAGGCTATTCCGATCACGCGCCACCCGTTCGCCAACGGGTCCTACAAGCAGATGCTGATCGACGGGAAATGGGTCGACGCTGCCTCCGGCAAGCGCTTCGAGACCCATAACCCCGCCACCGGCGAATTGCTCGCCACCGTCGCCGAGGGCGACAAGGAAGACATCGACCGTGCGGTTGCCGCCGCCCGCCGTGCCTTCGAAGGTCCCTGGAGCAAGGTCAAGCCGTTCGAGCGGCAGAACCTGCTGCTCAAGCTCGCCGACCTCGTCGAGAAGAACTTTGACGAATTGTCGCAGCTCGATACGCTCGACATGGGGGCGCCGCTGAGCCGCACGCGCGCCTATCGCCTGCGCGCCGTCGGCATGCTGCGCTATTACGCCGGCCAGACCACTGCGATCCACGGCGAGACCATCGAGAACTCGCTGCCCGGCGAAATCTTTTCCTACACGCTGAAGGAGCCGATCGGTGTCGTCGGCGCCATCATTCCCTGGAACGGCCCGCTCACCGCGACGCTCTGGAAGATCGGCCCTGCGATCGCGACGGGATGCACCGTGGTGCTGAAGCCCGCGGAAGAGGCGCCGCTGACCTCGCTGCGCATCGCCGAGCTGGCGATGGAAGCGGGCATTCCGCCCGGCGTCGTCAACGTCGTGCCGGGCTATGGCGAGACCGCGGGTGCCGCGCTTGCCTCGCACCACGACGTCGACAAGGTCGCCTTCACCGGCTCGCACGTCACGGGGCAGTCGATCATCCGTGCGTCCGCTGGTAACCTCAAGCGCGTCTCGCTCGAGCTTGGCGGTAAGTCGCCGGACATCGTGTTCGCCGACGCCGATCTCGATGCAGCCGTGCCGGGTGCGGCGATGGCGGTGTTCGCCAATTCCGGCCAGATCTGTAGCGCCGGCACGCGCCTGTTCGTGGAGCAGTCGATCTACGAAGAGTTCGTCGGCCGCGTTGCCGAGTTCGGCAAGAAGCTCCAGGTCGGCAATGGCCTCGATCCCAACACCCAGATCGGCCCGCTCGTCTCCGCGCAGCAGCTCGAGCGTGTCACCAGCTATCTCGACATCGGCCAGAAGGAAGGCGCGCGAGCACTCGCCGGCGGCGGCCGCGTCACTGAAGGCGCGCTGTCGAAGGGTTTCTTCGTCTCGCCGACGGTGTTTGCGGGCGTCCAGGACAATATGCGGATCGCGCAGGAGGAGATCTTTGGTCCCGTCATCTCCGCGATCGCGTTCAAGGACATGGACGAACTGGTCAAGCGTGCCAACAACACCACGTTCGGTCTCGGCTCGGGCCTGTGGACGCGTGACGTCAGCAAGGCGCATGCGGTGGCGAAGCGCTTGCGCGCCGGCTCGGTGTGGGTGAATTGCTACCAGGCGATGGACCCGGCCGTGCCGTTCGGCGGCTACAAGATGAGCGGCTACGGCCGCGAGTCCGGCAAGCAGCACGTCGAGGAATATCTCAACGTCAAGGCCGTCTGGATCAAGACGGCGTAAGGCGTTCTTGCGGTCGCGTCCGGGCTTCGATGGTCGATCTTGCTTGCGGCGACGCAGGTCTGCTTGCGGCGACCTGAAATTGTTGCCCGGGCGCTACAAGCGATTTTGAAACGGCTGTCCGCCGCGATCTGGCGAGGATTGTTATCCCATTTCGAACGTCGGCCGGTTAGTTCTGATCGCCATCAATGTTCGGGTCTGGGATATCGAGAATGCTTCGCTTCGCTTCGATCATGTTTGTGGCTTTGGGCGTCGCCTCGGCGCAGCCCGCGCTGGCAGCCGATATGGCCGCACGTGCGCCGCTCTACAAGGCGCCGCAATTGCCCGTCGCCTACAACTGGTCGGGCTTCTACGCCGGCGTGAATGTCGGGTATGGCTGGAGCGATGATGCGATCAAGCTTGCGCCGCATGATCCGGTTTTCACCGCGGGCGTGCTCGACGTGGCCCTCGCGGGCGGCCTCGTCCCGGCGTCCCTGGCAACGAACCCGCGTGGTGTGCTGGGCGGCGTGCAGGCCGGCTACAATGCGCAGACGGGCTCCCTGGTGTGGGGTGTCGAAGCCGATATCGCGGCCGCCGGCATCAAGGGCACCTCAACGGTTGCGCGAACCCTGCCGGTCTTCCCCGCCATCACGACCACGCAAGAGCAGAAGGTCGACTGGTTGGGGACGGTACGCGGCCGGATCGGTGCCACCGTTACGCCCGACTTGATGCTCTACGCGACGGGCGGTCTTGCCTATGGACATGTCAAGGCGTCGACGACGCTCGTAGATCCCACGCTTCCGGCCGGTACGCCCTGCCTCAACGTGATCTGTAGCGCGGGGACGTCGGAAAGCTGGCGCGTGGGCTGGGCCGTGGGCGGTGGCGGCGAGTACCACTTCGCGTCGAACTGGAGCGTGAAGCTCGAATATCTCTATTATGATCTCGGTAGCGAGAAATACACCATCTTCAATCCGCTGTTCCCGTTCACTCCAGGCCCGGCGCGCGGCCTTGACGCAACCGCGGATTTCACCGGCCACATCGCGCGGGTCGGCCTGAACTACAAGTTCGGCGCGGGCCCGGTCGTCGCTAAATATTGATCCCGCCGTTCTGGACAGGCAGCAAGCCCCGGGCCCGGCCCCGGGGCTTTTTTTGTTTCCACCGCATCTTTCGGCTGGCCTGTCATCCGCCCATGCGGCTTCCGGGCCGCCACGCTTTGTCATATGATCCCCGTCCTCTCATCGATCATTCCGGGGATCACATGAAGTTCGAGGCGTTGTTCAAACCGTTGCAGGTCGGTCCGTACAAGCTCGCGCATCGCGTCGCGCTGGCGCCGTTGACGCGCATGCGCGCCGAGCGCGACAGCTTTTCGCCGCGGCCGCTCAACGCCGAATATTACGGCCAGCGCGCCACGCAAGGCGGCCTGCTCATCGCCGAAGCATCTCCCGTGCTCTCGCACGGTCGCGGTAACCCGGCGACACCGGGCATCTATTCGGAGGCACAAGTAGCCGGCTGGCGCAAGGTGGTCGATGCCGTGCATGCCAAGGGCGGCATCATCTTCCTCCAGCTCTGGCATGTCGGCCGGGTCTCGCATTCGTCCTATCATGGCGGTCAGCGGCCGGTGTCGGCGTCGGCGATCCCCATCAAGGCCGAGGGCGTGAAGGCGATGATGGCGGACGGCAAGATCGGCGACTACGAGACGCCGCGCGCGCTGGAGACCGACGAGGTCAAGGGCGTCGTCGAGGCCTTCAGGCAGGGCGCCAAGAACGCGTTCGCTGCCGGCTTCGACGGCGTCGAGATCCACGGCGCCAACGGCTATCTGCTCGAGCAGTTCTTGCAGTCGCGCAGCAATCAGCGCACCGATCAATATGGCGGGTCTATCGAGAACCGCGCGCGTCTGCTGCTCGAGGTCACGCAGGCCGCGATCGACGTCTGGGGCGCCAATCGCGTCGGCGTGCGGCTGTCGCCGCACGGGATTGCGAACGATTCCGGCGAGCCCGATCCGATGCCGCTCTACACCCACGTCGTCAAAGCGATCGACAAGCTCGGTCTGGCCTATCTGCACTTCATTGAGCCGCGCTCCAGCGGCGCGGGTCGCGCCGATGTCCACTGGGAGAACGTGCCGTCGGCAATGGTGCTGTTCCGTCCGCACTACAGCGGCGTGCTGATGACCGCCGGCGGTTTCACCGGCGAGACGGCGAATGCCGCGATCGCCGACGGCCATGCCGACATCATCGCCTTCGGCCGCATCTTCATCTCCAACCCCGACCTGCCGCGCCGGCTGGAGCATAATTACCCGATCACGCCGTACAACCGCGCGACGTTCTATGGCGGCGAGGAGAAGGGGTATACGGACTATCCGGCGTATGACGAACTGACGCCGGCGTAATCCGCGTTGCACCCGTAGCCCGGATGTCGCTTCGCTCATCCGGGCTACAAGGCTATGCTGTGCTCGCAAGGAGCAAGCACCATGGCCAAAGCCGCCGCCGCAGGGACCGCCACCGGCCAGTGCCTCTGCGGCAAGGTCACCTTCGAGATCGACATCCCCGCGCGCTGGGCCTGGCACGATCACTCCGCCGCCAGCCGCCGCGCCCATGGCGCGGCTTACGCGACCTATGTTGGCAGCTGGAAGAAGCGTTTTCGCATCCTGTCAGGCAAAACCGCGCTCACCCGCTACGAGGATAAGGCCACGAAGACCGCGCGTAGCTTCTGCTCACATTGTGGCACGCCGATCGCCTATGAGCGTCCACGCGGGCCGCACATGGTCAACATCCCGCGTGCGCTGTTTAGGGAGCGCACCGGCCGCCAGCCGCTCTATCACATCGCCATCGAAGAGCTTCAGGAATGGGCCTATACCGGCGAGCCCCTGGTGCCGCTGAAAGGTTTTCCCGGCGTGGTCTGGCAGCGTTCGAAAAAGAAGAAGCGCGCCAGCGGCGAGGATCCGTTCGAGCTGGGGCGAGAGGAGATGTAGCTCCGCTCTCGTGTCCCGGCTCTGCGTCGCAACGTTTCACGTTGCGCCGCGTCCGGGACATGAGAGCGGAATTTGCCGCTCCCACGCAACGCAGCCATGACCGCGCTTCCTTGCGCGCCTCTGGTGACTTCGTCCATCATGTGATCCGTCCTTGCGGCAACGCCCGCTCCTGGAGGAAACATGAAGAACAAGATCACCGGCCGCTCCGCCTTTCTCGCGCTGCTCAAGGACGAGGGCATCACGCATTTGTTCGGCAATCCCGGCACCACCGAACTGCCGATCATGCATGCGCTGAAGGACCATCCTGATCTCACTTATGTGATGGCGATGCAGGAGAGCCTGGTGGTCGCGATCGCCGACGGCTACAGCCGTGCCTCCGGAAAACTCGTCGCCTGCAACGTCCATGTCGCGCCCGGTCTCGGCAATGCGATGGGCTCGCTCTATAATGCCCAGTTCACGGGCACGCCGATGATCCTCACCGCCGGCCAGCAGGAGCAGGGCCATGGCCTGATGGAGCCGGTGCTGTACGGCCCCATGGTGCGCATGGCCGAGCCGCTGGTGAAATGGGCGGTCGAGGTGACGCGGCTGGAAGATTTGCCGCGCATCGTGCGCCGTGCTGCGAAGGTGGCGATGACGCCGCCGACCGGGCCGGTGTTCATCTCGCTGCCCGGCGACATCCTCAACAGTGAGGCCGGCATTGATCTCGGCCGCTCCACCCGCATCGATGCGCGCGTAAGGCCCTCGGACGAGGCGCTGAAAGCGTTCGCAGCGCGGCTGTTGAAGGCCGAGCGCCCGGTGATTGTCACCATGGACGAGGTGGTCAAGAGCGACGCGCTGAAGGAGGCCGCCGAACTCGCCGAGCTGCTGGGCGCTGCCGCTTACCAATCCTCGACGCCATATGGCTCGCACTTCCTGTCCGAAAGCCCGAGCTTCGTCGGAACGCTCGCGCGCGTGCAGAAGGTCGCGCGAGACACGCTCGCGCCCTACGACCTCCTGATCGCGCTCGGCGGCGATCCCCTGCGCATGTCGGTCTATAGCGAGGTCGATGCGCTGCCGGATGGTCTCGGCATCGTGCAGGTTGGCCTCGTCGATTGGGAGATCGCCAAGAATTATGGCGTCGAGATCGCGTTGAAGGCGGATCTCAAGGAAACGCTGCGTGCGCTGATCCCGGTGCTGAAGGAGATGGGCGGCGCCGCGCTGACACAGCGAGCGAAGCAACGCCTCGCCGAGCTGGCACCGAAGAACTGGACCGCGCGGCGCGGCGCGCTGGTTGAGCAGATCGGCAAAGCGGCCGACCGTAGCCCCATCGATCCGGACTGGCTGGTGCTGCAGATGGTCGACGCCATGCCTGCCAACGCCATCCTCGTCGACGAAGGCCTCACCTCGAGCCGACAGATCACGTCGTTGCGCGCGCATCGCGATCGCTTCGGCTATCACGGCCTTGCCTCCGGCGGCATCGGCTGGGGCCTGCCGGCCTCGGTCGGCGCCAGCATCGCCAATCCGGATCGCCCCGTGGTGTGCTTTTCCGGCGACGGCAGCGCGATGTATTCGATCCAGTCGCTGTGGACCGCGGCGCATCACAAGCTGCCGCTCAACGTCGTCATCGCCAACAATGGCGGCTACCGCATCATCAAGCAGCGCCTGCTCGCCTTCCATGGCGACGACAATTATGTCGGCATGGATTTCATCGATCCGCCGGTGGACTTTGCCGGGATCGCGAAGGCGCTGGGCTGCGAGGCGATCAAGGTGAGCGATCCGCGCGAGCTGAAGGCGACGCTGGTGTCTGCGTTCAATCGGCCGGGCACCAAGCTGATCGAGGTGATGGTGGACGGGAAGGTGTAGGGCAGGGGCACCCGCTACCCCTTCTTCCCCACCCGATACCCCGCCGCCGGATGCGGCGCGTCGAGCCGCGCACGCCCGTCACCGAACAGCTTCTCCCGCAGCGTGCCTTTCGCGTATTCCGGCTTGTAGCGCCCGCGCTGCGTCAGCTCCGGCACCAGCATGTCGGCGATGTCCTCGAAATCGCCGGGCGAGATCGCAAACGCGACGTTGAGGCCGTCGACATCGGTCTTCTCGAACCAATCCTCGATCTTGTCAGCGACGCTTTCGGGCGTGCCGACCACGACCGGGCCGGCGCCGCCGATGCCGACATGCTCGATGACGTCGCGCACGGTCCAGACGCGGTCGGGGTCGCCGCGGGTGACGTTATCGAGTGCGCTGCGGCCGGCATCGTTCTGGACGTGGCGCACCTGCTGGTCGAGCTCGTAGCCGGAGAAGTCGATGCCGGTCCATCCCGACATCAGGGCCAGCGCGCCTTCCGGGCTGATATGTGACCGGTAGTCGGCATGTTTCGCAGCCGCTTCGGCTTCGGTGTTGCCGAGGATGATCGTCATCATGTTGAACATCAGGATCTCGGCCGGGTTGCGGCCGAGCGCAGCGGCCTCCTGGCGGATCGCCGCGACGCGCGGCGCGATGATCTTGGCCGACGGCCCCGACATGAACACGCATTCGGCATGCTTGGCCGCAAACTGCCGGCCGCGCGGCGAGGTGCCGGCCTGGTACAGCACGGGCGTGCGCTGCGGCGACGGCTCGCTCAGATGGATGGTGTTGTTGATACGGAAGTTCGCGCTCTCATGATTGACGCGATGAATCTTTGTAGGATCGGTGAAGATGCCGCGCGCCCGGTCGCGCAGCACCGCGTCGTCTTCCCAGCTGCCTTCCCAGAGCTTGTAGACGACCTCCATATATTCGTCGGCGATGTCGTAGCGGTCGTCGTGCCCGGTCTGCTTCTCCTTGCCGGCGCCGCGTGCGGCGCTGTCGAGATAGCCGGTGACGACATTCCAGCCGATCCGCCCCTCGGTGAGATGGTCGAGCGTCGACATCCGCCGCGCGAACGGGTAGGGCGGCTCGAACGACAAATTGCTGGTGACGCCGAAGCCGAGATTCTTGGTCACCGCGGCCATTGCCGACAGCAGCAGCAGCGGCTCGTTCGACGGCGTTTGTGCCCCATTGCGCAAGGCTGCGTCAGGGCTGTTGCCATAGACGTCGTAGACGCCGAGCACGTCGGCCAGGAACAGCCCGTCGAAACGGCCGCGCTCCAGCGTTTTGGCCAGATCGATCCAGTAGGGCAGGCGGTTATATTCGGCGGTGCGGTCGCGCGGATGGGTCCACAGGCCCGGTGACTGGTGTGCGACGCAATTCATCGCGAAGGCGTTGAGCCTGATCTCTTTGGCCATGCTGGTCCCCCGGCGCCCTGTACTGAGCGCTCTTCGAATGATAGATGTGCGCCCCAATCTGGCGAAGTTCTTGCATATAACGCGACCTTGGCAAGGCCAAAAACAGCGGCGCTCCCGCTCTTGGCAAGCCAATCTCAAGAGAGCAAGAACGAATTCCCAAGAGAACTACAAGAGAACTACAAGAACTACCCAAGTCCCCGCCACTTTCGAAGGCTAGCCTGTCTCGGGTAAGGTCCTTCGTCCCAAAGCCTCGAAAAACAAATCATGACCAGAGCCGACGCCATCACCCGCGCCCGTGACGATTTCAAATCCGGCGCGTTCCTCGCTGAGCTCGACCGCCGCGTCGCCTTCAAGACCGAGAGCCAGAATCCGTCGCGTGGGCCCGAGCTGCGCGCCTATCTGGAACAGGAGATGATGCCCTCCTTCGCCGCGCTTGATTTCACCAGCCGCATCGTCGAATCCCCCAGCGGCAAGGCACCGTTCCTGTTTGCCGAGCATCACGAGAGCGCGTCCGCGCCGACCGTGCTGATCTATGGCCATGGTGACGTCGTCGACGGTATGGAGGGCGAGTGGCGCGATGGCCGCGATCCCTGGCGCACGACGGTTGCGGGCACGCGCCTCTACGGCCGCGGCACCGCCGACAACAAGGGCCAGCACAGCATCAACATGGCCGCGCTCCGCGCGGTGCGCGAGGCCCGCGGCGGCAAGCTTGGCTTCAATGCCAAATTCATCGTCGAGATGGGCGAGGAGATCGGCTCGCCTGATTTGGGCAAGGTCTGCGATCTCAACCGTGATGCGCTCAAGGCCGATTTGTTCATGGCCTCCGACGGGCCACGTTTGTCAGCAGATCGTCCGACGCTCTTCCTTGGCTGCCGCGGCGGCATCCGCATCCATCTGGATGTGAATTTGCGCGACGGCGGCCATCATTCCGGCAATTGGGGCGGCGTGCTCGCCAATCCCGCGACCATTCTGGTCAACGCGATCTCGACGCTGGTCGATGGCCATGGCCGTCTCCTTCTCGACGCGCTGAAGCCGCCACGGCTCACCAACCAGATCCGCAGCTATCTCGCCGATGTGCAGGTGGTGCCAACCGAGGACGAGCCACAGCTTGCGGAGAACTGGGGCGAGGAGGGGCTGTCGGCGGCCGAGCGGCTCTATGCCTGGAACACGCTCGAAGTGCTCGCAATGTCATCCGGCAATATCGAGAAGCCGGCGAACGCCATCCCCGGCAACGCCAATGCCGTGCTGCAACTGCGCTTTGTCGTCGGCACCAAGACCGACGGGCTGATCGACGCCGTCCGTGCGCATCTTGTCCAGAAGGGTTTTCCGATGGTCGAGGTGCGGGCGGCACAAAGCTTTGTCGCGTCGCGCACCGATTTCGACAGCCCCTGGATCAAATGGGCGGCGGATTCGGTGAAGGAGACCACCGGCAAGGTGCCGGCCGTTTTGCCGAATTTCGGCGGCTCGCTGCCCAACGACGTGTTTTCCGAGATTCTCGGCTTGCCGACGATCTGGGTCCCGCATTCCTATCCCGGCTGCTCCCAGCATGCGCCCAATGAGCACATCCTGCTGCCATTGACCGAAGAGGCCTTGACGGTGATGGCCGGGCTGTTCTGGGATCTCGGGGAATTGCCCAGACCTTTGACCTAAGCCCACTCACCTGAGCCCGTTAACCTGAGCCGTCATCCCGCCGAAAGTCACATTCTAATCCGGTCTGATTTGTGCTTGCATCCGGCCGCATCATCCTGAAAGGGGAACAAAAAAGTGAAACATTTCCGTCACATCGGCATCGCGCTCGCCGCGACCTTCGCCGTCAGCCAGGCAGGGGCCGAGGAGCTGACCGGCACGCTGAAGAACATCAAGGACACCGGCGCCATCACGCTCGGCTTCCGCGACTCCTCGATTCCGTTCTCCTATCTCGACGACAACCAGAAGCCCATCGGGTACGCGATGGACATCTGCTACAAGATCGTCGACGCCGTGAAGAAGGAGCTCAAGCTCGACAAGCTCGAGGTCAAGCTTAACCCGGTGACTTCGGCGACGCGTATTCCGCTGATGGCCAACGGTACCATCGACCTTGAATGCGGTTCGACCACCAACAACGCCGACCGCCAGAAGCAGGTCGCTTTCGCTCCCACACACTTCCTGACCGCCAGCCGCTATGTCTTCAAGAAGTCGAGCGGCCTGAAGTCGATCGACGATCTCAAGGGCAAGACGGTGGTCTCGACCGCCGGCACCACCAACATCAAGCAGCTCACCGAGGCCAACGTCGCGAAGAGCCTCGGCGCCAACATCATCCCGGCCAAGGATCATGCCGAATCCTTCCTGATGGTCGAGACCGATCGCGCAGTCGCGTTCGTGATGGACGACATCCTGCTCGCGAGCCTCGTCGCCGGCTCGAAGTCGCCGGACGACTATGTCATCTCCAAGGATGCGTTCTCTAAGCCAGAGCCCTACGGCATCATGCTGCGCAAGGACGACGCGCCCTTCAAGAAGGTGGTCGATGCCGCGGTTGGCGCGCTCTACACCTCCGGCGAAGGCCAGAAGATCTACGAGAAGTGGTTCACGGCCAAGATTCCGCCGAAGGGGCTGAACCTCAACAGCCCGATCTCAGCCGAGCTGAAGAACGAGTTCGCAAAACCTTCGGACTCGCCGAACCCGGACGACTATAAGTAAGATATAACCTCGATCCTGGGATCGAGACCATGTCCGGCCACTCTTGACACCAGAGTGGCCGGACATTTGCATAGGCGCCCAAGAGCTATTTGAAGACATCTGTGATTGGCGCGTTCGCGCGGGGGACACGTGAACTACCACTGGAACTGGGGAATTTTCTTCGAGCCGAACCCGATGGGGACCGGCAACTATCTCGACATGCTGCTGTCGGGACTGGCGCTGACCCTGAAGACCGCCGTGCTCGCCTGGATCATCGCGCTGATTTTCGGCACGATCGTCGGCGTGCTGCGCACGTTGCCAGCGAAGACTGCGTCCTGGATCGGCTTCTGCTGGGTCGAATTCTTCCGCAACATGCCGCTGCTGGTGCAGCTGTTCCTGTGGTTCTTCGTGCTGCCGGAATTGCTGCCGAAATCGGCCGGCACCTGGCTGAAGCAACTGCCGAACGCACCGTTCTGGACTGCTGCGATCGGCATCGGCTTCTTCATGTCGGCGCGCGTCGCCGTGCAATTGCAGGCCGGCATCGGCTCGCTGCCGCGCGGGCAGAGGATGGCCGCGACCGCGCTGGGCCTGACCACCGTGCAGGGCTATCGCTACGTGCTGCTGCCGATGGCGTTCCGCATCATCCTGCCGCCGCTGACCTCGGAGTTTCTCAACACCATCAAGAACACGGCGGTCGCGATCACCATCGGCCTGCTCGAGCTGACCGGACAGGCACGCTCGATGCAGGAGTTTTCGTTCCAGGTGTTCGAGGCGTTCACGGCCGCGACCCTGATTTATCTCCTCGTCAACGCAACTGTCGTGACCGCGATGCGCTTCCTCGAGCGCTACGTCGCGATCCCCGGCTACATCACGGGGAAATAGCATCATGTTCAGCAATCTTGATTTCGACGTCATCCGCCGCGCGCTGCCCTATCTGTTCTACGAGGGCATGACGTTCACGGTGACGCTGACGGCGCTCGCGGGACTCGGCGGCCTGATCTTCGGCACCGCGATCGCGCTGATGCGGTTGTCCGGCTACAAGGTGCTCGGCCGCATCGCCGGTCTCTATGTCGACTTCATGCGCTCGCTGCCGCTGGTGCTGGTGATCTTCTGGTTCTACTTCCTGGTGCCTTATATCGGGCAGTGGGTAACCGGTGCGTCGCGGCCGATCAGCGTTGGCGCATTCGCGTCCTCGCTCATCACCTTCATCCTGTTCGAGGCGGCGTATTTCTCCGAGATCATGCGCGCCGGCATCCAGTCGATCTCGCGGGGGCAGCCGGCTGCGGCCAACGCGCTCGGCCTGACCTACGCCCAGACCATGCGCTACGTCGTGTTGCCGCAGGCGTTCCGCAACATGCTGCCGGTGCTGCTGACCCAAACCATCGTGCTGTTCCAGGACACTTCGCTGGTCTACGTGCTCTCGGTTCCGGACTTCCTGGGCGCGGCGAGCAAGGTCGCGCAGCGCGACGGACGGCTTGTTGAAATGTATCTGTTCGCCGCAATCGTCTATTTCACCATTTCCTGCGTTGCGTCCTTCGGCGTCCGCCGCCTGCAGGCGCGCATCGCCATCATCCGGTAGAGTTCGTCGAACATGATCGAAATCAGCCACGTCAACAAATGGTATAGCCCGACCTTCCAGGTGCTGACCGACTGCACCACCAGCGTCACCAAGGGCGAGGTCGTCGTGGTCTGCGGCCCCTCGGGCTCGGGCAAGTCGACACTGATCAAATGCGTCAATGCACTGGAGCCGTTCCAGGAGGGCGACATCTCGGTCGATGGCACCAAGGTCAACGATCCCAAGACCAATTTGCCGAAACTGCGCTCGCGCGTCGGCATGGTGTTCCAGCACTTCGAGCTGTTTCCGCATCTCAAGATCATCGATAACCTTTGTCTCGCGCAGCAGAAGGTGCTCGATCGGTCGCGCGACAAGGCGGTGGCGAAAGCTGAGCAACTGCTGGATCGCGTCGGCCTGAAGGAGCAGGCGCAGAAGTTTCCCGCGCAGCTTTCCGGTGGCCAGCAGCAGCGCGTGGCGATCGCGCGCGCGCTCGCCATGGACCCGATCGTCATGCTGTTCGACGAGCCGACCTCGGCGCTCGATCCGGAGATGGTGAGCGAGGTGCTCGACGTCATGGTCGACCTCGCCCATGAGGGCATGACCATGATGGTCGTAACCCACGAAATGGGTTTCGCCCGCAAGGTCGCCAACCGCGTCATCTTCATGGACCGCGGCGAGATCGTCGAGGACGCGCCGAAGGACGACTTCTTCGGCAAGCCCCGCAGCGACCGCGCGCAGAAGTTTTTGTCGAAGATTCTGTCGCATTAATCGGCGCCCGGGAATGACGAATAGAGGGGTGCTTGGCGCCCCTGTTTCGCGTATAACCACGCCAAATCCGCCATTCCGCTCAGGAGACCTGCCTTGGACTCGATCGCCTACGTCAACGGCTCATTCGTCCCGCTCTCGGACGCGAAAATCTCGGTGCTTGATCGCGGCTTCCTGTTTGCAGACGGCATCTACGAGGTCTCGGCGGTGCTGGGCGGCAAGCTGGTCGACAACGCCTCGCATCTGGCGCGGCTGGAGCGTTCGGTCGGCGAGATCAAGCTCAAGCTGCCGGAGACGGTCGAGCGCATCACCGAGATCCAGAAGGAGCTGATCGCGCGCAACAAGATCGAAAGCGGCCTCGTCTATCTCCAGGTGACGCGCGGCGCCGACAAGGGCCGTGACTTCCCGTTCCCCAAGGGCGAGGTCAAGTCGAGCCTGGTGATGTTCACGTCCGAGAAGGACATCATCGGCTCCGCGGCAGCGAAGACCGGCATCAACGTGATCACGGTGCCCGACATCCGCTGGGAGCGCCGCGACATCAAGAGCGTGGCGCTGCTGGCGCAGGTGCTGGCGAAGCAGGCCGCGGCCGAAGCCGGCGCCGGCGAAGCCTGGATGCTGCAAGATGGCTATGTGACCGAAGGCGGCTCGTCCACGGCGTTCATCCTGACCAAGGACGACGTCATCGTCACCCGCCAGAACTCCAACGCGATCCTGCCGGGCTGCACGCGCAAGGCCGTGATCGCACTTGCCGAGGAGCGCCAGCTTCGCGTCGAGGAACGTTCCTTCACCGTCGCCGAGGCGCTTGCCGCCAAGGAAGCCTTCATCACCTCGGCTTCGTCGTTCGTGCAGCCGGTGGTCGCCGTCGACGGCAAGACGATCGGCGACGGCAAGCCCGGCCCGATGGCGACGCGGCTCCGCGAGATCTATGTTGAGTTCGCCAAGGCCACGGCGGTTTAGGAAGTTCTGCGAGTCGGACGGACTTTTCACTCGGCCAAATATTGCCTTGCCCTCACCCGGATCGCTGCGCGATCCGACCTCTCCCCGCAGAAGGGCGGGGAGAGGTTAAAAGCGCATCTCGATCAACTTTCCATTCCGTGAGGGACGCTGAACTCCCTCACTCCCTCGCCCCGTTCTTACGGGGAGAGGGTGGGGTGAGGGGCTGCCGCCACGGCTTCCGTCGCCGCGATCAGCTCACGCCACCGACGCCTTCACCTTCACCGGATGCACCGCGCGGAACGCGATCGCGATCCTGTTCCATGCATTGATGGCGCCGATCAGCATAGTCAGGTTCACCGTCTCCGCGTCGGAGAATTGCGCGCGGACCTGCGCGTAAACATCGTCAGGCGCATGCGTGTCTGCGATCAGCGTCACTGATTCCGTCCAGGCCAAAGCGGCGCGCTCGCGGTCGGTATAGAGCGGGGACTCGCGCCAGGCATTGAGCAGATAGATGCGCTGCTCGGTCTCGCCGCGCTTGCGGGCGTCCTCGGTGTGCATGTTGATGCAGAAGGCGCAGCCGTTGATCTGCGACGCGCGGATCTTGACCAGCTCGATCAGCGATTTCTCGAGACCCGTCGACTGGATCTGCTCTTCCAGCGCCATCAGCGCCTTCATCGTGTCGGGTGCGGCCTGGTAGAAATTCATGCGAGGTTTCATGGTGGTTCTCCTTTGCTGGGGGGGGCAGGTCAGTGGGCGCCACCGGCCGAGACGTGGCCGGGGTTCTTCAGGAAGAGGGAGGCGATGAAGGCGACGATCAGCGCGAGGCCGAGCAGATAGAAGGTGTCGCTGAAGGCGAGGATAAAGGCCTGCTTCTGCACGATATGGCCGATCGCGACATAGGCGCGATGCGCAGCGTCGGTACGATCGAGCACGCCGTGATTGACGAAATACTGCGTGAGCTGTTCCAGCCGCGTGCGGGTGGCCTGCTCGAACACCGAGACCGACTGCATCAGCACGTTGGAGTGATATTGTTCGCGCTTGGTCAGGAGCGTTTGCAGCACCGCAATGCCGATGGCACCGCCGAGGTTGCGCATCATGTTGAATAGGCCCGATGCGGAGCCGGCATTCTCCGGCTCGATCCCGGCCGTGGCGACGGCCGAGAGCGGCGCGAACACAAAGGCCTGTCCAATGGCGCGAACGACGTTGGGCCAGAACAGCTGATCCGTGGCGTAGTCATTCGTCATGTAGATGTTCATGAAATTGGAGGTGGCGAACAGCGCGAAGCCGATGCCGATAATGATCCGGGCATCGAAGCGCTGCATCAGCCGCGGCACGAGCGGGATCAGCAACAGCTGCGGCAAGCCGGTCCACGCCAGAACCATGCCGATCTGTTCGGCGTTGTAGCCCTGGATGCGCGACAGATAGACCGGCAAGATGAACACCGAACCGTACAGTGCGATGCCGAGCAGGAAGTTGGCGAGGATGCCGAAACCGAAATTGCGGCGAACCAGCAGGCGCAGGTTGAGGAGCGGTTTCTTCACCGTGAGCTCGATGATCAGGAACGCTGTCAGAGCCACGGCCGCGATCACCGACAGTCTCACGATGAAGGGCGAGCCGAACCAGTCGTCCTTGTTGCCTTCCTCCAGCACGGTCTGAAGCGCGGAGAGGCCAATCGCCATCGTCGCAATGCCGGCCCAGTCACCTTCACGCAGCAGCGACAACTTCATCGGCTTGGCTTCCAGCGAGACGAACAGCATTGCGATCATCACTGCGCCGGGCACGAGGTTGACATAGAAGATGTACTGCCAGCCCCAGTTCTCGGTGAGGTAACCGCCAATGGTCGGGCCGATCGCGGGCGCGAATGTCGCAGAGACCGCAAACAGCGCAAGTCCGACCGGCTGCTTCGCCTTCGGCAAGAGTGTGATGATCAGCGTGAAGGCCATCGGAATCAGGACGCCGCCGCTAAAGCCCTGCACGGCGCGGAGAACGATCATCTGCGGCAGGTCTTGCGCCAGCGCGCAGGCCGCGGAGAACACCAGAAACAAGGTCGCGTTGACGAGGAGATAGACCCGGATAGAGAACACTTGCGCGAGCCAGCCGGACAGCGGGATCACCACGATCTCGGCGATCAGATAGGAGGTCGAGATCCAGCCGCCGTCGTCGATGCCGGCACCGATCGCGCCCTGGATGTCGGCGAGCGAGGCGTTGACGATCTGGATGTTCAGCACCGCCATGAAGGCACCGAGTGTGGCGCCGATCACCGCGATCCACGTTTTTGCTGAAACCGCCGGTGTTGCGGGGGCAACAGGGGCTGGCAGATTTGCGGCGGATGCAGCGTTGAGGGTCGGTTGAAGCGTGCTCATGGAAGCCTCGTCTCTGGTATGGAGACAGGATGCATTAGGCGGATGGTTTCGATAATCGACGAAGTCTGGGAAGGATCATCCGGCAAGACTTGATAATCCTGCCGGCCCCTCCCGGCTTCAGCCGCCGTTCGGGCGGGACGAGTTGTCGGCGAGACGCTTGGTCGTCTCACGCTCTGCCAGCACAGTCGCCTTGGTGTCGACAGTCGGCACCGCCGACATGCCGGGCCGCAGCAGGCCGGTCAGGCTGTAATCGTCGAGCACGATCTTCACCGGGACGCGCTGCACGATCTTGGTGAAGTTGCCCGTGGCGTTATCAGGCGGCAGCAGTGCGAATTCAAGTCCGCTGGCCGGCGAGAGGCTGTCGACATGGCCGTGCAGCGTGCGATTGCGAAAACTGTCGACGTGCAGTTCGACCGGCTGGCCGGGACGCACATGCGTGAGCTGCGTCTCCTTGAAATTGGCGACCACATAGACCGCATCGAGCGGCACCACCGCCATCAATTGCGTGCCGGCCTGCACATATTGGCCGACGCGCAAGCTGCGGGCGCCGACCGTGCCGTCGACCGGGGCGGTGATCTCGGTATAGGACAGGTTCAACGCGGCCTGCTGCGCCACAGCGCGGGCGCGGTCGAGCTGGGCCGTGGCCTGGGCGCGCTGGGTGGTGAGCACGTCCACCTTGCGCTGCGCGGCTACGAGACCCGATTTGGCATGCTGCAATTGCGCGTTGCTGGCGCGCAGCGCCGCGTCGGTCTGCTGTGCGCGCTGGATCGTGCCGGAGCCCGACTTCATGAGGTCGTCGTAGCGGGCGCGCTCCTCCTGCGCGAATTTCAGATTGGCGTCGGCCGCGGCGACATCTGCCGTACTCTGCTCGATGACCGGCTGCTGCAGTTCGAGCTGGGCATCGATGTTGCGCACCGAGGCTTCGCCGGCGGCGACGTCGGCTTTGGCCTGGTCAAGCGCCGCCTTGAAGTCGCGGTCGTCGATCCTGGCCAGCAGCTGGCCCGCTTTGACCTTCTCGTTGTCGCCAACCAGCACCTTCGCGATGTAGCCGGAGACTTTTGGTGCGATGATCGTGGAGTCGGCCTTCACATAGGCGTCGTCGGTGCTCTCGAGGTAGCGGCCATTGGTCCAGTAGTCGTATCCGTAATAGACAACGGCTGTCGTGCCCAGGAGCAGCGCGAGCGCCAGAGCCGCGCGCCGGACCATGGCCCGGGCCGGGACAGTCGGTCGCGTCTTGGGGTAATCATGAGTGATTTCAGCTGCTTGCTGGAAATTCTCGGTGCGGGGCATCTCGGACATGGCAATCTCCTGTCGGCTTGGTGACACTATCGGTCTTTCCAGCTCGCTCGATAATTGGCGAAATGCCGGAAGGATTATCCATCAGGGGTGGATAGTCGGAGGCGTCTCCTTGGTTTTGATGTTCTAGCGAAACAGACCTGCGGCTGCCCCAGAGCGATTGCCGCGTCTGTCGCGCGATTGCTGTCAACGCGAGCGCCCCGCCGCGCATGTGGGACTGTGTGGATGATCTGATAGATAATCGGGGTGATTTCCTTGCGATTATCGATCGAAAGCGGATAATCAGGCGGATGGACCGATTGACCAGCCTCGAAGTGTTCAGCCGGGTGGTTGAAACCGGTGGCTTCTCCGCCGCAGCCCGCAAGCTCAACATGTCGACCACCATGGTGAGCAACCACGTTCAGGCGCTGGAGGACCGGCTCGGGGTGAGGCTGCTTCAGCGCACCACGCGCAAGGTCAACCTCACCGAGATCGGCAAGGCCTATTACGACCGCTGCATCCAGATCCTCGCCGATATCGAGCAGGCCGACGACATCGCCGGCGCGCTGCAATCAACGCCGCGCGGCACCCTGCGCATCCACACCGCCACCCACATGGTGCCGTTCGTGGCCCCGGTGATGGCCGAATTCCTCGCGACCTATCCGGAGGTCAAGGTCGATCTGCGCATGGGCGAGACCAATGTCGACCTGATCGAGGAGGGTTTTGATCTCGCGCTGCGCATGATCGCGCCGCCGGACTCCAGCCTGATCGTGCGAAGCCTTGCGACCTGGCGGCACGTGCTGTGCTGCTCGCACGCCTATATCGAGGCGCATGGGCGCGTCGAGAGGCTCGAAGAACTCGCCGAGCACAATTGCGTCCGCCACATCAACTATCCGTTCGACGAGTGGCGCTTCTTCGATCGCAAGGGCACGCCGGCCTCGGTGCGCGTCTCCGGCAATCTGATCACCAACAGCGGCGAAGCCCTGCGCGAGGCCGCGCTACAGGGGGCGGGCATCAGCCTCGCCGCCGGATTCCTGGTCGGCGAGGATCTCGATGCCGGCCGACTGGTGCGCCTTCTGCCGGAGTATCGGCCCGTGGAAATGTCGATGAACGCGGTCTATCCGCATCGCCATCATCTGTCGGCGAAGGTCAGGACCTTCATCGATATGCTCGTCCACCACAGCGCCGAGCAACAGAAGCTGATCAATCCGTATTCATGAGTGGCGCGGCGGCGGCAGCCGCCCGAACACGGCGTCGAGCGCCATGCCGATCGCGAGCAGGCGGCGATCGCTTCCCGCGGGGCCGTCCAGTTCGAGGCCAATAGGCAATTTGCTGGTGGCACCGAGCGCGATCGGAATTTGAATTCCGGGAATGCCGGCATTGCTGCCGGGATCGGTGTTCTGGATGAACAGGCCGAAATTCTCTAGCGTGCTGGACTCCGGGTTGGAAGGAATAGCGACGCGCGGCGTGGTCGGGAAGGCGATGGCATCGAGCCGGTTGTCGGCGAAAGTCTTGCTGTAGAGCACCTGAAGTGCGGGGCGCGCGGTCTTGATCGCTGCGTCGTAGATCGGCTTGGCGTCGAGCAGCGTGCCATCAGGGGCGGGTAGTTTGCGCGGGATCACCAGACCATCATAGGTGCCCTTCACGTCAGCGCTGGAGATCTCCTGCGCCAGCGCCTCGACGCTGAGGCCAGTGCCGGTATGCTTGAGATATGCGACCAGATCGTCATAAGCCTCGTACAGAGCAACCGGAAAGCTGACCTGACCGTTGATTTCAGGCAGTTGCGGCATCTCGATCTCGACGACCGTGGCGCCTTGCGCCTTCACTTTGACGACGGCCGCCTGGAACGCGGCGTCGGTGTCGGCGTCGAGATTGGTCAGCATCGCCTTCACGATGCCGATCCGCACCTGCTTCAGATCGGCCGGCGCAATGGCGTCGCCGCCCGCGATGACGCGATCGAGCAGCGCGACATCCGCCATGGTCGCGGCCATCGGCCCCGCGGTATCGCGGGTGTGCGAGATCGGCGCGATGCCGTCCTGCGGGTAGCGGCCGATAGTCGGGCGCAGCGAGGCGCATCCGTTCAGCGCGGCGGGCACCCGCACTGATCCGCCCGTGTCCGTGCCGAGCCCGCCCGCGACGATCCGTGCGCCGATCGCAGCGCCCGTGCCTGACGAGGAGCCTCCGGCGATCAGCGAGCGATCATAGGCGTTGCGCACGCCGTACTCGGCGCCGGTCTTGAATGCGGTGTTGTAGCCGGAGATGCCGAAGGCGAGCTCGTGCATGCTGGTCTTGCCGATGATCACCGCGCCAGCGGCCCGCAGTTTTGCCACGACGGGCGCATCCGCTTTCGGGACGTAGCCTTTCAGTGCGGGCGTTCCGGCGCTGCACGGCAGTCCCGCGACTTCGATGTTGTCCTTGATCACGATGGGCACGCCGCCAAGCGGTTTTGTCTTGTCGCCTGTCGCGTCGAATGCGGCTGCGGCCTTCAGGGCGCCGGCCTCGTCCAGGGTGACGAACGCGTTGAGGTCGGCATTGGCTTTGGCGCGGGCAATCGCTTCCATGGTGAGCGAGCTGCTCGTGGCTTTTCCGGCGCGGAGGTCGGCTACGGCCTGGGTCAGGGTCAACTGGTCGAAATCCATGATGCGCCACCTGATTGCGGAGGCGCCAACAGGGCGCCACTTAAAGTCCCGAGGCTGAGGCCTCACCGGCGCCGCGTCAACGGTGGGCGTGCATCTTTTGCGTTACCGATGTCGTCAAATTCGTGAATAGCCGCTCGACCTCGGGCTTCACCTTGGCGATCGCCGCATCCTTCACTGGTCCGTAGCCGCGAATGTCCATCGGCGCCTTTGCGATGGCGACGAGGTCGGGCAGACGCGCTGCGTCGAACTGGCCGAGCATTCGTTCGATCAGGTCTTCATACCATGTGATCAGCTCCCGCTCCGCTCGCCGCTCGGCGGTGTAGCCGAACGGATCGAACGGCGTTCCGCGCAATCGTTTCAGCCGCGCCAGCACGGAAAGGGGCATCTGGATCCACTGGCCGAAAGCACGCTTGCGCGGCCGGCCGCGGGCGTCATGTTCGGACGGCAGGAAGGGCGGGGCAAGATGGTACTCGATGCTGAAGCCGTCCTCGAACTCGCGCTTCAACTCGTCGAGGAAACCGGTCTGCATGTGCAGGCGCGCGACCTCGTATTCGTCCTTGTAGGCCATCAGCTTGAACAGAGCGCGCGCGACCACTTCGGTCAGTGCCTCGCTGCCAACTGGAGCTTCGGTGCTGCGAACTTTCTCGATGATCGACCGATAGCGCGCCGCATAGGCATCGTCCTGATAGGCGGTGAGGAAATCGGCGCGGCGGGTAATGAGCTGGTCGAGCGTCTCGGCTTTTGGCGTTTCGTCCGCCTTCGGCAGAAAGTCCGGATCGGCGGCGGCGATCCGGCCCCAGGCCAAGGCCTGCTTGTTGCGGTCGACGGCAACGCCGTTCAGCTCGATCGCGCGCAAGAGCGATTGCAGCGAAATCGGCACGAGTCCGCGCTGCCAGGCAAAACCAAGCATGATGATGTTGGCATAGACGGCATCGCCGAGCAGCCGTTCGGCCAACGCGTTCGCGTTGATCGTGTCGAGATTGTCGTTGCCGATGACCTGTCGGATCGCGCGCAGGCGGGCGGGCGAGGCGAGATCGGCGTCACGAAAGCGAACCACGTCGCCGGTCGGCATCTCCGCGGTGTTGACCGCGGCGCGCGTGCCCTTTCGATAGGTGCCGGACGCCTTCGGCGAAGAGCTGACGACGAGGTCGCAACCGATCAGCGCGTCGGCCGCGCCCTGGTCGATGCGGACCTGGTGCAACGCCTCGGGAGATCCAGCGAGGCGGATGAAGCTCAGCACGGGCCCGAATTTTTGCGCAAAGCCTGTAAAATCGAGCACCGAGACGCCGCGGCGTTCGAGATGCGCAGCCATGCCGATCAGCGCCCCGACTGTAATCACGCCGGTGCCGCCGACGCCGGTCACGAGCAAATCGTAGGGACGGTCGAGCGTGGCGGGGGCGGGCAGGGGAAGCGTCGCCGCGCGACCGATCGCGTCGATCTGGCTCGCGCTCTTCTTCCGGCGCGTTGCGCCTTCGACCGTCACAAAACTCGGGCAAAAACCGTTGAGGCAGGAAAAATCCTTGTTGCAGGACGACAAATTGATCTGGCGCTTGCGGCCGAATGGCGTTTCCTTGGGCTCGACGCTGAGGCAGTTGGACTCGACCGAGCAGTCGCCGCAGCCCTCGCAGACGAGATCGTTGATGTAGGCGAAGCGTTTGGGGTCGGCCATCTGGCCGCGCTTGCGGCGGCGCCGCTTCTCGGTGGCGCAGGTCTGCTGGTAGATCAGCACCGAGACGCCGGAGATATCACGTAGCTCGCGCTGCACGGCGTCCATCTCCTCGCGGGGATGGATGCTCACGCCATCAGGCAAATCCGCCGGCGAAAACTGCGCGGGATCGTCCGACACCAGGGCGATGCGCGTCACACCCTCGGCGCGGACGCTGTGCGCGATGGCGTGTACGCTAATGGGGCCGTCAACCGGCTGACCGCCGGTCATCGCCACCGCATCGTTGAACAGGATCTTGTAGGTGATGTTGGCTTTGGCGGCGATGGCCTGCCGGATCGCCATCGAGCCCGAGTGATAATAGGTGCCTTCGCCGAGGTTCTGGAAGATGTGCCTGTTGCCGGTGAATCGCGACGATGCCGCCCAGTTCACGCCCTCGCCGCCCATCTGGATCAGCGAGGAGGTCTCGCGGTCCATCCAGCTCGCCATGAAATGGCAGCCGATGCCGGCCAGTGCCTTCGATCCCTCGGGGACCTTCGTCGATGTGTTGTGCGGGCAACCGGAGCAGAAATACGGCGTGCGCGTCGCACCGGCGACGTTGATGGCGCGCTCGGCTTCCGGCATCAGGGCGGCTGCGCGTGCGGCGAGATTGAGTCCCGGAAACATCGGATCGAGCCGCCGCGCCAGCACGGACGCGAGCGCGCGCGGCGATAATTCGCCGATCCAGGAGATCAGCCGCGCCCCTCGCTCGTCGTGCTTGCCGACCATGCGCTCGGGCTTGCTGCCGGGATAGTCGTAAAAATATTCCTTGAACTGGCTTTCGATGATGCCGCGCTTCTCCTCGACGACGAGGATCTCGCGCTTGCCCTTCACGAAATCCATGGCGTCGTGCAGCGCCAGCGGCCAGACCATGCCGACCTTGTAGATGTCGATGCCGATGCGGCGGCAGGCGGCTTCATCGAGGCCCATCAGACGCAGCGCTTCCATCAGGTCGAGATGCGCCTTGCCTGTGGTGACGATGCCGTAGGTGGCATCGGGAATGTCGTAGATGCGGCGATCGATCGGATTGGCTTTTGCGAAGGCGTAGACCGCGTGCTTCTTCGCCTCCAGCCGTTCCTCGATCTGTGGGCCCGGCAGATCCGGCCAGCGATAGTGCAGTCCATCAGGCGGCGGCGTGAAGTCGGGCGTGCGGAAGGCACGCGGCGGGCGCAGCGCGACGGAGGCGCCCGACTCCACGATCTCGGAGATCGCCTTGAAGCCGACCCACATGCCGGAGAAGCGGCTCAGCGCGTAGCCATATTCGCCGAACTCCAGATATTCGCTGACGCTCGCGGGGTGCAGCGTCGGCATGAACCAGCTCATGAAGGCGACGTCGGACTGGTGCGGCATCGACGATGACACGCAGCCATGGTCGTCTCCGGCGACCACCAGCACGCCGCCATGCGGCGAGGAGCCGTAGGCATTACCGTGCTTGAGGGCATCGCCGGAGCGATCGACGCCGGGCCCTTTGCCGTACCAGAGGCCGAACACGCCATCGACCTCGCGGTCGGCTTGCGTCTCGACCTGTTGCGAACCGAGCACCGCTGTTGCCGCAAGGTCCTCGTTCACGGCAGGGAGGAATTCGATGCGGTCCCGCTTGAGCCGCTCCTGGATACGCCACAGCTCGAGATCGATACCGCCGAGCGGCGAGCCGCGATAGCCGGAGATGAAGCCGGCGGTGTTGAGGCCGCGCGCACGGTCGCGCCTGATCTGGTCGAGCGCGACGCGGACGATGGCCTGCGTGCCCGTGAGAAAGACGCGGCCCTCCTCGCGATCGTAGCGGTCGGAGAGCTCGTAAGCATCGAGTGACGGAATGGCGTCCATGGCGGACCTCGCGCGGCGTCCCTGCCGATGAGGGAAGGGTATGCCGGGGAGGTTGGTAGGTCTTACCTAATTGCCCGATCGGAAGCGAAAACTAGGTAGAATTTTGCATTGTATGCCAGAATTTGGTAGATTCTCTCGAATTGAGAGGTTTCCATGATCGAAGAGCAGGACACGCGGATTCTCGTCCACCTCCAGAAGGACGGCCGCGCCACCAACCAGCAGCTGGCCGACGAGGTCGGCATGTCGACCTCGGCCTGCTGGCGCCGGGTGCGTGCGCTGGAGGAGACCGGAATCATCCAGGGCTATGCAGCGCTGGTCGCACGTGAGCAGGCGGGTTTTACGATGTCGGCCATCCTCCATGTCTCACTGGAGCGGCATGACGCAAAATTCGTCGAGGAGTTCGTGTCCCGGGTCACCACACGCCGCGAGGTGCTGGAGTGTTTTGCGACCACGGGCGACGCCGATTATCATTTACGCGTCGTCGTGCAGGACATGGCGGCCTACAACAGATTCCTCGACGAGTTCATGTTCCGCATTCCCGGCATCCGCTATGTCCGCAGCAACGTGGTGCTGAAGGAGATCAAGACGGGCGTGGCACTGCCGTTTTGATTTGGCGGCGTTCGCAAGTCTATCTCCTCACCCTGAGGAGGCCGCGCAGCGGCCGTCTCGAAGGGCGAGGCCGAGAGCCGGGCCTTCATCCTTCGAGACGCGCGAAGACGCGCTCCTCAGGATGAGGATTGAGAGCTACCGTTCCTCCCGCACAAACCGGTTCCGCAGCGTCCCGACACCGGTGATGTCGATCTCCACGACATCGCCGTGCTTGATGTCAGGCGAGGCGCCATCCGTGCCCATCCAGATCACGTCGCCGGGCCACAGCGTAAAATACTTGGTCAGCTCGACCAGGAACGGCACCACGCCAAAAATCATGTCGTTGGTGTGGAAGCGGTTGGTCTCCTTGCCGTTGACGCGGACCACGGTCTGCATCTTGGCGAGATTGGCCTCGGTCTCGATCCACGGACCCATCGGCTTGAATGTGTCGGCGTTCTTCGAGCGCCACAGGCTGCGGTCGGCTTTCTGCCAGCTGCGCTCGCTGACGTCGTTGCCGATGGTATAGCCGAACACGCAATCCATCGCGTTTTGTTTGGTGAGATGCTTCACCTTCTTGCCGATGACGACGGCAAGCTCGCCTTCATAGTGGATCTTGTCCGTCGCAAAGGACGGGATCACGACCACCTCGTCATGCGCGATCAGCGCGTTCTGGGCGCGGTAGCCGATCTCTGGACGGTCTGGCACGGCCGGCACCTCGCCGCGCTTGTCTGCGGCTTCTTTCAGGTGCTTCAGGTAATTCAAGCCGACGCAATAGAACGTGCGCGGGATCAGCGGCAGCTCGATCTTGACGTCCCCAAGCGGATGCGTGCGCGAGGTGCGCTGCCATTCGCCGAAGGGATCGCCGTCGACCGCGATCACCTGGTCGCCTTCGACGATCCCCCAGGATGTCTTGTCCGAGGCGGTGAATTTCAGCCAGCGCATGGTGTGTCCTCGTTGTTATTCTGCCGCCTCGCGCGGCTGCACCTTCCAGGCGCCGGCCGCGGGCCGCTTGAGCCCGAGATTTTCCCGCAATGTCTTGCCGCGATAGTCCTTCTGGAACAAGCCGCGGCGCTGCAATTCCGGCACGACGTGTTGGACGAAATCCGCGTAGGAGCCGGGCACGTAAGTCGCGGCGATGACAAAGCCGTCGCAGCCACGCTCGACGAACATCTCCTCTAACTTGTCCGCGATCTCCTTGGGGCCCCCGACCATGGCGTCATGCACCTGGCCGCGGCCGGAAAAGGTGACGAAGTCGCGCGCGCTTGGATTGCTCTTACCCGAGTTCTTCAGCACGCCGTCGCGGATGCCCAAAATGCCTTGCATGCTCTTCAACTCGTCCGTCGTCAGCGGTTCATCGAGATCCTTGGAGGCGAAATCGTAGTTGAGCGCTTCGGCGAGCAGCGACAGCGCGTCGATCTCGAGCGGCAGCTTGTTGATCAACGCCATCTTGTCCTCAGCCTCGGCTTTCGTGGCGGCGCAAACCGGCGTCGTCAGATTGCAGAGGAACATCTGATCGGGATCGCGGCCGGCCTTGGCGGCCTCGTTGCGCACGGAAGCATAACCCTCCTTGGCGGCAGCGAGGTTGCGCGCGGCGGTGAAGATCACCTCGCCCCATCGCCCGGCAAAGCGCTGGCCGCGGCCGGACGCGCCGGCCTGGATGATCACGGGATGGCCCTGATCCGAGCGCGGCACGGTGAACGGGCCGCGGGACTTGAAGGCGGCGCCCTTGTGATCGAGCCGCTTCACCTTGCTTGGATCGGCAAAGCGGCCGCTCTTTTTGTCCATGATCAGCGCGCCGTCTTCCCATGTGTCCCAATGGCCGAGCACGACCTCCATGAACTCGTCGGCCTTGTCGTAGCGAGAATCGTGTTCCGGATGGGAGTCGCGCCCCATGTTGAGGGCTTCGCCGTCATTGAGCGAGGTGACGACGTTCCACCCCGCCCGCCCGCCCGACATCAAATCGAGTGTCGCGAAGCGGCGCGCGAGATCGAAGGGCTCGTAATAGGTGGTCGAGCAGGTCGAGCCAAGGCCGAGCTTGTCGGTGACCAGGCCCATCGTGGTCAGCACGATCAGCGGATCCATCTTCACGCAGCGGATGCCGTATTCGACGGTGTGGGCGTGGTCGTTGCCGTAGCGGTCCGGCATCGCCAGGCGATCGTCGAAGAACGCCATGTGGAATTTGCCGGCTTCGAGGATTCTGGCGATCTCCTGATAGTAATCCGCCGACATCGAATCGTCGCGCGAGTCAGGATGCCGCCAGGAGCTCGGCAAATTGGTGCAGTTCTGCGCTTGAAGGAAGCCGACAAGTACCATCTGGCGATTCATGCTGCTGTTCTCCAATTCCGTCAGGCCAGATCGAGGACGGTGTCGAGCCTGTATTCCCGCGCCAGCGCGCGCAGCTTCTCCCAGGTCGCATCCTCGATCTCGATGCCGTCGCGCAGGCGCTGCTGCTCGCGCACGCCCTCGATCTCGCCGGGATAGTAGACGCCCTTGCTGCCCTCGGACGGCGGCGTCGATTTCAGATATTGCGCGAATTCAGCGACTTCGCGCTTGAACTCTTTCAGCGGCCGGAACGCCGCGACGTTGAACACCGCCATGAAGCATCCGTCATTGTGCCGCCCCGTGGGCTCGACGCCGAAGCCGAGACCGGTGAGCAGGCCGCACAGCACCTCGACCATGGCCGCCAGGCCGCTGCCCTTGTAGCCCTCGGTGCCGCCGAGCGGCAGCAGCGCTCCGCCCTTGCGATATTGCGTCGGATCGGTGGTGTGACGTCCCTCGGCATCGATGATCCAGCCCGTGGGAATCTCCTCGCCGCGGGCGACCGCGAGCTGGATCTTGCCGGCCGCGACCGCCGAGGTCGCCATGTCCAGATAGAACGGCGCGTCGAGATCGGACGGCACCGCGATCGAGATCGGGTTGGTGCCGAGCCGCGCCTCCTTGCCGCCGAACGGCGCCACGTGCTTCGGCGAGCGGCCGGAATCCGCGGTCGCGATCCCGATCATGCCTTCGCGCATCGCCATCAGCGGATAGGCGGCGAGGCGGCCGACATGGCTTTGCCGGAACACGGTGCAGGCCGCGACGTTCGCCGTCTTCGCTTTTTCGATCGTCAGTGCCATCGCCTTGGCGTTGACATGGAAACCAAAACCCCAATGGCCGTCGATCACGGTCGTAGTCGGCGATTCCTGGACGATGGTCCATGTCGCGCCGGGGACGATGTGTCCGGCCTTGATCCGGTCGATATAGGTGGGAACCGCGATCACACCGTGGGAATCATGGCCGGCGAGATTGGCGTTGACGCAGCCGATTGCGACGGCATCTGCCTCTTCCTCTGAAGCTCCGGCGGCGCGGAGCAGCGCGGCGCTGATGCGCGTGAGGCGGTCGGCCTTGACGATGGGCATGGCGTTTCCCCGGCATGATGCCCTTAACGGGCTGCTTGTTGGGTGCCATCGTCTCAAAGCGCGGCAGCGATATCAATCTCCCGTAAACCAATACAGGGCTGCAAATTCGTAAACAGGGCGCGCCTTTGGTCGAAGATTCTTCCCGTGCGGCGGCATTCCCGACAGTTTGGCGCCTGTCGTTCGCAGCTCGTTCACTTTGATCGAGGGTTTGCGGCGCGCAATAACGACCACTTAGGCGATGGCCGTTCATAAAAGCACCCGGGAGAATTAGGCAGAAATGCCCGGGAGTTGAGATCGTGCAGACGACCCTCGCGCGCACCTTTGCAGCGTTGAGCGCCATCAACGAAGCGATCCTCTATGCGAAATCGCCGGACGAGCTGTACCAGAAGGTCTGCGACGCCGGGTTTGCGAGTGGGGACTTCATGGCGGTCGCCGTGTTCCTCGTGGAGCCGGACGGCCGCCGGCTGCGCTTTTCCGCCGGCCGCGGCGACGACGTCCCGCGGCTGAGCGCGATCGAGATCACCACGGAAGCCGGCACTGCCGAGGGATCGGGCGTCAGTGGGGAGGCGTTCCGCAGCCGGAAGCTCTGCATCAGCAACGATTTTCTGAACGACCCACGCTCGCGCGCGTGGCGTGAGGGCGCGGCCAAAGCGCATGTCGGCGCCGCGGCGGCGTTGCCGCTTCTGTGCAGCGGCAAGAGCGTCGGCGTGCTGCTCGTGACCCGCAGCGAGGCCGGTTCGCTCAGCGAGCAGATGGTGTCGCTGTTCGAGCGGATGTCGGCCAACATTTCCTATGCGCTAGACAATTTTGCGCGCGAAGCCGCCCGCCAGACCGGCGAGCGCGCGACGCGGCGCCTGAACCGTATGTTCGGCGCGCTCAGCGCGACCAACGAGGCCATCCTGCGCGCCAAGACTGAGCAGGAGCTCTATCAATTGGTGTGCGACGCCTCCGTCCACGGCGGCAAATCGCTTGCAACCTTTGTTCTGCTCAAGGAGCCGGACTCGCATTGGCTGAAGCCTGTCGCCGGCAGCGGTGAGAATTTGGAGATCGTGGCCCGGGCCCGTTACTCCGTCGATGCCGAAAATCCCCACGGCCGCGGCATTTCCGGTGAGGTGTTTCGGACACAGAAGCCCTTTGTCGAACGCGATCTCGCTCGCCGCACCAGGGGAACGCCGTGGGAGCAGGCCAATACCAACACCGGCGTTGCCGCATGCGTCGCGGCGCCTCTGATCAGGCGTGGTGAAAGCGTCGGCGTCATCCTCGCCTTCCTCAGTGCGTCCTGGGCGAAGGACGAGGAGATCGTCGCGCTGATGCTGCGCATCGCCGAGAACGTCTGCTTCGCAATCGACAATTTCGATCGTGAAGCCGAAAAGGCCCGGATCGCCGAGGAGGAGGAACGCCTGGCGCGCATGTATGCGGCGCTCAGCGCGACCAATGAGGCGATCCTGCGCGCGCATTCGAGGGCCGAACTGTTCGACCTCGTGTGCGAAGCAACCGCGAAGGGCGCCAAGTTCACCTCGGCCAACATCGCGCTGGTCGATCACGATGCCGAACTGCTCCGCGTCGTCGCCTGCTACGGCCCGAACGCGGATCAGGTCCGTAACTTCAAGTTCTCCACGTCCGACCAGGTGCCCGAGGGGCGGGGACTGACCGGCACCGCGTTCCGGACGCGCCAACCCTGCATCAGCAACGACGTGCTGTCCGACGACCGGATCATACCCTGGCAGGCCAACGCCCGCCGCAACGGCATCGGATCCTCCGCGGCATTGCCGCTGTTCAACGGCGACCGCGTCGAAGGAATATTCCTCTTCAACTCGCGGGAACGCGGCACGTTCACGCCCGAATTTGTCGAGCTGCTGCAGCGGCTCCAGGCCAATGTCGCCTTCGCACTCGAGAATTTCGATCGCGCGGACGCGAAGGCGAGAGCCGAGATGCAGCGCAATCGTCTGCGAGACATGCTCGAAGCCCTGAGCGCGACCAACGAAGCCATCATGCGGGTGAAGACCCGCGCCGAATTGTTCGAAGCGGTGTGCCAGGCGGCCGTGCTCGGCGGCACCTTCACCTCGGCCACCATCGCCATGGTCGATCCGACGGGGCGCGACCTCGACATCGCCGTCACCAAGGGCGAATGCCGCAGCCAAGTCGAGAAATGGCGCTTCGCGACCTCCGCCGACGAGATCGAAGGGCGGGGGCTCGCCGGCACCACGTTTCGCACCAAGGCGCCTTGTGTCGCCAACGAGCTCCTCACGGACGTTCGTGCGACGCACTGGCGCCAGGTTGCGCGGGATCAGGGGACGAAATCCGGCGGCTGCTTCCCGCTGCTGAAGAACGGTGCCGATGCCATCGGCATCCTGCTGTTCCTCTCGCCGGACGAAGGCACGTTCACGCCTGACCTGATCCAGTTGCTCGGGCGCCTGGCGGAAAACGTTTCCTTTGCACTCGACAATTTCGACCGCGCCGAGGAGCGCGCCCGGACCGAGGCCCAGAAGGAGCGCCTGACGCGCATGTTCGCGGCGCTGAGCGCCACCAATGAAGCGATCGTGCGCGCCAAGTCGCGCACCGAGCTGTTTGAGCTCGTGTGTCAGGCCGCTTCCACCGGCGGCAAGTTCACCTCCACGACCATTGCGCTGGCCAGCGCCGACAGCGATCAGCTCGCGATCGTCGCGGCCGCAGGGCCGTCTGCCGAGACCACGCGAAGCGTTCGTCTCTCCATCGACGCCGACCGGCCCGAGGGCCGCGGCATGAGCGGCACGGCGTTCCGCACCCGGCAGCCCTGTGTCAGCAATGACTACGTCAATGACAGCCGTGTGAGCGCCTTTCATACGGTGCTGCAGGGCGACGGCGCGCGCTCCGGCGCGGCGTTCCCGCTGATCACGCACGGCAAGCCTGTCGGCGTCATGATCTACATGTCGACCGAGCAGGACACCTTCACGGAAGAATTCGTCGAGCTGTTGCAACGTCTCGCCGACAACGTCTCCTTCGCGATGGAGAATTTCGATCGCGCCGATGAGAAGAGCGAGGCCGACGAGCGGATCGAGTATCTCGCTTCGCACGACAGCCTGACCGACCTGCCCAACCGCGAGACCTTCAACGGGCTGTTGCGCGAGGCGATCGATGAAGCGCAGCGCCACGACCACCGTTTTGCGGTGCTGTTCATCGACCTCGACCGCTTCAAGGTCATCAACGATTCGCTCGGTCACGAGGCCGGCGATTTGCTGCTGCTCGAAGTGGCGACCCGGCTGCGCAGGGCGCTGCGGAAGAGCGATGTCGTCGCGCGCCTCGGCGGCGACGAATTCGTGGTGATCCTCGACCAGTGCGGCGATATCGACGACGTCCAGCGCATCTCGACCGGGCTGCTCGCGGCGCTCGCCGAGCCCATGGAGCTCGCCGGTCACGAGTGCCACACCACGGCCTCGATCGGCATCGCGATGTATCCGGCCAACGGCTCTGATGCGCAGACGCTGACCAAGAACGCCGACATGGCGATGTATCTCGCCAAGGAAGACGGCAAGAACGGCTATCGCTTCTTCTCCAAGGAAGTGAAGACGCAGTCGATCGAACGGCTCTCGCTGGAGAGCGCGCTGCGCCGGGCGCTGGAGCGCGAGCAGTTCTCGCTGAATTACCAGCCCAAGGTGGACATGGAGACCGGCCAGATCACCGGCGTGGAAGCGCTGCTGCGCTGGACGCATCCGGATCTCGGCAGCATCTCGCCGGCGCAGTTCATTCCGCTTGCGGAGGAAACCGGGCTGATCGTGCCGATCGGCCGCTGGGTGGTGAAGGAGGCCTGCGCGCAGGCCATGGCCTGGCAGCGCCGCGGTCTCTTGCCGGTGTCGATGGCGGTCAACCTCTCGCCGCGGCAGTTCGTCGACGAACATTTGTTGCAGGACGTCGATGAGGCGCTGGCAGCCTCCGGCATGTCGCCGGTGCTGCTCCAGCTCGAAGTCACCGAGAGCATGATGATGCGCAATGTCGGGCGCGCGCTGAAGGTACTCGACGCCATCCAGAGCCGCGGCATCCGGCTTGCGATCGACGATTTCGGCACCGGCTATTCGTCGATGTCGCTGATGAAGCATTTTCCGATCGACACCATCAAGATCGACCGCTCCTTCGTTCGTGACTTGCCGCAGGATTCCGAGGACCAGGCGATCGCGCAGGCGATCATCAGCATGGGCAAGGCGCTCGGCATGACTGTGGTCGCCGAAGGTGTCGAGAACGCCGAGCAGGAGGCGTTCCTGCGCACCCATGGCTGCGACGAGATGCAGGGCTTCCTGATCTCCAAGCCGCTGCCGGCCAAGCAGATGGCCGAGCTGCTGCGGCCGATGGTTCTGCCGGTTGCGCCGCCGCTCCAGCCGGAACTGGATCTGGCCTCGACCGAAGCCGCGGCGTCGCGGCTGAAACGCGCCTTCAGCTAGCGCGCTTTAGCGCGACTTGAGCGGATGCGCCTTCTGGTGCCAGGCCCAGGCTGTCCGGATCACGGTCGGCAAATCGGAATGGCGCGGCACGAAGTTAAGCACCTTTCGCGCGGCAGAAGCGTCGGCAACGAGGTAGGTGGGATCGCCGGCGCGGCGCGGCTTCATGGTATGCGGCACCTCGCGCCCGGTCTCCTGCCTGATGGCGTTCAGGATCTCGCGCACGGAAAAGCCGGAGCCGGTGCCGAGATTGAAGCTGCCGCCGGCATGTCCGGTTTCCAGATGCTTCAAGGCCGCGAGGTGCGCGGCGGCGAGGTCGGTAACGTGGATGTAGTCGCGGATCGCGGTACCGTCGGGCGTGTCGTAATCGTCGCCGAACACGGCGAAGTCGACATGGCCTTGCAGCGCCATCATGGCGCGCGGAATGAGATGGGTCTCGTTGTCACGCAGCTCGCCGATGCCGCCTGCGGGATCGGCGCCGCTGGCGTTGAAATAGCGCAGACAGAATGCGCCGAAGCCGTAGGCTGCGCGATAATCGGCGAGCATGCGCTCGATCATCCATTTTGATGCGCCGTAGGGATTGATCGGTGCGCAGGGAAAATCTTCCGGTAGCTCCTTGGAATCGGCATTGCCGTAGACGGCGCCGGTCGAGGAGAACACGATGCGATGGCAGCCTGCGTTGCGCATCGCCTGGAGCAGCGACAACGTGCCCTGGACGTTGTTGATGTAGTATTTCTGCGGGTCGGTCATGGACTCGCCGACGAGGCTGGCCGCGGCGAAATGCATCACGGCCGTGACCTTGTGCTCGGCGAAGGCACGCGCCAGCGCCGCGCCGTCGAGCAGATCGCCCGTGACGAGGGGACCGGCGACAAAGCTGCGATGGCCTGTCGAGAGATTGTCATAAACGACGGGTTGATAGCCGGCGGTGGCCAGTGCGCGGCAGGCGTGCGAGCCAATATAGCCTGCACCTCCTGTGACGAGGACAGTCGGTCGGTCGGTCATGTCGTCTTCTACTCTTCTCTCAGCGATTGGAAGGTCGTTTGCGGCTGAAGAGAAGATAGAGCGCGCGGGGGTTGGTGGTCAAATAGCGCCACAGCAAACGGCGTGGCTCGAGACAGGTGCGCCAGGCCCATTCCAGCCCGATCTTCTGCATCCATTGCGGCGCGCGGGACCGGCTGCCCGATAAAAAGTTGAACAACCCGCCGGATGTCTTGATAACGCCAACATTGGTCATCAGCGGCGTGTATTCCTCGACAAATGCCTGCTCGTTGGGCACGCCGAGCGCGACCCAGAGATAATCGGGTGCGAGCGCGTTGATCTCCTCGATTTTCGCTCGCAGGGCGTCGCCGCGCAGATAGCCGTGGCTGTAGCCGACGATCTTGAGGCTCGGATAGAGATTGCGAACATTCTCGACCGCGGCGGCGTTCTCGGCCTCGCTGGCGCCAAACATGTAGAAGGTGCGGCCGAGCACTTCGGCCTTGCGCGCGACGACGTGGAACAAGTCCGTGGTCGCAACGCGCTCGGGCAGCGGAAACCAGGATTGCAGTTTTGAGGCCGCCACCAGCGGCTGGCCGTCTGCGTTGATCAGGTCGGCGCCGCGGAACAGGCGTTCGGTCTCCGGCTCGGTCGAGCAGCGTGCCAGCACCTCGCCATTGGCCGAGGTCAGATGCAGCGGACGGCCGATGCGATTGTCAGGATCGGTCGCCTCGATCATGAAATCGGCGGTGGCTTCCAGGTCGAGCGCGGCCATGCGAAGGCCGCCGATGGTGATCCGCGGCACGTCGGCAGTGGCAGCCCGGCCGTCCAGATTGACGCGGCGCTCAAGCATATTGTCTGCCTCGCTGGCGCGCTTGGGTTGCGGGGGTGAGCTCATCGAGCACGACGCCGACGAGCTTGCGCTCGGCGCGGCCGAGCGTGCTCAGAATTTCTTCGAGACTGTCATTGATGTCGTGGCTGGTCGGCAGCACCGCCACCAGCGCATCGGTGTCATCGAGCAACTTGCGGGCGCTGGCCGAGAGCGGCATTGCGGGGCCATCGAGGATCACGAGGTCGTAGCCGCCGGCGGACCGCGCCTGTGCGATCGCCTTGCGGATGGCTTCAACCGCCTTGCCGGCGTCGCCGTCGGCGGCCGGCAGCACCGAGATGCCGTTGACCGTCTTGATCTCGCGCGCGGCCTTGCTGCCGATCGAGAGCCAGCCGCGTGCGCTCGGCTCGCTCTTGCCGGGACGATTGACCTTGTTCGAGAGCGAATGTGCCTGATGGTCGGCATCGATCATCAGCACGCGGGCGCCGTCGCGCGCGGCTGCGAGCGCGAAATTCAGCGCGGTCACGCTGCGCCCGACGGTTTCGCCGGCACCGAGCAGCGCAATCACCGGCATCGCCTTGCCGCCGGCACGCCGGGCCAAGGCTGCGCGCATGTCGCGCCAGGTATTGAGCAGGCTCGTCAAGGGGAAGCCGGGGCGCAGCGTCGGCCAGCCCAGCCGTGTCAGGTCGACGCCACCGCCGGTCGCGAGAATCGCGCCCAGCGTATGGATGACGTCGGCCTCCTGGAGGCACGAGATCAGCGGTTTCTCGATCAGGGGGCTTTCCATCGTCGAAGCTTGCAGCGGTGAGGCGTCAAGTTCGGGACGCGCATGAGCAACTTCCGGAGCGCGGGGCGCCTGCGGCGCTGCGCTGCGTTCACGGCGGGCCGGTGTGGGCGCACCGGCGAACAGCAACTCGGCTGCGGCGAACCAGCTTGAAGCCGCGATCGCGCCGAAGACGAAGCCGATCATCGCGAACAGGCTCATCGCCGGCGGGAACGAGCGCCGCTGCGGCACGGTCGCTTCACCGATGACGCGAGCCGCCGAGGTGTTGAGCGTCTCCTGCTCCTCGGTTTCGCGCGAGCGCTTGAGGAAGGATTGATAGACGTCGCGGCTGGCATCCGTCTCGCGCTCGAGCTCGCGCAGGCGCACAGAGGCCTGGCTGAGCTGCACGCTCTGCCGTTTCTGCGCTTCCAGCGCCCGGCTGAGCGAGGCCTCAAAGTCGCGGGAACGCGTCAGATCGTTCTTGGCCGACTGGGCGAAGCGATCGATCTCTTCGCTGATGGTGCGCTTGAGATCCTCGACCTGCTTCTCAGTCTGGCGCAGCGACGGATGGCGCGGGCCGAGCTCGGCGGTCTGCTCCGCATATTTCTTGCGGGCATCGGCATATTGGGCACGCAAATTCGCGATGGTCGGCGATTGCAGCGCCTCGGGAATCGCGCCGGCGTCCGCCGCCGTACGCCGGCTCGCCTCGATCTGGTCGAGCCGCGCCTGTGCGTCCATCGTCGCCGCGCGGGCGGCGGAAAGCCGCTGGTTGCTGGCGGACAGCTGCTGGTCGCTGATCAGCGCATCCTGGGTGCCGACGAAATTGTTCTGGGCCTTGTAGGTGGCGAGCACGGTCTCGGCGTTGCGGAGCCGCTCGCGCAACTCCTTCAGCCGGCCGGAGAGGTCGGCGGTGGCGCGCCGCGCGGCCGAAGCCTGCGAGTTGCGGGATTCGGCGAGGTAGGCGCTGGTCAGCGTGTTGGCGAGCATCGCCGCCTTCGCCGGATCGGTCGACCAGACCTCGATGTCGACGATGAAGCTCTTCTCGGTTTTGCGGATCGTGATGTGCCGGTTCAGCACCTCGAGCGCCCCGAGCTGCACTTCCTTCGTCTCCGCGGGGGAGGACGCGCGGGGTTGAAGGCCGATCAGGCCGAGCAGAGACGACATCAGCGTTTTGGTATCACCGCCGCCGCCGAATTCCGGATCCTTGTCTAGGCCGGCCTCCTGGATCACCCGAAGCAGCACGCTGTTGGAGGTGATCAGGCGCGCCTGGCTCTCCACCACCATGGACATGCCGGAGACGTCCTGCGCGCGCGGCGTGAGCTCGCGATCGACGAGCTGAAGCTCGCGCGGATCGACATAGAGCTGCGCGGTGGCGGTGTAACGCGGCGTCAGGCTCTTGCCGGCGGTGACCGCAAGCGTCGCGCCGAGCAGCGCGGCGGCCGCAATCGCGATCTTGCGGCGCCACAGCAGATTGACCAGTTCCAGCACGCTGAAGCCGGCTTCGGACCTCTGCTGCGGGGCCTCTGGTCTGACCCGGTCTATCGGCTGGTTATAGTCAAGCATGATCCCCAGCTTCCATTCCAACTGTCGCGGGCTGAGGGGTTACTCTTCGCTTTACGCCACGCACCAAGGATATAGGTGCCCAATCAACGCAACAGGGAAAATTAACCATACTCATTGAGGGACTATTCACCGAAATGGCAAACAAAGCGTTTAAGCGCAGGCCGCCGTTCGACGCGTCGTAGTGACGCTGAGGCCCCCCAGAGATTAACGGTTCGTTACCGCGCGCCGCGAGGCCGCGAAGCCTCACACGTTGTGCCACGAGCAGCGCGCGCATCGTCGTCAGATCTTCCGCAGGATGACGTGATAATCGCCGCGGCGGACGTCGGTGCCGCGCGGCAGCACGGCGTTGAGCACAGCGGCGCCGGCGTCGACCAGGGCCGCGAACAGCGGCTTGCGCCGGCGCATCTCGGGATAGCGCGGGCTCTCGACCTCGCGGCGGTAGATCATCTCGAGGCCGTTGGCGTCTGCGAATGCTTCGAGCCGCGGCAGCGTCACCAGCGGATGAAAGAAGGTCGGGAACGGCGGCTCGCCGGGCAGGCCGGCATTCCTGATGCCGCGGATGTACCGGTAGAACCAGACGTGAAACCAGTGCGGCGAGTATTTGGTGACGACGCCGGACAGCGAGCGCGGATTGGGCGCGCCGATCAGGATCATCCCGCCGCGCTTGAGCGCGTCGCGGAAATTCAGCAGCGCAGCTTCGACATCGGGAAGATGCTCGATCACGTTGTAGCAGATCACGAGATCGAAGCTCTCGGGCGTGGAGCGGTAGGTCTGCACGTCGCCGAGGATCGCCTCGTCCGCATAATTGTTGTTCTTGACCTGGTCCTCGTCGATGTCGACGACGGTGACGTGGCTGCGGCTCAGCAATTCTGTCGGCAGAAAGCTGCACGAGCCGCCGCCGGCTTCATAGGTCGCGAGCTGTCCCTGCGGCAGCTCGCGGCGCAGCAAGTCGTGAACGGCGAGCAGGCTGTCGCGGGCCTCGCCGGGGACCAGATCGAGCAGTGCCTGGGTGTGTGCAGTGGCTGCGGGGGCGTTGGTCGCCGTGGCTGTCGCGAAATCGATCGTGGCTGGTTTGTTCATATTTTCTGACCGCGCTTGTTCGATTCAAATTTACAGGAAAAATGTCGTATGCCCGAAGAGCAAATCTGATGCCGCCCCGCTTCACCGGTCGCGGTGCTTACGGTCGGGTTAATGCGCATGGGCGTTAACTACGGCATTCTCTGCCCCGCACCGTCGGCGGATGATGGACTGCGAATTGCAGTACCACTTGCGCATGGATTTGCAGGGGAAACACGCGAAAGCGGTTAAGCGTATGGTGGCACGTCTGCATTGTCGGGAGATCATTCGGATGGTGCCGTCTCGCGCCTCGGTCGGACTGTTCACTTTGGCACGCATCTGTTCCGCCGCGCTGTGCCGTCGCGAGACGGCGCGACCGGCGCAGGGCTTTTTCAACATATCTCGGGCATCTAGAGCGCCATGACACTGATCCCGACAGACCTGTCCGCCAGCCGGATCTCGGAAACGTTGCGCGATCCCAGCCGGGAGATCGCGGCGAGCTCCCGGGTCATCGATCTGTCGGTCGGCATCGTCGTCTGTATTCCCTGCTTCCGCCGCCCGCAGCATCTGCGGCTGACGCTGGACTCGCTCGCGAGCCAGCGTACCCCGCGCTCCTTCGCGGTGGTCATGGTTGAGAACGATGCGGCAGGGCGCGAGAGCGCGCCAGTCGCCGCGGAGTATCTCGCCGATGGCAGGCTCCAGGGCATCTGCCTGGTCGAAAAGCGGCAGGGCAACGTCCAGGCGATCAACGCCGCCTTCGAGACGGCGCAGGCGCTGTTTCCCGCCGCGACCCGTTTCCTGATGATCGACGACGACGAGATCGCCTCGTCCGACTGGCTCGAGCTGATGGTCCGCACCGCGGAAGCAACCGGCGCCGACGTGGTCGGCGGGCCGGTGTTGCCGGTCTTCGACGACGACAGCAAGCCCTGGCTCGCGCGTCATCCCGTCTTCTGCCCGGCCTACGACTACACTGGCGCGGTGCCGCTGATCTATGGCTGCGGCAATTGCCTGATCACGCGTGCGGCGTTCGACCGGCTCGAAAGTCCGGCCTTCGATCTGCGCTTCAACTTCCTCGGCGGCGGCGATTGCGACTTTTTCGTGCGCTGCCGCAATGCCGGAATGATCTTCCACTGGACGGCGGAGGCCGTCATCACCGAGACCGTGCCGCAGAGCCGCACCAGCTTCAGCTGGATCGCAAAGCGCTGCCTGCGCATCGGCGCGATCAATTATCGTGTACAGCACAAGGCCGCGCGGGGCGTGGCGGCCCGGGCGCGGGTATTCGCGCAGATGCTCGGGCGTTTGCCGCTGTCGCTGCTGCGTGCGGCCCGGCTGCTGCCGACCTCGAAGGCCGTCGTCGCGATGCATCCCGTGATGGTGGCGTTTGGATCTGCGCTCGCGGCCTTCGGCTTCGATCCGAAGCCCTATGAGGCTTCCAAGATCGTGACCTGACGTTCTTGAGTCGGGCGGCTAGATTCCAAGATAAGCGAGCGCGATCTTGATCGCGGACCGTGGCACTGCTCTGGGCGATCGCCGTCCAACCATGCCGAGATAGGCGAGGGCGTCGCGGTACCTGCCGAAGCGGACTGCTTGCGTCGCCGAATAGGTCACGAGATGAATCTCGGCCGCCTGGCGCAGCCGAGGCACGGCGCTTGCGGGCAGCCGGGCGAGGATCAAAGGATCATCGAATACGCGCGCGACCGCTGGGAAGAAGTCCTGTGGTGTCCGCACTGCCGCGTTCATGGTGTTGGCGGTGTGCAGACGATAGTCGAGCAGAAGTTCCGGGACGAATGCGAACTCGCCGAGCGCGGCGAGGCGGCACCAGCAATGCCAGTCCTCGCAATATCTGAGCGAGACGTCGAAGCCGCCGGCCGCGCGGAAGGCGTCGGCACGAACCAGCATGATGCCGCCATTGACGATGAAGTTGCCGCAGGCAAGCCGTTCCATCACGTCGCCAGATGGCTTGCGGCGGCCCTTGAGCAGGTCGCGGCGGCCGATCGGCCGGCCATCGCTGTCGATCGTGTTGTAGTCGCCATAGACCAGAATTGCGTGGGGAGCGGCCTTGGCTGCCGTCAGCAGGGTCGTCACCGCGGCGGGGCGCAGGCGGTCATCGGCATCGAGGAAGATCAGCCAGTCGCCGCGCGCGCTCAGCGCGCCGAGGTTTCGCGCAGCCGATACGCCCGAGGCGTCATTCGGCATCAGGCGCAGGCGGGGATCGCGGATGGCACGAACGATCGCTATGGTGTCGTCGGTCGAGCCGTCGTCCACGACGATCACCTCGGTCACGTCGCCTTGCGTCAGTACGCTTGCGATGGTCTCGCCGATGAACGCGGAAGCATTCTTGGCAGGGATGATGACGGAGACCGGCGTGTGAGAAGCCGCCGACAATGCGGTGCGTGCGCCTTTTGCCGCGAATGCGGCGGCCGGTGAATCCAGAATGTCGTCGGCGGTGGTCAAGCGGCGGCTCGTCTTTAATGGTTTGTTAACCGGGCCGCAGCTGGAGTTGCGGAGCGCAGCCTCGGCCGTTGCGGATGATACTCACATAACGCCCAAATCATTGCTGCGAAGGCCCGGGCGAGGCTGGTTTCGTCAATTAGCGTTAAGCCTGTGGCGTTAAGTCTGTCGCTAACTTGGACGAGTGCGTCAGCCGGTCCCATGCGAGAATACGCATCAGGCTGCCGCGGATGGACCCTGTGCCCGCAAAGACATTCGACTACGATCCCGACGACATGGTCCTCAACCTCTTCTACGAGGACAAGGACGATCGCTGGTTTCCCGGCGACCGGCATCTGCGGCGCATGGCGCGCCGCATGCTGTTCGGCGAGCCGCGCATGAGCGGCCAGCTGCGTGTGTTCCTCAACCTCTGCGCAGGGCTCGATCGGCTCGATATCCGCTACCGCGTCAACGATTACGGCTATATCGCGCAGCATCCCGAGGAAGTCGCCTGCATCATCGGCCGCACCTTCCTGCTCGACAAGTTCGCGTGGAAGAACCCGATCCTGCTCGGGGTTGCTGCCCACAATCATCCGCTCGACGATCTCGATCTGTTCAAGCGGCTTCCGGTGAAGAAGGTCGTGGTGCCCGGCCCATGGTACGCCGACATGTACCGGCCGTATTGGCCGGATACTGAAGCCTGGCCGGTCGGCATCGACACCGATCTCTGGGCGCCGTCGCGCGCTTCACAAAAGTCCGTCGACGTCCTGATCTACGACAAGGTCCACTGGGACCGCGAGCGCTATGCGCCCGATTTGATTGAGCCCGTCCGCGCCCGGCTCCGCCAGGAGGGGCGCTCGTTCACGGAGCTGCGTTACGGCAGTTACAAGGAAGAGGACTATCAGGACGCGCTGGCGCGTTGCCGCGCGATGATCTTCCTGTGCCAGAACGAGAGCCAGGGCATCGCCTATCAGCAGGCGCTGTCGTGCGGCGTGCCGGTATTTGCCTGGGATCCCGGCGGCCCGTGGCGCGACCCCGATTATTATCCGCACCGCGTGCAGTTCGCGCCGGTGTCGTCGGTGCCGTATTGGGACGATCGTTGCGGCGCCAAATTCGCCGACACAGCGGCGTTCGAGGCGGGCTGGGACGAATTCTGGTCCGGCTGTGCCGCCAAAACGTTCGATCCGCGGGGCTTCGTGCTCGACACTCTGACGCTGGAACAGCGCGCGCTGCAATATTACGAGATCGCGCGCAGCGTGGCGCGGCAGCAAAGGGTGTCCGCGACCTCCGGCATGCTGGTTGACGGATGGTTAACGGGGATGGGCTAAGACCTGGATCTTTGCGGGATTCATCAGACCTGCCTTGAGCCACCGCCCTAAGCCATGGATCGCAGCGCCGCTGACATGACCGACGTCGAGGCCCGATCGCTCGGCCACGTCCTGCGCGACGGGCTTGCCGGGCTGAATGCCGTGCAGGCGGCGCGCTGCCTTGTCGCACTGGCAGCTCTGCTGCTCGTGCTGGTGACGCTCGATCCGTTTCCCGACCTACGCAGCGAAGACGTCGCCACTGTCGTCGGCGGACGAATGGCGCTCACCTACGTCTGCTGGGGCCTCCTGGCAGGAGTGGCGGTGCTGTTCGTCGCGGCCACCGATGCGCCCTCGCTGAAGAGCCTGGTGACGCCGCTGCATCTCTGCCTTGTCGGCTGGATGCTGATCAATATCGTCTTCTCCGAGAGCCGTGGCGTTTCGATCCAACGCTTCGTTCTCGCCGCCAGCGTGACGTCGATCGCCGTGCTGTTGCCATTGCTGCCGCCGACGCAGCGCAGCTTCAATGTGTGCCTCGGCGGCGCCGCTCTCGTGCTGCTGACGCTGTGCTATATCGGCGTCTTCCTCGCGCCGCAATATTCCATCCACACCGCGCTCGACATCACCGAGCCGCAGCTCGCCGGCGACTGGCGCGGCAGTTTCGGCCACAAGAACGTCGCCTCGCCGGTGATGACTATCCTGGTCTATCTCGGTATTTACCTGTCCGCGGTCGGCTCGTTCGTGATGGGGCCGGCGATCGCGCTGCTTGCCGGCATCTTCCTGATCTTCACCGGCGGCAAGACCTCCTCGGTGCTGTGCCTCGCGATCTATGCGCTGGCCTCGCTCGTCTACGTCACGCGCAGCCTGTGGCTGAAGCGGATCATCTGCTTTGCGCCATTGATCGTGATGAACCTGCTGACGGTCGGCAGCGTCCTGAGCCCGTCGCTGGGGTCCGTGACGCGGCTGCTCCCCGTCGATCCCACCTTCACCGGCCGTTCCGATATCTGGGAATTCGCACTCGCGGCCGTCGCCGAAAAGCCCATCATCGGCCACGGCTATGCGGCGTTCTGGGACGATGTGACCGAGCGCCAGACCGCCAAGGGCTCTGAATGGGCGGTGACGGCGGCGCACAGCCACAACAGCTATCTCGACCTCGCCGTTACCATCGGCCTGCCGGGCCTGCTGCTGGTCATCCTCATCTTCGTATTCGCCCCGCTTCGCAACTTCCAGACGGTCCAGGCCCACAATCGCAGCAATGCGCTGGGCAAGCTGTTCCTGACGATATGGCTGTTCGGCCTCTATTTCGGGACCACCGAGACCTTCCTGCTCGAACGGCAGAATCCGGTCTGGTTCATGTTCGCGCTGGCCGCCGCCGGTCTGCACTTCCTGGCCAGGTTCCAATGCGTTGAGCCGATGGAACCCGACCGCTGACAGCTTGTCGCAGCGGCTGATCTGTCGCGGGGACAGGGAAGTGGTATCCGCTTAACGATAAGCAGCGACGTAACTTGTGGTCCACGGCAAAACATAATCTATCTGGAAACATTCAGTAACCACATGCCCCGCGGATGACGTTCCTCAGCGTCGAGCAACCAGATGATCTTGTGTCCAGCACGTCGGGAATCGCGGTCGATTTCCTGCGTGACTGGCAGCATGCCGCATTGCGCCTGAAGGCCGGCCATCGCACCGCTTTCCAGCATGGTTATTGGCTCGATGCCTGGTACGAGGCGTTTCACGAACATGCCCCGCTGATCGCATTGATCTCCGATGCCGCGACCGGCAGGGACATCGCGGTGGTGCCGATGATGAGCCATGTCAGGCGCGGCATCCGTGTCGTCGAGTTCGCCGATCTCGGCATCTCCGACAACAACGCGCCGATCCTGGCATGCGATGCGACGTTCGATGCGGCCGGCGCGCGCGCAATCAGTGCGGCGCTGGTCGATGCCCTGCGCGCCCTGCCTGACGGCTTCGACCTGTTGCGCCTGAAGAAGATGCCGGCTCATGTCGGCGGCAAGCCGAACCCGCTGGTGTCGCTCGGCCGTATCGGATCCTGCTCGGTCAACGGCAACCTCGTGCTCATGGGCGACGACTATGCCGACTATAGGGCGTCGCTCAGGCGTCTACAGCTGCCGCGGTGCTGGCGCGTCTTCAGCCGTCTTGGCAACGCGCGGTTCGAGATCGCTACGGATGTCGCGCGCGCGCGCGAGCTGCTCGATGTGATGGATGTGCAGCAGGAGGAACGGATGAGGCAGCTTGGCTCGCCCTTCGTTCTCAACGACGATGTTCACGCGAGTTTCTATCGCGAGGTGGCGCGGCAAGGTGTTGCTGAAGGCTATGCCGTCGTCTCGGCGCTGGTCTGCGACAAGGGCATCGTTGCGACCACGCTCGGCGTTCGATACGGCGCGACCTATTTCCTGCTGCGCATCAGTCATACCGGCAAGACCTGGGCGAACTTCTCTCCCGGACTGCTCGTAACTGAACGCACCATGGAGGCGCTGCATGCGCAGGGCGTGCGCCGCTTCGATCTCAGCATCGGCAACCAGGACTACAAGCGCCGCCTCGGCGCCGAACAGGTGCCGCTGACCGATGTCAGCGTCGCACTGTCCTGGCGCGGCGTGCCTTACGTCTGGCGCGATCATGCCGCGCAGGGGCTGCGCCGTCATCCAAGGCTGGCCGCCCTCGCGGCGCGCGCGATGGGCAAGGCCGCACGCTAGAGCGTGCAAAGCCGGGGGTTGCTCAGGTCATTCGACTATCGCAATGGTCGTGTTATCGTCGCCTTCCGTTTCCCGGAGGCGACATGGAAGATCGTTCGGCAAAATATCGCGCATTCTATGCGCAGTTGATCTGCGCCGCGGCGAGGGCCGCGGATCCCCGTATCGAGGAGGCTTTTCGGACCGTCAGGCGCGAGCCTTTCGTCGGGCCCGGGCCGTGGTCGATCTCCCTCGGTGGCCATCCCTATGTCGTGACGCCCGATGATGACCCCGCGTTCCTCTATCAGAACGCGCTGCTGGCGCTCGACAGCGCGCGCGGCCTCAATATCGGGATGCCTGGCGCGCACGCCTATTGGCTCAGCGGCTGCGCTGTGAAGGAAGGCGAGACCGCGATCCAGATCGGCGCGGGCAGTGGTTACTACACCGCGATCCTCGCGCATCTCGTCGGCCCCGGCGGCCGTGTCCATGCCTATGAGATCGACGAACGTCTGGCAGGGCTCGCGCGCGAGAATCTGAAGGACATCGCCCATGTCGAGGTGCGCGAACGTTCGGGCATCGCGTCCGATCTGCCGGCTGCTGACGTGATCTATGTCTGCGCGGGCGCGGCGCAGCCGGCCACGGAATGGCTCGATGCCTTGCGGCCCGGCGGACGGCTGGTGTTTCCGCTGGCGCCTGAAGGCATGCTCGGCGGCATGTTGATGATCGCGCGCCCTGACGAGGGTGCGGTCTGGCCGGCCAAATTCCTGGGGCGTGCGCAATTCATCGGCTGTGCGGGATTGCAGGATGCGGATGCCGCCCGGCGGCTGGCCGAGGCGTTCGCAGGAGGATGGGATGGCGTGCAGTCGTTGCGGAGAGAGGGCGCTCCCGACGAGACGTGCTGGTTCGCCGGTGAGGGCTGGTGGTTGTCGACGGCACCGGCGCCTGTCGTGACGGATTCAATCAAGCCTCACGCCGACATCACGCAGGCCTAGCGGGTGACCATTGCGTCACAACGTTAAGTCAGGCGGCATTCCCGAATGAGAATGCCGCCCGCGTCGCATCGGCGATGCTGTCGGTCGTAAAGCTTAATTGCGAGGCTCAGCCATGAAGCTCAGCCATGAAGTTTCTTGGCGGTCTCCGCGATCTGGCGTCCCTGATAGCGCGCGCCGGCGAGCTCGTTGGCGCTGGGCTGACGGCTGCCGTCGCCGCCGGTGATCGTGGTGGCGCCGTAGGGCGAGCCGCCGGTGACTTCATCGAGCTTCATCTGGCCGGCGAAGCCGTAGTTCAGGCCGACCACGGTCATACCGAAATGCAGGAGGTTGGTGATGATCGAGAACAGCGTCGTCTCCTGGCCGCCATGCTGGGTCGCGGTCGCGGTGAAGGCGCCGCCGACCTTGCCGTGCAATGCGCCCTTGGCCCAGAGCCCGCCGGCCTGGTCCAAAAAGTTCGCCATCTGCGAGGCCATGCGGCCGAAGCGGGTGCCGGTGCCGACAATGATTGCGTCGTAATTGGCGAGGTCCGCGATCTCGGCGACAGGCGCGGCCTGATCGACCTTGTAATAGGAGGCCTTCGCGACTTCAGCTGGCACCAGCTCCGGCACGCGCTTGATGTCGACGGTGACGCCGGCTTCGCGCGCGCCTTCGGCAACCGCATTGGCCATCGCTTCGATGTGGCCATAGGCGGAATAATACAGGACGAGAACTTTGGTCATGGTGGTCTCCGTTGAATGATGAATTGAGTTGTTCTGTGTGCGCGGCGCTTACGCCGCGTCGACGAGCACGAGCTCGGTGTCTTCCAGCGCCGTGATCTTCAGCCGTTCCTCGTCGCGGATCGCGACGCCGTCGCGGGCATTGACGCGGACGCCGTTGATCTCGACTGAACCTGCCGCGGGCACGAGATAGAGGTTCCGTGACCTCTCGGGCTCGTACTCCGCGCTCTCGCCGGCCTTCAGCGTTGTGGCGAGCACCCGCGCATCGGCGCGGATCGGCAGTGCGTCCGTGTCACCCTCGATTCCGCTCGCGATGGTGACGAGCTTGCCGGAGCGGTCCGACTTCGGGAACGGCTTTGAGCCCCAGGTCGGCTGGCCGCCGCGTTGCGTCGGTTCGATCCAGATCTGGAAGATCCGGGTCTTGCTCGGCTCCAGATTGTACTCGGAGTGGCGGATGCCGCTGCCGGCGCTCATCACCTGCACGTCGCCCGCTTCAGTCCGTCCCTCGTTGCCGAGGCTGTCCTGATGGGTGATCGCGCCCTCGCGCACATAGGTGATGATCTCCATGTTGGCGTGGGGATGAGCCGGAAAGCCGGTGTTCGGCGCGATCTCGTCGTCGTTCCACACCCGCAAGGCGCCATGACCCATGTTGTTCGGGTCATAGTGACCGCCGAAGGAGAAATGATGCTTGGCCTTGAGCCACCCGTGATCGGCGCCGCCGAGTTTGTCGAAAGGTCTGAGTTCGATCATTTGCGTAATCCTTGTGTTGGAGGGGAGGCGCTTTGATCAGGCGCCAAACCCGCCGTCGACGTTGAGCACGGTGCCGGTGACGAAGGAGGCTTCCGGGCTTGCGAGGAAGACGATTCCGGCGGCGACTTCCTCGGGGCGTCCGAAGCGTTGCAGCGCGTGCTGCTTGCGCTGGGCTTCCGCGAAGTCGCGGTCGTCGTCCGGGTTCATGTCGGTGTTGATCGAGCCGGGCTGCACCACGTTGACAGTGATGCCGCGCGGGCCGAGATCGCGTGCCGCGCCCTTGGTGTAGCCGACCACCGCCGCCTTGGTGGCGACGTAGTCGGCAAGACCCGGGAACGAGGCGCGGTCGGCCAGCATCGAGCCGACGGTGACGATGCGTCCGCCCTCACCCATCAATTGCGAGGCGGCGCGGATCGCCGCGATCACGCCATGTACGTTGACGGAGTCCTGACGTTCCAGCGCGCTGGTATCGGCATTGGCATCGTCGGTCGCGCCGCCCGCGGCGACACCGGCATTGTTGACGAGGATGTCGAGATGGCCGAACTCCTTCGCCACATCGTTGACGAGCTTGGTGACGTCCTTGGCCGAGGCCTGATCTGCCTTGAAGGCACGGGCCTTGACGCCGCGGGCCTTCAACTCAGCGACGACCGCTTCGGCCTTGTCAGGCGAGGCGACGTAGCTGATGGCGACATCTGCGCCTTCATCAGCGAGAGCGCGGGCCGAGGCCGCGCCGATGCCGCGCGAGCCGCCGGTGACGAGGGCAACCTTGCCTGAGAGCTTCTTGGTCATTGGATTTCTCCAGTCCTGAATGTCTGATGACCCTTGGATAAGCCTCCGCTTGTGGTATAGAAATAGAAACCATTGAAACGTATTGTTTCCTGAATAGACCTTTAGAGGCCGGCTGCCATGGCAAAACTCCCCGATTTCGAGGCGCTCGCGATTTTCGCAAAAGTCGTGGAATTACGGTCGTTTGCGGGGGCAGCGGGCGAGCTCGCAATGTCCAAGGCCACGGTGTCCAAGGCGGTGACCCGGCTGGAGGAGCGGCTCGGCGCTCGCCTGTTCAACCGTACCTCGCGCCGGCTCGCGCTGACCGATGCCGGGCACAAGCTTGCCGACCGCGCCACGCGCCTTTTGGCCGACGGGGAGGCTGCGGAGAACGAGGCGCTGGCGCAATCGGTGGCGCCGCGCGGGCTGGTGCGGCTCGCCGTGCCCATGACGTTCGGCATCAAGGCGGTGGCGCCGCTGCTACCGGAGTTTTTCGAGGCCTATCCGGAAGTCTCGGTCGATCTGCATTTGAGCGATGCGACCGTCGATCTGATCGGCGAGGGTTTTGACATGGCGGTGCGGATCGCGCGCCTGCCGGATTCCTCGCTGATCGCGCGGCGGCTCTTCACCATGCCACGCTTCACGGTGGCTGCGCCGTCCTACCTCAAGCAACATGGACGGCCGACGCATCCGATGCATCTGGCCGAGCACAAATGCTTCAGCTACGCCTATCTCTCGACGCCCAATGTCTGGCACTACACCAACGCCGCCGGCGAGCAGGCCAGCGTGCGCCCGGGCGGACAGCTTCGCGTCAACAATGGCGAAGCGGTGATGCCGGCGCTGATCGCCGGCCTCGGCATCGCCGAGCTTCCTGAGTTCATCGTCGGCGAAGCGATTGCATCGGGCGAGGTCGAAGTGATCCTGAAAGACTGGAAGCAGGCCGAAGGCGCCGTGCACCTCGTGACCCCGCCCGGCGGCCCGCGTCCCGCCCGCGTCGAAGCCCTCGGCGATTTCCTCGCGGCCAAGCTGCCGGGCACCTGCAAGCGGCGGTCTCGCGGAAAGGTGAAGGGGTCTTAGAGCGAGCGGTTCAACGACCGAATCCGACTACGACACCTTCACGCCGTCGATTGCGACAATGCGCAAGTTCGGCTTCAGCGTCCCCTCCAGCTGCGACTTCAATTCATGCACCCGCGGGTCGGTCGATCGTGCCGCGCACACGGCATATTGATGGACGGATTGCGCCAACGCGCGCCGGGCTTCCGGCGTCCGCGTCATCTCGGGCTTCGAAAGCCGCAGGACGATCGCTGCGAGATTCACCAGCATCTCGTCCAGGGCGACGTCGATGGTCGCAAGATTCCGCATCACTCACTCCCTGGGAGGGAAACAGCGGGTTCACGGATGCGTTCCTGACGGGGCCGGACATGGTCAATGCTTCGTTAACGCCTTGTTCTTGCTGCGTGGCACGTTAGGCTGGCGAAACAAAAGAAAATCGGGGGCGAGGGGATTATGATGGATCGACGCGATCTCTTGCGCGCCGCTGCGGCATTGCCGCTGCTGCGGGCTGCTTTGCCGGACGAGGCCCACGCGCAAACCTATCCGGCGCGCAACATCACCATGATCGTCCCGTTCCCGGCTGGCGGACAGGCCGATCTCGCGGCGCGTCCCGTCGCGATGGCGCTGGAGCGGATCCTCGGCAAGCCCGTCATCGTCGACAACCGCGCCGGCGGTGGCGGCGGATCGGTCGGCAATGCTGCGGCGGCGCGCGCGGAGCCCGACGGCTACACGCTGCTGATGACGCTATCCTCGCTCGCGGTGCTCCCCGAGGCTGACCGGCTGTTCGACCGTCCGGTCGCCTATGAAGTCTCGCAGTTCATGCCGATCGCGCGTGTGCTCGCCGATCCCACGCTGCTCGCGGTGCCGGCCTCGGCCCCCTGGAAGACGGCGCAGGATTTCGTCGAGGACGCGAAGAAGCGGCCCGGCCAGATCACCTACGGCTCGTCCGGGCCTTACGGCACGCTGCATGTGGCTATGGAGATGTTTGCCAATAGTGCCGACATCAAGCTGCTGCATGTGCCGTTTCGCGGCGCCGGTCCCGCGCTCACCGGGTTGCTCAGCGGCACCGTGCAGGCGATCGCGGCGGCACCGGGGACGCTGAAGCCGCAGGTCGACGACGGCAAGTTGCGTGTGCTCGGCAATTGCGGCGCCAAGCGCATCGCGAGCTTCCCCGACGTGCCGACCTTCCAGGAGCTCGGCTACAAGGATGTCGAGATGTACATCTGGGCCGGGCTGTTTGCTCAGCGCTCTCTTCCCGCGCCGATCGCCAGCCGTCTGCGCGAGGCGATGGCGCAGGTGATGACAAGCCCTGATGTGCTCAGGGCTTTCGATACCTCGGGCAGTCTCGTCGCCTATCAGGACGCGCCGGCGTTCTCCGAATTCGTGGCGACCGACAGCAAGCGGCTGATCGCGGCGGTGAAGAAGATCGGCAAGGTGGAGTAGGTTCCGGCCACCCCTTCACATTCTTTTGTTGGGTGAGAACCTGACCGCGTCTCATTGATTGAAGACAAATCGAGAGACCTCGGGAAGGAATCGAGAGATGCGGACAGAGCGGATTGCGCTGAGTGTGGCGCTTGCAGTTGGCGGCATGGTCGCGCAGGGCGCGGCCTTTGCGCAGGACAATCGCGGCACGATGGAACAGCAGATGGCCTGCACGCCGGATGTGTGGCGGCTGTGCAGCGACCAGATTCCGGACGTGAATCGTATCACGGCTTGTTTGCAACAGAACACGCCGCAGCTGTCGAGCGCGTGTCGCGCCGTGTTCCAGTCCAACAACCAGATTCCGCCGCAGCAACAGGTTCCGCGCGGACGGCCTGTGCCGCCACCGCGCTACAACGCTGCGCCTCCGCTGGCGCAGCCGCAGCCTTACGACGACGATGACTAGCGCTGGCTAGGGCTTGTGCTCGCAGACATCGACCCATTCGGCAGCGGTCAGCTCGGCCATCCGGTCGGGCGCAATGCGCACCGCGCTATGGGTCGAGCCCGCGGCCGGCACCACGATGTCGAACGCTTTCAGTGAGACGTCGCAGTAAATCGGCAGCGGCGACTTCAGCCCGAACGGGCAGACGCCGCCGACCTCATGGCCGGTGATCTCGGCGACCTCTTCCAGCCCCAGCATCTTCGGCTTGCCGCCGAATTGCGCCTTCACCTTCTTGTTGTCCATGCGTGAGGTACCCGCGGCGACGATCAGGATCACGCGCTCGCCGATGCGCAGCGATAGCGTCTTGGCAATCATCCCGGGCTCGACGCCATAGGCCTCTGCGGCAAGCGTCACGGTCGCGGAGCTGATCGGGGATTCGATGACGGAGATGTCGGGGGCTTTCTCGGCGAAGAAGGCGCGAACGGATTCCAGGCTCATTCATGTCTCACGGGCGGGTGACGATGCTTAAGCGATCTTTGCCAGCTCGGAGAGCGCGTGGACGCGGTGGTCCGGCGCAAAGCCGAGTTCATCCATCTGGGTGCGGATCGCCCTAAACATGGTCAGCGGTGCCACGAGTTCGTTCTCGACGCAAGCCAGCGCCATCGCCTCCGGTGTCACCCGTTCGATCCAGGCGACGTTCAATCCGAACGCCTTCGCGCCCGCGACGTCCCAGGGGTTTGAGGAGACGAACAGCACCTCCTCGGACGCGGTGCCGAGCGTCTCACCGATCAGCTCATAGGCCTGCGGGCTCGGCTTGAAGATCCCCTTGGCATCGACGCTGATGGTGGCATCGAGCAGACGGTCGAGGCCGGAGTTGCGCACCAGCGCATTCAGCATGTCCGGGCTGCCATTGGAGAGGATGGCGAGCTTTCGCGGCTTCAAGGCTTCAAGCGCTGCTACCGCATCCGGATAGAGATCGAGATGCAGATACTTCTCGATCACGCGCTCGAATGTCTCGTTCTCGCAGGCAAGCCCCAGCACGCGCAGCGTATACGCGAGCGAGTCACGCGTAACCGCGGAAAAATCCTGGTAACGCCGCATCATCGAGCGCAACCAGGTGTATTCGAGCTGCTTGATCCGCCAGATTTGCGTGATGATCTCGCCGTAGCCCGGAAACGCATCCTCGGTGATCTCTGAGACCGACTGGATGTCGTAGAGCGTTCCGTAGGCGTCGAAGACGACGGCTTTGAGACTCACTTGACCGGTCCTCTGTGAGCGTTGCGGGCGCTAAGGACTATACAAGGTGCGGCGATATCGATCCAGGATGAAAGCTGCCGCTAATCCTTCGAGTCTGAGTGTGTTCTTGAGCACCGCAGCGGGTCTTCTGCGATCAACGATGGACGGTCGCCGCAATTTCTCGAATCATCCGATGAGCCATCGCCCTTTGTGGATATCGAACTTCACCAAGCCCTCGTCGCGCATCTTCAACAGGAGGGACTGGCAAGCTTCTTCGTTCACGACGTTGGCGCGTTTCATGACTTCATAGACTTTGAGTGGCTTTTCGCGGAGCGCGACCAGGATATTTTCGCGATCATTCAGCATGACTAGGATCCTTCTGTCGGCAAGCGCGCTCGATCACTGAGAATACGACAGCTGATCTTCCGTAACGACTCGCTCGATATTCTTCGATTTGCACTTGATGCGGTATCTAATGCGTCCATCTGCCTCGATGGGCATATGTTGAACGATGGTGTAAATCATCGGTGGCTCAGTTGCAGCACGTCCTTGTGGTCCTTGCGGCTGATGGCGAACGTCTTCATTCAGCTTGTAGGTGCATGACATGTGCCGACCTCCAAATCTGCGGCTTCTCTAACGCGGGCCGTGCTGTGAGGCAATGCAATACGTCCCGTCACCGTCCGGATTCTGACCCGAAGCGGCGGTCCCCTCGCAGTCAATCCTCGCTTCTAGAACTTCACAACGATCTTGCCGAAGTGTGAGCCGGACCGGAGGTGAGCATACGCTTCCGGAGCCTCGTCGAAGCCGTAGACCCGATCGACGATCGGATGGATCGCATGTTCGGTCAGGAAGCTGTTCATGGCGGCGAAATGTTCGACCGATCCGACGGTGACGCCGATGATGTCGGCATTCTCCCATTGCAGCCGCGCGAGGTCGGGCTTCGGTCCGAATCCCGTCAACACGCCAATTTGAACGATCTTGCCGCCCGACGCGACCGAACGCAGCGATCGGTCGTAGGTGCCGGGACCGCCGAGTTCGAGGATATGGCTGGCGCCTTCGCCATCCGTCGCTTTCATCAGCGCGACATCCCAATCAGGCGTGTCGCGATAGTTGATGAGGATCGAGCCGCCCAGCGCCTTGGCACGGGCGAGTTTTTCATCCGAGGACGAGATCACGATCGCGCGCGCTCCCAGCGCTGCTGCGAATTGAAGACCGAACAGCGCGACGCCGCCCGTTCCCTGGACCAGCAGCGTGTCGCCTTTGTGCATCCCGCCGCGTGCGATCAGGCCATGGAAAGCCGTGACGCCGGCACAGGGCAATGTCGCGGCTTCGAGCGAGGACAAATGCGGTGGCACGGGAACGAGCGCATTTGCCGGTAGCACGACATACTCCGCCAGCATTCCGTCCATCGTGTTGCCACCGAGGGATGACGGAACATAGCTGGACTTGAACGGCCCCGAGACCCAATCGCGGAAGAACGATGCAGCGACGCGGTCTCCGAGCCGCCATTGCAGGACGTCGGGGCCGATGGCGTCAACGATTCCTGCGCCGTCGGAGAGCGGAACGCGGCCGTTGAGCTTGTTTTGGTCTGCGCGGTCGAGGATCAGGAGGTCGCGGTAGTTCAGGCTGGCCGCTTCGACCCGGATGCGAACCTCGCCACTGGCGGGTTCCGGTTTGCCGAGGTCGGCTCGCACAAGGCGGCCAGCACCAGCATGGCTGTTCAGATGGTAGGCTTTCATCTTTGCTCCCTCTCAAGCGGCATTCACTTGGATGAGCAGAGTCTGTAAGGTCTGACAGCGCTGTAAGGGTCAAGAGGTTTTCAGATGAAAATTGGCGAACTCTCCAGGCGGACGGGCGTCAGCGTCCGAATGCTGCGCTACTACGAAGGCGAAGGGTTGCTGGCGCCGCAGCGGACCGACGCGGGTTATCGCGACTACGGGTCGGAGGAAGAGCAAACCGTGCGGCGGATCAAGATGCTTGGCGCCGCCGGAATGACGCTCGAAACGATCCAGCGCTTGCTGCCGTGCGTTCGCAGCAACGATCCAGCCTTCACGCCCTGCAACGAGTTGCGAAAAATACTCGCCCAGCAGGTCGGCCTGATCGACGAGCGCATCGAGACGCTGAGCCAGAGCCGGACAATTCTCGCGGGCTATCTGGCAAGCGTGAATTGATCGGACGCAACGCGGCCATCAGGTTCACCGCCCCTTGGTATTCCAGGTCTCCCGCTCGGCGAAGACCCGGCTCACATCCGCCATGTGCTCCGTGCCCCACGAGCAGAGCGGCACCAGCGCCTCGGCCAGGCTGTGGCCCAACGGGGTCAGACTGTAGTCCACCCGCGGCGGCACCTCCTTGTAGTCGGTCCGCTTCACGAGACCGTCTGCCTCCAATTCCTTCAGCTGCTGGATCAGCATCTTGTCGCTGACGTCACGCACGGCGCGTCGCAGCTCGCCGTAGCGGGTCGGCCCGCCCTGGGCGACGAAGTACAGGATCAGCGGCTTCCACTTGCCGGCGATGACCCGCAAGGTCGCATCCAGGCCGCAGGTGAAGCCGGGCAGACTCGGCGTGCAACTTTGGACAGGCGGTGGAATCTGCGCGGCCAGGAAAGTCGGCTCTGAAAGATCTGACGACATTTTTTGGGCACTTACCAAAAGGTGCATACTTGTCGATAAGTGGGTACGCCGCCAGCTCAGTGCAACCTTAGTGAAGGAGCACATCATGAGCAGACTACAAGGCAAGACCGCAGTGGTGACCGGCGGTGGAACCGGCATCGGATTTGGAGCGGCGAAACGGTTCGTCGACGAAGGCGCGTTCGTCTATCTCTTCGGGCGGCGGCAGGAGCCGCTCGACGCGGCCGTTGCGAAGCTGGGTCCTTCGGCGCGCGCCGTCAGGGGCTCGGTGACGGATCTGTCCGACCTCGACCGGTTGTACGCAGCGGTGAAAGCCGAACGCGGCGGGCTCGACATTCTGTTCGCCAATGCCGGCACCGGATTGTTTGCGCCGCTCGGCGAGATCACGGTCGCGCATTACGATCACATCTTCGACGTCAATGTGAAAGGGCTCGTGTTCACGGTGCAAAAGGCCCTGCCGCTGATGAAGCAGGGGGCGTCGATCATCCTGACCGGTTCGAGCACGGGCGTGATGGGGACGCCGCAGTTCAGCATCTACAGCGCGACCAAGGCTGCGATCCGCAATCTGGCGCGCAGCTGGGCGCTGGACCTGCGCGGCACCGGCATCCGCGTCAACGTGCTGTCTCCGGGGCCGACCAAGACCGAGCTGGCGCTGGAGATCGTCGGCGAGGAAGCGTTCGATGCGCTCGGAAGCATGACGCCAATCGGGCGCGTGGGCGACCCGAGTGAGACGGGGGCGGTGGCCGCGTTCCTGGCGTCGTCGGACAGCAGCTTCATGACCGGCGGCGAGGTTTTCGTCGACGGCGGCCTCGCACAAGTCTAGGGCCCTGAGCGCCTGAGCATGAGGGCTTCGGTCATTCGATCGAAGCCCTCGATGCGCTCGCCTAGATCCCCAACAGCTTGCGCGCGTTGGCCTTCAGCACCTTCGGCCGGATCTCGTCGCGGATCTCGATCTTGGCGAAATCCGACAGCCAGCGGTCCGGCGTGATCACCGGCCAGTCCGAGCCGAACAGCATCTTGTCCTGCAGGATCGAGTTGATGTAGCGCACCAGGATCGGCGGGAAATACTTTGGCGACCAGCCGGATAGGTCGATGTAAACGTTCGGCTTGTGGGTCGCGACCGACAGCGCTTCTTCCTGCCAGGGGAAGGAGGGGTGGGCGAGGATGATCTTGAGGTCGGGGAAGTCAGCCGCGACGTCGTCCATGTACATCGGGTTGGAATATTTTAGCCGCATGCCCATGCCGCCGGGCATGCCCGAGCCGACGCCGGTCTGGCCGGTGTGGAACAGCGCGATCGCGCCGCCATTGTTGATCTCTTCGTAGAGCGGATAGGCCATGCGGTCGTTGGCGTAGAAGCCCTGCATGGTCGGGTGGAATTTGAAGCCGCGGACGCCGTATTCCTCGATCAGCTTGCGCGCCTCGCGCACCCCGAGCTTGCCCTTGTGCGGATCGATCGAGACGAACGGGATGAGGACGTCGAGATGGTCGGAGGCGATCTCCAGCATCTCCTCGTTCTTGTAGCGGCGGAAGCCGGTCTCGCGCTCGGCGTCGACCGGGAAGATCACCGCGGCGATGTTCTTGGAGCGGTAGTAGGCCGCGGTCTCCGGCACGGTCGGCGGATGCTTGTGCGGCGACTTGAAGTAGTCGGCCATCTGGGCCTGGAAATCGTCATAGCCGTCGTCGGGATGGGTGCCGCAGGGCTCCTCGGCATGGGTGTGGATGTCGATCGCGACGACATCGTCGATATTCGGCAGCTTCATCTTCGGCATTGGTTTCCTCCCCGATCGGTTGTCAAATTGATTATATGATATAACGAATTTGGCAAGTGCCCCTCGCGGGGATTGGTGGGCGGCCGTCCCTGCGCTAGTGTTTTCGGCAACAATAAAGGCATGAACAATAAGGATATGGGGAGGCCGGAAATGGCTGAGGCGCAAGCCTTCGAGACTGATTTCTGGAAGGACGCCCAATCGCGCAAGGGATGGGACGACATCGTCCCGGGCGAGCCGCGCAAGACCATCCCCTATACGCTCACAAGCGAGGCGATCGCGCTGTACTGCAAGTCGGTCGGCGAGACCCATCCGCTCTATTTCGACGAGGCCTATGCGAGGGCGACCCGTTACGGCGGCTTGATTGCGCCGCCCTCGATCCACATCATGCTGATGTTTGCCTGCACGCCTGCGGACGACTGGATGCGCTCGCCGGGCACGGTCAATGCCGGGCAGTCCTGGAGCTACAACGTCCCGGCCCGCCCCGGCGATGTCATTCGGCTCGAAGCCCGCGCGCTCGACAAGTTCATCAAGCGCGAGCGGTTGTTCGTCGTGCACGACAACGTCTTCTTTAACCAGGCGGGCGAGGTGATCTGCTCGGGCCGCGGCTGGACCATCAGGCCGGTATAGGGGAGGCAGCTATGACCGTGACGTTCGAAGGCCTCAGCGCCGGCGACTCCATCGAAGGACCCAGCTTCGCCGTGTCCCGCGAATCCATCCGTCTGTTCTGCGACGCCTCGCTCGACTACAACCCGCTGCATCTCGACGACGACTACATGAAGGGCAGTTTCGGCAAGACCCAGTTCGGCGGCGTGATCATGCACGGCATGAACAATTTTGGGCTGATCTCGCGCATGATCACCGACTGGGCCTATCCGGCCGGCGCAATCCACCGCCGGCTCGAGACAAGATGGGTGAAGCCGGTCCGGCCCGGCGACACCATCCAGCCCTCCGGGATCATCAAGTCGAAGCAGGTCACGGCCAAGGCACGCTGGGTCGTGATCGACGTCATCGTGCGGAACCAGAACGAGGAGCGGGTTGCGACCGGCGAGGCGATGGTCGAATTTCCCGCGTGAATGGGCCGTTTCAGCCCTATCCAGAGGTTAATTCGGGGCGGAATGGCCTGTTTGGATTGACATCCAGTCCCGCCATGCCTTAAGAACCGCCCCGTCCCGGGCGGTCGGTCCGCCAGCGGGAAAGGTTTCATTTTGCCACATTCGCGCGTGCCGAAACGGTAGTGCCGAACACGGCCTTTCGAACGTTCAGGATTCTGCCATGAAGGTCCGTAACTCATTGAAGTCGCTGCGCGGTCGCCATCGCGCCAACCGCCTGGTCCGCCGCAAGGGCCGGGTGTACGTCATCAACAAGGTGCAGCGCCGCTTCAAGGCTCGCCAGGGCTGATCTGGGCGGCTGATTGCCCTCGCGGTCGCCTCACGCACGCGCGCGCCCCGCAAGACCACGGTTTCACACGAGTTTGACGCCGCCCCTGCTATGCAAGGGCGGCTTTGCGCGTTTAGACTTGGCCCATGGCAGTGAGATTCCCTTTCGCGCGCACCCTTTGTATGGCTCTTGGTCTGGCCCTCGTTCTGGGAGCCGCCGGCCTTGGTCCGGCGCTGGCGCAGGATGATCCACCGACTCCGCCCGGCAAGCAGAAGAAGCTTCCCGAAGCGCCGGCAAAACTGCCCAAGGTCGACCGGACCAAGAATCTCGATTTCCTGTTCGGCGCGCTGAAGGCGGCGCCCGACGAGGCCAGCGCCAAGCATGTCGAAGCGCGGATCTGGGCGATCTGGATCCAGACCCCGAGCGACACTGCGTCGCTGTTGATGGCGCGGGCCAAGACCGCGGTCGACGCCAAGAAGATCGAAATCGCGATCAAGCTGCTGGATTCGGTGATCAAGCTCAGGCCCGATTACATCGAAGCCTGGAACCGGCGCGCCACGCTCTACTACATGCAGAATGACTACGCCCGCTCGCTTGCCGACATTCGCGAAGTGCTGATCCGGGAGCCCCGGCATTTCGGCGCGCTCGCGGGTCTCGGCATGATCATGCAGGAGGTCGGTGACGAGAAGCGTGCGCTCGAGGCCTACCGCAAGGCGCTCGCCGTCAATCCGCACCTCGACAAGATTCCCGACCAGGTCAAGTCCCTGACCGAGAAGGTCGAGGGACGTGATATCTAGCCTCTAACTCGATCATTTTTCGAACGGTTGCGGCGCGCCGTGATTAACCACGATCGCATGCGTCGCACTGCCGGGGGTATTGTCGGCGCGCCGGCAGGCCTACCTGCATGGCAGGAGCAAAAGCCATGAAGCGTTCGATCTTTGCTTGTAGCCTGCTGTTGGTGTCGGGAACGGCGAGCCTCGCCGACGGGCTGTTCTGGGTGGTCGGCAACCGCGCCACCGGCAAATGCAACATCGTGACCAGCAATCCGGTCATCGACGGCGACATCTGGTTCGGCGACGGTCCCTATAAGTCCAAGGCCGATGCCAAGCTTGCTCGCTCGACCATCCGCGCCTGTCCTGCGCCGACCCCCGACGAAGCAAAGGCCGAGGACAGCACGAACTAGGTCGATAGCGATCTAATGCAGGACGCTGCCGCCACGCTCGACCAGGCTTTGATCGGCGGCTGCGGCGTAAGCCTTTGCAAGCTCAGTCTCGAGGTGCTCGTTGATCAGCAGCAACGCCCGCACGGCGCCGCGCAGGTCGCCGTTGCAGCTCGCCACGATCTCGTCGATCGCGGTATCTTTGGGTCTGAAGCTCATCGAAGTTCTCCGGTTCAAATCAGGACAAATCCTGCCGGCCTTTCCCGCATCCCCTGGGGTTGCGGGCAGGATCGGCGCCCACCCGCGTCTAAATGGCGGAACCGACCGTGGCGATTATAAGGAAGCCGCCATGACGACCGCATGAAGCTGGTCCGGGGCTTGCGTGTCATCGGACAGTGGTATTGATTTCATTGAGGTTTTTAGTTCAGTAGTTATGCACATATCCACAGCCCTGCCTTTTCCGATGGAAATGCCGAAGTCGGGGGAGCGAAACTGCTAACCGTAAAACCCGTAGCTGCGATGTGCCCTGGATTTCCCGGACTCTCTCCATGATCGTGATGTCAGTCGTGACGGCGCTGGTTCTGCTGGCGCTGGTCACGCAGGCCGGTGTCGTCGCCGTGCAACGCGCCTATCCCCCTCAGGGCCGGATGATCGAGGTCGAAGGCGCCGTGCTTCACGTCGTCGATGTCGGTCCGCGCGAGATCGGCCTGCCGATCGTGATGCTGCATGGCGCGAGCTCCAATCTCGAAGCGATGCGGCGCCCGCTCGGCGACCTCCTCGCCAAAAACCATCGCGTCGTTTTGATCGATCGTCCCGGCCATGGCTGGAGCACGCGCGCGCGACGGCAGGATTCGACGCCGGAGATCCAGGCGAGGATGATCGACGAGGCGCTTCATAAGCTCGGGATCGATCGCGCTCTCTTCGTCGTGCATTCCTGGAGCGGTGCGCTCGGGGCGCGGCTGGCGCTCGATCATCCCGGCCGCGTCGCCGGCCTCGTGATGCTGGCGCCGGTCACCCATCCCTGGCCCGGCGGCGTCGGCCGCTACAACGAGGTCATCGCGACGCCTGTCATCGGCCCGCTGCTCGCCTACACCATCACGCTGCCGCTCGGGTATTTCGTGGCAGAGTCCGGCGCGCGCAACGTGTTCCTGCCCCAGACCATGCCGGATGGTTTCATGCAGGACTCCGCAACGCCGCTATTGCTGCGCCCGCGCGAGTTCATCGCCAATGCCTATGATCTGGTGACGCTGAAGGAAGCGGTGAAGGAGCAGGTCGCGCGCTACGGCGAGATCAAGGCGCCGGTCACGATCATCGCCGGCGAGCCCGACAAGACCGTGTCGACCAACATCCACGCCCGCCCGTTCGCGGCGATGGTGCCGAATGCAAAGCTGATCGTGCTGCCCGATCTCGGCCACATGGTGCAGAACGCCGTGCCGGATCTGGTGAAGACGGAGATCGAGACGATGATCGGGAAGATCGTCCCGGCGCAGGCGGCCGCCGATTAGAGCGTTTTCGAGCGAAGTGGATACCGGTTCGCGTGAAGAAAACGCGTCAAAACAAAAAGCCAGAGCTTCGGTTCTGATTCAATCAGAACCGAAGCCCTAGCGGCCGCCCTTCACCTGCTTACTGCTTGATCTTCCCGTCCTTGTCGAACTGCGAGACAAAGGTCCAGAGATTGTTGATCTCGGTCTCGTTCTTGATGCCGGCGAACGCCATCTTGGTGCCGGGGATCTTGGCCTTGGGGTCCTTGATGTATTCCTTGAACAGCGCCTCGTTCCAGGTGATGCCGGAATTCTTGTTCGCATCCGAATAATTGTAGTCCGGCGCGGTGCCCGACTTGCGGCCGTCGATGCCGTTGAGCTCGGGGCCGACCTTGTTCTTGGCGCCTTCGCCGATCGCGTGGCAGGCCAGGCATTTGTTGAACGACGATTTGCCGGCCGCGACATCCTGCGCCATCGCGGCGGATGCTGTGGCAGTGACAGTGAGGATCATCAGCGCGCCAAAAGTCAGTTTTTTCATAGGTTGCTCTTCGTCTCTTCCCTGGTGGGTCCAGGCCTGGTCAGTCTCTCGCCTGGTCGGCAAACGCCGGACCTGCCGGTTTTGGCAGGCCCGCTTGGCTTGGACAAGCCACGAAACCATGACAGGTTTCATGATTTCCTACTTGTCCCAGAGCGAACTCGCCAGAGATCGTCGATCCGACTTTCGGATGCCCTACCCAAACCACCGCGGACGTGATTGATTTGCCGCGATAAATTTGATCGTGGGCTGCGAGTCGGAAGGATATGTCATGGCCATCATGATGCCTGCGAGCGACCAGGCGGTGCTCGCGCGCCGCGCTGAGATCATTGCTGCGTTGCGCGCAATCGTGCCCGGCGAGGGCGTGATCGACAGCGCCGCCGAGATGCGGGCCTATGAATCCGACGGGCTGACGGCCTACCGGCAGCCGCCGATGGTCGTGGTGCTGCCGGATACGACCGAGCAGGTCTCGCTCGTCCTGAAATATTGTGCCGGGCAGGGCATCAAGGTGGTGCCGCGCGGCTCCGGCACCTCGCTGTCGGGCGGCGCGCTGCCGCTGGAGGACGGCGTGCTGCTGGGTCTCGGCAAGTTCAAGCGCATCCGCGAGATCGATTTCGACAACCGCGCCGTCGTCACGGAGCCCGGCGTCACCAATCTCGCCATCAGCCAGGCGGTCGCGCATGCCGGCTTCTACTACGCACCCGATCCGTCGTCACAGATCGCCTGCTCGATCGGCGGCAATGTCGCGGAAAATTCCGGCGGCGTGCACTGCCTGAAATACGGCATGACCACCAACAACGTGCTCGGTTGCGAGATCGTGCTGATGAGCGGCGAGATCCTGCGCATCGGCGGCAAGTCGGCGGAGAACAGCGGCTACGATTTGATGGGCGTCATCACCGGCTCGGAAGGCCTGCTCGGCGTCATCACCGAGATCACGGTGCGCATCCTGCAAAAGCCCGAGACGGCGCGCGCGCTGATGGTCGGCTTCGCAGCTGTCGAGGCGGCCGGTGAGTGCGTGGCGCGCATCATCGGCGCCGGCATCATCCCCGGCGGCATGGAGATGATGGACAAGCCCGCGATCCATGCTGCGGAGGCCTTCGTTCATGCCGGCTATCCGCTCGACGTCGAGGCGCTGCTCATCATCGAGCTCGACGGGCCCAAGATCGAGGTCGATGAGCTGATCACGCGCGTCGAGACAATCGCGAACGGCTGTGGCTCGACCACCTGCCAGATATCGACCTCGGAGGCCGAGCGCAATTTGTTCTGGGCGGGCCGCAAGGCCGCGTTCCCGGCCGTCGGCCGTATCTCGCCCGACTATCTCTGCATGGACGGCACCATTCCGCGCGGCGCGCTACCGAAGGCGCTGGCGCGCATCCGCGAGCTCTCGGAAAAATACCAGCTCGGCTGCGCCAATGTGTTCCATGCCGGCGACGGCAATCTGCACCCGCTGATCCTTTACGATGCCAACAAGCCCGGTGAGATCGAGCGCGCCGAGGCGTTCGGCGCCGACATTTTGCGCGCCTGCGTCGAGTTCGGGGGCGTGCTCACCGGCGAGCATGGCGTCGGCATCGAGAAGCGCGATCTGATGCCGGAGATGTTTTCCGAGATCGACCTCAACCAGCAGCAGCGGCTGAAATGCGCCTTCGACGCGCAGGGGCTGCTCAACCCCGGAAAAGTGTTTCCGACCCTGCACCGCTGCGCCGAGCTTGGCCGGATGCACGTCCATGCCGGCAAGCTGGCGTTTCCGGATTTGCCGCGGTTCTGAGGGCCGGACATCCGGCATGGTGGCGGACGTTCTCACAGGTGCCGCGGAAGCAGCGCCGGCCAGGCCGGAGGCGGAGTCGCGGCTGCTGTTCATCGACAACATCCGCTGGTCGATGATCATTCTCGTGCTGAGCATGCACGCGGCCGACACCTACAGTCCGTTCGGCAATTGGTACTATGTCGATCGGCCGCAGACCGGCTTCATCACGGCCTTGTTCTTCGGCGTCTACCAGAGCTTCCTCCAGGCCTTCTTCATGGCGGCGCTGTTCTTCATCGCCGGCTATTTCGCCGCGGGTGCCTTCGATCGGAAAGGACTTTCGAGATTTGCGCGCGATCGGCTGCTCAGGCTCGGTTTGCCGACCTTGCTCTACATGTTGGTGATCGGCCCGCTGACGCAGTATTTTCTGTCCTGGACCTGGGGCAAAGGCGGCTTCGGCCATCAATGGCTGACCCATCTGAAGGATGGCGAGTGGCTATCCGAGACCGGGCCGATGTGGTTCTGCGCGGTGCTGCTGCTGTTCTCGCTGCTCTATGGTCTCATCCGCCGGACCGGATGGCGGGAGCCGCAGGTCGCTCTGCGCGGCGCTGGGATTGTTCTGTTCATTGCCGTCATGGCCGCAACCACCTTCGCCGTTCGCATCGCGATCCACGCCGATGCCTCGGTACTCAACGTCCATCCCGGCGACGTCCCGCAATATGTCCTGATGTTCACAGCAGGCGCGCTCGGCTATCGCGGCCATTGGCTGACGGCGCTTGCCGAGCGGTCCTGCATCCGCTGGGGAGGGCTTGCGCTCGTGCTCTCAGTGCCGCTGTTTGCCGCGCTGGTGCTTTTCGGGGGCGGCTTGAGCGGCGACACGGCGCTCTATGGCGGCGGCTTCAATCTTGTCAGCGCGGGCAAATGCCTGTGGGAGGCGCTGGTCTGTGTGGGCATGGGTCTGGTGATGCTGGCCGTCTATCGTCGCTATTTCGACGCGCAGGGACCGGTCGCCAAATTTCTGTCCGACAATGCGTTTGGCGTCTACCTAATCCATCCGCCGATCCTGATCGGCTTTGCGCTGCTGTTGCACACGCTGGCGCTGGGTGCGATCGCAAAGGTGCTGCTGTTGACGATGCTGGCGGCCGCAGGCAGCTTCGCGGTGTCGGGTTGGATTTTGCGGAAATCGCCGCTGCGCGCCGTCATCTAGCATCGGGCGCCACGGCCAGAACCGCGGCGCCCGGAGCCTCGCACGGGCGATCCTTATATCAGCGCATATTGCGCCCGCTCCCGCTTCGCCAGCAGCGGCAGGGCCTCGCCGGCGATACAGGTCTTGAAATGCGCGCTGTCCTGATGCGCCTTGAAAGCCGCTTCGTCGCGGAACAGCTCGTAGAACAGGAACTGGGCCGGATTGTCCCTGGCGCGTGAGATCAGGAACAGCTTGACGCCGTCCTCGCGCTGCGCCTCCGGCAGGAAGCGGTCGAGGATCCCTGCGACCTTGTCGGCCTCGCCCGGCTTGGCCTCCCATTGCGCGACGACAAGCAGGCCGCCGCCGTCGACGGCGTCGCTGAGAGATTTCTGCGTGGCATAGTGGTTCATGATTGTCCGTCTCCATCGGTTGGCCTCGATCGCGATCGGCACAGACTTGTAGCGATGGCCCGGCGGCTTTGGTTCGCCGGCGATCGAAGTGTCGATGTCGTGAACGCTTCGATCATAGTCGAAGCGTCATTGCGGCCCGTGGCTGATCCCGAACGCGCCGGCAGTGGTCGCCGGCATCACGCCGCATTTGATTTTGGCGGCGAATTTCGCTACCGGCTTTTCCCGTGGATACGCTCAGGGTCAGAGACGCCAAAGACGTCGAAGAGGTGGTGCGCGCGGCGATTGCCAATGAGCAGCCGCTCGAGATCATCGGTCATGGCAGCAAGCGCAGCATTGGCCACGCCATGGCGACCAACGCCGTGCTCGACGTCTCCGCGCTCAATGCCGTCATCTCCTACGAGCCGAACGAGCTGATTGTCACGCTTCAGGCCGGCGCGCCGCTGGCCGATGTGCTGTCGCTGATCGATGCCAAGAACCAGCAATTCGCCTTCGAGCCGATGAACACCGCGCCGCTGCTCGGCACGCCGGCATCAGGCACTATCGGCGGCATGATCGCGGCTGGCCTTGCCGGTCCGCGGCGGATCAAGGCGGGCGGGGCCCGCGACCACCTGCTCGGGGCGCACGCCGTCTCGGGCTTTGGCGACAGTTTCAAGACCGGCGGCAAGGTGGTGAAGAACGTCACCGGCTACGACCTCTGCAAGCTGCTGGCGGGGTCCTGGGGCACGCTGTCGGTCATGACCGAGGTCACGCTGAAGGTGATGCCGAAGCCTGAAGCCGAGCTGACGCTGCTGCTGCGCGGGCTCGACGATGCCGTCGCTAACAAGGCCATGACCGCCGCGCTTGGCTCGCCCTTCGACGTTTCTGCTGCTGCGCATCTGCCTAAATCGGCGTTCCGCGCCAAGACCGACGGGCTTGGCGATATCGCCGGCCAGGGCGAGGCGCTGACCGTTCTGCGGCTCGAGGGCATCACGGCCTCGGCCGCGCACCGTGCCGGCTCGCTGCGCGAATTGCTTGCGCCGTTCGGAACAGCGACGCTGATCGAGGACGCGGCCTCTGCCGCGCTGTGGGCGACGATACGTGACGTGCTGCCCTTCGCCGCCAGCGGCGCGCTCGGCGCCTGGCCGGTCTGGCGGATCGTCTGCCCGCCGGCGTCAGGCGCAGCGCTCGGTACGCAATTGGCGCGGGAGACCGGTGGCGACGTGATCTACGACTGGGGCGGCGGCCTGATCTGGGCGGCGCTGCCGCCGAAGGGCGATGCGCATGCCCCCGCCGTGCGTGCCGGCGCGAATGCGGTTGGCGGCCACGCCACGCTGATCCGGGCGGCCGAGGACGTCAGGCGGGCGGTGGACGTGTTCCATCCGCAGGCGCCGGGCGTTGCCGCGCTGAGCGAGCGGGTGCGCGCCAGCTTCGATCCGAAGTCGATTTTGAACCGGGGACGGCTGACGCGGGACACTGCGGCATGAAGACCGAATTCTCACTGGCGCAGCTCGCCGACCCCGATATCGCGCAAGCCGACAAGATCCTGCGCGCCTGCGTCCATTGCGGCTTCTGCACCGCAACCTGTCCGACCTATGTGCTGCTCGGCGACGAGCTCGATAGCCCGCGAGGCCGCATCTACCTGATCAAGGAGATGCTGGAGAAGGACCAGACCCCGACGGCGGAGGTGGTCAAGCATGTCGACCGCTGCCTGTCGTGCCTGTCCTGCATGACCACCTGCCCCTCCGGGGTGAACTACATGCATCTCGTCGACCAGGCCCGGGTCAGGATCGAGCAGCGCTATCAGCGGCCCCTCACCGAGCGGCTGCTGCGCCAGGTGCTGGCCTTCGTCCTGCCCGACCCGCAGCGGTTTCGCATCAGCATGCGGCTGGCGCGGCTTGCCCGGCCGTTGGCTGTGTTCCTGCCGACGCCGCGGCCGTCAGCCACGCCCGGCCTGATCCAGCGCCTCAAGGCGATGTTGGCGTTGGCGCCGAACCGGCTGCCGGCACCCGGCGCTCTTCCGGGCAGCGTGTTCGCGGCGCTCGGCAAGAAGCGCGGCCGGGTCGCGCTGCTCCAGGGGTGTGCGCAGCAAGTGCTGGCGCCGCGCATCAACCAGGCGGCCATCAGTCTCCTCACCCGCCACGGCATCGAGGTCGTCCTGGTCAGGGATGAGCAATGCTGCGGCGCGCTGACCCATCACCTCGGCAACGACCAGGATGCGCTGGCGCGGGCCCGCGCCAACATCGCAGCGTGGCAGAAGGAGGCCGCAGGCGAGGGGCTCGACGCCATCCTGGTGACGGCGTCCGGCTGCGGCACGGTCATCAAGGACTACGGCTATCTGCTGCGCGAAGACACTGCGTTCGCCGACGATGCTGCGAAGGTGTCCGCGCTCGCCAAGGACATCACCGAATACGTCGCCGGTCTCGGATTGGAGCAGGTCGCGCGGCAAGACAACATCGTCGTCGCCTATCACTCCGCATGTTCGTTGCAGCACGGACAGAAAATCACGAGCCTTCCGAAAGAATTGCTTTCCAAGAATGGATTCGTGGTGAAAGATGTCCCGGAGAGCCATTTGTGTTGCGGTTCGGCGGGGACCTACAACATTCTCCAGCCCGAGCTTGCGGGCAGGTTGCGTGATCGCAAGGTCGCCAACATCGCGAGCGTCAAGCCGGACATGATTGCCGCGGGCAATATCGGCTGCATGGTGCAGATTGCCAGTGGCACGTCAGTTCCGGTCGTACACACGATTGAGCTTCTCGATTGGGCTACGGGCGGGTCGCGGCCGGCATTGACTGCCTCGAGCTGAGTCTTCGTCCGGAAGTGACGGCTGAAGACGCCCGATCGACCATTGTTTGGCGGCAACAGGAGGACCACGATGGCGAAAGCGAAGAAGAAGAAAAGCAAGAAGGCCAAAAAGGCCAAGAAGGTTGTAGCGGCAAAGAAGACCGCCAAGAAGGCAGCCAAAAAATCCGCGAAGAAGTCCGCGAAGAAGTCTGCCAAAAAATCGAAGAAGGCCGCCCCGAAGGCTGCCAAGAAGTCGGCCAAAAAGGCTGCGGCCAAGAAGACCGTTAAGCAGGCTGCACCGAAGAAGGCCGCCAAGAAGGCTGTGAAGAAAGCGGCACCGAAGAAGGCGAAGGCAGCTCCCGCGCCGAAGCCGTCAGCGCCTGTGGCAGCTCCGGCTCCCGAGCCTGTCGCCGAGACCAGCTGGGCGATGCCTTCGTCTTCTGCGGAAACGCCGGCGGACGGGCAAGGCTAGGCCCCAAAGCCAGGTCCAAGCTCAGGCCAGAGGTCGGCTCCAATCCGACGCTGACGATCGACAGACAGCACGAGGCCGCAGCGGAGACGCTGCGGCCTTTTTTGCATCGCCGCAGGGCTTCTTTCAGCCGCCAATTTTTGCGCCAGTCTGATTCGTGGCGCGCGCGCCACGGAACGCCGGGCTACGTAGTAACCCGGGCCTCGTTGTGCACTTTGGCGTGAAAATAATGTGATCGAGAAGCCACACAGGCTGACAACCTTTCGTAGAATCGTCAGAACGCCTAAAAAGTCGGCAAATGCCCGCGTTTTTTGCTTCACGGTTCACATCCCTCAATCCAAATTGCGGCGGTAACGAAATTGCAATCAGGTCGAGCAACCCGGGGGGCTTCCGGGACTACGACTGGGGTTAGAACTGGTGATGGGGATCGAAATGAAAAAAGTAGCTTTGTTGGCAACGGCGCTGGCATTGGTGACGACGGGTTCGGCTTTCGCGGCAGACATGGCTGTGAAGGCCAAGAAGGCCCCGCCGGTCGCAGCCTTCGACCCCTGGGATATCGCCTTCGGCGGCGCGATCATGAGCGATTACATCTTCCGCGGCGTGACTCAGTCGAACCACCAGCCGTCGGTCGCGGCCTATTTCGAGCCGCGCTACAACATCAACAAGGACCTCCAGCTTTACGTCGGCGTGTCCGCGGAGAGCATCTCCTTCGCCAACCGCGCCGCGGCTGAAGTCGACATCTACGGCGGTATCCGCCCGACCTTCGGCGCCTTCGCGTTCGACATCGGCGTCTGGGGCTACCTTTATCCGGGTGGAAGCTGCGCGGACAACGCCGTGACCGCGGTCGGCCCCGGCGTCGTTCCCGGCGGCAACGTCTGCCCGGTCAGCACGACCACGATCTTCCTCGGCGACGGCAACGTCATGAAGAAGGACGTCAGCTTCTTCGAAGTCTACGGCAAGGTGAACTACACCATCAACGACAGCTTCACCGTCGGCGCGACCGAGTACTACTCGCCGAACTTCCTGAACTCGGGTGCCTGGGGCAACTACGCTTCGTTGACCGCCAAGTACACCGCACCCAGCACGGTGTTCGGCCCTTCGGGCGTCGGCATGTACGTTTCGGGTGAGTTCGGCCGGCAGTGGTTCGGCACTTCGGATGCCTTCTACGGCACCGGCGTTGGCACCGTTTTCGCCAACGGCATTCCCTACAAGGACTACAACACCTGGAACATCGGCATCGGCTTCACCTACAAGGTGTTCACGCTGGATCTGCGTTACTCCGACACCGACCTGAACAAGGGTGATTGCAACGCCTTCACCAGCGCGTTCAACGCCAGCGGCACCACGAGCGTCACCCCGATCAATCCGGGCGGCGCTGGCTCCAACTGGTGCGGCGCGGCCGGCATTGCCAAGCTGTCCTTCGACCTGACGGCGATGAGCAACCTGAAGTAAGTTTCTTCCCGAGACGACTTCGAGGGCGGCAGGGCAACCTGCCGCCCTTTTGCTTTGGGGGACTGCTTTGGGTGGTGCCCGGGAGAGGAGCCGGGCCTTTCATGGTTCGAGACGCGCCGTGAGGCGGCGCTCCTCACCATGAGGGTCGGGGCTTCTCCACGATCACGACCTCATGCTGAGGGCCCGCCAAAGGCGGGCGTCTCGAAGGATGGCCGCAACGAGGCGCCTTAGCTCGGCGGGCCCCCGCCAACGCCCTCAGCCCGCCGCGGTCGGCTCCTTCTCGGCCGAAGCCCCGTCACCGAGGACGTGGATCGCGCCGTCCTTCACCATCGTCACCTTGCGGGTGTGGAAGGCGTCGAGGGTCGAGCGGTGGCCGATCGAGACGATGGTGGCCTGCGGCAGCTTTTCCGTCAGCAGACGGTACAGCCGGGCCTCGGACGGCTCGTCCAGCGACGCCGTGGCCTCGTCCAGGAACAGATAGTCCGGCACATGCAGCAGCGCGCGGGCAAGCCCCAGGCGCTGCTGCTCGCCGAGCGACAGCATCCGGTTCCAATGGCCCTCCTCATTGAGCCGTTCGGCGAGGTCGGGCAGGCCGACCGCGATCACTGCGTCCCGGATCCGGGGCGCCTGGAACGCGCCGGGTGCTGCGGGATAGATCACGGCGTGCCCCAGTGCGCCGACAGGGAAATAAGGGCGTTGCGGCAGCATCATCAGCTTCGCCTGCGCAGGGATGACGATGCTGCCGGTGCCGAACGGCCAGATGCCGGCGATGGCCCGGAACAGCGTCGACTTGCCGGAGCCGGATGGTCCGGTCACCAGCACGCGCTCCGACGCCTGGATGGCGAAGCCGTCGGCTGCGACCAGCGGGGTGCCGTTGGGGAGATACACGCAGAGCTTATCGAGCCCGATATTGCGGCTGCCGCCGGTCGCCTTGAGTTCGATCGTCGCCTCATGTGCCGGCAGGTTTGCCGCCGTATCGACCGACATCTCGAAGCCGTCGAGACGCGCGACGATCGAGCGCCATTCCGCCAGCGACCGGTAGGCCACCACGAAGAACGAGAGCGCGCCTTGCACGCTCGAGAAGGCCGATGCCGTCTGCATCATATCGCCGAGCTGGATCTTCTTGGCGAAGAAGGCCGGCGCCACCAGCACGTAGGGAAAGATCACGGCGGCCTGCTGATAACTGTTGGTGAACGCACTGAGGCGCTTGGTCCGGCTCATGATGGCGTACCAATTGCCGATCACGAAACTGAAGCGATCCAGCAGGCGCCCGCGTTCGGCGCCTTCGCCCTTGAGCAGCGCGATCTGCTCGGAATTCTCGCGGACCCGAACGAGGTTGAAGCGGAAGTCGGCTTCATAGCGCTGCTGCTCGAAATTGAGGTTGACCAGCGGGGCGCCGATCCAGTGCGTCAGCGCGGTGCCGAAGATCGCGTAGATCAGTGCAATCCAGCACAGATAGCCGGGGATCATCAGGTCGGTGCCGAACAGGTGCAGCGGCGCAGCGTTGGAAAGGCCCCAGAGGATCAGCGCGAAGGAGAACAGCGTCACGATCGAGGAGAGCAGGCCGAGCCCGATCACCAAGGTCTGCTCGACGAAATTCTTGACGTCCTCGGTAATGCGCTGGTCCGGGTTGTCGGCCGCATCGCCCTTGAGCTGCATGCGGTAATGCGTGGCGCCCTCGAGCCATTCGCCGAGATAATGCGTGGTCAGCCATTGCCGCCAGCGGATCTGGAGCCATTGGTTCAGGTACAGCTTGTAGACCGCCAGCGCGATCGCGGTGAAGGCGAGCGCGATGAAGATCCAGATCTGCGTGACGAAGGCGTCCCAATCGTTGTTCTGAAGCGCGCTGTAGAACCGGTTCTGCCACTGGTTCACCAGCACGTCGATCGCGACCAGTGCCAGCTCGATCGCGATCACGGCGCCGAGCAGGCCGCGGCCGGCCCATTTGTCCTCCGATCGGAAATAGGGAATGGCGATTCGCCAGACGATCGCGAGCGTGGCGCTGATGTTCTTCACAGAGCTCTGTCTCCTGAGGGGTGTGCACAATTGCCTGAAGCCAAAGGCTTGCGGCAATGGCGAAAATGGGCGCGCTTAGACTAAAGTCGCAAGTTCTGCAATTTGCGTTGGCTTGTCGCGCCTTGCAACCCTAGCATGGGCATAACGGCGCGGGGTGGGGGCCTCCGGGACTTCGCGAGCTTGTGAGCGGACGGGAACCGCTGCGTTCGCAGGGGCATTCGCTTCAGGTTCAAAGGCACTCTCCACTGCGCCAAGCAGGCTCGCCGTCCACGCAGGCTGGCCCGCCACATAAACGCGTGGGGGAGGAAGACCATGTGGAATCAAGTCTATGATCCGCTGCACAGCCCAGTGCTGTCGACGATTGCGGCGGCGATCCCTGTCGTCACGCTGCTCGTCCTGATCGCGAGCGGTCGCGTCCAGGCCCATATCGCGGCCATCGTCGCCGTGATCGTGACCAACCTGATCACGATCTTCGTGTTCACCATGCCGGTGAACATGTCGATCCGTGCTTCGATCCTCGGCATCGTCACCGGCTTCTTTCCGATCGGCTGGATCGTCCTCAACGTCATCTTCCTCTATCAGGTGACGGTGACGACCGGGCGCTTCGAATTGCTCAAGCGCGCGGTCGGCGGAGTCACCGAGGACCGGCGGCTGCAACTGTTGCTGATCGCGTTCTCGTTCGGCGCGTTCTTCGAGGGCGCCTCGGGCTTCGGCACACCGGTCGCGATCACCGGCGCCGTGCTGATCGGCCTCGGCTTCTCGCCGCTCGCGGCCTCCGGCTTGTCGTTGATCGCCAATACGGCGCCGGTGGCCTTTGGCGCGCTGGGCACGCCGATCCAGGGCCTTGCCTCGGTCACCGGGCTCGATCCCTACATCCTCGGCGCGATGGTCGGGCGGCAACTGCCGCTGTTCTCGCTGATCGTCCCGTTCTGGGTGGTGTGGGCGTTTGCGGGCTGGAAGGGCATGAAGGACGTCTGGCCCGCAATCCTCGTCACGGGCGTGTCGTTCGCGGTCCCGCAATTCGTGATCTCGAACTTCGTCAATCCATGGATCGTCGACATCGGGGCGTCGCTGATCTCGATGGGGGCGCTCATTCTGTTCCTGAAAGTGTGGCAGCCGAAGCAGCTCTGGCTCTCGCCTGCGCTGCGCGGCCAGGACGAATCGGCCGCGACCATGGCCGCGACCAAGCCGCTCGACAAAACCCCGCTCACGCAGAGCGAGCTGTTCAATGCGCTGCTGCCGTGGATCATCGTCTGCATCGTCATGCTGATCTGGGGTAACGGCGCCTTCAAGACCTGGGCGAACTCGATCTTTGTCTGGAACTACCCCGTTCCCGAACTGCACCAGATGATCAACAAGATGCCGCCGGTCGCGCCAGGGCCGACGAAGGAGGGCGCGGTCTTCGGCTTCACTTACCTGTCCTTCACCGGCACAGGCATGCTGATCGCGGCGATCATCTCCGGCTTCCTGATGGGCGTCGGTCCCGGCAGGCTGGTGACCGAGTATGGCCGCACCATTCGGCTGTGCGCGATCTCGCTGATCACGATCTCGGCGATGCTCGCGATCGGCACGTTGACCCGGCTGTCCGGCGTCGACGCGACGCTCGGTCTCGCCTTTGCCGCGACCGGCGTGCTCTATCCCTTCTTCGGCACGTTGCTCGGCTGGTTGGGCGTCGCGCTGACGGGATCGGATACGTCGTCGAACATCCTGTTCGGCAACCTCCAGAAGATCACCTCCCAGCAGCTCGGCCTGTCGCCGATTCTGATGGCGGCGGCGAACTCGTCCGGCGGCGTGATGGGCAAGATGATCGACGCGCAATCCATCGTCGTCGCCTCGACCGCGACCAACTGGTACGGCCACGAGGGCACCATCCTGCGCTTCGTGTTCTGGCACTCGATCGTGCTGGCCTCCCTGGTCGGCGTGTTCGTGACGTTGCAAGCCTATGTCTGGCCGTTCACGGCGATGGTGCTGAAGTAGCCGCGATCGGGACACAACGAACGATCCCCGCGGGCCGCCTGCTCGCGGGGATCTGCGTTTCGGGTGGATCACCACTCACCGCGCCGGGCCGCAGCACGCCACCAGTGTCTCACGCAATTCCCGAAGCTTCGGCGGCTTGCTGAGGAGATGATCGACATGGGGTGGGATCTCGTCGTCGGACATCAGGCGCTTGCCCCAGCCGGTCAGCATGATCACCGGCGTTGCCGGTGATGCGTTCTTGACCGCGGCTGCCACCCTGCGTCCGTCGATGTTCGGCATGCCGAGGTCAGTGATGACTGCTGCGAATGTCTCGCCGCGGTCGCAGGCTGCCCGGAACGCCTCGATTCCGGCGCCGCCGTCGTTGGCTATGACGATGACATGGCCGTCGGCTTCCAGCGTGTCCCGCAGCGATTTGAGCAGCAGCGGATCGTCGTCGATCAGGAGCAGGCGCAGCCGCGGGGGCATCGCCGGCCGTGCATCGGGCGCGGCTGTCGCCGTCGCGGCCCTGTCCGGTATCGGGAAGCTCAGGCCCACTGTGGTTCCCGTCCCGACCGCACTGATGATGTCGACCTCGGCACTGTGCCGTCTGGCGACGCCATAGACCATTGCCAGCCCGAGGCCGGTGCCGCGCTCGCCCTTGGTGGTGAAGAACGGCTCCTGGCAGCGCCGCCGGGTCTCCTCGTCCATGCCGACGCCATCGTCACTGACCTCGAGCAGGATCTGGCCCGGGCCGCTGTCCTCGCGGACGAGCCGTGTCCGCAGCGTCAGCGTGCCGCCGTTCGGCAGCGCATCGACGGCGTTGAAGATCAGGTTGGTGAGGGCCTCGCGGATTTCGCTTTCGACACCCGCGATCGGCGGCGGGTCGACGGCAAGCTCGGTACGCAGCGCAATGACGACGCCGCGCTGCTGCGGCATGTCGTTCCACCGCGCCCGTGTCAGGTCGACGACCTGCTGCACGAGCGGGTTGAGGTGAACCGCCACCAGCGCCAGTTGCGGCTCGCGTTGCCGATAGAACTCCCGCATCCGGGCCACGGTCTGGGCGACGTCCTCGATCGCGCGCTGGATGGTCTCGAGATATCCGCGCGCGCGCACGCTGAGGTCGGGCTCCGTTTCGAGCAGCGATTGCGTGTAGAGTGCAACGGGCGAAAGCGCGTTGTTGATATCGTGGGCAATCCCGCTCGCCATCTGCCCGAGCGCGCGCAGGCGTTCCTGCTGCATCACCGCCTGCTGGGTCTGCTGGAGGTCCTGATACGCCTGTTGCAGGGCGCCATAGAGCTGCGCCTGGTGCACGGCCAGCGCGACGTGCTCGCTGAGCTGTCGGAGGAACTCGCATTCCCCGCTGCTGAAGCCGTGCGCGGACGCGCGTGCGGCGACCAGCACGCCGAACACCCGGCTCTCGACTTGCAGCGGAGCCAGCACCACCGAGCGCAGGCCGCCTTGCATCAGCCGCTGTGGGAAGGGCGCCGTCGATTGCCCGATATCCGGCTCGTAGACCAGTTGACCCAGCACGCAACGCGACAGTCCGTTCTCGTCGATGTCTATGCGCGCCCGTTCGGGCATCGCCAGTTCGAGCGCGAGCGCGCTGCTCTTGATCCCGACCCGCCTCACCGTCAGCGTGTGGTCGACCGCGTCGTGAAAGCAGAGGCAGGTGAAATCCACCGGCAACTGATCCTCGAGACTCCGGACCACGACCTGGAAAATGCTGTTGAGATCCTGCCGCTCGCCGATCGCGCGGGTGATCTGGTGCAACAGATAGAGGTGCCCGAGTTGGGCCTGGGCCTTCTGCTCGGCCCTCTCGCGGACGTCAACTTCAGCTTCCAATGTCCTGTTCGTGGATTCGAGCTCGTCGCTGCGGTCGCGAACCTCCTGCTCGCTCTGCCGGCGGGCCATCTCGGACAAGTGCAGCGCCTGCACGACCTCGTCGGCCTCGCTCAGACCGGTGGCAGGCGGATTCAGGATTTCGCGTCGATTCGCGGCGGTGGCGAGATGGCGCAACATGGCGATCGGGCCGGTGATCTGGCGCGTCAAGGCTGCAGCAAGGAGCAGACCGAGCGAGAGCACGGCGCCGCCTGCGACCAGCGTTCGCAGTGCGGCGTTGATGGCCGGCGCGGTCAACTCGGCGAGAGGCACGCCCATGGCCACCGTCCAGCCGGACGGCTCGACGCGACTGAATGCGGTCAGCAGCCTGAGGCCCTCGCGTGAGGTCGTCTCGAAGACGTCCTCAGGCTTGCTCAGCATCCGCTCGAGCAACAATGGCACCGCCTTTTGGCCGAGGAACCGATCGGCATTCAGGCTGCGTGCGACGTTGGCTCCTTGCCGGTCGAATATGGAAATCAGCCAGCTTTCCGGGAGGCGCTGACTCCTTATGGCCTGGTCAAACGCGTCGATTTGCGGGTTGACCGACAACACATGGGAGATCGTGCCACCGGCACGCCGAACCGGTACGTCAATCGAGATCACGTAGCGATGTGACACGAGGCCGATAAAGGTGTCGGAAACTGCAGGCCGGCCGGTCGCGAATACGGCCTTGATCGTCCCCAGATTCTGACGGGCCGGAAGGCGTGCGCCCTGCGGCAGCAGGGTATTGAATATCTGTTGTCCGTCATCTCTCAGAAGCAGGATATTCGAGCCGGGAAACTGCTGTGCCACCACGGTGTCCGCCTGGGCGCGAAAACCTTCGAGGTCACCGTCGCGCAGCGGCCGCGAGAGCGCGAGCACTTCAAGGACGGCAATGCGTGCTTGCAGTTCCTTCTCCACGGCCAGCGACAGGCTGCGCGTCAGCTCCAATGTCTTTTGGCCCGAGCTTGTCACCGCTTTCCGGTAGTCCAGATATTCACGCACCAGCGTGAATCCCACGAGGGGAATAACGCTGGCAACGACCAGCATCATCAGGCGGGTCCGCAACGGAAAGCGTCCGCCCTGCGGTCGCGGCGCGGTCATCGCAACATCGCGAACCGTATGCTTCATTCGCCCCACTCTGCTCAATCAGGAGTGCCGGACACAGGTGACGCTGCATCACGCTAACACGGTGGCTTCGAACGGTATAGCGAACGGTGACCGCTGGATCCGAAGACAATTCAGCGGCGCTCGCGCCGACCGGGCGCTTCGAGAGACCCGGCATGCCATGAACCGACGAACCTGTTCAACGCCGTCGCCGTCTTATAGAAGGTGCTGCCAACAAGGATGGTCGAGAGGTCTCATGGTTTTGCTCAGGCAGATGGTGTGTTTGGCGGTTGCAATGCTCGCAATGTCCACGCTCGCGCGCGCGGAGGACGGTTTCCCCTTCGGCACCGAGATGACGCTGGAGGCGTTGCCGCAGCCCGGCTCGAAGCGGATTCCGAACATCGAGATCGGCGACAATGGCGAGGTCGTGCTGGAGCTCTGGTGCAAAGGCGGCAAGGGCCAGTTCTCGGTCGCCGGCAACACCGTCATCTTCGTCCCCGGCCAGATCCAGGACCGGTCCTGCCCGCAGGCAAGAGCGCAGGCCGACGACGAGCTCGTTGCTGCGCTCGGCAGTGTCGAGACCTGGAAGCGCCAGGGCGACGTGCTCACGCTGATCGGCCCCAAGCCGCTGCGCTTTCGCGTCAACGGGAATTAGGGTTCGCTGTCGTACCCCGGCTTGACCGGGGTACCCAGTACGCCGCGGCCTGTCGGTTCAACCACAGAGGTCTCGGAATACTTGATCGCCCCCTTCGCGGGCGATGACCGAGAGCGGTGTGAGTGCTACGTCACTTCCACACCGACTTATCCGCATCCCAGCGCTGGCCCTTCAGCTCCTTGGCGAGCGCCCCGATCGAGCCGTTGTCGTCGGGCTGGTCGCCTTCCTCGTCGGCCGCAGCTTCGTCCGAGAGGTTGAGCTTGGCGCCGCTGCTCTCATCAGCTGTCGTGGTCGCCGGGTTGCCGATCCAGAGCATGAGCTTGTCGGTGGCGCCAGGTTTGTCGGGCGAGATCAGGCCTGCGACCTCGATCGTGTCGGTGAGGTCGAGCGCCGGGAAATCCTGATTCGGTCGCTTGAAGACGAGCTTGAGCTTGCCGGTGGCGGGGTTGAAGCTCTGCGAGACCGGCTTTGCCGCGAGCGTCCCGCTCAGCACGCCGGCCACGGCGGTCGCGAGCTTGTCGCGGTTGGTCTTGTCGCCGTCGCGCCAGTCGGCGGCGGCAAAGCGGATGCTGCGGTCCATCTCGGTCATCCCGGCGGTCCAGCCCGCGGCGGTGACGCCCGGCGTCGCCTTGAATTTTGCGAGCAGCGCGCCGGCGCGCTCCGGATCGACTGACATGTTGATGGTCTGCTCGCCGGCGCGCAGCGCCTCGCAGCCGACGGTGAGGCTCGCCAGCGTCACCTCGACCTCCTGGCCCTTCAGGCTCTTCAGGAACTCCGTCGCCGCATCCAGCTTGACCTTGACCGCGATCGCTTCCGGCGAGACGTCGGTGAAATCCTTCGGCTGCGGCGTGATGCCGTCGTCGGAGGTCTGGTTGTCCTGAAATTCTTTTTCACTGAGGTCCGAATTGTCGGGCGAGGTGACCTCGGTGACCGCCTGGCCGATGCTGATCTGCCCGCGGAATTCGAAATTGTCCCCGGACTGTTTGCGCAGCAGCTTGACGCTGACGGGCGCCTTCGCGCCGATGCTCTGCGTCGTGCCCGTCAGGTTCTGGCCCGCGACCTGGAGGTTGACGACGAAGCGGTCCTTGCGGTCGGAATTCTTCGCGACGGGATAGCAGACGTCGAGCACCGCCGCCGTCACCGTCTTGCCCTGGCGCGTTTCTTTCAGGATCACGTCGGCATTGCCGTCCATCAACCCGTCGATCGAGGTGAAATAGCGCGTCTCCGTGCCGCCAGGTACCGTGGCCTTCGGCGACAATTTCATCTGGGCGGAGGCGATGTCGGGCGAGACGGCGAGCAAAGCCGCCAATAGGGCTGTCGAACAAACCAGAAGCGCGCGCATCGCCGAAATCCTCGAAGGAACAGAATCGGCCGCCACCGTAGTTGGTTTTGGCCGTGGGTTGAATTGCAAAGCGTCGGGGATGATCGGTAAAAAAGAAGGCCGCCCGGAGGCGGCCTTCGTAACTCTGCAATGGAACGGACGGCTTAGAAGCCGCCCATGCCGCCGCCCGGCATCGCGGGCGCGGCTTCCTTCTTCGGCGCCTCGGCGACCATGGCCTCGGTGGTCACCAGCAAGCCGGCCACGGAGGCGGCGTCCTGGAGTGCGGTACGGACCACCTTGGCGGGATCGATGATGCCCTTCTCGACCATGTCGACATAGTCTTCGTTCTGGGCGTCGAAGCCGAAGGTCTCGGACTTGTTCTCCAGGATCTTGCCGACGACGATCGAGCCTTCCATGCCGGCATTCTCGGCGATCTGGCGGATCGGAGCTTCCAGCGCCTTCAGCACGATGTTGATGCCGGCCTGGACGTCGGCATTGGCGTTGGTGAGACGGCCCACCGCCTTCTTGGCACGGAGCAGCGCGACGCCGCCGCCGGGGACGATGCCTTCCTGCACCGCGGCGCGGGTGGCGTTGAGCGCGTCCTCGACGCGGTCCTTCTTCTCCTTGACCTCGATCTCGGTGGCGCCGCCGACGCGGATCACCGCGACGCCGCCGGCGAGCTTGGCGAGACGCTCCTGGAGCTTCTCACGGTCGTAGTCCGAGGTGGTCTCCTCGATCTGGGCCTTGATCTGGCCGACGCGGGACTCGATCTCCGGCTTCTTGCCGGCGCCCTTGACGATCGTGGTGTTCTCCTTGTCGATCACCACTTTGCCCGCGCGTCCCAGCATCTTCACCGTGACGTTCTCGAGCTTCATGCCGAGGTCTTCGGAGATGAGCTGGCCACCGGTGAGGATCGCGAGGTCCTCCAGCATGGCCTTGCGGCGGTCACCGAAGCCCGGCGCCTTGACGGCGGCGACCTTGAGGCCGCCACGCAGGCGGTTGACGACCAGGGTGGCCAGCGCCTCGCCCTCGACGTCCTCGGCGATGATGAGGAGCGGCTTGCCCGACTGCACCACGGCTTCCAGCACCGGCAGCATGGCCTGCAGGCCGGACAGCTTCTTCTCGTGCAGGAGGATGTAGGCGTCCTCGAGCTCGGCGGTCATCTTCTCGGGGTTGGTGACGAAGTAGGGCGACAGATAGCCGCGGTCGAACTTCATGCCCTCGACGATCTCGACCTCGGTCTCCATCGACTTGTTTTCCTCGACGGTGATGACACCCTCGTTGCCGACCTTCTGCATCGCCTGGGCGATCATCTTGCCGATGGCGGCATCGCCATTGGACGAGATGGTGCCGACCTGGGCGACCTCGGAGGAGGCGGCGACCGGCTTGGCGCGCTTTTCAATGTCCTTGATGACAGCGGCAACCGCGGTGTCGATGCCGCGCTTGAGGTCCATCGGGTTCATGCCGGCGGCAACCGCCTTGGCGCCTTCGCGCACGATGGCCTGGGCCAGCACGGTCGCGGTGGTGGTGCCGTCGCCGGCGAGGTCGTTGGTCTTGGAGGCGACCTCACGCAGCATCTGGGCGCCCATGTTCTCGAACTTGTCCTCGAGCTCGATCTCCTTGGCGACGGTGACGCCGTCCTTGGTGATGCGGGGGGCGCCGAACGACTTCTCGATCAGGACGTTGCGGCCCTTCGGGCCGAGCGTCACCTTGACGGCGTTGGCGAGAATGTCGACGCCGCGCAGCATGCGATCGCGCGCGTCTCCGGAAAACTTGACGTCTTTGGCAGTCATTTCTGCAATCCCTCGGGTTTCGTGATGTGTCTTGTTTGGTGATCTGCGGCGGAATGATGGATGCCCGGATCGGTCGATCCGGGCATGACATTCAGCGGCCGTTCAGGCGGATGGCCTTAGGCCAGAACGCCCATGATGTCCGACTCCTTCATGATCAGGAGATCTTCGTTGTCGATCTTGACCTCGGTGCCCGACCATTTGCCGAACAACACGACGTCGCCGACCTTGAGGTCGATCGGGGTCAGCTTGCCGGCCTCGTCACGGCCGCCGGGGCCGACGGCGACAACCTCGCCCTGGGACGGCTTTTCCTTGGCGCTGTCCGGAATGATAATGCCGCCCTTGGTCTTTTCCTCGGCGTCGATACGTTTGACCACGACACGGTCATGCAGCGGACGAAATTTGGATTTAGCCATGACGTTTCCCTTTGGAGGCTCGCTTCGGAAGTAGCGGAAAGTGGGTGGGGCGGCGCTTCCGTCCACCCTCTTCCCGAGGATCGAACGGCGCGCTTAGCAATCGGGCTTTCCGAGTGCTAATAGTGAGCCCGGAAATATGGCTTGGCCGCGATCCTGTCAAGCAAAGGTGGTTAAGCGATTGGTGAGGCGGATATAGGATTGTGTCTACAGAAACTTATTGGTCGCGCTGGCGTATAAAGGACGTCATTGCTCCGACAGCGGTTTTGCGCTTGGCTGGAGGAGGGATGTGGTCGAGGTCTTGTTTGGGGGGCAGTTTGCTCGGGGGAATGTCATGATCAGTTCAGCTCACGCACGCACGGTTGCCAATCTGGCGGCCGCCTCTTGCCTGGCGCTGCTGCTTGGCGCCTGCGGCGGCGGCTTCAGCCTGCCGTCCCTCACGTCGTCTTCGCCGCCGCCCGTGGCCGATACCGGCACCGGCCCGGAAATGCCGGCGAGCATCCGCGCCGACGAGATCGTCGGCCGCTGGGGCCTCGCCTCGTTCCAGAACCCGGCCGACCGCCCCCGCACCGAGAAGATGGCGCGCGAGCAGTGCAAGAATCCCTATGTGATCGGCGCCGGTACCTCCGGCGGCGTGGTCATGCATCTCGCTGACCAGGCGACGCCCCAGGAACTGCGGCTGAAGGGCTCGCCCGGCGGCAAGAACTATATCGGGCCGGCCGGTCCCACCCCCGGCGAGCAGGACCGCGAGATCGTCTCCTTCGACGGCCGCGTCATGATCACCCGCTTCATCGACAAGGACGCCGCCACCCGCTACGGCAACATGGTCTACGTCCGCTGCGCGCCAAGGGCGTGATCTAACCCAGTCATTGCGAGGATTGCTTCGCTTCGCTCGCAATGACGCAACAAAAAAAACGCCGGCTTTCGCCGGCGTTTTGTTTTTTCCGTCCGTCGCGTCCGATCAGTCGAACAGCGCGTCGATGTCGTCCTGCGAGGCGTGGCCGACGTCGCCGCTAAGCTTCGGACCGTTGAGCAGCTTATCGTCCTCGCTGCGGTTATCGACCTGCGGCGTCACGTGGGCCTTGATGGCGTCGACGCCGCCCCAGATATCCATCATCGAGTTGATGTGCTGCTCGATGAACTTCATGGTGGTCATGACCTTGCTGATGCGCTGGCCGGTCAGGTCCTGGAAGTTGCAGGCCTCGAAGATCGAGATGACACGTTCCTGGATGTCGTCGGAGAGCCGCTTCTGCTGGTCGGCCGAGTCCACCTTGGCCAGCGCACTGGCCGACTGGTCGATAGCCTCGGCGGCTTCCAGGATTTGCTGGGTCGCCTGCTCGGTGCCGCCGACAACCGCGCCGAGCTCGCCATTGACCTTGGCCATCTCCGCGCCGTCAAAGCTCTTGCCGTGCAGCGTCGCGATCTCGCGCTTGGTGCGGTCGATGGCGTCATGGATCAGGTCGAGCTCGATCTTCAGCTTCTCGCACTGCTCGATCTGAGCCCGGTAGGTCTCGAGCATGGTGCGAGCTTCGGAGAGCTCGTGGGCCGTGGAGGCGTCGATCGCCGCCATGGCCGCGCTGCCGGACAAGGGCACGGGCGCAATGCCCTTCGCCATCTGGGCGCGGATCGCACGCAACTCCGCCATGATCTCACTATGCATCGGCGCCGCCTCCTCAATCATTTCGGGGCTGGGCATCTCGCCGACAATAGCCTCTTCGACACGAAAACGTTTGCGGTGAATCGCCATCAGGAACTCCCCCCACCTCACTCACGTGTCTTTTTAGGCAGAAGCGATTTAACACGAAGTTCACAGCCGGAACTGTCGTGCGGCCGCGTGCGACGGCGTGAAAAGGAGCGATTAACCATGGGCCTGCGGCGTTCATCGAAAATAAACGCTGATCGCCAAATTGCAGCCCCGCTCGCGACGTGGTGAATCCAAACGTCGTTTCTGTTTACCAAACGAAACGGCTTTTGCTCTTTATTGACCACGTCGCGGGCGCCGATCATCCAGGCGCGTCGACGGCGAATGTAACTAGACGAAACAGTACAGAGTACGTCGATGTTCAAAAAGATGACTGTCGCGCTGCTTGGCAGCGCTTGCACCTTCATTGCCGGCGCCAATTGCGCCCGCGCCTTCGACAATACGGTGCCGAACGATCCGCCTGCGGTGCTCTACCAGCCGCAGGTGCCGCCGGCGCCGGTCCGTGTCGCCTCCAGTTCGGGCATGGGCGGCGGCTTCATCGAATTCCTGTTCAGCGATGGGCCCGGCCGCGGTCCGGCCTACGCTCCGCAGCAGCCCATGTATCAGCAGCAGCCCGGCTATTACGACCAGCGTCGCCTGCCGCCGATGGGCGAGCCGCAGATGCAGGGGGCGGTTCAGCAGGAAGCGGTCGACCCGCGGCAGCGTCAGTTCGATCCGAGATTCGAGAAACAATCTGTTGACTATAGCGGCAAGGAAAGTGCCGGCACCATCGTGGTCGATACGCCGAACAAGTTCCTCTATCTCGTCGAGGGCAACGGCCGCGCGATGCGCTACGGCATCGGCGTCGGCCGCCCGGGCTTCACCTGGTCCGGCGTCAAGTCGATCACCTCCAAGCGCGAATGGCCGGACTGGACCCCGCCGACGGAAATGATCGCGCGCCGGCCCGACCTGCCCCGGCACATGGAAGGCGGCCCGGAAAACCCGCTCGGCGCCCGCGCGATGTATCTGGGCTCAACACTCTACCGCATCCACGGCTCCAACGAGCCCTGGACCATCGGCACCAACGTCTCCTCGGGCTGCATCCGCATGCGCAACGAGGACGTCATCGACCTCTATGGCCGCGTTAATGTCGGCACCAGGGTCGTGGTGATGTGATCGGATCGGCGAGCAAGTGCCTTACTCGCAATAGGTCTTGCCGCCGAACGAGAAGCACTTGCCGCCGCCGCCGCGAGACGACGGCGCGCTGCGTGGCGCGGCGGGCTCCTGCCGCGTCACGGTCCTGGGCTTTGGTGCCGGCTCGGGCCGCTTCTCGCAGGCGCCGCCGGCGTTGAGGACATAGCCGCTCGAACAGCCGATCTGGACGCAGCGATCGCCCTCGGCGCGCTGCCCCTTGGCACAGACCAGCGGGCAGACGCGGTCTGTCTTGCTGCGCACCGAGTCCAGCGCGTCGAGGCTTGCCAGTTTCACGTCGAAACGAGTGTCGGCGCTCTTGTTGAACAGCTCCAGCGCGGTTCGCGAGCCGTCATCCCATTTGCCGTCGACATTGCCGGGATTGCAGCCGACCCGCTTCAAATGGGCCTGGAGCAGCCGCGCGATATCCGAAGGATCCATCTTCGGTGCGGCGGGAGGCGGCTCCGGTGCGGGCGGGGTGTTGGGCGTGAGCGCCGCCAGCTTGTCCGCCTGGGCCTTGTCAGCTTGAACCTTGTCGGCCTGAGCTTTGGCGTCGCGCTTGGCCTGCTCGACCTGGACCTGCGCATCGGCCGCCGCCTGACGCCGGGCCGCCTCGACCTGGACCTGGGCCGTATCGGCCCGTTGCCGTGCCTGCTCGGCCTGGCGTCTTGCCTCGTCCAGCTCCTTCTTGGCCTGTTCGGCGATCTGCGCCCGCGCCTCGTCGAGATCGCGCTTGGCTTGCTCGGAGAGCTTTTGCTTCGCCTCCGCGGTCTGGCGCGCGCTCTGCTCTTCGAGCTGCCTGCGGAAGTCCGCCGCCTTCTGCGCCGCGAGTTCCTCGGCCTGCCGTTTGGCGTCGTCGGCCTTGGCGCGGCCCTGCTGGGCGGCCTCCAGCTTGCCGTTCTGTCCGCGCGCGAGGTTGGCGAAGAAGCCGGCCGGATGTTTGGCGAGGAAGGAGTCCCAGGCCTCCCTGGTTGCGACCTGCGCCGCCAGCTCGTAGTCCACGCGGGCTTCGGCTTCGGGATCGGCAAGGCGCGGGACCAGCGCGACGGTATCGCCACCGAGTGATCCGTAGACGAACGGCTCCTGGCGATTGCCGGTCGCCTTCAGCACCTCGTCGCGCACGCGGCCGAACGCGATCCGCAAATCGAGCCCGGGCTCGGCGATGTTGCGGACCAGCGCCGTGGCGAACGGGCTGTTCTGCCCGTCGCCGTCGCTTGCCACCGCGCCGGCCCTGGCGGCGAACGCGATCAGCGTGTCGGACATCGAAGGCTCGACCTTGGCAAGTCCGCGGCCGATCGCGCGGCTGGCGACGGTGCGCTTCATGCTGGTGGCGAAGGGATTGTCGCGGCAGGCATCGAGGATGACGAGCTTGAGCCGCTTGGCGCCGTCGAGCGCGCGCAGCACGCGATCGAGCGAGATGGTCTCGTCCTCGATGTCGAAATCGCTCGCGAGCCTGGCGTCGGCCGGCACCAGATAGTTGGCGCCGTCGACCTCGATGCCGTGGCCGGCATAGTAGACCACTGCGACGTCGGCATCCTGCGACGTCGCGGAGAAGTCACGGATGGCCCGGCGCAGCTCGGAGATGCCGAGATCGCGCCTGTTGTCCACGGCGTCGAAGCCGGCCTTCTTGAACAGGGCGGTCATCGCGTCGGCATCGCGCGCGGGATTGGTGAGCTGCGGAACCTGCTTGTAGGCGGACATGCCGATGACAAGCGCGACGCGCTTGCCGGCCCAGGCGGCATCCGTCGATATCGAAAAGATCAGCGCAAGTAGAAACAAAATGGCGGATCGCACGGATGACCTCCGCGGCTGCAATAAGGATGCCTGTCAAAGCCCGGACGGGCCACCGTCAGGCGCCTTGGCCATGCCGGTCGAGAAAGGCTGCATCATAGCGGTGCTGTCGCGCCTGTCCAAGACAGACCCGTAGGGCGGACCGGATTTGTGTGACGAATTGCACGCAGGGACACGGATACCGCCGAAACGGAAACGGCCGCCCGTGAGGCGGCCGTTGGTTTGGACCTATGAGGCTTGCGGCGGTCAGGCGTAGTCGCTGCCGCCGTCGTCATTGCCGAAATCGCTGTCGTCGGCCACGTCCACATTGCCGTTGTCGCGATCGTCGTTCCCGTAGTTCTGATCGGTATTGTTGTCGCGGTCGTTCGAGCCCTGGTCGAGGAAGCCCTGGCGGGAATCGCGGTTCGAGCCGATGTCGTTGAGGCCGGCGTCGCGCGCGAGCGAGCCGCCGGACTGGTCGCTACCGCTCCAGGGACTGCGATCGCCGCCCAGGGAATTGGTGTCGCCGAAGGCCTGCTGGTGCGAGCCGCCCATCATGCCGCGGATGCTGGAGAGCAGCAGCGAACCGCCGACGACGCCGGCCGCGGCTGCCGCCGCCGTGCCGAGGAACGAGCCGCCGCCACCGCCGACCGGCGGGGCGCCATAGCCCGGGCCCGGCGCCTGTCCGTAAGCCTGTCCGTACGGGGGCTGGCCGTAACCCGGTTGCGGTTGCTGCATCGCCTGACCGCTGTTCCAGACCGGCCGCGCGTCACGCGGCGGCACGTTCGGAACCGATCCGCGCGACGGGCTTGAACCGAAAAGACTGTCGCGCATGGTGTCCAGGAAGCCGCCGGACTGCGCCGGCTCAGGCGCTTGGGCCGCCTCCAGCTCCTGGATGCGGCTATGGGCGCGCTTCAGGGCTTCGTCCTGCAACAACGTGGTCTGCACCAGCGCGTAGACCGCGCCGGGCGCCTTGCGCAGGCCGTCGGAGATCGCAGCGATCGCGTCGGGATCGCGCGGTGCATTTTCCAGTTTCGAAAGCCGGTCGAAAAGCTCGTCGACGAGCTGGCGTTCCTGCGGATTCATGGTCTGTCTCCCTCGCGCGAAACAAGCGCCACCGGGATGTAGGGTTCCATTGTGGCCCCAACAGTGCCGGCCGGATTAAATTTCGGTATGCGACAAGCTGCCCCTGCGGCTTGCCTCGCCGGTTTCATCCCAATGTCACGTTGCTGGCCGCGAGCAGCTGCGGGAACGCCTCGCTTCCGAGATACGCATGCTCGCGCTCGCGGACGTCGGTCATCGGATCGAGGCCGGTCAGGATGTCGTCGACGAAGCCGGGATGGCACATCACCAGGCCGCCGTCGGGGAGGCCTTCGAGGAATTGCCGCATCAGATCGCCGAAATCGGCCGTGCGCGTAAAATCATAGGCGCCGGCGAAGCCGGGATTGAAGCTGAGCCCGGCGCTATCGGCGCGGCGGCGGAATTGCGCGCTGAGGATATCGAGCACCATGGCCTTGGGTGAGGCCAGCCGCTGCACCAGCGGCAGGTCGCGGCCGCCCTGGCGCACCCACGCCTTCGGTGCGGCCTCGACGACAGCATCGACAAAGCCGTCGCGCACCTGCGGATAGAGCTGCACATGCTGATGGCCGTCGACGAAGTCGGGCGCGCGCCCGAATGCCTCGACGAAAGCCGCGAGCTGCGCGCGCACCTCGTTGCGAAAGAATTCGCGATCGAGCCGCCGCATCAGGCCTGCGCGCAGCAGCTTCGGAAACGGCATGAACATGTCGCCGTCGAGCGGGCGGAAATGCATGGTGAGCGGCCGGAACGGCGCCGACAGCGTCACGTGCAATCCGATCGCGCAGCGAGGGCTCGCTTTCGCCGCCGTCTCGAGCGCCTCGATCTCGCTGCGCTCGATCGCAGGTCCCACCATCATCACCGAGGTGGCGTTGAGGCGGCCGCGTTCGATCAGGTCGCGGATGGCGCGGTTGACGCCCGGGCTGATGCCGTAATCGTCGGCGCAAAGCCAGATCCGTCGCGGCGTCGCCGCCGCACTCATTCGGCCGCCGTCCGCTTCGCGGCGTCGTCGGATTTGTCGGTCTCGAAATGCTTCTCGCTGTGCTCGGCGACGAAATAGATGGGGCGGGCCTTCAGCTCGGACAGGATCTTGCCGATATATTCGCCGACGATGCCGATCATGATGAGCTGTACGCCGCCGATCGTCATCAGGCCGATCACGAGCGAAGGATAGCCGGGCACCTGCTTGCCGGTGGTCAAGACCTCCCACAGGATCGAGAGGCCGAACAGGAACGCGCCGCTCGCGAGGATCACGCCGAGCAGGCTGGCAAAGCGCAACGGCGCCACCGAGAACGAGGTCACGCCCTCGATCGACAGGCCGAGCAGACGCGCGGCGCTGAAGGTTGTCACACCGTGGGTGCGCGGCGCGGGCTCGTAATCGACGCGGATCTGACGGAAGCCGATCCAGCTGGCGAGACCTTTGAAGAAGCGGTTGCGCTCCGGCAGCTGCCTGAGGGCTGCGACCGCGCGCGGCGACAGCAGGCGGAAGTCGCCGGCGTCCTCCGGAATCTTCTGGCGGGCGCCCCAATTGATCAGCGCGTAGAAGCCGTGCACGGCGAGCCGGCGTAGGAAGGGCTCGTTGTCGCGATGCGCCTTGGCGGTATAGACGACGTCGTAGCCGTCCTCGATCCAGTGCCGCACCAGTTGCTCGACCAGAACAGGCGGATGCTGGCCGTCGCCGTCCATGAATAAGACAGCGCCAAGCCGGGCATGGTCGAGGCCGGCCATAAGCGCCGCCTCCTTGCCGAAATTGCGCGACAGCGACACCACCTGGACGTCGACCGCGTCGGCCGGCAGGCTGCGTGCAATCGACAGCGTCGCGTCCGCGCTGCCGTCGTCGACATAGACGATTTCGCAAGCGAGGCGATAGCGCTGCCGCAAGGTCTTGGCGAGATCGCAGATGCGCTGATGCAGGGCGGAAAGGCCCGCCGCCTCATTGTAGAGGGGGACGACAATCGACAGTCCCTTCGCGGCGGCGCTCGCCGCGCTGGTCGTCATGCCTGATACGTCAGAGCCCGGCGTCATCGATCAAGTTCCAGAGGGCGTTCGAGGTCATCTCAACAGCATATGGTAGCTGCCGTTTGCTGTCGCTACGCTGAACGGGCCGCTCAACAGACTTTGGGCTCACTGCCGCAGGAACGCCTCGAGCCTGGCGAACAGCGGGTTCTCCCGGTCGAACACGTAGTCGAGCGAAACCACCGAGACGGTTTCGGCGCCGTGCTCGCGCAGGAAGCTCGCCAGCGCGTAGAGCTGGCCCGGCGGGCAGTGCAGCGTCAGCATGCCCGACGAGGTCGGCCCGCCGAACGGGGTCTCGACGCCGAAACGGCTGTGGGCCTCAGTGAGCAGCGCCGCATCGCACTGCCGGAAGCGGGTCCGGACCTCACGGTATTTGTTGGCCCGCGCGCGTGCTGCGATGTGGTCGAGGATAATTCGCGCGGTCTCGCGCGCCTGCGGCGACCAGTCGGCGTCTTTCGAGGCGACCAGATTGGCCTGGCTGCGCAGGATCACGCCGTCGTCGAGCACCCGGAGGCCGTTGGCGGCGAGCGTCGCGCCTGTGGTGGTGATGTCCACGATCAACTCGGCGGCGCCTGCGGCCGGCGCCCCTTCGGTCGCGCCCGTGCTTTCGACGATGCGGTAATCGGTGATGCCCTGGCTCTGGAAGAAGGCGCGGGTCAGGTTGATGAACTTGGTCGCGACCCGCATCCGCGTGTGGTGCTGCTCGCGGAAGCCGGTGGTGACGTCGTCGAGATCGGCCATGGCGCGGACATCGATCCACGCCTGCGGCACCGCGACGACGACGTCGGCATAGCCGAAGCCGAGCCCTTCGATCAGCGACACGCGCTTGTCGGCATCCGCGATGTTCTCGCGCACCAGGTCCTCGCCGGTGACGCCGAGATGCGCGAGCCCGCGGGACAGTTGCGAGGCGATCTCGCTGGCCGAGAGATAGGCGACCTCGACATTGTCGAAGCCTGCGAGCGTGCCGCGATAGTCGCGGGCGCCGCCGGCTTTCGACAGCTTCAGCCCGGCCCGGGCGAAGAAGGCTTCGGTGTTTTCCTGGAGGCGGCCCTTGGAGGGAACGGCCAGAACGAACGGCGCGCTCATGACTTAAGCTCCCACCTTGCGGCCGATCCGGGTCAGCGCGTCCACCCAGACCGAGAAGCCGACCGCCGGGATCGGCTCGACTGAACCGAGCTGGGTCATCAGCCCATCGTAGCGGCCGCCGGCGACCAGCGGCTCGGCGCCGTTGCCGCGGTGATGCAGCTCGAATTCGAAGCCGGTGTAATAGTCGAGGCCGCGCCCGAACGCGGTCGAAAAGCGCGTCTGCTTCACATCGACGCCGCGCGCCGCCATGAAGCCGACCCGGCTCTCGAACTGGTCGATGGCAGCAGCGAGGTCGAGTTTTGCGTCATTGGTGAGTGCGCGCAGCTCGGCGATGGCGTCGTCCGGGTTGCCTGCAATTGACAGGAAGCGCTTGAGCACGTCGATCGCCTCGCGCGGCAGCGCGCCGCCCTTCAGCGTCGACTGCTCGAGAAAGCGGTCGGCGATCTCGGCCGTGGTGCGGCCGCCGACATTGGTGGTCCCGGCGATCGACATCAGATCTGTGACGAAGGCGAGCGCCGCCTTGCGGTCGGAGCCGGCGAGTGCCGCCAGCACGCCCTCATATTCGCTGCGGGTCGCGGTGGTCGCGGCCGCGAGCCGCTCCAGATCCTGCTCCAGGCTGATCTTGCGGTTGAAATCCTTGACCAGGCGGCGGCGCCAGACCGGATAGAGATTGAGTGCGTCGAGCAGCGCATTGAACAGCGCCACGTCGCCGGTGCGGATCTCGACGTCGCGGACACCGAAGGCCGCGGTCGCCTCCAGCGCCAGCGCCAGCATCTCGGCATCGGCCGCGGCGCGGTCCTGACGACCGAAGGACTCGATGCCGGCCTGAAGGAACTCGCTGGCTTGGCCGCTGCGGTATCGGAACACCGGGCCCAAATAGCTGAACCCGGCCGGCAGGCCGGCGCGGCCCGAGGCGAGGTAATCACGCGCCACCGGGATGGTCAGGTCCGGGCGCAGGCAGAGCTCGTCGCCGGAGAGGTCCGTGGTCAGATACAGGCTCTTGCGGATGTCCTCGCCCGAGAGGTCCAGGAACGGCTCGGCCGGTTGCAGGATCGCGGGCTCGGCCCTGACATAGCCGGCCTGCGCGAACGACAACAGCAGCGTATCCGCCCAGGCGGCGGAGCCGGCAGCATTTGAGGTGGCAGTCGCGGTCATCACAGGGGTCCATCGTCCCGGTGGAACCGGGCAGGGAAAGGGCAAGGGGAGGCGAGCGAATTGGCGCAGCCCTTAGCATGGCCGGAAAGCGGTTTCGACCTCCAAAGGATCAATCGCTTAACGGCTTTGGAAGTCAGGGAGCATCGACCCCGTCAAAAGCGCTTGAGGTATTTAATTACCATAAGAAGCGCGCTCGACACACAACCCGGACGGATCGAGGCATGATGAGAAGAGGTGCTTCGCTTTTATTCAGTTCGGCCACGGACGTCTCCGGGCGCTTCTCCAACTGAGGCATCGGTTGAGATGAAGGCGAGCTCTGCGGCATCGGACGCAGCCTCATTCGCGAGTTGCTCTGCCAGTTCGAGAATTCTCTGCCTTCTGCCTGGGTCGGTGATGCCGAGAAATGCTTTGATGAGCTCCAGTTCCTCGCGTTGCCGCACGTCCGATACAAATTTGCCGTCCATGACCATGGCATCCTGCGCGATGGCCGGCTGCAAGGAGCCGGCTTCTTCGAAGCCGCTAGATACGGTCGTCGCGGATTAAAGTTTCGGCGGCCGATCGCAAATTGTTTTGACGCACGCGCCTCGACGCACCTGCAACAACAGGCCCCACGTCACAATGAGAAATTGAGGACGATAGGCAAGTCGTCGCATACTCATTCTGGGTATGGCGGATAATCCGTTCGCTGCTGCCTTCGTTTACACTGTGAATGTTGGTTTCGATTCATGCGCAATGATTCAGATGTTATCCGGACGGTCTCGCGACATACGCTGGCCTATATGCTGTTCTCGATCAGCGAGATGTTCCGGCACTACGACGAATTCGACCCGCTGGACCTTCTGATCGTTCATGCGATTCTCAACGCGAACGTCATCAATGTGATGAACGATCCGTCGCTGGACGAGCAATTCTCCAGCATCCATGCGGTCGAGCCGGATGTGATCAAGCAGGGGGTGTCCCGGGCAGCACTCTCTCGCTTTCTCAGCCTGCCGCTCGAGACAGTGCGCCGTCGCGTGGCGGGACTCAAACGGCGAAAGATTCTCGCCGAGACCAAGGCCGGGCTGATCGTGACCGAGCAGAACTTATTCAGGTTTGGAAACAACCACGAACTTCAGAAGACGAACATGCTGCTGCTGACAAAACTCCTCCGCGACCTCAAGCGCTCCGGCATCAATGGGCCGGATGATCTGCGAGCTTCCAAGGAAACTTCCAAGGGCGCCGCATCGCCGCGAAAAGCGAAGTAAGCGGCACAATTTCAGGACAGGGCTGGACTGCTGAATGTCATTCCAACGTCTCAAGCCGTCCCCAGCCCTCGAACTCGAATCGTATGACGTCGATCATTTCGACGAGAGTGAGAGATATGCCGGCGCATCCAGCATGCCACTGTCTGCCGGAGCGACTGCGAGCATGCGCGCACGGCTCAACCTGCCGACCTTGACCCTGTCTCTGCTGAAAACCTTCCCGCGGATCGTTCGCGGCTATCAGTTGACGAATGCCGCCGCCGTGGTGGTGCCAATGGATCATGTGACCTCTTCCCGTATCAACGGGCAATCCATTGGCAGTTCCATTGTCATTCTCACGGGCGCTTCCGATTGCCTGGTGTATGAGCCGGTGGGTCGTCTGATGGCCGTTGTCTATTTCAGTCCGCCCGCGCGCGAACCCTGGGCTCAGCTGAGTGATGGCTATCATTTGCTGAACCCGGCAGCTGACGCGCTCGTCTCGCTGTGCGGCTTGATCTCAACGACGCTTGAAACGGCAGCAAATGACCCGGGCTTCCTGAATGGACCGGCTTCGCAAGGGCTCGTTGAACAGGCCCTGCTTGGCAGAATGGATGCAGCACTTCGTAGCAGCGTGAAGAGCAGACCTGCGCCGCCTGCGACGGATGGCTATCGGCGGATCGTTCTGAACATGGAAAGATTGATCCGGCGCGATCTGATGATCTGGCACAAGACGACAGAACTGGCGGAGCAGACGGGAGTGTCGGTTCGGACTCTCCAGAGTGCGACGCAGGCGATCTGCGGCATGAGCCCGCATCGCTACAGCCGGGTCCTGCGCCTTTGGTCGGTGCGCAAGCAGCTGCGGATCGGCCCGGCAAGACGTAGTGTAAAGTCCTGCGCGATTGCGCACGGCTTTTGGCATTTGAGCGAGTTCGCGGCGAGCTACAGGACGGCTTTCGGAGAGCTGCCGTCCGAGACCATGCATCGATCGATGCGAGGGGAGTAGGCAAGGGGGGAGAGCAGCCTAAAGCGCGATGAGATTGGGATGAATCGTCATCGCGCTTTAGGTTGTTGTTTGCGCATGATCTTTTCGGAAAACCGCTTCGCACTTTTCCGGATCATGCTCTAGCCGCTCCCGCCTCCCCAATCGCCCAGCACCGCCTGCACCAGTGCCAGCGCCGCCACCGCGGCCGTATCGGCGCGCATGATCCGGGGGCCGAGGGCCAGCCGCAGGATTTTCGGCTGCCGCAGCAACAGCGCCCGCTCTTCCTCGGCAAAGCCGCCTTCGGGGCCGATCAGCACGTCGATACCAATTCTGCCTTGGTCATGCCCGGCCTCGCGGGCGTCTTGCAGGCTCTGAATGGGGTTTTGGACCTCCGCCGCCTCATCGCAGAAGATCAGCAACCGCCCTGCGGCGCGCTGGCTGAGGTAGCGCTCCAGCGGCACCGGCTCGGCCACAGCGGCGATGCTGAGGATGCCGCATTGCTCCGCCGCCTCGACCACATTGGCGCGCATCCGCTCGGTGTTGACCCGGGAAGCCTGGGTGAACCGCGTGAGGACCGGCTGAAGCGCAGCGGCGCCCATCTCGATGGCCTTTTGGACCATGTAATCCAGCCGGGCGTGCTTGAGCGGGGCAAAGACGTAGGCGAGGTCGGGGAGCCGGTCCTGGGGCCGGGTCTGCTGGAGGATGAGGAGCCCGTCCGGCCGCTTGCGGCCCTCGATGGCGGCTTGCCACTCTCCGTCGCGGCCGTTGAACGCCAAAACCTCGGCCCCGGCGGCAAGCCGCAGCACATTGCCGAGATAATTGCTCTGGTCACGGTCGAGCGGGATCCTGGCGTCTTGGGCCAGGGGGGCATCGATAAACAGCCGGGGGGCGCGAAAATCGTGGGAGGGCATCGTCCAAAGGTCCAATTTGCGGCCGTTCTTAACCCAAACCGGTACTTTTGGGGGTAAATATCGCCGAATTGGTGCGTCCGTGCGCCGCGCTCTTGCCCTATTCGACGGGTTGTTAAGCGCCGGCGGGAATCGTAAAAACGCGAACACGCTGGTTGCGCTTCAATTGGGAAGGCGCCGAGCCCCGTAAGCTCCTGCCGGAGAGACTATCTTGATGATCCGTCATTTGATGGTTCCAATCACCGCCGCCATGGTCACCATGGGTGCTGTGGGCGCCTATGCCCAGGGTTTCCCTGCGCCGCTGCCGGGCCAAGCCGCACCCAGTTCCGCGTTCCCGCCCGTGAACGGTTCGGCGCCGAGCGCCTCGGTCGGTACGGCCCCGCAAGGGTCCTTCCCCGTGAATGGCGCCGCGCCCATGGGCGGCGCCGGCGCTTTCAGTGCGGCTCCCCCGACGCAAGCCGGTCCCGGCGAGGACTGCACGAAGGCGTTCGTGCCGCTGCGCGAAGAGGCCGAAAAACGCGGCAAGATGATCAAGGCCGCGAGCGATCGTCACGCGACGCCGGACGAAGCCTGCAAGCTGTTCAAGAATTACAGCCAGGCCGAATTCAAGATGATGAAATACGTCCAGGCCAATTCCGCCAAATGCGGAATCCCGCCACAGGTTGGCGACCAGCTGCAGGCCAGCCACAAGAACACCGAGGCCACGCAGGCCAAGGTCTGCAACGTTGCGCAGCAGATGCAGCAGCAGCCGCGCGGTCCGGCCGGCCCGTCGCTGAGCGAGGTTCTCGGTTCGGGCTCGGCGCCTGAGGCCAATGCCGGCAAGAAGGGTGGCAGCACCTTCGACACGCTCAACGGCAACGTCCTCACCCGATGAGCGACGCCAGCGCCCGCGTTGCCGATTCCACCGGCAACTGGGTCGATACGCTCGCGCCGCAATGGGCGCGGCCTTATCTGCGATTGTCGCGCTTCGATCGTCCGATCGGCTCATGGCTGCTCCTGATGCCATGCTGGTGGTCGGCGGCGCTTGCTGCCGGCATCGCGCATGACACGAGCCGCCTGCCGCTCACCATCATCCTGTTCTTCATCGGCGCCTTCGCGATGCGCGGGGCAGGCTGCGCCTGGAACGACATCACCGATCGCGACCTCGACGCCAAGGTCGAGCGCACCCGCTCGCGGCCGCTGCCCGCGGGGCAGATCAGCGTGACGCAGGCGCTGGCCTTCCTGGTCGCGCTGGCGCTGGCCGGCCTCGTCGTGCTGCTCCAGTTCAACCGCTTTGCCGTCGTGACCGGCGTCGCCTCGCTCGTGGTCGTCGCGATCTATCCCTTCATGAAGCGCGTCACCTGGTGGCCGCAGGTCTTCCTCGGGCTTGCCTTCTCATGGGGCGCGCTGATGGGCTTTGCCGTCACCTTCGGCCGGATCGACGTCACAGCGCTGGTGCTCTATGCCGGGTCGATCGCCTGGGTGATTGGCTATGACACCATCTACGCGCACCAGGACGCCGAAGACGACGCGCTGATCGGCGTCAAGTCCACCGCGCGCCTGTTCGGCGCGCATACGCACCAGGCGCTGATCCTGTTCTATGGCTTGGCGGTGATGCTGATCGGCGTCGCGCTGGCGTCAAGCGATGTACGCTGGCCGGCCTGGCTCGGGCTTGCGGCCTTCGCCGCGCATCTGGCCTCGCAGATCGTGCGCTTGAGGATCGACGATCCAGATCTGTGCAAGCGCCTGTTCTATTCGAACAAATATGCGGGGGCGCTGCTGTTTGCGGGATTGCTGGTGGACGCGGTGACGCGGGCGGCGTAGCTGCCCGCTCAATTCCGCGCGATGATCTCGCGTTCGCGGTGAACCGACAGCTCGCGTGCGACACCGGCGCGGCGGCGCATCAAAAATTTCGGACGGCGGTCGCGGATTGCATTGGCGCGGCGACGGCGGGCTGCGGGCTTGCGCGCACCTTCGTCCAGCTGCGGAAGCGCGAAGAGCTCGCTCCAGACAGCCCAGGCCTCGGCGAGCTCGTCGCCGTCGGCGCTGACCAGCAGCGGAACGGAGAGCGAGGGATCGCGGTGCACGAGGACGAGGGTCTGGTCCTCGTCATTGCCGCGCAGCGCGACGCCGGTGAAGTCGCTGACGCGGACGTTGATTGCCATGCGCATGCCGCGGACGGCACGGCGCAGCACGACGCGCTCGCGATGAAGCTCGATCTGCCTGGTGTAGCCGTCGGCGCGCGGATCATGCGCATCGAAGCGGACCGGAAGGGAAAGGGGGTCGAGCCGCAGGGAGCGGCTCGACCCGGCGGGGTTGGCCCCGCATGTTGATGTTTGACGCCTCACGGCTTTAGTTCTCCCCGCCAGGATTATGTTCCCGGTCGATGCGAGGACCTTAGCGCGCGGCTTTCGGAAACCGCTTAAAAAGGCTGGTTAACCCAGCGTCACCGGCGGTCATGATTGACAAGAGCTTGGCGCGCATGATTGACGAGACGTTGCGCAGGTCCCGCGAATCTGAGCTTTTGACAGGCTGAAAATGCTTGAAGTCCGCACCATCAGGGCACATCTGTGGGTTCCGGTCCCGAACCCCGCCCCAACAGGATTTCGTTTGTGAACCCTTCACCAAGCTCGACGCTTTCGCCAAAAGCCAAGTCCGACCTGTTCGATCAGTCCGCGCTGTCCGATCTCGCGCAGCGGCTGGTGGAGGCGGCAAAGCGCGCCGGCGCCGATGCGGCCGATGCAGTCGCGGTGCGCGGCATCTCGCAAGGCGTCGAGGTGCGCGACGGCCGTGTCGAGGAATCCGAGCGCTCCGAGGGCGACGATGTCGGCCTGCGCGTGCTGGTCGGTCGGCGCCAGGCCGTGGTCTCGACCAACGACGCCAGCGGCGATGCCGTCACCAAGCTCGCCGAGCGCGCGGTGGCGATGGCGCGCGTCGCGCCCGACGACAAATATGTCGGCCTCGCGGACCCATCGCTGCTCGCACGCGATTTCCCCGATCTCGACCTGCTCGATCCCAATATTCCCGCAACCAGCGAGCTCGAGCGCCGCGCGCTCGAGGCCGAAGCGGCCGCGCTCGCCGTCAAGGGCGTGAGCAAATCCGGCGGCGCCTCGGCCTCCGCTGGCATGGGCGGCATGGTGCTCGTCACCTCGACCGGCTTCCACGGCTCCTATCTGCGCTCCAGCCAGGGCATCTCGGCCACCGCCATTGTCGGCGAAGGCACCGGCATGGAGCGCGATTACGATTTCACCTCGGCGCCGCATGGCAGCGATCTGCTCTCGCCCGAAATCGTCGGCCGCTCCGCCGGCGAGCGCACCGTGGCGCGCGCCAATCCGCGCAAGGTCGAGACCTGCAAGGTGCCGGTCGTATTCGATCCCCGCGTCGCCGGCTCGCTGGTCGGCCATGTCGTCGGCGCCATCAACGGCGCCTCGATCGCGCGCAAGACCAGCTTCCTCAAGGACAAGCTCGGCCAGCAGCTGTTTTCGAAGAACATCCGCATCATCGACGACCCCCTGCGCAAGCGCGGTCTGCGCTCGCAGACCTTTGACGCCGAGGGCGTCGCCGTGAAGAAGACCGCGCTGATCGACGAGGGCGTGCTGACGACCTGGCTGCTCGACTGCGCTACCGCGCGCGAGCTCGGCCTTGCCACCACCGGCCACGCTCATCGCGGCGTCTCGTCCTCGCCCTCGCCCGGGCCGTACAATCTGCATCTCGAACCCGGCACACTGAGCCCGGCCGAGCTGATCTCCGACATCAAGCAGGGCTTTTACGTCACCGATCTGATCGGTTCGGGCGTCAACGGCGTCACCGGCGATTACAGCCGCGGCGCCTCCGGCTTCTGGATCGAGAACGGCGAGCTCACCTATGCCGTCAGCGAAGTCACCATCGCAGGCCACCTGTTCGAGATCTTCAAGTCGATGCAGCCGGCGAACAATCTCGAATTCCGCTACGGCGTCAATGCGCCGACGGTGCGCATCGAGGGTTTGACGCTTGGCGGACGTTGACGCGCACTCCCTCGAAACCATTTTGACTCGTGATGCAGCGTTGTTGAGGGACACGGTGCGGGAGGCAGGCAGCCTCGCGCAGTCGATGTTCCGCACCGAGCTGAAGAAGTGGACCAAGGGCGCGTCCTCGCCGGTGTCGGAGGCCGACATCGCCGTCAATGATCTGCTCGAAGCGCGCCTGCGCGGTGCCACGCCCGATTATGGCTGGCTGTCCGAGGAAAGCGCCGACGACAAGGCGCGGCTGTCGCGGCGGCTGACCTGGATCGTCGATCCCATCGACGGCACCCGCAACTATCTCAACGGTCATGACGAATGGTGCGTCAGCGTCGCGCTGGTCGAGGATGCCGCGCCGGTGCTGGGTGCGGTGTTTGCGCCTGTTAGCAACGAGTTCTTCTTCGCGGCCCGCGGGCAGGGCACGCTGCTCAACGATGCGGCCGTGCGGGCGACGTCCGGATCCACGCTCGACTTCTCTCGCATGTCCGGCCCGAAGCCGATGGTCGAGCGCCTGAACAGCTCAGCCGGCGACATCAAGCTGCACCCGCGAATCGGTTCGCTCGCGCTCCGGCTCTGCCGGGTCGCTCACGGCGGGCTGGATGCGGCTTTTGCGGGGGGCAACAGCCATGATTGGGACCTTGCGGCGGCCGATTTGATCGTGCAGGAAGCGGGTGGTAGGATGAGCGACCTCTCCGGAGATCCCATCCTCTATAACCGCCGGGAAGTCACGCACGGGGTGCTGGTGGCAGCGGGGCGCGATCGTCATGCGGGCATTGTCGCGCATTTTCGAAATCGTCCCTTGCCGTGAGCGCCGTTGTCGTGCTTCTCGAACACTGCTTTGCCGGGCAGCCCGTTAGGAACAGAACCCATGCCAGATAGTGCCCCGCAACAACTGCTTCATCTTGTGATTGGTGGCGAGCTGCTCGATCTCGAGCACAACACCTTCAAGAACCTGGACGACGTCGAAATCGTCGGCCTCTATCCGAACTATGCGACCGCCCACACCGCCTGGCGGGCGAAGGCGCAGAGCACGGTCGACAATGCGCAGATGCGCTATTTCATCGTCCATCTCCACCGTCTGCTCGACCCCAATCAAGAACCGGCGCGTTGAAAAAGCTGCTTCGCAATACGCTACGAAGCAGCTTCGTTCAGCGTGCCGTCGGGGTCCTGGCGGCCGAATATCTGCGCCTGGTCTGGCGGACCAACAAATTCAAATTCGATCCGCCCGAGGTCTATGACATCGTCGAGCCGCAGATCCCGGCGATCTTCGCCTTCTGGCACGGCCAGCACTTCCTCACCCCCTTCATCAAGAACAAGGACTCCTACAAGGCCAGGGTCCTGATCTCGCGGCACCGCGACGGCGAGTTCAACGCCATTGCCGCCGAGCGGCTCGGCATCGGCACGATCCGGGGATCCGGCGACCATGGCGGCGCCTTCCACCGCAAAGGTGGGGTCGGCGCCTTCAAGGAAATGGTGCGGACGCTGCAGGACGGTTGTAATGTCGCGCTGACCGCCGATGTCCCCAAGCGCTCGCGCGTGGCAGGCCTCGGCATCATCATGCTGGCACGGGAATCGGGGCGACCGATCATGCCTTTCGCGATGGCGACCAGCCGCTTCATCCGGCTCAAGAACTGGGACCGCACCACCATCAATTTGCCGTTCGGGCGGGGCGCCCTGGTCGGCATCAAGGAAATCAGCGTGCCGCCGGACGCAGACGCTGCCATGATGGAAGCGCTGCGGCAGGAGCTGGAAGATACGTTGAACGAGGCGACCCGCCGCGCCTATGCGCAGCTCGGCCGTCCGGGACCCGAAGATGGCTAACACGCTGCCCAATGCGCTGCCGATCACGCTGCGGATGTACCAGCACCTCTCCGCCGGCCTGGTGCCGCTGGCGCCTGTGCTGATCAAGCGGCGGCTGCAGCAGGGCAAGGAAGATCCCGCACGGGTCGGCGAGCGGCGCGGCCTGTCCCTGGACGTGCGGCCGCATGGCCCGCTGGTCTGGATCCACGGCGCCAGCGTCGGCGAGGTGCTCGCCGCCGCCGCGCTGATCGAGCGGCTGCGCGATCTGAACCTGCGCATCCTGCTCACGTCAGGCACCGTCACCTCGGCGGCCGTCGTTGCCAAGCGCTTTCCGCCCGACGTCATCCATCAATACGTGCCGTATGATTCCCCGCGCTACGTCGCGCGCTTCCTCGACCATTGGAAGCCGTCGCTGGCGCTGTTCATCGAATCCGACCTCTGGCCGAACCTGATCCTGGCGGGCGCGGCGCGGCGCGTGCCGATGGTGCTGATCAACGGACGGATGTCGCCACGTTCGTTCCCGCGCTGGCGGCGCATGTACGGCACCATCTCGGCGCTGCTGTCGCGGTTCGATATTTGTCTGGCGCAGTCGAAGACGGACGCGGAGCGCTACGCCGCGCTCGGCGGCCGCGACGTCGTCACCACGGGCAATCTCAAGCTCGACGTGCCGGCACCGCCGGCGGACCCTGCAAAGCTCGAACGGCTGATGGCGGTGACGCGCGGCCGTCCGATCATCGTCGCGGCCTCGACCCATCCGGGCGAGGACGAGATGCTGGTCGCGGCGCATCGCAGCCTCGTCGGTTTCTTCCCGCAGCTCCTCACCGTGATCGTGCCGCGGCATCCGGATCGCGGCTCCCAGATATCGGGCATGATCACGGCGTCCGGCCTGAAGCCCGCCTTACGCTCGCGCGACGAGCAGCTCTCGGCCACGACCGACGTCTATGTCGCCGACACCATGGGCGAGCTTGGCCTGTTCTACCGCCTCTCGCCGATCGTGTTCATGGGCGGATCGCTGATCCACCATGGCGGCCAGAACCCGATCGAGGCGATCAAGCTCGGCGCCGCCATCGTCCATGGTCCGCACGTCTTCAACTTCGCCGAAGTCTACGAGGCGCTCGATGCAAGCGGCGGCGCGCGCCAGGCCGACACGCCGGAGATCCTGGTCAAGCAGCTCGGCCAGCTGCTGGCCGATCCTGCCGTGCGCGACAAGATGCAGCAGGCAGGTCGCGGCGTTGTCGAGCAGCTCGGCGGGGCGCTCAATCGCACCATGGCCGCGCTCGAGCCCTATCTGCTGCAACTGCGGATCGAGATGGGAGCCGCCAATGCGTGAGCCGGCCTTCTGGTACCGGCCGCGTTCCCCGAAGTCGCATCTCCTCAGTCCGCTGGGCGCACTCTACGGCGCCATCACCGCGCGCCGGATGGCGCTCCCGGGCTTTGACGCCGGCATCCCCGTGATCTGCGTCGGCAATTATCATGTCGGCGGCGCCGGCAAGACACCGACCGTGCTGGCGCTGACAAAACTCCTGCGCGATCTCGGCGAGACGCCGGTGGTGCTCAGCCGCGGCTATGGCGGGCGCTTGCGCGGCCCCGTCATGGTCGACCGCGCGCGTCACACCGCCGCCGACATCGGCGACGAGCCGCTGATGATGGCGCGCGACGTCCCTGTCGCCGTGGCGCGCGACCGCCTCGAAGGCGTCGCGCTCGCGAAGTCGCAAGCCGCCACCGTGATCCTGATGGACGACGGTTTCCAGAACCCGCGCCTGCTGAAGGACGCCTCGCTGATCGTGATCGACAGCGAGCGCGGCATCGGCAACGGCAAGGTGTTCCCGGCAGGTCCCCTGCGCGCGCCCTTGAGGGCACAGCTCGCGCGCACCGACGCGCTGGTGCTGATCGGCAATGGGCACGCCGCGGACGGTGTCGCGGCCGAGCTTGCCAAGCGCAACAAGCCGGAGCTGCGCGCGCGGTTGAAGCCGGATGCGGCCTCGCTCGCGCAGCTGTTCGGCAAACCGGTTTTCGCCTTCGCCGGCATCGGCGATCCCGAGCGCTTCTTCCGCACCCTGCGCACCGGCGGTATCGAGGTCGCACGCACGCGCCCGTTCGCCGATCATCACATGTTCTCGCGCGAGGAGATTGCCGCGATGGCGGCGGACGCGGCGCGAGAGCAACTCACGCTGGTGACCACGGAAAAGGATTTTTCACGCCTGCGCGGCCGTGACGATGTGCCCGATAACATCGTGCCGTTCGCCGTCCAGCTCGAATTCGACGATCCGGCGAAGCTGCGGCAGCTGATCAGCGATCATCTCTACAAGGCGCGCGAGCGAAGGTTCAACACGCGGTGATCCCGTAGGGTGGGTTAGCCCTGCGACTGCGCGGAGCGCAGTTGCCGGGCTAACCCACCCTACGGCACCGCCATTCAGGCGGCGTTCATCGCAAGCTCCTATCGTTTTCAAACGATCAGGAGAATGCGATGAAATTTCCGTTTGCGGCCGTCGCCGCCTGCCTTGTGTGTCTGATTGTTGCGCCTGTGCTTGCACAAACGACGCCGTCCGCTGCGCCCGCCACAGTGCCGGTTCCTGCGACCAAGCGCGTGACGTGTCTTGCCACCACGGCAAGCCTGAAGGGGCAGGACAGGCGCGACCAGATGCAGCTCTGCCTGGCGCAGGCGCGAGTCGATTGCCTGAAGCAGGCGATCGATCAGAAGATCGCTGGCGAACCCAGGAAGAGTTTTATCAAGACCTGCGTGGGCGGCGATGGCACCGAGCAGCAATAGAAGCGCGGACGCAGCCTTACGGCTGCTTCAGCTCACCGGGAAAGTGCCGCTGCAGCACGGCGGCCGGCGTAGCGTAGGCTTCCTGCAAATCCACGCTCCAGTACTTCAGTTCGTCGAGCGGAATCCGCGTGTCTGATATCGCGCAGCGAACAAAGGTGCCCGGCGAGATCACGCGGAAATCGCCGTCGAGATATTGCACCTGCGCTTCGCCATTGCCCGAGGGGCCGAACTTGTTCAGCACGGTCGAAAGTCTCCGTGGAAGGCCGCTTCCAGGAAGACCCTGGAGGGCACGATGTGTTGGACGGAATGTAGCATAGATAGGGTGGCTTGTCCGCCCGGTAAACCCACCGGTTTGTGATGTTTTGGCGCCGCATCCGCGTGATAGTGCTCAGCCTTGGGATATCAACCTTGGGATATTGACGCAGAGACCGATGCGCCTTCGATTGACCGCCCTGTTCCTGATGCTGCTGATGTCCGCCGCGCGTGCCGCGCCGGAGACGGCGCCGCATCAGGTCGAGATTCCGCTCGCTGGCGGAATCCTGCATGCGCAGCTGTTCAAGCCCGAGGGCGAGGGGCCGTTCCCGACCGTGATCGCGCTGCATGGCTGCGGTGGACTCGGCGGCCATGCCGATCCGGTGCTGGCGCGCTATCGCGACTGGACCGAGCGGCTGCTCAAGGCCGGTAACGCTGTGCTGCTGCCTGACAGCTACGGGTCGCGCGAGCTCGGGCCGCAATGCCGCGTCAAGGAGATGCACATCAAGGCGCGGCGCGAGCGCGTCGCCGACATCGCGGCCTCGCGCGCCTGGCTGATGAAGCAGAATTGGGTGGCGCGCGACCGTGTCAGCCTGATCGGCTGGGCCAACGGCGCCAGCGCGCTGCTCTGGGCGGTGCGTCCGCAGAGTGCGGCGCGCGACACCAGCCCGGATTTTCGCGCAGCGATCGCATTCTATCCGGATTGCCGGATCTCCGCCGGCCTCGGCTGGAGCGCGCGGGTGCCGACCCTGGTACTGATCGGCGCCAATGACGACGTGTCGTCGCCGCCGGCCTGCCGCCAGATGGTCGACGGCGCCCACGGCCGCAGCGCGCTCACGCGCATTGTCGTCTATCCCGGCGCCTATCACGATTTCGACCGCGCCAACACGCCGCTGCACGCGGCGAGCGCCAGCAGCGATGCCACAGCGCCCGAGCACGGTCATCTCGGCACCGATGCGGAAGCGCGCGCGGAGTCGCAGAAGGACGTGGCGGAGTGGCTGGCGCGATGATGGTGGTATCGTAGCTCGGATGAGCGAAGCGATATCCGGGGCGACCGTTCCCGCATGTCGCTTCGCTCATGCGGGCTACGGTTCGTTGGCAAAGCGGGGCCGCCCGAGGAACAACAGCGGACAGCCCCGCATCGACCACCGCCCTGCACGGCTATGATGGCCGACCGGGAATCTACGGATCGCATGCGAATGCGGTTTCAGCCTGTGGCGGCGCCATCATTCGACCATGATGTCGATTCAACGCATCGGACATGCGCAACCGCTTCGTCCTGTTCTCCTCCGCACTGATCATCTTCACCGTCGCGGTCTTCCTGTTCGAAGCCCAAGCCGGCGCCCCCATGGTCGCGCCGGACCATTGCGGCTTCTGGACCACGATCGACGCGGGATTGACCTGCCGGTAAACGACGACGGTCTTGTAGCCCGGATGAGCGAAGCGATATCCGGGGCGACCGTTCCCGCATATCGCTTCGCTCATGCGGGCTACGCACCGCCTCCACATCGTCGCTGTGCTCGCAGTGACGGGATTGAGGCGACGCGCCCGCCTAATTAACTCAGAACAAATTACCCTGATCCACCGGCTTGGCCACGCGCTTCGGTGCGGGCTTGGCGTCTTGCGCGTCCGGCTTTGGCTGCGCCGGCGCACGCTTTGCCGTCGGAGCTGCACGATCCGAATCCGCGGTCGCGCCGACACGTCCATCCGCAAACTCGATCTCGACGCGTGCGCCGGGTCCGATCGCATCCGCCGCATGCAGCGGGTGTCCGGCTTCATCCCGCACCAAGGCAAAGCCGCGCGCGAGCACGCCGCGATAGGACAGTGCCGAAAGCAGCTTGCCGCTGTTGCCGACGCGGGCATCGAGCCGTTGCAGCAGCGTGACCAGCGCGCGGTTGGCCCGCTCCGCCAGACGATGCGTGCGCTCGCGCTGGCGGGCGATGGCGTTGCGCTGCGCCTGTGCATTCGAAAGTTTTGAGGCGCGCAGCCGAACCTCGAGCCCGGCAAAACGATCGCGCCGCCGCCGCAGCAGCGAGCGTGCGGACAGGCCAAGCCGCTCGCCGCACACGGTGAGCCGGTGATCGGCCTGCGAGATTTGGCCGTGCAGCACCCGCAGCGTCAGCTTTGCGCTCGCCGCGGTAAACCTGCGGAAATGCGCATGCGTGTTGGCCTTGAGGCCGCGGGGCAGGGACGCGCCCGCCGAATCCAGCCGCTGCCGCGGAATCGCCAGCAGATCGCCGGCCGCCGGCAGCGCGCGCGCAGCGGCACGCAGCTCGTTGCGGCGGCTTTCGTGGGCACGCCGCCAATAGGCGTGCGTGCGCCGTCCGAGATCGGCGACCTCGACAAACAAATCACTGCGCACCGGCACCGCCATTTCGGCTGCGGCCGTCGGCGTCGGCGCGCGCTTGTCGGCGACGAAATCGATCAGCGTGATGTCGGTCTCGTGGCCGACCGCGGAGATCAGCGGGATCATGCTCTCGGCCGCCGCGCGCACCACGATCTCCTCGTTGAACGACCAGAGATCCTCCAGCGAGCCGCCGCCGCGCGCGACGATCAGCACGTCGGGCCGCGGAATCTTGCCGCCTTCCGGCAGCGCGTTGAAGCCGCGGATCGCGGCCGCAACCTGCTCGGCCGAACCTTCGCCCTGAACCTTCACCGGCCACACCAGCACATGGCGGGGGAAGCGGTCCTCGAGCCGGTGCAGGATGTCGCGGATAACAGCGCCGGTCGGCGAGGTCACGACGCCGATCACCTCCGGCAGCCAGGGCAGCAGCTGTTTTCGTGCCTCGTCGAACAGACCTTCGGCGGCGAGCTTCTTCTTGCGCTCCTCCATCAGCGCCATCAGGGCGCCGATGCCGGCCGGCTCCAGCGCCTCGATCACGATCTGGTATTTCGAGGAGCCCGGATAGGTCGTCAGCTTGCCGGTGGCGATGACCTCGAGCCCCTCCTGGGGCTTGAAGCGCATCCGCCCGTGCACGCCCTTCCAGATCACCGCCTCGATCTTGGCGCTCTCGTCCTTGAGCGCGAAATAGCAATGGCCGGAGGAATGGGCGCCGCGAAAGCCGGAGATTTCGCCGCGGACCCGGACATGGCCAAAAGTGTCCTCCACCGTCCGCTTCAGGGACTGCGAGAGTTCGGAGACGGTGAATTCGGGGGCGTTGTTCAGTTGTTCCGCAGGCGGCATCGGCACACGATTCGGCATTTTGGGGTTGGACCCGACGTTAAGGATTTTCGCCGCCCGGCGCCAATCCCCGGGTTGATTGGAAGAGTACTCTGTTATATAGAGTTCTCTATTGATGTTCGATCTGACTGGAGTATGTCATGGCGATTCGGCTGCTGCGCGGCGTGTTGAACGGACTGAAATGGGCCCTGTGTGCGGTCGGCGGCGTGGCGCTGATCCTGGCAGCGATGATCGCAACCCCGCTGGAGCGGCCGCCTGAGATGCGCTCGGTGTCGGAGTCCGCCAAGGGTATCGACTGGTCCACGCTGCCGCCGCTCGAGCGCTTCCAGGCCCGCGACGGCAGCTGGATCGGTTTCCGGCATTACGCCGCGAACGGCGCCGCAACCGGCCGCGGCGCGGTTTTCATCCATGGCTCCTCCGGCTCCAGCGGCACCGTCAACCACGCGCTGACCCATGCGATCGCCGCGCGTGGTGTCGAGATCTGGGCGCTCGACATGCGCGGCCACGGTGGCTCCGGCACGCGCGGCGACATCGGTTATGTCGGCCAGCTCGAAGACGACCTCGTCGATTTCGTCGCTCAAATCCGCAAGACCGCGCCGGATTTGCCGCTCACTTTGATCGGCCATTCCGCCGGTGCCGGCTTCTCGCTGCGCGTCGCCGCGACGCCGATCATGCAGGACATGTTCGTGCGCACCGTGCTGCTCGCGCCCTATCTCGGCTATGACGCGCCGACCAACAGGCCGCATTCCGGCGGCTGGGCCAATGCCGACATTCCGCGCTTCCTCGGCCTCGCCGCACTGCGCAAGCTCGGCATCGACTGCTGCGCGCAGCTTCCGGTGCTCGCTTTGGCGGTGCCGCCGAATTTCGAAAAGATCCTCGTCTCCATTTATTCCGACCGCCTGATGCGCAATTTCGCGACGCGCGGCTATCGCATCGATTTTCCGGCCACGACCCGCCCCATCACGATCTTCGGCGCCGCCGAGGACGAGATGATGATCTCGGATAAATATGCGGAGACCGTGCAGGCGATCAAACCGTCGGTCGACGTCAAGATCATCGACGGCATCAACCACATGGGCATCGTCACCAACCCGAAGGCGATCTCGGTCATCGCCGAGGACGTGGCAACGCGCGGGGCAGGGCAATCATGATGCGATCCGCTGAGGGCAAGGCCAGCGTATATGGGAGCGGCTTCCCCGCGGCCATCCTTCGAGACGCCCGCCTGCGGCGGACCCTCAGGATGAGGGCGGAGTTTGCGGCGGTCGCTTCAACGGGGACTGGTGCAGCTGAGCCTCATCCTGAGGAGACCGCGAAGCGGTCGTCTCGAAGGACGAGGCGTGCGCTCAGGTGTCACCGAGCATCATGCGCGTTAGCCCTGGGAAGAAAGGGATGACATGATCGACAGCAAGGAGGCGTCCGCAGCGCTGGCCGATATCGACGACATCGTCCAGCGCGTGAAGCAATCGCAGCTCTACGAGCTGGCGAGCCTCGCGGCCGTCTGGTGGGGCATCGTGGTGTTCGCAGGCAATCTCGTGACCTGGCTCTGGCCGATCTACGCGGTCTACGCCTGGGTGGCCGTGGACGTTCTCGGTGTCGCCGGTCTGGTTGCGCTCCGCCTGCTCAATCCGCCGCATCACCCCCATGGGGCCGGCTTCGATGTCAGGCTGCTCCTGGTGTTCGTCCTGTTCTTCGCGTTCGGCTACCTCTGCACCAACGTTCTCGGTCATTTCGGCCCGCGCCAGCTCGGCGCATTCTGGCCGATCTACTTCATGCTGTTTTATGCGCTGGCCGGTCTTTGGTTCGGCTACGCGTTCGTGGCAATCGGGCTCGGCATCACAGCACTGACGCTGATCGGTTTCTTCACCATCGGCGAGGCATTCCCGCTCTGGATGGCCTTCGTCAACGGCGGCGGCCTGATCGTCGGCGGCCTCTGGATGCGGCGGATCTGATGGCCGAGCTCGACGACATCATCCACCAGCCGCTGCGGCTGAAGATCATGGCGGCGCTGAATGCGTTGCCGGTCTCCGCTGGCCTGGAGTTCTCGCGACTGAAGAAGCTCACCGGCGCCACCGACGGCAATCTCGGTGCGCATATCGAGACCTTGGCCAAGGCCGGCTACGTCTCGGTGGACAAGGCCTTCGTCGGCAAGAAGCCGCAGACTACGGTCACTGCGACGGCGGCCGGCCGCGGCGCCTTCGCGCGGCATGTCGCGACGTTGCAGGAGATCATTGCGGGGAAGCAAGTTTAGGCCCGTTGGCGAGACTGGTGCAAGCGACCACCATTCAAGAAATGGCGGCCCCCTTGGAGCCTCTGGGACAGTTATCCGCCGATCCACTTACAAGCGATTTTCTTGCCAAATATTTGTTGCTCCTTCCATATCCGCTCCGCCGAGACGAAAATTCTGGGCTGTTGCACACGATGTTGGATGTTTTTGTTGGACGAAAATCGTCCGAAACTACTATGGGAACCGTAAGCACGCTGAACCATTTCGAGGGGGCGGGTCTTCGCAGTGGCCTGCCTCGCCCCTACTCAACTCGAAAGCGCAACTGGAAGCTGTTATCTTCCGCCCTCTTGCGCGGGACCCCTGGTGCGTCCCCGATTTTTAGCGGAGCCCCGGCGTTGTCCCAGGAAGTCACGATCAAGATCGATGATTCATTCACCGGTCCCGTATGCGACTACAGCGTGGGCTTCCTGAAGTTCGGACGCCAGGGCAATCATGAGACCGCGACACCCATGGGCACCGGCACCTTCGTCAAGCTCGGCAAGCTGTACGGCATCCTAACCGCGGGCCATGTCCTGAAAGAGCTTGAGCCGAATGAAACGGTCGGCCTTGTGCGTTTTCCGAGCATACAGCCCGCGCTACAGAACCGGCGGCTGAACCTCGCCCACACCAAACGCGTAGTGGACTGGAACGGAAAGGAATGCGACGCGCCCGACCTCGCTTTCGTGTCCCTACCTGAGGTCGACGCACGTGATCTCGAGGCCAAGGGGGGCATCTTCTACAACCTTGGCCTGCCGCGCGAATTCAAGGCCGGGACCGAAGGGCATCGCATGGGCACATGCTATGCGCTCGTCGGCGTTGTTGGCGAATGGACCGAGGACGGCGCAGCGGCCTTCCTCAAAGGAAAAAAGATCGACGTCGGCGGCCTCTTCGGCTCCGCCAAGACCGTCCGGCCATTCAAGGAGGACGGCAAGGATCTTGTCGAGATCGAGGTCAGCTATGAAACCGGTCCTCGGGTCCCGAAAAGCTATGGCGGAGTGAGCGGCGGAGCCTTGTGGGAGCTGCATGTGGAGTTGGACCTCGCGGGCAAGGTCGTCGCCGTCAACAAGAAGCTGTACGGCGTCGCGTTCCGAGAGTCGGGTGACAAGAAGCGCGTGACGGCCAATGGCGCGTCCCTGATCGACGCCATCGTCAAAAACGAGATCATTCCTAGCTGGCCCGAAGCCGATCCCGAAGCACCCATGAAGCAGGCTTGAGAGATGGATATCGCTGCCGCAGCCGCGGCCTTGCAGAAATTCAGCGGGAGCGGCCTCACAGGGGCACTCGCACGGATCGAGGACGAACTGAAAGGCGCGACCCGGGCGGCATCCCTCGCCGCCCTCTCCTCGTCCGGCGATGAGAAGCAGGCGCTCGCCGCGGCCGCCTCGCTCAAGCGGGTGGCAGGCCAGGTGAACACGGCGATCCATGCGCTGGGGATCATGCTCTGCCTTCCGCACATTCTGGAGGACGGAGAGATCGTCGAGTACGTGTCGCTCGGCGCGGGCAATACCGGAAGGCCGTTCGACCTTGAGACCAACCTCCGCGTCGCCGAGTTCAAATTCATTCACTGGCAAGGCACCGCCGAGACAATTCGGCAGAATTCGGTCTTCAAGGACTTTTTTCTGCTGTCGGACCATCTAACGCCCAAGCGCAAATGCCTATATGTGCTCGGCACCGAATACCCGCTGAAATTCTTTCGGGCGAAGCGTGCCATCACAAGCGTGCTCAGCAAGAACGAGGCGGTCCGCGATCAGTTTCGCGCGCGCTTTGGCGACCGCTACACGCGTGTGCACGAATACTACGCCGACCACAAGGATGCGGTGGTGATCGAGGATGTTTCCATGTGGCTGCCTGAGCTGATTGACGACAATCTGGCGGACAACAGTCAGTCCGGCGTGCTCGAGGAAGAGCAATAGGAACGCATGGCATCCGCCGTCACGATCTTTTGGATCAAGGCGCAAGATTCGCAGGGGATTCTTGCTTACGTCTATCTCCGGCGTGTCCGGAGCTCAGCGTCAAAGCCCAACACAGGCGGTCTAAATCCGTCGCGCCTTAGGCGTCTGGCGGATATTCTTCTGCCCGCCTCCGAAGGACAGGGTGCACGCCATCGCAGCCGGGCGTCTGGCAGCGACCATCAGCATCCAAGGGATTCTTGCGAGAGCAACGTGGGCACACCCACCCGTCGATGCGATCAGTATTGTTGTGCATGTCTGTGTCTCTGATGCTCGGAGCGCAGTCTCCTTTTCAAGAAGTATGCATGAGCCGCACCGGAATCGATTAGATCGAACGCCTTCATTTTTGCTTCGAGCACTGATCCGAACTGGAGTTTCCCAACAGTGCCGTTCATACGAAGCTTGTAGTTTGTCCCATCGGGAACGATGGAAAGCGCAACGCCTTTTTGAACGATTGATGCCGAGCCGGACTTGCCCGCAGACTACCGATTGGAGAAAAGGAAGCGAGTGCGACGCTTGACGTGTCTCATTTGGTTGGTCGCAAAATCACTGGAGGTCAGATGGTCACAGCAGACTTCCCCGACCTCCATTGTTCCCCACCTCGCGTGATAGACGGGGAAGACGTAGCGAATTGCAGTCCCACATAGCTCGCACTCGCCGTCGAGACCGCCAAGATCATTGTAGTCACCGAAATGCTCCCATCCGGATGGCGGCATGATCTTTCCATGCTCTTGCGCGTGACAGCCTTTGCAGAGGGCCTCACATGCTTCGTGTGGGTACTGCCAAGGCAGGCGATTCGGTAGGTAGATGTTGTGATGAACCTGAATCGTCACTCCATCATCGGGACCTCGTTGGCACCGATTGCAGACGCCATCATGGAGGCGAATGACTTCAGTCCGAAACGCACGCCATTCGGGTCGGTTGTAATGCTTCATCGGATTGACCGCCGCGAATAGACTGGCAGTTTAACAGGACGGAACGCGAATTGCGGTGATAGTGCAACAAACGGGGGCAAACTGATGCTTTGGCTTTGGAATTTAGTGCACTGTCATCGTAATTTTTTCTTTGGATCAGCCCTTTGTATTTTCTCAAGCCTACCAATCGGGTTCATAGCTACGAAGGGGAGGATGCCGTTTGATGCCTGCGGCGTCGAGCAAGTCGCATTGTGCCTGCGTCAGCTGGGCTGGTCGCATAAAGCGCATCGTCTGCAATATCTTCGCGAGGCAATCGTCTGGCGCACAATGTATTTCAGAGCCGATAAAACGAAGTAGCACGATCCCCTTCGATGCAGCCAGCTTGCTCTTCTTGGCATCATTCTGACGCTGCTCAGGGCTGCTATGGAAGTCCTTACCGTCACACTCGACGATGATCATGGGAAACGGCCGCCCTTTGCGGGAAATCGCTAGATCGTAGATATACCGATCCAAAAAGTACCGAGGCTGGCATGTCAAAGTTTCGTCCCCCACGACCCGCAACGCCTTCCTGATCCTCACACCAAGCGAGACCTCAATTGGGGAATCGCAACCCGGCCCAATCTCTCGTGCCATGGCTGCAAAATCGACAGCTTCAGCAAGACACGCTGAGAACGGCTTGAAGCCTGTCGCGGTCAGTTCGTCAGTATCGCTGCTATCGAAATACTCCATGTTCATGCAGGCTCCGCGTTGAGGTAAGTCCAAGCCGACGTGGTACCCTCGCCGCTCTCAGCGCACAGCTTGACGAGGCGGCGCAACTGACGCTTGCGTACGGTTCGAGCTTGACGACAATGTAGATCAACGACGAAATCGCTATCTTCCTCGGGGAAGTCGAGGTGATAATGATGGCAAATGCAAACCATCGTCACCACGCTCAGACCGTCGTACCCGGCGAAAGATTCCGAGTAAGAATCAATCTCAGCGAGCTTTAGGCGCTCTCTTTCACTTGGCGCATAGGCATCTGACTTGCGGGCCATCGCCCCAAGCCATTCCCATTCCCAATCTGTCCAGTCGTTGTCGGGGAGTTGCTGCAACCGGGCAGCAAGTTCACGAAAGAATGCGATGTCCTTCGCCTTCTCCGCGACGTTGGAAATCATTCCCATCAAGCAGGCCCCATAGGTTCGGAACCAACTCAACACGCGTATAACTTGGGGATAGGATCAGATTCGCGAACTTCTGAGAACTAGAGAACCGCAGAATCAACTGCGAATCCGCTTGCTTGTTGGTCAAGTGCTTTATTTTACAGATCATAGGCAATTCTCCACAGCACCGCTTGCACTCTGGAACTGAACGCATGTGGTTGATTAGGGCTTGGGGAAGCGCTGTAATTTGATACCGAGCGTCTTCGCTTTGGGCGACCGCCCTTTGGTCATTCGTGATTGGGTGGGGACGCTGGTAGCTTCGGCAATGTTCGCTAATTCGGCGAAAGCGGAGATAAATTCCGGAGCGTCGCCAACCGTGCTGCGCATGGTGCGGCCAAACGAATTCCTGGCTCGCGCCTAAGCGCCGCGCCCCGGAATGACAGGGAATGGAGGCCGTTTCCCCTTGAGCCCCACCCCGATTCATGCGACCTCCGCCCCAGCAAACCCCTCATTTCGAGCCTTCGATGCACATTCTCCTGCTTGGTTCCGGCGGCCGCGAACATGCCCTGGCGTGGAAGATCGCAGCCTCTCCCCTGGTGACCAAACTCTGGTGCGCGCCGGGCAATGTCGGGATCGCCCGCGAGGCGGAGTGCGTGGCGCTCGATGTCGCCGACCATGCTGCCGTGATCGACTTCTGCAAGCAGAACGCGGTCGAGCTCGTCGTGGTCGGTCCGGAGACGCCGCTGGCGGCCGGCATCGTCGATGATCTCACCGCCGCCGGCATCAAGGCGTTCGGGCCAAACAAAATTCCCGCCCAGCTCGAAAGCTCCAAGGGGTTTACCAAGGCGCTGTGCACCGAATTCGGCATTCCGACCGGCGCCTACAAGCGCTTCACCAACGCCGATGATGCGCGTGCTTACGTGCAGAGCCAGGGCGCGCCGATCGTGGTGAAGGCCGATGGCCTCGCCGCCGGCAAAGGCGTCGTCGTTGCCAAGACCGTGCGCGAGGCCGAGGACGCCATCGCCATGATGTTCGAGGGCGCCTTTGGCGAGGCCGGCGCCGAGGTCGTGATCGAGGAATTTCTGCCGGGCCGCGAGATCAGCTTCTTCGCGCTGTGCGACGGCGAGACCGCGATTCCGCTGGCGTCCGCGCAGGACCACAAGCGCGTGTTCGACCACGATGTCGGCCCGAACACCGGCGGCATGGGCGCCTATTCGCCGACGCCGCTGGTGACGCCGGCGATCCACGACACGATCATGGCAAAAATCATTCTGCCGACGGTATCAGGCATGAAGCAGCGCGGCACGCCGTTCCGCGGCATTCTCTACGCCGGCATCATGCTGACCACGCAGGGCCCAAAACTGTTCGAGTTCAACGTCCGCTTCGGCGATCCCGAGTGCCAGGTGCTGATGCTGCGCATGATGTCGGACATCGTGCCGGCGTTCCTCGCCTCCTGCGACGGGCAGCTGAAGAACTTTGACCTTCGCTGGTATCCGGAATCCGCGCTGACCGTGGTGATGGCAGCAAAAGGCTATCCCGGCGACTACCAGAAGGGCACGCGGATCGAGGGGCTCGATGACGCCGCTGGGGTCGACACCGTCGAGATCTTCCATGCCGGCACGGTTGCGAAGGATGGTGCCACCCTCGCCAATGGCGGCCGCGTGCTCAATGTCTGCGCGCTCGGCAAGACAGTGACGGAGGCGCAGGCGCGCGCCTATCAGGCCGTCGACCGGATCAGCTGGCCGGAGGGTTTTTGCCGCCGCGATATCGGCTGGCAGGCGGTGGAAGCCGAGAAGGCGCGGGGCTGACAGGGTTTTTCCGGCTGCGGGCGCAAGGGGGCGGCGGCCCCGCCGGCATTTTGGGATTCTTCAAGCGGGGCTTGAACTTAGCTACTGTGCATGGGGTTGTTTCGACATTCGTCGTTGCGGCACCCTCACGTAGGAGGAACCATGTCCGATCTCGCCGACCTCTATCCGGGCTTCGCCTCGGAATGGATCAACACCTCCTTCGGCCGCATCTTCGCCCGCGTCGGCGGCAATGGCCCGCCGCTGCTGCTGCTGCACGGCTTCTCCGAGACCAACGTGATGTGGCATCGCGTGGCGCCGCAACTGGCCGACAAGTTCACGCTGATCATCGCCGATTTGCCGGGCTATGGCTGGTCCGACATGCCCGACAGCGATGCGCAGCACATCCCCTACAGCAAGCGCGCGATGGCCAAGGCCATGGTCGAGGCGATGGAGCAACTCGGCCACGTCCACTTCGCGCTCGCCGGCCACGACCGCGGCGGCCGCGTCTCCTATCGTCTGGCGCTCGATCATCCCGGCCGGCTATCAAAACTTGCCGTGCTCGATATCCTGCCGACCTATAATTACTGGGAACGGATGAACCGCGCCTATGCGCTAAAAATCTATCACTGGACGTTTCTCGCCCAGCCCGCGCCGCTGCCGGAGACGTTGATCTCAGGCAATGGCGAGTTCTTCCTGCGCTTCAAGATGGCGAGCCAGACCAAGTCGAAGACGCTCGATGCGATCGACCCGCGCGCGCTCGAACACTACATCGCCCCGTTCCGCGATCCCGCCCGCGTGCACGCGATGTGCGAGGACTACCGCGCCGGCGCGTATTTCGACTACGACCTCGACAAGGCCGATTTCGAAGCCGGCAAGAAGATCACGGTGCCGATGCTGGCCCTGTGGGGTGGCGTCGGCATTGCCCAGGCGGCGGCGACGCCGCTCGACACCTGGAAGCAATGGGCCACGAACGTGGACGGCATGCCGGTGGATTCCGGGCACTTCCTGACGGAAGAGAATCCGGATGTGACCGCGAAGGCGCTGCGCGAGTTCTTCCTCGCGCCTTAGCGCCGCTCCCGAAAGAACTCCTTGAGCAGCCGGGCCGACTCGCTCTCGCCGACCCCGGAATAGACGTCCGGTGCGTGGTGGCAGGTTGGCGAAGCAAAGAACCGCACGCCGGACTCGACGGCGCCGCCCTTGGGATCGGCCGCGCCGTAATAGAGCCGCCTGACCCTTGCAAACGAGATGGCACCCGCACACATGGTGCAAGGCTCCAGCGTCACGTAGAGGTCGCAGTCCACCAGCCGCTCGCTGCCGATCTTTTTCGCGGCCTCGCGCAGCGCGACAAGCTCGGCATGAGCGGTGGGGTCATGGTCGGTCAGCGTCCGATTGCCGGCGGTGGCGATGACCTCGTAACCCCGGACCACCACGCATCCGATCGGAACTTCGCCCGCCTTTCCGGCATTTTCGGCGGTTTTGAGCGCCAAATCCATGAAAGAGGGGGCTTTCAAGCCTCGTATCATCCGAAGAAACCTGCTAGTAGCTGCGCCTTCAGCAGAAGTGCTTACCGATATTGCCTGAGCATGCGGCTCCGAATGAGCGCGCACAATGCTTTCTGGCCACCCCCTGAGTGAGATTATTCATGCCTCGCGACAGCGACAAAGACAACGATTCCCGTGGCCGGCGAGGCCCCCCCAGGGGAGCGTCAAAGGGACCGCCGAAGGGCCGCTCCGGCAAGCCGCGTGGTCCCGACAAGAAGTTCGCCAAGCGCGGCGGCGAGGGCAAGAGCGACAGCCGCCCGCCCCGCGGCGACCGTCCGTTCCGCCCCCGCGCCGAGGGCGATGCCCCGCGCCGCGACTTCAGCGACCGTCCGAAGTTCAATCGCGAAGACCGGCCGCGCGGCGAGGATCGTGGCGAGCGCAGCTTCAAGCCGCGTGGCGACCGTCCCTTCAAGCCGCGTGAGGACCGTCCGTTCTCCGAGCGTCCGTCGCGCGACGGCGAGAAGCGTCCCTTCAAACCGCGTGGCGACCGTCCATTCTCCGACCGCTCCTCGCGCGATGGCGAGAAGCGGCCGTTCAAGCCGCGCGGTGATCGCCCGTCCTTTGGCCGTGACGACCGTCCGCCGCGCCGGGATCGCGACGACTCCCGTCCCGCAGCCCGGACCAGTGATAGAAAGTTTGGCGACAAGAAGCCCTACGCGCCGCGTGGTGACCGCCCGGAACGCAAGTTCGATGGTGAGCGGAAGTTTTCGCGGGGCGGGCCGGATCGCGGGCCGCGCGAGGATCGTGGCGAGCGCAGCTTCAAGCCGCGTGGCGACCGCCCGAATTTCGATCGCGGTGATCGCGCGCCGCGTGGCGACCGCCCCGAACGCAAATTCGACGGCGAGCGGAAATTTTCGCGGGGCGCCCCGGATCGCGGGCCGCGCAAGGATTTTGGCAAGGATTTCGGCGGCCGCGACCGCGGTGCCGACAAGCCCTGGCAGAAGCGCGAAGGCGGCGGCGGCGGCGACGACCGTCCGCGTTTCTCGCGTCCGCGCGACGATCGTCCGTCGGGCGATCGTCCGTTCCGTGAGCGGCCCAAGTTTGATCGACCCAAGTTCGATCGCCCGCGCGAGGACCGTCCCAAGTTTGATCGGCCCCGCCGTGACGGGGATGGCGAGCGCGGTGAGCGCGGCGGTGACCGGCCGACATTCGCCCGGCCGCGCGAGCGCTCCGACTGGCACGAGCATCCGCGCAGCGAAGGCAGTTCTGGCGATCGTCCGCGCCGTGAAAACGAGGATGAGAGCAGGATCTTCGAGAAGCGTCCTGCCTTCGGCGGCCGCGGCGCTTATCGTCAGCGCGATCGTGATTTCGAGGGGCGGCCGCGTCGGGAAGAAGAGGCCAAGCCGAAGAAGGCCGGCGAGCGCATCGCCAAGGCGCTGGCACGCGTGGGCCTTGCCTCGCGCCGCGACGCCGAAGAGATGGTCACGCAGGGCCGCGTCACCGTCAACGGTCGTATCATCAACTCGCCCGCGCTCGACATCACCCCGAACGACGTCGTGCTGGTCGACGGCAAGCCGTTGCCGGAGCGCGAGCGCACGCGGCTGTTTATCTATCACAAGCCACGCGGCCTGATGACGACGCATGACGACCCCGAGGGTCGCCCGACCGTGTTCGACAATTTGCCCGAAGGCCTGCCGCGGCTGATCTCGATCGGCCGGCTCGACTTCAACACCGAAGGCCTGCTGCTGCTCACCAATGACGGCGGCCTCGCGCGCACGCTCGAACTGCCCGACACCGGCTGGCTGCGCCGTTACCGCGTCCGCGCCCATGGTGACGTCACGCAGGCGCAGCTCGACGAGCTCAAGAACGGCATCGAAGTCGAGGGCGTCAAATACGGCCCGATCGACGCGACACTGGAGCGCGACCAGGGCGCCAATGTCTGGCTGGTGTTCGCGATCCGCGAAGGCAAGAACCGCGAGGTGCGCAACGTCTGCGCCCATCTCGGGCTCGAGGTGAACCGGCTGATCCGCGTCTCCTACGGCCCGTTCCAGCTCGGCGAGGTCCCCGAAGGTCAGGTCGAGGAGATCAAGTCGCGCGTGCTGCGCGATCAGCTCGGCGACAAGGTGATCGAGAAGTCGGGCGCGCAGTTCGACGTGCCGAAGAAAGCATCGTCGAGCGACGGCGATGCGCCGCGCGAGAAGAAGCCGGTCAGCAAGCGCGACGTGATCAACGATCGCAAGGGCCGCCGCGTGCTGGTGCAGCGCACCGGTAGCGAGGAGGCGCGCGAGCGCAACGAGTCCGAGGCCAACGGCTACGGGCCGCCGCGTCGTCCCAAGCGCGGCTATCACGGCAAGCGCGATCTGACGCCGAAGGAGGACTAGGGTTGCGCGTCGTCGGCGGTCGTTTGAAGGGGCGCAATCTCGCCTCACCGTCCTCGCGCGACATCCGCCCTACGGCGGACCGCTTGCGCGAGTCCGTGTTCAACATTCTCGTGCACGCCTATGACGATCCGCTTCAAGATGCGCGCGTGCTCGATCTCTTCGCCGGCACCGGCGCGCTCGGCATCGAGGCGTCCTCGCGCGGCGCAAAGTTCACGCTGTTCGTGGACAACGGCGCGGAGGCGCGGGCGCTGTTGCGCAACAATGTCGAGACGCTCGGTCTCGGCGGAGTGACAAAAGTCTATCGCCGCGATGCGACTGATCTGGGCCCCGCGCATCCGGTCGAGCCGTTCTCGCTGGTGTTCCTCGATCCGCCCTATGGCCAAGGCCTCGCGGAGAAGGCACTCGCGAGCTTGCGCGATGGCGGCTGGCTGACGCCCGGCGCGCTGCTCGTGGTGGAAGAGGCGAAGGCCGCGCAGTTCGTGACGCCGGAAGGTTACGAGGAGCTGGAGCGGCGGGCGTATGACGACACGGAGTTCGTGTTTTTGAAGCGCAACGCGTAAGTCACCTCCGCCCGAACAGCTTCTCTACATCGCTCAGCTTCAGCTCGACATAGGTCGGCCGGCCGTGGTTGCACTGGCCGGAGTTCGGGGTGTCCTCCATCTCGCGGAGCAGGGCGTTCATCTCCTCCGGCCGCAAGCGGCGGCCGGCGCGCACCGAGCCGTGGCACGCCATGGTGGCGGCGACGTGCATCAGGCGGCGTTCCAGAGGAAGCGCCTCGTCCCATTCGGCCATGTGCTCGGAGAGATCGCGCAAAAGGCCGCCGGCATTGGTCTTGCCGAGCAGCGACGGCGTCTCGCGCACCGCGACCGCGCCGGGGCCGAAGGATTCGATCGCAAGGCCAAATGACGCGAGCTCTTCGCTGCGATCGAGCAGGCGTTCCACCGTCGCCTCGTCCATCTCGACGATCTCGGGGATCAGCAGGATCTGCCGCTGCACGCCGTTCGCGGCGAGCGAGGCCTTCAGTCGCTCATAGACGATGCGCTCATGCGCGGCGTGCTGGTCGACGATGATGAGGCCGTCGCGGGTCTGCGCGACGATGTAGGTCTCGTGGATCTGTGTGCGCGCCGCGCCAAGCGGGCGGTCGACGAGGTCAGCCGCCGGTTGCGTCTCGAACCGCACGTCTGCGCTCGGCGCGCCGACGTCGAAGGCGGCCTGCGCACGCTCGGCGAAGGCCGGTGCCGCCGATCCGTCGAATGACGGCATAGGTGCGACCGGGGCCGACGGCGAGGCGCGCCAGTCCCAGCTTGCCGGACGCGGCGGCGTGAATGCGGGACGGAACGATGACAAGGCGCTCTCGCCGCTGTTGGCAGCGGTACGGCGGCCTTCACGCGCGAGACCTTCCTTCAGCCCGTGCACGATCAGTGCACGCACGAGGCCGGCATTGCGGAAGCGCACCTCGGTCTTGGCGGGATGGACGTTGGCATCGACCTCGCGCGGATCGAGCGCGACGAACAGTGCCAGCACCGGATGACGGTCGCGCGGCAGATAATCGGCATAGGCTCCGCGCACCGCGCCGAGGATCAGCTTGTCGCGGACCGGGCGGCCGTTGACGAAGAGATATTGCCCGAGCGCGTTGGCTTTGGTCAGTGCCGGCGCTGCGGCATAGCCGGAGACGACGACGCCCTCGCGCTCGGCATGGACCTCGAAGGCATGGCTGCGGAACTCTGCGCCCAGGATATCGCCGAGCCGCGTCAGGCGCCCGGCTGCGCCGGGCAGGGCGGCAGCCCAGGTCACTGGCGCGCGCTCCTCGCCAGCCAACGTGAAGGCGATTTCGGGCCGCGCCATCGCGAGGCGCCGCACCACCTCGCGGATCGCCTCCGCCTCGGTGCGGTCGGTCTTGAGAAACTTCAGCCGGGCAGGGGTCGCGTAGAAGAGGTCGTTGACCTCGACGCGCGTGCCATGGGCCAGTGCCGCCGGCATGATTTCGGATTTCTCGCCGCCCTCGACGGACAGCGCCCAGGCATGGGGCTCGCTGGCATGCCGTGTGGTGATCGAGAGACGCGCGACGGAGCCGATCGAGGGCAGCGCCTCGCCGCGGAACCCGAGGGTGCGGATCTGGAGCAGATCCTCGTCGTCGAGTTTTGACGTCGCATGGCGCTCGACCGCGAGCGCGAGGTCTTTCGCGGTCATGCCGCTGCCGTCGTCGGTGATGCCGATCCGGCGCCGCCCGCCGCCATCGGTGAAGACGTCGATCCGGCTCGCGCCGGCGTCGATGGCGTTCTCGACCAGTTCCTTGACCACGCTCGCCGGCCGCTCGACCACCTCGCCAGCGGCGATGCGGTTGACGACTTGCTCTGGCAATTGGCGGACGGGCATGAGGCTCGAATCTGGATTCGCTGACGGCGCTATTCTAGGCCGTGTTGCGTCAAAAGCATGTGTTGGGCAACAGGAACGTGTCGCCCTGGGGAAGAGGGCTATCTATCACATTGAAGACATTGGACGTTCGCGAAAATTGCGCACTGGCCAAAGGCCGATCTTCTTGTCCGGTCCTGATTGTGGGGTGCCGGACAGCGGTGTAGCATCGTGAAAAAACGGCAACAGGACGGGAGGACGCCATGTGCCATCTCTTCGCGCACCAGCCCCAACGCGACTATGAATCCCAGACTCGATCTTTAAGGATCGGCGGACACTGCACCTCGATCCGGCTGGAGATGGCGTTCTGGGACACGCTTGAGGAGATCGCGGCCAAGGAGAACATGAGCGTCGGAAAGTTCCTGACCACGCTTTACAACGAGGTGCTCGACCATCACGGCGAGGTCAACAATTTCGCCTCGCTGCTGCGCTGTTCCTGTCTGATCTATCGCTCCAGGACGATGGCATCGGTGCAGGAGTTCAAGGCGCCCATTCTCGATGCGGCCGAATAGAAGCGACGGCGTAGCTGCAGGCTTGTAGCCCGGATTACGCTTCGCTCCATCCGGGCTACGACGCTCCTTCCGCCGTCATTGCGAGGAGCACTTGCGACGAAGCAATCCAGACTGCCGCTGCAGAAAGATTCTGGATTGCTTCGCTGCGCTCGCAATGACGGGCAGGCAGTGTCGGACCTCAAATCTCCTTCTTCTGCATCGCACCTGCAATGTAGTCCGCCTGCCGGATCGCGAGGGCGACGATGGTCAGCGTCGGGTTGCAGGCAGCGCCACTGGTGAACTGGCTGCCGTCGGAGACGAACAGGTTCTTGACGTCGTGGCTCTGCCCGAACTTGTTGACCACGCCGTCGCGCGGCTTCTCGCTCATCCGGTTGGAGCCGAGATTGTGCGTGCTCGGATAGGGCGGCGTCGGATAGGTGACGGTTGCGCCGACCGCGTCATAGACCGCGGCGCCCTGCTTGTAGGCGTGAGCCCGCATCGCAACGTCATTGGGATGGTCGTCATAATGCACGCTGGCCACCGGCTGGCCGAACTTGTCCTTCACGACCGGGTCGAGCGTGATGCGGTTGGTCTCCTGCGGCATGTCCTCGCCGACCAGCCACATGCCGGCCATCCTCGGATAGCCGTCGAGCGCCGCGGTGAACGGACGGCCCCAGGCGCCGGGATTGAGGAACGCCGCCATGAACGGCAGGCCGAGCGACAGCGTCTCCATCTCGTAGCCGCCGACGAAGCCGCGCTTCGGATTGTTGGCGGCCTCATCACGGACGATCCCGGCCATGGTGGTGCCGCGATACATGTGCACCGACTTTTCGAACACAGCGTAGACGCTGCCGGTCATGTGACGCATATAATTGCGGCCGACTTGTCCCGATGAATTGGCGAGGCCGTCGGGGAACATGGTCGAGGCGCTGTTGAGCAGCAGCCGCGGACTTTCGATCGAGTTGCCCGCGACCGCAACGATGCGTGCCTTCTGGCGCTGCATCGCGCCGGTCTCGTCGGCATAGACGACACCGGTCACTTTGCCGCTGGCATCGTGCTCGACCTTGACCACCATGCTGCCCGGCCGGACCTCGAGATTGCCGGTCGCCTCGCCCTTGGGGATCTCGGTGTAGAGCGTCGACCATTTCGCGCCGGATTTGCAGCCCTGGAAGCAGAAGCCGATCTGCTGGCAGGCGCCGCGGCCGTCGCGCGGCTGACTGTTGATGGCCATGTTGCCGGTGTGCACGGTCTTGTAGCCGAGCTTCTTCGCGCCGGCCTCCAGCACCCTGAAATTGTTGTTGCCGGGAAGTCCGGGAATGCCGTTGGTGCGGGTCACGCCCATCTTGTTCTCGGCCTTGGCGTACCACGGCTCCATCTCCGCGAGCGTGACCGGCCAGTCCAGCAGGTTAGCCCCTGGAAGGCCACCATACGTGCTCTTCACCCTGAACTCGTGCTCGTCGAAGCGCAGCGATGCGCCGGCCCAATGGGTCGTCGAGCCGCCGACCGCCTTGACGATCCAGGCGGGAAGGCCTGAAAAATCTTTGGCGACGCGCCATGTTCCGGATGTGGTGCGGGCGTCGGTCCAGGCGAGCTGGGAAAAGCTCTCCCACTCGTCATTGACGAAGTCCTGGTTCTCGATGCGAGGACCCGCTTCGAGGATGACGACCTTGACGCCCTTTTGTGCGAGCTCGTTGCCCAGCGTGCCGCCGCCGGCACCGGAGCCGACGATCACCGCAACGCTGCTGTCGTTCAGATCGAATTTTGCCATATGCTCTCTCCTGAACCGTTGGGTGGCTTTAAGCTTTCGGCAGCCAGTCGATGTCGGCGAAGCCGCGGTTGATGTAGCCGCCGTGCTCGGCGGAGGAGCCCTCGTAGCCGAAGCGCGGCCAGACCTCTTTCTGGTTGTAGAGCGACACGACGAGGTCACCGCGCACCTTCTGGAAGAAGTCGCTCTGCTCGATCTCCTTGAGCAGCACCACGCGGTCGGCTTCCCAGGGCACTTCGGCGTAAGCCGCCTTGTGACGATCCCGCGCGTTCTGATCGAGCCGCGCGATGCCATCGCCGATCAGCGACTTGACGGCGGGGTCCTTGGCGGCCTTGCCGTCCCATGGCTTGATCGCGGTGATGTAGTAGCTGTCGCCGAGCACGTCGTGCGGATAGATGTCGCGCGCGACCTTCAGCAGAGTCTTCATCGTCGCGGGCGAGAGTGCGCTCGCGTCATCGGCCCAGGCGTCCTCGATGCTGACGGCGACGCTGGTCGCGACAGCCACGATCGGCACGGCGGTTGCCGCGCCCTTGAGAAAAACGCGGCGGCTGTGCTTGCTTCGGCGATCGACTTCTCTCATGGCATTCCTCCATAGATTTTTGTGATTTTGATTTTTGTCGTTTTGATCAGTTGAAACGTCCGCCCCGCTGGATCACCTCGATCTTGTAGCCGTCGGGATCGCTGACAAAGAAGAATCGCGCCAGCGTTTTGCCGTCGTGCTTGAAGTCGCGTAAGGGTCCCGGTGCGAGCTTCTCGCCCTCGAAGCGAGCGTGCTCGGCATCGAGGTCCTCGACCACGACGGCGAGATGGCCGTAGCCATCGCCGAGCTGGTAAGGCTCTTTGCGATCGAAATTGACCGTCAGCTCGACTTCGAAAGGTGAGGACGGATGACGCAGATAGATCAGGGCAAAATCCGCAAACCTCAGGTGGTCGGCGATTTCGAGGCCAAAGGCGCGCTTGTAGAAGTCGAGCGAGCGTGCCTCGTCGCGCACGCGGATCATGGAATGGACGGGCTTCGCCATTCAGTTCTGCTCCTTCAGGTAGGTGATGATGCTGGCGCGCGTCTCCGGCTTGGCCTGCCGGTAGACCATGGTCACGCCGGGAACGACTCCTTGCGGATTTGTGAGCCAGGCGTCGAGCCTGGTCTCGTCCCAGGTGAAGTCGGCTTTCGACAGCGCCTCTGAGTATTTAAAGCCTTCGGCCTTGCCGGCGGGACGACCCACGATCTTCACCAGCGGTGGGCCTTGCCGCATCGATTCCGACAGGCTCAAGGTGTGGCACACCGCGCATTGTTGCTTGAAGAGCGTCGGGCCATCCGGCGGCTTTGCGGCCGGCAAGGGCATTTGCGCATCGGCAACCCGCACCACCAGCACCATCGCGGTGCACAATCCCAGCACGATCGCGCGCATCGCCAAAAGCTCGCCCATCCACGTCAAATTCAGCGTGCGCAAACTCTAGGCGTCGCCAAAGATGCGGTGGTAGTAGCGGGCTGTTTCGGAGGAGAACAAAGCGCGCGATGCGCTTTGGATTAATGACGCGGCGCGATGCTAGTCGTCGAAGCTCCCGCCGCGCTTCGACTTGATGTCGCTGCGGTGCTTCTTGCCCTCGAGCCGACGCTGCTTCGAGCCGAAAGTCGGCTTCGTCGCGCGGCGCGGTTTTGGCCGGATCATGGCCTCGGTCAGGATCTCGACGAGCCTGTCGATGGCATCCTGGCGGTTACGCTCCTGGGTGCGGAAGCGCTGGGCGTGGATCACGATGACGCCGTCCTTCGTCATGCGCTGGCCGGCGATGCGGGCAAGCCGGATCGCCGCATCTTCCGGGATCGTCAGCTTGCGGGTGTCGAATCGCAGCTGGGCCGCGGTCGACAATTTGTTGACGTTCTGACCGCCCGGGCCGGAGGCGCGGACAAAGACGATCGCGATGTCGTCCTCGTCGATGACGAGATCGCGGGATATCCGCAGCATGATGGCACCATTCGTGATATCAGGACATATCGCGGAACATCCACGTTCGGCAATGGTGCATCCGGAAACGCAAATGGCCGGGACGAGCCCGGCCATTTCAGGAGGCGTTGGGGGACGTCAGTTCGACTTCGTCGCCGGTACTGCCACCGGCTGTGCGGCGGCCTGCGGGGCGCGGCCGACGACGACGGTCAGGAGGCCCTGGCCCCAGAGGCGCTTGGCGGCCGCCTTGGCGTCGTCCATGGTGACGGCATCGACGATGGCGTTGCGCTTCTCGATATAGTCGATCGGCAGCTTGTCCTGCTGGTATTGCAGCAGCGCCTGCGCGAGCTTCGAGGACGTATCCAGCGCCAGCATCTGCGAGCCCTTGAGGTAGGACTTGGCCTCGTCGAGCTCCTTCTGCGTCGGGCCCTCATCGGCGATGCGGCGCACTTCCTTGTCGATGGCGTCGATGGTGTCGCCGGCGCGGTCGGCGCGGGTGCCGGTGTTGCCGATGAAGATCGCCGAATGCTCCATCCAGAGCAGCGATTCATACACCGAATAGGCCAGCCCGCGCTTTTCGCGGACTTCACGATAGAGCCGCGAGGACAATCCGCCGCCGCCGAGGATGTGGTTGACGACATAGGCCGCCATGAAGCTCGGGTCGCTGCGCTTCACGCCGGGGCCACCGAAAGTGATCACCGTCTGCGGCACGTCGAGCGGCACGAAGGCGCGCTGCGGCGGCTTGGCGGCCTCGACGTCGGCGACCGGTGTCAGATTGGCCTTGGCGGGCAGGCTGCCAAAAGTATGGTCGAGCAGCTTGCCAAGGGTCGCCGGATCGACGTCGCCGACGACCGCGACCTTCAAAGTGTCCTTGGCGAGCACGCGGCCGACATAATCCTTCATGTCGGCGACCGTGACGGTCGGCACGCTGTCGAGCGTGCCGTTGGTCTGCCGGCCGTAAGGATGATCGCCGAACGTGACCTCCAGGAATTTGCGGCTCGCCAGCGACGAGGGGTTGGTGCTTTCGCGGCGCAGGCCCGAGATGACCTGCGAGCGGATGCGCTCGACATCGGCGGTTTCGAAATGCGGCGAGGTCAGCGCGCTCCGCAGCAGGTCGAAGGCCTCGTCCTTGTTGTCGCGGAGCATGCGCAGGCTGCCGCGGAAGGTGTCGCGGGTGGCGCTGAAGGAGAGCTCGATGGCGCGGCGGTCGAGCCGCTCGTGGAAGGTCTTGGAGTCGAGATCGCCAGAACCTTCGTCGAGGAGGTCGCCGACCAGATTGGCGACGCCCGACTTGTCCTTGGGGTCCTGGGCCGAGCCGCCGGCAAAGGAATATTCCATGGCGATCAGCGGCACGGTCGCGTCTTGCACGAACCAGGCCTCGATGCCGCCGGGCGAGATCAGGCGCTGGATCTTTGCCGCGGCTAGCGACGGCGAGACGGTCGCGAGCGCAAGCGCCGCGCCGGTGGCAAGGGAGAAGGCAGCGCGTCGAAACAAGGGATAGGTCACGAACGCTTCTCCTCGCGCTTGGCGGTACTGGTGTCCTTGATCAGATAGCCCGTCACCGAGCGCTTCTTCTCGAGCCATTTCTGCGCAACGGTGCGAACTTGGTCGGCGGTGACCGCGCGAATGCGGTCAGGCCAACTCCTGATGTCTTCGATCGACAGGCCCGTCGTCAGCGCGCCGCCATACCAGCGCGCCAGCACGGCCTGATTGTCCTGGGCGTAAATCGCCTCCGCAATGAGCTGGGTCTTGACCCGCTCGAGGTCCTCGGCGCGGATCGGATTCTGCGCGACATCGGCGATGACGCCGTCAATCACCTGCTCGACGTCGGCAAAGCTGACGCCGGGCTTCGGCGAGGCCGCGACCGCGAACTGGGTCGGGTCGAGCGAGATGCTGGAATAGCTGGCGCTGGCGGAGACCGCGAGCGGCTTGTCGACGACGAGGGCGCGGTAGAGATAGGAATTGCTGCCGCTGCCCATCAGCTGCGCGAGCACGTCGAGGGCCGCGCTTTCACCGGCCGCAGCCGTCGTCGCGGAGGGCACGAGATAATAGCGGCGCACGCTGGGCTGCTCGACGCGTGGGTCGGACAGCGTGACGGTGCGCGGCGCCGCCGGCTCAGGCTCCTGCGGGCGAACGCGCTGTGCCGGGATTGCGGGCTGGGCCGGGATCGGGCCGAAATTGCGCTCCACCAGCGGGCGCACGTCGGCGGCCTCGACGTCGCCGGCGATCACCAGGATCGCGTTGTTCGGCGCGTAGAAGCGACGGTAGAAGGCGAGCGCGTCCTCGCGGTTGAGCTTCTCGATCTCCTGGTGCCAGCCGATCACCGGGCGGCCATAGGGATGATTGAGATAGAGCGCGGCCATGACCTGTTCGTTCAGGCGCGCGTCAGGGCTGTTGGCGACGCGCATGTTGTACTCTTCGAGCACGACGTCGCGCTCGGGCAGCACGTTCTCGTCCTTGAGGATGAGGCCGGTCATGCGGTCGGCCTCGAATTCCATCATGGTCGGCAGCTGCTCTTTCGGCACACGCTGGTAGTAGTTGGTGTAGTCGACCGAGGTCGAGGCGTTCTCGTTGCCTCCGACGCGGAGCACGGTCTGGGAGAATTCGCCGACCGGATGCTTCGACGTGCCCTTGAACATCAAATGTTCGAGGAAGTGCGCAAGCCCGGACTTGCCCGGCGTCTCGTCGGCCGAGCCGACCTTGTACCAGATCATCTCAGTGACCACGGGGGTGCGATGATCCGGGATCACCACGACCTGGAGGCCGTTGGCGAGCGTGAAGCTGGCGGGCGGGTCCGATGTCACCGTGGTCTGGGCGAGGGCGGCGCCGGCCGTCAGGACACTGGTCGAAAGCAGCGCGGCAAGAAGGCAGGCAACCGATCGGTTTGCAGACATCATGATCCCTGGTGAAAGGCCGAGGTCCGGATGTCCGGCTCGGAGGCACGGCATGCTACACCGTGCGGCTGAGGCTTCGCGTCACGAAGCAGAGAACTCAACGCTTAGGCAAGTTACTGATAAGCAATTTATGGACCGCGTCCGGCGTGCATCAGCCGCCGGCGCCGAGTTCGCGTCTGTCCGGATTGCTGCGGACGAGGGGCGCTATTGTTCCTTGTCCTTGCCGGACATGATGTCGAAATAGGTCTTTTTCGTATTGTCCGTGCCGGCGCCATAGGCGTAGCTGGAGGACGGTGTCTGGTATCCGGGCGGAGGCTCGACCAGCGACTGGCGCGGGGGCTCGGTGGTGAACTGCTTGTTCTCGGCTTTGCCGCCCACGCCCCTCATCATATTCCACAGGCCGCCAGTAAAACCCAGTTCGGCGGGGCTCATCGACGGGTTACCGTTGGTGCCCGGCTGAATGGGATCGTTGCTCGTGCGCTCGGGCGCGGCGACCTGGCCGGCCTTCATCTCGGCAGGGGTCAGCGGCTGGGCCGCCTGCCAGTTCTCGGTCGCCTTGGTGGCCTTCTTCCGTGCGGCGATGGCTTCCTTGCGGCGCTTTTCCTCGGGGTCCTTGGGCCAGTTCGGAGCGGCCTTGGCCTGGGTCGCGGGAGGCGGCAAATCGAGCTTGGGCGGCACAACCAGCGGCGAGCGCTCACGGTATTCGATGCCGGGCTTTTCCATGCTCTTGGCGCCGATGCCGGACATCAGATTGTCGATGATCTTCTCTTCGAAGGTCATTCCGTCATCTTCTTCATCGTCGTCACCGGCGCGGGCCGCACCGGTCGACATGACGAGACCGATGCCGAGCGCGACAGCGGACAATTTCAACGCCCGCCAGAACCCGGATTTGGGGTCTCGAACCATCGAACCGCTGGTCTCGGAGCTGCGCATCACTGTACCTGTTCCATAATGTGACAGATCGCCGCTCGCACGCGGCCAGTCCTCGCAAAAAAGCAAGGTTCCACCTCACCGCCCATATCGGCCGGGATCAGGGCGCTTTTGCGGCGGGTACCCCCAGGAAGGAATCATACAATAGGGCCGCCACGCCAGCAACGATGGCCACGTCTGCGAGGTTAAACACGTACCAATTATAGCTATTTCCGGCGATCTCGATGTGGAACAGGGCGAAATCGACCACGGCGCCATAGGCGAAGCGGTCGATGCCGTTGCCGATCGCGCCGCCGATGATCAACCCGAGCGCGATCGTGGCAAGCCAGGTGTGGGAGCGGGCCATCCAGATCGCCAGGGCGACCACGGCGATGGCCTTGACCGCCATCAGCGCGATTTGGGCCGACTGGCTGTCGTTCTGGAGCCAGCCGAAGCTGATGCCGATGTTCCAGGCCAGCACCAGGTCGAAGAACGGCATCACCTGCACCACGCCCTTGCGTGCCAGGTCGAACCCGTTCAGCAGCCAGAGCTTCGAGGCCTGGTCGGCCACGAGCGTGACCACAGCCGTGAGGATGCCGGCGCGGAGCGGGGTCATGGCCGTCCGATCAGACGCCCACGCCCAACGCCTTCCACTCGCGCAGCGCCTGAGCATCGCGCGGGGTGACGTCGGGGTATTCAGCGTCTTCGCCGACGGTCGGCGAGATCTTCCAGGAGCGGGCGCATTTGGTGCCGACCGCCTTCTCGACCACGACGGCAACGCCGGGCACCGCATCGAGACGGAATGCACCGGCCGGGGCCTCGCTTTCGCGCACCTCGTAGTTCGAGGTGATGCAGACCTCGGCGAGATCAGTGTCGAACAGCGTCGCCAGCATGTCGCGGTCGGCGACATAGATCACCGGCGAGGCCTCCAGCGACGAGCCGATGTTCTTGGCGGCGCGTTCGAGTTCCAGCGCGCCGGTGACGACGCGGCGGACGTTGCGGATCGTCTCCCATTTCGCGGCAAGCTTGTCGTCGCGAAGCTTTTCGAGGTTCTCCGGGAACAGCGTCAGGTGCACCGAGGGTTCGGCGTCTGGCCTGTACATCCGCCAGGATTCCTCCGCGGTGAAGCTCAGGATCGGCGCCAGCCATTTCAGGACCGAGGCGCACAAGAGGTCGATGGTCGTCAAGGCCGCCTTGCGTGTCAGCGAGGACGGCGGATCGCAATAAAGCGTATCCTTGCGGATGTCGAAATAGAACGCGGAGAGCTCGCTGTTCAGGAAGGCGGAGAGGGTCGCGACCACGGTCTTGTAGTCGAACTCCTGATAGGCCTTGCGGATCACGTCGGCGCGCACCGCAAGTTCGTGCAGCAACAGCCGCTCGAGTTCGGGCATCTCGGCAGGCGCGACCGCATCGGCCGGCTTGAAGTGATGCAGCGTCCCAAGCATCCAGCGCACGGTGTTGCGCAGCTTGCGGTAGGTCTCGATGGTGTTTTTCAGGATCTCCGGGCCGATGCGCTGATCGTCGGCATAGTCGGTGGCGCAGACCCACAGGCGCAGGATGTCCGCGCCGGAATCCTTGATCACCTTCTGCGGCTCGACGGTGTTGCCGATCGACTTCGACATCTTGCGGCCGTTCTCGTCGAGCGTGAAGCCGTGGGTGAGCACGATGTCATAGGGCGCGCGACCGCGGGTGCCGGCGCTTTCCAGCAGGGAGGAATGAAACCAGCCGCGATGCTGGTCGCTGCCTTCGAGGTACATCACCGTGTCCTGGCCACCGTCGATCTTACGGACGATGTTGCCGAGCTGCGGGAAGTTCTGGCGGTCTTCCAGCACGAAGGCGTGGGTCGAGCCGGAATCGAACCAGACGTCGCAGATATCGTCGACCTTCTTCCAGTCCTCGCTCGCGCGTTCCCTAAGGAAGCGCTCGCGGGCGCCGTCCATGTACCAGGCGTCGGCGCCTTCCTCCATGAAGGCTTCGCTGATGCGCTGATTGACGATCTCGTCCTGCAGGATCTCGGCCGAGCCGTCGCTCTTCTCGCGCACGAACACGGCGATCGGCACGCCCCAGGCGCGCTGGCGCGAGATCACCCAGTCCGGGCGGTTGGTGATCATGCCGTTGATGCGGTTCTCGCCCGACGGCGGCACCCATTGCGTCACCGAGATCGCGTGCAGCGCGCGGGCGCGCAGCGTGTCGCCCTTCTTCGCATGGCCGTCGTCGCTGATGTCCTTGTCCATCGCAATAAACCATTGCGGCGTGTTGCGGAAGATCACCGGCTTCTTCGAGCGCCAGGAATGCGGATATTGGTGCTTGAGGCGGCCGCGCGCGAGCAGCTTGCCGGCGTCGATCAGCGCTTTGATCACGGCCTCGTTGGCATCGCCCTTCTCGCCCTTGTCGTTGAGCACGCGCTTGCCGGTGAAGCCGGGAGCCTGTGCGGTATAGGCGCCGTTCTCGTCGACGGTGTAGGGGATCGCGGTCGAGATGCCGCGTTCATCGAGCTCGCGGGTGTTGGCCATCCAGACGTCGAAGTCTTCGCGGCCGTGGCTCGGCGCGGTGTGCACGAAGCCGGTACCGGTATCATCGGTGACGTGATCGCCGGCGAGCAGCGGCACGATGAACTCGTAGTCGCCGCCGAACCCGCGCAAGGGATGGGCGCATTCCACGGCGTCCAGGGTGTCGCCCGGAATGTCGCGCACCTTCTCATAGGTCGTGACGCGCGCCTGCTTGAACACTTCCGCGGCCAGCGCATCGGCCAGGATCAGGAGATCGCCGGTCTTGGCCCAATTGTCGGCAGGCGCATCCGTCACCTTATAAAGGCCATAGGCGATCTTCGGCGAGAAAGAGATCGCGCGGTTGCCGGGCAGCGTCCAGGGCGTGGTGGTCCAGATCACGACCGAGGCGCTGGCTAGCGCGCCGTGCGCGGGCGAGGTGACCGGGAATTTCACCCAGACCATGTCGGAAGTGTAATCCTCGTATTCGACCTCGGCCTCGGCCAGCGCGGTCTTCTCGACCACGCTCCACATCACCGGCTTGGACCCACGATACAGCGTACCGTTGGCCGCGAATTTCATCAGCTCGCGGGCGATCTGCGCTTCGGCCGGATAGCTCATGGTCTGATAGGGATGGTCCCAGTCGCCGATGATGCCGAGCCGCTTGAACTCCTCGCGCTGCACGTTGATCCAGTGCGTCGCATAGGCGCGGCATTCTTTTCGGAACGCCACCATCGCGGCGGAGTCGCGGAAGTCGGGCTTTTGCTTGCCCTTCTTGCGGTAGTTCTCCTCCTCGATCTTCCATTCGATCGGCAGGCCGTGACAGTCCCAGCCGGGTACGTAATTGGAGTCGAAGCCGAGCATCTGCTGGCTCTTGGTCACGACGTCCTTGAGGATCTTGTTCAGCGCGTGCCCGATATGGATGTTGCCGTTGGCGTAGGGCGGGCCGTCATGCAGCACGAATTTGGCGCGGCCCTCGGCTTCCTGACGCAGTCTGTCGTAGAGGCCGATGTCGTTCCAGTATTTCAGGATCTCCGGCTCGCGCTGCGGCAGGCCGGCGCGCATCGGGAAATCCGTCTGCGGCAGATAAAGAGTCTTCGAATAGTCGTTGGTGTCGGACTTTTGCGGCTTTTCGGACATGGGGCTGACTGGCTCGGAATGGCGCGGGAACGAATGGCGATGCGGAATCGCGGGGTGAAACGACCAAATCCCGGTCTTGCGCCGAGCCGAAGGCTCAGGCGGAAGCCGGGCCGCTAATCCCTATGATGCGCCGCGCAAGCATGGGCTCTCCATAGCAGGGGGCTAAGGGAAGCGCAAAGGTCGGGCGGGCCGGCTTTCGGCCTCAATCGATCACGCCAAGCCTCGGAAACGCGTCCGGGGCGGCGGCCAGCATGGCGCGGGCGCGGGCGGAATCGTCGTCCATCTGGCGGATCAGAGGCTCCAGGCTGTCGAATTTCAGCTCCTCGCGGATGAAGCCGATAAAGGCGCAGTCGAGCGCTTGCCCGTAGAGGTCGCCCTTGAAGTCGAACAGGAAGATTTCCAGCAGCGGCGCGCCATTATCAAAGGTCGGACGGCGGCCGAAGCTTGCCACCCCGTCCAGCCGCTCGGTCCCGCGGCCGACCCGCACGGCGTAGATGCCGTGCTTGAGGCCGCAATTGGCATCGAGGCGGATGTTGGCGGTGGGGTAGCCGAGGTCGCGGCCGCGCTTCTCGCCGTGGATGACCTCACCGGTGATGAACCAGGGCGCACTCAGCATGGTGGTGGCCTCGTCGAGCTGCCCTTCGGCGAGTGCGATCCGGATGGCGCTGGAGGAGACCGGCCGCTCGTCGATATCGACATGCGGCTGCACGTCGACCTCGATGCCGAGCCGGGGGGCCTCATTCACCAGCAGGCCGGGCGAACCGACGCGACCTTTGCCGAAATGGAAGTCGTAGCCGACCGCAATTCCGCTGACGCCGAGGCGTCCGATCAGGTCATGGTGAATGAAGTCTTGCGCGCTGGTCCCGGCGCGGGATTTGTCGAAGGTCATGACCACGGCGCCGGCGAGCCCGGTGCCGGCCAGGAGCCGCAGCTTGGCCGGCTCGTCCGTCAGGCGAAATTGCGGGGTGTTCGGGCTGAAAAAACGCCGCGGATGCGGCTCGAAGGTCAACGCCAGCGCAGGGCGGCCATGCGTGCGGCCCATTTCCAGGGCGGCTGCGATCACCGCGCGATGGCCAAGATGAACGCCGTCGAAATTGCCCATGGCGACCACGGAGCCCCTCAAAATCGCGGAATCCGGCGTGGAGTCGCGGATAACGGTAAAATGCGGGGCCATCAGGGGAATTCTCGAAGCGGCAGGACCTCTCGGACCGTGGCTTGACCGGCCGGACGAAGTCAAGCGGCAGGGGGGGCGGCCACATTGAACTTGATTTCAGTCCTTCGGAGGCGCCCGCGATTAACGCGCTGTTTAACGCCTTGGTGCTAATCCTTGAAACGTGGAACTGCGGGGCTGGAGCCAGGCAGGTCCGATCGTAATATTTCCTGGGTTTGCGTTGGGGGAGTCGAGATGGCGGTTGATTTGTCGATGTCGGTCCTGGTGGTTGACGACTACAGCACCATGATCCGTATCATCAGGAACCTCCTGAAGCAGCTTGGTTTCGAGAATATCGATGATGCCAGCGACGGTTCGGCTGCGCTGAACAAGATGCGCGGCAAGAAATACGGGCTCGTGATTTCCGACTGGAACATGGAGCCGATGACGGGCTACGATCTGCTGCGCGAAGTGCGGGCGGATCCGAACCTCGCCACCACGCCTTTCATCATGATCACGGCGGAATCGAAGACCGAGAACGTGATCGCGGCCAAGAAGGCCGGCGTGAACAACTACATCGTCAAGCCGTTCAATGCGGCGACTTTGAAGACCAAGATCGAGGCGGTCTTCCCGGACATGGCGAGCGCGTAAGCGCGCTCTTCGCCGGATCAACAATCTTCCATTTGGAACGTCGCGCCCGGGCTTGTCCCGGGCATCCACGTTTGTGGATCTGCGAAGCAAAACGTGGATGGCCGGAGCGCAGGCGAGCGGAAGCGACGCCGTCCTTCGGTCGGCTAAGTCCGGCCATGACGGCATCTAGCTCTCAACAATTGGTCTAAGCCCGCAGCACCTGCGCGAGCTCGGCCATCACCACTTCAATTCGCGCATCAGCGCCTTCGGCGGATGGCCGAACAATTCCGTCACCGATTTCGGATCGAGCTGGTCGAGGCCCTCGAACTCCTCGGCATGGATGCCGCGGGTGACGAACAGGCAGTCGATGCCGAATTCGCGCGCGCCGGTTAAGTCAGTGCGGACGGAATCGCCGATCGCCAGCACCTTCTTCCGGTCGATCGTATGGCCCTGGCGTTCGCCGGCCAGCCGCATGGCGCGCTCGTAGATCGGCCGGTGCGGCTTGCCGTAGAAGATCACCTCGCCGCCGAGCTCGCGATACAGCTCCGCGATCGCGCCGGCGCAATAGATCAGCCGGTCGCCACGCTCGACCACGATGTCGGGGTTGGCGCAGACCAGCGTCAGCTTGCGCTCGCGCGCCTTCAGCATCATGCCGCGATAGTCTTCCGCCGTCTCGGTCTCGTCGTCATAGAGGCCGGTGCAGACGATGTAGTCGGCCTCTTCGAGCGGCGCGGTCACAGCGTCGAGGCCGCGATAGATCGAGTTGTCGCGCTCGGGGCCGAGCCAGAACATCTTGCTTCCGGGATGCTCGGCGACATAGAGCCGCGTCAAATCACCCGACGAGACGATCGCGTCATAGGTCTCATCCGCGACGCCGAGCTTGCGCAATTGGCGCTGTACGGAGTCGGCCGGGCGTGGCGCATTGGTGATCAGGATCACCGTACCGCCGCGGCTGCGATAGGTGTGCAGCGCCTCGCAGGCTTCGGGGAAGGATTCCAGGCCGTTGTGAACCACGCCCCAGATGTCGCTGAGCACGACATCGACGCCGCCTACGAGTTCGCGCAGGCTTTCGGCGAAATGCAGCGTGGTCATGATGCGTGCGGCCGATCAGATGCGGCGTGCGAGCGCGGCGTTGCCGGTGCTGACGCGTTGTGCCGAAGGCACGGCTGACGTCGCGCCAGATGTCGTGCCTTGGCTGGGGGGAGCGGAGCCATTGGATCCCTGAATATCCTGCGCCTGGTTCGGCGAGGCCCCGCCGGTAGCAGATGCCCCTTCTGGCCGCAATGGCCGGGGCGGCGCGAACAGGAACCCCTGGCCGAACCGCACGTCATAGTCGAGCAAGTCGACCACTGCACGCTCGCCTTCGATCCGTTCGGCGATCAGGTCGATGCCGAAGCGGCCGAGCAGGTCGGAGAGGTCTGAGGGATGGATGTCGGAGGTCGAGGCCTGCCGGGGGTCGAGCAGGAGCGAGGCCGGCACCTTGATGAAGCGTACGCCGCGATCGGCGAGCTCGCGCGGCTCGATGCGCAGATCCGTGACGTGGTCCATCGAAAAGCGGAAGCCGCGCTGGGCCAGCGCTGCGAGGTTCTCGGTCTCGGCCGGACCGAGATTGCGGAAGGTCGACTGCTTGAACTCCAGCACCAGCGACGGCGCCAGCGCCCGGTTGGCCTCGAGGAAGTCGAGGCACTGCGCGAAGCTGGTGGAATTGCCGAGCGTGGAGGCCGCGACGTTGCAGAACACGCCGACATCCTTGTTGCGCACCATCAGGCGCCGCAGCACCTGCACACAGCGCAGCATCACCATGTTGTCGATGCGCCCGATCAGCCCGGAGGCCTCCGCAATGCTGATGAATTCCTCGGCGGCGATCAATTGATCGCGCTCGTCGCGCAGGCGCGTCACCGCCTCGTAAAACCGTACCTTGCGCTGCGGCAGCGTCACCATCGGCTGGAGGAAGATGTCGATGCGGTTCTCGTCGATGGCGTTGCGCAGCGTCGCCACCATCTGGGGCTGGTTGCGCCCATTGGCGACCTGAACGGGATTGGCGGCCTGGGTCTGGATCACCGGTGCGGCCGGCCGTGGCGGCGGTGCGGGAAGCGGGGGAGGGGCAGCCACTCGCTCCTCGAAGGTTGCAACCAGGTCGAGCGGCGCCTCCGGCTCTATTCTGGCAACCGGAGCGGGGGTCGGCGCCGGCGCGGCGCCGGCCAGCAGATCCTCATGGGTCGATACGGTGGTGGCGAGCTGCCTGACCAGCCCGCCGAGCTCGTTGATCTCGCCGATCACCGATTGAACGCGGTCGGAGTTGGTCGAATTGGACGAGGCGACGCGTCCCTCGATCGCAGCTAACCGGCGGCCGAACTCGGCAACCTGGCGGGCGAGGTCGGCGGTGCCGCGCGAGAGGTCGGCGATCTGGCCGCCGACGTCACTGCGATCGCGTAGCCGCATCGACACCGCGTTGTAGAGGATCAAGAAGGTCAGCGCCGTCAGCGCCACGATCGCGGATTCGGTTCCGCTGATGCCGGCGACCGCGTAGAGCACAAGCCCGAGCGAGGCCGCGACCAGAACCATGCAGATGGCGATGAAGATCGTCGAAATGCGAATCATGCCGCGCGTTACGCCTCAAGAGCTGACTGCCTCACCCGGGAAAACACGGGCCGCTGCGTGACCCCGTCGCGCCTCATGCTTCCCCAGCCGGCATGACCCTAACATCATTGTTGATTCGAGGGGATAGCAGCCTCTTTGCTGCTCATGTCAGTCCAGCCCGGCGAAAGCCCTCGAGGTAGTGCTCGCTGTCGGAGGCGAGCTTCATCGGCATGAACTCGGCGATCCAGGCGAGCGAGACATTCGGTTGGGCGCGGCGGAGTTCCCCAACGGCCGCGCGGGCGATCTCCATGTGTCCGGCCATGCCGGCGGCGGCGGCCAGCACCCGGTGCCCGCCGACGAAGTCGCTACGCTGGCGCAAGGACTCCTGGGCGAGCCGGATGGCTTCCTCGTAATCGCCGCCGAGGTAGCGGGCAAAGGCGGCGATGCCGAAATAGACCGGAGCATAGGGGTCGCGTGGGCTGAGGCGGATCGCCCGCCGCGCAGCCTCGTCGGCATCCTGCCAGCGGCCGCAATAACCGAGCGTCAGGCCATAATAGCCCTGCGCCAGCGCAAAGTTCGGATTGAGCCGCAGTGCGGTCTCGAACTCGGCCAGCGAGTCCTCGAACCGCCGCGCGAACAGGTCGACATGGCCGAGCGCATTATGGGCCCAGGCATCCTCGTCGTCGGCGCGGATCGCGGCCCTGGCCGCGCGCTCGGCGAGGGTTATTGCGCTCGCCATCTCCATCCAGCCCATATGCGCCGTAAACATGTAGCTGGTGCCGAGCAGGCCGAGCGCCTTGCCATAGTTCGGGTCGAGCGCGATGGCTTTTTCGAGCAGGGCCTGCGCCACGACATGATCCTGCCGCGTCACACGCCAGTAATGGGAGAGCGCGCGCATCACGAGATCCCAGGCATCCATGCTGTCGGGCGGCTTGCGCCGGGCGCGAAAGTTCTCCGCCGCGTAGAGCTGCGGCTCGATCGCGGCGACAATCGCCTCGGTGATCTCGTCCTGCACGGCGAAGACGTCGGCCAGTTCGCGGTCGTAGCGTTCGGCCCAGAGATGGCTGCCGGTGGCGACGTCGTTGAGCTGCGCATTGATGCGGACCCGGTCGCCGTCCTTGCGGACGCTGCCCTCGACGACATAGCGCACACCGAGTTCTTCCGCGACCTGCCGCAAATGGACCGCGCGGCCCTTGTAGATGAAGGAAGAGTTGCGCGCGATGACGAAAAACCAGCGCAGCTTCGATAGCGCGGTGATGATGTCCTCGCTGATGCCGTCGGAGAAATAATCCTGCTCGGCCTCGCCGCTCATGTTGGTGAAGGGCAGGACCGCGATCGCCGGACGATCCGGCAGCGGCAATCCCGCCGATGCGGCGTTGGACGGTCCGGCTGGTGCAGCTTGCGTGGCCGCCGAAGAAAGCTCTGTGACCTCACCCACAAACCGCACGCCCTTGCGTGCGATGGTGCGGATCAAGCGCTGCTCCTCGCCATTGTCGCCAACCGCGCGTCGCGCGGCGTTGATCCGGCTGGTCAGCGTCGATTCCGAGACGACGCGGCCGTTCCAGATCGCGTCGAGCAGATTGTCTCGCGTCACCACGCGCTCGCGGTTACGAACGAGGTAGATGAGGAGATCGAACACCTGGGGCTCGAGCGCGATCAGCGCGTCCGCACGCCGCAATTCGCGGCGCTCGGGGTCGAGCAAAAAATCCTCAAACCGAAACGTCACTCGTCCTCCTCGGCTCCCGCTGGGAAATCAAGGCGCTCTCAGCGTAAAATAACGCCGCTCTCAAGGCCAGCGGACCGCACGCGCCCTATCGTCCCGGCGTTTTCAACCGCAGGAGATTGCTCATGTCGACATCCGCCGTACTCAAGCCGGCCGCACCCGATCTCGCCGCCGTCAAGCAGCGCCAGCACGGCGCCTGGTCGTCCGGCGACTATGCCGTGGTCGGCACCACCTTGCAGATCGTCGGCGAGCAGCTCTGTGAGGCACTCGACATACGCGCCGGCAGCAAGGTGCTGGACGTTGCCGCCGGCAACGGTAATGCGACGCTGGCCGCGGCACGGCGCTGGTGTGACGTCACATCCACCGACTATGTGCCGGAGCTGCTCAAGCGCGGACAGGAGCGTGCGGCGGCGGACCATCTGAAGGTCGAATTCCGCGAGGCTGATGCCGAAGCGCTGCCGTTTGCCGACGCGAGCTACGACGTCGTTGTCTCGACTTTCGGCGTCATGTTCACGCCGGACCAGGACAAGGCGGCCTCCGAGCTCGCGCGGGTCTGCAAATCCGGCGGCAAGATCGGCCTCGCCAACTGGACGCCGCAAGGTTTTATTGGCCAGCTCTTCAAGACCATCGGCAAGCATTTGCCGCCGCCGGCCGGCGTGAAGTCGCCGGCGCTGTGGGGCACGCAGGCCCGGCTCGAGGAGATGTTCGTCAGCAAGGCTTCCGAGATCGCCGCCGAGCCGCGCATGTTCGTGTTCCGCTATCGCTCGCCGGAGCATTGGCTCGAGATCTTCAAGACCTTTTACGGGCCCACGTTGAAGGCGTTTGCCGCGCTGGACGAGCGTGGTCAGGACGCGCTGAAGCGCGATCTCCTGGCGCTGCTCGGCGAGTTCAACCATGCCGATGACGGCACGATTGTCGTGCACAGCGAATATCTGGAAGCGGTGATCACCAAGCGCTGATGCGGAGTGCGGTCAGGCCGGAGGAACTCCGGCCTGGCGACCGCCGTCAGGGAGCAATCGTGGCCTGCCGCTCGATCTCGGAATTCAGCTCGGCGCCGAACATGATCACGATGGCCGACATCCACATCCACGTCATCAAGCCGATCGCCGCGCCGAGCGAGCCGTAAGTCGCGCTGTAATTAGCGAAGGCCGAGAGATACCAGGACAGCAGTGCCGAGCCGACGAGCCAGAGCAGCGCGGCCGCGACGGCACCGATGCTCAACCATTGCCAGCGCGGCGCGTCGCGGCTGGGTGCAAAGCGATAAAGGATTGCGAGCGCGCCCAGCAAAATGACGAGCAGCAGCGGCCATCGCACAAGCGCGACGATCAGCTTGCTCTCGGGGGCAATGCCGAGATGATCGAGCGCCAGCGGAAAGGCGACCACGGCGCCGACCATCAGCAGCAGCGCGGCGATGCTACCGACCGTGAAGGTCAGGGACATCAGGTTTAGCTTGATAAAACTGCGCTTCTCGCGCGCCTCATAGGCGACGTTGAGGGCGTCGAAGATCGATTTGACGCCGGCATTGGCGCTCCAGATCGCGAGCACGAGGCCGAACGTGAACGTGGCGCCGAGTGCGGTATTGCCTTTCGAGACCACGCGCGCGACCTGATCCTCGACGATCTGGAACGTGCCCGTCGGCAGCATCAACGCAAGCGTCTGCAGATTGTCGCTGACGGTCGAAGGATCGGCGAACAATCCGTAGGACGAGACCAGTGCGGTCACAGCGGGAAAGATCGCGAGCAGCCCGAAGAACACGACGCCGCCGGCGGTTGCGAGCAGGCGATCCTCGTCGATACGTTGATAGGTGCGCCAGAGAATGTCCTTCCAGCCGGCCCAAGGGATCGCGAACGGACTTTTGGCGCGGCGGCCGTGGCCAGGCTGCAGAGCCGCGCCCACTGGGCTCGTTTCCGGTGAATTTGCTTCACCATTGCGATAGTCGTGCGGTGGCCCGGAGCGGACGAGTCCGGATTCCTGAAAATAGCGTTCTGCGGTCAGCACCAAGACGGCCGTGGCGGCAACCAGCAGCCACGAGTCGAGCTGCTCGGTCCGCCGCGCGCGCATGTCAGGCGTCCAATCCGTGTCCGTGGCGCCTGCGTCGCGCGGCGGTGAAGCCGAGTAGCCCGACGGCTGCGAGCATCACACCAAGTTGCACGGGGCGGTTCGGGCGAGCCGACGAGGCCTTGCCGCCATGGCTGCGTTCTTGGCTGCGTTCGCCCGCCGCAAGCGGTGCCAGAGGAATCGCTGTCGCCACCTCCTTGACCGCCTGCTTGACCGTCCCACGCGGGATCCGTGGGGTGGCGATCGCCACCCGCAGGCGGCTGGCGAGCGGCAAGATCGGTCGGGTCCGACGATTCATCTGGGCCATGGCGACGCCGGCGCAGGCCGCGGCCATCGCCAACAGCACGACCGTAACGGCACCAAAACCCCCGAATTGTCCGTATGTGATCGCGATCCAGCGGTACAGGGCGATCAGGCCGACGAAAAAAGCCGCGACAACGAACAGGGCCGCCACCGCGAACAGTCCGCCGGCGACTGCGTAAGACGTTACCTTGCCGGTCGCGTGGCTGGTGCGGTCACGCAGATAAGATTGCGTGGCGCGCTTGAGATGGTTGAGTTTCAGCGCCATGCCGGCGCGCAGCAATTCGCCCGATGGTGCGAGCATGCGGACATCCTCCAAGACATTCGTCGGGGGATGAACGTGACGGGATTTGACTTGTTCCGCGCGGAGCGCAGCTGTCGTGATGGATCAGCCGAGATCCGCGGCCGAAATCCAGAACACCTCGCCCTCGGAGTCTTCGGTGTCCAGCCAGAGCAACGGCAGCTCCGGAAACGCCTCGTCGACCAGGTCGCGGCCGCGGCCGATCTCGCAGATCAGCCCGCCATCCGGCGTCAGGTAATCGGGCGCCTCGCGCAGGATGCGGCGCACGACGTCGAGACCGTCCGGGCCGCCGTCGAAGGCGAGTTTTGGCTCGGCCCGGCATTCCGGCGGCAGCGCGGCCATGCCTTCGGCATCGACATAGGGCGGGTTGGTGATGATCAAATCGTATTTGTTGCCGCCGAGCGGGGCGAACAGATCGCCGCGATACAGGCTGATCCGGTCATCAAGCCCATGTTCGCTGACATTTCGTGTGGCGACTTCGAGTGCGCCCTTGGAGATGTCGACGGCGTCGACCGCGGCATTCGGGAAATGGTACGCGGCAAGGACGGCGAGACACCCTGAGCCGGTGCAGAGATCGAGCACGCGTTCGACGGCCGTGGGGTCGTCGATCAGCGAGCCTGCCTCGCTATCGGCGCCGAAATGCGACTCCAGCAACTCGCCGATGAAGGAGCGCGGAACGATGACGCGCTCGTCGACATAGAACGGCAGGCCGCGCATGTAGATCTTGTTGACGAGATAGGCGGCCGGTTTGCGCGTGGTGACGCGCTGATGGATCAGGTCGAGGATGGTCTTGCCTTCCGCGGCTGCGACGCGGGCATGGGCAAAACCCTCGAACTGGTCGGGATTGAGATGCAGCGCCTCGCCGATCAGGAAGGCGGCTTCCGAAACCGGATCGGTCGTGCCATGGGCAAAGGCGAGCTTGGCCTCGACAAAGCGGCTCACCGCATAGCGGACGAAATCGAGCAGCGTGAGAAGCTCGCTGGGGCCGACTTTGGCGAACTTTGGTGCAGCGCGGCTGCGCACGGTCTTTTTCGAAACTCTCACCATCAGGATTTCGTCCAGCGTGCGGCGGCTTCGTCGTCACGGGTGTGGGCCTCGACCCAGCCGGTGCCGGTGGCGCTCTCTTCCTTCTTCCAGAACGGCGCGCTGGTCTTGAGGTAATCCATCAGGAACTCAGCTGCCTGGAACGCGCCCTGGCGGTGCTGTGACGCCGTCAGCACCAGCACGATGTTCTGGCCGGGCATGAACCGGCCGACGCGGTGGATGATGGTGACGCCGTTGAGCGGCCAGCGCGATGTGGCTTCGTCAGCATGGCGCTTGATCTCGTCTTCCGCCATGCCGGGATAATGTTCGAGCGTGAGCGCAGAAACCTTCGCGCTGTCGTCGTCCGCGCGGCAGATGCCGGAGAAGCTGACGACGGCGCCGATGTCGGTGCGGCTTTTGGTCAGCATCGCGATCTCGCGCGCGATATCGAAATCGTCTTGCTGGATGCGGATGGTGACAGAGCAGGCAGTGACAGGGGAGATCATGGCCTAGCCGCCGGTCATCGGCGGGAAGAACGCGATCTCGCGGGCGCCGGCGATGGCGGCGTCGGACTTGACGTGTGTGTGGTCGATCGCAGTGCGGATGACCTTCGGCTTCTCGAAGGCGTAGGCATAGGCCTCGCTGCGGCCGGACAGCCAGGCGATCAGCTCCTCCACGGTGCGGACGGTTGCGGGCGGCTCGATGGTTTCTTCCGCCTTGCCGACGCGCTCGCGCACCCAGGCGAAATACTTCACCTTCATCCCTCATCCTCCTTGATGAGGTGATGGATGCCGGCGCGGAAATAGTCGTAGCCGGTGTACATGGTCAGGATCGCCGAGGCCCACAGCAGCGCCAGTCCGATCATCGAGACCATGGGCAGCACCTCGTCGCCGGCAGGTCCAGCGAGCAGGAAGCCGATGGCGATGAGCTGGACGGTGGTCTTCCACTTGGCGAGCTTGGTCACGGGAACGCTCACCCGCAGCGCGGCGAGATATTCGCGCAGGCCCGAGACCAGGATCTCGCGGCACAGGATCACGATGGCGGCCCACAGCGACCAGCCATGGATGATGCCGTCGGCGGCCAGCATCAGCAGGCAGGAGGCGACCAGCAGCTTGTCGGCGATCGGATCAAGCATCCGGCCGAACGCCGATTGCTGATTCCAGATTCGCGCGTAATAGCCGTCGAGGTAATCGGTCACTGCCGCCGCGATGAAGATGGCGACCGCGACCCAGCGCAACCACAGCGGCTGATCCAGAATCGATTGTGCATAGATGCACCCGATCACGACCGGGATCGCGGCGATCCGGCCATAGGTCAGGAGATTCGGGAGGGACATCGCGCGGCTGGTCGTCCCTCGTGTCGTGGCGATGTTCATCCGTCCTACCAATACCGCTCAAGCCTGAAGGTCAACCGTCCGCTCCCAAATGGGGTGCGGGATGCGACGACCATATGACTACGGTCCCCTAAGTTCACCCCGGCTGGGGATGGAAATATTCGAAAATCCTGCGGGCGCTCTCGGCGCTCACACCCGGAACCTTGCCGAGATCGGCCATCGAGGCCCGTTCGATCTCCTTCAAGGTTCCGAAATGATGCAGCAAGGCACGTTTGCGTGACGGGCCGATGCCCGGAATCTCCTGCAAACCGGCCTCGCGGATGTCCTTCTTGCGCAGCTTGCGGTGTGAGCCGATGACGAAGCGGTGGGCCTCGTCGCGCAAGCGCTGGAGGAAATAGAGCACGGGGTCGCGCGGCTCAAGCTTGATGGCCTCGCGCTCCGGCATGAACAGGGTCTCCCGGCCGGCATCCCGGTCCGGCCCCTTGGCGACCGACATCAGCGACACCTGGGTCAGGCCGAGATTGGTAAAGATCTCCCGGACGGCGTTGAGCTGACCGCGGCCGCCGTCGATGATGACGAGGTCGGGCCATTGCGGGAAATCGTCGTCCTTGGCCTTGCCAGCCGCGTCCTCGGGCGGATTGATCAGGCGCTTGAAGCGGCGCTCCAGCACCTCGCGCATCATGCCGTAGTCGTCGCCGGGCGTGAGCCCCTCCGACTTGATGTTGAACTTGCGGTACTGATTTTTGACGAAACCATCAGGGCCGGCGACGATCATGGCGCCGACCGCGTTGGTGCCCTGGATGTGGCTGTTGTCGTAGACTTCGATGCGCTTGGGCGAATGCGGCAGGCTCAGCGTCGTGGCCATGGCGTCGAGCAGGCGGCTTTGCGTTGCGGTATCGGCGAGCTTGCGGCCGAGCGCCTCGCGCGCATTGGTCAGCGCGTGGGCGACGAGCTCCTTCTTCTCGCCGCGCTTGGGCGTAGCCACCTCAATCTTGTGGCCGGCCTTGATCGACAGCGCGTTGGCAAGCAGTTCGCTCTCCTCGATCTCGTGCGAGAGCAGGATGTTCTTCGGCGGTGGCTTGTCGTCGTAGAACTGGGCGAGGAAGGATCCTAGCACTTCCTCCGGCGTATAGGTCTTCTCCGCGCGCGGGAAATAGGCGCGGTTGCCCCAGTTCTGGCCAGTGCGGAAGAAGAAAACTTCGACGCAGGAAAAGCCGCCTTCCTGGTGGATCGCGAACACGTCGGCCTCTTCCACCGTGCGCGGATTGATGCCCTGCTGCGACTGGATCGCCGACAGCGCGGCAAGGCGGTCGCGGTAGAGCGCGGCGGTCTCGAATTCGAGCTCGCCCGCCGCCTTCTCCATCTCGCCGGCAAGCTCCTGCTTCACCGCCTGGCTCTTGCCGGAGAGGAAGTCGCTCGCCTCGCGCACCAGCGTCGTATAGCCGGGGAAGTCGATCTCGCGGGTGCAGGGACCGGCGCAACGGCGGATCTGGTAGAGCAGGCAGGGCCGCGAGCGGCTCTCGAAGAAGGAATCCGTGCAGGAGCGGATCAGGAACGCGCGCTGCAACGCCGTGATGGTGCGGTTGACGGCGCCGGCCGAGGCGAACGGGCCAAAATAGCGCCCGGGCCGCGACTGCGCGCCACGGTGCTTGAGGATCTGCGGCGCCCAATGGTCGCCGGTGATCAGGATATAGGGAAACGATTTGTCGTCGCGCAGCTGCACGTTGAAGCGCGGCCGCAGCTGCTTGATGAGGTTGGCTTCCAGCAGCAGCGCTTCGGTCTCGGTGTTGGTCGAGATGATCTCCACGGTCACCGTGGCCGCGATCATGCGCAGGATGCGCGCCGGCTGCGGCGCACTCTGGCGCGCATAATTGGACAGCCGCTTTTTGACGTTCTTGGCTTTGCCGACATAGAGCACGTCGGCGTTCGCACTGAGCATGCGATAGACGCCGGGCGAGGTCGGGGCGAGCCGGACCGCGCGCTCGATCGCCTCGTGGCCGGTTGCGAGCGGCTCCTCGCCGATCGCACCGCTCTCTTCCAGGATGTCAGGCAGCAGCGCATCGTCCTCGTCGTCACCGCCTGCCGCCGCGGGATCGACGTCCGGCGCCGCCAGCCCCTCGGGTGGGGCGTCGGTCGCAGCAGTTCGCGGCGCCTTGTGCGCGCGGTCGTCCGGGTCGTCGGTGGAATCGTGAACCATGGTGCGAATTTAGGCGCTGGGGGTGCCGATTTGAAGTTCCGGCGATGCGGCACGCACAGGATGGCGGCGCAGTTCCCGGTAACGCTTGCTTAAGCCTGTTAACAGCGCGGTAACGGGTCTTAACAGGCCTTTAACTTAAAACTCTCGATAAATCTTACGCGAAAAAGTGGTGGTTCCGTAACCATGCGGTTTTGCCTCGCGCGGCGGCGCGGGCATCGCACCCCGGTTACGGCAGTTGCGTTGGAGAGTACCGATGAAGAGGTTCGTTGTGTGCGCAGCCGCGTTGGTTGCTGCCGGCTGGACAGCTTCGGCAGGCGCCGCGGATATGAATTACGGGCAGCGCGCGCCCTATACCGTCAATCAGCCGCTCAACGCCTATAGCTGGGCGGGCCCGTATCTCGGCGCCAATCTCGGCTATGAGTGGGGTTCGGTCAGCAGCAATCCGGCAAAGCCGTCCGGCTTCGTCGGTGGCGTGCAGGCCGGCTACAATTTCCAGAACGGCCCATGGGTGTTCGGCGTCGAGGGCGATATCCAGGCCGCTGGCGCCGACGATACATTCGCGCCGTGGAAATTTTCAAATCCCTGGTTCGGCACCCTGCGCGGCCGCGCGGGTTACAGCGTCGGCAACGTGTTGGTCTATGGCACTGCCGGTCTCGCCTTCGGCGAGCTGCGCTCGCAGACCTTCGGCTGGACGGAGTCGCACACCAGCGCTGGCTGGACCATCGGTGCCGGCGCGGAAGTGGGCTTTGCGCAGAACTGGAGCGCCAAGCTCGAATATCTCTACATCGATCTGTCGACGAGCCAGTTCGCAATTACAGGCGTGTCAAACGGCTATAGCGCCAGCGTTGTGCGCGCAGGCGTGAACTATCACTTCTGATAGCTGAAGAAGAAAATACCGGACTACGACTTCCCGGCCGCTTGCGGCCGGGATTTTTTTGCGCCAGGTGTTTTGCGTGAGGCCCGCTAGGAAAGGATCACGAGATCCACAGCCTTCGGCCCCTTCCCCTTCTTGTCCGGTTCGACCTCGAATGTAATGCGCTGTCCTTCGGCAAGGTCCTTTAGTCCGGCCCGCTCCACAGCAGTAATGTGAACGAAAACATCGCGACCACCGTCATCCGGTTTGATGAAGCCGTAGCCGCGTTCGCCGTTGAAAAACTTAACCGTTCCCGTCATGGCCATCGGGAAACTCCCCCTCATTGCTCCTCCGTCGCGACGCAGACTCACGTCGCGACATGACCGGGCCTTACGAAGCCCGGGAGAGCTGGCCATCCTTGGGCGGGCCTTATCGGCCCGATTGGATCTTTCTTAGGCCTTCACTCCGCCGCAACCATTCGCGGAAGCGGAACGTAAAGCCAGTCACGGAAGCAGCATAATACGGTTCGTTGCAGATTGACTACCGCTACTGCATATTTTTCCCAAGAATGCCGGAGTGTTACGGCTTGGTATTAAGGCTTGGGCACCTCTAATCGGAATCTGGCAGCGCCGCCTTGTCCGAGCGGGATTTCCAGTTCGGGCAAGATGGTCTTCAGCTCGCCCTGCAACGTGTAGGGCGGATTGACGATCAACAGCCCGGCCGAGGTGAGGGCTGCGCCATCGACTTGCGGCGCGGCACTGAATTCGAGACGCAAGCAATTCCCCGCCGGCTTTGCTGCGGCTGCGAGACGCGCCACTGTTTGCACCAGCGTGTCGGTGGCGCGGCGACTTTTGGCGGGATACCAGATTACATAGATACCGGTCGGCCATTTGGCGAAGGCGGCCGAGAAAGCCTCGCCCAACCGTTCGAACTCGTCCTTTGCCTCGAACGGTGGGTCGATCAGCACGAGGCCGCGCCGCTCCTTCGGCGGCACGAAGGCCGGCAGCGCCATCCAGCCGTCGAGATCGACCACGCGGGCCTGTTCGTCGTGGCGCAGCAAGCCGATCAGCGCTTTCCGCGCCTTCGGCTCGATCTCGCAGGCGACGAGGCGGTCCTGCGGCCGCATCAGGCCGCGCGCGATCAGCGGCGAGCCCGGATAAGCCCTAAGCTCGCCCTTCGGATTGAAGGCGCGGACGATGTCGAGATAGGGTTTTGTCAGCGCTACGGTCTCGTTCGAGAAGCGCGCCTGCATCAGCCGTGCAATGCCGGTCAGCCACTCGCCGCTGCGCTGCGCCTCGTCGCTTTCGAGATCGTAGAGCCCGGCGCCGGCATGAGTGTCGATGATTCGGAACGCCCCCGGCTTGTCCTGGAGATAGGTGATGATGCGCGCCAGCACGATGTGCTTGATGACATCAGCGAAGTTGCCGGCATGGAAGGCGTGGCGGTAATTCATGGGAAGAGCACTACGCCACGTGACGGCCTGAGCAAAGAGGCACGAGAGCTGTGGTTACCCACCCCTGATCGGCGGCATCGTCAGCTGGTCGCGGCGGCAGGCGCGGCGGTCGATTTCCTCGCAGGCGCGGAATTGCAAATCCTTGCTCAGGCAGATGCGGACCTCGGAAAGTCGCGTCCGGTTGCAAGTGACCGAGACGGCGGCATTGCTCAGGCCCGGATTGGCCTTGATGAAGGCCTCCTCGACGTCTGCAGGCGCCACGGTCTTGGCCTGTGACAGGTCGAGATACTCGGCCGGAATCTTGATCGCGGCGCGGGCTTTCCGGATCGTCTCGAAATAATTGCGGTCGGTCAGCCCGGAGCAGGTGCCGTGCTTGTCCCATTCGTTGAAGATCAGGCCCGGCGCCGGCATCAAATCGAGCATCGAGGAGACGATGCTGCGATTCAGCCGCGGCGATGGCCGCTGGCAATATTCCGGAAAACCGTTCTCATATTGCGGCCACAGCCCGTGCACCACGAAAGCGTAGGGCCGGCCGCTGCATTGGGTCTGGGAGCGGCCGCCGCGCTCGGCCGCCTCTTCGCAGAACGAGGGCGACCACGACAGCGACAGGACATAGAAATCGAATTCGCCGGGGGCGTTCTGCCGCCGGTCCTGGGCTTTCGCACCGCCCGCCAGCGCGACGAGCCCGACGGCAAGGAGCAGGGCAAGCGTCAGCGAGATCATCAGGCGGGAAAACGAATGCAATCTAAAATGAAACATGGCAACGCCCCTCAACTAGACTGTGTAATAAGCCTAGCAGGCAACAAGAACATTTCAAGAACAAATTTCGGGCGGCAGGCTGTCGGCCGCTTGATCAGCCCGAATCAGGGCTTTTCGAATCAGGGTTTGGCGGCGCGGCAGGCCGGATTGTAGGCCCAGTTGCGGTCGAGGCCGACCACGCACCATTCGACGCCCTGGCCGTAGCCCGCGAAGCCGCCGTCCTCGACGATCGAGAAATGCACCTTGCGCATCTTGCCGTCAGTGAGCATGGCCTCGCCGGTGCAAAAGCGGCGCGGAATGTTGTCGGACTGCCAGGGCCGGAACGCGACCTCGTGAACGGCGGCGAAGCCGGTGATCTTCAACGAGGAATTCCAGAACGAGCTTTCCTTCTCCCAGAACTGGGTCGCGATCGTCGGCAGCGCCTTGTCGCAATCGGCGACGGCGCCGTCATAGCGCGGCCCACTCAGCCAGAAGTTCAGCTCCAGCGGATTGGCGGCCCTGGCCTCACTGAGCGACAGCGCCCCGAACATGAGGCCGAACACGGCAGCAAAGCGGAGCGATTTCAGGGAGAGGGCGCGCATGGGCAATCCAGACAGCATGATCTGCGAGGGTCGGACGGTGCCGCGAAGGCCGGGCGGGGTCAAGTGCAGCGCGGCAACACTTCGCCAGGAGTTGACCATAACGTCGCAGCCGGCAGGGCTTCAGTTCTTTCCACTTCCGTCCCGGCACCGTAAACTGGCCCCAACCAATTGGAGTAACGGGAATGCGAATCATTGCGGCCGCGGGCCTTCTTGCCGGCCTGGTTGTCTCGGGTATCACGGCGAGCCAGCCGGCGCGCGCCGATCTCCTTCCGGTGCCTCCGTTCAAGGGCAACGACACCGGCGGCATCATCGCCTATTCGATGGCGACCCAGACCGATGCACGGCAGGTCGCGGTCGATCACTGCGCGCGCTACGGCAAGGTCGCCAAATTCCTCGCGGTGCAAGCCTATGAGGGCGGCTATATCTCGTTCTCCTGCCGCTGGGTGCCCTATGGCGCCGCCGATCAGCCGATCCGCACTTTATACTGAGGCACTTTCGTAACCTCGCAATCTCTCAGCCGGGAGCTTCCCACATGACGCGCAAACTCGCTTTGCTCGGCTCGGCCCTCTGCCTTGTGTTGTCGGCAGGCGCGGCCTGCGCCGACGATCTGCCGGTACGCAAGGCCGGCCTGTGGGAATTGAAGATGGTCAGGAGCGGCTCGGCGATGCCTGATATGACCATGCAGCACTGCACCGACGAGACCGTCGACAAGGAGATGAGCAACAACGTCTCCCCGATGGCCAAGCAGATCTGCGCCAAGCAGGACGTCAAGAAGACCGCGACCGGCTATATCAGCGATTCCGAATGCAACATCGCCGGCATCAGCACGACCTCGCACGCCGAGATCACCGGCGATTTCAACTCGGCCTACACGGTGAAGACCTCGTCGCACGCGCAAGGCGGCGCAGCCGGCGCGGCTGGCCGCGATACCGCCATGACCCTTGAAGCGAAGTGGCTGGGCGCCTGCAAGCCGGAGCAGAAGCCCGGCGACATCGTGATGCCCGGCGGCTTCAAGATGAACGTGCGCGACATGGACAAGCTGAAGGCGTTGTTGCCGAAGTAGCTGAGAGCGAGTCCGTAGCCCGAAAAAAGGTGCGCTCCCTCGCCCCGTTCTTACGGGGAGAGGGTTGGGGTGAGGGGCCTCTCTCCGCGCATGAGATCGCTGACGGACCTGTACCCCCTCACCCGGATCGCAAGAGCGATCCGACCTCTCCCCGCAAGCGGGGAGAGGTGAAGTGCCAGGCTACACCGGTATCCGCACGCTCGCCTTTAATCCCCCCATCGGGCTGTCGCCGAGGGTGATGTCGCCGCCGTGTGAGCGGGCGATGTCGCGGGCGATGGCAAGGCCAAGGCCGGTGCCGCCTTCGTCCTGGTTGCGGGCGTTGTCCAGCCGCAGGAAGGGCTTGAACACCTCTTCGCGCAAATGAGCGGGAATGCCGGGGCCGTCGTCGTCGATCGTGACGGTCAAATAACGGTGATCGCGATGACCGGTGATGGCGATGGTCTTGCCGTAGCGCGCCGCGTTGGTGACGAGGTTGGCGAGGCAGCGCTTGAACGAGGCCGGCTTCACGGTGACCACGGGCAGGCCATGGAATGCCACGGTCGCGGTATGGCCGTGGCGCTCGGCGTCGCTGCGCAGCTCCTCGAGCGCCTGCGACATGTCGGTCGGCTGCGACTGCTCGCCGGAATCGCCGCGGGCGAAGGCAAGGTAGTCCTCCAGCATCATCGACATCTCGTCGACGTCCTTGCGCATACCCTCCATCTCGGGGTTGTCGCCGATCAGCGCCAGCTCGAGCTTGAAGCGGGTCAGGATGGTGCGCAAATCGTGGCTGACGCCGGCGAGCATCGCGGTGCGCTGCTCCATCGTGCGCTCGATGCGCGACTTCATTTCGAGGAAGGCTATCGAGGCGCGCCGCACCTCGCGCGCGCCGCGCGGCCTGAAGTTCGGTGCCTCGCGGCCCTTGCCGAAACTTTCCGCGGCGTCCGCTAGCCGCAGGATCGGCTTGATCTGGTTGCGCAGGAACAGCACTGCGACGATCAGCAGGATCGAGGACGTGCCGACCATCCAGAACAGGAAGATCTCCGAATTCGAGGCATAGGCGGCGCTGCGTTGCGCGAACACGCGCATCACGGCGTCGTCGAGCTGGATGCGGATCTCGACGAGGTTGGAGCGGCCGACCGTGTCGATCCAGAACGAGCGGCCGATCTGGCGGCCGAGCTGTACCGACAGCGTCTGGTCGAGCAACGAGAAGAACGGTTTTGGTCCCGGTGGCGGCATATCGCCGGCGGGCAGGAAATCGACGACGAGGCCGAGCCGCTGCTGCGCGATGCGGCGGATCTGGTCGCGATCCTTGTCCTGTGGATAGCCCTTGTAGACGTCGATCAGCGCGGCGATGTCCTGCACCACCGCGGCCGACAGGCGGCGCGTCACCGTGTTCCAGTGCCGCTCCATGAACACGAAGGCGACGACCGACTGGAGGATCACCATCGGCACGATCATGATGAGCAGTGCGCGGGCATAGAGGCCGGTCGGCATCCAGCCCTTGAACGCGTTGCCCATCCAGCCATTGGCGCGCGAAACGCGGCCGGCGGCGCTCTTCAGAAGCGTCAGGCTGGTATCGATCGTGCTCATCGGTCGCGTTTCACTGATTTATGGCGAGGCCACCAGGCGATAGCCGATGCCGCGCACCGCCTGGAGGAACAGCGGATTGGCGGGATCGGTCTCGATCTTGCGCCTGAGGCGGTTGATCTGCACGTCAACGGCGCGCTCGTTGACGCTGCCGTTTCCGGTCAGCGCGCTGCGCGGCACGGTCTCGCCTGGCGTCTCCGAGAGGATCCGCAGCATTTCGCGTTCGCGATCGGTGAGGTGAATGACCTCCTCGCCCTGGCGCAATTCGCCGCGGTCGAGATGGTAGACGTAGGGACCGAAGACGATTTTCTCGATCGCCGCGGCCTGTGGCGGCGGGGCGGCGCGCTTGAGGATGTTGTTGATGCGGAGCGCAAGCTCGCGCGGCTCGAACGGTTTTGCGACGTAGTCGTCGGCACCGATCTGCAAGCCTTCGATGCGGGCTTCCGCTTCGTGCCGCGCGGTCAGCATCACGATCGGGACCGAGGAAGAGGTGCGGATGAAGCGGGCGAGATCGAAGCCGGTCTCGCCGGGCATCATCACGTCGAGGATCAGAAGATCGAAATGCAGTCCCAGCAGCTTCGAGCGCGCATCGCCGGCGCTCGCGGCGGTGGTGACGCGATAGCCTTCGCTGGCGAGAAAGCGTGACAACAGATCGCGGATGCGGCGGTCGTCGTCGACCAGCAGCAGATGCGGGGCATCGTCGGCCGGTTCGACCGGTGGGCGGGCGAGCGTGGCAGCGAACGGCACGGTCACTCCTTTCCGTCTTGATTGACGGTGGCGGCGAAGATCGTCTCGAGCACCTTGTCCGGGTCCTCGCGGTCGATCATCGCGCGCAGGAAGCGCTTGACGGTCTCCGCATCCTGCGGAGCCATCTCGGCGAGCGCCTTGGTGATCCGCGTGGTCTGGAGACCGGCAAGCTTCTGCACCAGCGCCTCGCCCTTCGGCGTCGCGTAGAGCAGCCGTTGGCGGCGGTCATTGTCGCCGGTCTTCTGCACGATGTAGCCCTCGTCCAGGAGCTGCTTGAGCACCCGGCCGAGCGACTGTTTTGTAATGCGCAGGACGTCGAGCAAATCGGCGACCTTGAGGCCTGGATAGCGATAGACGAAATGCATGACCCGGTGGTGGGCCCGGCCGAAGCCGAATGCCTCCAGCTCCTGGTCGGGATCGCCGACGAAATCGCGATAGGCGAAGAACAGCAGCTCGATGATATCCCAGCGCAAATTGCCTCCATCGCCTGCGGCCGGCCGAGGCTCGGCAGCGTCTTGAGGGGGAGTCGCGAAATTTATGTCAGGCATATTGACGTATCTTGGGTTCAATGTTACAAAACGATCAGCCCGAACGAAACTTTAGATCGTTTCGCTTTGGGTGGCAGTTCTAAGAGCGGCCGGGGTAAGCCGGACAGGCGGCGACGGCCGAAGCAGATCTACCGTGCGATTGTCGAGCGGCATTTCGGCAAAACATACTGGACTTCTGCCTTCCGCAAAAGCATGTCCTCGGCTGACATGCTGGCCACGGAAACCGGCCGTAACAAGGCTGGCGGCGGTCCGGCCAGAAACCACATCAAGCCAGCCGGGCCCAAACAGGGTCGGCAGGCGCCAGAACAGCGCCGCCACCGGCAGCGGGAGGCCTAAGGACATGAGCATGAAATTCGACATCCAGCCCGCATCAAATCCAGTCCCCGAGAAGGACCGCGTCGCCAAGCTGGTGGACCCCGGCTTCGGGCGGGTCTTCACCGATCACATGGCGGTGGTCCGCTATAACCAGGCCAAGGGCGGCTGGTATGAGGCGCGGATCGAGGCACGCGCCAACTTCCAGCTCGATCCGGCCGGTGCCGTCCTGCACTACGCCCAGGAAATTTTCGAGGGCCTCAAGGCCTACAAGCGCGACGATGGCGGCGTGAACCTGTTCCGCCCCGACGCCAATGCGCGGCGCTTCAAGGACTCCGCAGACCGCATGGCGATGGCGCAGGTCCCCGAGGACGTCTTCATCGAGGCGGTCGAGCAGGTCGTGCGCATCGACCGCGCCTGGATGCCGGGCGGCGAGGGCAGCCTTTATCTGCGGCCCTTCATGATCGCGAGCGAGACCTTCCTCGGCGTCAAGCCGTCGTCCGAATACATCTTTGCAGTGATCGCCTCGCCGGTCGGCTCGTATTTCAAGGGCGGCCCCGCGCCGGTCTCGATCTGGGTCTCGGAGAATTACACGCGCGCCGCCGTCGGTGGCACCGGCGCCGTCAAGTGCGGCGGCAACTACGCCGCGAGCCTGCGCGCGCAGGCGGAAGCGATCCAGCACGGCTGCGATCAGGTCGTGTTCCTCGACGCGGTCGAGCGCCGCTACGTCGAGGAACTCGGCGGCATGAACGTGTTCTTCGTGTTCGACGACGGCTCGCTGTCGACGCCGCCGCTCGGCACCATCCTGCCCGGCATCACCCGCGACTCCATCATCGCGCTGGCGAAAGATGCCGGCAAGACCGTGCGCGAAGAACCCTATTCGATCGACCAGTGGCGGAAGGATGCGGCCAGCGGCAGACTGAAGGAAGCGTTTGCCTGCGGTACCGCGGCCGTGATCTCGCCGATCGGCAAGGTCCGCTCGGTGAGCGGCGATTTCGAGATCAGCGGCGGCGCCGCCGGCCCCGTCGCCATGGGCCTGCGCAAGCAGCTCGTCGACATCCAGTACGGCCGCACCAACGATCCGCACAACTGGATCAGGAAGCTGGATTGATCTCTCGTGTCCCGGACGCGCGAAGCGCGAGCCGGGACCCAGACTGCTAATGGCTGGACCCCGGATCAGCAGCGCACCACGCCGCAAGCGCGGCGCGTTGCGCAGCATCCGGGGAACGCCAGCCGATAGCATGAACGCGTCACGATGGCCGCGCGACAAAGCCCATGACATCGAGACATTCGGGCATCGCGATCATGGCTTCCAAACTCCCCCAACCCCTGAAATGGGCCATTCTCGCCGTCGTCACCGGCGTCACCGTCTTCGGCATCCTGACCATCGGCCCCAAGCCCGAGGTCTCCGCCGAAGACCGCTCGCCGATCGTTGACGTGCGCACCACCGATCCCGAGATGAACACCGCGATCGCGCGCGCCCGCGGCACGCTCCCGACATTCTGGGCTTCCTATGAAGCGCCAAAACCGTCGGAGACCGGGCATTCCCTGAAAGTCCGCTTTTCGACCCGCCGGGGCGGCGAGCACATCTGGATCGCCGACGTGAAGAAGCAGCCGAACGGGACCTATTCGGGCCTCTTCGCCAACGAACCGCGCGATCTGCCCGGCAAGCGGGCCGGCGACGAGGTCAAGTTCAGCGACGCCGACATCTCCGACTGGATGTTCATGCGCAACGGCAAGATCGTCGGCGGCGAAACCATCAAGCCGACGCTGAAGTCGCTGCCGAAGGCGGACGCCGACGCCCTCCGGGCACGGATGGAGCAGCCGTAAGGGTAAGCCGGCGGTTGCCGCCTTGCGCCCCGGCTGGTAAACGCCCGCATGGCCGAAAAACCCAAAAAACCCCAGAAACTGAAGGCGCGCCTGCCGCGCGGGCTCGAGGATCGCGACCCTGCCGCGATCCGGGCGACGCGCGAGATGGTCGAGAAGATCCGCGCCGTCTACGAGCTCTACGGCTTCGAGCCCGTGGAAACGCCCGCGATGGAATACACCGACGCGCTCGGCAAGTTCCTGCCCGACCAGGATCGTCCGAACGAGGGCGTGTTCTCGTTCCAGGACGACGACGAGCAGTGGATTTCGCTCCGCTACGATTTGACCGCGCCGCTCGCGCGCTACGTCGGCGAGCGCTACGGGACCGATGGCCTGGTCTTGCCCTACCGGAGCTACCGCGTCGGCTACGTCTTCCGCAACGAGAAGCCCGGCCCCGGCCGCTTCCGCCAGTTCATGCAGTTCGATGCCGACACGGTCGGCTCGGCGACGCCGGCGGCGGACGCCGAGATCTGCATGATGGCGGCCGATACGATGGAGGCGCTCGGCATCGCGCGCGGCTCCTACGTCGTGAAGGTCAACAACCGCAAAGTGCTCGACGGCGTTCTGGAGGCCATCGGCCTCGGCGGTGACGAGAACGCAGGCCGCAGGCTGACGGTGCTGCGCGCGATCGACAAGCTCGACAAGTTTTCCGCCGACGAAGTGCGCAAGCTACTCGGCCCCGGTCGGTGGGACGGCGGCGAAGAAGGCAAAGGCGACTTCACGAAGGGGGCCAACCTCAGTGCCGCTGAGGCCGACGTCGTTCTCGCCATCACCAAGCCGCGCGACGACTGGAAAGAGGCCATTGCCGCGGCCGAAACCTATCTCGCCAAGAGCGAGGTCGGTCAGGCCGGCGTGAGCGAGCTGGAAGAAATTGCAAAACTGGTGACGGCGTCGGGCTACGGGGCGGACCGCATCAAGATCGATCCCTCTGTTGTCCGCGGCCTCGAATACTACACCGGTCCCGTCTACGAGGTCGAACTCCTGCTCGAGACCAAGGACGAGAAGGGCCGCCTGGTGCGGTTCGGCTCGGTCGGCGGCGGCGGACGTTATGACGGCCTGGTCTCGCGCTTCCGCGGCGAGCCGGTGCCGGCGACCGGTTTTTCGATCGGCGTGTCCAGGCTCCAGGCCGCGCTGACGCTGCTCGGCAAGCTCGACACGCGGCCCGAATTCGGACCCGTGGTCGTCACAGTGTTCGACCGCGACCGCGTCGCCGACTACCAGAAGATGGTGGCAAGCCTGCGCACCGCCGGAGTCCGCGCGGAGCTCTATCTCGGCAATCCCAAGAACATGGGCAACCAGCTCAAATATGCCGACCGCCGCAACTCACCTTGCGTGATCATCCAAGGCTCCGATGAAAAGGCGCGCGGTGAGGTGCAGGTCAAGGATCTGATCGAGGGCGCCAAGGCCGCGGCCGCGATCGCCTCCAACCAGGAATGGCGCGAGACCCGACCCGCGCAGTTCTCGTGCAGCGAAGCCGACCTCGTCGCAAAAGTGCGCGAGGTCCTGGCCCGCCATGACGTAAAGTGGGGATAGCCATTCGCAAGCGCCGTCATGCCCGGGCTTGTCCCGGGCATCCGCGTCTTGTTTGATGACGATCGTTAATGGCCGGTGTTCGGCCGCAAGGGAGAGAAAAATGCCTGAGATCACCGTCAGCATGGCCGAAGGCCGCACCGACGAACAAAAGGCCGGCATGATGCGCGACATCACCCAGGCGCTGGTGAAGAATCTCGGCGTCGACGCCGATGCCGTCGTCATCCAGATCAACGAAGCCCCGCTTCGCCACAAGATGAAGGGCGGCAAGACGTTTGTGGAACGCGCGGCGGCTGCGAAGAAGTAGCGGAGGCTCGAAGCGCAATCATTGCCGTCGTCCCGGCATTTTTGCCGGGACGACGTTGAGGAGCGAGCATGGACGCACGCGACTTCATTACGATCGGCATGAGCGCGGAGCGCACGCTGGTGGTCCCAGTGGAGCGCACGGTCGGACATTTCGTGTCGGGCATGCCTTTTGTCTATGCGACGCCGATGATGATCCTGGAAATGGAGATGACGTCAGGTGACGCCATCCGCGCCGCACTTCAGTCGGGCTGGGTCACGGTCGGCACCGAGGTCGATATCCGCCATCTCGCGGCAGCGCTGGTCGGCGCGACGGTGCGAACCACCGCAAAAGTCGTCGCGATCGAGCGCCGCGTCATCCGCTTCGAGGTCGAGGCGTTCGAGGGCACGCGCAGGCTCGGCGAGGGCCGCCACGCGCGCGGGCTCGTTAATGTCGCGATGTTCAACAAGCGGTTGGGGGCGTAGCTCCAAGACGCCGCCGCATCATCGGACCTCATCCTGAGGAGACCGCGCAGCGGTCGTCTCGAAGGATGGCTGCGGGCGGCAGTCGGGCCTGCATGGTTCGAGACGGCGCTTCGCGCCTCCTCACCATGAGGAGATACGCGCTACTTCGCCAATTCCTTCGACCGCTGCGTCGCCGCCGCAATCGCGCGGATCATCAGGTCCTGCAGGCCGGGCTCGCCCATCAGTACGCCGAGTGCTGCGGCCGTGGTGCCGCCGGGCGAGGTGACGTTCTGGCGCAACGTGGCGGAGGGAAGATCCGACTGATGCAGCAGCTCGCCGGAGCCTGCGACCGTTTCGCGCGCAAGCTTCGTCGCCAGCGCTTCTGGCAATCCCGCTTCGACACCAGCGCGCGCGAGTTCTTCGGCGAGCAGGAACACATAGGCGGGCCCGGAGCCGGAGACGGCCGTCACCGCATCCATCAGGCTTTCATCCTCGACCCATTCGACCGAGCCGGTGGCGCGCAGCAGCGCATCGGCCACGGCGCGTTGGCCGCCACTGACGTTGTTCGCCGCGACGGCCACGGTGATGCCGCGGCCGATCGCGGCCGGCGTGTTCGGCATCGCGCGCACCACGGCGCCGCCGCAGACATCCTCAAGCGATGCAATCGTGGTTCCCGCCATGATCGAAACCACTGAGGTTTTTTCCGAGACGAACGATTTCAGTTTCGCGCCGGCCTCACGGAACATCTGAGGCTTCACCGCGACGACCATGGTCTCGACAAAGCCTGCCGCCGTCACATCAGGATTGAGGGCGACGCCTTTGGCGGCCAGCGCGGTGATCTCGGGCGAGATGTGCGGATCGACCACCGCGACGCGGCGCGGATCGAGCCCGCCCGCCAGCCATCCGGTCAGCATCGCGCCGCCCATCTTGCCGGCGCCGGCAAGCAGGATGGTGCCGGTGATGTTTTGAAGAGTGTTGTTGTTTGCCACTGTCGTCACTCAAGCAAAGGTGTCGTCCTCGCGAAGGCGGGGACCCATAACCACAAGCGGTTCTAGTGGATGGGGGTGTTGACAACAAGCCGTGTGCCAAACGCGGGCATCACGCGGTATGGGTCCCGGGCTCGCGCTTCGCGCGCCCCGGGACGACAGGGAGTTACGCCTCTCCGACCGTATCGAACATCGCGGCGTTCATGGCTTCTGTCGTGCTCTTGCCCGCCCACACCACGAACTGGAACGCCGGGAAGTAACGTTCGCAGGCGTGGATGGCGCCGGCGAGCATGGCTTCGCATTGCCCTGTCGAGGCGGTGAGCCCGCCCGGCAGCACCAGCGCCTGGCGGTGCATCACCATGCCGGTGCTGGTCCACAGATCGAAATGGCCGACCCACAATTGCTCGTTGACGGCAGCGACGAGTCGCTGCACTTCGCCGCGCCGCGCCACCGGAATCTTCATGTCGAACGCGCAGGCCAGATGCAGCGCCTCGATCTCACCCATCCAGGTGAAGGAGATCTGGTAGTCGGTCCATTGTCCCTTCGAGACAATGGTAAGCTCGTCTTCGCCGGAGCGTTCGAACGGCCAGTTGTTGCTGGCAGCGATGTCCTCGACCACCGCGAGCGGGTGATTTCGGGAATCGGTAGTGCTTTCGAGCAGGGACATGCCGCCTCGACCTCTTGCCTTTTTGTTGTCTTTGATACGCACGCGGTTGGTCCGGCGCGCGCTCCCTTAAATATTGCTAAGGCGATCCCTAGGCGTCGCTGTTGCGATCCCGGGATCAGCGCGGGCTTGTCGCGGATCAACTGATGTGATTTGCGGAATCTGCGCAACTGGCTGCCGAGTCCGTCCACAAGCCATGACTCCTTCGTCCACAGCTCATCTCATGGCCATAATTATTAACGAAAAGAACAAACCGGAATCGGACTCCCGGACTGCGTCCCAATCGTTAATTCCGCGCCGCGAGGGCCGGACTGTCATGGCGGCATGGGACCATGCGGTTTTTCATGCGGAACGCGCTTGCTGCGGCGGGCTGCCGGCGTCATATTTCCCCTCAGGCCGTTCATTCCGGACGGCCGATGTTCTCAGGGCGGGGTGAAAGTCCCCACCGGCGGTAAGGGTCGAAAGGCCCAAGCCCGCGAGCGCCTTCCCCAAGGATTTTCCTGAAGGGAAGGGTCAGCAGATTCGGTGCAACTCCGAAGCCGACGGTTAAAGTCCGGATGAAAGAGAACGGTCGGTGGCAGACGCATCGCGAGGTGCGGCTGTTTGTCGTTCCGTGTGCCCTGATTCTGGTCCTTAAGAAGGAAAGCCATGAATCAGATGTTGCAAGACCCCCAAACCGAAACGTCCCAGACACAGCCGCCGGTTCCAGTGGACCCGCCGGTGACCGAACATCCGCGCTTCGCAAAGCCGCAGCGGGTCGCCTTCATACAGGCCTGCTGGCACCGTGACGTGGTCGAGGAAGCCCGCATCGCCTTCGTGAAGGAGGCCGAGGCGCGTCATCTCACCCATGTCGACGTGTTCGAGGTGCCGGGCTCGTTCGAGATCCCGCTGCATGCGCAGATCCTCGCCAAGACGCGGCGCTACACCGCGATCGTCGCGGCCGGCCTCGTCGTCGATGGCGGCATCTATCGCCACGAGTTCGTCGCCGACACCGTGATCAAGGCGCTGATGGACGTGCAGCTGCGCACCGAGGTGCCGGTGTTCTCCGCCGTGCTGACGCCGCAGCAATTCCATGAGACCGAAGTGCACTACGATTTCTTCCGCAGGCACTTTGCGATCAAGGGCGTCGAGGTCGCGGCCGCCTGTGCAGAGACGTTGCACGGCCTGGAGCGCCTGCGCGGCCAGGTCGCGGCGGGAATTGTGTAATCGATGTCCACCCGCGTGCCCGTGTTGGCGTGAAGGCTGCCGCTTTCTGCCCGCCAACCAAGCGTTCCCTTCTCCCTTCAGCAAAGGGAGAGGGGCGTGCCGCGTCAAACGTCGCCGGATAGTCTCCGACGGGAGTGCGGAGCTTGTATCGCCCTCAGGTGGAGGGCATAACCGGGGGCATGCCCGGCAACGATGACATCGACAAGCTTGCTTTCTTGGCCACGGAAGCCAAGAACGAGGAGGCATGGCTTGAGTTCTCGCGCTTCTGCAAGTTCAGGGCGCAAGGTGTCCGCGCGGCCGCGATGGAGCACCTAAGCAGCTTCTTGCAGGGTGCTGTCGATTGGTCGCTGGGCGAGCGCCTGACCTTCTCGAAATGGGTGTTGTGGCGCAGTCGGAAATTTCATGACGATCGCGTCGTGCTGCCGCACCCGCTCCGAACGAAGCTACTTATCCCGACCCTTCGCAGTTGGATCGAGTCCTCTCCAGGTGAAGCAGAGGGGCACCTCTGGCTCGGACTTTTGAGGTGCGATGAGCCATGGCTCCACTTGGAACAGGCGCTCGAGCTCGACCCATCATGTGAGCTTGCACGTCGAACCCTGACAGACTGGATCATATCCGGCGTCGAATATAATCAGCACGAATTGCCGAGCGGCTACATCAATGACCCCGTGGACGATCTCAATGATCTGGAAAGGGCTTCAAGGTTGGCGTCCGGCAGCACTGAGGAAGTCAGGGTGAGACTCTGGCAACAAGAGATCGCGGAGCTTCGCGCGCGAGCCGAGGTATGGCTGGCTGCGAAAAGTGACTCGCGCAATGTCATTCCCTTTCCCGGCAGGAAGGTATGGCTCGTCGGGGAATGAGGAGCCTTCCACGGCAGGAATTGTGAATAGGCCCGCTCACACGCCGCTGATTGTCAATCCCGCCGCCGTCCCTGTAAGGTCGGCGGCGGGAGGAGGCCGTGCCGTGGAGACGGGGCGGCCGACAAGATCATGTTCGAAGGACACGATCCCTATCTCGTCGCGCTGTCGGTGGCGATCGCGAGTCTGGGTGGCTATACCGGCTTTGCGCTTGCTGCTCGCATCCGCAATACGCCCGGCGTCAGTAACCGCGTGCTGCTCGCGGGTGCAGCCGCGTTTCTGGCCGTCGGCATCTGGACCATGCATTTCGTCGGCATGCTGGCCGCGCCGTTGCCGCCCGACACGGTCTATCTCGTCCTGCCCACCATCATCTCGTTCCTGATCTGCGCCCTGGTGGTCGGCATCTCGCTCTTCTTTGTCTCGATCGGCGAGCCTTCGCTGAAGCGGGTGGCATCGTCCGCCGTCCTGCTCGGCGTCGGCATCGCCAGCATGCATTATGTCGGCATCCATGGCCTCGCCGGTCCGTTCGGCATCGTGCACGACCAGACGATGGTGCTGCTGTCGATCCTCGTCGCAATCGTCACCGCCTATGGCGGTTTGCGCGCCTTCCTGGCGCAGCAGGAAGGCGTTCGCCTGATCGTGAGCTCGGTGGCCTTCGGTGTCGCGGTCTCCGGCATGCATTACACCGCGATGCTGGGCATGCATTTCGAGCCACTGGCGGGTGCGGCGCACCACCATGTCGGCGGCGGTCTTGCCGCGTCGCAGCAAATCTTGTCGGTCGTCGTTGCGGTGCTGTGCTTTGTCATCGCAGCCGGCTTCTTGCTGTCGCTGGTTCCCGATCAACGGCGTCAGAGTTCGAACTCTATTGCCACCGAACCGGTTGTATCGTCGGTCGCGGCGGCCGCCATCGAACTGATTGCGGCGCCTGCCTCATCTCCGCGGCCAATGGCACCGCTCGGCGGGCTCGGCCAGCCGCCGCGTGCGCCGGTTCCCCGGCTGCCGGTCGAGAGTGCTGACGGGACGCATTTCATCGAGACCGCCAATGTGCGCAGCGTTCGGGCCGATGCGCATTACACCCGGGTGCATGACGGCACTCGCGAGCGGATGTGCCCCTGGTCGATTTCGGAAGCTGAGGCGCAGCTCGATCCCTCGCTGTTCCTGCGCGTGCACCGCAGTCATATCGTCGCCATCCCCCATGTCGCCTTGGTCCGGAAGGAGGGCGACGGCGCCGTGCTCGAGCTCGACGGCCCATCGCCGCACCGGGTGCCGGTCAGCCGGGCCAAGATCGCCGAGGTGAGGGCGAGGTTGGGGCTGGCAAACCGGCGGCAGGCATAGGGCACCGCTCTATCACTCCCTCGCCCCGGACAGCCCTGCCGCAAGCGGGGCGAGGTGAAGGGTCTCTGCCCCTGACGCAATTCGTGCGCCTCCACCCGTAACTCGTGCGAAATCCGCTGTTCCGTGCCCGAATGATTGCGGGCCACCCCGCCGGGAGAGACCGTCCCCTCCAACGTCCGCGCCGTCACGCGCCAAGGACGAATGTGGGAGGACACGATGATCCCGGGATCATTCAACTATCACCGGCCGGCGAGTGTCGCCGATGCCGTCAAACTCTTGGTCAACCTCGGCGAGGATGCGCGGCCTCTGGCCGGCGGGCACAGCCTGGTGCCGATGATGAAGCTTCGGCTCGCCACCCCCGCCCATCTGATCGATTTGCATGGCATCACCGCCCTCAAGGGCATCAGCCGCGACGGCGGTAACGTCGTTATCGGCGCGATGACCACCCAGCATGATCTGCTGGCTTCCGAAGAGATCGCCAGATCCGCCCCGATCCTGCACGAGACGGCGCTGCTGATCGCCGATCCGCAGGTCCGCTACCGCGGCACGATCGGCGGCAACGTCGCCAATGGCGATCCCGGCAACGATATGCCGGCACTGATGATGACCCTGGGCGCGACCTACCGTCTCGAAGGCCCCGGCGGCGTCCGCGATGTGGCAGCTGCTGACTTCTACCAGGGCGCCTATTTCACCGCGCTCGAACCCGGCGAAATCCTCACCTCGGTCTCTTTCCCTGCGCCAGCTACCGGCCACGGCTGCGCCTACGAGAAGCTGAAGCGCAAGGTCGGCGACTACGCCACGGCGGCTGCCGCCGTCGTACTCACCATGGCGAGCGGCAAGGTCGCGACCTGCTCAATCGGCCTCACCAACGTCCACGAGACGCCGCTGCTCGCCACCGACGCCGCCAAGGCGGTGATCGGGACGAGCCTCGACGCTGCCTCGCTGAAGAAGGCGGCTGCGGCAGCCTCAGCGATCATGGCGCCGGCCGCGGATGCCCGCGGTCCGGTCGAATACAGAAAACATGTCGGCGGCATCATGGTGACGCGGGCGCTGCAGCGCGCCGCTTCCGTTGCGAAATAAAGGAGGGGATCAATGGCCAAAACACACGTCACCATGAAGGTGAACGGCGCCGAGGTCGAAGGCCTCGTCGAGCCGCGCACGTTGCTGGTACATTTCATCCGCGAGAATTTGCAGCTGACCGGCACCCATATCGGCTGCGAGACCACGCATTGCGGCGCCTGCACGATTGATATCGACGGCATGTCGGTCAAATCCTGCACGATGTTCGCGGTGCAGGCTGACGGAAGCGACATCATCACCGTCGAGGGCATGGCCAATGCCGACGGAACGCTGTCGGCGCTGCAGGAAGGCTTCCGCATGATGCACGGCCTGCAATGCGGCTTTTGCACGCCCGGCATGATCGTCCGCGCGCATCGGCTGCTGAAGGAAAATCCCTCGCCAAGCGAGCCTGAGATCCGCATGGGCATCTCCGGCAACATCTGCCGCTGCACCGGCTACCAGAACATCGTCAAAGCCATTCAATACGCCGCCGCCAAGATCAACGGCGTGGAATTTCAGGAGGCTGCGGAATGAATGACCTCACTCCCACGCGGGAACAACGCACCGCCGCACTCGAAGGCATGGGCTGCAAGCGCAAGCGCGTCGAGGACATCCGCTTCACGCAAGGAAGAGGCAATTACGTCGACGACGTCAAGCTGCCCGGCATGCTGCACGGCGACTTCGTGCGATCACCGCATCCGCATGCGCGCGTGAAGAAGATCGACGACAGCGAGGCGTTGAAGGTCCCGGGCGTGCTCGCGGTGATCACCGCCGAGACGCTGAAGACCGTCAACCTCGCCTGGATGCCGACGCTCGCTGGCGACGTGCAGATGGTTTTGGCCGACGGCAAGGTGCTGTTCCAGAACCAGGAGGTCGCCTTTGTGGTCGCCACCGACCGCTATGAGGCCGATGACGGCATCAACAAGGTGATCGTCGAATACGAGGCACTACCGCCGCTGGTCGATCCCTTCAAGGCGATGGATGCCGACGCGCCAGTGCTGCGCGAGGACCTCGTTGGCAAGACCATTGGCGCGCACGGGCCACGCAAGCACAACAACCACATTTTTGAGTGGACCGTCGGCGACAAAGAAATGACTGACGCCGCCTTCAAGAAGGCGGACGTCACCATCAAGGAGATGATCTCCTATCACCGCACCCATCCGTCGCCGCTGGAGACCTGCCAGTGCGTCTGCTCGTTCGACAAGATCAAGGGCGAGCTGACGATCTACGGCACGTTCCAGGCTCCGCATGTGATCCGCACCGTGGTAGCGCTGATCGCAAAGATTCCGGAGCACAAGATCCACGTCATCGCGCCTGATATCGGCGGCGGTTTCGGCAACAAGGTCGGCGCCTATCCCGGCTACATCTGCGCGGCCGTCGCCTCCATCGTCACAGGCAAGCCGGTGAAATGGGTCGAGGATCGCATCGAGAACCTGACCGCGACCTCGTTCGCGCGCGACTATCATATGACCACGGAAGTCGCCGCGACCAAAGACGGCAAGGTCACGGGTCTTCGTGTCCACGTGCTCGCCGATCACGGCGCGTTCGATGCCTGCGCCGACCCGTCGAAATGGCCGGCCGGCTTCTTCAACATCGTCACCGGTTCCTATGATTTCCCGACCGCGCATCTGGCGGTGGACGGCGTCTACACCAACAAGGCGCCCGGTGGCGTTGCCTATCGCTGCTCGTTCCGCGTCACCGAGGCCGCCTATTGCATCGAGCGTGCCATGGATATTCTGGCGCAGAAGCTCAACATGGACCCGGCGGAGCTCAGGCTAAAAAACTTCATCAAGGCGGAGCAGTTTCCGTATCACTCGGCGCTGGGCTGGGAATACGATTCCGGCGACTACCACACCGCCATGCGGAAGATGATGGAGACCACCGGCTACGCCGCGCTCCGCAAGGAGCAGGCGGAGAAGCGGGCGGCCTTCAAGCGGGGCGAGACCCGCGACATCATGGGCCTCGGCATCTCTTTCTTCACCGAGATCGTCGGTGCCGGGCCGTCGAAGAATTGCGACATTCTGGGCATCGCCATGTTCGATTCCTGCGAGATCCGCATGCATCCGACCGGGGCCGGCATCGCGCGGGTCGGCTCCAAGAGCCAGGGGCAGGGACATGAGACCACCTGGGCCCAGATCATCGCGACCGAGATCGGCATTCCCGCCGACAACATCATGGTGGAAGAGGGCAACACCGACACCGCGCCTTACGGGCTCGGCACCTACGGCTCGCGCTCGACGCCGGTGGCCGGCGCCGCGATCGCCATGGCCGCGCGAAAGATCAAGGCCAAGGCGCAGATGATCGCGGCCTACAAGCTCGAGGTCCACGAGGACGATCTCGAATTCGACATCGACGGTTTCCGGGTCAGAGGCCTGCCTGAGAAGTTCATGTCGATGAAGGATATCTGCTGGGCGGCGTATAACTCTGTGCCGCCGGGCATGGAGCCGGGGCTGGAGGCGGTCAGCTACTACGATCCGCCCAACATGACCTATCCGTTCGGCGCCTATCTCTGTGTGATGGATATCGATGTCGATACCGGCGTGTACAAGGTCCGGCGCTTCTATGCGCTCGACGATTGCGGCACCCGCATCAACCCGATGATCATCGAGGGCCAGGTGCATGGCGGCCTCACCGAGGCCTTCGCGATCGCGATGGGTCAGGAGATCCGCTACGACGAGGTCGGCAACGTCGTCACCGGCTCGTTCATGGATTTCTTCATGCCGACCGCGGTGGAGACGCCGCATTGGGAGACCGACTTCACCGTCACCCCGTCGCCGCATCATCCGATCGGCGCCAAGGGCGTCGGCGAGAGCCCGAATGTCGGCGGCGTGCCGGCGTTCTCCAACGCCGTCAACGACGCGTTCTCGTTCTTAGGAAGCACGCACATCCAGATGCCGCACGATTTCTGGCGCAACTGGAAGGCGGCGAAGGATCTGGGCGCGGTTGCGTAGCGTGATTGGCGAGAGCCGGGCTTTCATCCTTCGAGACGCGGCGCACGCGCCGCTCCTCAGGATGAGGCCTAGACCCTCATGGTGAGGAGCGCGTCTTCGCGCGTCTCGAACCATGAAGGCCACGGAACGTACGGCATTCAGTCGAGGACCAATGAAGAATCGTGACGAAATCGCGCAAGCACTGGCCGCATCCGGCTACATCGCGGATGCGGACCTCGCGACCGCGATCTCGCTGATGCAATTGTTACGGCGTCCGCTATTGCTGGAAGGCGAGGCGGGCGTCGGCAAGACAGAGGTGGCGAAGGCGCTGGCAAAAGTGCACGCGACCGAACTGATCCGGCTGCAATGCTACGAGGGGCTCGATCAGTCTTCCGCACTCTACGAGTGGAACTACCAGCGCCAATTGCTGGCGATCCAGGCGCATCGTGGCACCGACAGCATCGAGGATCAGGTGTTCTCGGAAAAATACCTGCTGGAGCGTCCCTTGCTCGCTGCGATCCGCCGCCCGAAGGCGCCGGTGCTGCTGATCGACGAGATCGACCGCGCCGATGACGAGTTCGAAGCGTTCCTGCTGGAGCTGCTCTCCGATTTCCAGATATCGATCCCCGAACTTGGGACAATATCGGCCGTCACGATCCCGCATGTGGTGCTGACCTCCAACGGCACGCGCGAGCTGTCCGACGCACTGCGCCGCCGCTGTCTCTATCACTATGTCGATTATCCCGATGTCGATCGTGAGACCCGAATCATCCTGGCGCGTGTCACCGGTGCGAGCCCGTCGCTCTCGCTCCAGATCGCGCGGATGGTCGAGGGCGTGCGCAAAGAGGAATTGCGAAAGGTGCCTGGTGTCGCCGAGACGCTGGACTGGGCAGCCGCGCTCGTCGGCCTCGACGTCAGCGATCTCCACGACGCGCCTGAGACCGTGCATGAGACGCTGATCTGTCTCTTGAAGACCCATGAGGACCGCGCCCGCGTCACGCCCGAGGTGACGCAGCGCATGCTGGGGAAGGTCGCATGAGCTGCTGCGGCTCCAGTCCCGGATATGACGATCTCCATGAGGTCTCCCGCCTCGTGTCTGCGAAGCTCGCGGCGTTCCTGCGCACCCTGCGCGACGCCGGCTTTCGCGTTGGGCTGGCCGAAGGGCAGGATGCCGCGACGTTGATGTCATCAGGTTATGCGGGGCGGCCGGGCCTGCTGCGCGCGGCGTTCAAGCATCTGTTTTCCACGCGCAAGTCCGACTGGGACAAGTTCGACGGGCTGTTCGATGCGTTCTGGCTCGGCAAGCGCTTGCGTTCGCGTTCTCGTACGATCGGCTCGGCGCCCGGTGCCAGCAACCCGTCCCTGAAGACCTTGCAGGATGCAACGGCAGAGCAGGGCGGTGGCCAGTCGGTCACCGACCAGCTTCCGTCCTCCGACGATCCGCCGGAGGCACGCTCCGGCGAGGGGCGTATGGAGGGCGCCTCGCGCGCGGACAATTTTGCTGAGGTCGATTTCCGAAAGCTCAGCGATCCCGATCAGGTTGCGCAGGCCCATGAAGCCGCCGCACAGCTCGCGCGGGCGATGCGCACGCGGCTGACCCGGCGGGATCTGGCGCGCCGGCGCGGCTACCGGCTCGACCTCCGGCGTACCATCCATCGCAACATCAGCCATGGCGGTGTGCCGATCAGCCTGGTCCAGCGTCAGCGCAAGGACAAGCCGCTGCGGCTGGTCGTGCTGCTCGATGCCTCGGGCTCGATGAGCATGTACACCGCCGTATTCCTGCGCTTCATCCACGGCGTGCTGGACCAGTTCCGCGAGGCCGAGGCGTTTCTGTTTCACACGCGCCTCGCCTATGTCTCCGATGCGATGAAGGAGAAGGACGCCGGCCGCGCACTCGACCGGCTCTCGATCATGGCGCAGGGCGCGGGCGGCGGCACGAAGATCGGCGAGTCCTTACAAACCTTCAATCGCTGGCATGCCGCGCGCGTGATCCATTCGCGCAGCTGCGTGATGATCGTCTCCGACGGCTACGAGACCGGTGATGCCGCGTTGCTCGGCCGCGAAATGGCGGCGCTACACCGGCGTTGTCGCCGCATCGTCTGGCTCAATCCGATGATGGCGTGGGAGGGATATACGCCGGAGGCGAGGGGCATCAAGGCCGCATTGCCGCATGTCGATCTCTATGCGCCGGCGAATTCGCTGCAAAGCCTGCGCGCGCTCGAACCCTATCTGGCGAAGCTCTAGAGGAGGCACCAATGACCGCTCATGTCGAAGTGCTGGATCTCGTGGCGCAGATGAAGGCCGCCGAGCGCGCCTTCGTGCTGGCGACGGTGGTGCGTACGGTCTCGGTCACTGCGGCCAAGGCCGGCGCCAAGGCGATCATCGCGGCCGACGGAACCATCGTCGCAGGATGGATCGGCGGCGGCTGCGCCAAGGGCGCGGTGCTGAAGGCGGCGCGCGAAGCGCTGGCCGATGGCGAGCCGCGCATGGTCTCGGTGCAACCGGAAAATCTGCTCGCCGAGCTCGGCGTCAGCGCGGGCGAGAGCCGCGACGGCGTTCGCTTTGCCAGCAACATGTGCCCGAGCAAGGGCACGATGGACATCTTTGTGGAGCCGGTTCTGCCGCATCCCTCGCTCGTTGTTCTCGGGGCAAGCCCGGTGGCGCTGTCGCTTGCGGCGCAAGCGCGCGTGCTCGGCTATCACGTCACGCTCGCGGCGCCCGCGACCGATCTTACGGCGCAGCCGGATGCTGACGCGATGATCGACGGTTACCTGCTCGGCGAGCTCAGCAACGCCAAGCGCTTCGTCGTGGTCTCGACGCAAGGCAAGGGTGATGAAGCTGCCCTGCGCGCGGCGGTGGCGATCAAGGCCGACTATCACGCCTTTGTCGGCAGCCGCCGCAAGATGGCCTCGCTGCGCGCCAAGCTTCTTGCGGAAGGCGCCAATGCCGCTGCGATCGACGATTTCAAGGCGCCGGCCGGTCTCGACCTCGGCGCCATCACGCCGGAGGAGATCGCGATGTCGATCCTCGCCGAGATCACCAGGGAACGACGGCGCGGCCAGCGCGCCGCGACCCAAGTCGCAAGCAGAGAGTGAGACACCGACCATGCAGATGAACGACAGCCAGCGTATCCCGGCCTCGCGCGAACAGGTGTGGGCGGCGCTGAACGATCCCGCTGTGCTGAAGCAATGCATCCCCGGCTGTCAGTCGCTCGAGGTGACTGCACCGAATGAGATGACCGCGACCGTGGTCTTCAAGGTCGGTCCGGTGAAGGCGACATTCAGCGGCAAGGTAACGTTGTCAGATTTCGACCCGCCCAACAGCTACCGCATCTCTGGCGAGGGCTCCGGCGGCGTCGCCGGCTTTGCCAAGGGCGGCGCCCTGGTGCGGCTGGAATCCGAGAGTGCTGAAGTTACGGTGCTGCACTACGAGGTCGACGCCCAGATCGGCGGCAAGCTCGCCCAGCTCGGCGCGCGGCTGATCAACTCGACCGCGACCAAGCTCGCGGGAGAGTTCTTCAAGTCGTTTGCGGAGGTGGCGAGCGCGAAGGCCTCAGCCTAGCGACACACCCGCCTTCGCACGGCTGATCCCGAGGGTCAGGATGCGCTGCAGGAGATCGGGATATTTGAGCCCGTCATGCTGAGCCGCGGTGGCGAACTCCTGGCTCTTGGCGATTTCCGGGTTGGGGTTGGCTTCGATGAAATACGGCGTGCCGTCGGCGGCCAGACGAAAGTCGATGCGCGCGTATCCATCGAGGCCGAGCGCCCGGTAGATGCGTTTCGCGGCGCGCTGAATGCGCGCGGTGACTTCGGGCGCGAGATCCTTCGCGTGCCCATCGACGATGCCGACCTTCTCCTGATAGTCGGTGTCGTGCTTGGCCTTCTCCGTGGCGATGTGGCGTGACCTGCGCCCGCCCATGCTGCCGAATTTCAACTCCCAAACCGGCAGAACGCGCAGGCGGTTGTTGCCGAGCACGCCGACGTAAAGCTCTCGCCCCTCGATGAACTGCTCGGCGATGGCGGCGGTTTCGCTCCGATCGTGAATGAAGGCGACGCGCTCTGCGAGCTTTTCGTCGGTATCGACGATGGAGGCCTGAGAAATGCCGGCAGATCCATCCATGTTCAGGCTCTTGACGATCAGCGGCAGTGCAAGACGCGTCGGACGTTTCACCTTGCGTCGCATCGGGAAAACGGCGAAGGCCGGCACCGCGATCCGGCGATGATGCACCAGCGTCTTGGACAAATCCTTGCCGCGCGCCAGGATCAGGCCGCGCGGATTGCACCCGGTATAAGGCACCTTCATCAGCTCGAGATAGCTGGCGATGTGCTGGTCGTAGGCGACGTTGTTGTGGAATTCCTCCAGCAGCGTGAAAACCACGTGCGGCTTGAACTCCTCGATCGCTTCTCGGATGGGCCTGATTTCCTCCTGCGCGCCGAGGGCGCGAACCTCATGGCCCGCCGCGCGCAAGGTGCTCACGACGTCGTATTCCGTTTTCCAGTTGTTGATTTCCTGCGCGGTGTATCCGTCGGAGGAGTCCGGAGGCAGGAAGTCCGGATGCATCAGCACGAGAATACGGAGTCGTCTCATAGTGCGATCCATTTCCGCCGCGACGGGCCGAACATCGTGTGCATCGTCTTGGCGGTCACGAGGACGGTGAAATCGAGAACGAGCTTCTGCTCGGGGCCGACGGCGCGCAGATCGAGCTCGCGGCAGCGGGAGATCATCTCGTCGAGCACGGCATCGAGCGTGAGTTGATTTTCGCCCGTCCATCGCGCGACCAATTGCCTGATCTGGGCGCGGTGCCGCCGGATCAGGGCCGAAGCCGGCTTTGATCGGTGATGCCGTGGATCGGCGGAGAAGAGCCTGGAGAGGTCGCGGTCGTAGGTCTTCGGTGGCGTGAAGGCGTAGAACGCCTGCTTCTTCTTGTAGTGGTCTTCGAGCGTCTGGCTGAGCTTGCCCAGTGGGTCGACACGCTCCCGCGTCGTGATCAGCGCCCGCTCTCCCGCGATCTCGCTCATCAGCTCGTCGACATATTCGAGCTTCTTCAGCGCCGGCCAGCCGGCATATCGCGTCCGCCAGTTCGAACGCGGCCGCAGCCACACCGCAAAAGTTTCGGCGAAGTCTTCATCCGGATGGCTCTGCGCGTACCAGAGGCGGAGATGCTGGACGTAACGCCGGCTGGCCGGATTGGGCCGGTAGTAGCGCGGGTAGTGTTTCGACGACGGGCCGAACAGCTGCTGCCAGCGCCGGCGGCGTTGTAACTGATAGCCGTGCTGCACGGCATGGCCTGCCTCGTGACGGAGGATGGCCATGCACTCGCGCCAGGTTCCGCCCTCGACGTCGAACATCATCTTCTTCTCGAGCTTCATCAGGCGGGGATGGGCGAGATAGAAGGGAATCGCGATGCCGGGCACATCTGCCGGGCTAAACCATTCGCTCGAGATCCAGGTGTGCGGCCGCAGCCGGATGCCGCGCTCCTCGAGCTCCTCGTGGAGCGTGCCGACGCAATCCTCCAGCCAGGTGCCTTCGACCGTAACCCTCAGGCTGGAGAGGCGCTGCTTGAGCAACTCGTCGTCCGACAGCTTCTCCCAGGCAAATTTCCGGCGTGGCATTAGGCATCCAGAGGGTGGAGATGACTCGGGTATCGGGATGATGTCATGGGCGGCAGCCGGCAACAACCCGCGGGGTATGCGAGGCGTGCTGCGGCGCGTCAGAATGCGAGATCGCAGGGTGGGTTAGCCCGAAGGCGTAACCCACCACTGTCTGTCTCCGCGGAAACAAAAGAGGTGGGTTACACCCAGCGGCCTACGCTTTGCGCAGTCCGCAGGGCTGACCCACCCTACGAAGTCAGCGTGTTCAGTCGAACAGGCTCGACACCGACTCTTCCGCCGCGGTGCGCGCGATTGCATCCGAGATCAGGCTGGCGATCGGCAGCGTGCGGATGTTCGGCGCCTTGGTCACGGCTTCGGTCGGCAGGATCGAGTCGGTGATCACGAGCTCTTTCAGTTTCGAGCCGGCGATACGGGCGGCCGCGCCGCCGGAGAGCACGCCGTGGGTGATGTAGGCGTAGACGTCCTTGGCGCCCTTGGCGATCAGCGCATCGGCTGCGTTCACCAGCGTGCCGCCGGAGTCGACGATGTCGTCGATCAGGATACAGGTGTAGCCGGCGACGTCGCCGATCACGTTCATGACCTCGGATTCACCGGCACGTTCGCGGCGCTTGTCGACGATTGCGAGCGGGGTGTTGATGCGCTTGGCGAGGCCGCGCGCGCGGGCGACGCCGCCGACGTCGGGCGAGATCACCATCGTCTTGGAGAGGTCGAACTTGTCCTTGATGTCGCGCACCATCAGCGGGGCCGCGTAGAGATTGTCGGTCGGGATGTCGAAGAAGCCCTGGATCTGGCCGGCGTGCAGGTCGAGCGTCATGACGCGGTCGACGCCGGCCTGGGTGATCAGATTGGCGACGAGCTTTGCCGAGATCGGCGTGCGCGAGCCCGACTTGCGGTCCTGCCGGGCGTAGCCGAAATAGGGCAGCACCGCCGTGATGCGGCGCGCGGAGGAGCGGCGCAGCGCGTCGGTGATGATCAGCAATTCCATCAGATGGTCGTTGGCCGGGAACGAGGTCGACTGGATGATGAAGGCATCCGAGCCGCGGACGTTCTCCTGGATCTCGACGAAGATCTCCATGTCGGCGAAGCGCCGTACCACCGCCTTGGTCAGCGGCAGGTCGAGGCCCTGCGCGATGGCCTGGGCGAGCGCCGGATTGGAGTTGCCGGCGACGAGCTTGATGGAGCCGTTCTTGGCCGACATGGACGCTTCCTCCCGCGCTTTGCTGGATACGACGTTCAACATCAGAAAATACCCACTGACAGCACGGTTACGACGGGCGAGGAAATATCAGGCCGGGGCCTGCGATGGCAACCCGGGATGCTACGTTTTCCCTCTGAAATCCTGAGTCTGGCCAACGGCTTGGCCGGTAGTTGGGGCCGTGGTTTAGCGGTGGTTATCGCTCGGCATAGCCGAGCGCGGAGGCCGGCATGCCGGGCGCCGGGGCGTCCAATATCACGCTCGCCACCGCCGGTCCCCGCAGGCCCGGAACAGCTCCTGGCGCGTCCGGCGTCCCATTGATCATGTTGGAAAGGCCGCTGAATCCGGCCTGGGCGATCTTTCGCAGCACCAAATCGTCGGCGGCGGCCCAAGGATCACGCGTCGCGTCGCGGCCACCCTTGGCCGCGGTCGGTTCCTCGCCGGAGAGGCGCAGCGCCCGCTGCTGGTTGGCGTCGTAGACGTCCCAGACCCAGGCGATCACGGTCTTGCCGCGGACCACCTGGGCGGAGAGATAGCTGCGCACGCGATAGGCAGCCGTTCCCTCGCGGGAGACCACGGACAGGCTGCGCAGCTTGGATTCGCTGTCGAGCACGCCGACCATGCGGTCGAACACTTGCGGCGGGGGGCCGTCGATCGATTCGAAGGCAATCGTTGCCCCGGAGCCGGCGCTCGGCGCCATCGCATAGGAGTTGGCGACATTGCCGCCACCGGCGCAGCCGCCAAGCGCGGCCGCCGCCGCCAGCAGCATGACCGCCAGCACGCGCGAACCCGCGCGGCCCAGGATGAATGACGCGTCCCTCATTATGGAGGGCAGCGATATCGTTAAAACGCATTAACGTCTAGGGCGGGCAGAAACGGAAAGTTGAACGTATCAAGAACCCCTCGGCCGTATTTTCGATCAGGGTCCTGCGACCCGTCAGTCGACGACATAGGCGAACATCTTCGCCAGACCGTTCTGCAAACTGGACGATTTGAGTGGGCAGTCTCGCTCGGGGACAAATCCAATCAGCGGTATGTTGAAGCCCCTGCGGAATTCGAGGCGCTGGCCTTCCGTTGTCCACACGAAAGTCTGCCTGCAGTCGGCCTGATATGACGACGTCTGGATCTGGCTGCCCAAGGGACCCAACTGTCCAAGCGAGGTGCCGTTCGTTCCCCAAAGCTCATGGATACCGCCCGGTCTGCGCCGTATCATCAGATGATCGTCCTCGCTAAAGAGCCAATCACTGTTGTCGATACCTTCCAAGCGCGCAAGCATTCGGGCTTTCCGCGCGTCAAGATCGATGCTCCACAAATCGACACTACCTTCTTTGGATATGACTATCAGTCGTTGTCGATCCCGCGAGATCAGGATCCGATCGTTAAAGCGGATCTGCAATCCTTCGATCCGGCGAGGCGCGTTGTCTTGTTCGACCCAAATCCTGGCCTGTCCCTTGCTGTCTTCGGGCATCCATGCGTAGCCCTCCATGGGGCCTTCAATGCGAGCGGTCTGAGCGGCAATCTCGGGAGGCTCGAATTGAAGGGTCCGAAGATTGAAGATCCAGAAGATCGTGCGTGTCGGTGACAAGTCCGGGAAGATCATTCGATCACCGAACACGACCGTCTGGGCGCGTGATTCGGCAGGCTGATTCAACAGTCCTGGGGGCATATCAGCAGGCAAGGGAGTCTCCCTCGCTTCACCGACGGAGAAGCTCGCGCCGTTGCCTGGAGCCGCCCGATCGATGACTATCGTGTTGAGGCTTTTCTCGCGAGCGAACGACAGAATAGTACGAGTTCCGAGTTCGATGAGACGCGTATCTCGCACCGGGCTGTTGAATCTCTGGTCCAGGAGCCGCTGACCGAAGCCTGTCGTCCACAAAGTCACTCGCGACGTTTCGCTGTCCTGTCCGGTTACCACTGTTAAGAAAGCGGAATCGCTCCGCTCCGTATCGACTGAACGGCTCGGAGACACGTTATCATAGTCTATCGAAATCCATTTCTTGTTCTTCGTGTCGAAGAGAATCGCAAACGTTTCGAACGTCTCGAAATTCACGAATGGGTTTTTGAAGGATGAGATCTTCGTGGTCTTGTTGGGCCGGCTTTCTTGCGGGGTGGTGATGTCGAGACTTGCAGTTCCGTCGATGTTGAGGCGGGTCAAGTGGCCCGTAGCCGGATCGTAGTTCCAGATCGAGTCATCGGTAACGAAGCCGAAGCCTGAGCCAAGAAAGGCGCCGGTGTTGAAATCCCAGGCAGTGACCCTGCTGCTTTCCATCCCGGTGCCCGAAACAAGAACTGTTCGCCTGTCAGGCCGCGTGGCGACATTGGCGGTCGTCGTCTTGACATAGCGGAAGGAGTCTGCCGTTGCCGCCGATCGGTCGAAATGATTGTTTTCATCAACGATCTGCCAAACCCGGGTGGTCGCCGCAGCAATGACCATGACGACGCCCAGAAAGATCGCTCCTCCTATTGCTGCAACCGGGACCCCATATCCCACGATCAGGCTTCGCCGGATGAGTATACGCGCGTCAGGCTGCTGCAGCGCCGCCGGAGGTGCGTCTCGGCGAATGAGATGCAGGTCCGGTCGAGGGATGACACCGCCCGCGATCTTTGCCCTTGTCACGAAGTAATCGAGGCGAGCGGCTGCGGTCTCGCTACGCGTGTTTTGCTCTTCGGTCGCGATCTTGATCGGCTCGACCAGATAGTCGTGAATCAGCGACCAGCGAAGGTCGTCGGTATTCTTGTTGTCGATTCTCGTCAGGACGCGAGCCTGCTCCATCTCGCGTAGAATGGAGTTGATCGCCTTCAGGGTCGCGCGCTCCCCGGCCGCCCCGGCTTTCGCCTTCTCAGTGATTTCCTCGGCGCGCGCAGGTTCGGCCTTCTTGTTGTTCGGGATGTCGCATAGTTGACGCAATACGGCCCGCGCCAGAATCGCGTCGCCGGTGATGTCGATAACGCCTTTCACGAACTTCGAGCGCAGTCCGGCGGCACGGCCTGCGCTGCGATAACGCTCGACGGTGAGGTCGCCCGAGAGGGCCGTGCATACGATCTGCAGGTCGGCTGGCCTCACTTTCCCTTCGATCGCAAGGTCATTCGCGATCAATTCCGGTAAGTCCTGATCGAATTCGAGATGATCCTGCTTCGCACACTCCCGGATAATCTCTTCAGCCTCGTTCGTCTCGAGGTTCTCCACCAGGAACGTGTCTTTAAAGGAAACGATGTAATCGGGACCAAGCGAGATGGTCTTGAAGTCGATAAGGTATTCTTTCCGGATGCCGACAATTATGCGATTGCCTTCACCTACGATTTTCCAGAGCCCGTCGCTGAGCAGTTTTCGGTCGCTTGCATTTCGAAATCGTGAGAGCAGCTCTTCGAATTGATCCAGAATGACAATGGTCGGCTTCTTCTTGTCGTGTTTGAAGTTGGACATTCTGTCGCCGATCTCGGCGATGGCGTCTTCAATCCTGGGAACGTGATCGGGCGCGGCGGCGTGAGACAAGCCCAACTCTGCCGAGTTGGATATCATCGCGACAGAGTGTCCCAATTCTTCGAGCTTTTTGACCAGCGCGCATTCAAGCAATGAGCTCTTGCCTACTCCGCTGTCACCGGTAACCAGAGCAATCTTGAAGTCCGGGCGTTCGATTTCGCGGGCCAAGTGTATTGCCTGGACGCGGCGTACGGATCCCGGGAGTTCATCGCCTCTCAGAAAGCGCCGTAGTCCTCGAAAGGCCCCTGCGGCTGTCGATGTCTCGGTCTTTTTCTGCTTCGCCGCTGTATGCTGGCGGGCATCTCGACGATAGATCAGGAACGAAATCAAAAGACCCACACCGGCGATCAAAAACGCAGCGATTTGATTTGCGGGTTCCGGAATTTTGAAGAACGATCCGCCAGCGCTCGCAATCGTTGTTCCGAGCGAGGCGATCGTTCGCTTCCACGCCTCGACGAGTTTCAAGAACTCGCGGGAATCTGGCGCCTTGTCGGCGGGCGAAGACATGGGTCGTCTAATCCCATAATTGGAAAGAGTTCTAATATCCAGTTCAACTATTAAGTGTATAAAATCTGCGCAGCAGGTACAACCGGTTGTTGACGCTCACGCCTCCAGCGCGATCGCGTGCACGTGCCGGCCGTAATCCGGCTCCTTGCGATGCACCGAGCGGCGGTAGCTGAAGAAGCGCTCGTCGGCGTAGGTGTCCAGACCAAGGTCGTCGATTATCAGGATGCCGGCGGCCTCAAGCCGTTTGCGGATGAAACCGGCGAGGTCGAACATCGCGTGGCCCTCGCGCACCGACGGGATGAAGAACATCGCGTTCTCCGCATCCGCCTCGATGAAGCGGGCCACGAACTCGTTGCCGACCTCGTAGCTGTCCTGCCGGATCAAGGGGCCGATCGCAGCAATAATGCCGCTACGCGAGGCGCCGAGCTTTTCCATCGCTGAAATCGTCGACTCCAGCACGCCCGTGAGCGCGCCCTTCCAGCCGGCATGGGCGCCGCCGATCACGCGCGCATTGGGATCGACGAACAGCACCGGCCCGCAATCGGCAGTGGAGACGCCGAGCGCGATGCCGGGCGTCCTCGTGACCAGCGCATCGCCCTTAGGTCGCGGTCCGCTCGGCCATGCGCGATCTGCGACGAGCACGTCGGGCGAATGGATCTGGTGCAGGCTGAGGAAGCGCCCCGGCGCGACGCCGACATGCTCGGCCATGCGGCGTCGGTTTTCGGCGACGAGAGCCTGATCGTCGCTGGAGCCGAGTCCGCCATTCAGCGCCGAGTAGATGCCATTGGAGACGCCGCCTTCGCGCGTGAAGAACGAATGGCGCAGGCCGGGCACCGCCGACAGCAGCGAGGAAGCGACGGTCATCAATTCCCTCCGGCTCGGTCGAGGTCGCTGAGGCCGGCAAGGCCGGTCAGCCGCGGCTCGGAGATGCCGAGCACCTTGAACATCGAGCCCATGCCGCTGCGCCCGGTATCGGTCAGGCGCTTCAACGCCACCGAAATGTCGGTGGCAACCTCCGGCGTCGCCTTCTGCATCAGGGCGGCAGCACGCGTGTCGATGCCGACGCGCTTGAGGAAATCGCCCTGCGTCACCGGGCCGTGCACGTGTGCGCCGACATCCTCGGCCGCACGCGCGAGTGCCTGGAAATCGACATGGGCGGTGACGTCGGCCTGGCCAGGGGCCTTCAGGGGATCGGTGAAGGTGTGACGCGCGATCGCCTGAAATGTGTCGCCGGCATCGCTGCGCAGATGGCCGTAATCGACGATGAGCGCGGCGCCGTCCTGGTCGCGCACGCGCGTGGCGAGCTTCATGATCTCGCTGTCCGGCCGCCATTCGAACACGGCGCCGACGGGCGCTGCGCGCACCAGGGACGGCAGCAGCACGTCGAAGCGCGGCGTCGGCTCGGCAGCCGCGCCGAATTGAAGCTTGCCGTTGGGATCGATCTCGATCACGCGCTCGTGCCAGCCGTTCTCGCGCTTCACCATCTGGTGGATCGGCAGCACGTCGAAATATTCGTTGGCGAGGATGATGCTCGGCCCTTCCGGCACGTCGTCGATGCTGTCGTGCCAGGCGATGTTGCGCACGCCAGACAGCGTCGCACTCTGGCGTTCGCGCAGGACAGGATTGACCTCGACCAGGTGGATGTGAAGCGCCTGGTAGAGCGGCGGCAGCACGCGCAGCGCACGCAGCGCATCCGCCATCATGGTGCCGCGGCCGGGGCCGAGCTCGATCAGCCGCAAAAATTGCGGCGAGCCCATCTGCTTCCACACTGAGGCGGTCCACAAGCCCAAGAGCTCGCCGAACATCTGGCTGACCTCGGGCGCGGTAGTGAAATCGCCTTCGCGTCCAAGCGGATCGCGCGAGACGTAATAGCCATAGCGCGGGTGCAGTAGGCACAGTTCCATGTACCGCCAGACCGGCATCGGGCCTGAGGATTTGATCAGCGCCTTGATCTCGTTGAGTAGCGACTGCTCGGTCACGGCGTGCTTTCTCGAAATGAACTAACGAATAGCCTCGGTCGGCTTCGGCGCACCGCGCCTCACCGCCAATACAATAAGTGTGCCGCCGACAATAAGCATCGGTATCGACAACAACATGCCCATGGTTAATCCGCCCCAGAGGAAGCCGAGCTGGACGTCCGGTTCGCGGAAATGCTCGCTGGCGATCCGGGCCAAACCATAGATCAGGATGAAGGCGCCGAGGATCATGCCCGGCCGCTTCAGTGCGCCGAAGCGGATCATGATCGCAAGCACGGTGAACAGAAAAATGCCCTCCATGCCGGCCTCATAGAGCTGGCTCGGATGGCGCGGCAGCTGGGTGGGATCGTTGGGGAAGATCATCGCCCAGGGCAATTCCGGGTCGGTGGCGCGGCCCCACAATTCGCCATTGATGAAATTCGCGATCCGCCCGAGCAGCAGCCCGACCGGCGCGACCGCGGTGGTGATATCGCCGAGCGACAGGATCGAAATGCCGTTGCGATAGGCAAACCACATCACCGCGACGACGCAGCCGAGGAAGCCGCCATGGAAGGACATGCCGCCCTCCCACAATTTGAAGATCGCGGCGGGATGCTCGATGAAGAAGGGCAGATTGTAGAACAGCACGTAGCCGGTGCGGCCGCCCAGGATGATGCCGAGCGTCACCCACAGGATGAAGTCGTCGATCTGCACCAGCGACATCGGCGCCGGCCCACTCCACAGGCGCTCTTTCTTCAGCAGCGAGCGCGCATAGAGCCAGCCGAACACGATGCCGCTGATATAGGCCAGCGCGTACCAGCGGATCGCGAACGGACCGATCTCGATCGCGATCGGTTTGAAGGCGGGAAAGTCGATGAGCAGAAAGGGCATCAGGCCTTCTATGTTTAGACGAGATTGCGGCGATAGAGCGCCAGCAGCCGCTCCCAATGCCGCTCGGCGGCGTCGCGATCGTAGACCGGGCGCTTGGGGAAGGCGAAGCCGTGATGGGTGCCGGGATAGATCTCGACTTCGGCCTTCGCACCGCTCATGCCCTGCTTGACCTTTTCGACGATCTCGGTCGGCGCATAGATGTCGGTCTCGGCGCAGGCGAAATAGAGCTCGGCCTTGGTTTTGGCGGCGGCGAGATGCGGGCTGTCGTCCTGATCGGTTGCGAGCTGCGTGCCGTAGACCGAGGCGGCGGCCTTGACGCGATCGGGGAAATGCGTGGCGGCGTTGACGGCGTAGCGACCGCTCATGCAGTAGCCGACGGTGCCGACGATTTTTGTGTTCGCGGCGGCTTGGCCCTCGGCATAGGCGAGCAGCGCCCTGGTGTCGTCCATGATCATGGAAATCGTGAGCGAGCCCATCAGTGCGAACATGCGCTTGCGCTCGGGCGCATTCGGATCGGCCGGCAGCGCGCCGAGCTCCATCACCCCGGAACGGTAATAGAGGTTCGGCAGCATCACGTAATAGCCCGAGGTCGCGAGCCGGCGCGCCATGTCGCGCAGCTCTTCGCGGATCGCCGGCGCATCCATGTAGAACAGGACGACCGGAAACGGCCCGCCGCGTTCGGGGTGGGTGATGAACGTTGCGGTGTGGCCATCCTTGGTCGGGATCGCGATCTGCTGGTCGATCATCTCATGCGCTTTCTGATTCTTGTTATGCAGGGACGTTGAATACGATTGCAAGGAAACCGGGGCATGACAAGGATACCGCCGATCAGCACTTGAACCGTTCGGCTCGGATTGCCATTGTCTTTTGGAGTGTTCGCGCAAAGTTTATCTGAGGCCGCCAGGAGACCGACATGACCCAGACCAACAACCGGTTTTTCGACGAGATCGGCCGCCTGATGAACGACGCCGCCGGTGCCGCCCAGGGCGTCAAGCGCGAGGTCGACACGGTGCTGCGCACCCAGGCCGAGAAATTCCTGCGTGACATGGACCTGGTCAAGCGCGAGGAGTTCGAGGCGGTCAAGGACATGGCCCGCCTGGCGCGCGAGGAGAACGAGGCGCTGAAGGCGCGGATTACGGCGCTGGAGGCGAAGCTCGGCGGGGCGTCCAATTAAGGTCGTCATGCCCGGGCTTGTCCCGGGCATCCACGCCTATCTTTGACGCCCAGCACGTGGATGGCCGGGACAAGCCCGGCCATGACGGCGCCGGGAGGATGGCGGTGGTTCCCGCAAAAAATCCCCGCATTTCCTTGTCATTTCCGCATCTTCCGGGTAAAAGCCCGCCACGTCCGCGGCCCCCGCACCCCTGGAGGCTTGCTGCGGCGTACACGATGGGCCGCGTTGCGGCCCATTAACTTTTGCAAAAACAAGGACTTAACGACATGGCGACGACCGTCAAGGAATTGAAGGCGACCGCACGTCCGAAGAGCGGCAAGGGGGCCGCCCGGGCTGAGCGTCGCGCCGGGAGAGTGCCCGGAGTGATCTATGGTAACAACCTTCCCCCGCTCCCGATCTCGGTTGACGATCGCGAACTGCGCACGCGCATTCTCGCCGGCCGGTTCCTGACCACGCTGGTCGACGTCGAGCTCGACGGCAAGAAGCACCGCGTGATTCCGCGCGACTACCATCTCGATCCGGTCAAGGACTTCCCGATCCATGTCGACTTCATGCGACTGGGCGAAGGCGCCACCATCCGCATCAGCGTTCCCTTGCATGTCGTGAAGGCGGAAGGCTCGCCCGGCGTGAAGCGCGGCGGCGCCGTCAACATCGTCGCCCACGCGATCGACCTCGAATGCGGTGTCGAGAACATCCCGCAGTTCATCGAGGCTGACGTCAGCGCGCTCGAAATCGGTCACTCGCTGCATCTGTCGGACATCAAGCTGCCGGCCGGCGTCAAGGCGCTGACTTCCGCGGAAGCGACCCTCGTCACCATCGTGCCGCCCTCCGGTTACGCTGAAGAGCAGAAGGCTGCTGCGGCTGGTGCTGCGGCTCCGGGTGCTGCTGCCGCTCCGGCGGCTGGCGCGGCTGCGCCTGCAGCAGGTGCTGCGGCTCCGGCGGCGGGTGCGAAGGCTCCGGCAGCGGCTGCCAAGGCTCCCGGCGGCGACAAGAAGAAGTAATCTCTCAAAGCTGGCGCGCGGTCTTTGATCGCGCGCCGAGCGAGGGGCGCGCCGCGTCATGCGACTGTTTGTTGGGCTCGGCAATCCCGGCGCGAAATACGCACGTAACCGGCACAATATCGGCTTCATGGCCGTGGACGAGATCGCGCGGCGTCATGGTTTCGCACCGTGGCGCCGTCGTTTTCAGGGCGAGACCTCGGAAGGCACGCTCGGCACTGAGCGCGTGATCCTGCTCAAGCCCACGACCTACATGAACGATTCCGGCCGCAGCGTTCAGGACGCCGCAAGCTTCTTCAAGATCGCAGCTGGCGACGTCACCGTGTTCCATGACGAGCTCGAGCTGCCGCCGGGCAAGGTGCGGGTGAAGATCGGCGGCGGCATCGCCGGCCACAACGGCCTGCGCTCGATCTCTGCGCATATCGGCAACGAGTATCGCCGGGTGCGGCTCGGTATCGGTCATCCCGGCGTCAAGGAGCTGGTGCATGGCCACGTGCTGTCGGACTTTGCCAAGGCCGACAACGACTGGGTGGCAACGCTCTGCGACGCCGTTGCCGAGCACGCGGCATTGGTTGCCAAGGGCACGGACGCGACCTTCGCCAACAGGGTGCACCTCGCCATGCAGGCGAAGGGATTTTTGACCAAGGACGACAACGGCAAGGAATAACGCTCGTGGGATTCAAATGCGGGATCGTCGGATTGCCCAATGTCGGCAAGTCGACCTTGTTCAATGCGCTGACCGAGACGGCCGCCGCACAAGCGGCGAACTATCCGTTCTGCACCATCGAGCCGAATGTCGGCGAGGTTGCCGTGCCCGATCCGCGGCTCGACAAGCTGTGTGCGATCGCCAAGTCGTTGCAGATCATTCCGACCCGGCTGACCTTCGTCGATATCGCCGGCCTCGTGCGCGGCGCCTCCAAGGGTGAAGGCCTCGGCAACCAGTTCCTCGCCAACATCCGCGAGACCGACGCCATCGCGCATGTCGTGCGCTGCTTTGAAGATTCCGACATCACCCATGTCGAAGGCAAGATCGCCCCGCTCGCCGACATCGAGACCATCGAGACCGAGCTGATGCTCGCCGACCTCGACAGCCTCGAGAAGCGCGTCGACAACCTCACCAAGAAGGCCAAGGGCAACGACAAGGACGCCAAGGAGCAGCTCGACCTCGTCAACCGCACGCTGGTGCTGCTGCGCGAGGGCAAGCCCGCGCGCCTCGTCGAGCGCAAGGCCGAGGAGGAGCGTGCCTTCGGGATGCTCGGCCTGTTGTCGTCGAAGCCCGTGCTCTACGTCTGTAACGTCGAGGAAAGCTCGGCCGCGACAGGCAATTCGTTCTCGAAGGCGGTGCAGGACCAGGCCGCCAAGGAAGGCGCGATTGCCGTCGTCATCTCCGCCAAGATCGAATCCGAGATCGCCACCATCTCGCGCGATGAACGCGCCGACTTCCTGGAGACGCTGGGTCTGGAAGAAGCGGGCCTCGATCGCCTGATCCGCGCCGGCTACACGCTGCTCGACCTCATCACCTATTTCACGGTGGGTCCGAAGGAAGCGCGCGCCTGGACCATCTATCGCGGCACCAAGGCGCCGGGCGCGGCCGGTGTGATCCACACCGATTTCGAAAAGGGTTTTATCCGCGCCGAGACCATCGCCTATGAGGACTACGTCGCGCTGAACGGCGAAGCCGGCGCCCGCGATGCCGGCAAGCTCCGTCTCGAAGGCAAGGAATACGTCGTCGCCGACGGCGACGTGATGCATTTCCGGTTTAATACGTAAGTTCTTTTCTCCTCGTCATTGCGAGCGAAGCGAAGCAATCCAGACTGTCTCCGCGGTGACAGTCTGGATTGCTTCGTCGCTTCGCTCCTCGCAATGACGGAAGATCACCGCATCCCGCCGCCCTGATCCCGGATCGCGCCGAGATGCTCGTTGATGCGGAAGATGATCAGGATCAGCTCCGCGATGATGCGCGAGAACACGATGCCGACCACGACGCTCGCGATCGACGACAGCAGCACCAGGAAACCGCCGAACGGGCTGATCGCCATCGCGGCGAGGCCGGAGAAGATGCCGGAGAGGCCGAACAGGCAGATCAGCGCGATCACCAGCCAGTAGAAGGTCTTGATGATCGTCGGCGTGATGAAGCGGTCCCACTGAAACAGGTCTCTGAATGAAAACATTGCTCTCCCCCGGGCAAATCGCCCGCCGGCTGCGTCAATTTGACGATGAGGCTGGGCCCGACTCGCCAAATGTAGCACGAGCCATGCGGGCCGGCGGGTTGAGATTGCCGCAAACTGCGGCCACAATCTGTCATTCCCTCAAAGCTTTCCCAAGATGACCCTGACCTTCGAAGATTTCCCGCCCGGCCGTTTCGGAACATTCGGCCCGCGCCATGTCACCCGCGACGAGATTTTGGCTTTTGCCGCCGAGTTCGATCCGCAGCCGATGCACCTGGACGAGGACGCCGCCAGCAAAAGCATGCTGCGGGGCCTGTCCGGCTCCGGCTGGCACCTCTGCTCGCTGATGATGCGGATGATGGCCGACGGCTTTATCACCCGCGCCGCGTCACTCGGATCTCCCGGCGTCGACGAGGTGCGCTGGCTGTCGCCGCTCAGGCCGGGCGACGACCTGACACTCGATGTCGACGTGTTGGAAGCGCGCGCCTCGAAGAGCCGGCCTGAGCTTGGCATCGTCAAGTTCAAATGCACCGTGCGCAACGCGGCGGGGCAGGCGCTGGGCGAGATGACCTCGCCGATCCTGATCAAGCGGCGCGAGGGAGCGGCCTGATGCGTTTCTTCGACGACATCGAGATCGGCCAGCGCCGCGAGATCGGCGCCTACAATTTCACGGCGGAAGCGATCAAGACTTTTGCCGCAAAGTTCGATCCGCAGCGCTTTCATCTCGACGAGGAGGAAGGCAAGAATTCGCTGTTCGGCGGGCTCGCGGCTTCGGGCTGGCATGTCGGCTCGGCCTGCATGAGCCTGCTTGTCGCGGACGGCCAACGTCTGGCGCGTGAGGCCGCAGCGCGCGGCGAGGAGGTCGCGGTGTGGGGCCCGTCGCCGGGCTTTCGCGATTTGCGCTGGATCAGGCCGGTGCTCGCCGGCGACACCGTCGCTTACGTCAATGTCGTCACTGACAAGCGCACCTCCGCCTCGCGCCCCGGCTGGGGCATTCTGACGGCCCGTACCACCGGCACCAATCAGCGCGGCGAAGAGGTCTATTCCATCACCGCCTCAGCCTTTGTGCCGACGCGCGCGAAGGCTTAGACCTGTTCCAGGATGAACGGGGTAAATGAGCGCGCGAGTGTTGCCCGCGCGCTATGGACGCGATTCCGGGCGGCTGCCATAAGCCTGCTCAGCATGGTTGACCCGCGAAGCAGTTGGCGGAACCATCGAGTTGCTAACCAATTATGAACCTGTCGCTGTCTATTTGAACGAACTGGGCAGAGGACAGGGGACGAGGACCATGGCAGACCGCGGCGCACTCAAGCTGGTTGGATTTATCTTTGCTACCGCGACGCTGGCCGTGATGCTGGTCGCCGGCATGGTGGTGAAGGGCTATGCCGATGGCGCCTACACCCTGGAAGCCTCGACCGTGGAAGCCGCCCGGTAAGAATTCGTTAACGTCTTGGGGCGCCGCCTCCGGTCCAGCCTCAGCGGCTATAGACGAACGCCAGCACCGCGATCGCAACCGCCAGCAATCCGACAAAGCGCAGCATGATCGTGCCGAACTGGTTCGGCGCGGGCCGCATCGGTATCGGGTCCGTGGTGTCGGGCCGAATGCTTTCCATCTGAAATGTCCCCAGGCCCGTCGCAACACCGACGGGCGCTAGGCATTGGTCGCCGGGGAGGGGCGGAGGGTTCAAAGCGCACTCTCGGGTCCAGGACACGCGCTGCAGCGTGTAACGCTGCTGCGCAGAGCCGGGACCCACCGCACCGTGCCCGGGAACGAGACCAGCAAGAATCAAAACCGCCGCGCCCCTTTCGGAACGCGGCGGCCGGTGATGCTTGCCAGCGATCAGCTATTCCGCAGGCCGTCGGCGGCGCGCTTCCACTGCGAGACGTTGTCGGCGATCATGCGGGTTGACTTCATCGCGGCCTGGCTGAGCTGGGCGTAGCCGGAGATCTCGCGCTGGACGCGCTGGCCTTCGGCGTGGAGCAGGTCGCGCAGGCTCTCGAGCTCGGAGATCAGATTCTCGATCTCGGCGAGCGAGGTGCCGGCGACGCGCTGGATCAGCGAGTTGACGTTGTTGACGGTGGCTTCCGCGCTCGGATCGAGCGGCGGCGCGTCGGTGGTGCTCCCCGCCGCCGGGCGGCGCAGATAGGCGATGTCGTTGCGGACGAAATCGCGGATGCCGGCTTCAACCTCGGTGACCGCGGCGAGGTTGGTATCGACCGTCTCGGTCTCGGTGGCTTCGATCTTTTCCGGACGCATGGCGTTCATCGTTGTTCCCCTGTTCGCGTTGAGCGCAGCGCGAGTGTCCCCCGCACGACGACGTCTGTAAGGCCTTAGCATCTGGGCGTGCGATTTTGACCGCAACTTGGCAGAGCTGCGGCAAGGGCGGACCAATTGGGGGCTTTGCAGTGGCGTATGGTTAGGAGAGTGTAAACGCCGTCGCCGGTGTTCGTCTCCCTCGCCCGCATGTGGGGAGAGGCGAAGAACTACCAGCTCTTCTTGAAGCCCGCCGTCACGCTCTTGTTGATCGCGCCCTGCGAGGTCTCGCCGACCGAGCCGGAGACGGTGACGTTGTCGAACAGCTTCTGCTCGGCGCCGACCTTGCGCAGCCATTTGTCGTCCGTGGTCGACATCGTCTGGCCGGCGGTGACGCTGGTGCCGGTGTCGGTGATGGTGACCTTGGCGGTCTGGTCGGTCTCGTAATTGCGCGCGATGATGCGCCCGCCGACGCCGGGGACGGCGGTCGTGCCCTGCTGGTTGACGCTGTAGCCGTTCTGGAGCGTCAGCGAGGTGTCGCCCGACAGCGGCACCGACTTGCTCAGCGACGCCCCGAGCTTGCTCTGTTCAGAGCCGGGATCGACGCGGGCTTCGACCGCGGTCTTGTCCCAGATCTGGCCCGCGCCCGGCGCGGTCGCCGCCGCCCAGGCGCTGCCGGAGGATTGCGGCAGGTTGCCGCCATTGGCGGCCTTCTGCGCCAGCAGCTCGGACATCGTCCGCGGCTCGTTCGCGACCGTCATGTCGGCGCCGATCCGGGCGTCCCAGAACGAGGAGACTGACTGCTTCACCGTCACGGCCGAGGAGCCATTGGTGTTGGCGTTCGACGACCAGTTCATCCCGTTGTTGGCAGCGGCCTGGGCGCGCTTCTTGGCGGCGATGATGTCGTTGAGCGTGCCGGCGTCGATGGCGAGCTGGCCCCAGTCGAGCTTGTCGACGTCGATGCCCTTCATCACGTCGGGATCATTGACGTCGGGGGCCTCCGCTGCCTCCTCGGCCTCGTCGTCGGGCACTGCTGCTGTGGCAGGGGCGGGGGAGAAGGGCGGAATGATCTGCGCCGGGGCCGCCAGCACCGAGCCGAAGATGAACGCGACCGCCAGCGGCAGCCTGGTCCAGCCAAAACCTGTCGAGATTTCCATTACCCTGCCCGCGAGCCCAGTTCGCGCCCAGGATGCGGAACTATCGTTGCAAAATTGTGGCGCTTGCCGCGCCCAGAATGACGAACCAACGGGCCGCGCGCAAGGCGCGCGCCCGATGACGAGCATCTCCACGACGGCATCCGGCGGGGCTGGCGGCCAGAACGCGTCGCGGGAGCATCAATCGATCGGTCCCGAATTGCGGAGCCCGTTGGTGTCCCCCTCAGCCGGCGCTGGTCATCTTTGGCAGATGAATGGCGCGGCCGAGTGCCTGCTCGACCAGGTCGAAGGTGTCGATCAGAACCCGCATGCTGATCAGCTTGCCCGCCCTGAACTGGGCGAACTGTGCGACCCGCAAGCTGATCGGCTTGTTGGAATCCAGCGCCGTCAGCGAATAGCGCAGCATCGAGGCGGCGGAATCGACGCCCAGCATGATGCTCTCGCGTTCGAAGCGGCGGACCCTAAAATTGTCGGCGAGCTGGCGGATGACGTCGAGCACCGCCTCCTTGCCCTGGCGCGCGCCGAGGAAGGGGAACATGTCGATCGGGCCGTAGAGCGCCCACTCGACGTCCTCGTCGATCAGGGCCTCGATATCCTCGAAATGCCGGTCGTTGATCGCGCGGTGCAACGCGCGCGAGAAACGCCAGAGGCTGTGCTCTGTCATTTTGGGCAGTCCTGACGCTGGCTTGCGGAAAAAACGGAAAACAACCCCATGCACTGCAATGTGCCCCGGGGCCGCTCAACTCATTTGTATGCAAACAAGATAGGTGATTTCGGCCAAAACGCAATTCACGTTTTCGCAATGCACAATTGATGGCGATTTGTGAGATTTACAACAGACCCCCGTAGTCTCCCGGGATTCTGCCGGCTCCCGGGCTAACCCCCGTCCACCCTTGCCCCCGTAATCAACGGCCCGATCTCCCGTTCCAGCACCTGCTGCACCAGGTCGTAGGAATCGATGATCTCGCGGATCTCAGCCACCAGCCCGCCGCGGAAGGTGTAGAACACGGCCATGTCGAACTGCACGATGCGGTCGTTGCTGCGTTTCTTGAAATAGGCGTGCATGTAGGTCGCGACCGCGTCGCCCTCGGCGACGATGTGCGGCGCCTTGTAGCGAACTTCCGAATAGCGCGACCAGATCGTCAGCCAGAGTTTCCGCAATTCGGCCTTGCCGTGGCGCGGCACCATATGCGGCAGCACGTCGATCGGTGCGTGGGTGAGGAAGTCGACGTCGTCGGTGCAGTAAGACAGCGCAGCCTCGATATCGCCGCGCGCAAAGGCGTCGAGCAGATGCAGCACGCGTTGCCTGTTCAGCGATTCGACACTCATGCTGCTCCCGCCCTCATTGGCCGTGGATTGCAAACGCTATCGTGCGGCGTGCGGATCCATCAATCCGCAAAAACAAAGGGTGATTGCAGGGTATGACGCGCGAATGCAATGCCGGGTTCATGGGGTGCAATTGCGGGTTGCGCGCCCGTTCGCCTGCAAGAATTCGAGCGGCCTTTGCATCACGCGATGACGCTGCGTGCCTATCGGCAAGCGCGCCTTGCCAAGCTCCGCGCCAGGGAACCCGGACTGCCTGCGCTCGTTGATATCCCGACACCGCATCCGGAGACATTCCATGAAATCCCCGCTTCTTGCTGCCACTGCCGCGCTTCTCATGCTCGGCGCCACCTCCGCCGCCAACGCCAAAGGCTGCATCAAGGGCGCCGTCGTCGGCGGCGTCGCCGGCCACTATGCCGGCCATCACGGCGTATTAGGCGCCGCCGCCGGCTGCCTCTACGGCCGGCATCAAGCCAAAGAGCAGCAAATGCAGCAGGAAAAGCAGCAGCAGAGCCAGGTGAACGGGCAGGGGAAGTTGTAGTGAGGCTCGACACCTCGCCTTTGCTGCTGTCTGCCTGGCGTCCGCAGATCGAACCCGCGGCGGGCATTATTTAGTGGCCTGCCACTCTGGCAGGTCACTAAATTTTCGCCGCTATTTGTCTGGTCCAGATCAGACGACGACCGTGGTCGGCGTTCGCAGCCAGGCTTCGTGGGTGATTGCCACCATCGATGATGGGTCGATGATGCCGATGCTGCCCCATGTGAACACTGCATAGCCGGGCTGGGCGCCGTCGATGCCTGCCGGCACGGACGTGTCGAGCTGATGCGCGAGCCAAGTGATGGTACCGTAGCCGCACAGACTGACGCAGTGGTCTTCATTCGCGTCCGGCTTGTAGCCGGTGGCGAACCAGCCGGTCTTGAAGTTGTGTGCGCGGCAGGTGGTCTCAAGCTGGTCGGCGGCGACGCCGATCTTGACCGGTCCGTTATAAAGCGCGCTCTTCAGCACGGCCGGGTTGGTCCAGTCGACCGTGGTGTGCGAGCCGTCGTCATAGCTGTGGTCATTCTGAGCGAAGCCTTCCTTCTGCATCGCCTTCAGTACGTCGATGAGCACCGCACCTTCGTAGACGTGGTGAGCTTTGGCCCATTTCTCGACCTCGGCATCACTGATGAAGATTTCCGGCTTGTGGCAGGCCTTGGCGAAAGCTTCCTCGGCGGTCACACAGTCGCCGTGGACGTCGTTGTGCCAGATCGACAGCTTCTTGGGGAAGAACAGATGATGGTCCGGGACGTGAGCCAGCGCTACATGCGGCATAGCCGCCGCCAATTCGTGTCGCGGGCTCGGAATTGCACCACGTTTCACTGCGATTGCCATGACTATCACTCCTCTAAAATATCCACCCCAGCAACTCTTGATTGAATGCTGAATCGTTAGGAGAAGTCGGCCGCAGCGGCAAGCTGGCAGGTCACAAGGCCGGTTCACAAGCGTGTGTGCAATTGTGGCGCGCGGGGCACCACGCGAGGCGGTCTCACCGGCTTACGGTGGGGAGCCCGCAGTCAAACTGGGGGCGCGACAGCGCGGACACGGAACCCATCTCGCCCGTTGTTCCACCGACTGAAATTCACGTGACCCAGCTCACATCGCACCTCTCCCGACGCGGATAAATTCATTCGCATGCCATCAGGGAGACGTGCCGTGACCTCCATCGCCGCCGCAAGAAAGTCCCGCCTGCACAACGCGATCGAAGGCCTCGCGCTGACCACGACGATGCAGAGCTTCCCGACCTTCGCCGCCGCCGCCTTCCTGCTCAAGCTGTGCGGCAACACGGACCTCGTCGGCGACCCCGGCGTCGCCATCTTCGTCGCGGTCGCTTCGCTCGCCCACGCGATGCTCGCGGTGACCGTCGGCCCGAGCTTCCCCGCAATCTTCAAGACCGTCTACGAACCAAAATTCTTCGAGGCGCATTTGTCGCTGTCCGACAAGATCACGGCATGGCGCACCCAGCCGGTCGCCTCGCTGCAGCTCATGACCATCGTGCTGCTGCTGTCGGTGATGGCCGTGGTGACGGCGAGCGTGGGGTGAGGGCGCCATGACCTCGATCACCGCGCCGAAATCCAGCACGCTCAACTGGCTCGAAGGCTTTGCGCTCACCGCGATCCTGCAAGGCTTACCGATCTTCGCCGCCGCCTCGCTGATGGTGAAGCTGCTGGGCGACTCTCGCGGGGGCAGCCACGTGCTCACAGTAAGTCTGGCGACGATCTTCTATAGCCTGCTCGCCATCTGGGCCGGCTCGACATTCCCGAAAGTCGCGGGGAATGCCTACGAGGCCCAGTTCTTCAACGCCACCCTGTCCTTCTCCGAAAAGATCGCCCGCTGGCGCGCCAAGCCCGCGACATCGATGCAGCTCATGGCGTCGGTGCTGCTGCTGTCGCTGCTGGCGGTGAGTGTGGGGTAGACGACAAATCTTCGTCATTCCGGGGCGCCGCAAAGCGGCGAGCCCGGACTCCATAGCCACGACGAGCGCGGATGATACTCCGTCGCCTACCTCTTCTTCCACCCACCCCGATGTCCCGGCGCCCCTCCGCTCGACCGTGGCGACGGCCCGAACTCCGGGCCCGACTGCTTTGAATCCGTCGGCTGGATGATCCGGCTGGTGCTGCCGAACGGCTTTGCCGGCAGGCTTGTGCTCTCACGATAGGGCAGGGATTCCGGGCCGTGCATCTCGTCGAGATGCGGCTTGTGCACCTTCGAGCCGGTGCCGCCGCCGCTCGCCTTCAGCGCGGAGCTCACGGTTTTCTTCTTCATGGCGCTGACCGGCAAATTCGCGGCGTCGCCGTACTTCTTGGTGCCGGCGTAGGCGCCGGCCTTGCCCTGCACCGTGCGCTGCTTGACGGTGGGGTCGTCGACGACCGCGAGCTCGGTGGCGCGCAGGCGTTTGACTTCGTCGCGGAGGCGGGCGGCTTCCTCGAAGTTCAGGTCTGCTGCGGCTTCGCGCATCCTTGTCTCGAGATCGGCGAGCACGGCTTCGAAATTGTGACCGATCGAGATGATGTCGTCGGTCATGTCGTGGCCGCCGATTTCGACCAGCACGTGGTCGCGCTCGTAGACGGAGTTGAGGATGTCGCCGATCGACTTCTTCACGCTCTCCGGCGTGATGCCGTGCTCGGTGTTGTACTCGACCTGCTTTTCGCGGCGGCGGTTGGTCTCGGCGATGGCGCGCTCCATCGAGCCCGTCATCTGGTCGGCGTAGAGGATTACCTTGCCGTCGACGTTGCGCGCGGCGCGGCCGATGGTCTGGATCAGCGAGGTCTCGCTGCGCAAAAAGCCTTCCTTGTCGGCGTCGAGAATGGCGACGAGCGCGCATTCGGGAATGTCGAGGCCTTCGCGCAGCAAATTGATGCCGACCAGCGCGTCGAAGGCGCCGAGACGGAGGTCGCGGATGATCTCGATGCGCTCGATGGTGTCGATATCAGAGTGCATGTAGCGGACGCGGATGCCCTGCTCGTGCAGATATTCGGTGAGGTCCTCCGCCATGCGTTTTGTCAGCACCGTGATCAGCGAGCGATAGCCGGCTTGGGCTGTGGCACGGACCTCGCCGACGAGATCGTCGACCTGGGTGCGGGCCGGGCGGATGTTGACGGGCGGATCGATCAGTCCGGTGGGCCTGATGACCTGCTCGACGAACACGCCGCCGCTCTCGTTCAGTTCCCAGGCACTCGGCGTGGCCGACACCGCGACCGTCTGCGGCCGCATCATGTCCCATTCCTCGAAGCGGAGCGGACGGTTGTCCATGCACGACGGCAGACGGAAGCCATATTCGGCCAGCGTCGCCTTGCGCCGGAAGTCGCCGCGGAACATGCCGCCGATCTGCGGCACCGTGACGTGGCTTTCGTCCGCGAACACCAGCGCATTGTCGGGGACGTATTCGAACAGCGTCGGCGGCGGCTCGCCGGGCAGGCGCCCGGTGAGATAGCGCGAATAGTTCTCGATGCCGGCGCAGCTTCCCGTGGCCTCCATCATCTCGAGATCGAAGGTGGTGCGCTGCTCCAGCCGCTGCGCTTCCAGCAGGCGCCCCTGGTCGTGGAGCTGGTCGAGCCGCATCTTCAATTCGGATTTGATCGACTTGATCGCCTGCACCAGCGTCGGGCGCGGCGTCACATAGTGCGAGTTGGCGTACATCTTGATGAATTCGAGCTCATCCTGCTTGTGGCCGGTGAGCGGATCGAATTCCTCGATGGTCTCGATGGTGTCGCCGAACAAATTCACGCGCCAGGCCCGGTCCTCATAGTGCGCCGGGAAGATGTCGATGACGTCGCCTCTGACCCGGAAAGTGCCGCGGGTAAAATCGGCCTGGGTGCGCTTGTACTGGAGCGCGACGAGGTCGGCGATCAGCTGGCGCTGGTCGATGCGCTCGCCTTTCTTCAGCGCGAAGGTCATCGCGGTGTAGGTCTCGACCGAACCGATACCGTAGATGCAGGACACCGACGCGACGATGATGACGTCGTCGCGTTCGAGCAGCGCGCGCGTCGCCGAGTGGCGCATGCGGTCGATCTGCTCGTTGATCGAGGAGTCTTTCTCGATATAGGTGTCCGTGCGCGGGACATACGCTTCCGGCTGGTAATAATCGTAGTACGAGACGAAATACTCGACCGCGTTGTCGGGGAAGAAGCTCTTGAACTCGCCATAAAGCTGGGCGGCGAGCGTCTTGTTCGGCGCCAGGATGATGGCGGGCCGCTGCGTCTTCTCGATCACCTGCGCCATCGTGTAGGTCTTGCCCGAACCGGTGACGCCGAGCAGCACCTGCGAGCGGTCGTTGCGCTGGATGCCCTCGACCAGTTCCTTGATCGCGGTCGGCTGGTCGCCGCGCGGCTCATAGTGGGACTTGAGCTCGAAGCGCACGCCGCCTTCGGACTTTTCCGGGCGCGGCGGCCGGTGCGGGGCCCACACCTTGGTGGAGCCGTCGTCCTTGCGGAACTCCGGCCGGCCCTCGCGGATCAGCGATTCCAGGGCGTCGGCGGTCGCCTTGACGCCGAGCGCCTCCATCTTGTTGCGCGGTGGGCGAGCGAGGGCTTCCGCGTCGTCCTCTTCGGTGGGCATCCCAAGCTGTTTCGCCAGTTCCGGATCGAGGAACGGGATTGTGGCCGCGGTGCCGTAATTGGCCTGCGGCGCCTCGTCGAAGCCGCCGCTCTCCCGCGCCCCCGGCGGCTGCGGATTGGGCCGCAGCGGCGGGGTGATCGAATTCTTGGCGTTATCTTGTGGAAACTCCTTCGGCGTCGAGGCCCGCGCACGATGCGCGGCGGCCTCGCCCCCGGAGCGGCGGTCGCGAGAATTGTCCGGCGGCGGTTGCAGGCCGGTGCCCGATCCGAGTCCGGCATCGCCACGATTGATCGCGGGATTCAGAAGTTCAGCCAGCGCCGGCCCGATCGGCTGCACGTCAGGCCGATGTGCCTTGGAATTCGGCGTCTTGATTTTGGGGGATTTGGGGGGAGCAGATTTCTTCGCCATGCCCCGAATATGGGACGAGTCCGCGCCTCAGAAAAGGGCGAAGGTACGTCCATGCTCAGGCTGCTGACAGTAGGTTGGCAGCAGGCGAACGGACACCCGTGCCGGCGCGGGACGCGCCCTTCAGCCTGCGGCACATGGTCTGGTTTGGTTGCTTCAATTTGAGATTGCCAAATGGAACCGTAAAACCTACGCTCCGTTCCGGGGGCGACTTTGGGATATTTATTTTTCTAATCGGTGGTTCTGCCGCAAAAAGACTTTTGATGATTTGAGCCCTCGGTTGGCCGCGCGAAGCGGGCCGACATGTTGCGTTTTGGGGGAGTCAAATGCGTATTCTATTTATCATTGCGATTTGTTTGTCCGTGATTGCGTGCTCAAGCTACGAGACAACGTATATGGGCACGGATGAGGCTGGGCACCTCACGACAAAAACCATTGCGGGTGTGCCGATCGTGGTCACGGTGCCGCAAAAGCTCGGCTTCATGGCGACGAAGAGTTGCTATCGGGTCGAGACGTCGAGGATGGTCGATAACAAGCCCGTCATTGTCGCAACGGATTCGACCGAATTCAGCGTGGACAAGACGCCTATCCCACTTGGGGAGAGCAAACTCGTCAATCTCGATATCAAGCGACCGGCCTATGGCACTGCCAAGACGACGATGAAGATGAACGGCCAGTATCCGAGCGAGCTGACCTCGGATGTTGACGACAAGACCCTCGGCCGTGCCCTCGATACCCTCGACAAATTCCTCGAGAAGCAAGGAGACGGGGCCGCAGGCGGCGTTTCCAAGACGCTGATCGGGCAGGAGACCTACATGGTCATCTACGACCCCGTGACCATGCGCATCACGCAGGATCGTCTTTCGGGCCGTTCCAAGGGATGTATTGGATGACCCCCGCCGCGCTTGTCAGGGCGTTTGAGCGGTTCAAGGCGACGTCAGGAATCGTTGGCGTGGCGTTCGGGCCGAAGGAGGTGGCTGGGAAAACCTGCAACAATCCCCTGTCCGTGAGCTTCTTCGTCAAGAAGAAGCTCGCGCGCAAGGGAGCGCGACGAACACTGGCCGACGGGCGCAGGCGCCTGCCGAAGCTGATCGAGTTTCAGGGCGAGAAGGTGGCCACCGACGTGGTGGTCGTCGGCGGTCATGCTGAAGGCGACGTCGCGGATCCAGCGCCGGAGGTGCAGGTGAATCATGCGGGGGGCCGGGTCTCGAACCTCCAGCTTACCGGAACCATCGGGTGCCTGGTGCGGCGGAGGGACGGATCCGGTCTGTCGCTGCTGACCAACCGGCACATCGCGCTCGATCCCGGGACAGTCCTTGCCATCCCCGATTTCCAGAGCAGCGATGCGGTCGCGGGAACGACATCGAAGAGCGTGGGCTTCGTGGCCGATGAGACTTTCCTTCCCGTGTTCGATCAGCCGCAATCCTATATCGACGTCGACTGCGCCCTCGTCGATATTGCGCAAGCGATCCAGGATCGTTTCAGTCCGGACATTCCCAATCTCGGCGTACCCTCGGGGATGTTCCAGCCGGCGATGTCGAGCACGAAGGCCTATGTCAATTCACTGATGGGCCTCGAGGTCTCGTCGTTTTCCTGGAAGTCGGGTCTGCGGACGGGGACGATCTCCCACGTTTATTATGTCTATCAGCAATCTTCGACGGGCATGCAGAGGGTGGCCAACTTCACCGTGAAGAGTTCGGACGGCAACACACCCGGCCTGCCCGGCGATTCCGGCAAGCTCTGGCTGACGCAAACGGCCGGACAAAATCTGTGCGTCGGCATCCACAGCGGCGTGGTGGCCGACGATCCGCAGAGCAGCCGGTTTGCGATTGCGACCGAATTCGCCTCGCTCGCCAGGTTCATGAATTTCGATCTGGCGTAGAGCCGCCGGTTCGCACCGTCCATCACGCCGCCGGCAGCGGCCCCTCGTCGTCCTCGGCCGTCCCGCGCGGCGTGAGGATGTCGAGATGGATGCCGCCGCAATCGGTGCATCGCATGGTCCAGTACTCGCAGCCGGCGCGGCCGCCGATTACACGGAGCACCGTGAGATCGCCGTCGCATTCCGGGCATTGCGACAGCACAGTGCGGGCGTAAATCCTCGGCCGCGCTGTGTCTTCGATTTCGATGACTGACATGACCGGTTCCCCTTTGCGCCGCGCCGTCCCTGGTGCGTTTGAAATCCGCCTATTCGTCGTCGCTGTCGTCCGCCCGCCGCCGGAAGCGATCGATGTGGTGCTTGGCGTCCGCGATCGCGGCGTCGGGATCGGGCCAGGCGAAGCCGACTTCCATGGCCGGAAACAGCACGCCGTCGATGGCAACCAGGCTGAAATCGGCGCGCCGGATGCGGGCGTGCCACAGCCCCTTGCCTGCTTCGAAGGATTCGATGTCAAAGCCGTCGTAAAGGGTCGTCATTGGTAGTCCCCAGAGTGGATTGGTCGAGTGTCTTGCTCGAGCGCCTTGTTGGAGGGTCAGGGGACCATGTTTGCGGACTTTTGGATGTGAAGCCGTTCACAAGCGGCCGGCTTTTTTGGCTCTTGGCCCTCAGTTCCGCGGCGAGGAACGGCCGGTCCGCTTCACCGGCCGGGCGGCGGGCCCGGAGGCCGCACGCATGATCCAGCGGCGGAACGCGGCAAAATCGCGCTGCTCGGTCTGAAAACTGCGATAGAGCAGGTACCAGCGCATGCCCTTGGGTACCGATAGGTCGAACGGGGCAACCAGCCGCCCGGCGGCGAGATCGTCGTCGATGTAGGGCCGGATGCCCATGGCGACGCCAAGCCCGTCGGCGGCTGCCTGGAGCGCCTGGCCGTAGAACTGGAACTCGGGCCCGCGCGGATTGATGCGCGGGAGGTTCGCCGCCTTCAGCCAGATCGGCCAGTCCTCGGGCGAATGTTCGACGCGGATCAGGCTTGGGCCTTTGAGGTCGGCCGGGCGCTTCAACGAGGCGGCGAGGCGGGGCACGCAGACCGGCGTGAGGTCGCCGGCGAACAGGGGCTCGGCGACGAGGCCGGGCCAGTCGCCGGTGCCGAGCTTGATGCCGCAGCTCCAGTCCTCGCCGAACGGCACCGACGCGCCGCCGGTGGTGAAGCGCACCTCGATGTCGGGCTCCTCGCTGCGAAACTCCGACAGCCGCGGGATCAGCCAGCGCATCGCAAACGTATGTCCGACGCCGATGGTGAGTACGCGGACGCCGGAGGGTGCCGTCACTTGAGCGGTGAGGCTCGCCAGCGCATCGAAGATCGGGGTCAGCCCGCTCTGATAGGCGCGGCCGGCCTGCGTCAACACGAGCTTGTTGGCCTTGCGCTCGAACAGCGCGACGCCGAGCCGCTCTTCCAGCAGATGCACCATGCGGCTGACGGCGGCCGCCGACACGCTGAGCTCGAGCCCGGCCGCGGCAAAGCTGCCGGTCCGCGCCGCCGCCTCGAATGCCTTGATGCCGTTGAGAAACAGCAGCCGCCGCAAATGTCCCACCCTCAGGAAAGCTGATGCCAGGGCAAGATAACTCAGTTTGCGCGTGTGGGGCAAGCGGGGCACAAGAATGAGAGTAATTCCAAGTTGATTTGTTGAAGCGGAGGCGGTGCCCTTCGCCTCTCCCCGCAAGCGGGGCGAGGGAGTGAAACAGCCTTCGTCCCTGACTTGCCGACCGGAGAACCCCCTCGTGACATCCATCATGATCGCTGCCCTTGGATTGCTGATGGTCGGCACCGCGTTCTTGTCGGGGCTGTTCGGCATGGCCGGCGGGCTGATCCTGATCGGCGTCCTGCTGGCGCTGATGCCGCTGCCGACCGCGATGGTGCTGCATGCGATCACGCAGATGGCGTCGAACGGCTGGCGCGCGTTCCTGTGGCGCGCGCATATTCGCTGGCGGCCGGTCGCGAACTATCTGGTCGGCGCTGCGGTCGCGCTTGCGGCGTGGTCGCTCACCCGCTACGTGCCGGACAAGCCGATGGCGCTGCTGCTGCTCGGCATCACCCCGTTCATGGCGCGGCTCATGCCCGCGAACATCAAGCCGGATCCCGACCGTCTCTGGCAGGGCACGCTCTATGGCACGATCTGCATGGGCTTGATGCTGATGACCGGCGTGTCAGGGCCGCTGCTCGACACTTTCTTCCTTGGCGGCGATTTCGGCCGGCGCGAGAAGGTGGCGACGAAAGCGATGTGCCAGCTCGTCAGCCATTTCACCAAGCTGATCTATTTTGGCGGAATCATCGATCAGGCCGCGAGCCTCGATCCAGTGCTCGCGGGCGTCGCGATCCTGGCATCGATGCTCGGCACCACGCTGGCGCGGCGCATCCTCGAAGCCATGACCGACCAGCAATTCGTGGCCTGGTCGAACAAGCTGATCACCACCATCGCCTGCTACTACATCGCCTATGGCGGCTGGCTCTTCGTGCGCGCACCGGTGCTGGCGGCCTTTACCAAGGGAGGTTTGCAATGAGCTGTAACGCCGATCCACTGGTGCTCGATTTCGTCGAATGGATCGCGCGCGAGCCGCGCGCCTATGCCGAGGTGATTTCGACCTGGAAGACCTCGTGCCCGCGCCTCACCATCTGGGAGGACGCCGCCGACCATGGTTATGTCGCCCGCGAGACGCGGCCAGGTGCCGGGCTGATCATCGCGGTGACGGAAGGTGGCGAGAGGTTGTTGCGCGCGAACGGGCGCTGACGCGCGCCACTGCCTCCAGATCGTCATTGCGAGCGCCAGCGAAGCAATCCAGAATGTATCCGCGGCGGCAGTCTGGATTGCATCGTCGCAAGGGCTCCTCGCAATGACGGAGCAAGTGGAGGCGCCTTTCATGTCACTCAAACTCTTCGAACTCGTTGGCACCGACGCCTCGCGCCCGTTCAGCCCATTTTGCTGGCGCACGCGGATGGCGCTGGCGCACAAGGGTCTGACGGCGGAGTCGCTGCCCTGGCGCTTCACCGAGAAAAGCGCGATTGCGCCGCACGGGTCGGAGAAGGTCCCGGTGTTGCTGCATCACGACAAGCCCGTGGTCGATTCCTGGGCGATCGCGACCTATCTCGAAGACAATTTTCCGGACAGCCCGTCGCTGTTCGGCGGCGAGGGCGGCCGTGCCATGGCGCGGATGATCAACGCCTGGGGCGACATCGCCATCGTCGGCGGCATCTTTCCGCTGATCATCGCCGACATCCCGAAGAACCTTGCCGAGGTTGATGCGAATTATTTCCGCCAATCGCGCGAGGCGCGCTTTGGCGGCAAGAGCCTGGATGAGGTGATGGCAAGCCGCGACACCGGCGTGGTCGCGTTCCGCAAGTCGCTGGAGGTGATGCGGCAGGCGTTGAAGAAGCAGCCCTTCATCGGCGGCAGCGCACCGAACTATGCCGACTATATCGTGTTCGGCGGCTTCCAATGGGCGCGCGTGACGAGCCCGTTCAAGCTGCTGGAAGCGGATGATCCTATCTATGTCTGGCGCGAGAAGCTGCTGGATGCGTTCGACGGTATGGCGCGGAAGTCACCGGGGCACGTGGTGTAGCTTCGTAGCCCGGATGGAGCGCAAGCGAAATCCGGGGCCGGTGCCTGCGGAACGATTCCCGGATTACGCTTGCGCTCCATCCGGGCTACGCGCCTCAGCTGCCGCCTTGCGCAAGCACTCCCTGCATAAACAGTCCTCCCCCTTGACCGGCATCGGCAGTCGCGCGGTTTCCTCCGCGCACCAGCAATTGCCTGATAGGTCGCAGCCGAATTCGGTGCCGCAGCGGGAACAGGCGAGGCGGCGCGGTTCCTGCGTTGAGGATTCTTTCGGAATTGTCATGATTGGCGCAAAAGCTTCGCGGTCATTTTCATGTCGGGTTCATCTCTCGCTGCGGTATATTATGCGTTGCGCACAGACTAGGAAAGCGGTTGGCAACGCGCGAAGGACAAATCGATGGCCCGCGATTCGCAAGCCGCCCTCATTGCGCTCAACCGCTTCGGCTTCGGGGCCCGCGGCGGAGCCTCCGGCGATCTCATCAATGCAGCATCCGATCCGCGCGGTTTTGTGAAGGCGGAGCTCTCCCGCCCCAACGGCGTGCTGCTGGAGGCGCCGGGCCTGCAATCGACGCCGCAACTCGGCCAAGCCGTGTTCGCCTATCAGGACCAGGTCAAGCAGGCGCGCGAAGCCGCTGCCAAGGCCGGCACGCCGCCGGAAGCGCCGCCACCGCCTGCCGATCAGAAGCCCGGGCCGCGCCGCAATCTCTCTCTGAATACGGTGGCAACCGAGATCGCCGGCCAGATGGCCGAGGCGAAGCCGGCTGACGCAGCCGCGAAGTCCGAGAGCATGCAGCCCAACACGGCCGCGTCGCCGGCCGCAAAACCCGTGCCGCAGCCGCTCAACGTGATCCAGAAGACTTTTCGCGCCGAGGCGCTGGCGCGGTTGCAGCGCGCGACGCTGGTCGAGTGCGGTTTCACCGAGCGCCTGGTCGTATTCTGGTCCAACCATTTCTGCATCTCCGCCAGCAAGGGCGAACTGGCGCGGATCTGGGCCGGCGCGTTCGAGCGCGAGGCGGTCCGTCCGCACGTGCTTGGCCGTTTCGCCGACATGCTGAAGGCGGTCGAGCAGCATCCGGCGATGCTGTTCTTTCTCGACAATCAGCAATCGCTCGGCCCGGACTCGCGCGCAGGCCAGAATCGCAAGCGCGGGCTCAACGAAAATCTCGCGCGCGAGATCATGGAGCTGCACACCCTCGGCGTCGGCGGCGGCTACACGCAGGAGGACGTCACCTCGCTCGCGCGCATCATCACCGGCTGGACCTTTGCCGGCCGGCAAGGGGGGCTCGGCACGCCCGGCTCCTTCGTCTTCAACGCCAACGCGCACCAGCCCGGCCCGCAGCAGCTGCTCGGCAAAACCTACGAGCCGACCGGCCTTGCGCAGGGCGAGGCCGCGCTCGCTGATATCGCGCGCCATCCGTCGACCGCGAATTTCATCGCCACCAAATTCGTCCGCCACTTTGTCGCCGATGATCCGCCGCCGGCGCTCGTTGCGCGATTGCGCGACATTTTCGTCAAGACCGATGGTGACCTCAAGGCGCTTGCCACGGCGCTGGTCGATTCCGACGAGGCCTGGAAGGCGCCGCTCACCAAGATGCGCTCGCCTTACGATTTCGTGGTCGCGAGCGGCCGGCTGCTCGCGCGCGTGCCGGAGGATCCCGGCGGCTACCTCAACAATCTCAATCTGCTGGGACAGCCGTTGTGGTCGCCGGCCGGTCCCAACGGTTTCCCGGATAGCAGCGCCGCCTGGGCCGCGCCCGAAGGCATCAAGCTGAGGCTCGACATCGCGGCGCAGATGGGCGCGCGGCTCGGGCCCAACATCGACCCGCTCGACCTCCTGGAATTCGCCGCGGCGGATGCGGCATCCATCGAAACGCGACGGACGATCGAGCGCGCGGAATCGCGGCAGCAGGCATTGGCGCTGCTGTTGATGTCGCCGGAAATGCAGAGGAGATGAAGATGATCGACTGCGTCGAGAACCGGCTCCTTACCTCGCGCCGCGGCCTTCTGCTCGGCGGCGCCTCCTTCGCGGCCTGGGCCTATTTGCCGAAGTTTGCGCGCGCGGCCGAGGGGCGTGATCCCAGATTGATCGTCGTGATCCTGCGCGGCGCACTTGATGGGCTCTCGACCGTCGCGCCGGTCGGCGACCCCGATTATGCCGGCCTGCACGGCTCGATCGCGCTGACGTCGGACGGTGCGCATCCCGCGATCATGCTCGACAGCTTCTTCGCGCTGCATCCGGCGATGCCGGAGTTTGCGCGCATGTATCGCGACATGCATGCGGCGGTGGTTCACGCCGTTGCGACGCCCTATCGCGACCGCTCGCATTTCGACGGCCAGGACGTGCTCGAAAGCGGCTATGCCGGCCCGGGCCGGGTGCAATCGGGCTGGCTCAACCGCGCCCTCGAAGCGCTGCCGCGCGGTGAGCGCGTGTCCAGTGGACTCGCGGTCGGCCCGACCACGCCGCTGGTGCTGCGTGGCAATGCGCCGACCGTCGGCTGGGCACCGGTCGCGCTGCCGCAGGCCGATGACGACACCGCGATGCGTCTGGTCGAACTCTATCGTCATCGCGATCCCGCGCTGGCCTCGGCGCTGTCGCAAGGCCTCCAGCTCGAGAAGGCCGCGAGCGGCGACGACATGAAGCCGAAACCCGGCAATCAGGTTGCGCAGATGCGCCAGGTGGCGCGCGGCGCGGCAAAGCTGATGGCCGCCGACGACGGCCCGCGCATCGCCGCGCTCGCCTTCGACGGCTGGGACACGCACGCCAATGAAGGCGGCCCGGTCGGGCGCCTCGCCTTCTTGCTCGGCGGCCTCGACGGCGCCCTCGCTGAATTCGAAAGCGGTCTCGGCACACGCTGGCGCGACACTGTCGTCGTCGTCGCCACCGAATTCGGCCGCACCGCGCGCATCAACGGCACCGACGGCACCGATCACGGCACCGGCACCATCGCGCTGCTCGCCGGCGGCGCCGTAAAAGGCGGCCGCGTCATCTCCGACTGGCCGGGCCTCAAGCTCGCCAACTTGTATGAAGGGCGCGACCTCAAGCCGACAACGGATCTGCGCTCCGTCATCAAGGGCGTGCTGCAAAGCCAGTTCGGGTTGTCCGATCGTGCTCTAGCGGAGACGGTATTTCCGGACAGCGCGTCAGCGCGGCCGATGAAGGGGCTGGTTACTTAACCTCTCCCCGCTCTTTGCGGGGAGAGGTCGGATCGCGTAGCGATCCGGGTGAGGGGCAAGGCAATGCGCGGCCACAACGAAAAACCCATCCGAATCGCGCGGCGACTGCGCTCCGATCAGACGGATGCGGAGACGGTTCTCTGGAATCGCATCCGCAATCGGCGAATCGATGGCAACAAGTTCGTGAGGCAGGAGCCGATCATCGGCTACATCTGCGATTTTGTGTGCCGCGAGAAGCGGATCGTCGTTGAAGTCGACGGCGGGCAGCACAATGAATCCGCAACAGATGCTATTCGTGATGAACGCTTGGGAGAGAAGGGGTACAAGGTACTTCGTTTCTGGAACAACGACGTGCTCGGGAATATCGAAGGTGTTCTCACCGTCATTCAGTCCGAACTCGCGGAGGCAGCCCCTCACCCCACCCTCTCCCCGTAAGAACGGGGCGAGGGAGTGAGAGGACGGAGCGTCCCTTACATCAGGAGAGACCACCCCCATGTACATCGCCATGAACCGCTTCCGCGTCGCCAAGGGCTCTGAGACGGCCTTCGAGCAGGTCTGGCTCACCCGCGACACGCATTTGGACAAGGTGCCGGGCTTCGTCGAATTCCATCTGTTGCGCGGTCCCGAGCTCGAAGACCACACGCTTTACGCCTCGCACACGATCTGGGCGAACCACGCCGCGTTCGAGGCCTGGACCAAATCCGATGCATTCCGCGCGGCGCATGCGCGGGCCGGGGATCACAAGCCGTCCTATCTCGGCCATCCGCAATTTGAAGGCTTCGAGGTGATCCAGACCGTTGGCGGCGGCGCGAAGTAGCGCCGCGCCGCAAAGATCAGCCCTGCGTGATCTTGTCGATCTCCGCCATCTCTTCCGCGCTGAGCTTCCACGCGATCGCCTTGACGTTCTGCTCGATCTGCTCGGCGCGGGTGGCACCCGCAATCACGCTCGACACTTGCGGGCGCGCGGCGAGCCAGGAGAAGGCGAGCTCGAGCATGGAATGGCCGCGCGCGGTCGCGAAGGCCTGAAGCTTCTCGACGATTGCCTCGTTGCGCGGCGTGACGTAGCGGTCGCGCAGTCGCTGAGTTTGGCCGAAGCGGGTGTCACCGGGCGCGGCCTCACCCTTTTTGTACTTGCCGGTCAGAAGTCCGCTCGCGAGCGGGAAGAACGGCAGCAGGCCGAGCTTGTATTCCGTTGCTGCCGGCAACAGGTCCTTCTCGATGTCGCGCACGACGAGGGAATATTCGTCCTGGCAGGAGACGAAGCGGCTGACATTCATCGCGCGTGCGACGTACTCGGCTTCGGCGATGCGCCAGGCCGGAAAGTTCGAATTGCCGATGTAGCGCACTTTGCCCTGGCGGACGAGATCGTCGAGCGCGCGCAGGCTCTCCTCGATCGGCGTCAGCGGATCGTAATCGTGCTGCTGGTAGAGATCGATGTAATCGGTCTTCAGCCGCTTCAGGCTCGCTTCCACGGCGTTGAAGATGTAGCGGCGCGAGGCGCCCTGCTTGGTGCCGTCCTCCGCCATGGGCTTGGAGTATTTCGACGCCAGCACGATGTCCTTGCGGCGATCGCCCAGCACGGCACCGAGCACGTTTTCCGAGCCGCCCATGTTCGAATAGATGTCGGCGGTGTCGAACAGCGTAATGCCGAGATCGAGCGCGCGATGGATCACCTTGCGCGAGGCCTCGAGGTCGATGCGCTGGCCAAAATTGTTGCAGCCGAGCCCGACCGCAGACACGCGCAGGCCGGAGGCGCCGAGATTACGAATTTCCATGGGAGGTCCTGTCAGGAGAAAGCAGCGGCCCATTGTGACCGCCGTGCAACGCTGCGGCAAGCTGCCGGCTGCGGTGCTGCCATGCAGGCGTAAGCAGTGCGCAAAAAAATGCGGCCCCTGTCAGACGCGGCGACTGACGGGGACCGCTTTGGGGCGCTTGATCGGTGACGGGGGCCCTGATCAGACGCAGCTGCAACTTAATCCCGGTGTGTTACGCGCCGGTGACAGGCGGAGTTATCCACAGGTCCCGAGGCCGCCGGATCAGAAGATCTTGCGATAGACGATGAAGCCCGAGCGTTCCGCGACCTTGTCGTACAGGCTCTGCGCCGTGACGTTGGTCTCGTGCGTCTGCCAATAGACACGCGGTGATCCCGCTGACTTTGCACGCTCGTAGACGCCGTGGATCAGCGCCGAGCCGACACCCTTGCCGCGCGCGGCCTCGCTTGTGAACAAATCCTGCAAATAGCAGGACGGCTCGATCGCGGTGGTGCTGCGATGGAACAGATAGTTTGTCATGCCGAGCAGCTTGCCGTCGCTCTCGGCGACCAACCCGTGCACGGGCTCATAGGCATCGAAGAAGCGTTGCCACGTCTCCTTCGTGATCTCCAGTGCGAGCGCAGTCGGGCCGGAGCGGCCGTAGAAGGCGTTGTAGCCGTCCCACAGCGGCAGCCATTGATCGTAATCCTGCCGTGCGACGGAGCGAATGGTGAGCGACATGTGAACTTCCCGCGATGAAGCGTCCTTCATACGTGATGATGGGCGTGCTGATCAATCGCGCTACTCCGCAACGCGCAGATACCGGATCAGCTTGCGGTTCGCGGGATCGCGCAGCGAGCGGTAGTAGTCGGCTCGCGCCGGCGCGTCGGTGTGGCGTACGAGGTCGGTGACCGGCGTGTAGCTCAGCATGCGGCCGCCGTCAGGCAGCACGGCGCAGACGAAGCGCAGGACCTCGCCGCTGCGCAAGCTGATGTTGATCGGCGTGGCATCGCCGATCCGCACCATCTCCATGCGCTGCGCGATGAAGGTGCCGAGCTCGTCCTCCGGCAACTCGAACGCGCCGGTGTCGCGGCCGTGATACATCAGCGCGACGAAGGGCGGCTTGCCGTCGGCCATCTCGTCCGGCAGCGCAAAATAATCGCGGAAGGCGCGGTTGATGAATTCGGCGCGGGTCTCGGCATCGAGCAGCACGATGCCGATATCGACCTGGTCGAGCGCCGCCGACAGCCGCGCGGCGGTGGCGTGGCTTTGGCGCTCAGTGGCAAACGTGCCGAGCAGCCGCTCGCGCATCAGGCCGGTGATCGCTGCGGTGCCAGCTGCTGTTGCGGCCAGCAGGCCGAGCCGCACCAGGTCTGCAGGCGCAAAAGCAACACCGCGGTGGTTGAGAAAGAACAGCGCGGCGCAGATCACCGCGAGGCCCGCGGTGATCATGGCGGAGCCGAAACCCGACAGTGCTCCGGCGAGAGCAACGATGCAGACAAGCAGCGGCGCAGGCGAGGGGACGGGGACGGAGCGATCGAGCAGGATCGCCAGCAGCGTCATCGCTACTGTCAGCACGGGACCGCAGATCGCACGCCATCCGAACCGCATGGGCCTGTCTCGTTCCTCCCCGAACGAGGTAAGGCCGCAACACTGGCTGATTGTTTTGATGGCGCAGTGCGAAATCGTGCGGCGCGCTTAAGCGGCACTTGCGACGGCTCGCAAAGCTTTCGGATGATTTTAGACCAAATGCACGTGCCCGACGCGCTGTTGCAACGACGGCGCATTCAGCGTGGACGTCCCCGGGCTCTTGCGCACGCCGGTGAAAATCAACAGCGATGCCGCGACCAGGATGGCCGCAGTCAGGGTGATTGCAACGATGACCACAGGCGATTTCATCGATGTCCCGTCGCGATGCCATCAGGCGCGGGCCGCGCGGCACCTTGAAGGCAGGTCCAGGATGAAACGGGGATCAGACCGGCAGACCCATCGCCATGGTCGCCTTGGTCGACAGCACTGTCAGGGTGACGATCAGGCACAGCGAGATCGCGGCGACGGCGAGCGAAGCCGCGACCGCATGGGTCAGCCGGGAAGACGAAACGGTATCGGTTTGGCCCTGAAAGCCTGCCGTGCCGGACGCCCGAATCATGGTCTAAATCCTTCAACGTGCGAGCGAATCACCCGCGACGCCGAACAATTTCGCTGTCGCAACCGGCAATATTGCGGCGGCTCCCGCGGTGAAAATGGCGGGATTTGGGCAAAGGTTAACGATATGCCCGCTAATCCTTAACGCCGGCCCGCTTTCAGGCCCCTGCCGCGATGCTGGCGGGGTCGTCGACCTCGGCCGGCCGCCAGTCCATCGCCACGAAGCCGGGGGCGGCTTCGACGCGCTTCAGCCAGTCCCGGATTGCCGGGAAGGCCTGGAGGTCGAAGTCGCAGCGGTCGGCGACGTGGGTATAGCCGTAGAGCGCGATGTCGGCGACCGTGAGCTGGCGGGCGGCGAAATAGGAATTGGTCTTGAGGTGGTTTTCCATCACCTGGAGCGCGCCATAGCCGCGCTCCATCCAGTCCTCGAGCGCGTGGGTCTGCAGGTCGCGGCCGCCCTTGACCAGCGACAGCCAGAAATAGGCGGCGCCGATGTTCGGCTCGAGCGCGTGCTGCTCGAAGAACATCCATTGCAGCGCCTCGGCGCGATCGATACGGTTCTCCGGCGCGAGCGGCGTGCCGACCGCGACGTACCAGAGGATGGCGTTGGACTCGGCGAGAAAGCGGTCAGCGCCGACCTCGAGCAGCGGCACCTGGCCCGACGGGTTCTTGGACAGGAAGTCCGGCGTCCGGCTTTCGCCGCGCAGAATGTCCACCTCGACGGCTTCGTAAGGCAAGTTCAACAGCGCCAGCGCAAGGCGGACCTTGTAGCTGTTGCCGGAGCGTTGCATCGAATAGAGCTTGTACATTCTGAGAGTTCGGATTCCGAGTACGGGAAGGCGCGGCGCTTGTTGCCCCGCAACGCGGCTAAACAATGATGCCGATGCGAATCCGCCGCAAGGGCCGGCCAATAGAAAAACTCGAAAACCCTACCGCACTGCAATGCGGCGGAAGATCATTTCCACACGACGACGCAAATCAGATCACGGTTGCGTTAGCATGTGGACGTATCGCGCGGTGCATTGGTGCGAGACGATTGAGCGTCGGCGATTGCTGTCGGCGCTGATCATCCGAGGCTGCTTCCAGCGTCAGCCTGCGGTCAGTGTTGTGGCGGCGCGAACGGCCCAGAATTGCTCCGAGGACAAGCCTTGCCGGATATGAGGAGTTTGCGGGGCAAAGTTGCGGAAAATTGCTAAGAATCCAGCCTTGAAACGCTCCAAATCCCGTAAACTTTTGCGAGATCGGGCTGAAGTTTCTTGCGGTGCAGCGGCTCACGTTTTAGGGTGTCGCCATTCCCACAATCGGAGTCGTGAGGCCAAAGGGTTCACGACGCTTGTCAGGAGATGACGATGCCCTTCCTTGCCGCTGCGCTCGACCGTGTGAAGCCGTCCGCAACCATCGCGGTCACGGATAAAGCACGCGCGCTGAAAGCGGCGGGCCGCAACGTCATCGGTCTCGGTGCCGGCGAGCCCGACTTCGACACGCCCGCCAACATCAAGCTGGCCGCGATCCACGCCATTGAAGCCGGCAAGACCAAGTACACCGCGGTCGACGGCATCCCCGAGCTGAAGGAAGCCATCATCGCGAAGTTTCAGCGCGAGAACGGCGTGGTCTACAAGCCGAACCAGATCATCGTCGGCACCGGCGGCAAGCAGGTGCTCTACAACGCGCTGATGGCGACCATCAATCCGGGCGACGAGGTGATCATCCCCGCGCCGTACTGGGTCAGCTACCCCGAGATGGTGGCGCTCGCCGGTGGCGAGCCGGTGCCGGTGGTCTGCACCGCCGCGGCCGGCTTCAAGCTCCAGGCTGACGCGCTCGAGCGCGCGATCACGCCGAAGACCAAATGGGTCATCCTGTGCTCGCCGTCGAACCCGACCGGCGCGGCCTATACCCGTTCTGAACTGAAGGCGCTCACCGACGTGCTGGTCAAGCATCCGCATGTCTGGGTGATGACCGACGACATGTACGAGCACCTCGTCTATGACGACTTCCAGTTCACCACCGTCGCGCAGGTCGAGCCGAAACTCTACGACCGCACGCTGACCGTGAACGGGGTGTCGAAGGCCTATTGCATGACCGGCTGGCGCATCGGCTACGCCGGTGGTCCCGCGCAGCTGATCAAGGCGATGTCGACCATCCAGTCGCAGTCGACCTCGAACCCGTCGTCGATCGCGCAGTGGGCTGCTGTCGAAGCGCTGAACGGTCCGCAGGATTTCATCCCCGCCAACAACAAGGTGTTCAAGGAGCGCCGCGACCTCGTCGTCTCCATGCTCAACCAGGCCAAGGGCATCGAGTGCCCGCGTCCCGAGGGTGCGTTCTACGTCTATCCGTCCTGCGCCGGCACGATCGGCAAGACCGCGCCGTCCGGCAAGGTGATCGACAATGACGAGACCTTCGTCACCGAGCTGCTGGAGACCGAAGGCGTCGCCGTGGTGCAGGGGTCGGCGTTCGGCCTCGGCCCGGCGTTCCGCATCTCCTACGCGACCAAGACCTCGGACCTCGAAGAGGCCTGCAAGCGCATCCAGCGCTTCTGCGGTAATTTGCGGTAAGCTTCTCGCGACAGTGCAAATTGGAAAGGCCCGCTTCGTGCGGGCCTTTTTTTGTTTGTGCTTCGGCAGGACCGAGTCGGATGGACGTTTGACCGGTCTGGCTTGCCCCGTTCTTGCGGGGAGAGGGTGGGGTGAGGGGCTGCCTCCGCGAATTCTATGTATCCGATCTGGCAACCACAAAACTCTTGTGGCATAGACCATCACGCGCCGCTTGCAGCGTGCCTTCTCTGCTCGCATCACATCATCGCCGGAGATATCTCATGCGCCGTTCGTTCATCTTGGCCGGGCTCACCGCAGCCAGTCTCATCGCCTCGGTTGCCGGCGCCAGCGCACAGTCGCGGATGGTTCAGGTCGGCGTACTCGAATGCCGCGGCGGCGCCAGCGTCGGCTTCATCGTGGGCTCCGTCACCAATCTCGGCTGCGTGCTGCGCGTCGATGGTGTGCCGGACGATCGCTACGTCGCGACGATCCGCAAAGTCGGTCTCGACCTCGGCATCACCCAGGAGACGGCCCTTGCCTGGGGCGTGTTCGCGCCGGTGAACCGGCTCGGACCGGGCGACCTCGCCGGTAACTACGCGGGCGCGCAGGGCAGCGCCTCGGTCGGCGTCGGCCTCGGCGGCAACGTGCTGGTCGGCGGCTCCAACAATTCGATCGCGCTCCAGCCGCTCAGCGTGCAGGGCCAGGTTGGCCTCAACGTCGCGGCCGGCCTCGAAAGCCTGGAACTCCGTCCGGGTCGTTGAGATCTGGTCGTTAACGATTTGAAATTGCGTGGGACGCGCCGCTCCACCGACGCGTTCCGCAACGACGCACCGCAGCGACGTTTGACGCTTGCCAAATCTCGGGGACGGGCAGAGCATCTGCGCTTGCCGACCCAATCATGGGCCGAGCTCCACACCAAGGAGGCGGCGAAATGGGACAAGACGTCAGAAGTCCCCGAGGTCCACGGTGCATTGCGCTGGTGGGCCCTTTCCAAAGCGGTAAAACCACACTTCTCGAAGCAATACTGGCGCGAACGGGCGCAATCCCGCGCGTCGGCAGCGTCGATGCCGGAACATCCGTCGGAGACGCCACGCCTGAGGCCCGCCATCACAAGATGACCGTTGGGCTGACTGCCGCCACCACGAGTTTCATGGGCGACAGCTACACCTTCCTGGATTGTCCCGGTTCCGTCGAGTTCGCCCACGATATGCGCGCCGTGCTGCCCGCGGTCGACGCCGCGATCGTGGTCTGCGAGGCCGACGAGAAGAAGCTGCCGCAGCTTCAGATCATCCTGCGCGAGCTGGAGGAGCTGAAGATCCCGCGCTTCCTGTTCCTCAACAAGATCGACCGCGCCAACAAGCGCATCCGCGAGTCGCTCGCGATGCTCCAGCCCGCCTCGCGCGTGCCGCTGGTGCTGCGCCAGATCCCGATCTGGAAGGGCGAGTTGATCGAAGGTTTTGTCGATCTCGCGCTGGAACGTGCGTTCATCTATCGTGAGCACAAGGCCTCCGAAGTGGTCACGCTCGAAGGCGGCGATCTCGATCGCGAGAAGGAGGCCCGCTTCTCGATGCTGGAGAAGCTCGCCGACCATGACGACGCGCTGATGGAGCAATTGCTGGAAGACATCCAGCCGCCGCGCGATGCCGTGTTCGACGATCTCGCGCGTGAACTGCGCGAAGGGCTGATCTGCCCCGTGCTGCTTGGCGCCGCCGCGCGCGAAAATGGCGTGCTGCGTCTGATGAAGGCGCTGCGCCACGAGGCGCCAGGCATCGCGGAGACCGCAAAACGTCTCGGCGTGCAGGAAACCAAAGACGCGCTCGGCTTCGTCTTCAAGACGCTGCATTCGCAGCACGGCGGAAAATTGTCGCTGACGCGGCTGCTCGCCGGCCATCTCGACGACGGTGCCACGCTGCAATCCGCTTCCGGCGGCAGCAGCCGCATCTCCGGCATCCTCGCCGTCAACGGCGCTTACGACACCAAGCGTGCCGCGGCGGAGGCCGGCGACACGGTGGCGCTGGCCAAGCTCGATCCGATCAGGACCGGCGACATCGTCTCGAACGGCAAGGCGCCACCGGCTGGACTCGCAGCCAGCGAGCCGACGCCGCCGGTGCTCGCGATCTCGGTCGCGGCCACCGATCGCAAGGACGACGTCAAGCTCGGCCAGGCACTGATGCGGCTGCACGAGGAAGATCCCTCACTCGTCGTCGTGCAGAACCCCCAGACCCACGACACCGTGCTGTGGGGACAGGGCGAGATGCATCTGCGCGTCGCCAGCGAGCGCTTGCGCGATCGCTTCGGCATCAAGCTCGCCTCGCATCCGCCCGCGATCGGCTATCAGGAAACCATCCGCAAGCCGATCACCCAGCGCGGCCGCCACAAGAAGCAGTCCGGCGGCCACGGCCAGTTCGGTGACGTCGTGCTCGACATCAGGCCGATGCCGCGCGGCGACGGCTTCAAGTTCACCGAGAAGGTGGTCGGCGGTGCCGTGCCGCGCAACTACATCGGCGCGGTGGAAGAGGGCGTCGTCGACGGCTTGACGCGCGGTCCGCTCGGCTTCCCCGTCACCGATTTGCAGGTGACGCTGACCGACGGCTCCTATCACAGCGTCGATTCGTCCGACCTCGCCTTCCGCACGGCGGCGCGGATCGGGCTCAATGAAGGCCTGCCGCAATGCCAGCCGGTGTTGCTGGAGCCGGTCCACGTGGTCGAGATCGTCTGCCCGACTGATGCCACCGCCAAGATCAACGCGATCCTGTCGGCACGGCGCGGCCAGATCCTCGGCTTCGACACCCGCGACGGCTGGAGCGGCTGGGACTGCGTTCGCGCCATGATGCCGGAAGCCGAGATCGGCGAGCTCATCGTCGAGCTGCGCTCGGCCACGGCAGGCGCCGGCAGTTTTACGCGCCAGTTCGACCACATGGCCGAAGTCACGGGACGCGCAGCCGACCAGATCATCGCCGCGCATCAACACGCAGCGTGAGCTGTTAGGGACGCACCTCTCTCTCCCTCTCCCCGTTCTTGACGGGGAGAGGGTGGGGTGAGGGGCTGTCTCCACGAGTTGGGCTTGAGTTCGTAGGCAAGCGATCTCACGAGTCGGATGGGTATTCGTTCGCAGCAATAGTGTGCCTTGCCCCTCACCCGGATCGCTGACGCGATCCGACCTCTCCCCGCAGAAGGGCGGGGAGAGGTTAAGTGCTTGCCTTCGGTCGGCAATGATGTATTATACATCATTGTATATATCTCAGATATCACTTATAAGTTCTGATACGTGAGGCCAAGGTGATTACGTCGTTCCAGATGCGGGCAGCCCGCGCGCTGCTTGGCGTCGACCAGAGAACCCTGGCCGAGCTTGCCGGCGTTTCGCTGCCGACCATCCAGCGGATGGAGGCGTCGACCGGCAACGTTCGCGGCGTGGTCGAGACCTTGATGAAGGTGGTCGAGGCGTTCGAGCGGGCCGGCGTCGAGTTGATCGGCGAACAGGCGCGCAGCGATAGCGGCGGACGCGGCGTTCGGCTGAGAGAGCCGGGACCGCCGCGCAAGGTGGGGGCATGATCTGCGGATGATCGTGCTCTGGGGCGAAATGAATTAGCGCATCGTCGTGCCGGAAAGCACTGCCGCACGATGCATCGGAGCATTGTGGGGCATGAGCATCACAGGCGAACACGCAGGCAAGCTGCAACAGCTTCGTCGGCCGACCTTCACTGAACTGTATCTGCCAAAGCTCGTCACCGTCTGGCGCGAGGGCTACGGCCTCGCCGATTTACGCGCCGATGTCTTCGCGGGCCTCACCGTCGCGATCGTCGCGCTGCCGTTGTCGATGGCGATCGCCATCGCCTCGGGCGTGACGCCGGACCGCGGCCTCTACACCGCCGTCGTCGGCGGCTTCATCGCATCGCTGCTCGGCGGCAGCCGGTTTCAGATCGGCGGACCGGCCGGCGCCTTCATCGTGCTGGTCGCGGCGACCGCCGATCGTCACGGCGTCGACGGTGTCATCCTCGCCACCCTGATGGCGGGGCTTTTCCTGGTTGCCGCCGGTTTCCTGCGGATCGGCACCTACATCAAGTTCATTCCCTATCCGGTGACCGTCGGCTTCACCGCCGGGATCGCCGTGATCATCTTCGCAAGCCAGCTTCGCGATCTCGGCGGAATCACGCTCGCGGGGAAAGAGCCGAGCGAGTTCGTTCCGAAGCTCGTCGCGCTCACCGCGGGCCTGCCTACCATCAATCCGTCCGCCGTGGCCGTTGCCATCGTCAGCATCGCCATCATCGCCGGCTTGCGGCGCTGGCGGCCGTCCTGGCCCGGCATCCTGATCGCGGTCGTGCTCGCGGCGGTCGCTTGTACCGTGCTGTCGCTGCCGGTCGAGACCATCGGCTCGCGCTTCGGCGGTATTCCGCGCGAACTGCCATCGCCGGCCTTGCCGGCGTTCTCGCTTGCGAAGGCGACGGCGGTGCTGCCGGATGCGATTGCGTTTGCGCTGCTGGCTGCAATCGAATCGCTGCTATCGGCTGTCGTGGCCGACGGCATGACCGGGCGCCGTCACCGCTCCAATTGCGAGCTGGTGGCGCAAGGCGTCGCCAATATCGGCTCGGCGCTGTTCGGCGGCATCTGCGTCACCGGCCTGATCGCGCGCACCGCCACCAACATCCGCGCCGGCGCGCGAAGCCCGCTCGCGGGCATACTGCATTCCGTCTTCCTGCTGCTGTTCATGCTGATCGCAGCCCCGCTCGCGAGCTATATTCCGCTGGCCGCGCTCGCCTCCGTGCTCGTCGTCGTCGCCTGGACCATGGCGGAAAAGCACGAATTCGCGACGCTGCTGCGGTCCTCCTGGGGCGACGCTGTCGTGCTGCTCGCGACCTTCCTGCTCACGATCTTCCGCGACCTGACCGAAGGCATTCTGGTCGGCTTCGCGCTCGGCGCGGTGCTGTTCATCCATCGCATGGCTGAGATGACCGGCATTGAGGAGCGGTCGCCACTGGTGGCGGCTGACCGCCCCGATGACGGCAATGGCGAGCGCGTTCCTTACGATCCTGCGCTTGCGGTCGATCGCGACGTGCTGGTCTATCGCATCACCGGTGCGTTCTTCTTCGGTGCCGCGTCCGCAATCGGCGGCGTGCTCGACGGCATCGCCGACAAGCGCAAGGCGCTGGTGATCGATTTCGCCGCGGTCCCGTTCCTGGACTCCACGGCGGCGAACGTGTTGGGCCGCGTGGCCGCCAAGGCCCACCGTCAGGGCGTCAAGCTGTTCATCACCGGGGCATCGTCGGCGGTGCGCCGCGCGCTGCTCACCCATGGCGTCAGTCCGCGGCGCGCGCGCTATCGCACGACGATCGAGCGCGCAGTCGCCGACATCAAGGTCGGGCGAGATGCGGCTGCTCCCGCCGCCGGCGAGGCCGTGAGCTAGCCCGCGGGGGTCTCGAGTAGCCCGGTCCGATCGACGCTGCGGCGCCCGCACGCTTGACAGAGCCGGCGGGACGCGAAATGGATCGCCTCGGACACACGACCCGAGGGAAAGATGACCGCGCCCAAGACGCCAGCTGCCTGTTTGATCGGATGGCCGGCCGCGCATTCGCGCTCGCCGCTGATCCATCATTATTGGCTGCGCACGCTCGGGATCGAGGGCGGCTATGTCATCGAGGCGGTTCCGCCCGATGATTTGCGCGACTTCGTGCTGCGGCTGTCGTTGCGCGGTTTCGCCGGCGCCAACGTCACCATTCCGCACAAGGAAGGCGTGCTGGCGCTGTCGACGCCCGATGCGCGCGCCGAGGCCGTGGGTGCCGCCAACACGCTGTGGTTCGAGGACGGCGAGTTGCGCTCGACCAACACCGACGTCGAAGGTTTTCTCGGCAATCTCGATGCCAGCGCGCCCGGCTGGGATAAGGCTGAGGAGGCGCTGGTGCTCGGCGCCGGCGGCTCCTCGCGCGCAATCGTGTTCGGCCTGCGCGAGCGCGGCATCAAGCGCATCCATCTCGCCAATCGCACCATCGGGCGGGCGGAGACGCTTGCAAGACAGTTCGGCCCCAACGTGCATCCTGTGACGTGGGACGGGATCGGCGACGTGCTGCCGCGCGCAAAACTTCTCGTGAATACGACCTCGCTCGGCATGCACGGCCAGCCCGCACTCGATGTCGACGTCGCACGCCTGCCCGAGGCGGCCGTCGTCGCCGATCTCGTCTACGTTCCCCTGGTGACGCCGCTGCTGGCGGCAGCGCAAGCGCGCGGGCTGAAGACCGCCGATGGGCTCGGCATGCTCTTGCACCAGGCGGTGCGTGGCTTCGAGCTGTGGTTTGGCCAGAGGCCGCACGTCACCGCCGAGCTGCGCGCGCTGGTCGAGGCCGATCTCACAAAGACTTGAGAGACGAACAGCGAATAGCGCACCACCTCCGGAGTTCTACCCCCGTGGGGACAATCGGAGACCGTCATGACCATTCAACGCGCAACTTTCACACGCCCGCTCATCGCCGTCGCGATGGTGGCTGCTTCCACCCTCTATGCCGTCGCACAAAAGGCGCCGGTGCCGACGCGCGTGCGCGGCACGATCGAGAGCGTCAATGGCGACACCCTGCAGGTCAAGTCGCGCAGCGGTGAGGACGTCAAGCTCCACATCGCATCCGACGTGCGCATCTCCGGCATTACCAAAATTTCACTCGCCGACATCAAGGTCGGCTCCTTCGTCGGCGCCACCACCGTGCCGGGACCCGATGGCGGCGATAACGCCGTCGAGGTCCACGTGTTTCCGGAAAACATGCGCGGCACCGGCGAGGGCTCGCGGCCCTATGACCTCAAGCCCAATTCCAGCATGACCAACGCGACCGTGTCGGAAAGCGTGGTCGGCAATGACGGCCATACGCTGCTGGTCAAGTACAAGGACGGCGAGAAGAAGGTGTTCGTCCCCGACACCACGCCGGTGGTGACCTTCGTGCCCGGCGACAAATCCGACCTGAAGGCCGGCGCAAAAGTCATCGCCTTCATGAAGCAATTGCCCGACGGTTCGTTCGAGACCAATCGCGTCAGCGTCGGCCGCGACGGCCTGACCCCGCCGATGTGATCAGGGGAGCATGATCCGGAAAAGTGTGCAGCGGTTTTCCGACAAGATCATGCTCAAAAAATTGAGGGAATAGCGACGGTTGCGCGGGGTTGCCGTGATGTACCGCCGCAAAGCCCTGGAGGGGACAATCATGTCGAAGCTGAACTATTTGGTGCCGCGCGCCATTGTGGCCGCTTTTGCCACCTGCATCTTCGTTTCAACCGCGTCCGCGCAGACAACGCCGACGGTCCGCATCCGCGGAACCATCGAGAGCGTCGACGGCAACACCCTCGCCATCAAGACCCGCGAGGGCACTGACGTGAAGGTGAACATGACTGACAATGTTGCAGTCTTCGCCGTGGTGAAGACCTCGCTGTCGGAGATCAAGGACGGCTCCTATATCGGCGTCACCGCCATGCCCGAGCCCGACGGCACCCAGAAGGCGATCGCGGTGCACATCTTCCCGGAAAACCAGCGCGGCGCCGCCGAAGGTTTTCGTCCCTGGGATGCCCGCGCCAATTCGACCATGACCAACGCCACTGTGGCGCAGACGGTGAAGGGCACCGACGGCCAGAACATCACGGTGAAATACAAGGACGGCGAGAAGAAAGTGGTGGTGCCGCCGGACACCCCCATCGTCACCTTCATCGCCAGCGACAAATCCGAGATCAAGCCCGGCGCCAAGCTGATCATTTTCGGTGCGGCGAAAAAGGAGGATGGGTCGCTGGAAGCGAACCGGGTGAATGTCGGCCGCGACGGCATCACGCCGCCGATGTGAGGCGCGGGGTACTTCGATAGTTGGGGACCCATCGCCCTCTCGCTCCCTCGCCCCGTTCTTACGGGGAGAGGGTGGGGTGAGGGGCTGTCTCCGCGAGTTCAGCTTGGATTGTGGATCGAAGCAACCAACCTCGCGGCAGTCGCGCGAGTCGGACGGACCTCTGTTTTGCTGGCAGTGTGCCTTGCCCCTCACCCGGATTGCTTCGCAATCCGACCTCTCCCCGCAAAGGGCGGGGAGAGGTTAGAGGTCACACCGCAATGACGTGATCGTCGATCTCGTCGATCGTGTTGACGCCGCACAGGCCCATGGTCGTGAGCAATTCCTTTTGGATGATGTCGATCGCCTTGGCGACGCCGGCCTGTCCGCCTGCACCCAGCCCATACGCATAGGCCCGGCCGATCATGCAGGATTTTGCGCCGAGCGCGAGCGCGCGCATCACGTCCTGGCCGGAGCGGATGCCGCCGTCGAACATGATCTCCATCTTCTCACCGACGGCATCGACGATCTCGGGCAGCACCTCGATCGAGGATGGCGCGCCGTCGAGCTGCCGCCCGCCATGGTTGGACACCACGATTGCCTGCGCGCCGGTTTTTGCGGCGAGCTCGGCGTCCTCGACGTCGAGAATGCCCTTCAGGACCAGCTTGCCCGGCCAGATCGAGCGAATCCACTCGATGTCGCTCCAGTTCAGCGAGGTGTCGAACTGCGAGTTGATCCAGGTCGACAGCGAGGTGATGTCGTCGCTGACCTTCAGATGACCGGCGAGATTGCCGAAGGTGCGGCGCTTGCCTTGCAGCACGCCCGACACCCAGGCCGGCTTGGTCGCAAAATCGATCAGCTTCGACAGTGACCATTCCGGCGGCACCGTCATGCCGTTCTTGATGTCCTGGTGACGCTGGCCGATCACCTGGAGATCGACGGTCACCACCAGCGCGGAGCATTTCGCGGCGATCGCGCGTTCGATCAGCGCCTTGATGAAGCCGCGGTCCTTCATCACGTAGAGCTGGAACCAGAACGGCTTCTCGACATTGGCGGCGATGTCCTCGATCGAGCAGATCGACATCGTCGACTGCGTGAACGGGATGCCGGCGGCCTGCGCGGCGCGGCAGGCGTGGATCTCGCCGTCGCCGTGCTGCATGCCGAGCAGGCCCACGGGCGCCAGCATCAGCGGCATGGTCGAGGGCTCGCCCAAAATCGTCGTCGAGGTGTCGCGCTTGGAGACGTCGACCAGGATGCGCTGGCGGAACTTGATGTGCTGCATGTCGTCGCGGTTGGCGCGCAGCGTTTCCTCGGCATAGGAGCCGCGGTCGCAATAATCGAAGAACGCCTTCGGCACGCGGCGCTGATGCAGGGTGCGAAGGTCGTCGATACAGGTGATGTGCTTCATGAACGTTCCCCGGCCCGCCTTGTCTCGGAAGTCTCGCGTCAAGAGTCTTGCATCGGAAGATTGAGGGCTCATCTAGCATGGTTGGATGCACAGCCAAATCGTTTGAGAAGAGGGTGCCATGAGCAAACCGCGGGGACAGCCGACACCGGAAGAGATCAAGGAGAAGCAGGACCTCGAGGACGCTCTGGAAGAGGGGCTGGAAGAGACCTTCCCGGGCTCCGATCCCGTCAACGTCACCCAGCCCGCGCCGAGCCGTGGCGACGGCCATGTCAAGCGTTCGGGCTAGCGGCAGGTTCCCGTCCCGTTCCCAGGGAATAGGCGGAAATATAATGTTAACAATAAGTTACCGGCGCGGTGGCGTCCCCGGTTCCGTAATGATTCATCATATTTTTTGAAGCCAAGTTAGCCGCGATGGCTTTATAAGACCTCAGCAAATCAGGGATGCGGAGCCCGTTTGGGCACCCGCAGGTTGTGACGGGGATTCCTGGTTGTCGCGTGGGGGACGATATGAGCCGCAAATATTTCGGGACGGACGGGATTCGGGGCCGCGCCAACGGACTGATCACGCCGGAACTCGCGCTCAAGGTCGGCCAGGCCGCAGGCCTTGCGTTTCAGCGCGGTGATCACCGCCACCGGGTCGTGATCGGCAAGGACACCCGCCTGTCCGGCTACATGATCGAATACGCGATGGTTGCCGGCTTCACCTCCGTCGGCATGGACGTGCTGCTGGTCGGCCCGATGCCGACGCCGGCGGTGGCGATGCTGACCAAGTCGATGCGCGCCGATCTCGGCGTGATGATCTCGGCCTCGCACAATCTGTTCGAGGACAACGGCATCAAGCTGTTCGGCCCGCAGGGTTTCAAGCTCTCCGACGACGTCGAGAAGCAGATCGAGCTTCTGCTCGACGAGCCCATCGACAAGCGTCTCGCCCAAAGCGCGAGCCTCGGCCGCGCCCGCCGTATCGACGGCGTGCATGATCGCTACATCGAATTCGCCAAGCGTACGCTGCCGCGCGATCTCTCGCTCGACGGCCTCCGCGTCGTGATCGATTGCGCCAACGGCGCCGCCTACAAAGTGGTGCCGGAAGCGCTGTGGGAATTGGGCGCCGACGTGGTGCCGATCGGCGTCGAGCCCGACGGTTTCAACATCAACAAGGATTGCGGCTCGACCTCGCCGGAAGCGCTGTCGCGGAAGGTGCGCGAGATGCGCGCCGACATCGGCATCGCACTGGACGGTGATGCTGACCGCGTCATCCTGGTCGACGAGCGCGGCCATGTCGTCGACGGCGACCAGCTGCTGGCGGTGATCGCGCAGAGCTGGAAAGAAGACGGACGTCTGTCGCGCGCGGGCATCGTCGCGACCGTGATGTCCAATCTCGGACTCGAGCGCTTTCTCAAGGGGCAGGGGCTCGATCTCGTGCGCACGCCGGTCGGCGACCGCTACGTGCTCGAGCAGATGCTGAGCGGCGGCTACAATCTCGGCGGCGAGCAGTCCGGGCACATCATCCTGTCAGACTACGCCACCACCGGCGACGGCTTCGTTGCCGCGTTGCAGGTGCTGGCCGTGGTGCAGAAGTCGCGCCGGCCGGTGTCGGAGGTCTGCCACCGCTTCGATCCGCTGCCGCAGATCCTCAAGAACGTCCGCCACAAGGGCGGCAAGCCGCTCGATAATTCCGACGTCAAGTCGGCGATTTCCGACGGCGAGAAGCGCCTCAACGGCCACGGCCGCCTGCTGATCCGCTCCTCCGGCACCGAGCCGGTGATCCGCGTCATGGCCGAAGGCGAGGACCGCATCCTGGTCGAGGACGTCGTCGACACCATTGTCTCCGCGCTGGGACAGGCAGCGGCGGCCTGAGCCTGTGGCCATCCTTCGAGACGCCCGCTTTCGCGGGCTCCTCAGGATGAGGTCTTGTTGCTCGGCGACACCCTAGACCCTCATGGTGAGGAGCCTGCGAAGCGGGCGTCTCGAACCATGCAGGCCCACGCAGAACCGAACCCGGATCGCGAGGCGCATTCCTGCCATCGACGATTGGCGGTGGTTTGGCCGCGCCGGTCATCGTAGTTAGGCAGTGCGGCGGTTCGCCGCGCCTGCCGGGATACTCCCTTGAACAAGCCTGTCGTCGTCTCCGAGGAAACGCTGACCGAGCCCGTCGTCGTCGCCGACGTGGCGCCTGCCGCCACCAAGGCCGCGGGGCCGGCTTACATCGTACTCGCCGGCATCTCGTTCTCGCACTTCCTCAACGACACCATGCAGTCGCTGATCGCCTCGGTGTATCCGATCCTGAAGGACACCTACGCGCTCGACTTCGCGCAGATCGGCATGATCACGCTGGCGTTCCAGTTCACGGCGTCACTGCTGCAGCCAGTGGTCGGGCACTACACCGACAAGAAGGCGCAGCCCTATTCGTTGTCGATCGGCATGGCCTCGACCTTCTTCGGCCTGCTGCTGCTCAGCGCCGCGCACCAATATCTGGTCATCCTCGTCGCCGCCGCGCTGGTCGGTCTCGGCTCGGCGGTGTTTCACCCGGAGTCGGCGCGCATCGCGCGGCTCGCCTCCGGCGGTCGCTACGGCTTTGCGCAATCGGTGTTCCAGCTCGGCGGCAGCTTTGGCACGTCGATGGGGCCGGTGCTGGCCGCGCTGATCGTGGTGCCGTTCGGGCAGGGCAGCATCGCCTGGTTCTCCTCGATCGCGGGCCTCGCGATCGTCATTCTCTGGCGCATCGGCCGCTGGTATGAACCGCAGATCAAGGCAAAGAAGACGGTCGCGGTTCACGCCCATCCCGACGCGCCGAGCTCGCGTCGCGTCACCGTCGCGCTGCTCGTGCTCGTCGCGCTGCTGTTCTCGAAGCAGCTCTACGTCTCCAGCCTGTCGAGCTATTACATCTTCTACCTGATCGACCGTTTTGGCGTGTCGACGCAGGCAGCGCAGATGTATCTCTTCATCTTCCTCGCCGCGAACGCGGTCGGCGCGTTTCTCGGTGGACCGCTCGGTGATCGCTTCGGCCGCAAGATCGTGATCTGGATTTCGATCCTCGGTGCGCTGCCGTTCACGCTGGCGCTGCCCTATGCCGGGCTCACTGCGAGCGCGGTGCTGTCAGTCATCATCGGCCTGATCATCTCCTCGACGACGTCGTCGATCATCGTGTTTGCGCAGGAGCTGGTGCCGCATCGCTTCGGCATGATCTCCGGCGTGTTCTTCGGTGTCGCCTTCGGCATCGGTGGTCTGGGCGCCGCCGTGCTCGGCAAGCTCGCCGACCAGACCTCGATCGAGTTCGTCTACCAGGTCTGCGCCTATCTTCCGGCGATCGGCCTGCTTGCGGTGTTCCTGCCGAAACTGCCGCGCCAAATGCGTTAACAAATCCTGTTTCGCCGCGCTGCGGCTTTATCAATCATTAGTAATTGCGGCAGGCCAGTGCCGCAATTTTGCAACGCTTGCGCCGCATCCGCGTGTGCAGTGAGAAAAAATCAACCTTAAAAATTAGGGTTAAGTGGCGCTTAAACATTTGGTGCGATCGTCCCGCCTGTGAGTTTCCAGAACGTGAGGCGCCCGTATTTAGCCTCACCGGCCATAAGGACGAAGCCAATGCGTAGCGTTAAGTCTCTCCTTGCCGCGGGTGCGGCATCCCTGATCTCGTCGATGGCGTTCGCCGCCGATATGCCGATCGCGGCGCCCCCTCCCATGTACGCGCCGGTTGCCCCGCCCGCCGATTTCGGCGGCTGGTATCTGCGCGGCGACGTCGGCATGACCAACCAGCGCGCCAAGAGCATCGACGCCGTGCTCCCGGCTGGGTACACGAAGTCCACGGAAGGACTCGGCTTCGACTCGTCGCCGCTGTTCGATCTCGGCGTCGGCTATCGTTTCAACAATTGGTTCCGTGCGGACGTGATCGGCCAATACCGTGGCAAGGCTAACCTGCATGGTGGGGATAACGTCTTTGGCCCCGGCTTCATCGGCGCCAACAACTACACTGGCAGCAAGTCCGAGTGGGTCGTAATGGCCAACGCCTACGTCGATCTCGGCACCTGGTGGTGCATCACCCCGTTCATCGGCGCCGGCGTCGGCGGCTCGTACAACAAGATCAGCGGCTTCCGCGACGACGGCGTGTCATTGAGCCCGGGACTCAGCAACAGCGTCGCCTACTTCGCCGACAACGGAAAGTGGAACCTTGCCTGGGCCGCTCACGCCGGTCTCGCCTACAAGGTCAATCCCGGGTTCACCGTCGAATTGGCCTACAGTTACATGAACCTCGGCGACGCGGCGCCCGGCAACTTCCGCTTGTACGACAACAGCGGTTCGGGCCCGACCACGATCAAGATCAAGGATCTCACCTCGCACGACGTCAAGCTCGGCGTGCGCTGGGAGCTCAACAGCCCGCCGGCCTACATGCCGCCGCTCGTCACCAAGGGCTGATCGCAAGCCTCATCGGTTAACAAGCCTCATCGGTTAAAGTGTCTTAACGGCGCGGGATCATTCCGCGCCGTTTTGCTTTGCATATTTTTCATGGCTTGTGGCGACGAAAACGTCCGGCGCAACCATTGGTTAAGGTTAACGAGCCATGATCACGGGCGAAAGTTCGAGTTCGATGGAGCGTTGCGATGCGTAGGCTTTTGTTGGCGGCAGTGATGTTGGGGACGGTGTCTGCCGCGCACGCGGCCGACATGCCGGATCTCCCCATCCTGCGCGGCAGCTTCACCGACGGTCTGTCGAAGACGAGCCATAATTGGGATGGCGCCTATGTCGGCGGCAGCGCCGGCTACACGGCCGATGCGTCCGACTTCAGCCAGAGCGTCGTCGGCCTGACCAACTTCATCTTCCGCGACAGCGTGCTGCAGCAGCCGACAGCGTCGTGGTCGCTCCTGAACAAGACCAACACGCAGAGCACCAGTTTCAGCGCCTTCGTCGGCCGCAACTGGCAATGGTACGATGCCATTATGGGTCTTGAGGGCACCTACAGCTACTTCAACAATCTCGCCACGTCGACGTCGGGTAGCAACTCGCTCACGATCGTCAATCCGGCCGGCGATACACATGCCGCAAACGTCACCGACAATTACGACGTGACATTGACCGGCACCGCCGCGGCGAAGGTCAAGGACATGATCACGCTGCGGGGCCGCGTCGGCTGGGACGGCGGCGATTTCATGCCCTATGCCTTCGCCGGCGCTGCCGTCGGCCGAATGGACGTCTCTCGCACGGTGACGAGCAATGTAGATTTGCGCCAGGATGTGACGAATTCGGTCACCAACGGCCTCGGCGTCGTGGTGACGACGACCACGTTCGGATTGCCGGTCGCCGTTCCGGCGCAGTCGCAGACGCAGGTCCAGCGCAGGACCAACGCCTTCGCGGTGGGTTGGACCGCGGGCCTCGGCGTCGAATATTGCATTTGGGACGGGCTGTTCGCACGCGTCGAATACGAATACGTGAAATTCTCTCCCGTCATGAACACCTCGGTGACGCTGAACAACGCGCGCGTCGGGCTCGGCTACAAGTTCTGAGGCGGCTCCTCTACGCCGCGGTTGACAGCTTCTGCCGGTCCTGATGCTCTGTCGCTCCAAACTGGGGCGGCGGCAATGAAGATCTACGGCGATACCAATTCCGGCAATTGCCTGAAGGTAAAGTGGGTCTGCGACAAGCTCGCGCTGCCTTACCAGTGGATCGAGATCGACACGCGCAAGGGCGAGACGCGCAACCCCCAATTCCTGGCGATGAACAGCGCCGGCCAGGTGCCGACCGTCGCCTTCGATGACGGCCGCACGCTGGCACAGTCCAATGCCATCATCCGCTACCTCGCCCGCGACAGCGCGCTGATCCCGCGCGACGCCTTCACGGCGGCCAAGATGGACGAGTGGTTGTTCTGGGAGCAGTACAGCCACGAGCCCTATATCGCGGTGTGCCGTTTCCAGCTGGTCTATCTCGGCAAGGATGCCTCCGAGCTCGACCCCGAGAAGGTCAAGCGTGGTTATGCGGCGCTCGACCGCATGGAGCAGCATCTGGCGGCAAGCCGCTTCTTCGCTGGGGACGCGGTTTCGCTCGCCGACGTCTCGCTGCTGGCCTATACGCGCGTGGCGCATGAAGGCGGCTTCGATCTCGGCCGTTATGCGGCCCTCCGCCGCTGGATCGGCGAGGCTGAGGCCTGGCTCGCTCTTCCGGCTGCGCATTGAGGTTCGGAGTTTCCCAGCATGAACGATAAGTCCGTTTCCATCCGTCCCGCGCGGCGCGACGACGTCCCTGCGATGATCGCGATGCTCGCCGACGATCATCTCGGGCGCGCCCGCGAGCGCGTGGAGAATCCGCTGCCTGCGGTCTATTACGAAGCGTTTGCGCGCGTCGAACGCGATCCCAACCTCACGCTCGTCGTCGCCGAGAGCGAGGGCAGGGTGGTCGGCTGCCTGCAACTCGCGGTGTTATCCGGCATCAGCTCGCAAGGCGGCATTCGCGGCCTGCTCGAAGATGTTCGCGTTGCTTCCGACTGCCGCAGCCGCGGCATCGGCGAGCTTCTGGTGCAATGGGCGGTTGGTGAAGCAAAAGCGCGCGGTTGCAATCTGGTCGAACTACTGACGCATGCGAGCAGAGTGGATGCGCAACGCTTCTACAAGCGGCTCGGATTCACCTCGAGCCACGTCGGCATGACTGTCCGCTTTTGACGCAGCGCGTCGTGCGCGTTGCACGATCAGCGAAATCGGATCGCGCATTCGTTCATCTTAAGAGCCGGTAAACTACCCAGCCGTCGTTCACGTGGAACCAGGAACGAATGGTGCTACGGGAGCGTCGGACACCGGGCTCGGTCGGTTCGGGGATTTTGATGACAAGTTATTCAATGATCAAGGTCGGCAACGACTACGTTGTGCAGGCCAATGACAAATGCATTTTGAAGGTCGGGAGCCGCCGCAAAGCCGCGCAATTGATCAGCGATGCTACGGACTTGCTGAACGCGCTTGCCGTGGTGGAATCCCCTGATATCGCGCCGGAGGCGCCATCACTCGCGCGTGAGGCCCCGGAACTTCCTTGACGACTCTTCCTGTTTCCCGTATCAGCCGCGGCGGGACACCTCCCCCCAACGGGAGGCTTACTATCTGGAAGGGTAGACGATGACTGTAGCGAAGCCCGCTTCGCGGCCCAACGTGCCGCATTTCTCCTCCGGTCCCTGCGCCAAGCGCCCCGGCTGGAACGCCCAAAATCTCAAGGACGCACCGCTCGGCCGCTCGCATCGCGCGAAGGTCGGCAAGGCCAAGCTCAAGCTCGCGATCGATCTGACGCGCGAAGTGCTTGAAGTGCCCGCCGATTATCGCATCGGCATCGTGCCGGCGTCCGATACCGGCGCGGTCGAGATGGCGCTGTGGTCGCTGCTCGGTGCGCGGCCGGTCACGACAATCGCCTGGGAATCCTTCGGCGAGGGTTGGGTCAGCGACATCGTCAAGGAATTGAAGCTCAAGGACGTCACCAAGCTCAGTGCGGCCTATGGTGAGATCCCCGACCTCTCCAAGGTCGATCCCAAGAGCGATGTTATCTTCACCTGGAACGGCACCACCTCCGGCGTGCGCGTGCCGAACGCCGACTGGATCAAGGCGGATCGCGAAGGTCTCACGATCTGCGACGCGACGTCTGCCGCCTTCGCGCAGCCGCTCGATTTTGCAAAACTCGACGTCGTCACCTTCTCCTGGCAGAAGGCGCTCGGCGGCGAAGCCGCGCACGGCATGCTGATCCTGTCGCCCCGCGCAGTGGAGCGGCTCGAGACCTACAAGCCGGCCTGGCCGCTGCCAAAAATCTTCCGCATGACCAAGGGCGGCAAGATCAACGAAGGCATTTTCGTCGGCGAGACCATCAACACGCCCTCGATGCTTTGCGTCGAGGATTATCTCGACGCGCTGAACTGGGCCAAGTCGATCGGCGGCCTCAAGGCGCTGATCGCGCGCGCCGACGCCAACACCAAGGTGCTGGCCGACTGGAAGGCGAAGACGCCCTGGATCGACTTCCTGGCCAAGGACACAGCGATCCGCTCCAACACCTCGGTGTGCCTGAAGTTCACCGACCCCGCGCTCACCTCGCTCTCCGAGGACGCGCAGGCGGAGTTCAGCAAGAAGCTGGTCGCGCTGATCGAGAAGGAAGGCGCGGGCTACGACTTCGCGTACTACCGCGATGCCCCGGCTGGCTTGCGCATCTGGTGCGGCGCGACCGTCGAGGCCAAGGACGTCGAGATCCTGACACAGTGGATCGACTGGGCCTTCGCCGAGACCAAGGCTACGCTGGCGAAAGCCGCCTGACAACGCCGTGAGCTGACGCCGTGCGGATGCCTCCGCACGGTCCGACCTCCACAGGCCCGTCATGTTCGAACCCGAGAACGAGATCGAGCGCATGCTGATGCGTGCTGCGCAGGAGCCGTCGGAACGATCGGCCTTTGCGGAGGCATTGATCGACGCCGAGATCATCGTGGCGCTGGTCCCCGAAGGGGGGCGTATCGCGCCGGGGCCGGACGGCAAGACAACCGTTCCGGAAGGAACCAGGCTCTCATTGCCGAGCGTGATGCGCGGCGAGCAGCGGCTCCTTCCTTTCTTCACTGCGCCTTCCCGGGCGCGTGCCTGGTTCAAGGGTGACCACGTCGCCACTCCTGACCGCACGCGTGATCTGTTTGGCCGTTACCCGGAGGCGTTCTTCGTGCTCAATCCTGGCTCCGACTACGGCAAGGAGTTTACTCCTGCCGAGGTGAAACGGCTGCTCGCTGGCCATTTCGAGGAAGGTGCCGAGACGATCACGCTTCCCGTCGGCGAGGAGCTGCTGCTCGGCCATCCCAGCGATGTGCCGGACGAGTTGATCGCGGCGCTCTCGCGCGAGTTCAGCGCGGAAAAATCCATTCGCGGCGCCTGGCTGATGCTGGCGGCGCGGGCCGGGCATCCCGACCAGACCTGGATGCTCGGCGTCGATCACGCGGGATCGTGGTCGAACGTGCTGGCGGCGATCAATCGCGCGGTCGCCGGAAATGTGTTGAAGGGGCGGCCGCTCGACGCCGTGCCGCTCGAAAGCAGTTCACTCGCATCGACCTTGCGTACCGGAATTCCCATCCCCGCCGTCAAGCGCGGCTTCTTCCAAAAGCTCTTCAGCTAACAGCAGGCAGCATCCCCATGTCCAAGCCGAAAGTTCTCATCTCCGACGCGCTCTCTCCCGCCGCCGTGCAGATCTTCAAGGATCGCGGCGTCGAGGTCGACTTCCAGCCCAACCTCGGCAAGGACAAGGACAAGCTCGCCGAGATCATCGGCAATTACGACGGCCTCGCGATCCGCTCCGCGACCAAGGCGACCGCAAAGATCCTGGAGAAGGCGACCAACCTCAAGGTGATCGGCCGCGCCGGCATCGGCGTCGACAATGTCGAGATCCCCGCCGCCACGGCCAAGGGCATCATCGTGATGAACACGCCGTTCGGCAATTCGATCACGACCGCCGAGCACGCCATCACCCTGATGCTGGCGCTGGCGCGCGAGATTCCGCAGGCCGACGCCTCGACCCAGGCCGGCAAGTGGGAGAAGAACCGCTTCATGGGCGTCGAGATCACCGGCAAGGTGCTCGGCGTGGTCGGCTGCGGCAATATCGGCTCGATCGTGGCCGATCGCGCGCTCGGCCTGCGCATGAAGGTGATCGCGTTCGATCCGTTCCTGTCGCCGGAGCGCGCCAGGGACATCGGCGTTGAGAAGGTCGAGCTCGATGACCTCTTGAAGCGCGCCGACTTCATCACCCTGCACACCCCGCTGACCGAGAAAACGAAGAACATCATCGATGCGGCCGCGATCGCCAAGATGAAGAAGGGCGTGCGCCTGATCAATTGCGCCCGCGGCGGCCTGGTCGACGAGCAGGCCGTGGTCGATGCGCTCAACTCCAAGCACATTGCGGGCGCTGCCTTCGACGTCTTCGTCGAGGAGCCCGCGACCACGAACGTGCTGTTCGGCCATCCCAAGGTGATCTGCACGCCGCATCTCGGCGCCTCCACCACGGAAGCGCAGGAGAACGTCGCGCTCCAGGTCGCCGAGCAGATGTCGGATTATCTGCTCACCGGCGCGATCTCGAACGCCGTCAACTTCCCCTCGATCACGGCCGAAGAGGCGCCGAAGCTGAAGCCGTTCATCGCGCTCGCCGAGAAGCTCGGCTCGTTCGCCGGCCAGCTCACTGAATCCGGCATCCTCAAGGTCGAGATCACCTATGAAGGCCACGTCGCCGAGATGAAGATCAAGGCGATCACGTCAGCCGTGCTGTCCGGGCTGCTGCGGCCGATGCTCGGCGACGTCAACGTCGTCTCGGCGCCTGTTGTCGCCAAGGAGCGCGGCATGGTGGTCGACGAGATCGTTCGCGCCGCCCAGAGCGACTATGAGAGCCTGATCACCGTCACCGTCACCACCGAGCGGCAGGAGCGCTCGGTCTCGGGCACGGTCTATGCCGACGGCAAGCCGCGCCTCGTCGACATCAAGGGCATCCGCGTCGATGCCGAATTCGGCAAGTCGATGATCTACGTGACCAACGAGGACAAGCCGGGCTTCATCGGCAAGTTCGCGAGCCTGCTCGGCGATGCCAAGATCAACATCGCGACCTTCCATCTCGGCCGCGTCGCGCCGGGCTCCGATGCCATCGCGCTGATCGAGGTCGACGGCGCGGTGCCGGCCGATCTGCTTGCCAAGGTGCAGGCCCTGCCGCAGGTCAAGCAGGTCAAGGCGCTGACGTTCTGAGGTATGCCTGTCCGCGGCGCGCGCTGCGGAATGACGGCTATCATATATTCCGACATGCGGAACAACGCCGCCCTTCTCGCGAGGGCGGCGTTTTTGTTGATGCAGCGCGGCGCTTTATGTCTCCCCCGGTCGCCAAACTTTGTGTACCAATGGCGCCCGGAACGCCTCGTACCAACGCCTCCGTACAATGTTCGAAAGGGAGAAAACAATGCGTGAAGCCGTCATCGTTTCCTATGCACGCACGGGCCTGGCCAAGTCCGGCCGCGGCGGGTTCAACATCACGCCGCCGATGTCGCTGGCCGCCCACGCCATCAAGCACGCGGTCGATCGCGCCGGCGTCGACAAGGATTATGTCGAGGACTGCTATCTCGGCAATTGCGCCCATGGCGCGCCGAACATCGGCCGCCAGGCCGCGCTGCTCGCAGGCATGCCGAAGTCGACCGGCGGCGTCTCGGTGAACCGCTTCTGCTCCTCCGGCCTCCAGACCATTGCGATGGCCGCGAACTCGATCCGCTCCGACGGCGCCGACTGCATCGTCGCCGGCGGTGTCGAGAGCATCTCGATCCCAGGCGGCGGCTCGCCGAAGGAATGGGTCGATCCGGATCTGCTCAAGACCGCGCCCGACATCTTCATGGCGATGATCGACACCGCCGACATCGTCGCCGAGCGCTACAACCTCAGCCGCGAATACCAGGACGAATATTCGCTGGAGTCGCAGCGCCGCATGGCCTCGGCCCAGCAGGCGGGCAAGTTCAAGGACGAGATCGTCCCGATGAAGACGAAGATGAAGGTGGTCGACAAGGCGACCAAGGCCGAGAGCATCGTCGATTACGTCGTCGACCGCGACGAGTGCAATCGTCCCGAGACGACGCTGGCAAACCTCGCCAAGCTCGAGCCGGTCAAGGGCCCGGGCAAGACCGTCACTGCCGGCAACGCCAGCCAGCTCTCGGATGGCGCAGCCGCCGTGGTGCTGATGGAAGCCAAGGACGCGGAGAAGCGCGGCCTCAAGCCGCTCGGCCGTTTCGTTGCCTGGGCGGCGGCGGGCTGCGAGCCGGACGAGATGGGCATCGGTCCGATCTTCGCGGTGCCGAAGCTGTTGAAGCGTCACGGCCTGAAGATCGACGACATCGATCTGTGGGAGCTCAACGAAGCCTTCGCCAGCCAGTGCCTCTATTCACGCGACAAGCTCGGCATCGATCCCGCCAAGTACAACGTCAACGGCGGTTCGATCGCGATCGGCCATCCCTTCGGCATGACCGGCGCCCGTCTCACCGGCCATCTCCTCCAGGAAGGTGCCCGCCGCAAGGCAAAGTGGGGCGTCGTGACCATGTGCATCGGCGGCGGCCAGGGCGGCGCGGGCCTGTTCGAAATCTACAGCTGATCAAAGCCATGTGAATGTGAAAGGCACGGCGCCGCAAGCGCCGTGCCTTTTTCATTGCGCATCGATCGCCACGAAATTATATAGCTCATGTCGGAAAAGGCAGATTTGGTCTGGTAAGCCCAAATCCTTTCGGTAACGAAAGCTCTGGTCTTTGGCCTTGTGCACGAGATCCCCGCGACGAACGTCGGACGCCACGCAGGCGCCCAATCGTTCGTCCGTGTGGTTCTCGAAGCTTGGGGAACGCTCCGGTCGAACATCGACCACAGGAGCGTCTCATGCAAACTCAATCCACGAATCTCTACGACGTCGTTATTGCCGGCGCCGGGCCCGTTGGCCTGTTTCTCGCCTGCGAGCTGCGGCTCGCCGGTCTTTCGGTGCTGGTGCTGGAGCAAGCAGAAGATCCGCTTTCTCCCCTGAAGCAACTCCCGTTCGGCTTGCGCGGCCTTTCGATCCCGACAACGGAGGCCTTTCACCGGCGCGGTTTGCTGGATGAAATCATGGCCGCGCAACGCGCCAAGTCAGGCGCGATCAAGAGTGCTGCCCACTGGATGCAGCAGGCGCGACGGCCCGCAGGCCACTTCGCAGGCATCCAGTTCTATCAGGACGACATCGACGTCGCGCGATGGTCCTGGCGCCTGCCAACGCCGGCGGACGCCAACGTCGCCGTCGATATGGAAACACTCGAATCCGTTCTGGCTGCGCGCGCTTGCAGCATGGGCGTGGACATCCGGCGCGGCTTCGGCGTCAATGCCATCACGGCTTCGAACGAGGACGTGACGGTGCAGGCGGCCGGCGAGACTTTTCGGGGACGCTGGCTTGTGGGTTGCGACGGCGGCCGCAGCACGGTGCGCAAGATCAGCGGATTCGACTTCGTCGGCACCGACCCCGAGTTCACCGGCTATTCCGTCGATGTTGAACTGGCCGATCCGGACAAGCTGCGCCCGGGCCGCAACTACACGCCCACGGGCATGTATACCTACGCGCAGCCGGAGACGATCGCGATGGTCGATTTCGACGGTGGTGCTTTCCACCGGACCGAGCCGGTCACACGCGAGCATGTGCAGAGCGTCTTGCGCCATGTCTCCTGCACGGACGTTACCATCACGGCGCTTCGGCTCGCTGCCACCTGGACGGATCGAGCCCATCAGGTCACGACATATCGCAAAGGGCGCGTGCTGTTGGCGGGCGATGCCGCTCACATCCATTCGCCGCTCGGTGGCCAAGGCCTCAATCTTGGCCTCGGCGATGCCTTGAATTTGGGTTGGAAGCTGACTGCGACGATCTGTGGCCATGCACCGGCCGATCTGCTCGATACCTATTCGCAAGAACGGCGTCCCGTCGGCGCGCAGATCCTCGATTGGTCGCGCGCACAGGTCGCGATCATGCGGCCGACGCCGGGCGCCCGCGCGCTGCAAGCCATCATGCGCGATCTCATCGCAACCCGCGATGGCGCGACCTATTTCGCGGAGCGCGTGCGCGGCGTTTCGCTCCGCCATGATTTTGGCGGCCGCCATCCGCTTGTCGGCCGCAGCGTTCCAGATTTCGAACTCTCGGATGGCACCACGATCGGAGAATGCCTGAGGCAAGCCAAAGGCATCTTGCTGGACTTCGATACGCGTGAGCCGCTTCAGGTGCTCGCGCGCCGCTGGGGCGATCGGATCTCATATATTGCGGGCGAGCCGAAGGATCGGCTGGGCCTGAGCGCTGTATTGCTGCGTCCCGATGGCTTCGTTGCGTGGGCCAGCGACGGCGCGTCCGACAATGGGGAAGCAGCTCAGGCCGCGGTGCGATGGTTCGGCGAACCCACGAGGCCCAGACACTAACGCCATGAAGTTCGTTGTGCACTCTGGCGTGCGTTCTGTCATAATACACGTAATCTTACGTGCCCGCAAATTAACGGAAGTTTTTATGCGTTAGCGCTTCATAAACCGCATCCGTCACAACCGGCGACCAAGATGCGACTTTCCCTTCGTCTCACTCACAAGATCACCGCGATCGGCGTCATTGGCGTCATCGGTGTCGTCCTGATCGGCGGCATCCATCTTTATGGCGAACGCACGATGGGCATCTCACGCGACGCGGCCGAAGAGGCGCGCAGCGTCTTCGAGCTGAATAACAGGATCGCGGTCGAGCTGCTCGAGGGCCGCCGCGCCGAAAAGGATTTTCTGCTGCGCAGCGATCCGGCCAGGGCGCAGCGTCAGGTCGAAATCGGCAAGCAGGTGGCGCTTGATATCGAGAAGCTTCGCGGCAGGATTTCAGCGCTGGGCAAGCCTGAGCTCGCCGCGAGGATCGACGCGATGAATGCGTCGTTGAAGACTTATCAGACGCACTTCGCGGCGGTGGTCGAGGAACGGCAACGGCTCGGCCTTGACGAGAAGTCGGGTCTCGAAGGCCGCCTGCGCGCCTCCGTCCACGGGATCGAGAGTCAGGTCGACCAGCTCGAAAATTCGTCGCTGAAGGTGATCATGCTGATGATGCGCCGGCATGAGAAGGATTTCATGCTGCGCCGCGACGCCAGATATGGCGGCGACATGAAGAAGCGCGCGTCCGAATTCGCCGCCGGCGTCGACGCCGCCGCCATTCCCGATGGCGCGAAGGCCGAGCTGCGCCAAAAGCTCGCCGACTATCAGCGCGACTTCTCGGCGTGGATGGAGACCGCGCTGAAGCTCGCGACTGAATTGAGGGCCATGTCCGAAGCCTTCTCGTCGGTCGAGCCTGTGATCGAGCAGGTCTCGAAGTCGGTCGAGGCCATTCGTGCCGAAGCCGATCGTCTGAACGACGCCGAGCGCGCCAACATCCAGTTCTGGATTGCGGTCGCGATCGCGCTGATCGCATCCGGCGTGCTCGGCCTCGGCATCTTCATCGGACGCTCGGTCTCAAAGCCGCTGTCCGCGATGCGGGCGGCGATGATCGAGCTTGCCAACGGCAATTTCGCGATCGTGCTGCCTGGCCTCGGCCGTCCCGACGAGATCGGCGAGATCGCGCAGGCCGTAGAGACCTTCAAGATCAACGCCGAACGGAAGGCGCACGAGGAAGCCGAGGAGAAGATCCGGCAGGACAAGCTCGCCGCCGAGCGCCGCCGCGCCGACATGATCAGGATGGCCGACGATTTCGAGGGCGCGATCGGCGAGATCGTCGAGACCGTGTCGTCGGCTGCGACCGAGCTCGAGGCTTCGGCGACGTCGCTGACAACGACCGCCAGCCGTTCCACCGAGCTTGCCACGCTGGTCGAGGCCGCTTCCGAAGAGGCCGCCACCAACGTGCAGTCGGTGGCGTCTGCGGCGGAGGAGCTGACCGCCTCCGTCAACGAGATCAGCCGCCAGGTGCAGGCCTCCGCGCGCATGGCCGGCGAGGCTGTGAACCAAGCCGGGCAGACCAACGACCGCGTCGGCGAATTGTCGAAGGCCGCCGCGCGGATCGGCGACGTGGTCGAGCTGATCAACGCGATCGCCGGCCAGACCAATCTGCTGGCGCTGAACGCCACCATCGAGGCCGCGCGCGCGGGCGAAGCCGGTCGCGGTTTTGCCGTGGTGGCCTCCGAGGTGAAGGCGTTGGCCGAGCAGACTGCGAAGGCGACCGGCGATATCGGTCAGCAGATTTCGAGCATCCAGGTCGCCACGCAAGACTCCGTCGGCGCGATCAAGACCATCGGCGGCACCATCGAGCGCCTGTCCGAGATCTCTTCCACCATCGCCGCCGCCGTGGAAGAGCAGGGCGCCGCGACCAGCGAGATCTCGCGCAATGTCCAGAACGCAGCCGCCGGCACCACGCAGGTCAGCGCCAACATCGTGAGCGTGCGGCAGGGCGCGACCGAGACCGGCTCTGCCTCCTCGCAAGTGCTCTCCGCGGCGCAGTCGCTGTCGAACGACAGCAACAGGCTGAAGATCGAGGTCGGCAGGTTTCTGGATACGGTGCGCGCGGCGTGAACACGGCGGCGCAATTGCCCGTCATTCCGGGGCGTCGCGAAGCGGCGAGCCCGGAATCCATCGCGCCAATTGCGACTTTCTTTTTCACATGTTCGTCCCGACGCAGCGGCCACCCCTTCCCGCCGCACCAGGACATTCGAGCTCGTGAAGCACAGATCGGAGCTTCCGGCCACCGATCAGCAATTCGACGACTTTGTCCTTGAACTGCTCCGCCAGCGATTCCGGCAACGCGATCTGGTCAAGCTGAGCGTAGAGCCTGATCAGCATTGCCGAGGAGGCATCCACTTTCGCCTTGGCCTCGGCAACATCTGCCGACGCCTCGACGCTCGCGACATATCCTGACGGCGTACGTGGAACGAATGGAATGACATTGTCCGTCTCGATCATGGTCAGGCGCCGCCCGCCATGGCAGCTGCCTCCGCGGCGGCACGTTGCATGCTGGTCGACATCTCGTTGGTGACCGTGCTCTGTTCCTCGATCGCGGCGGCCGTCGATGTCACGTATTCGCTGACATTGTTGATCGCCTGCTTGATGATATTCAGCGCACCGACGACATCGCCCGAGATTCCATTCAGGCTGCTGATCTCCTGGGAGATCTTGTCGGTCGCCTGCTTGGCCTGGTTGGCGAGGCCCTTCACCTCCGAGGCGACCACGGCGAAGCCGCGGCCAGCTTCGCCGGCTCGCGCGGATTCGATGGTGGCGTTCAGCGCCAGCAAATTGATCTGGCCGGTGATGTTGCTGATCAGCTCGACGATGCCGCTCATGGCCTGCGCGGCCTCGGTCAGGCGCTGGGCCTGCGCGTCGGCGGCGGCGACCTGCTCGACCGCACCCATCGCCGTCTCGCGCGATTTCGTCATGGCTTCCGAAATCTCGCGTACCGAGGCGTTGAGTTCCTCGGAGCCGGCAGCGACCGATTCCATCATGCCGCGGACGCGTTCGTTGCCCATGCGCACGAGCACCTGCTTCGTCGTGTCGGTGGCATATTTGACGACCTTGAAGGGCTTGCCGTTGAGATCGAGGATCGGATTGTAGGAGGCCTGGATGTAGACCTCCTTGCCGCCCTTGCCGATGCGCTTGTACTCGGCCGCCTGGTACTGCCCGCGGTTGAGCGCGGCCCAGAACTCGCGATAGGCGGAGCCGTCGCGCTCGGACGGATCGACGAATATGCTGTGATGCCTGCCCTTGATCTCCCCCAGCGCATAGCCCAGCGTGTGCAGGAAATTCTCGTTGGCGCTGATGATCGTGCCGTCCATGTTGAACTCGATCACGGCCTGGGCCTTGCCGATCGCCTCGATCTGCCCCGCCAGGTCGGCGTTGCGGAGCTTGTCCGCGGTAATGTCGGTTGCGAACTTGACCACCCCGAACGGCTTGCCGGTGTCGTCCATCACCGGGTTGTAGGATGCGAGGATCCAGACTTCCTTGCCGCCCTTGCCGATCCGCTTGAACTCGCCCGCCTGGTATTCGCCGCGGTTGAGCTTGCTCCAGAACTCGCGGTACGCCGCGCTGTCGCGGTCGGCTTGCGGTATGAACATGCTGTGGGGCTTGCCCTGAATCTCGGCGAGGGAATAGCCGAGCGCATCGAGGAAGTTCTCGTTCGCGTTGACGATCGTGCCGTCCAGCTTGAACTCGATGACCGCCTGCGCCCGGTTGATGGCGGCCAGCTTCGATGCATCCGCCATGCCGCGGAGCTTCTTTTCGGTAATCACGGTTGCGATCTTGATGACCTGGGCCGGCTTGCCGTCGCCGCCGAGCACCGGATTGTAAGAGGCCTCGATCCAGACCTCGCGGCCGTCCTTGGCGATCCGTTTGAACTCGGCTGCCTGAAACTCGCCGCGGTTTAGCGCCGCCCAGAATGCCTTGTACGCGGCGCCGTCGCGCTGATCGGCCGGCACGAACATGGAGTGGTGCTTGCCCCGGATCTCCTCGATCGAATAGCCGAGCGCGTCGAGAAAATTCCGGTTGGCCGTGATGATCGTTCCGTCAGCGTTGAACTCGATCATGGCTTGCGAGCGGCCGATCGCATCGATCTGGGCCTTCGTGTCACTACCGGTCTTGCGGCCAAACATGTCGTTGTCTCCCGACGCTCTGTGGATATCGACTTCCTGGACGCCGAATGGCTGCGAGCCTTGGTTGCGTCTCTGAAGCTGTCGGATGGGTAGCTGGATCGAATTATCAGAGTGTTTGTCCGATCAAAGACACAACAGCCGGTTTCTGCCGTGGCGATTAACCTGACGACGACAACTCAATCCGTATGCCGGTGCCGGAGTAGTTCGCGCAGGGCAAGTTTAAACGGCGCGCTAAAACACCTGTCGATATCCGGCAAGCTGTGGGCCGCAACGGCGCCGACGCCCCCGGCCACATCCGTAATTCCGCGGGGCGCTCTTCGAAAAAAAAGATGGTCAAGGTACCCGGATTGGGTAGATCTTGCGAGGGCCGCGTGGTTCGCGGCGGTGGGAGCTGGCGATTCTCGATGCGTTGACGAGACATCGTGTCGCTGTATCTGCAACCTCGAATGGTAGTTTGATGCGAGAGCCGGGCTAGACTCCAATCGCCGGGGGCTGATTTGCGCGACGTCTCATACCTTGATCGATATCCATTGTTCCAATCGTCTGACACGGGTCGCGCGCGCGATCTCCTGTTCAGCGTCTATGGCGCGGATCGATTTGACAGTCGCGACGCCGGGTTCGGCGTTCACGCCAACTTCGCGCCCCTCACCTCGATCGGATTGGCATTCTGCTCGTACGCGGGTGCGGCGTCGCTTTCGTTTCCGGAATCCGACATTGTCCGGCAGTTCTGCCGGCGCCCCGGAGCGTCTGCTGAAGAGCATCGTCGGAGATCACAGCGACACGAGGTTGTTTTTCGTCGAAGACGATCCCGACCCGGCTGTGATGACGCTGGCGCGGCAGGACGTTTTCCGGTTCGCCGTGGAATTGGACAGGCTCGGTCCGGACTACTCGGCGATTGCGATAACAGAGCTGGAGCGGAGCCTGATGGTCCGGCTACTTCTGGCTCATCGGCACAATTTCAGCCATCTGCTTCACAGAGCACCGGCGCGAGGCAATCGAACCGTCATCGATCTCGTCGAATCCTACATCGAGGCCCATTGGGATCAGCCGTTGGACCTCGAAAAGATCGCCGGGATCGCCAATGTCAGTGTGCGGACGGTGTTCAGGGAGTTCTCGGAATCGAGGCGCGGATCGCCCGGCCTGTTTGCCAGGCAGGTGCGGCTCCGGAAGGCCGCGGAGCTGCTGAGGCAGCCTGATCAGCACACCAGTGTGCTTGCCGTCGCGTTCAAATGCGGCATTCACGAATGCCGGTCGCTTTTCCTCCGAATACCGACGCGTGACCGGCGAGCTGCCGTCGGAGACCTTGGCGGCGGCGCGGCGGAGGCGCTAAACCGCCGGCCACCTTGCCCTCACGCCCCCGCCACCACCGGCGCGAAAACCACTTCGATCAGCGTTCCCGAATTCGCGCCGCTCTTGATGTTGAACCGGGCGCGGTTGGCTTCGACCAGCGCCTTGGTCAGGGAAAGAGACAGCGCGGAATTGTCCGCGGCATCGCCCGGCGGTGGCGTGCGGAACGGCTCCATGGCGGCTGCGACCTCGCGCTCTGACAGGCCGTGGCCGGTGTCGCGGATGCGAAGTGCGATCTCGCCGCGATCGGACAGCGCGGTCGAGACGATGACCTGGCCGCCGGCGCTCGCGAGCCGGATCGAGTTCGAGATCAAATTCATCGTGATCTGCCGCATCGCGCGCGTGTCCGCCGTCACCTGCGGCAGCGCATGCGCCAGCGAAGTGCGGATGATGATGCGCTCGCGGTTGGCCTGCGGCTGCATCACCACGACGCAGGCCTCGACCAGATCGTTGAGGTTGAGATTGGCGAAATGGAGGTCGAGCTTGCCGGTCTCGATCCGCGACAGCTCCAGCAAATCGTCGATGATGGCGATGACGCGCTCGCCGGAGGCACGGATGTCCTTCATGTATTCGCCGTAGCGCTCGTTGCCGAGCGTGCCGAACCGTTCGGAGATCATCACCTCCGAAAAGCCGATGATGGCGTTGAGCGGCGTGCGGATCTCGTGGCTGATCCGCGCCAGCATGTCGGCCTTGGCATTCGCCGCGCCGTCGGCGAGACGCCGTGCACTCTTCAGCTCGCTCTCACCCTTCTTGCTCTGGGAGAGATCGCGGAACACGGCGAAGAAGTTCGGACCGTCGGGCCTGGTGCGGCCCATGATCATCGCGAGCGGAATGACGCCGCCCTTCTTCTCGCGTCCCAGCACCTCGCGGCCATGGTCGAGCAGGCTCGCGATGTCCTGGCTCTTCATGCTGTCGAGATAGTCGATGACGATATGCTGGCTCTCCGGCGCGAACAGCGTCACCAGATTCCGTTGCATCAGCGTTTCGCCGTCGTAGCCGAACAGCGCTTCGGCGCTGCGGTTGCAGGCGTTGATGTTGCCTTCGGCATCGAACATCACGATGCCCTCGGCCGTGGTGTCGAGGATCGCGGCGAGATCTTCCGCGTCCGCATCGCCGGCTTCAAGCTCGGGCTCGACAGCGTAAGGGAAGGATTCCGCGACCACGGGCTCGGCGGCAACGGGCGGCGCAGCGACGACACTTGCCTGCGGCAGCGCGCAGATCAGCGCATGCGCGCTCTCGCCATCCCAGTCGATCGTGTGCAGATGCGCTTCCGTGGTCGGAAGCGGCCGCTCGCCATTGGCAAAGGTCGCGCTGATCGTCACGGGCGTGCCGGCCTGCGACGTGCTGCTGGCCGACGACACGCCCGGCTCGACATAGAGCGCATCGAGCCCGCCGGCATCCTCCAGCGCGGCGAGGCTGGCATAGCCCATGCGCGCGAGGAAGGCGGGGTTGGCGTAGAGCAGGCGGTCGAGGCGATAGATCAACATGCCGGTCGGCACCAGATCGAGCAGCGCGCGGTCGCGCGCGCTGTGGCCATGCGCGGGTGGCGCGGGCTCGGTCAGCCATTCAGCCGGCGCTTGCGGCGCCGCGGGTTCCGGTGCCGGCGGTTCGGGCGTGAACTCGGGCGGCTCGACCGTAACAGATGCGATCGTCTCACGCTCGCGTTCCAACCGCTCGGACAATTGCCGGGCGAGCTCGTTGAACGCGCTGTTCTCGACAGGCGTCAGCGTCGGCGATCTCTGATCGCTGAGTGATCTGGCATCGCCGGCTGGGCGGAACGGCACGACATTGGGAGGCGTTTCCACTGGCGTTTCCGGTTCGGTTGGGTGTGAATTCACATCGGGTGCGGGTTCGGGCAGTTCGGCGACAGGCTCAAATGTGGCCTCAGGCTCAAATGGCTCGATCGGCGGAGGCGGTGGCTCGGCCACTGGCTCCGGTTCTGGCTCGGGCTCGACGATTTCGGCGGAGAGGCTCTGCGGTGCCGGCGGTTCGACGAACAGCTCGAAGCGGCGGAGCGCATCGAGCCGGTTCAGGCTGTCGAGATCGCGGCAGACGCCAAAACCCCGAAAACCCGCAAAATTGCGTTCGCGGTCGTAGACCGGCAGGCCCGCCAGCTCGACCGGCAGATGCTCGCCGCCATCGGCCGGCCAGTTCACGGTGATGCCGGCCCAGGTGTCGTGGCTCGCCAGCGCCTGCGCGACACGGCCGTCAGGATCGAGCGAGAATTCGTCGGCGATCTCGTGCCAAAGGCGGCCGAAGCCTGAGGCCGTGTGTGCACCGATCAGGTGGATGAACTCGCTGGACGCCAGCACGAAGCGGCCTTCCGCATCCATCTGCCAGAGGAAGCGCAGCGGATGCTGACGCGGCGTGGGCGGCTCTGCTGATTGCGGCTCGACCATGTGTGAGGTGATCGGCGCGGCCTGCGGCGGCACGATGGCTTCCGGTGGGTTATCAACCGGAGTCTCTGGCGTGGCTTCGAGCGGCGCTTCGGCCGCTTCCTTGACGGCGTCCTGGATCGTGACGATCTCCGTCGCCGGGGCGGGGGTCTCGTCCGGCTCGGCGAAGGCATCGAACAGCGCGATTTCGGATGGCGCCTCGTTCGACCGCGCGCCCTGCACATCGTCCGGCACCGCTGGCGGCGGAGTGTCCGGTGCGGGAGGCTGAGCGGCCTCTTGGTGCGCGATGTCTTCAACGATATCAGGCGCAGCATCGGTCGTCGCTTCTGCCGCCGGCTGCACAGCCGGCTCGATCAGCGCGACCAGCCCGACATCGGCCCCTAGGCCGACCCGTTGCAGCACCATCTGGCCGATGCCGATCGGCATCGCGACGCGGCCTGTCGTGAGCGCATCGTTGCGCGCCTGTTCGAGGCCGGCCTCGGTGAGATCGCGAAAGCCGAGCAGGGACCGTGCCGGTTCGCTCGCGCCGGCGAACATCCCGTCGGGCCCGAACGCTGCCATCGGCACCGTCGCGCCGTCGACGAGACGATGCAGCCGCTCGACCAGCGGCATCGAGCGGCCCGCCGCCTCCATCGCAGTCACGAGCACGGCGTGTCCGCCATCGGCAAAGTCGAGCCGCGCGCAAGCGCAGGTCATCAGCGTGCCGAGCCGGGCGCCGAAGCCGCGCAGCCGCTCCAGCCTGATGGCGCCGTTCGCCGGCAGCTGGCGGGCGAGCCTGATAATTTGGCGGCGATGGCCGTCGGCCGGTCCAAACATCCTCGCAGCGAGGCTTGCGGAATTCGCCGCGCCAAACAGTTTTGCGCCGACCGGATTGGCCCAGAGCACGCGCGTGCCGTCGACCGACCAGAGCCAGGTGCCGAGCTGCGAGGTCGCATGCACGGCCAGCCGGGGATCACCGACGCCTCGCAACTGGAAATCCGAAGTACTCATCCGACCGGCTTCAAGTCTCGCGTGTTGGCATCAGGTCCGCCGGCTGCCTGGAATGACAGCCTTAAGAAAGGGTTAGTATCGCCCGCGGGAGCGGGCAGGTCCACGGCCCCCGCCTAGGAGGGATGGCCTAAAGCCGCGATAACCTTAATGTGGCCGGACCCGCAAGCCGGACCCGGGCGGCATCCGCAGGATTCGGTGTGACGGGCAGAGACCCCGCCGTCATTCCGGGGCACCCGGGCACCTCAACCACCGGTTCCCCCAATCCGGAACCTCACCCTCCCCGAGATTAAATTTCGCGCCGCACCCCCGGATCACATTGCGGTGCACAATGTTGACATGTTAGGCACGGATAAAGCTGGGCGCTGGGCGAGCCGTTCGTTTGTTTCGCGTTTCCAGTCTTCGTACCCGCTGAATTAAGGCCTTCGGGGCCCGGCGGGCGCGCCAGAAGGCTCACTCCACTTTCCATTTTCGTGAGGGACCAACCATGACAGGTGCGACTGATCCATTTTCTGCCTCGATCATTCCGTTCGAGGTTCCCGAGCAGATGCGTGCGTTCGCCGAAAAGGGCGTGTCGCAGGCCCGCGAGAGCTATGCCAAGTTCAAGGACGCGGCCGAGACCCACAACGGCACCGTCGAGGCCGTGTTCGCCTCCGCCCACAAGGGCGCAAGCGAGTACACCGCCAAGCTGATGGAGTTCGCGAAGGCCAATACCAAGGCCCATCTCGACTTCACCCAGGAGCTGTTCAGCGTGAAATCGCCGTCGGATGCGTTCGCGCTGTGGACCGGCCACGGCAAGACCCAGCTCGAGACCTTCCAGGTCCAGGCCAAGGAGCTTGCCGAGATCGCCCAGCGCGCAGCCACCGCCGCCGCCGAGCCGATCAAGACCAGCGCCGCCAAGCTCTACACGCCCCCCGCCGCCTGAGCGGATCGGGACGTTTGAATTAAGAAACCCGGGCCTAGAGCCCGGGTTTTGCTTTGGAAATAACGTCGCTCGGAGGGTGATTATCGGGTTCTGCGGCCTTGCCAAAAACGGCCGTTGCACCTAGTTTCCGCCCCGTCCAGCCCCCCTCGGTACCGGCCCTATCAAGGGCGCCCTAAGGGCGGCTCGCAAGGATGCAGTTGTAGCTCAGTTGGTTAGAGCGCCTGTCTGTGGAACAGGAGGTCGGTGGTTCGAGCCCACCCAACTGTACCAGCGAAAACAATCACTTAGCAGAAATAACGAGCTGGATAATGAGCGCAGGCCAGACAAGCGTCAGGCGCCCAAAAGCGCGCGCCGAAAGCCCGTGAAACGCTTGCGAATGTCGGGGATTGGTTTGCCCCCAGCGTCGGAAACTGAACGCACGGGCGATGCCTATGCCTGATCGCAGCGGGCCCTTGGCCGGAGCTCAGGATTGCGAGCGCGATTTGCGCTTTGCCTTCGTTTCAGGCGCTTGGACGTCGTTGTTGAGTTCAGGCTGCGTATTGCGCACGGCCTGGGCCAGCATCTGTCGCAGCTGGTCCTTGGTCAGGGGCTGCGGCTTGACGTAAGGTTTTGGGGATGTGGTCATCTGCAATAGATGGGCACGGCGCGGGCTGGTGTAAAGGCTGCGCGGCCGGGCCAGTTGCTTCATGGTGAATTTGTAAGGTTGATCTTTTTGGGCGCTGGCTCGGTGATGGAGTTACGGGATTACGGTGACAGTGCACGAAACCCCACCTCCTGCTGGAGGCCTTCCCGCTTGGACAGGTTGGGTTCTCTCGCCAGGCAACATCAATTTAGTGCACGCGAGGTCGTGCTGATGTTGCTGCCCCATAAGCGAATCAGGTCGTCAAGAGGGCAGAGTTGTGACGAAACGACTTTCGATCGCACCGGGGGGCTCACGGGCTGTTGATTACACGGCTGTGTAAGTTCCTTGATTCCACATCCGTAAAATATTAACCATGTTGTGCGCCGGTCTTGCCATCACCCGACCAGCGTGAGGCTCAAACTGGTTTGGGCCTCTGAAAAGGAGGAACTACATGACCCACCTGACCCAGTTCGCCAGCTGCGGTCGATCAACTTCTAGCGGTGATCCAAACCGCGATTGGAAGGACGACTCTCTCGATAAGTGCCTTTCGGAAGTATTGGAGCAAATCGAGCCAATCATCCAGAGCACGTTGAGTGACTCTTCGATCGCCCGCCTCATGTTGGAGGACGACCTCTTCGTTGAACCTCTCAACAAATTTGAGTTTACGGTCGTTGCGTGTGGTCTCTTCAATGAGCACCGGACGATTGGCCAAGGCTTCGACTACGGAACTGTTGTTGAACTGACGGATCGATTCCATCGGAAGGCGATGAACACGACCATGATCTACAGGACCATGGTTTCTCTAGAGGGCAAGGGGCTCATCGCCAACGTCGGAAAGGATCGGTCATCGCGAGGGCGAGCTGCCGACCATTTTGTCGTCACCAACAATGGCCGCACCGCATTTCGGTTGGCTACCTCAAATGCTTTATTTCTGAAGTTTAGCCGGGAATCAGTGGCCGCCTGATCCCGGTTTTTCTCGTGGCCATAAGGAGGGGGGCAAATGCCGCCTCGTAACGCAGAACCTTGGAATGCCTCGCCGCCACCGAATTTGGTGCCGGTCGAGGTCGAGGAGTTGATCTTTCGCCTGTACCCGGAAGCGTCAACTAGACACGCGATTCTGAAGTGCATCCACGAGCATGTAGAACGTCTGCAAGCTCAAGGACGTCATTCAGAGATCCCCGCCTTCATCACGCTGGAGATCGAAGCGATGAAGCAAGAGGACAAGGAACGGCAAAAAGGAAAACGCCGCAAACTCCTCACCATCGTTGGACGGGCGGGAATTGCGGCGTTTGTCGTAGCGTCACATTGGCATTGGTAACAAAGGGTGGGACGATTGGGGTCGTCCCACCCAACGCTATTCTAACCACATTCGTAAAGAAATCGTTCCTATTTGTCCAGTTACGTCTTCTTCACCCGCTCCCATCGTTCCCGCTGTGGCCATCGCGTTTCGCTCCAGACCGCTTAGCCCACAGTGGGAAGAGCCCGGAGTTACGGTGACAGTGCACGAAACCCTACCTCCTGCTCAGGCCTTCCGGCTTGGACAGGTTGGGTTCTCTCGCCAAGCAACATCAATTTCGTACACTGTCACCGTAATTCAAGTGCGGATAGCTCACCATGAAAGAACTACTCACTTGGACCTCGGTCGTTTTAGCCGGCATCGCAGCGGTGCTGTGGTTCGCGTCAGCCTCCAACTGGATGAATAATTACGTAGATGAGCAAACAGAGACTCGCGCAGATCGAATGGTTTTCCTAAAGAACGGTCGCAAAGTAGACCTCGTGGGCACAACTGCGAATCAATCCCGTTGGAGTGGTTACGCCGCCATCGTGACGGGCATTGCCGTGCTTCTCCAGGCGCTTGGCATGGCCCCTCCATGCCCGCCAGCGTAAATCGGCGGGAGTGACGGTGCATGAAACCCCGCCTCCTGCCAGAGGCCTTCCTGCTTGGACAGGTTGGGTCCTCTCACCAGGCAACATCGATTTAGTGCACTGTCACCGTAATTCTGGCCCAGTCAATTGAGCCGAATCTTTCTTTGGCGGTCTCTCAGATCAGGTAGGCGTGGACCGAAGCCCCCGAGCTATAACCGTGACGATAGGGAGTGAGTTAAAATGCACTGTCACCGTAATACCTGCTAGCCGCAGTTTTCCTCAATTTGATTGACGCAGTACTCACCTGTGAGTGAACAAAAGTGCACATAGTACGGAATAGTCTGTGCGCGCATCATGAATCGGCGCATAACTTTATTGTAGTCAGGACCACTCAAGATTTGGAGCCTTTGCTGCATAACTTCCAGTGTTTCCTTCTGCACCTCGAAGATAACTACTTCCTTTCCGGGCGGGACGATCTCTCCTGGAGTTAGCGTGCGCGCATAGAGCTTTGGTGCCTTTGGTGAATTCCACACCGAGTCGGGCTGCAAGAGCTGACTAAGTGGATCGGCGAAGTACGCGTTGATAGGTGTTAAAACGTCCAGAACTTTTTCCGCAGACTTATCGATATCATCGGTAGGGAGCTTCTGACGTCGATAGAAGAGGAGGCATTTGTCAGAGCCGAATTTCGTCGCAACCGATATGATCTCGGCGGGTCCAAGCCCGCTGTTCAAAATACCGACGTGAAAATCGGAGGTTTCCACGTCCAAGTGCAAGAATGGTCTGATGCTTAGTTCTTTATACTGGCGATCAAGCCTGGCGTTATGGATCGTCAGAAAAAGAGCCATCACCGCTATGGCAACAGATGCGAGCGAAGTGAGAAGCGAGCCGTATTTAATGGAGTGTTCTTTCCAAGCCACGTCTACCCCCAGGATTACGGTGACAGTGCACCAAACCCTCGACGCGGGGAGTGCGCTATCCGCAACGCCGCTCGAAGCCAGTTTTGTGCACCATCACCGTAGCCCCCCGGTTCGCAATGCGCTATCGGTAGCGAGCCAAAGACGGTCATGGAAAAGCAAGCCAGGCGAAAAAGATCGTGAGTTTCTTCGAGCGTCTCAAGACAGAAGCATCCGCTGAGTGGCGGGCCTACACCGAGCATCCCTTCACGAACGGATTGGCGGACGGCTCGCTCCCCGAAGCGGCGTTTCGTCACTACCTCGTTCAGGACTATTTGTTCCTCATCGAGTTTGCGCGCGCCTACGCGCTCTCGGTCTACAAGTCGTCCAAACTCGTCGACATGCGCGAAGCAGCGGCTGGCCTTTCGGCCATCCTTGATGTCGAGATGAACCTGCATGTGAAGCTCTCGGCCGGTTGGGGTCTGTCCCCGACCGATCTTGAACAAACCCCTCCGGCGGTCGAGATGCTGGCCTATACGCGCTACGTGCTCGACACGGGAATGCGCGGCGATCTGCTCGCACTCAAGGTGGCGCTTGCGCCCTGCGTGATCGGGTACGCGGAGATCGCAACACGGCTGGCATCGCGACCCCAAGCGGACGCTGCGACGAACCCCTATCGCGTCTGGATCGCCGAGTACGCCGGCGTGCCGTACCAGGAGGTCGCTGCCAAAGCGCAGGCGCATCTGGATCATCTCGCCGATCTCTACGCCACGCCGGCCCGCGAGGCAGAGCTGATTGCGATCTTCAAGGAAGCCACCCGGCTCGAGGCAGACTTTTGGGAGATGGCCTGGCGCGCGGGCCGGCATGTTGAATAGCCCTTTCGGCAATCGTTTGTAGAGTTACGAATTACGGCGACAGCACACGAAACTCCCCGTCCGCGCGATGGAGGCCCGTCAGCCAGGGCCAGCAGCAGAACGCGGTTCGGCTGACGAGCTTGGTCGAACGTTTTGCATGATGAACGCCAGGTTTCAGCGCAGCAAAAAAGCCCCGGACAAAATCCGGGGCTTTCATATTGCGGTCTGTCGCCAATCAGTACTTCGCGACCACAGGGCTCGCGAAGTTGAACTTGTAATTCACGCCGAACAGCGCGGTCTGCATGGTCAGGCGGGTCGCATTGATGGTGGCCGAGCCGGAAGTGGTCAATGGTCCCGCAATGTTGGCGATGTCTTTGCGGCCAAAGTCGGCATAGTTGTATTCGCCGAACACGGACCAGCCCTTGGCGAACATGTGCTCGAGGCCGCCACCGACGGTGTAACCGGTGCGGTCGGCACTTCCCGATTCCGAAAGATAAGCGGCAGGGGCGGAGGAGTAGATCGCCGTGTAGGTGTTCGTCCAGGCGCCGCCACCCTTGACGTAGCCCAGCAATTGCGGCGTGAAGAGATAGCCGATGCGGCCGGTGACCGTGTAGAGATCCCGAGTGCGGGTCGTGATATAAGGATTGGTGAACGCGGCCGTCAGCCGAGCATCGGTGAGGTTGCCTGTGCTGTTGGTGTTGCCGAAGTCGAACATGCCCTGAATGCCGACCACCCATTTGCCGGCGAACTGGTAGTCGCAACCGATCTGAGCACCGCCGATAAAGTCGCCGTTGCTGTTCGCAGATCCCAGGTCGTACGGAGTAGCGAAAATGGTGCCCCGGATGTTGCGGCTTGCGGTCTGATCGGCGTGGTGCCATGCGCCACCAACATTGCCGCCGATGTAGCAGCCCGTCCAACTATAGACTGGCGGCGGAGCCATCGGTGGCGCCTTGACTGCCATGTCTGCGGCCTGAGCAGCGGTGGACATCACCAGCGCGGCAACAATGCCGAATTCCAACTTCCTCATAATCCCCCACGCGAAAAATAAGCTCAATTACGATTCGGAACCTATCAAGCGCGCCGTCCGGCGGCTGTGACAAATTTGTCGCTGTTGGTGGAATGCGCTTTAGCCGAAATCAGAGTTGTGGGAGTTATGGCGACAGTGCCCGAGACCCCGCGCGCTCTTTGAGTTTGGGCATCCTCGAGCTGTAGGACCATGGTTGAATCCCCGCTGCGATGTGCTTAAATGCCATGTGGTACAATTTTTCAGGCATTTGGCATAAGAGTGCCGAGACGGGTTCCGATGGCAAAGAATGTGCGTGCCGGCGAAGGCGTTGGTTCGATCGCTTCACGGAGGCTTCGCGGCCCGTCATCGAAGCCGACGCACAAATCTCCTCCCGACAAATCGCGCAAATCGGCAAGGCCTGAACGCCTGTCCGCCGCCGAGCCGGACCAGACCTATCAACCGCAAGCCGGCGCGATTGTCGTGCAGGGGCATTTCGATGCGGTCACGGGGCTCTCCACCGTCACCGACGCTCCTTTGCTCGGGCTTGGCAGGAATGCCTCGGATGAATCGCGCCCCTCGGCCGAACTGTTCAATGTCGTCATCGACGCCAACAGTCTGTTTCGGATCGAACCCGCCGCCCTCAAATGCCTTGCCAACTACACCGACGACGAAATCCACATGTTCGTCGTGCCTAAGCGCACGCTGGCGCGACGGTTGTCTGATGGCGAGCCGCTGACGATCGAGGAGACCGACAAGGCCGTGCGGCTGGCGCGAGTCGACCGGCTGGGCGCGAACGTGTTCGGCGATGCCGCCAAGGCGCACCGCTGGCTGCGCAAACCGAAGAAGGCGCTGGGCGGAGAAACGCCGTTGGCTTACCTCGCAACGGAGGCGGGTGCGCGGGTTGTCGAGGAGATGTTGTACCGGATCGATCACGGCATCCTTGCGTAAGGATCTGGCGTGAGGATCTGGCGGATTTCCAATTTCGACGATCTGTCGGGCGTGGGCGGCCTGAAGGCCGGCGGCCGCTGGCATGATCGCGGCCGGCCCGTGGTCTACGCCGCGGACCATCCGGCTTCGGCGCTGCTCGAAGTGATGGTGCATCTGGAAATCGATTTCGAGGACCTGCCGACGAGCTACCAGCTGCTCGGGATCGACGTGCCGGACAACCTCGCCGTCGAAACGGTGAGCCTGACCGATATCGAAGGGATATCGCGGGATTGGGCTGACGATCCAAGGGTGACACGTGGCTTATTGCGGCCGTGGTTCGACGAGGCGCGTACGGCGATGGTGTCGGTGCCATCGGTCATCGTGCCGTTCGCACAAAATTACATCATCAATCCGAGACACAAGGACGCCGGGCGTATCCGCGTGGCGCATGTCGCGCGCTATCCTCATGACCCGCGGCTGTTCGGACAAAGGACGGGCAACGAATAGCGGATATTGGTGAGACCGGCGCCTGTCGCTGCCGACCTACCTCGCCCCCACCACCGTAACGCGGACTGTTGCCGCAATCGAAAGCAGCTCAGAGCCGGCTGAGCAATTCGGCCTTCTTCGACTCGTATTCGCTATCCGTGAGGATGCACTTCTTGTGCAGGTCGGCGAGCTTTTCGATCAGCGCAACGATCTCGTCGTGCTGAGCGGGCGACGGCCCGAATTGGTTCGGTGGCGAACTCGCCATTGTCGAACTCGCCATTGGTGGCGGCGCGGGCATCGGCGGCGGCGCGCTCTGCACCCAGGGATCGGGTTGGCTGGCATAGGCCTGTTGCGGGGCAGCCTGCTGCGGGGCGGCACCATTGTTCACTGGGTTGATCCGCGGCAGGTCGGCCACGCGCACCAGTCCGAACTGGCTGGTGAAGGTAATCGACTGATCGCCGCTTTGCTGTTGCGAAAAACCGCCGATCTGGTGCTGGCCCGTATCATAAACCGACACCTGACCATTGATGTCGACGGCCAGCCGCCGTGCGCCTGGAAAATAGGCATAGCGCAGATTGTTTTGACCGCCCGTCGAACCGGGCATGCCGAGATCAGCGGGCCACCAATTGCTCGATGCTGCGGGCACGAAAAGGCTCGAGCCGCTGCCGCCGTAGCCGGTGTTGCCGTAGCCGTTGCTTTGCTGCTGGTGGCTGCCTCCGCTCTGGCCCTGCCAGCCGCCGCCTTGGGATTGGCCGCCCTGGGATTGGCTCTGGCTCTGGGCGGGCATCTGGAACAGCGGTTGTCCCTGGATCAGGCTCGACAATTCCTGGCACAGTGAATCGACGCGGCCCTTCAGGTAGTTGTTGAACATGTCGCCGATCATGATCATCCCGCCCATCGACCATTGGCCCATGCCGCCGAATTCCGGATGATTGAATTGGGCCTGGTTGCCGTATCCGGCCGAAACGGCCAGAAGCATGCACAATACAGCGTCACTCGAAAATCCGTGCCGGCGCGCCACATCATCGACGATCCGCCGACCTTCGTCCGTCAACTGTTGCATGAGCTACCCTTACCTGGACGCGCGTTCGTCGCCGAACTGGGAGACCAGCAGGACCTATCACACCCGCGACACCGACGATAGGAACATCGGGTCAAACCCGGAAGTCGGCTTCGGTCATCGCGGCGAACGTGTGCGAGCAGCTTGATCGCGGCCACTTGGTCCCAAACGCAAAAGCCCCGGACCAGCCGGGGCTTCTGTCTCACCGCATTGCGATTCCGTCAGTACCTGGCGACGACCGAACTGCCGGGCCAATCGAATTTGTAGTTGATGCCGGCCCTCACGATGTCGCCGCGCTCGAGCACGTTCACGTTGATCGCGCCTCCGATGGTCGTCGGCGTGTACACTGTCTTGTTGCCGAGATCGTAGTGCAGGTACTCGATCTTTGCCGACCAGTGCGGAGCGAACATCTTCTCCACGCCGCCGCCTGCAACCCAGCCGGTGCGCCACGCCTCGCCGCAGCTGAAGCCGCCGAACACGGTCAGGCCGCAGGGATTTTGCCCGGCCTTGACCTGCCCATATCCGACGCCGGCCGTGCCGAAGAGGAGCCAGCCGTTGACGTCGAAGCCGACCCGAATGCGATCCGTCCCGAAGTTCCTGAGCGTGGTGAAGCAGGTCGTGCCGCCGTTGACGCTGCACAGCAACGGGCTCGTGAGCGTGCCCTTGATGTCCGCGTAGTCGAAATCGCCCTCGAAGCCGATGACGAATCTGTTGACCTGCCAGTTGAACCCGTAGGTGCCGCCGACCAGGCCGCCGTTCTGGGAAAAATTACCCGACGTCGTGCCGAATATATCAGTGTGGTTGGTGGTGCCCCAGCCCCATCCCCCGTTGATGCCGAGATAGAAGCCCGTCCAGGTCGCGACCGGCGGCGGTGGTGGGGGCGGCGCCTTGAGCGCCATGTCAGCGGCGAAGGCCGACGTTCCGATCAGGGAAAGAATGATGGAAATTGCAAAGCGCTTCATGGTCCCCTCGCGCGTTAGAAAAAACCTCGATTCCAATTCCCATTCCAATTCCCATTCCAATTCACAGCCTATCAATCACGCCGCCCGGCGGCTGTGACGGAATTGTCGCTTCCATTCAAAATGCGCGGCAGTTCCAATAAGGGATCCGGTGCCGTGATCGCACGCGCTCCGGTACGATGGTGGTCGCCGCCGCGCTACAGCTGCCTCGTCACGATCGCGACCACCACCGGCAACGTCACCGCAGCCAGCAGCGTCCCCAGCGCCACCGCGCCCGACACCGGATTCACCAGCCGCCGATACTGCACTGCAAAAATGTAGGCGTTCGCGCCGGTTGGCATCGCCGCGAACAGCACGACCACGCCGGCCGCGACCGGCGGCAGGTTCAACAGCTTTGCGAGCACGAAGGCAGCTGCCGGCATCGCCAGCAGCTTGAGCGCGCTCATCACGACGACGCTCAACATCTCGCCCTTCACCTCGAACCGAAACAGGTTGATGCCGAGCGCGATGAGCGCCGCCGGCGTTCCCGCCTGCGCGAGCAATTCGATGGTCCTGTCGGCGACGGGATTGAGGCCGAGACCCGTGAAGCGCCACACCACGCCAAAGCCGATCCCCAGCATCAGCGGATTGCGCGCGAGGTCCGCGAGCACGGGCCGGATCACCGACAGCGCCGAGCCGGTCCGCTTGCGGCTGACCAGCTCCATTTGCAGGATGCCGCAGAGCCAGAGCAGCGGCGTGTTCACCGACAGGATCAGCGCCATCGGACCCGCGGCCTCGTTGCCAAGCGCCGAGAGCGTCAGCGGAATGCCGAGCATCACGATGTTGCCGTAGACCGAGCCGATCGCGAACACGACGCCGTCCTCGCGATCCTCGCGCCGTTCGCGCAGCAGCGCCGAGATCGCCAGCGCCGCGATCCAAATCATCGCGAGCGCGCCGTAATAGGCGCCCCACATCCGGTAGGGGCTGACATCGGGGAATTCCGACACGACGATGGTGCGGAACAGCAGCGCGGGAATCGCGATGCTGAAGGCGAATTCGGAGATGCCCTTGTGCGCGCTCTCCGAGACGAAGCGAAACAGCACCGCCGCATAGCCGGCCGCGATCAGGGCGAACACCGGCGCGACGATCAACACGGTGGCCATGCGCCCCTCAACCTCTCGGGGAGCAGCCGACCACCCCACGCACTCTCGACGATGCCATCATGCTCCTGTTTTGCCCGACGAGTCAAATCGAATTCGTAAAATCCGTAAACGGGGCCGGGCCTGGCTACTGTGCATGGGGTTGTTTTGCGTTTTTTTGTTTGAGGGGGCACCGGGGGCTCGGGCCGGGCCCGATCTGACCATCTCTGCCAAAGTGTTGCCGAACTCTGCGGAGCAGCCCGGCCCGGCCCGCCCTGTTGCCGAGACCGCACACGTCCGACCTTTCGCCTCCGCCCTCGTTGCCAACGAACAGCCGTTCACCCACACTCCGGCCCGACTCTAGATTTGGGGGGATCAATGCCGGCGTTTCACTCTGGGAAATCCATTCTTGCTGCCATGGCCGGGCTTGCCCTGGCCGTGTTCGTCCAGCCAGGCGCTGGCTTCGCTTACACGCCCGAGCAACAGCAGGCCTGCACGCCCGATGCGATGCGGCTGTGCGGCGAGTTCGTGCCGAACGTCGATGCCATCACTGCCTGCATGATCCAGAAGAAGGCGCAGCTCTCGCCGCAATGCAAGCCGTACTTCCGCCAGGGACCCGAGCCCAGCGAGGCCCGCGCCGGCAAGCCGGTCAACATCGCGCCCAAGACGGCGAAGAAGAGCACCAAGCCGGCGCCGAAGGCGGCCAAGAAGAAAAAGACCGAGCCGAGCTGAGCGCGCGTTCCTTCTCTGAAACTCCGTCATGCCTGGGCCAGAAGCGCCAACGCGTCTTCGCTGAATAGGCGCGAAGCGCGTCTTCGCGGTGCGCGATTTGCCGCATCAGCTTGACGACAGCCACCGGACTCCTTTTGTTCGCTGTCTCGCGCGCATGCTTGCGGCGATTACGCGCACCCGCGATCGAAAAGAGCCGCGCGTCGGTTTGCGCGGCAAGGTTGCATTCCGCTTTCCCCTTCTCATTGCTCAAAAAAAGCACGATTGCTCGGTTCAAGGGCGCTTGATTGCAGTTCGTTTCTGTCGTCGCACGAAGCAGTGTGACTCAAAAGCCAACACGCTTTGATATTTCGTGGCGGCAAGGCAACTCCCGATAAATTTTTCTTTCACGAATCAGCGCGGTGATTCATTTTCGCGGCCTGGGGTCAATCTGGAGGCCAAGGGCATGAACGTTATTGTTTTCGCATCGCGTAAAGGCGGCTCGGGCAAGAGTACCCTGGCCGCACATCTCGCCGCGCAGATCAAGGGGACCAAGCCTATCCTGCTCGTCGATGCCGATCCGCAAGGATCTCTCACGCTGTGGCACAAGCTGCGTGGCACCAACGAGCCGCCGATCAAGTCTGCGGTGAACTCCGTCAGCGGCATCGTCTCCGCCGCCAAGCGCGACGGCTATGAATGGGTGTTGATCGACACGCCGCCGAACCTGTCGGCCGTCGTCGATGACGCGATCAAGAACGCCACGATGGTGGTCATTCCGGCGCGTCCCGGCGTGTTCGACGTCAACGCGGTGCAGGAAACGATTCAGATGTGCCGCGCGGCGCGCAAGCCCTACGCGGTCGTGCTCAACGGTGCGCCGGCCCGCCGTGACGAATCCGAAAGCCCGATCGTCACCATCGCCCGCGAGGCGTTGGCGAAATTCCGCGCTCCGGTGTGGGGCGGTCAGATCACCAACCGTACGGATTTGCTGATGGCGCTGAGCCATGGCGAAGGCGCGCGGGAATATCAGTCCGAGAGCCGTGCGGCTCAGGAAATTGCAAGGCTGTGGGCAGCGATCGAGCGTTCAGTGAAAGCTATTCGCGGCACGGTGTCGGCATCTGGCGCAATGCACAAGCAGGCGGCATAATTCAAAAAATCATTCCCCGGACGAAAACGCGCGGCTGTCCGCGCGTTTTGCGTTTTTGGGGTTCACATGCCGATGAAGGTTAGGCCACCATCAGCATGTAGAACACGATCACCGGCGACAGCGTCAGGATCACCGACCAGATGCCGGCGGCCCAGAGAATGTCTTCGGTGGTGAAGTTCTGCTCGGTGGACAAGCCCTGTTGTCCGGCGTCGTAATGCGACGCCACTTCGTTCTGACTATTCACAAACGCCCCCGCGATTTCTTCGCTTATGGGCATCACGCTACACGGGATGTTTTAAAATTCCGGATCGCAATCCCACTCGCATTTTGAGCGCATTTGTGACCTCGGTTTAACCATCCCGCGCCAGGATCCTCCTCAGGCGAGCCAGACCCGAAACAGCAGCACCGGCATCAGGCCGAGCATCACCGCCCAGAACCCGAACGATGAGACGACGAGAATTCCCTGCAAGAGATCGGCGGGCGCGAACTGGCTCGCGGCCGTAGGCCGGGTGCGATGCCCCATTGGTTATTCCCCCTTTGAAATACTTTAAGCGGGAACGATAGGGCCGATTGCGTAAACGAGCCGTGGATGCACCATGCGGCAGCTGCGAAGGATGTTCGCGTGCGGTTAACCACGGTGGCACAAGTGCGCCGCCCCGCCGCCGTCATTCCGGGGCGCGCGTAGCGCGAACCCGGAATGACGAAGGAAGCGCTTACGCCGCGACTTTCATCCGTCGCTCGATCTCGCGATCGATCTGGGCTGCGAGCTCGCTGCTCACTTCCACCATCGGCAGGCGCACTTCGGGGCTGTCGATCAGGCCGCTGCGCCACAGCCAATACTTCGCCGGCGCAGGACTGGGCTCAGTGAACAACAGGCGCGTCAGCTCGGCGACCTCGTGCCAGCGTGCCTGCGCGGCATCGTGGTTGCCGCGCTTGTGCTCGGCATAGATCGCCGCAAACGTCGCGGTCTCGACATGGGCTGACAGCACGATGCCGCCGTCGGCGCCGTCGGTGAGCGCCTCGAGATAGTTCGCATCCTCTCCGGTCAGCACGCGAAATTCCTTCGGCCTGTCGCGCAGCAGCGCGATCGATTGCTCGCGGCTTGCGCCGCAATCCTTGAGGCCGACGATGTTTTGATGCTCGGCGAGCCGCAGCATGGTCTGGTTGGAGATGTTGACCGAGGTGCGATAGGGGATGTTGTAGAGCGCGAGCGGCCAGGCCGCGTGATCGGCAAGCGCTTCGAAATGCGCCAGCAGCCCGCGCTGAGACGGCCGCAAATAATACGGGCTCGCGATCAGATATCCGTCGATCGGCCAGTCCGCGGTTTCATCGAGACGATCCCTCAGCCGCGAGGTGTCCGCGCCTGACAGGCCGAGGCAGATTGGGACGTTGCGGCGGCCCGCCGCCATCTCGTCGCGCACGATGGCGACGAGGCGCTCGAACTCGGCATCCCGCAGCGTCATGCCTTCGCCCGAGGTCGCCCCGAGGACAAAACCGTCGATCGCTTGTGCGCAGTAGTGCCGCGTCAGCCGCCGCAGCGAGGTCTCGTCGAGCTTGCCGTCGCGAAACGGTGTCACCAGCGGCAGCCAGAGTCCGTGCAGCTGTGTTCGCAGGTCAGTCATGTTCCATCTCCTTCTCGGGAAAAAAACCTGAGACGGAGGGCACATGAAAAAACCCCGTCCAGGTGGCGGGGTTTTCGGGGTTTGGCTCGCGATGACGAAGTCAGTATTAGCGCGCGCAAAAATCCGAGGTCCCCGGGTGGGGGCCTTTTTTCGAGACGATTGCGCACGACTTCGTGATCATTTGTAAATGATGCGGGGTATGCCCAAAACTGTCAATACACGCGCAAGGCGAATGCCGAATTCGACAGAAAAAAAGCCGGGCCCAATAAGAGCCCGGCTTAAGGTATTGGCCACGTGAGGCCGACACAATCACCTTCCAAGAGGGATTACTGAACTCCCGCGTCACTGGAGGAGGGGGACAAATGCGCAACGCGAAGGCTCAGCGTGCAAGCAGTATGGGCTTGACGAGCGGCATGCAGCAAGCGTCGAGGCCGCATGTCAGACATGCGGAAATCAGGACGGCCAGCGCTGCGCCTTGCTCACCACGAAGTCGCGGAACACTTGCACGCGCGCGACCGTCTTCAACTCCTCGGGATAGACGAAATACGTATCGAGCTGGATCGAATCCGATTCGCCGAACAGCTGCACGAGGCGGCTCTGCTCTTCGATCAGGTAATCCGGCAGCGCAGCAATGCCGAGGCCTTGCTGACAGGCGCGCACGAGGCCGAGGATGTTGTTGACCCTGAAATAGGCCTCGCGCGGACCGCTGCCGTTGCGGCCGGCTTCGACCAGCCAGTTGCGGTTTTGAAGATGCGGCGCGAAGGTGCCGTCCGAGAGCGTGATGATGCGGTGAGCGTCGAGCTCTTCCAGCGTGCGCGGCGTGCCGAAGCGCTTGATGTAGTCCGGCGAGCAATAGGCGTGGAAGCCCATCGCGAAAAGCTTGCGCTGGATGAGATCCGGCTGCGTCGGCTTGCGGGTGCGGATCGCGACGTCGGCCTCGCGCATCGACAGGTCGAGCTCCTCGTCGGTGACGATCAGCGAGATCCGGATCTCCGGATAGAGTGCGGTGAATTCGCCGAGGCGGGGGATCAGCCAGTTGATGCCGACGCCGGGCGTGGTGGTGATCTTGAGATCGCCGCTCGGCCGCTCGCGGCTGTCGGTGAGTTTTGCGCGCGCCGCCTGCAGCTGCATGAACACGTCATGCGCGGTGCGGAACAAGAGGTCGCCCTGTTCGGTGAGGATCAGGCCGCGGGCGTGGCGATGAAACAGCGAGACCGAGAGCTCCTGCTCCAGCGCCGAGACCTGGCGTGACACCGCCGATTGCGACAGGCCGAGTTGCTCGCCCGCATGCGTGAAGCTGCCTGCTTCCGCCGCCGCGTGAAACACCTTCAGCTTGTCCCAGTCCATATCCGTAAATCCGTCGCGTGTTCGAGCCATGATCTTTATTCCGCTGCCGCGCGCTCGCTGGCGCGCAGGGCCAAGAAACGTTCGGCCTCGAGGGCTGCCATGCAGCCGAGGCCGGCGGCCGTGACGGCCTGGCGATAGGTTTCGTCGGCGACGTCGCCGGCGGCAAACAGGCCGGGCACGGAGGTCGCGGTCGAATTCGGGGCGACCTCGACATAGCCCGACGGTTTCAGCTTGATCTGGTCCTTCACGAGCTCAGTCGCCGGCGCGTGGCCAATGGCGACGAACACGCCGTCGGTCTTCAAATCCGTGAGCGTGCCGGTCTTGACGTTCTTCAGCCGCACATGGGTGACTTTGTTCGGGTTCTCAGTGCCGCAGATCTCGTCGATGGCGGAGTCCCAGACCACCTTGATCTTCGGGTGCTTGAACAGACGCTCCTGCAGGATGCGTTCGGCGCGGAAGTGATCGCGACGATGCACGATGGTGACCTGCGAGGCATGATTGGTGAGGTACAGCGCTTCCTCGACCGCAGTATTGCCGCCGCCGACCACCACGACGTCCTTGTTGCGGTAAAAGAAGCCGTCGCAGGTGGCGCAGGCCGACACGCCGCCGCCCTGGAATTTCGCCTCGGAGGGCAGCCCGAGCCAGCGCGCTTGCGCGCCTGTCGCGAGGATCACGGTTTCGGCGAGATAGACATCACCGCTGTCGCAGGTGAGGCGGAACGGCCGCTGCGAGGTGTCGAGCTTGATGACCAGATCGGACACGATTTTGGTGCCGACATGGACCGCCTGCTTCTCCATCTGCTCCATCAGCCAGGGGCCCTGGATCACGTCGGCGAAGCCCGGATAGTTCTCGACATCGGTGGTGATGGTGAGCTGGCCGCCGGCCTGGATGCCCTGGATCAGGATCGGCTCGAGCATCGCGCGCGCGGCATAGATCGCCGCGGTGTAGCCCGCGGGCCCGGAGCCAATAATCACGACCTTTGCATGAACAGGAGCGGACATTTCGATGGACGCCTTTCACGGGGGATTTGCAGCGCGGGCGCGGAAAGAGCCAGGAGGCCTCGCGGAAGCGCTGAAATATCAGAGCTAATCTAAGCCTTCTGGTGAGCTATGCAAGAATTGCATTCCCTGTCGGCGGATTTTTCCAACAGGGAACAAAAGTCGATTGCGCTGCACGCGCAATAAAATTGCGCTAACCATGCGGACTGGGTTATGAGGATTGCGACAAACCCACCAATACCGCCGCAAAGGCCAGGAGTTCCATTCACGTGTCGCGGAACCTAGACGAGATCGACCTGAAGATTCTCACCGAGATCCAGGCCGACGGTCGAATCACCAATGTCGAGCTGGCCAAGCGCGTCGGCATCTCGCCGCCCCCCTGCCTGCGCCGGGTCCGGGCGCTGGAGGAGGAGGGGTATATCCTTGGCTATCGCGGGCTCCTGGACGCCCGCAAGCTCGGTTTCGACGTCACGGTGTTTGCCGCCGTTCACCTGTCCAGCCAGGCCGAGGCCGATTTGCGCGCCTTCGAGGAGTTCGTCCGCGCCGAGCCTCTGGTGCGGGAATGCTGGATGCTGTCGGGCGAAGTCGATTTCATCCTCAAATGCGTCGCGCCCGACATGGCGACCTTCCAGGATTTCGTGACGCACCTGACCGCCGCGCCCCATGTGCGGAATGTGCGAACCTCGCTGGTGCTGCATAATTCGAAATACGAGGCGGCCGTGCCGCTGGACGTGAAGGGACGAAGGTAGCTTTCGGTCTCGTGCCCCGGACGCAGCGCAGCGCTCCTTAGGCGGTGCGCTGCAGAGCCGGAGCCCATCTCACCGCATCATACCGTGTTGCGTTCTCGGTCCCGGCTCTGCGCCGCAACGCTAAGGGCGTTGCAGCGTGTCCGGGACACGAGAGTCGTGCGGCCTCACGACAGCAACATGCGGAAACAAAAAAGGCCGCACGGTTGCGCGGCCTTTTCAAACGTCAGCGTCGCAGCGGCAAATCTTTACCGCCACTCCACCTTGGTGATCTCATACGCCTTGGCGCCGCCGGGGGCGACGACCTCGACGGTCGAGCCCTTCTTCTTGCCGATCAGCGCGCGCGCGAGCGGCGAGGTGATGGAGATGCGGCCCTTCTTGGCGTCGGCCTCGACCTCGCCGACGAGCTGCCACACCGTCTTCTTTTCGGTGTCCTCGTCGACCAGCGTCACCGTCGCGCCGAACTTGATGGTATCGCCGGACAGCTTCGAGATGTCGATGATGTCGGCGCGCGCGAGCTTGTCCTCGAGCTCGGCGATGCGGCCTTCATTGTGGGACTGCTCTTCCTTCGCGGCGTGATATTCCGCGTTCTCCGACAGATCGCCGTGCGAGCGCGCTTCCGCAATATGCTCGATGATGCGCGGACGGTCCTCGGACTGGCGCTTCTTCAATTCTTCCCCGAGTGCGGCAAAGCCGCTCGCAGTCATCGGAACCTTTTCCATCTCTTCTCTCGTTCTTCGATTGCGCTCGCCCTACGAAAACACAGGGCGCGGCAACCTTGATTCGTCAGTCTGTCCGGGGGCTGAACACGCCGCCGCCGGAGCGTTATGTGGGTCTGGCGCCGGAACAGAACAACCACTCTGGCCGGACAGTTCCTCCGGCCATTGTGGCTTCATTGCCAGTCACTTAGCGGAGGCTTCGCCGCCGCTAGCGATCAGGTTTCCGAAAAGTAGCTCTGCAGGGTCCGAACCTCAAGGTCCCCGCCAAGGTAGGCACGGATGCCCTGCGCGGCCGCCACGGCCCCGGAAAGAGTGGTGTAATACGGCACTTTATGCAAGAGGGCCGCGCGACGCAGCGAACGGCTGTCGGCGAGCGCTTGCGGGCCTTCAGTGGTGTTGAGGACGAGCTGGACGTCGCCATTGGTGATGGCGTCGACGATATGCGGCCGCCCCTCCAGCACCTTGTTCACCTTCTCGGCCGGGATGCCCTGATCGGTCAGGAAGCGCGCCGTGCCCGAGGTTGCCAGCACTTTGAAGCCAAGAGAGTGCAGTTGGCGCACGGCGTCGGCGATACGGACCTTGTCGCTCTCGCGGACCGAGACGAACACCGTGCCCTTGCGCGGCACCCGCGTGCCGCCGCCGAGCTGGCTCTTGGCAAAAGCAACGGCAAAGGAGCGGTCGATGCCCATGACCTCGCCGGTCGAGCGCATCTCCGGGCCGAGCACCGTGTCGACGCCGGGGAAGCGGGCGAACGGAAACACCGATTCCTTGACGCCGACATGTTTGAGGTCGGCCTTCTTCAGGTTGAAGTCGGCGAGCTTCTCGCCGGCCATGATGCGCGCGGCGATCTTGGCGACCGGCGTGCCGACCACCTTGGCGACGAACGGCACCGTGCGCGAGGCGCGCGGATTGACTTCGAGCACGTAGATATCGCCGTCCTTGATGGCGTACTGCACGTTCATCAGCCCGACGACGTCGAGGCCGAGCGCCAGCTCGCGCGTCTGCCGCTCCAGCTCCCCGATCATCTTCGCGTCGAGCGAGTGCGGCGGCAGCGAGCAGGCGCTGTCGCCGGAATGGATGCCGGCTTCCTCGATATGCTCCATGATGCCGACGATGAACGTGTCCTTGCCGTCGCAGAGGCAGTCGACGTCGATCTCGGTGGCGTCGGACAGATAGCGGTCGAACAGCAGCGGGTTCTTGCCGAGCAGGGTGTTGATCTGGCCGGTCTTGTCGTTCGGGTAGCGCGCCTTGACGTCGGCCGGCACCAGCTCCGGCAGCGTGCCGAGCAGGTAGTCGCTGAGCTGGTTCTCCTCGCGAATGATCTGCATCGCGCGGCCGCCGAGTACGTAGGACGGGCGCACGACCAGCGGCAGGCCGAGGTCGGTCACGACCAGGCGGGCCTGCTCGACCGAATAGGCGATGCCGTTCTTCGGCTGCTTCAGACGCAGCTTGTCGAGCACGCGCTTGAAGCGGTCGCGATCTTCAGCCAGATCGATGGCGTCGGGTGAGGTGCCGAGGATCGGCACGTCGGCGGCCTCCAGCGCGCGCGCGAGCTTGAGCGGGGTCTGGCCGCCGAACTGCACGATCACGCCGTGCAGCGTGCCGTTGGTGCGCTCCTTCGCGATGATCTCCAGCACGTCCTCGGCGGTGAGCGGCTCGAAATAGAGCCGGTCGGCGGTGTCGTAGTCGGTCGACACCGTTTCCGGGTTGCAGTTGACCATGATGGATTCGTAGCCGGCGTCATGCAGCGCGAAACAGGCATGACAGCAGCAATAGTCGAACTCGATGCCCTGGCCGATACGGTTCGGTCCGCCGCCGAGAATGATGACCTTCTTCTTGTCGGACGGCGAACTCTCGTCCGCGGGCGCACCCGCGAACGGCGACTCGTAGGTCGAATACATGTAAGCGGTCGGCGAGGCGAATTCGGCCGCGCAGGTGTCGATGCGCTTGTAGACCGGGCGGACATCGAGCGCGTGGCGCTTCGCCGTCACCTCGGCCTCGGTCGTCTGCGCGATCACGGCAAGCCGCGCGTCGGAGAAGCCCATGGCTTTGAGCGTGCGCATGCCGAAGGCATTGCCCGGCAGGCCGTTCTTGCGGACCTTCGCTTCCATGTCGACGATGCCGCGCATCTCGCCAAGGAACCAGGGATCGATCTTGCAGGAATTGAAGATGTCTTCGTTCGACCAGCCGAGCCGCATGGCCTGCGCGACCTGCAACAGGCGGTTCGGCGTCGGAGTGCCGAGCGCGGCGCGCACGGCATTCTTGTCGTCGTGCTGGCCGAGCCCTTCGATCTCGATCTCGTCGAGGCCGGTGAGACCGGTCTCGAGCCCGCGCAAGGCCTTCTGAAGGCTTTCCTGGAAGGTGCGGCCGATCGCCATGACCTCGCCGACCGACTTCATCGACGTGGTCAGCGTGGTGGAGGCACCGGGGAATTTCTCGAAGGCGAAGCGCGGCACCTTGGTGACGACGTAGTCGATTGTCGGCTCGAACGAGGCCGGCGTGGCGCCGCCGGTGATGTCGTTGGCGATCTCGTCCAGCGTGTAGCCGACCGCGAGCTTCGCCGCGACTTTCGCGATCGGGAAGCCGGTGGCCTTCGACGCCAGCGCCGAGGAGCGCGACACGCGCGGGTTCATCTCGATGACGACCATGCGGCCGTCTTCGGGATTGACGCCGAACTGCACGTTGGAGCCGCCGGTCTCGACGCCGATCTCGCGCAGCACCGCCAGCGAGGCGTCGCGCATGATCTGGTATTCCTTGTCGGTCAGCGTCAGCGCCGGCGCGACCGTGATGGAATCGCCGGTGTGCACGCCCATCGGATCGAGGTTCTCGATCGAGCAGACGATGATGCAATTGTCTTTCTTGTCGCGCACCACCTCCATCTCGTACTCTTTCCAGCCGAGCACGGATTCTTCGATCAGCACTTCGTTGGTCGGAGACGCATCGAGGCCGCGCTCGATGATGTCGAGGAACTCTTCCTTGTTGTAGGCGATGCCGCCGCCGGTGCCGCCCATCGTGAAGGAGGGGCGGATGATCGCCGGCAGCCCGATCTCGGACAGCGCCATCAGCGCCTGTCCGAGCGCATATTCCTGATAGCGCTTGCGGCGGTCGCCTTCGCCGAGCGTCCACTGCCGCTCGAGCTCTGCGAGCGCTGCGCCGGATGCCTTCGCGCGTTCGGCCTGGTACTTGTCACGGAAGGACTTCTTCAGGGCGGAGGCATTGGCGAGCCGCGACTTCGGCGTCTCGAGTCCGATCTTGGTCATGGCCTCGCGGAACAGCTGGCGGTCCTCGGCCTTGTCGATCGCGTCCGCGGTGGCGCCGATCATCTCGACGTCGAACTTGTCGAGCGTGCCTTGCTGCCGCAGCGACAGCGCGCAGTTCAGCGCGGTCTGGCCGCCCATGGTCGGCAGCAGCGCGAAGCCGCCGGGAAGGACGTGACGTTCCTTCTCGATGATTTTTGCGACGATCTCGGGCGTGATCGGCTCGATATAGGTCGCATCGGCCAATTCCGGGTCGGTCATGATGGTGGCCGGATTGGAATTGACGAGGACGATGCGATAGCCCTCTTCCTTCAGCGTCTTCACCGCCTGGGTGCCCGAATAGTCGAACTCGCAGGCCTGGCCGATCACGATGGGACCGGCGCCGATGATCAGGATGGTGGTGATGTCTGTACGTTTGGGCATCAACTCTCGCCGAAGTGGAATTTGGGCACAAAAAAAGGGCGCGCTTGCCGCGCGTCCCCTTGAGCCGAGAGCGCGGTGGTCTCCCTCTCGCGCGCGGGTGGGTCATAGACCAGATACCGGGGCGGCGAAACCCCGAAAAACGCCCATCAACCGGCAATTTTGACGGGTTTTGGCCGCGCCTGCCAGCCACGCGCGAGGTGCACCAGAAGCGAGGCCGCGACGCTCGTGCCGCCGATCCAGCCGAGGTCGTTTGGCGACATGGTGGCCAGCACCGCACCCCCTAAGGCACCGCCGATGGCGAAGCCGAGATACATCGAGGAGGCATTAAGCGAGAGCGCGATCATCGAGGCCTGCGGCTCGATCCGGATGATGCTGGCGATCTGCGCCGGATAGAACGCCCAGCCCGAGATGCCCCAGAGGAAGATCGTTCCCAGCACTGCGTAATGGGCCTGGCCGGGCATCAATTTGAGGACCAGCGAATGCAGGATCAGCGCGCTGGCCATGCCCGCGAGCCCGAGCGCTGCAGTGGTGAGCGTGCCGAGCCGGTCGGCGAGGACGCCGCCGAGCATGTTCCCGATCGCGGCCGCGCCGCCAAACACCAGCAGCGCCAAGCTGATCTGCGAGGCATCGAAGCCGAGGCCGTGCAGCGGGACCGCGAAATAGGTGAACACGGTGAAGCCGCCGAGCGCCCATAAAACTGTGATCACAAGCGCGATCAGGACATTGCTGTGCCGGGCCACCGCCAGCCGCTCGCTGAGCGAAGCAGTGTTACGCGGCAGGCCTTTGGGCAGGCCGAGCAGAAGGCCTGCGAGCGCGACGGCGCCGATCAGGGCGACCATCGCAAAGGTCGCGCGCCAGCCGAACAGGCTGCCGACGAGATTGCCGAGGGGGACGCCGATAACGGTCGCAACCGTGAGGCCCGAGGTGACCAGCGCCACCGCGCGGCCGCGCCGTTCGGGGGAGGCGACCGCCACGGACACCGCAAGCGCCGTCGGCATGCACAGCCCGGAGCCCAGCGCCATCAGCATGCGCGAGGCCAGCAGCAGAGTGTAGTTGGAGGCCTCCATGGCGGCGAGGTTGCCGGCGATGAAGGTCGTCAGCGCCAGCGCCAGCACGGTACGGCGGTCGATGTTGTTCAGCGTCACCGCCAGGATCGGCGAGCCCACGGCATAGGTGAGGGCGTAGGCGGTGACGAGTTGCCCGGCGGCCGGGACGGAAATCGAAAGATCAGCGGCGATCGAGGGCAAAAGCCCTGCAATGACAAAGCCTTCCGTGCCAATTGCGAAGGCCGCCAGGGCCAGCCAGAACACACTCATCAGACAATATCCCTATGTTCAACGTTTATTGAACTATCGAATGCGAAGATCGAGGAGTCAATTGGTTCAAGAACTATTGAACATTATGGCCGCTTCGCTATGATTCCCGGATCATGAGCCGCACACCTCTCCACCCCACCCGCGAACAGATCGATCTGCCGCTGGTTCTGGATTGTCTGAGCGATCCGATCCGGTTGGCGATCGTGTACCAGCTTGCCCAGCAGGAACGTGTCAGCAGCGAGCTCTGCTGCGGCGACTTCAATGGCCTGAGCGGCAAGTCGAACCTGACCTATCACTTCGCAAAACTGCGCGAATGCGGCCTGATGCTGACACGCGTCGCCGGAACCAACCGCTTCATGCGGCTGCGTCGTGAGGATATGGACGCGCGGTTTCCGGGCCTGCTCGATGCCGTGATCAGCTCCGCGGCCAAGGACGCGGATAGGCTTCAACTGCTGCCCGAGTGTGAAGTGGTGGAAGCCGACTAGCTGGCTTGCCTAGCCGAAGCTGCGTAAGCAGCGAAGGCTGGAGACCCGGCCTGGATTTGAACCAGGATGAAGAGCGATGCACTGCTCTCGCGTAGACGCTTCCGCCACCGGGCCGCGCCGATCATTGCCGATCGAGGTGCGACAAGCCACCTCAGCTAATTGTTATGCTTAACGCACCAGAGGCGGTCGAGCGATGAAGGTCATGCGCCAGCGATTATGGCCGATATTGGTGTGGGCGCGCTGGGCCGCAAAGCCGGCCGTCTTCAGCCTGGCAGTGATCTCATCCTCGCTGTAGCGCTGCAGCCCGATGCGCGAGCGCAGATGACGGTAATCTGACAGCGCCGTGCTGATCAGCCCGACCAGCGCGTCCTTCAAGAAGCCGTGACGCAGGCCGAAGCTGAGCAGGGCCATCACATCCTTGAACATGCCGACATCAGGCTGCAAAATATCTCCGAGCACCAGCTTGCCTGATGGGGTCAATAATCGCCTGATGTTGCGGAGCGCGGCATCGAGCTCCTCCGACGTCATGTATTGCGCGACCGAGTTCATCACGACGAGGTCGATGGACTGGTCCTGCATTTTGCGGACGTCGTCGAGCGAGCGGACCCGGATTTTGGTGTTTGGGGCATAGCGCGCGATCAGTCGGCCGCGCACGCCCGGTGCCGGCTCGGCCAGGATCAGCTTGCCGCAGGCGGATGCCACCTGGCTCGCCGACAGCGCCTCGCCACAGGCGTAGTCGAGCACGGTCGCCTCGGGCGAGGAGATGTAGCCGATGATGTCCCGCGCGATGATCTGGAAGTGCAAATCGCGATGCAGCTTGCTGACATAGATCGTATGCGTGGAGTCGTAGTAATCGATCCAATCGTCCATGGTATCTGAGGGCCCCGGCCAAGCGGTTCCGGCAAAGGAACCGGCGCTGCCCGCCTGCGTTAGGGGTGCGACGGCGCGCCGTCAATGTCCGCGTCCTAACAGGAAGGTTCATCGTGAGCAAAGCCCCCAGCAAGGTCTCGCCCGACCTCGACACCCCCACCGATCTGTCGCCCCAGGCGACCAAAAAGGTTTCGGAGGCGCTCAACGTGCTTCTGGCCGACGCGTTCGCGCTGTATCTCAAGACCAAGAATTTCCACTGGCACATCAGCGGCCGGCACTTTCGCGATTACCACCTGCTGCTGGACGAGCAGTCGGACCAGATCTTCGCCACCACCGACCAGCTCGCCGAGCGCGTCCGCAAGATCGGCGGCACCACGCTGAAGTCGATCGGCCAGGTCGCAAAGCTCCAGACCATCAAGGACAACAACGAGGATTACGTCCCGCCGCGCGAGATGCTGCGCGAACTCATGCAGGACAACAAGCACGTCGCGGCTGCGATGCGCAAAGCGCACGAGGTCTGCGATGATGCCGGCGATGTCGCCAGCGCCAGCATTTTGGAAAACTTCATCGACGAGACCGAGCGCCGGACCTGGTTCCTGTTCGAAGCGACAAGGCAGGAAGGCGGCAACGAGGCGTAGGGAGACCGCATCAACGACGTCGTCCCGGCCGCGCCGGGACGACAACGGAGAGTCACTTCCGCCACAACCGCATCAACGCCCCATCCTTGCCGGTCACCGGATCGGCGGGCGGCAGCGCGACTTGCGGAATCGTCTTCAGCGCTCTGGCGTGGTTCTCGGGTGTTGCCCGCGTGATCTCCATCTTCGCGCCGGGCGGATAGGCGCCGACCACGGAGAAATCACGGCTCGCCTCGATGCACTGGTGTCCGGTGCCAGCCGGCAGGATCGCGACATCACCTGCCTTGATCTCCATCACCTGGCCTTGGTCGCCGCCGAAGCGGACACGCGCACTGCCGCGCGCGACGCCGAGCACCTCATGCACGGTCGCGTGGTAATGCAGATAGTCGTAAACGCCGTTGCGCCACGTGCCGCCCCAGCGGTTTTCCTCGAACAGGTTTTCGATGGTCTGTTCCGGATGCTTCGGGTCGAGCTTCACCGCGCCCTGGTAGACGAGGAGCGGGAGGACGTTGTTTGGCACGAGCCCGTCATCTTCAAACACGATGGCGAGCGGCTCGGCATTGTCGGGGATGACGGACATGGCAGGGCTCCTGCAAGTGCGTAGCAGGGTTCAACTGGCGGCGCCCGCAACGTGTTCCTCTGTGTCCCGGACGCGATGCAGCGTGCAACGCTGCGTCGCAGAGCCGGGACCGAGATTGTAGCGAGATGGGCCCGGTTCAGCAGCGCACCACGCCGCAAAGGGCAGCGCGCTGCACTGCGCCCGGGGCACGCGAGCGCGGCCTACGCGCTCTTCTTCTGCCGCATCAGATCCGCAAAACGCTGGAACAGATAGTGCGAGTCGCGCGGGCCGGGGGACGCTTCGGGGTGGTACTGCACCGAGAACACCGGCTTGCCGTCGAGCTGGATGCCGCAATTGGATCCGTCGAACAGCGAGATGTGGGTCTGCGTCGCGCCCTTCGGCAGGGTGTTCTCGTCCACAGCAAAGCCGTGGTTCATCGAGGTGATCTCGACCTTGCCGGTGGTCTCGTCCTTGACGGGATGATTGGCGCCGTGATGGCCCTGATGCATCTTCTTCGTCTTCGCGCCGACGGCGAGGCCGAGCATCTGGTGACCGAGGCAGATGCCGAAGGTCGGCGTGCCGGACTGGATCACCTTCTGAATCACCGGCACCGCGTATTTGCCGGTCGCGGCCGGATCGCCGGGGCCGTTGGACAGGAACACACCGTCCGGCTTCATCGCCAGAATGTCTTCGGACGAGGTCGTCGCCGGCACCACCGTCACCTTGCAGCCGACGCCGGCGAGCAGGCGCAAAATGTTGCGCTTGATGCCGTAGTCGATGGCGACGACGTTGAATTCGGGATTCTCCTGCCGGCCGAAACCCTTTTCCCAGAGCCAAGGCGTCTCGTCCCAGGTGAAGCGCTGGCCGGAGGTGACCATCGGCACGAGGTCCATCCCCTCGAGGCCCGGCCATTCGCGCGCCTCTTCCTTGAGGCCATGCAGATCGAACTCGCCGTTCCTGGCATGCGCGATCACGCCGTTGGGCATGCCCTTCGAACGGATCAGCGCGGTCAGCGCGCGGGTGTCGATGCCGGAGAGGCCGATGATGCCGCGCGCCTTCAGCCAGGCGTCGAGATGCTTGGTGGCGCGGTAGTTGGAGGGATCGGTGATCGCGGTTCGCAGGATCACGCCGCGCGCGCCCGGCGTCGCCGCCATGTTCACCGTCTCGATGTCTTCCTCGTTGGTACCGACGTTGCCGATATGCGGGAAAGTGAAGGTGATGAGCTGGCCGGCATAGGAGGGATCGGTGAGGATCTCTTCATAGCCGGTCATCGCGGTGTTGAAGCAGACTTCACCGACGGCATGACCTTCGGCGCCGAGACCAAAGCCTTCGAGCACCGTGCCATCGGCGAGCACGAGGAGCGCGGTCGGTTTATGGTCCGGCCAGGCGGGATCGTTTTCGGATTGTGTCATAAGCCCGGTTCATAGTCCCCGCGGGCGCTGCCGTCAAAGCGGAGAAGCGCGGATTCACATGCGTTTTTGCATATTTGACAGGTCGCCTCGGCCACTTCAGCTTGGCGGCACAATTTCCGGCAATTTCCTGGGCTTGCGAGGCAATAATGGACCAGACCGTCCCGATTCTGCTGGTTCCGGGGCTGGCCTCCTCGGCCCGGATCTATGCCCCTGTTATCCCGGCGCTGTGGCGGTTCGGCCCGGTGATGGTCGCCAACCATATCCGCGATGACAGCATGGCGGCGATCGCCCGGCGGGTGCTGAGCGAGGCGCCGCCGAAGTTCGCGCTCGCCGGCCATTCCATGGGCGGCTACATCGCGCTCGAGATCATGCGTCAGGCGCCCGGGCGGGTTTTGAAGCTCGCACTGATCAACACCCAGGCGCGGCCCGATACGCCGGAGGCGACCGCGCGTCGCCGCGGTCTGATGGAGCGTGCGAGGCGCGGAGAGCTGCGCGCGGCGCGCGAAGAGTCGTTTCCCGAACTGGTGCATCCCTCGCGCCGCGACGATGCCAGCATTCGCCGGCTCGTGCATGAGCAGGGCGAGGACGTCGGCGTGGAAGCCTATCTCCGGCAACAGATCGCGATCATCGCGCGGGTGGATTCACGGCCGACCTTGGCGACGATCAAATGCCCGACGCTGGTGCTGACGGGCGATCAGGACAACACCATTCCCAACGCGTTCTCGAAAGAGATGGCGGAGGGCATTGCCGGCGCGAAGCTCGTTGTTTTGGACAATTGCGGGCATCTGCCGCAGCCGGAGCAGCCTGAGGCGACGACGCGGGCGCTGGGCGAATGGCTGGGAACCCCGGTTGTGTCAGGGCCGCGAACGGCCTAGATCAGGCGTCGGATATTCTAGGGGATTGCGATCATGTTGCGCGACGACATCAACAATGCGGTCAAGGAGGCCATGAAGGCCAAGGAGGAGCGCAAGCTCTCCACGCTGCGCATGGTCAACTCGACCATCAAGAACGCCGACATCGAGGCGCGCGGCAGCGGCAAGCCGCCGCTGAGTGATGCCGATCTGCTCGGCGTGTTTCAGAAGATGATCAAGCAGCGGCAGGAATCGGTCGAGCTCTACGACAAGGGCGGCCGCGCCGAGCTCGCAGCGCAGGAGCGCGAGGAGATCGCGATCATCTCGGCCTATCTGCCGAAGCAGATGGCGGACGACGAGGTCAAGAAGGCGATCGCGGACGCCATCGGCGAGACCGGCGCCGCCGGCATGAAGGACATGGGCAAGGTGATCGCCGTGTTGCGCGCGAAGTACGCCGGACAGATGGACTTCGGCAAGGCCAGCGGTTTGGTGAAGGCGGCGCTGTCGGGCTAGACGACCGCGCCAGAAGGGCCTGCCGGTAGCTGACAGGCTATCATCCTCGTCATGCCCGGCCTTGTGCCGGGCATCCACGTTCTTCAAAGTGGTGAGAAAGAACGTGGATGGCCGGGACGAGCCCGGCCATGACGAGAACCTCCGATGAGCAGGGCCTCTCATGAGCAGCATCAAACCCTTCAAGATCGCCATCAGCGACGACATCCTCTCCGACCTCAAATCGCGCCTTGCCCGCACGCGCTGGCCGGAGGCGGAGCTGGTCGATGACTGGAGCCAGGGCGCGCCGCTGAAATGGATCCGGGAGATCTGCACCTATTGGGCTGATGGCTATGACTGGCGCGCGCGCGAAGCAAAGCTCAATCGCTTCGAGCAGTTCACCACCGAGATCGACGGGCTCGACATTCACTTCCTGCATGTGAGCTCGAAGGAGCCGTCAGCACTTCCGCTGATCATCACCCATGGCTGGCCGGGTTCGATCGTCGAATTCCAGAAGGTGATCGCGCCGCTGGTCGATCCCGCCGCGCATGGCGGCAATCCCGCGGATGCGTTTCACGTTGTGTGTCCGTCGCTACCGGGCTTTGGCTTCTCCGCAAAGCCCACGACCACCGGCTGGGGCGTCGACCGCATCGCCGCGACTTGGGCGAAGCTGATGGATCGGCTCGGTTACGCACGCTATGGCGCGCAAGGCGGCGACTGGGGCTCGGCGGTGACGACGTCGCTCGGCATGCAAGACCCCGAGCATTGTGCCGGCATCCACATCACGCTCGCTTTCAACGCTGCGCCGAAGGTCGAGGGCGAGCCGACGGCCGAGGAGAAACGCGCGCTCGCCGGCCTCAAGCATTACGTCGATCTCGACTCCGGCTACTCAAAACAGCAATCGACGCGGCCGCAGACGCTCGGTTACGCACTGACGGATTCGCCGAGCGGGCAGGCGGCGTGGATACTCGAAAAGTTTTGGGCCTGGACTGATTGCAACGGCCATCCAGAGAACATTTTTAGCAAGGACGAGCTGCTCGACAACGTCATGCTCTATTGGGTGACGGAGACGGCGACCTCGTCCGCGCGGCTCTATTGGGAGAGCTTTGGCAAGCGCCGAACGACGCCGAAGGTCAGCGTGCCCACCGGGGTCGCCGTGTTCCCCAAGGAGATCATCACGCCGGTGCGGCGTTGGATGGAACCCAACTTCCACAACATCACGCATTGGAGCGAGATGGAGAAGGGCGGCCATTTCGCTGCCTTCGAGCAGCCGGAGCTGTATGTCGGCGAGGTCAGAAAATTCTTCCGGACGGTGCGATAGCCATGCTCACCGAAGCCGCCACCTACGACGAGCTCTATCGCAACTTCCGCTGGGACGTCCCGGCGCGCTTCAACATGGCGGAGGCGTGCTGCGACCGCCATGCCGACGGTTCGGGTCGCCTCGCGCTGATCTATGTCGATGAGAACGGCGCGACCACGCGCACCTCCTTCGACGAGGTCGCGGAGATGTCGCGCCGCTTCGCCAATGTGCTGAAAGCGGATGGGCTCGGCCGCGGCGACCGTGTCGCGGTGTTTTTGTCGCAGTCGCTGGAATTGCCGGTCGCGCATATGGCGGCGTTCCGCTCGGCGATGATCTCGATCCCGCTATTCGCGCTGTTTGGCGAGGACGCGCTGGAATTCCGCCTGTCGAACTCGCAGGCCAAGGCGATCGTCACCGACGAAGGCGGCTGGGAGAAGCTTGCGAAGATTCGCGATCGCTTGCCGGACTTGAAGAACGTCTATGTCGTCGGCGAGCGCGCGCCATCAGGCGCGAAATCGTTCTGGGATGTGGTCAAGGCGGCTTCACCCGATTTCACGCGTGTCGATACGTCGTGCGATGATCCCGCGCTGATCATCTACACCTCAGGCACCACAGGCAATCCGAAGGGCGCGCTGCATGCGCATCGCGTCGTGCTCGGTCACCTGCCCAATGTCGAGATGTGTCACAACTTCCTGCCCCGGCCTGGCGATCTGATGTGGACGCCGGCGGACTGGGCCTGGATCGGCGGCCTCGTCAACGGCCTGTTCGCGTTCTGGTATCACGGCATTCCCCTGGTCGGGCACCGCGCGCGAAAATTCGAGCCGCAGGCGGCGATGCAGATGATGGCCGATCTCGGCGTGCGCAACGTCTTCCTGCCGCCGACGGCGCTGAAACTGATGCGGCAGGCCGGTGTAAAACATGCGAGCGTCAAGCTGCGCAGCATTTTTACCGGCGGCGAATCGCTCGGTGGCGAGCTGCTCGGCTGGGTGCGCGAGATTTTTGGCGTCGACGCGCACGAAGTGTTCGGCCAGACCGAGTGCAACCTCGTGATCGGCAGCAACTCCAATCTGTTTCCGATCCGCCCGGGTTCGATGGGCAAGGCGACGCCGGGTTTTGACGTCCGCATCGTCAACGACAAGGGCGAGGAACTGCCCACGGGGCAGCGCGGCATCATTGGCGTGCGCCAGCCGTGCCCTTGCACCATGATCGAATACTGGCGCAATCCGGACGCGACGGCGAAGAAATACGCCGGCGAATTTCTGCTCACCGGCGATCTCGGCGTGCAGGATGACGACGGCTATTTCTGGTATGTCAGTCGCGAGGACGACGTCATCACCACCGCCGGCTATCGCGTCGGCCCGTCCGAGATCGAGCACACGCTGATGAAGCATCCATCGGTGGCGATGGCGGCGGTGGTCGGCATCCCCGATCCGATCCGCACGGAATCGATCAAGGCGTGGATCGTGCTGCGCCCCGGCTTCGCACCAGGCGATGCGCTCGCGCGCGAGATCCAGGAGTTCGTCAAGGTGCAGCTCGCCGCGCACGAATATCCGCGCTTCGTGCAGTTCGCCGAGACGTTGCCGATGACGGCTACAGGCAAGGTGTTGCGGCGCGAGCTGCGGGCGATGGGTTAGAGTCTGACGATGCCAAAGACCTCTCAAGCCGCGGGGCTTCACCGCGCCTCGCTCGACAAGCTGCACGATCTCGATGCGGCGCTGGAGCTGATGTATTACGGCTGGCGCGGGATGACGTTGGAGGCCGACGACTATCTTGCGAAGCAGGGCCTGTCGCGCCCGCACCACCGTATCCTCTACGTCGTGGCGCGCCGGCCCGACATCGCGATCGGCGCGCTGATCGATGTCCTCGGTATCTCCAAGCAGGCCCTGAACCGGCCGCTCAATCTGCTGCTGGAGCGCAAGCTCCTGACGTCGAAGCGGGCACCGGAGCAGCATCGCTCCAAGCTGCTGCGCCTGACGGAGGCCGGGCGACGTGTCGAGCAGAAGGCGTCGGATCACGAGCGCAAGGTCATGCGCAAGGCGTTCGATCGCGTCGGGGTTCCGGGTGCTGCGGCGTGGACGGCCGTCATGAAAGCGATCGCCGACAATAATTGACGAGTCCTCAAGTCAACATAGTTGACATGAGCGGCGGGCTTTGCCACTTTCCCGGCAACGAACCGGGGGGAGGGCCGCGTCATGGACGCAGGGAAAATGAACCGCGCTGCCGCGGAACACTTTGTCGCGGCATGGTGCGCGAGTTGGCGCCGGGTCGATATCGACGCTGTCGTCGCGCATTTTGCCGACAACGCGCAGATGCGCAGCCCTCTCGCGTTGACGCTGACCGGCTCTCCGGTCGTTGCGGGCGCCGAGAACATCCGCGCCTATTGGCGCAAGGCTTATGGCCACATCGAAAGCGCCGATTTGAAGATCCTGAGCTGGAGCTGGGACGAGGCGATCGCGCGACTGACGGTGTGGTGGCAGCTCGGCGACACCCGCGCCAGCGAGTTCATGGATTTTGACGATGCGGGCCGCGTGGTGCGCAGCGAAGCCTTTTACGGAAAATGACCATGCACCTCTCCGATTTCGTCCTGCTCCTCAATGCGCTCTGGTTCGGCGGCGCCTTCATCCAGTTCAGCATCGCGCAAGCCAACACGTTGAAGATACTTTTGCCGCGGGAAGAGCGCAGCAACCCGATCGCGCCGACGCTTGCGGCCAGCGTGGCGTTCCTGGGCGGGATGAATCTGCCGATCGGACTGCTGTCGTTCTATCTTCTGGCCGCGCGTCCGCTGTTCTTCCAGCCGGTGCAGGCGCAGCTCGTGCTGTTCCTGTTCTTTGCCGCCTGCCATTTCAGCCAGTTTATCTACAACGTTCCAGTGCTGATGCGCGGCGGACGCGTCGGGGTGGCCTACTGGCCGGTGTTGAAGGGCCCGATGCTCAGGATCTTCGTCATCGACGCGGTCCTGTTCGCGGCCAATCTCGGTGTCGCGCTCCTGCTCGTGTCTTCTTCCTGAGCTCAACGCTCCGGCGCCGACAAAGCGGTCCGCAGCATCGCGGCAAGATCCCTCCGCCGGAACGGTTTTGTCAGAATGCGGGCGTCGCCGACCCCGTCGGGCATCTTGACGGGATTTTGGGTGTAGCCGGAGGTGAAGAGCACCTTGAGCCCGGGCCGCAAGCCGGTTGCCTGCCGCGCAAGCTCCGGCCCGAACATCCCGCCGGGCATCACGACGTCGGTGAACAGCAGGTGGATGTCCCCGGGCTGGCGCAGCAATTCCAACGCCGCGGGACCGTTCGACCGCGCGATGACGCGGTAGCCGAGCGCCTTCAGCTCGTTCTCGACATAGGCGCGCACCATGTCGTCGTCCTCGACGACGAGAATGGTCTCGCTGCCGTCGGGTGTCGTGATCCGCTCCGCTGGTACTGGCTCCTCGATCGGCGGCGTTGCAAGGCGAGGAAAGAACAGCTTGACGACACTGCCGCGTCCCGGCTCGGACTGCATCTGCACCAGGCCGCCGGACTGTCGCACGAAGCCGTAGACCATGCTGAGCCCGAGCCCGGTCCCCTGGCCGACCTCCTTGGTGGTGAAGAACGGCTCGAACGCCCGGCTCACCACCTCGGCGGTCATGCCGCTGCCGGTGTCGGTCACGGCGACCATGACATAGTCGCCGGGCCGCGGCTCGCCGTTGACGTCGAGGTCGGATTCGCTGAGTGAAATGTTGCGTGCTCCAACCGTCAGCTTGCCGCCCTCAGGCAGGGCGTCGCGCGCGTTGAGTACGAGGTTGAGCAGCGCCGTTGTGAGCTGGCCGGGATCGACGCTGGTCAACCACAGATCCGGATCGAGTGCGAAGGTGCACTCGATGTGCCCGCCCAGGGTCCGGCGCAGCAATGGCTCCATGTCGAGAATCTTCCCGGCGATGTCGAGGTCCAGCGGCCGGAGCGGCTGCTTGCGCGCGAAGGCGAGCAGGCTCCGCGTCAAATCGGAGCCGCGCTCGGCGGCGGTCGCGATGTCGCCGGCGATCCGGTGCAATTCCTTGTTGCCCGCCAGCATGTCGGCCAGATGCTCCGAATTGCCGAGAATGACGGTGAGAAGATTGTTGAAATCGTGCGCCACGCCGCCGGTGAGCTGGCCCATGGCTTCCATCTTCTGGGATTGGCTGAGCTTCTGGTTGAGGTCAGCGATCGCGGCGCGTTGCTGCTGGAGCGACTCCGCGGTGTCGTTGAGCAGCGTCATCAGCCCGCCGAGCTCGCCGCGCGGGTGCGGTGGAGGAATGCGGGCGCTAAGGTCGCCGAGCCCGAGCTTTTTCGCCATCGTGGCAAGCCGTCCGACCTGCCGCCCGACGCTCACGGTTGCAAGGACCCAGACACCCGCGAGCAGCAGCAGCGAGGCCAACGTGAGGATCGCCATATCCTCGTAAAGCCGGCGGTTCGCCGCCGCGACGAGGCCATCTTTGGATCGTCCGACCAGGATGTAGAGCCCGGCATCACGGGTCGAGGGCGAGCGGGCGGCGACGGCCCAGACATGCGTGCGGCCCTCGCGATCGGTGACCTCCTGAAACGCCTTCCGATCGGGAGTTGCAGCGAAGCGGAGCAACTCGGATCCCGCGATCGATGTCCCGACCGGCTCGGTCCAGCCTCCGCCGGAGGGGGCGACCAGCACCGTTCCCTTGCTGTCGATGAGCAGAATCTCTTTCTCGGCAAGCAGCCGCCTGTCGTGAAACTCCACGAATTTGCTCAGGTTGAAGGACGCCAGCAGGATCAGCTTCAGCGCGCCCGTCTCCGATCGTACCGGATAGGCAATCTGGAGCACCGACAGTCCGGTCAGCCGGCCAAACACCGGCTCGATCACGACGCTGCGTGAGACCAGGGCCTGCTTGAAATAGGCGCGATCCCTGAGGTCAAGTGTGCGGCTGGTCCGCAGCGAGTCGCAGAACAGGCTGCCGTCTGGATCGATGGTCAATATCCCAGTGAACTGCGGGTATTCCTCGCGGACGTCAGACAGGAACGCCGAGCACGCCGCCTTGTCGCGCGTGTCGAGGTCGCGCGCACGGGACAGACCATAATGAAGCTGGGCGGTGCCCTGGATCTTCTCGTCGAGATCGCTCGCAATGTCGTCGGCCGTTGCCGCCAGATTGGCCAGGGCCGCGTTGACCTCGCTGCTGCGGTTTTGCACGAAACGCAGGCCGACGAGGCTCGCCGGCACCAGCATGGCCGCGATGACGAGTATCAGTAGCCGGGTCCGCAAGCTCATCGGTCGAAGGGTCCGCTCGGGTCATCGCGTGTGCTGGTTCGAGGGTACAATTTGCGGCACCAGCCTCCGCTCAGTCCATAGGCATCGTGCCGAAAAGCCCGCGATGGGGAAAGATTCTGAAGTCGCGTATCATGGACGAGCCCCGAGAGGCTCGCGGACGAGGTCGTGCCGGTGCTCCCAGGATACCGTCATCCGGCAATCAACTTGCACGTGCACGCCGCGGGCGAGGGCGCTAATATCGAGGTCGATCCGCGTGCAACGAAGACCGCGCCGGCAGATCAGGAGGAAGCTGATGTCCATCTCGGGCAAGATCGATCCGGTGGTACGTCCCATCGTGGCGACCGACATCGCCGAGGCGCTGGTCGAAGGCTTGCGCGATTTCCAGGCGCTGCCGCTCTACGGGCTCTGTTTCGGGGCGATCTATGCGGCCGGCGGCATCGCCATCATGCTCTGCCTCACCGCCTTCGGCATGCTCTATCTGGTCTATCCCCTGGCCGCCGGCTTCGCTCTGATCGGTCCCTTCGTGGCGATCGGTCTCTACGAGGTCAGCCGTCGCCGCGAGCGCGGCGAGCCCGTCTCCTTCGCGGCGATCTGGTCGGCGATACGCTCGCGCAGCGAGATCGGCTGGATGGCGTTTGTCACGCTGTTCGTGTTCGTGATCTGGATGTACCAGGTGCGGCTGCTGATCGCGCTGCTGCTCGGCCTGCATGCCTCGTTTTCGAGCCTCCAGGAATTCATGACGGTGGTGCTGACGACCAATGAGGGCCTGCTGTTCCTCGCCATCGGCAACGCGGTCGGCGCGGCGCTGTCGCTGATTTTGTTTTCGCTGACCGTGGTGTCGTTTCCGCTGCTGCTCGACCGCGAGGTCGATTTCGTCACCGCGATGGTGACGAGCGTGCGCGCGGTGGTGACCAGCCCGCTGCCGATGATCTCTTGGGCCGCGGTGATCGTGATGCTGCTGACCGTCTCGGCGCTGCCGTATTTTCTCGGGCTGGTGGTGACGCTGCCCGTGCTTGGGCACGCGACGTGGCATCTCTATCGGCGGCTGGTGGTGCCGGTGGCGTAAGAGACAGGCGTTCGCCGCGCGCTAGCGGAGTTTCGCGTTGCCTTTGCCGGCGTTGGCCAACGACGCAAATTCGTCGGCGCTGAGCGCGGTGGCGCCCTCTCATCAGGCAATCTCGTCGGTCCATACCTTGAAATTGAGCAGGGTATTCGGACCGAAGGTCTGGGTGATCGCGACGTCTGCGGCATCACGTCCGTGCGCGATCAGCACGCGGCCGATCCGCGGCGTGTTGTTGCGCGGATCGAACATGTGCCAGCTTCCACCGAGATACGCCTCGAACCAGCCGGCGAAATCTCCTGCGGCCCAGGGACGCGGCGTGCCGATATCGCTGAGGTAGCCGGTGCAGTAACGCGCCGGGATGTTCATGCAGCGGCAGAATGTAATCGCGAGATGGGCGTAGTCGCGGCACACGCCCTTGCCTTCGTCGTAGGCTTCCCGGGCCGTCTTGGTCGCACGCGCGTGTCCATAGCCGAACGTGATGTGGCGATGAACAAAATCGCAGATGGCCTGGACCCGCGCCCAGCCTGGCGGCGTCTTCTCGAACAACTTCCATGCGATATCCGACAGGCGATCGGTCTCGCAGTAGCGACTGCCGAGCAGATAGACGAGCGTGTCGGCCGGTAGCGCTTCGACGGCGTGCTGTATCGCGTCCGGAAACACCGGGTCAGGCAGGCCGCTGTCACGAACGACGCCATCGCCGGCGAGGCGGAAGGTGCCGGCTGGCGCCACGATGCGGCTGCACCAATTGCCGAAGAGGTCACGATAGGGGGTGATCGTCACCGAGGGGCTGGTGGTCAGCAGGTCGGGCACGATGACATCGGAGGCGCGTGTAAAGTGCGTACCCAACACCATGATCATGGGCGTCGGCTGCGGGAATTCGTACAGCATCTCGAACCCGACGCGGAGCTTCATACGAGAGACTTTCCCTTGGCTAAGCTACCAACATGGCTACGGAGCAGTCGAACACAAGGCTCTAACGGCCTTATTCGATCGAGAGCGGCATTTGGCGCTTCAAAAGCGCAGCGCAGGCGAGAAAACGATAGCTAATTGCAGTGATTGCGCGCACGGTGCACCTATGTCGGAAAGATCGGTCGTCTCTGCGCACACGCGGCGCCACGATTATGCGCGCGCGACGTGAAACGGCTCATTCCTCGCAATGGCGGAGCCGACTCATCACAGTCGTCGTAACGGCGATCGTTGTGGATCTTGCCCGTTCCCGCCGCTGAGCCGGACGCCGCAGGCTCTTGCCGCGGATGCCTGAAAGATTTCATCGCTGTTCGATACAGGATCGAACGCCAACCGAAAGCACCTGATGCAAGCTCTCTCCTCACGGCACGTCAAGACAGAAGAAGCGCTCCGGCTCGGCGTGGAGTCTGGTTGGTATGCGATCAAAGTCAGCGGCACCTTTGTCTCGGGCCCGCACGACTCGGAAGGCGACTGCCGTCGCAAGATCGACGAGATTGATCCGCCGCCGGCGAAGAAGAAGCGATGAGGGGCAGGGTCCGGGCGCTACGGCGTCTTGATCCCCATCGCCTTTAACGCCGCCAGCATCTTCACTGGCGGTGTCACCTTGATCTGTGGCGCCTTGCCGGTTTCCAGCAGGCTCTTCAGCCCCGACAGGATCGCCGGCCAGCCGGCGCGGCCGCCGGAGAGGATGTCGTCGCTGAGCGCGCGGTCGTGGCGTTCGCTCATGGTGAGGCGGACGGCTTCGCCGGCGGGCTCGATCTCGTAGGTGACGAGCGTGGTACCGAGCTTTGCGACAAGGTCGGGCCAGTTGACGTTCCAGGTGACCGTCAGCTTCTTCGGCGGATCGTATTCGAACACTTCACCAGAAATATGCTCCGTGCCGTCCGGCGCGCACACGATGAAGGTGCCGCCGAGCTTGGGCTCCATCTCCACCGCAAAGCCGGAAAAGTATCGTTGGCTGAACTCGGCGGAGGTCAGCGCCTCCCACACCTTCTCCGGCGTGGAGACGATGTAAATCGAATAGACCGTGAGCGGCTTGAACTGATCGAGGTTCATTTTGCGTCGAATCCCTTGTTCAGGGCTGCGCGCGGGATGCCGAGCAGCTTGCCGGTCTCGATCAGGCTCTTGAGCTGGGACAGGATCGCCGGCCAGCCATTGGAGACGGCACCGAGATATTTGCCGCCCTCGACGAAGCCGTCATGCAGCACGGTCAAACGAACGAGCGAGCCGAATGGTTCGATGGTGAAGACCACGCGCGAGATCGGTTCACCGCGCAGCTCTTCGAACTTCTGGTGCTTGAAGCTGTAGGACAAGCGCCGCGGCGGATCGGCTTCCAAAATCTCGCCGGAATCGGTGATCTCGCCGTCCAGCGTGAGCGCAAAGGGCGAGCCGACTTTCCAGTCCGATCTGACCTCGGCGCCGAACCAGTATTGCCTGGTGAACGCGCTCGACGTCAGCGCCTCCCACAGTTTTTCCGGCGTGGTCTCGATATAGCTCACATAGACGAATTGCGGCTTACTCATCGCGCTTCTCCAACTGGCGTTTCAACTCACTCAGCGCGACGAGCTTGCCGCGCTCGAATTTTTTGATCCAGCGCTCGCCGATCTGATGGATCGGCACCGGATTGAGGTAGTGCAGCTTCTCGCGGCCATGCCTGATGGTGGTGACGAGGCTGGCCTCTTCCAGAATGACAAGGTGCTTTGTCACCGCCTGGCGCGTCATCTCCAGGCCTTCGCAGAGTTCGTTCAGGGTTTGGCCGTTGTTGGCGTGAAGCCTGTCCAGCAGCGACCGTCGTGACGCATCGGCGAGCGCTTTGAAGACCTCATCCATGGCACGCATATTAGGCAACCAAAAGGTTGCATGTCAAGATGGTGTCTTGGGCGCGTGCAAGCGGTTGTGTTAGCATTGAAGCTTGGCCAACGCAGATTGGTTCCGGGAGGACATGAGTGTTCCGTTGCGTCTTGACTGCTGCAGGCCTCGTCCTTTTCGCCAGCAGCGCCTTCGTCCACGCCCAGAAGCAGACGATCGGTGCGCCGCCGGAAGCTTCCAACATGAAGCTGGTCGGCACCAACGACCTTCAGGCGCGCAGCGCCTATCAGCCGACCATTCATCATCAGGGCGATCGCTGGATCGCCTATATCGGCCATCACGGCGGCACCGATGATGTGCCCGCTCCCGTCAATCCGATGACGGGAAAGGAGGAGCCGAACGGCACCTCGATCGTTGATGTCACCGATCCCGCGCGTCCAAAATATCTGCGGCACCTGCCCGGGCAGGAAGGCAAGTACGAATCCGGCGGCGCGCAGATGGTGCGGGTCTGTGACGGCAAGTCGTTGCCGAAGGGGGATCCCAATGCGGTCTACCTGCTCCGCACCTTCGGCAGCGAGGCGCATGAGATCTGGAATGTCGCGGATCCCGCAAATCCTGTGCTGATCACGCGCATTGCCGGGCTGAAGGACACCCACAAGAGCTGGTGGGAATGCGACACCGGCATCGCCTTCCTCGTTTCGGGCGCGCCGGACTGGCGCACGCGGCGCATGACGCAAATCTATGATTTCAGCGACCCCGCGCATCCGCAAAAAATCCGCGACTTCGGCCTGCCCGGACAGGAGCCGGGTTCGACCGGCGCGGTGCCGACCGAGCTGCACGGGCCGATCTCGACCGGGCCGAACGGCAACCGCGTCTTTTTCGGCTACGGCACCAACAAGGGCGGCATTTTGCAGATCGTCGATCGCGACAAGCTGCTGAACGGGCCGAAGGAGCCGACGCCGGACAATCTGCGCTATCCCGAGATATCGCGCATGCCGATGTCCGCCTTCAACGGCGCACACACGACATTTCCGATGCTCGACATGCCCGTTGCGGAATTTGCCGAGGACAAGGACGGCAAGACGCGCGACATCGTCATGATCGTGGACGAGGCGATCCTGAACGAATGCGGCGAGGCACGGCAGATGGTGTGGTTCGCCGACGTCACCACCGAGACGCGGCCGATGATGATCTCGAGCTACACCGTGCCGGAGGCGAGCGGGCAGTTCTGCCAGCGCGGCGGCCGTTTCGGCTCGCATTCCTCCAACGAGAGCATGGCGCCGGTCTATTACAAGAAGATGGCCTTCATCGCCTTCTTCAATGCCGGCGTCCGCGCGCTCGACATCCGCGATCCCTATCATCCGAAGGAGGTCGGCTATTTCATTCCCGCGATCACGACGGCCACCGACAAGCGTTGCATCCCGATCGAGGGCGGCGCGCGCTGCAAGGTCGCGATCCAGACCAACAATGTCGAGACCGACGATCGCGGCTACATCTACATCGTTGACCGCGCCAATACCGGTCTGCACATTCTCGAACTGACCGGACCCGCGCGCGCCGCCGCCGGCCTGCCGAGGAACTGACGATGCGGCGCGGGGCGACGATAGCGGTGGCGGTGATTGCGCTCGGTGTGTCCGGTGTCGGCGCCTATCAGCTTGCGACGTCTCCGGTGGAGGAGGTCGCGCGTTGGCGCGAGATCGCATGGCCGTTCCCGCGCGATGGTTGGCCGGCAGGGCGCGCGTTTCGTTGCGAAGGTGCGTGCGCCGGCGCCGAGCTGTACGTGCGCGCAAAACGTGGCTTCTGCAATTGCGACAGCGGCGTTGCCGATGACGATGAGGTCGATCGTGTTGCCGATGTCGATCTGATCAGCCCGCGCTTCGCGGCCGTCGCGCTGGGTGAGGAGGTCGGTATCGGCGAGATGCGCGGACGCGCGAGGCGTTATGATCTCGATATGCCGGACGGCGTCCATCGCGTCGCGATCGGCGTTGCCGTTTCACGCCGGTGCGATCTGTTCGTCGCGGCGGCGCAGGGGCGTGGCGAAGCAAGCGGGGTGCAGCGTGCTGCGCTCGTGTTCCTGGAGACGCCGGAGATGAAGACATGGTTGACGGCGGCGCTGGACGGAAAGTGAGTGCCATGCATTAATACCCCAAACCGACCTCAGCCGAGTCCTCCCCATGATGTCCATGCAAGCCTATCTCGCCTTCGTCGCCGCCTGCATTGCGCTCGCGCTGCTGCCGGGGCCGATCGTCACCCTCGTCATCGCCAACGGCCTGCGTCATGGCACGCGTGCCGCGCTGACCAACATTCTCGGCGTCCAGGTGGGGCTGTTGATCGTGATTGGTATACTTGCGATCGGCCTCACCTCGCTGATGGCGACGATGGGCTATTGGTTCAACTGGGTGCGCTTTGCGGGCGCGGCCTATCTGGTCTGGCTCGGCATCAAGCTGATCCGCTCTCCGGTTGAGGGCGTCGACACCGACGCGCCACCGCCTCCCCCTCGCGGTGGCTTTCTGTTGCAGGGCTTTGTCGTGGCGTTGTCGAACCCGAAGCTGCTGGTGTTCTTCGGCGCGTTCATTCCGCAATTCATGGATATGAGCAAGGATCATCTGTCGCAGGTCTTGGTGCTCGGAACAACCTTCATGGTGCTTGCCGGCTTGACGGACGGAATCTACGCGCTGCTTGCCGGTCAGGCCCGCGGCTTTTTCTCGGCGCGCCGCACCCGCATGGTGTCGCGCGTGTCCGGCGGCTTCATGATCGGCGGCGGCATCTGGCTGGCGTTGATCCGGGCCAAATGAGCAGGACTTCAGTAAGCGAGTCTGCCGGTTGAACCTTCGTCCGCGGCGGTGCGTCCAAGGAAGCATTGCTGCTGACGAAGGAATTTGGCCGTGCCTGATTTGCCCTGGTTCGTCTATGCGATGCTGCTCGCACCGCTCGGACTCATCCTGGTCGCTGCAATCGTCAAGACCTGGCAGGTGCGCGAGGCGCGCAACTGGCCGCAGGCACCCGGCAAGGTCGTCACCTCGGTTGCAGAGGTGCGCGAGGTCACGGTTTTGGACGACGAGCGGGAGGGCGGTTCTCGCCTCGAGAGCCGCAACTTCGCGAATGTGACTTACGAATATTCGGTCGGCAGCCGCAAGCTGCACAACAACCGCATCTCCATCGGCGAAGACCTCGGCAACTTTCAGGTTGCTGAGAAGCTCGCGAAATATCCCGCCGGCAGCATCGTTACCGTCTACTACAATCCGCGCCATCCGGATCAGGCGTTGCTCGAGCGCGACCTGCCCAAGGGGCTGTGGGGCTGTCTCGGCATCGGCACGGTTATCGTGCTTGCTATCGTTCTCGGCTCGGCTTTCGGCCTCAACCAGAGCTACGCCTATCTCGCACGTCACATCGCACGCCCCGATCTCGCGGGCCTGGTCGTCGGCTTTGGTGCATTCGGCTTGGCCATCGCGCTGTTCGGGCTCGCGATGCACCGGCAGGCCTCGATCGAGAGGCGATGGTCGGTGGTGCCGGGCAAGATCAAGCTGTCGGAGATGGAAGAATATCGCGAAGCCAACGAAGACAGCGCGCGGCGCGGCACCGAGATGTTCGGCAAGCGCGTGTTCTGCACGTACAGTTACCGGAGCGTCAGCTATACCAGTGAGTGCGCGCGGGTCGCCACCGGATCGCCCTCGGCCTCCAACAAGATGCTGCAACGTCTGCTGTCGCGCTATCAGGACGGCGCCAGCGTCGAGGTTTATGTCAATCCCGACAATCCTGCGGAGACGACACTGAATCCCCGCGGCGATGGCCGCATCGCCTATGTGCTGTGGGGGATCGCCGCAATCTTCGCCGCGCTCGCGATATTCGTCGCGACGCGGGGCGGTTAGTCGAGCAACCTCTCCGCCCGCAACTCCACCTCGATCTCCGCAAAGATCCGCGCCAGCCGCTCCGCCCATTGCTGCTGGCCGGACTGGTCCGCGATCAGATCCTGGCGGATCTCGATGCCGGTGTTGATGAGGCCGCGGGCTTCGCCGTGCACGGGAATGGTGTAGTCGGTGAGGTCGCTCACCGCATAGGGCTCGTTGTCGCCGACGACGAGATCGCCCTCCGCGCGTAGATGTTTCAGCAGCAGCTGCGGCAGCACGGTGTCGCGATTGTAGAGTGCGCCGATGTGCCAGGGCCGTGCGACACCGGCATAAACCGGCGTGAAGCTGTGCAGCGACACCAGCACGGTCGGTTGCTTCGCATGGAGGCGGCGGTCGATCGCGGCGTCGATGCGATGATGATAGGGCTCGAAGATCTCGCGCCGCCGCGCGCCGCGCTCGCCCTCGGAGATTGCCTCATTGCGCGGGACTCCCGTCGCCTCGGACATCACGGGAATCGAGCTCACCGCAGCCGGCGGGCGGTTGCAGTCGATCACCAGCCGCGAATAGTGCTGCGCGATCAGATGCGCATCCAGCATCTCCGCCAGCCGGTCGGCGACGCCGGCGATGCCGATGTCCCAGGCGATGTGTCGCGTCAACTCGGCCTCAGCGACGCCGAGATCGCCGAGCGCGCGCGGCAGAACGCGGCCGTAATGGTCCGAAGTGAGCAGGAAGGGCGATGTGCCTGCTGCATTCACCTCATGCACTGGCGGAATGTCGCCCCGGCCGAGCAGTTGATCCGTCGCGTCGGCTGTGTCTAAAGCCATCCTGATTGCCTATTGAAGAAGCAGTCACCCCAAGAATCGGGCAGAATCGCTATAGATTGATCCGCCCAAACTCACCATGATTGACTGACGATGCCGCTGCTCACGATTCATCACAAGACCGAATATCGCTACAACCGCCCCGTGGCGTTCGGCGAACACAGGATCATGCTGCGTCCACGCGATGGGCACGATCTGCGCGTGCTCGACTCAAGGCTCGAGATATCGCCCGAACCGATGTCGCTGCGCTGGATTCACGACGTGTTCGGCAATTCGGTCGCGATCGCCAATTTCGACGAGCGTTCGGAAACGCTGACCTTCGACTGGCACGTCACCGTCGAGCACAATCCGGTCGATGAGTTCGCGCTGACGCCGGACGACGAGGCCTATTTCTATCCTTTCGTCTATGACGACGAGGAGTTTCCCGATCTCGTCCAGTACATCACGCCGCAATATGCCGATCCCGACGGCGAGATCGCGGAGTGGGCGCGCGGCTTCCTTGACGAGGAATCGCCGTCGCCAACCTTCAATATCCTGAGCGGCATGACGCATGGCATCCGCGAACAGTTCAAATACCGGAAGCGTCACGAGCCCGGCACCCAGCATCCGCTGGATACTTTGCAGTCGGGCACGGGAACTTGTCGGGACTATGCGCTGTTTATGATTGAGGCGCTGCGCCATCTCGGCTTCGCCGCGCGGTTCGTCTCCGGCTACATCTTCGTGCCGGAAGATATCGAGGAACATCATGTCGGCGGCGGCTCGACGCATGCGTGGGTGCAGGTCTATCTGCCGAGTGCGGGCTGGATCGAGTTCGATCCGACCAATGGCATCATCGGTACCCGCGACCTGATCCGTGTCGCGGTCGCTCGCGATCCGCGTCAGGCGATCCCGCTGCACGGGGTCTATATCGGCTCCGAGGGCGCTTTCGAGGAGATGGACGTGAACATCAGAGTGGTCTCGGATGACCAAAACAGCGACGAAGAGATGGAGGCAGAAGTTTCATAGATGGAAATCAAGGTCGGCTTCGAGATCACCTACGCGGCAGCGCAGCCGACACCGATGGTGATCATGCTCAACATCCACCCCTCGCGACAGGCCGACATCATCGGCAAGGAGACGGTGGTCGCTGAGCCCGACGTTCCCATCCACTTCTATCACGACGGTTTTGGCAATGTGTGCGGCCGCCTCGTGGCACCCGCGGGCGGCGTGACGCTGAAGGGCAGCGCGTTGGTGCGCGACAGCGGCCGGCCCGACGAGATCATGCCGACCGCGCAACAACTCCCGATCGACCAGCTGCCGGACGAATTGTTGCTCTATCTGATGCCGAGCCGCTATTGCGAGACCGACAAGCTCACCGACATCGCCTGGTCGTTGTTTGGCAAGACCGAGCCAGGATGGAAGCGCGTCTCGGCCATCACCGAGTTCGTGCACAATCACGTCACTTTCGGCTACAAGCACGCCCATCACATGAAGTCGGCGCACGACGTCTACAAGCAGAAGACCGGCGTCTGCCGCGACTTCGCGCATCTCGCTCTCACGCTCTGCCGTTGCATGGGCATCCCGGCGCGCTACTGCACCGGCTACATGGGCGACATCGGCATTCCCAAGGACCCGTCCCCGATGGATTTCTCCGGCTGGTTTCAGGTCTGGCTATCCGGCAAATGGTTCACCTTCGACGCCCGCCACAATGTCCCTCGCAGGGGCCGCATCCTGATGGGGACGGGGCGCGATGCCGCCGACGTCGCGCTCTCGACCAGCTTTGGCCGGATGGAATTAAAGAAGTTCGTGGTGGTGAGCGATGAGGTGGCCGGCGACAAGGCGGTAAAGGTGGGGTGAGGCGTTGCCCCACGCTCGCAATGACGAGGCTGGGAGTTTATAGACGCCTCCATGACCCCCGATCGCCTCTTCGTCTACGGCACCCTGATGCGCGGCTTCGACCATCCGATGGCGCGGCTGCTTGCTGGCCATGCCGACTTCGTTGGTGAAGCGACCTGCCGCGGCCGGCTCGTTCTTGTGAAGCACTATCCGGGCCTGTTGTTGTCGGATGCGGCCTCCGACATCGTGCATGGCGAACTCTTTCACCTCCGCGTGCCCGACGAACTCCTGGGCGAGCTCGACATGTACGAGGCCTGCGGGGAAGGCTTTCCCGAGCCGACGGAGTATCTGCGCCGGCTGATCGACGTCATGCTGCCTGATGGCACCAGCGAGAAGGCCTGGACCTACATCTACAACTGGCCCGTCGCCGATCTGCCGCTTATCGAGTCAGGACGTTTTCTGGAGCATTAAGCCGACAGCACTTCCTTCACCACGCGCACGTCCACCTCGCGCTCGACATAGGTCCATTCCTCGGTTCGCCTGAGCATCGCCACCAGTTCCTCGAACAGCGAGGCGTGGGCGGGGGCGAATTCGAACCAGGTCAGGAAGTCGAAGGGGCCGCCGAGGTCGCGGCAGTGATAGAGCTGCCGCGCGATGGCGGGCAGGAAACGAAGACTGCTGGCGATGTGGTGCGATCTGTCCTCAAAGATCTTGCGCCGCTCTTCCTGCGTCAGATCCCACCAGGCCTGCGACTTGCGGATCGGGATCAGGGCCGCGCTCGTTGCCTCCAGCCGGCCGAGCCCGGCCTGCACGGCGGTGAGCTGCTGCTTCTCGGCGCGCTCGGTGTAGCGCAAGCTGCTCGCCACTCCGACCAGCCGCCACGCATTGCGCGAGGGCACCAGCGGCAATGAAATGGCGTCGCTGTCGGTGACCGACAGCGCCGGCATGAAGGCGAAGGGCTCGCCCGTCACGGGCGAAACCGAAGTAATGCGCCAGCCCCCGCTCTGGCCGCCCCGAAAGGTCCTGAACATGGCCCATGGAAGCGTGGAACCGGGCGGGGTTCAAGCCTGCCGTCGAATCTTTTGGCCTGTGAATAGCCGGGAGAAGCCCCACGTGCGTCGTATTTCCCAAGGCCATCCTTATATGCCTATCCGATTGGCTTAACGCCCGACTCACCCCAGAAATCAACACGATGCGCTTCACGCCCCAATTCCTCGACGAGCTGCGTGCCCGGCTTTCGGTTTCCGAAGTCGTGGGCAAGCGCGTCAAGCTGAAGAAGGCGGGGCGGGAGTGGAAGGGGCTGTCGCCGTTCCAGCAGGAGAAGTCGCCGTCGTTTTTCGTCAATGACCAGAAGGGTTTTTACCACGACTTCTCCTCCGGCAAGCACGGCGACATCATCAGCTTCGTGATGGAGACCGACGGCCTGCCGTTCGCTGAGGCCGTGGAGCGGCTCGCCAGCATGGCCGGCCTGCCGCTGCCGGCGGTGACGCCGGATGCCGCGCGGCAGGAGCAGCGGCGCCGCTCGCTGCATGATGTCATGGATCTCGCCGCGAAGTATTTTGCGGAGACCTTGGCCTCCCGCGTCGGTGCCAAGGCGCGCGGCTATCTCGCCGACCGCGCCATCTCGCCGGCGACGCAATTGCAGTTCGGCCTCGGCTATGCCTCGCCCGATCGCTTCGCGCTGAAGGAGCATCTCGGCAAGCTCGGCGTCTCCGTCGACGACATGGTCGAGACCGGGCTGCTCGTCGCAGGCGACGACATTCCCGTGCCCTATGACCGCTTCCGTGATCGCGTGATGTTTCCGATCGCAGACATGCGCGGCCGCGTCATCGCCTTCGGCGGGCGCGCGCTGGAGAAGGACGTTCCGGCCAAATATTTGAACTCGCCGGAGACGCCGCTCTTCCACAAGGGCGACAATCTCTACAACCACCAGACCGCGCGCAAAGCCACCCATGACGGCAGCCCCCTGATCGTGGTCGAAGGCTATGTCGACGTCATCGCGATGGTGACATCAGGCTTTGCAGGCGCGGTGGCGCCGCTCGGAACTGCGTTGACCGAAAACCAGCTCGCGCTGATCTGGAAGATGGCGGACGAGCCGATCCTCTGCTTCGACGGCGACAAGGCCGGGCAGAAGGCGGCGTATCGTGCGGCGGACCTTGCCTTGCCCTTCCTCGCACCGGGAAAAAGCCTGCGCTTTGCGCTGCTGCCGGAAGGGCAGGACCCCGACGACCTCGCGCGCTCCGGCGGGCGCGGTGCGATCGAAGAGGTGATCGCGGCGGCGCGCCCGCTTGCCGACATGCTCTGGGCGCGCGAGCTCGAAGGCGGCAATTTTGCCACCCCCGAGCGCCGCGCCGCGCTGGAAGCGCGCATCAAGGAATTGTCCAACGGCATCCGCGACGAGGTGGTGCGGCGTTATTATCGCCAGGATCTCGCCGAGCGGCTTCAGCGCACCTTTGCACCGGACAGCAACCGCGGCGGCTTTGCCGGCCGGGGCAATTTCCGTCCCGGTCAGGGCAGCCGCCAGTTCCAGCCAAGGGGCGGGGGACAGCCGAATCGATTCGGCGGCCAAGGCTTTGGTGGCCAGGGCTTTGGAGGGCGCCGTGGCCCGCCCGGTCCGACCCCGCTGCCGTCCGGCCCTTACCAGGCCGCAAGCCCCCAGCTGGCGGCGAGCCCGATCATGCGTGGACAGAGGAGCGCCATCTCCCGCCGCGAGGCCCTGATCCTGCAAAGCCTGATCAACCACCCCTGGCTCCTGCATGATCACCTCGAGGAGGTCGCTGCCCTGGAGTTCGCCCACCCCGAGGCCCATAAGCTCCGGGCCGGCATCATCGCCGCTTTCGCCAACGACCATCATCATTCCCCGGACCTTGGCGAGCAAGCCGAGAAGATGCGTGGCGACATCGAGAAGGGTGAATTTTCCAAGATTCTTCAAAGGGTTGAGGGCGGAATCACCACCGCGGCGGTGTGGGGCGCCCGCGAGGGGGCCGCGCGGGACGACGTTCTCGCCACCTGGCACCAGCTCGTTGCCTTGCATCGGCAGTACCATTCACTACTTAGGGAGTTGAAGGACGCCGAGCTGGCCTTGGGGGAGGACTCCAGCGAGGCCAATTTGGCGTGGCTGCGTGACGTCAAGGCTCGGATAGGCGAAGTCGACGGCACCGAGGCCCTGATCGAGGGTTTTGGCGAGCTGTCGGGCCGGTTCCAGAAGAGCGTGTGATGAAAGAATCATGCGGACGGCCGGGGTCGGAACCGCTAAAAGACTCGCCAAATCCAAGGTTTGGCGGCAAAAACAGGGTTAATCGAGACTTAACGGTCTTGTAGCACTTTGGCCACCAGGCGGCCGCAGGCAGAACAGACGCGTCAGGAATGAATCCGCGCAATAGCTGTTGGCACTTCACCTGCATCCGCTGCGACAAAGAGGCTCACGAAGCGTTAGGCAAATCCGGCGAGAGAAAGGTCGGGGGTGGCGAGAGATGTGCGCGCCGCCCTTTCCGTGTCGAGATCTGACGAAGCGAGAGCGTCGAACAACAGGTTCAAGTGATTTCACGCGGGCGGAGCGAGCCGCCGGCATGAAGCGCGTTTAGGAGCAATGGATGGCCACCAAGGCAAAGACGCTGCAGACGAAGGACAAGGAAAAAGACGACAAGGCAGCGGACGCGCCGGAGAAGGACTCCCAGGACGCGCCGTCGCCGTTGCTCGATCTGTCCGACGCGGCAGTGAAGAAGATGATCAAGCAGGCCAAGAAGCGCGGCTTCGTGACCTTCGATCAGCTCAATGAAGTTTTGCCGTCCGACCAGACCTCGCCCGAGCAGATCGAGGACATCATGTCCATGCTCTCGGACATGGGCATCAACGTCACCGAAGCCGACGATAGCGACGGCGAAGAGGAGAAGGACGAGGGCGGCGAGGACGAGACCGACAACGAGCTTGTCGAGGTCACGCAAAAGGCCGTCACCGAGGTCAAGAAGAGCGAGCCGGGCGAACGCACCGACGACCCCGTGCGCATGTATCTGCGCGAGATGGGCACCGTCGAGCTGCTCTCCCGCGAAGGCGAAATCGCGATTGCGAAGCGCATCGAGGCCGGCCGCGAGGCGATGATCGCAGGTCTCTGCGAAAGCCCGCTGACCTTCCAGGCCATCATCATCTGGCGCGACGAGCTCAACGAAGGCAAAATCTTCCTTCGCGACATCATCGATCTCGAAGCGACCTATGCCGGGCCCGATGCCAAGGCCGGCATGAACAACGCCATGATTGCCGGTCCCAACGGCGAGAACGGTGAAGCGTCCGCCGAAGGCGGCCAGCCTGCCGCTGCCGGCGCGCCCGCGCATGTCGCGCCGCCCGCAGCCCCGCCGTCGCCGACCCCGTTCCGCGCTGGTCAGCCCGCTCCAGGCGGCAGCCAGGCCGGTGAGCAAAAGGATCCGGCCGAAGCCGCCGCCGAATCCGACATGGACGACGACGACGAGTTCGAGAACCAGATGTCGCTCGCGGCCATCGAGGCCGAGCTCAAGCCGAAGGTCGTCGAGATCTTCGACAAGATCGCCGACAGCTACAAGAAGCTGCGCAAGCTTCAGGAACAGGACATCCAGAATCAGCTCGAGAGCACCTCGCACGGGCCCTCGCTGTCGCCGCACCAGGAGCGCAAGTACCGCAAGCTCAAGGACGAGATCATCGTCGAGGTGAAGTCGCTGCGCCTGAACCAGGCGCGTATCGATTCACTCGTCGAGCAGCTCTACGACATCAACAAGCGCCTCGTCTCGCACGAGGGTCGCCTGATGCGGCTTGCCGACAGCCATGGCGTCGCGCGCGAGGATTTCCTGCGCAACTACCAGGGTTCCGAGCTCGATCCGCGCTGGCTCAACCGCGTCTCGAAGCTGTCCGCCAAGGGCTGGAAGAACTTCGTCCACGTCGAGAAGGACCGCATCAAGGACCTCCGCCACGAGGTGCATCAGCTTGCAGCCCTCACCGGCCTCGAGATCGTCGAGTTCCGCAAGATCGTGCACTCCGTGCAGAAGGGCGAGCGCGAAGCACGCCAGGCCAAGAAGGAGATGGTGGAAGCCAACCTCCGTCTCGTGATCTCGATTGCGAAAAAGTACACCAACCGCGGCCTGCAGTTCCTCGACCTGATCCAGGAAGGCAACATTGGCCTGATGAAGGCCGTCGACAAGTTCGAGTACCGCCGCGGCTACAAGTTCTCGACCTACGCGACGTGGTGGATCCGGCAGGCGATCACCCGCAGCATTGCGGACCAGGCCCGCACCATCCGCATCCCCGTGCACATGATCGAGACGATCAACAAGATCGTGCGCACGAGCCGCCAGATGCTCAACGAGATCGGTCGCGAGCCGACCCCGGAAGAGCTCGCCGAAAAGCTCGGCATGCCGCTGGAGAAAGTGCGAAAAGTCCTCAAGATCGCCAAGGAGCCGCTCTCGCTCGAAACGCCCGTCGGTGACGAAGAGGATTCACACCTCGGCGATTTCATCGAGGACAAGAACGCGATCCTGCCGATCGACGCGGCGATCCAGTCGAACCTGCGCGAGACCACGACGCGCGTGCTGGCATCTCTGACACCGCGCGAAGAGCGCGTGCTGCGCATGCGCTTCGGCATCGGCATGAACACCGACCACACGCTGGAAGAAGTCGGCCAGCAGTTCTCGGTGACGCGCGAACGTATTCGTCAGATCGAGGCGAAGGCGCTGCGGAAGCTGAAGCATCCGTCAAGGTCGCGGAAGCTGCGGAGCTTTTTGGATAACTAAATTCGGATCGTCATCGATTGAGGCGGCAGGCCTAGGCCTGCCGTCATCTCCGCTGATCTCGATCGACCGCATTCAAAAATCTGACAGCCAGTTCCCGTTCGCGCTGGCTAGCCGAACTTTCTGAGAGCTTTTTCGCCCTTTCCGTGAGTGCGTCAATATCAACTATTTTCGACCAGCTAGCTCTGTTTACGCGCTCAAAGGAACCTGCAGTTGAAGTCACCACACTTATCGGTGCTTCAAGCAAGCCAAGAAGGCCGATCCTCGACTTCATGGACATTGTCGTAAAGGTTTGAACTTCCTCCTTAAGATCGCATCCCCACCAAAACCAAAGCAACTGTCCGGGTCTAGCTTGCCTCCAGAACCTTCCCCAACCCGCAAGGTATTTTATCTTTCTTAGAAGTTTTTCTCGAACGTCCTCCGCTTCTTCCCCAAGACTGGACCTGCTGCTCCGATCTTGGACGCCGTCAGGGTTCTTGTCCCCAACAATTCCTCGGATGACATCAGTCAAAACCGTGAGGTCGCTGGCCGCAACGATCGAGTTTTTCAACAACTCGACTTTGCGCTCGACCGGCAGCTTTTCGAGTGCATTCGTGATCAGCCATCGGAGCCTGTCTTCGTTGTCGAACGCAAATAGAGATTCTGTCGAGCGATCTCTTTGGCGCAAGAGCTTGGCGCTTCCAGCAATGATCTGGTCGAGCCACAGCTGGGTAAACTCCACTGTGGTGCTGAATGCCGCATCCAGTAATTCGAGGAACAACTTACGCAGCTTCGCTTGATCAGACGCGGATGACTTACTGGTTCGATCTTCAAGTGCGGCAAAGGCGACTTCGGGCCCTTCTTCGATAAGCCTTTCGAACTCCGTTCGCCCCCACGTGGCAGATTCCGGATTCAGGCTAAAGTAAGCGTGCGAAAAATCCTTCTGGGAGATTCTCCGGTTGGTTTTCTGGAATTTGACGTCCCTATCTGAAGGGACGTACGTCTGCAGAACTCTTTCGATAGAAGGGAAGAGAAGAGCCAAAGCATTTTTGGCCGCTTCTGCGTTCTTGGTATCCGACAACTGAAGCTCTACCCGCTTCCTGAGTTCGTCGTCCCGATCGTTCATTGGGTCAATTCTTCTAAATTGTCTCTCACCCAGTCATGGAGATTGCGTTCATGTAGACGGAGAGCCTCGATCAAAAGTAAATCTACAATGTCGACGTGGTCGCTCTCCGCCGACCATGCCATTGCTATTGAGTTAGCATACAACCGAACGTCTCTTGGGGTCCTAAGATAATGGCGGATCACAAAATACCAAGCGGCGCTCAACCGCTGGCTTTGTTCATCAGTCAAACTCCCCGCGATAGAGATCAAATCAGCTTCGAAGAGTTCTCCCATTTTATCCTTCCCTATGATGGGAAGATCGACGGAATACTGCACAATCTTGGAGAGGAACTCGCGGCCGTCCAGTTTGATGCCTTCTTTAATGAGGCGAGCAAGATTATTCTCGTCGTAGCTCAACAAGTAGATAACGTTGGGTAAATCGCCCAGACTCTTTACGAGTGACACCATTTCGACCGCTTCACTGGGCATCAGACGATCCAAGTCGTCAATAATCACGAGGATACGTTGGTCTTTGAGATCTCGCAGTCGCCTCTTTAGAGTATCTCGGAGTTGGTCGAGAGTCGGACCTCTTATGGACGATGCCGCGACTTTGCTGGACCAGCTAACTCCCGCGGAAAAGAGCTTTCCTGCTCCGTAGGGGGTTACTAAATCCAGACCAGCGCCCGCGACTGGCGCAAGCTCAGCTAGTCGGCTTATTATCGAGGCGAAGGCGTCCTTGACGTCCGAACCCAGTCTGTCACCAAGGGCTCGCGCTAGCTCGCTGAAGAGTACGGATGCCAATTCTGCTCGACCAGCGATTACCCACGGGGAGAATCGGACTTGTATCGTTCGACGATGACCTTCAATCTTACGATAGAGGCGCCAATATTGATCGGCCTTGTTGGCCTCATCCTCGTCTCGAAGCCAACTTCGGAAAAGTCCTAGTTGGTGATTGCGTTGGGCGGCGGTGACATTTAAGTTTAGCTCGTCATACGCGGTTATCTTGTCTCTCACCTTGTCAAAGCTTGAGGCAAGTTCTTCCAGTTCTGTCATATTCTTTGGGTAAGGGGACTCGTCGCCTAATAGCGTAGTATTGCTCGCTCGCTCCATCTCAAGGTGGGCTAGAAATCGCAAAGTTAGTTCAACGACGCTAGTCTTGCCGAGGCCCCAGCTACCATTTATCGCGATCACAAAACCATCGCTGGCGAGAACCATGCCGTCGATAGCCCGTGCGAGCGCCAACGCAAAAGGCGCTCTTCCGAGAACGTCTTCTCCCGGTCTGACAATTGGGCGATCACTGTACTTCAATTCATCCCCAAATTGCTGATCTTTCTCCAAATATCATCTGAGTAGAAATCTTCAACCAAGATAGCGCGTTGTGGTTGATTACGTCGGGTAATCTCATGATAGTTGCCACCTTGTATCCCTAGCTGCTCATGCTTGGCCCTAACCTCACCGTCTACTACAACACCCGCTGCCCCGTCTGCGACGCCGGCATCGACTGGCAGCGCAACAAACTGCTGGCGTTGGTGCGCGCGGGCACGGTCGAATTTAGGGACATCAACGAGCAGCCCGACGCGCTAGCGCACTTTGGCGCCTCGCTCGACGACATCAGACGGCGCCTACATGCGACCGACGAGGCCGACCGGCTCATTGTCGGCGCGGATGTCGCGATTGCGCTGTGGCGGCTGACGCCGGGGGAGGGGTGGCTTGCGGCGCTGTTCGGCAACCGTGTGGCGTTGCCGTTAACGCGGTTCTTTTACAACCGTTTTGCCGATCTGCTGTTCGCCTGGAATAAGTGGTGCGGGCGCTGGTGAGTGCCTGCCGTCGGCCACGGAAGCCTCATTCCATGCCTGTCATTTTTTGACCGCGATCGCCCACCACGGTTCCCATCGTGCATCACGCTTCCGATCAATCGCCCCCGCCCGACGAGGACGCACCCGGCATCATGCCGCCCAGTGCCGCCGCAACCTGGCCGCCTCTCCGCCGTTTCATCGTCCGCGAACGGCGCCTTGGGCGCTTCATGGCGCGCCGCCAATGGACGGCGTTCCTCTATGAATTCCTTCGCTTCGGCATCAAGCAGAGCTGGGCCTGCCTGTTCGGCGGCATCGCGGTTGCGCTGATGATCGCGACATGGCGCTTCTATCCCGCCACCGCGCCACTGGCGCGCTACGACTTCCTGTTTCTCTGCATGATCGTTGTCCAGATCGTCCTGCTCGGGACGCGCCTGGAGACGCTGGATGAGGCGAAGGTCATTGTGATCTACCATGTCGTGGGCACGGTCATGGAGATCTTCAAGACGTCGGTCGGCTCCTGGATCTACCCGGAGCCGAGCTTCTTCAGGATTGCCGGCGTGCCGTTGTTCACCGGGTTCATGTATTCATGCATCGGCAGCTATCTCTGCCGCGTGTGGCGGTTGTTCGATTTCCGCTTCGGGCGACATCCACCGCGCTGGGCGCTCGTTGCGCTGAGCATCGCGATCTACGTCAACTTTTTCACCCATCATTACGTGCCGGATGTGCGGATCGTTCTGTTTGCCGCGGCCGCGCTGCTGCTCGCGCGCACGACGATCTATTTCAAGGTCTGGGACGATGATCGTTCAATGCCGCTTCTGCTCGGTCTCGGCCTGGTGACGCTGTTCATCTGGTTCGCTGAGAACATCGGCACCTTCACGAAGACGTGGCTGTATCCGTCCCAGCAGCACGGGTGGGCGATGGTCTCGCCCGCCAAGTTCGGCTCGTGGTTCTTGCTGCTGATCATCAGCTACACGCTGGTGAGCCTGATCAACAAGCCGCGTGTTCGGGTCGAGCCGCGAACCACCGTTCCGGTCATGCCCGAGTTGGAGGCAGTCTAGTTCAGGCGACCAGCTTCGCTCGCGGCGAGCCTGCTGTTTTGTTTCGGCCGGACTTCGGGCCGATGCTGATGGCCGCTACTTCTTCTTCGCCCCGACCCGCTCGATCCGCTTGATCTCGGGCGCCGGGCGGCCACCCTTTTCGGCGATCTCGCGGTCCTGCTCCATGATGAAGCTGCGGGCGGGCTCGTCGCCGTCGAGGCCGCCGAGCAGCTCGGCGGGCACGCGGCGGTTGGAGCGCTGGGTATCGTCTTCATAGAAGACGTTGAAGAAGGCGAATTCGCCTTTGGGATTGGTCCCGGGTTTTTTGGCCATGGGCGGCTTGTCGTCGATCAGGGGGCCGCAGTCAAATGACTTTGGCGGTTTGTCGACGTCAGCGGCGGCTCGGAGCGCTCGTTTGGCCGGCAGTAGGTCCGTTTTGATCGCGATTGCCTGCCGGGGCGGCGCCAAGCGCCTGCTGCGACCCTTCGATGGGCCGACGTTTCAATAAACGGCGGGCCGCAAAGCCCGCCGTTTATTTTTGGTCTTCAGCGTCGCCCGGGGCTGGCAGGGCGACAACCTAAAATAGAAGGCTAATACCTTCGCCCTGCGATGGCAAGGCAAATCATGGCGGCGTTGATGTCGCAGCGAGCGCATCAGATATGCGTCGATCATGCGTACTGCTGCAACGCGCTTTCATCGCGAATGATTTGATTGTCAAAATACTTTGTTCATTTCGTCGGTTCTTGCAATGCAGCGAGAGTTCGCGCGTGACGTGTGCGCGTGTGCGAAAATCTGCATTCTTTCCCGACGCGGACATTGGCTCTCATTCTCTGCACGCAAATGAGCTCCAGTTCGCGCCTGCACATCGCTGCGGAACCGACGGCGGAAGTCGCGAGCCCGGAATCCGGAATGACGAGTGGGTGTTACGGCGCCACCAGCTCCACCCGCCGGTTCAGCGCACGGCCGGCATCCGTGGCATTGGAGCCGACGGGTGCCAGCAATCCGACGCCGGCGGTGCGCAGCCGTGTCTGCGCAATGCGAAAGCTCTTCACGAGCTCGGCCGCGACCGCGTCCGCACGCCGCTTCGAGAGGTCGAGATTGTAGTCATAGGCGCCCTGGCTGTCGGTGTGACCGACGATGAAGACGTTGAGCTGCGGCTGGCCGGTCAGCAGCTTTGCGATCTGCTCCAGCGTCGGGCGGCTGTCCGGTTTGAGCACGGCCTTGTCGGTGTCGAAATAAATGCCGTAGAGCGCGATGTGGCCGGTATCGCCAAGACCCTTCGCCATTGCGGCGGCATCCACCATCTTGTTGGCGATTGCGCCGAGTTCGGCGACGGTGACCTGTGCCGTGATGTCCTGGTTGTTCTGGCTGACGATGACGCTGGCATAGGTTTCGCGCCCGCCCTCGCTCTTGCGGCCGGCAAAATAGCGGTAGTTGAAGCCGTCGACCCACATCTGTGGGACCGGCAGCGTGTCGATGCTTTCCGTGAACGGAATGGCGCCGCAGGCATCGGTGTCGCAGGCGAGCAAAGTCTCGAAGCCGGCCTTCGCAAGCTGCGTCTCGAAATTGCGTGACACCTCCAAAATCGAGGGGCCGGGATTGGTGCGATAGGCGATGCGGAAGATCCGGCCCTCGAGCCGCCGCGCATCGGTCGGCTGACCGTCCTTGAAGGCGGCGGCCTGCATCCGCGTCGCGTCAAAATCCTTCACGACATAGCCGGTGATGACGCTGCCGGCGAAGCGGCCGATGCCGGGATAGTCGCGGGCGCCTGCGACATCGCGCGTCTGCGCGGAGGCGGCGGGGATGCTGGTGAGCGAGAACAGGGCGAGGACAGCAAGCATTCGGCAGGGAATGGGCATGGTCATCTCGATCGGTTGTGTCAGGGGCGAGCGCTGCCCTTTAGTCGCGCCCAAGGCGGGATCGGTTCTGGAGAGGATTTGCCGCTTTGACGCGAATCCTGTTCCCGGGCATGATCGCGCGGCCTTCCGCACATAGTTCCAAAGGATTTTCCCGCATGTTGAGACACGCCCTGATGTTCGGACGAGGCCTGGCCACCGCCTTCGTCGTTTGTCTCGCCGGCGGTCAGGCGCAGGCCGCGCGCTGCGGCGGCGACTTCAACAGTTTTGTTGCCGGCATGGCTTCGGAAGCGCAAGCCGCCGGCGTGTCGGCGAGCGTGACCAATACGGCGCTTAGCGGTGTGACCGAGGACGGCGCGGTGCTCGCCTTCGACCGGCGCCAGCGCTACACCTTCAACAAGAGCTTTGAGCAGTACGTCTCGACCCGCGTCGGCCCCGGCCGCATCAATGGTGGCAAAGCGCTGCTGCAGCGCCACGCCGCACTCTTGTCACGCATCGAGCAGCAGTTCGGCGTGCCGCGCTACATCCTGGTCGCGATCTGGGGGCTGGAGAGCGATTTTGGCAAGGGCGACATCGGCAAGCTGCCGGTGATCCGGACGCTCGCCACGCTCGCGCATGATTGCCGCCGTACTGATTTGTTCCAGGGCGAGCTGCTCGCGGCCCTCAAGATCGTGCAACGCGGCGACCTGCCGTTGCGCGACCTTATCGGCGCCTATGCCGGCGAGATCGGGCAGACCCAGTTCCTGCCGTCGTCCTACATCAAATACGGCGTCGATTTCGACGGCGACGGCCATGTCGATCTGCGCCACAGCGTCCCCGACGTGCTCGCCTCGACCGCGAACCTGCTCCACACCAACGGCTTCAAGATGGGGCAGCCCTACGGCGAAGGCACCGCCAATTTCGACGCGATGCGCGAGTGGAACAGGGCGGTGATCTATCGCAAGACGATCGGGTATTTTGCCGATCGGCTGGCGGGGCAGTGAGGGCACTCAGCTAGCCACAGCCGTCATTGCGAGCGCAGCGAAGCAATCCAGAATCCCTCCGTGGGGGCAGTCTGGATTGCTTCGTCGCAAGGGCTCCTCGCAATGACGGCGGAGATTGCGGCGACGCCATCGCGCCCCTGACTTCATGTCCCCTTCGCCATCTTCTCCAGCTTCCTTTGCAACGGCGCCCAATAGGTCCCCGGGCGAAAACGCTGCAACAGGTCCATGAAGCGGGCGTCGTTGCCGATCAGGATGCGCGGCTCGTTCTTCTCGATACCCCTGATGATGCGCAGCGCGGCGTCCTTCGGCGTAGTCTTCGCTGCAGTCTCGAACCGCTCGATCGACTGCGCGCGGCGGGCATTGTCAGTGACACCGACACCGGTGCGCGAGTTGCGCGCGATGGCGGTGGCGACGCCGCCGGGGTGGACCACCGATAGCTTCACCGGACTGCCCGCCACTGCAAGCTCGTGCCGCACGCTCTCGGAAAAGCCGCGCACCGCGAATTTCGCCGCCGCATAGGCTGATTGTCCCGGCGGCGCGATGATGCCGAAGATCGAGGAGACGTTGACGATATGCGCCTCTGCCAGCGTCTTCAGATGCGGCAGGAAGGCGCGCGTGCCGTGCACCACGCCCCAGAAATTGATGTCGAACAGCCACTGCATCTGCGCCTGGTCGATCTCCTCGAACGTCCCCATCAGCGCCACGCCGGCATTGTTGATGACGATGTTGAGCTGTGGATGCGCCGCTATGGCATCGATCGCGAATTGTGCGATGTCGCCGGCTTCGCTGACATCGACGCGATGAACGGTCACCTTGCGCTGCTTGCCGATCTCATCGGCGAGCGCCTTCAGCCCGGCCTCGTCGCGATCGGCGAGCGCAAGGTCGCAACCGCGGTTTGCCAGTTCGATGGCCAGCGCACGGCCGATGCCGCTCGCCGCTCCCGTGATAGCCGCGGCGCCGCAAATCACTGTCATGATGCCTCCCGTCAAGTCCCGGATGGGGAACGAGGATTTACATTTTTTCAGAATGGAACCGAACTGTATCCGATTTGGCCCCTTAACATACGTGACTTGACGGAGGCGGCAGCATTGGGAGCCATCAATGGGACAATCAGAACCATTTCGCGCAACCGCACTCATCGTTGAAGACGACGCCATGCAGCGGGAGATGCTCAGTCTCCTGCTGGAAGAGAGCGGCTATCAGGTGATCCAGTGCGAGAGTGCGGAAGCCGCCGAACGGGTGCTGGAGAAGAACGCCGGCGCGCTCAGCCTGATGCTGACCGACGTGCAGCTTTCAGGCCGCATGAACGGCGTCGAGCTTGCCCATGTCGCCAAGGACCGCAATCCGAAGCTCGATGTCGTCGTGACCTCCGGACGCCCGTTGATGCAGCCCTTGCCTGACGGAGCAAAATTCTGGGCCAAGCCCTGGGCACCGCTGGACGTGCTGCGCGAAGCCGAACTCGCGCAATTGTCCTGACGGCCGATCCACGCTGGCTTTCTCGCCGCGCGGCGGGGTGATAGGGTCCGGCCATGTCCTGGTCCTTCCTGCTCACCTCGCTCATCGTCGTCGCTTCGCCCGGCACCGGCGTGCTGTACACGCTGGCCGCGGCGCTGACCCGTGGCTCGCACGCCAGTGTCGCCGCGGCGTTCGGCTGCACGCTCGGGATCGTGCCGCACATGATGGCGGCGATGCTCGGCCTTGCCGCCGTGCTCCACACCAGCGCGCTCGCCTTCGCCGCGCTGAAATGGGGCGGCGTTCTCTATCTGCTCTATATGTCCTGGCAGGCGCTGCGCGAAACCGGCGCGCTGGCGGTCGAGGGCGAGATCAAGGAGCGCTCCAGCGGCCGCGTCATCGCGACAGGCTTCCTGATCAACATCCTCAATCCGAAACTGTCGATCTTCTTCCTCGCCTTCCTGCCGCAGTTCATCGCGGTGGACGAGACCCATGTGCTGGCGCGGATGCTGGAATTGAGCGGCGCCTTCATGGCGATGACCTTTGCGGTGTTTGTGGTCTACGGCCTCTGCGCCGCGTCGGTGCGCGAGCGCGTCATCTCGCGGCCCGCTGTGATGGCCTGGCTGCGGCGCAGTTTTGCGGCGGGGTTTGCCGCGCTCGGCGCCAAGCTCGCGTTTGCGGAGCGGTAGCTTCTCCACCCAATAAAAAAGCGGGCCTCGCGCCCGCTACCTTCAAACCAACCTGACCCGAAGCCCGGGCGGAGCGAGGCTCCACCCGGGCAAAGAAAAAGAAGCCTCGTTACTTCTTCTTCGCCTTCTTGGCCTTTTTCGCCTTCTTCTTCACAGCCTTCTTCGCTTTCTTAGCCATAGTATCCTCATAAGGGTTCATGGTTAAACGCGACACGAGGGATGCTCGGCGGAGGGCCAGCCTCGCAACATCCTCGGTGACAAACTCAGCAGATTCGCAGGTCTCTGCCCTCTGCTGTCACATCCGTGTCATCGCGTTATCCACAGCTCAGATGCATTTTCGGGTGATTTTTGCGCGCGAAACCGCATCACAGCGCCCGCGTTGCGCTCGCCGACGACATGCCTAACGATCCGACAACGCCAGCCGCCGTTCATGAATCCAAAACCAAGGGCGCGGTTTGACGGATCGCAGTGAGGTTCCGTTAAGTGCAACCCGCGCATTGTTCTCCGCAAGAAAACGGGGACGGGTCATGGACGAACGGCTGCCAGAGATTTGGGGCGCGACGCTGCGCGCGTTGCGATCGCCATGCTGAACGTGCCGACACTCTGGACGGTCTTCGTCGTCAACTTCCTGGCGCTCGGTCTGATCTGGGCCTATGTGACGCGCTCCTATCCGAAATTCGCGGCCGCGCGGTTCTGGATGGCATCATCCTTCGTCGCCGCGGCGGGTGCGATCGCGGCGCTGATGCGTCTGTTCGTCTCTTCTCCCCTGCCGCTTGTGGCCGGCGCCGCCGGCGTCATTGCGGCGAGCTGCCTTGCAACCATGGGCATCCAGCGCTTCTACGGCCGGCCGGTGTCCTGGCGCATCATGGTCGTCACGGGCGCTCTCAGCCTCGGTGGTGTGATCTTCTTCATGGTCGTCGTCGACCACATGCAACTGCGCATGGCGAGCTACACGTTCGGCCAGGCCCTGCCGCTGGTGCTGTCGCTACGTCTGTTGCTGTCGCCGCCTGAAGGCCGCGTCAGTCCGGGCGCCCGGCTCGCGAGCATCGTCATCCTGGCCATCATCGCGATCTACGTGGTCCGTGCGGTCGGCAATCTGCTCGGCAACGATTTTTCGGCCATTGCCGCCGGTCAGGTCCATGCCGTCATGGTGCTGGGGCTGCTGTTCCTGTCGATGACGCTCAATTTCGGCTTCCTGCTGATGGCGATGGACCGGCTGCGCAACGAGGTTGCCGACCTCGCGCTGCTCGACGATCTCACCGGCGTCGCCAACCGGCGGCATCTGTTGCAGCGCCTGTCCGAGGAATGCGCCCGTTCGGAGCGCAGCGGCCAGCCGTTCTCGCTGCTGGTGATCGACCTCGACGGCTTCAAGACCATCAACGACACCCATGGCCACGCCGCGGGCGACGAGTGCCTGCGCCACTTCACCCTGATGGCGCAGACGCGGCTCCGGCCCGGCGATATGCTCGCCCGCACCGGCGGCGACGAGTTTTGCGTCGTGCTGCCGTCGTCGTCGCTGCGCGAGGCCGCCGCGATCGCCCGCCGCGTGCTCGAGGTCTGCCGCCAGGACGCCGCCGCCTGCACGGCCAAGGACATCCCGGTCGCGATCTCGATCGGCGTCGCCGAGTGGGACCGCGGCATCGGCCAATTCCCGGACCGCCTGATCGCGCATGCCGATCACGCGCTCTATGCCGCCAAGAAGAACGGCAAGAACGATCTTGCGGTTTACGATCCGCCGCCGCCGCTGTCGCCCGAGCTGGTCGGGCTCAGTGAGGCCACGCGCAAATTCGCGTAAAGCCTTGTTGTTTGAGCAGGATCTATTCGGAAAACCGCTGCGCACTTTTCCGGATCATGCTGTACGCTGGGTCCGTTGTTGGACCCTCATGATGATATCTCGCCTGTTCGCGGCTGCTCTCGCCGCTCTCTTTCTGATCGCACCCGCAGCTGCAACGGACGCCGAGCTCGCAAAGCTCGCGCGCAGCCCCGGCACGCCCGACATTCCCGGCCTGAAGATCGTCTGGCTCGCGCCGTGGGGCGATGTCGCCAAGGCTCATGCCTGGCACAACATCATCGTGCACCAGACCGAGGGGCCGACGGGCTCGGCGCGCGGCGGTGCGGCGGAGCAGGCGAAGAACCCGACGCGGCGCGGCGTCACGGTGTGGGTCGAGACCGACGGCACGGTGTACTGGGCGGTCGCGGAAAACCTGGTGCCGACCCATGGCGACGGTGCCAACCGCAATGACAACAAGTACATCGACAACAGAACGACCTATCGCCAGGTGGTGCGCGACAATGCGATCGGTGTCGAGTTCGCCGGCAATTATCCCGACGTCACCGCTGGCCCTACCGAGGCGCAGGTCGCGGCATGGAAGATCCTCGTGAAGGTGCTGCGCGCGCGCTACGACATCCCGCTCGACCACGTCTATGCGCACAACTGGATCGACTACAAGGACGCCCGTTATTGCGAAGGCTGCTGGCTCGCAACGCTGGCGCGGACTTGGGGGGAGTGACGCGCTACACCGCCTCTGCCATCCAGCCAAAAAATCGCCGCATCAATCCCGGCCGCCGCGGCACTTCCGGCGGATCGTCTGCCGCCAGCACGCGTTTGAAGAAGTAATCCAGAAACACCATGTCGTTCGGCTCGGTGACGGTGAATGTCTCCTCGCCGAAGAAGACGCTGTAGTTGAAGAAGAATGGCCCCATGATCGGGATCGTCGCGGTCGAGGCGTAGTCCTTGGAGATCACGAACTCCGATGGCTCGAGCCCGTGCTCGCGCATCGCCTGCTCGACCCGCGGCAGCTTGCGCATGAACTGGGCTTCGAAGCCGCCGACGGTGGATTGCAGGATGATCGACACGGTCGGTGTCCGTTCGCTTGATGCTGGTCGCTCTCATTTCTGGGTCGGTTGACCGGCGACGCTGGTTCAAGATGCCGTGCCGGCGTTCCTGCGAACATGCTGCACCTCACACAAACAAAAAAGCCGGCGTTGCCGCCGGCTTTTCGTCTTTTTCGATCCGCCAATTCCTGGCGCTAGAGCCCCGCGCTTAGAGCGCGGCTTCCAGCGCGGCCTGTTCGGCCCTTGCGATCGTGCCCTTGACCGCGGCCTGCACCTTTTCAAAGGCGCGGACTTCGATCTGGCGGACGCGCTCGCGCGACACGCCGAACTCGGCGGCAAGGTCTTCCAGTGTCATCGGATCATCAGCGAGGCGACGGGCCTCGAAGATGCGGCGTTCACGCGGGTTGAGCACGCCCATGGCGCCGTTCAGCGCGTCACGGCGGTGATCATACTCCTCGTGCTCGGCCAGCATGGCTTCCTGGTTGGGCGAATTGTCGACCAGCCAGTCCTGCCATTCGCCGGCTTCGCCGTCGTCGCGGATCGGAGCATTGAGCGACGCGTCGCCACCGAGGCGGCGGTTCATGTCGACCACGTCCTGAGCCGTGACGCCGAGGCGCTTGGCAATGATCGCCACCTGGTCGGGGCGGAGATCGCCTTCGTCCAGTGCGGAAATCTTGCTCTTCGCCTTGCGCAGGTTGAAGAACAGCTTCTTCTGGTTCGCGGTGGTGCCCATCTTCACGAGCGACCAGGAACGCAGGATGTACTCTTGAATCGACGCCTTGATCCACCACATGGCGTAGGTGGCAAGACGGAACCCCTTCTCGGGTTCGAAACGCTTCACCGCCTGCATCAGGCCGACATTGCCTTCCGAGACGACCTCGGAGATCGGCAAGCCGTAGCCGCGATAGCCCATGGCGATCTTGGCCACGAGCCGGAGATGGCTGGTGACGAGTTGGTGTGCAGCGTCGCGATCGTCGTGTTCACGCCAGCGCTTGGCGAGCATGTATTCCTGCTGGGGTTCCAGCATCGGGAACTTGCGAATTTCGCCGAGGTAGCGGGAAAGGCCGGATTCACCGTTAAGGACCGGCAGAGCAGCGGTACGGGCCATTGTTAAGCCCTCCAAGGTTCAGGCCCCCGATAGCGGCGGGCCAGGCAGACGACCGCTGTGTTAAAGCCGGCCGTAGCTGCGATGTTCCGCGTTGGTCATTTCCAACGCAGGCGCAATATACCTCATGGGAGGGCAAAAAGGGAAGGATTGCTGACGTCACGTCCCCGTGTGGCAGCTATAACTTTTTGTAATGTAACGATTTTCTGAATCTACCTGCGTCATAGCGCCGCTTTCAGGGAGCCCTGAAGGAGAAGCAAATCCTCCGGCAGAGGCGTCTCCCAGTGGAGTAATTCTCCCGTCCTCGGGTGCTCCAATACCAGCAGATAAGCATGCAGGGCCTGCCGTCCAAGGGCCGTCAAGGCGGCCTGCGACTCGGGCCCAAGCTGGTTCGCCTTGGTCTTGAAATGGGGGCCATAGACGGCATCGCCCATCAGGGGGTGGTCGATATGGGCGAGGTGGACGCGGATCTGGTGGGTGCGGCCGGTTTCGAGCTCGCAGGCGAGCAGCGCCGCGATCGGCTTGCCATCGCGACCCGTAAAACTCTCGAGCAGCTCCCAATGTGTCACCGCCTCGCGACCGCCCTGGCGCACCGCCATCTTCTCGCGCGCATGCGGGTGGCGGTCGATCGGCGCATCGACGGTGCCGCGATGGCGGCCGGGCAGCCCCCAGGCGAACGCCATATAGCCGCGGCGCATGGGCCCGGTGCGGCCGTGGTCGGCGAACTGGGCGGTCAGCGAGGCATGGGCGAGGTCGTTCTTGGCGACCACCATCAGCCCGGTCGTATCCTTGTCCAGCCGGTGCACGATGCCGGGCCGGCGCACCCCGCCGATGCCAGACAGTGAGCCGCCGCAATGGGCGATCAGCGCGTTGACCAATGTGCCGGTGTCGTGGCCGGCGGCGGGATGCACGACGAGGCCCTTGGGCTTGTTGAGGACGACGATGTCGTCGTCCTCAAACACGATGTCGAGCGCGATATCCTCGCCCTGCGGCTCCGCGGCGACCGCCTCCGGCACGTCGATTATGATCGTATCGCCCGAACTGACGTGATAAGCGGGGTCGCGGACCGCGGCAGCCTTGAGGCTCACCGCGCCCGCCAAAATCAGGGCTTTCAGCCTTGATCGCGACAGCTCAGCGAGGTGCACCGCCAGCACGCGGTCGAGCCGGACCGAGCCCTCGTCGCCGCCGACCACGACCTCCAACCTTTGCGCTGAACCTGAGTTTTCCATGACGACCGAAACTGTTGTTCCCGAACCGAGCCCCGAGCAGGCCGCGCTGTTTGCGCGGGTGCGGCGGATGATGCTGATTGCGGGGTTGACCACGGCGCTGGCAATCTGCGCCGTCCTGATCGGGGTGGGCTACCGCCTTTTCAAGTCGGAGGGAAGGGCGGCTGACGCCGTGGGCGACGTCACCGCCACCCTGCCCAAGGGCGCCAGGATCGTCGCGACCGGGGTCGCCGGCGACCGCCTCGTGGTCACGCTCGACGTCGGCGGGGTCACCGAGATCCGCACTTTCGACGCCCACACGCTCAAACCGGCCGGAAAGCTGAAATTTGCCAATGAGCCGTAAAAGCTCGATCCGGGTCCTTGCGGCGGACAAATTTCGAGGTTATTGGCTAGCCGACACGCTCCCTTCGTCTAGCGGTTAGGACGCGGCCCTCTCAAGGCTGAAACAGGGGTTCGATTCCCCTAGGGAGCGCCATTTTTTTGAGTCGATCGGCCCCCGCTTGGCGATTGACTGTTCCGCCCACAGGGTGAGTCTGTGGCACTTGCCATCAACATCCGGGCCGACAATGCCTCCGCTGGCGAGATAGAACGTCTGTGGGGTCAGGTTGCCGCGTTCGAGGTCGAGCCGTCGATGCGTGCCCTCGGCTACCGGCCGCATTTCACGTTTGCGATCTACGATCCCCCTTCCATCAGCGAGACGACCGCATGGGACGCCATGCAGGCGGCTGTCATCGATGAACCGCAGTTGCGCATCGAGTTCAAACGTATTCGTTGGTTCGAAGGCTCGCCACTCGTTCTCTGGGCGGAGCCGACCTCCAATGAGGCGCTAAGCCGCATCCACAGCTCTATCAGCGCCGCAATCGACCCCGCGCATTGCCGTCCTCATTACCGGCCGGGAATGTGGACGCCGCATTGCACGCTCGGCACGCGTATCGACGATGAATTTCGCGGTGACGCCCTCGCATTCGCACGTTCATTCGATCGACGAATTGAAGTGCTGTTCGATGTGGTGGATTGCGTCGCTTTTCCGCCGGTGCGGATCATCTCCGAGCAGAGGCTGCCGTCGTAGTTAGCCGTCACGCGACTCAAGCCGCCTTGTAAGCCACGATGTTCGTGATTTGTGGTGCGAGTACGTCTTCGGCCGCTTCGAGGTCGAAGCGCGTCTGAATGTTCATCCAGAACGCAGCGCCGGTCTTGAAGAACTTGCCGAGCCGCAGCGCTGTGTCGGCCGTAACGAGCTTCTCTTCGCGCGCAATGTGTTCGACTACTGCGATTGTATTCGCTTCAGATCCGCAACGGCGGCACGATACTCCCGAAACGACTTTGGACATCCGTCACGCGCCGCCACAAATTCTTTTTGGGCCGTGGCTAAATCCTTGAGCCTGAGCTCAGCTATTCCAATGTTGTAATGAGCCTCGCAGATTTGGTCTGCAGTCTTGGCCGCAGCCATGGCGGCGGCGGGCGTAATCCGCCCGGCGAGTAATTCTGCGATGGACTTGGGCCAGTCCTTGAGTTGACCTTTGCCGAGCGCGGCGGACAGTGCAGTGTCAGCGTTGGCCGATCCTCCTCGGGCCCGGGCGACCGATGCCGCAATCAAATTATAACCTTCCGGATCGAAAAAATTCGCCGCATGGTCGTAGTCCGAGGCAGCTTCATCGAAATTGCCTCTCAGGTAGTACGCATCCGCTCGCGCTGCGTAGTAGTCGGCCGCGACACGATTGGCCTCCGGCCGATCCATTGCCTGGCCTTTGGTGAAGGCCGTGTTCTTGTCAACTCCAAGCTTGATGGCATCGGTGAAATCCTGGATGGCTTCGTCCAGCCCGCCCGCCGCCAAATAAACCTGCCCACGACTGACCCGGCTTGCGGCACTGGCGGGATCAAGTTTGATGGCCTCGGTCAACGACGCAATCGCGCCAACTGAGTCGCCTTTTTTGAACAAGGTGAGGCCCAGTTCGTGATGAGCGAAATTGTTCTTGGGGTTGAGTCTGATGGCCTCGGAGAAATCGGCCTGGGCCGCATCGAACTTATCGAGCGCAAAATACCCGAAGCCCCGCTTCAGCAATGTCATGGATCGCGCACCGGGAGGCAATGCAGCGTCCTGCGAGAGCCTGGTGCAGGCCGCGATCATACGCTGGATGTCGGCGCTATCCTGACAATCTCTGAGGTCTTGCGGATCGGCCGCGAAGGCGTCCGCAGCCGAGAGGACGACAGAGGCTGCTACAAGGATTGCTTTGCAGACGCGGTTTAGGCTTGGAATTGAACCTGCAAGCATTTCGCCCCCTCATGCAACATCTAGCCAATGACTGCGACATTCGCGATGTCATCTGCAGTCAGTGGCTATCCTCCCCGCCGGTCATTCAACCGCAACCACCCCGCGAGATCAAGAGCCACCACATCCCGTCGGGCAAAACAGTCCGAAATCGCCGTCAACCCCTCTCCACAAAAATATTCCACTTTACCGAAATTCGGATTTGTCGTATGTGCCGGCCATCCCAGCCCACCAAAGGGGCGGTCGTACGTCGTCACGAGCGCGGGCTGGGATTGCGATGGACGCGGGCGGCGTTAAAGGCGGGCTTGTTGTGTGCAGGGCGAGATGAACCTCGTGAGCATGTGACGGACCGCGATCGACGGACGGCGCCCAAGCCCTGCGAAGCCTCTTGGCGAAGCAGGGTCGTCCGCGTACGGCGAAACCGTGTGGTCCTGGCCGTCGTTGCTACGGTCAAGCCTTTGCGAAGGCGTCATTGCGTCAACCGGCGCGGTGCCGTGTATTTCGCGGAGGTGACGGAGGCAAGCAGGAACTCGTCTCCGGGGAGAGCGCGGCATAGGCCGTCAAACCATCGCGCAGGGAAGGCCTGGTTTCGGCTGCCCTGTGTCTCCCCTGTGCATTGCGTGTGCAATCCATTCAGCATGGGGGTCTTATGGGTGCCAGCCGGCGCCCGGTCTTCCCTGCGCCCTTTCTTTCCGAGAGGGTGTGACGAGAAGCACAGCTCGGGCAAATCATGCCGCGAGGATACGAGCGTATGTCGATCAGCCGGCGGCGTTGTCGCTTTCCAGATCGAACACTTCCGCGAGCGCTGATCTCCCGTGCAAGCATGCTGCATCGGCATCCGCGGCGGTGGTCGTCTCCGCAAAAATCTGCACTATGCGCGCCGGGACGGTGCGCGATACGGCCGCTCTCATCCTCCGAAGCTGCCGCCGGGCCTTTGGAGGCCATGGTTTTCTGCAGGAATGGCTTTCTGCTTTTTGGAGTGACGATATGAGCGGTTTGGTGATCTCTGGCGGCCGGGTGGTGGATCCCGCGAGCGGGATGGACGCCCTTGGCGATGTGGCGGTGGTGGACGGCAAGATCGCCGCTGTCGGCACGGGCCTCGGCGGTGCTGAGCGGGTGATCGACGCCACCGGCCTCGTGGTCGCGCCCGGCTTCATCGATCTGCACGCACATGGCCAGTCGATCCCGGCCGACCGCATGCAGGCGTTCGACGGCGTGACGACGACGCTCGATCTCGAGGCCGGCGTGCTGCCGGTCGGGTCCTGGTACGAGCGCCAGGCACGGAAAGGCCGCGTGCTGAACTACGGCGCGGCCACCAATTGGGCCTTTGCGCGCATCGGCGCGATGACGGGCTCCAATGCGGAGAGTTCGCTGGAGGCGTTCGGCAACGCCATGCGGGATCGCCGCTGGATGGACAACGTGGCAACCGATGCGGAGGTATCAGGCGTTCTCGAGCGCCTCACACGCGGCCTCAACGAAGGCGGCATCGGCATCGGCATTTTGAACGCCTATGCACCGGGCGCCGGCGTGCAGGAACTGACGGCGGTCTGCCAGTTGGCCGCCGCCAAGGACGTGCCGACTTTTACCCATGTCGCCTTCATGTCGCGCATCGATCCCGAAAGCGCGGTGGAAGCCTATATCCGCCTGATCGGCTATGCCGGCGCCACCGGCGCGCATATGCACATCTGCCATTTCAACTCGTCGAGCAAGACCGACATCGAGCGCTGCCGCGTGCTGATCGCCAAGGCGCAGGCGTACGGCCTGCCCATCACCGTCGAGGCCTATCCTTACGGCACCGGCTCGACCGTGCTGGCCGCGGCCTTCTTCAGCGATCCCGAATTCGTCGAGCGCAACGGCACCGGCTACGACTCGGTTCAGCGCGTGACGGACGGCTACCGCTTCCACGACCGCGAGGAGCTCTTGAAGGCGCAGGCCGAAGAGCCGTCCTCGCTGGTGCTCTGGCACATCCTCGACACCGACAACAATGCGCATCACCGCGATCTGCTCGACATGTCGGTGCTCTATCCCGGCGGCGCGATTGCGTCCGACGCGATGCCGTGGACGACGTCTGACGGCAAGACCTACACCGGCGATGCCTGGCCGCTGCCGGATGACGCGACGTCGCATCCGCGTTCCGCGGGCTGCTTCACAAAGTTCATCCGCGAATGGGTGCGCGAGCGCAAGACCGTGTCGCTGCTGGAAGGCGTGCGCAAATGCGCGCTGATCCCCGCCGAAATCCTGTCGCAGAGCACGCCTGCGATGCGCGCAAAGGGCAGGCTCACGCAGGGCGCCGATGCCGATATCGTCGTGTTCGATTACGAGAAGCTCTCGGACCGCGCGACCTTCACGGCGATGAATCGTCCGTCCGAAGGCGTGCGGCACCTCGTGGTCAGCGGCCAGCCGCTGATCAGCGACGGCGTGCTGGATGTGGCGGCGCGGCCCGGACGGCCCGTGCGCCGTCCCGTCGCCGAGAGCTGACACATGCCGGTCCCCATTCTCCTGGTGACGGGCTTTCTGGGGGCGGGCAAGACCACGGTCGTGAACCATCTGCTCGCGCATGCGGACGGACGGCGCATCGCCGCCGTGGTCAACGACTTTGGCGCGATCAACATCGACGCGGAGCTGATCGCCGGCGCGAGCGACGGCGTGGTGAGCCTTGCCAATGGCTGCATCTGCTGCTCGCTCGAAGGCGATCTGTTGCGCACGCTCTCGACGCTGCTGCGGCGCGATCCGAAGCCGGAGTATATCGTGATCGAAACCAGCGGCGTCGCCGATCCCTCCGACATCGTCCGCAATTTGATGGACCCCGTGATCCTGCGCGAGGCGCCGTTGGAGACGGTGCTCTGCGTGATGGACGCGGCGACACCGCCGTCTGCCCTCGACGACGCGCTCCAGCGCTCGCAATTGCGTGTCGCCGACATTGTCGCCTTGAGCAAGCTGGATCTGGCGGACGAAGGCGCCGGTCTCCGCATACGCGAGGCCATCCGCGCGCAGCGCGTCCCGGCGGTGGTGGTCGATGCACAACACGGCGAGATTCCATCCGCGCTGCTGTTCCCCGCGCACGTTGATCGCGCGCCCGCGCCGCGCGAGCCGGGGCCGAAACGTCCGACCGAGCAACGCTTTGAGACACTGAGCTGGACTTCGGAACGCCCACTCTCGCTGCCGCGCCTGCAACAGGCCATCGGCCGTCTGGCACCAAAGCTTGCGCGCGCAAAAGGCTTGTTCGAGACCATCGAGCAGCCCGGCCGCCAGATGGTGTTTCAGTTCGCCGCCGGCCGCGCGACACTGGCGCCGGGTGATGCACCAACACCCGGCGTGCCGCGATCGCGGATCGTCTTTATTGCCGAGCTCGGCATGCTCTCGAAAGCCGAACTCGACGGGATCATGGAGGCGTGCATTGCGGTGGCGTGACGCCCGCGCGAGGCCTCAATCCTCCATCGGCAGTCCGTCGCCGTGCACATACCATTCCGCGCGCGATGCCCACTGCACATGCCGGTCGGGCGTCGCGCCCAGCGGCTCGTCGAACGCGCCGGCATGGATGATCGCCTCGCGGCCGCTGCGTGTGAAATGCGGCATCGGACTGCCGCAAATCTTGCAGAATGCGGTTGCAAAGCTTCGCGCATTCGGCAGATCGAAGCGCATGACGGACGCTTCGCCGCGCAGCCATCGCAGCGCGCCCGCCGTCACGATCACCTCGCAGGCATGCGCGGTCCCGGTGGCCTTGCGGCATCGCGAGCAATGGCAGTTGAGGAAACGGTCGAACGGACCCTCGACCTCGAACACGACCTCGCCGCACAGGCAGCTTCCCCGGAACGCGGCCATGTTTGTCTCCCTCGGTCGTCCTTCTCAATCCCGCCGGGCATCGATAAAGGATTTTCCAATTCTCGCAATGATGTCGGTTGTGTTGTTGTGCTTTTTTCAATCAAAAATTGTCAGGATAGGATTATGAAGCGTTCGCTCGGCCTGCTCTTGTGCGTGGCCTTATCGACGTTGGTTGCCGGGTGTGGTGACAGCAATCCATTCATCGGAAAATGGCAGTCCGACAAGGACAATTTCCTCTGTGCTCTCGGCTTCAGCAATCTCGAGATCACCGAGAAATCGATCCGCACAGGCTTTGCGACGCAGCTGTATACGCTCGTCAAGGACGGCGACGCCTACATCTTCGATACCAAGGATCCGGCGAAGATCCTCGCGCGGGTGGGGCCGGGCGGCACGATGACCCTCGAAATCGGCCCCATCACTTGCTCGTTCCGGAGGGCGACGTAGCGCCTCGAAGCGGAGATCGTGCTCTGGCTCGCCGCCACGGGGATGTCCGACCACGCGCGGCCTCGCCGTGCTCGAACGTGCCTTCGGCGACGAGGCGCAGCTGCGCAAGATTGCCGCTCACACGATCGATCTCGTGCTCGGCAAGAAAAGTAGCTAGGCGATGACACGCGAACGACGACCCCAGCGGTGGTGACCGCTGAGGTCGTCTGGAGGTTTCATGGAGGGCATCGAGCACTGCGTCTCCATGCCGATGTCGATAGCGCAAGACGGCTCTCTACGCGAGTAGAACCCATCAAAGCATCAGCAGAAGGCGAGCGCATTGACCGCCCGCGTTGTTGCAATCTCGTTTTCGTTGCCGACGAACTGGCAGACGATCGATTCGAGCTCCCCCGGCTCTCTGCGGCGCGCGACCGCCAGCAGTCGCATCAGTTCTACCTCGTCCTTCGACAGGCGCCGGCAGGACGGCGGCATGAAGCAAAGCTCGCACGGCCGACCGCTGCGCAGGATCCTGACGAGCGCGGCAACGCGCGCGACCAGCAGCGGACTGTCAGCGATATCAGGCGCCTCGTCGGCGAAGCGATAGGCCGCCTCCCAGCAATCCGATGCGCCGGTCGCATAGGCGGCGCCAATGAACCGGAACAGTGACAGCGCGACGCGGCAGAACTCATCGTAGCTTTCGACGCACGGTCGCGTCGCGAGCGCAGCCTTGAGCGGACAAAGCCGCGGCTGGCCGGCTTCCGCGGCTGGCACGGAACCACACGCATTCGGCGTCATGAACGATCTCGTCAGTGTAACGTGGGGCTTCCCACAAACCAGCTCTTCATCGCCATCGTCCGCCCAAGGTCGAACGATTGAACGCGCCGGTCGGGCAGGATGAGGCCAGCGATGCGGAAGATCGTTGCAAGACCCCGAACCGGCGCCAGCGCCCAATCCGCACCGACGGGCGGCAGCCAGCTTTCGAACTGCTCGCGCGCGACATCGAGGCGCTCCTGCTGTGCCGCAGCGATCGCGTGCAACATTCGGTGCTCGCTCTCCGACATGCGCGGACAGGTGGGACAATGAACCTCGATGGCCGTATGCGCCGTGCAGGCAAAGATCTCGATGATGGATTCGAGCGAAGGCACGGCGTCGCCCACGCGAAAATGGTCGTAGACTTGTTGGATATCGGCTGCGGTCGGAACGGCCGTTCCGCTGCGCGCCTTGGCGCGAAATCCCCAGACGAAGAGCCGTTCCGCCGCACACAGCGCGGGGAGGTCGAGTGATTTGGCGGATGTCGATTGGTGCATTGAGCTTCCGGCCTTTGGCTGCGCTCACGCCGCGTCTGGCGCAAAATATCTCCGCCGATCGTTCCGCCAGAGGCTCGTGCAAGTCAACGCTGGGCAGGCCGATATCGAGGTCTTCTAGATTTCGCGGAGCTCTGAATGTCGACGAATTCTAACAGGATGTGCCCGCACGAACGCTGGATGACCCAGGCGATCGCTGCGCCCGCTTCCGGCACTTTCGCGAACTTTCGGGAACCCGAATGCTTAAAGGTTTGCTAAGGCGATCGGGATAAAATGGCATATCAGCCCCCGCCAATTCCTGCGAGCACCGATGATCTTCTCCCGTATCAGTTTCAAGCTGGTCCTGATTGTCGGCATCAGCCTTCTCGGCATGATCGCGCTGGCACCGATCGCGCTCTCGACCCTGCGCAGCCAGATGATCTCCGACCGCCAGGCCAAGACGCAGCACATGGTCGATGTCGGCTACGGCATCCTGGCGCATTACGAGAAGCTCGAAAGCGATGGAAAACTCTCGCGTGAGCAGGCGCAGGCCGGCGCAATCGCCGAGATCAAGAGCCTCCGCTACGACAAGGTCGAGTATTTCTGGATCAACGACATGGCCCCCAAGATGGTCATGCACCCGATCAAGCCCGAGCTCGATGGCAAGGATCTCTCCGGGATGAAGGATCCCTCCGGCAACGCGCTGTTCGTCGGCTTCGTTGACGTTGTCAAGAAACAGGGGGCGGGCTTCTACAGCTATCTCTGGCCGAAGCCCGGCTTCGACCAGCCGGTCGGGAAAATCTCCTATGTGAAGGGCTTTGCACCCTGGGGCTGGATCGTCGGCACCGGCATCTATCTCGACGACGTTGACGCCGTGTTCCGCCAGGACGCGATGACCTTCGCGCTGGTGTGCCTCGTGGTGCTGGTGCTCGTGCTGGCAGCGTCCTTCGTGATCGGCCGCAGCGTGACCCGGCCGCTCGCGAAGATCACCGCGCTGACCGAGCGGCTCGCCGCCGGCGACAGCGCGTTTGAGGTGCCCTATACCGATCGTAACAACGAGGTCGGCGGCCTCGCCAAGGCACTCGCGGTATTCAAGGACAATGCGTCGGCGGTAGGCCGGATGCATGCCGAACAGCAGGAGTCGAAGCAGCGGGCCGACGACGAGAAGCGCAGGACGATGACCGACCTTGCCGGCAAGTTCGAGGCGAACGTCCAGGCCGTCGTGCGCGACGTCTTCAACGAGGCGCGCGCGATGCAGCAGGCCGCCCAAGGCATGTCGGAGACCGCGAACAAGGCGACCGATCGCGCAAGCCTCGTCGCGACCGCCTGCCAGCAGGCCTCCAGCAACGTGCAGACGGTGGCCTCCGCCGCGGGCCAACTGTCGTCCTCGATCACCGAGATCAGCCAGCGCGTCGCGCAGGCCGCAAGCGTGGCCGACAAGGCCGCTGCCGATGGTCAGCGCACGAACGACACCGTGCAGGGGCTTGCCGCCGCCGCGCACAAGATCGGCGAGGTCATCGACCTCATCAACCAGATCGCCTCGCAGACCAACCTGCTCGCGCTCAACGCCACCATCGAAGCGGCGCGTGCGGGCGAATCCGGCAGGGGATTTGCGGTGGTCGCGAGCGAAGTGAAATCGCTGGCGAGCCAGACCGCGAAGGCGACCGACGAGATCGGCGCGCAGATCACCGCGATCCAGGCCGAGACCAACCAGGTCGTCGGCAATATCGAGAGCATCCGCGCCACCATCATGGAGGTCAACGAGATCTCCTCGTCGATCGCTGCCGCGGTCGAGGAGCAGGGAGCTGCGACCGCCGCGATCGCCCACAGCGTGCAGGAGGCGGCGTCCGGCACCGACCAGGTCTCGCAAAACATCTCCGGCGTGACCGATGCGACGGTCGAGACCGGCCAGGCCGCGGGCGTCGTGCTGCAATCGAGCGGCCGGCTGACGCAGAAGCTGCAATCGCTTGAGGACGAGGTCAGTACCTTCGTTGCTGGCGTACGCGCGGCCTAGCGCAAAGAAATATTCGCGACCGCGCGAAAATGCGCCGCGATGTCGGTGCGCGTTGCGACCCAGACGCGGCCCTCCAACCGCGCCAGCTCGGCGAGAATGGCTTTCACTGCGCGGAAGCGTGCGGGCCGGCCGCAGATGCGTAAGTGAAAGCCGATCGACAGCATCGAGGAACGGCCGGGTTCGGCCTCCTCAATCAGCGTCGCGAGCGCCGCGCTGACGTACTTCGAAAAATCCTCCGGCTGCACAAAACCGTTCGGATGGAAGAACTTCATGTCGTTGGTGTCGAAGCCGTAAGGCAGGATCAGCATCGACCCCTGAGGCGAACGGCTCCAATAGGGCAGGTCGTCGTCGAGTGCGTTGCTGTCGTAGGCGAAACCGAGCTCGATCAGGAGGTCACGTGTCCAGGCGCTCTGGCTGCCACGCGTCATGAAGCCGACCGGGGTGATGCCGGTCGCGCGCGCAATGATTTCACGCGTCCGCTCGATGTCGCGGCGCTCGGTCTCGCGATCATTGTAGAGCGCATGGGGCAGCCAGCGCCAGCCGTGCACGGCCGGCTCATGCCCCGCTCCGGTCACGGCGCGGGCAAGCTCAGGCACGCGTTCGACCGCGCGGCCGCACATCATGAAGGTCGAGCGGACATTGGTGCTCGCAAAAGCGTCGAGGAAGCGCCACAGGCCGACGCGCATACCGTAGTCGAACACCTGCTCCTGCACGAGATCGCGAACACCCGGCGGCGATGTAGATGCGACCTCGCCGTAGCGCTCCGTCTCGGCATCGCCCTGCTCGACGGCGAGCTCGGCGCCTTCCTCGAAATTCACCACCAGAGACACCGCAACGCGGGCGCCGTTGGGCCAAATGATATCCGGGCGTGCCCTTCCATATCCGTAGAGATCGCGCTCGATCGGCATGGTCAGCGGCTCCCGATCTGACGGCTGACACCACCGAAGATTTCGGCGCAGACGAGGCCGGCCAGCGTCACCAGCACGATCACGCCGGAGACGGCCGCGACGCGCACATCGAGGCTGCCTTCGAGGATGGCCCAGAGCTTGATCGGCAGGACCTCGGTGCGTGCGTCGGCCAGGAACAGCGACACCGGCACATTGTCGAACGACGTCAGGAACGCCACAAAGCAGCTCGCAACGATGCCGCGCCGGATCAGCGGCAGCGTGATCCGGCGAAAGGTGTACCAATGGCTGGCGCCAAGGCTGAGTGAGCAGGTGATCAACACCGGATTGAGCTGCTGTACCGACGCGCCGACCATCCGGATCACGAAGGGCACGCAGATGATGGTGTGGCCAAGCACCAGCGTCCCCGCCGACAGGCGGATACCGAGCAGGTTGAACACCAGCAGCAGCGACAGGCCGAACGCCATCGCGGGCAGTACCATCGGTGACATGAACAGCGCGTCGAGGGCGCGCGCGATCCTCAGCCGGCTTCGCGCAAGCCCGAGCGCAGCTGCGCCGCCCAGCACCGCGGAGAGAATCGTCGCAGCAGCCGCGACCTTGAGGCTGGTCAGCGCAGGCGCGATGATCTCCTGCGATTGAAGCAGCTCGACATACCAGTGCAGCGACCAGCTCGGCGGCGGAAACTTCAGCGTGATGCCGCCAGTGAAGGAAATGATGACGACGACCAACGTCGGTGCCAGCAGCAACAGCATGCCGAAGCCGGTGAGCGCGCCGACGATGCCGGAATAGAGGCGGTCGATGAAGCTACGCTGCATCGACGCCTCGCAAATAGCGGCGAGACAGCGCGCCGATGGCAAAGACGACGCCGGTCACCGCCAGCGTGAAGATCAGCGACAGCGCGGCCGAGAACGGCCAATCCTGCACGCCGACCGCCTGCTGATAGATATAGGACGGCATCAGGATGATGCGTCCGCCGCCGACAAGGGTCTGCGTGATGAAGGCGGTCGCGGCTGCGGCGAAGACGAGCAGCCAGCCGGCGATAGCGCCCGGCAACGTCAGCGGCAACACCACTGTGAAGAAAATGCGGGCACGGCTTGCACCAAGTCCTTCCGCGGCCCGTGTCAGGTTGCTATCGAGCCGCAGCAGGCTGTTGATGACAGGCAGCGCCATCAGCGGAAGCTGGATCTGGGTCAAAGCCAGGACCATGCCCTCCCAGGAGTAGAGCAGCCGGGCCGGCGCCTGCCAGAACCCGAGCGACAGCATCGCCGAGTTGATGATGCCGTCGCGGCCGAGGATGACGATCCAGGCAAAGGTACGCACCACCGTGCTGGTCAAGAGCGGCAGCATGATCAGGAAGGTGATCAGGGTGCGCACGAACTGGCCGCTCGCGACATAGACCAGCGCGAGCGGATAGGCGAGGATCAGCGTCGCCAGCGCGACCTCCGCGCCCAGCCATAGCGTGTCCGACAGCACTTTGAGGCTGAATGGATCGGACAGGAATCGCAGATACTGGACCAGCGACAGGCCCGAAAATTCTGGATCGCGGAACAGGCTGACCAGCACGAGCGCGGCCAGTGGCAGCACGAAGGCGGCCAGGAACAGCGCTGCCAGCGGAACCACCGGCAGCAACTGTCTTGATGCACTCGTGCCGGCCGGTGTCATCTAGATCTTCACTTCCTTGCTGAAGCGGGTGATCCATTCGCCGCGCATCGCCTGGAATTTTGTCCAATCGAGCAGCACGTTGTTGGCGACGAGATCGTCGACGCTCTTGGCGACGGTGAGGTTGGCGCCTGATAGCGCCACCTTGCCGTTGGTCGGCATCATCACCCAGGGCGCGGCCTCGAGCCCTTTCTGCGTGTCGACCGACATCACCGTATCGAGATAGTCCAGTACCGCCTTCGGGTCCTGGTTGTTTTTCACGATCTGCGCGCTTGTGCGGATCACGACGGCGCCGGATTTCGGCTTGGCGAAGGCGATGTCGACGCCCTTGGCGGCGAGCAGTGCCACGTTGTTCCAGAAGTTGAAGGCGATATCGATCTCACCCTGCTGGAACAGCGCGGCCAGCGCGCCGGGCGAGGCCGCGATCGCGCCGACGTTCGGCAGCAGCTTCTTGATGGCTTCGAATGCCGGCTCGATATTGGTCTCGGAGCCGCCGTTGAGCTTTGCGATCTCGACCATGAAGGCGGTGCCGAGGCTCGAACCGAGCCCGGTGATGCCGACGCGCCCCTTATATTCCGGCTTCCACAGATCCTCCCACGAGGTCGGCGGCGTCGTGATCTTCTTCGGATTGTAGGCGATGCCGATCAACTGACAGGTGATGACAGGCGCGTAACCGTCGGGATGACGGAATGCGCTCGGAATGTCGGCGTAGGACTTCGACTGCTCGACGGGGAATTTTTCCAGGACGCCGCTTGCGATCGCCGGGATCAGCGGGCCCTCGTCGAACAGCACCACGTCGAAGGGCGGGGCGTTGCGCGAGGCCTGGATCTTGCCGATCTGGTCGACGCCGAGCAGCGGCGTGAAGGTGACCCCGCCGTCGCTCGTCTTCTTGAAGGCCGGTCCGACCACGGAGCGGAAGGCTTCGTCAAAGCTGCCGGGATAGGTCGTCGCCACGATCGAACTAGCGGCGCGCGATGATGTCGGCCATCCGAGGCTAGCCGCCGCAAGCGCGGCCGAACCTGAGGTGAGCAGCGATCTCCGGGATAGGCTCATGTCAAACACTCCTTTGCTGATGTTTTGAAAAGTCGTCGACCGGCGTGCTGAAAATGCTGACGCGCGAGGTGTCGGAGATCGCGAGCCATGCGATTTCTCCCACCTGCGCCTTCGCGATGCCGGCGGCGCGGGCCTGACTGATCTTCACGGCCTCGCCGCTCGTGGTGACGCCCTCGGTGACGCTGACGGCGCCGAGCGGCACGGTGGCGCGGATCGTGACGGGAATTGCACCAGGGCGTTCGGCACCGAACGCGATGTTCTCCGGCCGCACCGAGATCGTGACCGGCGTGCCGCGCCGGCGCTGTGCGGAGCGGCCTAGGTCGATCTCGGGACCTGCATCCAGCAGCACGCGGTCCGCCTCGGTGACGGTGCCGCGCAGCAGATTGGTGTGGCCGATGAAGCTCGAGATGAACAGGCTCGCCGGGCGGTCGTAGAGCGCATCCGGGCTGTCGATCTGCTCGATGCGTCCCTTGTTGAGCACGACGATGCGGTCGGCCATCGACAATGCCTCCTCCTGGTCGTGCGTGACGATGATGGAGGTGACGCCGAAGGTCTTCAGCAGGCTCTTGATCTCGATCTGCATGTCGAGGCGCAGATTCTTGTCGAGCGCTGAGAACGGTTCGTCGAGCAGCACGAGGCCCGGATCGATCGCGAGCGCACGCGCCAGCGCCACGCGCTGCTGCTGTCCGCCGGACAGCTCTCCCGGAAGCCGTCGCGCGAACGCCGCCATCTGGGCGAGGCCGAGCATCTGCTCGACCTTCGCGGTGACCTCGGGCTTCGCAGTCTTGCGTGCCCGTAGTCCGTAGGCGACGTTCTCGAACACGGTGAGATGCGGAAACAGAGCGTAGTTCTGAAACACCATGCCGATGCGGCGGCGATTGGCCGGGATGTGCTCGACCCGCGCGCCGTCGAAGCGGACTTCGCCTTTGGACGGGCGCAGGAAGCCGGCAATGATCTGGAGCATCGTGGTCTTGCCGCAGCCGGACGGACCGAGCAGCGCGATCAGCTCGCCGGCTGCAACAGTGAGATTGATCTCGTCCAGCGCGACCGTCGCGCCGAAGGCGTGGCCGATGCCGTTGAGATCCAGCGAATGTCCGCGCACGTCACTCAACGCCAGCTCCATCGTTCGCGTTGTCCTGCGCGAGGGAGTTAGCAATCGTCGTGCCAGCAAGGTCATCGCGCTAAGCCCTTGCTAATACTTAACTAGTTTTTAGGCGCCAAAAATTGGCGCCAATTTATTGTCTATATTGTAAACAGTTGGTGTTCTGGTTTGTATAAAAAATGGGCTGCGGCAACGTTGCAGAATCCTGTAAAAACGATGCATGAAGCGAAGCCGCCCCCTCAAGCGCAAGCTAAAGCGTTCCGAGCCGAAACGTCCCGAGCCGGATGCCGTCGATCCGCGCAGCATCGACGATGATCCGGTGGTTCAGGGCATTTTGACCGCGATCAGCCAGAAGCGCCTCAAGCCCGGCGCCAAGCTCGGTGAGGACAAGCTCGCCGCGGCGTTCGGCACCACACGGATTCATATCCGCCAGGCGCTCGCGCATCTCGCCGCGCGCAAGGTGGTGATGCAGATCCCCAACCGCGGCGCCTTCGTGTACCGGCCGAGCTGGGAGGAAGCCCTGGACATCTTTGCCGCGCGCCGCCTCATAGAGACGGCCACCGTCGCCGCGGCGATCGACCGGCTCGACAAGGCAGGCAGGGCCGAGCTGAAAGCGCATATGGAGCTCGAGGCACGCCACGATCGCAACGACCGCTGGGCCTCGCTGTCGCTCACGGCGGACTTCCACATCCTGGTCGCCAAGCTCGCCGGCAACCAGGTGCTGCTCGACATGTCGCGCGAGTTGATGCTGCGGACCTCGCTGGCGATCGCGACGTTCGAGCAGCCGGGCGAACCGGACTGCTCGCCGGACGCGCACCCCGACATCGGGGCGTTGATCCTGGCGCGCGACAAGGCCGGCGCAGTCCATGCCATGCGTCATCACATCGAGGAGATGGAGCAGCGGATCAGGCCGACTGAAGGCGAGGACGAGGTCGACGAGCTCACCGCGATCTTCCAGGAGATCGGTGCGCGTGCGCGGGCGGGCGGATAATATGGCCGGCCGCCGTATCCTCCTGATCAATCCGAATAGTAATGAGGCGACGACCGCGATGATGGTCGCTATCGCGAAGTCTGCGGCCGGCGCTGGCCTCGACGTCGTGGGCGCAACGGCAACGCGGGCGCCCCAGATGATCGTGTCGGCGGAGGCGCTCGATGCGGCTGCGCGCGAGGTCGAGGAGATTGCGCTCGCGCGCTGCGGCGAATGCGACGGCATCATCGTCTCGGCGTTCGGCGATCCCGGCCTCGCCGGGATCAAGACAACGCTGAATTTGCCGGCGGTCGGCATCGGCGAATCCGCGATGCGTGAGGCTGCAGAGAACGGCCGCCGCTTCGGCGTGGCAACCACGACCCCGCTGTTGGAAGCGAAGATTGACGCACTGCCGGAAGCATTGGGATTGCGATCGCATTACACCGGTACGCGCTTCGCCGATGGTGATCCCACGGCGCTGATGCGCGATCCGGCACGGCTGCGCTCAGCGCTCGCGGGGGCGGTCGAGGCCTGCATCGCGCATGACGGAGCCGAGGCCGTGATCATCGGCGGCGGGCCACTGGGCGAGGCTGCGCGTGAACTGCAGCCGATGTTCACCGTTCCGATTATCGCGCCGATCCCGTCTGCCGTGGCGCGGATTATTCGCCTCATCGCGGCGCGCGCTGGCAATTGATATTCCGGCCTGCGGGACCGGTCATGGCGACCGGCTTTCCCGCCCTTGACGACTACGGCTAAAGTGAAGAAGCAGGATGATCGAACCTGCCGACCCGCGCGTTGTTGCGCGGCATGGAGACGCCGCATGTCGTTCAAGAAGCTCCTGATCGCCAACCGGGGCGAGATCGCCATCCGCATCGCACGCGCGGCGGCCGATGCCGGCATCGCAACGGTTGCGATCCATCCGGCGGACGACGCGCTGTCGCTGCATGTGCGCGTCGCCGATGATGCGGTCGAAATTCCCGGCCGCGGCGCGCGGGCCTATCTCGATATCGAGGCCGTGGTGAAGGCGGCGAAGGCGGCCGACTGCGATGCCGTGCATCCCGGCTACGGCTTTCTCAGCGAGAATGCGGCGTTCGCAAAAGCCTGCGCCGACGCAGGCATCATTTTCGTCGGGCCGAAGGTGACGGCGCTCGAACTGTTCGGCGACAAGGTCGCGGCACGGCAACTGGCAAAGCGCTGCGGCGTGCCGATCATCGCCGGCACCAGCGGGCCGTCGAGCCTCGAGGAGATCACGGCGTTCTTTATCTCGCTCGGCAACAATGCGGCGGTCGTGATCAAGGCGATGGCCGGCGGCGGCGGTCGCGGCATGCGGGTCGTCGAGAAGGCTGCCGATCTCGCGGAAGCCTATGCGCGCTGCCAGTCCGAGGCCAAGGCGGCGTTCGGCTTCGACGGCGTCTATGCCGAGCGGCTGATCCGGCAGGCGCGCCACATCGAGGTGCAGATCATCGGCGACAAGCACGGCGCCATCTCTCATCTCTGGGAGCGCGAATGCACCATCCAGCGCCGGCATCAGAAGCTGGTCGAGGTGGCGCCGAGCCCGTCGCTCAGCGAGGCCCTGCGCGGCCGCATCATCGAGGCGGCGAAGCAACTCGCCACGGCCGCTGCTTACGACAATCTCGGCACCTTCGAGTTCCTGGTCGACGGCAGCGCCGACGACAGTTTTGCTTTCATCGAGGCCAATCCGCGGCTCCAGGTCGAACACACCGTCACCGAGGAAGTCCTTGGCCTCGACCTCGTCCGCGCCCAGCTCGCGGTCGCCGCGGGGCACTCGCTGGCCTCGCTCGGCTTGACGCAAGGATCGATCCCGAAGCCGCGCGGCTATGCCATGCAGTTGCGCGTCAACATGGAGACACTGGACGAAACCGGCGCGACGCATCCGACCGGCGGCGTGCTCGCATTGTTCGAGCCGCCGTCGGGGCCGGGCGTGCGTGTCGATAGTTTTGGCTATGCCGGCTACAAGACCAGCGCCGCTTTCGACTCGCTTCTCGCAAAGGTCATCGTGCATACGCCCGGTGATGCCTGGCATGACGTGGTTGCAAAAGCCTCGCGCGCGTTGCGCGAATTCCGGATCGATGGCGTCGTCACCAACATCGCCTTCCTCCAGGCGGTGCTCGCCCATCCCGATTTCAGGACCAACCGCATCGCGACCGACTTCATCGATCGCAACATCGGCAAGCTGGTCGAGGCGGCAGATGGCGCGGCCAAGCCGCTCTATTTTGCGGCGACCGAGCGAAGCGGCGGTCACAGCACCGAGGCGCACGTCGCGCAGATCGTGCCCGAAGGCGCGGTGATGGTCGCGGCGCCCCTGCAGGGCACCATCGTCACCATTCAGGTCAAAGAAGGCGAGATCGTGCGCCCGGGCCAGCAGCTCGCCGTGATCGAGTCCATGAAGATGGAGCATCTTGTCATGGCCGAGCAGGGCGGCCGCGTGATGAAACCCGTCGCCAGCGATGGCGTCACGCTGATGCATGGCGATCCCATCATGTATCTTGAGCCGCTCGACGTTGCGGCCGACGCGTCGGCCGCGGAAGCCGACATCGATCTCGACCACATCCGCCCCGATCTCGCCGAGCTGATCGCGCGCCAGGCCAATACTCTGGACCGGAACCGGCCGGCCTCGGTCGAACGCCGCCGCAACACCAATCAGCGCACCGCGCGCGAGAACGTCGCGCAATTGGTCGACGAAGGCTCGTTCATGGAATATGGCAGCCTCGCGATCGCCGCGCAGCGCCGCCGGCGCAAGGTCGACGATCTCATCAAGAACACGCCGGCCGACGGCCTCGTCATGGGCGTTGCCACCGTCAACGCGGAGAAGTTCGGGCCCGAGAGCGGCCGCTGCATCGTCGTGGCCTATGACTACACCGTGCTCGCGGGCACGCAGGGCCATATGAACCACAAGAAGATCGATCGCATGCTGACGCTTGCGGAAGACTGGCGCGTGCCGCTGGTGTTTTATGCCGAGGGCGGCGGCGGCCGGCCCGGCGACACCGACCGGCTCGGCATGACCGGCCTCGACGGCCCGTCCTTCGTGCAGTTCGCAAGGCTCTCCGGCCTCGTGCCTGTGATCGGTGTCGTCTCCGGCTATTGCTTTGCCGGCAATGCCGCAATGCTCGGCTGCTGCGACGTCATCATCGCGACCAAGAACGCCTCGATCGGCATGGGTGGCCCCGCCATGATCGAAGGCGGCGGGCTTGGCGTCTATCACCCGGCCGAGGTCGGCCCCGTTACGTTCCAGTCGCCAAATGGCGTCATCGACATCCTGGTCGAGGACGAGGAGGAAGCCACATCCGCCGCGCAAAAATATCTGTCCTATTTCCAGGGCGCGGTGAAGGATTGGGAAGCCGCCGACCAGCGCCTGCTTCGCCGTGCCATCCCCGAGAACCGCCTGCGTGTCTACGACATCCGCTCCGTGATTGATCTCGTCGCGGACAAGGATTCTGTACTGGAGCTGCGCCGCGACTACGGCGTCGGCATGATCACTGCTCTGATCCGCATCGAAGGCAAGCCGCTCGGGCTGATCGCCAACAATCCGCGCCATCTTGGCGGCGCGATCGACGCGGACGCCGGCGACAAGGCCGCGCGGTTCCTCCAGCTCTGCGACGCCTTCGATCTACCGATCGTCTCGCTCTGCGACACACCGGGCTTCATGGTCGGCCCCGAAGCCGAGAAGACCGCGATCGTGCGCCACGTCTCGCGCATGTTCGTGACAGGCGCGAGCATCACCGTACCCTTGTTCGGCATCGTGCTGCGCAAGGGTTATGGGCTGGGCGCGCAGTCAATGATCGGCGGCGGCTTTCACGCCTCGTTCTTCACCGCGGCCTGGCCGACCGGCGAGTTCGGCGGCATGGGGCTCGAAGGCTATGTCCGCCTCGGCTTCCGCAAGGAGATGGAGGCGATCGCCGACCCCGAGGAGCGCGAGACCTATTACCGCAACAAGGTCGCCGAGCTCTACGCCAACGGCAAGGCGGTCTCGATCGCCTCGGTATTCGAGATCGACAACGTCATCGACCCCGCCGAGACGCGGCGCTGGATCATGGCGGGTCTGCGCTCGGTGCCGAAGCCGCCGGCGCGGACGGAGAAGAAGCGGCCGTGCATCGATACGTGGTGAGCGCAGTGCAGCAAGCCTGCGTCCCGGTTCCCGATTGACATCCTCGCCTGTGGTGCCAGACTTTGCACAATAATACAGGGTGGAGACGTCCGCGATGGCCAGCCTTTCGGCCTCGAACCATGTCGCCCGTGTCTTGTCCGTCGCCAATCAATTGGCCGACGTCGACGCCTCTTCGCGCATCGCCAATTCCTGGCGGCGCTGCCTGATCGGCCACAAGCTCGATCCCGCCCGTCAGGGCCCGCCGCAGACGCTGACCGAAGCCGAAGTGCGGCATGTTGCCGAGCCGATGGAGGAGACGATCCGGCTCGCAATGCCCGAGCTCGACGGTCTCGCCCGCGTGCTGCGTGACGCCGGCTATTGCGTCAACCTTGCAGACACGAACGCGACCATGCTGTTCAGCCGCCTGCCGGCCGAAGCCGACGCAAAAATGTTCATGGACTGGAAGATCTACACCGGCTCGAACTTCGCCGAGACGTTTGAGGGCACCAACGGGCTCGGCACTGCGCTGGCCGAGCAAAAACCGATCCTGGTGCATCGTGACGAACATTTTCGCGCGCAATGGCACATGTTCTCCTGCGCCGTGGCGCCGCTGTTCGACCATGCCGGGCGGCTCGCCGGTGCGGTCAACATCACCTCCTGCCGCGGGGATCTGGAGCGCGGAGCGCATCAGCTCGCGCTCGCCGTGACGATGGAAGCGACGCGGCGGATGGAGGGTGCGATCTTCCGCGGCCACTTCCGCGACGCCTGGATCGCGACCGTGCCGGGCGATGGCGGCAGCGGTTTGCTCGCCTATGACGACGACCGCCGCATCGTCGGCGCCTGCCGCTCGGCGCGCGCGCTGCTCGGCCTCACCGACGGGCTGATTGCGTCCGGCATCGACCTGTCGCGCTATATCGAGATCGACCATTCACGTCATGCCGACGAGATAGTCGAGCTGCGCCGCACCGATGGCCGTTCGTTGGGCCGGGGCCATGTCGCTCCGCCGCTGCGCGCAAAATCCTTCGCGCTCCGCCGTGACGCACCCGTCGATCGCTTCGATGCGCTGTGCAAGCTCGCGGGCCAAGATCCCGGGCTAGTCAAAAGCGTGAAGCGGCTGAGGAGCATCGGCGATCACAATCTGCCGGTGCTGCTGCATGGCGAGACCGGCGTCGGCAAGGACGTGTTCGCGCGCGCCATTCATGCCGCCAGCAACCGCGCGCTCAAAAATTATGTCGCGCTGAACTGCGCTGCGATGCCGGAGAGCCTGATCGACGCCGAGCTGTTCGGCTACGAGGCCGGCGCCTTCACCGGCGCCCGGCGCGACGGCTCCAAGGGCCTGATCGCGCAGGCCGATGGCGGCACGCTGTTTCTCGACGAGATCGGCGACATGCCGATCGCGCTCCAGACGCGCCTCTTGCGCGTGCTGGAGAACCGCGAAGTCTGGCCGCTCGGCGCGTTGAAACCCGTGCCGGTCGACATTCGCCTGATCAGCGCCACTCATCGCGACCTCGGCCGCATGGCGGAAGAGGGCACCTTCCGCACTGATCTCTATTTCCGCCTGCGCGGCATGGAAGTGCGTTTGCCAGCGTTGCGCGATCGCGCGGACCGGGATGACGTCATCCGCCAGATCGCGAGCGAAGAGGCGCCGAATTGCCGCTTGTCGGAGGAGGCGTGGTCGCTGCTCTCGGCTTATCCCTACCCCGGCAACATGCGCCAGCTCCGCCACGTGCTGCGGCTCGCCGGCTGCACGGCGGAGGATGGCGTCATTACGGATGCCGATCTCGATTTGCCGCCGTTCGGCGGAAGGGCGGAGCCGGATCTCGAAGCGGCCGAGCGTGCGACGATCGTCGAGGCGTTGCGCAAGCATGGCGGCAACGTCACGGAAGCAGCACGTGCGCTGAAGCTGAGCCGCGCGACGCTGTATCGGAAGATCAAGCAGTTGAAGGTCGAGACGGCACAGTAGCTCGGTCTCTTCCCCTCTCCCCTTGTGGGAAAGGGTGGCTCGCCGCGATAGCGGCGAGACGGGTGAGGGGTTCTATCCGCGAACTCGTCTCCACATCTGTGCGTGCGGACGGAGACCCCTCATCCGGCGCTTTGCGCCACCTTCTCCCACAAGGGGAGAAGGGAAAGCAGCGAGCTTGGAGCGCGGACTTACGAAAAATCCGTCCAGCTCAGATGCCGCGAATCGAGGTCGCCGACTGAAACGGTCTCGCGGATCTCGTGGGGCACGTGGAAGCTGCTGCGCAGATACACGAGCGGCGCGGCTCCATCGGAATGCGATATGCCACGCACCTCGCCGACGAAAATCGAATGCGTCTTCGTCTCGAACTCCTGCGCCAGCACGCAGTCGAACGCTGCTACCGCATCCGTCAGCACCGGTGCACCCGTCTCGCCGCGAGTCCACTGCCCGAACGCAAAACGGTCGTCGCCGTTGACGCCCTTCTGGCCGCTGAAGGTCAGCGCCAGCAGCGCGTGATCCTCGTGCAGGAAATTGATCGCGAAGGCGCCTTCCTCGCGGATGCGGGCGTGTGCGCTGGCGTTGCGGTTGACGCAGACGATCAGCGACGGCGGATTGTCCGACAGCGAGCAGGCCGAGGTTACCGTCAGCCCGGTACGCTTGCCGTGCTCGGCGCCGACCGTCACCAGCGCGACCGCGCCGGCGCATTGGCGCATCGCCTGCTTGAAATCCTTGGTGTCGACACTCACGCCAAAAATCTCCGAAATGAATGCGGGGGCGGCAGGTTCGCGCCGCACCCGCACTCCCGTCAAGCCGCCTTCCTTGCGGAGCCGAGATGCTTCAGGCGCGGCATCACCTCGTTGCTGAGCAGCGATAGCGAGTGGCGCCAGGCTTCGGCCTTGTGCTTGTAGTCGAAGCCGAACACCAGCAGCACGCCGAAGCCGCCGACCTCGTGGTAGATCTTCTCGATCTTCTCGGCGACCGTCGCGGGCGAGCCGACGATCCAGTTCCGCTTGGCGCAATATTCGACTGTCACATCGCTATCGGGCACATCAGGCGCGTGCTTCAGATAGTCCTTGAAACCGAAATGGCCGAGCAGCGGCAGGAAATACTCGCCCATCATCCGGCCCATCATGTCGCCGGTCGAGAGCTTCCAGGCCTCTTCATCGGTATCGGCGACGAACACCTCGCGCACCAGCCGCCAGTCCGCGCGGTTCGGCTTGCGGCCGGTTTTCGCGGCGCCGATCTCGACCGAGTCCCAATGGCTGCCGACATAGGCCGGATTGAGGTTGAGGCTCATCGGGATGAAGCCGCGCTCGCCCGCGAGCTTCAAGGTGTCCGAGTTCTTGGAGAGCCCGGCAACGCCGATCGGCGGATGCGGCGTCTGGAGCGGTTTGATGTGGGGTTTCAGGAAGTCGAACATCGTGTCCGGCTTGGTCACCGTCCAGAACTTGCCCTTGTAGGTCCATGGCGCGGGATCGCTCCACATCTTCAGGATGATCTCCAGCGCTTCGCGCGTCATGTCGCGGTTTTGTCCGCTCATGCCGTCGACGTTGAACATCGCCCAGTCGCTCGGCAGGCCCGAGGCCGCGACGCCGAAATTGAGCCGGCCCTCGGAGAGATGATCGAGCATCGCGACGCGGTTGGCGAGCTCGGCCGGATGGTGATAGGGCAGCAAAAAGCCGCCCGGCCCGATGCGAATGTTCTTGGTCTGCATCAGCGCCTGCGCGATCAGAAGGTCCGGCGTCGGATTGGGTTCCCACGGCGCGGTGTGGTGCTCGCCGACCCAGGCCTCCTGATAGCCGAGCTCGTCGAGCCAGCGCATGACCTGCAGGTCCCAGTCGTTTCCTTCCTTCAGACCGCACTCCGGCGGATGCGAAGGCATCGTGAAATAGCCGATCTCCATGGGTTTCCTCATCTGATGTTGACGCGTCTTGTAGCGCGTTGCTGGACTTGAACAGGACAGTTTTAGCAAGCGGTGTGCCAGCGCAGACAGCGCCCCAGACCTGCGAGAAAAGGCTGGTTTGGGGTGGCAATAGCCGATATCCCGGGGCAGATTTGCGCAGCGCCGTCTCATTGTCGCGAGACGGTGTCTTGCCGGTGAGACCAAAGGATACGCGTTGAAATGACCGAACCCGCCTATGTCGCCGTTGACTGGGGCACCAGCAGTTTTCGGCTGTGGCTGGTCGACCGCGCCGGCCAAGTGCTGGCGGAGCGTCGCAGCGATGAGGGCATGCTGGCGGCGGCCAAGGCCGGCTTCGCTGGTGTGCTGCAATCGCATCTTGCCGCGATCGAGGCGCCCGCTCATCTGCCCGTTCTCGTCTGCGGCATGGCCGGCGCCAAGACCGGCTGGGTCGAGGCCGGCTATGTCGACACACCGGCGCCGCTCTCAGTCGTGCTGAAGCAGGCCGCGCGCGTGCCGGGCGAGGCGCGTGACATCCGCATCCTGCCCGGCATCGCGCAGCGCGACGTTAGCGCGCCGGACGTGATGCGCGGCGAGGAGACGCAATTGCTCGGCGCGCTCGGCCTCGAGGCCGCCGGCGAAGCGCTGGTCTGCATGCCCGGCACCCATTCGAAATGGGTGCACGTGAACGACGGCACGGTCGCGCATTTCTCGACCTTCATGACCGGCGAGCTCTTTAGCGTGGTCTCGCGCGAGACGATCTTGTCGCTTGCGGTCGCCGGCGCGGCTGAGGCCGAAGATGTCGCGAGTTTCAAGACGGCCGTGAAAGCCGCGTTTGAGGCGCCGGCCTTCGCAGCCAATTTGCTGTTCGGTGCGCGGTCGCGGCAATTGCTGTTCGGCGGCACGCCGGCCGCCGCGCGCGAAACGCTGTCGGGCACGTTGATCGGCGTCGAGCTGGCGGCCGGTCTCTCCGACAGTGTTCCGAAGTCGGGCATCACGCTGATTGCCTCGGGCCGGCTTGCGATCCTGTATCAGCATGCTTTTGACGGGCTGTCGGTGGCCGTGAACCCGATCGATGCCGATGAAGCCGTCCGCCGCGGCCTGTCGATGGCAGCTGCGGCGATTTGGACGAAATAGAAGGATTCTTGAGATGACCGTTCCCTTTCCGCCGATGAAGCGTCCGCTGGTCGCGATCCTGCGCGGCGTCAAGCCGGAGGAGATTGAAGCCATCGTCAGCGTGCTGATCGATGCCGGCATGACCGCGATCGAGATTCCCCTGAACTCGCCCGATCCGTTCCGTTCGATCGGGGCTGCCGTGAAGCTCGCGCCGGCCGGTGTGCTGATCGGCGCCGGCACGGTGCTCGCCACCGCGGATGTCGATCGTCTCAACGACGTCGGCGGCAAGCTGATGGTTTCGCCGAATGTGGATACGCAGGTGCTCACGCGTGCACATCAGTACGCCATGGTGACGTTGCCGGGCGTGTTCTCGCCGACCGAGGCGCTGCTTGCCGCGCGCTCCGGCGCATCGGGCCTGAAATTCTTTCCGGCAAGCGTGTTAGGTGCGTCCGGCATCGCCGCGATCAAAGCCGTGCTGCCGGCGGGCGTGATGATCGCCGCGGTGGGCGGCGTCTCCGACCAGAATTTTGCCGAGTACATCAAGGGCGGCGTGACGGCGTTCGGGCTCGGCTCCAGCCTCTACAAGCCCGGCATGAGTGCCGCCGATGTCGCCGCGCGCGCGAAGGCGACGATTGCGGCCTACGATCGGGCGATTGCGAAAGACTGATCCGGCAATAAACAAGCCGTGATGCGGTCACGGTCGCGCGTTATCCTATCTTGCTGCACCAGCGAGATCAGGAGACCGACATGGCGATCAACAATGTGGCCGATTTGTTCGTGGCAACGCTCGAACAGGCCGGCGTCAAGCGGATTTACGGCATTGTCGGCGACAGCCTGAACGCGATCACCGAGGCGCTGCGCCGTCGCGGCACCATTGAATGGATCCACGTCCGGCACGAGGAGGTCGCGGCGTTCGCGGCGGCCGGCGAAGCCGAAATGACCGGCAGCCTTGCGGTGTGCGCGGGTTCCTGCGGTCCCGGCAATCTGCATCTCATCAACGGCCTGTTCGACGCGCATCGCAGCCGTGTTCCCGTGCTGGCAATCGCTGCGCAGATTCCGTCGGCCGAGATCGGCGGCGGCTATTTCCAGGAGACCCATCCGCAAAACCTGTTTCGCGAATGCAGTCATTATTGCGAGATGATCTCGGATCCGAGCCAGCTGCCTTTCGTGCTGGAAAACGCGATCCGCGCGGCTGTCGGATTGCGCGGTGTCGCGGTCGTCGCGATGCCCGGCGATGTCGCCTTCCGCAGCCCCCCGAAGCGCGCGCTGTCGACGACGCGCGGTCTCGCGTTGGCGGCGCCGAAGGTCGTGCCCGATAGCGATGAATTGAAGGCGCTCGCGGACCTCCTCAACGGCGCCGAGCGCATCACGTTGTTCTGTGGCCGCGGCTGTGCCGGCGCGCATGCGCCGCTGATGCAATTGGCCGAAGCCTTGAAGAGCCCGATCGTCCATGCGCTCGGCGGCAAGGAGCACGTCGAATACGACAATCCCTACGATGTCGGCATGACCGGCTTCATCGGCTTCTCCTCCGGCTATGCCGCGATGCATGCCTGTGACGCGCTGGTGATGCTCGGGACTGATTTCCCCTACAAGCAGTTCTTCCCCAGTGATTGCCAGATCGCGCAGATCGACATTCGTCCGGAAAATCTTGGCCGCCGCGCCAAGATCGACCTCGGCCTCGTCGGCGACGTTAAGCTGACCATCGAGGCGCTACTGCCGTTGCTCAAGACCAAGACGCAGCGCAAGCATCTCGACGATGCCATCGCGCATTACAAGAAGGCGCGTGAAGGTCTCGACTCGCTTGCCAAGGGCACGCCGGGCAGCAAACCGATTCATCCGCAATATCTGGCAAAAATCATCAGCGACCATGCCTCTGACGATGCGGTGTTCACTGCCGATGTCGGCACGCCGACGGTGTGGGCTGCGCGCTATCTCGACATGAACGGCCGCCGCCGTCTGATCGGCTCCTTCGTGCACGGTTCGATGGCCAACGCGATGCCGCAGGCGATCGGCGCGCAGGCCTCGCAGCCCGGCCGTCAGGTCATCTCGCTTTCGGGCGATGGCGGCTTCACCATGCTGATGGGCGATCTCATCACGCTGACGCAGATGAAGCTGCCGGTGAAAATTGTCATCTTCAACAACGGCGTGCTCGGCTTCGTCGCACTGGAGATGAAGGCCGCCGGCTTCGTCGACACCAATGTCGACCTGGAGAATCCGGATTTCGCGGCGATGGCGCGCGCGATGGGCATCTTCGCCAAACGCGTCGAGGACCCCGGCGAGCTTCCCGGCGCGATGAAGGAGATGCTGGCCCACAACGGCCCGGCGCTGCTCGACGTCGTCACCGCCAAGCAAGAGCTGTCGATGCCGCCGACGATCACGACCGAACAGGTCAAGGGCTTTAGCCTGTGGGTGCTGCGTGCGGTGATGAGTGGCCGTGGCGACGAGGTCATCGATCTCGCGAAGACGAACCTGCTGTCGCGCTAACCCCGCTTCACCGACGGCAATGGCAACCGCTCGTGGCGGCGCTGGAAGCGCTGCCAGTGCAGCACGATGCCGATCAGCACGGCCGGGACGAAGCCGAGCACGATCAGCCAGTGCGGCAGCTCCTTCGGCGAGATGAAGGCGATCGCGATGTCCGAGATCAACCAGAGCGCCGCGAACATCACCGCGAAATCCGTGCGCGGGCAACGCAGATAGTAGAACACGGCGGTGATGACGATGGCGGGCCCGATCGCAATGCCGATCAGTATTGCCGTCAGCTCTTTCGGCGTCAGCGCGTCGAGCACCAACGACGCCAGCAGCCAGAGCGCGGCGAACATGGCGATGATGTCGAGCGGATGCCGCAACCCAATACCTCTCGCGAAAATCGCGCTATCGTTGTGTCGGGAACTCCGGCCGTCAAGTAAAATACGCCTATTCCTCGTCGTTTCCAGGCGTCGGACGCAGCATGAAATGGCCGAAGGCGGTGGCGATCGGCTTGTCGGCATCATCCTGCCAGGCACGCGCCTCGAAGGCGACGATGCGCCGGCCCTGCTTCACAATCGACACGTTGGCGAAGGTGTCGAGTGCCCGGCCGGAGCGCAGATAGTTGACCGTGAGTCCGATCGGCTTGGGCGGCGCGGCCGCGCCGAGCTCGCGCGCCACCCCGATGACGGCCGTGGTCTCGAGGAACGCGCCGGTCATGCCGCCATGGATCGCGGGCAGGATCGGATTGCCGATGATTTTTGGCGAGAACGGCATCGTCAGCGTGCCGTCCTGGTTGAGTCGGATGCCGAGGCAGCGCGCGAACGGGCTGTGCGCGAACGGGCCATCCGGATCCTCCGGCGCCTCCAGGGTCGGGATATCAGGCGAATCCATTCTGCGGTCGGCGAGCATGTTGGTGCGGTTGGCGCCGATCATGAAGCAGGCGGTTGCGGTTGCGACCGGATCGTCCTCGGATTCCTGATAGGCCGTGGAGCGCACGAACGCGATCGAGCGCGTGGTGCGGTAGCAGACCGAATGCGCCTTGATGTCCAAGCCCGGCGTTGCCGGCTTCTGATAGTCGATGCGCAAATCCAGGGTTGCGATTGCGCGCGTGCCGTCGAGCGCAAGTTGCACCGCCATGCCGCAGCTCTCGTCGAGCATCGCGGTGACGACGCCGCCGTGCAGAACGCCGGTCTCGGTGTCGCCGACGAAGACCGGACGGTAGGGCAGGCTGGACCAGGCTTCGGCAGGTGCGAATCGGTCGAGCTGGAGCCCGCTGATATGGCCGTAATCGGAGCGGCGGCCTTTGATGGCCTCGGCGAGTTCCTCGAAGGGAAGCGTGGTCGGAGAGCTGGACATGGCAAGGTTCTAGACCAGTGTCGTGCGTTGCGCAAAACCCGGAATGGGCCTCGCGCGGCAGGTCTGCCGCGGCCGGATTGGCCTCGACAGGGCAGGCCGAAGCAACGATGGTGGGCGCTTCGTTTGCCGACCAGCCGTCAGGAGCGCCCATGGCCGACCCCGAAACACCCGCCACCACCCCGGGGCCCGTCACGATTTCCAGCTCGAGCTCGGAACGGGCGCCGATCATCTATTTCGACGGCGCATCCTGCTTCGGCCACCACAACGGCGCGATCCAGATCGAGCTCGCCGCAAATCTCCTGATGCCGGTCGGCGCCGCCGTCAGGGTCGACGTGGTCCAGACCGCGCATCTGCGTTGCAGCGTGGCCGCCGCGCTGGCGTTGCGCGAAGCGCTCGACAAGGCGCTCGCGATGTTCAAACAGGGCCAGCATCAGCCGGCGGAGGAGATTCCGGCGATGAAGAATTGAAGCGGCTGCACCTCGACACCTGGAAAATGGCCAGTCGCGATCGACTTGGGGCAAGCGCCGGGACACCGGCAGCGTGTGACGTTGTCAAGCCACTACCGTGGGCTCCCAGGCTACGTTAGTCTCCGATGGAAGACCCGCGGACTGGAGGCTCTCGTGCCGGATGAGGAACACAGATCTAGCGCGCCGTTCTGGCTCACATCACCTTTGCTGTTGACCTTGGTCGGTCTGATCGGAACGGGCACCGGCGCAGTCTTGCAAGGCTTTTGGAATACGAGACTCGAGCGCGAGAAGTTCGAATTCTCGTTGATCGCAAAGGCGTTGGCGGTTCCCAATAAAAACGAGGCCGCGCAAAATCTCAAATTCCTGGTCGACGCCGGGCTGATCAACCAATTCAACTCAGAAAAAATAGCTAAGCTGGCCGCCAATCCGACAGCGCTCCCGGACTTCCTCGGCCTGTCCGGAATCATCCCAGTGCGGCAAGGAAAGATGGTCCTATCGCGTATTGGCACCTATCAAGGTGCAATCGACGACGAGTCGAACGATGCCTATCGCAAAGCGATCATCGACTTTCAAACATCGCAGAACATGATTCCCGATGGATTGATCGGGCCCATGACCTTCGAACGAATGAAAAGTGAGTACACGAAGGCAACGGGCACTTGGCCGCCGGCTGAGACCCCCAAGCCAAAACCATAAGCAGGCTTCCGCTCACCCGTTCGTCACATGCACCTTCGGCTTCTTGCCGCCGTTCCACTTGCCGTCGAGCGCGCGCTCGATCTGGGCGGCGAGTTGCAGCAAGAGTCCGTCATTGGCCTGCTTCCCGATCGCCTGAATGCCGAGCGGCAAGCCGTGATCCTGAGATGCCATCGGCATCGAGATCGCGGGCATGCCGCAGAGATTGGCAAGCGGGGTGAAGGCGAAGAAGCGCCAGAGATGGCCGAACCAGTCGAGCACATCAGGATTGTCGGAGATGGTGAGGTATTCCCTGGTGCCGACCTTCGGCGTCGGCAACGCCGTGATCGGCGTCAGGATGACGTCCCACTGCTCGAAGAACGCGCCGAAGCCGCGCGAGGTCGTGTTGAAGACGCCCTGCATCTTGGCCCGCTCCGCGAAAGTCGCATGGCGGCCGGCTTCCCAGATCCGGATGTTCATGGGCTCGATCAGATCTTCCGGCGGCTTTTCCAGCCCGCGCGCGGCGAGCATGTTGGAGATCACCACCGCGAAATTCGAGATGTAGCACATCGTCTGCGCCTCGAACGCGGCACGGAAGTCGAGCTCGGGCAGCGCGTAGTCGACGTGATGGCCGAGGCCTTCGAGGAAACGGCCCGTCTTTTCCAGCTCGGCTGCGATCTCGGGCGTCGCAGTGTAATCGCCCCAGGTGTGCGACAGCGCGATGCGGAGCTTGCCCGGATCGCGCTTGATCATCTCCGAATAGGGCTGCGCCGTGGTCCAGAACGGCATGAACTCGCCGGGCGCAGGTCCCCTTGCATGATCGACGAAGGCGGCGGTGTCGCGCACCGTGCGCGACTGGCAGCCCTGGATCGAGACGAGGCCGGTGAGGTCGGACATGTGCGGGGCGAGCGAGAACACGCCGCGCGAGACTTTCAAGCCAATATTGCCGTTGACGCCGGCGGGAATGCGGATCGAGCCGCCGCCGTCGGTCGCATGCGCGATCGGCACCACGCCGGCGGCAACCATCGCGGCGCTGCCCGCGGACGAGCCGCAGGTGGTGTAGTCGGTATTCCAGGGATTGCGCGTGACGTAGACGGCCGGATTGTCGGCCGAGCTGCACACGCCGAATTCCGGCGTCGTGGTGCGCCCGATCAAATTGAGGCCGGCCTGGCGGAATTTACCGGTCAGGAATGTGTCGGCGCTGGCGCGATTGCCGCGCATCAGCAGCGAGCCCATCTCCTGGAGCCGGCCCTTCATGGTCGGCCCCAGATCCTTCATCAGGAAGGGCAGGCCCGCGAACGGGCCGGCGAGGTTGGCGCCGTCCTTGGCGGGATCGGCGATCACGTCCTCGAACAGCTCGACCACGCCCGACAGCGCCGGATTGACCTTGGCGACCGCAGCTGCGGCCTGGCGGGCCAGTTCCTTCGCCGTCAGCTCGCCCTTGCGGACGCGTGCCGCGAGGCCAACGCCATCGTGCTGCGCCCATTCATTCCAGGTCATCGGCAAAGTCATGAAATCAAGATCCCCTCAGGTGCGGCGCCACCTTTTTCGCAAGGGCCCGCGTTTATCAACTGAGCCGGCGCGAGGGGCAGGGTTGCGCCGGGCGGAGAGGTCGGCGTCATTAAGGCAGCCGCGCGATCACCGCGACCGGACCGCCGCCGGCCGGTCCCTGATGCTCGGCGCCGCCGGACACGTAAACCGCGCCGGTGCCGGCAAGGCCCGCGATCAGGCCGCCGACGGCTGCGCGGGCGTGGCGGGTCGAGCTGATGTCGGTATCTTCCAGCATGGTGTGGCGGAGGCCGCGCACGGTGCCGTCAGGCGAGGCCTCGGCCTTGGCGAAGATGTTGACGAGCTCGCGGCCTGTGGCGGCTTGCGGCGCGGTGCCAAGACCCGCATCAAGCCCGACGCTCTTAAGCGCCGACACCACCGCCGGGGCATCGATCGCATCGCGCATCACGGCATGCCCGATCTCGAACGCGCTCGCCGACGACACCGAGTTGCCGAGCACGATGACGACGTTATGCATCAGCTCGATCCCCGACGAGGTCGAGGCGACGTTCGAGAACAGGTCGTAGCGCCGCAGCACGTCGTCGTCGCGGACATCGGGCGCGATCTCGCCGAGCGCGACGCCAACGCCGAGCGCGGAAGCGCCGCGCGAATAGGCCATCGAGCTATAGGCGCTCGTCGTCACCGTCTTGTTGCCGCGCGCAGCGGCCGCCTCGACGCGCTCGCTGGTGAGCAGCGGGCACTTGATCTGGACGAAATGGACATCGGTGGCATCATTGATGCCGGCATCCGCCATCGCGGCCTTCACCGCCTTGGCCGTCTCGGTGATCTGTGCGGACCGGCCGATCTCTTCAGGCAGGAAATCGCGCGTATGTGCCATACCGATGCTCAGCCGCTTGCCGGACAGGCCTGCCGGCCGTGCTTCTACGTCCTGGCGCGTGAACACCGTGATGTGCGGGCTGAGCACGCCCTCGGTGCCACCGGACATCACAAAGGCGATGCGCTGCTCGACCTCATGCGCCGTCAGGCCGAGCTGCGGCGCCAGCGCCGTGCACAGCGCCGCGACGGCATACTCCCGGGTAAAATCGTTGACGCCGCCATTGCCCTCGGTCTTGCCGAGAATGGCGAGGATTGATTGGGGATCGATGGCGCCGGAGCCGATCATGGCCATCAGGCCGGAAACGTCGCCGGGACCCCTGGTGGCGACCTTGAAGACGCCGACCGAAGTGGTGCGCATTGGTAGTCCTCAGTTCGGTGGTCCGGCGGGTCAACCAGCCGTGGAACCGGGGTGGGTGTCAAGCCCGTAGCCCGGATGGAGCGCAGCGTAATCCGGGGCCGGTATTGCTTGTGGCAAGAACCCCGGATTGCGCTACGCTCCATCCGGGCTACAAGACCTTGCGTTGCCCGTCGGGCAAAACACCCGATCCACAGGTCAATCTGCTCGCACAAAAATATTCCACTTTACCGAAATTCGGCTTTGGCGTATTTGTGCTGCACCTCACCCCCTGGTCAGAGGGGCGTATCGCGATCGTCACGAACGCGGGGTGAGCCGTGGTGGACGTTGGCGACACCGGCGCGAAGGGTTTTGCAGGGCGGGCAACCGTGAGCGAAAGACCTCGCGCATACGACCGGTGTGATCGGCGTACGGTAAAACCGTGTCGTCCTGACGCCCGGGGTCTGTGCGTCAAGTCTTGCGGTGATGTGGCGGCCCGACCGGGCACGCGCGTCAGTTATCGGCAAGGCGACGGGGGCAATAGTGCATCGCTCCCCGGGGAGAGCTCGGCATAAGCCGTAAAACCACTGCGCAGGGAAGGCCGGATGTTAGGCTTCACCTGTATGCCGCTGTGCAGCTTCTTGTTGCCATTTTCGCACAGTGGACCGTGGGTGCCCGGCCGGCACCCGGTCTTCCCTGCGCCCTCTGACAGAGGAGGGTGACGTGACCAGGCAAAGCTCGGGCAAAGCAAGCCGCGAGGACGCGAAGGCGTGTCTGCGCATCCTACAAGTGCATGTCAGAAAAATGCGATGTCGCCTCATACTCCGTCATTGCTTCGCTGCGCTCGCAATGACGAGGAGGAGAGCGCGCGCGATACGCGCCGCTCTCGTGCCCCGGACGCGGCGCATCACGAAGTGGTGCGCCGCAGAGCCGGGGCCCATGTCGCGGCATCCTACCATGCCGCATGGGTCCCGGCTCTGCGCAGCAGCGTTGCACGCTGCAGCGCGTCCGGGACACGAGAGTAGGGCCACCGCCGCGGCAAAATCGACGATTGTGGCGAGAACGCATCGGTTCAACAAAAAATCCTCTGTCGACGGTTGCGCGCCGCACCTTGATGAATCAACCTTGGTTGGTCCATAAGCGGCGTCCCGCAGCCGGTGGTTCGCCCCCGCGTCGCGTATCTGGAGGGAATTCTCGCGTGGCAAATATCAACCAGAAAATTGCGCAGGAGCTTGGGGTACGGACGGAGCAGGTCGAGGCGACGGTGACGCTGCTCGACGGCGGCGCCACGGTGCCCTTCATCGCCCGCTACCGCAAGGAAGCGACCGGTGCGCTCGACGACGCGCAATTGCGCACCCTGGAGGAGCGCCTAGGCTATTTGCGCGAGCTCGAAGACCGCCGCAAGGCCATCCTCGAATCGGTCCGCGAGCAAGGCAAGCTCGATGCCGCGCTGGAAGCCTCCATTCTCGCCGCCGACAGCAAGGCGCGTCTCGAAGACATCTACCTCCCGTTCAAGCCGAAGCGCCGCACCAAGGCCGAGATCGCCAAGGAAGCCGGCCTCGAGCCGCTCGCCAATCAGCTGATGGCGGAGTCCGGCAACGATCCGAAAATCGTGGCCGATGCCTTCGTCAACGCCGAGAAGGGCGTTGCGGACGCTGCGGCCGCGCTCGATGGTGCCCGCGCCATCCTGGTCGAACGTTTCGATGAGGATGCCGACCTGATCGGTGCGCTTCGCGAGGAGATGTGGACCAACGCGCGTATGGCCTCCAAGGTGCGCGAGGGCAAGAAGACCGAGGGCGAAAAGTTCGCCGATTATTTTGAGTTCTCCGAGCCGCTGACCAAGCTGCCGTCGCACCGCATCCTCGCGATGTTCCGCGGCGAGAAGGAGGAGATCCTCGACCTGCAAATGCAGGCCGAAGCCGAGGCGCCGCCGCCGGGCGTGCCGGGCGCCTATGAGCTGAAGATCATGAAGCGGTTCGGCATTGCCGACCTCAAGCGCGCCGGCGACCGCTGGCTGATCGATACCGTGCGCTGGGCCTGGCGCACAAAAATCCAGGTGCATCTCAACATCGATTTGCGCATGCGTCTCTGGAATGCGGCCGAGACCGAGGCCGTGCGCGTGTTCGCCTCCAATTTGCGTGACCTGCTGCTGGCCGCGCCTGCCGGCACCCGCGTCACCATGGGGCTCGATCCCGGCTTCCGCACCGGCGTCAAGGTTGCCGTCACCGACGCGACCGGCAAGGTGGTCGATACCGCCGTGATCTATCCGCACGAGCCGCAGCGGCAGTGGAACGAGGCGCTGGCGATCCTCGGCAAGCTTGCGCTGAAACATCGCGTCGAGCTGATCGCGATCGGCAACGGCACCGCCTCGCGCGAGACCGACAAGCTCGCCGGCGATCTCGTCAAGGGGCTGGCAGAGTTGAAGATGACCAAGATCGTGGTGTCGGAAGCCGGCGCGTCGGTCTATTCGGCCTCGGCCTTCGCCTCGGAGGAATTGCCCGGCCTCGACGTCACCCTGCGCGGCGCGGTGTCGATCGGCCGCCGTCTCCAGGATCCGCTTGCCGAGCTCGTCAAGATCGAGCCCAAGGCGATCGGCGTCGGCCAGTATCAGCACGACCTCGGTCAGGCCAAGCTCGCCAAGTCGCTGGATGCCGTGGTCGAAGATTGCGTGAACGCGGTGGGTGTCGACGTCAACACCGCGTCGGCACCGCTTCTTGCCCGCGTGTCGGGCGTCGGCTCCGGCCTCGCGCAGAGCATCGTCGCGCATCGCGACGCCAACGGCCCGTTCAAGTCGCGCAAGGCGCTCAAGGAGGTGCCGCGGCTCGGGCCGAAAGCGTTCGAGCAGTGCGCCGGCTTCCTGCGCATCCTCGGCGGCGAGGACCCGCTGGATGCCTCCGGCGTGCATCCGGAAGCCTATCCGGTGGTGCGGCGGATTCTCGCGGCCACCAAGAGCGACATCAAGGCGCTGATCGGCAGCAGCGAGATCGTGCGCACGCTGAAGCCGAAGGATTTCGTCGACGAGACGTTTGGGTTGCCGACCGTCACCGACATTCTGCGTGAGCTCGAGAAGCCCGGCCGCGACCCGCGTCCGGCGTTCAAGGCTGCGGTGTTCATGGACGGCGTCGAGGAGATCAAGCATCTCAAGAAGGGCATGATCCTCGAGGGCACCGTGACCAACGTTGCCGCCTTCGGCGCCTTCGTCGACATCGGCGTGCACCAGGACGGCCTCGTTCACATCTCCGCGATGTCCAAGACCTACATCAAGGATCCGCGCGAGGTGGTGAAGCCCGGCGACATCGTCAAGGTCAAGGTGCTGGACTTCGAGGTCGCCCGCAAGCGCATCTCGTTGACCCTGCGCCTCGACGACGAGGTCGGTGACAAGAAGGATGCCCCCGGCATGCAGCGCGACAACAGCTCGCGAAATCCCTCCCGCATGACTTCTTCCGCGCCGCGCAAGCAGGAATCCTCCGGCGGCGGCGCCCTCGCCGAAGCCTTGCGCCGCGCCGCCGAAAAGAACGGCGGCAAGCGCGCTTAAGGCGCGCGCGGTCTTAACCTCTCCCCGTAAGAACGGGGCGAGGGAGCGAGAGAGCGTTGCCTCCCTAACACCGGCGTCAGAATCTGGCGCATTTGTAAGTTGAAGGAACACGCCCGTTCTCCTCATCTGATCTTCCTCGTGCGGCGCGGAGACCGCCGCACTGCAAGGAGGATGCTTCGATGAACAACAGGCTTCTCAAAGGCCTCACCGCGGCGGCGATCGCAGCGATGATGGCGGTCGCTTCACCGGTGCTCGCCCGTGGCGGCGGTGGAGGCGGTGGCGGTCATGGCGGCGGCTTCGGTGGCGGTGGTCACGGCGGCTTCGGCGGCGGCGGGCATTTTGGTGGCGGAATGCATGCTGGCGGCTTTGGCGGTATGCGGGCCGGCGGCATGGGTGGTGCACGTTTCGGCGGTCCCGCCTTCGGCGGCGCACGTTTCGCGCATGCGGCGATCGGGCCGCGCTTCGCCGGCGCGGGCTGGCACGGCCACCACGGCTTCTTCCGTCACAATCACTTCCGCCGTTTCGCCGTCTTCGGCTCGCCCTATTACTACGCCGGCTACAACGATGGTTGCTGGCGCAGGAGCTTGACGCCCTATGGATGGCAATGGGTCAATGTGTGCGGAGACTATTGGTAGTCGCATCGCCGTACCGCACCATTGTCGCGATCGCCATTGGGCTGTTCCGCCTTGCCCCGGAACGGGATAGTCTGATGGCGATCGTCGCGCGGAGTTTTGCATGACCGGAGGTCACCGCCGCATCCTGGTCGTCGAGGACGATCCGGAAACCGCAGGCCAGCTCGTCGAGGAGTTGACGACCTCTGGCTATGACGTCGATCTCGCCGCCACGGGCCGCGAAGCCCTCAGCCACGGCGCCGCGCGCGACTATGCCGTGATCACCATCGACCGCATGCTGCCCGACATCGACGGCATCACCGTGATGCGGCAATTGCGCGACGACGGTGTCGCCGCGCCGTTCCTGATCATCTCCGCGCTCGGCGAGGTCGATGACCGCGTCCGGGGCTTGCGCGCTGGCGGCGACGATTATCTCGTCAAGCCGTTCTCCTTCGTCGAGCTGCTTGCGCGTCTTGAAGCATTGGGCCGCCGCAGCGAAACCGTGGCCAAGGAGACGGTGCTGCGGATCGGCGACCTCGCCGTCGACCTGATAGAACGCAGCGCCAGTCGCCGCGGCCGCAAGATTCCATTGCTGCCGCGCGAATTCCAGCTGCTCGAATATCTCGTCCGCAACGCGGGCCGCGTCGTCTCCCGCGCGATGCTGCTCCAGCATGTCTGGGACCTGCATTTCGATCCCTCCACCAACATCATCGACGTCTATGTCGGCCGCGTCCGCCGCAAGGTCGACGATGCCCAGGCCTATCCCTTGATCCATACCATTCGCGGCATCGGATATTGTCTCCGTGCTCCTGGCTAAGACGCTTCGCTCCTCGACCTTCCGGCTGGCGCTGTTCGCGATCGCCGTATTCGGGCTGATCGTCGCGGCGATCATGGCCTACGTCTATTTTGGTACGATCGCCTACGTGGCAAGCAGGGTCGGCGACGCCGGCGATCACAGCGGCTTTACCGCGATGATCGAGCTTGCGATGATCGCTGCCGCCGTGCTGCTTGCGGTGCTGGCAGGGCTCGCGGCGGTGCTGGTGACGCGGCGCACGGTCGGGCGGATCGAGGAGATCAACGCCACCAGCCGCGCCATCATGCTGTCCGGCCTCGACCGGCGCATTCCCCTGCGCGGCAGCCACGACGAGTGGGATCGCGTCGCCGAAAACCTCAATCAGATGCTCGACCGTATCGAGAGGCTGATGGGCGAGGTCAAGCAGGTCAGCGACAACGTCGCCCACGATCTGCGCACGCCGCTGACGCGGATGCGCGGCCGGCTGGAGAAGGCCTATCACACGCCGCGCAACAGCGAGGCCGATGCGGCGCTGATCGGCGACACCATCGCCGATCTCGACGCCGTGCTCGGCATGTTCGCCTCGATCACGCGGATCTCGGAGATCGAGACCCGCGCCCGCCGCAGCGCGTTTCGCAGGCTCGACCTCGCGGAGATTGCTGGAGAGGTCGTCGAGCTCTACGACGCCGCCGCCGAGCAGGTCGCGACACGCCTCAGCATCAGTGGCGACCGCGAGGTTGCGATCACAGGCGATCGCGACCTCCTGTTCGATGCCGTCGCCAATCTCGTCGACAATGCGATCAAGCATGGCTGCCAGGGCGGGCAGGTGACGGTGAGCTGCCGCAGCGCCGATGGCGGCGCGGTGATCGCGATCGCCGACGACGGTCCGGGCATTCCTGCCGAGGAGCGCGATCACGTCTTCAAGCGCTTCTACCGGCTCGAGCAGAGCCGCTACACGCCGGGCAACGGACTGGGCTTGAGCCTGGTCGCGGCGGTGGCAGGCCTCCATGGTGCGGAGGTCGCGCTGCATGACAATGCGCCGGGGCTCACGGTTCGGCTCAGCTTCCCCAAGACCTCAGCAGTATAGAGCCCGTCTAGAGCTCGATCACGCCGCGGCGTGCCGCATGCGCCACCGCATCGGTGCGGCCGGTGGCATCGAGCTTGTCGAGCAGCGAGCCGACATGAAATTTCACCGTGTGTACGGAGATACCGAGCTGGCGCGCGATCATCTTGTTGGAGCCGCCTTCGGCCATCAGCGCCAGCACGTCGAGCTCGCGCTGCGTCAGCGCGATGTCCGCAGGCATGCTGCGCGGATCGCGGGCAACGATTGTTGCCGCGGCGGCCTCGCCGGGTTCGGCGAGGCGAAGCCCGGCGACAGTCCCGAGCAGCGCCGCCAGGCGATCGGCCAGCGCGGGATCGTCGATCTCCAGCGACAGGACGATCTCGGCCGTCTTGGGCTCGCTCACGCCTCCGGCCTCTCACCGACCGTGACCTTGAAGCTGACCGGCTCGCCGCCGCGGCGCACCGCGACATCGACGATTGCGCCGACGCTCGCAGGCCCCAGCGTCCGCGACAGCGCGCGCACGCCGGAGAGCTTCTGGTCGTTGACCGCGACGATCACGTCGCCCTGGCGGATGCCGGCCGCCGCCGAAGGTCCTGTCTTGTCGACATTCATCACCATCGCGCCGACGCCGTCGTCGAGCCGCACCGGCTGGAGCCCGAGGCCGAGATATCCGCGCGCGATGCGGCCGCGTGCCTCGAGCTGCGGCGCGACGCGCTGGATCGTCGCCGTTGGAATGACGAGCACGCGTCGCGGTCCGAGCACCGCCATGCCGAAGGCTTCGCCCGACGCATCGAGCGCAAGCCCGCCCTCCTGGCTCGGACGCAGGCGAATGTCGAGCTCGATCCGCGCATCGATGTCGCCGCCACGCAAGGAGCGCCAGCCCTTGCCTGATGCCGACACCATCCCGAGCGCGGCGCTCGGCGTCTCGCGGTTGGTGGCAACCACGACCGACAACGTGCCGAGGGGCGGGATGGTCGCGGCGAGCTTGACCGGCGGGCCGCTGGCCTCAGTGCGCAGCAGCGCGATGTCGGTGGTGTGGTCACGGCCGACGATCGTTGCGACCGCTCGGCTGCCGTCGGGGAGGCCGACCTCGACCTCGCCCTCGTCGGCCAGCGCCTCGTCGGCGGTCACGATCAGGCCTGCCTTCCAGACGAAGCCGGTTGAGCGGGAGCGATGCGAGTGCACGGAGACGACGGACGGCGCGGTGCGCGCCACGATCTCCGCCAGCGCGGACGACAGTGAGGACAAAGGCGTAAGGTCGGGCATGGCAGGCTCCTGTAAGCTGTCCTCAATCTGGGATGTCGCAGGCGATTGCGAAACTGGCCGGGTGGCCAGGACAGCCAATGGGACGGCACGACCCCGTGGGACCACGGCCGACGAACATGTGATTGGGAGCCGCTCACGGGAACGTGTAGCAACAGCGGAATTGCGCCCTATGGCCTGGATTTCAGCGAGACCCGACCGATGACCATCGACCTCACCCGCCGCACCCTGCTTCAACTCGCCGGCGCGACGTCGCTTGCGATGGCGGCCGCAGCCGCCGCGCGTGCCGAGGGTATTCCGCAAGGCGGCGGGCCCACCTATGCCAGCCGGACACCGATGCATGTCGGCATGGTAACGCTCCGGGTCAAGAACCTCGACACGGTGGCGGACTACTACCGCGACGTGATCGGACTCGCCGTGATGGAGCGTTCGGCGACAGCTGCAAAGCTCGGCACGGCCGGCATCACGCTGCTCGTGCTCGAGGCGCGCCTTGATGCCGTGATCGAGCCGCGCAATGCCGCAGGCCTCTACCACACCGCCTTCCTGATGCCGACCCGCAAGGATCTCGCGCGCTGGCTGGTGCATGCCGCTTCGCATCGCGTGCAGCTGTCGGGCTTTGCCGATCACCTCGTCAGCGAATCTGTTTACCTCGATGACCCCGAAGGCAACGGCATCGAGGTCTATGCCGACCGCGCTCCCTCGCAATGGCAGTGGAGCGAGGGCAGCGTGAAGATGGCGAGCGACGAGCTCAACATCCCCGATCTGCTGTCGCTGACCAATACGCGCGTCGCCGATTATGCCAGGGCGCCGGACGGAATGCGCATCGGCCACATGCATCTGCGCGTCGGTGATCTCACGGAAGCCGAGCGCTTCTATCACGGCACGGTCGGCCTCGACCCAACCCGCAGCCGCAACGGCGCTGCGTTCCTGTCGTCTGGCCGCTACCATCATCATCTCGGCATGAATGTCTGGCAGAGTCAGGGCGCCGGTCAGCGCGACGATTCGACCACGGGCCTTGCCTGGTTCTCGCTGGTGACGGAGAAGCAGGACATTCTCGCCGCCCAGGAGGAGCGCCTGCGCAAGGGCGGCACGCAAGTCACAGCGCTTGCGGATGGCGTGGAGGCGATCGATCCCTGGGGAACGCGGGTGCGGCTGCTCAAGGTTTGATCCAAGGCGCGCGCATTGGTAATAACCGGAGAGTGCAGCTCATTTTCCGGGACCCGCGCGACATGACCGACTTCCACGGCGTCTTCCCCTACCTCGTCTCGCCCGTCGATGCCGATGGTGCGGTCCGCACCAACGTGTTCGCAAAACTCTGCGACGATCTGATCGGCGCCGGCGTCCACGGGCTGACGCCGCTGGGCTCGACCGGCGAATTCGCCTATCTCAATGCCGCGCAGCGCAGCGCGATCGTGCGGACCACGATTGAGGCTGCGAAGGGCCGCGTGCCCGTGGTGGCCGGCGTCGCCTCCACCTCGACGGCGGACGCAGTCGCACAGGCGAAGGCCTATCAGAAGCTCGGCGCCAACGGCATTCTGGCGATCCTGGAGGCCTATTTCCCGCTCGCGGATGCCCAGGTTGAATCCTATTTCCGCGCCATTGCGGATGCCGTGGACATTCCCGTCGTCATCTACACCAATCCGCAATTCCAGCGTTCCGATTTGACGCTGGACGTGATCGCACGCCTCGCCGAGCACCCGCGCATCGGCTACATCAAGGACGCCTCGACCAACACCGGCCGGCTGCTCTCGATCATGAACCGCTGCGGCGATGCCTTGCGCGTGTTCTCGGCCTCCGCCCATATCCCGGCCGCGGTCATGCTGATTGGCGGCCAAGGCTGGATGGCGGGGCCCGCCTGCATCATTCCGCGCCAGAGCGTCGCGCTCTATGACCTCTGCAAGGCCGGCCGCTGGGACGAGGCCGTGGTGCTCCAGCGCAGGCTGTGGCGGATCAACGAAGCCTTCGCCCGCTTCAATCTCGCGGCCTGCATCAAGGCGGGGCTCAGCCTCCAGGGCTACGATGTCGGCGACCCCGTCCCGCCGCAGGCGCCGCTGACGGCCGATGCGCGCAAGGTCGTGGAAGCGGCGCTAAAGGCGCTGGCGTAGCTGCCATCCCGGGGCGTCCGCATGCCGAAATCGCGGATATCCCGCCCAAAACCGCGGCTGGTATGCCTCCGGTCGATCCGCTAAAAGGCACCCCGCAGTTTTGACTTAAGGGACCTAGCGGAATGAACATTCTTCCCGGCAATTTGCGTTTCGGAGCGGGCCAGCCCGTCAAGCGTTTGGAAGACCAGCGGCTGCTCACCGGGAAGGGGCAATTCATCGACGACAAGCCGGAGGACGGCGCGCTGTGGTTGCATGTGCTGCGCTCGCCGCACGCCCACGCGAAGATCGTGTCGATCGATACCAACGCAGCGGCCGGCATGCCCGGCGTCACTGCGATCTATACCGGCGCCGACCTCGTCAAGGACGATGTCGGCACCATCCCGACACTGAGCATCTTCAAGCGCCCCGACGGCAAGCCGATGACGGTGCCGCCCCGCCGCCTGCTCGCCCATGAGATCGTGCGTTACACCGGCGAGGCGGTGGCCGCGGTGGTGGCGTCCTCGCGTGCAGAGGCCCAGAGCGCGGCCGAGGCGATTGTGGTCGAATACGACGTGCAGCCCGCGGTGGTCGATCCGGTCGAGGCGGTAAAACCCGGCGCGCCCGTGGTGTGGCCGGAGGCGCCCGACAACATCGTCGGCGCGATGGCTTACGGCGATGCGGCCAAGGTGGACGAAGCCTTTGCCACAGCCGCACACACGGTCGAGCTCGACATCATCAGCCAGCGCCTCGTGCCGTCCGCGATGGAGCCGCGCTCGACCATTGCCGAGATCGACAAGAAGACCGGGCGTCTCCTGCTGCACGTGCAGACACAGACGCCGGCCTCGACCCGCGACGTGCTGGCCGAAGCCGTGCTCAAGCGTCCCAAGGACAGCGTCCGCGTGCTGGTCGGCGATATCGGCGGCGGCTTTGGCCAGAAGACCAATCTCTATCCGGAAGACGGCATCGTCGCTTACGCGGCAACCAAGCTGAACAAGAAGATCCGCTGGCGCGGCGACCGCACCGACGAATTCGTCGGCGGCACCCATGGCCGCGACCTCACCTCGACAGCCTCGTTCGCGCTGGACGAGAAGGGCAAGGTTCTCGCTTATCGCGTCAAGTCGATCGGCTGCACCGGCGCCTACTCCTCGGGTGCTGCGAACATCATCCCGCTCGTGCTCGGGCCGTTCGTGCAGACCGGCGTCTACGATCTGCCGCTGGTGCATTTCGAGGTGCAGTCGGTGATGACCCACACCGCGCCGGTCGGCGCCTATCGCGGCGCGGGTCGTCCCGAGGCCGTCTTCATCGTCGAGCGCCTGTTCGACGCCGCCGCGCGAAAAATCGGTATGGACCCACGCGCGATCCGCAAAGCCAACTATATCAAGCCGACGCAGCTGCCCTACACCAACGCCGCGGGGCAGGTTTATGATTCCGGCGCGTTCGCGCACATACTCGATCGCGCAGTGAAGCTTGCCGATTGGGACGGCTTTGCCGCGCGCAAGAAGGCTGCGAAGAAGAAGGGTCTGCTCTACGGACGGGGGCTCACCTCCTATATCGAATGGACCGGCGGCCGCGCCCACACCGAGAAGGTCAGCCTGCACGCGACCTCGCAGGGCCGCGTCGTGCTGCATTCCGGCACCATGGCGATGGGGCAGGGACTTCAGACTACCTATACCCAGATGATCTCCGACACGCTCGGCATTGCCATGGACAAGATCGACGTCGTGCAAGGCGACACCGATCTCGCCATGGGCTTTGGCAGCGTCGGCTCGCGGTCGCTGTTCGTCGGCGGCACGGCGGTCGCGGTCTCGTCGAATGACCTGATCCAGAAGGCGCGCGAGAAGGCGGCGAACGTGCTGGAGACCTCGGTCGAGGACATCGAATATCAGGGCGGCATGCTGACCGTGGTCGGCACCGACCGCCGCATTAGCCTGTTCGACATCGCCGAGAAGGAAGGCGGCGCCAAGCTCAGCGTCGATTCGGAAGGCGAGGTCGACGGTCCGAGCTGGCCGAACGGCACGCATATCTGCGAGGTCGAGATCGATCCGGAGACCGGTGTCTCCAAGGTCGTGCGCTACACCACCGTCGACGACGTCGGCGTCGCCGTGAACCCGATGCTGGTGACCGGCCAGATCCATGGCGGCGTCGCTCAAGGCATCGGTCAGGCGCTGTACGAAGGCGTTTCCTATGATGCCGACGGTCAGCTCCTCACCGCGAGCTACCAGGACTATTGCATCCCGCGCGCGGACGACGTGCCGCCGATCGTGGTGACGCTGGATGATTCCGCACCCTGCCGCACCAATCCGCTCGGCGCCAAGGGCTGCGGCGAATCCGGCGCCATCGGCGGCCCGCCCTGCGTCACCAACGGCGTGATGGATGCGCTCGCCGAGCTCGGCATCACCCAGTTGAATACGCCGCTGACGCCGCAGAAGATCTGGAAGGCGATCAAGGACGCGAAGGTGGGCGCGTAATACTCCGCTGTCGTCCCGGGGCGCGCGCAGCGCGAGCCCGGGACCCATAGCCACAGGGAGTGGTTGTGGCGCGAGCTGGCAACTCCGAGTCCCCGTGACCACGTCCGCATGTGGTTATGGGTCCCCGCCTTCGCGGGGACGACACCGAGCGTGCCGCACCGGCTCGGGCTCAAATTCCCAGCATCATCTTCGCAATAATATCGCGCTGGATTTCCGACGTGCCGCCGAAGATCGTGTACGCTCGCCCGTTGAGATATTCCGGCACCATTGTCAGCATGTCCTCAGGCGTCGCCGGCTCGTGGTTGAGCTTGTACAGCGGGCGCATCGGCTCGACCGCGAGGGCGTCGTGGCCGATCACGTCGACGCCGAGCCGCGTCACGGCCTGCCGAATCTCGCTGTTGCGCAGCTTCAGGATCGACGACACCGCACCGGGGTTCTGCCCGGTCTGCAATGCCGAGAGCACGCGCAGCTCGGTCATTTCAAGCGCGTCGATATCGACCTCGACCTCCGAGATGCGTGTCGCGATATCGGGACTGTCGATGGCGCGCCCTGTCAGGTCCGACTCGGCGAGCTCCGCGATCGCCTTCAATCCCTCGCGCAGCTTCGCTGACGCAATGCCGGAGCCGCGCTCGAACTCGAGCAGATATTTGCCGTAGGTCCAACCCTTGCCTTCCTCGCCGACACGGTTGGCGACGGGCACGCGGACGTCGTCGAAGAACACCTGGTTGACCTCATGGTCGCCGCCGATGGTGAGGATGGGGCGCGTGGTGATGCCCGGCGTTGTCATGTCGATCAGCATAAAACTGATGCCGTCCTGCTGCCGCGGCCCGTCGCTGGTGCGCACCAATGCGAACATGCGGTTGGCGTGGTGCGCATGCGTGGTCCAGATTTTCGTGCCGTTGACGATGTAGTCGTCGCCATCGCGCACCGCGCGCGTCTTCAGCGAGGACAGGTCGGAGCCGGAGCCCGGCTCCGAATAGCCCTGGCACCAATAATCCTCACCGGAGAGAATTCGCGGCAGATAGAAGTTTTGCTGCTCCGGCGAGCCGAAGCCGATGATGACGGGCCCGACCATCTTCACGCCCATCACGTTGACATTGGGTACGCCGGCCCGCGCGCTTTCGGTCTCGAAAATCCAGCGCTGCGCCGGCGTCCAGTCAGGGCCGCCATGGTCGACGGGCCAGCCCGGAGCGCCCCAGCCCTGCTTGTGCAGCGTGCGTTGCCACGCCATGCCGATATCAGGATCGGAAAACACCGACGGCGTCAGCGCGGTGGCGCGCTTCATCTCCTCGGTGAGGTTCTTGGCAATGAAGCCGCGCACCTCGTCCTGGAAGGCGCGCTCGTCAGTGTTGAACGACAGGTCCATGATGCGCTCCTGGTGTCAGGTGGTCCGGCCAAGCTGGGCGTGGCGGCTATAATGATGCGCGCTGCCGCCGAACAGCGTGTCGAAGGCGACGAGCCGCTTGAAATAGGAGCCGACCTCAAGCTCCTCGGTGACGCCCATGCCGCCATGCAGCTGGATCGACTGTTCGCCGACGAAGCGCGCGCATTTTCCGATTTTTGCCTTCGCGCCCGACGCTGCTCGCGCGCGTTCGACCGGCGCGCTGTCGGCCTTCAGAGCGGCCCGCAGCGCCATCGAGCGCGACTCGTCGACCTGCATCGCCATATCGGCGAGGCGGTGGCGGACCACCTGGTTGGCCGAGAGCGGGCGGCCGAACTGTTTTCGGATCTTGGTGTACTCAAGCGTGGTGTCGAGCAGTGTCTGCATGATGCCGACGGCTTCTGCACCGAGTGCAGCCATAGCGCGGTCGACAGCCCATTCGATCGTGGACACTGCGTCGTGGCCGTCGCCGAGCATGGCGTCCTCCGGCAGCTCCACGCCTGATAGTTCGATGTTGCAGGCCCGTCCGCCGCCCAGGCGTTCATAGTCGCTGATCGCAACGCTCGGCGTCTTCACCGGCACCAGAAACAGGCCGATCCGTCCCGACGGCCCCTGATGATCATGAATATGTGCGGAGACGATGATCTCGTCGGCGGCATGGCCGTCAAGCACCGTGATCTTGCTGCCGGCAAGGCGCCATCCTTGCGCCGTCTTATGCGCGGTGGTCGCGACCTTGGCGAGATCGAACCGCGCCGCGCGCTCGGAATGCGCAAGTGCGAGTTTCAGCGATCCGTCCGCGATCTTCGGCAGCCGCGCCTGCTTCTGCGCCGTGCTGCCGCACTTCTCGATCAGCCCAGCACCCAGTACGACCGTCGCGATATACGGCTCCGACACCAGCCCGCGGCCAAACGCTTCCATCAAAATGCCGATCTCGACCGCACCGCCGCCGAGCCCGTCAAATTCCTCCGGGATCGGCAGCGCCAGCCAGCCGAGCTCGGCGAATTGTTTCCACACCGCCGGACTGAAACCGAGCGGATCCTTCGCCATCTTGCGGCGGTGGTCGGCATCGTAGCTTCCGGCCACGAAGCGTTCCGCGCTCTCGCGCAGCAGCCGTTGCTCGTCACTGAGATTGAGATCCATGTTCTACTCCGCGGCCGCCGGCGGCTTGCGCACGGAGGGATGCAGCCCGGATGGATCGACCACCATGCCGAACTCCTGAAGATTGTGGGCGTGACAGAGCTGATGCAGCGCAAAGGCCTGATCGATCGCGGCCGGCTGGCCCATCACGTCGACCGAACGGTTCACCGCCTCCTTGGTCAGTTTTAGCGCAAACGACGGCTTTGATGCGATTTTGCGCGCCAGCTCCAGTACGCGCGCTGAAAGCTCCGCGCGCGGTACGACGCGATTGACCATGCCGAGTTGATGCGCCTCTTGCGCACTCCAGCTGTCGGCCGTGAACAAGAATTCCTTGGCCTTGCGCGGCCCGAGCTCCCAGGGATGCACGAACCATTCGACGCCGCAGACGCCCATGGTGACGACGGGATCGCAGAACTGCGCATCGTCGCTGGCGACGATGAGGTCGCAGGCCCAGGCCAGCATCAGACCGCCAGCGATGCACTTGCCGTGCACCTCGGCGATGACAGGCTTCGCCAGATTGCGCCAACGCCGCGTGATCTGGAGATAGATTTCCTGCTCGCGCGCGAAGCGGCCGTGGGCATTGGCTTCGGCAAAACCGCCCCAATTTCCAATCGGCGGAAAATCGGTGCCCGCGGTATTTTTGCCGCCGGGGCGCAGGTCATGACCCGAGGAGAAATGCGGCCCATTGCCGGCGAGGATGATGACCTTGACCGCATCGTCCTGCACCGCCTCATCGAAGGCGGCGTTGAGATCGTAGGTCATTTGCAGGTTCTGTGCGTTGCGCGCCTCGGGCCGGTTCATCACGACCCGGGCAATCGTCGGCTCCGGCCGTTCCACGAGGATGGTCTCGAACGAGGACATCGCGTTCCCCTCAGCGTTTCCGTTCTTATTTTGCTTGAGTTGACTATGTCGGCCAGGGATAGGCAAGAGGCTTGCGTCAGCCGGCTGCTTTTCGCGCCGCCAGTGCGAGACGTCTGGCGTCTCGCATGTGCAATCTGGTAGTTTGCGCCCGATTCCACCGGGAGAAATTTGATGCGCAAGATCCTGACCGTGCTGGCGGCGCTGGCCTCGCTCAGCCTGACCAATTGCGGCTACAACGCGATCCAGGGCGAGGACGAGCAGATCAAGGCCAACTGGTCCGAGGTCGTGAACCAGTATCAGCGCCGCGCCGATCTCGTGCCCAACCTCGTCAACTCGGTGAAGGGCTTTGCGCAGCAGGAGAAGGACGTGCTGCTTGGGGTCACCAATGCGCGCGCCAAGGTCGGCAGCATCCAGGCGACGCCGGAGGTGCTGAACGATCCCGCGGCCTTCCAGAAGTTCCAGGCCGCCCAGGGCGAGCTGTCCGGTGCGCTGTCGCGCCTTCTGGTCGTCACCGAGAATTATCCGCAGCTCAAGTCGGATGCCCTGTTCAAGGATTTGATGTCGCAGCTCGAGGGCACCGAGAACCGCATCACGGTGGCGCGCAAGCGCTACATCGAGGCGGTGCAGGCGTATAACGTCACCATCCGCTCGTTCCCGAGCAACCTCACCGCGATGATGTTCGGCTACAAGGAGAAGCCGAATTTCTCGGTCGAGAACGAGAAGGAAATCTCGACCGCGCCGAAGGTCGATTTCAATCCGGCCCCTGCGCCGTCGAAGTAAGTGCGTCTGGCCCCCATGCGCGTCCCACCCACCACTGTCATTCCCCGCGAAAGCGGGGAATCCAGTACGCCGCGGCCTCTCCGCATCTCGCAGGCGTCTCTGGAATACTGGATCGCCCGGTCAAGCCGGGCGATGACACTGAGTGTGTGGCTCGTAGTAGCCCTCTTCTTCGCCTTCCCCGCGTTTGCCGACGTCGCCGTCCCGCAACTCACCGGCCGCGTGGTCGACCAGACCGGCACGCTCGCCAGCGGCGACATTGCCGCGCTCACGCAAAAGCTGCGTGACTTCGAGACGCGCAAGGGCAGCCAGATCGCCGTGCTGATCGTTCCGACCACGCAGCCGGAGACGATCGAGCAGTTCTCGATCCGCGTTGCGGAGGCCTGGAAGATCGGGCGCAAGAAGGTCGACGACGGTGCGATCCTTGTCGTCGCCAAGAACGACCATCATTTGCGCATCGAGGTCGGCTACGGCCTCGAAGGCGCGCTCACCGACGTCACCTCGCGCCGGATCATCGACGAGGTCATCACGCCGAAATTCAGGGACGGCGATTTCGCCGGCGGCATTTCGGCCGGCGTTGACCGGATCATCCGCATCGTCGACGGCGAACCGCTGCCGGTGCCCTCGCGCAGCGTGAATTTCGGCAATCTGGACGACATTGGCCCGCTCGTTCCGGTCACGCTGTTCGGCTCCCTCGTCATCGGCGGCTTCCTGCGCGCACTGCTGGGAAGATTGCTGGGCTCGGTCGCGACCGGCGGCCTGATCGCCGTCCTGGCTTTGCTGTTGATCGGGTCGGCCGGTCTCGCCTTGTTCGCCGGAGCCATCGGCTTTGTCCTCGCCTTCATCGCCGATCTGTTTCCGGCGTCGACGGGACGATCGGGCGGCGGTTCGTGGTCGAGCGGCTCCTCGTCCGGCGGCTGGAGCAGCGGCTCGTCCAGCGACAGCGGCAGTTTTAGCGGCGGTGGCGGCAGCTTTGGTGGCGGCGGCGCCTCGGGGAGCTGGTAGTCATGAGCATCGGGCGCATCAGTCGGCATCTGCTGCAACATCATTGGCGCGCAAAGCGCGTGTTTCCGCAAGGCGTGCTTGACCGCATCGAGCAGGCGATCCGGCAAAGCGAGGCCACGCATTCCGGCCAGGTCCGCTTCGTCGTCGAAGGCGCGCTCGACGGCCGTCCGCTGTTTAGCAATCAGCAAGCCCGCGAGCGCGCGCTCGACATGTTCGCGCATTTGCGGATGTGGGACACCGCGCACAACAACGGCGTCCTGATCTATCTCCTGCTCGCCGACCGCGACGTCGAGATCATCGCCGACCGCGGCATCGATGCGAAGGTGGGCGCCGCAGGTTGGGAGACCATTTGCCGTGCGATGGAGGCGGAGTTCGGCTCAGGCCAGTTCGAACGCGGCGTGATCGGCGGTATCGCGGCGGTGTCGCGCGAGCTGGCAAAGCATTTTCCGCCGGGCGGCCCGCACCCGAACGAGCTGCCGGATGCGCCGGTGGTGATGTAAGCGCAGGTGCGCCTACAAATTCCGTCATTGCGAGCGCAGCGAAGCAATCCAGACTACCCCCGCGGAAAGATTCCTGGATTGCTTCGTCGCTTCGCTCCTCGCAATGACGAATCAATCATCCAGCTTGTTCAAATCCCTTACGGACTGCATGATCGGCTCGAAGTTCGAGCGCGCATCGAGTGCGTCGAACAATTGCGCGGTGTCCTCCAGCAGGCCATGCGACCTTGCGATCGCAATGCGGACGTCTTCCTGCGGCGTGTCCGACAACCGTCCGTGGCCTGACAGCAGGATTTTCGAGTCCAGCCCCTTCAGCCGCTCCAGCGACTGGATGTAATCGGAAATACTCCCCGAGCCGAACACGCCCCCCATCACGCCGCCGGGCATCAGGGTGTCGGCGGCGAACAGCAGGCCCTTGTCCTGCTCGAACAGCGTGATGCAGGCCGAGGTGTGGCCCGGGGTGTACATCACGTTGAGACGGAAATTGCCGAGATCGATCAGATTGCCTTCCTCGAGCCAGATGTCGATGTTGACGGGCACGTTCGGCTCGTTGAACATTTTTCGCAGCATCGAGAAATCGTCGCGCAGCATGATCTTGTTGGCGGCGAGGCGATGGGCGGCGACGAAGGTGCGGCGCTCGTTGAAGTGCCAGGCGGCGCCGATATGGTCGAGATGCTCGTGGCTCAGCACCACCATGTCGATTTTCTCCGGCGGGCAGCCTGCGAAAGTCAGGCACTCGACCATTGCCGGATAATTGGACGACAGTCCGACGTCGATCAGGATGGTGCGCGCCGAGCCGCGCACGAGATAGGCGTTGGCGGCGCGATTGGCGAAGCGGAGCTGGAAGACGTCGTCCGCGGCCTGGATCAGCGAACAAATGTCGTTCTTCATCAGGATCGGAAACGAAGTGGGCTTGCGCTCGCTCATGACTGTGCCGCCCCATAGGTGACGGCGTTGGATACGCGCAGCCGCTTGGAAAGCGCGTCCATCACCATCAGCGCGAACGCCGGCTGCTGGCTGACGAGATAGACGAAACGGGCGTGGTTGATCCGCATCACCTTGGTGTTCGGCGCCGATGCGATCGCGGTTGCCGAGCGCGCCGAGCCGTCGATCACGGCCATCTCGCCGAAGAACTCGCCCTTGCCGAGCTTGATGATGCTGGTCTTGCTGGCGCCGTTCATCTTGGCGATCTCGACCTCGCCGTCGAGCACGACGAACAGCTCGCGGCCGGTCGAGCCCTCCTCGAAGATGACGTCATCGACACCAAACGCGTTGATGCATTTCTCGATCGTCATGACACCCCCAATAAGGCCTTCTGGCTGACGGGATAGGCCATGTTAGCCGGGGAACCATGACGGGCAAACAACCCGTTTGCCCGGGCAGGCGCCTACCGCAGGGCAGCATCGGCTGACAATTTGTTGCACGCCGCCACGCCGGTTCCACTTTCCCGACCCAATTCGGCCTCGGACGAGTTCCTAAAATTTCGGTAAGCGGGTCCCGAGGTAAGGATTTCGCAAGCAATGAAAGTTACCAAAAAGTCAACCGAGACTGGAGTATTTGAGCCGTGAGCGAACCAATGACTGAGCAGGATACTGGCGTCGTTGAAGCCGCCGCGACCGCGCCACAGGCCGTCGAGGCCGCCGGCATCGAGGCCCCCTCGATTGCCCCCGACCACGAGACGATGCCCAAACCTGAGCCGGTGAAAGCAGAGGCCCCCAAGGTCGAGCCGCCCCCGATTGCGGTGCCCAAGCTCGAAACCAAGGCCGAAACCAAGGCCGAAACCAAGGCCGAGACCAAGCCCGAGCCGAAGCTCGGCAAGCTCATCGTCATGGCGCCGTCGGAGCGCTCCTGGGATCGCGAGGAGTTTGCCCCGCATGTGAAGGCGGAGGAGCCGCGCGAGACCGGCGGCAAGCGCCGCTTGTCGGCGATGGCCGCGGTGGTGGCGATCGCGGTGAGCGTCGGTGCGATCAGCGGTGCGCTTGCGACCGCGGGCATGATGCACTTTGCCGCCCCGGCTGCCGCGCCGGCACAGGTCGCCGATACCAGCGCGCTGGACGCCTCCGTCGCCCGGATCGATGCCGATCTGGTCGCGCTGAAGGCGAACGTCGAGCACACCTCCAAGACCGGGCTCAGCCAGTCCAACCGCGCCAACGACCGTCTCGACAAGCTCGAGAAGGCGCAGGCCGAGCCGATGGCCAAAATCGCAAAGCTGTCCGAGAGCGTCGACAAGCTCCGGGCCACGCCGCCCGCCGCCCCCGTGCAGGCCGCGGCAGCCCCCGCGCCCGCGAAGGAGACCACCGGCTCGATCGCACCGACCCAGGTTGCGACCGCTGCTGCCGCACCGGCTCCCGCGCCCGCCGCGCCCAAGACCGAAATCGGCCGCCTGCCGAAGATCGAAGGCTGGAGGCTGCGCAGCGCCGCCAATGGCGGTGCGCTGATCGAGGGCCGCGACGGCCTCTACGAGGTCTATCCCGGCGACCCCATCCCCGGCATTGGCCGCGTCGATGCGATCCGCCGCCAGGACGGCCGCATGGTCGTTGTCACCAGCAAGGGTTTGATCGACTCGCGCTGAGCGGCTCATATCCGACTTCCGAAGAGGCGCTTCACCACCATGTGAAGCGCCTTTTTGCTTGAATAGGTGTCGCCGCGCGGTGTTACTGAAGGCATGAGCCGCGTGTTGAGAATTCTCGTTGCTGTCGTCGTATTGTTCGGCGGCGTCGTGTCGCCTTTGGCCGCGGAGAACGCACAGCTGGCGCGCGGCACCGCCATCACCGATCCCGATCTCCTGCGCAAGCTCGATCAGAATGACGCGCTCACGATCTCGCGTCTGTTGTGGCCGGAGCGGAACGCGAATTTTCCGCTGACGACCGATATGCTGTTCTCACAGCTGCCGCAGCTTGCGCCAATTCCACCGGCGATCGATGCGGAGTTCGACCGCTACATTGCGCAGCAGAAGGCGGCCTATCCGACCGAGACCATCGGCGTCGGCGAAGGCTTTGACGTGCAGCTGTTCGATCAGGCCAATCTAAAATCCCGCGACACGCGCTTCGTGCTCGCCGGCGTCGTCAATCGCATGGACCGAGCCTATGTGTCCGAAGAGTCCTGCGGCGAGATCCGGCTGATCTATCGGCTGGCGCGTTTCGAGACCAGGCCCGATGGCAGCAAGAGCGCGACGCGCCTGCCGATGACGTTCAATCTGGTGATGAAGGCGCGTGATGCGCGCCAGACGGATGCGAGCGGCAAACCGGTCACCTGCGCCGATATCGCGCGGCGCTGGCTCGACAATGGCGACTGGCAGGGCCTGATCGGCGGTGGCTTCTCCCCTCACGACGCGATGCTCGATCGCATCGAGACCAACATTCAAATCTCGATCGCGCCGAAATCGGCGCTGCACGATTTCCGTTCCGACTATCTGCTCAAGGTATTCAAGTATAACGCCGCCACGAAGACGTTCGAGGAATCGACGCTGGAGAACCAGATCGACAGTAACAGGATCCTTGCGGACAATGATCTCAGGCGTGACTTCAAGGCGTGGCTGCTTGCGCCGGAAAATCTTCGCGCGTTCGATCGCGGCACGGTGCTGATCCCGGAGAAGTTTCTGGCCAAGGCCGCGGTGGTGCCCACGCCCGCCGGCCTCGATGCTTCCTCGTTGCAGCCGGAGTTCGGCATGATGCAGGGGGAAGGGAAGGGCGATCCCGTCTTCGCCGATAATGACGTGGTCGGCGCGCTGAAGCAGGCTACGCGCGGCATCGATATGCCGAACATCCGCTCGGTTGCGGGCTTCCAGCGCCGCCTCAACGACGTCACCTGTGCCGGCTGCCACCAGACCCGCGGCATCGGCGGCTTCCATTTCCCGGGCGTGGATTGGCTGGCCGACAAGCCGTCGAATTCCACCATCGTGCCGGCCTCGCCGCATTTCTTCGGCGATCAGGTCCGCCGCCGCGACATCCTGACCGCATTCGCCGCAGGCAAACGCCCTGATTTCTCACGCGGATTTGCCAGCCGGCCGCAGACCCGCGGCAGTGGCGAGCTCGCCGGCACCGAATATGAAGACGGCTGGGGTGCGCATTGTTCCCTGCAAAATGCGGGATCGGAAACGCGGGACAAGAGTTTTACGTCATGGACCTGTGCTAAAGGTCTGACCTGTCAGGCTGCCGCGGCCTCGAGCCGCATCGGCATGTGCTTCATCAAGACGCGTTAAACCGATTTGGATGACCCATGACGGACTCCAGCGACGCCAACAAGGAGCGCAATCGCGAGATTGCGCGCAATGAGGAAGCCAAACAGGTCACCGGCAGCATCCGCGTCAGCATCTCGGCGGTCGCGGTGGTCGTGATCGTCGGTGGGATTCTGTTCACGCTCGGCTGGCTGGCGCTGAAGTGATCTTGCTTACCTCGCCCCGCTTGCGGGGAGAGGTCGGATTGCATCGTCAGATGCAATCCGGGTGAGGGGGTACAGGTCTATCGATGAATCTCGCACGCGGAGAGAGGCCCCTCACCCCAACCCTCTCCCCGTAAGAACGGGGAGAGGGAGAAGAGAGAGCGCCCTCACTTCGCGTAATTCGTCATCCTCTTCCCCGGCAGCAGCTCATACGCCGGCTTCCAGCCGGGCAGCGCGGCCATGCGGCCGAGCCAGGCGTGGATGGCGGGATGGCTCTGCGCGAAATCAAAACCGTGCTCGTCGCTCGGATAATGCAGATAGGCCATCATCGAGATATCGGCGACCGTCGGCCTCGTGCCGATCGCGAATTCATTGTGCTGGAGATGGCGATCGAGAATGCCGAGAAAATCCTCCAGCCGCCGGCGGAAATGTTTCAGCACTTGCGGATCATTGTTCTCGGTGAAGGCACGCATGAAACGGTAGGTCGCCATGTAGCCGGTGAGCTTGTGGTTGTCCCAGAACAGCCAGCGCAGCAGCTCGAATTTTTCATCCGCCGTCTCGGCGCCGAAACGGCCGTACTGCTCGGCAAGCCTCAAGAGGAGAGGCGCGGTCTGCGTCATCTTCACGCCGTCGACCTCGAGCACGGGAATCTCGCCCATCTCGTTCACGGCCTTGCGCCACTCCGCCGTGCGGGTGACGCCGCCGCCGAAATCGGTCCAGACCGGCTCGAACCTCTCGCCGCAAAGCGTCAGCATCAGCGCCAGCTTGTAGCTGTTGCCGGATTCGGGGAAGTAGTGCAGGCGGTAGCTGGGCATGGGACCTCACGGATGTTGCAGTGAGGTTATAGCGAGATCGTCCCACCTCGTCATTGCGAGCGTAGCGAAGCAATCCAGTAATGCATCCGCGGTGGGACTCTGGATTGCTTCGCATTGCTCGCAATGACGGAGTTTGTGGGGCGAGCGAGGCCTTAGCCCACCGCCCCCGACGACCGCAGCTGCTTGATCGCCTGCTCGTCGTATCCCGCCCCGCGCAAAATCTCGTCACTGTGTTCGCCAACGCCCGGCGGCTTGCGCGGCTGCACCTTCTTGGCGCCGTCGATCCAGATCGGGCTGGAGATGGTGAGCATGGTGTCGTTCTCGAACGGCACCAGCACCTCGTTGTCGAGCATCTGCTTGTCGTTCGGGATGTCATCGAGAATGCCGACGATGCCGAACACGAGGCCGTTGCCATCGAGGAGCTTGCGCCATTCGGCGAGATCCTTGGTCGCAAAGGTCTCGTCAAAGATCTTGATTAGTTCGACCGAGCGGGCGTGGCGGTCGGGCTTGGTGGCGAAACGAGAATCGGTGACGAGGTCTTCGCGCCCGAGGCATTTGGCCAGCGTCGGAAACTGCTTCTCTTCGCTGAGCAGCGACAGGATCAGCCAGCGGCCGTCCTTGCACTGGTAGTGATTGGCCACCGCATTGAGCGCGCGTTCGCGCGGCCGCCGCTCGGCGAATTTGGCGCCGCAGAGCTTTGCCTGGGCCAGCACGCTCGCCGCCCACACCCCGTTCGCCATCAAATTGGAGGCGACATGCGAGCCCTTGCCGGTCTTCTCGCGCTGATACAGCGCGGTGACGATGGCGCCGTAGAACGCCATGGCGCAGGGATGATCGCCCATGCCGGCGACCGAGCGGGCCGGCGTGGTGTTGGCATCGGCGCGGACGAGGTCCATCAGGCCGGAGCGCGCCCAATAGGCGTTGCTGTCGAAGCCGGGCTTGTTGGCTTCCTCGCCCTTTTCGCCGTAGCCGGTGAAGGAGGCGTAGATCAGCCGGTCGTTGAGATGGGCGAGGTGGTCATAGGTGATGCCGAGCTTGGCGCGCACCGGCGGTGGCATGTTGGTGATGAAGACGTCGGCCTCTGCCACGAGCTTGTAGAGCACGGCCTGCGCCTCGGGCTTTGCGAGGTCGAGCGCGATGCTCTTCTTGTTGCGGGCCTCCAGCAGCCAGGCGAAATTGTGCTCGCTGCTCGGATAGCCCGGAATGTTGGGCAGATTGCGGTAGGGATCGCCGGCGCCGGGCGGCTCGATCTTGACGACATCGGCGCCGAAATCCGACAGCACGGTCGCAGCGGCAGGGGCGGCGATGAAGCTCGCGCAATCCAGAACCTTCAGCCCTGCAAAAATGCCTTTTTCCATCGCGGCGTTGCTCCCTCGCTCTTGTTGTTTCCGTTGGCAGGAATTTCATAATCCCTGTCGGCACAACCATTTGACCGATGTTTTGGCGGGATGCAACGGCTTCCGGCCGGCGCTTTCCCGGGGCCGGCATGTGAGAGGGTTATGGCAATCCGCTCGCCCCGGTTGTACAGCTTCTCCGCCTGCCGGATCGTCCCGGGCCGGCGCATCTTCGTTTCGAAGGATCTGCCGGCCATGTCGATGCCGTTCGTCCGCCTGATGGCCGCAGCCGCGTTCGTAATCTTGTGCGGTGTGCCAGGTTCAGCCTGGGCGGGTGACCTCGAAGACTGCAATGGCCCGCTGCCCGCGAAGATAGAGCCCGCCTGCACCGCCATCATCAACGACCAGTCGCGCGCCGCCGATGAACGGCTGCGCGCCTATGTGAGCAGGTCGCGCCTGTTCATGAGCCGGTCCAATCTCGACGCCGGTCTGGCGGATGCGGATGCGGCGGTGCAGCTCGATGAGAAATCAGTGCCGGCCCTGGTGGCGCGCGGCTATGCGCGGCAGCGCAAGGGAAATTTCGACGGCGGGCTGGCTGACATGAACCAGGCGATCGAGCTCGATCCCAACAGTCCGAACGCCTATGCGGCGCGGGGCGGACTGAAGCTCGACCGGAAGCAATGGACCGACGCGACCGCGGATTTCACCAAGGCGATCGGCCTGAAGCAGGATTATGCCATGGCCTATGTCGGGCGCGCGCGGGCCGCCATCGAGACCTCGCAGCTCGATCCGGCCATGACCGACGTCAACACGGCGATCTCGCTGAATGCGAGCCTGCCCGGCGCCTTTTTCTGGCGCGGCCAGGTCTATCGCCGCAAGGGCGACCTCGACCACGCCATCGAGGACTTTTCGCGCGCGATCGCGCAGGCCCCGCAACCCGATCGCGGCAGCTATTTCGCACGAGGGCAGAGCTTCAGCTCCAAGGGCGATTATGCGCGCGCGATCGTGGATTTCGACAAGGTGCTGTCGATCGCTCCGAACGACCAGATGGCCCAGCAGCAGCGGCAGGCTGCGGTTGCGATGCAGACCGAGCTTGCGAAAGTGCAGGGCGCGGCGACGCCTGTGCCTGCGCCTGTCGCGCCCAAGCAGGCCGTCGCAGCGCCTCTACCGGCAGCTCCGGCACCTGCGATTCCGCCGGCCACGGCGCCGATGGCGACGATACCGCAAGGAACATTCCCGGCGCCGCCTCCGGGCCTCGCCGAAGCTCAGCAATTGGTGGCGCAGAAGAAGTACGCCGAAGCGATCCCACGGCTGAACACCATCCTGTCGGGCAATCCGCGTAACGAGAGCGCCCTCAAGCTGCGCGCGGCCGCACTGCTGTCGACGGCCAGGTTCGCGGATGCGCGCAACGACCTCGATGCGTTGCTGAGGATGCGGCCGAACGACTCGCAATTGCTGGCCTCGCGCTCCGTCGCCTCGATCGGCATGAAGCAGCTCGACCAGGGCATGATCGACGCCAATCAGGCGCTCAAGGCCAACCCGAACAATGCGGGGGCCTATGTCTGCCGGGGCATGGCGAGCCGACTGGCCGGCAAATTCCAGGATGCCATCGCCGATTACGACCGCGCGATCTCGCTCAACGACAAGGATTACCTGGCGTATTCCGAGCGCGGTCAGGCCTATATGGGACTGAGCCAGAACGACAAGGCTGTCGTCGATTTCGACCGTTCGCTGGTGCTCAATCCCGTCAACGACACGGCGCGCGCGTCGCGCGGGCTGGTGCTGCTGCTCAAGGGCAACAGCGCGGAGGGCCTGGTCGACGTCAAGAACGCGCTCGATCGCAATCCCAACAACCAGGTCGCCGAGCTCGGCCAGGGATTGGCGATGCTGCTATCAGGACAATATGATCGCGCGATCGTGGCGCTCGATCAGCTCGTCGGCAAGACGGCCGCCTCCGACGGATTCGTGCGGACGCTACGCGCGCGCGCCTATCTCGGCAAGAAGGACGCGGCCGCCGCCATGACCGACCTCAATCTGGTGCTGGGGGCGCGGCCGAACGATCCGGATGCGCTCAGCCTGCGCGGGATGGCCTTCAGCTCGATGAAGCAATACGACAAGGCGCTGGACGATCTCGGCAAGGCGATCGCGCAGAAGCCGATGATCGAGCGCTATGTCGCGCGCGCGGGCGCCTACGAGGCCAAGGGCGATCTGGACAAGGCTGCGGACGATTATCGCAGCGCGGTCCAGATGAAGCCGGCGAACGTGTTCGATATCGCGGCCCAGACCCAGTCCAAGCTGAAGATCCAGCAGCTCTCGAAGCGCACGCCCTGCGGAAGTTCCGGGCGCGGTGACAAGGACGACACTTGTCTTTGAGCTATTCCCCGCCCGCGAGCAGCGCGGCGTTACCGCCGGCAGCGGCCGTGTTGATGGTCACGGTCTGCTCGGTCGCAAACCGCGCGAGGTAATGCGGGCCGCCGGCTTTGGGGCCGGTTCCGGACAGGCCATGACCGCCGAACGGCTGCACGCCGACCACGGCGCCGATCATGTTGCGGTTGACGTAGATGTTGCCGATCTGGACACGGTCGATGATCGCCTCGACGGTGTCGTCGATGCGGGAGTGGATTCCGAGCGTGAGGCCGTAGCCGGTGCGCTCGATCGCTTGCAGCACGCGTTCGAGATTCTCGGCACGGTAGCGCACCACATGCAGGATCGGGCCAAACACCTCCTCGGTGAGCTGGCCGGCATCCCTGAGCTCGAAGATATGCGGCGCGACGAAGCAGCCCTCCGGCGCGGTACCCGCAAAGTGCAGCCGCGCCTCGCCCTTCATCCGCGCGATATGCGCATCGAGGCGCTGCTTGGCCTCGACGTCGATCACCGGGCCGACATGGGTCGCGACATCTGAGGGATCGCCGATCTTCAACTCACGCGCCGCGCCCGCGATCATCTCGATCATACGGTCGGCGACATCCTCCTGCACGAACAGCAGCCGCAGCGCCGAGCAGCGCTGGCCGGCGGAACGGAACGCGGACGTCACGACATCGTCGGCGACCTGCTCGGGCAGTGCGGTCGCATCCGCAATCATGGCATTGATGCCGCCGGTCTCCGCGATCAGCGGCACGATCGGCCCGTCCTTGGCCGCCAGCGTCCGGTTGATCAGGCGCGCGACCTCGGTCGAGCCGGTGAAGACGATTCCGGCGATATCCTTATGCGCAGTCAGCACGGCGCCGATGCGGCCATCGCCGATGACAAGATGCAGCGCACTCTTGGGGACACCGGCTTCGTGCAACAGGGCTACGGCCTCGCGCGCGATGCGCGGCGTCTGCTCGGCAGGCTTTGCCACCACGCTGTTGCCAGCCATCAGCGCCGCGGTGACCTGGCCGAGGAAGATCGCCAGCGGAAAATTCCACGGCGAGATCGCTGCGAAGACGCCACGGCCGCGCATGGCGAGCGCATTGCTCTCGCCGGTCGGACCCGGCATCGCCGTCTCGCTGCCGAACAGTTTTCGGCCCTGCGCGGCATAATAGCGGCAGAAGTCGGCGGCTTCACGCAGCTCCGACAGCGCATCGTCGAGCGTCTTGCCGCCTTCGGATTGCAGCAGCGCGATGAAATGGGCGCTGCGGCTCTCGAGCAGATGCGCGGCCTGCTCCAGCGCCGCCGCGCGTACGGCTGCGGGCGTCCGGCTCCAGGCGGCAAAGCCTGCGCGTGCTGCAGCCACGGCCGCGTTGGCCTGATCCGGCGTTGCGTCAGCGATCGGCTTGAGAGCGGCCGCACCGGCCTTGACGTCTGCCAGCAACTGCTCGAGCGCGGTGCGCGCGCCGAATTCGACGCCGTGCGAATTGCGCCGTTCCGGCGCGAACAGATCACCCGGCAGCGGAATCTTCGCATGTGCCGCCGCTTGCGGCCGGACGATGGCGTCGGCCGGGCGCTGCAACAGCGCCGTAACAGGTACGCGATAATCGGCCGCCTGCGCCACGAACGATGAGTTGGCGCCGTTCTCAAGCAGCCGCCGCACCAGATAAGCGAGCAAATCGCGATGGCTGCCGACGGGCGCATAGGTGCGGTATGCGATCTCGGGGTGATCCTTGGCGAGCTGCTCGTAGAGCGCTTCGCCCATGCCATGCAGGCGCTGGAATTCGAAGCCATCGCTGCCTCCGGCCAGCTCCAGCACGGTCGCGACCGACAGCGCGTTGTGGGTGGCGAATTGCGGGAAGATGCGCGGTCGAAGACTCAGGAGTTTTGACGCGCAGGCGACGTAGTTCAGGTCCGTCATCGCCTTGCGCGTGAATACGGGATAGCCGTCGAGCCCGCGCTCCTGCGCGCGCTTGATCTCGGTGTCCCAATAGGCGCCCTTGACCAGCCGCACCATCAGCTTGCGGTCATACGCACGCGCGAGCGCATCGACATAATCGATCACCGCGCCGGCGCGCTTCTGATAGGCCTGGATCGCCAGCCCAAATCCGTCCCAGCCGGCGAGCAAAGTGTCCGCGAGCGTCGCCGCGATCACGTCGAGCGACAGCTCCAGCCGGTCGGCCTCCTCGGCGTCGACGGTGAAGTTCAGATCATACGCCTTGGCGCGCTGCGCGAGGTCGAGCAGCTGCGGCACCAGCTCGGCCATCACGCGGTCACGGCCGATCGCCTCGAAGCGCGGATGCAGCGCCGAGAGCTTTACGGAAATGCCGGGCCGGTCGGGCAGGGGATGGTTGCCTGCCGCCTTGCCGATGGTCTCGATCGCACTGGCATAGGCGTCGAAGTAACGCCTGGCGTCCGCCGCCGTGCGCGCGCCTTCGCCGAGCATGTCGAAGGAGTAGCGTGGCCGCTCACCGGAGCGCGGCTTACCCCGCTCCAGTGCCTGCTCGATGGTCTCGCCCAGCACGAAATGATTGCCCATCAGCCGCATCGCCTGGCGTGTGGCGGTGCGCACTGCGGGTGCGCCCAGCCGCTTCACCAGACGGCCGATGGTACCGTCGGGCGTCTCGCCTGGCTGGATCACCCGCGCCGACAGACCGAGCGCCCAGGCCGAGGCGTTGACCAGGAACGCCGTGGACTTGGTCTCGTGATGGATGAAGTCGCCCTCGCCGAGCTTGTCCTCGATGAACTGGTCGGCGGTGCGCGCGTCCGGCACGCGCAGCAGCGCCTCGGCCAGAACCATCAATGCGAGGCCTTCCTTGGTCGAGAGCGCGAACTCCCGCAGCATGTCCTCTACCCCGCCGAAGCGGTCGTCGCGCTTGCGGATCGCCTCGATCAGCCGCGTCGCGGTCTTGTCGATCCGCGCTTCCTGCGGTGGGCCGAGATGCGACGCCGGCAGCAGACGTGCGGCAATCTCGGCATCATCGGGCGCGTAAGGGGCGGCGAAGGGCGGCGGGATGTTCGGCATGGCGTGTCCTGTGATCGAGATTCAGGATAAAGGCCGCGCGACCGTAGTTCGATAGACAAATTAGCCAATTTGCCTTAGGAAATGAAGGTCGATGTCACTACAGCCAGATAAAATATGGAACTCGATCGAATCGACCGGAAAATCCTCTCTATTTTACAGGAAGATGGGCGCATCGCCAATGTCGAGCTCGCCGAGCGCATCGGCCTGTCGCCGACCTCGATCGGCGAGCGGCTGAAGCGGCTGCAGCGCGAGGGCTTTATCGAAGGCTACGGCGCACGGCTAAATCCGCACCGGCTGGGCCTCGGTCTTCTGGTGTTCGTCGAGGTGCTGCTCGACAAGACCACGCCCGATAATTTCGAGCGCTTCGCGCGCGCGGTGAAACTCGCGCCTGAAGTGCTGGAGTGTCACATGGTTGCAGGCGGCTTCGACTATCTTGTGAAGGCGCGGCTTGCGGACATGACCGCGTATCGACGCTTCCTCGGCGAGACCCTGCTGTCGATGCCGGGCGTGCGCGAGACGCGGACCTATGCGGTGATGGAAGAGATCAAGCGCGACGCACCGTTGCCGGTGGGCTAGGGAAATGCCGTCGCGATTGTCATTGCTGTGGCGTTGATTGAGCGGTCTTCGCGGGAAAATAGCTCTCCGTGTGCAGTCGCAACGCCTGTCGTCGAATGCACTGGCCGTCTTCTAAAATTTTCTTGGCCCGCTCCCGGACAAATCCGGGAGTCAGCAAAGGCTGGCGGGCTTATACTTTGAGGTTCTCTGCGGAGCTCTTGCCTCGGTTAGCGATCTCTTCGTATTCCACCGTCTGTCCTTCGTTCAGGGACGACAGACCGGCTTTCTGAACTGCCGAGATATGCACGAACACATCCTTGCCGCCCGACGCAGGCTGGATAAATCCATAACCCTTCGTCGGGTTGAACCACTTGACCGTACCTTTAGCCATCACGACTTCTCCGCGGGTCTTCCTCCGAGATCTCGAACCGCCAGTCCCCGCCAACCGGCCGGTTCGGTCCTAACAGGATACGCGGATTGTGGCCGGCTTGGTAGCTCAAACCACATCAGCCTTTCGCCGAATCCCGCTCAACTTCGCGGCGTTTCTACCGGTTTTGCCCGTTTCGCGGTCAATTGACCGAACGCCGCGCGCCATCCATCAATACGTCGTGGCCAGATAATCGACGATCTTGCCGACATCGGCATCGTCGATCGGCGCGCCATAGACCTTGATCATCTTGGTCACCTCGGCCTGCCAGAAGGTCTTCTTGTCCTTCATCGGCGGCTGCGTGTTGATGTAGTCGGCCGAGTGGCAAGCGCTGCAATTGCCCTGCACGATTTCGAGATTGGGCCCGGGCTTGAAGGCTGCGACCTCGTCGGGGGTCTTGTAATTGACCGGTGCCGCAAGTGCCGAACCTAACCAGGCGGCGAGGGCGAGCGTGCTGGCGAGGAGAACGGTGCGCTGCATGATCATTCTCCCTCAGGCTACGCTGACGCGGACGGTTTCGACGACGTTGCGCAGATAACCCGCCGGATTCCAGCGCGGCGTATCCGGCTGCGTCTCGCCGCCATTTCCGGTGGCGCGCACCTTCAGCTCGACCTGGCCGGCCGCGAGCTTCACCGGCAGCTTCCATTCACGGAAGGAATATTTGCCGAGATCCTTGCCGAGATTGGCGCTGATCCAGGTCTTGCCGCCATCGGTCGAGACCTGAACATCCTTGATGCCCTTGCCGCCGTCGAAGGCGATGCCGCGCAGCGTCGTGCGTCCTGCCTTCAGCTTGGCCCCGTCAGGGACGCTGGTGATGAAGGAGCGGATGGTGAAGCGGTTGATCGGGATCGTCGCCTTCGGCGCGGTGCCGGGCTCGACCGCATTGTTCGGCGTGTCGGGGATACGATAGGCCGACTTCATCCAGAAGCCGTCATAGACATTGTCGACGACGGTGATCTCGTTGAGGTGCTTGACCCAGTAGGTGCCGTAATAGCCTGGTACGATCAGGCGCAGCGGAAAGCCGTTGAGGAACGGCAAATCCTCGCCGTTCATGCCATAGGCCAGCATCACCTCGCCGTCGGTGGCGTGATCGAGATCGAGCGCCTTGACGAAATCGGGCGTCTTGTCGCTGACCGGACCATCCATGCCGCCAAAGGTGACCTGCTTGGCGCCGCTCTGCACGCCCGCCATCTCCAGCACGGCCTTCAGCGACACGCCGCGCCAGCGCGCATTGCCCATCGCGCCGTTGGCGAGCTGTCCGCCGGCGACCCGCGGCTCGACGAGGCCCCGGCTGTTGCCGGAGCACTGGTTGACGGCGACGATCTCCGTCGCCTTCATCTTCCTGATGTCCTTCAGCGACAGCTTGAGCGGCTTGTCGACCTTGCCCTTGACCTCGAGCATGAACTTGTCGGGGTCGAGATTGTAGGGCAGGTCAGCGAGGTGATAGCGCACGAAGAACGCATTGTTCGGCGTCAGCGGACCATCGTTGAAGATCGCAAACGGCGTCTCGAGCTGCGGCGGCCGGCTGGTGAGCCCGATCATCGGCCGCTTCTGCGGATATTTCACCAGCGGCCGTTCGCCATTGGCGAAGGGTAGCGTCACGGTGTCGAGGGCCAGCGCCTTGGTGGAATTCACTGTGGCCGCAAGTGCGGCAAGGCCCGCTCCTTTGAGCAGGTCGCGTCGATCGAACATTGGTTCTCCTCCCGGAGCTTTTCTGCGAGTCGCGGTCATCACCACGATCCCGCGCTCATCTGTCGCAACGAACGCTGCGAAGTCAATTCGTGCTTTCGCAGCAAGCCCATGCCGCTGCGGTGCAGCAAGCCGGTGTTACGCTTGTAACGAGCTTGAGCCGTAGCCGTAGCCGTAGCGATGGTGCGCCCCCTCGCCCTGCAAGCGGGGAGAGGTGAAAGATCAGGCCGCAACGCGCGCGCCGTGATCAACGAGCGCCGCCAGCCCCCTCGCATCCGCAACCACGCGCACGGCCATCGGCTCGTCGCGGCCGCGGATCGCGACCTCCTGCTGCGGCAGCGAATCGTCGGCAAGGCCGCCGGTGCGACGGACTTCCTCCGAGACGATGGCCTCGCAGGACAGCGTCTTGGTCATGTCCTGGAGCCGGGCGGCGACATTGACGGCATCGCCGAGCGCCGTAAACACGATGTGATCGCGATAGCCGATGTCGCCGATGATGACCTCACCGCCGTGAACGCCGATGCCGAAGCGGATCGGCTGGCGCAAATCATGGCTCAACAGCTCGTTGAGCTCGTCGATATTCGCGGCGATTCCCGCGACGGCCTTCAGCGCCTGCCGGCAGGCGGTTTGCGGATCGGCGGTGAGCCCGAACAGCGCCAGCATGCCGTCGCCGACGAACTGGTTCGGCTGGCCGCCATTCTCGATCACGGCCTGCGAGACCGCGCCGAGGAAACGGTTGACGATGAAGACGGTGTCGAACGGAAGCCGCTTCTCGGCAAGCTGCGTCGAGCCGCGCATGTCCACGAACAGGCTGACGAGATAGCGCTCCTGGCCGATCCTGGCTGATGTCGAGGCCTGCCCGCCCGCCGACAGTGTCTGCGGCGTGAACAGCTGGAAGAACGAGAGATCGGAATCCGGCCGCAGCTGGCAGGCGAGCCGGATCGAGGGATCGGTGGTGCCGACGCGGGTCAGCACGAAGGCCTCGCGCTGCGACGGTTCAGGCAGGGTGCCATGATCGCCGATGATGCGAATGCGGCAGGTCGAGCAGCGGGCGCGGCCGCCGCAGACGCTGGCATGCGGCACGTTGTGGCGCAGGCTTGCTTCCAGCACCGAGAGGCCCTTCGGTACGCGCAGCGTCTTGCCGTTGCCGTAGGACAGCGCGATCATCCCGCCCCGCCGCTCGCGCCAGCCACGCACGCCGCGCGCCGCCAGCACCAGGGCGAGCAGGCCGACATAGCTGATGGTGAGGCCGCCGGTGATGCGGTCGAGCGTCTCGGCTTCAGCCGTCGTGCCGAGCTGGCGGCGGGTGAGATTGTGCGTGCGCCATTCCCCGTCGTCGGCCTCGATCTGGATGCTGCGGCCACCCTGGTAGACGCCGAGCAGCGCCAGCGTCGGGATCAGCACGGCGGCCGTGAGCAGATAGGGCGCCGCGCGCGCGAAGAACGGTTTCAGGCGGAGCCAGAAATAGATGCCGATGCAGCCGTGGATCCAGGCGATGACCAGCAGGACCGTCATGGTCCAGATGCGGTTCGACGCGACGAAGAACAGATAGAGCTCCTGCGGATAGAGCTTCTGGTGTCCGAACAGCGTGTGGCCGAGCCGCACGCCGATCACATGCGCCATGATGAGGGCGGGGATGCTCAGGCCCAGCACGAGCTGGAGCGGCTCGATCGTCTTCCAGCGAAACTGCCGGCGCTGATACAGCGCGTAGACGCCCAGCCCCATATGCGTCAGCGCGGCAGCGTAGAACACGATCGCGACGGGAAGGAACTGCCAGAACGCCGTGTGGTAGTAGACGCCGATCTCCATGGCATCGACCGAGATGTTGCCGAGCGCATGGTTGAGGAAATGGCTGACCACATAGGCGAACAGGATGATTCCGCAGACCAGCCGCACCTGCCGCACGCTGGTGGCGCGGGAAAGTTCGGAGAATCGTGAGGATGCGGTGGTGGCCATGATTCGCTTGTATCAGTTCAATAAGGAGAACAGCCAGCGTAGCGTTTAATTCCGGGGGTGGACAGGTTCGGGGATCACATGCGCGGCAAGGTTACGAAATCGTAGATTCCATGGGGCGGTGAGCGAGCCCTATCCGTTAGGTTTGGGTTTCCACACTCGAACCACCGGAGGGTCTGATGCAAGCATCGACCGAGAGCACGCCCACCGCCGGACATAGTGGCACAATTTTCGTTGCAATCGAACTGAGCCAGCGGAGCTGGCTGGCA
>NZ_FOBX01000047.1 GCF_900109945.1 Bradyrhizobium sp. OK095
GGCTGCGGCGCTGCGCTAGCGCAGCGCCGCAGCCTGCGTGTTTGCTGGTCGATGATGCCGATCGGCACGTCGAAGAAGCGCACTTGCCAGTATCCGTCCTCGGTTTCCTCGACGGCAACTGCTTCGCCGTCAAGAGCGCTGCAGATGTGGATGAGGTCGCCACGCCATTTGATCTCGCCGTTGGAGCGGACCTGGCGCACCGCGGCCTCGGCTGGATAATCGGGATCTGGAAGCCGCCTTGGCAGCGCACGAGGCGAGGACTGATAGACGCTGGCAGGTGGGCGCTGACCAAGCGATTCGTGCGGCCGTTCTTCGTTGTAGTCGCGCACAAATGCCGCGAAGCGCCGGGCCTGCGCGGCCCGGGTTGGCGGCGGTGGCCGCATGGCTTCCAGAAGCGTGAGGTGAAAGCGCTCGTGTCGGCCGTTCTGCTGCGGATGGCCGGGATCAATCCGTTCATGGCGGATGCCAAGCTTGATCCACCATACCGACAGTGCCGTCAGGCCGGTGGTTCCGGTCGAGGCGAACGGCGAGCCGTTGTCGGAGCGGATGATCTGCGGCAAGCCGTACTCGCGAAACGCCCGCTCCAGCTGCGGTTGGCATTCGGCATGTTGCGTGCTGCCCGTCGCCGCCAAACTAATCAAATAGCGGCTGAAGCCATCGGTCACTGTGAAGGGTTCAACCCGAGAACCGTCGCCCAGTCGGATCCAGCCCTTGTGATCGAGAGCCCATACATGGTTGGCATGCTGAGGCACCGTCAGTTGCCCCATACGCGGCGGCGCACGTCGCCGAGCCCGACGGCTGCTGACCAGTCCCGCTCGTTTGAGAATCTCGCCTGCCGTCGATGCTGACGGCCAATCGAGGTCCCCTTGGCGAGCCTCAAGCTTGCTTACGATCTTGCGCGGTCCCCAGCTCGGCCGCTCAAGCCGTAGCCCCACAATCGCATCAACGATGTGCTGCGGCGTCGCCCGCCCATGCACCCGTGCGGCGTGGGAGCGATCCGAAAGCCCTCCAGGCCCTTCCAACCGGTAGCGGTCCAACCATTTGTAACCGGTCTTGCGACTGATCTCGTAGCGGTCGCACAGCTCCGTCATCGTCCACATTCCGCTTCGCTGATCCGCGATGAAGCTAACCCGTTGGTCCATTGCGCAGCTCTCTCGCCAAGGCATCGGCTGTTCCTC
>NZ_FOBX01000016.1 GCF_900109945.1 Bradyrhizobium sp. OK095
TCTGATGCTGGCCTCCGATCCAGCCAGCATCTTGAATCACAAACCGCCGCCCGACGGAATCCCTCCCGATTCAATCAATCGATGAACCGCTCTAGTGGCGTGAGGCGGAACGCTACCCGGCCGCCGCCGTCACGCAATTCACCCACAGCACCACGGCCTTCGCATCCTCGGCCGGATTGGAAAACCGGTGCGGCCTTCGGCTCGCAAATCTAAAACTGTCGCCCGTCTTCAGCGACCACGTCTCGCTGTCCACCGTCAGCAGCATCTTGCCTTCAAGCACGAGGCCGGCCTCTTCGCCGTCATGGGTGTAGAGCTCGTCGCCGGTGGAGCCGCCGGGCTCCAGATGCACCAGGAACAGGTTCAGCTTGTTGTCGGCGCTGGCCGGGCTGAGCAATTGCTTGGAGACGCCGGTGCGCCAAAGCTTGAGCTCGGGCCGCTGCAGTCCACGCGTCACCACCTGATCGGAGGTGCCGTCGGCGCTCGGGCTCGCACCGAACAGCGCGGCGATGCCGACGCCGAGCACGTCGGCGAGCGTTGCCAGCACGCGCAGCGACGGTGACGACAGGCCGCGCTCGATCTGGCTGAGGAAGCCGATCGACAGCTCCGTGCGCGCCGCGATCGTTTCCAGCGAGAATTGCCTGACGCGCCGGAGATCCCTGATACGGCGGCCGACCGCAACGTCCATCGCAGGCTCGGCCGGCTTCGAGATAGCCTTTGCCTTCGCCTTCTTTGCGGCGGCCGGTTTGCGCATTCTTTTGCCACCGCTCACGTCAAACCGCTTCCTTCATGTGCATGAAAACCGCTTGCATCACCCGTGAAAGTGTGACCAAATTTTCATATTGGTGAAAATAGGCCGAAACGGCTCGGCCCGCAACGTCTGATCACGACATGTGCGAGCGCCGCCATCGGCCGGACCCAAAGGGGAATGCGATGAAGCGTTTTGGTCTGGCCGCAGTCGCGGCACTCGCGCTGGCAGCCATGGTGCCGGCCTCGGCGCAGCAGGTGCTGAAGGTCGGCTCGACGCCGACGGGCATTCCCTTCACCTTCCTGGACACCAAGACCAACACCATCCAGGGCATCATGGTCGATCTCGTCACCGAGATCGGCAAGGACGCCGGCCTCAGCGTGCAGATCGAGCCGATGGCGTTCTCGGCGCTGATCCCGTCGCTGACCTCGAGCAAGATCGACATCATTGCGGCCGCTATGTTCATCACCGCGCCGCGCAAGGAAGTCGTCGACTTCTCCGATCCGATCTACACCTATGGCGAAGGCCTCGTCGTGCCGAAGGCCGACACCAAGGCCTATGCCACGCAGGACGATTTGAAGGGCGAGACTGTCGGCGCCCAGGTCGGTACCGCCTTCGTCGACGCGCTGAAGAAGTCCGGCCTGTTCGCCGACGTCAAGGCCTACGATACCATCCCCGACATCATGCGCGACGTGAACACCGGCCGCCTCAAGGCCGGCTTCGCCGACTACCCGATCCTCGCCTACAATCTGAAGCAGGGCGGCTTTCCCGATGTGCGGCTCGTCGACGCCTACAAGCCCGTTACCGTCGGCTCGGTCGGCATCGGCGTGCGCAAGGGCGAGAGCGCGCTGCTCGGCAAGATCAATGCGTCGCTTGCGAAGCTGAAGGCCAACGGCACCATCGACAAGATCCTCGAAAAATGGGGCCAGAAGGCCCAAGGCTGATAGCGGCTCATCGAAGGCTTTTCTGATGAGGGCTTGCCGATGAAAGGCTTCTGGCACGACGCCGTCGAGTTCTTCCCGATCTTGATGAGCGGCGTCGTGCTGACGATCGTCGTCACCATCGGCTCGCTGCTGCTCTCGACGGTGCTCGGCCTCGTTTGGGCGATGATGCGTGTCTCCGGCATCAAGGTGCTGTCGGTCCTCAGCGCCAGCCTGATCAATGTGATCCGCGGCATCCCGATCATCGTGCTCTTGTTTTACCTCTACTTCGTGATGCCCGATCTCGGTGTCACGCTATCGGCCTTGCAGGCCGCCATCCTCGGGCTCGGCATCGCCTACTCGGCCTATCAGGCGGAGAATTTCCGCGCCGGCATCGAGGCGATCGACAAGGGGCAGATCGAGGCGGCGCAGTCGATCGGCATGGGCTGGTGGCTGACGATGCGCCGCGTGGTGCTGCCGCAAGCCGTGCGCATCGTGCTGCCGCCTTACGGCAACGTCATGATCATGATGCTGAAGGATTCCTCGCAGGCTTCCACCATCACGGTCGCCGAGCTTGCTCTTCAGGGCAAGCTGATCGCGTCCTCGACCTTCAAGAACACCAATGTGTTCACGATGGTGGCGCTGATGTATCTGACCATGAGCATCCCGCTGATCCTGCTGGTCCGCCACTTCGAGAAGCGGGCCGGCAAGAAATGATCGATCTCAAGGACGTTCACAAGAGCTTTGGCGAGAACGAGGTGCTCAAGGGCATCACGGCGTCAGTGCAGAAGGGCGAGGTGGTCTGCGTCGTCGGCCCGTCCGGCTCGGGCAAGTCCACCATCCTGCGCTGTATCAACGGTCTAGAAAGTTACGATCGCGGCGAGATCAGCGTCGAGGAATTGAAGGTCGACCGCGACGCGCCGTCGATCGTGAAAGTCCGCACCCAGGTCTCGATGGTGTTCCAGCGCTTTAACCTGTTCCCGCATCGGACGGTTCTCGAAAACGTCATCGAGGGACCGCTCTACGTGAAGAAGGAGCCGCGCGCGGCGGCGCTCGAGCGTGGCCGCATGCTGCTGGCGCAAGTCGGCCTCGCCGAAAAGGCCGATGCGCATCCGCCGCAGCTTTCCGGCGGCCAGCAGCAGCGCGTCGCGATTGCGCGGGCGCTGGCGATGCAGCCCAAGGCGATCCTGTTCGACGAGCCGACCTCGGCGCTCGATCCCGAGCTTGTCGGCGACGTTCTCGGCGTGATGCGCAAGCTCGCCGACGACGGCATGACCATGGTCGTCGTCACCCACGAGATGGGCTTTGCCCGCGACGTCGCCGACCGCGTGCTGTTCATCGACGGCGGCGTTATCGTCGAGCAGGGGCCGGCCAAGGCACTGCTCAATCAACCCCAGCATCCGCGCACGCAAGACTTCTTGCGCCGCGTGCTGCATCCGCTCTGACCGGACTTCGCCATGACGCGTCTGCCTCTACCGCCCTCGCTCTATGCCGACACCGCCGTCGCGCGGGTGGCCACGCCGCCGCTCGATGTCGACAAGAGCGTCTCCGTCGCCATCGTCGGCGGCGGCTACACGGGGCTTTCCACGGCGTTGCATCTGGCGGAGCAGGGTGTCGATGCCCTGGTGCTGGAGGCGCAGGAGCCTGGCTGGGGCGCGTCCGGAAACAATGGCGGCCACACCAATCCCGGCCTGAAGCACGATCCTGATCAGATCGAGGCCGATTTCGGCGCCGAGCTTGGCCGCCGCATGATCGAGTTCGCCTACGGCACGCCGAATTTCACGCATGAGCTGATCCGCCGCTACCAGATCCCGTGCGAGGCGCGGCAGAACGGGACGCTGCGCGCGGCCTACAACGAGGCCAGCGCTGCCGCGATCAAGACAACGGCAGACCAATGCATCCACCGCGGCATGCCGGTGAAATATCTAAACCGCGAGCAATTGCACGAGATGACCGGCACGGACCGATACATCGGCGCGATGCTCGACTCCCGCGGTGGCGATCTGCATCCGCTCAGCTACGCCCGTGGCCTCGCGCGCGCCGCGATCTCCGCAGGTGCGAAGGTCCATGGCGAGACGCCGGCGCTATCGCTGCGCCGCGACGGCTCGCGGTGGCGCATCGAGACGCCGCGCGCAGTCGTGCATGCCGATAAGGTCCTGCTCGCCACCAACGGTTTTACCGACGATCTCTGGCCGGCAGTCCGCCGCACCATCGTGCCGGTGTTTTCGTCGATCGCTGCGACGGCCCCGCTCTCGGACGATATCGCACGCTCGATCATGCCGACGCGGCCGGTGCTCTACGAGAGCGGCCACATCACCGTCTATTACCGCATCGACCAGCAGAATCGCCTGCTGATGGGCGGCCGCGGCCCGATGCGCTGGATCAACTCGCCCAACGATGTCGCCTATCTCATGCGGTACGCCGAGCGGCTCTGGCCCCAGCTCAAGGGCGTCGCCTGGACCCATGGCTGGAATAGCCGGCTCGCGATCACCAAGGATCATTATCCGCACGTGCACGAGCCCGCTGAAAGCATCCTGATCTCGCTCGGCTGCAACGGCCGCGGCGTCGCGCTCTCGACCGCGATGGGCGCCCAGCTCGCGCGCCGCCTGATCGGCGGCGCCAAGGCCGAGATCGACATGCCCGTCACCGGCATCAAGCCGATCCCGATGCACGCATTCTGGCCGGTGGGTGTGACGACGGCCGTGATCGCTGGCCGTGTCCGCGACCGGCTGGGGATCTAGCTCGCAGGCCCTTTGTTGGTCTATTCTGTCTCGTTGCTGATGGAAACAACGAGAGAGGCTGTCTGTGACGGAAAACGCGAGCGCAAATGCCGGCGAGCCTAAGGTTGTTGATGTTGAATTATTCATCGTCCACCCGACCCTGTCTCCGGCTGAGATCAGTGCCGCGTTAGGGCTTGAAGGACGCGGGCATCGCGTTGGCGATCCCAGGATAACGCCCAAAGGCAGGCCGCTGGAGGGGACATATCAGGACACCAGGTGGCGGCATTCCACCCGTTGCGAGCTCACGGATCAATGGTTCGTCGATAAGATAGTGGCGCTGATCGAAATTCTCACGCCGCATAAGCAATTTCTTCGCCACGTGCGTGCCACGGGTGGCGAGGCGCAGATTATCGTTCAATTCCTGAGCGGCTATCTCTCAGACACTGTGCCGATCGACACGCTGTCCGCGATCGTCGACCTGCATCTGGATTTTGGGATTGAGGTTTTTAACGTGCCTCAATCGAGCCGGGATATCGCCCTCGACACGTAGCGCATTCGAACGATCAGGAGCCCTCCGCCACAGCATCCGCCCAGGGCTGGAAGATCTCGACTGCGCCGGAATTCGTGTCGCCGTTGCGCATCACGACGCTCGGGCAGGCGAATTTTTGCGGCAGGGACTGCACCCGCGCTTCCTCATAGTCGAAGCGCGCGGCGAGCGCCTTGCGCGTGTCAGCTGACAAACGCGCATCGCCGATCACGATCGCCCCCTCGCTGGCGTCGATACGCGGCTGGTGGATGGCGGTATCGAGATCCATTCCAAAGTCCATCGCAAAGGACACGAGCTGCATCACTGACGGCAGGATGCGCCGGCCGCCGGATGCGCCGACTGCGAGACGCTTGCCGTCCTTGGTTTCGGCGATGACGGGCGTGTAATTGGTGAGGCAGCGCTTGCCGGGGGCGAGCGAGTTGGTGCTGCCGGGCGTCGGATCGAACCACATGATGCCGTTGTTCATGGCGATGCCGGTGTGCGGCGTCACATATTTCGAGCCGAAGGACGAGAGCAGGGTCTGCGTCACAGCGGCCATGTTGCCGTGGCGATCGACCACGGAGAAATGCGTGGTGCAGGCGGGCGCCAGATATTCCGCGCCGAGCGAGCGCTTGCCGTCGGCATCGCCCATGTCCTTGAGCCGCTCGCGATAGGCTGCTTGCAAGGCCAGTGCATATTCGGCGTAAGCGGCTGCGTCGGGCGCGCCCGTGGGCTTGAGATTCTCCTGCAACAGGCGCAGTGCATGCGCCATGGTCGGCCCGGCCGTGAGCTCCGGCGTCGCATACACCTTGCCGCCGCGATAAGGGATCGCGAGCGGCTCGCGCAAATGGCTGCGGAACGCGGCGAGATCCTCCACCGACAGCGAGCCGCCGTCCGCCTTGATGTCGGAGGCGATGCTCTTGGCGAGATCGCCCTGGTAGAAATCGCGCGGGCCGGCTTCGGCGAGATGCGACAGCGTCGCCTTCAACGTCTCAAGCGGCAGCCGCGTCTCGGATTTGATGCCCCATGGTGCGCTCGGCGGCAGGCCGTCCTTCAGGAACGTTGCCGCGCTTCCCGGATAGCGCCTGAGATCGGCGGCCGATGCTGCAATCGTCAGCGTGGTCCACCAATCGACCAGCAGGCCTTCGCCGGCGAGTGCCACGGCCGGTGCGACCAGATCCCTCCACGGCAGCCTGGCGTGGCGGCGATGCGCCTCCTCCATGCCGGCGACGACGCCGGGTACGGCGACCGAACCGGGACCATGGATGTTGCGATCGTCCTTCACCCGCTGCCAGGGAAACAGATCGGCGGCCGCGCCCTCGCCGCTGAGCGGATAGTCGGCCGCGCGCAGGCTCTGCGGCGCGCACATGCCGTAGTCGATCACCTCGTAGCGATTTTCCTTGGCGCGGTAGAGCACCATGGCGCCGCCGCCGCCGATGCCGCTGTTCCAGGGCTCCAGCACGTTCAGCGCAAAGGTGGTCGCGACGATCGCGTCCACGCAGTCACCGCCTGCTGCCAGCACCTGCGCCCCCACTTCGGCCGCACGCCGCGATTGCGAGGCGACGATGCCGCCCTTGGATGTGACGGCGGGTTTGCGGACGGTTTGGGCGAGGCTGAACTGATGAGGCATGATGTCGCTTGATGTCTTGTGTCGTGGCTTGGTTGCGATGCTTCTCAATTGGCGAAGCGCGCGGACAATGGCACATTGCCGCCAACGAGAACATCCAAAGGGAGACGCGACATGGCAGGTGTGAAACAGGCGCGGGATGGCGCGGTCGGGATTTTGACGCTCGACGAGCCGGCAAGCCTGAACGCGATGACGCCGGACCTGCTCGGCGCGCTCGCCGCCGCCATCGTCGAGATGACCGGGGATGAGGACGTCCGCGCCCTGGTTCTCACCGGCGCGGGGCGCGGCTTTTGCTCAGGACAGAATTTGAAGGCGTCGGAAGCGCTGGGCGAGGATATCGCCGCAGGCGTGATGCGTTTCTACTGGCCGGCTTTCAGAGCGCTGCGCGAATGCCGTGTGCCGGTGGTCGTCGCCGTCAATGGCGTGGCGGCCGGCGGCGGCTTCAGTCTCGCGATGGCCGGCGACATGATTGTCGCTGCCCGGTCGGCGAGCTTCATCCAGGTGTTCAGCCGTATCGCGCTGGTGCCGGATCTCGGCTCGACCTGGCTATTGCCGCGCCTGGTCGGTCGGCAGCGCGCGCTCGAGCTGATGCTCCTGAACGAGCCGCTGACGGCCGAACGCGCGGAAGAGATCGGCCTGGTGCGGCAGGTCGTCGACGATGCGAAGCTGATGGATGAGGCGCTGGCGCTGGCGCGCCGTTTGGCCGATGGCCCGACGCGCGCCTTGGTCGCAACCCGTGCGCTGGTCGAGGAGAGCGAGCATGCGACCTACGAGGCGCAATTCCGCCGCGAGATCGAGCTTCAGGCCACGATCCGCAAGAGCGCCGACGCTGTCGAAGGCCGCAATGCCTTTGTCGAAAAGCGCAAGGCGAGGTTTACGGGCAAGTAGGGGATAAGGTGGTGGACCGCGCTCAAAGCCTGCGGTCGAGCCGGCTGGCCTGATACTTGGCGTGCCATTTCGGCCCCGGGCCGCGCATGTAGTGGAGTTCGGGGCGGTAGGGATTGCCGGCGATCCTCACCAGCTTCTGCCATTTGGTGGCGACGAAGGTGAGGGGCTGGCGGAGCAGGGTTAGCGAAGCTAACAGCATGGCATCACCTCAATGCGGCTTGCCGAGCATGGCGGTGAAGGGGAGATCGAAGATCTCCTCGCCGTCGGAACCGCTCACATGAATCACCCAGTCGCGCCAGTCTTCAGCGCCGGGCGTCAGGATCATCGAGTTCATGATCTGGGCGGCCCGGTCGCGTGCCTCGGTCAGGTTGGCGACGGCGGCGCCGTAGCGGTCGACCAGCGTGCCTTCGGTGTTGGAGCAGTGAAAATAGACCTGGACCATATGCGTCTCCTGTCGGGAGCGATTGGGATGGCAAACCGATACCACCCGAGGCCTTCGCGAAACATTCGTGTCGAGCCCGGTAAGGGAATTTACGGAGATTGGTCGGCGCCAAGGTCGTTACAGGTTTAATCACAGGCGGGTGATGACTGGACGGCGCCGAGGCGCCATGGAACAAGTTTCCCGGAAAGTCGGGGAGGCCACCGTGAACCAGTTCACATTCGGGAGCGAACGCCGAAATCTTTGCGCGTTTGCAGCGGTTTTGGCCGCTGCACTGCTCGGCTTCACCCCGGCCTCGTCCGAGCCGATCAGGAAGAGCGGCTATGCGATCGGCACCGAAATCTGCGGCAGCGGCGATCTCGCTTTTCCCAAAATCCAGATCGACATGAAGGCGGGATTTTGCGCCGGCCTCGTCGCCAGCGAGGAGGATCACCTTAAATTTCCGCGCTCGATTATCCAGGTGCCGGGCCGAGACCTGTTCGTGGTCGCCGACATGGGCGGCTGGGGCCACACCGACGGACGGCTGCTGCTGCTCGATCCGCACGCGCCCCTGGGCCAGCGCTTCAAGGAGCTGCTGACCGGCGTCGAGTATCCGTTCGGTCTCGTGATCGGCCCGGACAAGAAGCTCTATGCCTCGACATCCGAGACGATCTTCCTGTTCGATCCGCTCGCCGACAATCCGCGGAGCACGGTCGAGACCATCATCCGCCACATGCCGGGCCGCCGGATCACGCTGCCTGACGGCACCAAACTCGACGAGAGCGCGCATCCGCTCAAGCAGTTTGTCTTTGACCGGACCGGTCGGCTGTTCGTCAATGTCGGCTCGCACAGCGACGACTGCATCACGCCGGGGCCGATCACGCGGCCTTGCGCGGCGGCCGAAGGCGCCTCTGCGATGGCGTCGATCTGGCTGTTCACGCCGCCCACAGGCGGCATCTTCCCGGCGCTGAAGCCTGGCGATATCGATCCGCCGCACACCGTCTATGCGCGGGGCTTGCGCAATTCGATGGCGCTGGCGCTGCATCCGAATTTTCCGGATGCCGGCTACGCCTTCCTGCAAGGCGAGAACGGCCGCGATCTGCCTGATATCTTCAGACCGAACGAGGAGATCAACGCGATCGAGCAGGGCAGGCACTACGGCTGGCCCTATTGCTTCGACCTCGCGACGCCGAGCCCCGAGTTCAGGCTCGTACTGCAATCGGGCGTCTACAAATCGCTGTGCACGGCGAACGCGCTCTACAAGGCGCCGTTCTCGCTGATGCCGCCGCACGGCGCGCCGCTCGCGATGCTCTATTATCACGGCGCCAAATTTCCGGAGCTGGAGGGCAAGCTGCTGGTCGGCCTGCACGGTTATCGCCCGACCGGAAGCCGCGTCCTCATCTACGATGTCGACGACCACGGCTTTCCCAAGCCCGCCCCGGCGCCAGTGCGCTATCATGTTAGTTGCGCTGCCGATCCGACCCATAGTTTTCAGACCGACGCCGGCGAGGTCGCCGCCGCCCCCTTCGAAGAGCTGATCGCAGGCTGGCACCGCGTCAACGGCGCGCGGCCGCAAGGCGCGCCGGTCGGCATGACAGTCGCCGAGGACGGCGCGATCTGGCTGGTCGAAGACAAGAACCAGACGGTCATCCGCATCGATCGCGCCACGGGCGATGCGCCTCAGCCGCTGCCCTGCGACACGCGCAGCCAGGCGATGATCGAACAGCTCGCGGCCTTCGTCGCCAGGGACGCGCAAAACAGCACCCGTCTCACCACGCTGCGCAAGGGCCTCGTCGAGAAGCATTGCGTCGGCTGCCATTCTGATTTCGGCCTGAAGGCCGGACAACCCGATGCGGAGAAGGACAAGACGGTGCTCCGCTTCATGCTGTCACAGGACGGCTGGATCTATCCAGGCGATCCGGACTCCGGCAGGCTGCGCACGCGTTTGCGCGGCATCGGTGCCGAGAAGCTGATGCCGCCGGGCGGCGAAAGCCTGCCGAAGACCGAGCCCGGTTACACGCGCCTGCTCGATACCGCCGACCTGCTCGTCGCCAAAATGGTTCCGGGCACGCGGATGCGGATCAAGCCCGGTCCGCCGCAGCGCAAGTTCTTCGGCAAAACCAATAAGGAATGCGGCGAAATACCGGCCGGTAAGGTCGTCGTCGTGACACAAAGGAGCGCTGTAGACAAATCCGGCTTCAGCCGATTCTTCCGGCCGGCCGATCCCTATCTGAATGGCGAGTGCAGCGACGACGATGGCTATTACATCCGGCAGGAATTTCTGGTGCCTGTGCAGTAGCATTTTGCTCGTCGTCGCGACGCCGCTGGCCGCGACCGAGACGAAGCTGTTCGACAGCGTGCAGGTGACGCCCGACAGCGAATACACCTTCGGCATCGAAGGGCCCGCCGCCGATCTCGACGGCAATTTGTTCGTCGTCAATCTCGGCAAGCCCGGCACCATCGGCAAACTGCCTGCGGGTGGTGCGGCCTCGGAGCTGTTCACGGCACTTCCCGAGGGCAGCGTCGGCAACGCGATCCGTTTCGATCGCGGCGGCGCCATGTTCATCGCCGACTACAAGAAGCACAACATCTTCGCGATCCCAAAGGGCGCGACCGAGCCAGTCATCTGGTTTCACTCCGACGAGATGAACCAGCCCAACGACATCACGGTCGCGCGCGACGGCACGATCTACGCGAGCGATCCGAATTGGAAGGGCCGGGAGGGCCACATCTGGCGCATCGCGAAAGCCGCGGATGGATCGGTGCAGGGGCAGGTGATGTCGGCGCCGCGCGCGATGGGCACCACCAACGGCATCGATCTCAGCCCTGACGGCAGGACGCTCTATGTCGGGGAATCCAGCAATGGCCAGATCTGGTCTTACGCGGTGAACGGCAACGAGCTCACCGGTGCAAAGCTCGTCAAGACATTCCAACCCGACACCGTGGACGGCTTGCGCACCGACATTGCCGGCCGCCTCTATATCGCGCGCATCCTCAAGGGCACGATCGCGATGATGAAGCCGAACGGTGCGGTCGAGCGCGAGATTGTCCTGAAGGGCAAGGAGCCGACCAACCTCGCCTTCGGCGGCAGCGATGGCAAGACTGTCTTCGTCACGCAGCGCCAGGGTGGCTTCGTCGAGGCCTTCCGCACCGACCAAGAGGGCCGCGAGCACTGCCTTCAGCGCGGCCGCTGCTGAGCATCAGGGGCGGTCTGCTCTCGGCGCAGAGCGGCGCGGCAGAGGCGGCACTCTTCTTGCTTGCATCTGTCCGCCGCGGGGATCAAGACATCCGTGGCACCTTCAAAGCGACCACGGAGTGTTTGAGTGAAAGCCGTCCATACCGAACTGCACCGCAGCCACGATCCGCAATTCTTCCTGGTTCGCGGTGTCGTCAAGCGCACCACCGAGCAGCCCGAGCGTGCCGATCGCCTGCTTAGGGGGGTGAAGGACGGCAAGCATCAACTGGTTGAGCCGACCAAGTTCGGGCAGGGGCCGCGCGCGCGCATTCACAGCCCGGAATATCTGACGTTCCTCAGCGAAGCCTGGGACGCCTGGACCGCGCTCGGCGATTCCGGCCCGGAGATGATCGGCAACATCCATCCCGTTCGCCACGCCGCGACCTATCCGACCCATATCGTAGGCCGACTCGGCTGGCACACCGCCGACACCGCGGCGCCGATCGGTCCTGGCACCTGGGCTGCGGCGTGCGCCGCGACGGACGTTGCGGTTACCGCGGCGCAGATGGTGATGGACGGTGAAGATGCGACCTACGCGCTCTGCCGTCCGCCCGGCCATCACGCCTATCGCGACATGGCCGGCGGCTTCTGCTTCCTCAACAACAGTGCGATCGCCGCCGCACATCTGCGGCAGAAGCACGAGCGCGTCGTGATCCTCGACGTCGACGTCCATCACGGCAACGGCACGCAGGGCATTTTTTACGCGCGGCCCGATGTCTACACGGTGTCGATCCACGCCGATCCTGTCGCCTATTATCCTTATGTGTGGGGCTACGCGCATGAGCGCGGTGAGGGCCCGGGCCTCGGCACCAATCTCAACATCCCCCTCGCCATCGGCACCGGCGATGACGGTTACATCCGGGCCATGGACGTCGCGCGCAAGGCGATCGAGTCTTTTGCACCCGGCGCGCTCGTCATCGCGCTCGGCCTCGACGCCTCCGAGCATGATCCGCTCAAGGGATTGGCCGTCACCACGCCAGGTTTCCGCCGCATCGGCCAAGCCATCGCGAAGCTCGGCCTGCCGACCGTGTTCGTGCAGGAGGGCGGCTATCTCTCTGAGATTCTGGGCGCGAATTTGACCTCGGTGCTGGCAGGATTCGAAGAGGCGCGGTGAGGTTTAAAACAGCCCGCTTGCCGCCAGCGCCTTGCAGACGTGCTGCATCTCGGCCTCGTCCGCGACCATGTCGAGCATGACAGTGGTCAGGCCCTTCGCCGCAAACTCCTTCAGCTTCGCGCCGATCTCGGTGTAACTGCCGACGAGGTAGGGGCAGTCGGCCTGGAAGGTCAGGAACGGCAATAGCCAGTAGCCGTTGTCCGCGAGCTCGCCGCTCTGGCCGTCATAGAGATGTCGCTTCCACACGGAATCGCTGTTCTCCACGGTGAGCGCGAGCAGTTCGCGATCATCGGGGTTGTCGCGGAAACGAGCCTTGGCCGCCTGCCGCGCCTCCTCGCGACTCTCACGCGCGAAAATGCCAAAATTCATGCCTGATACGTTGAGACCGCGATCGAGATCGGGCGGCAGCATCTGCATCTTGATGCAGCCGGTCTCCTTCGCCACGCGCTGCGCCGCTTCCGACTGGCCAGCGATCAGGAATTCCGGCATCAGCTCCGCCGGCAGGCGCGGGCGAAGCTGCAAATTGCTTGCACGATAGAACCGGCCTTCGAAATTCACCGGCCGCGGGCTCGAGAGCAATTGGCGCATCAGCGCCACGAATTCGCCGAGCCGGACATAGCGCTCGCCATGCGACTGCTCGTCGCCCAGTCCCCGCAAGTCGCTGACCGCGGTCCCCGTGATCATGTTGAGATAGACCTTGCGGCCGTGGAGCTGCGCAAGGGACGAGACGAATTTCGCCGCTGCGAACGGGTGCATGTAGACGGGATTGACGGCGATCAGCGGCGAACTCCGCGTCGTCTCCGCCATGATGTGCTGGGCCATCGCCCAGGGCTCGACGAACACGTCATTGCCTTCGAACAGCAAAATGCCTTCGAAGCCGTTGTGGTCGGCGAACTCAGCCACGCGCATCAGCTCGCCGACATATTTCTTGGGATCGCGGTTGCGCGAGATTGCGGGAAAGACGCGCAGCCGCGCCGGCATTACTCCGCCGCTTCCTGGAGCGGCCACGCATTGCGCGTGATGGGAAGGCCGCCCTCCGCCCGGGAGCCGTCGGCGATTGCAAGGCGGTGCGAGGGTGACGGCGAGCATAGCTGGAATCGCCAGCCCTGGGGATCGTCGGCGATATCGGGCTTGAAGCTGATCTCGATCGCCTCGTGCGACACCTGCATCGCGAAGGCGTCGAGCGGCAGATTGAGCCCAAAGCCCCTGGCCTTCAGATAGGCCTCCTTGAGCGTCCAGTAATCGAAGAAGCGCTCGATTGCAGCGGGCTCCGGCAGTCCGCGCAAGGTCTCGACCTCCTCTGGCGCAAAGAACCGAAGCGCGGTCGACAGTGGTGCGACCCGCCGCGACACGGTCTCGACGTCGACGCCAACGGCTTCGTGCCCGGACACCACGCAAGCAACGCAGCCGTCGGCGTGCGACAGGCTGAAATGCAGCGCGGTCGAGGTCTTTGGCGATGCGACAAACGGCCGCCCATAGCGGCCGGCCGCAAAGGACCAATCGGTGGGATCAACATTCGGCGCGACTTGCGACAGCGCCAGGCGCAGCATCGCGTGCGCGAAAATATACTGTCGTCGATGCCGCTCGAACATGAAGCGATCGGCGCGGTGTCGTTCGTCGACCGAGAGCAAGCATCGGCACGCATCGGCCGCGCCGGGCGCGTCAATGGTCTCGATCAGTCCGACAAACAGTTCAATTCTGTCGTCTGCCATCAAATAGGCCTTTGGCGTCAGGCAGAGGCCTAATCCCCGGCCCTGACGGAAGAATCAACTGAGCAAGAAACGACTGAGCGGACCGCTTCTAACGGTCCACCCGGGCGGATTCTTGTCGATTGCTGGACGGTTTACGGACACAAGCTTGTGCGAGCCCCCCAGCTCGGCAGGCGTGTGGCCGTTGTCCGAAGATTCGTGCGGCGTCTCCGCCGACTAGTCTTACTTTTTCTTCTTGGCCTTCTTCGACCCGCCCAGCACCGAAAGGCTGGCGTCGACGTCCTTCAGTGCGGACTGCAGCTTCTTCTTCTCGGCGCCCAGCAGCTTTTGCAGGGCCTTGCGGTCCTTGTCGCTCAGCGAGGTACCCTTGGTAAATTTGATGAAGCCCATAATAACACTCCCCCGGTTGAAAATACGTCCAAATCAAAAACGCAGGAATAATGTTGCGCGATGGCGGCAAATAATCAAGATGCAACTTGATCACTCACAGCTTTGACGAGTGAACTCCTATTCTCTAGTCTTGTACAGCCGGTCATGCCGCCTTGCGCGCGAGCAATCGGCCGAGCGGCGTGTTGGGTTGGGTGACGGCGGTTCCCAGCAGCGCCACGAGATCCTCCATCCACGCGCCGACCATGCCGCCGTCGAGCAATTCGCGCTTGTAATTGCATGAACCGGTGATTCCGGTCGGGCGTTCCTTGAGCATCAGCGACAGCCAGGTCTGGTCGATCGGCAGCACCGGCTGCCCCTCGCGCGCGACGTTGCCGATCGATTGCACTGCAATGTCCGGCAAATCGAGCGGCTGGCGCAGCGGATTTTGCAGAGTGAAATAGACCTGGAGCGGCGTGGCCGGGTCGATCCCCTCCCGCTCCAGATGGTCGGCCAGCAAATTGAACGGCAGCTCCTGCCGCGCATGTGCATCCAGCACGCTCCCGCGGACCCGGACCAGGGCCTGCGCGAACGACAGATCAGGCGTGATTGTCGTGCGGACGATCACCGTGTTCTCGAACGGGCCGACGATCCGGTCGGTGTCCGGCTGGGCGCGATTGGCCATGGCGGTGGCGACGGCGATGTCGCTGCGGCCGGTCCGGGCGAGCAGCAGGGCCTTCAGGCCGGTGAGGAGGCACATGAACAGCGTGCAATTGTGCTGGCCGGCGAATGTCGTCAGCCTGCCGATCAGCTCGCGCTCGAGGCTGACCGGATGATGCCCGGTGGATGCGCCGGGGCTCGCCTCGCTGTCGAAGATCGGGGCCGCGCCGCGCAAATTCTCCGTCCAGTCGGCGGCCTGGCGGCGGGCGGCGTCGGTGCTGCACCACCAGCGCTGCCAGCGTGCGACGTCTGAAAAGGCCGGCGGCGGCCTCAGTAGCGGCGCTGAAGGGCGTCCGACCAGTGCCGCATAGCGGCTCGACAATTCCTCGAACAGCACGCCGATCGACCAGCCGTCGGCGACGGCGTGATGCAGCGTCAGCAGCAGCACGTGGTCGTCGGCATGGAGGCGCAACAGCCGCGCCCGCAATAGCGGCGGCCGCGCGGTGTCGAACGGGGTGTAGGTCTCCTGCTCGATCAGGAGATCGATCTTCCTGAGCTCGAGGGCCTTGCGCCGCCTGTTGTTGTGCGCCCGCCCGTCACCGATGATTTCGACGGTGAGCGCCGGTCCGAGCTCGCTCGGCGTGGCGATGCGGCTGACCGGCTCCCCGCCGCTCCAGCCGAACCCGGTCCGCAGCGATTCGTGGCGGCGCACGATGTCACCGAACGCCTGCCCGAGGATGGCCGGATCGAGCGGGCCCTCGAGCCGGAAGGCAAAGGGCAGGTTGAACAGCGGAAGTCCCGGCAGGTTCTGCTCGATGCGAATCATCTGATCTTGCGCGATCGAGAGTGTTGGCGGGCCGTTTTCGGTTAACCGAGACAGGCTTGCGGTGGGCTTGTGCAGCTTCGCCGCCACGGCTTCGTCGACCCGACGGGCAAGCTCCTCGATCGTCGGCGCTTCGAAGATGGTCTTGATCGGCAGCGACACGCCGAGCGCACGGGCCACGCGCGCCATCGCCTGGCCCGCCAGCAGCGAATGGCCGCCGAGATCGAAGAAATTGTCGGTGACGCCGAGGTTCTCGACCTTCAGCAGGTCGACCCAGATGTCCGAGAGCACTTTTTCGGTGAAGTGCCGTGCCGGCACGGCGGCGTCGGCCCCGGACGGCGCTTCCTGCTGCGCGGGCGCGAGCAGTGCCGACCTGTCGATCTTGCCATGGGCATTGAGCGGCAGTTGATCCAGGAACAGGAAGGCGGATGGGATGGCGTGGCCCGGCAGCCGGCTCTTCAGGAACTCGCGCAGTTCGCTGGCGCTGCTCTGGCTGCCCGATCTTGCAACGATATGGGCGATCAGCCTGACGTCACCGCTCGCCTCGCGACGCGGCTCGACGATGCCGGCGCGCACACAAGGGTGGTCGGCCAGCGCGTTCTCGATCTCCTTGAGCTCGATCCGGTAGCCGCGGACCTTGACCTGAAGGTCCGCGCGGCCAAGGCATTCGATCGTGCCATCAGCGCGGCGGCGGGCGAGGTCGCCGGTGCGGTAGAGCCGGCTGCCGGCCTGGCGCGAGAACGGATCGGGCAGGAAGCGTTGCCGGCTCTGCGCGGGATCGTTGACATAGCCGCGGCCGATTCCGGCGCCGCCGATGCAGAGCTCGCCGGTCAGGCCGACCGGCAGCGGCTGAAGATTTTGATCGAGCACGTAGAGCTGGGTGTTCGGCAGCGGCGCTCCGACCGGAACGTTGGTCGTCGTGGTCGCTGGCGCCTTGGTCAGGCGATGCAGCGAGACGTCATCAGAACATTCCGACGCACCATAGGCATTGATCAGCGGCACCTTTGGGCAGCGTGCGAACCAGGCCCGGCAGAGGTCGACCGGCAGCGGCTCGCCGGTCGAGATCAGCAGGCGCAGCTTCGCGAAGGCGCGCTGGACCCCTGCCTCGTCCATGCGGTCGAGGATCACGCGCAGCAGCGACGGGACGATCTCAAGCACGGTGATGCCCTCGCGCTCGATTTCGCCCGCGAGCAGGATCGGGTCCTGCACGATCGCGTTGCCGCAGACATGCACGCGCGCGCCGACCATGGGTCCTGCGAGAAACTGCCACACCGAGATGACGAAGCTCTGCGGCGCGGTCTGCGCAATCACGTCCCTGGCCGAGAGATTGAGTTCGGAGATGAGCGACGCCAGATGGTTCGAGAGGCCACGCTGCTCGATCATGACGCCCTTCGGCGCACCGGAGGAGCCGGAGGTATAGATGAGATAGGCAAGGCTCGCGGCCGCGGGCCGCGCCGCGCGGGCCGGTTTGGTCGCCCCTAGCGCGAGTGCGTCCTCAAGCTCCGCCACATGGACGCGCTCGACCAGCGGTTCGAGCAGCGCCTCGACCATGGATGATTGCGCGCGCCCGGTCAGCAGCATGCGGGCGCAGCTCGATCCCAAAATGGTCGCAAGCCGCGCCGGCGGCTGCTCGGGATCGAGGTTCAGGAAGGCAGCCCCCACGCGCTGCACTGCGATCATTGCGGCGAGCAGATCGGGCCCGCGCTCGGCGAGCAAGGCAACCACGCTCTCGGCACCGACACCTTCGCGGGCCAGCCAGCGCGCGATCGCCTGGCTGCGCCGCGCCAGCTCGCGATAGCTCAGGGAGGTGCGGCCGTCCGACACCGCGATCGCGTTCGGCGTTGTCTTCGCCTGACGGTCGAAGCGTTCGCTCAAATTGCCGCGCGCGGTGAAATTGGCCGGCACACCGTGGCCTTTCGTCAGCAACTGGCGTCGTTCGGCCTCGGTCAAAAGCGGCAGGCGCGAAATGCGCTGTTCCGGATTGGAGATGACGGCCTTGAGCAGGGTCTTGAACTGAGCGGCCATGTCTTCGATCGTGGCCGCATCGAACAGATCGGTGGCGTACTCGAAGAAGCCCGTGAAACGGCCGTCGGCCTCGACCAGCTCGAGCGTGATGTCGAACCGCGCCACCTTCGGATCGACCTCCAGCCGCCGTGTCGACATGCCCGGGAAGCGTGCAGCCTCGATCGAGGCGTTCTGGAGGATGAACATGATCCGGAACAGCGGATTGCCGTCGTTCCGGCGCGCGATCTGGAGCGCGCGCAGCACCTCCTCGATCGGAAGGTCCTGGTTGCGATAGGCGTCGAGCGTCACCTGCCGCACCCGTCGCAACATTTCGCCAAAACTCGGATCGCCGGCAAAATCGCTGCGCAGGATCAGGGTGTTGGCGAACAGCCCGATCAGGCGCTCGCTTTCGATCTGGTTGCGGTTGGCGATCAGCGAGCCGATCGCGACGTCCTCATGCGAGGTGTGGCGGAACAGCAGGCACTGGAATACCGCGAGCAGCGTCATGAAGGGGGTGACGCCCTGGTCCTGGCTCAGTGCGCGGACATCGCCCGAGAGGGCCTTGGAGAACTCGAAATAGTGACGGGCGCCGTGACCGCTCCAGACCTCCGGCCGCGGCCGGTCGGTCCGCAGCGGCAGCGTGGTGACGCCGTCGAGCTGCGTCCGCCAGTAGTCGAGCTGCTCCTTCGCCGCCGGCGTCTGCGCCCAGCTCTGTTGCCAGAGCGCAAAGTCGCGATACTGGAACGTGGCCGAGGGCAGCTCCGCCACGCCCTTCTTGCGCGCGGCGGAATAATGCGCGGCGAGCTCTTCCCAGAACAGCCGCTGCGACCAGCCGTCGGTGACGAGGTGATGCACGTTCACGACCAGTGCGTGGCTGGATTTGTCGAACGACAGCAGCGTGACCTTCAGCGGCGGTTCGTGCGCCAGGTCGAACGGATATTGTGCGAGCTTGAGCGCCTCGCGCCTGATCATTGCGGCCTGCTTGTCCGCGGGGCAGGGCTTGAGCTTGATCCGCTCGAATCGCGGCGGCGACTGCAGCACACGCTGCGACGGCTCGCCCTGATGTTCGATGAAGACCGAGCGCAGCGCCTCATGGCGGGCGCAGATCGCAGTGAGGCTCGCAGACAACGCAGCGATGTCGACCATGCCCTTGAGGACAGCGACTTCGACGACATTATAGTTGTAGCGGGTCGGGTCGAGCCGCGACAGCACGTACATCCGCTGCTGCTGGAACGACAGCGGCGCATCCGCGGCCGACGCCTGGCGCCACGCCGGCAGCAGCGTTTGGCGATGGGTCGTGGCGGTCTCGATCCGGGCCGCAAGCGCCGAGACCGTGGCGCAATCAAAGATGTCCTCGAAGGAGAAGTCGACGTTGAAGCGTTCGCGCAGCCGCGAGCGCATCTGCGTTGCCGCGAGCGAGTCCGCGCCGAGCGCGAAGACGTCCTGATCGATGCCAACCTGCGGCAGCTCCAGCAGGCCGGCCCAGATCTCCGCAAGCTGGATCTCCAGCGCGTTGCGGGGCAGCTGCGCCTCGTCGTCGTCCTTTACGGTCGCGATCAGATCGGTCAGCGCATTGCGCTTGACCTTGCCGCTGGCGCCCTTCGGCAATGCCGCCACGCTGCGGATCAGGCTCGGCACCTTGTAGGCCGCAAGCCGCTTTCGCGCGAACTGGCGCAGCTGATCCGAGGTCACCTCGGAATTGGGGCGCAGCACCACGACGGCCGCGACGTTCTCGCCGAGCTTTTGGTGCGCCACGGCGAACACGCCGGCCTCCAGCACCGCTGGATGGCTGAGCAGGACCTCCTCCACCTCCAGCGGCGAGATCTTCTGCCCGCCGCGGTTGATGACGTCCTTGATACGGCCGACGATGAAGAGATAGCCGTCGGCATCGAGATAGCCGAGATCGCCGGTCCGGAACCAGCCGTTGCGGAACGCGGCCTGCGTCGCTGCCTCGTCATTATAATAGCCGCGGCTCATGTTCGCTCCGCGCAGCACGATCTCGCCGTGCCCGCCGGGCGCGAGCGTGCGGCCGGTCTCGTCCATGATCGCGATCTCGGGGCCCGCGGCGCGGCCGACCGATCCGATCTTGCGCAGCTCGAACGGATTGGCCGCGATCTGCGAGGCTGATTCCGTCATGCCGTAGGTTTCGAGCACGGGAACGCCGAACATCGCCTCCAGTCCATTGAGGATCGCAGGCGCGAGCGAGGACGAAGCCGAACGGATCACGCGCAGCGATGACGACCGGGCACGATCCGGGTCGGCTTCGGCCGCTGTCAGCAGCGCGCGATGAATGGTCGGCACCGCCGTGTACCAGGTCGGTCGCAGCTCCCGCATCCAGCCGAAGAAGGACAATGCGTCAAAGCCGTCGGTGCAGATCACGCTGGAGCCCGCGGCCAGCGCCGTCAGGAGACCGGAGATCAGGCCATGGGCGTGAAACAGCGGCAGGGCGTTGAGCAGGCGATCGCGGGATCCGAGCGACAGCACGTGGCCGGCATTATAGGCGGACAGGCACACATTGCGATGTGTGAGCGGCACCATTTTGGGCCGTGCCGCCGTGCCCGACGTCAGCAGGATGAATGCATCGTCGTCGCCGCGCGAGGCGCCGCTGGTGCTCGCCGGCCCGATCACCGGGCCGACGAACGCGCAGCCGCCGAGATCGTCTTTTGGCCCCGGCACGAAATCGATCACTGCGATATCCAGCGCCCTGGCGACATCACGGCTCGGTGAGTTCATGTCCGCCCGGGTGACGAGCGCCCTTGGCTTCAATTCGCTGAAATAGCGCTGCAACTCGTCCGCGGTCAGGTCCGGATTGACGGGGATGCAGGCGCTGGCCGACGCAACTGCGATCATGGCGAGCGCACTGTCGGCGCCGCGCGGCAGTGCAACGGCGATCCGGTCGGCAGGCGCAATGCCGAGCCCGCGCAGCGTGCGGACGAGGTCCTGCGTCCGCTCGCCAAGCGCGCCGTAGGCGAGAGCCGGCCTGCCCGGTGCCATGAGGGCGGGCGCTGATGATGTCTTGCGGGCGTAGAAATCGAGAAGGCCGCCGATATGCGTGAATATCTTCGTTTCAGCGCTTCCGCCGGCCGATCCCTCTCCCGCTCCAGATGCAATGTCCGACAACGCCATTCCCTTTTGATCCGATTGAGCTATTCTTCCCAAGAGTTAGGGAACGCGTCCAGTCTGAGGTGAAGTTTGAGCCCCAAAATCTGTGGTTGAGGGGCCCTAAAGCCCTTCGACGGAGTGATGGTCGGGCAGAATCACCATGCTGGAGAATGAGCCTGTTACGGGGACGGAAGGCGGGCTGAAGCGCTGGCTCGAAGGCATCGGTCTCGGCCACTATACCGATCTCTTCGTACAGCACCGCCTCGATCTCGATGTCATGGGGGATTTGACCGAAGCCGACCTGGTCGAGCTCGGCTTGCCGCTTGGCGATCGCAAGCGGCTCCGGCGGGCGATGGCGGCGCTGTTCCACGCTGAAACCACGGAGCCCCCGGGGACAGTGGCCCGCCCGCAACCCCGGACGGAAGTCGGCGCCGAACGGCGTCAGCTCACCACCATGTTCTGCGACATGGTCGATTCGACTGCGCTCTCCGCGCAGTTCGATCCTGAAGACGTGCGGGACATGATCGCGAGTTTTCGCGAGACCTGCGTCCGCGTGGTCAAGCATTACGAGGGCTTTGCCGCCCGTTACGTCGGCGACGGTATTTTGGTCTATTTCGGCTATCCGACCGCGCACGAGGACGACGCCGAGCGCGCGGTGCGCGCCGGGCTCGAGATCGTGCGGGTGCTGTCGACCGCGCGCGCGATCGAGCCACGCGGTGCACTCAGCCATTCGCCGGCCGTCCGCATCGGCATCGCGACCGGTCTCGTCGTGGTCGGCGACCTCGTGGGGCAGGGCACCGAAGAGCGCGACTCCGCCGTCGGCGAAACCGTCAATCTCGCCGCGCGCCTGCAAGGCCTGGCACCGCCCAACGGCGTCGTGATCTCCGCTTCGACGCAGTCGCTGCTGAAGGGAAAGTTCGACTATCGCAATCTCGGCGTCCATGCGCTGAAGGGCATCTCGGAGAAGGCGCAAGCCTGGCACGTGGTGCGCGCCACGCGGGTGGAAACCCGCTTCGCCGCCGCGATGGGCACGCGGCTGACCCCGCTCGTCAACCGCGAGGAGGAGATCGCGCTGCTGATGGGGCGCTGGCAGCAGGCCAAGGACGGCGACGGCCAGGTCGTGGTCAAGTTCGGCGAGCCCGGTATCGGCAAGTCGCGCATCATTCAGGAGATTTTTGAGCGAATATCAGGCGACCGCCATGGCCAGGTCTCGTTCCAATGCTCGCCCTATTACACGTCCACGGCATTCTATCCGTTCTCCGAGCAGCTCAAATTCTCCCTCGGCATGGACCGCGAGGATGCATCCGCGCAGTCGCTGGCGAGCCTGGAGACCGCGATCGCGGCCGCACATGGCGACATCGAGCAGGTCACGCCGCTGTTTGCTGCGCTGTTGTCGATCCCGACCGGAGACCGCTATCCACCGCTGGAGCTGTCGCCGCAGCAGCAGAAGGATGCCACCGTCGCGGCGCTGGTCAGTCACTTCCTCGGCCTCGCGCGTGAGATGCCGCTGGTGATCGCATTCGAGGATTTGCACTGGATCGACCCGACCTCTCGTGAGGTTCTCGACCTCTTGATCGACCGGGTGCAGAATCGGCCGATTCTGGTCGTCATCACTGCGCGCTCCGAATTCCAGCCGAGCTGGAACGCCCACTCGCACATCACCACGCTGGTGCTGAACCGCCTGAGCCGGCAATTGCGCGCGACGCTGGTCGAGCGTGTCGCCGGCAGGGAGCTGCCCAAGGAGGTCGTCGAGGAGATCATCGTCAAGACTGACGGCGTGCCGTTGTTCCTGGAAGAGCTGACCAAGACCGTTCTGGAATCCAACCTGCTGACCGAACGGCACGGGCGCTACGTACTGTCGGGCCCGTGGCGGCAGCTTGCGATCCCGGCAACGCTGACGGATTCGCTGATGGCGCGGCTGGACCGGATGGGGCCGTTCAAGCGGATCGCGCAGATCGGCGCCACCATCGGCCGCGAGTTCTCCTACGAGACGCTTCAGGCCGTCGCCAACACGCCGGCGGAACAGATCGAAGCCGCGCTCAACCATCTGGAAGGGGCCGGGCTGATCATGCGCCGCGGCCATCCGCCCGATGCGCTCTACTCCTTCAAACATGTGATGATCCAGAACGCCGCGCATGAGAGCCTTTTGCACAGCGAGCGGCGCAAGCTGCATGCACGGATCGCCCAGGTGCTCGCCGAGATGTACCCGGAGAAGACCGACCGCGAACCGGAGCTGCTGGCCCATCACCTGACCGAATCGGGCCAGAGCGAGGGCGCCGCCAGCTTCTGGCTCAAGGCCGGCAAGCAGGCGGCCAAGAGCGGCGCCAATCTGGAGGCGATCGGCCATCTGCGCCGGGGCTTGAGCGTCGTGCAGGCCAATGCGCGCATGCAGGGCGCAGACGAGATGGAGCTCGAGCTGCGCATCGCGCTCGGCAACGCGCTGATCGCCGCCAAGGGCTACGCCGTGCAGGAGGTCGAGGAGAATTATATCCGCGCGCTCGAGCTCGGCCAGCAGCTCGACGACGACGAAAAGGCCTTTGCCGCTACGCGCGGGCTCTGGGTGTGCCATTTCATCCGTGCCGATCTCACCCGCGCGCACGATCTCAGTGTCGAGCTGTTGAAGTTCGCCAAGCGCGAGCGGCTGAACGAGCGGACGCAGCCGGCGCAGCAGACCGGCTATCTGATCGAGGCGCATCGCTCGATCGCGATGACCATGCTCTATCGCGGCCGCTTTGCCGCCGCGCAACACCATCTGCATCGTTGCATCAACCTCTACAGCCCCGATTTGCACTCCGATCTGATGGAGCGCCACGGCACCGATCCCGGCGTCGTTTCGCTGTCTTATCTCGGCTACCTTCTGTGGTTCCTGGGCCGGCCCGACGCGGCACGTCAGCACAGCGAGCAGGCGATCCTGCACGCGGAGAAGATTCATCATCCTTTCTCGCTCGCCTTCGCGCTCGTGTTCGGCGCCTATCTCTGTCAGCATTTGCGCGATATCGAAGGCACGCGCGACCATGCCAACCGCGCCATGATCATCGCCACCGAGCACAATTTCCTGCACTGGAAGCAGCAGGCCGCGATCCTGCGCGGCTGGGCGCTGGCGCAGCTCGGCGAGGCCGACGAGGGCATCAGCCAGATGCGTTTCGGTCTCGACGAATACGAGGCGATGGACTCCTGGCTTGCCGGCTGCTGGTTTCGTTGCCTGCTCGCGGAAGCCTACGCCAAGGTCGGAATGCGCGATGCCGCCTTGCGCGCGCTGGACGGCGCGCTCGCGACCGCAAGGCGGACCGGGGATCACTCCTACCTTGCCGAGGTCTACCGCCTCCAGGGCGAGATCACGCTGTCGGATGGCGGGCCGACGTCGGTGCAAGAGGCCGAGGATTTGTTCGGCCTGTCGCTCGAGGTTGCGCGCAAGCAGGGCGCGCTGTCCTGGGAGCTTCGTACCGCCGTCAGCCTCGCACGCCTGTCGCACGAAGCCGGCAAACGCGAGCATGCAAGTCTCCTGCTCGCACCGATCGTCGGCAAGTTCAGCGAGGGTTTTTACACGCCGGACCTGAAGCAGGCGATGCAGCTGCTCAACGAGCTCGGAGGGGACGTGCCCGTTCGTGAACCCGCCGATCCCGTGAAATGAGCGATCTCGATGCCGCGCGTGCGCGTTACGTCGCGCTGATTGCGAAGCGCGAGCGGATTTCTTCAAAGCGCCTGCTCGCAGCCCTCGGCGCTGTGCCGCGCGAAAATTTTCTGGCGAGGGGGCCCTGGCGCATCAAGAGCGAGGCGGGCAGCAGCTACCGGCTGACGCCGGACGCCGATCCCGTTCATCTCTACGACAATGTGCTGGTCGCGATCGACGCGCGCCGCAAGCTCGACACCGGGCTGCCAAGCCTGTGGGCGCATTTCATCGACGAGCTCGATGTTGGGGAGAAGGACCGTGTCGTCCAGATCGGCTGCGGGCTCGGCTATTTTTCGGCGGTGCTGTCAGAGATCGTGGGCCCAAAGGGCAGGGTGCGTGCCATTGAGTGCGACGAGCGGCTTGTAGCTCGCGCCGCGGACTACCTTCGGAGCTACCGCAATGTCGAGGTGATCAACGGTGACGGATGCATGGAGATCGGCGAACCCGCCGACGTGATCATCGTCCATGCCGGCTTTTCGCACCCGCATCCGCTCTGGCTCCAGTCGCTCCGTCCGCGCGGCCGCCTCCTGGTGCCGCTGACCCAGCGCGACCGCGAAGGCGCCGCCCTCAAGATCACGCGCAAGGGCAAAGGCTTCGAAGCCGAGGCCGTGCAGCAGATCCGGATCTTCCCCGGCCAGGGCCGCGGCGCGACTGCGCTCGACGACCGCGTCGCCGACTGGTGGCAGCGCGCCTCCGCCCTGGCCCCGCTGCGCTTTCGCGGCATCGAGCAGGGGCTGCCGTCGGATAGCTAGGTTTAAGTAATTGATATTTCTATTATTTTCTGACTCTCGATATTGCCATTGAATACATGAATAGTATGAAATACATAATTCGCGGCTTTGATGTTGTGCGGTGACATATGCGAAATCTAAAAGACTTCAGTGCGCAGGACCTCCAAAGGCGGTTAGGGGAGGTTCAGGACGCGGCCCTCGTTGCCCCGATCGCGATCACGCATCGCGGTCGCCGGCGGCATGTCATGATGTCGATCGATGAGTTCAACCGGCTCGAACGAGCCGCGAGCGCGAGGGTCTACACGATCGGAGAGTTGCCGGCCGATCTCGCCGAGGATTTGGCTAACGTCGAGATGGATTCCCGGCATGATCATCTCGACAAGCTGCTCGATTAGGTGACCGCTTGAGCGAGCATCTGCCGGCGCCCGAACCGGGCATGGTTGTTCGCTTCGACTACCAGTGGGCCGATGGCAAGCAACCTCGGAAGGATCGACCTGTCTGTGTTGTTCTCGTCAAGGTTCGGCCGGATCCCCGACTGCAACGGGCAGCCCATGAACCTGCCCTTCTCAACGAAGTCATCTACCTTCCGGTCAGCACCAAGTCGCCCCGCGCAGATCAGTCCGCTGTGAAGATACCTGATCAAGTTCGTCGGCATCTCGATCTTCCCGGGGAATCTTGGATCGTCATCTCCGAGTGCAATGTTCAGTTCTGGCCTAACGATCTGTCGCGCGTGCCGGGGTCCGGAAAGTGGTTGTATGGATTTCTGCCTCCGCGCTTCTTTCGCAGTGTGCGCGACCGGCTCGTCAAAGAGTTGAAGAGCCAGCGGCTGAAGATGGAGAATGTACGCTATCTGCCACCGCGCTCCCGGTCGTAGGCGGTCGTTTCGCTTTACCTTGATTCGAATCGTGAGTTTCCAGCATCTTCCCACGCCGCTATGACTGCGGGTTGATGGCCATTTGAGCGCGCTCCATGCATTCCGTTGCACTGCTGACTGCCAGCTATGCCAAGGATATCGAACGCTTTTCGCTGCTCAGCGAGAGCATCGATACGTGGCTGACGGGATACACGCGGCATTATGTTCTCGTTAACGATGAGGATGTGCCGCTGTTTGCGCGGTTCGCTTCCGACAAGCGCGTCATCGTTCCGGCCTCGCGCTATTTGCCGAAATGGCTCTTCGCGCTGCCGCCGGCGCTTCAGTTCATCAGCAGCCGCCGGGTTTGGCTCTCCTTGCTGTCGTCGCCCGTGCACGGCTGGCACATCCAACAGATCCTGAAGATCGCCGGCGTGCTCAATGCGCCCGAGCAACGCGTCTGCATTCTGGATTCGGACAATTTGTTCTTCCGCGAATTCGACGTCGGCCAATACGCCGGCGCCGAGAAGACGCCGCTGTTCGTCACGCGCAAGGGGATCGACGCCGACCACCCGTTGCATGTGCTGTGGCTCCGCACCGTCGATCAGCTTCTCGGTATCAAGCAGCGCTCCTTCCCCGCGGACGACTATGTCGGCAACGCGCTGGTGTGGGACAAGGACACTGCGCGCGCGATGACCGATGCCATCAAGTCGGCGACGGGCCTCAGCTGGGCTCTGGCGCTGTGCCGGAAGAAAAAATTCTCCGAATATCTGCTCTACGGAAACTTCGTCGCGAACTCGCCGGAACATCTGGCGGCGCATCGGGTGACGGAAGACAGCATCGCGGTGTCGCACTGGGACGATACCCGCCTCGATCGTCCGGCGATTGAAGCACTGATCGCAGCTGCCTCGCCCGAGCAGGTCGCGCTCTGCATCCAGTCCTATTCGTCGACCTCGATCGACGACATCCGCGATGTCTTCCGCCTGAATTCACGCGACCGGCGCGGTCCGAGCCTGTCTCCCGACCACATGGGCGACACGACTGCATTCGAGACGCCAAAGACACGCTAGGCTTGGCGCGCTAGATGTCGCGCGGCGCGTCAGGCCTCAGACGTCCCTGGTGAACTTGCTGATGACGTCCATGAACGGCTTCGGCTTGAACTCGCCGTCGAGCGGCAAGGGACGGTTCGGCTGCTTGTCCGCACGGGCAAAGGTGCCGTTGATCCAGCTATAGCGATCCGACAGGCCCCAGGTCAGGATCGAGCGCACCGGGCCGCTGGTCGAGATCGCGGTCAGGAGGTCGTTGACGCGCTTGGCGACGATGGCGTCGCGTTCGGCCGGATTGCCCGTCAGCTTCTGGTCGTCGACGTCGAGCTCGGTGACATAAACCTCCAGCCCCCAGGAGCGCAGCTCGGTGACGAATTCGGCCAGCCCGTGCGTGTCGATCTCGAGCTCGGCATGCAGATGCGATTGCAGCCCCACGGCGTGGAGCGGAACGCCCTGGTCGAGCAGGTCCATGATGAGATGGCGGTAGGCCGCGCGCTTCGCAATGAACGAGTCCTTCGCCGACTCGATGTCATATTCGTTGATCGCGAGCTTGACGTAAGGATCGGCCGCGGCCGCCGTGCGGAAGGCGAGCGGAATCCAGCCTTTACCCAGATGCTGCGTCCAGAACGTATCGCGCCGGTCGGTGATCTTTTTTGGATTGTCCGGGATCGGTTCGTTGACGACATCCCACGACGTCAGCTTGTCCTTGTAATAGGACACGACAGTGCCGATGTGGTCGACGTAAGCGCGCTCGACGCCCTTGCTGTCCTTGATCTGCTTGGTCCAGTCCGGAATGTCGTGATACCAGGCGAGCGCGTGGCCGCGCATCGTCAGATCGTTTTGCCGGGCGAAATCCAAGATCGCATCGGCGCGCTCGAAAGCAAAGGTGTGCGCGTCCGGCCGCAGCATCGGCCATTTCAGTTCGAGCACCGGCACGACCTGCGTGCAATAGGTGCTGATGGCTTCGCCGAGCCTGGGATCGGCTTGCAGGTCCCACAATGTTGCCGCAGCACCAAAGCCGGGGCGCCGCTGCGCAAGTTTGGACGCCGGCAATGCCGACGCGGATGCGCCCGCCGCGAGTGTCGCGGCGCTGCCGAGAAGAAATTCGCGTCTGTCGAGCCTGGCCAATTTGCGATGTTCCTTTGGGAACCAACGCGCCATCGTACCAAGCGCCGCTTTGCAACGCCCGGGTTTCCGATTGTTGGGTTAACTTTGCCGGACCTCGTCAGCCCGTCTGGCGCTGCAAGGCCGCTTCGGCAATCGTGGAGTAATGAAGCGCGCCCTTCTCGAGCGTCAAATTCTCCATCACATAGTCGCGAGGTGCAAAATCGCCGGCGCTGACATGCGACCAGAAGTCGCCCCACGCAGCGATGAAGCCACCCGCATCGGTGAAAGTCATGCCGCAACGTGCGTCGAAATAGGGCACCGAGGACACGCCGCCTTCGTATCTGACCCTGTGCGGGAAATACTCCGGATCCTGCCACGGACCGCCGCGGTCCCAGGCGAAGACGGGAACGCCGCTCGCCAGCGCCTGCTGGCAGGCGATGCCCTGGCTCTCATGCTCGCACAGGAACACCATGCTGCGGCAGCGCGCCAGCGCGGCCTTGTAGTCGTCTTCCTTGTAGTGGCCGTAGCGGACCAATTCGACCGTGCGGCCGCTTGCCTCGAGATGCCGGCGGATCGGTTCGATCAGCTCAGCATCAAAGCGGTCGTGCTCCCAGCGCACCTTGTCGTAGAGCAACACATCGACGCTCTTCTGCTCGGCAGGCGCAGGCGTCCACAAATCGGTCTCGATGCCGACCGGCCAGATCTCGACATGGGGCCAGGACGGACGGCACATGTCGGCGTACCAGTGGCAGGGCACCAGGATGGTCCTGGTTTGCAAATCGTGCAGATGCGCCGCCGCCTCCACGGGATGGTTGTACATGGCGACGCCCAGCAGGAGCGGGTTCTTCCATTCGAACCAGTCCAGCACGAACGGCCGCCCGATGATGCAGGCGAGCTCCTCCGGATGCTTGCGGATGTAACCGTAATCGTTGACGCGGTAGGGGATGCCGACCCTGTCGAGCCCAGCGCAGAGATTGAGGAACACGCGCCGCTGCCCGCTGATCCACGACTTGCCGAGCAGCATGCGCCGCAGCAGCGGCCGGATGTGACGGTCGCCCGGAAACCAGCGGTCGTCCCGTTCCTCGAAAAACAGGTTGAGCGTCATCCGCCCGCGGCCTTCAGGGGCCGCCGGAACCAGGGGGGCATCAAGGCCACCATGCGGCAGTTGAGCCGGATTTGCCCGTATACGCTCGGCAACGTCCATTTTGGTCACGTCCACGCACGACCAGGACGTCGGGCGACGACCTGAAATCATGGTTTCTTTTCGGTGATCGCGGCGGCCGGTTCAAGGAAAGGGCAAATTTAACGCTAACGCGCGAAAGCGGTGGAACCGCCCCATTCGGCGGCCGATTTGCAGACTTAAATGACTATCTTGGGGGATGCTGCGGCGCAGTCCGATTGCCAAGCTTTTGATAGCCAAGCCTTCGATAGCCAAGCCAAGGTCCAATTGATGAACGGCCGCCCACATCGCGCCGCCGGTCCCGTGCCCGCATGCTGAATCGCCATTTCTCGATCTATCTGGTCGCCTATATCCTGCCTGCCGCGGTGGGTTTCTTCGCGGTTACCGCCTACACGCGGCTGCTCACGCCTGCGGAATACGGCGTCTATGTCGTCGGCATCAGCTTGGCCGGCATTCTCGGCGCGATCTTCTTCGCCTGGATCAAGCTGTCGGTGTCGCGCTATCAGGCGATGTCGGCGGAGGTGGATTTTCGCGGCACGGCGATGGTCGCCTTTGGGCTCACGGTCGCGGTGCTCTGCGCCACGACCCCGCTGGTCTTTCTGTTCCGCAGCGATGTCAGTGTCGAGCTGCTGCTGGCCAGCATGTTCGTCGCGATCATGGCCAATGCGGTCGATGTCGGCCAGGAGTTCGAGCGCGCCAAGCTGCGGCCCTATCGCTTTGCGGCGATCTCGATCGTGCGTAGCGCGTCGAGCGTCGGCTTCGGCCTCGTCGGCATCTGGCTCGGCTGGGGCGGCATGGGCCTGCTCGCGGCGTTCGGCCTGGGTTCGCTGACCGGTATCATCCTCAATCTCATCGGCGACCGCACGAAGATCGCGCGCTTCGAGCGCAGCCAGTTCATGCAGCTCGCGCGCTATGGCCTGCCGCTGACGCTGGCCGGCCTGTCGGTCGCGCTGTACTCGACCTGCGACCGTCTGATCGTCGCTTATCTCCTTGGCAAGGACGCCGCCGGCATCTTCGGCGTTGCCGCTGACCTGCCGCGCCAGTTCATGGTGATGGTCGCCTCCAGCGTTGCTGCTGCGACCGTGCCTCTGGTGTTCCGGTCGCTGTCGGAGAAAAACAATGAGATCACGCGCGAGCGGCTGAACGAGAGCCTCGAGCTGTTGCTCGTCGTCGTCGCGCCGGTCGCGATCTGGCTGGCGCTCGCAGCGGACCAGATCGCAGGCACGCTTGTCGGCGTCGATTTCCGCGCCGGCGTGTCGGCGCTGCTGCCGACCCTGGTGCTCGCCCGCTTCTTCGGCATCGCCAATCAGTTCTACGTCCAGATCAGCTTTCAGCTCGCCGAGCGCCCCTTCATGCTGGCGGCGCAGTCCTTCGTCACGCTGGTGGTGAGCGTGGCGCTGATGTTCGCGCTGGTTGCAGGCTACGGCCTCCATGGTGCGGCGCTGGCGACGCTCGCGACCGAGGCACTCGGCTTCGTTGTCGCAATCGTCCTGATGCGCCGTGCCCATCCCGTCCCGTTCGATATCAACCGTCTCGCCGGCGTGGCTGCTTCCGCAGCAGTGATGGCAGCTGCGATCCTCGTTGCGCGATCGCAGGCGGGGGGCTCCGGCTTCGTCCCGCTCATCGTCGTGAGCCTCGCCGGCGGCCTTGCCTATGCTGCCGCCGCCTGGCTGCTCAACGTCGCAAATGTGCGCACGTTGTCGCTGCGTTTCCTGCGAACGTTCAATCGGAAGGCGCTGGGCGTCTAGCCTGACGTCCGGCCGGGGTCAGCGGTACCCCCGGGAGCAGACGGACCCTCTGCCGCGGCGATAAACCGCCAGCTTCGGACCAGCCCCGGCCGCAAGCCACCTTCCGCCTGCGCCAGCCGTCGTATATGAGAGATTTGTCGCCGGAACGGGCCGAATATCGCCACAGACGGAACGTATGGCGACTGCGATTTCTTAATCCAAAGACCGCAATCTGATATTTGACCGGCGGACTGGCATTTCGACCGAGGATGGCATGAAAAACCTGATGACAACGGCGCAATCCACCGTGGCGATGCGGCGTTGGGGGCCTCCCGGAATTGTGACCTTGGCGGCGATGCTCGCATTTGCCACGGTTGGCCCGGCGACCGCGGCCAAGCAGGCGCGCCAGCCGGCCGAGGCGGTGGCGCCGCGCGAGGCCGGCGAGCCGATCATGGCGGTGGTTTCGATCAAGGGCCAGCAGGTCACCTTCTACGACGCCGACGGCTGGATTTTTCGCGCGCCAGTGTCGACCGGAACGACCGGCCGCGAGACGCCGGCCGGCGTCTTCGCCATCGTCGAGAAGGACAAGGACCACCACTCGACCATGTATGACGATGCCTGGATGCCGAACATGCAGCGCATCACCTGGAACGGCATCGCGCTGCACGGCGGGCCGCTGCCCGGCTATGCAGCCTCGCATGGCTGCGTGCGCATGCCCTTCAACTTCGCGGAAGGCCTGTTCGACAAGACGAACATCGGAATGCGGGTGATCATCTCGCCGAACGACGCGGCCCCGGTCGATTTTTCTCACCCCTCGCTGTTCATGCCGAAGCGGGAGGCCATCGAGGCGGCGCCGCACCGTGTCGACAAGCTCTCTGGCGAGGCTGAGGAGGCCACAAGGGCCGCCGACGAGGCCAAGAAGGCGGCCGCATTGGCCGCGAAAGACGCCGTCTCGCTGCCGGCGTCGCTGCGCAAGCTGGAACAGCAGAAGACCCGTGCCGACGCCGAGCTCGCTTTTGCCGATAAGAAGCTCGCGACTGCCAAGACCGATCAGGCGCGGGCGCAGGCCGAAGAGCTGAAGCAGAAGCTCGCCACCAAGGCTGCGGATGCAGCGACGCAGCTCGACGCCGCCAAGGCGGCGGCGCAGCCAAAGCGCGACGCTGTCGCGGCGACAAAGGAAGCCTCCAAGGCTGCTGCGACCAAAAAGACCGAAGCCGTCAAGGCTGCGACTGACGCAAAACTCGCGCTCGAGCCGGTCTCGGTCTACATCAGCCGCGCGACGCAAAAACTCTATGTGCGGCGGAACACGCACAAGCCGGCGCCGGACGGCGGCGGCGAGGTGTTCGACACCAGCATCGAGGTTCCCGTCACCATCCGCAATCCCGACCAGCCGCTCGGTACGCACATCTTCACGGCGATGGCGAAGAACGATACGGGCCTGCGCTGGAGCGTGGTCACGATCGAAAACGGCGACGACGCCAAGGACGCGCTCGACCGCATCACCATCCCGCAGGAGGTGTGGGATCGCATCGCGCCGACCGCATTGCCGCGCTCGTCGATCGTGATCTCGGACGAGCCGCTGAGCGCCGAAACCAACTACCGCACCGAGTTCGTGGCGGTGCTGAGCAACCATCCGCAGGGCGGCTTCATCACGCGCAAGCCGACCGCGCCGCCTCCGATGGAAGTTGCAAGCGACGAAGGCTGGGGCAATGGCGGCAACGGTTTCGGCTTCTTCTTCCAGCAGCGCAATCCCGAGCCGCAGCCGGTCAATCCGCGCCGGCGCAGTGGCCAGTACCAGTATTATCAGCCGGCGCAACCGGTGCAGCGGGGCTTTTGGTAGGATTGCACGATGGTCTCGCGGCGGGGCTAAAGCCCGCTGCAACTACGGACGCGCCGTGATCACCAGGGCCTGAATTTTGGCTTCGACCGGTCCGGATCCATGGCGCGCCCGGATTGCCTCGGCGACCGCGTCGGTCGCAGCCTGAAGGTCGCCCCGTGTCTCGATCTCGCCACGCATTGGCGTACCCTGGCAGTAGGTGAACGCCACAAGGTCGGGCGTCGGCGCGCGGCTGAGCGCTGGCCGCATTTCGATCGTGATGTCGCGAAAGCCTGCGCGTTCGAGATCGGCCCTGATGATCGCCTGGTCAAAGTAGCCGTGTGGTGTCCGCGCCATGAAACGGGGCGGATCGTCAGGAAACAGCTCGCCGAGCGCCAGCGTCGCATCGTGCGCGAATATATTTTCTTCGATGCGGTCCCAGACATTGAACAGGAACGTGCCGTTTGGCTTCAGGACGCGCTTTGTTTCCGCATACGCCTTGACGCGGTCAGGAAAGAACATGACGCCGAACTGGCAGCAGACCGCGTCAAACTCGGCATCGCCGAATGGCAGGGACGACGCGTCGGCCTGACGCCAGGAAATACGATGGTCTTCACCCTGGCGCCGCGCCGCGACCGCCAGCATGGGATCGTTGAGGTCGGTCGCAACGTAGCGGAAATCGTGAGGCAGCGCGGCGGCCACGGCGCGCGTCACCGCGCCGGTCCCCGCTGCGATCTCGAGCAACGCCGAGGGAGCGAGAGCTGCGACACGTCTTGCGATATCGTCGGCGTACTCGGAGAAGATCATCGGCACAAAATAAGTGTCGTAAATCCCCGGGATCGAGCCCGCGAAAACCTTGTCAGCATCGGACATGGTCGCCTCCCTGAATGTTCAGGCGTGAAGTATGCCACAAAGCCCGCGGCGTCTGTGCTTTACCGCGCCAGCAGTGACATGAACCCCGCCGGTTCCTGCATCGCCTTGCGCGCCTCCATCGACATCGGCTCGTAGCGGCTGCCATTGAAGATGCTGAGCCGGCTTTCGACGCCGTTCGATCCGGCATAGCAGCCTTCCGGCGTGTAGCTGACAAAACCGTCGTCACCGAAGCCGATCGCGGTCAGGAGCAGGCGCCGCTCGGCGACGTCCCAGACCTTGATGGTCTTGTCCTCGCTCGCCGAGATCAGCCGCGTGCCGCCCGGGAAGAACGCGACCGCTTCGATATCTTCCTGATGGCCGGCAAAGCTTGCGAGCAGCCGGCCGCTCTCGGCGTCCCACAAATTGACCGATTTGTCGCGGCCGCCGCCGCCCGTGACGATGCGTTTGCTGTCCGCCGACCAGCTCGCCGACACGACGTAGTCGCGGTGTCCCACAAGGAGCCGCGACGCTCCGCTCCTGACGTCGAACACTTTTGCCGAGCCGAGCTCCGCATCCGAACCGGCGGTGACCACGCGCGTGCCGTCGGGAGAATAAGCCACGCGCAGCGCCTTGCGGCCGTAGGCATCCTTCGCGTCGACGGCACCGCTGGTGCGATAGAACCTGATCTTGCCGTCGTAACCGGCCGAGACGAACTCGCCCGAGCCCGATGGTGCGTAGCTCAGCGAACGCACCGCCGCGCGCGCGGGATCGGGGCTCTGGTGATCGAGCCTGCTCCTGGCGAGTTCGCGGGTGCCGAGATTCCAGATCCGCACCACACCGTCCTCGCCTGCCGAGGCCAGATATTTCAGCGACGGCTCCGGCGCAAAGGCGACCGCGAACTGTTTTGCTCCGGCATCGAAGGTCAGGCTCTGGCCGTCGCTCCTGAGGTCCCACACCTTGACCTTGCCGTCCCAACCGGCGGAGGCGAGCAGCGTGCTGTCGGCCCAATAGTCGAGCGCGTAGACCGCGCCGGAATGTCCCCTCAACACACGGGTCTGCCGGAACGAGGATGCATCCCACAACCGGATCACACCGTCGTCGCCGGCGGTGGCGATTTCCCGGCCGTTGGGCGAGACGGCGATGGTGCGGACGCTCGCACCTTCGACATTCGGCTTGATCGAGACCGGAATGAAGGGACCGCCGACGGCGTCACTGCCGCGCCGTGCGATCCGTGTGGTGCAGCTCGATACCGGCACGGCGGCAACGCTCTTGGTCTCGGTTGCGGGCGGGCTCGCGAGCGTGAGCGGCGTGATGGCGGCGGGCGCAGCCGCGAGCTTCGGTGCGGCAACGGGCTTTGTTGATTCAGGCTGCGGCGGCAGCACGGGTGTCGTCTCCACCTTCTTCGTTTCAATCGCGACGGTGGCCGGTGTTGGGGCAGGGCGGGCGGCAGCGAGCTTGTTGCGCTGGACCTTGGCAAGATCGGTGTAGAATCCGCTCGGATGCGCGGCGATGTAGAGGTCCCAGGCCTCCACCGTGCCGACGCGCTCTGAAAATTCGTAGTCGCGCGACGCGCTCGTGTCGGTGGATGCGACAGGCACGGGTGGTGGCGGAGGAGGCGCAGCCGCCGGTGCCAGCACGACATCGTCGCCGCCGAGCGAGCCGTAGATGAAAGGCTCCTGCCTGTTGGTCGTGGCCTGGAGCACCTCGTCGCGGACATAGCCGAACGCCTTGCGCAGATCGAGGCCCGGCGTCGCAAGGTGATGCGCCAGCGCGGTTGCGAACGGGCTGTTCTTGCCGTCGCCATCGAGCGCGGTGAGGCCAGCCTTCGCGGCAAAGGCAACCAGCGTGTTCGGGCTCGACGGCTCGACCTTCGCCAATCCGCGTGCAACCGCTCGTGACGCCATCGTGCGCTTCATGTTCTTCGAGAACGGATTGTCGCGGCAGGCATCGAGGATGACGAGGCGGAGCTTCTTCGCCGGCTCGATGGCGACGAGAATGCGATCGAGCCCGATGGTCTCGTCATAGACGTCGGTGTCGTTCTCCAGCTGGGCATCGACCGGAACGATATAATTGTTGCCGTCGATCTCGATGCCGTGGCCGGCGTAGTAAACCACGGCGATGTCAGCGCTCCGGGCCTTGGCACCGAAATCCCGCAGCGTGCGCCGCATGTCCTGAGCCGAGAGGTCGTTGCGAGCATCGACGACCGTGAAGCCGGCCTTCTTGAAGGTCTCGACCAGAAGGTTGGCGTCGTTGGTGGCGTTGGCGAGCTTGGGCGCGCGCTGATAGGCCGAATTGCCCATCACCAGCGCCATGCGCTGGTCGGCGAAAGCGGCGGACGGCTGGAAGGCGAGCGCCAGCGCGCTGAGAACAAAGAGACAAAATAATTTCATCACGGCCCCCAAGCCGGGATCTGGAAATGTCGGAAACAATATCCGACCGGGGCCGCAATACAATTTCTATTTGGCGCGGATCGGCGCTTCTCCTCGTCGCAGCGGGCTTACGATTTCGTCCCGCCGACCTCACGGATCGGCCGAGAGCCATCCCAATTCAGGGCCGCTTGCCGGACCTTCTCGAAGAACGGCCCCTTGGTGCCGCTGATGTCGGAGATCTCGACGATGGTTCCCGGATGCGCCTGCGTGTCGAAATAGGCAAAGCGGCCCTTGTCGCCCCCGATCTGGCCCTCGTGGCCGATCCTGTAGCCGAGCCCGAGTGCCTTGTCGTAGAGCGCCTGGTAGTCGTGGCTCCAATACGACATGTGCTGCAGGCCTTCGTGGCCGGCGTCCAGAAACTCCTTGTAGAGCGAGGGCGCGTCGTTGCGCTGCTGGATCAGCTCGATCTGGAGATCGCCGGAATTGGCCAGCGCGATGCTCATCTCGACCGCGGAATCCCGGCCGCGATGGCGGAACCAGTCGGTCTTGACGCGGTCCATGTAATACCAGGGGCCGACGCCCATCACCTCGATCCAGTGCTTCATCGCGGCGTGGATGTCCCGGACCACATATCCGTTCTGGCGCACCGCGCCGAAGATGCGGCTCATGTCCGCGCTCCTCTCTTCACGTTGCTCACTTGACCTCGATCACTTGACTTCAATGTTTGCGTCCTTGGCAACCTGCTTCCAGGCTGCGATATCGCGGGCGTTGATGTCGCGCTGCTCGTCGCCGGGCACGAATTGCGGGGTGATACCGAGCCCCAGTAGCTTCTCCTTCACCTCGGAATCGCCAAGCGCGTCCTTCAGCGCTGCCGACAATTTTTGTGCGATCGGCGGAGCCAGGCCCGCGGGCGCATACATCGCCCAGGACAGGCTGCGGTCGAACGGCACGCCTTGTTCCTTGTAGCTCGCGATATCGGGCAGGCTCGGCGAGCGCTCGCCACAGGCCGCCAGCGCCTTGATCGAGCCGTCCTTCACCAGCGGCGTCGCGGTTGCCACGTCGAGTGTCGCCAGCGAGATGTGGCCGCCGAGCAAATCGCCTGCGAGCTTGGCGATGCCGTTGAACGGGACGTGCTCCATCTTGATGCCGGTCTGCTGCATCAGGATTTCGGCGCAAAATTGTCCGGTCGAGCCGACGCCCCAGCTGCCGTACTGGATCGGCTCGCCCTTCTTGGCGAGCGCGATCAGGCCCTTGATATCATCGGCGGCAAAGTCCTTGGTCGCCACCAGCATGATCGCGGAGACGCCAACGCGGCCGATCGTCGTAAAATCCTTGATCGAATCGTAGGGCAGCTTTGGATAGATCGCCGGCGCCAGCACATGCGTGGTCATGCCGCCGACGGTGATGGTGTAGCCGTCGTTCGGCGACGTCGCGACCATCTGCGTGCCGAGCGTGCCGGCTGCGCCCGTGTGATTCTCGATATAGATGCTCTGTCCGAGCGTCTTGCCCATCTTGTCCGCGAGCAACCGGCCGACCACGTCACCACCGCCGCCGGCCGCGTAGGGCAGCAGCATCCTGATCTTGTGGGTGGGATAGGCGGCAGGATCCTCGGCGCGCGCGGCAGGCACGGCCGACAGCAATGCGAGAAACGAAAGCGTGACGGTGCGCAGCATCATGATGGCATTCCCTTAGTCCTCGAAGCGAAATCGATAGGCGTCGCCGTGCCGGATCACACGGCCCGCAGTCGGCGCCGGAAAATGGCCGGTGAGCAGATAGCTTGGCGTGTCCGCAAGCTCTTCCAGCAGTGCCATCCGCGTCGCGACCGCCGCGGCCGGATCGACATCGGCGGCGTTCGACAGCCATGGCGCGGCACACTGGATCGGGTGATGGATGACGTCGCCCGACATCACCGCATGATCGTGGCCGCCAGTGAGGTGGATCTGCATGTTGCCGGCGGTGTGGCCCGGGGCTGGTGCAAAGCGCAAAGCCGCGTCGCGATCGCTAAACAGGCGATGGTCGGTCTCGACGAATTCGGCGAGCCCGGCCGCGACCACCGGCAGCACAGAATCCGCGAACGAGCCGTGGTTCACCGGGCTCTTCGGTTCAGCATTATGCGCGGCCTCGAAATGGCGGTATTCCTCCCGGCCCATCAGATAGCGCGCGTTCGGAAAGGTCGGCACCCAGCGGCCGTCGAGAAGGCGCGTGTTCCAGCCGACGTGATCGACGTGCAGATGCGTGCACATCACGAAGTCGACCTCTTCGGGCCGAACGCCCAGCGCCTGCATGTTTTCGAGATAAGGCTGGTTGAGATCGTTCCATACGGGCACCCGCGGCCGCTTCTTGTGGTTGCCGCAGCAGGTATCGACGATGGCGGTCCAGTGCGGCGTGCGCACGAGATAGGAGTGATGGCTGAGGATGAAGCGGCCGGTCTCCGGCTCGATATAGCGGTGGTCGAGCCAGCTCCGGTTCTCCGCGATCACCGCGTCGGTGACGTTGGCGAACAGCCAGGTCTTGTCGAACGCAAGCGAAGCGATCTCGCTGACGAGATCGATCCGCATGCTGCCGACTTTGACCTGCAGCATCGCTCAGTTCTTCAGGAGATCGCCGAATGGCACCCAGCGCGTGCCGTCGAAGCGGATCAGCTGGAGGCTCGTCATCGGCGTGGTGTGTTCGGGCGAATTGTTGACCGTGGTGCCGTTGATCAGCATTGGCAGCTTCACGTCCTTGAGCGTCGTCGCCTGCTTCATGACATTGGCGCGGGTGAGATCGTTGCCGGAGGCCTTCAGCACCGTCACCAGCGTCTGGGCGATGGTGTAGCCATAGACATTAAGCCAGTCGCTCTTGTTGGCGTCGGGCAGGTACTTGTCCATGAAGGCGAGCCATTCCTTGTATCCGGCATCGTCCTTCGAGGCCGGGTCGGTCGCGTCCTTCAAATATTGGCTGGAGATCACGCCGGTGGAATTGTCCTTGCCGGCCGGCTCCAGCACGCCGCTGATCGAGGCCGAGACGTTGGAGATGATGGTCACGGGTTTCCAGCCGATCTCGCCGATCTTGCGGATCGCCTGGGCTGCAAATTTCGGCGTCGCTGCCACCAGCACGACGTCGGCGCCGGCGGTCTTCAATTGCAGGATCTGGGTGTCTACCGTCGGCGCCGAGGTCTCATAGGCGGCGCGCGCGACAATCGCTTCGCCGCCGCCGAGCCCTTCCTCCAGCGCCTTCAGATAGTCCTTGCCGAGATCGTCGTTCTGGTAGAGCACGCCGATCTTCGCATTGGCATGGCTCGCCTTGATATACTTGGCGTAGGCGATGGCCTCGTCGCGATAGGTCGGCTGCCAGCCGACCGTCCAGGGAAAGTTCTTCGGATCGTCCCACTTCGCCGCCCCTGAGCCCAGGAACAGCTGCGGCACCTTGCGGTCGTTGAGATATTTGTGCACGGCGCTGTTGGTCGGCGTGCCGACGCCGCCAAAGATCAGCAGCACTTCCTCGCTCTCGACCAGCCGTCGCGTCTGCTCCACCGTCTTCGGCGGGCTGTAGGCATCGTCAGCGATGATCATCTGGATGCGCCGTCCGTTGACGCCGCCGTCGTCGTTCACCTTGCGGAAATAGGCTTCGGCGGATTTCGCGATCTGGGCGAAGGCCGAGACCGGGCCACTCAGTGGCGCGGTGGTGCCGATCTTGATGGTCTTGTCGTCGGCACCGGGATCGTATTTTGCGTTTTGGGCAGAGGCGGTGCCGGCTGCGAGCAGCGGCAACAGGATGCAGGCCGCACGAAGGCTGGCAAAGCGCGCCATGAAATCGTCTCCCAAGATTTGCTCTCCGCCTCTCGATGGAGCGGAGTTGAAACGCGAGAACAGTGCCCGCGGTGAAGCTTGCGGGCCGCGACCCTCGTCGCCAAACTGGCGAAACGAACGATCGTTCGTCTGGTTGACTAGCGAACGATCGTTCGTTAGTCAAGCGATCATGGCTGTCCACACCTCCAGCGCGGCGGAAGCGGCTGCGCCCACGACCCGCCAGCGCATCCTGAGCGAAGCGCTCAATCTGTTTGCGCAGAGCGGCTATGGCGGCGCCTCGATGCGAGAGCTCGCGCGCCGGGTCGGCATTCGCGAAAGCAGCCTATACAATCATTTCTCAGGCAAGGCCGCGATCCTCGAAGCGATCGTCAGCGAGCACGGTCCGGCAAGCTCCGCGAGCCGGCTGGAAGAGCCGCGCTACAAGCAGCTGTCGCGTCAGCCCGCCGCGTTCTGCCGGCAGTTTGCGCTCGACCTCGTCGAGCAATGGTCCGATCCGCGCGAGCACCAGTTCCAGAAGGTCATCACCGCCGAGCGTAACCGCGTGCCCGGTATCCGTGCCAAATTCGCCGATCATTTCTATGCGCGCGAGCAGAGCATGATGACGGACTATTTTCGCGGCTTTGCGCTCGCCGGCCTGGTCTCGACGCCGGACCCGCGCGAGACCGCGCGGCTGTTTGCGGCAGGCCTGATCTACATCCGCCTCGAGCATTACGTGATGGGCGCGGCGCCCTCGCCGCGGCCGAAGGTGATCGAGGCGATCGACCGCTATCTTTCCTTCTTCCTGTCGCTGATTTCGGCAGGAAACGACGACGACAACAAGAAACGAAAACCCAAGGGAGAAACGCGTGGCAAGGCTGCCCCTGATTGATCCGGAGACGACGAGCGGCGACATCCGCGCCTCGTTCGACCGCATGCCGGTCAAGCTCAACATCTTTCGCATGATGGCCCATGCCGAGGCCAACATGATTCCGGCGATGCGGCTCGGCAATTCGATCCTGCACAAGCAGAAGCTCGGCGCGGTCAACCGCGAGCTTTTGATCTTGCAGGCCGCGCAGCTCGAAGGCGGCGCCTATGAATGGCGCCAGCACGTGCCGATCGCGCTCGGCGTCGGCTGCACGCAAGGACAGCTCGATGCGGTCGAGCGCAGCGACTACGACTCAGCCGCATTGAGCGAGGCCGAACGCGCCTTGCTGAAGTTCGGTCGCGAGGTGGTCGAGAACGTCCGTGTTCCCGAAGCCACCTTCGCTGCCGCGCGAAAGCATTTCAGCGACCAGGAGATCGTCGAATCCATCGTCGCGCTCGGCTTCTACATGATGATGGCGCGCCTCACCGAGGCCACCGAAACCGATCTCGATCCCGCAGCCGGCATGAAGGTCTATGACGGCGGCAAGAAATAGGCGGATGAGATGACGGAAACCGACAGCAAGCCGGAACGTTACGTCCGTCCGCCGAGTGCCGAGTCGTTGGGCGAAGCGCCGGGCAGGGGACGACTGAAAGGGCGCCGCATCCTGATCGTCGGTGGCGGCCAGCGCGTCTTCGACGCCGCCAGCGATCCGATCGGCAACGGCCGCGCCATGAGCATCCTTTGCGCACGTGAGGGTGCCAAGGTCGCGGTCGCCGATCTCAACTGCACCTCGGCACAGCAGACCGTCAAGCACATCACCGATGAAGGCGGTGAGGGCTTCGCCATCACCGCTGACGTCACCTCCGAAGCCGACGTCCAACGCATGATCGACGAAGCCCATCGCGCCATGGGCGGGCTCGACGGCATGGTGCTGAACATCGGCACCTTCGGCAAGACCGGGCTCGATGCCGTCAGCCCCGAGGAGTGGAACAGGATCTACGACGTCAACGTCCGCGGCCCCATGCTGTGTTGTCGCGCGGCCGTGCCGAAATTCGACAATGGCGGCGCCATCGTCTTCATCTCCTCGATCGCCGCGCTGAAGGCGGGATCGCAGATGGCGGTGTACGACTCGTCGAAAGCCGCGCTCGGCGGCCTGATGCGCAACATCGCCCATCTCGGCGCGCGCCGCGGCATCCGCGCCAACCTCGTCTATCCCGGTCTCGTCGACACCCCCAACGGCCGCGAAGCCGGCGCCGGCCGTCCCAACCGCGGCAAGGGCCACGTTCCCTTCGGCCGGCAGGCGACCGCGTGGGAGATCGCCTACGCCGTGCTGTTCTTCGTGTCGGACGAGAGCGTCTACGTCACCGCGCAGACGCTCGCGGTGGATAGTGGTCTGAGCGGGATGTGAGCCGCGCGCGCCTATCGCTCGGGCGATAGCGCACGGCCGATCAGATGGTCGAGCGAGACGCGGCCCGGCCCGTAAGCCATGATGGCGAGCGCCATCGCCGCCCAGGTGATATGGATCGGCCAGCCATCGGGCACCGTGAGCTCGACGATCAGCGTCATGAACAATAGTCCGAGCCCGGCAAACCGTGTGCCGAGCCCGAGGATCAGCAGGATCGGAAACATGATCTCGCCGCATCCCGACAGGAAGGCCATCACCGTCGGCGCCGGATAGTGATAGGGTCCGCCCGGCAGGTGCAGCATGAACTCGTCGCTGAACAGCGTCACCGCCGTGTCGTTGAGCTTGAGGAAGCCGGCCCATTTGAGCATGCCGGAGCGCCAGAACGGCACCGCAAGCGCGATGCGCAGCACGAGCTGAACGACCGACGGCAAGGCGATGGTCTGCACCAGATGATTGGCCTTGTCGACGAGGAGCCCGAGTGAGGGGAGACTGCTGCTTGCCGGCATGCGTTGGTCGGTGATCATCCTGCGTCTCCGAAAGAAATTGAGGTGAATGCGCCGGCCTCGATCAGGCCGGCAATGTTGGTGGCGATGTCGAATTCGGCTGATGCGTCCAGCGCCGATGCCGCGGCCTCGCCGAGCGACTGGCCGGACAACAGGCATGCGGCAAAGACAGCCCCGCCGGGCGGAAGGTGGCGCACGACGACGTCGAACTCAGGCCGGGTGATCAGCGCGTCTTCCGCAGCCGAGGCGTCGATGCGCTCAGCCGGTGCGCTATCCCGGTTGGCGGCAATGATCGTCACAGCCGAATATTGCGACCGCACGATCTGCGCTGCCGGATGCCGTGTGAAAACGAGATCGGCCAATCGCTCCGGCGCTACCGCTGCGAGCTGCGTCGGTGCCAGCGGCGCCGCATCGCGCGCGTGGTAGGCGTCGAGCCAGGCTCGCTCAATTCGGGCGACATCGGCGAGCCACGGCATGGTCCGCGCGTGCTCGTACCGTGCAATGAAGCCCGGAAAGCCGTGACCATATTCGAACAGCAGCGGCGAGCTCGGTGGGCTCTCGCGGACATGGACGCGCGCCATGGCGCGGAAGAAGTCGGTGCCGGTGATGCGTTGCACCGCCGGATAGATTGCGGCGAGCGCATCGATCAGGCTGACGGTGACGTTGTTGCGGTAGACGTCATAGCGTCGGCCTGCCGGCTTGCCGCCCCGGCCGGCCACGGCCGCCGGCACGTCGCGTGTGGGATCGAGCAGCGCCGGCGCGAAGGCTGCGGCAAAGCCAAGGTTGACTTCAGGCCGCATGGCGATCCTCCGTCTGCGCGGCCGGTTTGCAGCGATCGAGGATTGCCTGCGCAGCCGCGGCCTCAGCTTGCAGGATCGGCCAATCGGGGATTTTGCTGTCCCATTCGACCAGCGTGGGCACGGGGCCGCGGCGTGCCGCGACGATCTCGAACAGCTTCCACACGGCGTCTGCAACCGGGCCGTCATGGCTGTCGATGAGGAGGAGATTGCCTTCGTCGTCGCTCTGCTCGGCATGACCGGCGAGGTGAATCTCGCCAACGCACGACAGCGGGAAATCGCCGAGATAGTCGAGCGCTGAAAATCCGTGATTGGTCGCGGATACGAAGACGTTGTTGATGTCGAGCAGCAGACCGCAGCCGGTGCGCTCGGCAATGGCTCGGATGAAATCGGTCTCGCTCATCGACGATTCGCGGAAGGTCACATAGGTGGACGGATTCTCCAGCAACAGCGGACGACGGATCGCCTCCTGCACCTCATCGATGTGATCGCAGACATTGCGCAACGTCGCTTCGGTATAGGGCAGCGGCAGGAGGTCGTTGAAGAAGCTGATCTCGTGCGTCGACCAAGCCAGATGTTCGGAGACCAGCGCCGGCTGATAACGCGCGACGAGACTGCGGAAGCGCGCCAGATGCGCCCTGTCGAGCGGCTGGGGGCCGCCGATGGACATGCAGACGCCGTGCAGGGACAATGGATGGTCGCGGCGGATCGCTTCGAGCGCACGATGGGGCGGACCGCCCGCGCCCATGTAGTTTTCGGCATGCACCTCGAAGAAGCCGGCTTGCGGGCCGGCTTGCAGAATCGCCGGAAGGTGCTCGGGCTTGAAGCTGGTTCCGGCGATACCGCCGATCGGAAGCGAAAAGCGGAGCGGCACAGTGGCTGGTTTGTTTGCCGTGATCATGGTGCTTCTCCGCTTCCTCGCTGTTGACGTGATGTGTCGGCTGGCTGCGTCAGACCGGCTTCAGCGAGCCCTTCTTGCCGCCCGGCAGATCGATGCTGGCGCAGGTGCCGCCCTGGACGAATTTCCAGGCGTTGCCCTGGAAGTCAGTGGTCGAGGTGCCCTGGCAGGTCGTGCCCGGTCCGGCGGCGCAGTCGTTCTGGCCCTTCAGCGCGACGCCGAAGCACTTTTCCTTCTTGGCGGCGATGGCGGCATCGGCCTCGGCCTTGGTCAGCGGGGCGGCGGCGGCGAGGGTCGCGAGCGCGGTCGACAGGGCGCCGGCGAGGGCGAGCGTGGTGATGGCAAGTTTGGCAGACATCGCGTTCTCCTTTTGAGATGGCTTCGCTTGGCAAAGCGAGGGGCACATCGTCTCATTCGTCTCGTCCACAACCCGGGTTACTATCGAGCCGCTCACGAGTCCGTGAGATCGTTGGGTGGGGGCGCACAGGCCGTGCGCTTGGCCGGGATTAGCGGGCAAACTGCGCGGCAAAGCCAATGCCCAGGTGCTATCGAGACGTTAGCGGCAGAGCATTGGCGGCGGCGCATGGCGCTTGCGACAGGTAACGAACGCAAGCGCGACACGTAGAGCAGTACCAGGAGATGTGGCCAGTCGCGGCTTTGCCGGAGCACGGAAACTACGATGAACGTTGATCCCGGGCGGCACCTTCGTGCGATCTCAAGGCTGACGGTCAGCATTCGCCTCGCTGTTTCAGCGCTGGTCCTGGCTGCGATCCTGCTGACGGCAGCCCTCTCCAGCCTGTTGTGGTGGCGTACCGCGGAGGCGACCAGCCGGCAGCTCGCGTCCACCATCAACGAGCAGATCGTGGCGGCGGTCCGGAAAGAAGTCGCGGCCATCGTCGACGAGGCACGCGCCGCGCACACCGCGATCCGCACCTTGTTTTTGCAGAACGTGCTCGATACCCGCGAAGCCGACAAGCGCGAGTTCGTGTTCCTGTCGCAACTACAGTCGCAGGCGACGATTTCCTGGGTCGCCTTCGGCTGGCCCGACGGCTCCTTTTTCGCGGCGCACAAGCTCGGCGATCGCCGCCTGGAAATGATGGAGATCTCGCTGACCGATCATCCGGGCCAGCGCCGTGTCGATGAATATGACGTGGTGCCCGGCGATATCGAATTCGCCAATCGCCGCTTCGAGCCGACCGGATTCCATGTCGCCGATCAGGCCTGGTTCAAGGCCGGGCTCACCGCGGACGACCCGCAATGGTTCAGGGTGATGGACCATCCGACCGGCGAGCGGCCGTCGATTGCCTTTGCGGGCCCGATCGACGTCTATCAGGAGCGGCAAGGCGTTCTCGCCGTCGTCATCGAATATACAAGGCTTGCGCGCTTCTTGTCGCAGCTCGAGGTTGGGCGCACCGGAACCGCCTTCATTGTCGATGGCAGCGGCGAGCTCATCGCAGCACCCGACAAGGATGCCGACGAGCTTCATCTGGCGCACGGCGATACGACACTGCTGCCGCTCGCGCGCGTGGCGCTCGAAAAGGCGGGTGAGGCCGGCCGCAAAGAGGCCTGGCGAAGCCGGCTCACGTCCGGCGGCGCGGCTTACGAGGTCGCGCTGACGCCGCTGCCGTTTCCCGGCTGGTCACTCGCAACCGTGATTCCCGAGGCCGAATTTCTCGGCCCGGTCGAGACGACGCTGCGACGGCTGATCCTCGGACTTGCCGTCGGCGCCGTGCTCGCGGCACTGGCGTCGGCGATGCTGGCGCGTTTCGTCATTGCCGCGCCGCTGTCGCGCGTCGTCGGCGAGATCCGCCATGTGGAAACCTTTGCGCTGGAGCGGGTCCGCCGGCATCCGTCGCGCGTGAAGGAAATCGCCAGCCTCTCGGGCGCGATCGCCGAGATGGCGTCCGGACTGTCTGCATTCCGAAAATTCATCCCGGCCGATCTGGTCCGTGCGTTGCTGCGTCAAGGCGTCGAGGCGAAGCCCGGCGGCAGCATCCAGGAGCTCAGCGTGATGTTCATCGACATCGCCGGCTTCACCGGGCTGTCCGAACGGCTGGGCGATCGCGTGGTGCCGCTGCTGTCGCGCTATCTCGACATCACGTCGGAGATCATTGTCGCCAATGGCGGGACCATCGACAAATTCATCGGCGACGCCGTGATGGCGTTCTGGGGGGCGCCGCAGCCGCAAGAGGATCACGCCGCGCGATGCTGCCGTGCGGCGCTCGGCTGCCGCGGGGCGATAGAACAGTCCGGCCTGGCTGATGATCTCGGTCAGCCGCTCCAGATCCGGATCGGAATCAATTCGGGCCGCATGCTGGTCGGCAATATCGGCTCGGAGCTGCGGTTGAACTACACCGTGATCGGCGATGCCGTGAACGTCGCCAGCCGGCTCGAAGGCGCCAACAAATCCTATGGCACGCAGATCCTGATCGGCGAGACCACCGAACGTCTGGCGCGCGGTGCAATCATCGCACGTGAGATCGACAGCATCGCGGTTTACGGACGGGAGGAGGGGCTTTGCGTCCACGAACTGGTCGGGATCGGGAACGAAGGGGCCATCGACGGCGAGACGTTCGGCTGGATCGCGGATTACGAGCGCGGCCTTGCCAGCTATCGCGCGCGGCGGTTTGCCGCCGCGCTCGCCGATTTCGAGGCCGTGTTGAAGCAGCGCGGCCACGATCGTCCGGCCGAACTGATGCGCGACCGCTGTCGGCAGCACATTGCGGCCGCGCCCGATGCCAGCTGGCGACCGGTGGCGGCATTGACGTCGAAATAGCGAGGTCGGGAAATGCCGTGTCGGGCTGCTTCGGGGCAGTGGTCTGGCTGCTTCGCGACCACGAAATTCACGTTGCACCCGCTAGCCATTCCCTCTAACTAGCTTGTACAAACGACCAAATAAAATGGTCGCGCGCCGAAGGGCGTGGTCAGGGATGGAAAGCGCAGCATGTCGCAGGCGGACGGTTTTGGTTTGGCGGGCATCATCGGCATGCCGGTTGCGCATTCGCGATCGCCAATCATCCACAATTATTGGCTGAAGGCGCACGGCATCCGCGGCAGCTATGTGCCGCTGGCGGTGAAGCCGGAGCGGCTCGAGGACGCGCTCGACGGGCTGATCGCGCTCGGCTTCCGCGGCTGCAATGTCACCATGCCGCACAAGCAGACGGCGATGCCGTTGCTCGATCGCGTCAACGAAACCGCAAAACGCATCGGTGCCGTCAACACCATCGTGGTCGAAGCGGACGGTACGCTCTCCGGCTTCAACAACGACGGCAACGGTTTTGTGCAGAGCCTGCGCGACGCCAAGGCCGACTGGCGCGGCGATGCCGGGCCGATCCTGCTGCTGGGGGCGGGCGGCGCCTCGCGTGCGGTTGTGGTGGCGCTGCTCGAAAACGGCGCGCGCGAGATCCGCATCGCCAATCGCACGGCGGAGAAGGCGCAGGCGATCGCCAGGGAATTCGGCTCCGCCATCAGCACCGTCGCGTGGGACGATCGCGCTACGGCGCTCGCCGATGTCGCGCTGCTCGTCAATTGCACCGATCGCGGCATGGTCGGCAAGAGCGCGCTCGAGATCGACCTGTCGCGCCTGAAGCCCGCAACGCTGACCGCCGATCTCATCTACACGCCGCTGGAGACGCCGTTCCTGGCAGAAGCCCGCGCGCGCGGCTGCGTGACGGTCAACGGGCTCGGCCTGCTGCTTAATCAGGCCCGGCTTGCCTTCAAGGCCTGGTTCGGCGTGATGCCCGACGTCACGCCCGAGCTGATCAAGGCCATCGAGGCAACATTCTGAACCAGGTCGGGGAGCTTTGCGCCATGACAATGCCGGCGTCTCCCAGGATCGACTGCCACATCCACGCGATCGATCCCGTCCGCTTTCCTTACGCGCACGATACCCCCTACCGACCGAGCGGGCAGGAGATCGCGCCGGCGGCGCAGCTCATCCGCGTGTTCGACGCCTTTGATATCAGGCACGCGCTCGTCGTCGCTACCAACACCGGCTATGGCAGCGACAGCCGCATCCTGCTCGATACGCTGAGGCAAGGCGGTGGCCGCTTCAGGGGCGTGGCCGTCGTCGAAAACGACGTCGATGTCAAGGAGCTCGAACGCCTGAAGGCGGCGGGCGTGATCGGCGTCGCCTTCAACGTGCCGTTCCACGGCGCCGGCTATTATCTCCAGACAGCGCCGCTGCTGGAGAAGCTGACAAGCCTCGGCCTGTTCCTCCAGATCCAGGTCGAGCAGGATCAGTTGCTCGATCTGCTGCCGCTCATTGAAAAATCAGATGTGCGCCTGGTGTTCGACCATTGCGGGCGCCCCTCGGTCGTGCAGGGATTGCAAGGAAAAGCCTTTCAGGCCCTGCTCGCGATCGGCCGCGAGCGCGACGCGCATATCAAGCTGTCCGGCTATTACAAATTCTCGCAGCAACCGCACCCATACGAAGACACCTGGCCGTTCATCGCAGCGCTGGTCGACGCCTTCACGCTCGATCGTTGCGTCTGGGGCTCGGACTATCCGTTTTTGCGTGCACCCGAACGGCTCGACTACGGGCCGTTGCTCGCGGTGTTGACAAAGCTGTTTCCGGACGCGAGCGATCAGCATCGCCTCTTGTGGCGAACGCCGGCGCGGCTGCTGGGCTTCGACGATACGACAGATCAATCATAAAAACAGAGCAAAGGGGAGGAGGACATCATGAGGCATCTTGCAGGGGCGATCGGCATCGCCGTCGTGGCATCGCTGTTATCAGGTGCAGCCAGCGCGCAGAGCACGGTCTACATCCCCGACGTGATCGAGCTGTCCGGCCCCGGCGCCGTCTCCGGCACCAACTGGCGCGACGGCGTCGTGCTTGCAGTCGACGAGATCAACGCTGCGGGCGGCATACTTGGACGAAAAATCCAGACCGAGCATCTGGACACCCAGAGCAATCCCGGCATCTCGCGCGCGCAGGTGCAGAAGGTTTTGGACAAGGAGCCCTATGTCGTGCTCGGGCCGATCTATTCCGGTTCGGTCAAGGTCAACATGGCGCTGACGCAACAAGCCGAGATCCCGCAGATCGTCGGCGCCGAGGCGGCCGACATCACGACGCAGGGAAACCCATTCGTGTTCCGCACCGCCTTCGGCCAGCAATTCTCGATGCCGAAGATCGCCAACTATCTGCACGACAAGCTGAAGGTGAAGTCGGTTGCGGTTCTCTGGGTCAACAATGATTTCGGCAAGGGCGGCCACGACAATTTTGTCAAGGAGATGAAGACGCGCAACATCGAGGTCGCGTCCGACATTTCTACCGAACAAGGCCAGGTCGATTTCGGCTCCGACGTCATCAAGCTGAAGGGCGCCAAGGCCGATGCCGTGTTCGTCTACACCAACGAGGAGGAGAGCGCCCGCTTCCTGATCGAGGCAAAGCGTCAGGGCCTGTCGACGCCGCTGTTCGGCGAGACCACGCTGCTCAGCCAGAAAGTGGTCGAGCTCGCCGGCCCCGCCGCCAACGGCGTGCGTGGTCATGTCGGCCTGTCCGCCGATGCACCGGTGCCCGCGATCGAGGCGTTTACGACAAAATTCAGCGCACGCTTCAAGTACCGGCCCGACCACAACGGCATCAAGGGCTACACCGCCGTCTATCTCGTCAAATACGTCACCGAGAAAATCGGCAAGTTCGACAGCAACGCCTTTGGCGCGGCGATGAAGGGCCTGACGCTCTCGCCCGACAAGGCGCCCGGCATGCTGATGGAAGCAAGCTGGGACCAGAACGGCGACATCGACCGCGCCAGTTTCCTCGCCGAGATCGTGGACGGCAAGCAGAAGATCGTTGAGACTCTGCCGAAGCTGAAGGGCGGCAAGGGGGAATGACGGTGGACTTGTAGCCCGGATGAGCGAAGCGATATCCGGGGCAGTCCCGCATGTCGCTCCGCTCATGCGGGCTACGAGCGCGCAAGCCTCGCCCCATCATGCGATGGGATCAATCTGCCGGGCAATTTTTGCAGCGTCGCGCGACGTTGAGAGGACACCGGCTGGCTCCGCACGAGAAAGCCGATGAAAATCAACGACACTTTCGTGGCACATAAATTGCTGAATATTTCAACGCAATGACCACAGGAATGAAGCCGTGACCAGAGTCAGCTACACCGTCCCGCCGAACTGGACCGCGGGCTCCGACAAGACGGGTGCGGGCAAGAACAAGAATCCGAACGATCCGAACATGCTGACGACGGGCGCCTATGGCAGCGCGTTCGAGCTGATGCTCGACAGCAAGGCCAACAGCGACGGCAGCACGACGGATACGCTGACCTACAAGAGCTATGACGGCAAGACCAATGGCACGTTCGCCGCGACGGCCGAGACGGGGACGGGAGCCGATCTCGGCAGTGCGTATCAGGCGCTGCTCGGCACGCTCCAGGCCAACGGCGAGATGGACGACAAGGCCGCAGCCCAGCTCAACGACGCCATGGGCCAGCTCGATAGCAAATCCGACGGCGGCGCGAAGGATGCCGAAGTATCCGGTGGCGGCATGCTGGTGCAGGCCGGCGGCCCCGTCTATTTCAACGGTATCTCGGCCTATCAGAACCAGTTCGTGGACTCGCTGGTCAACGAGCTGAGCAGCAGGCTGAACCTCGACGCCAAGGCGTGAGACGAGTAATGATGTGCGGGTGATCCTGGCCACACGCTTTACCGGACGCTCGTAACAGATGAAAACCACGCTGCTCAAATCCGAAGACTACACCCGCTCGCCCTGGAAGAACGGCGGCGGCATCTTCACCGATATCGCGGACGCCCATCGCGCAGGCGCGCCAGCGAAGGATTGGGACAGCCTGCTCTGGCGCTTCGCCTCCACGCCGATCGTTGCGCCCGGTCCTTTCTCCTACATGTCCGGCATCGATCGCCTCCAGATGGTCATCGCTGGACGCGGGCTAGTGCTGAGAGCGCCGGGGCAGGAGTTCGACGAGCGCGAGCCGTTCACGACCGTGCGCTTCACCGGCGAGCACGAGATCGTGACCGTGCTCGAGGCAGGTCCGGTCGAAGTCGTGAACCTGATGGCCCGGCGCGGTGCTGCGGAGATCGAGCTGATCGCGCTCAGGGAGTCCGGCGATCGGCCATTGCCGGCCGGCACGCATCTCGTTTATGCGGTTTCCGGCGATTGCAGCATTCGTCTCAATGGCGAGGATTTTGTCATCCCGGACGGCTGCACGCTGAAGGTCGAGCTGACCGGGGCATCCGGACTGGCATTGGTTTCGGGGCTGGCCGTGTTGGGATCGATTCTGCTCATTGGTTGAGCGGCCATGGTCCCGGTCGGGCGATCGTACAATCCATGCAACTGGCCAGGTTGACGCGGCGGAGCCGGAGCACGATATCTGGCCTGATGCAGACCACCGCCCAGAACAGATCATGACCACGCCCGACAAAAATCCCCCTGCCACGCTGTCCGACGGCGTCGTCCACTGGCTGACCAACGGCACGCGCGACGAGCGCTTCATCGACAACATTTTTGCCGAGATGTGCAACCGCCTCCAGCAGGCGGGCATTCCGCTCAAGCGGTCGACGCTTCACATCGTGATCCAGCACCCGCAATGGTTGGGCGCCCGTATCATGTGGTCCGACGGCATGCGCGAGGCGGAAATCTCGCGGGTCGATTTCGACGTGAGGGAGCGCTCCGAGTATATCGGCAGTGCTGCCAACGAGATGCAGGACGGTGCCGCCGAGGTGCGCGAGAATCTCGAACGCGATCCGTCGCTCGGTCGCCAGCACGCGCTCTACGACGAGATGCGCGCGAAGGGCCTTACCGACTATGTCGCATGGCCGCTCTACCACACGCTCGGCAAGCGTCATCTCGTCACCTTCGCGACCGACCGGCCCGGCGGTTTCGACGATTCGCACATCACCGCCCTGAAGAACGTGTTGCCGGTGCTGGCGCTGGTCAGCGAAATCCGCGTCAAGAACCGCCTGGCGCGAACCCTGTTGGAGACCTATGTCGGCGCCCATGCCGGCGAGCTGATCCTGGCCGGCGCCACCAGGCGCGGCACCGGCACGACGGTGCGCGCCGCGATCATGATCTGCGACCTGCGCGATTTCACAAAAATCTCCGACAATTGGCCGCGCGACGACGTCATCGATCTCCTCAACGACTATTTCGACGCGATGTCCGAGCCGATCGCGCGCCACGGCGGCGAGATCCTGAAGTTCATCGGCGACGGGCTGCTCGCGATCTTCCCGCTCAGCCAGCCCGATGCCTGCGTGAACCTGCTGCATGCCGTGACCGAAGCACGCGAGGCGATGGCTGGGCTGAACGCGCGAAACAACGGCACGGGCCGCGCGCCGCTGAATTACGGCATCGGCGTGCATGTCGGTGACGTCATGTACGGCAATATCGGGTCATCGAGCCGGCTTGACTTCACGGTGATCGGCCCCGCCGTCAACATGGCCTCCCGCCTCGAGGCGCTCACCAAGCAGGTCCGCCGGCCGGTGCTGCTGTCGCGCGACTTTGCGGAGCAGGTCGCGCCGAAGTTCGAGCTGGAGCACGTCGGCAAATACGAGGTGCGCGGCTTCAGCGACCCGATCGAGCTGTTCGCGTTTCAATCGGGCGCCAAGACTTGATCTTTTTGGAAAACCGCAGCGCGCTTTTCCGGACCATGCTTCAGGCCCGTCCCCTGTGAACCGCTGCAGCAAGCTCCGGGAGTTCGACGACCGAGCGGGTTGTGACAAGATGTGACCAAAGGTCTTCCGCCCGCCGGCTGAGACGCCGCTGCGGTCGATAGATCCGGATGTCGAGATCGACATCCAGGTCAGGCAAGCCGGTGCGGACGAGACGGCCGCGGAGGATGTCCTGATGGGTCGTGGTCAGTGGCAGCCACGCAACGCCGAGCCCGGACAAGGCCATCGATCGCAGCCCATCGGCCAGCGAGTTTTCGTAGATGCGATTGAGCTGGGGCAGGTCTGTCGCATCGGCGAGCTTCTGGTCGATGGCCCAGCCGAGTGAGCATTCGCTGCTGTAACCGAGATACGAAATCGACCGCCGCGGCCCCGGCGCCAGATCATGCAGGGGCTGGTTGTCGTTGCCGACCGCCGACAACGGCACGAGCTTCTCTCGCCCAATGGTCAGCCACTGGCAGGTCGAGATCGACAGCGTCTTTCCGCCGGTCGCATTCAGCCGGTTGGCCTGATCCATGTAACAGACGACGAAATCGACAGCGCCGTCGTCGAAGGCGTCGCAACATCCCGGAAGGTTGTCGGACAGGATCGTCAACCGCGTCGATCCGATCGTTGCCTGGATTTGTGGCAGCCACTTTGGAAAGAACGTCACGGACAGCAGGTGAGGGGCGGCGAAGCGCACGCTCCGCGCCGCCTGATCGTGATCTTCGCGCAGGGCACGCCTGACGGCATTGAGCCGTCCGATGACGTCGTTTGCCGTGGCCAGCAATTGTGCTCCGGCATCGGTCAGCTCGATGGGGGATTTGCGGCGGTCGAGCAATGCCGAGCCGGCCCAGTTTTCGAGCGATTGCAGCCGGCGGCTCAGCCCGGATTGGCTGACATTCCGCAACTCGGCGGCACGCGTCAGGTTCTTGGTCTCCGCGACGGCGGCCAGATCCTCAAGCCAGCGGATATCGAGCATGATTGTAGCCTTCCCGCGATCTCTCGTGGTGAGCACGATAGCCGGTTTTCTCCGATCAGCCGATGCAAATTCCGCATCGGATCCCCGCGCATTCGCATTGGAAATATCCGGTATCCGCAAAGTAGCGTGCTGGCGGGCTGAGCGACTGGAAGGGACATCCGATGAGACTGGGCAAATTCGGCATCATGAGAATGGCATCGATCGCGCTGACGGCGAGCTTGGTCGCGGTGGCCTCCGCAGAGCCGCTCCCCGCGCAGCAAGGGCCCGGCAACAGCGTCATTCTCAAACGCATCCTGGAGCGTGGCGCGATCGACATCGGCCATCGCGAGGCCTCGGTGCCGTTCTCCTACATCAACGATGAGCAAAAAGTGGACGGCTATTCCGTCGACCTCTGCATGAAGGTGGTCGATGCCGTGAGGCAGCGGCTGAACAAGCCGGATCTCAAAGTGACGTTCACGTCGATCAACGTGACCAACCGCATCCCGCTGGTGACCAACGGAACAATCGACCTCGAATGTGGGACCACGTCGAATTTTCTGACGCGTCAAGAGCAGGTCGAGTTCTCGCCGATCTATTACGTTACGGGCACGCAATTGCTCGTGAAAGCAGCATCCGCAGTCAAGGAAATCGAGGACCTCAAAGGTCGGCGCGTTGCCGCCCTGCAGGGTTCGTCGAACGAGGCTGCCGTCCGCAAGCTCAACGACGAGAAGGCGCTCGGCGTCCAGCTTGTTTATGTGAAAGATCTCCCCGAGGGCGCACTCCTGGTCGAGAACGACCGTGTCGACGCGTTCGTCGCCGACGGCGTGCAGATCAAGGTCTACGCCGCCACCAAGGCGAGACCGGCAGGCTCGCTTGCGGTCGTCGGTCGCCTGCTCACCTACGACCCCTATAGCGCGATGATGCAGCGCGGCGACCAGGACTTCGCGTTGCTGGTGCGGGCGGCCTTTGCCGACGCCTTCCGGTCGGGAGAGGCCGAAAAGATCTACGCCAAATGGTTCGACCCGCTCGGCCTGAAAATCGAGGGCGAGCTGTTGGCCGCCTTCCGGGTTCAGGCCCTGCCGCGCTGAACGTTCGATCTTTCCTCAACCGGGCCCGCTTGCGATCGGGTCCGCCTGTCGAGCGGCGCCAGATGCAATACCGGTGGAACTGGAACGTCCTGTTCGTCGAGCCTTATTTCGGGTGGCTCCTCGCTGGCGTGACATGGACACTTCTCGTTGCCGGAGCGGCATGGATCGTCGCGCTCGCAATCGGCTGCGCCGTTGGTGTGCTAAGCACGCTGCCGAGCCGGATTTGCCGCGCCATCGCCTCGGCCTATGTGGATGTGTTCCGCAACATCCCTCTGCTGCTCCAATTGTTCCTCTGGTACTTCGTGCTGCCCGAGCTGCTACCCGCCGGCTTCGGATTATGGGTCAAGCGCGACCTGCCGATGCCCGAATACTGGTTCTCCGTCGCCGGGCTCGGCTGCTTCACCGCTGCGCGCATTGCCGAGCAGGTCCGCGCCGGCATTGAATCGATCGGCGTCGGGCAGCGTATGGCGGCGGCGGCCATGGGCTTCACCACCGCGCAGACCTATCGCTACATTCTCCTGCCCCTTGCTGCGCGCAACGTGCTGCCGCCATTGACGTCGGAAGCCCTCAACATCATCAAGAATTCCTCGCTCGCATTGACCATCGGGGTTTTGGAGCTGACTGGCCAGAGCCGCCAGATCGAGGCCAATACGTTCCAGGGGATCGAGGCCCTGACGGCCGCGACCATCATCTATGTCATGCTGACGCTCTGCGTGATCGTCGGGATGCGCGTCGTCGAAAGGCGGGTCGCGATCCCCGGGACGCTGGGACGCGGCTGACCATGCGAAACCTCGATTGGAGCGCCGTGGTTCATGCCTGGCCATTTCTTTGGCAGGGATTGCAAACCAGTTTTGTCCTGGTGGCGCTGGCGATGGCGGGCGGCATCCTGCTCGGGACGATGATCGCAATTGTACGCCTGTCGGCGTCGCGGCCGATCGCTGTGGTCGCGGCCGGTTATGTCAACGGCTTGCGCTCTGTCCCGCTGATCATGGTGATCTTCTGGTTCTATCTGCTGGTGCCGCTGTTCATCGGGCGGCCGGTCGGGGCGTTCACGTCCGCGCTCATCGCATTCACTCTGTTCGAGGCGGCCTACTATTCCGAGATCATGCGCGCCGGCATCAACGGCATCTCCCGGGGGCAGATGGCCGCAGCGCTGGCGATCGGCATGAGCCGGATGCAGGCCTATCGCTACGTGGTCCTGCCGCAAGCTTTGCGCCGCATGACGCCCATCCTGCTCACGCAGAGCATCGCCCTGTTCCAGGATAGCTCGCTGGTCTATGTCATCGGCCTTCACGACTTCATGACGTCGGTTGGCATCGTCGCCAATCGGGAGGCGCGTTTGATCGAATTCTATCTGTTTGCGGCCCTCGTCTATTTCGCGATCTGCTTCTCGGCATCTCGCGTCGTGAAGCGGCTTCAGCGCCGGATGGCCGCCGCATGACGCGTGGCCGGGCGATCGGGGTTGTGACGCCCGCGCGGGCCAAGTAATTTCTGTCGAAGATCCCAAATCACTGAAAGAGACGACCATGAACACTAATCTTCCAAAGACCAATGCGCCGGGCGGCGACTACGTGCCGGTCGTCGTTCACGGCGGAGTTGCCTATGTCAGCGGGCAATTGCCGCGCCGTGGCGATGAACTCCTGTTCAAGGGCAAGGTGGGGACTGAGGTCGATCTCGCGACGGCGCAGCGTGCCGCTGCCGTCTGCGCCGAACTGTGCCTCGCTGCGCTTGCGGAAGCCGTCGGTGGGCTCGACCGGGTCGAGCAGATTCTCCGGATCACCGGCTACGTCGCGTCCGCGCCCGGATTCGCACAACAGTCGCAGGTCATGAATGGCGCCTCGGAAGTCTTGGTCGCGCATCTCGGCAGCAGAGGCCGGCATGCGCGGACGTCAGTCGGCGTGGCCGAACTTCCGCGCGGCGCCCCGGTCGAGATCGACCTCATCGCGGCAATCCGGGCCGGATAATGATCTCCCGGGAGTCGGTGCGACATCCACCTGCGGCAGAGGGCGGGGGAGGCGCCTTCACGCATCTGAACGCCGCGGGGGCCGGTCTGATGCCCGCGAGCGTGGTCGCAGCAATCAAGTCCCACCTCGATCTCGAGGCGCGACGCGGCGTGCACTGGGCGGCGGCCGATGCGAGCGACGCCATTGAAGAGACGCGTATCCTGGCGGCCCGCCTGATGGGCGTGGCCCCGACCCATCTTGCCTTCGGCGAGCAGGCGAGCCGGCTCTGGGCGCTTGCTTTTGCATCGATGCCGCTCGGACGCGGCGATCGCATCCTGATCGCACGGAACGACTGGGGCGGGAATGTTCTGAATGCCCTGCGGCGTGCGGCAGCAGTCGGAGCGGAGGTGGTCAGACTGCCCATGACCGGAGCGGGAATCATCGACGTCGAGCAAGCCGCCGCACTGGTCGATGAGCGCACGGTTGCGATCTGTGCTTCGGCCGTTGCCAGCAGTTTTGGAATGCGCCAGCCGGTCGAAGCGCTTGGTGCCCTTTCACGACCGGATACCTGCCTCTATTTCGTCGATGGCGCGCAAGCCATCGGTCAGTTCGAGCTGACGCTGCCGGGGGCCTCTGCGGACATCATGGTCGCGCCCGGCCGGAAGTGGCTCAGGGGTGGGCGTGGTCAGGCCATGATGGCGCTGTCGGATCGGGCGCTGCGTCGTCTGGCCCAGCCGGTCATCGTCGACCAGAGCGCCGGCACATGGTGTCCGGATGACAGCTTCCTGTCGCGGGAGGATGCGCGACGCTTCGAGGCGTGGGAGTTTTCCGCTGCCGGTCGTCTTGGGTTGCGGGCATCTTTTCAAGAGCTGGATCGTATCGGCCTTGCGAATGTCCGCGCCCACAACAGCGAACAGCTGCGCCGTCTGGGCGCGAACCTGCGCAGTGTCCCCGGTCTTACGGTGTTCGAGGACGAGGAGGCCGGCGCGGCATTCCTGACCTTCCAACATGCGTTTGTGCCCGCGGATGACATTGTGGGAGAGATGGCAATGCGCGGCATCGCGATCGCGTCCGTGGCCCTCGACTATGCACGATGGGAGCTCGAAGCGCGAGGCCTCGAGAGGATTGTGCGTGTGGCACCTCATGTCTACTCGTCGGACGACGATATCGGGCGATTCACCGAAGAGCTCGGGCGTCTCGTGAAGCGGGTTTGAGATCGAGCTGGCCGATCTGCGCACGCTGTTGCCAACGCGCGAACGTCCAACTACGCTCCGTCTCAGGTTCGCCAAAAATGGTCCAGCGATTGGCCGTACATTCATGCCCAAATTCCTTCGCATCGGCCTGCATCAGTCGAACGTATCGGGATACACGTCCAAAGCATGGTGCGTCAGGCGGGTCGGCTCGGCGGTGTTCCTGAAGTGGGGCGCCGTGGAGGTCCAGGGCGCGGGGAGCGGGCGAAAGGTCCATTGGACGCGGCTGCCGCAGGAGAAGACGATCCGCTGCCGCACCGCGGCGCGTGCCCAGGACTACGCAAAGGCCGCGATCGCGCGGCGACGCAGTCATCGCTACGAACCGCTAACCGGGGCGATTGCGAACAGGCGCCCGTCCGCCGAGCCCAGCGCCAGCCTCAAGCAGGCATTCGCCACCATCCTGATCGTCGATATCGTCGGCTCCACCGCCAAAGCCGCAAAACTCGGCGATGCGCGCTGGACCAAGGTGATGGGCCATTATTACGCCGCGGTTCGTAAAGAACTGAAGAGTTTACGCGGCAAGGAAGTCGTCACGACCGGCGACGGCGTGGTCGCGACATTCAAGCTGCCGGCCGCCGGAATCAGTTGCGCGACCTCGATTCAAAAGGCCGTGCGCACGCTGGGCCTCGAGATCCGGGTGGCGCTGCACGCGGGCGAGTACACCATCAGCGGTGGCGAAATGGTCGGCCTCGCCTTTCACATCGTCACGCGCGTCGCCGCCAAGGCGCGCGCCGGCGAAGTTCTGGTGTCGAGCGCGGTCAAGGACCTGATGAAGACACAGTCCACGATCCGCTTCAGGGATCATGGCAGCCATCAGCTCAAGGGCGTGCCGGAGCGGTGGCGGCTGTATCGGTTGGAGGGTTAGGGCGCGAGGGCAGGGACCGGTTCGTCGCTCGCCTTGTCGTGGCTTCGCCGCGCCGGCACCAGGCCTTGCAGCTCGCGGCGAACGCGCTCCACGACGCTGGCCCAGTCGCCTCGCTTCGGTTGCCTGAACAGCCGCATCGACCGATACCACGGGCTGTCGTCGCGGTTGAGCAGCCAGCGCCAGTCCGGGTTGAACGGCAACATCGTCCAGACCGGCGCGCCGAGCGCGCCGGCAAGGTGAACGACGCTGGTGTCGACCGAGATCACCAGATCGAGACAGGACATCAGCGCCGCCGTGTCGCTGAAATCCGTCAGATGGTCCGAGAGATCGACGATATCTGGATGTTCGCCGAGGAAGGCCCGGTCCTGATCCCGGACGTCCTTTTGCAAGCTGACGAACTGGACGTCGCAATCGAGCAGAGGCGCAAGCTCGCGTAGCGCAATCGATCGATCGTGATCATTCTTGTGAGCTGCATTGCCCGACCAGACCAGACCGACGCGGAAGCGATCGCGGGCGCCAAGCCGGTCCTCCCACGCCTTCACGCGCGCCACCGGGGGCGCAGGAAGGTACGGCTCCGCGCCCGGGATCGTATCGAGCCGTGTCTTGAGCGCGAACGGCAGAGTTCCAAGAGGACAGTGCAGGTCGAACGCCAGCGACGTCGCAGACGGTCGACTGACACAATTTGCGACGCCGGACACCCCGGCCAGGAGCCGCTGGATCGGAGGCTGGACCTCCAGGATGACGCGCGCTCCGAGTGCGGCCACCATGGGGGCATAGCGCGCAAACTGAATCGCGTCGCCCAATCCCTCGTCAGCATGAAGCAATATGGTCTTGCCTTCGATCGGCTGGTCACCAAGCCATAGGGGTTGGGAAAAACCGCGATCGAGCAAACCGACAGGAAGTGTCCACCGCGTTTCGCGCCCAAGCCAGCCTTGCTCGAAGTTTCCAGTCAGCAACTGAAGTGTCGCCAGATTGTAGGTCGCCACCGCATTGCCGGGGTCGACCGTCAGCGATCTGTGAAAGGTCGCGGACGCTTGATCCAGCAATTGCAGATTCAGCAATACCAATGCCTTGTTGGAAAGCGTACCGGAAAGATCGGGGCGAAGCTCAAGCGTCCGGTCGAAACACGCAAGTGCCTGTTCCATTCGGCCGAGTTTCGCATGAAGCACGCCGAGCTTGTTGTGCGCGTCGGCCAGGCCGGGGTCCAGCGCGATGGACTTCTCGTAGTCGGCCTCCGCTTCCGCGAACCGGTTCGCCTCCATGAGGCAATCGCCGCGCATTTGATAGAGGGGCGCGGAACCTGGGTCCAACGTCTCGGCGATGTCCAGGCATTCGAGGGCTTCCGCATAGCGGCCGAGATGAAACAGCAGTCTCCCGCAACTGTTCGCTGCGTCCAGATATTGAGGATACAGCTGTAGCGCCCGCTGAAAATGCAGCACAGCCTCGTCCGTGCGTTTGCGTTGCCAGAGCATATTGCCGAGGTCATTCGCGAGAACCGCATCCCGTGGCTTGGTGGTCGGGGTCTTGCTCTGGTGTTGCAATGTTCCCGACCGCCATGCCGAAACCAGCCCGCCGAGTTCGAGGCGAACACGATCCACGACGCTCGCCCAGTCGCCTCGCTTCGGTTGCCTGAACAACCTCATCGACGAATACCACGGGCTGTCGTCGCGGTTGAGCAGCCAGCGCCAATCCGGGTTGAAAGGCAACATCGTCCAGACCGGGGCGCCCAGCGCGCCGGCAAGGTGAGCGACGCTGGTGTCGACCGAGATCACCAGGTCGAGGCAGGACATCAGCGAAGCCGTGTCGCTGAAATCCGTGAGATAGTCCGAGAGGTCGACGATATCAGGGTGTTCACCGAGAAACGCCCGGTCCTGGTCCCGGGCGCCTTTCTGCAAGGAGACGAACTGGACGTCGCAATCGAGCAGCGGCGCAAGCGTGCGCAGGGTCATCGATCGATTGTGATCGTTGTTGTGATCCGGATTGCCCGACCAGGCGAGACCGACGCGGAAGCGGTTGCGCGGACCAAGCCGGTCGACAAGCCGTTCTTGCCACGCCGTCACGCGCGCCGCCGGGGGCGCAGGAAGATACGCGTCCGCGAACGGGATGGTATCGAGCCGCGTCCCGCACGCCAGCGGCAGGCTTCCAAGCGGACAGTGCAGGTCGAACGCCAGCGACGGCGTCGACGATCGGCCGGTGCAAGTCGCGACGCCGGCGATGCCACCCAACAGCTGCTGGATCGGCGTCGGCACCTCCAGGATGACTTGCGCTCCGAGCGCGGCCAGCATGGGTGCGTAGCGCGCAAACTGGATCGAGTCGCCCAATCCCTCGTCGGCGTGAAGCAGGATGGTCTTGCCCTCGATCGGCTGGTCGCCGAGCCAGAGGGCTTGCGAAAAACCGCGATCGACGAGGCCGAGAGACGCTTTCCAGCGGGCCTCGCGTCCCGGCAAGCCCCGCTCGAAATCCCCGGTCAGCATCTGAAGCAGCGCGAGATTCCAGATCGTGTGCGCATTGCCTGGGTCCACCGCCAGCGATCTGTGCAAGGCCGCGAAAGCCTCATCCAGCAATTGCAGGCTCCACAGCGCCCGCGCCTTTTCGGTGAGCGCTGCAGGAAAATTCGGACGCAATGCGAGCGCGCGATCGAAGCTCGCAAAGGCCTGCTCCATCCGGCCCAATCGCGAATGAAGCGTGCCGAGGTTCTTGTGCGTCTCCGCTTCGCCCGGGTTGAGCGCGACAGACCTCTCGAAATCGGCCTGCGCCTCCGCGAACCGGCCGAGCCGCTGCAAGCAAAGGCCGCGCGTTTGATACAGGGGCGCGATACCGGGATTGTGCTTCTCGAACAGGTTGAAGCAGTCGAGGGCCTCGGCATAGCGGCCGAGATCGAACAGCGATTTGCCCTGCCTGGCGGCTTCCAGATGTTTTGGTGCGCTTGGTGGGGATTGCTTTGCCGCGGCCCGGCGCTCTTGACGGTTCATGGATTGGCCAGAAAAGTGGACAAGGTCAGTGGGCTCGCCGATATCTTGAGTCACCAGAAGGAGACGTGCACTGCACTTGCCTTCTCGGGCCGCCGGTTCGCGTGCAGCTGTGCTTGCGAGGCTACGAGCGCGACTGCGGAGCCCCGTCGAGCCAGTCTCTGGTGCGAAGCTGGTGTGAGGCTGGCGGGTGCTGGAGCGGTTCCTATGAGCGGACGAAAGCGGACCCGGCCCTTGCGCGGCGCCAGGACGAGCCCTGAACCCTGCCGAAATCGGCGGAGTCATTGCGTGCACCGGCACCGAAATCCGAGGTTCTCGACCCCGGCATCACCGCACGCCGGTGCCTTTGCAGCGCTGGCACTTCACCACCTTGTCGCCCTTCTTGAGCAAGCCCTTGCCTTCACAGTTCTTGCATTTCTGCTTCTTCTTGATGTTCGGGCCTTTTTCGCTGGTCATGAAATTCTCCTGCCGTGAGAGGTGCTTTGCACAGGCTCCGCTCGACGAGGCGATATCCAGACGGACGCCGACGACATTGCCAATTTCATTCCATACCATCTCCGCACGTGCGGCGACAGCCCAGGGCAATGCCATGCCCGAGGCCCTTTCTCGCGACGTCAGATCCATCCGTGCTCAAGAGAATGTTGGCCGCAATCCGGAATAAGTCTCGTGCCGGCTGCCGTCGCGCGTTGGCTTCGGCGCGGCTCGCCTCAAGAAGTCCTGCAATAGAGCACGGTTTCTTCGGGGTAGATCGTAAAATGATCCAGCCACATCTTGTAGCCGAGGTTCAGGGAATTGATGAAGAGGGGAATGTCGACCCAGTCATTGGGCTTGTGATAGACGCAAATCGCCAATGACGGTTTGAACCGATTGAGCGTGCCCACGGCGCCCTTGAGCGCGGATAGCTCGGCACCCTCGATGTCCATTTTGATGAAATCGACACGAGGCAGTTTCTTGTCACGAACCACATCGTCGATGGAGATGGTTCTGATTTCGGCTGCACCGTGGAAGAGCGGACGCTCGGAAACCTGGCTGCCCGGACCATTGTTCATCATATAGAGTATCTTTTCGGACGTCTCCCATACCGGTCTCTCGATGATCTCGATATTCGACGAATATTTGGGGTTCAGTGCGAGGTTCTCACGCAAGATATCGAGATTGTCCGGGATGAATTCAAACCCGATGACCTTGCCCGTGGGTCCCACCTTCGTTGCAAAATACAGGCTCGTATCACCGTAGCAGCTGCCGGCTTCGATGACGATATCGCCGGTCTTTGCCGCGATCGCCGGCTTTACGCCGCTGTACTCGTATTGCGTTTTCAAGAAGGTGGCGTCGATTCCGATGGGAGCGGAAAACAGATTGAGATCGTAGCCAATGTCCTTCAGATCGAAATGAGTCAGCTCGAAGTTCATATTCTTGATTTTTTTTGCAGGCAGACGGTTCGTCTGCAGACTCCGTGCCAGGCTCCGCTCTTGCCAGTATTTTGGAGAATTTCGAAAGATCTTGACGAGGTCATGCCCGATCACGCGCTGAAGATACAACTCCAACAGGACGTCTTTCGAATATTCGTCTTGCAGCAACTGATAGGTATCCAGCAGGACCAGCGGAAGCGACTTTGAGTTTTTCAGTCGCGCCATGGACAGGAGTTTGCTCTGATAATTTTGCATATCATGGCCCAGCGCTCGCTTGGGCTCAGGTCCATAGCGATCCGCCTCGTGGTTCTGTTCGAGATCTCTCGTGGCAATCTCGTACAATTTGGCCTGCAAGTGAGACAGGAATGAAATCGCAACGTCTGCCGAAATTTGAGCGTCTTGCGACATTTGAATGACTGAGCCTCTCTTCATCCAGCGGTAGGCGGACCCAACGGTGCACCACATTCCGAACCGTCGAACGGGCCAACGGAGTCGCTGACTGCACGGTCAACGTAAATTTGCGTTCCCGTGCCGTCAGTTCGCGTTCAGCTGTGCGTGCGGAGTCCTCCGAGCGCGGCGGGTGCGTGCGGTTGGGGGATTTTCTGGTACGATGCTGGTGCGAGGCTGGCGCGGGTTGAACAGTCCAAGACCCATTCTGGTCCTTCACGGCTTCATCGAGAAAACCGAGAGAGGCCGCCCCTATTAGGGTGACGCGAGCCTCGCGGACGATGCCCTCATGATGCGTGCTGAGGCAAAGCGGGTCAATCTAGTGCACTGTCAACGGAATTCCCAGATCAACACACCTAGCTTGCGGCGGCGGTCGCCTAGTGACAGCGCTTGAAGGACGCGACAAGAGCGCCACTTCGGCTCGACCGCCTTGGAATGAGCTAGGTGATCCTTGGCCGCTTTCGCTGGGCAAACACGTCGAGGCAAGTGTGACCGTTGTGAGTAGAAGCGCGCAGCTAGCAACGCGACTTCGTAGTTTCGCTCACCTTTCTGGCTTTCGACTGTTTGACGACACTATTTTTTGCGCGCTTGACGCTCGTTTTTGAAAGTTTAACGGCGACGTTTTTGACGCGCTTGACACCGGCCTTTGATCCCTTATTAGCCGCTGTTTTACTTAAAGCTTTGGAGATCGGCTTCTTAGCACGGCGCGCCGAAGGTTTCGCTGTTACCCTATTCGCGGCCGTTGTGCGGGTCTTTGTGGTCGCTGCAGACTTTGCGGGAGTTTTGGCAGTCTTCGTCGCCCCTTTTTTCTTCTTGGCAGTCTTCGCACGCGATACGTCGAGGACGTAGACATCTATCTTGCCGGCGAGTTCCGCAGGCATTCTCTTAATGATTTCCTCACGCAGCAGGGCGGGAGAAGTTATCAAAGGGTCTCTTCGGCCGGCGATTCTTTCATCGACGCCGAACCATAAGATCAGGTACACACCCTGATTTGCTGCTCCCGGGTATATGGTGTAACGGCCCGCCAGCTGAACCGAAGCTGCGGTGTAGAGTTCACGGTTCCATTGCCCCTTTAGTTCGGTCACGAGGATGACTTGAGATTTGTCGATTACGGCCGAGGCTGTAAAATCACAGCGCTTCTGGTTGGCCATCTGGTGCTCGACAACCACGCCAAGGTTGAGCGCACGAAACAAATCCTGAAGCCTATCGACGATCCGGTCTCGCGCTTTATTTTCGTCTACGCGCTTGTCGCCTGAATAAAACACCTCGGCGGGATTTGTGGCGTCTCCCTTTAGCCGGAGCTGAAATTCATCAAGAAGCTCGATCAGTAGGGCTCGCATATCCTCTACTGACGCAATTTTGCTGTCGTCGAGAAGGTGCGAAATGTCGGTGGGCGTTGGAGCGCGAAAATCCGATAGTGCTTGCTGCCTGACTGCTTCCGCGCGTTGGCTTTTAACCGAATTCCAAAAGTTAGAAAACCTGGTGTCTGACAAAATCCGATCGAACACTGGGATAGAGTTTGAAGGATCGTCTCTTCCGATGGTGAAAACTACATCGGTCAGGAATCTGTAAGCGATTTCTCCCGGCGGGTCGCCACTGCCCCAACTGTTTGGCAAGGGCAACTTTGGCCATGCTGCAACGAACCCGTCGAGAACACGATAAACCTGTTCGGCGTTGAGTTGCGGCCATCCCTGTGAGTCATGTCGGCCAAGCCGGCCCGAATAGTGCTCGATCTCAAGTATTGATTTCGGATCGGTGCTGAACTCTGCCCATTTTGCATCGGAAGTGAGCAGTATGAAAAAGAAATGGCGAAGCAGCCAGAACTTCCGGCGCTTTATACCAACATCGGAGGGGTCTATTGGGTCGTTGCAGCGCGTCTCAATCAACGCATTGAGCTGAGCTCTGTCCGCGTGAGTTGCGGCGATGCCGAATAGCGTCTCCCGCGAATGCCAGGGCATAGCCGGATACCGTGCGAGCCAATCAATAGCGAGCGCGCCTTTCACGTTCGCGAAGGTTTCATGGTGATCGAGCATGTAGACGTTGGTTGCGGCATCTCCCGGGCGAATCAGCTGCGGCTCGATAAGGCGAGTTATGAACTCGATCTTGTCCGCGTCGGATGAGAAGATCAGGCCGTCTATGGTTCGTTCGAAGCGTTCAGCTTCGCCTTCCTGGTATGCTGATCCCCCGATGCCACTAGCCTTTACGGCACGAAGCATATCAAGGGAAATGCCTGCTAGCGTTCCAGTCTTACGAAAGGTCGCAAGGCAGGCCGCTTCAAGGACCATTGAAACGTTGGTGCTGCCCCGCTCTGCTATAACTGCTATTGAGGGAATCTCAGGAGTAATGAAGCTAAAGCAGTTGAGAAGGGCGGTTTCGATGAGCTTTTCGTCCTTGATAACCAGATCATCTTCGTGTGCGCCGTGAAGATAGCGTTGGGCCAAAGCGATCAACCAGCCCCAGTGTCGTCCCGCTACGATCAGGACACGGTTAGCCTCAAAATTGGCGAGCAGGCCAGCTCTGCGCTCAACCTCCATACGTTTGTAATGTCTGCGCGAGTGACCAAATCTGACATAATCTCTTTGAAACAGCTCGCGACTAGCTCGATTGACCTTGGTCCAGATACGCAACAGTTCGGATGACGTACGAGCCTGAGCTTTCATGCGAGCTCTGGTTGGACTGGGGCCTCTTGCTGAAGTATCGTAAGGACTGTGAGAGACTATCAGATGCTGCCAAAGCACGTGATTTCCGATGGCAAGCGCATGGTCCACAAGCGCGTCGTAATCGCCTTCACGAAAGGCCAATCCGGAATGGGTTGAATTCATGAAAAAATGGACCCGAGTTTCGATGATTTGGTCCGGGTCGGATAATCCGCCTATCATTGAGATCTGGATCGCCCGGCGAAGACCGGCGTTCTGCGACATAGCTTCGACAGACCTGCTTTGGTCACCGCTCTTATGATTTTCAAACACGAGGCGTTCGGTCCACCGCCTGATTTGACATGCATCGTGAGGGCCGACCATAAGCTCGAAGTAATTGTCAAGAAGGTAGCCGGCAATCTTGCTAATTCCTCGGCGGCAAGTGCAACGATGTGGTTTGGTTTTGCCGCATGTGCACGCGAGGTTGCTTGTGACTCCATCAAGAAGGTATCGCGTGTCATTAAGGCTGAAGCTCGATATGACCTTACGAATGAAATATCTCGACCCTAACCCGCGTTCGCGTATTCCGCTTTCGGGATAGAGCATCGCAAGTGCTCTGACGAATACGAGGGCGTGAGGTTGCCCAATACGCGCTATCCCTTCGTCTCGGAGAATCGTCGATGCAATATCAAGCGAGTCCCGCGTCGCCTCCGCAACCAGCGCGTTGAAGTCGTTGATCAGGCCACTTTTCGAAATCGCTGCAATGTTTTGATAGGCCTGGTCCCGGTCATGCTCTTCGGCCTGAGAGTCCAGAAGGAGGGTCCGAAACTCCGGCTCAAGGCCTTTACCTGCTTCTGTGTCGTAAAGGAGTTCGAGTATCAACCCGCGCAAGTGCGTCCTGGAATTGGCTCCAGAAAGGAGAGGGCGGACATGCGCAATCATATCCGCCGTGAAGAACCCCGCGACATTAAACTTCCTCCACGAATCCATGCGCCGGAAAAATGGATCGTTTTCAGCTAGCGACTTTAATTCATTGAGCAGCAACGGTTTGACCGATGCGTGGAGCTGCGATGCATCGCCGTTAGCAAACACTGCATATGGGTCAAGCTTGACAATTGTCTCCTGCGTATTGCGGTTGCCCAGCGACGCCATCCATCCCAGCAGGCCCCGTAGCTCGTTGCGTACCGTGGAATTCGGGGCGACAACCGCAAGGCACCGCCTTAAAGAAAAAGTATTCGTCGGGTCTTCGATGCGCTTGATCAGGTAATCGGCCGCACAATACTCGGCGACGATCCGATGGACGGGATCATGCCGATTGACCGTGTCGGTCGGTTTAAAGAGGCGCGTGTTCAGAGCAAAGTCGGCGATTTCGGCGTTCGACGCGATGCCACGGAGATAGGGATAGACGTAGCCCTCTATTTCTTCGTTAGCTGAAACGCCCAAAGCGCCAGAAAGAAGCAGTTTGGCGAAGAGTTCGCTGGCTGCGGCAACGATGGTGTCGATCTCCGGACGCGCTGTCGCTCCCGGAGCGTTCGTTCGTTCGCTGGCAAGCCTGCGCGCCGCATCAGCGTAAATCTGCTTCTTTGACGAAAAGTGCCGCCCGCCCTGCACGTAAGCGTCGGCGAACAGCTTGAGAAATTGAGGATTTCCTAGGATGGGCGTGAGCTCGAAACGGGTCGCCTCGGCTCGGAACGCCTCGAAGTCTTCGGAAGGTAGATAGTCTGCGAACAACTGTTGTTGTTCGTCGTGATCGAATGGTTCGAGACGCAAAATGGTTGGCTCGACGCCGAAACAATCGCGAACCGCAGTCGAGCGCGCTTGATCCCAAACATATGAACGGCTTGCAAGAATCACAGTTGTCGCCGTCGACGCGCGCGCCTTTACAATGATCTCGTTAATCTTCTCCTCGCCGATCCGCGCCACTTCGTCGAGCGCATCGATCACAAGCACGCTCTTCGTAGCGGGAGCTTCGTGAACAAACTGACTCGCGGGCTGACGGGGAACCTCATAGCTCTTGCTTAGAAAGTCGAGTAAGTCCGACTTTCCAGCGCCGGGCTCGGCAAGAACGACAAATATCCCGCTCTGTCCGACCAACTCGCTGTCCATAGCGAGCTTGTCTCCGCGGTGCAGCTTTCTTTGAATGTAGAATTCCAGCATGGAGAAGCTATAAGAAAAAGAAAAGCAGCCAGCTAGATATTATGCTCGCAAGGCGCGATTCGTTCAACGGACTGATCAATGAGCTCTGAGCAGTGCGGGTCCAACTCCGTAGCCGCCCATCCTTCCCAGGTCGCGTTTCCGGCCTCTGCACCCCGCCAAAGTTCAGTGAAGTCTTACTTTAGGCATCGAACCCCTTCTTCGGTTTCTTCTTGAGCGAGCCATTTACGGTGACAGTGCACTCAATTAATGGGTTTTCGAACCCTGGCGCTCGGTGCGTTATTTCGGTAATCCGAAATGTCGCTGCAACGAACAACAAGCCGAGACCCGTGGGAGCAACACCTCGGCCCTCCAGCTCCTATTTTACGTTCGCGAAAACATCCGCCGCATACACTACCTTCCCGCCCACGAGCGTCAGCAGAGACGCCGTGGCGCCGATTTGCTCGACGGGGACGGACATGAAATCCCGATCGAGAATCGCGAAGTCGGCGAGCTTGCCGGCCTCTAGCGTGCCGCGCCGCGTCTCGTCGAAGCAGAACCAGGCGCTTCCCAAAGTATACAGCCGCAAGGCATCTTCGCGGCTGGGTGTTTCGTCCGGGCCGCGCGTCGCGTGCCCGCCGACCGTCTTGCCGTCGAGCATCCATTGCAGCGCCACGAACGGATTGTAGGATGCGACCCGATGCGCATCCGTTCCGGCCCCGACATGGACGCCGGTGCGCAACGCCGTGACGATGGGCGGCATGCTGCGCGTGGCTTCGCCGGCCTGCGCCACGATACGGTCGCCTCCGAGATACATGGCGTCCTGCATGGTCCAGCCGATACCGAGGGCCTTCATCCGTGCCAGCGTTCCGGGCGAGGTGTTGTCGAGATGGGCGATGGACCAGCGCAGCGGCGCGATCGGCGTCTCCTTGTTGACCTCTTCATAGAGGTCGAGGAGGTGATGGACGGATTTGTCTTCCTGCCAGTGGATGGTGACCGTCAGCCCTTGTTTGGCCGCCCAGCGAATGATCTCGAGGAACTTGTCCCTGGCGGCCGCGTCGGGCGCGTTGTTGTTGTACATGGCGCCTGTGATCCGCTCGCCGATGCCGTTGAAGCGCAGCATGTCGTCGCCGAATCCCATCGGCAGGAACGGCGTGAGGTTCTTGTACTCCTCGAATTCCGCGCCGACATTCTGGGCGAACAGGCTGTAGGCCACGCGCACCGTCAGTGATTTCTCGCGCCAGAGCTTTTGCAAGGCGGCGTAGTGGCTGGGATAGATGCTGAAGCCGCCGGGGTCCACGATCCCGGTAATGCCGAGACGATTGAGCTCGGTGAAGAACTGCCGGGTCCCGGCGACATTCTCCTCGAAATTCGGCCTCGGCAGGCGATCGAACAGCGCGGAGATGCTGACAATGGAGCCGTTGAACCAGCCCGTGGTTTCGCCCGATGCGGCGCGTTCGGCCGTCATGCCGGCCGGCAACTGATCCGCTGATATCCCGAGGGCCAGCTGCGCTTTCGGCGTCATCAGCACCGCCGCATAGAACAGCTGGATGTAAGCGGGATTGTCGGGAACCGCCGACATCACCTCGGCGAGCGTTGGCCGCCGCTTCTCCGCAAATTGCAAGTCGCTCCAGCCACCGGCCACGATGATCCAGGACGCCGGGCGCGCTTTTGCCGCCTGGCGCAAGCGTTCCATGGCCTCAGGGATCGTCTTTGCGCCGATCCAGTTGACCTCAGTCGCGTAGGTGAGGCCGGCGCGCACGGCGTGAATATGGGAATCGATCAATCCCGGAATGATGGTGCGACCACCTGCGTCGACACGGCGCGTCGCAGACCCGGTCAGGCCCTCCATGGCATCGTTGCCGCCGACTGCAACGATCTTGCCTTCGCGGACCGCGAGAGCCTGCGCGATCGTCGATGCGGGATCCAGCGTCACGATCTTTGCGTTCGTGACAACGAGGTCGGCCTTTTGTGCGTAAGCCAAAGTGGCCCAGCACGAGATCACCAAAATCGCGAGATGCTTGCGCATGTTCGGTCCCGAAATGAGAGGCAGGAGTGGAGAGGCAGGAGTGGAGAGGCAGGAGTGGAGAGGCAGGGCGACGCCACACATCCGGCGCTGGATGCCCTCGCGGACGTCGCGTGTCGCAGAGGGGAGTGTGGTGGTCCTGATCATGTCTGGCTCCAACAAAATCAGCCGGTCCACCGGAAAATTTGGCCAAGGCCCGAGGAATTGATTTTCAGCCCGCCTTCGCCCCTTGGGCTTCGGCGCGGCAGCCTTCGCCCGCTTCGCTTTTGATGTGTGGCGCTGGCTTGCCGAGCCGAAGCTCGCGAAGCGAGCGAAGGCTGGTGGGCCCGGCAGGACTCGAACCTGCAACCAGACCGTTATGAGCGGCCGGCTCTAACCATTGAGCTACAGGCCCCGCCGCGAGACGGCCGCTGCTATGCGCGGCCGGCAACGGTGCGCGGTTCGTTTACAGGGATGGAGGCGGGGGTGCAATGCTCGCTGAGCCGCGAGGAACGCAAGGGTGCGTGCGACCCACGCCCGTGACGGATGCTTGGAGATTTCGGAATAATCGCATCATGCCCCTGTTTTGCCCGACGGGTCAACGGATTTTTGCCGGCCATGGCCGGCCCCTCCTTAACTCCTTGAAATCGCTGGCCTCGTCTACTGTGCATGGGGTTGTTTTCGAATTTTGCCGGAGAGACTTCGCGACCTCTCCGACCCCCGTTGCCGGCGAGCTGCAAGCGCGCCGGAGTGAGGCGGGCCTAATCCACCGAGACGCCCGCGAACTCGACCACCTTCTTCCACTTCGCGGTCTCGCTCTCGACCAGCTTGCCGAACTCGGCTGCTGTCATTGGCTTGGGGATGCCGCCGGTCTCGGCGAGCCTTGCCACCACCTTCGGGTCCTTCAGCGCGTCGCCGACGGCCTTGTTGAGGATCTCGACCACTTCGGGCGGCGTGCCCTTCGGCGCGGAGATGCCGTAGAAGCCGACCGACTCGAAGCCCGGGACCGTCTCGGCGATCGCGGGCACGTCGGGCACGCTCGGCCAGCGCTGCGGCGAGGTCACGCCGAGCGCGCGGACGGTGCCGCCTTTCGACTGCTCAAGCGCGGACGGCAGATTGTCGAAGATCAGCTGCACCTTGTTGGAGATGATGTCGGGGAAGGCGATCGCCGAGCCGCGATAGGGCACGTGCACCATGTCGCACTTGGTCATCACCTTGAACAGCTCCGCCGACATGTGCACCGAGGTGCCGTTGCCGGACGAGGCGAACGAGATCTTGCCGGGATTGGCCTTGCAATAGTCGATGAACTCCTGAACCGTCTTCACCGGCATCGCATTGGAGACGACCAGCATGTTGGTGAGCTGCATGATGCTGGCGACCGGCACGGTGTCGCGCAAAAAGTCGAACGGCAGCTTCTTGTAGAGCGAGGTCGAGATCGCGTTGTTGGGCGCGACGAACAGCAGCGTGTAGCCATCGGGGGCGGCGTTGATCGCGGCGCCGGCCGCAATGTTGCCGCCGGAGCCGGCGCGGTTCTCGACGATGAATTGCTGGCCGAGGCTCTCCGAAAGCGCCTGCGCCATGATCCGCGCCACGATGTCGACCGGGCCGCCGGCGGCAAAGCCGATCATCCAGTGCACGGGGCGGTCGGGGTATGCGGCGGAGGCGGGAGGGGAGGCGCTGAAAAGACCCGAAAGCAAAACCAGCCCGAAAACACTGTTACGCAAAATTCGCAACATGACGCCTCCCATTGTTCTATTGTCGTTGGGACGCATGCTTTCACAAAAACGGGCCGCTGCCTACATCGCCGCAAGTCGGTGTTGACGCAGGCTCGCCGGGACCAGTCATGAGATTCGCTTTTCCCCTTTTTCTCGGCGCGGTGCTGCTCGCAAGCCCCGCCACTGCTCAAACCGGAGGCAAGGCCATTCCGACCACGACACTCAGTTTGGGCACCGCCACGCCCGGCGGCGGCTTTCCGCTCTATGGCAATGCTTTTGCCGAGGTGATGAATGCAGCCGATCCGCAAATCACCATCGCCCCCCGCAACACCAAGGGCAGCAACGAGAACATTCCGCTGCTGGAGAAAAGCGAGCTCGATCTCGCGCTGGTCGCGGGCGAGCCGGCCTATGAAGCCTTTGCCGGCATCGGGCGAACGCCGGTGCGGCTGAAGATTCTCACGGCGATCTATTCCAACCCCGGCATGTTCGTGGTGCGCGCGGACAGTCCCTACAAGACCATCCGCGATCTCGTCGGGCAGCCCGTTGCGTTCGGCGCAAAAGGCTCGGGCCTGCCGATCCTGGCGCGCTATGTGCTCGATGGTCTCGGCCTGAAGCAGGACGAGGATTTCAAGGCGATCTATCTCGACCGCGCCGGCGATGGCCCCGCGATGGTCGAGGATGGCCGCGCCGCGGCGCTCTGGGGCGCCGGCATCGGCTGGCCCGGCTTTGCCGCGGTCGCATCCAGCGCCTCAGGCGCGCGCTTCATCGCGCCCAGCGCCGAGGAGATCACGCGCATTCGCGCCAAGCATGCGTTCCTCAAGCCGCTGACGGTGCCGGCCGGCTCCTATCCAAAACAGCCCGAGCCGATCGCCTCGCTCGGCTCGTGGAGTTTTGTGCTGACGCGCGAAGATTTGCCCGACGATGTCGCCTATCGCCTCGCCAAGACGTTGCACGGCGCCGAGGCGACCTTCTGCAAGCAGCTCGCGCAGGCCTGCGAGACCACGGCAGCGAACACGGTCGCGGCAGCGCCGAGCGCGGCGCTGATCCATCCGGGCGTCATGAAATATTTTCGCGAGATCGGGGTTGTGAAGTAGCGAATGGCGAGTGGTGTATAGCGAATGGAGTCTGTCCCCATTCGCCACTCCCTATTCGCCATTCGCCAATCTCACTTCTTCACCATCGCACACGCCGGGTCCGGCGGCCCGAAGGCCTTGTCGCCCGAGATGGTCGTGAGGATCTTGTAATAGTCCCACGGATATTTGCTCTCCTCCGGCGTCTTCACCTGCACCAGCCAGAGGTCGTGCACCATCAGATTGTCATCGCGCAAGCGACCGTTGCGGGCGAAGAAATCCTCGACCGGCTTCTCGCGCATCTTCGCCGCGACCTTGAGCGGATCGTCGGTGCCGGCGTCCTTGATGGCGTTGAGATAGTGGATCACGCTCGAGTAGACGCCGGCCTGCCACATCGACGGCATCTTGTTCATTTTTGCGAAATAGCGCTTCGACCATGCGCGGGTCTTGTCGTCCATGTCCCAATAGAACGACGTCGTCAGCAACAGGCCTTGCGCGGCCTGAAGGCCAAGTCCGTGGATGTCGGTGATCAGCGCCAGCAGCGCCGCCATCTGCTGGCCGCCCTTGAACACGCCGAACTCCGAGCCGGTCTTGATCTCGTTCATGTTGTTGGGGGGACCGGCGGCAATGCCGATGATCTTGGCCTTGGAGGCCTGCGCCTGAAGCACGAAGGAGGAGAGGTCGGGCGTGGCCAGCGGCGGCTTCACCGAGCCCAGCACCTTGCCGCCATTGGCATTGATGACGCTGGAGGCGTCGCGTTCAAGCGAATGGCCGAAGGCGTAGTCGTCAGTGATGAAGAACCAGCTGTCGCCGCCGCGCTTGACCACGGCATCCGCGGTGCCGACCGCGAGCGCGCGGGTGTCGAACACCCATTGCATCGCGTAAGGCGAGCAGAATTTTCCGTGAAAGTCGGCGGTGCCGGTGGAGTGGGTGATGAACAGCCGCTTCTTCTCATTGGCGATGTTCTGTACCGCGAGCCCGACGGCGGAGACCGGCACGTCAACGATCAGATCGACCTGGTCGACGTCGTACCAGCGCCGCGCGATCGCGCCGCCGACATCTGCTTTGAGCTGGTGGTCGCCGACGACGATGCTGATCGGCTTGCCGAGCACGGTGCCGCCGAAATCGTCGATCGCCATCTGCGCCGCCGTCACCGAGCCCTGGCCGGTCGGCGCCGAGGCCGGGCCGTTCATGTCGGTGAGCACGCCGATCTTGACGATGTCGTCGGACACCTGCGCCGACGCCGCGCCCGGCAGCAGCGCTGCCACGAGGGCAGCCGCGACCGGCAGTCCAAATCTCGTTGGATTCACGCTTGTCCTCCCCTGATCCGGCGCGTTGGCCGAAAGTTGCTTGTGCCGGGTATGGCCCGGCTGAATTGGTTTCTTTTGCAACTATTTTGGGGTGGGCGTCAATCTCAGGCCGCGAAGCGGATCTGGCCGGCGGGCGAGGGATCGTAGCCGGTCAGCTCCTCCGCGCGCTGCCGCAGCCGCCGTTCGCTGAGGAGCCGGATCAGGGCCTGCATGGCGGGGAGAAAGTAGCTGCGCTGCCGCATCGCGAGGTCAAGATTCTCCCAGACCAGCGGCACGAAATCGAGCCCGGCCGAGCGCGCCGCGGCGCGCGTCGCGATGCCGCAATCGGCTTGTCCGGCGCGGACCAGCTCGGCGAGATCCGGTCCGGTGAGGGCCGGCGTCTCGATCCGCCGCAAATCGCGCGTCGTGGCGCCCGCGCGCGTCAGCAGCACGTCGAGCAGCATCTGCGCGCCCGTGCCCTGCTGCCGCATCGCCATCCTGGCGCTGAGCGCAAGCACGTCGGCGAGGCCGCGCAGCCGCTTCGGATTGCCCGGCGGCAGCACGAGACCCTGCTCGCGGCGCACGAACGCGATCAGCACCGCATCATGCAGGTCCGGAGCGTCACGCAGCGCCGTCGCACTGGCGTCGGAGGCAAGATTGCCCTCAGCGTCGAGGCTGTGGAAGTGTACCGCCGCAGCCATCACCTCGTCGCGTTGCAGGCGCTCGAGCCCGCGCGCGCTGCCTTCGCTCATCGATCCCAGGCCCGAGCCGGATTCGCGCAGGCTCCAGTCCAGGAGTTCATCCTGGCTGCCGCCCACGACCGGCGGCGGCTCCGCGATCAGCATGCCGGCCGGACGCGCCATTCCCGACAGTACCCAGAGATCGAGCTCGTGCCGCGGGAAGAGCCATTTTCCGGTCACCTTGGTGCATGGGATCGCACCGGTAGTGACGAGTTCGTATAGTTTGCGTTCGCCGAGCCGAAGATAGTCGGCGGCTTCGCTGGTCGTCAGGAATTCCATCCTGCATTCCTATGCAAATTCTTGCTTCTTTTTGACGTCCGACGCAGGTGGAATTCTGCATTGCAACTTATGTCGGCCGGGACCATGCCCGATCATCTCGCTGCTTTGCAACACATCCTCGCGCGCGATTTCTGCTTTGGTGAACGATCTTGGAGTGCTCGAATGGTGCGGGCCTTGCCCCGCACGGGACTTACCGCCTGCGCATGATTGCAATCAGCGTGCCGCTCGGCCGATTGCCGAAATGTCCCGAACGGAGGGCGCAAAGGGCGAACGCGTCACGAGTGCGGCGTAATCGATCACCATCATGCTCGCGTCATAGCCAATGGGAACCTGATCATGGGCCGCCTGTCCGTTGCATGCGCACTTCTCTGCGGCCTTGGCTGCGGCCTCGTCTTGGGCGCTGTGGCGTCATCCGCGGAGGATCGAACTATTGTGCTGGCCTCGACCACATCGACGCAGGAGTCCGGCCTGCTCGATCATCTCCTGCCGGTGTTCCGTGACAAAACCGGTATCGACGTCAAGGTGATCGCGCGGCGCGCCGACGAGGTGCTCGATGGGGCCCGAAAAGGTGAGGCCGACGTCGTGCTGATGCATGCGCGGCCGCAGGAGGAGAAGTTCGTTGCGGACGGCTTTGCCGTGAAGCGTTTCGACGTGATGTACAGCGACTATGTGCTGATCGGGCCGAAGAGCGATCCCGCTGGCGTGAAGGGCAAGGACATCGCCACCGCGCTGAAGGCGATCGAGGCCAAGGGTGCGCCGTTCGTGACGCGCGGCGACCGCTCCGGAACCCATGCCGCGGAGCTCGCGCTTTGGATCGTCGCCGGCATCGACATCGCCGCAGCCAAGGGCGCCTGGTATCGCGAGGCCGGGCAGGGCATGGGTGCTGCCCTCGACACCGCGCGCGCGGCGAACGCCTATGTGCTGTCGGACCGCGGCAGCTGGATTTCTTTCAGGGAGCGTGGCGACCTCGACCTCCTCGTCGAGGGCGACAAGCGGTTGCTCAACCAGTACGGCGTGATGCCGATGAGCCCGGAAAAATTTCCGAGCGTGAAGAAGGAGCTCGCGCAAGGCTTCGTCGATTGGCTGGTCTCGCCGGACGGGCAGGCGGCGATCGCCGGCTACAAGGTCGACGGGCAGCAGCTGTATTTTCCCAATGCGGAGAAGTCCGGAGGCTGATCGCCGGTTTCGGCGCGGTTGCCAAACCGGGCGATGCATGGTCCATCTTGGCACATGACCCAGCGCCTGCCGTCATCGCTGACACCGCTCGACACCGCGCTCGCCGCGTTGCTGCGAGGCGTTGATCCGATCGCGCCGGTCGAGTTGCCGTTGACGGAGGCTGTTGGCTGCGTCGCGGCGGGCGCCCCGCTGGTTGCGGCCTGGCCACCGCACGATATTGCCGCGACAGACGGATGGGCGCTACGCGCCAACGATCTCGTTGGTGTGTCCGCCTATTCGCCGCTGGCTCTGGCAACGGCGCCTGTCTGGGTTGATGCCGGTGATGCGATGCCGCCGGGATGTGATTGTGTGCTTGATGCTGACGTCGTCGAGATATCCGGTTCACTTGCCCAGGTGCTGGCCGAGGGCGTTCCGGGGCAGGGAATCAGGCGCACTGGAGGCGATATCGCCTCTGGCACGCCGGCCGGTGCAGAGGGGCATCCGGTCGGCCCAGCCGATCTGTTGCTCGCGGGCGTCGCGGCGGTGGACAGGCTGAGCGTGCGACGGCCGCGGCTGCGCATCGTCAATGTGCCTGATACGACGACGACGGCGCATATGATCGCCGGGATCGCGCGCGCGGCGGGAACGGATGTGCCGACGCATCAAGCCGTCGCGCGCGATGAAGCATCGATTGCCGATGCACTCGATCCTTCCTGCTGCGACCTGCTCCTGATTGTCGGCGGCAGCAGTGTCGGTCGCCATGATGCTGCCGTCGCTGCGCTGGCTCAGCGCGGTGACGTGATCGCCCATGGCCTTGCGCTCCAGCCCGGCCGTACCGCCGCGATCGGGCGGCTTGGAAAAGTTCCCGTTATAGCCTTGCCCGGCTCGCCGGATCACGCGCTCGCAGTCTGGCTCGCGCTGGTGCTTCCACTCGTTGATCGCCTGTCGGCGCGGCTGCCGCGCCGGCAGGTGGCGTTGCCTCTCGTGCGAAAAATCGCGTCCAGCGTCGGCATCGCCGAAATGGTGCTGCTCGCCGAGGAACATCATGCCTGGATGCCGCTTGCCGTGGGCGAATGGCCGTTGCAGGCCATTGCCCGTGCGGATGCATGGTTGCTCATTCCCGCCAGCCACGAGGGATTTGCGGCAGGCGAGCCGGTCGATGCTTATTTGATGCGGGAATGATATGGGTTCCGGCATGACGATGATTACGAAACCGCACGACCGCAGCGCGCTCGAGCAGGAGCAGTTCCTCAAGATCCTCTCGCGCGAGGACGCGATCGCGCGCTTTGAGGCGGCGTTGTTCCCGCGGGCGATCTCGAGCGAAATGCGTCGGCTTGCCGATGCACTCGGCGCGGCGCTCGCCGAAGATGTCACGGCACCGATCGACGTTCCACCGTTCGACCGCTCCAATGTCGACGGCTTTGCCGTGCGCTCTGCGGATCTCGCCGCGGCTGGCGAAGTTTCACCCGTTCGCCTTGTGCTGAATAATGAGACCATTCACTGTGGCACCGCGCCTACGCTGCAAGTCGCGGCAGGAACAGCGACGCCGATCGCCACCGGTGGTCCGCTGCCGCGCGGCGCGGATGCCGTCGTGATGGTCGAGCATACCCAGCCGGCCGGCTCGGATGCGATCGACGTCCGCCGCGCCGTCTCGCCGGGCCAGTTCGTGTCTTATGCAGGCTCCGACATCGCGCGCGGCGAGGCACTGCTGCGCACCGGCACGATCATCGGCTCGCGCGAGATCGGCATGCTCGCGGCCTGCGGTATTGCAGGCGTGACTGTCGCGCGAAAACCGCGCGTTGCCGTGATCTCCACCGGCGATGAACTGGTGCAGCCCGGCGAGGCGCTCGCGCCGGCTGAGATCTACGACACCAACGGTGCGATCGTCGCCGCCGCGATCGACGAGAACGGCGGCGAGGCGGTTTTCCTCGGCGCCATTCCGGACGATGAAGCCAAGCTCGAAGCTGCCATGCGCAGTGCGCTGGCGGATGCTGATATGCTGGTGCTCTCAGGCGGCACCTCGAAAGGCGCGGGCGATCTGTCCCATCGCATCATCAATCGGCTCGGCGCGCCCGGCATCATCGCGCATGGCGTTGCGCTCAAGCCCGGCAAGCCGCTGTGCCTCGCAGTGTGCGACGGCAAGCCGGTGGTGATCCTGCCGGGCTTTCCGACCTCGGCCATGTTCACCTTCCACGACATGATCGTGCCGGTGCTGCGCAGGATGGCCGGTCTGCCGCCGCGCTCCGATGCCAAGGTGAGCGCGACCGTGCCGGTGCGCATCGCTTCCGAGCTCGGCCGGACCGAATTCGTCATGGTCTCGCTGGTCGAAGGCAATAACGGTTTGATCGCTTATCCCTCCGGCAAGGGGTCTGGTGCGATCACGTCCTTCGCGCAGGCCGACGGTTTTCTGCGCATCGACGCGCTCGCCGACCAGATGCCGGCTGGTACCGACGCCGAGGTGACACTGTTCACGCCGCATGTGCGGGTGCCCGATCTGGTCATCGTCGGCAGTCATTGTACCGGTCTCGATCTTGTCACGGCGCAGCTCGCGCATGCCGGCCTTTCCGTGCGCTCGATCGCGGTCGGCAGCCTCGGCGGGCTTGCGGCGGCGAAGCGCGGCGAATGCGATCTGGCGCCGATCCATCTGTTCGACGACAAGAGCGAGACCTACAATACGCCTTACCTCGTTGACGGGCTCGAGCTCGTGCCGGGCTGGCGGCGGATGCAGGGCATCGTCTTCCGCAAGGGCGACAAGCGCTTCGAGGGTCTCGGTGCGACGGAAGCGGTTGCCGCTGCGCTGGCCGATCCCGCCTGCATCATGGTCAACCGCAACCAGGGCGCCGGCACGCGTATCCTGATCGACCGTCTGCTCGGCGAGGCGCGCCCGGAAGGCTACTGGAACCAGCCGCGTTCGCACAACGCCGTTGCCGCAGCCGTCGCGCAGCACCGCGCCGACTGGGGCATGACCATTGCGCCGGTCGCCCATGCGGCCAACCTCGGTTTCATTCCGTTCGCGGAAGAGCATTATGACTTCGCGCTGGTCACGGCGCGCAAGCAACGCCCGGCCGTGCAGGCCTTTCTCGATGCGCTCGGCTCGGACGAAGCGCGGACGGCACTGGAGCGAGCAGGCTTCCGGCCCGCGTAGGCGACAGACGACGACGCGGCATTCAAGCCGCGCGGAAAACAGGGTGGGAGACGCGATGGCAAGGCCGCTTTCGGTTGCGATCATCGGTGCCGGCATGGGCGGGCTTGCGACGGCCGCAGCGCTCAGGCGCGTGGGCATCGACGTGATGGTCTACGAGCAGGCCTCCCAGTTCGCCCGTATCGGTGCCGGCATCCAGATCGGCTGCAACGCGATGAAGGTGTTGCGCGCGCTCGGGCTTGAAGCGCGGATGCGCGCGCACTCGTTCTATCCGCGCTCGTGGAACAACCGCGACTGGAAGAGCGGTGACATCAAGTTCGACATGATCTTTGGCGAGAGCGCGGAAGAGAAGTTTGGCGCGCCCTATCTGCTCGCTCATCGCGGCGATCTGCACGCGGCGCTGGCGAGCGCGGTGCCGGATGAGTTCGTGAAGCTCAATCACAAGCTGGTCGGCCTCGACGAGACCAACGAGGGTGTCCGGCTGAGCTTTGCCGATGGCACCAGTGCCGTCGCCGATGCGGTGGTCGGTGCCGATGGCGTGCATTCGGCGGTGCGCGACATTCTGTTCGACACCGCACCGGTCAAATTCACCGGCCGCATCGCTTACCGCACTACCTATCCCGCCGCGCTGCTCGGCGCGAAGATCGATGATTGCACCAAATGGTGGGGCGAGGACCGCCACATCGTGATCTATTACGTCAGGCCTGACCGTAGCGAGGTCTATCTCGTCACCAGTCAGCCCGAGCCGGATTTTCGCATCGAGTCCTGGTCGGCGAAAGGCGACGTGCGCGATCTGCGCGCCTCGTTCGCAGGCTTTCATCCGCAAGTCGGCCAGGTGCTCGCGGCGTGCCCTGACGTGCATAAATGGGCGATCATGGATCGCGAGGCGCTCGATCGCTGGGCGGACGGCAAGGTGACGCTGCTCGGCGATGCCTGCCATCCGATGACGCCCTACATGGCACAGGGCGCGGCGATGGCGATCGAGGACGCCGCCGTGCTGTCGCGCTGCCTTGATGGTGTTGACCGCGACGGCGTTGCGGACGCGTTCCGCCGCTTCGAGGCGACGCGGAAAGAGCGCACGACGCGGGTGCAGGCAACCTCGCGCGCCAACATCTGGCTGAGGGAGCGGACCGATACGAGCTGGGTCTACGGCTACGACGCCTGGGAAGTGCCGCTGGCGGCGTGAGCTAGGCCGCATCATCCAGCGCGGCCAACCGTTCAGCCTCGGCGATGTCCTCGACCGTGTTGGCATTGAAGAACGGATCGAGCGGTTCGGCGGGCCACGTCACCGTCGCGAGCGGATAGCGCGCGGTCCAGCGGTCGATCTTGCGGAGGTCCTCGACCACCAGCGCGTGACGCAGCTCGTCGCGCAAGGCCACGCGCCACAGGCCGATCACCGGATGCGACTGGTTGCCGGATGCGGCAACCGCGAGCTGTGCGTTCTCCCGCGCGCGCGCCTCATGCAGGCGTGCGACGAGATTGCGCGGCAGGAACGGGCAGTCGCCGGCGGCGCTGAGCACCCATTCGATCTCCGGACGGTTCGTCGCAGTCCAGTCGAGCGCGGCCAAAATGCCGGCGAGCGGGCCGGGAAAGCCGGGTACTTCGTCGGCGATGACCTGCAAGCCGAATGCGGCGAAACGCGCGGGATCACCGTTCGCGTTGAGGATCAGCCCGCTGCATTGCGGCTTCAGACGCGCAATGACGCGCTCCAGAATCGTGCGGCCGCCGATGGTGCGCATCGGCTTGTCGCCGCCGCCCATGCGCCGCGCGAGGCCGCCGGCGAGCAGCACGCCTTGCGTGGTCGGAATGTCAGTCGTCACTACCTTCACCCTTGCGCTTGTGCTTGGTCGATTCTTCCTCGACGTAAGCGAGGTTCTGGTCGTAGACGATCCGCTCTTCGCCTGCGAGCACGATGAAGCGTTTTCCGCGGGCGCGGCCGACCAGTGTCAGGCCGACCTGGCGGGCGAGATCGACGCCCCAGGCGGTGAAGCCGGAGCGCGACACCAGGATCGGAATGCCCATGCGCACCGTCTTGATCACCATCTCCGACGTCAGGCGCCCCGTGGTGTAGAGGATCTTGTCGGAGGCATCGACGCCGTGGCGGTACATCCAGCCGGCGATCTTGTCGACGGCGTTGTGGCGGCCGACGTCCTCGGTGTAGCAGAGCGGCTCGCCCTCTTTGCACAGCACGCAGCCATGGATCGCGCCGGCCTCGAGGTACAGCGATGGCATCGTGTTGATGGTCTGCGTCATCTGATAGAGCCAGGAGGTGCGCAGCTCGGCTTTCGGCAACGCGACGCTCTCGACCGCCTCCAGCAGATCGCCGAAGGCGGTGCCCTGCGCGCAGCCCGAGGTCTGCGTGCGCTTCTTCAGCTTGGCCTCGAAATTGGTGTGGTGCTCGGTGCGTACCACGACGACCTGAAGATCGTCGTCGTATTCGACCTCGGTGACTGCGTCATTATATTTCAGCATGTTCTGGTTCAGCAAATAGCCGAGTGCCAGATATTCCGGATAGTCGCCGATCGTCATCATGGTGACGATCTCCTGGGAATTCAAATAGAGCGTCAGCGGCCGCTCCATCGGCACCTTGATCTCGATCCTGGCGCCGGCCTGGTCGGTTCCGGTCACGCTCTGGGTCAGGCGCGGGTCGTCAGGGTTGGGGACGATCAGGGGCACCGGGGCTTTGTCGATCTTCATCATGGCCGCGACGTTAGCATGACATTCGGGTCAAGCCGATATAAGCATGCTGACGGAAAGCGAAAATGTCTCTTCTCGTCATTGCGAGCGCAGCGAAGCAATCCAGAAATGCGTCCGTGGAAACACTCTGGATTGCTTCGCTGCGCTCGCAATGACGGGGAGGGGACAGTGGTTCCATCAAGCATGAAGTCGCGCGTGGAGACGGAGCTGGAATGAAAGTCATCGGCCTTGCAGGCTGGAGCGGTGCGGGCAAGACCACGCTGTTGACGCGGCTGATCCCGCATTTCAACGCGCAAGGCCTGCGCGTCTCTGTGATCAAGCATGCGCACCACCAGTTCGACGTCGACGTGCCCGGCAAGGATTCCTGGCGCCATCGCGAAGCAGGTGCGGCCGAGGTGCTGGTTGCTTCGGCTAACCGCTGGGCGCTGATGCATGAGTTGCGCGGGGCGACGGAGCCGCGGCTGCCGGAATTATTGAGCAAGCTCTCCGCGGTCGATCTCGTCGTGGTCGAAGGCTTCAAGCGGGAGCCGCATCGCAAGATCGAGGTGCATCGCGCCGCCAACGGCAAGCCGCTGCTGTTTCCCGACGATCCCGGAATTGTGGGGATTGCGACCGACACTGCGGTTGAAACCCGGCTGCCGACTGTCCATCTCGATGACATCGAGGCTGCTGCGGCGCTGTTGCTGCGCGCGGCCATGCCGGTCGAGGAAGCGGTCGCGAAAAGCGCCGCGATGCGCTGACGAGGCACCATGGCGCAACTGTCGGACGATTGTTTTGCCTTCGGTGGACCGATGATGTCGGTCGACGAGGCCGTTGGCTTGATCACGGCGCGCGTCAACGCGATTGCCGATCTCGAAACGATAGCGCTCGTCGATGCCGATGGCCGCGTGCTGGCGCGCGATATTGCTGCGCCGCTGCCGCTGCCGCCATTCACCAACTCGGCTGTCGACGGCTACGCCGTGCGCAACGCGGATATTCCGGCAAATGAGGAGCGCGCGTTCCCGCTCGACGGCCGCATCCAGGCCGGCGGTCTTGCACAGGTGCCGATCAAGCCCGGCCACACCGCGCGCATTTTTACGGGCGCGCCGATGCCGCCGGATGCCGAGACTGTCTTCATGCAGGAAGACGTCCGCATCGACGTATCAGGCCAAATCGTGCTGCCGCCGGGGCTGAAGCCGGGCGCCAACGTCCGTCCCGCGGGCGAGGACATTCCCGAAGGGCACGTCGCGCTGCGCGCCGGCCAGCGCATGCGGCCGCAGCATGTCGCGCTTGCCGCGGCATTCGGCCTTGTCGGGCTCGACGTCGTCAGGCGCATCCGTGTCGCGGTGTTCTCGACCGGCGACGAACTGGCCTCGCCCGGCGAGCCGCGCGCGGCCTCGCAGCTGTTCGATTCCAACCGCTTCATGCTGATGGCGATGCTGCGCCGGCTCGGCTGCGAGGTCTCGGATCTCGGCATCTTGCGCGACGAGCGGACCTCGCTCGCAAATGGCTTGAAGCAGGTCGCGGGCGCGCATGATTTGATCCTCACCACTGGCGGCGTCTCGACCGGCGAGGAGGATCACGTCAAGGCGGCGGTCGAGAGCATCGGCTCGCTGGTGCTGTGGCGGATGGCGATCAAGCCGGGGCGTCCGGTGGCGATGGGTATCATCGACGGCACACCGCTGATCGGTCTGCCCGGTAATCCCGTCGCGAGCTTTGTCACCTTCGTCCATGTGGTGCGGCCGACGGTGCTGGCGCTGGCTGGAGGTCTTCCCGAGCCGCTGTTGCCGATCCCGGTGCGCGCCGCGTTCGCCTACAAGAAGAAGATCGGCCGCCGCGAATATGTTCGCGTCTCTTTGCGGCGCGGAGAGGACGGCGCGCTGGAAGCCGTCAAGTTCCCGCGTGAGGGGGCCGGGCTGTTGTCGTCGCTGGTCGAGACCGACGGCCTCGTCGAGCTCTGCGAGGACATCATGCGCGTCGAGCCGGGGCAGAGCGTAGGTTTCTTGTCCTATGCCGATCTGCTCTGAGCGCTTGCGTTGACGCCATCGCCTCACCCCGCCATGTTGCGCCCATGACCAGAACGACACTCGATCTCACCGGGTTGAAATGCCCGCTGCCCGCTCTCAAGACGCGTAAGGCGCTGAAACCGTTGCAGCCGGGCGATCAGCTCGAAGTGCACTGCACAGACCCCTTGTCGGTGATTGACATTCCGAACCTGATCCGCGAGACGGGCGACACGGTGGAGATCACCGAGCGCAACGACGCGCGCATCGTGTTCTTGATAGAAAAGGTCGATGGCTCGATAGAAAAAGCCAATGGTGCGCTGCGCTCGTAGCGCGCGGTCACTCGGCTGATACCTACCTTTTATCTATCGACATCAATCATGGCTTCTGCCCAAATTGACTTTCTCCGCGCAGACGCGGAGGTTGAGTCTCGTCTGCGATACGCGGATCAACGGGCCACCCACGAAGCCTGCACGTCGTATCGGGCATAGAGCCCCGCTCAAGGGGTTAGAGTTTCGGACGCGCGTGACGATCCTGGCGCGTGTCGGATGATTGTGCGGAGCAGCAGGGACAAAAGCTGCACTGCAACGGGCTGAGGAACAGGATCGTAGCGGCAGGCTTGCTCGGAAGGGCGGCTGCAGGGGAGGAATGCATGACGACAATTGAGAGCGCTGGAAGAATTTCAGGCGCTGGCGCAGGGTTGCTCGATCGCGAGCACACGGTCGCCAAGGCCGGCTTCAATCGCTGGCTGGTTCCACCAGCCGCACTCTGCATCCATCTCTGTATCGGCATGGCGTACGGCTTCTCGGTGTTCTGGCTGCCGCTGTCGCGTTCGATCGGGATCACCCAGAGCAAGGCGTGCCCGGATATCTCGCTGTGGCAGGAGCTCTTCACCACGTCTTGCGACTGGAAGGTCGCGAGCCTCGGCTGGATGTACACGCTGTTCTTTGTGCTGCTCGGCGTCTCCGCGGCGATCTGGGGCGGCTGGCTCGAGCGCGCGGGTCCGCGCAAGGCGGGCTTCGTTGCGGCATGCTGCTGGGGCGGCGGCCTTCTGATCGGCGCCTTGGGCATCTACGTCCACCAGCTCTGGATCATGTGGCTTGGCGCTGGCGTGCTCGGGGGAGTCGGGCTTGGCCTCGGCTATATCTCGCCGGTGTCGACGCTGGTGAAATGGTTTCCGGACCGCCGCGGCATGGCGACCGGAATGGCCATCATGGGTTTCGGTGGCGGCGCCATGATCGGCGCGCCGTTCGCCAACATCCTGATCAACTATTTCAAGTCCTCGACGGATGTCGGCGTCTGGCAGACGTTCGTCGTGATGGGCCTGGTTTACTTCGTCTTCATGACCATCGGCGCCTTCGCCTATCGGGTTACACCGGCGGGCTGGCAGCCCGACGGCTGGACGCCGCCGAGCGAAAAGAAGTCGATGATCTCCGAGCACCATGTGCACCTCAACAATGCGCACAAGACGCCGCAGTTCTGGCTGATCTGGTGGGTGCTCTGTCTGAACGTGTCGGCGGGTATCGGCGTGATCGGCATGGCCTCTCCGATGTTGCAGGAGATCTTCGCAGGCAAGCTGATCGGACTGCCTGAGCTGACCTTCAGCCAGCTCTCGGGCGAGCAGAAGACCGCGATCGCGGCAATCGCCGCCGGCTTCGCCGGCCTGTTGTCGCTGTTCAACATCGGCGGCCGGTTCTTCTGGGCCTCGTTGTCGGATCACATCGGCCGCAAGAACACCTACTACACGTTCTTCATCCTCGGCATCGCGCTCTACGCACTGGCGCCGACCTTCGCGGCGATGGGTTCGAAACTGCTGTTCGTGCTCGGCTTCGGCATCATCCTGTCGATGTATGGCGGCGGGTTCGCGACAGTGCCGGCCTATCTCGCCGACATGTTCGGCACCCAGTTCGTCGGCGCCATCCACGGCCGGCTGCTGACGGCGTGGTCGACCGCCGGCATCATCGGCCCCGTGGTGGTGAACTACATCCGCGAGTTCCAGCTCGCCGCCGGCGTGCCGCGTGATCAGCTCTACAACACCACCATGTACATCCTCTGCGCCATGCTGATCGCGGGCCTGATCTGCAACTATCTGATCAAGCCGGTCGATCCGAAGTGGAACATGAGCGAGGCGGAGGTCGCCAGGCTCCAGGCCGCGAGCGCCAAGAGCGAGGCGGCGATCCAGCACGGCTCGTTCGGCATCGGCAGGGGCGGACTCGACGGCAAGGCGGCGCTGTTCTGGGCCTTCGTCGGCGTTCCCCTGCTCTGGGGTGTCTGGAAGACGCTGGAGAGCGCGGTCAAGATCTTCTGATCGCCATCGAAACAGCCGCGGGATGCTTATCGCAGCGTCCCGCGGCGTTCGCCTTTCAGACATCATCAAGAATGGGACTTAGGGGGATTGAAATGCTTCGTACTCGAATTTGCCTTGCGGCCGTGTTGCTCGTCGCCGGCCTTCACGCCGCGTCCGCGCAAACCGCGGCGGCGCCTGCCACCACCACGCCGACTGCTACGACCGAAGCCAAGCCGGGCAAGATCAAGCTCACGATGCAGAAGCTGAAGGACATGAAGGCGAAGTGGTCGGCCAACAAGCCCAAGCTCAAGGCCTGCCGCGCCGACGTGAAGTCCAAGGGCCTCGCCGGTGACGACCGCTGGTTCTACATCGAAGAGTGCATGAGCAAGACCTGAGGTCTGGTTCCACGTCGAGTTTGCGTAAGGGGGCGTGGCAGGGCGGCTGCCTGCCCCCCTAAATCATTATAGACACGTTCTAAATTTACTTGGCGTCTGGTATACCAGAGGCTAGAGTTGCACGGAATGAGACCTGATCCGCGGACGCGGGTGACGCGGTTCCTGATGGTCAGGCCTGGAAATAAGGGTGGATCGCGATGGCAATCCCGTCCTGAGATCATCGCGATTTTGAGGAGAACGCGACGTTTCCATGAGCAGCAACGACGACGTTCACGAGGTTCGCGAATTCGAACATCCCGGCCAGGGACGGAAGCGCGCGAAGTCCACGCCCAAAGGGCGTCAGGTCGATCCGACCGCCGCCCATGAGATCGAGCAACTGCTCGGCGACAAGCCGCGGCGGCGCGATCTGCTGATCGAATATCTGCATCTGATCCAGGACAGATATCACCAGATCTCGGCGGCGCATCTGGCAGCCCTTGCCGACGAGATGAAGCTCGCCTTTGCCGAGGTGTTCGAGACCGCGACCTTCTACGCGCATTTCGACATCGTGAAGGAAGGCGAGCCTGATGTCGCGCCGCTGACGATCCGCGTCTGCGATTCGCTGACCTGCGCGATGCTCGGCGGCGAAAAGCTGCTCGAGGATTTGCAGAGTGCAGCGGGACCCGGCATCCGCGTCGTGCGCGCGCCTTGCGTCGGTCGCTGCGACACCGCGCCCGCTGCGGAAGTGGGCCACAACTTCGTCGACCATGCGACCGTCGCCAATGTAATGGCGGCAGCGAAGTCCGGCGATACCCACGCGCATCTGCCAAAGTATATCGACTACGCCGCTTACGTCGCGGGCGGCGGTTACAAGTTGCTCAATCGCGTGCGCTCCGGCGAATTGTCGAAGGACGATCTGCTGAAGGGGCTCGACGACGCTTCGCTGCGCGGCCTCGGCGGCGCCGGCTTCCCGACGGGACGCAAATGGCGCGCCGTGCTCGGCGAGCCCGGTCCACGGCTGATGGCGATCAACGGCGACGAGGGCGAGCCCGGCACGTTCAAGGATCGCGTCTATCTCGAAACCGATCCGCACCGCTTCATCGAGGGCATGCTGATCGGCGCGCATGTGGTGCAGGCCTCCGACATCTACATCTATCTGCGCGACGAATATCCGGCGTCGCGCGAGATCCTTGAGCGCGAGATCGCAAAGTTGCCGCCGGGCGGCCCGACGCTGCACATGCGCCGTGGCGCCGGCGCCTACATCTGCGGCGAGGAGTCCTCGCTGCTCGAAAGCATCGAGGGCAAGCGCGGTCTGCCCCGGCACAAGCCGCCTTATCCGTTCCAGGTCGGCCTGTTCGGCCTGCCGACGCTGATCAATAATATCGAGACGCTGTGGTGGGTCCGCGACATCGTCGAGAAGGGCGCGGATTGGTGGAAGGGCAATGGCCGCCACGAGCGTCATGGCCTGCGTAGCTTCTCGGTCTCGGGTCGCGTGAAAAATCCCGGCATGAAGCTGGCGCCCGCCGGCATCACTGTGCGCGAGTTGATCGACGAATATTGCGGCGGCATGGCCGACGGCCATCAGTTCTATGCTTACTTGCCGGGCGGCGCGTCCGGCGGCATTTTGCCGGCGTCGATGGACGATATTCCGCTCGATTTCGGCACGCTGGAGAAATACGGCTGCTTCATCGGCTCAGCCGCGATCGTGATCCTGTCGCAGAACGACAGCGTGCGCGCGGCGGCGCTGAACCTGATGAAGTTCTTCGAGGACGAGAGCTGCGGCCAGTGCACGCCGTGCCGGGTCGGAACCCAGAAGGCGGCGCTGCTGATGCAGAAGCCGGTCTGGAACCGCGCCCTGCTGGAAGAATTGAGCCAGGCGATGCGCGATGCCTCGATCTGCGGACTCGGACAGGCGGCATCGAACCCGCTCTCCACCGTGATCAAATATTTCCCTGACGAGTTCAAGGAAGCGGCCGAATGACCAAAATTACGTTCGAGCTCGACGGCAAGCAGGTCGAGGCCAATGCCGGCGAGACCATCTGGCAGGTCGCAAAGCGCGGGGGACGCGAGATCCCGCATCTGTGCTATTCGCCGGCACCCGACTATCGCCCCGACGGCAATTGCCGCGCCTGCATGGTCGAGATCGAGGGCGAGCGCGTGCTCGCGGCATCCTGCAAGCGCACACCGTCGGTCGGCATGAAGGTCAAGACCGAATCCGCGCGTGCGGTGTCCGCGCAGAAAATGGTGATGGAGCTGCTCGTCGCCGACCAGCCGGCTCGCGCGACCTCGCACGATCCGGAATCCAAATTCTGGCACTGGGCCGAAACCACCGGCGTCACCGAAAGCCGCTTCCCCGCCGCCGAGCGCTGGGAGACCGATGCCAGCCATCCGGCGATGCGCGTCAATCTCGATGCCTGCATCCAGTGTGGCCTCTGCGTGCGCGCCTGCCGCGAGGTCCAGGTCAATGACGTCATCGGCATGGCTTATCGCAGCCACGCCTCGAAGATCGTGTTCGACTTCGACGATCCCATGGGCGAGTCCACTTGCGTGGCCTGCGGCGAATGCGTGCAGGCCTGCCCGACCGGCGCGCTGATGCCGGCCGTGATGCTCGACGACAAGCAGACCCGCGTCGTCTACGCCGACAAGAAGGTCGATTCGCTCTGTCCGTTCTGCGGCGTCGGCTGCCAGGTGACCTACGAGGTCAAGGACGAGAAGGTGATCTATGCCGAAGGCCGCGACGGCCCCGCCAATCACAACCGTCTCTGCGTCAAGGGCCGCTTTGGCTTCGACTACATCCACCATCCGCATCGCCTCACCAAGCCGCTAGTGCGGCTGCCCAACGCGAAGAAGGATTCCAACGACCAGGTCGATCCGGCCAATCCCTTCACCCATTTCCGCGAAGCGTCGTGGGAAGAAGCGCTCGACATCGCCGCCAACGGCCTGGTCAAGATCCGCGATACCAACGGCGTGAAGGCGCTGGCCGGCTTCGGCTCGGCCAAGGGCTCGAATGAAGAGGCCTATCTGTTCCAGAAGCTGGTACGCACCGGATTCGGCTCCAACAATGTCGACCACTGCACCCGGCTGTGCCACGCCTCGTCGGTGGCGGCGCTGTTCGAAGGCCTGAGCTCGGGCGCGGTGTCGGCGCCGTTCGCAGCCGCGATGGACGCCGAGGTCATCATCGTGATCGGCGCCAACCCGACCGTGAACCACCCGGTGGCCGCGACCTTCATCAAGAACGCGGTCAAGCAGAACGACGCAAAGCTGTTCGTGATGGATCCGCGCCGGCAGACGCTGTCGCGCCACGCGACCAAGCATTTGCAGTTCAAGCCGGGTTCCGACGTCGCCATGTTGAATGCGATGATCAACACGATCATCACCGAAGGCCTGACCGACGACCAGTATATCGCCGGCTACACCGAGGGTTTTGAGGACCTCAAGGAGAAGATCAAGGAATTCACGCCGGAAAAGATGGAGCCGATCTGCGGCATCCCGGCACAAACCCTGCGTGAGGTCGCCCGAACCTACGCGCGCGCAAAGTCGTCGATCATCTTCTGGGGCATGGGCATCAGCCAGCACGTTCACGGCACCGACAATGCGCGCTGCCTGATTGCGCTGGCGCTGATTACCGGCCAGGTCGGCCGTCCCGGCACCGGCCTGCATCCGCTGCGCGGCCAGAACAACGTGCAGGGCGCCTCCGACGCCGGCCTGATCCCGATGTTCCTGCCGGATTATCAGCCGGTCGGTCGTGACGATCTGCGCGCAAACTTCGAGAAGGTCTGGCAGCAGGAGATCGATCCCGTCCGCGGCCTGACCGTGGTCGAGATCATGAACGCGATCCATGCCGGCGAGATCAAGGGCATGTATATCGAGGGCGAGAACCCCGCGATGTCCGATCCTGATCTCCAACATGCGCGCGGCGCGCTCGCCATGCTCGATCATCTCGTGGTGCAGGATCTCTTCGTCACCGAGACCGCGTTTCACGCCGATGTCATCCTGCCGGCCTCGGCCTTTGCGGAGAAGGATGGCTCCTTCACCAATACCGATCGCCGCGTGCAGCTCGCACGCCAGGTGATCAAGCCGCCCGGCGATGCGCGGCAGGATCTCTGGATCATCCAGGAGATCGGCAAGCGCATGGGCCTGCCGTGGAATTATGCCGGCCCCGGCGAGGTCTACACCGAAATGGCGGAGCTGATGCCGTCGCTCAAGAATATCAGCTGGGAGCGGCTGGTCCGCGAAGGCGCCGTCACCTATCCGGCGGACGATCCGAACAAGCCCGGCAACGAGATCATCTTTACCACGGGCTTCCCGACCCCGAGCGGCCGCGGCAAGATCGTGCCGGCTCATGTGATCCCGCCGGATGAACTGCCTGATGCCGAATATCCGATGGTGCTCTCGACCGGCCGCGTGCTGGAGCATTGGCACACGGGTTCGATGACACGCCGTTCGCAGGTGCTCGACCAGATCGAGCCGGAGGCCGTCGCCTTCATGTCGCCGAAGGACATGTACAAGAAGAAGCTCGCGCCGGGCGATTTTATTCGGCTGGAGACCCGCCGCGGCGCGGTCGAGGTCAAGGTCCGCTCCGACCGCGACGTGCCGGAGAACATGGTGTTCATGCCGTTCTGCTACGCGGAAGCGGCGGCCAATCTCCTGACCAACCCGGCGCTGGATCCGTTCGGCAAGATCCCGGAGTTCAAGTTCTGTGCCGCCAGGGCCGAGCGCGCCGAGATGCGGGACGCGGCGGAGTAGGGGAAGTCTCGTCGTCCTCGCGGACGAGGCTTGCCACAAAACGCCGTCATTCCCCGCGAAGGCGGTGAATCCAGTACGCCGCGGCCCATCGATTCAATCACTATTGTCTCGGTGTACTGGATCGCCCGGTCGAGCCGGGCGATGACAGTGAATGTGTGATGCCGTCTTGCCTCACGTCGCTTCGCTCCTCGCAAGGACGGTGCTAAAAGTGGCCCATGTCCAAAGTCACCCCAGCCACGCGTGCGCTTGAAGCCGCCGGTGTTGCCTTCACCGTCCAAACTTACGACTACGATCCCGACGCCGAGAGCATCGGGCTCCAGGCCGCCGCTGCGCTCGGCGAAGACCCTGCGCGGGTGTTGAAGACGCTGATGGCGCTGGTCGACGGCAAGCCGGTCTGCGTGATCGTGCCGTCCGACCAGGAAGTCTCCATGAAGAAGCTCGCTGCGGCCGCGAGTGGCAAGTCGGCGCAGATGATGAAGCCGCCGGAGGCCGAGCGCGTCACCGGCTACAAGGTCGGGGGCATCAGCCCGTTCGGGCAGCGCAAGCAGGTAGGCACCGTGATCGAGCAGAGCGCGCTCGCGCATGACCATGTGTATGTCAATGGCGGCCAGCGCGGCTTGCAGGTGCGGCTCAAGCCGACTGATTTGCGGGATCTGTTGAAGGCGGTTGCCGCGGAATTGGTCGCCTGATCGCCGCGCTCTGCTACTGCTTCTGCAACAGTTTCAACCGGCAGCGCAGCGCCTCGCGGATATGCACGCGCGCGAGCTGCTCGGCCTTGTCGCCGTCGCGCGCGGCGATCGCCTCGATAATGGCCTGGTGCTCGCGATGGCTGGTCGAGGGACGGCCCGTCACGGTGAATGTGGTCGGGCCGAGCAGGGCGATCCAGTCCTGCAATTCACGCGAGGCGTTGTCGAGATAGCGGTTGCGCGCGGCGCGGCAGATCGCCTCGTGGAAGGCACGGTTAAGCCGCGCCATTTCGACGGCGTCGGTCTCGGACGCCTCGACAAACGCTTGCTCGATATCCCGGAGCGCGTCGATCTCGGGCGCCGAGGCGTGCTCGGCGGCCAAGCGCGCGGCGGCGCCCTCCATGATCTCGCGCATGGCGTAGAGCTCGAGCACCTCTGAAATGTCGAGGTTGCGCACGATCAGTCCACGGCCGCCGGCGGGCTCGACGAAGCCACGCGCCGCGAGCCGGCCCAGAGCTTCGCGAACCGGCGTGCGACTGACCTTCAACCGCTGCGCGACCTCTTCCTCGCGCAGCCGATCACCGGCGCGGTAGCTGCCGGCCTGGAGTGCCTCGCAGAGCGAGCGGAACACGGCTTCGCCCAGCGCCACTCCGCCGCCGCGCGCGATCGATCCGCCTGTCTTTGTCGGGCGTCTGGCCATGGTCCCTCAGGCGCATCCTGCCCATGCAGAGATGCCGCTTGCGCTGTCATTGTATATCTTTGTATACAAAAGTACGCAATGGCTGTCAGGTTGACCGGAGCCACCGGCGGGCAGAATGTCTCTAACTTCGTCGCATCGGGCAGACGGCATGAGCAGCAAATACGATGTGCTGGTGATCGGCGGCGGCAACGCGGCGCTGTGCGCGGCGATCAGCGCCCGGCGCGGCGGCGCCTCGGTGCTCGTGCTCGAAGGCGCGCCAAAGTTCTATCGCGGCGGCAACACCCGCCACACCCGTAACATGCGCTGCGCCCATGACGCCGCCACCGAGATCCTCACCGGCCCCTACACCGAGGACGAGTTCTGGGAGGACCTGCTGCGCGTCACCGGTGGGCAGACCGACGAGGTGCTCGCGCGCCACATGATCCGGGAGTCCAAGGACATTTTGAACTGGATCGTGGAGCAGGGCGTGCGCTGGCAGCCCTCGCTCGGCGGCACGCTGAGTCTCGGCCGCACCAATTCCTTCTTCCTCGGCGGTGGCCGCGCCATGCTGAACGCGCTGTATCTCACCGCGGAACGGCTCGGCGTCGACGTCGAGTACGATGCGGAGGTTACCGATCTCGTGATCGAGGACGGCATGTTCCTCGCCGCGCGCCTCAAGCGGCCGATCAAGGGCGAGACCGAGATTCGCGCGACGTCGCTGGTCGCCGCCGCCGGCGGGTTCGAGGCCAACATCGAATGGCTGAAGCAATATTGGGGCGAGGCCGCCGACAATTTCCTGATCCGCGGCACGCCCTATAACCGCGGCTCGATCCTGAAGATGCTGCTCGACAAGGGCGTGCAGGAGGTCGGCGATCCCACGCAGTGCCATGCGGTCGCGATCGATGCCCGGGCGCCGAAATTCGACGGCGGCATCATTACACGCCACGACTCGGTGGTGTTCGGCATCGTCGTCAACAAGCATTCGCAGCGCTTCTATGACGAGGGCGAGGACATCTGGCCGAAGCGTTACGCGATCTGGGGCCGGCTGGTCGCGGCGCAGCCCGACCAGATCGCCTACATCATCTTCGATTCTACCGTCGTCACCAGCTTCATGCCGACGCTGTTCCCGCCGATTGCCGGGCAGACCGTGGCCGAGCTCGCCGGCAAGCTCGAGCTCGATGCGGTCGCGCTGGAAAAAACCGTCACCGAATTCAACGCGGCGGTGCGGCCCGGCACCTTCGATCACACCATTCTGGACGATTGCGTGACCGAGGGCATCACGCCGCAGAAGACCCATTGGGCGCGCAAAATCGAGACGCCGCCTTATCTCGCTTATCCGGTGCGGCCCGGCATCACCTTCACCTATCTCGGCACGCGCGTGAACAAGGAGGCGCGGATGCAGATGGCTGACGGCAAGCCGTCGGCCAACATGTTCGCGGCCGGCGAGATCATGGCCGGCAACGTGCTCGGCAAGGGCTATGCCGCCGGCATGGGCATGACCATCGGCAGCGTGTTCGGACGGATCGCAGGACGGGAAGCGGCGCGCCACGCCAAGAACTAGAATCAGGAACTAGAATGAAGAAAAGACAGGGAGGAATCATGTCGCGCATTGCCATCGCCTCGATCACGGCGCTGCTGGTCGTCGGCCACGCCCGCGCCGCCGAGCCGATCACCCTGCGTGACATGGGTTCGTTCCATGTCGGCGGGCGTCTCGTCGAAATCTCCGGCAAGCCGGTAAGGGAGGTCGTGTTCGCGCCCGGCGGCGTGCCGGCCAAGGTCGATCCCAATGGCACCTATCAGGTCGAGCAGATGTACGTGCAGTATTTTCTGCCGGCCAACGAGAAGGGCGCTTATCCGTTGCTGATGTGGCATGGCGGCGGACTGACCGGCGTCACCTACGAGACCACGCCTGACGGACGCGAAGGCTGGTTGAATTATTTCCTGCGCAAGGGGTGGGCGGTCTACAATTCCGACGCGGTGGAGCGCGGACGCGCAGGCTGGGCGCAATATCCCGACATCTTCAAGAGCGAGCCGGTCTTCCTCACCACGGCCAATCCGTTCGAGCGTTTCCGCATCGGCGACGGGCCAAACTCCTACGATCCCGATCCCGCCAAGCGAAAGGTGCTGCCGGGTAACCAGTTTCCCGTCGAGGGCTACGAGAATTTCGTCAAACAGAACGTGCCGCGCTGGACCACGACCGACGATGCGACCGTCGCCGCCTATATCGCCGAGATCGATCGCGTCGGTCCCTCGGTGATCCTGTTCCACAGCCAGGCCGGCAGCTTCGGCTTCAAGGTCGCGCAAGTCCGGCCAGACAAGGTCAAGGCGCTGATTGCGATCGAGCCGGCCGGCATCGGCGATCCCGCCAAAGCGGATGCGCTGAAGAACATTCCGACCCTCATCATCTATGGCGACTATATCGAGCGCGATTCGCGTTGGCCCAAGATTCGCGCCAACGGCATCGCCTTTGCGGACGCCATCAAGGCGGCAGGCGGCAGCGTCGACATCGTCGACCTCCCGCAGGCCGGCATTAAGGGCAATTCGCATCTCGTGATGATGGACAAGAACAACCTCGAGGTCGCAGCCGTGATCCAGAAATGGCTCGAGGGAAAGAACCTGACGAAGTAGAGCCATGCACGGAACAAAAATTCTGGACGAAGCTGACCGTCTGATGACGGTCTGCAATTCCTGTCGCTACTGCGAAGGCTTGTGTGCGGTGTTTCCGGCGATGGAGATGCGGCGCGCCTTCTCCGACGGAGATCTCAACTATCTCGCCAACCTCTGCCATTCCTGCGGCGCCTGCTACGTCGATTGCCAGTTCTCGCCGCCGCACGAGTTCAATGTCAATGTCCCGCAGACGCTCGCGGTGGCGCGCGCGGAGTCCTACGCGGCCTATGCCTGGCCGCAGGCGTTGTCGGGCGCCTTCGCGCGCAACGGGCTGGTCATCAGCATCGTTGCGGCGCTCAGCATGGCGGCCTTCATCCTGGGCTTCGCCGCGCTCAACGACCGTAGTGTTCTCTTCGGTGTGCACACCGGTCCCGGCGCGTTCTACAAGTTGATGCCGCACAATGCGATGGCCGTTTTGTTCAGCGCGGCGTTTCTCTATGCAATCCTCGCTCTTGCCATGAGCGTGCGTACCTTCTGGCGCGACATCGGCACGCCGATCGGTGGCCGCGCCGACGGCGGCTCGATCTTCCAGGCGATCCGCGATGCCGGCGAGCTGCGCTATCTCCATGGCGGCGGCGTCGGCTGCTACAACGAGGACGACAAGCCGACCGACCGGCGCAAGCTTTTCCATCACCTGACCTTCTACGGTTTTCTGCTGTGCTTCGCGGCAACCTCGGTGGCCACGCTGTATCACTACCTGCTGGCCCGTGAGGCGCCGTATCCGTGGTGGGATCTGCCCGTGGTGCTCGGTACGCTCGGCGGTGTCGGCCTCATCGTCGGGCCAATTGGGCTGTTCATCGCAAAATCGCGCCGCGCGCCGGAGCTGCTTGACGAACAGCGCTACGGCATGGATGTCGGCTTCATCGCCATGCTGTTCCTGACCGGGTTCACCGGCATGCTGCTTCTGCTCCTGCGCGAGACCGCTGCCATGGGGCCGCTGCTGGCGCTGCATCTCGGCGCGGTGTTCGCGTTGTTCATCACCATGCCCTACGGCAAGTTCGTGCACGGCATCTATCGCTTCGCGGCGCTGGTGCGTTACGCGCAGGAGAGGCGGAGCGAAGCCGGCTCTTGAAACTCAGATAGCTTGGAAGCGCCCTTCGCTCAGAAAGGCGATCGTCTGCTCGATCGCGATCGTGTGGCGTGGCAGTCCGGTATGGGACGCTTTCACGACGATATGGTCGGCCATGTCGGGCAGTTTTGCGCTCGCGACTGAGACGCGTCCGTCATTGGGACGAGGCAGGACAAAGGCCGAGGCGATCGGCGCGATGGTGCGGCATCCCGCAATGATGCCGATCGCATAATCGGGTGACGGCAGGGCGGCGAGCACGGGGGCCTGCGTGGTCGTGAGCTGTTGGCCGGCCGGACCAAAAGCGGCACGATAGATCGAAAAATCCTTCAGCAGATCGGCGACCTCGCTGCCGCCGTTTGGCGTGCCAAGCATGACGACACGGCCGAGCCGCGCTGGGCGGTGCCTCGAAATATAGACCCGCGCAAGCAGGCCGCCCATGGAATGAGCGACGAAATGGATTGCGCCTTCGCATTGCTGCGCAAATTCGGCGATCGGCGCGTGGATGTCCTCCGCAAGCGCTTCGAGCGGCTTCTTGCGGCTGGCGTAGCCGAGGTTGAGCGTCGCGAAGCCGCGACGCTGTAGCGCTCGTTCAAGCGGCTTCAGTGACCAGGGACCCACCCCGATGCCGTGCAGCAGCACCACGCTGTCGCACCGCGCATCCGCCGGTGCGACAGCCGCAGGCTGGGCATTACGCAACCTCGCGCTCCGGCGAGGGCGCCTGCTCGCGGGCCATTGTCGTTGCCGTGACATAGTCGGTCTTGCCGGTGCCGAGCAGCGGCACCTTGTCGACCACCATGATCGCCGCGGGCACGGTCAGCTCGGAGGCGCCGATCGCCTTGGCCTGGCCCTGCATCGCACTGCGCTCGGCGTTCTTCTCCGTCGTCAGCAGCACGATGCGCTCGCCCTTGCGCTGGTCGGGGATCGACACGGCGACCGATGCGGCCTGCGGCCACAGCGCTGTGGCGATGTTCTCGACCGCCGAGAGCGAGACCATTTCGCCTGCGATCTTGGCAAAGCGCTTGGCGCGGCCCTTGATGGTGATGAAGCCGGCCGGGTCGATCGCTACGATGTCGCCGGTGTCGTGCCAGCCCTCGGCGAGCACTTCAAGCACGCCTGGATTCTCGGCCCTGAGGTATCCGAGCATCACATTCGGTCCACGTACTGACAGGCGTCCACCTTCCTCGATGCCGGGGACCGGATCGAGCTTGCTTTCCATCAGCGGCGAGAGGCGGCCGACGGTGCCGGGGCGATTGGCCATCGGCGTGTTCATCGCCAGCACCGGCGCGGTCTCGGTGACGCCGTAGCCTTCGAGGATGCGGATGCCGTAGCGCTCCATGAACACCTGCCGGGTGCGATCCTTCACCGCCTCGGCACCGGCGATCACCAGCCGCAGGGTGCGGAAATCGTAGGCGTGCGCCGAGCGTGCGTAGCCGCTGAGGAACGTGTCGGTGCCGAACAGGATCGTGGCGCCGGTCTGGTAGATTAGCTCCGGCACGATCCGGTAGTGCAGCGGCGAGGGATACATGTAGATCGGAATGCCTGCGAGCAACGGCATCATCATTCCGCCTGTCAGCCCGAACGAGTGGAACACCGGCAGCACGTTGAACACCTTGTCATTGGCGTTGGCGTCGACCCGCGCCAGCGCCTGCGCGGCATTGGCGAGGATGTTGCGGTGGGACAGCACCACGCCCTTCGGCGTGCCTTCCGAACCCGACGTGAACAGCACGACGGCTGGATCGTTGGCCTGGCGGACGACGCGCGGCGCGGTGCCGGCGAGCAGGCCCTTGATTTTGTCGGCCGTGCCGATCGAGGCGCGGACATCCTCGAGATAGACGACATGCGCCTCCGCAGAGATCGCGGCCATCAGCTTGTCGAGCTTGCCCTTCTCGATGAAGGCTTTCGAGGTCAACACGGTCTTGACCTGCGCAGCCTTCATGGCGGCGAGGACATTGACCGGGCCGGCGGAGAAGTTGAGCATCGCCGGAACCCGGCCGATGTTTTGCAACGCCATGAAGACGACGGCGACGCCCGCGGAATTCGGCAGCAGCACGCCGACATTCTCGCCGACGGCGGTGCCGGTCTCGAGCTTTCGGCTGAGAACCTGCGCGCCGAGGATCAGCTTGCGATAGGTCAGCTTGGTGCCGAGCGCGTCCTCGACGATGATTTTGCCGGTGTCTCGGTCGCGATAGGCGTGCCCGAGCGCTTCGAACAGCGTGTGATCGAGCATGGCGTTCTTGACCATCGCATCGATCATGACGTCCTGGAGCGCGGCGCCCGCGGCGTTGCGGCGCGCTTTGCCCTTCAGCGCCGGATCGACCGGCAGCTTGACCGGCGGCAGGATGGTGACCGTCACCCGCGGAAACCACGAGCGCTTGATCTGGCTGCCGTTGAGATAGCTGAGATGCGAGCGCTGCGCGCCTTCGATGCGGATCGGCACGACGACCGCGTCGGCCTTGTCGGCAATCATCGCGGTGCCGTCATAGACCTTCATCAGCGATCCCGAGACGGTGATGCGTCCTTCCGGGAAGATCACGACCGGTTCGCCGGCGGCGACGAGCTTGATCAGGTCGCGCGCGGCCAGCGGCTTGCTCGGGTCCATGGTGTAGTGCTTGACCACCCGCAGGAACGGTTTTGCCCACCAGGCCTTGGAGATGCCGGTATCCACCGCGAAGCTCGCGTCGATCGGCAGCACGGCGTGCAACAGCGGGCCGTCGATCAGGCTGACATGGTTGGGCGCGATCAGCATGCGCGTGCCCGGAGGCGGCAGATTCTCGAGCCCGCGAATCTCGGTGCGGAACAGGGCGCGGAACAACAGCCCGCCGAAATCGCGGACGCCTTCCTTGCCCCATTTGGTCAACACGAACCAGACCGCGCCGAAGCTGGCGAGGCCGAGGCCGAGGAAGATCCAGCCGACATGCAATCCGCCCGCCTGCAACAGCGCGACGAACAGCGAGCCTGCCACCATGAAGGCGGCCTGGAGCACGTTGCCGGCGGCGATGATACGGGCGCGCTCGTTCGGAGCCGACCATGCTTGCACGGCGGCGAAGGAGGGAACGACGAACAGGCCGCCGCCGAATGCGAAGGCGACGAAGTCGATCAGCATGCGCAGGCCGGTGAAGGAGGTCGCGAAGTCAACCGCGGCGATGTCCTGACCCTTGCTGGTCGCAGCGATGGCCCAGGCGAGGTCGAGACCCGCAAAGCCCATGATGATCGCGCCGATCGGCACCAGCGCGAGGTTCGGGCGAACATGGCTGAGGCTGGCGGCGAACAGCGAGCCGATGGCAATGCCGATCGCGAAGATCGCAAGGCACAGCGTGACCACGCCCTCGGAGCCACCGACGACGTCCTTGACCAGCGCCGGCAGCAGCGACAGCACGATGGCGCCGACCAGCCAGAACCAGGAGACGATCACGGTGCCGTCCCACAGCCGGTGGTCGGCGTGCAGCGTCTTCAACAGGCTGATCGTCGAGGTCCAGGGATTGGGATCGACGGGCAGCTCGGGCGCGGACGGCGTTGTTTGCGGAATGCGGGAGGCGAAGGCCCACGACAACAGGGCCAGCACGACGACGGCCGATGCGACCCAGCCCATATGGGCGGAGCCGGCCACGAACAGGCCACCGGCGACAGTGCCGAGCAGGATGGCCATGAAGGTCGCGCCTTCGACCAGCGCGTTGCCGGTCGCGAGCTCGCCGAGCGCGAGCTGGTCCGGCAGCATCGAGTATTTCACGGGGCCGAACAGGGCGGCGATGATGCCGAACAGCGCGAGCGCTGTGAACAGCAGCGGCACCGAATGCATGAAGAAGCCGGCGGCGGCAAAGGCCGCGGCAAAAATCTCCGCGAATTTGAGCCGCCGCGCGACGACGGATTTGACGTATTTATCGGCGAGCTGGCCGCCGAGCCCGGACAGGATGAAATAGGGGAAGATGAAGACGGCGCCTGCCACTGTCACCAGGGCATCGCCGTGGCCGGTCGCGGCGCTGTAAAGCAGGATGATGACGAGTGCGTTCTTGAGCACGTTGTCGTTGAGCGCCGAGAAGAATTGCGCCCAGAACAGCGGCGCGAAGCGGCGTGACGACATCAAATCCCTGATCATGACGAGTCCTGTTTTGGAAAGGCAGAGGTTGTTACGCAGTCGGTGAAACGTCACGACCGGAAGGGTATGGGACCAACGATTGCAGGGTGACGACGGTCGCCGGCCTGCCCCCTCGGTTCCTCCGATCCTGTTGGTCTCCAAGCGGTCTTGTTAGGTTCGCAAATTTCTGGTTGCGGCCGGGGTTCGGGCGGAAGGGCCGCACCTATCGCGATATCGCGCCGGGCGATGAGGAAAAGCTGAACCGCATCGCTGAAATCCGTGAGACCGGCTGCGAACGGCGGGACATGGTAATTCCTTCCTTGCAGCCGGATATTGTATTCGAGCCGATCGGAACGTCCCGGCTGTGCCTGCCTCAAGTGAGATGGGCGAGGTGGCGAAAGGGCGAGAGGCGGCCGAGCAGGCTGAAGCGGCGGCCCTCGCGACGGGCGTGGGAGCGATTCGCACGCCACATCCGGAAAGTCGCGCGGCGCTCGGTGAGCACGCCGGCAATGTCGCAGGCATTTGCGATGCGATCGATCGGCGCCATGGCGAGCTTGAGGACAGCTCGGCCAAGGCCAGTCACGAGAGCTGTGGCGTCGTCGACGAAGGTGGTGGCGATATCAACAGCGAGGGTTTGCATTTTGCAGGTCTCCGGGTTAATTTGAACAATGTTCAGGTGAGTAGCTTTAAAATGAACAATGTTCAAGAAGAATCGCTGCGGGACCAAAAAAAGTTTCGGAGGCGGCTCCAGATCCTGGAGATCGCCCGCGGCATCATTGCGACTAAGGGACTGAGATCGTTGAAGGTTCGGGACGTCGCGGAGGCCGCCGGCTGCTCGGTCGGCAGCGTCTATAATGAGTTCGGCGACTTCGACGGGGTGATCCTGACGGTCAATCGGGAGACGGTGCAGGCGCTGACGGTGCGACTCGGGGGCGTTCCAGCCGAAGATCCCGTCCGCCAGCTCTACGGGCTGGCCGAGACCTATCTCGACTTCTTCGCCACGCACGCCAATCTGCTGCGCTCGCTGTTCGAGCACCGGATGGAGGATGACCGTCCCTATCCCGACGACATCCTTCAGATGGTGATGGACGCCTTCGCGCTGATGCACGCGCCTTTGGTGCGGCTGCTGCCGGATGCGGACGACGTGAAGATCGCGCTGTTGTCGCGCACCCTGTTTTCAGCGGTGCACGGCATCATCTCGCTCGGCCTCGAGGAGCGCATGGTGGCCGTGCCGCCGCAGATGCTGCGCCAGCAGGTCGAACAGTTTGTGGACACGCATCTCGCGGGTCTTGGGATTCTGCCCGTCCGCTGAGCGGGCGAGCCGACGTTACGCGCGCGCGGCTTCGCGCGGCCGTGCCGGGACGAGGACGACGTCCGGCCGCAGACTGTCGAACTGAACGCGGTTGCGCCCCTTTTCCTTTGCGCGATAGCAGGCGGCATCCGCGCGTCGCATCGCGGCCTCAAGCGTAGTGCCGCGGTCGGCGATAGAGGTGACACCGATGCTGGCAGTCACCGCGAAGCAACGATCGTCCCAGACAAAGCTGAACAGCTCCAGTGATCGCCGCAGCCGCTCGGCGATATCGACGGCGTTGGCGGGCGAGCACTGCGGCAGGATCAGACCAAATTCGTCGCCGCCGAGCCGCGCCACCAGATCATGCGGTCGCCGGTCCTGTTGCAGCAGGCCGGAGATCTGGCAGAGCAGGCGGTCGCCGGCGAGATGGCCGCAGCTGTCGTTGACGTTCTTGAACTGGTCGAGATCGAGCAGGATCAGGGTGAGCGAGCCGGCGGCGATATTGTCCAGCTCGCTTTGCAGGCGCGCCTCGAAGGCGCGGCGGTTGGCAAGGCCGGTCAGCCAGTCGTGCGATGCCTGAAAGGCGAGGCGCTCCTTCTCGTCATGCAAGGCATCTTCGAACGCCTGCCGTTGTAGCACCAATCGCCGCGTGTGCCAGATCAGGAGCAGGATCAGCGTCACGGCGGCGGCGATGTTGATGCCGGTCAGCGTTACCTTGATGGCGCGGGAGCCCTCGCCGAGGACAGTGGAGAAGCGGTTGGCATGCACCGTGAACTCAGCGTTGAGCTCCGAGAGCCGCGACGACAGGATTTGCAGGCGGCCGCTGTCCTGAATGGGGCCCTTCTCCAGCTCGGACCGGATGACCTCGCCGAACACGCTCAGCTCGAGCAGCATGGGATCGGTGGCGGCCCATTCGTGGATCGCTTCCTGGAGGAAGCTGACGCGGTTGAAATTGCGAAACAGCCAGATCAATCCCGGAACATCGTCGGGGTGGTTGCCGCCTTGCAGGAAGCCGATGCGGGCGGCCTCGACGTCAACCGGATCGCGCTCGAGCGCCCAGCGCGCGAACTCGTCGCCGATGGGAACGGCGAGCGAGGCCTCGTACTGCGCGAACTGGCTCTTGTCGCCCGAATGCAGATAGAGATTGAGGAAATAGACCGCGTTCTTCTGCGAGCGCGACCATAGCGCTTCGCCCGCGACATAGGCGCGGACCGATGACATCACCTCGAGGCTGAATCCCGCGATCACCGCCTGGAGCACGACGACCATCACGAAAGGCGAGACGAGCTTGATGACGTGAAGGAAGCTGTGTCCCTTCGTCGACGACGCTGTTCTGCGAAGCACCCTGCGTTCCCCAAATCGATCAACGACCCCAGCTGAGCGTTGGGCGTGCAACGCCAAGTAGAGGAGAAGGTTGCTTAACTCGACCTGAAAGATGCGGGAGACCGAGGCGCAGGGTGAAGGCGTTGTGAAGTGGAAGCGCGCAAATTGCTGCAAATGCCGACAAACCGGAACCTGCGCGGCATTGGCGAACCAATGCCTCGGATTCGTCCTGCGCGGTTTGCCTGACCGATAGGGTCTGGGCCGGTGTTAAACCAGCACCGGCTGACGCACATGGCCGGCATCGCCGAACACGCGCAGATAACGCTCGATCTCCGAGGGAAGGCCGGTCGACTTCTCCGGATTGTCGGAGAGCTTGACGGCCGGATGGCCGTCGGCCGACGACACCTTGCAGACCAGCGAGATCGGATCGAGATTAAACGAGCCGTCCGGGGGGCAGCCGACGAAGTCGTTGGTGAGGTTGGTGCCCCAGCCGAAGGACAGCCGCACGCGGCTTGAGAAGTGGTGATAGGTCTCCTCGATCGAGCCGACGTCCATCGCGTCGGAAAACACGAGCAGCTTGTCCCTGGGGTTGCGGCCCTTCTTCTCCCACCAGGCGATGATCTCCTCGCCGGCCTGGATCGGCGGCGCGCTGTCGGGGCGGAAGCCGGTCCAGTCGGCGACCCATTCCGGCGCATCGCGCAGGAAGGCTTTGGTGCCGAAAGCGTCGGGCAGTGCGATCAGCAAATTGCCGCCATAGGTTTGGCGCCACTGGTCGAGGATGCGATAGGGCGCCCAGCGCAATTCCTCGTCGTCCTTGGCGAGTGCGGCCGCCACCATCGGCAGCTCATGTGCGTTGGTGCCGATGGCTTCGAGGTCATTGTCCATCGCGAGCAGCACGTTGGATGTGCCGATGAAGGACGGACCCAGGCCTTCCTTGACCGCTTCCACGCACCAGCGCTGCCAGAGGAAGCCGTGGCGGCGGCGGGTGCCGAAGTCGGATAGCCGCAAATTCTCCAGCTTGCGCAGCCGCTCGACCTTGGTCCACAGCTTGGCCTTGGCGCGGGCATAGAGCACGTCGAGCTCGAAGCGGCCGCGGCCCTTCATCGCCGCGCGCGAGCGCAACTCGTTGAGGATCGCGAGCGCGGGAATCTCCCACATCGTGGTGTGGGTCCACGGCCCGTGGAAATGCAATTCGTACTGGCCTTCGACCTTGCGCAGCTCGTATTCGGGCAGCCGGAATTCGGCGAGCCAGCGGATGAAGTCCGCCGAGAACATGTGGGTCTTGCCGTAGAAGGTATTACCGGCAAGCCAGATCAGCTCCTTCTTGCCGAAGCGGATGGTGCGGGCGTGGTCGAGCTGGGCGCGCAGCTCGCCCTCGTCGATGATTTCGGCGAGCCGCACATGGCGCGAGCGGTTGATGACCGAGAAAGTCACCTGCCGATTCGGGTAGTCTTCCCGAATCATCTGCAACATCAATAACTTGTAGAAGTCGGTATCCAGCAGGCTGCGGATGATGGGATCCAGCCGCCAGCTGTGATTGTAGGTCCGGCTCGCAATATCGGTCACTGTCATGGGGCAATTCTAGCGTGGCCGTGGCGGCGCAACCAGTGGGTTTGGAGAAGGACAGGGTATCGGCCGGCACTTGGCGGGAGGCGCCGACCGTAAGGCGCGTGGCCCGAAAGGGTGCGTTAGACAAACGGGTTGCAACTCTCCAAGATTGCCGCGCGATTGTTGGGTCATCCGAGGGGCGTTCATGAAATTCGCGACGGCGGTTGAGTTCCTGAAAGCCGAATTGAAGGGCTGGTTGAAGGACGCAGCTCTTGTTCGGCCGGACCAGGAAGCGATCTACATGGAGTTGTTTCGGAGAGACATCGCAAATGTTGGCGTCAAGGACAGGTTCTATCCCTTGGGAGGCGCCGCAAATTATAGCCTGCTCTATCTGTTGGCCCGCTGCGTTGTGGAATTGAAGCCCGAGATCGCGGTCGAGCTTGGTGCTGGTCAAAGCACCATGCTCTTGAACGATATGAGAAGATCCGGGGCGTGGAGCGGTCGCCGGATTACGGTCGAGCATGATGCCGGCTGGATCGCCGAACTTTCCCGGGACATCGATGACGAGGGCGCCCCGTGCCGGGTCGTTCATTCGCCCCTGATCGAGCAAACGGCGGCTGGACGAAGGATACGCGGCTACGACTTTACCGCTCTTGAAAAGGCCCCCATCAACCTCCTGCTTGTCGACGGTCCGCCGGCATACCGTCGCGGGGAACGGTTCTCGCGGCTTTGTGCCTTGCAGATCGTTGAAAGGCTCGATCCGAGCGGGTTTGTCATGATCATCGATGATTTCGAACGTGGCGGCGAGATCGTCCTGCTGGAAGAATGCATGAATCGCATGAACGAACTCGGCATCTCCTTTCGGAAGGGAGGAGGAGCCCAGGGTCGCAAGCGACAGGCCCTCCTCTGCGGTGGAAACTTTGTCAGGGCCGCGTATTTCTAGCAATCGGGTGCCTTCGGCTGCGCGTGCTCTCTTCGGCGGTGAAACAATTCAATGACCCGGCGCAGCGGCCCGGTGAGTTTCCAAGAGGTGGAGTTGCGGACGGCCGCCAGTTGCGTCCGCGCGGCGTCCCTCTCCGCCCGCAACCCGTGTCCTTCGGCCGCGACGGCCTGGAGTTTGGCCAAGGCGGAGTCCCGCTCCGTCGTGACCCAGTCGCGCATGGCAGCGTCGTCGCGCCACAGGCTGAACAAATGGGAAAACGTCTGACGCATTTGGGGACTCGCATGCTCGCGCAGAGGCGCGGTCATGGCGTCTGCCTCGATCATCCTGAGCCGAGTCGACGGATTGCCGATCCCTGCATAGTGGTGAACGATCGGATCAGGCGCCATGGCAAGACCCGGAATCGAATTCCAGGCGGTGTCGAGACGCGCGAGACAGGACCGGTTGGGCTCGTTGGGGCGGTCCGGTCCCAGTCCCAGACAGTCATCGTAGCCGAGAGCGTGGAGTATGGTCGCCTGGTCGAACCAATGATGAGGTAATTGGCCGATCTCCCAGACGTTCCTGAAAAACGCGCGCGACCAGTCGTTCACCCGGATCAGCATGACTCCCGAATTGAAATGCGGGATGAAATCCTCCGCCATGATCTCGGACGTCTCCGGACCGTGCCAGGCCATATGAAGATGAGCGTCGTCGACCGCCGCCATCCTGACGTCGACATCGCTGCGAAGCACGATGGTGTCGATATCCATCCAGAATATGAAGTCGAATCTGTCGTCGAGGGCCGCCTGGATCGCCTCGATCTTCAGCCATCCGCGCGGACGTTGACAATGATCGCCGTGGATGGCCCGTTGTTCATAACCATGCGCTTCGGCGAAGGCCTGCATGCGGGGGACGGTGAAGGCGGCGAGTGGCTGCTGAACGGTGTCGTAGGCAGTCAGAAGGCATACGATTGGCTTCACACGAGTTCTCCGGACGCCTTTGGCTGGCGCCCCATTCGCACCGTGGCGGAAATCCTAGCGTAGTCCTTGCAGTGCATCCAATAGGCTTGGTGTTAACGGGCATTCGCAATCGGCGCCCGACACTCAGGCTCCGGCCGTCGCCGCCACAGTCTCCAGTTGTGCTCTCATCCAGCGGTGCGCCGGGTCTTTCTGGTAGCGCTGGTGCCAGACCATGAACATCGGCAACTCCGCCAGCGTGCGCGTGCGCGAGGCCAGCGGTATCCGCGTTTGCGCGAAGCCGCGCATCACGCCGGAAGCGAGCAGGCTCGGCATGCTCGCCAGCATCTGCGAACCGCGCAGGAAGGACGGTACGCCGGAAAAGCTCGGCACGGAGATGGCGATGTCGCGATGGAAGCCGTTCGCCGCGAGCCTCCGGTCGAAATCGAGCCGTTCATTGTCGGTATAGACGACGGTGATATGGCGCGCGGCGAGATAAGCGCTGCGGCCGGCAGGTTCCGCACGCGCCTTTGGATCGTAGTAGCAGACGTAGTGATCGCTGAGCAGCCGCTTCTGCACGATGTCGATGCCGGACGGCGGCAACGGCGTGATCAGGAGGTCGCAGCGGTTTTCGCGCAGCATCGCGGGCGAGGGCGACTGCGATGGGATCACGCGCAGGTTCAGGCCCTTCACCTGTCCGGCGACGTGATCGAAGAACCGCGGCAGCAGCAAATCGCGCTGGAAATCATTGGCGGCGATCGTCAGTGAAAGTTGTGCGAGGGCAGGCTCGAAGGTTACGCCGCCGGCAAAGCTGCGCATCTCGTCGATCAGTGCGCGCGCCTTGGCGGCCAGCGCCTGCGCGTGGGCGGTGGCGACGATGCCGCGGCCGGATTTCGCGAACAACGGATCGCCGGCGATCCGCCGCAGCTTGTTCAGGGCGTGGCTGACCGCGGATTGCGTGAGGCCGAGGCGCGTCGCGGCTGCCGTCACCGAGCCTTCCTCCAGCACGGCCAGGAATAGTTCGAGGGCGTGGCCGTCGAGCGCCAAATGATCGATTTTTTTCATGAAATATATTATAATCGATCTATTTATCTATGGAATAGGCCAGCCCATGATCTCCCGATAAGCCGCGTACCCGGACCGGGGCGCCACAGGGAGAGACACGATGAACGCCCAGGCGCCAGCCTTAAGGGATCCCCGCCTCAACCGCCCCGAACCGTTCACGCCGCGCGACGGCGGCTTCTTCCAGCGCGACCGCTCTGTCCATCCGCCGGCGTATGCGCCCGGCTATAAATCCTCGGTGCTGCGCTCGCCGCGCCAGGCGCTGCTGTCGATCGAGAGCTCGGTTTCGGAGGTCACCGGCCCCGTGTTCGGCCATAACGATCTCGGGCCGCTCGACAACGATCTGATCCGCAACTACGCCAAGGACGGCGATCCCATCGGCGAGCGCATCATCGTCCATGGCCGTGTGCTGGACGAGACCGGCCGCGGCGTGCCGAACACGCTGGTCGAGTTCTGGCAGGCCAATGCCGGCGGTCGCTACCGGCACAAGAAGGACACCTATCTCGCCCCGGTCGATCCGAATTTCGGCGGCTGCGGCCGCGCGCTGACGGACGATACGGGCTATTATTATTTCCGCACCGTGAAGCCGGGCCCTTATCCCTGGCGCAATTTCGTCAACAGCTGGCGCCCGGCCCACATCCACTTCTCGGTGTTCGGCTCGGGCTTTGCCCAGCGCCTGATCACGCAGATGTACTTTGAGGGCGATCCTCTGATTCCGGTCTGCCCGATCCTGACGACGATCCCGGACAAGGATGCGCTCGACCGCCTCGTGGCGCCGCTCGACCTCAACGCCTCGACACCATTCGACTCGCTCGCCTACCGCTTCGACATCGTCCTGCGCGGCCAGCGCTCCACCTATTTTGAAAATCGCACCGCGGGGAATTGAGCCATGCCGCAGCCGCTCGACTATCTCAAGGAAACCGCCTCGCAGACCGCTGGCCCCTACGTCCATATCGGGTTGATCCCGGCTATGGCCGGCTTCGACATTTTCGAGAAGAACTTTTCCAACGTGCTGGTGACGCCGAACACGCAAGGCGAACGGGTCACGCTGGAAGGCAAGGTGATCGACGGCAGCGGTTCGCCGCTGCGCGACGTGCTGCTCGAAATCTGGCAGGCCAATGCGGCCGGCCGCTACAACCATCCGGCGGACCGGTCGGCCGGCGCGCTGGAGCGAGATTTCCGCGGCTGGGGCCGCGGGGGCTCGGATTTCGAAAGCGGCGTCGTCACGTTCGAGACCATCAAGCCCGGCGGCATGACCGACAAGACGGGGCGCAAATGCGCGCCGCACGTCAATGTCTGGATCGTCGCGCGCGGCATCAATATCGGTCTCAACACGCGGCTCTATTTCTCGGATGAAGAGGCCGCCAACGCCGCCGATCCCGTACTCAATCTGGTCGAGCCGCCGGTACGCCGCAAGACGCTGATCGCCACGCGCGGCGAGCGCGGCGGCAAGGTCGTGTACTCCTTCACGATTAATTTGCAGGGGTCGGACGAGACGGTGTTCTTCGACGTCTGAGGTCTACGTCTCATCGCCATGGAGCTGTGCGCGAAAGGCGCGCGGCGACAATCCCGTGGCCGCGGCGTAGACGCGGCTGAAATAAGCGGGGTCCTCGAAGCCGAGCGCGTAGGCAATCGTCGAGACCGGCAAATTGGTATAGACGAGGTTGCGCCGCGCCTCGCGGATCAGGCGGTTGAGGATCAAATGTGAGGCGGTGTCGCCGGTCGCCGCCCGCGTCACCCGGTTGAGATGGGTCGGCGTGATCGACAGCGCACCCGCGTAGTCCGCAACGCTCCAGCGTTTCAGATGGTGCTGCTCGATCAGTGCCTCGAAGCGGCGGAACAATCCGCTTTCCGCCGTGCCATTGCTACTGCTCTCGCTCGTGAGTGCGCGGGCGACCAGCCCGATCATGGCTGCCGACAGGGCGCGCAGCACATGCGCACGGCCGAAGTCGCGCGCGGCGTGTTCGGAAAAAATCTGCTTCATGGTGGCGCGGATCTGCGGCGTGCCGCGCACCACGGTTGATCGCGACAGGGCTGCGCGCAGGCCTTCAGCGGCAAGCAGTGCCTCGTCGAGAATCTCGGCGGCGATGGTCAGCACCCAGCCTTGGGTCTCGGGCACGAAGCGGAAGCCGTGGACGTGTCCGACCGGCACGTTGACGATCTGCATCGGCTTCAAGGGCACCACACGTCCGTCGAGCGTTGCCTCGCCGCCCCCGCGCTCGATCAGCAGCACCTGGTGCAGCCGGGCGTGCCGGTGCACGGCCAGCGTCCAGTCGTGCAGCACCGAGCGGGACGCAATCGTCTCGCAATGCACGACATCGGGCAGGTCGCCGGACTCGCCGAACAGATTGTAGACCCGGATTGCCGGGGCGGAGGCTGCGCTTCTCATGTTCGAATAGTACAAGATAAAGGCAAAAGCCTCCATCGGTTTGCGGCTCTGGATCTGCAAAAAGCGCAGTGACGGGAGGACGCAAAATGAAAGTTCAGGTCTGCATCATTGGCGGTGGGCCATCCGGGCTGCTGCTGTCCCAACTGCTGCACCTGAAAGGCATCGACACCATCGTGCTGGAGAAATACAGCCGCGATCACGTGTTGGCCCGTATCCGCGCCGGCGTGCTCGAGCACGGCTTTGCAAAACTGATGCGCGAGGCGCAATGCGGCGAGCGGATGGACCGTGAAGGCGAGATCCACAACGGCTTCGAGATCGCCCATGAGGGCGTGCTCTCCCATATCGACCTGCACAAGCATTCCGGCGGCAATTCGGTGCTGGTCTACGGCCAGACCGAACTGACGCGTGACCTCTACGAGGCGCGCGACCGCCTCGGCGGGAAGGTCGTGCACAACGCCGAGGACGTGACGCCGCATGATCTGGCGTCGGACTGCCCCTACGTGACTTACCGGACGAACGACGAGATCGTTCGCGTCGATTGCGACTACATCGTTGGCGCCGACGGTTTTCACGGTGTCAGCCGCAGATCGATTCCGAAGGACGTGCTGCGCGAATACGAGAAGGTCTATCCGTTCGGCTGGTTAGGGGTGCTGTCGCGCACCAAGCCGGTGTCATCGGAGCTGATCTATGCCAGGCACGAGCGCGGCTTTGCGCTGTGTTCTCTGCGTTCGCAGGTGTTGAGCCGCTACTACATCCAGGTGCCGCTGACCGACAGGGTGGAGGACTGGAGCGATGACGCGTTCTGGACCGAACTGAAGCGCCGCCTGCCGGGCGAGGTCGCTGACCGCCTGATCACGGGCTCTTCGATCGAGAAGAGCATCGCGCCGCTGCGCAGCTTCGTCGCCGAGCCGATGAGCTATGGCCGCCTGTTCCTCGCCGGCGATGCCGCCCACATCGTGCCGCCGACCGGCGCACGCGGGCTGAACAGCGCGGCATCCGACATCTATTATCTCTATCACGCCATGCTCGCGCATTATCAGCGCGGCGATGATTCCGGGCTCAAAGGCTATTCCGTCAAGGCACTGGCGCGGATATGGAAAGCGCAGCGCTTTTCGTGGTGGATGACGATGCTGCTGCATCGGTTTCCTGACCGCTCCGAGTATGAAGACAGGCTTCAACAGACGGAGCTGGAATATCTGCTCTCGTCCGAGACGGCGCAGCGCCTGCTCGCGGAGAATTATGTGGGGTTGCCGTTTTAGCTGGGAGAGGGGAAACTGGTGCTCCCGGCTACTTCCCTTCGAGCGTGTTGACCGGCGTCCACTCCGGCGACGGTGGATTAGCGGCGAGAGCTTTCGCGCGCTTCGCGAACATTGATGACGCAGGATCAATCTTCGCTATCCCGTCGAACGCATCAGCCGCCTTGGCGAATTCGCGTGCGCGCCAGTAGGCCAGTCCCACCGCATACGCTGCGGCGACCTTTGTCTGCTCAGTACTTCCCGCGCTCTTGTCGGCCAGCGGCTCGAACACCTTGATCGCCTCGCAGCGGCCCATCACCCTGATCGCATCGAGCTCGCGCCAGGCAAAAGTGCCGCCGCTCTGCGCCATGGTCGTCTCCGACGCCATGATCGCGGTGCCGTAATATTTGTTGGCGCCTTCCAGCCGCGAGGCGACGTTCACGGTGTCGCTCATCACGGTGTAGTTGAAGCGGCGGCGCGAGCCGATATTGCCGACCACGGCTTCGCCGCTGTTGAGCCCGATGCGGTGCGATAGGCCGCGGCCGGCGAACGCGGCGCTGCTCGCATTGAGCTCTGCGAGCTTCTCGTGGCACTTCAGCGCGGCATGGACGGCGTTGCGCGCGTGGGCGGGATCGTCGGCCGGTGCGCCGAACATGGCGACGATGGAATCGCCGATATATTTGTCGATATAGCCGCCATGGCTTTCGATGATGTCGGTCATCGCCGAGAGATATTCGTTCATCAGCGTGACCAGCTCGCCCGGTGTCATCGTCTCGGCAATGGAGGAAAAGCCGCTGAGATCGGAAAAGAACATGGTGACGTTGCGCATCTCGCCGCCGAGCGCCGGCATCTTGCCGGAGGCGACCATGGTGTTGATGACTTCGGGCGCGAGATAGAAGGCGAAGCTCCTGCGCAGGAAGCGCTCGTCGCGATCGGCCAGCACAAAGCGGTAGCCGATCATCATCGCGAGTGCTGCGAGGCTCGCGAGCGCGGGTTCGGTGAGCGGCAGCGCCAAGGCATGAACGAACGCGGCGACGGCCACGGCCGTGTAAATAGCCGTAAGGCCGAGCCAGGTGATCATCGCGCCGCCCGGCGCGAGCATGCAGGCTGCGAAGGCGATGACGGCGGCAAACGCGACAGTGAGAATGGTCCGTATGGGAAACCCGAGCTCGGTCACGGCGTCGTGCTCGATCAGGTTTCGCACGACGGTGGCATGCACGAACACGCCTGCGACGTCGCTACGCGCCTTCTGTACGCGGCTTATCGGCGCGGGCAGGGCGCATCGCGCAGCGGGCGTTCCGTCATATCCGCCGGACAGTCGCATCGAGGTCAGCTTGCGGTCCTCGAAGTTGAGGATGGTACCGAGCAGCACGACCTTGCCGTCGAAGGCGCGACGGAAGAAATCGCTGTCGCCCTTTTCGAGGCAGGCCCGCAGGTCGGCGAAAGAATAGGTCGGGATGTCGCGGCCCATGCCACGGTAGTTGAGCGTCAGCGTGTTCGGCACTGCGCTTGGGATGGCGTAGCCGGACAATATCGTTGCGCCAGACGGCGCGGTCTGCGGCGCTGCACCGAGTGCGTGCACAGCCAGCTCGACGCCCATGGCGGGCACCTGTTTGTCGCCGATGGAAAAGCTCAGAGGCATCCGCCGGATCACGTCGTCGGTGTCGGTGTGAACGTTGAGGGCGCGGACATTGTTTCTCACCGCAAGTCGCTGTGCGGGGTAAGGCACATCCGGATGGTCATTGCTGAGGATCTCGCCGAGCACCAGCTTGCCGTTGTCGGAAAGCTTCCGCAGTGCGATCAGATAGTCCCGGTCAAAGCCCTTCATGCGGGCGCCGATCGGCCCGTCTCCAAAGGAAATCTCCGATTGCTCGATCGAGCTTGGAAATATGACGTCGAAGCCGATCACCTTGGCGCCGCCGTCGGCGATGCTGGTGAGCACCCGGCCGATCTCGCGCGTCCAGGTCTGTGTCGGCGATCCCTTGAACGGCGGTGTGTCGTAGGTCTCTCCGTCGATCGCGACGACGACGACCGGTGATGTCGAGGGATCGCGGCTGTCGCCGATGATCGTGCCGCGTATCGCCGTGAGGATGTCAAGCGAGAGACCTTGCAGGCTCTGAAGCGGCGGAGACGTGAAGACCGCGCCCGCGAGGAGCGCGATCAGGATCGCCGCAACGAAGTCCCGCCCACCGATCCGCCGCATCGCCTGTCGCTAGGCCGCCTATTCGAGCCGCAGCAGGCGGCCGACGATCGGCGTCGGCGATGACGTGGCGCTGGCGTCGACCTGGAAGGCGTACCGCTTGGTGCCGAGAATGGCGAGATAGCTGCCGCCCGGGGTCAGCGACTTCCCGGCCTTGGCAAAGTCATAGAACTTGCCGCCGACCATGATCTCATTCTTGAGCGGCACGCTGATGCTGGGTTCCTTGCCGTCGGTGCGTTCGATCACCAGCGTGCTGCCGCTCTTGGCCTGCACCAGCGGCGCAACGCCGTAGATCGTGGGTAGCTTTGACTGCGCGCCCTTCGCATCGGATCGCATGGTGCGGAAGGTGGTCGCCGCGCTCTGGTTCGCCTCGCGCTCGGAGAGCTGCGCCGCATTGGTGTCGCAGGGCACCTTGTCCCGCTTCACGTCGCCGAGCTGCACGGTGCTCTGCTCGGCGCCGACCAGAACGACGCCTTCGCTGATGGTCTCGCGCACGCAGGATTTGAGATAGCTGAGCGTCACGCTCGCCTTCGGGCCGAGCTTGATGATCTTGCCCGGCGCCACATAGTCCATGAACGCGATGCCGTCGACCTTACCTTGGACGTCCTCGACGATCGCGGCCGGGGTCTCCGCCAAAGCGGGGGCTGCAAGACAGAACGCGCCGACAACGGCGCCGATCAGGCTCTTCATGGGAATACTCATCCAGTTCGATCGATGTTTTGCCGGTCCCCGTCCTGGTTCGGTGTTTAGCAGCCGCGCGCCCAGGCAAGTGTGACCAGAATCACTCTTTTAGATATTGGTGCCACTTTAGCAGCAACGGGTTCAAACCGGCGACCGGAGAAAACGGAGCCGCGGCAAGCTCTTGCCCGGATTGATCAGGTCAGTCGGCCGGAACGGCCTCGGGCGCGGGAGCCTCGACCGGACGGTTCTCGGCCGCACACTCCATAATAGGAGCTCGTGGAGCCTCGGTCTTCTGGAATGGCGTCGCCTGCTGTCCGGCGGCGATCTCCACGACCTCGTCCCAGCGCGACAAGAAAGCTTCGACGCAGGCCGGATCGAACTGCCGGCCCTGGTTCTCGACCAGATAGCTGCGCGCGACGTCCAGCGGCATCGGCTCTTTATATGGCCGCCGCGTCGTCAGGGCGTCGAAGACGTCGGCAACCGCGACCACGCGCGCGGCAACCGGGATCTCGTCTGCCTTGAGGCCATCAGGATAGCCCGCGCCGTCCCAACGCTCGTGGTGGCCTGCGGCAATTTGCGCACCGAGCTGGATCAGCTCGCAGCTGGAGTCCGCCAGGATTTTCTCGCCGATCGTGGCGTGGGTGCGGATCACCGCCATCTCATCGTCGGTCAGCTTGCCGGGCTTGAGCAGGATCTTGTCGGGGATAGCGACCTTGCCGACGTCGTGCAGGGGGGCGGCGAGATAGATGTCGCGGCAGAGCCGGGGCGGCAGGCCGAGCTGCTCGGCGATGATGCGGCTGTAGCGGGCGACCCGCAGCGTGTGCTCGCCGGTGTCGTTGTCGCGGTACTCGACTGCGAGCGCGAGCCGCAGGATGATCTCTTCCTCGCGCTCGCCGAGCTTTTGGGTCGCGGCGGCGACGGCGCTCGCCAGATCCGCGGCGCGGTCGTTCTGCTTGCGTACGGCTGCACCGAGGTGCACCAGATTACGCAGGCGCACCGTCATCTCGACGCTTTGTGGCTGTTTCGGTAAGAAATCGGTTGCACCAGCCTGCAGCGCTTCCATCTTGACGTCGTCGGTCTGTCGCGACGTGATCATCGCGATTGGGGTATCGGCGCAGCCGGGCAGGGCGCGGAAGGCGCGGATGAAGCTGATGCCGTCCATATGCGGCATCTCGTAGTCGACCAGCACGAGGTCGAACACGCGCTCGCGTGCGCAGGCCAGCGCCTCGACGGGATCGAGGAAGGTCGTGGCCTCGACCAGACCTTCGGCTTCGATATGTCGTTTCAGGAAATTGAGGACAGAGCGGCTGTCGTCAACCAGAAGCGCTTGGGTCAGCATCGGCGGCCGGTCTCGTTCGGATGGCGAGGCATGACCTCAACGAATAGCCTTTACGATTTAACGTGGAGCAAACGTTTGGGCCGTCGCAAACTGCCTCGAGACTGCGCGTGGCGCATGAGAATTGAGCGGGCCATGCACGTCTGCATGCATGCGCGAAGTTCTTCGATATGTGACCCGTAGTTGTACGGTGATGCCCATTAGGGGTTTGCACACTCTCCGTCCCGAATAGTCGTCGCGCGGGATTCGCGCCATACGTGCAACGAGTCCCGAGGAAATTTGGGGGACGAATGTCGTCTGATGCTACGGAGCCGAAGTGGTCCCTACGGCTGCCTGCGGATTGCAGCATCGCTGCGATCCGCAATGTCTATGATCTGATCCGCGAAGCTTTCAGCCGGCAGGACCGGCTCGAGATCGATTGTTCGAGCGTCGACAAGGCCGACGTGACGTCGATCCAGCTTCTGCTGTCGACCGCCAGGACGGGCGAGGCCCAGGGCCGCCCGGTGGTGCTCACATCATTCTCTCAGTCACTGCGCAACACGCTTCGCCGCGCCGGCTTCGCCAGCGAGGCGATGATCGATCAGCATTTCCCGCAAAAGAAAGATGGCACCTAATGGCCACGATTCTCACGGTCGACGATTCCCCCAGCATTCGGCAGATGATCAAGGTCGTGCTCGAGCCGGCCGGTCACAACGTGATCGAGGCCGGCGACGGCGCGCAAGGGCTCGCGAAGGCGCAGGCCGGCAAGCTCGACCTCGTCATCACCGATCTTAATATGCCTGTCATGAACGGGCTGGAGCTGATCCGGGCACTGCGCAAGCTGCCGAGCGCGGTCGGCATGCCCATCGTGTTCCTGACCACCGAATCCAACGACACGGTGAAGCAGGAAGCCAAGAGCGCGGGCGCCACCGGCTGGATCACCAAGCCGTTCAAGCCCGAGCAGTTGCTCGCCGTCGTCGGCAAGCTGGTGCGTGCATGAGCGCGATGGACCCGACCGAGGTCTTTCGCCAGGAAGCCAGCGAGCTGTTCGAGGTCCTGGAAGGGGCCTTGCTCGATCTCGGCCAGCGTCCCGACGACCGCGAGCTGGTCGATTCCGCCTTCCGCGCCCTGCATACGATCAAGGGCTCGGGCGCCATGTTCGGCTTCGACAAGGTCGCCTCCTTCACCCATGAATTCGAGACCGCCTTCGATCGCGTCCGCAAGGGCGAGATCAAGCCGACGCAGGATTTGATCTCGGTCGCGCTTGCGGCCAAGGACTATATCCGCGCGCTGATCGAGGACCCGCAATCGACCGACGACATCATCGGCGAAGCCATTCTCGACGATCTCAAGCGCTACGTGTTTCCCGACCAGCCCGCCGCTCCCGTGGCTGAAATTGCCGAAGCGCCGCCGCTGGCGCCCGCCGCGAGCAAGCAGGCCGGCTGGCACCTTTATCTGGAATTCGAATCCCACATCCTGCGCAACGGCTCGAACCCGCTCGACCTGCTGGAAGACCTTTGCAAGCTCGGCCCGTGTTTCGTCGTGCCCGTGACCGACGGCATCCCGTTCCTCGATGAGATGGATCCGGAAGACTGCTATCTCAAGTGGGACGTCAAGCTGCACGCGGCCTGCGACAAGGACGCAATCGACGACGTCTTCATGTTCGTCTCGGACGAGATGAAGCTGACGCTCTCGCCGCTGGAACATGTCGAAGCGCCCGCGCCGATGCCGCTGTTCCAGTTGCTCGACGAGGAGCCGGCCCCGGTGGCCGAGATGCCGGCGCCGATGGTCGAGGCTGTTGCTGCGCCCGTCGCCGAGCAGCCCGTCGCCAAGGCGGAGCCCAAAGCTGAACCGAAGCCCGAGGGCAAGCGCGACGACCGCGGCATCGCCACCGTCCGTGTCCAGGCCGAGCGTCTCGACGAGTTGATGGACCGGGTCGGCGAACTCGTCATCGCCCAGGCGCGGCTGACCCAGCTCGCCTCGTCCGGCTCGGATCTCTCGATCAAGATGATCGCCGAGGAAATCGAGCGCCTCGCCTCCAGTCTGCGCGATACCACGATGGGTGCGCGCATGGTGCCGATCGGCTCGCTGTTCGGTCGCTTCCGCCGCCTGATCCATGATCTGTCGCGCGATCTGTCCAAGCCGGTCGACTTCGTCACCACGGGCGAGGATACCGAGCTCGACAAGACCATGATCGAGTGCCTGGCCGATCCGCTGGTGCACTTGATCCGCAACGCCATCGACCACGGCATCGAGGACACCGCGACCCGCTCCGCCAACGGCAAGACCGAGCAGGGCCGGATAGAGCTCGCCGCCGTTCATTCCGGCGCGCAGGTGCTCGTCACCGTCAGGGACAATGGCGGCGGCCTCAACACCGCGCGCATCCGCGCCAAGGCGGAAGAGCAGGGGCTGATTGCCGCCGGCGCCGTGCTGACCGATCACGAGATCCACCAGTTCCTGTTCCACCCGGGCTTCTCGACCGCGCAGACCATCTCGGCGTTGTCAGGTCGCGGCGTCGGCATGGACGTGGTCAAGCGCACCATCGAGAACATGCGCGGCACGATCGATTTGTCGACCCGGCCGGGCCAGGGCACCACGGTGACGCTGCGCCTGCCGCTGACGCTGGCGATCATCGAAGGTCTTTTGATCCGTGTCGGCGAAGGCCGCTACATCATTCCGCTGTCGGCGGTGGAGGAATGCATCGAGCTGACCGCCGAGGACGAGCGTTCCCGCGGCCGCAACTTCCTCAACGTCCGCGGCAATCTCGTGCCGTTCTTGAGGCTGCGCGAGATCATGACTGCGTCGGGCACGCCCGACCGGCATCAGAAGACGATCATCATCTCGACCGGCGAGACACACGTCGGTCTCGTCGCCGACCAGATCATCGGCAACCACCAGACCGTGATCAAGTCGCTCTCCAAGCTGCACTCCGACGTCACGATCTTCTCAGGCGCGACCATTTTGGGTGACGGCACGGCGGCGCTGATCCTCGATGTCGCGCAGCTCGTCACGCTGGCGCAGTCGAAGGTCGAGAAGCAGCACATCAGCGAGGCGGCGTGATGACCGAGGGACAGACGGGCGAGCATCAAGCCGACGCGATGCAGGTCGTGATGATCGGGCTCGGCGAGGAGAAATTCGCGCTCGACGCGGGCCTTGTGCGCGAGATCATCGATCCCGTGCCCGTGACCAAGGTCGCCGGCGCGCGGGCCTTTGTTCCCAGCGTGATCAACGTGCGCGGCAACGTCATTCCGCTTGCGGACCTGCGTATCCGCTTCGGCATGCCGCAGCCGGAGAATTCGGCCGACACGCGCATCGTCGTCATCGAGCTTCAGCTCGACGGCGAGCCGGTGCTGGTCGGCGTCACCGCCGACAAGGTCTACGAGGTCACCGAGATTTCGCAGGCTGACGTGCAGCAGACGCCGCGCGTCGGCATGCACTGGAAGCCGGAGTTCATTCGCTTCATCGCCAAATGGCGTGAAGAGTTCGTCATCGTTCCCAACATGGAACGCATTCTGAATTGACATGAAGTCTCGGGCGAGACTGGGTTAGGGGCTGGATATGAGATTCACGGTCAAGGCAAAGCTTGCCAGCGCGTTCGGTGTTGTCATCGTCCTGTCCATGGTTGCGGGCGGCGTCGCCTACACGAAGCTTGGCGACATGATGGCGACCGCCGACAGCATGGTCCTGCGCGCCAAGCGCATGGAAAAGGCGATGGAGGTCGAGAAGGATATTCTCATCCAGCTTCGCGCGGAAAAGAACGCCATCATCGGCAACGAAAGCGAAGTCGAACTGGCCGCCGCCGACGCCGCCAAGCGTCGCGAGTCAGCCCTGAAGACCAAGGACGAAGTCTATGCGCTGGCGAGCGAGTCCGGCAGGAAGTTGCTCGACGGCTTTGCCGTGGCCTTTGCCAAAATGAATGCCTATCAGGAAGAGACGATCCGGTTTGCTAAGACCGACAAGGCCAAGGCGACCGAGCGTTCGATGAACGAGGGCCGCAAGGTTGTGAACGAGGCGCTCGAGTCCATGGGCGCATATGTCGAGAACACCAAGAAGCAGATGGCTGACCAGGCCGTTCAGTCGAAGGAAGAGGGGCATCAGGCGCAGTTCCTGCTGATGACGCTGCTCGGCGTCTCGCTGATCGTCGCGATTATAGCGGCTCTCTGGATTTCGATCTCGATCAGCCGTTCGCTCGGCCGCGCGGTCAACCTTGCCGGTGCGGTGGCTAACGGAGATCTCAGTCAGACGATCAATGTCTCCAGCAATGACGAGATCGGCGATCTCGTCAAATCGCTGAACTTGATGGTCGAAAAGCTCCAGCAGATCGTCCAGGAGGCCTTGACCGCGGCGCAGAACGTCTCCGCCGGCAGCCAGGAACTATCGGCCAGCGCCGAGCAGCTCTCCCAGGGTGCGACCGAGCAGGCCTCGTCCGCGGAAGAAGCCTCCTCCTCGATGGAGGAGATGGCCTCCAACGTGAAGCAGAACGCCGACAATGCCAACCAGACCGAGAAGATCGCCGCGCGATCGGCCCAGGATGCCGAAGCCAGCGGCGTCGCCGTCGGCCGCGCCGTCCAGGCGATGCAGACCATCGCCGAGAAGATCACGATCGTGCAGGAGATCGCACGCCAGACCGACTTGCTCGCCCTCAATGCGGCGGTCGAGGCCGCGCGTGCCGGCGAGCACGGCAAAGGCTTTGCGGTCGTGGCTTCCGAGGTGCGCAAGCTCGCCGAACGCAGCCAGGCGGCAGCCGCCGACATCGGCACGCTGTCGACGGAAACCGTCAAGGTCGCCCGGGAAGCCGGCGACATGCTGTCCAAGCTCGTCCCCGACATCAAGAAGACTGCCGAGCTGGTCCAGGAGATCACGGCGGCCTGCCGCGAGCAGGACGTCGGTTCTGCCCAGATCAACCAGGCGATCCAGCAGCTCGACAAGGTCGGCCAGCAGAACGCCAGCGCCTCCGAGCAGGTGTCCTCGACCTCGGAAGAGCTCGCCTCGCAGGCCGAGCAGCTTCAGTCGACCATCTCGTTCTTCCGCATTGAGAGCGCCGCTCGCAACGAAAGGGCCGCGCCCGCGCCGATCGACCGCGCGGTCGGTCAGCTCCGCGCCAAGGCCGCAACCATGGCGGCTGCTGATCGCAGTGCAAAGAAGCCCGCTCCGGTCCGCAAACCCGCACGTGCGCTGAAGGCGGCGAACGGCGGCGGTTTTGCGTTCGACATGCAGGACGGCGAAGACGACCGCGACGCCGAGTTCCAACGCTGACCGCAATTTGAAAACCATCTGACCCTGGACTGCATCATGGCCGCAACCTCGCAATATCTGACGCTCGGGCTCGCCGGCGAGACGTTCGGCATCAGCATCCGCAATGTCCGGGAGATTCTCGACATGCGGCCGATCTCGCGGCTGCCGCACGCGCCGAACTTCCTGCTCGGCATGATCGACGTGCGGGGTAGCGGTTATCCGATCGTCGATCTCAGGACCAAGCTCGGCCTGCCAGCCGTGCCGGCTACCGAGGCGACCCGCATCATCATCCTCGACGTGCCGATGAAGGACCGTCTGGTCGGCGTCGGCTTCGTCGCCGATTGCGTGTTCGAGGTCACCGACATCGACGAGCAGGCGATCGAGCCCATCCCCGAGGTCGGCGGTAAGTGGCAATCCGACTATGCCGCCGGCATCGGCCGCAAGGGCGAGAAATTCGTGGTGATCTTCGACCTCGCCAAGCTGATGGCGAACGACGAGATCCCGGAAGAACGTAGCGTGGCCGCGGATTCATCCCGCGCCGCCTGAGTTAGCAAATGCGTGGTCAAGCGTAAGCACCCCAATTCGAACCAACGAGACTGACATGAGATTCACCGTCAAAGCCAAGCTTGCCAGTGCCTTCGGCGTCGTCATCCTGCTGTCCATGATCGCCGGTGCGGTCGGCTACTTGAAACTCTCCGACATGGTGGGGACGACCGAGCAATTGGTCAACCGCGCCGGCCGGATGGAGAAGGCCGCAGAGCTCAAGGAAGGCGTCCTGCTCTTGGTCCGCGGCGAAAAGAACTCGATCCTCGCGGCGAGTGACGCGGAATACGATCAGTTCCTAGCCGACCTCGCCAAGAACCGCGAAGCGCTCACCAAGTCCAAGGACGAGATTACCGCTGCGGCCAGCGAAAGCGGCAAGAAGCTGATGGAGAATTTCTCCGTGGCGTTCGCCAAGCTGAACGCCTACCAGGACGAGACGGTCAGGCTCGCGAAAGCCGACAAGCCGAAGGCCCTTGACCGGTCCATGCATGACGGCCGCAAGGTCGTCGCGGACGCCCTGGAGGCGGCCGACGGCTATATCAAGAACGTCAAGAAGAACATGGCCGAGCAGGCCGAGCAGTCCAAGCAGGACGGTGCCCGTGCCGAAATGCTGCTGCTGAGCCTGGTCATCGCTTCACTCTTGATCGCCGTTGTTTCGGCGACCTGGATCGCGATGAACATCAGCCGCGCGCTGGCGCAGGCCGTGGGCCTCGCCGATGCGGTGGCGATCGGCGATCTCAGCCACAAGATCAATGCCTCCAGCAATGACGAGATCGGCGATCTCATCAAGTCCCTGAACGCGATGACGGTCAATCTGAATGCGACGGCGGCGCTGGCCAACCAGATCGCACAGGGCGATCTCACGGTCGAAGCCAAGCCGCTGTCGGACAGGGATACACTCGGCCTCGCGCTCGAGCGCATGGTGGAAAAACTCCGGCAGATCGTATCGGAGGCCCTGACTGCCGCGCAGAACGTCTCCGCCGGCAGCCAGGAGCTGTCCGCCAGCGCCGAGCAGCTCTCGCAGGGCGCGACCGAGCAGGCCTCGTCCGCGGAAGAAGCGTCTTCCTCGATGGAGGAGATGGCTTCGAACGTGAAGCAGAACGCCGACAATGCCAACCAGACCGAGAAGATCGCCGCGCAGTCCGCCAAGGATGCGGAAGCCAGCGGTGCCGCGGTCGGCCGCGCCGTCAACGCGATGCAGACCATCGCTGAGAAGATCACGATCGTGCAGGAGATCGCGCGCCAGACGGACCTGCTCGCGCTCAACGCGGCAGTCGAAGCCGCGCGCGCCGGCGAGCACGGCAAGGGCTTTGCGGTGGTTGCCTCCGAAGTGCGCAAACTTGCCGAACGCAGCCAAGCGGCCGCCGCCGAGATCGGGACGCTGTCGACGGAAACCGTCAAGGTCGCGCAGGAAGCTGGGAATATGCTGTCCAAGCTGGTGCCTGACATCAAGCGGACGGCGGAGCTGGTCGAAGAGATTACGGCAGCCTGCCGCGAGCAGGACGTCGGTTCGGCCCAGATCAACCAGGCGATCCAGCAGCTCGACAAGGTCGGCCAGCAGAACGCCAGCGCTTCGGAGGAGGTGTCCTCGACTTCCGAAGAGCTCGCTTCGCAGGCCGAGCAGCTTCAGTCCACCATCGCCTATTTCCGCATCGAGCAGGGACGCAGCCAGGCGGCCGCGCCGGTCGACCGGGCGGTCAATCAGCTGCGCGCCAAGGCGGCCACCATGGCGGCCGTCGAGCGTCCGGCCAGGAAGCCGCAGGGCAAGCCGGCACGCGCCGTGAAGGCTGCCGGCGGCGGCGGCTTCGCCTTCGACATGAACAATGGCGAGGACGATCGCGACGCTGATTTCCAGCGCTAAGACCGTCCAGAGGATCGGCCCGCCATTCAGCAGTGGGCCGATCCGTTTTCAGGTGCTGGCGTAAACGCGTAGGATTCAAGATGGCCCGTTCGGCCCGACATTCAGTGCAGGCGGCGGCCATCCCGAACGGGGGCACGCAGCGATGATGCCTGCCGTGCAGGATACGGCCGTCCATCTGTCGGACCGCCACTTCCGGACCATCGCCGAACTGATCGAAGGCCAGGTCGGTATCAAGCTGCCGCAGGGCAAGCGGCTGATGCTGGAGGGCCGGCTGCACAAGCGCGTGCGCGCGCTGAACTTCTCCGACCTCAACGAATATGTCGATAACCTGTTCGAAGCCCAGCATTTCGACACCGAGCTCACCCATCTCATCGATGTGGTGACGACCAACAAGACCGACTTCTTCCGCGAGCCGCAGCACTTCACCTTCATGCGTGACGTTGCGATCCCCGCGCTGCTCAAGTCGCACGGGCGCAGGAACGCGAACCTGAAGATCTGGAGCTCCGCGAGTTCGACCGGCATGGAGGCCTACACGACCGCCATGGTGCTCGACGACATGACGCGGAGCGGCTCCCGGTTTGAGTACCGCATCCTTGGCACCGACATTTCGACCGCTGTGCTCCGCCTCGCCAAGACGGCGATCTACACCCGCGATGTGCTCGCGCCGGTGCCGGAGCCCTTCGTGAAGCGATATTTCCTGTCGTCGCGGGATCGCTCCCGTAGCGACGTCCGCGTGGCGCCGGAGCTCAGGCGCATGACGCATTTCATGCGGATGAACCTCATGGACGGGTCCTATCCGGTGGATCGGGATGTCGACATCATCTTCTGCCGCAACGTCCTGATCTATTTTGACAAGCCGACCCAGCGCAAGGTTGTCGAGCAACTCTGCAATCATCTGCGGCCCGGCGGCTATTTACTGGTCGGACATTCGGAATCGATGATTCACAGTGCAGTGCCGGGTTTGAAGCAAGTTCAGCCAACCATTTTCCAGGTCTAGCCGGAGCGCAACCAAAATGCCGAAGGAGAAAGTTCGCGTGCTGATCGTGGACGATTCGGCGTCGGTGCGCCAAATCCTGCAAACCATCCTCAGCGAAGACCCTGATATCGAGGTGATGGGTACCGCGTCCGATCCGTTCGCGGCGGCGCGCCGTCTCCAGAACGAAATCCCCGATGTCATGATCCTGGATCTGGAAATGCCGCGCATGGACGGCATGACGTTCCTGCGCAAGATCATGGCGCAGCGTCCGATCCCGGTGATCATCTGCTCCTCGCTCACCGAAGAAGGCTCGAATGTGATGTTCGAGGCGTTCGAAGCGGGCGCGGTGGATATCGTGCCGAAGCCGAAGATCGACACGCGGCAGGCACTGTTCGAATGCTCCGCGCGGCTGCGCGAAGCCGTGAAGTCGGCGGCGCGCGCACGGGTGCGCCCGCGGGCAGAACGCCGCATGATCGAGAAGAAGCTGACCGCCGATGCGATCATCCCGCCGCCGGTGCAGGGCAAGGTGCGGCCGACGACGGAACGCATCGTCTGCATCGGTGCATCGACGGGCGGCACCGAAGCGCTCAACGACGTCCTCGAGATGCTGCCGCCGCATTGTCCTCCGATCGTCATCGTCCAGCACATGCCGGCCGGCTTCACCGCGGCGTTTGCGAGGCGTCTCGACAGCGTCTGCCAGATCCGGGTCAAGGAAGCCGAGGACGGCGAGCCGGTGCTGCCGGGCAGCGCCTATATCGCGCCGGGCGCCCGTCACATGCTGCTCCAGCGTATTGGCCTGCGCTACCAGATCGCGATCAAGGACGGGCCGCCGGTGTCGCGGCATCGCCCTTCCGTCGACGTGCTGTTCCGCTCGGCAGCCCAGCATGCAGGCGCCAACGCGCTCGGCGTGATCATGACCGGCATGGGTGACGACGGCGCGCGCGGCATGCTGGAGATGCGCAAGCTCGGCGCCTCGACCCGCGCGCAGGACGAAGAGAGCTGCGTGGTGTTCGGCATGCCCAAGGAAGCCATCGCCCATGGCGGCGTCGAGAAGGTGGTCTCGCTGCATCATATCCCGCGCGAGATCATGCTCTGGTACCAGGCCGGGCATCCGGCGCTGACAGGTTGATCGCAATGTCCGCCATTCCGACTCACACGCTCACTGAGGCGACCGCCGCGATCGAGGATGTCTCGTCGCGGATCGAGGACGTCTTCGCGCGGGTCGGGCAGGAGCTCGGCCGTGGCCACCTCATCTTTGGGGAGTTGAACCAGGGCCTCGCGACGCTCTCGGAGGAGCTCTCCGGAGCCGAGATCGAGGGGGCTGCCACCGCCTTGCAGGAGATTTCCGCGCGGCTCAGCGAGCTGGCAGAGGCGCTGCCGGCCGAGAGCGCGCTGCTGGCAACGATCGGCACCAGCACGGCGGAAGCGTCTTCGCTGCTCAAACCGCTGTTCAAGCACATCGGGATGATCACGATCATCGCGCGGAGCGCCCGGATCGAGGCGGCCTCGCTCGACGGCGATCGCGAGGGCTTTCTCGCCTTCACGCGGGAGGCCTACGATCTCGGCAAGGCCGTGCAGGGCTCGATCGAGGGCTGCGCAAAAGACCAGCAGCGTTTGTCGGAAGCCGTCGCCACCGCATCCGGCCGGCAGAAGGAATTCGAGAGCCGCTACGGCAAGCAGTTGGTGTCGGAAAGCGCCGAGCTCGGCGCGGCCTATTCCGGGTTGCGCGACCAGCGCCGCAACAGCAGCCAGCTCGCCGTTCTTGCCAGCACCAGCACCAAAAAGATCGCTGAGGCGGTCGGCGGCGCCATCATTTCCTTGCAGGCCGGCGACAGCACGCGCCAGCGCCTCGAGCATGTCGGTCATGGCCTCGGCTTTGCGTCAGGACCCAGCCCGGGCCTCGTCCCTGATGCGGTTGCGAGCGACGACGGCGCGCGCGCGATCTGCCAGCTGCAGGCGGCCCTGCTCAGGGATGCCCAGCGCGAGTTCGGCGGCGACATCGGCCAGATTGTTCGTGCGCTGACCGCCATCCTGCACGACGCGGGCAGTGTCGTTGGCCATGGTCGCACGCTGTTTGGTGGCGCCGATGGCGGCTCGTCGTCGTTCCTGACGCGCATCAAGCAGACGCTGGCACATGCTTCGACCTTGATCGCCACCTGCGAAGGCGCCGGCCGCGCGGTCGACGAGGCGCTCGCCATCGTCGAGGACACGCTGGCGAAATTTCGCCATGCGATTGCCGGGCTCGCCGAGGCGACCGTCGACATCACGCTGATCGGCATGAATGCCGGCCTCAAGGCGAGCCATCTCGGCAGCCGCGGCAGCGCCTTCGTCGTGATCGCCAACGAGCTCAAGGCGACCGCCGACCAGGTCTCGGCGGGCGCAGGGCGCTTGCGGCCCGTGCTCGACGGCATCGAGCGCTCGGCAAGAGAGCTGAAAGAACTCCGCGTGCAGGGCGACCCCACGCAGCTTGCCAAGCTCGAGCCGCAGATCCTCCAGGCGTTGCGCGAGGTCGAGGCCGGCAACGAACGGCTCGGCAAGCTGATGAGCCGGCTGGTCAACGAAGGCGCGGAATTCGAAGGTCTGATGAATTCGGCCCAAGGCCTGATGACCACGCTCGGCGAAAGCTCCGCGACATTGCCTGCGGTTGCCGCACGGCTCGAGACTGCGAGCGCCGGCGCGCAGCGGCCGCAGCCGGCGGTGCAGGATCAGGCCATGCTCGACGGTCTCTTCGCGCGCTACACGATGGAGCGCGAGCGGGACGTCCACCGCGAATTTTTGCAAGCGCTCGGGCTGGCGTCGATCGCGACCACGCGGCGCGTCGAGGCGGTCGAGGCCGCGGATGACGGCATAGAATTGTTTTGACGTTCGCCGCCGGCTCGCCTCGCGCATCGGCGGCAATTCGACGGATTGGGTTTTTAGAACGTTAACCTTGCCGAAAGCGCTGGCCGTTCGGTCATTGTCGCGCCCCAGAGTTGGTTGCAAATACAGTTCAATTTTCACCTCGGGAAATTTCCCATGTTGAGAGACGGCAAATACGCTGCCTGGTTCAGGACTCCCCGTGGTCAGGGCACCGGCGTCGTGGATCTGATCGCGGGGCGCATCGCGGGCCGCGACAGTTTCTTCACTTACGGCGGCTCGTATCAGGTCGATCAGCAGCGTTTCACGGCCATACTGACCGTGAAACGGCATGCCGAAGGCAATCAGAGCGTGTTCGGTCCTGACGAGGTCGAGGTCACTCTTTCGGGCGACTGCGGCGGCGCAGTGGCAACCTGCTCAGGGACGGCCAGGGAAGCGCCGGATGTGAAGTTCGAGGCGACGCTGATTTACAGCCAGGACGATGCGCCGGCTGCCGACGCCAAATGCGCGATCGTGAGGCTCAATGCCGACAAGCTGCCCAAGGGCCTCGACAGCCGTTCCCGGCCACGTCATCCGTTCACGCCGCCCAAAGCTCCCGCATCTTAGAAGGCGACCGTGTCTTAGGTTTGCATTGACGCTGTCGTCGCGAAAACATGGCGCGACTGCACTGCGGCAACCCTGCCTTTAGAAGTGAAATCTAGGTTGTGGCCCATAACAAAAGGCGGACAGGGACATGCCTCAGATCTGGATGACATATGACGAACTCGCGGCACTCAGCGGCTGTAGTGCTGCCGAGGCCAGGATGCAGGTGATGCATCTGTCGCTCGATCGCCGCAAGAGTCGCGACGGGAACACCCGCGTCAAGCTGAACCTCGCCTTGATGGCCCGGTTCTTCGAGACCATCCGCGAAGCCGAATTCGACCCCAACGACGCGATCACGGCGTTGCGCGAGACCCACCGGCAGATGTCGGGAGCTCTCGTGACCGGGCAGGAGGGGCTCCGGCGCGGCGTGGCGTAAGTCCGCAGCGTCGGCCGAGGCGCTTCCCTTACGAGGGCGGCCTCGGCAGAAAAGTCAGGATGGTTTGGGCAAGAAGGACGCCGACGGTGCCGCCGGCGGCCTTTTGCAGCACATCGATGAATCCTGGGTCACGATCCGGTGTCACCGCCTGCAGGACCTCGAGCCCGACTGCGACGGCCACCACGAAGGCGCAAGCCAGCTTGACGCGTCCCGGCAGCAGGAATGACAGCAGGAATCCCAACAGGCCGTAGGCGCTGAAGCGCTCGATGACGACGACCCAGTAAGCTTCCGCGTGGCCGATCAGCGCCGGTCTGCCCGCGAGCTTGGCCAGCGTGGCATAGGTGATGAGCGCGAGACAGATAACGGCGGCTGCTATGAGAGGGTTGCGGCGCATCGCGCCAACATAACCGGTTGGTCGGCCGACCGCTTTCAAAAGCCAAGAATATCGTTAAGCTTCATAAAGTTTCTGCGGGATGAACCGAGGTTCACGGATCAGCGGCAGAGTCGTTACGACAGCCGGTTCCGTGTCCATTCGTTCTTGCCCAAATGCTCGTCATGGACGAACCAGGCCCACCACGTCAGGCACGTAGCCCCGCGCCTGACGAAGTGGTTCGCAGCGATCGGCGTTCAGCGCCGATTGTAGGACCAGCCCTTGTCAACATTGGTCGGGTAATGGGCCGCGAAATACGGATTCTTGAGGCAGTTTCGCGCGGGATCAAAGATCCAGTCGGCGCATTCCTGGTAATTCAGGAATCGGCAGTCGAAACCGAAGGCACACCATGGTGCGCCGTTCGGAAATCCGAACCGCACGGGGACTTGCGCCGACGCCACTGACGGCAGAGCCAGGGACGGCAGAGCCAGGAGCAAAGCTACGGCGAGTGCGCGGGACAACATGGTGCATTCCTCCAACAAACGATCGAGCGGAGACCGAAGCCGGTCCAGAGACCGTTCTCCACCGGAAAGGGACGATGTTCAATCTTCATCGTCCAATAGCTTAACATCAGGGCGCGGAGAGATCGAGAGTGCTGAGGGCACCGAGGGCTGCGTCGATTGGGGGCCGCCATTCATCGATCGATGAGGCAGGCGCGCCCGTCCATGAAGTGTCGGGCGCGGCCGGGGCTAGCTCTTCTTCGAGCCCTTGGTTTTCAGCGCCAGGCCGAGACGCAAGGCCATGCGCTTGATCGCATCGGGCGAGCGCCCGAGAAGTTTCGCCGCCTCTTCCAGCGAAGTCGAAGACTTGGCCAGCTCCATCAACCGGCGATCTTCCTTGAACGACCAGGGCCTGCGCGCCATAACCGAAATCATCCTCTCATCGACACAACGACAAAGCCGCCAAGCGGACCCATGTTCGCTCGACGGCTTCGCTTGGGTGGGGCCGGGCTTGGGGGAGCCCGGTGTGATGATGGATATGCGATCGGTGTGAGTTCGCAACAAACAACGCTGGTTAAGCTAACTGCTCAACCTTACCGGGATGAAATTGGCGTCTATCGCTCCGTAGTACCACGGGGTTTTCGTCAACCGAGGCCGATCCGCGCGCGCTGGTAACCGCGATCGAGGATGCTCTGCCACCATGTCCGGTTGTCGCAGAACCAGCGGACGGTCTTGATCAGCCCGCTCTCGAAATCCTCGCGCGGGCGCCAGCCGAGCTCGCGCTCGATCTTGCCGGGATCCATGGCGTAGCGGAGATCATGGCCGGGCCGGTCGGTCACGAAGCTGATCAGGCCGCGGCGCCTCGCGGTGCCGGGCGAGATCTCATCGAGCAGATCGCAGATGCGCTCCACCACGTCGATGTTGGTCCGTTCGCAGCGCGCGCCGATGTTGTAGGTCTCGCCGACCCTGCCGTGCTCGACGATCTGCGTCAGCGCCTCCGCGTGATCGGCGACATAGAGCCAGTCGCGGACGTTGCCGCCGTCGCCATAGACAGGCAGCGGTTCATTGGCCAATCCGCGAATGATCATGTGCGGGATCAGCTTCTCGGGAAAATGATAGGGGCCGTAATTGTTCGAGCAGTTCGTCACCATGGTGGGAAGCCCGTAGGTCTCCCGCCAGGCGCGGACGAGATGATCGGACGATGCCTTGCTCGCCGAATAGGGCGAGTTCGGCGCGTAGGCGGTGTCTTCGCTGAACTGGCCACTGGTGCCGAGCGATCCGAACACCTCGTCGGTCGAGACATGAAGAAAACGAAAGCGCGCGCGGCTCGCAGGCGTCAGTCCCCGCCAATGGCGCAGCGCTTCCTGGAGCAGGGTGAACGTGCCCACCACATTGGTCTGGATGAACTCCGCCGGGCCATCGATCGAACGATCGACGTGGCTCTCCGCGGCGAGGTTCATCACCGCGTCCGGCCGATAGGTCTCGAACAGCGCCCGCAAGCCGGCGCTCTCGCCGATGCATTGCTGCGCGAAGACATAGCGCGGATGATCGGAGGCTCCCGGCAGCGAATCGAGATTGGCCGCGTAGGTCAGCTTGTCGATGTTGACGACGCGCGCGCCGGTATCTGTCAGCAGATGGCGGATCACGGCCGAGCCGATGAAGCCCGCACCGCCCGTCACGAAGATGGTGATGCCGTCAAAGCGCATTCGGTCTCTGCTTCAGGCGCCGCCCGCCTCGCGCCCGAACGAGCGGTAGACCGACAGCAGATATTGGCCGTAGCTGCTCCTGGCGTTCTTTTGCGCCAGCTTCTCGAAGGCTTCAAGGGAGATGTAACCCTGCCGCAGCGCAATCTCCTCGGGACAGGCGATGCGCAGCCCCTGTCGCTGCTCCAGGATCTGGACGAAATGGCTGGCTTCGACCAGCGAGGAATGCGTACCGGTGTCGAGCCAGGCCATGCCGCGGCCCATCAGCCGCACGTACAGCTCTCCGCGCGCGAGATAGACCCTGTTGATGTCGGTGATCTCGAGCTCGCCGCGCGGGGAGGGGGTAATTCCGGCGGCGATGTCGAGAACGTCGTTGTTGTAGAAATAGAGCCCGGTCACGGCGATATTGGAGCGCGGCTGCGTCGGCTTCTCCTCGATGGACAGCGCGCGTCCGCTGGCGTCGAGCTCGATCACGCCATATTGCTCGGGCGTGTTGACGGGATAGCCGAAGATCGTGGCTCCGTGCCCGCGTGCCGCAGCCTGGCTCAGTATTTCCGGCAGGCCGTTGCCATAGAAGATGTTGTCGCCCAGCACCAGGGCGACGGAATCCTTGCCGACGAAGTCGCGGCCGACGATGAAGGCGTCCGCCACGCCGCGCGGGCTGTCCTGATGGGCATAGGAGAAGGAGAGGCCGATCTCGGAGCCGTCGCCGAGCAGCCGCTGAAACAGCGGCTGGTCCTGCGGCGTCGTGATGATGAGGATATCCCTGATGCCGGCGAACATCAGGGTCGACAGCGGATAATAGATCATCGGCTTGTCGAAGACAGGCAAAAGCTGCTTCGACACCACGGCGGTGACGGGATAGAGCCGGGAACCCGTTCCCCCTGCCAGGATGATGCCCTTCATATGTCCTCGAAGCCCAAATCCAAGCCCAAATCCAAGCTCAAATCCAAGGCCAAATCCAGGGCCAAAAATCCGAGCCCAAGTCAGCAACCTCCACTTGATAATGGATGGGGCGGCGGGTGCAAGCCGGTTCTGGGCCGCCGATCGGCCCCGCCGGCCGCTCGCCCTTATCAATGATATGAGCCGAGCTGCCGAAGCAGGCGCGACCCGCGCCTCGTCGCTTCGGGGGGCATCGTGAAACCGAATGCTTCGTCCCGCGTCCACACTTGTGCGCGATCAGGAATTATTTGTTGCGGGATCGCGCCGCAGATTCGCAGAATCAATTGGAATTGAATCGCGGCAGGGTCGCGCACAACAGCTTTGAACGAGAACAGATTTAAACGCGATGCGGATCGGCGATCGCGACGAGCAGTATTGCACTTTCGCTCAGACAACCGTCACGAGATCGTCGAATTCGTTCGGCTAAGTTCGCGCGAACGACGACGAACAAATCACAATCGGCGAATCAAGAAGATCAAGATGCTTCAGAAAGCGCGAGCGGCACTTCCCCTCTCGAAGATCAGAGACCGGGCATTCGAAGGCGCATTTTTCAGCGTTGCGCTGATTGCGATGGCGGGCTGGGTGTATTTCATCACGCTGTTGCTGGTGAGATTGTTCGTCTGGTTTTTCGGCTGAGCGCGGCCGGCCACTTCTCAAGCACGTGCTGCCCAAAAAATCTCTTGCATGACAAGAAATTCAGCGGCGCTCATCATGATCTCGACACAACTCGAAGATGAGACTGACGCTTCACGAAGACGAGACGCGCCCGGAGAGAATTTCGCATGATGCTAGTCGCGATCCTGGTCTCGATCCTCGCCGGCTTTGGTGCGGGCTATGCGACGCGCGCGTGGGAACATCGCGAACGCGTGGAACGCGATCCGCTCCGCCGGCTCCACAGTCCCACCGCGTTCCGGCAGAGCAATTCATTGGTGAGGGCGCGGCGAGCATTCTGAGGATTTACAACCGGAATGCGGCGCCTGCTCGTGTCGCGGCAGGGGGGACCATGACGAGAACGCGGGTAGACGCCATGACCGATCCGACGGGCACCGCGCCGCGGCGTTATTTCGTCGATGCGGGAGGCCGGCGGGTCCTGATCGGACTGACGCCCGAGGAGACGTTCGAGTTCGAGCGGCTGGACAGCGGCGAGGCGCAGGCTGCGTCGGACGGTCGCGGTTTGCGGCCGGATGCCGGCGAGCGGCGCCGGCTGGAGCTCTACGAGAAGCACGAAGGGGCCTGGAAGGCCTGGATGGCGCAAAGCCGGACCGAACGGCCAAGCGAATTCAACCTTTATTAACCATCCCGGGCCCATTTTCCGGTCTGGCGCCTCGAACCGGAAAATGCACGCATGTTTCAGCTCTTCCTGCGGGCCCGCACCCATAATTTCCTGAAGGACCGTTTCGGGGGGGAGCAGACGTTCCGCGCGCGCTCGCCCGAGCGCGACGCCGAGACTGATCGCACGCGCGTCGAAGCGATCATGATCGCGATCGAGGACGCCCTTCACGCGGCGGAGCGGGAACAGTCGGGCCTCAACCGCCGGGTGGAAGACGTGTTGGCGCGTGCGGCCGTGACCTTCGGTAATGGCGACGACGAATATCTCGAGCGCGAGGCGCTCGACAATCACCACCAGGATCTGTTCGACAAGGAGATCCTGAATGGTCAGCGCCGGCTCAAGGAGCTCGGCGCCTCGATCGCACATTTCAGGTTCCTGAAAGCGGCGATGCTGAGCCGCTTTCCGGAATACAAGTCTCGGGCAAGCTCCACGAATTAGAAGCCGCCGCGAGCATCGGCCGCTAGATCGCGAGCATGCTGTTGCCTTGAATGGACAGCAGCGTCAGGTTTCCCGTGGCATAGGCGCCCGTGTCGATGTTGGCGCGGTTCTCCAGCAGCTCGGCCTGTTTTACCGGCGTGTGACCGTGCACGACATATTTGCCGAAACGCCGCTTGCTCTGGAGGAACTCGTCCCTGATCCACAACAGGTCGGACTCGCGCTGTTCGGAGAGCGGAATGCCCGGGCGCACCCCGGCATGAACAAAGAAGAAATCGCCGCACGTGAATGTCGACCGCAGCTGGCGCAGGAACGCGATGTGTTCCGGCGGCATCGCGGATGTGAGTTCGCGTACCAGCTCGGACAGCTCGTCCCTGCCGAGGCCGGGCGCGGCCGACACACCGTACGACATCAAGGTCTGGAGCCCGCCGAACTGAAACCATTCTGTGGCGCGGGACGGATCGTCCAGCACCGAGGTGAAGTAAGCCTCGTGATTGCCCTTGAGAAAGACCGTGTTGCGGCGGCGGCTGCGCTGGATCAGGAGCTCGATCGTGTGGCGCGAATCCGGTCCACGGTCGATGTAGTCGCCGAGGAAGACCTCGATCGCGCGATATGGACGGCTGTTCGCCATGTCCGCGTCGATCACGGCGAACATCTGCTCAAGCAGATGCGCGCAGCCGTGGATGTCGCTGATCGCGTAGATGCGCACGCCGTTCGGTAGCTTCGGCCGGGGCGAATTTTGGGGCGCGGTCGTGGGCATGGGGTCCATGCTCTTTCAAAGAGCTTCGCCCGGGATGTCAATATGCTATCGGCGAAATCAGGGCTCCGCGAATAGCTTTTTCTCTACCATCCGCCGGTAAAGGTTGATTTGTGCGCCCGACCGAGTGCGTCGCGAGCCGCTGATTCCCGGCGCTTCCAGGCCGACTAGCCGAAGCTGCGGCCGTCGAACGATGGCGTGGCCTTGCTGCCATGGGCGGATGCCCGTGCGCGAAGCAGAGCCGCGCCGCAGAAATAGCCGAGCTGGAGCACCACCGAAAAGACGAGAATCGTAACAACGGTGTGAGCCGAATCATGTCCTTGCCAGGCCGAGCCCGCACCGAGGACGGCTGCACCGAGAACAATGGCGGGCGGCAGGATGAAGATTCGGAATCGGCCTCCCAGCAACGATCCGATCAGCAGACTGAAAACGGCAACCGTACTCACGACACAACTCCCCGAATTGGTCACGAGTGTTAATCGGGGCGACCTAATACCGGCTTAAGCGGCATGGTTGAACAGCCGTTCAAATGCGCGCGACATGTTGTGTAAAAATGACGCGATTTGGCGGGAAACACGGCGAGATGCCCGCTTAATTGTCACGTGTGTGACAGTAGTTTGAGCATTCACTCACTGCGGCACTGCGTTGCATAAAAATCGATTTGATTTTTTCGCTGCACTGCCGCAATGTCGCTTTGTTTAGTTAAGATATACTCTCCCGCACGTCTAAAGATTTAGATCGATTTGCTCGCAATTCTTCATTGCGAAATGCGCGACGAGGCAGCGAGGTTCGGATGGCTGTAGCAACTTACGGTTCGGAAAATTATTATTCGGTTATATCGAACCGGCGCGGCGCCCTCCAGAGACCCCTCCAGGTGGCCCTGATCGCCGGCGACTTCGTCGCCGTGCTGCTCAGCTATTTCGCGGCGAACGGTCTGTATCGTGTGCTCGTGGCCGATCAGGATTCGTCGGTCGGCGCCGGCCTCGTCGTCGGCGCGGTGTTCGTGATGATCGCCTACTTCCAGGGCGTCTACGATCACCATCGCCTGCTGAACACGATGTGGCAGCTGCGCAAGACCCTGGCGGTGTGGCTGATCGCGCTGACCATTCTCGCCGTCGAGGCGTTTCTGCTCAAATCGTCCGCGGATCTGTCGCGGGGAACCACGCTGCTGTTCGCCGCGACCGGCGTCATCGCCCTTGGCGGGGTGCGGGTGTTGTGGCGCCTGGGCTTGACCTCGAGCTATGCCAAGGGCCGCCTGGTCGACCGGAAGGTCGTGCTGCTCAGCCTCAAGTCGCTCGATTTCACCTCGAGCCGCTTCAAGGATCTGCGCAAGCACGGCTTCAACGTCGTGCGGCATTTCGTGCTCGAGCCTTCCGAACAGGGCGCAGGCTGGGATCGCGAGATTCGCGACATCATTCGTCAGGCCCGGACGGCGGATGTGGAAGAATATCTCCTCGTCATGGACTGGGACGAGATGCCGCTGCTTCAGAAGCTGAGCCAGCATTTGCGCGTCGTTCCGCAGCCGATTCGCCTTCTGCCTGATTTCCCGATCGCCGATCTGGTTTCGCGTCCGTTCCAGCCCGTCAGCGGCACCGTCGCAATCGAGCTCCAGCGCGCGCCGCTCAGCGTGTTCGAGCAGGCGCAGAAGCGCTGCCTCGACATCGGCATTGCTTCGTTCGCGCTTCTGTTGCTGGCGCCGCTGCTGGTGACGGCCGCGATCATGATCAAGCTCGATTCCAGGGGCAAGGTGATCTTCAAGCAGTTCCGGCGCGGCTTTAACGGCAAGCAGTTCGAGATCTGGAAGTTCCGCTCCATGACGGTGGCGGAGAACGGCCACGTCGTCACGCAGGCAACCAAGAGCGACGTGCGTGTCACCCGTGTCGGCCGCGTGCTGCGGCGGACCAGCATCGACGAGCTGCCGCAGCTCTGGAACGTGTTGCGCGGCGAGATGTCGCTGGTCGGGCCCCGCCCACATGCGCTCGCGCACGACAATTACTACGATCAGCTCATCAGCAACTACGTCTACCGGCATCACATGAAACCGGGCCTGACCGGATGGGCCCAGGTGAACGGTTTCCGCGGCGAGACCCCGACCATCGATCTGATGGAAAAGCGGGTCGAGTACGACATCTGGTACGTCAGCAACTGGAGCATCTGGCTCGATATCAGGATCATCCTGAAGACCGCGATGGCGCTGATCCATCAGGAAGCCTACTAGCCTGCGGCGCTGTCGCTCTCCTTCGACTACGAAAAAGCCCGGTCGCTGAATTGGCGCTCGGGCTTTTTCATTTCAGCTCGTTCAGCCGTGCGGGCGATCCTCGAAGGGATAGCAGCGGTGACGAAGCGGCAATCCCTTCTCCGTCACGAAATGCATCAGCAATTCCCGGTCGATGTCCGGGGCGTTGCATGTCCGGTCCAGCAGCGCGGGGCGGGCGCTCGCCGCGGCCGCCTGATAGAGCGAGGCGGCACTGGGAAACAGGCGCGCCTGGAAGATGTCGGCAAAGTCCTGAACGGCGTGATCCCTGAGCTCGGGCGAAGCCGCATTGAAGATGCGGAGCGCCAGCGGCGCGCGGATGAGCTGGAGCCAGGCCTCGTGCGGCGCGAAACGATAGGACAGGTCCAGCAACTGCGCCGTTCGCGGCCCGAAGCCGGCCTGGCGAATCTCGGCCCAGTAGCTGCCGAACCAGCCCAGTCCTTCGGTCGGTGCACAGGCCAGCAAGGCACGGCTCGTGGACCCGACCGCCTCCGCATCGATGTCGGTCTGCTTGAGGTCTCCGGCGCGCGTCGACTCGTCGGCGATGGCGAGCTGGAGCAGCAGGAGTTCGCGCAGCGTCTTGGCGCTGCATAACCGGCGGGCCGATGGCAAATTCTCTGCCACGATCGATCTCAGCCGATCGAGATCATAGCGCTCGCCGCGTGCGACGCGGCCGGCAATCTGCGGAACGGCGGGATCGGTGATATCAGGCGCGACGGATGCGGCCCAGATCACCGTGATCGCGGCGAGAGCGACGGTCGAGCCGCGCAGAACCCAGCGAAACGCCGATCCCGCCGGCTGGGCCGGCGGCTCGCCGCTAGGCTCCCTCGACATAATAGCTGTTGTAGTGCGAGCCCTTGTACGCCTCGATCCGCTTGAGCATCTTCGGATTGGCGCGATTGAGCACGGCGCCCAGGAGCTTCTTCTGGATGCCTTCGGAACTCGCCATCGATTCCTGGAGCGCGCTGCGGGTCGTACGGCCCCATTCGATGACGTAGACCATGGCATCGACGAGGTGGCTGACGGCCTTGGCGTCGGACACCGGCATCACCGGCGCCAGATCGATGATGATGTATTCATATTCCTCGCGAACCACCGCAAGCAGGTCGGCCATCGACTTGGATGCAATCACGTCCGCCGAGTTCACCATGCGTGATGCAACGACCGAGGGCATGAAGTCGAGCCCGCTCTCCTTGCTGCGCTGGATGTGGTAGCCGAACGCGCGCGGGTCCTTGAGGGCTTCGACGAGGCCGGTCTTGGAATGCGGAGCCAGCGCCCGCGTCAGCGAGCGGGTGTGGAGGTCACCGTCGATCAGCAGCGTACGGTGTCCAGTCAATGCGGTCAGATGACCGAAATTGGCCGCGACCGTGGTTTTTCCTTCCTTCGGGAGCGACGACAGGATGCCGATCACCTTGACCTCGCGCGAGAGCCGCGCGACGTCGATCGAGACCTTGATGTTGCGCAGCGTTTCGGCAAATCGCGAGAACGGGTGCTCGACGACATAGCTGGAAACGTTGACGTCCGGGCTGTCCGCCGTCGCCCTTGCCGGACGGATATCGGGAAGCACGCCCAGGCATTTCACGCCGAGCTGATCCTCGACATCGCTCGGCGAGCGCAGCACGTCGCTCAGCAGCTCTCTCGCGAAGGCGGCGCCGAAACCGAAGCACAGGCCGCCGAACAGGCCGCCCATCAGCGCCAGCAGGGTCTTGGGCGAGCTCTTCTTGTCGGGCTTGACCGCCGTGCTGATCATGCGCGATTCGCTGATCGGGAAGCTCTGGTTCTGCGTCGCGTTCTGAAGCTTCTCGAGGAAGCTGTTGTAGAGGTTGCGATAGGTGTCCGCCGCGCTCTCGAGATCGCGCAGCTTGACCTGGGCCTGGCTGGTGCTGCCGGCCTGGGACACGAGAGTTTTGAGATTTTCCTCGAGCGAGGTCTCGCGGCTCTTGGCGATCTCGTATTCGCTGCGATACGCATCCGCGATACGGCGCACCTCGTCGGCGATTGCCTTGCGCAGCTCGTCCATGCGGCTAGCGAGGTTCATGGCCGCCTGGTGGGTCTTGCCGTAACGGCTCGACCAATCGGCGTACTGAGCCGCGAGGTCGAGATATTGGGCGCGCAGACGCGTGATCACGGTGTTGTTGAGGGCATCCGTCACGGTGGGCTGGACCAGGTCCTTGTCGAGCAGCGCCTCGATCCGGTCGAGCCGCGCCTTGGCCTCTGCGGTTGCGGCATGTGCGGAGATGAGCTGAGAATTGACGTCCGCAAGCTGCTGCTCGCTCATCAGGCCCCGGCTGGTGCCGACGATGTTGTTCTCCGCCTTGAAGGTCTGCACGGCGCGGTCGCTCGCGGTGGCCTGCTCGCGCAGCTCGGCGCTGCGCTGCTGGAGCCACTCGCCGGCGCGCTTGGTCGACTGATACTTCGCCTCCAGCGCACCCACGATGTAGGCGTCCGCGATTGCGTTCGCGATCTTCGCGGCCTTGTTCGGATCAATCGAGCGGTAGTTCAGGGAGAGGACGTAGGTCGTCAGCACGCGCTCGACCTTGAGATTCTTCTGGAGCAGCTCGACCGCGCCCCGCTCGACCCGCTCCTTGCTGGGAGGGCCGTCAGATCCGAACAGCGACATGACCTTGCCGACGACCAGCGGAAGCAATCCGGGCTCGGAGCCGTTGAATTCAGCGTCTTCGGTGAGCTTCAGGCGGCGGACGATCGAAAGGATCAGGTCGTCAGACTGGAGAATCTCGACCTGACTGTCGACGAAGCCCGGGTCGATCAGCGCGTTGGCGGTCCCGCTGTCCTTGTCCAGCACCTGGGTCTGACGTGTGTCCATCAGGATGCGCGCATTCGCCGTGTACATCGGCGTTGCGCTGATCAGGTAGACGAGAACGAGTGCGAGTGTACCGGCCAGGATGGCGGCGATCAGCGGCCATTGGCGACGCACGATGTCCAGAGCGCGCTCGGCGCTGAGCGTCGTGCCGCCGACTTCGATGGCATATCTCGGACGTTGCGGAAACTGATCTCGTGGCTGAAACATTTATGAATCTCGAGGTTGTCACTCGGGCAGGGGGACGGGTTTGAACGGATCGGCGAGTTCGGTCCTCCATTCACCCGTCATCAGGCCGGCGCTCGAGCTCGGACCTGCCGGCAAGTTATTGGCTGTAGGTGGAGCGGGGATACCCGGAGCGGGCGCCATCGCGGTGTCCTGATCCGCGTAATATCCCTTGAGCACGGCGCCGTCATGCAGCTTGTCGACGAACTCGCTGATCCTGCGTGCGACGTCGGGCTTGGTGGACACGCAACGGCCTTCGGCACGATGAAGCCCGACGCCGATCGCGATGCGATCTGCCTGGCTGGCTTCACGCAACATGTCGCGGACCGAATCGAGGGCCGCGATATCGGTCACCAGCAAACCGGTCAGCCGGCCCGTCAGCTTGTCTCTGTCATTCTTCGACAGCCGGAGGATGACCGACGGGTCCAGGATGAAGGCGCTGACGGCGCCCGGAGGCGCGCGCTCGGCGCGATCGACGCATTGAGCCCGCGCCGGCGCTGCAAATGTTGCAGACAGCGCAACGGCCACGACCATGGCGATCCGTGAGGTCCGAAGCGGACCACGCAACAAGTTATCGAGTTTGAGGAGCATCGCGCTCATTTCTCGTTGCGAACTATTGAATGTATCGATTGAGGTGAACGTATCGATTTGGACCGTAGGTCTTTGATGAACCAAAACTATGTCAAATTCTTGTGCAGCGCAAAATATAAACCAGCGCGGACCAAATTGCCATCCTCGTCGGGCTTCGCACCTTGATTCAACATGAACGACGCTTGTGCTGCGATCAGGCGCAGATTCAGCGAAAGATTGCTCACGTCTGCACAGGTTAAGCACGATTCTTAGGCAGGGTCATACAAAGACAAAGGCGCGAGGAATCTCCTCGCGCCTTTGGCAACCTGCGATTGGGGGGCTCGCGAAACTTCGCGCGATCTATTCGACGGTCCGCAGTACCGCAAGACGCGTGGTGCGCAGCCGCTCGCCGTGGTCGCCGACCGCGACCCAGAAGCGCGGGTTGCCGCCGGACTGCATCGAGATCCACTCGTACTCCGCAGCGTTCCACGGACGCACCGAGGCGGACAGATTGTCCAGAACGAAGTCGCCGTCTGCAAGACGAGCGACCAGCACGAGATGGCCCTGGCCGCCATTGGTCAGGACGACTGCAAGGCGCAGCGCCGACTTGGGCCAACCCATCTCGATCAATTGATGACGCTTGGTGACTGCGTAGTCGTTGCAATCGCCGGCAGAGGGCGAAAGCGTCCAGCGCGCAACCATCGGATTGGTCGATTTTTGCATCGGCGTGATCGACGCGTTGACCGAGCTGTTCACCTCGCGCAGCATGCTCATTGCCCGGTCGCCCGAAGGCAGTGTCCGGTCGGCGGCGTCGGCTGCACATTCGGTGTCGTTGTTCATGCAGAACTTGACGAATTGCAGCGGCGCCAGCGCATTGTCGTATTCGCGGATGAACGCGCTTTTCGCTTGGTTGGGCGAACTGTCGTTCACTATCTCGGCCTTTGCGGCGGTCCCGGTCGTCGCGATCCCGATCGCGACCAGCGATTTGATAATCCAGCTCATGACATCCCCGTCTCGTCTTTTCTTTTTGACGCTACGGGTATCTCACAAACGATTTGAGCTTTGGTTCCGCGGAAATTTACAATTTTAACGAAATCGGCCGGTCGCTGGACCGGCCGGGGTGGTTGGTTAACGCGCTGCCAATGCAGCGGTTCCGGCCGTCAGCGCGACGGGCTTACGGAGGTCAGAACCGCGGTGGTTGTTGCCGCAAACAGCGTCTGCTGGGAGGCCGCACCGGGGCCGCTCTGATTCACGACCGTGGGCTGGGTCGAGCTCGCCGCACCACCACGCCCGTCCGCCGCGGTCGAACCCGGCCCGCCGCCAGCCGAGGTCTCGCCGGTCGGATCTGCACCGTTGGTCGCTTCCGTCGGGATATCGCCGGTGATGCTGGTGAACGATGCGATCAGGTCGGGATTCTCTGTCTTGAGAACCGCCTCCTGGATCAGCTGGGCAACCTGAGGCTGCGACAGGACACAGGTGGAGGCGGCCGTGCCGAGGCCCGCGCCGATGGCGCGGCTTTGATCCGTGCTGCTGGCCTTCGCCAACGAGCCGATGCCCTCGACGGTCTCGGGGCGGGCGGTCAGGAGGTCACGGACAGCCGAGGCGAGACCGCCCTGTCCGTCCTTGAACTGATCGAGCAGGCCGCTCGGATTGGCCAGAAAGTCGGTGGCGCGCTCTGCCGAAACGATGCCGGTGTTGGCAACGCAGCCCGAGCTGACGCCCGTCGCGCCGAACGCTGCCGGCATTCCGGCGAAAATCGCCAGCGCTCCGACGACCAGGGTAAAGCGCGTACCAGAATTCCAAATCATTGCCATGCCCATTTCCAATAAATTTAGCTTAACTCGACTTGCACAGATTTGCCACGTTCTTTTCGCATGTGTGATGGTAGCGATTGCGCGAGGCCGCACCCGACGATCGCCGCGAAGAACACGCCGTAACCCGGTATTTGCAACGAGAAATCGATGCAGCTATGCGCAACTCCCAATACAGCGACGCTGGCACCGATCACGGGTATGTAGCGGTCGCGCTTTCGGTGCAAGCTTCCGGTAAATAAATGGTAAAAATACCAGAGGCTCGCGAGCGCGATGACGATGAAGGCGGGAATGCCCAATTCGACGGCAATTTCAAGCGGCGTACTGTGAGCGCGGTCCCAGATGCCGAGGCTGCCGAGTGCTGTGGGTCGTTCGGCGGGAAAGACTGCCTCGAAATTGCCCAGCCCGACACCGAGTAGCTGATGATCGGCGATGATCCCCAATGAGGCCTCGTAGGCTGCAAGCCTCTGAGGATCGATCAACCCGTGTTCGACGATGCGTCCCGCGACCAGGCCGCCGACGAGCTGCAGCAGCACGAGGCCTGCGGCCGCCGAGCCGCCCAGAACCAGCCATTTCCGTGATCTGCCGAGCTCGAGCGGCACGAGATAGAGGATGATGGCCAGCACGAACGTGCCGACCGACAGCAGCAGACCCGCTCGCGATCCGGTCATGGCAAGCGCGATGGTGCAGATTGTGAAGCCTGTGCCGAGGGCAACCGGCGCGGAGAGCATCTGCTCCAGCCGCGCCCGCCAACCCGGTTGCGCCGCCGGGCCGCCGTCCTGACGGTGCATGGTGCGCAGGAGCGGCACCAGAAACAGCAGGGCGCAGGTGCCCCAGAACGTCGCCGCCGTATTTCGGTTAACGAACGTTCCGGTGGCAAAGCCGAGATAAGCTTCCTTCTGCCTGAACAGAATCATGTCGGGCGCGAACAGCTCCGCCAGGATTCCGTAGAGTGCGTACAGGCAGCCCGCCCATGCCAGTATGCGTAGCAGCGAGCGCGCGTCGCTCGCGTCGCTTGCAAGAATCACGGCGCGTGCGAAGGCGAGCGACAACAGCAGAACCGATCCGAACGCCAGCCACGGGCCACGCGCGGTCGTGGAGAGGCGGTCGGGCAATGCAAGACCGAAAAGTTGCCGCGGCAGTTCCCAGACGGTCGCTGATTGCGCAGCAGGGATGCTCCACATTTGCAACGCGACCATGACGCCGACGGTCGCGATCATCGCTGCCAATGGAATGAGCAACATGCCGTTGCGACGGCTCACAGCCGACAGATCGGCGGTGAGCAGGCTGCAAACGAGCAGAAAATTCCAGAAACAAATCCACGCGAGGTCGATGGATCCCAGCGGAAGTGGCGCCAGCACGAACACGGCTGCGGCGAAAAATCGCGATATCGCGCCCAAAGGCCCCTCTGTCGTTCAGCTCAGCGACGATGGAGCTATCAGAACTTCGCGCGAGATCAAGTTAATGCGCGTCCGGTCACGATTTCAGCACGATCGGCGCGTTTACCTCCACGCGATGCAACACCGGACGTCGAGCGACGATGAGCGCTAAGCATTTCGGTAAATCTCGGTTCAATTTGACGGTTAACGGTTGAACCGCAGGTCGAAGAAAGGCATTATGCTGCGACGCAGCATTTCGTTTCTAGCTCATTGTCAGGTGCTCTGCCGTGGTGGTTCATAAACCAAAAGCGCACTACGTGCCGCTCGACAGCGTTCGAGGTCTCGCGGCCCTGTGCGTGGTCGTGCACCATTTCGTCGGCTCGGAGACACTCAAGACGGTCCTGCCGAGCAGGGCGTGGATCGACGTCGCGTTCTTCCACAATTCGTGGCTCTTCGTCGATCTGTTCTTCGTGCTCAGCGGTATCGTCATTTCGATGAGCTACATGCAGTCGGAACTCAGCGGGTTCGACTTCCGTGACTTCGTCGCGCGGCGCATTGCGCGAATCTATCCACTTCATTTGGCGACGTTGCTCGCCTTCCTGTCGTTTCGCCTAATGAAGCTCGGCCTGGTGGCGGTCGGTGTCCTGCATTTCGTGCCGCCCGAAATGCCGGTCAACAACTATGTCTCCTTCATCGTGAACCTGCTGCTGCTCCAGGCGTCCGGCGTCATCGGCTATATCAGCTGGAACGGGCCGAGCTGGAGCATCAGCGCGGAATTCTACACCTACCTCGTGTTTGCAGCCGTCATGCTCGCGGCGCAGGCCGCGAGGAACCTCCGGATGGTCTACGCCCTCTCGATATTGCTCGTCGTCGGCAGTCTCGGCATCATCCTGTTCGTGCTCGGCATGGAAAGCCTCGATTTTCACTACGAGTTCGGCATCGTTCGCTGCATCCTCAGCTTCTTTCTGGGCGTGCTGACGGTTCGCGCCGTGGCAATTGTGCGGCCGGGCGCGAGCCCGCTGCTGCAGTCGGCCGTCCAGATCGGTGCGGCGGTCACGGCGATCGTGATCGTCTCGGTGGTCGGATGGGTGCCTTCCATCAGCTTCGTCGCGCCGGTGGTGTTTGCGATCCTGCTCGGCTCGCTGATGCTGTTTCCCAACTGCCCGTTGCCCGTACTGCTGACGGCAAAGCCCCTGGTGTGGCTCGGGAAGCGGTCCTATTCGATCTACATGGTCCATGCACTGGTGCTCGTCCTGCTCGAATATTTCGCGCGCGGCGTTGGACTGGCTCGCTTCCAGTCGCTGGATGGCCTGATGTCTGGCCTGCCTTCGTCGCTGCTCCTCGCCGTTTTTATCGCCGCCGTGCTCGCGCTCTCGAACCTGACCTACGCCACCATCGAAGTGCCGGGTTCGCGGCTGTTCCTCGGGCTGCTCAGGCCCCGCCCGGCCAAAGCGCTCGCTGCAGCCGAGTGACCTGATGGCCGCCAATTATTCATCCCCAGCGCTCGCCGCCTCGGACTTCCGCTTTGCGGAACCGCCCGTTGACGACGGCATGCAGGCGAGCGGCCCGACCTTCAATCTCGAGGCGATCGCTCTGTTTCTCTACTTCTATCGCGACGCGCTCGCCGGCGCATTGCGATATTATCTGTCGGTCGCCAAGATCGATGCCATCTGGTTCCTGCCCGACATCTTCGCGATGGTGTGCATCCTCGCGTTCATCCAGCGCTACATCCTGATGGGGAGGAGTCTGGTTGCCATCCTGACGCTGCTCTACATGGGGTTTGCGCTCTATCTCGGATACGTCTTCCTCGGCTACTTCACCGGCATGATTTCGTCGTTCAAGATGATCGCGCCGGTGTTCGTGGGGTTCTGCTTCTGCGGCCGCAATTTCGGCGAGTACCGGCGACTGCTGGCCTGGATTCATCCCCTCTTTTACATCACGATCTTCGGGATTGTCCTGTCCTCCCGCATGCAGCTGCCGTGGGTCGGTTTCGCCTACGAGGCCTTCGGAGGAACGCGGCAAGCGAGCCGGCTCTGGTGGGCGGCGTCGGAGGCGCGGCTGGCCGGCTTCGCGGCCGATAGCACGATGGCGGCCTTCTTCGTGTTCATCACCTACGTGGTGACGTCCGCGCGTCGCAGCCTGCTGTGGTGCCTGTTCTGGGCGCCGATCGGTCTCTATGCGATCAAGCTGACGACCAGCAAAACCTCGCTGGGCGTGATGGCGATCTACGTCGTTTGTCTCGTCATCGTCCGGCTCATGCCCGAGCGCGAGAAATTTCCCATGCTGCGCCGAATGGCGCTGCTTTCGTTCCTGTCGATCCTCGTACCGGCGCTGCTGATCGCCCTGTTCTCCGGCAACTCGCTCGTCGGCGTGTCGCGCTCCCTGTACAGCCTGCAGGACCGCGTCAACAACAGCTGGCAATTGCCGTTCGTCTATATGGCCGATCTCATGCCGGTGGGTTTCTTCGTCGGCTGCGGCCTCGGATGCTTCAACTATCCGCAGCTGCTGTTCTCGAACAAGCTCAGCTACTACGTGCCGGTGGATAATTTCTACCTCGGCACGTATCTGATGTTCGGGCCGATCTTCGTGGTGTTCGTGATCCTGGTCATCCTCGCGGTTGCGAGGACCAGGGATATCTACAAGCTCTCTTTCGCGATCGCGATGAATCTCTTCACCATCACGGTTCTGGCCTATGGTCCGGCAAGTGGCTTGATCATGCTGAGCGTGGCGTTCAGCGAGGTCTTCGCGCGAGAAAAGGGTAAGAGTGACAGGATCGCCTCGAATGCGGCGCCGCTCGCGCCTGACGTCGATGATCTGATTTCGCGGCCGGCGTGATGGCCATGTTGCCGCATGCAATGAGCTGCGGTGTGCGGCACGGGCTCTGGTCCGGAACTTTCCTTCATCTTGGTATCGGATCGTAATGGCGAGCGGAAACAGCAAGAATTTCGTCGAGGCGATCCAGGGGCTGCGTGGCGTCGCCGCGCTCAGCGTGCTGATTGTCCATCTTCAGGACATGCCGCTTCTGGCGGGCTTCCTGCCTCCGATCTGGCCGTGGTTTGAAGCGACGGTCAACATGGGCGGGCACGGGGTCGAGCTGTTCTTCATGATCAGCGGCTTCCTGATTCCTGCGAGCCTGGTGCGTCACCGCAGCGTCGCGAAATTTTTCCTCGATCGCTGCCTGCGCATTCTTCCGGTCTTCGTGATCCTGCACGTGATTCTCTTCACGATCGGGCCGCTGGTCGGCTACAAGTTCTTCAAGGGCATCGACCTGCCGACCTATCTCAAATTGTTCTTCGTCAACCTTGCGTTTCTGCCGGACGCGCTGGGATTGCCGATCGGTCAGCAGAATGCCTGGACCCTGAGTTATGAATGGGCGTTCTACATCCTGTTCGCGCTCGCCTTCCTGGCGGCGGCGAGGAACTGGATGCTGGCGGCGCCGTTTGTCGCGCTCGCCGCCGCAGGCATCATTTACCGCCCGATCGCTGCGTTCTTTCTGGTCGGACTGCTGTTCAGCTTCGTCGACCTGCGGATCCGCATCGCCGGGTGGCCGGGCGTGCTGGCCGGAATCCTCTGCGGTGCCGCGATGTACATGTCGATCGAATATCTGCACCCGCTAGTGGGGTTGATTCCTGGCGCGCTGCTGTTTGGGATGGTCATTGCTCCGGACTCCGGCGTCGCCGTGGCCCTGAGCGGCAAATCTCTCCAATTCCTCGGAAAGATCAGCTACAGCCTCTATCTGGTCCATCCCTTCGCGCTGTTCCCGTTGCAGATCATCGGGACCAAGCTCGCCGCGCACGGCGTGAACCTCTGGCTTCTCTGGGCGGGGTTTGCGGGCCTTGGGTTAATCGTGGCCCTGATTGCCTGCACGGTGAGTTACGAGTTGATCGAGGTGAGACTGCGCCGTCTGCTCGATCCGGCGCTGCGGGGCCTGTTTTTCGGAGTGCGTCGTGAAGCCCGTTATGTCGCCTGAGCGCCATCCCTCGCAAACAATCACGCACGGGTGACGTCATGATCATCAAGAATCTGCTCTCGATGTCGAGTGTGAACGTCGTGAAGTCGGCGGTTCAGTTCCTCATCACGCTGCTGATCACCTATTTCGTGACGCCGACGGAATTCGGGCTGGTGGCGTTCTCGCTGCCGTTCATCGCGTTCATCTCCATGCTGACCGATCTCGGCCTGTCGAGCGCGATGATCCAGCGGACGTCGCTGACGAAAGAGGAGGCCGGCGCGGCGACGACGCTGATGGTCGCGATCGGGATCGGTTGCGCGCTCGTGCTGGCTGCGATGTCGAAGCCGCTCGGCGCCGCCGTCAACATGGCGGGACTGCCGTCCGTGCTCGCCGCTTTCTCCGGTTCCGTCGTCCTGTCCATTTCCGCGATGGGCCCGCGCGCGGTCCTGGAGCGCTCCCTGCAATATCGGACCATCGCGCTGATCGAAGCCGGTGCGGCACTCGCTTCCGCGGCGGTGGGCGTGGCCGGAGCCCTGCTCGGATGGGGGATCTGGGCGCTGATCGCCTACTATGTCCTGATGCAGGCGTTGCGCGCCATCGCGTTCTACGTGAACACCAGGCGCCACATCGATCTGTCCTTCAAATGGCGCGGCGTCGCCCTGATGCTGTCGTTCGGCGGCTGGGTGCTGGCCTCGAACGTCCTCAATTTCACCGCGAGAAACGTCGGCAATCTCATGATCGGCGCCAAGCTGGGCGCGGCGGCGGTCGGCCTGTTCGGCCTCGCATTCCAGTTCATGACGCTTCCGCTGATGATTCTCTCATGGCCGGGCGGAGGCGTTCTGATGGCGACCCTGAGCCGGATGAACAGCGCCGGAGAGCAGGAACGGCGCAAGGCCGCGATCTGCGCGGTCCTCGGCATGACGGCAATGATCACGTTCCCGGCGATGATCTATCTGACGTTCGGGCTGAAATATCCCGTTGCGGCGTTCCTCTCGCCGCATTGGCAGGAGGTGTTGCCGCTGATCGCGATCCTCGCGCCGGCAGGCGCGGCACAGTCGATCGCGGCCTATGCCGGCCCGATCCTGTTGGCTCACGACAAGGCCCGGCTCCAGTTCTGGGTCTCCACCGCCAACAGCGCCAGCATGATCCTCGCCTTTGTCGTGGCGCTGCCGTTCGGGCTCACTGCCGTGGCCGTCGTGTACCTGGTCGTTTCGATCCTGGTTTGCGCTTTCATGCTGATGGTCGGCGCCCGCAACTGCGCGGTGTCCTATGCGTCCTTGTTCGGCGCCCTGATGCCGGCCACGGTCGCGACTTTGCTCGGCGCAGTGTGCGCGCTCGTCGCGACCAGGGGGGACGTCGCAAGCCTGTCCCATTGGCTGATCGCAACCGCCGTCTATACGCTGATCGTGCTCGGCAGCTACGTGGTCTTCAGGCGCCGGATCTGGAGCAGCGTGCAGTCGTTGCTTGGCGGTTCGGCTCCGGTCCAGGCAAACCTTCCCTCGGCAAGCTAGTAGAGATTGGCGGATGTCTTCAGGAGCGGGAATGGGTGACGAGCGCCAGGCAGGAATTCCGTGGCGCGAGGACCTGATGGCAAATACCGGCAAGTCCGGTGTGAGCGCGGCCTTCATCGCCTTGCTCACGAGCCCCGGCTTTGCCGTGATCACGACCTGGCGCATCGCCAAGATGCTGCGCTTCCAGACACGCTGGGGTCATCAGATCACCTGGCTGCTGGTGCGGGCGCTGATGCGGCGAGGTTGCTATATCTCGGTTCTCGCAGAGATCGGCCCGGGATTGATCCTGCCGCATCCGACCGGTGTCGTGATCGGTGAGGGGACGCGGATCGGTCGTTCGGTCATGCTGTATCACAACGTGACCCTCGGCCGGCGTGCGTGGGACGAACCGGGCTGCCCAACCATCGGCGACAATGCCGTCATTTATACTGGTGCCGTGCTCGTCGGTCCGATTTCGCTTGGCGCGGGTGTCAACGTCGCCGCCAACGCAGTCGTGACGCGTGACGTTCCGCCGAATGCCGTCGTTGCGGGCGCGCCGGCGCGGGTCGTGCGCGCGCAAGCTCCAGGCCTGATTCGGGCCTGAAGCAGCGGGACGCGCGCAAGCGTCCTGCCGATGATCGCGTCATTGCGCTCGAAAGAGGCTCATCTTCAGCTCGTATCAGTCTTCGCACGGTTCAGAACCAGCAATGGTTCCGCGCCGCAGGCGGCTCCGACTCTCGAGATGGCGGAGGCATGACCTGCAACTGAGATGATCCATCGGGACAGGCAACTCTCGCATGAACCCGGTTGCATTGCTGCTCATCTCTAATCGTGTTGCATTGCATCTCGTCTCTATTCATTATGTGTTTAGGTATTTCTATTCTGGAACAATCTCGATGACGCTTGAGGACAAGATCGCGGCGGCCAGCGGGCGGCCCACTGGATTTGACTACCTCAGACTGGCTCTCGCTTTGAGCGTAGTCGCAGTGCATATTTTCCAGACCGGTTTGGGCGACGAGGCAGCTAACGCCTTTTTTCCGCCTGCCGTTCGCCCATTCGCAGCCTGCATATTGCCTATGTTTTTCGCACTGAGTGGTTTTTTGGTAGCCGGAAGCTTGGCGCGAACGTCTACCCTGGTGGAGTTTTTTGCACTTCGTATCATCAGGCTTGCGCCCGCGCTCATCGTCGAAGTTCTTTTGAGCGCGTTTCTGATCGGGGCGTTGTTTACCGCGCTACCGCTCTCCGAGTATTTTTCGCATCCGAGATTTTGGGCTTATCTCCTGAACATCGTTGGATGGATCCATTTCACGCTACCTGGCGTGTTCCTGGACAATCCGCGGCCGAACATGGTCAATCAGCAGCTTTGGACAGTCCCGTGGGAGCTGGATTGCTACATCGTGCTCGGAGCTCTTGCGTTTGCAGGCTTGAAGAAAAGCAGAGCGTTGCTGATCGTCGCAATCGTCGCAGCTCATCTTTTCGCGGTGTTTTGGTATAGCTTTCATGAAGCAAAGTCGCCCTTGATCGCCAAGGCCGGAGTGTTGCCGATATCGTTCCTCGTCGGCGTCCTGTTCTATTTCTACGCCAGCAAGATCAAGTGGTCTTTCGCGCTGTTCGGCATTTCCGTAGCGGTGATGTATCTCTTGTTTCGACTTCCCAATGGGGACCTTCTCGTAGCCTTGCCGGCGACATATGTCACAGTGTTCCTGGGCGTTGCGAATCCCGCCAGGAATCAGGTCGTGCTCAGCGGAGATTATTCTTACGGCATCTATCTGTACGGATTCCCGCTCCAGCAGGCTTTTGCCCATCTATGGCCAGGTTTGAACCTGGCATCTGCGGCCGCGATCGTCATGACCGTCGGTTTCGCAGCCTTTTCGTGGTGGTTTGTCGAACGTCCGGCGCTGGCTGCCAGGAAGCTCATCAAGAAAATCAGATGGCCTGAACGACTGCGCTATCAGCGCCAGATCGTTCAGCAGTCTGATTGAGCGCCGATCACCGGTCTTCTTCACACGCTATACGATTGCCGAGATCGCAATCGACACCGGATGCGCCGGTCGAGGTGAGGAATGGCGACCCTCATGCGCGGCGGAAAGCTGAAGTTGATGCTGTTGCGGCAGCTTTCGCCGCTCGCCGAGAGACCGGCGCGGCAACGGTCGTGCGGCCGCGCTGAGGTCGTTTTTTCTGTCGTCCCAAAGACGCGCCGGCAGGCGAACCTGCCGGCGTGCTTGTCCGTGTCAGACGAACAGGAAGTTGCCGTGATCGAGCGTCGTCGAATTCACGTTCTTCAGCAGGATCGAGTCTGTCGTCGAGAGCTGGATCAGCGTGTCCGAGCCCGACTGCGAGACCTGCAAATGGCTGTAGTCGGCCACCAGTGATTTGAGAATCTCGATCGTGTCGTGGTTGGACGCTGTTCCGGCGTGGAAGCTCTTGATCTGGTCGTTGCCGCCGCCGAACATGATGGTCGTGGTGCCCGGCGCTGCGGAGAAGACGTCGTTGCCGGTTCCGCCGTTCAGCGTCAGTCCCGTGCTCACCGCGGTGACGGTGTGGGTGCCGTCACTGTTGGCAACGTCGATCGAGAGCAGCGAGCCACCGGAATTGTAGCTGTCGTGCTCGACGGCACCCGGCAGGCCAGAGAGCTTGAACTTGAAGATGTCCGAGCTGCCATCGGCGTTGTTGAGGGTCTCGGTCGTCTTGACCCCGGTGCTGTCGTAGACATCCGTGACCTTGCTGCCGTCCGATTTGAGAGCTTGCGTGTAGTCGAACGTGCCGTCCGCGTGCGAACGTTCGATCAGGGTCACCGCGCTCGAGGCGTCGAGATGCTGATGCTCCGTGACATAGCTCTTGCCGGTGATGTTGTACGAATAGTTGTCGTGGGTGCCGTCGGCATTGTTGATGTACGCCTTGGTCTTGACGCCCGACGTATAAAAGGTCGTCGAATTCGACCCGTCCTTGTTCAGAACGTAGTCGCTGGTCAGACTGCCGCTGCTGTCGAACAGCTTGGTGTCCTTTGTGCCGTCGGCGTTGACGACGTAGATCGACGTGGCCAGTCCGTTGGCGTAGTTCGAGGTCGTGACGTCGCCGCCCGCGGTCTTGACGACGTGCTGGGAGACGTCGCCGGTCGAATTGTAGGCGTCCGTCGTGGTCGATCCGTCGGTGCCGTTCAGGATCTCGCTCGTCTTGTGACCGGTGCTGTCGTAGAGGTCGGTGACCTTGCTGCCGTCGCTGTTGATGACCTGCTTGTAGGCGAGGGTGTCGTCAGCGTGGAGGCGGGTCAGGATCGTCAATGCACCGGCAGCGGTGGTGTGCTGCATCTCCGTCGTGTAGCTCTGGCCGGTGATGTTGTAATAGGTGTTGTCGTGGCTGCCGTCGGCGTTGGTGACGTAGACCTTCATCTTGACGCTGGCCGTATAGACCGTGTTCGAGGACGAGCCGTCCTTGTTCTGGACCAGGTCGCTGGCGAGCTTGCCACTGGAATCGTACAGCTTGGTGTCCTTTGACCCGTCGGCGTTGACGACATAGACCGACGCCAGCAGCGAGCCGCTGTAGTTCGTGGTGGTCGTGTTGCCGGAGTTGGTCTTGACGATCTCCTGCTTCAGAACTCCGGTCGATGCATCGTAGGTGTCGGTGGTCGTGGCCGACGAGGTGACGGTGACGGCCGAGGTCTTGTGACCCGTGGAGTCGTACTGGGTCGTGACCTTGCTGCCGTCGCTGTTCAGCACCTGGCTAGAGGCCATCGAGCCGTCGGCGTGGGTGCGGCTGACCAGCAGCAGGCTTCCGCTGGGGTCGATGTGGTCGTGCTCGGTCGTGTAGGACTGGCCGGTGATGTTGTAGTAATAATTGTCGTGGCTGCCGTCGGCGTTGGTGACATAGACCTTCATCTTGACGCCGGCCGTATAGACCGTGTTCGAGGACGAGCCGTCCTTGTTCTGGACGAGGTCGCTGGCGATAAGGCCGTTGGCGTCGTAGAGCTTCGAGTCCTTTGACCCGTCGGCATTGACCACGTAGGCCGACGCCAGCAGCGAGCCGTTGTAGTTCGTCGTGGTCACGTTGCCGGAGGTCGTCTGCACGACCGTCTGTTTCAGCACGCCGGCGGTGGTGTAGAAATTGGTCGTGGTGTTCGTCGACGTGACGGTCACGACCGAGGTTTTGTGACCCGTCGAGTCGTACTGGGTCGTGACCTTGCTGCCGTCGCTGTTGAGGACCTGGCTGTAGGCCATCGTGCCGTCGGCATGGGTCTGGCTTATCGACAGCAGCTTGTTGTTCGCATCGAGATGATCGTGCTCGCTGGTATAGGACTGGCCGGTGATGTTGTAGGAATAATTGTCGTGGCTGCCGTCGGCATTGGTGACATAGACCTTGGTCTTGACACCCGCCGTGTAGAACGTGTTGGAGGACGAGCCATCCGTGTTCTGAACGGAGTCGCTGGTGATGACGCCGTTGGAATCGTACAGCTTCGAGTCCTTGGAACCGTCGGCGTTGACCACGTAGACCGACGCGAGCAGAGAGCCGTTGTAGTTCGTGGTCGTCACGTTGCCGGTGGTCGTCTGCACGACCGTCTGCTTGAGCACGCCCGCCGTGGTGTAGAAGTTGGTCGTGGTGTCCGTCGACGTGGCGGTGATGACCGAGGTCTTGTGGCCGGTCGAGTCGTACTGGGTCGTGACCTTGCTGCCGTCGCTGTTGAGCACCTGGCTGTAGGCCATCGTGCCGTCGGCATGCGTTCGGCTTATCGACAGCAGCTTGTTGTTTGCATCGAGATGATCGTGCTCGCCGGTGTAGGACTGGCCGGTGATGTTGTAGTAATAATTGTCGTGGCTGCCGTCGGCATTGGTGATGTAGGCCTTGGTCTTGATGCCGGCCGAATACAGCGTGTTCGAGGACGAGCCGTCCTTGTTCTGGACCATATCCGCGGTGAGATTGCCGCTGGTATCGTAGCTCTTGGTGTCCTTGTTGCCGCTGGCCGAGAGGGTCACGTCCTGGACGAGCTTGCCGCCGCTGTAGGCCAAATTATCCGATGAACCGTCGGTGTTGACGGTGACCTTGCTGGTGATGACGCCGCCCGTGAAATTGGACGTGCTGGTCGAGAGCAGTTTGGCCGCGGAGTCGTAGACCTTGGTCACGCTCCAGGTCGAAGTGGAGTTGGTGACGGAGAACTGATAGCCGCCCTGGATGGCTGCCAGCGCAGTCGCGTAATGCGAGATCATGTAGCTCATGGTCGCTTCCGAAGCGACCGGAAGGACATGGGTATCGGTGAGCGTGATGGTCTGAAGCGAGCCTGAGGCGTTCAGATCGGACATCTGCGACACGATGTCGGCGGCGGTTCCGCTGACGTCGGTTACCGCGGGTGGAGCTGAGCCGCCGCCTGCCGGAGCGTCGATCTCGATGATCAGGGGATGATCCGTGACCGGAACCACGATCTGGCTGACGTCGGTGTAGGTGGCGATCGGCGAGGTGCCCTTTAACGGGTCGTAAACGCTGATCAAATGGTGGACGCTACCCAGATTGATGGTGACGGAATTGGTCGGATTTGCGATCTCGGTGTCGGTGGCGTCGTTCCAGATCTTGGGCTCGGCCCAGACCACCAGCTCGTAGGCGCCGTTGCTCTTGCCGAGAACCATGCTGTTTCCGGTCGCCGGCATTCCGTCGAGCGTATAGTTCAGCGAGGCAGTCGGCGTGTGGCCGCCCTTGCCGTCGTCGGCCAGGATGGTCGTCAGATTGTGGATCGCGGTCGCTGCGAGCTTCGGGGTTCCGTCGCTGTTGAACAAGCCGTAGTGCGACTCGGGGTTGGACGGATCGTTGTCCGCCGAAGCGTCGAGCAGTTGATAGAGATAGGTGGTGCTGACGCCGTCCTTATAGGCATCGACCAGCGTGTTCAGGATCGACTTGGCCTGCACGTTCTCGTCGGCGCCAATATAAGGTGTGTCGCTCTTGGTGGTGTAGCCGGTCTCGGTGATCACGACCGGATCGCTGCCCGTGACCGACTTGGCATTGGCAAGCAGGGCCTGAAGGGCGGCCGCGGGCGTCAGGCTTGTGCTGACATAGGCGTGGGAGTTGGCGTAATCGGTCGCTCCGGAGAGGTCGCCGAGCTTTACGTAATCGGTGGAGTCGTTATAGCCCAACGACAGGTTGTAAACCGAAATCTTGCTGAGCGTGGCGTCGGCCTTGATGGCGTTGTAGTAGGCGGCCTGGAATTGCGCCGCGACCTCGACGGTCAGGGTTCCGTTCTGGCTGAACGCATCGACGTTGACTTCGTTGAGGCCCTCGAGCGCGATAATGCTGCCGGGATGGCTGGTCTCGAACGCCTTGACCGAATCCAGATAAGCCTGAAGCGCGGAAGCACCGCCGGCCGGGACATTCGACTGAACCACGAAGTCGAAAGTGTAGCCGTCTTTCGCAAGTCCATCGAGGATCGGTTGTGCCGACGGGCTCGACGCGAGTCCGTCGCGCAGCTTGGTGACGCCGAGATATTTGAGGTCGTCCTCCACGAGGGCGAGATTGTTGTAGCCCCCCCACGAATAGCCAGTGTGGGTATTGACGCCGATGGAACTAATGAAGGTGCTCGCCGACAGGATCGTCTGATCAGGTGATGCGGTAGTCATCGGAATTCCAAAGCCTTTTCTGGAGCGCGAGATTTCGTTGCCGCTTGTATCTGTCGTATCGGCCAATCTCTCTTTTTCGAGTTGGTGAGATTGGTAAAAATAGACGCACCGCGGAGATTCTCTCCACCGAAGCGTCTCGCACGGTGCGGGCCAGCGAACGAATCTGCTTGGACTGATTGATCTGTGAATCACCACGCCAATGTGCTGTCAGCGTGACGTCGCGATGGCGATGCAACGACGATGTTCGATCGATGTTGTGCCGCTGCTCAATCGAAGCGCATTTGCTTGTTGCACAGGCAGCATCGAGCTCGATTGCGTTAAGCGGCATTAAGACTCTGGCCAGAGCAGATCGAATTGCCTAGAAGCGGGGTGCCGTAAAAACACGGGCCGAACTTTCGAATGTGACAAATGTTCTGGCGTTGAAGGCTCGACTGGAGTCTTCCGAAGTTTCCCGAGAGCCGCGAGGAGTCAGAGATCGGATGCGATGGAACTTTCTGCGGAAGATCAGTGCGCTTCTTTTTGTCGCTGTGACGAGCGCGTCGGTGCCGTCGTCTGCCGAGGCGCTGGAGTGGGGCCTGAACGGACCTTCAGCGATGCGCAAGGATCCCGAGCCGTTCTTTCGCGTGATGAAGGAGCGCGGCTTCACCGTGCTCAGATGGGGCGTGAACCTGACGAAGGACAACGAGCAAACGGGAGGTCCGGCGTTCGCGAAGACGAACCAGCTGGCCAAGGCCTACGGAATAAGGCTGCAACCGATTTTCGGCTTCCCGTTCCGTTGGGGCGACCGCACCGATTCCGGCCTGTATCCTGCCGGGGATCGCGAGGCTCTGTATCAGCAGGGATACAACCGGACGTATGCATTCGTGAAACAGTTCAAGGATGAGATCGACCAGTGGGAGCTGGAGAACGAGATCAATCTTGTTGCCCGCGACCGCAACGACAAGCGCCTCTTCGGCAGCGGAATGAGCGCCGCGGAATTCGAGATGCCGGCCATGGAGGATTGGGCCGCCGTGCTGCGCGGAGCGTCCGACGCGATCGACCGGATCAATCAGGAGAGCGGACTCCATCTGAAAAAGATCCTGAATACGACGTCCACCATGTTCGGCTTTCTCGATTTCATGGAGGCGCGCGGCGTTCACTACGATCTGATCTCGTACCATTACTATGAAGTGTTGGGACAGGATCCGCATCACGCCTGGAACGGCTGGAACCCGCGCTTCGACCTGTTCAAGAAGCTCGCCTCCTATCGCAGGCACGTCCTCTTCAACGAGGTCAATTGTGGCGAGATCTACAAGCCCGATTACGGCAACGCGCCCGGGGATGCTGCAACCGAGCGTTGTCTTCAGAATTTGAACGGCATGCTAACGGCCATTCGAGATCAGAAGGACGTTGTGGTCGACAGCGTCAACATCTACCAAATCGTCGATGAGCCCGGCAAGAAACCTCCGGAAAACCGCTTTGGCCTGATGTACGATCTGAACCGGCCGAAGATCGCGCTCTATCTCGTGTCACGCTTCGCCGGAGGCAAGCTCACTCCGGCGGAAGCCGCCGAACTCCAGAAACGGGGTTTCTGAAGCGGCTTTGTCGGCCGGGCGCGGCGTCGCAGATCCGCAACGTCAATATGTCGGGTGCGCATCGCTGGTGCATGATCCGGAAAAGTGCGAAGCGGTTTTCCGAAAAGATCATGCGCAAACAACAACCTAAAGCGCGATGACGATTCATCCCAATCTCATCGCGCTTTAGTGCGGGCAAACAGCTGGCACGGCACGAAATTTGCCGCTAAGCACTGGTTAATGTCTCGTTTGATTGAACGGAGTAAGGCCATTCCCATGCAAGATCCCGCCCCGAATGTGATGTTTCTGGTTGAGGTCGTGAATTGCAATGACGGGATTGCATCCTATTGCGAGACCCTGGCCACGGGATTGCACGCCCGGGGTGTGCAGATCCACCTGGTTTCCGGCGCCGTGCGGTCGGACGAGAAATCGGAATACAAGCGCCAGAAGCTCGCCGCGGCCGTCAAGGAATGGCACGTCGTCCCCGGACTTCGGAAGCTGCCTTCGCTGTCGATCTTCATGCAGCTGTTGAAGCTGATCCGGAACAACAACATCACCGTGATCAACGTCCACGGGCTCGGCATGCTGATGTGGGGCAGGCTGCTGTCGCTGCTCACCGGCGCGCGCTGCGTCGCGACCTATCATCCCTCGGTGCTCGGGAACATCGAGAAGGTGCAGAACGCGCCGCAATCGACCTTCAGCCCGGTCCAGGTCCTGTTCTTCAACCTGTTCTTTCCCCACACCCTCATCCTGATGTCGGAGGAGTCGCTCGAGCATCTCAAGCGCTACGTGCTGTTCGGCAAGAACCGGATCGCCAAGGTCTATGGCGGCGTTGACACCGCGCATTTCCGTCCGCCCTCCGATGCCGAGCGCCGCGATGCGCGTGCGAAGTTCGGCGTCGCCGAGGGTGAGTTCATGTGTCTGCTGGCAGCCCGTCTCGCCTGGGTGAAGGGCCACGATCTCCTCATCAAGGCGGCGCGCAAGATCCGCGACAGCGCTAGTCCTTCGCCGATCGACATCAAGTGCTACTTCGTCGGCAGCGGCGGACCCGAGCGCGAGAAGGAGATCAAGTCGTTTGCCTACGCCGGTGCAAAGGACAAGGACACGTTCAAGTTCCTCGGGTTCATGGGCGACGTCCGCGAGATCCTCTGGGCCGCCGATGTGTTCGCGCTGCCGAGCCGGTTCGAGGGCTTCCCGCTCGGCGTTGCCGAGGCCATGGCGACGGGTCTGGTGCCGGTGCGGACTCCGGCCGGAGGTGCTTCGGATCAGATCATCCAGGGGCAGACCGGTTTCATCGTGCCGTTCGAGGACGTCGATGCGCTCGTCGGTGCGCTCGAGAAGTTGGCTGATCCCGCGACGCGCGCCGTGCTGTCGCGCAATGCCCTGGCACGCGCCCAGCAATATTTCGGTGTCGGGCCGATGGTCGACGAGACCCTCAGGATCTACGGTTTGATCGGCGATGCCAGCGGCAATTCGCTGGCTCACGCGGTGAAGGTTTAGCTGCGCGCCAAGGCCAGCAGATCGCCTCGCCACGTCACCAGGACGACGGCGAGGCCGGCAAAGGCGATCTTTCCAGTAAGCCAGAGCAGGGAATCCGACGGAGCAGCCGCGAGCGCGGCGATCGCGGCTGCCGCGACGGTTGCCTCGACGATCAGCAGCCCTCGCGGTGCGGCCCGGAACCGGATCAGCGGGCCGCTGGCGAAGAGGATGACGAGCGCGGTGGCCAATGCCGCGCTCGCGATTTGTCCGGCAACCGATATGTGCAGCAACGCGCCGATCGTGGAGGCCGCTGAGACCAGCACCAGCTGGCATGCCGCGACCACCACCAGCCGCGTCGCGGATTTGGTCAAATGCGGCACGATCGCGAGTGTGGCCTGAAGATGGGTGTGGAAGAAATAGAAGAGCGCCGCGACCGGCGCTGCACCTAGAAAATCGACCAGCAGATCGGCCGGGACGAACAGGTGCGCCGCATCGGGCAGAAGGCCGATCAATCCGCCCAGCATCACGATCGTCGCACACAGGATGAAATCGAGCATGCGGGCAGTTGCTCCGCGTGCTTCGCCGTCGACGCCGCGTTCGAACTGGACGACGACATTGGGATAGAAGACGGTGTGAATGGCGGCGACGAGAACGGAGAACGGCCGCTGCAGGAGGTCGATCGCCATCGAGAAGCCGGCGGCTCCCGTCGATTCTCGCCCAAGCGTGGCGATCACGATCAGGCGCAATGTGACGGGGACGGAGAGATGAATGACGGAGGCGGCCGCGGCCATAACGCCGTAGCGGCAGAAATTGCCCCAATCCGTCAGCATGGCGTGTCGCGACGGTCGCCCGAGCGAGGTGCGATGCACGATCAGGCTCACGAGCAGCACCGCGCCGTAGCCTGCAGCGATGCCGCACAGCGTTGCCGCGGCGCTGCCATAGAGCTGCGCGGCCGCGACGGCGCCGGCCAGAAGCACGCTGGCGCGCAGGATCAGCAGCGCTGATGCCGTCGCCAGCCGATCGGACACGCGCACGATCATGAAATACAGGTCGGTGGCGCCTTGCAGCACCGCCATCGCCAGCGCGAGGGCAACGACGCTTGTCTCCAGCGTACCCACCAGCCCCGCCACGCTGCCGACGAGCAGCAGAACCAGCGCACTGAGCAGTCCCGCCGCGAACAGCGAGAAGCGCAGGCGCGCGGCTTCCGCGCCGGACGCGGCGGCGAGGAAGCGAACGCCGGCCAGCTGCAGCCATTCGAACACGAAGACGCAGAACAGCTGGCTCGTGGCCAGCGCCAGCGAAAACGAGGTGTACTGGGCCGGAGAAAGGATATGGCTGACGGCGAAGATCAAAATGATCGCGGTCGCACTCTGGTAGATATAGCTGCCGAATGCGAGCAGGCTGATCATGTCTGACGATGCGTGAGAGAACACACGGCGGGATGGTTGAAGGGCGTTGGCGGCATCGCGGTCCGCCTCTGCTAGGTCCGAGCCATGCCGCGGCCGCGTATGAGCTGGTCGAAGACGTTGCGATAACCGGTGACCACGTCGTCAAAGGCCCATTTGTCGATACCGGACTTCAATCGTCCGCTCATCTCCGCGATTTGCTGGGGCGCTTCGACGATCGCAGCAATGCTCTTGGCGATCGAGGCCGGATCGGGCGACGTCAGCCAGCCGGTCAGGCCGGGCTTGATCGCTTCCTGAATGCCGCCGAACGGCGTGCCGAGCAGGGGCTTGCAGGCGGCCTGGGCGTCGGCGACGACCAGCGGGCTTGGATCTTCCCAGACCGAGGGGACGACCACGACGTTCACCTGTTCGTAAAACTGCTTCGGCTGCACGAAGCCGAGAAACTCGATCCGTGCATTCGGAGCCAGCTCCTTGATGTGCTTGCGCTGGCCCTCGGATGCGTGCCCCGCGATGACGAGCCGGATGCGCTCGGGCGCAATCGTCGCGATAGCGCGAACGAGATTGTAGATGCCCTTCTCTTCGGTCAGCCGGCCGATGAAGCCGAACGTGACGGTGCCGTCGACTTTGGTCGCCTCTTCGCTGCCGACGTCGGCCGTCGAGGCGTTTCGAATGACGATCTTCAGCGGTGTCTGCGTAAAGAGACCGAGCCGGGTATGGATGTCGAGAATGCGCTGGCTGACGCCGACGACGGCGTCCAGATGTCTCGTCGCGCCGCGGCGGCGAAGCGTCAACAGCTGGCAGCTCATGCAGCTCGCCTCGCAGGCATGCCCGTCCGAGAAGCGCGAGCAGCGCGGGCAGGTCAGATAATAGTCGTGAAGCGTGTGCAGGACCGGAATGCCCATCTCTGCCGCAGTCCGCCACACGGCTGTCGTCAGGCCGGAGAGATTGTTGGAGTGCAGGATATCAGGCTTGAAGGCCTTGATCCTGGCCGCGACGATCTCCGACATCTGCTGCCAGTCCTCGATCGCGTGCCAGATGCCGCGCACCGGCGCGCTGTGCTGCTTGGCGAAAGGAAAATAGATGTTGCGCACGGGCGCCGAATACACGTCGATGCCGTTGCAGCTCTCCATCTGCTGGTTCGGTGCGGAGGCCGCGCGGATCACTTCCACGCTGTCGTTCTGCCCGACCAGGGTCTCGGCGAGGCGGCGGACAAACGTTTCCGCGCCCCCGACCACCTTAGGAGCCAACGGCGTCGGATAGAGGGATGACGTGATAAGGATCTTCATCGAAAAGGTCTGTCCAGCTACCCTGCCAAATGGCTTCTTGAAATCTCCGTTTCGGCTTATTGCCGGTTGGTTCGATTGTTATTCAAATAGACGTCCAAATATTGTCCTGTCACTGAATCCGCTGAGAACCTTTCGGCAAATCCGGGCTGGGGAGGCCGCGCAATCTTCCAGTGTGATCTCTCGTCGAGGGCCTTCAGCATCAATTCTCCCAGTCGTCTATGATCGTTGGGCTCGTAGGACCCAACCATGTTGGAAAACCCCGCGATCTCGGGAATCCCTCCCGCTGTAGAACAAATAGTCGCCCGGCCCGCGTTGATGCTTTCGATCAGCGTTCGCGGCAGCGGCTCCGGCCAGACCGAACTCACCAGGCAGACGTCGATGCTGGCATAGAATTCGGCTGCCTTGGCGAAGCCAAGCCATTCGACATTCCCTCTGCTGCGGCTTTTGAGCGCCCGCACGTAATCCTCAAGTCCCTTTCCGGCAATTTTCAGTTGCCAGCCCTCGGCAGGAAGCTGCTCGGCGGCCTTTAGAACTACTTCGATACCTTTTTCAGCCTCGATCCTGCCGATGAACCCGAATATCAGATCATCCGAGCTCGAAGCTGGTGAAGGCACCACCGAGCTTGGATCGGCGATGTTGAAGATGACCCGACCGTCGGTGCCGGGGAAATATTTCAGCCTGGTGTGCTGGTCGAGCACGAACTGGCTGTTCGAGACCACTGCATCGACCATGCGCGAGGCCAGCAGATAGGGCGAGGTCATGGTCGCGCACAGTGTGCAGCGGTGCGCACATGTCGCGTCCCCGCGAAACAAGGTCGAACGTTTGCAGAGCAGGGAATAGTCGCGCAGCGTATGCACGATGCGGATGCCGCGCCGCTTGGCCTGCGACCACAATGAGACCGAAAATCCGGTGAGGTTGTTGGTGTGGACGACTTCGGGCTTTTCTATGTCGAGAATTTCGGCGAAACGCGCCGCGGATCTGCGATTCCATGTGTCCTGCAGATGCCACTTCAGGCGCTGCACCGAGGATGGCTTCCTGTCGTTGCCGAACGGCCAGTAGTCGTTGTCCAGGGGCATACGGTACACGCGCACACCCTTGAGCTCGTCGATGGTACGATCCTGCTTGTTTTGAAGGCAGACCACCGCAACCTGGTGGCCGCGCTGGACCAGCGCTTCTGCGAGCAGCGACACGGACACTTCGGCTCCGCCGATGATTTCGGGCGGATAGAGCGTGTTAACGATCAGTATTTTCAAGGGTAGCCCCGAATTCAGCAGCCCGCCGCAGCGTCAGTTCGATGGCCGGATTTCGACATCCGGCACGGCCGTGCCCTTGACGCTGACAAGCAACGGCGTCGTCGACAACGCCGTCCAGGCACCGGCGGCAGGGCCCGGCGCTTGCTGACATACATAGCTGATCTCGGCATTAGGTTCCGCATTTTTTAATCGAACTTCGAAGCGCTTCGACGGCGTCTCCGACCACAGCGCCAGTTTCGTTTCCGATCCACTCTCACTTCGGATCTGCACGACGCCCGGCGCTGGTATGGTTCGCGTTGCCTTCAGGCTGCTGCGGATGAAGGCCCAGCTCTCGCGAATGGAACAGACCGCGGGCTTCGGCGAATTGTCGAAATGATAAATGCCGAAATTGTCCTCGAGTTCGCCGGGCTTCGTTCCGCTGTCCTTCAACTCGTACAGCCATATCCCCTTGAGCCAGGAACCTGCGGTCGAGGCCCAGAGGATGATCTGCGCCATGTTGTCGGCGGCAAGCTGCTCGGTCACGCCGCATTTCGCAGTTGGAGTCGGCCAGCCCGTTTCGGTCAGATAGATCGGATAGTCGGGATTGCCGGTCGCCTTTGCGACGCGTTGATGAAGTGTTTCCAGCCGCTCGATCGCTTCCGCCGCGGTGCGCCCGGCTGGCGCAGAGCAATGGTTGTAGATGTGGATGGACATCCCGTCCGCGATGCTGAGCAGGTCGGTCTTCAGCAGCGCATCGGTCCATTTCCAGCCCGGATCGTCGCCGAGCGCGCCCACCACGAAGGGCGCGGACGGCACCGCCTGCTTGACCGCGGGCTGCACCAAATGCGCGAGCGTCACGTAATTTTCGACGGTGAATTGCGGCTCTGCGCGTGCTCTGAGGTTGTACTCGTTCCACAATTCGAAGATCGGCTTCCGCATCGCGACCGCTTGCGCGGCTGTCGCGGCATAGCTGACGAATCGCTCGCGCGCTTCGTCGGTCGTCGGCGGATCGGAGTTCGGGACGAGGTGATGGCCGGCCCCGAGAATCAGCAGCGGGATTGTGCCGCTGGTCCTGATCTGGGTCTCGAGGCGGCCGTTCAGGGCATTGAAGCCGAGCCGCTTGCCGGGCAGCTCGAAATCCGACCAGGGGAAGTCGTCGCGGAACGAGGTGACCCCGAGCTCCTTGATCTGCTTGATGGCGATCGAAGGGACGTAGCCGCGGGCGCTGGTGATGCCGCCGAGGCCCTGGTGCGTGCCGACGCCCAGCAGGAAGCGCTGGTCGAGTGGCTGCGCATTCTGCGCGCTGGCAGGATATGAGAGGCCGGCCGCGACGCAGAGCCCGCACATCAGAACCTGGAAACGACGAGTTGCGCGTTTCCTCTTTTGCTCGGTCACGCCTGTATCCACTCCTGCTCGCGTCAACCCGGCAGGGTTATTCCTCTTCTGTGGCCCCAATAGGGTGAAGCAACCATGTCGGCGCGCTCCTGAGCGAGCGCGCCGGGTTGGGCTATTTGGAGTTCACGACCACCGAGCTGATGTTGTCCGCATTGGTGGTCGCCGCGTTCAGCGGGTTCATCAGCTTGATGAACTCGGTTGACGGCGATTCCGCCACCGAAATCACGTCATGATCGCGCATCCGGAACGTATCCGCCTGGAACCAGCCGTCGGGCTTGCTCATGTCGAACTTGTAGACGGCGGGGACGGTCTTGGTCGGGAATTGGGATACGCCGACGCCGATCTTCTCCAGCAGCGGCTTCGGCTCGAAGCGATAGACGTAGATCGACTTGGAGTCCGCGCGATTGCCGTCGAGGCCGCCTGCCTTCGCGATGGCTTCAGCCAGCGACATGTTGTCGTTCTCGAACGAGAAGCGGCGGTTGTTGGTGCCGCCGATCGAGCCCGGAGACGGCGTCGAGCCGAACACCATGTAGACGCGCGGAATGCGGGTCAGGAAGACCACGTCGCCCGGCGCGAGCAGCGCATCCTCGTTGGGGTTGTGCACCACCGAGGACATCGTCTCGCTGTAGGTGCGGCCCTCGCGCTTGATCGTGATCGTGCTCTCGTAGGACGGATATTTCGGGCCGCCGGCGCGCGCGATCGCGCCCATCAGGCGAATCCCGCCCGGATCGACCGGAAAGCGCAGCGGCGAGTTGACCTCGCCGAGCACGCTGATCTGGTTGCCGCGCTGTTCGGCGACGCTCACGACGGCCTGCGGGTCGATGGCGCGGTCCTTGAGGCGCTCGCGGATGATGTTCCCAACGGCGCGCGGCGTCAGCCCCGCGACCTTGATCGCACCGGCGTACGGAATGTTGATGTTGCCGGACTGGTCGACCTGCTGGCGCGGAATGTCCACGAAGTTGCCCGGCCGCACGCCCGCTTCACGCGGAATGAACAGGCCGCCAGCCTGCGCTTCGTACACGGTCACGGTGACGATGTCGCCGATGCCGATCGTGACGTCGCGATAATTGCCGCCGGGAAGGCGGGAGAACATCATTCCGGAGGAGTCCGTGAAAGCGTTGGTCGCCTGCAGGATCGCCGGATTGACCGGCATCAGCGCATAGGCGAGCGGCGCGGTCGGCTCGGTGATGAGCGCAGCATTTGATTGCGTTGTGACGGCATCAGGAGCGTCTAACGGAATGAAGCCATTGCAACCCGCCAGGGAGATGCCGATCGCAGCAACAGCCAGGATTCGGCTAATCCCGAAATCAAAATTAAAACGTTCGGTCTTAGCCACCAGAATTCCCTCGTACTCATCTAAAATCGGAATCACCGTACAAATCCCATGCTGCAGAGTCACTGCTACCTCTTCGACTTTATGGTAAAGCACTTATGGCTGTGACCTTATTGCCACTCGTGAACCCGCATACACGCGCGAATTGCTGTTTAATTTTTGTGCGCTACGTCCTCTTTAATAAGCAGTTCGCAAACCAGACACACACGTGTCGGATCGACGTCACGATTGAGGCGGCGATCGAACTTGTGAGCAGCGCGCGGCGATGGACCTGCATCAGCGACGGCATCGTCGCGAGATGATATCGCCGTAAACTTCAAGTGTTGGATTCGCTTCCGAGTTACTTGGCGTTGTACTTTCGTCGTCCTGCTGCGGACTAGGTGCTCGGGCTGACGTCTCGCCGGGGTATCGGATCAATATTTCTGCGACGGGATTCCACCTCCGTTAACGCTTAGATTCGGAAGCTGGCGTCGCGCTGGTGTCCGTAAGGTCTTCCTAAATCCCGATCCGGCTAGTGGTCGGTCAATCAATAAGGAAGGCTAAGACGATGTTGCACGCCGGATCATTGCTGTTCGCGGCCGGTTTTCTCATCTGCGCGATGGTCGTCATGTTCGCGATCGCGTGGTCGTTCTCGGACAACCGCGTCATCGACGCCGAATTCGCGCAGGATGACGCCCGCCGGCTGGCCTGATCGGCCGGTCGCTACGATCGCAGATTGTTCGGGAAGTCGGATTGCAACTCCGCCTGCTGCCCGGATTCGCTGATCCGCATGTGCAGGACGTCGGTATAGACCTCGCTGAGGGTGCGGTGGGTCTGCTCGATGTCGTAGAGACGGGTGAAGCGCTCATATCCGGCGCGGCCGACCGCAGGCAGGTCCAGCCCGGTTGCGCGTTGAAAACCTTCAACCAGCTTTTCGGCCGAGACCTCGTCGCACAGCACGCCTGTCGCGTTGTCTTCGACGATCTCGGGCAGCGCGCCGATGCGGAACGCGATGATCGGCTTGGCCGCCCGCATCGCCTCGATCGCGACGAGGCCGAACGCCTCCCAGCGTGAGGGAATCGCGACCATGTCGGCCTGGTCGAGCTCGGCCTCGATCTGGTTGCGGTTCATCCAGCCCAGAAACGAGACGTTGGCGGGCAGGTCGCTTCTGCGGAATTTGCTGACGACGGAAGCGCCGATCAGGCGCACATCGAGCTTGTCGCCGAGCGCGCGCGCCGCCTCGATCAGGAGGTCATACCCCTTCTGGCGGTCGAGGCGTCCGATGAAGAGGACCTTGATCTTGTCCGACCGCCACGGCGCGGCGCCCTTGTCGAGCGCGGGGCGCTGCCTGGAAATCCCGTTGTGCACAAGAGCGAGGCGATTTGCCGCGATTCCGACCTGCTTCGCGTCGGCCTGCTCGCTTTCCGAGATGCAGACGATGCGATCGGTGAATTTCGACAGCACGCGCTCGGTGAACTTGGTGACCTCGCGGCTGAGGCGGCCGGTCTCGCGGCCGAACGCCCAGCCATGCGGGCAATAGACGATGCGCGAGCGCCGGTAAGTCAGCCACAGCACCGGGCGCACCACGAGGCCGGCGAACGACGAGTGCAGATGGATGATATCGGGCCGAAGCTGCCGGACCGCGCGCATGGTCGCAAACAGCATGCGAAACAGGCCGATCGCGTTGCGGCCGTCGCGCGGAAACGTGGTGACGGCCTCATCCTCGATGTTCACCAGGTCGCTGCGATGGTCGGACGGAACCACATAGTTGACGTTGCCGTGCCCGAAGCTCGCGCTCTGATGCGGATGCAGCTCGTTAAGGTAGGTTGCGATGCCGCCCCTGACCGTTTCGGCGACATGCAGAACTTTCAGGCCGCTGGACAACGGTCAATCCTTTCTTGTCGTGCAGACTCCAGATCTGGCAAACGCACGTCTAGTGCCTCTAAGCAGCAATAATTGGGCCGCGTCATCGTGTCGGGCCGGACGCGGGTTTGGCGAGGAATTCGAGCATCGCCGCGGCGGACTTGGCCCAGGAATATGTCGAAAGCCGCTGCCGCTGTTTTTCTTGTTCCGCAGGCGAAATCCCGCCGAGTTCAATTCTTTCGCGCATCCGTGCAGACAACTCGCCTGCGTTGAGCGGGTCGAAATAGACCGCGGCATCGGCGCAGGTCTCGCGCACTGCGTCGGCGGAACTCGCGATGACAGGACAGGCAAAGAACATCGCTTCCAGCGGAGGCACGCCGAAGCCCTCATAGAGGCTCGGAAAAACGAAGGCTGCAGCTTGCGAGAACAGCGCCGCGATCTCCTCGTCCTTCAGGCGCCCGGCGATGACGATCCCGGCTTTCTGCTCGGCAGCGCCGCCGCCAAACACCTTGCTGTTGTCGCCGCCGACCACGACCAGCGGAAAATCGGCGCGGCCAAGCTGCTCGGCCGCACGAATGGCGGTGTCGACGTTCTTGTTCTTCGTCATCGACCCGACGAAGAGAAAGAACCGATGGGGTGCAAGACGCAGCTTCTCGATGATCGAGATATCAGGCGTAATAGTCGCGAAATGTTCTGCACTATTCGCGATGACGGGGATCGATGCCGGATCCAGCGACAGCACTTCGGCAAGTTCGTTGCGTGAAAACGCGGAAACTGTTGCGATCGTTGCTGTGCGCGCCAGCAGATGGCCGAGCGTCCGGTGCAGGGCGAGGTAGCGCCAGCTGAAGAAGTCCGGCCGCCTGAAAACCTGCGCGTCGTGAATCACGACGAGATGATCGCGGTGGAGCACGGGGCCGGAATTGGCGAGGCTGACGAGGCGCGTGCCGGCGGCCGCGCGCGCCAGATCGATCTGGTCCCAGGCGTGGCCTTGCAACGATCCGACCTGCTTGATGGTGATGCGGCGAAGACCGGGAAGCGTCTGCGCATTCAGCGGCGCAAGGATCTGCCACTCTGCATCCAGCAGTTGCCGCGGAGCCTCTCCGCTCGCGAGCAAACGGTCCATCGCCTTGACGATTTCGGCGGCGTATCGCTGCACGCCCGTAAGCGATTGTGACAGGAACCTGCCGTTGATGGAGAGTTTCAAATTCGATCTTTTTCTTTGCGGGTTCTTGCGCGTGCCTTGCGCGAGCAATGCCTCAAGACTGAGCATGCGCGACGAATATACGTTCTATGACGTGTAGCACAGTTGGCGCTATCGTCAGAGCATCCTCGCAGGCGGATAGCATGCGACGATGCATGGCGCCATCATGTTTCCTACACATTTCGATGCGCTTACATGGAGCGCTGATTTGATGATTGTCGCAATCGTCCAAACCTTGCCTCTGTTGTCCTGGTCTGGCATTGCAATCGCGGAATGAACGAGGTGACAACTTTGCGGCCAGTGATCGTGACCGGTGCAGCCGGCTTTATCGGAATGCACGTTTGTGAACGGCTGTTGGCGCGCGGCGAGCAGGTCGTTGGCATCGATGCGTTCACCCCGTATTACGATCCCGCGCTGAAGCGTGCGCGCCTCGCAACGCTCGAGCATCGTCCAGGTTTCAAATCCTACGAGATCGATCTCGCAGACTTCGCTGCAGTGACGCGCGTTTTCGACGAGGTCTCGCCCGATCGCGTCGTGCATCTGGCGGCGCAGCCCGGCGTGCGTGCCTCGATCGACGATCCCATCACCAGCATCCGCGCCAATTGTGACGGCTTCGTCACCGTGCTCGAAGCTGGCCGGCGCCATGGCCTGGCGCATCTCGTCTACGCCTCGTCGAGCTCCGTGTACGGCGCCAACCGCACCCTGCCGTATTCGACCGAGCATTCGGTGAATCATCCCGTCAGCCTCTATGCCGCCAGCAAGAAGGCGAACGAGCTGATGGCGCATACGTTCGCCCATGTTCATAAGCTGCCGGTGACCGGCCTTCGCTTCTTCACCGTCTATGGTCCGTGGGGCCGGCCCGACATGGCCGCCTGGCTGTTCACGCGCGCCATTTTCGCAAATGAGCCGATCAGGATTTTCAATAATGGCGACATGTGGCGCGACTTCACCTATGTCGACGACATCGTCGAGGGCGTGATCCGCACCCTCGATCGGCCCGCGGCACCGAATCCCGCGTGGAATGCGGAAGCGCCGGAAAATTCGTCGAGCTATGCGCCGTATCGCGTCTACAACATCGGCAACAACCGCTCGGTCAATCTGATGGAGTTCGTCGAGACGCTGGAGAAGATCATCGGCAAGCCGGCAATCCGCCAGCTGCTGCCGATGCAGGCCGGCGACGTCCTGGAGACGCGCGCAGACATTTCCGCGCTCCAGCGCGATGTCGGCTTCTCGCCGTCGACGTCGATTGCGGACGGCCTCGGCCGCTTTGTCGCATGGTATCGAAAGTACCACGGCGTCTGATCCCGCGATCGACGGTACCCGGCGTGCCGCCCGGGAATGCCGGTTCTTATGCTGGTTCTTGCGCTTTTGGTGGCCGCCGACCTTGTCAGCGGGCGCGAACGGTGGTTATCCGTTCCCTGAACATCTTTCCCGGGAACCGGGCGCAGGCCCAAAGCTGAGTGGATCATGTCTGAGCGGATCGCTCTCATCACCGGCGTGACCGGCCAGGACGGCGCCTATCTCGCCGAATATCTGCTGTCGCTCGGCTATGTCGTGCACGGCATCAAGCGGCGCTCGTCCTCGTTCAACACCGCGCGGGTCGATCATCTCTACCAGGACCCGCATGTCGGCAACGTGCCGTTCCTGATGCACTATGGCGACATGACGGATTCGACCAATCTGATCCGCCTGGTGCAGCAGATCCGGCCGACCGAGATCTACAATCTCGCCGCCCAGAGCCACGTTGCCGTCAGCTTCGAGAGCCCGGAATACACCGCCAATGCCGACGGCATCGGCGTGCTGCGGCTGTTGGAAGCAATCCGCATCCTCGGCATGGAGAAGGAGACGCGGTTCTACCAGGCCTCGACCTCCGAGCTTTACGGCCTCGTGCAGGAGATCCCGCAGAAGGAGACCACGCCGTTCTATCCGCGTTCGCCCTACGGCGTCGCGAAACTCTACGGCTACTGGATCACGGTCAACTACCGCGAAGCCTACGGCATGTTCGCGAGCAACGGCATCCTGTTCAACCACGAGAGCCCGATCCGCGGCGAGACCTTCGTCACCCGCAAGATCACCCGTGGCGTGTCGCGCATCGAGGTCGGGCTGGAGCAGACTCTCTATCTCGGCAATCTCTCTGCCAGGCGCGACTGGGGCCATGCGCGCGACTACGTCGAAGGCATGCACTTGATGCTGCAAGCCGACAAGCCCGACGATTTCGTGCTCGCCACCGGAGAGATGCACTCGGTGCGCGAGATGGTTGAGCTGTCGTTCGCGCAGGTCGGCCGCCGCATCACATGGCGCGGGGCGGGCGTTGATGAGACCGGCATCGATGAGGCGAGCGGCAAGACGGTCGTGAAGATCGACCCGACCTATTTCCGTCCGACCGAGGTCGATCTCCTCGTCGGCGACGCCAGCAAGGCGCGAGACGTGCTCGGCTGGAAGCCGAAGCGGAGTTTTGCAGAGCTCGTCGCGGAGATGATGGCGAGCGATCTGGCGCACGCAAAGCGGGATGCTGGCAGTGGCAAACGCACTGTTTGAGCTGAAGGGCAAAAGCGTCTATGTCGCCGGCCATCGCGGCATGGTCGGCAGCGCGATTGCGCGCCGGCTCGAACGGGAGGACGTCAAGCTCGTCACGGTCGACCGGCGTGAGCTCGATCTCTGTAACCAGGCCGCGGTGTTCGACTGGTTCGCGAAGGTGCGGCCGCAAGTGATCTTCCTGGCCGCCGCAAAAGTCGGCGGCATCGTCGCCAACGACACGCTGCGTGCGGAGTTCATCTACGAGAACATCGCGATCGCGGCGAACGTGATCCAGGCCGCGCATCAGAACGGCGCCGAGAAGCTGATGTTTTTGGGCTCGTCCTGCATCTATCCGAAGCTGGCCCCGCAGCCGCTGCGCGAGGATTCGGTGCTGACGGGTCCGCTGGAGCCGACCAACGAACCCTATGCAATTGCAAAAATCGCCGGCATCAAGATGGCGGAGGCCTATCGCAGCCAGTATGGCAGCGACTTCATCAGCGTGATGCCGACCAATCTCTACGGCCCCGGCGACAATTATCATCCCGAACTGAGCCACGTGGTCGCTGCCCTGATCCGCCGCTTCCACGAAGCGAAGGTTGCGGGCGCGAAGAGTGTCATCGTCTGGGGCACCGGCACGCCGCGGCGCGAGTTCCTTTATGTCGACGACATGGCGGATGCCTGCGTGCACCTGATGAAGACCTATTCGGGTGCGGGACTGATCAACATCGGCACCGGCGAGGACATCACCATCGCCGAGTTCGCGCGTGTTGTGGCCGAGACAGTCGGTTACGGCGGCGAGATCAGCTTCGACACCGCGCGTCCCGACGGCACGCCGCGCAAGCTGCTCGACGTCAGCCGCCTCGCAAAGCTCGGCTGGCGTGCCACGACCTCGCTCGAGGATGGCTTGAGGCGTGCATACGCGGCGTATCTATCGCATATGTAGAATGCAACAAATGCATGTCGCGTATTTCAGGCGTTGTCCGCAACGCCTGTTACGCGCGGCGGCTAAGGTTTATTCAGTTCGCTCTGCAACTTGCCCTAATGTTGGGCGAGCGGTCGGATAGAGAAATGGTCTAGGGTGTTCAGCGGAACATCCGTCTTCAACGGAAAGAGTTTTTCATGCGAATCGCGATGATCGGAACGGGCTATGTCGGACTGGTGTCCGGAGCCTGCTTTGCGGATTTCGGTCACGACGTCATTTGCGTCGACAAGGACGAGAAGAAGATCGCGGCACTTCATCGCGGCGAGATCCCGATCTACGAGCCCGGCCTGGACGAATTGGTTGCGGCCAATGTGAAAGCCAAGCGGCTGGAGTTCACCACCGATTTGTCGAAGCCGGTTGCGGATGCCGATGCCGTCTTCATCGCGGTCGGCACACCATCGCGTCGCGGTGACGGTCACGCCGATCTGTCCTATGTCTACGCGGCCGCGAAAGAGATCGCGCAGTCGCTGTCCGGCTTCACCGTCGTAGTGACCAAGTCGACTGTCCCAGTGGGCACAGGCGATGAGGTCGAGCGCATCATTCGCGAGGCCAATCCCAAGGCCGACGTCGTCGTCGCCTCGAATCCCGAGTTCCTGCGCGAGGGCGCGGCGATCCGCGATTTCAAATTCCCCGACCGCGTCGTGGTCGGCACCTCCGACGAGCGCGGCCGCAAGGTGATGGGCGACATCTACCGCCCGCTGTCGCTGAACCAGGCGCCGTTGATGTTCACCGAACGCCGCACCGCCGAGATGATCAAATACGCCGCCAACGCGTTCCTCGCGACCAAGATCACCTTCATCAACGAGATCGCGGACCTCTCCGAAAAGGT